>NZ_JAPPUY010000003.1 GCF_026712245.1 Roseateles hydrophilus
TGCCGATGTTGGCGGTGTGGAGCCCATCTCCAAGCGCTTCCAGCATCACAGGTGCGTCGCCATCGCTGAGGGCCTGTTCATATTGCTGCTCGGCCTGGTGCTTGCGGACAACCTGGCCTTGCAAACGGCTGCCGTTCAGTTCGGAAGCAAACCCCAGCAAGACGGCTTGACTTGGCAGCGGGAAGGTGTAGACGACCTCCAGGTTGCTGTCTGACGTGTTGCGGTAGGTCTGGCGAACTGTCATCTCAAACAGCACGCCATCCAACATGCCCTGGGCTTGAACGCCGCAAAGAACTGGCACAGGCGCGTTGTTGTCGATGCTGCTCAGAAGGAATGCTGAGTGTTCTGTGTTCATGTTTTTCTCCCTGTTGATTGATCGAAGGGCATCGCCCCGGGCAGGCGTGATCAGCGGTCGCGAACCTGGTGATACAGCTTGCCCACGCCCTGAAGGAGCGCACGGAGTTGCTCTGGCGAGAGTCCCGCACGCCCTGGTTCAACATGCAGCTCAAGCCCATCGACGAGCGTCATGCGGCTCCAGACTTCGACAGTGCCTGGCTCGGTGGATCGGCGAGGCGGATCTTCTGGGGCACCTTGGGCAAGCGCGCGGATGCGGTCAAGGCTGTACCCCGCTTCACTCCAGCGTCGGATCTGCAGCAACTGGTCGAGATGGCGTTGCACGTAGTGCGCGCCCCGCTTCTCACCAACGGGTCGATCCAGCAGGCCTTGGGCGATATAGAAGCGGATCGTGCGCGGGCTGACGCCCGCCAGGCTGGCCAGAGCGTCAATGGACAAGCGCTCCAAGGCGCCGTCTGTGGGGGGCTGATGCATGATCGAACTATGCAGCAGTTATTTGCGCCACGCAACTGTCTTAAATGGCGGCCTCAACGCTCACGCGAAGGCAATCAACGGAATCGGTTGGCGCGTAAGCCATCGCTCTCAGACTACCGAGCCCCTGGCTCATGGAATGAGCTACGTCGAACGAACAGAGCGGCATTGCTGCTACACAGCCGCCCTCGCGGAACTCGGCGGCCAGAGCAACCAACTCAAGGCACTAGCAGTGGCTCACCTTTTGAGCTACTCCGCGCGTACGCTGCCTTCAGATCGATGGCACATCACAACCTAGATTCCGTTGTGTAGCCCGATGCACAACAAGACGCGACTGCTGGGCTGGTTGGCCCTCCAAAGAGAAGTGCGCTTTCAAGATGAGCCGTAGACCAGGCGGACACAAGCTTGGAGGAATGCAGCTTGTTCGCATCGCACATACAACGCTTGCAACACATCTGATCGGCTGTTATATTGCTCATATGAATGCAAAGACAGACCTTCAAGAGAGCACTGAGGCGCACGCAGCCGAGTCCGCCCTCCAACCGGCCGATCGGAACCAACTCCGCTCGGACATCGTTACCGTCCTGTGGGCTCAGGCTCACATCCTTGACCGCATCGTTGGCAGAGATCACCGCCAGTACTCGCTTCGCGAGGGTCTAAGGACCACCCTCTTCGACGCCGTGGCAGGTCGACCGCTTGGAACGTCAGCGGCTTCGAATCCGCAGAAGTCAGCGAGCGACGCTGGCGTCGAGTGGTCGGATGTTGCACACACGCACGTCGCGCAGACCTTGGAAGCGCTTTACGAGTTTGCGTACCACGGGACGTTCGATCCGTGCCTGTATCCCCATGAACTGGGTGATGAGAGCCATGCATGGTGGCTCGGGATGTACCTCAGGGATCTCGCATCGTCGAGTTCATTGCTGTGGCAAGCGGAGTACAGCGGCCTGTCCGAGGTCCAAGCCGCGCGGCGTTTGCTTCAGACAGTCGAGATCGCGAACGCGCGGCACCTGCTGGAAGGTGCGACGGAAACGTTCCTAGAAGAGTCCGACCCCGGCTTCCTGACCATTCGAGAGTTGGCGCTGGTGTCAGGGTTCAAGGAAGAAAGCCTGCGTGCCTTGGCCAATCCCAAGCGAAAAAACCCGCTCCCTACACAAAGCGTCAAGGGAACAACAGTGGTCGCTGTTGAAGATGCTCGTACCTGGCTGAAGGCAAAGGGGCGCTACCAGCCCATCAAAGCCAAGTGCAACGCTAACGGCATCCTCAACCTCGCTGCAGCCAAGTTCGACACCATTGAGGAACTCTGTTTTGCGCTGTCTGAGCATGTAAGGGCCCTGGGCACTCATGAGCCGGAAGCTCAAGCGACGCTGCAGGCATTGAAGACTAGATTCCCCAAGGCACTCTGGCTGGTAGAGGGCCCCAATGCCTCGATGGCAAGGACTGGTCTGGACCTCACCGCAGCCGACCTGGAGGACGAGTCCCGGATACGCGACCTTGCCACCATCCTCAACTTCAACCCCAACCTGTTGATGCTGAAGGCGGATGAGGCGCGGCTGCGCGGGCAACTGTCAGCCGTGGAGTCGCAGATCAAGTCGACAGCAGCGCTAGAACGTACACGCGATTAAGCCGAGTCATAGCCAATTTCAAGCAGGGGCATGCAGTTGCCCATCTGGATAGCAAATAGGCCACGAACCGATCCACCAGTACCTGGGAGGCAACGATGCCCAAACTTAAAGTTCTTCAACTTGCAGGTTCGCAATATGAGTTCGACGTTGAGGACCATGCGCAGCAAACCCATTCGAACCACCGCGAGCGCGTGCGCCGCCTCCCGGCCGGAAGGTCAAAGGCGACTGCCTCGAGCACACCGAATCCCACGCGGCAGAACTCATCACCAGCAAGCCAAGTACTGAGTGCGGCACTCACCACTCCTGACTTGAGTTGTCACGCAAGGACCCGTCTTCAACAGCGTGGCATCACGATCGAGCAAGTGGTCACTGTGATGGACCTCGGCCGCGAACAACACTCGTACGGCGCAACTCGATTTTTCCTTGATCGCAAATCCAGAGATCGACTGGCAGTCGAGATGCCTCACGCGCTCCGAAACCTGTCGAGCCTCAACATCCTCGTTGTGTTGGGGAACAACGGACATCTCATCACTGCAGCCCACCGGACCAGACGAACTCGAAATCACTGAGCAGGCCTGCATGGACGCCAGCAGCCAGGCCCACCCTCTTCATGCCGATCAAACGTCCAGCCAACGAGCTACACCTATCTGATGCACCTCCCCAGCCTCATTCCCGCCGCTGCGTCCGTCGCCGAGCGCTACATCACCTTGAAGCGAGCGCAGCCCTCCCGAACCTATGACTACGCGAAGCGCGGCATGTTCGGCTTGCCGGTCTTTGAGACTGAACTGCACGCGCCCAAGTGCAAGAGTGGCGAATCCTGGATCTACTTCGCGGTTGCCGAAGGGGCAAATCCCATGGCACTACAAGCACGCGAGCGCCTGTACGTGGGAGCCCAGACCCAGGATCGCATGTTCCGAGGCGATGGCATGCGCGGCGAGAACTTTCACCACGCACAAATGCGTGCTGGCAATGGAAGTGACACGCCGCACGCCTTCCTGCTCAGCGGCAAGTCGATCGTGATCTACCGATCGGCTTCACAGCGACTGGCCTCAGCAGTCAACGCAGATCCAGCGCTTGCCCGCCTGCGGACGCTCACTGAACAGCCACGAACCGCTAGACAGCACCTGGGCTGGTGGTACGAGCAGTACGTACTGCTGTCAGAACCAGGCCAATGGCGTTGGAACACGGCCCCTGCTGACTCTACCTTGGCTAGCCTGCTTGGCCGCCAATAGCCAGGTCAAGCTGCGCCGCCTGAGCCGACTGCCGACAAGAACAGTCCGCCCATCCGCCTCAACCAACCAAAGGGAGTCAATCAAGATGAACGAGATCATTTGCCCGCACTGCAGTAAAGCCTTCAAAGTTGATGAGGCGGGTTACGCCAACATCTTGAAGCAGGTCCGCGACAAGGAGTTCGAGGCTCAACTGCACGATCGTTTGGCCCAGGCAGAAGTAGAGAAGAAGTCGACCGTTGCTCTCGCAGAAGCACGACTTCAAGCGCAGTTTCAACAGCAAGTAGCGACCAGGGACGTGGAACTACATGAACTCAAAGCCAAGCTCGATGCCGTTGAACTACAACGCACGCTCGCGATCAGGGAGGCCACCAGTGATCTGGAAAGGCAGCGTGACGCACTGACCGCGGCGCTCACCGAAGAGAAACGTCATGCCGAGACTGCCCTGCAACTGGCTGAGGCAAGGAAACTTCATGAGCTTCAGGCGGCAGCAGCCATCAAGGACGCAGAGATTCAAAGCCTCCGTGCCAAGCTGGACAACGTTGAAGTGACCAAGACGCTCGCACTCTCAGAAGCAGTGGGCACCGTGGAGAAGGAGCGAGAGGCCCTCAAAGCCGAGTTGGCGCGCGCAGCCCTGGAGAAGTCACTCGCCGAGACCTCCCTCAAGGAGAAGTACGAGACACAGATCAAGGAGCGAGACGACGCCATAGAAAGGCTGCGCGACTTGAAGGCAAAGCTGTCGACCAAGATGCTGGGTGAGACCTTGGAGCAGCACTGCGAGACGGAATTCAACCGGCTGCGTGCGACAGCATTTCAGACTGCCTACTTCGAGAAGGACAACGACGCCCGTAGCGGCAGCAAGGGTGACTACATCTTTAGGGAATCCGACGCCTCGGGCACCGAGATCGTGTCGATCATGTTCGAGATGAAGAACGAGGCCGATCGCACCGCGACAAAGGGACGCAACGAGGACTTCCTGAAGGAACTCGACAAAGACCGCACGGAAAAGGGGTGCGAGTACGCGGTTCTGGTGTCACTGCTGGAGCCGGAGAGCGAGCTTTACAACACTGGCATCGTCGACATGTCGCACCGGCACCCCAAGATGTACGTGGTGCGCCCGCAGTTCTTCATTCCCATCATTACGCTGTTACGCAATGCGGCGATGAACTCCTTGAAGTTCAAGACCGAGCTTGCGCTGGTTAAGGCCCAGAACATCGACATCACCAATTTCGAATCCGAGCTGGACGCGTTCAAGACGGCCTTCGCAAAGAACTACGACCTCGCGTCGAGACGCTTTCAGTTGGCTATCGATGAGATCGACAAGTCCATTGATCACCTGCAGAAGACCAAGGAGGCCCTCCTTGGAACGGATCGAAACCTTCGACTTGCAAATGACAAGGCCCAGGACGTGACGATCAAGCGACTGACCAAGGGCAATCCCACCATGGCCGCGAAGTTCGCCGAGGTCAAGAAGTAGTGGGCTTGGAGTTACTACCACGATCAGTTCGGCCAGCATGGAGATCGGTATGGTTGCGTTGAGCGGCAAGACAGAACCAGCGCTGATACACCAGTAACAACTCAAGAGCAGCAATGAAACTCCTCACAGACATCGCCATTGAGCACGTTTACCACGGCAAGGGTGCATCCGCGCCAACTAAGTACGTGATGCACCCCTTCGAGAACTCGACGGGTGATGGCAAGGGCAGGTATGAAGTGATTCGAGACTTGGCGGGTGATGGCAAAGCCAAAAAGCGGTCTGCCCACCTGACCAAAGCGGAGCTATCCGAGTTGTATGCGCGTGGATTGCACGATCAGTTCGGCATTCGCCTACGCCTTCGGCCCGCCGGCCAGGACTATCCCGCTGCGCCACCTGGCAAGCGAGTGTCGAGTCGGCATATCACTCCAGGATCCGACTTCGAAAAACAGGTTCGCATATTCGACACAAAAAGACCCGTTTCCGCTGGCTTACGCGAGCAGTTGTTTCGTCTATCGGTGGGTATTTAGTTCTTCGACACCTGACGCGGTCTAGAGAGACCGCCTCCTGTTGACGCTCGCCGAAAACTGACCCGCAAAACGGGGTCATGCTCGCGCAAAACTAACCCACGCAAACCAACTGACCTGCTCGACGGATGAGCAGGGGAAGCAGGAGTGATCAGTTCTGCACGAGCGCCCCCGGGTCAGTTCGCTGCAAGCCTCAACACGCAGTGCTTACGTGCATGCGCGCCGACCCCGACGCGGCCGCGATTTTGCCGGGGTAAGTGGATGCACGGGCTACTTCTTTGCGGCAGATCATCCGCTGCCATCTTCCTTGTGATGGCTGAGGTGCTTCATTTGTCCCGCCACAAGTCCGAGAGTTTTCGTGATCTGAAGCCGCTTCACTGAATGGAACTTCTCGCCACTCCTTTTTGAAAGCCCACCAACTCTGAAATTTGGTTGCTGTGGGGGTCATAAATCCACTCTTGATCGAACAGCGAGCGCACATCCTGGGCATGGAATCCCCGATTAATTACTAACGAGTGGAATCTGTTTCCATGGAGGCGCTGTGCTTCAATGGCCTCACAGATCTGGGAGGGCAGATGAGCCATGACAAAATCAGAAATCATGAGCAAATCGGCCTTTGCATATTGCTCGCTCTGCATAGTATCTAACGCATGGCCAAGGGCTGGAGCACCATCTGTACCGCCATGGAATGACATCTGCAAAAATCGCATCAATGACTCTATTCCATTTTCAAGACCGAGGTTCAACGTCTCGATGTTGGTCGAAAAATTGATTAGGTAGCAATTCCGCTTCTGTGTCCGTGCTTTGGTTGCCATGTACAGTGCAACCGCTTTGGCTATCGTCTCTGGCATGCCGGACATAGACCCACTGGTGTCCATACAAATCACCAGGGGCCCTAATTTGTCAGTTTCGCTGGTGCGTTGATTTTTCACGCAGTCGTGATGTTCGCCGACCAATTGCAAGCCGCGCGTATCAAAGCACATCAAACGTGACTCTACGTACTTCATGTCAAACAGAACGGAAGTGTCAGAGTCGGCCAGTAGTGCCAGTTCGCTCGGCAAAGCGCGCTCCAGATCCCTACCGAGACGTACCCCAATGATCTCTTCCCGTGAATTCGGATCAGGCCGCCATACCTCATGGATATGAACCGTGTTCACTTGCTCGACCCGCTCCGATAGTTCCATCTGACGGAGTTTCCCCAGCAAATCGCACAAGGCCTTCACGCCGGTGTCGTTGGCAAGGTACTGCGCCCAGCGCTTGAACTGACTAATGTCTTGAGGTGAAAGCTGCCCTTGGGACAGGTCTATCAGGATTCCTGGCTCGAGTCCCATCGCTTCGAGATGTTGCGCCAGTGTGTCTATTAACTTGAGTAGAGTCTCCAATTCATGGCGCAGAGCATCGCGACGCCTAGCAATTTCTTGAATCTCCCACTCACTGATGGCCCTGTCCAGTGTTTCACGCCACTGAATACCAAGCAGTCCGGCCGCGCTTTCTATATGTGGGCGTGTCTTTCCTTTGTGTGTCTTATTGCTTTCTTGCTCTGACGTCTCATCGCTAAACTGTTTGCGCCAAAAGTCTTTATCAAAAGGTTTCCCCCTCGAATGGCACAACTCGCCGAAACATTGGACGGCGTTACGCCATTCGTCTTCTGCAAGTGCCCCATGTTCAACCCTGGCTACAAAGTCTTCCCAGGCTTGCTCATGCGGCCCAAACGGGTTATGCGCGGCCACCTCGATATGTGTACGTTTGGCCCACTCTTCACAGCGGGACCTTACGTGCTCTGCAGCGACCTGGGGCCACAACGGGAACCTGGATCGCAAGTCATTCAATAGGGCAATAGTGGCCGCCTTGGCAGCGCTCTCTGGTATCACTGACACAAGCTCAGAAGCCGATCACAGTCCAGCACTCGAAGATTGAGACGTTCGACTTGCTCCTGCACGCTTCGGTAGGCGACCGCTGTCTTAATTTCAGGAACGAAGTTGGATGCCATCGATAGGCGGTAGGCGTCGACCCGCTCGTAAGCTTGGTTTCGGACCTTTTCCAGCTCATTCTTTAGCTCGATCACTTGTTGGGTCAATGCCTTAACGAGTCGCTTGTTGACTCCTGATCTCTTATCCCCTTTGTGGAATAGAACACTTGGGGTTACTTTGAAAACGCGGCGGCGGCGATTCCAATCTTCAATTGTAATTTCGCACACGCCTTGACTGTCGAATTTACATGAAACTTCTTTCAGGATATTTCCCTGAAGGGTGAGCGCCTTGAAAGCACCCGAAGATTTCAGCTCTTTGGATGGAATTAGAATTGATTTAATCCTACCGTGCTCATAGCTCTCAAAGCCTTCAAACTCAACTTGAAAGTAGTTTTCTCCATCATGCTCAACCGTTTCGTACAGGTCTTCTGAATAATAGAGTTCTTGATGAACTTCCTTGTCGAGGGCATCTTTGGCACGATCAAGCGCTGCGAGGTCGGCTTCGCCTTCGAAACCCGATTGCTGAATGGCCGTGGTTACGATCTCAGCAATAGCCTCCCGATTCTCGTTCGTTGTCCACAGGCAATGCTGCAACAACAATGCATCGCTGTGATTCGTTTCGCTCCGACCATTAAAGAATGCCGCCGCCTTCATCAGCACGGCCGCCCTTTGCCAGCGCCGATCAGACACGTAAACCTTTAGTGTTTCGTGCTGAGCATGTAGGGCGCTACGGATAAGGTGGATGATGGTACGTGTCTCATTGGAAAGTCGTACGGACCCCTGAATATCTCTGCGCCAACAATCCCATTCGGCCGATTTAACAACCAGTTCGGGTGGCACCGCTACGTGGGCTTCAGTCGGCGGACTGTCAAGTAAGTTGTTGAAGTGGTCCGATTGCGTAATCGGTGGCACCATTAATCGGACGATAAAGCGGTCATACAACGCGTCGAGGCCCTGGTTTTCGTCCGGCGTTTCGTTCGACGCAGCGATCAATGCTTTTAGCGGGGCTTCCTCGATCTGATCGCCGTTGCGAAATCGTCGCTCGTTGATGAGCGTGAGCAATGCATTCAGAATCGCTGGACTGGACTTCCAAATTTCATCTAGAAACGCGAACTCGGCCTTGGGCAAGTAGCCCTCGGATTTGCGTACGTACCTATCTTCTTTCAACTCTTTGATCGACACCGGGCCAAACACCTCTTCGGGTGTGCTGAACCGGTTCATCAGGCATTCGAAATAGGAGGGCTTCTCGAAACCGCAGGCAATACGTCTCGAAATTAGACTCTTTGCAGTACCTGGAGGCCCGTAAAGGAAGGTGTTCTGCCCACTCAGCGCCCCCAGAAAGGACACGGCAACAACCTCCTCGCGCTCATGCATCCCTGCAGCCAGGAGGCGAATCAACTCCTGAATTCGTTTTTTTAGTACCATTTTAATTCCCTGAAAATCTCGACCGGCACGCCCTGCCTCTCTTCTAATACAGCATGGATGTTCAATGCCAAAACCTGCAGAATAGAGGGCCAGCGTGACAGACACATCGACTTTACCGCATGTCTCGAAGATCCCATTTTTGGGTTTCTGAGGCTGATATTGACTTTCAGCGATTGGTCGAGCCAATTCATAGCATTTTTTGAATCGTGTCGCCACAAACCAGTCATTTCCCGATGCCCGCAACTGCGCGACAGCCGACTCAGAAAGCTGACCAGACGACCGGTTGAATCCGCCGCTGATTGCAGTAATTCACCGGCGACTGCTTTGCGACTGCCCAGCTGTGGGCCACGAGGCCGACTACATCGACAACGCGCTGGCCAGGACGCCACCGTCTGGCCTGAACCAATTGGCCTTCGCGGAACCCGGGGCGGTTAAAGCTTCCAGGCAGCGGCGCTGCGCGGTTCGAAGCCCGTGCGTTAGAACCGACCTGACGCAAGGGCCACCATTGCGACTGTCGCTGAGACGAAATGTTTTCACGGCGGCTGAGTGTTGGCTGCTGGACTGACGAAATTTTGCCCAGATCACCCTTAGGGCGTCTTCCCCATCCTCGCGGCCCAAGCGGACCAGTTACGGGAAGCGCTGCGGGAAACTTTCTACCCAGAAGCGGGAAACTTGAAAAGAACGACCCTGATCTGCAGCCCGGCAGCAGGAGTGGCCTGCCGGCTCAGCGCTGCACCACTGAACGGTGCTTACAACCGCATCGGAAAAGGGGCGACGCTTGGCTTCCGCCCTGCCTCAATCTCTACGCCTTGTTTGCGGTAGTCGTTAGCAACGCACGCTTAACGAAGCGGCCGTATGGGAGCACCAAGCCAGTCGAAGCTCCCGCCCTGCTTCCCCGGTTCGATGCTTCACCGCGAGTGGCAGCGTTGCGCCCAAACCTGACTCTCAGCAAATGAGCCGCAACCTAAGTTCACGCGAAAGACTGGGTCAAACTGGTAGGCCTTGAAAACAGGTCTAAATTATTCAGGTCGATCGTGCGCGCAACTTGACCGCCCCGATCACACTTAGGCCCATGAACATGAATGCATAGCTCGCCGGCTCTGACACAGGAGAAGCCGCTTCATAGACATATGTCAATACAGTTTCCGAAGAAATTGAATGTGCGCCAGTTTTGGTACCGCTTTCAAAATAGTACCAAGCACCTCCTGTTCCCTTTCCGGAACTCTGTACTCCTGTGTAATACTGGTAGTTCGTGAGTCTCGTTAGAGCTGGTTCGTCTGAATACGTATGCGTGAACGTTTGGGAGAAATCGTTTGAGCCCGGCGCAATTGTGTAGGAGCTATAAAACTGATACCGACTTGGATCCCATCCAGTGAAGAACGCTTCTCGGATATCTAGCGCATCCGCGCTGTTCTCACGCGTGCCTGATATTGTTTCGACTACTGAAATTGAAGTCAACTTTCCAAGCGATGAATCAAACGGGGCGTATCCCAGATAATTCCACCGCAGCGCAGAGACATTTCCATAGTAATCCCATACATTTACAGACCAATTTGACTTAAATGTTTGGGTAATTGTGACTGCGCTTGCGTTGAATGCCAAAAAGAGCGCCGAGATCATTGGCACAACAAGTCGAATATGCATGGATCCTCCCTTTGATTCGATTGCCTTCGCCAAGGCTGATAACCTGCTTTTTAAGTATAGATCGATCGAGAGCGAAGGCGATTTGTTTCTTGGCCACTTCGAATTTCAGCAATGGGCACCTTGCTGACGACGGCCTGCCGATCCGCATCTCGGAGGCAGGTCAGTGCCCAAAGCCGAAATTGACCCGAGATACAGAGCTACCGTGCCTGCCGCTTGCGACAGGCTTGACGGGCTTCGTGATTCACCCCTAGCAGGCTTTCATCGGATCACACTCAATGCCAAAAGCGGTCGCGTGGCATAGCTTGTCGCCGCAGCAGCATCGCACCGCCTGCGCTTTGACACGTTTCGTCGCCGTCATTTCCTACAAATCATTTCAGACGATCGGCACCGGGAATGGTTTGGGCACTACGGAAGAGCACTAGGCAAAGCATGCCTGCAATGAACGATGCCAAAGTTGTGGGCTCTGGGATTGGGGCGACATCACCATTGCGAACTGCAACGGCATGAAGGTCGAGAGACTTCAGGGAATGCCCTTGTTCCCCGTAGGTGTTCCAGAAGCGAAAAGCCCTCGAGGGATCTACAGCGTACAAAGCATCAATCCAGTAGAAGCTACCAGTGGCCATGTTCTCGAACGGACGGTTATCCGAGTTGGATGCGTAGACCTCGGGCGAGAATGCAGCGTGCCCTAAGGTGACGTAGTAAAGATGACCAATCTCGCTTGCATCTCCCCAACCTTGACCTGGGCGTGAGTAGCCAATGTCCGTTGAACCGTCTGTCGAAAAGCGATAGTCGAAGGCAAGACCGTTAACCGGCCTGATGCCGGGTAGCCGCCAGTCCGAGAATCCACCAAAGGTAAGGGATTCCGCCCAATGCTTTGCCTCGATCCAGTCCATCCCGCCATTGGCATTGGCACCGGCGAACTTGCTGGTTTTCGCCAGATTCCAGTCTTTCAGCCATGTGATGTCCAAAACGGTGTCATAGAACGCGTCGGTGATCCCGTCTTGATTCAGGTCCCTGCCTTGCAGCGTTGCTTCCCATGTGCCAGGCGAAGCTATCGCATTCTGACCCAGGCCCCCGATCAGCAAAGCGGCGGCGCCGACGATGCGTGAACCAGCGAGCAGTTTCATTGTTCCTCCCTTTGTTTTATGAAGTCACATGGTAGGGGAGTTAACGTGACGATCGCCTACAGCCCCCAGGGTTCGGGGGGCGCCGCTTGGTTCACCGGGGATGGTGCAATCTGTAACTCGGCCAACTCGCTGCGAGCCCCTCGGCGACATCGGGCAGTGCGCCCCGCCTCGACGGATGGCAGATCCCGCTGCAGTGCCGTCTGCCGATGTCCAACTTAGACTTCGGCTGTGGGCACATTGCGACCAGACGGACGCCGGTCGCGACCGTCAGCATCCGCTGCCATGCTGTCCTTACCACCCATCGCGAAAGGTACCGGCAGGGCAGCAAAGACGTCGCCGCCCGATCTATCAAAGCGTCTTCGTCAGCAACACCGCCAATCGCGCGGCCGCCGCGCTCAGCCGTTCGGCAAGGACGGGCCGCCACCGCTCGAAGTAGCTGTCCGGAACCATCCGTTCCTCGGGATAGAAGTCGGGCGCAGCGGCTACCCGGCAAGCTTCCGACGCCCAATCACTGGGTTTGCCAACCGCCTGAGGCGCTGCAGCGGTCGTCACCGCCGCCCGGAGCTGCTCTTCACCGCCTGGCCAGTTGAGGATGACGCCGCCGTCCCACAAGCTGTGCAGGTTGGTGCCGCGGTTGAAGGCTCGCAGCTGGAACAGGTTGCCGCCCTTGTCGTCGGCAAATCCTGCGTGCAGCGGCTGATGGACATCACCGACGAGGTGCACGACCCACTTCAAGGCCGTCAGCCGTTCCTCAGCCGGCTGGACGCTGGCGAGCACGGCCAGGTTGCGCTCCAGCGCCTCGACGACACATTTGCCCTCAGGGCAGTCCCGCGCCTGCTCGTAGGTGCAGTCACCCCCTCGCGCGAAGTTCACGTAGTGCCATGCCGCCGTGCTGGGCGAACGGGTCTCATCCGCCCATGTCGCGATCGACACCAGCGTCGCCCCCGGCTCCAGCTTCAGGAGTCCCTGCACCTTGGCTCTGGTGGCGGCCGACAGCTTGGCTTCCGCCAGTTCAGCGATCAGGCGATGTCCGTTGGCGCCCCAGGCGTTCGCCTGGTCTGGCAGAGAAACCAGGGCAGCAATCCCGGCAGCCATCAAGACACGGATGGCAGAGTTCATCGACATTTATTCAAGCACTGTTGAGAAGATCCGCTTCGTACGCGATGGCTCCGCAGCGTCATCCGAAGCGATGCGTAGTCGAAGGCCACTTCCTCGCCTTAAGGCGCCTGCGGCAACTCCAGGTATTCCTCATGCACCGGCGCATCCCTGAGCAAGGTCGGCGTGCTCCTGAGGAACTGACGCTGTCCATAGGCGACGCCGCTGTCGGCAAGCATTGAAATTGGTCGGACGCTCTTGCCCAAGGCGTTCGAGGCGGTCCATGTCTGGGGGTGGCAGGCCCCTGAATGGAAGCCGGCGCTGCGACTTAACTAGCAAAGGTCGTCAGTCTCCCGGTCTGACTCGTTTCGGGCTGGATACGTCATAGCAACGCATTGTGTGGAGGCCCTCACCGGACCTTGCTACTCTCGTGCCTCTTGAGGCCGTACTAACAACTCAAAGACACGTCGGCGGACGCTGTGGTGGAGGGAATATGGGCGAGGGTAATCCCTATAAATCAGAAGATGCCAGCAAGCTTGCTGGCGAACTTTTCAACGGCAAGCTTTCGGTAGCCCAGGCGCTGGAGCGGTTGCGCACGAGGCTCCTCGACCTGACTATGCGCAATCGCCTGCTGAACTATCGGCACCCAAAGGCGCTCTCCGTTCAGTTCACAGACGATCCTGACCTCAGCGTTTTGTTTGAGCGGCTGGTGGAGGGCAAGTCAGTCCCGCTGGCTTACGTGCCGGACCCGCCTCACGAGCGGTACGACAACGGCAGGAAGCCTGACGTGCGCGTCTACGCCCGTGAAGTCGGTATCGGCACATCGGTAGACATTGGGCCTTCCGCGGCTAGCACTGCCTACAAGCGCGTTGGCGGACTGCAGGTGCTTCAGTACCCGGTCGAACTGGAAAAGCTCGCTCGCAAGATTTCATCCGAAGCGCGCACGGTCGTCGAAGAGACCGGAACGAACATGCTGTACCTCATGTTCGGCTTCCTCGAGTACTTCGACCGCGAGGACTCGGAGAAGCCGGTTCACGCACCTCTGCTTTCTGTGCCGGTGAACCTCGTCCGAGGCCGTATTGACCCGGAGTCGCGCACCTATCTCTACGAGTTGCAGCACTCGGGTGAAGATGTTGCTGAAAACTTCACCCTTCGCGAGAAGTTCCGCCAGCAGTTTCGTCTCGAGCTGCCGATGCTGGAGGAAGACGACTCACCGGAAACCTACTTCGCGAAGATCACAGCTGCGGTCTCCAAGCGTGCAAAGTGGAGCGTGAAGCGGCGGCTTTCACTGGGGTTCCTGTCCTTCGGCAAGCTCGCTATCTGGGCGGACCTGGATCCGGAGAAGTCAGCAAACCTTCTGGAGAGCGAGCTGCTGCGCAGCATCTTTGAGGGTGCGCGAGCAAGCCCTACCGATGCGTTTCATGCCGAGGATTACGTCATCGATGAGCATCCCGATGGCGAGCTGCCTCTCATCTACGACGCTGATTCATCCCAGCACAGCGCCATCATTGACGTCAAACACGGCAAGAGCCTTGTCATCAACGGCCCACCGGGGACCGGAAAGTCGCAGACCATCACGAACATCATCGCCACCGCTATGGCGGCAGGCAAGAAAGTCCTGTTCGTATCTGAGAAGCTGGCTGCCCTGGAGGTCGTGAAGCAGCGACTTGAAGCGGCTGGGCTGGGGGACTTCTGCCTCGAGCTGCACAGCCACAAGACGCAAAAGAAGCAATTGCTGGAGAGCATCCAGCAGCGGATGACACGTACGTACCGGCATCCAGCTGGGTATGAAAAGAGCCTGGAGGTGCTGCGCGAACGCCGCGGGACGTTGAACAGATACGCACAGTTACTCGGGAGCCGCATCGGGAACAAGCTCGATCTCACGGTTCACGAGCTCTTTTGGGCTGCCGAGCGGCGCAGGCGTGAGCTCGGCTCGGAAGTCGACGGTGTGTCGGGTCTCATCCTGACTCGGGCTGCTTCATGGAGTGCGGAGGTCATCGATAGGCACCGTATGACCCTCCGTGACGCTGCAGTGGCCCTTGGCGAGCTTGGGTGCTTGCCAAAGGACTGCGGTTGGCTTGGGTTCAAGCCGCGTCTGCTGGTCAAGGGCGATGAGCTCGTCATTCTGGAAGCCCTTGAAGAGGCGCTGAAGTTTGCCGGCGCGATGGAGAGGGACTCAGACGAGCTGAAGATAGTCTTCTCGAGCTCGCCCTGGAGCATGAATCAGCTGCGCAATGCGTACGAGCCAGTAAGGGCGCTTGCAGACGTAGCGCGTCCTCGGGAAGGTGAGCTCCTGGAGCGGATGTTCGACGGCGGTCTCGAAAGCTTAATTCGTGCACGCGCTGAGGTGTCCCGCTTAAGCGGTGCGCTGCTCAAGGCCCGAGCATTGGAGAAGACTGCAGACGCAGCTTTGCTGAGGCGTGACTTTGCTGACGCAGACCAGCTCCCGCAAGCGATTTCTGACGCCAATGAGGCATTGAGCTCCGAGGGGGCCAGCCGGGGCCTCAAAGAGCTTTTGGGGCTCTCATCGCAGGTCGCCGAAGCGGTTTGCGCAGCGCAATCGAGCCTCGAAGGGTTTCAAGCCATCGTTCCGAGCAATCCTGAAGTCCTACTTAGCAAGCTTCAGCAGGCCAGGGACACGCCAGCAACTGCGCCTTGGGCGACAGTCCCAGCGAGTGAGCTGGAAGGTCTGGCGGCGCAAGCTGAGGCCGTCGCCCGTGAGACCCAGGCCGGACTGGACCAGGTTCATGGTGTGCTCGGTGAAAGTCGAATCAAGTTCGATGGCCGGGTCGAGGAACTGCAGGCACTTCTGGACGGAAGGGGATTGCCGGAACTGTTGCCCGAGGCCCCCGTTGATGCAGCCACGCTCGATGAACTTCGCCGGCTATCGTCTAGTGGTTGGCAGGACTGGACCGCCGAACAGTTCACCCAGACGGCTCGAGAGATAGGGGAGTTGACGGCAAACGCTGGGGAAGCGTCAGAGGAGCTGAAGGCTTTCTTCTCTCGAATCGGGATTCCGGTCGACCTCACTCGAGCCGGGCTTGAGGCGATCGAGGCGTTACTAACGGTTTCGGTCGAGGCGCCCCAGGAGTTGTTGTCCTTCCGGGGGCCTGGGCTCGAGCGGCCCGACTTTCCTGACTTGGCGATTCGTGCCGAGGAGGCGAACAAGGCCGTGGCTGCCAAGGCATCCAAGGTTGCGGCATCGTTCCACATGGATGCTCTGCCGGACGATGAGGAACTGCAGACCCACCTGCGTGTACTCCGCCGGGGCGATGGCTTCTTCAACTTCATGAAGAAGGACTGGCGCCTGGCTAGGGCGGCCTTCCGAAGCTGCTTCAAGGGGGAGGCCAAGCTCAACGCCTCGGGGATGGCGGCACATTTCGGCTCCGTTCTTGCTTGGCGGACCGCCCAGGAAGAGTTTGTCCATAGTGAGACGTTCCGAAACGCGCTTGGGTCCCTGTTCCTTGGCGTCAAGACTGACTTCAACAAGGTCCGAAGACTGAACGGATGGTTGCGCGCTGGCACGCCAGCGTTGATGGCAACTGACCTTGCCGGCCAGGTGAATCTAAATACCGTGGCTGAAGCGCATCTCTCACTGTTGTCAAGCAACGCCCCGCGGATCCGCGTGTGGCTCTCAAGGCTTCGAGATGTTTCCAAAAGGGCAGCATTGCTGCCCGGAGTCGACCCTGCTTTGGCGCGGGCGCGTCGTATCGAGGATTTGGTCAAGCCGCTGGAGGCGTATGCACGGTCCCTGGGCGCCAGCGCCGAGCTTCTGAAGTCAACCGTGCGCCCCATTGCCTCGGTTGGTCGGGCGATTGAGCTGCTGGAGATCCGTCGTAGGCTCAATGAGCACGAAGGCGTTCTCCGTGCACTCCTGTCTGCCCCTGCTCGCCTGGCGCATGCCGGCGCCGCACTGGGTTTGTCAGGCTCGCCCTTGTCCTATTACGCGGTTGCCGAAGGCGTTCAGCACCTTGCAGGCAAGGCGTCAGTGGCATCCCAACTGGCAGGCTTTCTGAGCGCAGAGGTGGGCCAGAAAGCCAGCGTCACCTCGTCCTTGCGGTTTGTCGAATCGTTCCTGACGGTGGAGCACCTGGCGCGTGCGTTCCTGGCCAGCGATGTGGCTGAATCGATGGGCGCACATGCGTTTTTGGCCCGAAGGCTGGCCCAAGCGCGCTCAGTGGCCGCTGCAGCCCGTCTGCTGGAACCGTACTCAAGACCGTTGATTCCGCTGCGAGCAGTGGTTGAGTCGATGACAGCGTCGATGGAGTCGACAAAGGCGCTTGCCGGCATCACGGCTGACCCAAGCTTCCAGAAGTTCTTTGGTTCCTTTCTAGACGGGCTGAACACCGACGAGGCGGCTTTGGAGGCTTGCATCACCTGGGCCACAGCCGTTGCTGGTGTCGCAGAGAAGCTGCCTGCGGGCGTGGCGAACCGCCTACTCCAGCGAGATGCAGAGGACTTGATGTCAGTTCTGCTCAAGTGCGTGGTGTCAGGGAACGAGTCGTTCGGCCTTTACAAAGCCGCGATGGACGCGTTCGCCGACAAGGGAAACCTGGACTGGAAGGTCTGGGGTGGCGCTCCTTGCCCAACTGACGCGGTGACTAGGTTGAACAAAGCCATTGCTGCAGCGCCTGCGCTAATCCCATGGTCTAAGTTCCACGCAGCAAAAGACGACGCCAGTGGGGCTGGCCTCGCTGAAGTGCTGGCTCGCGCTGAGCAGGGCAGGCTGAACCCCACAGCTTTGGTCCGCGGCTTCGAGTACGTTGTCTACCGGAGCATCGCGCGTGGCATCCTGACTGAGCATAAGGAACTCGCACGCTTCGCCGGGGCCGGCCATGAGCGGCTGAGAGGAGAGTTCGCTTCGCTCGATTTAGAACTCGTCAAGCTGAACGGCGCGATGTACGCGGCCAAGGTGGACAAGGCCAAGAAGGTGGAGCGGGGTGTTGCTGGGGGCAGGGCGGGTGACCTGACGGAGATGGCCCTCCTCACGAAGGAGACAAACAAGCAGAAGCGTCACGTGCCAATCCGCCAGTTGCTGAAGCGTGCGGGAAAGTCCCTGCAGGAGCTCAAGCCGTGTTTCATGATGGGCCCGCTGTCGGTCGCCCAGTACCTGGAGCCCGGCTACCTTAAGTTCGACCTAATCGTGATGGACGAGGCATCGCAGCTAAGGCCGGAGGATGCCCTTGGCGCCATCGCGCGGGGCAGCCAGTTGGTGGTTGTCGGTGACCCCAAGCAGTTGCCGCCAACGAACTTCTTTGACCGGTTGCTGGATGCAGATGACGAAGACCCCGAGGACACACCGTCAGTTGTGGACGGTGTGGAGAGCATCTTGGGCATCTGTGAGCATCTCTACCGCCCGGTGCGCACGTTGAGGTGGCACTACCGCTCGAAGCACGAGTCGCTCATTGCGTTCTCGAACGCGCAGTTCTACGACGGACGCCTGGTCGTGTTCCCGTCGCCCTATCAGCGCAACCGCCGCCTGGGGGTGAACTACCGCTATGTCCAGAACGGCCTGTACCAGGGCCGGCGCAACGTACCTGAGGCTCAGCGAGTAGTTGATGCCGTCGTCGAGCACATGCTCTCGGCGCCCGAGGAATCGCTTGGCGTTGTCACGCTGAACCAGACTCAGCGCGAGTTGATTGAAGACCTGCTCGACCAGAAGTCGCGCGACGTGAAGGGCGTGGCCGAGTACTTGGAGCGGCACGAGAAAGCCGGCTGGAAGTTCTTTGTCAAAAACCTCGAGAACGTCCAAGGCGACGAACGGGACGTCATCTTTGTGTCCTCGACCTTCGGGAAGGCGCCCGGCGCGAAAGAGGTTGCCCAGTACTTCGGCCCCATCAACTTGCCAGATGGCTGGCGCCGCTTAAACGTGCTCTTCACCCGTGCGCGACGTCGCATCGACCTCTTCACTTCGATGCTGCCTTCGGACGTGAGGGTGGATGAGAAGGCAAGCCTTGGTCGGAGGGCTTTCCGTGAGTATCTGGAGTACGCGAAGACCGGACTCTTGCCTGGTCCGAAGCCAACAGAGACGACGCGAGACGCGGACAGTGACTTCGAGCTTGCGGTCGCAGATGCGCTCCGGGGCGCAAACTACGACGTGCAGTTGCAAGTCGGTGTAGCGGGCTACTTCATCGACCTCGGCGTTCGCCACCCGGACCGCAGCGGGGAGTACTTGGCCGGTATCGAGTGCGACGGAGTGATGTACCACTCCAGTTTGTCCGCGAGGGACCGAGACCGGATCCGCCAGGAAATTCTTGAGCTGATGGGGTGGCGTGGCCGGCTCATCCGAGTGTGGTCCACAGACTGGTTCGCCGACCCCGCGGGGCAGTTGGCTCGCTTGCAGGCATTCCTTGAGCAACGCAAGGTTGAGGACCAAGGGCAGCCTCCACCGTTCAATGATGCGGACTTCCTGCCCGAAGTCGAATTGCCTGCGGAAACCGCCGCGACGGAGAACGTAGGTAGCGATCCCTCGGATGAGGGTGGCGAGGTTGTCATCGTTGCGCCGCCCCCGAAGACGCAGATATTCGTCGAGTTGGGAGACCGGGTGACGTACGAGGTTCTTGTCCAGCCTCCAGAGCGTCACACCGTCCAACTCGTCGACAGTGCAAGCAACCTACGGCTTGGTCTCCTCAATGAGGAAACGCCGTTGGCCCGCGCTCTGCTTGGATTGGCTGAGGGCGAGCAGGCGACGCTAAAGATCGCCGACAAGCCAAGTCGTGAACTTCGGGTTGTGAAGGTCGAGAGGTAGGTCCTTTGCTCAGCGCGAGATCCATCGGCGGAAGCGGCCAGCGAAGTCATGCTGATCCGCTGAGCCGTGCCTAGGATGCTCGTATCCAACGACGGCTTGATGGATACGTACGCACTATTGACCAAGCAGCGCCGGGCCGCCCACGGCGAGTTCACAGCGCCGAGTTCAAGGCGCAGATAGTGCAGGCCTCGCAGCAGCCAAGTGTCTCGATGGCGACCCGAATGTCGCTGCACCATTATGGTCGACGGGCGCATAGGTTCTGCTTCAGAATCCCCGAGCCGCTGAATCCAACCTTGGCCGACATTCAGGCCAAAGTGGATGCTGAAGATGACGCGACTCTGTTTGCCGACGACGCGGCAAACCGATAGCGGCGACACAACCAGGGGTGCTGCGCGCCGGCAGTCCTCGTTGCAATGTAGCCTCCTCGGCGACTGCTACCCGCGAGTTACAGCAAGCCGTCGCCACTCCGCGTAATGCGCTTCCAAGCGTTGCGCGCACGGGTACTGGGCTCCGTCAGCGGGTAGCCGAAGCGGCTGACCGTTCCACGCTCCATAGTCCGCCAACAAAGACAGCGCGACACGCACCGTGTATGTCGCCGGGTCCACCGATATGAGATGAAGATCAAACAGGGTGTGGACGTCGGCGCGCAGCAGCACCCCATCCGTCACCTCGTACACAGCGTCATGCGAGTACGGCGTTACGTGAGCCGCTTCCAGCGCTGCCTCGACGGAGCAACCGGTTACTGCGCAGCGACCGTCGTAAGCACGCATCAGTCGTTGACGGAACTTCTGCTGCCCGCGTCGGGGCCTGATTTGAGCCCAAACCTTGGGGTCTACGCCCGGTGGCGCACTGTCAGCGTCCCACGTCAGCAGTGAAGTTTCAGACGACTTCTTCTTCCGCCCTCCCCTTTGCGTGGGATCGTACGGAGCAAATGCGCGCGTTCCAAGTCGGTCGAAGGCATCTCCGACGAACTGGTCGAGGGCACGGATCACTGCGAGGCCGTCGCTAACGGTGACGAAGCCGATGGCTTCAGACGGATAGTTGCCGTTATTCAACACTGTCTCACCCGTCATCCGCTGCAAGTCACGGAGAAGCTTCGTGAACTCGGGGCGCAGTTCGTCGCTGACCCTGGCCGGGTCGAAGGAGATGGCACCCAGCCCGCGCTTCTTGTCGGCCAAACGCTCCACCCAGAAGGCGAACAAGTCCTCCTTTCGCCCATCAAGCCGGAAGGTGATCCCTCGAGGCGTGCTTCCCGAGGAACCAACGCTCGTACACCTGACGCGGTTGGCGAAGTCAACAACCGGCTGCTGCAGCGCGCTCAGCAGCGCCTCCGTGCCAGCATACCGAGCGATAGCTCGCGCGCCTTCGATAAATCTATGGTTTGTGCTGATCGGCATCGTGCTTTGGAGGTCCCGCTGTCAAGGCTGCTTCGGAAGCCTGCAGACTCGCAAGCAAGCGGCTTCGTAGTGCCGAGTCCTGTCGTTGTCCAAAGGAGAGGAGAACTCCTGCACGCCGGACCTGTCAACGAGTTTGACGCCGTTGGTCTTCGCGGCGAACTCGATGCGCCGAACAACCGTGTCGGGGCGCTTCGCGTCCGCGTAGATGATGACCAAACCTTGGCGAGTGGTTCCACCCCGCTTGAGGATTCCGCGGATGCGCTTGATGTCCGCAGTGACGGCTTCCTTGTGCCGCAACTTCTTGACCTCGATGATGTGCCGTGGCTTGCCGTTCTTCCACCAGGTAACCAAGTCAAGCCTGCCCTTCCCTCGTTTCATCGGCTTACCGCGCATCTCCGCACCGGCCTCCATGAGGGTTTCGTAGACCTTCGACTCAAGCGTCACAAACAAGCCCAGCTTGTGTAGTGCTTGCGCGATCTGCCCCTGAATGAATGCCTCCGGCGCGAAGGTGAGGGGAAGTCCGCCAGTGAATTCCCAGTGCAGTTTGAATGCACGTTGAACCGCATTGACGGATGCTTTTTCGTACTTTGTGGCCATCTTTCCTCCCTGTTGTTCTTCAGTAGCGGTGCCCCGCAGTCCTCCGGCGCACCCTATCGCCAGCAGTCAACTCGCTGCTGGTCCGGGCGCGGAGGTTATGCGATGTCTGCCGTCCCGTTCTGGACGCCCTGCCTCGCCCTGATGAAAAGTGGAAAAGCGTCTGGGCGGTTTGCTGTGACCGTGGGTCCGTAGCCGCCTTAACCACGGTGTCTTGAGCACACATGAGCACAAGCAGACGTCAGCCGAGCCAAGCCGACCATGACAACCGCTCGCGCCAACTGAATGACTAGCACGACGCCTACTGGCAGTCTCTTGGCTACGACGAGAGGCCTGATGACTGGGAGGAACAGCGCAGCGCTGACCAGGAATATGACTGAGCCATAAGCCAACTTGGCCACCTCCCCGAGCCTGACACGTTGAGGCGTTCACGCCATCGGGAGAGGTGGCCCTTCCACAGAGCATGGCCCGCTGGCTCGGGCAGCGCCCAATGCTCGATGAGATCGCCTTGTGCGCGCGGCGCAGCCAGGCTTTCCTGCATCCACGCGCCCAGGACGATCCAGAGCCATGCAGCATGGGCGCTTCAGCGACCGCGTTGTTTCCTTGAGCGTGAAGTCGCGGTCCGGTGGTCAGGGACCGCAACCGCTGCAACGCTGACCTTGCCCACCCGCGGCGAAAGGCACTGACAGGGCAGCAAGTACCTTGCTGCCCTGTCCATCAAAGCGTCTTCGCCAGCAACACCGCCAGACGCGCGGCCGCCGCGTTCAGCCGTTCGGCAATGACGGGCCGCCACCGCTCGAAGTAGCTGTCCGGAACCATCCGCTCCTCGGGATAGAAGTCTGGCGCAGCAGCCACCCGGCAGGCCTCCGACGCCCACTCACTGGGCTTGCCAACCGCCTGAGGCGCTGCAGCGGTCGTCACCGCGGCCCGGAGTTGCTCTTCACCGCCTGGCCAGTTAAGGATGACGCCGCCGTCCCACAAGCTGTGCAGGTTGGTGCCGCGGTTGAAGGCTCGCAACTGGAACAGGTTGCCGCCCTTGTCGTCCGCAAATCCTGCGTGCAGCGGCTGATGGACATCACCGACGAGGTGCACGACCCACTTCAAGGCTGTTAGCCGTTCCTCAGCCGGCTGGGCGCTGGCGAGCACGGCCAGGTTGCGCTCCAGCGCCACTACGACACATTTGCCCTCAGGGCAGTCCCGCGGCTGCTCGTAGGTGCAGTCACCCCCTCGCGCGAAGTTCACGTAGTGCCACGCCGCCGTGCTGGGCGAACGGGTCTCATCCGCCCATGTCGCGATCGACACCAGCGTCGCCCCCGGCTCCAGCTTCAGGAGTTCCTGCACCTTGGCTCTGGTGGCGGCCGGCAGCTTGGCTTCCGCCAGTTCAGCGATCAGGCGATGTCCGTTGGCACCCCAGGCATGCGCCTGGTGCGGCGTGGCCACGAGCGCAGCAAATCCAGCAGCCATCAAGACACGGACGGCAGAGTTCATCGACATTTATCCAAGCACGGTTGAGAAGGTCCGCTTTGTACGCGAGCCGCTGGGTCTTGGGCTCACTTGAAGTCCCGACTCTTCGTCGGGAGTTCGCCCAGCATCGGCGTCAGATCCTCCAGGTGCTTGGCGATGATGTTGCACACCGCGCCTTGCCGCTGCCAGCGCCCCTTCACCGCCATCAGCCGCGCGCCCAGCACCACAGGCCTGAGGTGCGGCTTCTCCGCGATCACGCTGTAGACGATCAACTGGATCTCGCCTTCCTCGTCCTCCAGCGACACAAAGATCACGCCGTTGGCGGTCTCCGGTCGCTGCCGGGTGGTCACCAGGCCTACGGTCTGCACCTCGGCGCCATCTGGCACGTCCATGAGCTGCCGTGACGTCAACAGTCGGCGGTTGGGAAGCGCCTGCAGCGTGGGCCGCAGCAAGAGCAGGGGATGGCTGCGCAGCGTCATGCGAAGCGAGGCGTAGTCGAAGGTCACTTCCTCGCCCTCAGGGGCCTGCGGCAATTCCAGGTAGTCCTCATGCACCGGCGCATCCCTGAGCAAGGGCGGCGTACTCCTGAGGGCGGATGCCGTCCAGACCTGCTGGCGACGATGACCGCTCAAGCTGGCCAGCGCGTCTGCCGACGCGAGCACCGTCATCTGCTGCTGATTCAAGCCCGCACGACGGGCGAGATCCTCGGCGCTGGTGAAGAGCTGAGTCGCTCTGACCCGGCACAGCGCCTCGACCGAGGCCTGCTGCAAGCCCTTGATGATCTTCAGGCCCAGCCGCACGGCCGTGCCGCCGTCATGGGGCTCCAGCGTGCACTCCCAGTCACTGTGCAGCACGTCAGGCGGCAGGACCGTCACGCCGTTGCGCTGGGCGTCCTGCAGCAACTGGCTGGTGCTGTAAAAGCCCAGCGGCTGGGCGTTCACCATCGCCGCGAAGAACTCCATCGGGTGGTGGCACTTGAGCCAGCAGCTGGCGTAGACCAGCAGCGCAAACGACGCCGCGTGGGATTCCGGAAACCCATACTCGCTGAAGCCCTGGATCTGCTTGAAGATGGACTCCGCAAACGCTGCGTCGTAGCCCCGGGCGGCCATGCCCTTGGTGATCTTGTCGTAGTGCTTCTGCAAGCCGCCCTTGCGCTTCCAGGCCGCCATGTCACGACGCAGGCCATCGGCTTCACCCCCCGTGTAGCCGGCCGCGATCATCGCGATCTGCATGACCTGCTCCTGAAAGATCGGCACGCCCAGGGTGCGCTCAAGCGCAGGGCGGAGTTCCTCGCTGGGGATCACCACCGACTCCAGCCCCTGCCGGCGGTTCAGGTAGGGATGCACCATGCCGCCTTGGATGGGGCCGGGGCGCACGATGGCGACTTCCACCACCAGGTCGTAGAAGCAGCGCGGCTGCATACGCGGCAAGCTCGCCCGCTGGGCCCTGCTCTCGATCTGGAACACGCCGATGGTCTCGGCACGGCAGATCATGTCGTAGGTCTGCGGGTCCTCGGGCGGGATGTCCTGCATGAGGAACTCGTAGCCCTTGGTCTGGCTGACCAGGTTGAGCGTCTTGCGGATCGCCGTGAGCATGCCCAGGCCCAGCACGTCGACCTTCATGAGGCCGACTGCATCGATGTCATCCTTGTCCCACTGGATGATGGTGCGGTCCTCCATCGATGCGTTCTCCACCGGCACAAGCCGCGTGAGTGGGCCGTTGCTGAGCACGAAGCCGCCCGGGTGCTGGGACATGTGGCGCGGCATGTTGAGGATCTGACGCACCAGCGCGATGAGCTGCTGCACGCCCAGGTCCTCGACATCGATCCCGACCTCGCGCAGCCGCTGTGGATCGACCTCGTTCTCCCACCAGGGAAAGTTGTCGTTGAGCCGCTGCAAGAACTCCAGCTCGAAGCCCAAGGCCTTGCCCACGTCCTTGAGGGCACTCTTGATGCGGTACGAGATCACGACGGCGGTCAGGGCAGCACGCGCGCGGCCGTACTTCTCGTAGAGGTACTGGATCACCTCCTCGCGCCGCTCGTGCTCGAAGTCGATGTCGATGTCTGGCGGCTCATCGCGCTCCCGGCTGATGAAGCGCTCCAGAAGCGTAGACAGCCGCGCCGGGTCGACCTCAGTCACGCCGGTGGCGTAGCAGACCACCGAGTTCGCGGCCGAGCCGCGGCCCTGGCAGAGGATGTGCCGGCTGCGCGCAAACTGCACGATGTCGGCGACTGTCAGGAAGTAGTGCTCGTAGCGGAGCTCGCTGATCAGCTCCAGCTCCTTCTCGATCTGCTCGCTCACCGCAGCGGGGATGCCATCCGGCCAGCGCCGGCCGGCTCCTTCGTAGGTGATGCGGCGCAGGTGGCTCGCGGGCGTCTCGCCCTCCGGCACGACCTCGCTGGGGTAGTGGTACCGGATCTCATCCAGGCTGAAGTCGCAGCGGTCGGCCACGACCACGGTCTGGGCGATGAGGTCCGCCGGAAAGGTTCTGGCCAGGCGTCCACGCGTGCGCAGGTGGCGCTCGGCATTGATGTCCAGCGCCTTGCCGCACTCGGTCAGTGGCTTGCGCAGGCGTACGGCCGTCATGACGTCCATCAGCGCCTTGCGACCGCGGACATGCATGGTGGAGTCGCCAACTGCCACCAGCGGAATCTCGGTCTCCGCGCTCACGGCACGCAGCCGCTCCAGGCGGATCTCGTCATCACTGCGGCGCAACTGGTCCAGCCCCAGCCAGGCACGGCCGATGAAGTGGGTCAGCAGCCAGCGGCCCAGCTGCAGCAAGGCCTCGGCCTTGGCGTGGCGCTGTGGGCAGGCGATGACGACACAGTCATCCAGCACGCCGCCCAGAAGATCCTCCAGCGCCAGCCGGTAGCTGCCCTTCGCCGCAGCACGGCGCAGCTGCGAGATGAACTGGCAGAGGTTGCCGTAGCCGTTGATGTTGCAGGCCAGCACCACGAGCGTGAACGGGAATGCACAGTCGACGTCGAACTGGCTGCCCACCAGCAGCTTGATGCCCCGGGCCTTGGCCTCGACATGCGCGCGCACGATGCCCGCCACCGAGCACTCATCGGTGATTGCGATGGCGGCGTAGCCCAGTTGGTGCGCGCGCTCGACCAACTCCTGGGGCCAACTGGCCCCCTTGAGAAAGGAAAAGTTGCTGATGCAACGCAGCTCGGCGTAGGCGGGAAGCTCGGCCATCGCGACACCATGGGCTCAGGCGTAGACGCCATCGAGGAACCAGGCCAACTCGCCGCTGTCGAGTTGCTCGCAGAAGATCGACAACGTGCCAGCCGTCTCCGACACCGCCACCCAGTAGTCGCGCTGAACGCTGTTCGTCGTTCCCACACCGGGTACCCGGTCCCACCAGCCGCACTCCACCAACTCGGGCCCGACCAACAAGGTCAACGGGCCTTGGTAATGCGGGCATCCATCCCGCACGGCCAGTCGCAAGGGGGCCTCCTGCAGCATGGTCGGCGCAGGAAGCTCTGGCACAGGCTCTGGCTTGCGAGGCCTTCGCTTGGCCGCCGGCGACCAACGGGCAGCAAAGCCGGAGCGGTGGTCGTCACAGCGGTAGGGCGTCAGGACGCACTCGGCCCCAAACCGCGCAGCCAGGCGCTCAGCCAGCAGGATCAGTGATTCGCCGCTGCCCAGGCTCTGCGGCAGCAGCGACAGGGACTGCTCGGTCACGCGCTCGACGCCCACCGCCGCCAGTTGCAACTCACCCACCGGTGCGGGCAGTTGCACCTGCGCCAGGTGCTCCGCCAACAGCCGCGTGAAGTGCTCCAGATCGCGCATGGGCTCGGCTGACCGGATCGTCACCGCGCCCCCGTCGCCAGCGTCTTTGGCCCGCATGGCGTCGTGCACCCAGCGCAGCGTGTAGCCCTCGGCACCCGCGTGCTTGGCTGTGAGCCAGCCGCACATCTGCATCAGCATGGGTCGCGCATACGTGAGCAGCGCTGATGCGTTGTCTTCCCTGGCCGGCAACTCGTAGCGGATGTGAAAGGTCTCGGGGATGACCTCCCACTTGAAGGCCTCGGGCATGCGGCCATAGGCCTGGTCCAAGGCCAGGAGCAGCCGGTCACCCCAGCGTCGGCTGACGCCGTCGCGGGGGAGCCGGCGCAACTGCCCCAGCGTGGTCACCCCCATGCGGGCCAGCACCTCGGCGTGCTGGGCCGCCTCGGTGAGCTCGGTCAGCGGCAGTGCGTCCAGGACGGTCTGCAGGTCTTGCTCGCCGAGATCATGGACGCCGCATCTGGCCAGCACCAGCGCAGCCAGGGCATGAGGCGCCCACCCCATGCCGATGACACCCAGGTCCGGCGCTTCATCGCGGATGCGGGCCTTGAGTGCAGCCTCTCCCTTGAAGAGCTTCAGGCTTGCCTGGACCTCCGCCACGACCGCACAGCCTTCCAGCTTGGCCACCCGGGGCGTGAACTGCAGGCACCACAGCGCCAGGCCGTCCAGGGGATCAGGCGAGGCTGGCTGCTCGGGCGATGGCGTCTGCGGCGGTTCTGGCGGTGGCGTGGGCGAGATGACGAGGGCGACCCAGAGCACGTTGGGCCTCCATGAGGGCGATGAGCTGGCTGGGACGACGCATGCGCCGGGTGAGCACATGGTCCAAACCGCCGGGGATGGAAGGGAGCGTCAGCGGTGCCTCCAAAGGCGCACCGCGGCGCTTGAAGACTTCAACCCGCATCTGCCAGTCGACCAGCAGGGACGCGAACACGCGCAGAGGGGCTGGTGACGGGTCGTGCCGAGCGTGCACAGGTCGGATGATGAAGACAGGGCCTTCGCAGCCTTGGGCCAAGACCTGCAAGCGGCGGAGTTGCTCTGGCCTGGCCTGCGGCAGCCAGGTCAAGATGGCAGCTGCAGCGTTGGAGCGGATGGCCTGCTCGGTGGCCCACAGCCGCTGGGACGGCGGGTCGACCTTGACCCAAAGCAGGTTGTCTTCCTCGATACCCAGGTGGCGAAGACCGTCCGGGTTGGGGCGCTTGGGGTGGCCGATGACCACCACCGAGCGGCCGCCGCTGACCAGGGGGCGCAGGCTCGGCCCAACCAGTCGCCACTCCAGCAAGGAGGGCTGTGGCTGCAGGATCTCGATGAGGCAGCCCAAGGGCCAGCCGCCGTCCACCAGCGCCGCATCCAAGGCCGCAAAGCCGGTGGAGACGAAACCCGCGCGGCTGCCGCCCAACTGGTTGGCGCGCCACACGGTATCGAGCAACTGGGGTGGAACCTCGGGGGGCGCGCCATCAACCACGGGGGCGGGGTCCTGCACAGGCACGGCCCTAACCGTCTCAGCCGGGACAACCGGGGTGAGGGGCTTGGGTTCGGGGGCAGAGCTCAGGATGAGCTCCGTCTGGGTGGGCGCGAGCATGTGCGGCATATACTGTTTATTTATACAGTACACCATCCCAGCGCCTGCCGTCCACCCTTGCGTGCAGGCCGCCGATGCTTCCGTGGCCAGGCCGATGGGCGGGGCTCGGTGGGCTGGCGCCGGCAGATTCCGATGCTGCTGAGCGCTCAGTCCAGCGACTTGATCACCGGGTCCGCTGGTCTCGCACCCTCAGCACACTGGGTCAATTGCTTGGCGGGGGGCAGCCCTCAAGCGGGGACAAACTGACCGACAGCTGTAGGGCGCGAAGTTCCGAGACCTGTCAGGCCGCACCCGGCCAGCAGCCGTCGTACGGACCGCCGGATGGAACAGCCGACAGCCGACGTTCATTCACTGCAGGACTAGGGCCAACTTTCAGAGGTTGGGATGGTTGGTGCGACCTGACTCTGTATCACGAGACCAGCTTTGCAGCCCCTGCTTGCCATCATGAGCTTGTACCTGGGGCTTTCACGGTGGCTGGGCCCGCGAGGAAAGTTTCCCCACAAAGTTGACGCGATTTTTGCTCCTTGAGGCTGAAGATTTCACCGTCGTCGACTCATTCAGAACGGCGGCAACATCCTCAACCTTAGGAGTTCGCAATGAAAGTCGCTCACCAGCTAACGGGTCACGCCACGCCCGCTCTGGCAATCCTCGCCACCGCGCTGTTCACGCTGTCCCCTGCTCACGCTCAGCAGTACACCGGTGCGGGGAGTACGCTTCAACCGAGCGTGCAGTACCAGCAGATGCAGCGCGAGCAGGCTCGTCGGGCGCAGCAGTACTACTACGTGCAAGCCCCCCCCGCCCCCCAGCAGCGCCAAGCCGAACAGAGCAAGTTCATGTATCCGGATTCCTCGCTGCGCGCGATTGGCTTCCCGCCGGTTCCTGTTCAGATGTCGCCTCAGGCAATTGATCGGATCTCGGAGCGCATGCCTCGTTGCATGGCGGGAGCGGCATTCGGCTACGCACAAGGGGGCCGTCGTGGAGCCGCTGTGGGGTTCGTCCAGGGCTGCTCTGGCTGGTAGCTACTCAACAGGGCGCTAGTTCAGCTCCAAGTTGATCTAGCGTCCTCCCCCGATTTCTCACATCCAAGCAGGAGGTCTGCTATGAAGCGTCGTGCATTGATTTTTAGCGGTGCGGCTATGGTCTTGGCCCCGTTGCCTGCACTCGCGATCGCGCCTGCGGTCCTTGCGATCTACCTCAGTCTGATTTCAGCCGGAGGTCTCGTTCTCTCCGCAAAGGTCGCGGCCGATCGCAATGCGGAGTCCAACCGAGAAACAGCAAACATTCAGATGGCAATTGAGCGCATGCGTCAGGAATTTCAGTTCAGAATCCTTTCCTACCAAGTGGGTAGCCATGGCGTTCGCCAAGAAGCAGCATTCAATCGAGATGTTCCTGCTCGGCAAGGGTGGACAGACGATGTCGATGATCAAGGCACATACATGGGCCTCTCGAACGGTTTGATTGCGGCCGAGCGCGGCAAGTTCAGCGGCACGATATCCACTGCCGAAGTCTCCAAGTTCACTGAAAAGACTCGCCACGGTTTAATCATGCCCGTGCCGGTCGAGGACGGTTATCACGACTATTCCGCGCGTGATGCCGATCGAGTTGCCGCAATGCTTCGTCCTACCATGGGCGAGGATTCCCGAGTCATTGCAGGTCGACGCTACTCGGTGGCATCGAAGCCGACTACCGCCGGATGGGACCTCGAAACCGTGCTTTATGCCGACGGCAAGAATGATGTGAAGGCCGCGACCTTGATGCGGTCAAAGCTTTATGGCTGAAGCGCCGTGCTCACGGGGTCTGCAGTTCCTGGTCATCGCATTGGCCCTACAAGCTTGTGCGTCCTCTGGTGGCGGGCCGAATGCCCGATCACCAGAGACAAATCGCCCTGCCGTAGTTGCAGCAAGAGACATACCAAACAACTCGAACCTTAGCGCTATATCTTGTGGGATGCACCAGCCCAGTTCGGACGGACGAAGAGCCTTTTTTGGGATTGAGCTCGCCCCCGGAACCACAACTGTCTCAGGGTACTTTTACTGCGGCTCGGCTTCTCCGGCGAAAAGTGCTGGAGTTCAGATCGGAGACAGAATTGCGAAAGTGAAGGGGTGCAGCGTCAGAAGCGCGGAAGAGGTCGCACAACAGTTCAGTGAAGCCGCTCCGAGTACGCTTGTCTTCATTGAGGTCGAGCGGCTCGGAATGGCTGGGACGAAGTCGATTGCAGTACCGGTCTTGAGCCAAATTCCCAACAACTTGAATCGACCGGGAAGAGATCCGGCGAGCAATCGCTGTCAGCTGACATCACGATGATTTGTCTTTTGACAGAGCATAGGGAAGTTGCCGCGCATCCCCTGCCGTGCCGACTCCCGAAGTCCAACCTGCAACTTTCCCTACAGATCCGAGCGATGCTCCGGGTCGGCTGCGGCAACATCGCAGCCACGCCTAGCTGGTGTCTTGCATCAGGCAGCGGCAGTGGTGGTTGTACCGCATTTCAGTGATGGCGTGGACTTGAAAGTGCGGCGGTCATCAACATGCGCCTGGCTATGCTGAAAGAGAAAGGCTTCGTGTCATCCATCGTGATCGAGCAGCCATACAGGAAGAAGTTTTCATGGATAAGGTTTTGGAGGCGCGGGCTGAAGCGTTGTTCGAGGCAGGGCTGAGTGCCTATGAGGCTGGTCGGGTTCAGGAGGCTGTGGCGGATTGGAGCGCTGCCTTGGCTATGTTTGAGGAGTTGATTGGGAGGGGCGAGGCTCGGTTTGCATGCCAGCGCGCTGTCATGCTGAACCTCTTGGGTCTGGCCTCCAAAACTAGCGGTGCGCTGCAGCAGGCGGCGGGTTACGTCGATCAGGCTCTGACCGCCTATGACGAATTGATCAAGGCCGACCAGAGCCAATCCGCGTACGTTCGTGTCGGCATGCTGGTGCAATTGGGCCACTGGTTCTTCGGAAGGCGCGAGGTGCTGAAGGCCAAGAACTACTACGAGCAGGCCATGGTCGCAACTGAGGGAATGATCAAGGCCGGGCAGATCAAAGGTGCCATCGAGCGCATCTATGAGCTAGACGGTCTGGGTGGTCTCATACACGGCATTGACGAGCTACCGCGCATGAGGGCACGCTACGAGCAAGCCGTGGCCGCTTGTGATGAACTGATCCGGTCCGGCCAAATTCAGTTTGCGTCCGATCGAGCTGGGATGCTGATAGAACTGGGCCGTAATTTGTCCGCCAGCGGCGAGCTACCGAAGGCTGTGGAGCACTTTGAGCAGGCCCTGGCTGCCTATGACGAACTGATCCGGCCCGACCAAACCCGGTTCGCGGCCGAACGCGCTCACACGCTGCGCGATCTGGCCGAAACCTTGTTGAATAGCAGAGGCGGGCTGCCACAAGCGATGGACCGCTATAGGCAAGCCCTGACTGCCTATGAAGAATTGATCCGGTCCGGCCAGAGTCGGCTCGCGTCCGATTGCGCCGACATGCTGGCTCGACTGGGAGCAACCCTGTGCGCCATGCGGCAGTTCCACGCCGCGGCTGAAGCTCACGACTTGGCTTTGGAATTTGGTTGCCGGGCATTGCGGGCGGAGCATTGGCATCATTTGGTGAGTTGGGTCGAAACAGCGTCAATACGCTGGCGTTCGGTCTGGAGTAAGGCGGGGTCGACGCAAGGAACCAACATGCTGACGCAGTTGACGGATCTGGCGGCGCAGATGAAGCAGTTCCTGCGGGCCCCGGGTGTTGACGATGTATTTGGCTGGTACAGCCTAGGACCTCTAATGGAGTTGCTAACCTCCGCGGCGCCTGGTACTCCGCCGGCACAAGGTCTGGATGCCGGGGCGTTGGAGGCTTATGACAGCGTGCTTGCGACTGCGCTGAGCTGCGTGCATCGCGCGTCTCTCAATAGTTCCCCGGAGGCAGATCAAACGCGGCGGGCTAATCTGCAGCGTTACGTGGCCGAGCTTCAGCACCTATGTGCTGCACGCAGCGCGAACCTGTTGGCGGAATGGTTTCTTCGCAGCCAGGGCCTGCGTGCGCAGCGTGCCGCCATGGCCGGCAGCCGCGACCCGGAACTGCAGGAATTGGAACGACGCTATCAGGCACTTGACTCCCTGGGCCGCACGCTGCTGGGCACGAAGGGGCGTGATGACGACTCTCGCCTGGGTGGCAATGGTCATACAGATTCGGACAGCCGGCAGCATGTACAGGCGCCGAAGGAAACCATGCGCAAGGAGCGGCGTGCGTACGCGTATGCGCTAAACCAGGTCCGTCTGTTCCAAACTGAACTGCGCAAGCGCGGCAAACTACCGAACGAAACGCAGGCGCTTGAACTTGCCGAGTTGCGCCGCTGCTTGCGGCCAAGACAGGTCCTTTTGATGCTGGCGCCGGACCTTGCTAAGGAAGCTGCCAACGTCTGGGCCATCTCGCTGCTCCCACCTTCGGCCAATCCAGAGCCGGACGCCCAGGCGACGGCCCTGAAGATTCCCCTGCACTGTCAGGCACGCCTGCCCGACTTGCTCGCTCGCGTGAGTGCCTTGGCTGCACGAGGCGGGCGATCCGTCCGCGAAGGTCCGGCAGGCCGGGGCGATAGCACGGCGGTCCGGGCGACGAGCGCTGACCCGGAGGCCGCCGCGAACCTGGACCATGCGCTCAGGCAGGAGCTTGAGCAAGCCCTGCGCCCTGTCTGGCAGGCATTGCAGCAGCATGCGGTGGATGAAGTCGTGCTGGTGCCGACCGGCCTGCTTCACCAGGTGCCGTGGACGCGCTGGCTGGCGGATTGCGGAATCGCCATCCGGGTGCTTCCCAGCGTCGGCGCTTTTGTCCGCAGTTGCCAGGCACCTGCGCCCCAACTTGAGGTCGATGCTGCGTTGCGTGTGGCCGTGCTCGGCCATGATGCGACGGACCACAATGACCCGCGTAAGCACTTGCCCCTGGTCAATGCGGAAATCAGCCTCAGCCTGGCGCAATGGAATCAGGCAGCCACGGCGTCGGGGATCAGGTTGCAGAGCGATCGCGCCGAATGGCAGCCCGCCGATGCAGCCGCCTCGACCAGGCTGCTAGTGGGCATGGGTCACGGCGGCGCCGCCGAGGGCAACCCGGCGCATTCCGGTCTGGTGCTGGCCTATGACGAGGAAGCGACGCCCCGCCTCTTCACCGCCTACGATTTGCCCGCCATCCACCATGCTCATTGGCTGCTGCTGAGTTGCTGCGTCCTGGCCCGGACCGATGAAATCATGGGCGAGCCCATGGGCATGGCCGCCAATGCATTCGACTTCCAGTCGCGTTGCGTGATGGGCTCCTTGGTCACCGTCGGGGACCTGGATGCGAGCCTGGTGAGCCTGGCGCTGCAATGGGCGCTGGGTCGCCAGCGCGAGGCCTTGGCCCGCGGCTCGCCGATCGAAGTGTTCAATGCGACGCAGGCCGCGCTGTGCGCCGGCCGGTGGCCGGAGGGCTTCGGTGCCTGGCTGCAAGGGCATCTCCCCACGGCCCTGGCGCAGGCTCCCCGGCAAGCTAGGCAAGCGAATGGCGCTGGCGTGACCTTGGCGCGGAATCTGCGTGCGGCAGTTGCAAGCATGGGCTTGCCGGACCTGGGCTTCAAAAGTGATATGGACCCGCGGCACCCGGCCTTGTTGGCCTTCGCCGAAGTGCTTGCGCAGCGCCCGCCCGCCTCGGTGCAGGTGGCGGCGGCCTGGTTTGTTGGACTGGGTCTTTGAACGGAATTCTTCGGGAGCGCCCTATGCCGGGTTCAAGTGCGTTGGAAATCATCAAGGCTGGTCTGCGCGAGAGGCTTTGGCAGGAGCCGGACTCGGCGGCGACCAATGACTACTACTGGCGGCGTAAAACGCGTGCGGACGACGAAGGCGTGCATCGCTTCGTGGCGCCCGATGTTGCGGGGCCCCAGGGCCAGCGGTTGTGGGCGTGGTTGGCAGGCTTTGGCCAGGCGTGGAACTTGCCGCGTGGGCCGGAGAATGCGGAGCAGGCTCGGCGTGATTTCAACTGGCTCGGCAGTCCTGGCAGCCCTGTGGCGCAGACGTCCTACCACATGGCCTGCGCGCTTGAGCTTCTGGGCGTTTCTCTCGTTAGCAAAGAATCTATCGCTCGATTGCTGGAGATCGGCGCACCGAGTGATCCTGCAAAGGTGTTTCATGGGCCCGATCGTGAATGGATCAAGCGGGTCTGGAACGGCATCTACGCGCTCATGGAGCAGTGCCTTCTGGCCGTGGACGCGAAGGTCGAAGACCTGCCTGAAGCATGCTTCGCGCCACTTCGACGTGACGGCACTGATCGGACCGTGCAGGCATTCAAGCGTTGGGGCAAGGGCGGCTACGCTGACTGGCGCGAGTTCACGGCAGCCTTGGGCAAGGACGATGTGTGGTGCCTCAATCTGAAGAGCACACCGAACGCCTACTGGCACCCGATCATCCGGATCTGGGCCTGCCATCGCCCGTATCACACAGTTGCTGTGCCCTTTCAGCCTGTCTTGGCCGAAAGCTGGGTCGGCCGTTGTCGACGGCCCGAAGGCGAAGTTGGCTTCCCACAGAAAGACGCGCCCTGGGGCCGGCAGCCAAGCTTCGTGTCCCCCATCGCCCTTTTGATCGCGGCCATGGCGATGGACAAATACATTTCATCCGACAAGGCAAAGCTTCGGCGTCTGGAGGAATTCATGAAAAACCAGAATGCGTTGTTCGGCGTGGTGCGCATCGGTGACAACTGGGCTCCGGACGACGTCTTTGCGCGCATCAGCCAGTTGCGCCTGCTGGCGCAGGGCCGTGTGATGGGCGCTCCCTTGAATCCGGCAGGGCCGCAGGAGCGACCCGGTGCGCGCTTCTTGGCCAGCCCCGAGAAGCAGTCGAATCAATCGATGCTCGCTGGCGCACAGGGCGTCGTCCAGGCCGTTAGGCTCAGGCCGCCCACCTTCCATGGGAACGACCGCTCCACTTTGGCGGTCAGAATTCCATACGCGGCGCTGGGTACGGCGTTGGACGACGTCCTGGCGCAATGGGTGCTGGACGGCCCCGCTTGTTTCGTGGACGTTCTAGACGATGCGACCCTGGTGCACGAAGCCGTGTTCCTGGCGGAGGTGGAAGCTGTAGACCGCGCGGAACCTGCCGCCGACGCCATTGAACTGCTCCTGCGGCCTCGCCCACCGGCATGCAGCCGCTTGCTGCGGCATTGGGAAGGGACAATCCCCGACCATGCCCTGCAGTACGAATGCTGGCTTGTCAACGCCGCTGCAAATCCGCAAGTCATGCAGCCGATGCTGCTGCTGCGGGTCACGATGTAGCCAGGACGAGGGTTTTGGCCAGGCAGCGGGTTTCCCCACACGAGGCCAGACGACGCGCATCCCAATTCTCAAAATCTGCTGTGCCCTTTCACCCTCAGGAGCACAGCCATGAAAACCGACCAAACCCCGCGACGTCGGGTCGACTCGAACATCCTCCTTTACGCCGCCCAACTGATCAACACCTGCCTACGGCACGGCCACGATACCGACACGGTCCTCGCCGCTCTGCTGCTTGCCGCCGATGCCCATGCGGGTCAGACGCGCGAGTCCGACGGGCGTCCGTACGTCAGCCATTCGATCGTCGTGGCAACCCTGGTTGCTACGTGGGGTGCGTCTACTACTGCAGTGGTCGTGGGCTTGTTGCACGACGTCGTCGAGGACGCGCCCGGCTTCGAGCCCTGTATCGAGACCATGTTCGGCGAGAAGGTCGCCGCGATGGTCAGCGCGCTTTCCAAGAAGAGCAAGGAAGTCCTGGCGACGCGTCGTGAAAGGATTGAGGAGCAAAGGAGCCGCTTCGCGGTTGCGCTGGCCGTTCACGGCCAAGAATTGGCCTTAGTGAAGCTCGCGGATCGCCTTCACAACCTGTCGACCAGCGCCACTCTGGAGCCTGCCCGCCAGCAGCGGCTCCTCGATGAAAGCCGGGAGTACTACGCGCCGCTGGCGCTGCAACTCGGCATGTCGGAACTGGCCGGCTTGATGCTGCGTCCGGAGGCATGGAGCCAGGACGCTCCAGCCTTGGCCCGAGTCGGCGCCGCTCATGCTAGGCACCATTCAATGGCGAGTTGAAGTTTCCTTCTCACTCACCTCACCCCGCAGCCTGTTCTCTGGTCGCGGTAGGGGCGGGGAGTAATTCACCGTCCCTACCGCGACCCGCGAAGTCGCCCAGGGCGCATACGCACTCCTGAGCCAACCGACCGCACGAGGGAATGCGCACCGTTTTGCCGTGCCTACATCTAGTACATCAACGAGCAGGCCGCTCCCAAGTAGATCGGAAAGAGCCGGCGAACGAGGACGCCCGGACCGGACCTTCGTGGATACCTGCTTTGGGTCGATTGCTACCAGACGCGACTGGCTGCTTCCTTGCCAAGCGGCCGCGGCGGGTCCCCGCCGCTCCTCGCTGTTCCGGTCCCGCTGTTCAGGTCGGACCAGTTCGGCTGTTCATCTTGGATCGAGCTAGCGGCTAAAGTCGGGGTGAAGCACACAGCGCTGCTTTGCCTTCCCGGTATTGGCGCAGGCGAGGTGCTCTGGGGCGCTTGAGTGACCATGGAGGCCCACTTTGCCAACCCGGTCTTGGTGGTCACCTTCACCTTCGAATTGTGTGAAGTGAACCGGGTGCCGGAGCCGTTTTCGCCGGCGCTCATCGCGGTCGCTGGGCTGACCGCGGCATGGGGACGACGCGCCGCCCGGAGACCGGCCGAGGCTCAGCAGTTCGCGGCGGGGCAATCGAACCGCTAGTCGCTACTTGGCTGCAGGCTTGCCAGCCAATCGAGCCAGTCATGGTGGAGCGCTGCGGGCTCAACACCTTCGACAAGCAAACGAGCCTGTCGGCTCGACAACCACGACCAGAGTTCCTCGCGCCAAGGCTGAGGCACATCGCTCAGGACGACATACTGGGTCCCCAGCGAGGTGCTTCGAGTTGGGACCAGTTCAAGCGCATCGATGGATCGCATAAAAGAAAGCCCCGGACGAGCCGGGGCTGTAAATTGCCCTGGGAAGGGCTCCTGCTCAGGGAGGAAAAGCAGGGGGCCGAAGCCCAAGGGTACTGTAGCGAGGGTGTGTATCCCGCGTGGTGTGGAAAGCCGCAGCCAGACGAGGGGCAAAGTTGGGGCCGGCGGTGAGGGTCATGACCACGCCGCCCAGCGCGTCGAGCGCGTTGATCTGGTTGGTCGCAGGCTCGCGGGCCCAGCGGCTCACGGGCAACCGTTCATGGCAATAGCGCTGCTCAAGCATGCTGCACCTCCTGGGCGATCTGGCGCACGTCGAAGGCGGTGTCCACCCAGTCGCCCCAGCTGGATTCCTTCACCACGACGCTATCCAGGAATCGCTCAGCATCGCGACTGTCGGTAGCCACATGCGTCAGCGTGACGCGCCTGATGGTGTCTCGGAGCTGGATCACTGAGGCATGGGCGAGCGAGGCGAGTTGGGTGCGCATGGCTGTCTCCGGGCGATGGAGTCAGTCTCGGCGCCGGTGCTCGCGGGGGATATCGCCCTGAAGGGGGAATGAAGGGGGATGGGGGCGGGCGTATCCCCCTGTCTCCCCCTTTTGGGGGGGCGCGCTAGAAGAGCGGTGGCTCAGCGTCGAGGTTGCCGGCTTCCGGCAGCGGCCTCGGCTTGGCTTTGGCCCGCGGCGCCAGCGGCTTGGGCTCAGCCTCCAGCAGCTCGGCGGGGAACTGCTTCATGAAGCTGGGGGCGGCTTCGACGGAGCAATTCAGCCAGGCGTCGAAGTCTGCCGGGTGCAGGATGACAGGCATGCGCTTCTCGTCTTCCGGCCGGTGGAAGCGGCGGTACAGCGCATGGTCATCGGCGTTGACGGTGAGCATCGTGTACGTCGGCACGCGCTCGCCTGTCTTGGGGTCAATCCACATGCCCCACAGGCCAGCGACGCCCATCGGGCCGCTGACAGGGCGAATCGCCCAGCGAACTGCCTTGCCAGTCTCCCAGCAGGGCTCGTACAGCTCTTCGGCGGGGATGATGCACCAGCGCCGCTTGCGCCAGGCCTCGCGGAAGCTGGGTTTCTCCGCGGCCGTCTCCGAGCGGCAGTTGTAGGTCTTGCGCCCGAGCAGCATGTCCTTCGACCAGTGCGGCAGCAACCCGTACTGGCCGGCCATCGCCTCGCGCCCAGCTGCTTCTTTGTCGTCAGCGCGCACGATGAACGGAGCTCGGTAGCCAGGCCATGTTTCGACCGGCGTCTCATCGTCTGGACGTACGACCCCGAAGTGCGCCAGCAGGCGGTCCTCAAGGGTCACAGGCTTGTAGTTCGAGCACATAGCGTGGAGTTTGGCTGTTCCGTCTGCCGATTCAACCGCCCACCATCGCCCTCAGACGCAGCTCAACAGGCCAGGCTCAAACAACCTCACGGCTGCCAGCCTGACAACGAACCCCTAGCATCCCCAGCCCGAAAGACTTGGTGCTGTTCACAGGAGCCCCGCATGTTGATCCGCATGATCTACGCCAGCCGCAGCGCCGGTGTTCTGGGGCCAGCCGATGTCAAGGACATCGTGCGCAGCTCCGTTCGCAACAACGCACCGCTGGGAGTCACCGGCGCGCTGATTCTGTCCAACGGGATCTTCCTGCAGTGCCTGGAGGGCGACCACCTGGCCGTGAATGCGCTCTACCACCGCATCCTGCTCGACCCGCGCCATCGCGAGCCTGCCATCCTGGCGTTCAGCGAAGTGGACGCGCGCCTCTACGGAGCCTGGAACATGGGCTTGGTGCCCACGACCGATGCAAACCGTCGGGTGTTTCTCAAATACTCCCCTCAGGCTGAATTCGACCCGTACGGCATGCGGCCGCAGGCTCTAGAGGCGCTGTTTGCCGAGCTCGTCGCAGAAGCGCGCGTGATCACTGCCCTGGGAGCGTGACGCGGCGGCCGTCAACTAACAGCCGTAGCCATCTGTTGAGCTGTTGGCGCGGCATCGCTGGCCGCTGTCCTTTAGGAATGACGGTCCCGCAACTGCCGGGCAGGTCACTTGCTCAATCAGGACTCAACCCTGAACTCTTCACGCTGCCGTCCGGCGGCCACATACTGGGCCAGCCATCTCGCGGGCTGGCCTCGGCCGCTCCATGTATTGGCAGGGTTGGCGGGGTCGCGATAGAGGACACGCACGTTCGACGTCGATGCGTTGGTCGTACCCCGCTGCTTGGCCTCGGTGTAAGGAAGCAGGGCCTTGATGCCCTCTTCGACGCTGAATGCAGCGGCTTGCAACTTCTTGGCATAGCCATCCGCTAGAACTTTCAGCTCTTCATCGCGCTTACCGGCGATCTCCTGCTCCAGCTTGGCCCTCAGGGATACCAGCTCGGCATACGACATCTTGCCAACGTCAACGTCTGCCATCTTCTTCCAAGTTAGGCCGTCACATGACGGCGCCTGATCGTACGCTGGGCGGGGCAAGCGCTTTAGGCTGGCTGCTGACGGTCGGACTCCGCTAGCGAATGGCGGCGGTAGCGGTGGCGGTAAGCCGACTTTCACCCCTCAGCCGACCGTCCGACGGCTGCACTTCGAAACCGAACCTTCGTCCCCAACGTTGATGACGAGCGGCACGAAGTCGATCGACGCGAATTCGATGACTGCTTCCTCACCCGCTGGCCGACCGTGGCCGACCCAAAGCGGAAGCAATCATCAGCGGAATGAGCAGCCCTAAAGCAGCCACTAAACATCGAGGCGAGCACGGCAAAAGTGCAGTTCACCGGCGGGGGTCAATGGTCGCCGTATAGGTTGTGGCTTTGCGCGAACCCCGTGCAGCGGTCATCGAGACTCTCAGGATCGGACCAGAACCTTTGCTCTACAAGGCGAAGTTCTTCGGCGAGGCCGCGGAAGCTAGAACCGAATAATTCGATGTCGGGAAGCATTCTGTCCCGCTCAGTTTGATCAAGTGGCACTGGCTGCTCACCAAGCAAAAGCTCCTTCGCACGAGTAAGAAGCTGAAGGGTCTGTGTAGCCTCCAACTCGAGAAGCCCATCGATCGCATGGGCATACATGTTTCCCGAGCTGTTTGCGAAGTATTGGTAGAAGCCGCCGTTGTAGACCTCGCCAATCAGGCACCTGATTGCGTAGTAGGTCTTCTCCTCCGGCCGCAATCTTGAGAAGCCATTCGGCTCGCCGTGAACTCGGCCAACAAGTCCGCGCCAGTAGATCCGTCCAGGACTCTTCTCGATTTCCCGTTCGCGTACGCGTTGCCGCTTACCTTCTTCAATTCGCTCACGGTAGCCGCCATTGCACGGCATACACAGACCGGCGTTCTTCGACGCCGTGTCAGGATGAATTAACTCACCGCAAGCAGAGCAAGGTAGGCGTTGGATCATGCGGCTTCAGTGTTCTTGCAGACAGATGCCCATCAAGTTTGCCACCGGATAGCCGCCCTTCGCCACCGGAAGCTCCTGGCCGAGTCCGGGTGCCGGCGTGCGCGCCCGGCAGCTGTCGGCCGAGCACGAATGAGCGCAACCTGGATTCGCGCGGCGGGCGCCCCCCCTAAGTCGAAGGTCCGCTGACTGCATGGCTGCCATAAATGCAAGCTATTCCAAACGCAAGGGGCCGGTTTCGCTTACGCGCAACTGGCCCCTGATGTCGAGCATTGGAACTATATACACTGACTACTATGGCTGGTGACTCCTTTGAATACATTGTCCGGACTCTGTTGGAGCAAGATGGCTACTGGGTTAGGCAATCCTTCAAGGTGGACTTGACCACCAGCGAGAAGGCGTCTGTAGGAAAGCCGAACATGCCTCGTCCCGAGATTGATCTCTTGGCGCTCGACTTCAAGAGGAATCGAGTGATCTTGGTCGAGGTCAAGTCGTACCTCGACTCGTCCGGCGTCTCACTCGCAGACGTAAACCAAACTCATGCAGTGCCGCAGGGAAGATACAAGCTGTTCACGTGCAAAGCCTACGAGCAAGTTGTCATTTCTCGCGTTCATAGCATGCTTATGGCAGATGGCATGGCAGATGCGAACACTACATTTCAACTAGGCCTTGTCTTTGGTCGAATAGCAGGCAAGGATGCAGCCGCTCTTGCACACCTTGCGCGATCGAGGAAGTGGTTTTTCTGGTCGTCTAGACAGGTGAAACGACGCCTTACGGCTCAATCGCTCCGAAAGTACGAGAACGACGCAGCGATCATTAGTGCAAAGGTCTTGCTGCGGTAAGGCCTTGGCTCACTAGTCATCTGTAATTCACCGCAGCCATAGCGCATTGCCGCGTGCGGCCTGACCTGCAACCCGCCATCCGTACCAAGGCAATAGAGAAGAATCCGCGCACCCGAGAGGAAGCGCGATGCGCAAAAGCAGGTACTCAGACGAACAGATCATCGGGTTCAACAAGCAGGCCGACGCCGGCATGATTGTGGCGGACCTGTGCCGCCGAGAGGGCTTCAGCTCCTTCTACAAATGGCGGGCCAAGTTCGGTGGCATGGAGGCCAGCGACGCCAAGCGGCTGCGCGAGCTGGAAGCTGAGTGTTGACGCTCGCCGAAAACTGCCCCCAAAAAACGTGGTCATGCTCGCGCAAAACTGACCCACACAAAACACACTGACCTGCTCGACGGATGAGCAGGGGAAGCAGGAGTGATCAGTTCTGCACGAGCGCCCCGGGCCACCTAGCTGCGAGCCTCAACAAGCTGATCCCATGATGGTCTCCCATCGAGTTGAAGGCCAACCAAGATGCGCCTTAAAGCGACAAGGGGCTTGCTCTGAGTTAAGACGCTGTCGCACTGGCACACCATGCCGAAAGGCTGCTGTCGGGATCAGGTCCAGACTGACACTGCCGGCCAGAAGAAGATGCCGGGTAGTGTCTGCAAGGCCTCGTCAGAATGAGTCTCTGACAGATCCATCAGATGAATATTCTCCACGAATCTCGCGCAGGGTTAAAGTCTCAAAGAGGGAAGAAATGGAGCGAGCGATTGGGTGCAAAACGATTGGGCATGCGCAAGATGGCGCGGGCAGCCTTCGAGGGTGTAGGCGCCCTGTACGAGCAACAGTTGATCAATTCCGAGCGCAGCCTGCAGGCTGCGATGTGGCACGAATTGCGGCAGCGTTTTGAGGCGGAAGGCAAGTCCACCTTCAAGATATACGTAGAGCCGCGCATTCGCCTGCCAAAAGAGGGGCGTCTCGATTCGCGCACGATCATCCCCGACTTGGTCGTGTGCAACGATCGGAGCGTCATCGCAGTGATCGAGTTGAAGTTCTCACCCAAGGGCGCGCCAGGAAGCGCCAAGGACTTCGCATCGTTCGAGCGCATGTCCATTCAACACGACTTGGTGAAGGTGCAGCACACCCGCTGGTTTGGAGAGAAGCCGGTGAGCAAGCCCTACCCTTTTGCAAACAGTGTGCTGTTCGTGTGGGCTGCGGTCGGAAAGCGAACCAGCCGCGCGGGCAGCCAGCCGGATCTGGAGTTGTTACCAGGGAAGAACGCAATGTTCATGCGAATGTTCCTGAACACGGCGAACGGCACGATTTCGTGTGATAGAGGGGGCGAGGAAGAATAGTCCCGCTCTTGACGCTCTCCCAATCGCAGACAGCCTGCGAACTGCATCGCCTCGGATATCGCGGCGCCCTGTCGGCTCAGTTGTGTCAGACGGGCGCGGTCTGACCAGCAAGTTCGCACTGGTAGTTGACGCGAACTGAGCAGTGGGTGTTGCCCGATGGCACCACCAGCCGGTGGTTATTGAACTACGCAACCTACTCTGTCGCTGCCAGTTCCATCGACTGCTGGTTGCCCAAGGCGCACATTGGCCTGGTCTGGTACAGCGCCGTCGATCCCAACTAAGACACCGGGTGGGCGACCGCTTTCCGTCGACGAAATCGGCGTAGGCGATGGCGGCAACGGATCGGCGGCGTGAGTTCTCAGCTTTCCGAGCAGTCTTTGGAGGTTGCGACATATGGCGCCAGCATGTGCCGTTTGCCCACCACCAGCCATTGTCAGGTTCCGGGGCACAGCTGACCGCCCCGCGCACTCTCGTCGTGCCGCCCAACGGCCGGTTGGTGGCGATCAGCGTGAGTTCGGCTCGAAGCAATGACGGGCAGCAAACGCTGCCAAACTGCCATCGGCAGGGCTACGACCGCTTTCAGTGGCAGAAGCTCACGTTCAGCTATTGCCACAAAGACTCGCCCGCCAGCTCAGTCGCCCTTCGCCCCGAGCAGTCGGGTGTGCCATTACAAGCTGCTTTCATCAGCATCCGCATGCTGCGCCTGGTGCAGCTGCGGCTCTCCGGTGCCGCGAATTTCAATTCCCCGGATACATTTGAGCAGGGAGCTATTGGACGTATCGAGCAGGCCCAGACCTGAGTAACGCCGGGAGTTATCTAATGCCAAAGTCTTACAAGCAAGTTCTCGCACAGATTCAGAAGCTGCAAAAGGAAGCGGAGTCGCTGCGCTCCAAGGAAGTACAAGGCGTCATTGCACGTATCAAAGAGGCCATCTCTCACTACGGGCTGACTGCAGAGGATCTGTTCGGCGGCACGCGTGCCCGCAAGTCAAAGGCCCCGGCTGTTGCTCCGGTTGAGGGACGCAAGCAACGTAAGTCAGCGGCGAAGACGGTCAAGGTTGCCCGCCCCGCGAAGTTCCGAGATGAGGCCGGGAATACCTGGTCCGGCATCGGCAAGCGTCCAGAGTGGTTCAAGGCAGCCCTGGCTGCTGGCAAGACTGCGGACGACCTGCTGATTCGCGACTGAGCGCGAATCGACCACCTACTCAGCCGCTTGAACCACATCTAGCGGGTCCTCGCGATCCGCTGGGAGTTTCCAACAGCCGTGACTTACAGCATCGTGCAGCATGCTGCGCAGCCTCGTCACGGAGGTAGCTGACAATGTGGCGTGGACATCCAAACCGCTGAGTTCTACGACAAGAACGCCGCCGAGCTCGCGGCGTCGTATGAGTCAGTTTCCAGCCCAATCCAGCGGTACTTCCCTCTCGCATTTGCCGCGAACAGCCGAGTTTTGGATGTCGGCGCAGGCTCAGGCAGGGACCTTGCTGCACTCTTGGATGCAGGCTACGACGCCTACGGGGTAGAGCCTTGTGCGGGCTTGCGCGCTGCTGCCCTAGCGGCGCATCCGGCCCTCGAGGGACGCCTTGCCGATGGCGCGTTGCCAGCGCTCAGCACACCCTTCGCAGGTGGGTTCGACGGCATCGTCTGCTGTGCCGTCTTCATGCATGTGCCGCAGGCCGAACTGTTCGATGCTGCCATGGGACTGCGCAGCTTGCTCAAACCCCACGGCCGCCTGCTGCTCTCCGTTCCGACGGGCCGCACGGATATCCAGCAGAACAACCGAGATGCAAACGGTCGGCTGTTTGAGCCGTACGCGCCGGAAGAGTTGCTCCTGCTCTTCGAACGCCTTGGATTCCAGCAGATTGGGCGCTGGGACACGCATGATGCCCTCCAGCGCGTCGGCACCACATGGGTCACGCTGTTGCTGGAGCTGCGCACAACTGGCCAGCTGAGAGCTGTGGACCAGATCGAGGGCATCCTCAACCGCGATCGCAAAGTTGCCACCTACAAGCTCGCCCTGTTCCGTGCCCTAGCCGAGATTGCTACACAGGAGCCAAGAGCAGCACGGTGGCTCCATGGGGGGCGGGTCGCCATCCCCCTCGATCGCCTTGCACGGCGATGGCTGGTGTACTACTGGCCCATCGTGGCAAGCCCCATCTTCGTTCCACAGACTCAAGCTGAAGGCGCAGGGAATCGCCAGCAGCCGATGGCTTTTCGTGCGGCGCTCCAGAACCTGATTCAGCGGTTTTCGAGCCTAGGAGCCCACGGCGGACTGACTGCTTGGCACCTGGCCTCCACATCGGGCCGACTTCCTGCGGAAACAGCCACGGCGGAGCGCGAGGCGCTGCGGGCCATCGCTCACGCCATCCGCTCAGGCCCCGTGACGTATTCGGGCGGTGCGCTCGAAACTGGGCGAGTCTTCGAGTACGACGCGTCGTCGAGGAGCGTTCTGCTATCGGATGGGCTGTGGCGTGAGTTGTGTCTGTTGGGACACTGGATCATCGATGCCGTGATCGTCCGATGGGCCGCACTGACCGAGCGTTTTTCCTTCCGCCAGGGTTTGCGCTCCGGCGACATCTTGCCCTTGCTACTGGCCGGCCCGGAACCAGATCGCGCGACTGCACAAGCCAGGTCGGTTTACCTTGCATCCGGCGTCGGAAGCTGCGCCTGGTCCGGTCGATCGCTGACCCAGCGCACTCTGGCTGTCGACCATGTGATCCCGTTCTCGCTTTGGGGCAACAACGATCTCTGGAACTTGGTGCCCGCCCACAGCGCCGTCAACAACCACAAGTCCGACAAACTTCCCGCCAGTGCGTTGCTACTTGAACGCCGTGGGGCGATTCTGGAGAGCTGGGGCTTGTTGCACGAGGCCATGCCTGATGCCTTCAGCAATCAGGCACTGCATCTGCTCGGCACACAGCACGCCAGTTGGGGCAAGCTCGCCGACGAACTGTTCGCACGGCTGCGAGAGGCCGTCGAGATCACTGCGTTGCAGCGGGGAGTCGAGCGATGGACGCCACGCTCCGGCGATGGCTCGACCACCTCTGCGCACTGACGATGCGCGGCGCATCCTGCTTTGCCAAGAAGTCTCTCCTGCAGTTCCTCCTGTTCACCCGGACCGATGTTCCACCGCACCCTAGCTTGTCTCGCAGTTGTCGCCGTCTCGATCGCCAAGGCGAATGCTGACCCCTATGCCGCGCTCAACCGGCTGGAGGGCGCAGACCTCAAGCGAGCTGTGTCAGCCATCGCCGCGCGCGGCCACCGACCGCTGAGCTACCGAGATCTTTGGGATGTGCTCAAAGAAGCTGACCGCCATCCGTCCCGGCCTGACTATGTTGTCGGCATCTACAGCCGCGCCGCAATCCCTGCGCAGTGCACGGAGGGCAAGACCCCCAGCGGCTGCAGCATGACGTGGAATCGAGAGCACGTCTGGCCCAAGTCCAAGGTTTTCCCCCGGCGCGAACAGTGGGCTCACACAGATGCCCATCACATCGCTGCTGAGCTCGCCAGGTGCAACTCCCTCCGTGGCAACCTGGACGTCGATGCTGGCGGGCAACTTCACCCTGAGTGTGGCTCGCGTAGAGGCAAAGGCGCATCAGCGACTTGGGAGCCGGGCGACGCGGCAAAGGGTCAGGTCGCACGCATGCTGATGTACGTCGCCGTGCGCTACGAGGGGGACCCGGCGGGTGACAAGACCCCCAACCTGGAACTTGTTTCGCGCGTCACGCGTGACGGAGAGCCCAACTTGGGCAACCTCTGCGTTCTGCTGCGCTGGAACCAAACCTTTCCAGTTACCCAGCAAGAGCGTGATCGCCACGCCACCGTTGTGCGGCGTCAGGGCAACAGGAACCCGTTCATCGACCGCCCAGATCTCGCGCAGCGGATCTGGGGAAGGGAGTGCAGCGCCCGGTAACCCCCACCAGAAAGTAGACCTAGGGGCAGATCGCAGAGGCGTACGTGGCGGCGCTGTCTCGGGAGGTATGCAACGCATCCTCGCGAAGTTCTCCAACAGCAAGCGGACGAGCTCATCCAGGGCTTTCAGCGCGACCGGGATGCATTCCCGCTCAGCCTCGTAACGGGCATCCTTGGTGAAGCCGCAAGTGCTGACGTACGGGTCTTTGTTGTTGTTGTGAAAGTCGCCCAGGAAGCTTCCGATCTCCTGCGAGCCCCCGTCGGCACGCCGGGACAAACTCCCACACAAGAAGGCTGAAATGCCTATTCTGGCTCGCGTCTTATGCACTGATGCTCAGACTAGTGCCCTGTCACTTCGTGACAGCACCCAAACGCTGAGGCAGGATATGGCCCTGAATCAGGGACCCAACAACAAAAAATGGCGACTGTCATCCCAGCGCTGAGCACCTGCGTCTCACGCATGACACAGGGGGAACGCAGAACCTCAGAGCGTCTGGAGCAAAAGCTCGATGACGACTATCTGGTTTGGTACGACGTGCCGGTCGGCCCGAAGCACGCCCACCCTGACTTTGTTGTTCTCCACCCTCGCCGCGGTCTGCTCATCCTGGAGGTCAAGGACTGGCGCCTGGAAACAATCCAGTCTGCCAACAAGCAGACCTGGGAGATCCTGGCTCATGGGGCTCCAAAGACCGTCCCAAATCCTATCGAGCAGGCTCGGCACTACGCTCATCAGGTCGTCGATGCGCTCGCCAAGGACCAACGACTGACAAATGCCGACGGCAAGGTTGCGTTTCCCTGGAGCTACGGTGTCGTCTTGACGCACATCACCCGCAGGCAGTTCGAAGCCGCTGAGTTGCACTTCGCCATTGAGCCCCATCGCGTCATTTGCAGCGACGAGATGACCGCCACCGTGGAGGCGGAGGACTTTCAAAGCCGACTGTGGGCGATGTTCCCGACGCTCATGCGCGGCGTTCTCTCGCTTCCGCAAATCGACCGGGTGCGTTGGATCCTCTTCCCCGAAGTACGGGTCAACACCCAGATCGGCCTCTTCTCCGTCGACGAGGAAGCCAACGAGGTCCTGCCTGACATCATGCGGGTGATGGACCTTCAGCAGGAGCAGCTCGCGCGGAGCCTAGGTGAAGGCCACCGCGTCATCCATGGCGTGGCCGGCTCCGGCAAGACCATGATCCTGAGCTATAGGGCGGAGTACCTCGCCAAGGCAGCCTCCGGCAGCAAACCCATTCTGGTGCTCTGCTACAACCAGCCGCTGGCGGTGAAGCTGGAAGCCGTGATGACCGCCAAAGGCCTAGCCGCCAAGGTCCATGTCAGGAACTTTCACAAATGGTGCCGGCAACAGCTCGTGGCGTTCGGGCAGGCACTACCACCCCAAGGGCCGGACATGTTCGACCAAATGGTCGCCGGCGTTATCCGCGGCGTGGATCGAGGCCAGATCCCGTCCGGGCAGTACCAAGCCGTGCTGATAGATGAGGGCCATGACTTCGAGGCCGCTTGGCTCAAGCTGGCCGCCCAGATGGTTGATCCGGCCACCAACAGCCTTCTGCTGCTCTACGACGACGCGCAAAGCATCTACCAGCGACGCCGTGCTCAGCAGTTCAGCTTCAAGAGCCTCGGCATCCAGGCGCAGGGGCGCACGACGATCCTCAAGATCAACTACCGCAACACACGACAAATCCTGCAGACCGCCAGCATGGTGGCGGCCGACCTGCTCCGGTCCGAGGACAGCGCTGAGGACAGCGCTGAGGACAGCGTACCGCTGGTACAGCCTGTGAGCTGTGGACGTGACGGTTATGAGCCAGTGATCATCCGCCTGCCCAGTCTTCGCGACGAGGCCGTCAAGATCGCTGAACTTCTCAGCGCCGCGCATCAGGAGGGCTACGCCTGGGGAGACATGGCCATCATCTGTAGGCATTACGCCGAGATGGAGCGCTGCGCCGCCGTTCTCCGTTACCGCCAGCTACCACACGAGGTGCGCAAAGGATCGGGCACCTTCAATCCGCTGGCCGACACGATCAAGATCCTGACCATGCACGTGAGTAAAGGGCTGGAGTTTCCGATAGTCGCGGTTTCCGGTGCCGGCCACATGCCCGAGGAGGGGCACGACGAGGCCGAGGAGGCACGCCTCTTCTATGTCGCTGCAACGCGGGCTACTCAGCGCCTGATCATTCCGCTGAGCGGTTCCGGCAAGTTCGCGGCACGACTTGCCACCGGAACGGCTTGAGCGTCACCGCTCGGCCTCGGTGGTAGCAGGTACTTCCTGCATCATCCTCCAGCCACCATTCCGGTGCCCACGACGACCACGAGGTCCTTCAAGGAGCCCGAGATGGTCTGCCGCCAGCCGACCAACGAGGCCGTCCAGAGTGAGCGAGGACTCCTGATCTGGTCTACCAAGTGGGCTATGGCCCGAGAGTTTCCTCGCGCTCACGTGACTTGGTCGGACCCAGCGAGTCATCGCCCAAGCTTTCCGAGGACGAGCCCAGGTTCAGCCTCGCCTTCCAGTTGTCGGCAAGTTTCTCTCCCCGAAATAGAGCCTGCTTCAGCCAAGTCGGACGGCGGCTGCGACCGCGCCAGACCTCGCCGTTCGGGCCGAGATATCCAAATTTCATGCAACGAGCGGGTAGCCACGATGAACCAACCCGCACCAGTCGTTCCTCGGTGCGCATATCGACCTCGAGGGAAAAAGGGTTTGAAAGTCTGTTCAGTCGGCCGAATCTAGGATTCGGGATGCCAGCAGATCGTCGACGTGCCCGCCTGTGGCAATGAACTCCTTCATCCACTTCGGTCGCCGGCCATTGCCCAACCAGACTTGCCCCTGCGGGCCAATGACGGGCACACGTAGCCGAGCGGTGGGCCTCCTTTGCTCCCCAGATGGGTGGGCGACTTCCATCATCTCCTCGCCGACCACGTCTTGTAACGTGATGCCAAGCCGCTGCATCACCACAGAGATCGCAGCCGTCGCACACTGCCGCTCCAGTTGGCGCGCTTCGAGCAGTTTTCGCTGTTGACGGGCAAGTTCCCGTTCCAGGGATCGGATGGACTGAACCAGCTCGGCGCTACGGAGAGTCGCTCTCGTGAGCCACTGGGTGGCCAAGTCTGGAGGGAGTCCACAAGGGTGCTTCGGGCAACGGGCGTCGGCGGACGCCCTGGCATCCTGATTCAGCCTGTTCCACTCTGCGAGCCGTCTGGCAAAACCGTCCAACTCAGTCAAGGCGAGTACTGCACCTTGATTCGCTTCCTGTACGTGTTCAGCCATCGAGATCTCCTGGTGTCATTGACGAAATGGTCTTGCCGTCGGCGGCCGATTCCACAAAGTACTGCCGGCAGCCGTCGATCGTTGGTCCGCTTACGATGCGGTATCCACGCGCCAAGGCCCAATCGACTACGCCTCTGGAACCGACGCCAGCGCTTCGTGCGAGCTTGCTGAGCGGCGAGTAGCGACGAGATGCAGAGAGCGGGCAGTCTTGGACAGCGAGTTCGCTTGGCCCTGGACAGGCTGATCAGTTGGAGTTCAGCAAGCCGTTCAGCACGACTGACAGGTTGCAAGCTTTCAGCACGGCTCACAAGCGTTCGGCAAGGTGGTCCGGGCGCATGCGTGTTGCAGCTCGAAAACCGAGACCGGTGGCAGCGGTGTCAGCGAAGGTAGACACGCGTCCCGGCCATGACCGCCCGGCGTGTGGCATTCCGCGTGGCGGATGACAGGAGAAGGCTGGGTGCTGTCGCCGGCAGTCGGCGCCCGAGGGTCAGCAATGTGCCCGAAGCGGAAGCTCGCCAGTGTCCGCTTCAGAGCGCCCCGGTGACGGGCAGTGTGTCCAGCGGACTTCGCACTGCACCGCCGCCAACTTTGAGCACATGGGTGTAAATCATGGTCGTCGCAACGTCGGCGTGGCCGAGCAAATGCTGCACGGTCCGAATATCGCTGCCCGCTTGAAGGAGGTGGGTCGCAAAACAGTGGCGCCTACGTCGAGCTGGCAACAGGCGGAACTATGTCCTGTCCGGAATACGGCACCCTCGTATCGCGCCGGTCGACGACGGCACATAGTCCGCGCTCGGTCACAGGCTTGTTAGGAACGCGAGCAATTTGTCGACCGGTCGATACCGACCGGCCTTTGCGCCGGGCGGCGTTGTCCTCGCCAGCACCTGTTCCTTCAATGCGAGGTTCGCATCCAGGTACTGCTGCGTTGTCTCGATCGACTCGTGCCCGAGCCACAGTGCAATCAGCGCCTGCTCGACGCCGGCCTGAAGCAAGTCCATGGCCGTCGTTTGCCGCAGCACGTGCGGCGTCACGCGCTTGGTCCCCAGCGAGGGGCAGGTGCCGCTCGCCACTACAACCACCACATCCCGCAACGGCCGCTCGATCACTGCTCACCAGTGCAAGCCCTTCCGGCTTAGCGGGTATCCAAGCCCCGTTTGTTCAAGCGCGCCGTACAAAAATAGGCGGGCCTTGACACTTAGCCACTTTGATCGGGTGAATATTCCCAAACATCGAGTCTTCCCGCAGTCGTGTACATTTTCCAGCAACTACGGAAAAACTTTAGATTTTAGGGCTGTTATGAGATATTCATGCGCTGGGATCTTCATTCTTTGCATGTTGAACCATTACGGCGCTATGGCTGCGACCGCACTAGAGAGGGTCGAGGTTGATGGTGAACGAACGCGGCCACCGTTTGAATGGGCAACTTACACCCAAGTTTCTACTCGCGTATTGACGAGGGATCTGCCATCGGCTCCGTTACACCACGGCGCAGGGGATCCTGGCTCCGGAAATCAGAGTACGAAAAGAAACTGCCAGGGGATCGGCGCAATGCCGGTAATTTATGCAACCGGCGAAAAATTACTGCAGCATACTGACTTCGAGATTCCTGGCCTAAACGGCTTCAAGCTTACGAGAACCTATAGAAGTAACGCCAGTGATGCGCCCATGGCAAAGAAGTGGTATTTGGAAATACTCGGGCCGTCAGTAAAAGTATCTTACAGCTTATGCGGTGGAGAGCCTTGCGTTCCGACAAGCGTCCAATTGCGCGAAGCCGATGGCACAAGTTACACGTACCAGCGGGTGAGCCCTTTTACAAACCCAGAACTCGGCGTATATGAAATCCGCGGCTCCAAAGGCACTGGAACTATAACCGTGGAAACTCAGCACACCTCGGGTACTGTCAAGCTGGTTCGGAATGGCGTGACTTATCGGTTTTCAAACGATACAGCAGGGCGCTTGCTCTCGATTATCGATCGCAGTGGGGTGATTCAATACACTTATCCCACGCGAAATGTCGTTAGAAATGCGGCCGGGCATACCGTGACGATTGGGTATGATGGCATGGGTCGGATCAATCGCATTACTCTTCCTGACGGGAGATTCTGGACTTATGAGCATGATGCTCAGCACCGGTTAAGCAGGGTGCTGCCTCCTGCAGGAAGTTTAGGCATTTACTCATATCACTATGAGGATTCGTCCAAACCCAATCACATCACTGGATACTCCATTGATGGAGTTCGCCGTGCAAGCTATGCCTTCTACGCGGATGGCAAAGTGCGCATGAGCGGCGATGCGATCGGTGAGAAACGAGAAGATATAACCTATGCAACAAATCAGACTACCGTTGTTGACCAAAATGGTCAATCGTCCGTCTACAACTTTTCGATCATCCAGGGCTCTTCAAAGCTAACAAGTGTTTCGCGCGCGGCGACTTCGAGTTGCGGAGCTTCTGCTTCCTCTTATATCTACGATGGCAATGGATATTTGCTTCAGACCCGTGATTGGAATAATGTTCCTACCAACTATATGCATGCAGCTGATGGGCGCTTGCTAAGTAAAACTGTCGCTGCCGGCACCTCTGCCGCGTCGACAACGGAATACTCATGGGTTGGAGACGATATTGTCGCAGAACTGCTAAAGGATGCCAACAATGTTGCTTATCGGAGATTGGATCGGCAGTTTGTTGGTGGCGGAGTGGGCGCCGGCCGACTCAGCGCGTTGATAGATACCGACCTCTCAACCGGCGAAACGCGTCGTGCGGACTTCAGTTACACATTTCACGGCAATGGCGTGCTGGCAAGTTCTACTGTGACTCGCTCGGGGGTATCAGGATCAGAAGTACTGCGATATGACACCGCCGGCAACCTCGTCGAACATGCAAACGCGTTGGGCCAGTCAAAATACTGGCAAAACTACACTGCTGCAGGATTGCCGGGCCGCGCCATTGATTTGAACGGCATTGCGACGGACTTGATTCATGATGCTCGCGGTTTGCTCAAAACCGTCATTCAGCGGTTGCCTGATGGTGACCGCCAGACCAGCTACGACTATGCTGGTGATGGACAGGTGAGCTACGTTGCGCTGCCTGATGGGCGTACCACTCTCCACAGGTTCAATAGTGCCGGCCGAGTAATTGCAACCGCCAACGCTGCAGGCGCAGAGATCAAGTCCGACTACGACATCGCATCACGTACGTTTAGGACGCGCTCTGATCGGCACGTCCCTGTGGCGAGCAGCGGCCTCCCCGCAGCGGTGGCGGGCGGCGAATTCTTGAGCACCTTACAACTCGACAGTCTCGGTCGCCCATGGAAGCGATCAGGCAACAACGGGCAACTGGCAACGTACAGTTACGACGGCAATGGCAACCTGCGGACCGCGCAAGATGCCCAAGGCCGCACCACGACATTCACTTATGACGCGCAAGGTCGGCTGAGCACGCATCGAGCGCCTGATGGCGGCCTGACGACGCTCGGGTATGACCCCCGCGGCAACCTGGCCTTTGTGGAAGACCCGCGCGGCTTGAGGACCACCTACACCTCGAACGCCTTCGGCGACCGGCTCACGCAAAATAGTCCGGACACCGGCATGACGACCTACGCCTATGACGCATCCGGGCAGATGGTCACAGAAAGCAATGCCAACGGCAACGTGATTCAATATGCGTGGGACGCGTTGGGCCGTCGGCTGTCTCGCACCTCCGCAGGCGTGACCGAAAGCTTTGGCTATGACACTGGCGCCCAAGGCATCGGCCGGTTGACCAGCATGGCCGACGCTTCCGGCACGACCGCATATTCCTACCACGCTGACGGCCAACTCGCCCAGCAGACCAACACCATCGCCGGTACGAGCTACAGCACCAGCTGGAGGTACGACGTCGTCGGCCGTCTGCGCAACATGACTTACCCGACCGGCTTTGCGCTGTCCTATAGCTACGACGCTTACGGCCGTCTCGTGAGCGTCGCCGGCAACCACCGCGGCGGTTGGACCACACTAGCTGATTCCTTTCTCCACCAACCCGCCACCGACCGCCGCTACGCCTGGCGCCTGCCCACTAGCGGCGCGGCGCGCATGGTCACACTCGACACCGATGGCCGCATCAGTCAGCTCGAAACTACAGGTGTCCACCGGCTGAGCTACGACTACAGCACCACCGATGCCGTCACTCGTATCACTGACTGGCTGTATGGCACACAAACCTCGACCCACGGCTTCGATGCCAACGACCGCGTGGCAAGCGCCGGCAGCGGGGTATTCGGCAACCAAAGTTTCGGGTGGGATACCGTGGGCAACCGGACCTCGCAAACAACGATGGACGGGTATCTAAGCCACACGCTACAAGGTGGCAGCAACCGCCTGCTTGCCGTCAGCGGCAGTCAGTGGCGCAACTTCACCTACGACGCGGTCGGTAATGTCGTCCAGGAGAGCCGATGGGACGGCGGCCGCAGCTACGCCTATGACGCTTTCAACCGCTTGAGCAGCGCCACTGTCAACGGTAGTCTCTATCTCTACGTCAGCAATGCACTAAACCAGCGCGTCGTGAAGGCCACGCCCACCCAAAACACCCGCTTTATCTATGGCCCTGGCGGCAAACTGCTGTCGGAGATCGTGGTGGCGGGCGGCAGTGCTTCTAGCAACTACACATGGATTGACGGGCAATTGTTTGGCAACACCAGCAGCGATAGCCCAACCGAGTTTTACCTAAGCCACAATGACCACCTTGGGCGGCCAGAGGTCGTGACTCGCTCATCGGGAGAAGTCAATTGGCGCGCCGCGAACACCGTGTTCGATCGCAGGGTCGCACAGGGCAGCCCTGGTGGGCTGCTTCAGGGCTACCCTGGCCAATACCTCGATTTGGAAACAGGCCTTTGGTACAATTGGAACCGATATTACGATGGGCAGTTGGGCCGATATATACAAAGTGACCCGATGGGGATTGCTGGCGGTCTTAACACCTATCTTTATGGAGAGGCAAACCCACTGAAATTTATTGATCCGCTTGGATTGGCAGCTATTTGCACACAAGACGGAGATGTGCTGAAGGTTGAAATTCCGATAACCTTTACCGGAGATACTGCGGCGGTCCCTAGGATTAAGGCTGCAATCGAAGCTGCGTGGTCTTCGAAAAATTTCCAAGTCACCGTTACGTCAGGGCCGCAGAATCAGATTGAACTGTATGCCGGTTCTGGCACGTCCGCGGTCAATTCTGCCGGCAATGGGGGGCGATTCTTCACTGGGGTCGACCCATGGGTCTGGGCCCACGAGGCCGGACATTTGATGGGCTTGAAAGACGCCTACTTTCAACGGACAGTCGGCGGCAGACGTAAGACTCTAGTATTTCCTGGAATGGAACGAAGCATTATGGGTGGATATGGTACGCCCGTAAGCGATGACGACAGAAGGGCGGCTGTCAGTGCGGCCTGTGGGTGCGGGGGTATAAAATGAAAGTAAGCGGATTGCAGATCGTACTCCTTTTGTTTTCAACACATGCTGCAGCAATCGGATGCAATGCGGCGTCTGACGCCCCCCCTGATTTCGAGAAATTTTGGAGTGCGCCGACCTTCGAGCATTTCTCGGAGTTGCCAAGGCAGAATAGAAATCGCGCTCTTGCTATTCTGGGCTCTAGGCGCGTGGCTGAAGTTTCCGCGCAACAGTATGAGTTGCTGACGAATTCCAAACCGCTCGGTTCATTTGCCTACCTTATTCGTTCAGTGCAAATAAAGGACGCTGAGGGGAAGTATGTGTTGCGAAAACGGGGGGCGGAGTTGCTTGTATTTTTCGGGGCTATGGGTGATGCGGATGAGTGCGAATACTCAATACTAGCTGTCAATTCGAATGAGCGTATTGGGCGAATATATCTAGGCGCGGGGGGCGCCCGGTAGCGAGCACAGAGGCGTCTGTTCAAGAGAACAGCGCAGAATATGGGACTAACTGTAGCGACGTAGTTTGCGTCCGGTTCGGCCTTTGGGCTGCTACGCACCGATCCGGTTGACGTATGGCCGCTCTAAGCCTGTTGCTAAGCTCGGCGAGTTTCCGCTTTGGGCACATTGCCGCCCTACACACGCCGGCCGCGAGCACCAGCAGTCGCTGCGGATCGGCCGCTCAGTCACCGATCAGGACGAAACATCGGAATTGGATTTGTTCCTGCCTTCATTCGGGCGAGCCCGCCACGTAGCCGGCCCGAGCCCACGGGGCTGGTGCGATGCGCAGCCAAGGCCCCAAGGTCTGCTTCAGGCACGCATGGCAGATGTCCAGTTCGACATGATTCCCATCCCCGAGCTCTGAGCCCCAACTGGTGTCGAACTCGATCTGCAGGAAGTTGTTGAAGCCGTCGCCGTCGTTGTGCTGCGCCTCGGTTCCGCAGCGGTCGCAGCGCAGCTGAGCAACGAACGACAGTGGCTTGACATCTTTGATCCTCATAGTCGCTCCGGTCGGCGCTGGCGCCGTCTGCAAGTGGGACTCGGTTCGCAGAGCTTCAGCATGTTTCTGTTGACGTCGACTTTGAAGCCCTCTCGGGTCGTATCAATGGCTTTCGGCAAGGCCCGCTCGCAGAACTGCGTGCAGATCGCCCTGCTCGATAGCTTGTCTAGGCGTCCGCCCGCTCAATGCGCCGCAAGCGCCTTCGAGGAAGTTCAGCAGCGACCAACCTTGGGTCGTGCCGAGCGCCGCGGCCACATGAGGAATCGCATCCCAGATCGCCGGTTCAAACTGCCATCGGGGCAGCCGACAGCCGTGTCGGCCCGTCTTAAGGGCAATGGCACGGCCGGCCGCAACCCAGCGCCGCATCGTCGCGACCTCTGTTTGCGCACAGCTGGCAGCCTGCGCGACGGTGAGCATGTCCGCCGCCGACAACCGCGCTTTCAACCACGGTGAGCTGCGAGCCAGCAGTTCCTTCGTCTGCTTCGCAGCGAGGTAGGGCGACCTCATGCCTTTGAAGCGGCCCGACGCCGTGAGGTACCCGCGTTCCCTGACCGCGCGCGTGTGGGACCGGACTTGAACGGTGGCAACCGCAGCAGCAACTCCGACGCCCCCCGACTCTTTGACGGCTCGCTGCGCATGGCGCCGTCGAAGACCTTGCCAGAGTCGTCCATCAGCGTCACAAACTTGCCGTTGTCATCGGCCTCCAGCCAAACCTCGGTGACCTGCCTTGACGACCATTGGCCGGTTGGAGACGCCCAGCCCGGCATCATGGCCACGAGGCCGCGAACGCGCTTGGCCTCGATTGCTTTGAGCGCTTCGGCCAAGTCCAGTTCCCAGGCGATGCACAAGGTGTCGCTCATGCCAAAACCATCGCCGTCTGGATCAGGGTGCTCGACCGTCAACAGGAACCAAGGTGCATGCAGTGGTATCTCGACCACCCGCCAATGCTTGCTGCCTGGTTCTCCGAGGCCCTGTGGCACCTGGAACTCGTACTGGGGAAGCGAAAGGAACACTGGGCGCTTGCCGCGGGCAGCGACGCGCTGCGCGGCGGGATTGTTGACCTGCTAGCAATTGTTCGTGCCCTGCTTCCATATCCAGATTTTTGATACGGGGCCGGCTCGGCTACGGTGGAGGCTGAGAGAAATCCATGGCCAAAACCCTTCACAGCCGGCACAACGAGATATTTCTGGACAAGCTCCGCAAGCTTCGGGAGTCCCGCGGCTTGCGCCAGGCCGATCTTGCCCACTTGCTGGGGCGCAGCCAGGGCGCAGTTAGCTACGTCGAGTGCGGCCAGACGCGCCTGGACATCATCGGTCTGCGAGACTGGCTGGAAGCGTTGGACTACGGCTTCCTGCGCTTCCTGAAGGAACTTGACGCCGAGTTGCGTCGGCTCGACGCCTTGCGACTGCGCCCGAAACCGGGCAAGGCGCCAAAACGGCCGGGGCGGGCCGCCAGGTCAAGCGTAAACCCGGTAATTCTGCTTGGCCTGAACGACAAGTAAGCACAACAGTGCATCGGCCAGAGCAAAGGAACCCATGAAACGAGTTCGAGTTGCCCCCGGAAAGCATGTCGTTGTCTCTGCCGAGCTTGCCGAAAACGCTGCACGAGTGGGCTCAGCCGGTTTGACCCTGGACCAGGTCCGCGATCTAGCGGCGGCCGAGCCAGCGCAAGCCACTGGCGTGATGTTGGGCGGCATCAAGCCTCTGCCGCTATCTAGGGCGAAAGCCAGAAGGGACGGCAACAGGCCTCGCAACGGTTCCCCGACTCGCGAGGACTTGACATAGGGCAGGCGCTACCGGATCAGAAGCCGAGCGCGCAGTCACAACAGGCTTGGCAGTTGGTGGCGCTGAATGCGCTCGTCGAGCTTCTTCACGAAGGCCTCGAGCGTGGTGCCGCAGGCGTGGGCCCATATCGCCAGCTCGAACACGTCGACGCGTCGGCGCCCGGCCTCGCAGCGGCTGACGACGTCTTGGCCGATCTGCATCCGCGCCGCCAGCTCCACCTGACTGAGCCCAGCATCCGCCCTGAGGGTGTTGAGCTCCTCAAGGAACAGCTGGTACTTGTCACTGTGAAGCGGGCTTCTCATCCTGCAGCGGGTGCTTACGCGGCCGCGCAGGATCAGAGGGAAGTCAAATTATGTGAAAGCGCCATAATTTGGGCGCCCGACACTGCCGACTTCGTCTCGCTCGTTCGGCTGTATGGCCGCGATACGCGCGGCGCCATCACCGGCATCACGCTGATCGCTGGCTTCGCGAGAACGGTCGGTTGGCCGTTTTCGGCGGCCCTGGACCATGTGTGGGGCTGGCGCGGCGCATGCTGGGTCTGGGCCGGACTGGACGTGCTCGTGGGCCTGACACTCAATGCATAGCTGCCGCAGGCCAAGCAGCTTGTGGAGCCAATAGAGGCCAGCCGGACGAGCACCGCAGCGCCGCAGTAGAGGGAACCGTCTGTGGCTACTGCCGTGCTGCTGGCCTGGGTGTTCGCCATGACCAGGTTCGTCAGCACCGCCATGACAGCCCACCTGCCCGGTCTGCTGGCAGCCGTCGGCGCGGCGCCGGGCATCGTTGTCGCTATCGATGCCTTGGTGAGACCAGCTCAGGTCGCCGAGCGCTTGCTGGAGTTGGGGTTCCTGCGCCGGCTGCCCCCGCTCTACTCAGCGCGTCTGGCCGCGTTGATGCACCCGCTAGGTGCGGTGCTGCTCGCGGTGCTGGGGGCGCCGGTCACCGCCGTGTTCGCCTTGCTGCACGGCGCGGGCGACGGCATCCTCATCATCGCCAAGGGCACGCTGCCGTTGTCGCTCTTTGGGCCCGCGGGCTAGGGGCACTGATGCGCCGACCACGCCCCTGTCCTTTCGGGGTTAGCTGGCTGAGCGGCGACGCATCTCAGCGGGGTAGTCTTCGAAGCCGAGTGAGCGGTACAGCGAGCGCCCCTCCCGCGTCGCGCCGAGGTTGAATTCGCGAACACCGAGAGCCTCGCACTGGCGCAGAACGGCAGCCACCAGTTCGCGTGCAACGCCCTGTCGACGCCATTCCTCCACCGTGAACACGTTGACGATGCGGGCCATCTGTCCTCTTGGATTGGCGCGCGTTGGCCCCCAGTCCAGCAGCACCGCACCGGCGCCGCCGACAACCACCTCGCCCTGCACAGCGAAGCACCCGATGTAATGGCCCGAAGCAATGCGCGGCGACACCCAGTCCGCATATGCAGGGCGTCGATCAGCATCGTCGACGCGGTAGCAACCGTGGGCCGCAACCTGCGCGGCATCGCCGACCAGGGCAGGCCTGATAGTCCAAGAGACCGCCATCACTAGCCGCCTGCGGCGGCCTTCTTGCCGGCCTTCTTGGCCGCCGAGATCCGCGCTGATTTGTCCTGCGGCTTGTGGTACAGGCTCACGCCCATGGTTCGGACTTTGAAATTCGTCCCCGAGCTCGCGTACTTGTGGTCCGAGTAGAACGCCAACCGATTGCGGGTGCAGTCCACGCAGGCGTGCCCTTGGGAAACCAGCTTGTCGCGCCATGTGTCGAGCTTGCCGCGCGCGTCAGGCGTCTCGATCAGGTAGAAGATCAAGCCTCCCTGGTTGTGCGAGAAGTTCCCCGACGCGGGGACGTATCGCGTGGTGAGCTGAAGGAAGCCCTCATGGAAGTTGCCATCCTTCTTGGCCTCGCCGACCCATGAGAACTGCCCCATCTTCACGGAGAGGTCGACGTGTCCACCCGTCTTGCCGTCCGCAACGGCGTCGTAGCCCATGATGCTGAGCCCACCAAGGACTTCAGAACTCAAGCGGTCCTCGCTGTCGCTTTGCCGGACCTCAGGGCCAGCCTGCATTCGGTAGATCAGCTGGTCGATGTCGTCGTATAGCTGTTCCACGAACTCTTCGTAGGAGCCTTCCTCGCTGATCTTGACGCGACGCAGCGTGGCTTGGATGGCTTTCCTCGACGAGTACCGCTCAAAATCCTTCAGAGAAATCTGGGTCATGAGGCGGCCTTCTGCTGAAGACCAGCACCTGGCGTGAAGCAGACCAGGATTTCGGATTCGTCGATGGGCTCGCCGTACTCAGGGTGGACCACTCCTTCGCCCTTTGAGTAGTGCTCGACCTCTTCTGCCGGCAGCTCAAAGTAGCCGCCGTTGAACTCGTACATCAGGCAGGTTCTGAGCACCCGGAGCTTCGGATTCGACAGGTACAGAAGCGCTTGGGCGACCACCGCGTGGTCTGCCACTTCAGCAAACTTCTGAAGATCGTCAAAGGTGTAGTGATCGAGGTGGGACTCCTTCTCCGACAAGGCTTGCCAGAGATGCAGGCACGCGTCCCTGACGCTGGGCTCGCAAGCCCAGTCGTCGTGGATGATGCCGGTCACGTTCACTTTTTCCTTCGCGGCAGCCGACGCAAGACTTGGTCGGCGATGAAGTCGTAGTCTGCGCCGTCAAGGCAGCCCAGGAATTCTGCAGTGGTGACAGCGCGTAGCTTGCCCGAATAGATCGCCCTCACGCTGCCTTTCAGCTCGAGGTACAGGTCACCCTTTGACGGCTTGGCCGGCCAGGTGATGCCGATGGTGTACGGGTCCACCTTGTCGACATGCTGCTTGCCGCCAACATGGAAGCTGTCTTTGCGGAAATCCTGCGTCTTGGTGCGGTGGATCTGGCCGTGATTGTTCGACGATGACGCTTTGCTAGTGGCCACAAAGCCCAGCGCCGTTACTCGGCCGCACGCGGCATCCTGGTACATCGGGTTGATCGCCGGATGAAGATTCATGAGGCCAACACCGACGGCGCCCTGACCGATGAACTTGGTGGTGGCGCGGTTGAACTCGTTCATCACCCGGACAAAAGCGGGCGAGTTCTTGTCTTCGGTCATGCCCGGCTGGAAATCGACACGCAGCTCGACGAGGTCGTTCGCCGTGTCGACGACCACCGTGTCGAAACACGGCACGAGGCGGGTCCGTACACCGATGACCTCTTCGTACTCTTCAAAGAGCCTGGCCTGCGCCGCACTCATGCGCGTGATATCGAGCGGCTCACGCATCGTGTAGGCCCGCGTACTGAAGAACTGAAGGTACAGCTTGCCGCCTTGAAATTCTGCGGCGAGCAGCTTGGGTTCGGCGTTCTTGTACGGCTCGAGGTCTGCCTTGCGCGTCGGCGCTTCCAGGATGTTGAACGGGCGCCGTCGCACGACGCCTTTCAAATCTTCGACCGCCCGATTGCGCGCCCAGTCCAACACCAAGGCCTTGGCATCCTCGTTTTGCTCGCGCAGATCGAAGAAGCTGACATGCTTATTGCCGACGTAGGTGTGCCACCTGGCGACAACGGAAAGGGACTTGTACGCGCTTGCCCAGATGGCGTCGCTGTAGGAGTCTCCACGGGCCTGCGCGATAGTCTCGCGCCACCCGCGGCTGGTGTGGATGCCCGTGGCCGAAATGATCGGCTTCGCGGTCGACCACAGCATCCGAGTCTCCAGCAACTCCAAGATGGCAACGACTTGTTCCCGGGTAGCGCCAGCTCCCGGGTTCGACGGCAATGCACTCATGTTCCTCCCTGAAGGTTTTTTATTGAGTGTTTGCGCGGATGGTAGCGGACATGCCGAAGTGCGTCATTCCACCGCCGGCTGGCGTGATGTCGCGGGCTCTCTGGCGCTGAAACGATGTTCTTGCAGGTGCTGCACGCCGCAGGAACTGACGAACAACGACAGGTTCGGCAACTTGATCGACCGAGCAACCACGCGCGCAAATCCGGTAGCCAGCCATGTTCAACGCCGGGCAATATGGGAGACGAACGGCGAGGCGCCAATGTCCGGGGCCCGCCCGGGCATTGGCCAACCGCATCAACGCTACGGTGTATCCGAATCCAGCTTCGCCCGCAGCTTGCGCATCGACTCGCCCTTCAAGTTCAGCCGATGAGACGTGTGCACGAACCGGTCCAGCGTGGCGTCGGCCACGGTCTGGTCCGGGAACAGCCCGTGCCATTTGTCAACCGGGTACTGGCTCGTGATCAACAGCGAACCGCGGTGCTGGCGGCTGTCGATGACGTCCAGCAGCAGCTGAGCAGCAGTGGTCGACATATCGCCGATGCCGAAATCGTCCAAGATCAGCAAGTTCGGCTTCGTGAGCGCCAGTTTCAGCCTGGGCAGCGTCCCGTCGTGTTGGGCATCGGCGATCTGGTCGTAGAGCTCGCTGAGCCTGTAGAACTGCACCGTCAGGCCTTGCCTGCAGGCCTGGTTGCCCATCGCGCATCCGATCCAGGTCTTGCCAACGCCGGTCGGGCCGACGATGAGTAGGCCCTGGTGCTTGGTGATCCAGGTGCAGGTGGCAAGCGATGCCACCTGCGACTTGTCCAGGCCGCGGCCAGCACGGTCGTCGAGGTCTTCCAGCGCCGCGCTTTCGCGAAGGTTGGCCTGTCGGATGAGCCTGCTGAGCTTGCGGTTGCGTCGGTCAGACTCCTCGGACTCCAGCAGCAGCGCCAGCCTGTCGTCGAAACCCAGCTCATGGAGCTTGGGCTGCTGGAGCTGCGTCTCGTAGGCCCTGGCCATTGAGGACAGCTTGAGCGCGCGCATCTGCGCGGTGTTTTGCGTCGTGACACCCATGCTTAGCCCCCGTAGTACTCAGCGCCGCGCAGGTTCTCGTGCGGCGGGCGGGATTTCGTGCCGTCCTGCGGGGCTTGGCCAGCGCGGCGGTCGGTGGAGTCACTGAAGATGGACTTCAGGGCACGCAGAGTGCGGATGTTCAGGCGCAACGCGTAGGCGCAGACCTCCTCGAAGCGCTGGTTCCCATAGGCGCGGGCCAGGTCGCGCAGCGCGCGTGCCGTCCGCAGGCCATTGAACTCGTCGGACCGCTGCTCCAGGTGGTATCGCATCATCTCGCGCGTTTGGGCCCCAACGGTTTCGGCCCAGGCCAGCAGCGCCTTGGGTTCGCCTTCCAGCACGCGGACATGCGAGATCGGCCGGTGCTCATCGGACGTGATGGTTTGCCCCGTGCTCGCCGCGAGCGCATGAACCGCGACGCGACGGCCGCGGGTGAACAGCTCGATCAGGCTTCGGGTGGCCCGCACGTCGACACGCTGGTGAGCCAGCTGAAAAGGCACCGAGTAGTAGGAGCCGAGATGCTCAACGTGGTAGTCGGCGCCGACCTTCACCTCGTAGCGCCATTCGCAGACCTCGTAGGGCGTGGCGGGCAGCGCCATCAGTGCGGCACGCTCACCATCCTCGAAGCGCTGGCGCCGGTTGCCGGCGCGGTTGCGAAAGGGACGGCCGTTCATCTCCTCGCACAGGCGACGGATCTCGGCATTGAGTTCGGCCAGGCTGAAGAAGACCCGGTCGCGCAGCCTGAACAGAATCCAGCGCTGGGCGATCTGGACCCCGACCTCCGCCTTGCCTTTGTCGCGCGGGCGGCGCGGCCGCGCCGGTGCCGCCGCGGTGCGGAAGTGCCGGAGCGCGTCGGCATAGGCCGGGTTGATCACGATCTTGTCGCGCTCCCGGCGCACCACACCTGCCTTGAGGTTGTCGCACACGACCCAGCGCGGCGCGCCACCGATCGCCTCGAAGCAATTGATGTGGCACTGGATCCAGTCGGGCGTGGTCTGGCTGGCGACGGCCTCAACGTAGGTCAGGTTCGAGTAGCCCAGGACGGCGACGAACACCTGGGCGAACAGTGATGGACCACCGTCCGGATCACGCACCTCCACGGTCTGGCCAGCGAAGTCCACGAACAGCTTGTCCGCCGGCGCGTGGGTCTGGCGCATTACGACGTTCAACGTCCTTTTCCACTCCCTGTACAGCGTACTGAACTGGGTGTAGCCGATGCCGTCGGGGCAGGTTTCTCGCCACTCACGCCACAGCGTTTCTAGTGTGGCGGAGGGACGCTTCATCTCCTCGTGGACCCACTGCCAATCCGGGGCCGGCTTGCGCACAGCGATGGAACGGTCGTGGGTGCCGAGCGCGGTCACCCATGCGTCGTCGTCGAGGTCCCGCAGATCGCTCTCGGTGTAGCCTGAGGCGGCCAGCCGCGCACGTAGGTCACCGACCGTGGTTCCGGTGGAGTTGACCGCCGCGGCGATGGAGCGGCTGGAACGGGAAGGGTCATGGAAGTGCAGGCGCACAATCTCGCGCTGCATGTGGATAGGGAGTCGCATAGATACTTTGAATGCGACCTGTGAGCGCAGGCCAGATGGGTGAACGTCCCCAGCACACCGCGTGGCTTGACGCCACTGATGTCGCGACCGATACTCATACCAACAGATCGCCATCTGGTTGGCTTCGGCCGACTGCTCAAGCCCGGGTTGCACCCCGGGCTTTTGCATTTCTGGGGCGAGAGTTATCGCTGGGTCTGGGATCTCCTGATCAAGGTTGAGGGCCGGGTCATACCCGGGACTGGGTGACTACGCTGCCGAAAGAAGGGGGACGGCGCCGTGTTCGGCGCCCTGAGCAGCACCATCGGCGGCGGTGGACGCGACAGGGCCGAGCTGAGGGGCTGCCGGGATGCCACTGGACGCTCCAGCGGCGCCGACACCAGCAAGTGCGCCTGGATGACCGATTCGCGCTGTGAGCCACTGCTCGACGTGTTCGCGCATGAACAACCGCCGCCGGCCAACCCTGAACGAAGGCGGCATCGCCTGCCCCGCGGAGATCCGGTTGCGTGCGCTTTCCTCTGTGATGTGAAGCAACTTGGCGACATCACTGATCGTCATCGTGTCCATGCATGTACCTGCCTGGCGCCATGCTATGGGGGCCATTCAGCGGAAACTACTGGCAAATTTGGACACTTGATGCCGCTGTACCTCGAAGACTTGCCGCCGGGCGTCTATTCCCGTCCGATGGTGGCGGTGCTCACGATGATCGCGCTTGACGTCGAAGACAAGCCGATCAACCCGGCGACTGCTGCAGAGCTGATTCGCCACTTCGTCGCGTTGATGCTTCCGCCCGAACATCACGGGCTGCTGACCCTGCAAGGGCAGCCAACCTGGGACAAGGTGGAGCTCATCCAGCACGAGCTAGCTATCGCGGCGCACAAGCATCGACTTGAAGAGCTTGTGCAGGCCTATGCGGTCGTGGACTTGCTGTATCACCACTCCACGCGGCCTCCCCGCGAGAAGCGGCCGGCTGAAACTGTGGAGGTGGCGTCATTCCTTCGGATGGTGGGCTACGCCAGGCTCAGGCCAGTGCCGCGAGGCGTGATCGTGAACGGTCGCGAGGTTGACCTGTTGAAATTCTGCAAGTACTGCTGGAGACCGGCGGCCAGCGCAGCTCTCGTCTGCAGGTTCCATTCAGTCCAGAAGCGTGGCGACGCAGTTGCAGCCGCTCAGTACAAACAGGCACAACGACTTCAAAGATCATTCGAAGCGCTGGTCAATCGGCTTGGGACCGATGCGGAACTGGCCTTCCATGACTCCGAGTTCACGTCGCCGGTGTTCTTCCCGGAATCAGGTGCGAACGAGTGGTTGACGTTGCATCGCCCGAAACTGCATCAGGAACTCGTGAAGGCAGGGCTGGCGCAGTGGACATTGGCTCAACTCTGCGGGTACCTCTACGACGACGACGCTGTTGCCCAGCAGTTGCTCGGCCGGACTCAGATACTCACTCCCGTGACGCTTCGGGCCGAAGCCTGGGTGTCCGCGATGCTTGCCAAGCCGAAGTGGGGCGGTGCGCGGACGCTGAGCGAATCGCTTCTGGCTGGCGGATCGGAGTCCGGTGGACCCGAAGATCCGACTGTCTAGGGGCCGCGCTGCGCGCGGCGATGAAGCCGAAACGACAACCACGCTGATCAAGTTGTCAGCGTTGCCGAACATCGACGACAGGCTCGCTGGACTTCCTGATGAAGAGGGCTGAAATACGCAACGAGAGAAGTTCTGCAGATCGACACGAGCCACCGCCATCTCGCGTCGAGCGGCACCTTGACGGACCGTCGAGGCAAGCAGGCCGCGACGAATGAGGTGATACGCCACTTCTTGCTTCACGCCTAAGGCATTGGCGGCTTGCGGAACGCTCAACTCATCTTGGCTGAGGGCACATGTCCAAGCCTTGACTTCGTCTCGACACACGTACCAAGAGGCGAGCGATATGACTTCACTAGCAGCTACAGGCACACGCCAACACCGCAACGTCCCAACAAGAAGTGACTGCATCAACGCGGCCGTCTGGTCCACCCGCACCAGCCTGCTGAGGGCTTGGGACAAGACAGCCGTATCTGGCGGGCGGTCAAACCGAGAATCAGGCATATCCGCAAGCAACCGCTGGCAGCTCGCCTCGGTCATCGGCGCAAGGAGTCCTTCGCGCTCGAGCACCGACACGCGCTTTGCGGATATGCCAAGGCGCCGACCAGCGGCTTTGCGACTCAAGACGCTTGCCAAAGCCTCCTTAATCTCCCTCGATTGGTCACCGACAACCACCCGGCGCACCCGTCCTCCTAACGTGACCCTGATCGCGACAGCACCCTCAACCATCTGGTCCAACGCCTTGGCAAGCCGACTTGGTGCCACGCCCACCGAGGTCGCAAGTTGTGCCACCGTGGCCATGGCACTATCGGTACGTGCAACGTTTCGACCGACGATTGGATTTGGCGTACTTGCGGATTGGTCGACGAACCGCGCCAGAGCTGACAGCAGTCGATGGCGCCAAACAAGGTCCGGCAGCGCCTCAATCCGTCGCTTCAAGGACGGGAATGCTTCATTCAGAAGCTGCACGGTTCCCAAGGATGAAGGGGCAACGCGTATGCGATCAAGGAGATCGGCCATGCCTGCTTCGGCGTTATTGAGCGTTTCAAGTCCGGCTACTGTGCGAGTTGCGATCGAAGCAACGTCAACTCGACTCGCCTTCTTGCCAGGCTTACCGTCCAGACCGTGCAGACTCAGTGAGCCCACGAAATCCAAGACCTCCTGAGGCAATGGATCTATGCCCGACGCAAGGCGCAATGGGAGCGGGGTCTGGGGCAAGAGCCGAAGGTCGCGACCACATCTGCAGTGCTCGTATCTCACGGACGACCAGCGCAGGTCCTGCAGGCACTTATCGCACCGGTCAGCGAGCCAAAGCTGATGCACTGCGCAGGAGAAGCAGTCCGGAGCGAGCCATTCGCTTTTCCAGATCCCGATCTCTCTCAAACAGGCCGCGCACAATCGGGCGCGGGAATGGAGGCCGCTTGCCGCCGCTTTGCGAGTCCACCTTGGGTTCAGCCCGTTCCAGGCGGCTTCCCGCAACCAAAAGCCTTGTGCACTCTCCCCTGGCGCCGGCGTCACGCGGACGAGCAGTCCCGGACGGGGGCTCGACCAGCAACTGGCGTCTTGGTTCAGAGCAGGCATGGGGCCTCCTCGAAAAGTGACGCCTGCTCGACAAGTGCAGGCTTGAACCGGCGTGTCCAGCTGGACCGCCTCGCATGCGCAAGCGCGGCAAGGGACTCCGTGGGCAGCAAGAACGACGACCACCCGGGTCGACTCAGGTCACGTGCTAACGCCACCCGCCCCCCAAGCACTGCCTTCAGCAGGTCGACAAACGCTCCCTGACCGCCCGCCGCCTTGACGCATTGCTCGCTGAACAGCGGCATCGCGCCTGCGTCGTGGCGCTCTGCAGGCTTCGCGGCATTTTCGAAGGCCAACTGTGTCGCGGTAACGTTGGGACGCATCAGATGGCGCACATCCCCCAGGATGATGGGATTCAGCAGTCCCCCACGACGCAAAGCGAAGTAGGCTGACCAGTCGATCGAGACTTCCGAAATGAACTGCTCAACGGGCACCAGACGGTTCAGTTCTCGGCTAAGGCGATCGACTTCCGTGCGGGACAGGAAAACAAACGGCTTGCGGCCGAGCTGACGTGTGATCACGTCTTTGATCACACCGCGCCTGACCCAGGCACTAAGCGCTGGCTCGGCGATCCCAAGCCGCTCCAAGGCTTCGTTACGGCTGTAGTACGACTGCTTCTCCTCGCGAAAAACGAGCGCACCGGGCTTGGTTGGAATCTCCAGAGCCGGGTCTGCTGCAACGGCGGCTTCATGCAGACTCCTCAATGGAAGCAATGACAGCAGCGATTTAGTCTTGGCCTCCTCCTCGATCGTGTGAGCGATGACACGCTCCGCAGCAAGCAGGTAGGTCTTGGATGTGATCTGTCGGAAGGTTCGGGCGATCCCATCCACTGAGGGATCGACACACAGGCCCAACGCCCTAACGACCTCCCCGACGTCTTCGATCAGGCACACCTTGCGGCGCTTTGCCACCTGCCTTCTGTGGACCGTCGCCATGCCGGTCAGCAGCCGCCACAGCAACATGGCGCAGGCAAGCTGCTGGGCGAGGGCCTGATTTCCACTCGGATCCGTCGACTCAGTGGCTTTGCGCTCAAAGCTGCCCCACGTCGCCCTGACGACTTCATGACCGGCCAACGGGCAGTGCGCTCCAGCAAGCAACTTTTCAGTCGTCGCCTCCGCCAGCCGCATCCGCCCAGGATCGCTATAGCTTCCGGTCACTGCCGGCTCGACCAAGTCATCCTTCAACCAACAGCCATGAAGCGTGCAAACGGACAGTGCCGTAATGCGCCATCTTGCACAAATGATGCGCTGCTCGCTGATGCACATCGGGCAGTAGCGGATGCGACCAGCTCGATCCGATACAGACCACGCCGGTGGCAGGTGACCGCCATAGCGGGGGATACCGTCGGCGCGCAAGACGCGCTCGTTGGGCTCTGTGGACGGCTCTTCGCGCCAATGCCCCGCGCTGGCCGTCGCAGGCAGTGCCCCACGGATCTGGTCAAGATGGTTTTTCCACGGCTGCCTTACCCCGTGCCGCCGAACCAGGTCAGCGAGGTAGGTCTCTGACCACTCATCAGGCCCCAGTTGCCTGCGCACGAGAGGCTGAACTTGAGCCACATTCATGAGGACCTCCCTCCACGCTTGCCGTAAGGTTCACCAAGCCCTGTTAGCGGCGCCTTGTTAAAGCGTCGGGAGAACGGATTTCGGTTCGGCTCAGCACCAGGAAAGACGACCTCGGCAAAGGCTTGCTCCAGAACGGCGTTGTTGATCTCCAGGCTGTCTTTACCTTCAGCGATTTCCACCGACCGAACTAGCAGTCGTCGGATGCCACGCAGGCGACCGCCGGACGCGTAAACCATCGACGTGGCGACCTTTTTTCCGGTCAGGTCAATGGCCTGCATGCCGTCGAGCAGCTTCATAAAGCCATTCATGACGGCAAGACAGTCCTTCTGCCGAGCAGGCTCCATGGAAAGAGGCTCCAAGGTGATCCGCTCGCCGAACCGGTCGGAGATCTGCTCGTTCAGCCAGACGAAATCCGCAAGAGACGGCGTGCCGGCCAGGACCATCGGGCAGCGCCCCCTACCCAGCAACTCCTTGAGACCGTCGGCCATCGAGTAGTGGGTCTTCTGCGCACCACGATCGGCCAAGTGGTTGCATTCGTCGAGCAGGATCAGTCGGACCTTGCAGGCCCGAAGAAGCGTCAGCAACTGCTCCAGCTTGTCCGCTTCGTTGCCTGCCTTTGCGTAGGGAGACCCCAGCGCCGTCAAGAGCCCAGCGTAGAGTGCGCTTTTGGTGCAGGAACTGGGCACGCGAAAGTAGAGTACCGGCACCTCCGTGAAGTCGTCATGATGAATCGGCGGATGCTTGTCCCGGAAGTATTCCAAAAGCGTGGTCTTGCCCGCACCGGTCTCGCCAAGCAAGACGAGGCACTCGGGCTCTTCGCCGTCGCACTCGTACTTCAGCAGGTCTCCAAGGCGCCTGAGCACCTTCTTGACCTGAGGGAAGTGACCGAAGCTGCGACGAATGCGGCGTCTGACTGTTGCGCAGAGTGCCTTCCTGTCAAGGACAGCAGCGACATCGGTTGGCTCGAGTTTGGCGCTCACGACACGACCTCCATCTCGACCTCGTCGAACTCGGTCCCATCGTCGGGTGCCGTCACGAGCTCGTTGTCTGCCTCTTCGGCCATCGGAGCGACAGGCACGGGCTCAGGCGCGATCCCTCGCGACTTGTCCGACGTGTGTTGCCCCAGTCGGCCGCTCTTGCGGCGGTTCTTGAGCTGGGTGGCTTCGGCAGCCTCCTTCTCCAACTTGCGAATGGTCTCGCTGCCACGACCCGCAACAACACCGAGGTCGCGCCGTGGCGCAGACTCAGCCTCCTTGACCGCCTGCGCCTGGTCCAAGGACAGGCCCTTCAGGTCCTCCCGGTTGTTCGGCACCGTGATGAACGCTTGGCTGATCGAATTCCAGACGAAGATGTGACCAACGTTCCAGCGCGGCCATTTCACGTGCACCTTGGCGCCCATCGGAAGCGCCTTCCGAAGGTCCTGCAGCGCCGCGCAGTTGTACTTGTAGGTGTTGATTTCGATGCCGTAGTGATGAATCGGCTTCTCCTCGACGTCGGCGAACTCGTAGTCGACCTCCTGCGGACTCATCTTCAGCTGCGGCGGATAAATCAACACATCGCTGTTCCAAACCTCCAACGGTGTCTTGCCAGCAAGACCACGGTGCGGACGCTGGTGGTAGACGTTGCAGATCCAGACATGAATGATCCGATCAAGCTCGTCCAACGTGAGCACGGCCTCATCCTCGCTCTTGAAGCCCACTCGGTGGTGCACTTTCGCTAGCGTCGTGCCCTTCAGCGTGTGAATGAGTCCGTAATTCAGTGTGCGCAAAAAGCGCTCGATATGAGGCTTGTCGTTCGGACTCTTCGAGGCCGCGAACTCTACGGCGATTCCCAGGCTCAGCAAAGCGTCAGCGATGGCATCGGCGTGGAACTCACGACCGTTGTCCATCACGATGCGCTCGAACCATCCGTGCATCGGCCAGGACAGATTGAGGTCGCCATAGCGCTCGGCGAGATAGTCTTTGGGCAGCAACGCATGACGCAGGGCGGCAAAAACCGTCGGAACACCATGGCCGGCCAGGCTCAAGCAGTAACCGAGGCAAGCGCGGCTCTTGCGGCAGAGAACCACCGTCAGCGTCGGCCGGCCGATCACCTGGCGGTCTTCACCGACCACCAACAGGTCGACGGGCGTATGGTCGATCTCGACCATCTCCAGGATGCGCCCGACACGGCGGGCTGCGCCACGGACAGAGAAGCGGCGCAACGCCTCTTCCATGCCAACGCGGGCCACCAGCAAGTCGTAGAGGCCTTCACTGGCAATGCGCCGCTGGATGGTGCGCAACGACGGTGCGGTCAGTTGCTCGGACTGGCTCCTCTCCTTGTTGAGAAGATCAATGCGCAGCTTTACGGCCTCCTGCACCTCTTGAGGCGAAAAGGCGTGGCGAGCGAGCACGAGTTCATCGATGACCTCGTCAACCTTCTGGTCGACTTCGGGACCCAGCCTCGAAACACCGCGCCCGCCGCGCTCGTCGGTGCAAGAGAACAGGGCACGCACATCGCGCTGTGCCTTCTCATACTTCCTCCGCCAACGATAGACGGTGGAGACATGTGGCGGAAAGGGATCTTTCCGGTCCCTGGCGATGTCCCGCAGCAGAACCTCAATGTCTTCTCGGGACATGCTGAAGCCGTTGGCGTTGTCAACGCGAATCAGGATATCCAGCCTGCGTCGAGTCTCCGCCTTTGCCCGCGCCGACATACCATCCATCCGGGCCGGTGGTCGCTTGCGCTTCAGATCAGGTGCTTGCTGGGCGCGCTGCTCCGAGGCCGTCGCGACACGCCCTTCCGTGTACATCTGGACTAGCTGATAGGCGGTGTAAATCTGCCGCAAGCCGCTGGCTGACGACTCCAGCATCGTCTCGCCTGCGTGGTCGGCTCGGACAACGGTGTATTCCGCAGCGTCGATGAAGATTCGCTGATCCTTCCGAAGATAGAAGCTTGAGCTCATGCCTCTCCTCCTTAGGCATTGGATCGCGCAAGGACTTCATCCGGGTCACGGCGCATAACCCGATCGAGCAGGGCGTCACACTCCTTCTGAGCGTCCCGCCAGCGCCGAAGCTGGTGTCCTGTCGGTTGGACTGTTCCCGAGGGGTCCCACTGGGTCGGGTCAAGACCACGACGACGGGGATTGCAAGCCGGGCGCTCGCGAAGCAGCAGCTTCAATTCGACTTGCAGCCCGGAAGGCCGAGCATCGCTTTCGAGCAAGAGCAGGAAGGGAATCCCAAGTGTCTTCAGCCGCCGCGCGTTTCTTGCCAGAGTCGTTCGTGCCGACTCAACGGTTAGCCAGTGGTCGCCCTTTGCTTCCATAAGCGCTACGGAACCCTGCAGGGTAACCTCAGCGTCAGGCGTGTAGTCATGTCGATAGCCGTTATCCGACAGATCGACAACGTACGGTTGGGTGACAAAACGACTTACTGAAGCCGCGACTTCCAGTACTCGTAACACATCATCCTCGACGAGAGATTCGAATCGCGGGAACGATGACTTGGAGAAGGCCTGCTTGTATGAAGGCTGAAAGCCGCGCGCCCGCCTCCCGCGTGGCGTGACGACCGGCCGCGGTTTTCGGGTCGAAATCAGTGAGCGGAGAAGAGCTTCGACCGCGCTTGCGGTCTGGTTTGGTTGCTGCGCAACAGTCATCATGGACTCCTGAGTGTTCATCGTTGAGCGCGGTTCGCGCTCAGTAGGGACGAGCAACTCCAACCGCATACATCGTGCGGTCTTGACGCCAGGTGTCCGGGCTCTAATACTTAGTGTTGAGACGTCTGGGGTTTGCCCTGGACTTACCCGGCGAGTTGCTCTTGAAGAGGACTCGCCGTTTTTCTTTGCTAGGTCATGTCGACCTCCTCCCCGTAAGCAGGCACGGGAGGCTCGCGCAACAGAGCGCTGTGCTCCTCCTGTGTACGGATGGCGCGTTGAACGCGCCGCAGCAGACCTTCTCGCTCTGCGTCTGTCATTTGGTTGGCAGCAAGCAAAACCGCAGAGACCAGCGGCTCTGCGCTTCTCAGAAGCCCTCGCCCCACCTCGGCCACGAGACGATCGTGTTCGACGGCTACCGCCATTGCCGTGAGGTCGACGTCTGTAAGTTCTAGGCCACGTTTGAGCGCATCTCGAAGAGCTGGCCCCGGATTTGACCGACGACCGCGCTCCAAAGCGCAGAGCGTCGTTTGAAGTACACCCGTCCTCTCAGACAGCGCCTGCTGGCTGAGACCGAGGCGGCCCCTCGCTTGAACTAAAAACAACGGCAGTTGCCGCAAATTCTGAGCACACATAGCGATCAAGACTAGCTACGTTCGGTGCGCAGACAAACAGACCTTCAAGTCGACTCGGCGAGAGTCCGCTTGATTGAAGGCTGGCAAGGTCGAAGAATTGCGTCAGTTTTTCGTTCGAAGCGCATTTCACATAGAGAGGCGGCGGGTTGCATTCCCTCGTAGAAGCTCCACCTTTTGTATAGCTTTACAAACCTGAAAGGAAAAAGCTGATCATGGCAAGTCGTCGCAGTCTCGCACCAGATTCGTGCTCGCTTGCGGCACTCGGCCCGCTTAAGTCGAGCGATCCCGTTGAGGCGTTTGGATCAGTCGAACTCGCGAGGCGCGGGGGCTGCGATCACCGACTGCTAAGAGAACTGATCGAGCTGGGTCTAGTAAACAAAGCCGCCGGCAAGGGATCAGCGGCGAGGTACTTTCCCAGCCACGCGAAGCAGCTCGACGCAGTACTGCGCGCAATGAGAGAGCAAGGTCTATCAAAGCCAGAGCTGCGTTCGATCGTGGACATCGACACCCCGCGCCGACTTAGACGTCAGGCTTATGCGGTTGAGCGGCTTGTTGGACCGAACAACAGCAGAGAGCGCGTTGAGGAGGTGGACTTGGACCTTGGCTTGCTCATTTTGAGACGAGGCTCGATGCCGAATCACATGAAGTCGAGCGCAATGAAGGTCGTGTCTTTTATTGCGCAGACTCTTCGAGCCGAGGCCGATCGCGTGGAGTTCCGTCGACAGACTCTGGTGCGAGCAATGAAGTCGCAGTAGCTGCAAGGATCCATGCTTCCAATAGCTCGTTGACGAGGTCTAGGAGCCGTTGGGGCGGATCCGCCTAGGGAAGGTACGTATTCCAACCAAGTTGTCACCGATTTTCGATTCATTGCAGCCGGCCGCGCGAACCTGTCGCGGTCGCAGTCGCGGTCGCCGATGCTCGTGTCCATCAACGACTGAACTGACCCCCTGAACTTCAGACGGCAATTGGACGGCTTGGCCTGACCTTGGAACTTGACGTCTTTGCCAGCTAAGTCTTGACGCGGCCGGGGGTCAACATGACTTTGCTGGGCGCTTACGTGCGTTCGTCGCAGGCGCCGCCCGCCCGCCGCCGTGGACAACTCTGCATCGGGGGCTACTCGATGAGCAAGTCCAGGCATCCTAGGCACGGCTCAGCGGATCAATATGACTTGCCAGGACGCTTACTGGCAATCGTCTACCGGCGCGCGTGTGACTGGCTGCCTTGCCTAGACGAGGGCCTCATCCTGAGCGCCGACCCCAGGCTGAAGCTCACCGACGCAGGAAAATCTCTGCCTGTTCATCAAGCCGGAGTTTGATCCGCTCCCAATCGGGAAGATGTCGCGCCAACGCTTGGTAGAAGGCACGGCTGTGGTTGTGATGTCTTAGATGGCAGAGCTCATGCAGCAACACGTAGTCGATCGCCTCGCGCGGTGCGGCCACCAGCCAAGGGTTGAGGGTCAGTCGACCTGATGGGGAGCAGCTACCCCATTGTCGGGTCATGAACTGCAAGCGAACTGATGGCAGCTGGCGAACCCACCGCAACGGCTCGGAGACGACCTTGAGGCGTGTCGCGAAGACCTCGCGAGCCCGTTCGCGATACCAAGCATCGATACTCGCGCGTATCTGATCGACGTCGTGGCGAGGCACATTCACCACCACAAACGCACCACGCAACTTTGCCTCGGCGGCGCTCGCTGGTTCAACCACGACCTTGAGTCGATAGCGCTTGCCTAGGTAGTGGATGGACTCTCCGCTCACGTACTCGCGCGGCAGCACATGCGCGATCCGCGCCCTGGCAGCGGCGACATGCTGACTGATCCAGCGCGAGCGCTTACGCACCGCGGCCAGCACATCGGCCAGCGGGGTTGACGGAGGCGCGTCGACCTGCACGCGGCCATCTGGCTCAACGTGGATCGCTACCCGCGGAACAACGCGTGTGGTTTGCCGCCGCAACGTGAAAGCAATCTGCTCATCACCGTACGCCACTCGGTGCTGACCATCGAAACCCAACGTCTCCATGGTCAAGCCTTGCTGAGGCCGATGCGGGTGATCTGGATGACCTGTTCCACCACCTGCTTGGCGTTGTCCAGCCCCAGGCTGCCAAAGAGCCGTGGCAGCAGCCCCTTGCGAATCGCTGCCTCGATGTTCTGGGGGTTGAGTGAGTTCTCAGCGACTGCATCCTTGACCACGGTGTCGATGGCCAGGGACTGCTGCACCAAGCGCTCAAGGGCCTGGGATTCCAGAGCGGCAAAGCTGTCTTCACCCAGCACCAAGCGAATGGCACCAAAGTAGGCCTTGGCATGTGAGTTGGCTGCCAGCTCATCCGGCGTACCGGGCGTCGCCCGTGATGCCACTTTTTCCTCGAACGACTTGAACAAGGCGTACTGTTTCAGCGGGTGGTCGAACATTGCCTCCGCCTCGGCAATCGCCTGGCGCAGCAACTCACCGAACACCTTCTGTGCGTACGGATCCTCAGCGAGTTCTTGCTCGATGGTCTTCCGCAGCCGCGTCCGGATCATGTCCGTCTCATTGCGGGTCTTCTCTTCCGACCAGTCTTCGGGCTTCTCGGCCTGGCCCAACTGGTGCACCAGGTAGACGCCCTCGGGGTCGCGCACCTCGGTACCGATGACCTGCTTGTCGACCAGCTTGCGGATCTGCTCTTCGTAGACGCTGTAGTCCACCGTCTCCATGGCATCTCGGCGAGCCGTTTGGCGCAGTTCGGTGAAGAAGCGCAGGTCGCTCTTGTAGCGAGTGATCAGTTCCTCTGAGAAGCTCTTGTCTTCGAAGAAGCTCCGCGAAGACAGGGCCGTCTGAAGGCACAGGCCAAAGGCGGTGAGCGCGTCATAGAAATCGTCGCGCAGCTTCTGCCGCTCGTCGTACTCGGTGCCGTCCGTGTCTTTAACAAAGCGAGGGGCGAGCACCTGTCGGTACTGCTCGCGGTCCAGCTTGTTGGTGACCGACTTGAAGAAGGACCACAGCTGCTCGTGAAGCGCCGGCAGGCGCTTGTACTCGGTGCTGAACTGGTGGTACAGCCCTTCGAGGTCCTGAACATCGAACCCACCTTGCGTCCGCGACTCCAAGTCTTGATAGGCACGAATGGCGGTGTCCAGCTCCTTCAGGATGCCGCGGTAGTCCACCAGCACGCCATAGCGCTTTGCGTCGTGCAGGCGGTTCACCCGCGCGACGGCCTGGATCAGGTTGTGGCCCTTCAGCGGCTTGTCGATGTACAGCACCGTGTTGCGGGGTTCATCAAAGCCCGTCAGCAGCTTGTCCACGACGATCAGCAGGTCTGGCGCTCCGTCAGTGCCAAAGTCACCGATCACCTGCTTCTCGTAGGCTTCAGGGTCGTTGCCGCAGGTGGCCATGGCCTGCTTCCACCACTTTTGGACTTCGGGCAGCGTGTCCTCGTCGACTTCCGAGTTGCCCTCGCGGGTGTCGGGGGCCGAGATCACGATCGCGCTTGTCACCAGTCCCGTCTCGTCCAACGCCTTCTTGTAGCGGATCGCATCCAGCTTGCTGTCGGTTGCGACCTGACCTTTCAGACCCAGGTCCAGCTTCTTGATGTTCTCGTTGAAGTGGGTCGCGATGTCCCAGGCGATCAGTTCGATGCGGTTGGCGGCGCCATAGATCGCGCCTTTCTTTGCGAACTTGCGCTTCAGATCGCTGCGCTGGGCGTCGCTGAGGTTGCTGGTGATCTTGTCGAACCAGCGGTTGACAGCCTCTTCGTTGATGTCCAGTTCCGGCACGCGCTCTTCATAGAGCAGCGGCGCAACGGTTTCGTCCTCCACCGCGCGTTGCATGGTGTACGCGTGCACGATGGGGCCGAACTTGTTGGAGGTCTTCTCGTCCTTGAGCAGCGGTGTTCCCGTGAAGGCGATGTAAGCCGCCTTCGGCAATGCCTTCTTCATCCGCTCATGGGTTTCGCCGCCATGGCTTCGGTGTCCTTCGTCGACCAGCACGATCATGTCCGCCGAGTCATTGCGGCACTCGGGCAACTTGGACGCCGTGTTGAACTTGTGGACGAGCGTGAAAGTGATCCGCTCGGTCCCCTTGCCGATGCGCTGGGCCAGGTCACGACCGGACAGGGTGCGGCTGCGCTCACCATCCTTTTGCGTGGCGATGCTCGACCCGAAGGCCCCGCCCGTCATGAAATTGCGCGAGAGCTGGGTTTCAAGATCCACGCGATCGGTGACCACCACGATGCGGCATTCCTTGAGGCTTTCGACCAGCAGCAGGGCCTTGGTCAAGAACACCATGGTGAAGCTCTTGCCAGAGCCCGTGGTGTGCCAGACAACGCCTCCCTCGCGGCCGCCACCCTGCGAATCAGGCTTCTTCTGGCTGATGCGCGACAGCAGTGCGCGGATACCGAAGAACTGCTGGTAGCGCGCGATGATCTTGCCGACCTTGCGGTCGAAGAGCACGTAGCCGCGCAGGAACTCCAACAGGCGGGACGGCGTCAGCAGACTCACCAGCAACCGATCCTGCTCAGTGGCCTGCATCGGCGCGCTCCAGAGCGTGTCGAAGTAGGTGGCAAGCGATGCGGGCTTGCCCTCGAACAACGCGGTGCCGACGTCCGGGCGCAATGGCGCGTTCTTGACGGCCTGCAGGTGAGCGTCGTCGAACTCCTCCTCACGCCACTTGGCCCAGAACTTGGCAGCGGTGTGGGTGGTGCCGTAGCGCCCCTCGGTCTGGCTGATGGACAGCAGCAGTTGGGCGTACGCGAAGAGGTTGGGGATCTCGTCTGGGCGTTGGTTGCGCAGTTGCTGGCTGATGCCCTCCTGCACCATCGCTTTGGAGGGGTGGCTGCCGCCGCCCGACTCCGGGCGCTTGGCCTCGATCACCACCAGCGGGATACCGTTCACGTAGGCCACCACGTCTGGCTTTCGGTGGTGCGTGCCCTGCGCAGACAACACCTCCAGCTCCTCGGTCACGTCCCAGCGGTTCGAAGAAGGATCGCCCCAGTCGATCACCGCAATGGTGGGCTGGTGCTTCTTGCCATCCGGCATGAACTCGGTGACGGTGATGCCCAGAGCCAGCTTGCCGTACAGGCGCTCGTTGGCCGGCATGAGCCCTTCGGCCAGGCTGAGCGCCGACAGCTCCCGCACGATCTGCTCGATGCCGCTGCTAGACAGCGGATACCACTGTCCCTTGTACTCGTAGCGCCGAGTCTGCAGCACCTCGACCAAGCGCGACCTCAGGATGACCTCGCGCGTGCTGCCGCGCAGCGCCAGCGCCTGGGCTGTGGTCAGAAAGTTCCAACTCAGGTTGCACAGCAGGTGCAAGGCCGGCAAGTGCGCGGCGTATTGCTCCTTCGAGTTGGGCGCGACGGCGGTCATGGCGTGGTCTCGGCGGCAGGCAGACGGACTCGGCGCTTGCCGGTAAGCAGGTCAGCCATCAGCGCAGCCTTCTCCTGCTTGAGCCGCTCGATCTGCGCCGCGATGAGTTCCACTTCACGCCTCGCGGTGTCCAGCACCTCGACGATGCGCAGTTGGACGGGCAGCGGCGGAATGTTGAACGGCCACTTCAGCCAGCGCTCGGTCTTGAAGATCATCTTCTCGACATGCACGCCGATGCTCGAGTGGAAGCAGGTCTGCTGGAAGTAGCGCGACTCTGACAGGTAGCGCAGGAAGCGCAGGTCGATCTGCCCGTCGCTGTTCAGCACCGCATATTCATTGGAGACGACTGCGCCGTCCAACTCGGCGGGCACGATGCCGCAAGCACCGTGCACGATCTGCCGCTTGGAAATCAGAAAGTCGCCGGCGCGGACGAAAAACTGCGTCGGCGTCTTGATCTCGCTGCCGCTCAGGATCTCGCGCAACTCGACGCCACCACGCGAACGCTTCACCGTCACGAGACGATAGGCTTCGTTCGGGCTCAGCGAGACAGGCCTACGTACTTCGACCAGATGACGGCTGAGCGAGATTCGCGTCCATCCCTCGGGCGCTGGCGGCAGCGTCGGAATGCCCGGCTGAACCGAAGCTGGGTAGCCGCCGTTGTCCGTGCCACCGTCCGCACTCGGGTTGGCAGGCGGCAAATGCAGCGTCATGGCAAGTAACGCTTGCCACTGCAGGGTACGGTTTGCAAGGAGATCCTTCATCCGCTTGATCGCGTCATCCCAAGTCGACAAAGCCTCCGCCAGTCGTCGCTGCTCAGGCAGCCGAGGAAGCATGATCGGAAAACTACAAACGTCATCTCGCGTGATGTTTGGGTCTTTTCGGCTGCTGGCCGCATAGCTCCGCCAGAGACCGACATGCCTATTGAGCCAATGCAAGACGTACATCGGGTCCGCTTGCTCACGATCCAACTCAATCGCAGAAATCGCCTGGTTGACAGCGCCCTCCACCGTCAGCACGCCAGTCCGGCCGATCTGCTTGAATCCGCCATACATTGCCACCAACACGGTTCCGGCGGGAAAGAGGCGGCACGGTGATTCGGCCAAGGCTGCGTCGGTGATCAATTCATCCGTGGTGACCACAACGTCATTGGTTAGGTCCATTGTCTTTACCCAGGGCCAACGCCCACCGACGAAGAACCGTTCATGCTGGGCTCGTTCGGGCGTACCGCCAGACTTGATCTTCCCGATCTGAGCCAACGTGGTCTCACGCCATCCATCAGGGAGCATCGGAGTTCCCCATCACAAAACGACGGCGAACGGCTTTCGCGAAAGGCAGGCCGTCACACATAGCCGAGCTCCTTCAAGTAGGCGTCCATCTGCAGCTCTAGCCGTACCAGCTCGGCTTTGAGCTGCTCGCGTTCGCGACGCACCTCCATAAGGTCGATCGTCGCCTCCTCCTCGAAGGTATCGACATAGCGCGGGATGTTGAGGTTGAAGTCGTTCTCGGCGATCTCGGCGGGCGTGGCTAGGTACGCATATCGCGCCACCGGCTGCCGTGCTGCGACAGCGTCCAGGATGCGCTGCAGATCGGCCTCTCGCAGCACGTTCTGGTTCTTCCCGGCTTCGAAGTCGCGGCTGGCATCGATGAACAGCACCTTCTCGTCGGCTTTGTTCTTGCGGAACACCAGCACGGCGGCGGGGATGCCCGTTCCGTAGAAGAGCTTCTCTGGCAGGCCGATCACCACATCCAGCAGGTTCTCTTCGATCAGCTTCTGGCGGATGCGCCCCTCGGCTGCGCCACGGAACAGCACGCCGTGCGGCACCACAACAGCCATGCGGCCGGTGCCGGGCTTCATGGTCTCGATCATGTGCAGGATGAAGGCGTAGTCGCCCTTCGTGCGTGGTGGCACGCCGCGGCGGAAACGGCTGAACTTGTCGGCGTCGGCGCCTTCGAAGCCCCACTTCTCCAGGCTGAAGGGCGGGTTGGCAACGACGATGTCGAAGTGCTTCAGGCTCGCCGCGCCATCCAACAGCTTCGGGTTGCGGATGGTGTCGCCCCACTCGATGCGGTGGTTGTCCTCGCCATGCAGGAACATGTTCATCTTGGCAAGGGCCCAGGTACTCCCGATTGCTTCCTGGCCATAGAGCGCGTACTTACGCGAGCCCGTGCTTTCGCGGACCAAGCGGCCGCACTTCATCAGCAGTGAGCCGGAGCCGCAGGTCGGATCGCAGATCTCGTCGCCCTCTTTCGGCGCCATCAATCGGGCCATCAGCGTCGAGACCTCGGGCGGGGTATAGAACTCACCGGCCTTCTTGCCGCTGGTGGAGGCGAAGTTCTTGATCAGGAACTCGTAGGCATTGCCGATCACGTCGAGCTGACCGACGCGGCTAGGGCGCAGATCCAGTTCGGGCTTGGCAAAGTCCTCCAGCAGGTGGCGGAGGATGTCGTTCTTCTGCTGCTCGTCACCCAGCTTGTTGGAGTTGAAGCTGATGTCCTGGAACACATCGCGCAGCTTGGTGATGTTGGCCTCTTCGATCGCGTGCAGGGCCTTGTCGATGCGCTCACCATTGCCAGGGCTGTGCCGCTGGTTGTGCAGGGCGTAGAAGCTCGCGTCCGAAGGCAGCACAAATCGTTCGCTCTTGAGCATCTCCGCGATCAGTTCTGGGTGATCACCGTATTGCTGCTTGTAGCCGTCATAGTGGTCTTGCCAGACGTCCGAGACGTACTTCAAGAACAGCATCGTCAACACGAAGTCTTTGTAGATGCTGGGGTCGACGGTGCCGCGGAAGGTGTCGCAGGCGTTCCAGACAGCGGCGTTGATGTCGTCTTGGCTGACGTTCGTGATTTCAGTCATCTGTGCTCTCAGGTGAGATTCGTGGGTTGCCCGCTCGCCAGGGCCGAGGCGAGCGCTTCGAGCTGAAGCTCGCGGTTTTGGATCAGGGCCGTCAGAACGGCGCGCTCACGCGCAACTGCGGCAGCCAAATCTGTGACGACCCGTTGCGTCGCAAGCGATGGCAGCGGGATCTCGAGGGCCTCGAGCGCTTGCCGGGTCACGCTGAGTTGCAGCGATCCAGAGGCCGCCTGCAGGAGCTGACGTTGCACCGGGCCCTGCCCAACGACCCAGGCAAGGAACTCCGGCATCAGCAGCTCGCGAGCCTTGACCGTCAGGTGGAACAGGTGAGGCCCGCAGACTGCAGGCGCCGGGGGCGGATCAACGCACACAGCGAAGTACCGACTGCCCCTCGACACGAAAAGTAGGTCGCCATCGCTCAGCCAGTCCGGCTCCTTGCGCCCCACCAGTTCCGTACGGACCGCCGACGACCAGTCGACACCCCCGCCAGGCAGGATGTCCTTCATCTGGACAACGGCGACCGCGCCCTCAGGAACCGCCTCAACCGCGCCTCGAAAGGGGTGTCCGGCACGGATGTGCGCCAGATCGCCCAGCCTTGTTTTTAGTGCGGCATCGTTCATGTTGCAGATCTTAGCGTGATAGTGCTAGGATGCCAACATCGATTTCGTGCGCAGCATTCGTGATGACGCACCAAAAGCGATTCCTAGAGCAACACAAGGAGGCAATCAACGTGGGAAAGGGAACTATTGACACTTCCCCAATTGGGAAGTCACAATTCAACCATGCCGGGGGGCCAAAGCGAGGCCTATGCAACTAGTCAACATACCCATCTTGGAGCAGCTGAAGGCGGCCCATGCAGACGCTCGGGGAGCGCTGGATGCCTGGCGCAAGGAAGTGGAGGGCGCGACTTGGACTTCCCCGCAGGACATCAAGGACCGCTACGCCTCAGCAAGTTTTTTGGGTGGCAACCGAGTCATCTTCAACATCAAGGGCAACAGCTACCGGCTGGTTGTCAAAGTCCGTTTTCAGAACGGCATCGTCATGATCGAGTGGGGCGGCACACACGCCGAGTACGACAAGAAGAACTTCGGCCAGTGAGCCCCAAGACCCTCGACACCAGGAGAAGAACATGAGCACGCAGATTCGAGTACTGAAGACGGACGGCGATCACGCCGTTGCCGTTGCTCGGCTGTCTGAGCTGATGGACATGGACCCCGCAGCGGGGACCACCGAAGAGGCTGAGCTGGAGTTGCTGGCTCTGCTCATCCAGTCGTACGAACAGACCAAGTTCCCCCCTACGCCGCCGGACCCGATCGACGCCATCCTGTTCCGCATGGATCAGCAGCGGCTGGCACACAAGGACCTCGTGCCCTACATCGGCTCAATGTCCAAGGTCTCCGAGGTACTGAGCCGCAAGCGCCCGCTGAGCTTGGCGATGATCCGCCGTCTGCACGCAGGCCTGGGCATCCCGGCTGACGTGCTGATCGGCGAAGGGCAAGAGCTGTCGGTTGATTCGACGGTGGACTACACGAAGTTCCCGTTGGCCGAGATGCAGGAACGTGGCCTGTTCGGGCCGAACAAGCGGCCGCTGCAGTCCCTGAAGGAATACGCAGAAGAACTGGTGACGGGCTTCTTTCGATGCGCGTCAGGCCTGGGCGGACAGCCGGTCATGATGCGTGCGACGCTCCATCAAACGGGAGCCCGCACCATGGACGAGTACGCGTTCAAGGTTTGGCAAGCCTGCGTGCTGCGAAAGGCACGCGCCATGGCTCTCAAAGGCACGTATCAGCACGGCGTCATCACGTCAGAGTGGATCCGCAACCTGACTCGGCTGTCGACCTTCGAGTCTGGCCCGCTGCTGGCTCAGGAGTACCTCTCCAACCACGGCATCGCGTTGGTCTTTGAGCGGCACTTCGACAAGACCTACCTCGACGGGGCAGCGATGCTGGACGGCGAAGCACCGATTGTTGCGCTGACGCTTCGGCACGACCGTATCGACAACTTCTGGTTCGCCCTGCTGCACGAACTCATCCACGTCCAGCGGCATTTGACTGCGTCGGATCCGTGCTTTGCGGACAACCTGGACGACAAGACCCGAACCAGCGATCAAGAGCTGGAGGCCGATCGGGAGGCCGGAGAAGCCTTGATTCCCGAGGCCGCTTGGGTCAACGCCCCAGTCAGGATCAGCCACTCGACCGAGGACGCGGTCGACCTGGCGCGGCAACTGCAGATTCACCCGGCCATCATCGCCGGGAGAGTTCGCAAGGAGACGGAGAACTGGCGCCTGCTGTCAAACCTGATCAGCTCTGCTGGCAAGGTCTCCGACTTGTTAAACAACCAACTGGCCTGCCAGTGAGAAAGGAGGCGCAACAAATGCTGCCGTACAAATAGGAAAGGGCAAGCTTGAGAGCTTGCCCTTAGGGGTGAATCTGACGCGAACGCCCGACTCGGTTTGGCGATTGAGAGTGTGTTTGCGTCGAAGCCCCTAGTCAAGGCTCCCAAGCGATGTCTGTGGTCTTTCGTGGCTGACCAGTCACGGAACAACGTTCATTTCGCTTTACGAAAGGGGCAGCCATGCCCAACGCAAACACCTTCCTTCCTGCCCAAGATGGGCACTTCATCGAGGTCGCTGGCCTCGACCTCGTGTTCAAGCCTGTTCCTCTGGCTGACCACACCCCCACCGGGGCGCAAATTGCCAGCGCAGCTGGATACAGCGATACCCAGGTGGTCACCGTTCTCCACCTGCTGGCCAACGGCGAACTGGAAGACATTCGCCCAACCGAAGTTGTGAGCGTTCCGCAGCCCGGCGGCCGGTTCGTTGTGGTCGTCACCGACCGCTCGTATCGGCTGACGATCGATGGCAAGCGCATCGATTGGCCCGCGCAGCGGATCTCCGGGAGCATCCTGCGCCACCTCGGCGGCGTTCAGGCGGACAAACTCCTGTACTTGGAGCGTCAGGACAAGGCTGACGTTGTCGTCGGAGACCACGACCTGGTCGATCTCGGCCATGCAGGGGTCGAAGCCTTCTACAGCCGAGCCCCCGTCTGGATCCTCAACATCCAGGGCGTCCGCCTCGAGGTGCCAACGCCAACGATCGTTGTCAGTGAGGCGATGCGCCAAGCCGGCTTTGACACCAATCAAGGCTGGCACATCTTCCTCAAGGTGGCGGGGCAACCGAAGCAGGAGCTCGAACTCACCTCGGTCGTTGACCTTCGGACGCCCGGCATCGAGAAGATCCGGTTGACCCCGAAAGACGTGAGCAACGGTGAAGCTGCGCAAGCGCTTCGCCGTGACTTCCCGTTGCTGGACGTCGACGAACACTACCTCGACGAGCACTTTGCCCGGTGGGAGACGGTGCTCGACAACCAGCGGCGCTGGCTGCTGATCTTTGGGTATTCGGTTCCCGCGGGCTACAACCAACAGCAGATCACCTTGGCCCTCGAAGTGCCGCCGACCTACCCCGGGGCGCAAATCGACATGTTCTATGTCTTCCCGAGTCTCGCGCTCAACAGTGGTCAAACGATTGAGTGCACGCAGGTACAGGAGGCCATATGTGGCCAGTCCTACCAGCGGTGGTCACGCCATCGGTCCGATGCCTGTCAGTGGCGACCGGACTCCGACAACGTCGTGACGCACCTTGCCCTGGTCGAGTCAGCGCTGGCCAAAGAGGTGCAGCAGTGAACCCGTCCACCAACCTGACGATCACCTATGCAGACCACCGGAAGCTGCGAGATCACCTCTTTCCAGGCGATGGTCTTGAGGCAGCCGCCATCTTGCTCTGCGCTCGGACTCCTGGTCCACGAGTGCGCCTGCTCGTGAAGCAGGTGTTGTTGGTGCCGCATTCCGCTTGTAAGGAGCGGCGCTCGGACTACCTGGTTTGGCCGGGTTCGGCGATCGAAGAGGCCTTTGACTTGGCGGAAGCTGATGGCCTCTCTTTGGTGCTGACCCACTCGCATCCAGGTGGTCTGTTCGGCTTCTCTCGGCACGACGACCGAAGCGATCTGTTGACGGTGCCCAGCCTCTTTCAAGCGCTTGGCGGCCTGCACGGCACAGCGATCATGACCCCTGATGGCGCCATGTTGGCGCGTCTGTACCGGCAGGACATGTCACCGATCCCGATCGAGTCCGTGATGGTTGCAGGTGATGACCTCACCTGGCACTGGGCCGACAGGAAGTTCAGCCCTCGACCAACAGCATTCACCAGCGAAGCGACCCAAGAGCTCGGTCGCCTCAGCGCCTGCGTCATCGGTGTGTCTGGGACGGGCTCGCTCGTCGCGGAGCAGCTCGCACGGCTTGGATTCGGCCAGGTGATCCTCATCGACTTCGACAAGATCGAACCGCGCAATCTGAATCGAATCGTCAACTCGACGCTTGCGGACGCCAAGGCTCAGAGATCGAAGGTCGTCGCGTTTGCTGAAGCTGTGACCAGCTACAGGGGCGAGGGGGTCGCCGTACCAGTGAACGCCTCCATCTCGACACGCGAAGCAGTGCTGTGCGCCAGCCAAACCGACGTGATGTTCTCGTGCGTCGACACCCTTGACGCTCGACAGATCGCAGATCTGTTGGCCGCCAGCTTCTTGATCCCGCTGTTCGACGTCGGCGTCTCGATTCCAACCAGAAAAGCGCAGCGGGGGGCGGCCATCGCGGACGTCTGCGGGCGAATCGACTACGTCCACCCGGGTGGCCCGACGCTTCAAGATCGTGGGGTCTACGACCCCGCCTCGCTGCGCGCGGAGTACCTGCGGCGCACGGCACCGGATGCACACAGGGAAGAGATGCAGGCCGGCTATCTGCGCGGCGTCACCGAAGAAGCGCCAGCAGTCATTGCGTTGAACATGAGGGCGGCATCCGCATGCGTGATGGAGTTCATCGCGCGGGCCCACCCGTTTCGCCATGAGTCCAACGCTGCGTACGCCAGAACGCAGTTCAGTCTCGCTGCGAACGAAGAGGATTTCTTCCCGGTTGAGTCGTTCCCAACGACGACCATCCCCCAGTTCGCACGCGGCGACCTGGAGCCGCTCCTGGGGCTCCCCGCCCTTCGCGCGCCGAGGTCGGAGGCAATCGCATGAAGGCCAAGAGGCTGTTGCTGAGGCTGTTCGACTTCGTGGCCCCGGCTCGCCGCCTCCAGGTGGTCAGTGGAGACAGCCTGCCTCCTAGGCTGCCGTTGAGGGCCCTCGTGCTGGCGCGGGACGGCGATGAAGATTGGTGTGTAGGGATGCGGTGCCCTTGCGGTTGTGGCAGGAAGATCGAGCTGCTACTGATCAAAGAGGCAGCACCGCGCTGGGATCTGCTCCTGGACGAGGAGGGCCGCCCATCCCTGACCCCTTCAGTGTGGCTACGTGACGGCTGTCAGTCGCACTTCTGGGTTCGCCATGGTCGAGTGCACTGGTGCCCTTAGTGGTCGCCAAGCAGCAGAGTGACCGAGCGGCAATTGAGCCGCAGTGCTCCCCGCGCTGACGGCTGCGCCAAAGCATGAGGGCCCCATATGGGGCCCTCGGCGTCATCGCTGAACTTGTAACAGCGGTCATTTCATCGGATTTGTCCGACAGACCTTATTACGAGTCCGACAGACTTTATTCCCATGGATCAGCAGTTACGGCTTGGTCAATCAAGTCTGCGCCGCCACGGACTTTGCCAGGTTACACGCCTTGTCGACTTCGAAAGAGGCCAGTCGCAACAACTAACGACCGCTAGTCGCAGAACTATGGCGCGCGTCGCAGTTACTCTGGCGCCCTACGTCAGCACCGTCTCAAACGTCGATATTGCCCGCGCGCAGCGCGTTGGTCTCAATGAAGTCCCGACGCGGTTCCACTTCGTCGCCCATCAGCATCGTGAAGACCTTGTCCGCCTCGATGGCGTCTTCGATCTGCACGCGCAGCAGGCGGCGGACGGTGGGGTCCATCGTCGTTTCCCACAGCTGCTCGGGGTTCATCTCGCCCAGGCCCTTGTAGCGCTGGCGGCCGACGCTGCCTTCGGCTTGCGTCATCAGCCAGGCCATGGCGGCGCGGAAGTCGTCGACCTTGGCTTCCTTGGCCTTCTCGCCTTCGCCCTTGCGCACGAGGGCGCCCGGCTTGATGAGGCCCTGGAAGCTCAGGCCGGCGTCGGCCAGCACTTCGTAGTCGGCGCCGTGTACGAAGTCGGCGGTGATGACGCTGGCGCGCACGTTGCCGTGGTGCATGCGGGCAATCTTCAGGAACAGCTTGTCGGTGCGCGGGTCGGTCTCGACAGTGACCTCGGCGTTGTGCAGCCGGCTCTTCAGCGCCGCAGCGCTGGCCTCGGCTTCGTCGCGCGCATCGAGCTTCAGCGCCAGGCCGTTGGCCAGCACGTGCAGGGCTTCGATGTCCATCCAGTTGGACAGGCGCTCGATGACGCTCTGCGCGGTGACGTACTTGCGGGCCAGCGCGTCCAGCGCGTCGCCCTTGAGCGTGTTGCCGTCGCCGGTGTCCAGGCTCGCGTCCTGCAGCGCGACCTTGAGCAGGAAGCCGTCGAACTCGTGGCCGTCCTTGAGGTACTGCTCGTGCTTGCCGACCTTGACCTTGTACAGCGGCGGCTGGGCGATGTAGATGTGGCCGCGCTCCACGAGCTCGGGCATCTGGCGGTAGAAGAAGGTCAGCAGCAGCGTGCGGATGTGGGCGCCGTCCACGTCCGCGTCGGTCATGATGATGATGCGGTGGTAGCGGAGCTTGTCGGGGTTGAAGTCGTCGGTGCCGGCGCCGCGGCCGATGCCGGTGCCCAGGGCCGTGATCAGCGTGATGATTTCGTTGCTGGTCAGCAGCTTTTCGTAGCGCGCCTTCTCGACGTTCAGGATCTTGCCGCGCAGCGGCAGGATGGCCTGGAACTTGCGGTCGCGGCCCTGCTTGGCGGAGCCGCCGGCGGAGTCACCCTCCACGATGTAGATCTCGCACTGGGCGGGGTCTTTCTCCTGGCAGTCGGCCAGCTTGCCGGGCAGGCCCAGGCCGTCGAGCACGCCCTTGCGGCGCGTCATCTCGCGGGCCTTGCGGGCGGCTTCGCGGGCGCGGGCGGCGTCGAGGATCTTGCCGCAGATGGTCTTGGCGTCCAGCGGGTTCTCGAGCAGGTAGTCGGTCAGCAGGCGGCTGACGATGTCTTCCACCGGCGCGCGCACTTCCGAGCTGACGAGCTTGTCCTTGGTCTGCGAGCTGAACTTGGGCTCGGGCACCTTGACGCTGACCACGCAGGCCAGGCCTTCGCGCATGTCGTCACCGGCGACTTCGACCTTGGCCTTCTTGGCCAGTTCGTTGTCTTCGATGTACTTGTTGATGACGCGGGTCATGGCCGCGCGCAGGCCGGTCAGGTGGGTGCCGCCGTCGCGCTGCGGGATGTTGTTGGTGAAGCAGAGGACGTTCTCGTTGAAGCCGTCGTTCCACTGCATGGCCACTTCGACGCCGACCGTCGTGCCCTGCTCGGACACCTTCTCGCCCACGGCGTGGAAGATGTTCGGGTGCAGCGTCGTCTTGCCCTTGTTGATGAACTCGACGAAGCCCTTCACGCCGCCCGCATAGGCGAAGTTGTCTTCCTTGTTGGTGCGCTCGTCGACGAGGCGGATCTTGACGCCGTTGTTCAGGAACGAGAGCTCGCGCAGGCGCTTGGCGAGGATGTCGTAGTGGTAGTCGTTGTTCTCTTTGAAGATCTCGGTGTCGGGCAGGAAGTGGACTTCCGTGCCGCGCTTGTCGGTCTCGCCGATGACCTTCATGGGGCGCGTCTCCACGCCGTCCACCATGACGCTCTCGCCGTTCTGCGGGATGCCCTTGGCGAACTCCAGGAAGTGGACCTTGCCGCCCTGGCGCACCGTCAGGCGCAGGAACTTGGACAGGCCGTTCACGCAGGACACGCCCACGCCGTGCAGGCCGCCGGACACCTTGTAGCTGTTCTGGTTGAACTTGCCACCGGCGTGCAGCTCGGTCAGCGCGATCTCGGCGGCCGAGCGCTTGGGTTCGTGCTTGTCGTCCATCTTGACGCCGGTGGGGATGCCGCGGCCGTTGTCGATGACGGAGATGGAGTTGTCGGTGTGGATGGTGACGACGATGTCGTCGCAGTGGCCGGCCAGGGCCTCGTCGATGGAGTTGTCGACCACTTCGAACACGAGGTGGTGCAGGCCGGTGCCGTCGGACGTGTCGCCGATGTACATGCCCGGGCGCTTGCGCACCGCCTCCAGGCCTTCCAGGATCTGGATGGAGCTGGCGTCGTAGGCGGCAGGTTGCGGAGCCGGTGCGGGAGTGTTCTCGGGGGTGACGCTATCGCTCATCGGGGACTTTCAAGGCCGCAGCGCGGCCGGTACAACTCTCAAACTAGAACCCCCCGCTCGGCGGGGGGCAGGGGGGTGCGACACATGCACCGCGCAGCGGATTTGAGCCGCAGGCTCAAATCCGCATCGGCATGACGACGTACTTGAAGCCCGTGGTGTCCGGAATGGTGAGCAGCGCACTCGACGCGCTGTCGTTGAGGTCAATGCAGACCATGTCCTGGCTCATGTTGGACAGCGCGTCCATCAGGTAGGTCACGTTGAAGCCGGTCTCGATCTTGTCGCCGCCGTAGTCGATCTCGATCTCTTCCTTGGCCTCTTCCTGCTCGGCATTGCTGGACGCGATACTCAGCAGGCCCGGCTCGAAGGTCAGGCGCACGGCCTTGAACTTCTCGCTGGTCAGGATGGCGGCGCGCTGCAGGCTGGACAGCAGCGGGGCGCGGCCCAGCGTCAGGCGGAACTTGTGGTTCTTGGGGATGACGCGGTTGTAGTCGGGGAACTTGCCCTCGACCAGCTTGGTCACGAACTCCATGCCGCTGAAGCTGAACTTGGCCTGGTTGCCGGCGAAGCGCATCTCGATGGCGTCGTCGTCCTTGCCGTCCTTCAGCAGGCGCTGCAGTTCCAGCACGGTCTTGCGCGGCAGGATGACTTCCTGCTTGGGGATGTCCACCTCCAGCTCGGCCTGGGCCAGCGCCAGGCGGTGGCCGTCGGTGGCCACCAGCGTCAGGTTCTTGCCTTCGGCGACGAACAGGATGCCGTTCAGGTAGTAGCGGATGTCGTGCACCGCCATCGCGAAGTGCACCTGGTTGATCAGGCCCTTGAGCGCCTTCTGCGGCACGCTAAACGCGGGGCCGAAGTCGGCGGCTTCCTGCACGAGGGGGAAGTCGTCAGCCGGCAGCGTCTGCAGCGTGAAGCGGCTCTTGCCGCCCTGCAGCGTCATCTTGTTCTGATTGCTCGTCAGGCTGACGGTCTGGTCGCTGGGCAGCGCACGCAGGATGTCGATGAGCTTGCGCGCGCCGACGGTGGTGCTCAGATCGCCGGCATCGCCGTCGAACTGCACGGTCGTGCGCACTTGAATCTCGAGGTCGCTCGTCGTCAGCTCCACCTGATTGCCGGTCTTGCGGATCAGCACGTTGGCCAGGATGGGCAGCGTGTGCCGCCGCTCAACGATGCCGGACACCGCCTGCAGCGCGCCGAGCACCTGGTCCTGGGGAGCTTTCAAAACGATCATGAGGGCCTCTTGGGGAGAGAGATTTCAGCTGGGGCAAGCCCCAAAACCGCGCGCGCGCGTGAAGCCGCGATTGTCGCCCGGAAAGGGTGCGCCCCCGGCCAAGGGGGCAACGCCGGCAGCTACGGGACAACCCGTAGCCCAGCCCCGAACTCAGCCTTTCAGCGTCTGCTCCAGCACGTGCAGCTGCTGGTTGAGCTCGGTGTTCTTCTGGCGCTCGCCACCGATCTTGCGCACGGCATGCAGCACGGTCGTGTGGTCACGGCCACCGAACAACTCGCCGATCTCGGGCAGGCTCTTCTGCGTGAGCTCCTTGGCCAGGTACATCGCAATCTGGCGCGGCCGCGCGATGCTGGCCGGGCGCTTCTTGGAGTACATGTCGGCGACCTTGATCTTGTAGAAGTCGGCCACCGTCTTCTGGATGTTCTCCACCCCGATCTGGCGGTTCTGGATGGACAGCAGGTCCTTCAGCGCCTCGCGCGCCAGGTTGATGCTGATCTCCTTGTGCGAGAACTTGGCATAGGCCAGCACCTTGCGCAGCGCGCCTTCGAGTTCGCGCACGTTGGCGCGCACGTTCTTGGCGACGAAGAAGGCCACGTCCTCGGGCATGGGCGTACCCTCGGCCTCGGCCTTCTTGATCAGGATGGCAACGCGCATCTCCAGCTCGGGCGGCTCGATGGCGACCGTCAGGCCGGCATCAAAGCGGGAGGTCAACCGCTCGTCGATGTCCACCAGACCCTTCGGATACGTGTCCGAGGTCATGATGATGTGCGCCTTCTTGGCCAGCAGCGCCTCGAAGGCGTTGAAGAACTCTTCCTGCGTGCGGTCCTTGCCGGCGAAGAACTGCACATCGTCGATGAGCAGCAGGTCCAGCGAGTGGTACTTGGCCTTGAGCTCGTCGAAGGTCTTGCGCTGGTAGTTCTTGACGACGTCGGAGATGAACTGCTCGGCGTGCAGGTACAGCACGCGGGCGTCCGGGCGATCCTTCAGCAGCGCGTTGCCCACGGCATGAATCAAGTGAGTCTTGCCCAGGCCCACACCGCCGTAGATGAACAGCGGGTTGTAGGTCACGCCTGGTGCGCCGGCCACGTGCAGCGCCGCGGTGCGGGCCATCTGGTTGGCACGGCCCGGCACCAGGGTGTCGAAGGTGAGCGACGGGTTGATGCGGTGCTTGGCCGAAGCCGGCGCTTGCGAAGGCAGCACGATCGACGACGGCGCCGGCACCACGGGCTTGAGCGCCGCGCTGGGCTCGGCCGGCAGCACGGACAACTGCTGCGGCGCCGCCGCACCTGGCGTCGCCACGGCGATCGGGGCCGCCGCGTCACGCGCAGCCAGCGCCAGCTCCAGCCGCGTCGGGCGGCCGGCGAGTTCGGTCAGGATGGCTTCAATGCGCGCCGCGTACTGACGGCGAATCCAGTCACGCTTGAAGTGGTTGGGCACCTTCAGCGTGGCCACCAGCGCGCTGGCGGCATCGGCGCCTTCGCCAGCCACGGTGGCGGGCGGCAGGGGGCGGATCCAGGTGTTGAATTGCTGCTCGGGCAGTTCGGTGGCCAGGCGTTCGCAACCGCGCCGCCAGAGGTCCGAAGCCCATTCCGCCGTGTTCATGCTCGCTGACACCTGCATCCCATCCGCCCTGTTGTGTTCTTCTAGGCTCATTGTGGAAAACTTGTTTTCGAGCGCTCGGATTGTACGTCCCGAGCGCTCGCGAAAGCAGGGTTATCCACAGAATTTCCGACAGGGTCAATCCCCGGCAAACCCGCCTGGCAGCGGGCTACTTGTTGACCGGCGAGGCGGCATCTGCTGTAATCGCGGGTTTTCGCGCACTGCGACTGCTTTGCCGTGCGCTCCTTTTGCCGGGGACCAACCGCTGTGCCCGGAGCGAACAAACCCCTCCAAAGAGGTTCCCCATGAAGCGTACTTACCAAGCCTCCAAGACCCGCCGCGCCCGCACCCACGGCTTCCTCGTGCGCATGAAGACGCGTGGCGGCCGTGCCGTCATCGCCGCTCGCCGCGCCAAGGGCCGCAAGCGTCTGGCCGTCTAAGGCCTTGCCGCACATGGCGGCGCGCCCGCGCCGTCAACTGCCGGGCAGCTGATGATCGGTCGCATCCAACGCCCGGTGGACTTCGAACGCGTGCTCGCGCGTCCGAGCCGCTCGCGCAGCGCGCATTTCGCGCTGCACCACCTGCCCGCCAACCCGGCGCCCAGCGCCTGGGCGGCTGCTCGCCTGCGCTCTGCCCAGGCTGAGTTATCAACAGGCAGCACACCCGTTATCCACACCCCTGTGGAGCCCGTCCCGCCTGCGGCACCTGAAAGCTGCTGGGTGGGCATGGTCGTTCCCAAACGGCACGCGAAGCGATCGGTCACGCGCCAGCTCTTGAAGCGCCAGATTCGCGCCGCATTTGCCGAGCGCCCCGGCATGCCGCCGGGCTTGTGGGTGGTGCGTTTGCGTTCTCCGTTTGATCGCCAGCAGTTTCCCAGCGCCGCCTCCGATGCGCTGCGCGCCGCTGCGCGCGCCGAGCTGGCCCAGTTGCTGGACCGCGTGCTGAAGGCGGAGCGCGCGCCATGACCCCCAGCTGGCCCGCGCGCGCTCTGATGGCCGTGGTGCGCGGCTATCGCCTCATGCTCAGCCCCTGGCTGGGCAACAGCTGCCGGTTCGAGCCGACCTGCTCGCGGTACTCCCTGGCAGCGCTTGAGAAGCATGGCGCCCTGGCCGGCAGCTACCTGACAGTGCACCGCATCCTGCGCTGCCAGCCCTGGTGCGACGGCGGCCACGACCCCGTGCCGGACAATGCGCCGCGCCTGTTTTCCCGATTGATCTCCCCGGTGCCTTGCGCACCGTCTTCCTCCGAGCCCCCTCATGACTGATATTCGCCGCACCGTGCTCTGGATGGTGTTCGTCATGTCCCTCGTCCTCCTGTGGGACGGCTGGCAGAAGCACAACGGACAGCCCTCGATGTTCAGCCCCGCGCCGCGCGCTGCCGCGCCGGCACCGCAGGGCGCCGCGTCGGGTGGCGTGCCGACGCCCACGGTTGCGGGCGCAGCCCAGGCCCCGGCATCCGCAGCACCCGTGGCAGCGCCGTCCGAGAAGATCACCATCCGCACCGATGTGCTGACGGTCACCGTCGACACGCTGGGCGGCGACATCGTGCGCGCCGAGCTGCCCAAGTACCTGACGTCGCCCGACCCCACGGTCACCGACCAGCTGCTGCAGATGGTGCGCCTGAAGGATCCCGCGCCCTTCACGCCTGAGCCCGTCGTGCTGTTCAACGCGGCCCAGCAGTACCGCGCCCAGACCGGCCTGGTGGGCGGTTCCGGCCCGCTGCCGACGCACAACACGCCCATGACAGCCGTGGCGGGCGAGCGCGAGCTCAAGACCGGCCAGGATGAAGTCCAGCTGCGCCTGGAGTCCGCCGAGGTCGGCGGCGTCAAGCTGGTCAAGACCTACACGTTCAAGCGCGGTGCGTACACGGTGGGCGTCACGCATGAAGTCGTCAACGCCGGCACCGCGCCGGTAACGCCGCAGGTCTACCTGCAGCTGGTGCGTGACGGCTCCACCGTCACCGGCGGCGCGGCGTTCACGCCCAGCTTCACGGGCCCGGCCGTCTACAACGACAAGACCAAGTTCAAGACCGTCACCTTCGAAGACATCGACAAGAACAAGGTCGACATCGAGAAGCAGGCCGCCGATGGCTGGGTCTCGATGATCCAGCACTACTTCGCCAGCGCCTGGCTGGTCAACGAGCCGGGCAACCGCGAGTTCTTCATCCGCAAGCTGCCCGGCCAGGCCGGTGTGCGCGGCGACACCTACGCCACCGGCCTGGTGTTCACGCTGCCCACGCTGGCGCCCGGCGCGAGCACGACGCAGAAGGCCACGCTGTTCGCCGGCCCGCAGGAAGAGAACAAGCTGGCCGAACTGGCGCCCGGCCTGGAGCGCGTCAAGGACTACGGCATGCTGACCATCCTGGCCGAGCCGCTGTTCTGGCTGCTGGACAAGCTGCACGGCATCATCGGCAACTGGGGCTGGACCATCGTCGCCCTCGTGCTGCTGCTGAAGATCGCGCTGTACGGCCTGAACGCCAGCGCCTACAAGTCCATGGCCCGCATGAAGGCCGTCGCGCCGCGCATCAACGAGATGAAGGAGCGCCTCAAGGACAACCCGCAGCAGATGCAGCAGGAGATGATGAAGATCTACCGCGAGGAGAAGATCAACCCCATCGGCGGCTGCCTGCCCATCTTCCTGCAGATGCCCATCTTCATGGCGCTGTATTGGGTGCTGCTGTCCACCGTCGAGATGCGCCAGGCGCCGTGGATCTTCTGGATCACCGACCTGTCGGTGCGCGACCCCTACTTCATCCTGCCGCTGCTGATGATGCTGTCCAGCCTGTTCCAGGTCTGGCTGAACCCGCCGGCCGCCGACCCCATGCAGCAGAAGATGATGTGGATCATGCCCATCGCCTTCGGCATCATGTTCTTCGTGTTCCCGGCCGGCCTGGTGCTGTACTGGCTCACCAACAACATCCTGTCGATCGCCCAGCAGTGGATGATCAACAAGCAGATGGGCGTGAACTGACGCTGCGCCACGTGACTTGAGTCACGTGAATCTGCACAGCCCCCGTGCTCGGGGGCTTTTTTGTGCCCGGCGATGGGCGTTCAATCGCGTTGCGGGGCAGAGAACACCGGCCCGGACGAGGCTCACGAGAGTCCTTGAACCCGGCCTCCCCCGCGCCAACACCTGCAACAGCCGCTCCGACGAGCGGCTGTTTGCTTTTGGGCGCCACGACAATTGCGCCCATGCTCGCCCGACACGCCGACCCCATCGCTGCCATTGCCACCGCTCCGGGCCGGGGTGCCGTGGGCATCGTGCGGGTGTCATCGCCGCACGATCTGTCGGCGCTCATCCAGGCCGTCTGCGGCCGCCCGCTGAAAGCGCGCGAGGCGACCTACCTGCCGTTCCGCGACGCCACCGGCGCGGCCATCGACCAGGGCCTGGCGCTGCACTTTCCGGCGCCGCATTCCTACACCGGCGAGCATGTGCTGGAGCTCCAGGCCCACGGCGGCGCCGTCGTCATGCAGCTGCTGCTGGCGCGCGTCATCGAGGCGGGGATGAACGTGCGCCTGGCGGAGCCGGGTGAGTTCACGCAGCGCGCCTTCCTGAACGGCAAGCTGGACCTGGCCCAGGCCGAGGCGGTGGCCGACCTCATCGACGCCAGCACCGAGGCCGCCGCGCGCAGCGCCAGCCGCGCGCTGGGCGGCGCGCTGTCGCATGAAGTGGGCGTGCTGCGCGACCAGCTCATCCAGCTGCGCATGCTGGTGGAAGCCACGCTGGACTTCCCCGAGGAAGAGATCGACTTCCTGGAGAAGGCCGACGCCTTCGGGCGGCTGGACCGCCTGACGGCCCAACTGAGCGCCGTCCAGGCCCGCACGCGCCAGGGCGCGCTGCTGCGCGATGGGCTCAAGGTCGTGCTCGCCGGCCAGCCCAACGTGGGCAAGAGCTCGCTGCTGAACGCGCTGGCGGGCGCCGAGCTGGCCATCGTCACGCCCATCCCGGGCACCACTCGCGACAAGGTCAGCCAGACCATCCAGATCGAGGGCGTGCCGCTACACATCACCGACACGGCCGGCTTGCGCGACGACACGGCCGACGAGGTGGAGCGCATCGGCGTGTCGCGCAGCTGGGACGCGATTGCCGATGCCGACGTGGTGCTGTTCCTGCACGACCTGGGCCGCGTGGGCCAGCCCGACTACGAAGCCGAGGACGAGCGCATCCGCGCGCGGCTGGCGGCGGTCGATGCCAGCCGCATCGTGCAGGTCTTCAACAAGACCGATCTCGGCACGGCGCCGGCCGGTGAGATCGCCCTGAGCCTGAAGACCGGCAAGGGGCTGGAAGCACTGCGCCAGCGGCTGCTGAAGACCGCCGGCTGGCAGGCCGTGCCGGAAGGGCTGTTCATCGCCCGCGAGCGCCATGTGCAGGCGCTGGCCCGCACAGCCGAACACCTCGAACTCGCCCGCGCCATCGCCGCGCAGCGCGACGCCGCGCTGGACCTGCTGGCGGAGGAGCTGCGCCTGGCGCATGACGCACTGGGCGAGATCACCGGCGCGTTCTCGGCGGATGAGCTGCTGGGGGTCATCTTCAGCAGCTTCTGCATCGGCAAGTAGTCAGGGATTGGCCGCCTTCCAGCGCGGGTAGGCGTCCAGCGCCTTCTGCGGCCAGGTACCCCACCAGGTGTAGCCGTTGCGGCGGCCCTTGGAGATCTCATTGACGTCGTCGTGGATGGTCTTGCCCCAGTCGCCGAAGACGGGGCGGCCGGTGGCGACGTCGTAGACCCGCGCCCACAGCGGGCCGGCGCCGGGCTGCGAGATGAGCTGGCGGCCGTCGGGCGTCATTGTGAAGGCATGGTCGCGCAGCGCCTGGGCCTGCAGCCAGGCGATGCCGGCCTCGACGGCAGCCTTCATCGCGGGCGTGGGGCGCCGCTGCTGCATCAGGAACAGCAGCACGCCGGCGCTCTCCGCGCTGGCCAGGCCGGGTGGCTCGTAGTTGCGGGCGGAGATGGGCGCAAGGGTCAGCGCGTCGGCCTGCTGCGGCCAGATCGTCAGGCGGCCGCCGACCTTCACCTGCGCGGCAAGCAGCAGCTCGACCGCCCGCTGCGCCGCCGCGCGCGCCTGGCGGCGCAGCGGCTCGGGCACGAAGGCGAAACCGGGCGCGCCGTCGGCCACGTCCTGCAGCAGCCGCGCGGCCTCGGCCACGGCGTCATCGTTGAAGGTGATGCCGTCGTGGAAGCCGCCTTCCAGCGGGTAGTTCTGCGGCCAGCCGCCGTTGGGGGTCTGGGCCATCAGCAGATAGCCGATGCCGCGCAGGATGGCCGCCCGGCAGGCGTCGTCGGCGCGCTGCTCGTTCACGCGCGCCAGGAAGCGGATCTCGCTGTGCGTGGCGTCGTTGTCCAGCGTGCCGACAAAGGTCCAGAAGCGGTCTCGCGGCTCGTCGAAGCTACCGGTGCCGACGGTCATCGTCTCGGCGTTGTTCGCGTAGCGCTGGCCGGGCAGGCGAGGCGGGCCGCGGCGATCCTGGTTCTTGCTCCAGCCGCCGCTGGGGGTCTGGAAGCTCAGGATGGTGGCGGCAATGCGGGCCGCCTCGGCCGACGCATACCAGCCGGGCTCGCGGTCCAGCGGCGCGTTCATCTTGCCGGCAATGGGCGGCGGCGGCACGGCATCGCCGGCCTTCAGCTCACGGGCCAGCGTGGCGCGGTCCAGCGCCATCTGGCGCTCGGAGCGGTCGAGGTAAGCCTGCCAGGCCAGGCGCTGCGCGGCAGGCAGCTCGGCAATGCGGGCCGCGCTCAGCGCGGGCGCGGGCGTGTTGTGGCCGATGACGGCGGCCAGCGCCGCTCCCGGCAGCAGGGCCAGCAGCAACAGGCGCGTCATGGCAGGGGCAGCAGGCCTTCGGCGCGCACATGCCATGCGCCGTCCTTGGGGAATCCGGGGGCGGGTCCGGCCGGGGCACCGTCCCAGCCGCCAGCCATCAGGCCCAGCGCCATCAGGTAGGCGGCATTGGTGGGCAGGTAGGCCACGGCGCCCTCGGGGTCGCGCGGGCGGCGGCTGTAACCGCTGGGCATGAAATGGGCCGCCGCACGGGTGTTGCCGAGGATGGCCACGGCGCGCTCCGGCTCGCCCAGCCGCGCGGCCGTCAGTGCGCCCTGGCCCATCTGCCAGCTGACCCAGCCGCCATCCACGCCGCGCTGCTCGTGCACGGCATGGAAGGTGCGGCGGGCGGTCTCGATGTCGATCTTGTCCGTGGCCGGCAGATAGCCCAGCGCCAGCAGCATGGACGACGGCGCGCCGCGCTTGCCCGGGCCGAACAGGTTGCGGATGCCCTCGATCTCCAGGTACTTGCCGTCCTGCTGCGGCAACGGGGCGAGGTGCTTGATGACGTCGGCCCACTTCGGTTCGGGCGGCAGGCCTTGGCGCTGGCGCCACTGCTGCGCGACCTGCAGGCCGTAGTACCAGAAGGCCACCTCGAAGGTCGGGTTGCGCACCAGCTCGACGGACGTGCTTTCGCTGACGTTCTTCAGCGGCGGCCCGAGGTGGTAGATGCCGGTGGCCGGGTCGCGGTGCGCGAACGAGGCCAGGAACTTGGCCGACTCGGCCACCAACGCGCCGTAGCGCGCCAGCGTCTCTTTCGTGGGCTTGGCGCGGTAGACCAGCTCGGCCAGGTAGATGGGGTTGGGCTGGTTCCAGATGATGTAGGGGTTGATGGCGCCGGGCGTGGGGCGGCCGTCCAGGCCCGACATCTTGGGCCAGCGCACGCCGTCGAAGCCCTCCTTCCTGGCCTGCGCGATGCCCTGGGGCAGCTGCCCCAGGTACCAGGCCAGGCCCTTCTCCAGCAGGTCCACATGACCCCATTGGTAGAACTGCGCGGCGTGGAAGACATAGACCTCGGAGTTGTGCTTGCCGAACCAGCTCAGATGCTGCAGCCCGGTCTCGGCGGGCGGGAAGCTGCCGGCGTAGTTCACGCGCATCAGGTACAGCGACTGGATGGTGCGGCGCTCGATCTCCTGGGCGCGCGGGTCGGTGGCGGCGCTCAGATCCACCATGCCGCCCTTGGTCCAGTAGTCGCGCCAGGCCTGCTTGGACGATGCCAGCGTGCTGTCAACCGTCTCGTTGGGCGCCGGGTGCTCGGCGTCGGCAAACGCGGCCGTGAAAGCGATCGTGTCGCCCGTCGTCGCACGCAGCCGGTAGTCGTGCGGCGCGGCGAGCTGCGGCGTGGCGGCGCTGACCAGCTCGGCCGGCGTGCTCCAGCGCAGCTCGGTGTCGTAGCGCGTGCCGTCAGCCTCGCGGGCGATGCGGGCGTGGCCCGGGGCCACCTGGGTCAGCGTGCTGCGGTGCTTCTCCGGCTGCTCCCAGATGAAGGGCGGCTTGTGCGCGATTGACGTGCGGTAGGCATACGGCAAGCGCACGCGCACCTGCAGGTCGCCGCTGGCAATCAAGGGTGAGCGCGCCTGCACGGCCAGCACGGCGGCGCTGCCGTGGGCGGCGGTCGTCACCTCCAGCGGCTGGCCGCGCACCAGCAGGCGGCTGGTGACGATGCCGGTCCACAGGTCCAGCGTCTGGTGGATGCCGGCGATGTCTTCGCTGCGCAGCACCTCACCGTACAGCGTGAACTGGAACTGGCCCAGCGGCATGGGCTGGGGGTTCTCGCGGTAGTAGCGACCGGCAGGGGTGTTCTGGTGGATGGGGTAGAGGATCTGGCGGCCGTGGAAGGGCACGGGCGCCAGCGTGTCCTCGAAGCGCAGGCCCTCGGGGTTGGGGAAGCTGTGCCAGCTCCAGGTGTTGCGCGTCTCCAGCGGCAGGCCGTTGTCGTAGTAGAGGCGCTCCAGGCTCTGCAGGCCGGTCACGTCTACGGTGACGGCGAAGTCGCCGTTGCCAACGGTCAGCGCGGACTCGGGGTTGAGGCCGGTGTTGCGCACCGCATGGCGGGCGACGACGGCGGCGCGGTCGATGCGGTCTGTGCGGTCGACAGGCTCGGCGGCCCGCAGCGGCGGCGCCGCCAGCGTCAGCAGGATCGACAGGGACAGCAGAGGCGGGGCGAGGCGCATGGCGCACTCTCGCCGAAAACCCCGCGGCCAGGCGCGCAAGCGCGTGAGCGGATCGCGCTCAGTCGTCGTTGAACAGCGTCTCGGCCAGGTACAGCCCCGCCGCCACCGTCATGCCGAACAGGCTGCCCGACTGCGGCATGGCCATCAGCTCGGCGCTGCTCAGGCCCACGCGGGCGGTGGTGACGGCAATCTGGTCGCCGCCGGGGCCGCCCAGGGCAGGGCAGGTCACGTCGCGCACCGGCACGCTGTAGCGGGCCAGCAGGCGGCCGTCGGTGGCGTAGCGGGCCACGGCGCCGTTGCCCCATTCAGCGTTCCACAGGCAGCCCTGGGCGTCGATGGTGGAGCCGTCCGGGATGGCGGCCTCGCCGTCCTTCCTGACGAACACGCGCGGCTCGCTGACACGGGCGCTGGCCGAGTCGTAGTCGCACACCATGAGGCGGCGCGTCGGCGAATCGCAGTAGTACAGGCGCCGGCCGTCGGGGCTGAAGCAGATGCTGTTGGCGATGGCCACGCCGTCCAGCGGCAGGCGGCGCAGGCCGCGGGCGCGGCTGTACTGGTAGAAGCCGCCGATGGTGCGGCGCGGTTCGGCCTCGTCCAGCGTGCCGAAGACGAAGGCGCCACTGCGGTCGCAGCGGCCGTCGTTGGCGCGGGTGCTGGGCAGCTGGGCCTCCAGCGGCGCGAGTTCCTCGGGCTGGGCGTCGATGACGCCGGTGGCCTGCAGGTCGGGCAGCGTGAGGCGCGCCACACGCTTGGCCATGGCCAGGATGAGCGCGCCGGAGCGGGCGTGCACGAAGCAGCCCACGCGCTCGGGCAGGCACACCTGCAACGTGGTGGCGGCGCCGGGCGTCCACGCGTGGATGCACGAGCCCTGGATGTCGGTCCACCACCAGCGGCCGCTGGGGGCGTGCCATTGCAGGCCTTCGCCGAGGCTGTTGGCTTGGGCCAGGGCGAGCGTGAAGGGGTGTGCTTGCGAGCTCATGCGGACGGGGTGTCGGTGCGGGATTCGAGGGCGGCGCGGGCCTGCTTGCGCGCGATGGCCGAGGCGTGGCGCTGGCGCTCCTCGGGGGTGAAGGGGCGCAGCGGCGGCACGGGCACGGGCTTGTTGTCGTCGCCCACGGCCACCATCGTGAAGTAGCAGCTGTTCACATGCCGCGATTCCTGCGTACGGATGTTCTCGGCGACGACCTTGATGCCCACTTCCATCGACGAGGTGCCGGTGTGGTTGACGCTGGCCAGGAAGGTCACCAGCTCGCCCACGTGGATGGGCTGGCGGAAGATGACGCGGTCCACCGACAGCGTGACGACGTAGCGGCCGGCATAGCGGCTGGCGCAGGCGTAGGCCACCTGGTCCAGCAGTTTGAGGATGTTGCCGCCGTGCACGTTGCCGGAGAAGTTGGCGGTGTCCGGCGTCATCAGCACGGTCATCGTCAGTTGGTGGGCGGGCAGGTCCATGCGCGGTCTCAGCGGTTCACGAGAAGCGGTGGATTGTGGTGCTGCGGAACACCTCGCCGGGGCGCAGCACGGTGCTGGGCCAGTCGGCGCCGGCTTCGTGGTGCGGCGAGTCGGGGTTGTGCTGGGTCTCCAGGCACAGGCCGTCGCCCTGGCGGTAGATGTGGCCACCCGGGCCGGCCAGCGTGCCGTCCAGGAAGTTGCCGGAGTAGAACTGCAGCGCGGGCTCGCTGGTCAGCACGTCCATGCGGCGGCCGCTGGTGGGGTCTTCCAGCGTGGCGGCGCGGCGCAGGCCGTCGGCGTCGGGCACGCCGTCCAGCAGCCAGTTGTGGTCATAGCCCTTGGCGCGCAGCAGCTGCGGGTGGGCCTGGCGGATGCGGGCCTCGATGACGGTCGCCGTGCGGAAGTCGAACGGCGTGCCGTCCACGGCGGCGTGCTGCAGCGGGATCAGGTGCGCATCCACCTCGCTGTAGCGCGACGCGGGAATCGTCAGGCGGTGGCCCAGCACGCTGCCGCGACCGGCGAGGTTGAAGTAGTCGTGGTGCGTCAGGTTGACGACGGTGGCGCGGTCGGTCGTGGCCTCGTAGTCGACGCGCCAGCTGTTGTCCGTCGCGCTCAGCGCATAGCGCACGCGGACCTGCAGCTCGCCGGGGAAGCCCTGGTCGCCATGCGGGCTGGTGAGGCGCAAGCGCAGCGCTGCGGCTTCGCCCGCGAGCAGATCAGCAGGCGCGACGGGCTCGGCCTGCCAGAGCCGGTGGCCAAAGCCCTCGGTGCCACCGTGCAGGCAGTTGGGGCCGTCGTTGCGGGCCAGCGTGTGGGTCTCGCCGTCGAGCTCGAAGCTCGCCCCGGCGATGCGGTTGCCGTAGCGGCCAACGATGATGCCGAAGGACGGGTTGCGGTGGACGTAGTCGTCCAGGTTGTCAAAGCCCAGCACGACATTGCCTGCTGCGCCCTGCGCGTCGGGCACCCACAGGCCGGTGACGATGCCGCCCAGCGTGATGGCGGTGAGCTTCAGGCCCAGGCCGTTTTCCAACGTGTATTCGTGGACGACGCGGCCGTCGGGCAGGCGTCCGTATTCGCGGCATTCCATGATCAAACCCACCCGCCGTCGACGATGAAATCCTGTGCGGTGCACATGGCGCTGTCGTCAGCAGCAAGGAACAAGGCCATGCTCGCAATGTGCTGCGGCATCAAGGGTCGGTTGATGCACTGACCCTTGGCGATCTCCTGCTTGGTCTCTTCGGTAACCCAGAGCTTCAATTGCTTCTCCGTCATCACCCAGCCTGGCACCAGCGTGTTGACGCGGATCCCGTGGACGCCGAAGTCGCGCGCCAGGCAGCGCGTCAGGCCCTGCGCCGCAGCCTTGCTGGCCGTGTACGCGGGCATGCCGCCCTGCTTGAGCATCCAGCTGATGCTGCCGAAGTTGATGATGCTGCCGCCGCCCAGCGCCTTCATGTCGGGCAGCACGGCCTGCGCGGTGAAGAACTGGTGCTTGAGGTTGACGGCAGTGCTCGCATCCCAGAACTCCGGCGTGGTGTCTTCGACCGCATGGCGCTTGTCATTGGCAGCGTTGTTCAGCAACACGCTGAACGGGCCGGTGCGTTCCCGCAATGCGGCGATCGCGGCGCGCAGCGAGTCGACGTTGGACAGGTCGGCGGCCGCGAACTGAGGCGCGTGGCGCGAGCCGGACAGGCGTGCGGCAAGAGCTTCCCCTTCGGCCGCGGCCAGGTCGATGAAAGCCACTTTGGCCCCCTGCGCGGCAAAGGCTTCCACCAGCGTTTCGCCGATGCCGGTGGCCCCGCCGGTGATCAGGACGCCCCGGTCCTGCAGGCTGGGGTACTGGGCGTAGGAACTCATCGACATGTCTCCGGTCGGAAGCTGCCCGGCTTCTTTGGCCAGGCGATGCCAAGATTATTAGTCATACTTTTTTGTTTGCAAAGCCGGCGATTTTCGGGTTAACCCCAATGATCTTGCTTAAATAGTCATACTTTAATGGAGGCATGCCGACGACGACAGCCGGCCGTGCGCCGCGTCACGCCGGTGCTTGATCCAACTTCCCCAGAGACAAGGGACCGCACATGAGCGCCTCCACCTCCCGCCCGTACCGCGGCGTCTTCCCGGTCGTGCCGACCATCTTCAACGCCGACGGCACGCTGGACCTGCCCGGCCAGTTGCGCTGCGTGGACTTCATGATCGACGCCGGCTCCACGGGCCTGTGCATCCTGGCCAACTTCTCCGAGCAGTTCGTGCTGTCGGACGCCGAGCGCGAGACGCTGACCCGCGCCATCCTGGGCCACGTCGCCGGCCGCGTGCCCGTCATCGTCACGACGACGCACTATTCGACGCAGATCTGCATCGAGCGCAGCCAACTCGCGCAACAGCTCGGCGCAGCGATGGTCATGGTCATGCCGCCGTACCACGGCGCCACCTTCCGCGTGTCGGAAGGCCAGATCGAGAGCTTCTACCAGCGCCTGTCCGACGCGATCTCGATCCCGATCATGATCCAGGACGCGCCGGTGGCCGGCACGCCGCTGTCGGTGCCGCTGCTGGCGCGCATGGCGCAGAACATCACCAACGTGAAGTACTTCAAGCTGGAGATGCCGCAGGCCGCCGCCAAGATGCGCGAGCTGATCCGCGTGGGCGGCGCGGCGATTGAAGGCCCGTGGGACGGCGAGGAAGCCATCACGCTGCTGGCCGACCTGGACGCCGGTGCCACCGGCGCGATGACCGGCGGCGGCTTCCCCGACGGCATCCGCAAGATCTTCGACGCCTTCCACGCCGGCGACCGCGAGACCGCCGTCGTCGAGTACGGCCGCTGGCTGCCGCTGATCAACTACGAGAACCGCCAGGGCGGCATCCTGACCGCCAAGGCGCTGATGAAGGAAGGCGGCGTCATCAAGAGCGATGCGCCGCGCCACCCCTTCCCCGAGATGAGCCCCGAGACGCGTGCCGGCCTGCTGGATGCGGCCAAGCGCCTCGACCCCCTCGTGCTTCGCTGGGGCAAGTAATGCGCGCGCTGTGGGCGCTGGTGGCGACACTGGCGCTGTGCCTGGCCGCACGCGTCGACGCCGTCGAGCCGCCGCAGGCCGAGCCCGGCGCGCACGACCCGACGCTGCTGATCCAGGCCGACCGCTGGTTCGTCTTCACGACCGGCAAGGGCCTGCAGCGCCTGGCGTCCGGCGACCGGGGCAAGACCTGGCAGCGCCTGGCGCCGGTGTTCGAGCAGGCGCCCGCCTGGTGGGCGCAGGCCGTGCCCGAGCACAAGGGGCTGGACGTCTGGGCGCCCAAGGTGTTCCAGCACCAGGGCCGCACCTGGCTGCTGTACTCCATCTCCACCTTCGGCAAGAACCGCTCGGCCATCGGCCTGGCCAGCAGTGACCGGCCGGACGGCAGCGAGTGGCGCGATGACGGTCTCGTCGTGCAGAGCGTGGCGACGGACAACTTCAACGCGATCGACCCCGACCTCTTCGTCGACACCGACGGCAAGCTCTGGCTGAGCTACGGCTCCTTCTGGGGCGGGTTGCGGCTGACGCAGCTGGACGCCGCGACGCTCAAGCCCATCGGCAGCACGCGCTTCATCGCGCGCAGCCCGGCCATCGAAGCGCCGACGATCGTGCGGCGCGGCGACTGGGTCTACCTGTTCGCGTCCTACGACCTGTGCTGCAAGGGCGCCGACAGCACCTACAACGTCCGCGTGGGCCGTGCGCGCGCCGTGACCGGGCCTTACCTGGACCGCGACGGCCGCGACCTGATGGACGGCGGCGGCACCCAGCTGCTGGCCGCCACCGGCACGCGCTGGAAGGGGCCGGGGCACCAGGACGTCGTCGGCGACGTGATGGTGCACCACGCCTACGACACCGAACGCGGCGGCAAGCCGCATCTGCGCATCGCGCGACTGAGCTGGTCCGCCGACGGCTGGCCCGTGATCCAAGAAGAATGAACCGGAGACTGCCGTGGCAGGCCTGAAGCTGGAGAACATCTGCAAGCGCTATGGCGCGGTGCAGGTCATCGAGAACCTGTCGCTGGACGTGGCGCCCGGCGAATTCGTCGTCTTCCTCGGGCCCTCGGGCTGCGGCAAGACCAGCCTGCTGCGCATGATCGCGGGCCTGGAAGAAGTGACGGGCGGCCGCATCCTCATCGGCGACCGCGACGTCACCGTGGCGCCGCCGGGGCAGCGCAACCTGGCCATGGTGTTCCAGCACTACGCGCTGTACCCGCACATGACGGTGCGCGACAACCTTGCCTTCGGCCTGAAGAACCTCGGCGTGCCGGCGGGCGAGATCGACAAGCGCATCCAGGAATCGGCCCGCATGCTGGAGCTCAGCGCGCTGCTGGACCGCAAGCCGGGCCAGCTGTCGGGCGGCCAGCGCCAGCGCGTGGCCATCGGCCGTGCAGTGGTGAAGGAGCCGGGCATCTTCCTGTTCGACGAGCCGCTGTCCAACCTCGACGCCGCGCTGCGCGGCCGCACGCGGCTGGAGCTGGCTCAGCTGCACCAGCGCCTGGGCGCGACCATGGTGTTCGTCACGCACGACCAGATCGAGGCGATGACGCTGGCCACACGCATCGTCGTCATGAAGGGCGGCGCCATCGAGCAGGTGGCCACGCCGGCCGAGCTCTACCGCCGGCCGGCGACCCAGTTCGTGGCGAGCTTCATCGGCACGCCGGGCATGGGCTTTGTGCCGGTGGAGCGCGGGGCGGATGTCGATGGGTGTGCGGTCGTGACGGTGCCGGGTGGCTTGAGCATCACCACCCGCGTGCCGGTGGCGGGGCTGCCCGCACAGGGCCTGGTGCTGGGCGTGCGGCCCGAGAACCTGAAGGTGGCGGAAGCCGGCCCGCTGCGCGGCCGCGTGGAACTGGTGGAGTTCCTCGGCGAGCGCACGCTGGCGCACCTGAAGCTGGAGGGCGATACGCCGTTGATCGTCACGGTGCCGGCAGGGGTGTCGCCTCGGCTTGGCTCACATGTTGCGGTGAGCGTGGATGTGGCTGAGGCACATCTGTTCGATGCGGAAGGGCGTGCGCATCATGCGCAGGAGGCTTTGTCGTGAGGATGGCTTGGTGGCAAGGCCCATGCCGGGAATTCGCCCCGGCGGGCGACCTACTTTCTGGGCGACCAGAAAGTAGGCAAAGAGTCGCCCCTGCAAAACCGCCCCTGCGGGGTTCCCTGCGATGCTCGGAACCCGGGGCCGCGCCCAACTCACTTCGCTACGCTCCGTTCAAACAAAGGGGCGCGAAGTCAGCTGTCGAGGCTCGCTGCGCTCGCGCCCCGGGCTCCTGCGCTTCTCGGCGGTTTAGAAGGGGAGTGAAGGAACAGCCGAACAGCCCCATCGCCAAGCCCGTAAGCCCTTCGCTGCGAGGTATTTCTCTTCCCCCCTCTGAGCAGCGCAGGGAACCCCGAGCAACGCGAGGGGCGGGCGGATCGGGGGTCGTTTCTTTGCCTACTTTCTTGTCGACACAAGAAAGTAGGTCGCCCGCCCGGGCGAACTCCGGGCACCACACGTGGCAACAGCCCAAAGAGGCCACACCATGAGCACGACGCCAGCAGTCGGCCTCCGCGCCTCCCGCCCCGCCTACGCCCTGTTCGTACTGCCCTTCGTGGCGATGTACGCACTGATGCTCCTCTGGCCCCTCGCCAAAGGAATATGGATCAGCTTCCACGACCACGACCTGCTGTCCGACGACAGCTTCTGGGTCGGCTTGGCGAATTACAAAGAGCTTTGGCAAGACGAAGTCTTCCGCCAAGTCGTCTGGAACACGCTGCGCTTCGTCGCCATCAGCACGCCCATCTTCGTCATCCTGTCGCTGATGCTGGCGCTGGCACTCAACCGCCCCGGCAAGCTCGCCACCTTCCTGCGCGCCACCTTCTTCTGCGCGTCGGTCTTTTCAGTCACGCTGATCACGCTGGTGTGGAAGCTGGCGCTGATGCCCGAGCGCGGCCTCATCGCTCAAGCCTTCACGGCCATGGGCATCCCCGAGCTGCCACTGCTGACCAGCGACCACCTGGCGCTGCTGACCATCGCCCTCGTCACCGTCTGGTGGATCATCGGCCTGCCGATGATCATGTTCCTGTCGGCGCTGCAGCAGATCCCCGGCGACATCTACGAGGCCGCCGCGCTGGACAACACGCCGCGCTGGCGCGTGCTGACGCACATCACGCTGCCCAGCCTCAAGCGCGCCATCGTGCTGGTGACGCTGATCGAGGTGATCCGCCAGTTCCAGGTCTTCCCGCAGATCATGCTGATGACCAACGGCGGGCCCAACAACACCACGCGGTCCATCGTGCAGTTCACCTACGAGCAGGCCTTCATGCAGCTCTCGCTGGGCTACGCGACGGCCGCCTCGCAGATCCTGCTGGCCATCATGCTGGTCGGGGTGTCGGCCCAGCTATGGCTCGAACGTGACCGCAAGGGAGCCCCACGATGAACCCCTTGCTCCGCCGCGGTTGGTTCGACCGCATCGTCATGGCCGCGCTGACGCTGCTCGCGCTGGTCTGGATGGCCCCGCTGCTGTGGGTGCTGGCGCTGTCCTTCAAGCCCAATGAATTCCTGCTGCGCCACACCGACGTGTTCCTGGCGCCACCCTACACGCTGGCCAACTACCTGGACATCCTGCAGACCTCGCAGGTGTTCCGCTGGCTAGGCAACAGCGCGCTGGTGGCGCTGCTGCAGACGGTGGGTGTGCTGGTGCTGTCATCGCTGGCCGGCTACGGCTTCGCGCGCTGCGAGTTCCCCGGCCGCAAGCTCCTGTTCGCCCTCGTCATGTTCGGCCTGGCCGTGCCGGCGCAGTCGGTCTTCATCCCGCTGCACCGGCTGTTCTCGGACTGGAACCTGCAGAACACCATCGCCGGCCTGGCACTGCCGGGTCTGGCCGCGCCCTTCGGCGTGTACCTGATGACGCAGTACTTCAAGGCCATCCCCGCCGAGCTGGAAGAGGCCGCGATGCTGGATAACGCGTCGCGCTTCAAGACCTTCCTCACCATCATCCTGCCGCTGACGCTGCCCGCCCAAGCCACGCTCGGCATCTTCACCTTCCTGGCCTGCTGGAACGACTACCTGTGGCCGCTCGTCATCGCGACGCAGCCCGACATGTACACGCTGACCCGCGGCCTGGCGTCCACGCAGACGAACTTCGCACAGTCGGAAGGGCTGGGCTTTTTGATGGCGCAAGCCGTGTTCGCAGGTGTGCCCGCGCTGATGCTGTACCTCTTCTTCCAACGCCACCTCGTCACCGCGGTGGCAGGGACGGGCAAGTCATGAAGCGCTTGTTGATGTCACTGTCCGTCGTGCTGCTGGCCGCCTGTGGTCAAAGTGCGAAAGACCCAGCCAAGACCGAAATCACGCTGATGCGCTTCTTCGGCAGCTGCGAGTCGCAGTTCGGCCAGGTGGTGAAAGCGTCGGAAGGCGTGGGCGAGTGCGGCATCGTCACCGCGCTGGTCAACGAGTTCAACGCCACGCACCCCGACATCGTCGTGAAGACGCAGATCGGCGAATGGGGCCCGTACTACGACCAGCTCACCGCGCGCCTGGTGTCCAAGGACATCCCGACGGTCGCCGTCATGCACGAATCCGCGTTGGGCGACTACGTGCGCCGCAAGCTGGTGCTGCCGCTGGATGCCGACCTCGCCCGCGTGGGCGTGCCGGTGGACGACTTCACCGAACATGCCCGCAAGGGCACCACGTTCAACGGCCAGACCTATGCGCTGCCCTTCGACACCTGGGCCTGGCTGTGGCACATCAACACCACGCTGATGAAGCAGGCTGGCCTGCTGGGCGCCGACGGCCAGCCGGTGCTGCCGCGTTCGCCAGAAGAGCTGCTCGCGCAGGCGCGCCAGTTCAAGCAGAAGACGGGCAAGCCCTACTTCGCCTGGGCCGTGGCCAACGAGACCGCCGCCAACAACCGCACCTTCCAGACGCTGATCGCGCAGCAAGGCGCGCCGCTGTTCTCGGCTGATGGCAAGCGCATCACCATGCAGCAGCCCGCCGTGACGAACGCGCTGACGCTGATGCAGACGCTCTACCAGGAAGGCCACGTGCGGCCCAACCTCGACTACGCGGCCGCCAACCAGGCCTTCCTGAACGGCCAGGCCGGCGTCGTCGTCGTGGGCACCTGGACCATCGACCAGTTCCTGCGCGAATCGCAGAAGCCGGACTCGCCGCTGAAGGGCGGCTATGCGGTGCGGCCATTCGCGCAGTTGTACGAGCGCCCGGCGGTGTTTGCCGACGGCCACTCGTGGGCGCTGTTCAAGGGCGGCACGAAAGACGCCAAGGGCCATGAGGCCGCGCTGACCTTCCTGAAGTTCGTCTGGGACCGCAGCGCCGAGTGGTCGCGCACCGGCCACCTGCCGGTCAGCCAGACCGTGGCGCAGAGCGAGGCCTTCCGCGCGCTGCCGCAGCGAGCGGCGCTGGCCGAGATCACCACCACCGGCGCGTCCATGCCGGGCAACGTGCCCACGCAACGCAACATCGAACTGCTGATCGGCGAGGACGTGGCCAACCTGCTGCTGTCGGGCAAGCCCGTGGCCGAGGTGCAGGCCAGCGTCGAAAAGCGAGTGAACAAGGCTCTCTCCAAGGCGCGCCGATGACCTTCCAAGCCTCCCTCACCGTCGACCGTGATTTCGACCTCGCGCCGCTGGACCGCCGCCTGTTCGGCGTGTTCGTCGAGCACCTGGGCCGCTGTGTCTACAACGGCATCCATGAGCCGACGCATCCCACGGCGGACGAGCACGGCTTTCGCAACGACGTGGCCGCGCTGACGAAGGAGCTGGGCGCGACGATCGTTCGCTACCCCGGCGGCAACTTCATGTCGGGCTACAACTGGGAAGACGGCGTCGGCCCGAAGGACCAGCGCCCGCGGCGGCTGGACCTCGCCTGGTTCTCCACCGAGACCAACCAGGTCGGCACGCATGAGTTCATGGCCTGGTGCCGCAAGGTCGGCATAGCGCCCATGTTCGGCGTCAACCTCGGCACGCGCGGGCCGGACGAGGCGCGCCACTACCTCGAGTACTGCAACCACCCGGGCGGCACGGCGCTGTCGGACCTGCGCCGCAGCCACGGCGTGGAAGAGCCGCTGGGTGTGAAGTTCTGGTGCCTGGGCAACGAGATGGACGGCCCTTGGCAGATCTGCCAGAAGACGCCGGACGAGTACGGCCGCATCGCCAAGGAAACCGCCAAGCTGATGCGCTGGGTGGACCCGACGATTGAGCTCGCCGCCTGCGGCTCGTCGGCGTACGACATGCCGAGCTACGGCGTCTGGGAAGACCGCGTGCTGGAGCACTGCTTCGAGTTCGTTGACTACCTGTCGCTGCACAGCTACTTCGTGAAGCCGCCGCCGGCCCAGCCGGGCGACACCAGCAGCGAAGCCTTCTTCGCGCAGATCGAGACCAACGCGCGCTACATCGAAGACACCGTCGCCATCGCCGACGCCGTGGCCACGCGCAAGCGCTCGTCCAAGCGGCTGATGCTGAGCTTCGACGAGTGGAACGTCTGGTACCGCGCGCGGCACGGCGAGCACCTGAAGCAGGCCGGCTGGCCCGAGGCGCCGCGGCTGCTGGAGGAGATCTACACCGCCGAGGACGCGCTGCTCATCGGCGGCATGCTGACGATGTTCATGAACCACGCAGACCGGCTCAAGGTGGCCTGCATGGCGCAGCTGTGCAACGTCATCGCGCCCATCATGACCGAGCCTGGCGGCCCGGCATGGCGGCAGACCATCTTCCACCCGTTCGCGCAGGCTGCGCGCTGGGCGCGGGGCGATGTGCTGCGGCCGGTCATCCGCTCGCCCGGCTATGCGAATTCGAAGCACGGCGAGCTGCCCTACCTGTGCGCCAGCGTCGTGGACGACGCCGCCACGGGCCAGACGGCCATCTTCCTGCTAAACCGCCACCTGACCGACGCGATGGACCTGTCCATCACGCTGCGCGGCCTGGGGCGAGAGCGCCAACTCGTCAGCGCTGAGCAGCTGCACAGCGCCGACCTGAACGCCACCAACACCGCCGACGCGCCCGACCGCGTCGCGCCCCAAGCCCTGAACGGCGTGGCCATCGACGGCGAGCAGCTGCGCGTGACGCTCAAGCCCGCCTCATGGAACGTCATCGTCACCCAAGCCCCACGCGCATGAGCACGACCTGGAACAACCCCCTCATCGAACAGCGCGCCGACCCGCAGATCACGCTCGTCGACGGCCGCTACTGGTTCACCGCGTCGGTGCCCAGCTTTGATGCCATCGAGATCCGCGCGGCCGACAGCATCGCCAGCCTGGCCACCGCCACGCCCAAGACCATCTGGACCAAGCACGACAGCGGCCCCATGAGCTTCCACGTCTGGGCGCCGGAGCTGCACCGCATTGACGGCCGCTGGTTCGTCTATTTCGCGGCCAGCGAGCGTGGCGACATCTGGAAGCTGCGCATGTACGTGCTGGAGTGCCTGGGCGACAACCCGCTGACCGGCGAGTGGATCGAGCGCGGCCAGATCGCCACGCCCGAGGAAGGCTTCTCGCTGGACGCGACGCCCTTCGAGCACGGCGGCCGCCGCTTCCTGTGCTGGGCGCAGAAGAGCCCGCCCACGGAGAGCAACCTCTACATCGCCGAAATGGCCAACCCGTGGACGCTCAAGACCGAGCCCGTCGTCATCACGCGGCCCGAGCTGGCCTGGGAGCGCATCGGCTTCTGCGTCAACGAAGGCCCGGCTGTGCTGAAGCGCAACGGCCGCGTCTTCATCGCCTACTCGGCCGCCGCCACCGACGCCAACTACTGCATGGGCCTGCTGTGGGCCGATGAGCACGCCGACCTGCTGGACGCGACGAGCTGGCACAAGTCGCCCACACCGGTGTTCACGACGGACGAGTCCGTCAGCCAGTTCGGCCCCGGCCACAACAGCTTCACGACGACGCCGGACGGCCAAACCGACCTGCTGGTCTATCACGCCCGCAACTACCGCGACATCGTCGGCGACCCGCTGAACGACCCCAACCGCCACACGCGCGTGCAGGCCTTTGGCTGGCGCGCCGACGGCTTCCCCGACTTCGGCACGCCCGTGGCCGACGGCCCCTGTTCACTCTGATTTCACGGAGATCGCGACCATGCGCCTCACACTCGCTTCGCTGTTGTTCGCTGTTCCCGCGCTCGCCCAGGCCCTGAGCAGCCCCGACGGCCAGCTGCAGGTCGACGTGTCGGTCAACGACCAGCAGCAGCTGGTTTACACGGTACAGCGCGCCGGCCAGCCGGTGCTGCTGGCCTCGCGGCTGGGCCTGGTGCTGGCGCAGGGCGACTTCGCGAACGGCCTGAAGCTCGTCGCCACCTCGCCGGTGAAGGCCCACCGCGAGCAGTACACGCTGGCCGCCGGCAAGAAGCGCCAGGTCAGCGTGCACGCCAACGAGCAGCGCTTCACCGTCGCCAACGCGGCCGGCCAGCGCATGACCGTCACGCTGCGTGCCGCCAACGACGGCCTGGCGTTGCGCTACACGGTGGACGGCGCCGGTCGCAAGACCTTCAAGGACGAGCTGACCAGCTTCGCCTTCCCCGCCGACGCCCGCGCCTGGCTCCAGCCCATGTCCGTCGCCAAGACCGGCTGGAAGCGCACCAACCCGTCCTACGAGGAGCACTACCTGACCGACATCCCCGTCGGCACGGCCGCGCCGTCGCACGCGGGCTGGGTATTCCCGGCGCTGTTCCGCGCGGGCGCCAACTGGGTGGCGCTGACCGAGGCCGGCATGGACGGGCGCTTTCACGCCTCGCGCCTGGCGAGTGATTCGACCGGCGGCACCTACCGCATCGGCTTGCCCGAGGCCAGCGAGGTCAACACGGGCGGCCACCTGCTGGCCGACGTGAACGGGCCGCTCACGACGCCGTGGCGCGTGCTCGCCATCGGCCCGCTGAAGACGGTCATGGAGTCCACGCTGGGCACCGACCTCGCCGCGCCCGCCATCGCGTTCGACCACCGCAAGCTGCAGCCCGGCCACGCCTCGTGGAGCTGGGCGATCCTGAAGGACGACGCCACCGTCTTCGACGTGCAGAAGCGCTTCATCGACTACGCCGCCGACATGGGCTGGAACTACACGCTGGTGGACGCGGACTGGGACCGCAAGATCGGCGACGCCAAGATGAAGGAGCTGGCCGATTACGCCAAGACGAAGGGCGTGGGGCTGCTGGCTTGGTACAACTCTTCCGGCGCCTGGAACGACACCGAGTACAGCCCCAAGAACGCGCTGTTGACCAAGGCCGCGCGTGCCAGGGAATTCGCCCGCGTGAAGGCCATCGGCATCCAGGGTCTGAAGGTGGACTTCTTCGGCGGCGACGGCGCCTCGTCCATCGCCTACTACGTGGACATCCTGAAGGAAACGGCCGCCGCCGGCTTGCTGCTGAACTTCCACGGCGCCACGCTGCCGCGCGGCTGGAGCCGCACCTACCCGCAGCTGATGACGGTGGAGGCGGTCAAGGGCTTCGAGTTCGCCACCTTCGAGCAGAAGGACCAGGACAAGGTGCCCGGCCACGCCGCCATGCTGCCGTTCACGCGCAACCTGTTCGACCCCATGGACTTCACGCCCGTCGTGTTCCACGAGATCCCGAACATCAAGCGCGCCACGCGCAACGGCTTCGAGCTGGCGCAGAGCGTGCTGTTCCTGTCCGGCATCCAGCACTACGCCGAGACACCCGAGGGCATGGCCACCGTGCCGGCCTACGTGAAGACCTTCATGCGCGAGCTGCCGCGCGCCTGGGACGAGGTGCGCTTCCTGGGCGGCGAGCCCGGCCGGTGGGTCGCAATCGCGCGCCGCGCCGGCCAGCAGTGGTTTGTGGCCGGTCTGAACGCCGACGACACGCCGCGCGAGGTGAAGCTCGACCTCGCCTGGCTGGGCCAGCGCGAAGGCCAGCTCATCACCGACGGCGCCGGCCCGCGCGAGTTCGCCGAAGCCAAGCTCGCCGCGCCGGCCGCCACGCTGACGCTGGCCCCCAAGGGCGGCTTCGTCGCACGCTTTCGATAATGCGGTCTTTGTTCGGTAGCCTGCCGTTGATGAAGACCCGCGCGGACCATTCCACCTACAGCGCCCCGGCCGAGGGCAAGAGCCAGCACGGCCGCATCGTCAGCGAGCTGGGCCTGGCCATCGTCGGCGGCCAGCTGCAGCCCGGCGACAAGCTGCCGCCCGAGGCCCAGCTGCTGGAGCGCTACGAGATCAGCCGCCCCGTGCTGCGCGAGGCCGTGCGCGTGCTCGTCGCCAAGGGGCTGGTGGTGTCGCGCCAGCGGGCCGGCGCCATCGTGCGGCCGCGCAACGAGTGGCACCTGCTGGACCCCGACGTGCTGTACTGGCTCATCCAGGCCCAGCCCCAGCGCGACTTCGTGCAGACGCTGCTGGAGGTGCGCCAGATCTTCGAACCCGCTGCCGCCGCGCTGGCCGCCAAGGCCGCGACCGACGAGCAGCTGGCCGGCATCGCCACCGCCTACGAAGGCATGGCTGCGGCCAAGACCACGGCCGAGCTGCTGGAGCCCGACCTGCTGTTCCACCGCCGCATTGCCGAGGCCACCGGCAACGACCTGCTGGCCTACATCGGCAACATGCTGTCGCTGGCGCTGCGCGAGTCCATCATCCTCTCCAGCCAGCTGCCCAACACGCACGAGCTCTCGCTGCCGCGCCACAAGGCCATCCTGACCGCGCTGCAGGCCCGCGACCCACTGGGCGCCCGCCAGGCCACGCTGGTGCAGCTGGACGAGACCGGCGACGACATCAACAGCGTCCTGGCCAACGATGGCCGCGTCAACCTCGCCTGACCCAGAAGACCCCCATGGCCCGTGAAGACGACGATGACGAGGCCGGCGCGTCACTGACCGACGCCAGCCCCAACCCCAACTGGTTCCTGCGCGCGCGGCTCAAGACGCGCCAGCTGCTGCTGCTCATCGCGCTGGACGACGAGCGCAACATCCACCGCGCCGCCGAAGTCCTCTGCATGACGCAACCCGCCGCGTCCAAGCAGCTCAAGGACCTGGAGGACATGCTGGACGTGAAGCTCTTTGACCGCCACCCGCGCGGCATGGAGCCCACGCTCTACGGCGAGACCATGATCCGCCACGCCCGCATGGCGCTGACCAGCCTGTCCGCCGCGCACGACGACATCGTCGCGCTCAAGCACGGCCTGTCGGGCCAGGTGGAGGTGGGCGTCATCATGACGCCCGCCATGGGCCTGCTGCCGCGGGCCATCGCGCGCATCAAGCTGCAGGCGCCACGGCTGCGCATTGGCGTGCACATGGAGAGCAGCAAGCAGCTGCTGGGCATGCTGCAGCGCGGCTCGCTGGACTTCATGATCGGCCGCATCCTCGAGGACGACAGCGCCGCCGGCCTGCACTACGAGGAGCTCACCGTGGAGCCCGCCTGCGCCGTGGCCCGCGTGGGCCACCCGCTGCTCAAGAGCGACAACCTCAAGCTCGCCGACCTGGCCGACCAGCCCTGGATCCTGCCACCGCCCGGCAGCGTGCTGCGCCACCGCTGGGAGCTGATGTTCCGCCGCGCCGCGCTGGAGCCGCCCACCAACTGCGTGGACACCACGGCCCTGCTGCTCATCACGGCTCTGCTGCAGCAGACCGACTCGCTGCACGTGATGCCCGTGGAAGTGGCACGTTACTACGCGTCGCTGAATGTGCTGGCCATCCTGCCGATCGAGCTGCCGTGCCACATGGATGCGTTCGGCATCATCACGCGGGAAGGCCACCTGATGTCGCCGGGGGCGCGGCAGTTGCTGCATGAAGTGAGGCTGGCGGCGCGGGATTTGTATTGATCGTCCTGGCGGGGCCAGTGGGTTGTTCTTGCCGAGCATGCGCGCGCTCACAGCATTGCCGAGAATCGCGCCCATGCGTCGCCCCCACCCACTCCTCCTCGCACTGCCCCTGGCCCTGCTGCTGCAGGCCGCCAGCGCCGCCCCGCTGCCCGCAGTCGCCCGGGCGGAGATCGACGCCTTGCTGGCGCGGCTGCAGGCGTCGGGCTGCGAGTTCAACCGCAATGGCAGCTGGCATGCCGGCGCCGAGGCCCGCGCGCATCTGCTGAAGAAGCTGGACGTGATGGCCGGCCGCGGCCTCGTCGCGAGCGCGGAGCAGTTCATCGAGCGCGGCGCGACCAGCAGCAGCATGAGCGGCCAGCCCTACCGCGTGCGCTGTGCCGGCCAGGCGCCGGTGGACAGCGCGCCGTGGCTGAAGGCCGAGCTGCAGGCGCTGCGCGCGGCACGGGCGGCGTCCAGCCCGCGCTGAGCGCCCGCTGTGGCCCGCAGCCGCCTGCGCCGCGCCGAGCTGGCCCTGGCCGCCGTGCTGGCGGCCGTGCTGGCGCTGGACATCGCCTGCCCGCTGCCCCAGCCCACCGCCGACGCCCCCACGCTGACCGTGCTGGCCGCCGACGGCACGCCGCTGCGCAGCTGGGCCAGTGACGACGGCGCGCAGCGCCACCCCACCACGCCCGAGGCCGTCTCGCCGCTGTACCTGCAGGCCCTGCTGCACTACGAGGACCGCTGGTTCCACTGGCACCCCGGCGTCAACCCCGCCGCACTGGCCCGCGCCGCCTGGCAGTGGGCGCGGCATGGGCGCATCGTGTCGGGCGGCTCCACGCTGACCATGCAGGTGGCCCGCCTCGTCGACGAGCGCGCTGCCGGCCGCAGCCTGGGCGCCAAGGCGCGCCAGATCGCCCGCGCGCTGCAGCTGGAGCTGCACCACAGCAAGGCCGAGATCCTGGCGCTCTACCTCAACCTCGCGCCCATGGGCGGGCCGCTGCAGGGCGTGGAGACGGCCGCGCGCGCCTACCTGGGCAAGGGCGCGGCCGAACTCTCGCAGGCCGAGGCCGCGCTGCTGGTGGCGCTGCCGCAGTCGCCCACGCGGCTGCGGCCCGACCGTGCCGTGGCTGCCGCGCAGGCCGCGCGCGACAAGGTGTTGACACGCATGCAGACGCTCGGCGTGTGGGCCGCCGCGGACGTGGCCGACGCCAAGCTGGAGCGCGTGTTCGCGCCGCCGCTGCGCGCCCGCTGGCTGGCGCCGCTGGCGGCCGAACGGCTGCGCCAGCAGGCGCGCCGCGAGGGCGCGGCCGTGGCCGTCATCCACACCACGCTGGACGCCGGCCTGCAGGCCCGGCTGGAGCAGCTGCTGGCCGACCGCCTGCCCACGCTGCCCGAGGCCAACTCCCTGGCCGCGCTGGTGGTGGACAACCGCACGATGGAGGTGCGCGGCTACGTGGGCTCGGCCGACTTCGGCGACGCCCGGCGCGGCGCCCATGTGGACATGGTGCGTGCGCTGCGCTCGCCGGGCTCCACGCTCAAGCCCTTCCTGTACGCGATGGCGCTGGACGACGGCCTCATCCACTCCGAGAGCCTGCTCATCGACGCACCGCAGAACTTCGGCGGCTACGCGCCAGGCAACTTCCAGGCCGACTTCTCCGGCCCCGTCAGCGTGGCCGAGGCCCTGGCGCGCTCGCTGAACGTGCCGGCCGTGGACCTGCTGGCCCACCTGGGGCCCGAGCGCTTCGCCGGCCGGCTGCGCCACGCCGGCCTGCGGCTGCGCATGCCGGCCAACGCCGCGCCCAACCTCAGCCTCATCCTGGGCGGCGGCAGCACCTCGCTGGAAGAACTGGTGGGCGCCTACGCCGCGCTGGCCCGCGGCGGCCTGGCCGGCAAGCCGCGCCTGCTGCGCGCCGAACCCGTGCAGGACACGCCGCTGATGAGCAGCGGCGCCGCCTTCATCGTGCGCGAGATCCTGGAAAGCGGCGGCCGCCCCGGCAACCCGTTCCGCGAGAGCGCCCAGCGCGTGGCCTGGAAGACGGGCACCAGCTTCGGCTTCCGCGACGCCTGGGCGCTGGGCGTGACGGACCGCTACACGCTGGGCGTGTGGGTGGGCCGGCCCGACGGCACGCCCAACCCCGGCCACTTCGGGGCCAACACCGCCGCGCCGCTGCTGCGCGACATCGCCGCCGCGCTCGGCCCCGCCGGCCCGGACCGGCAACAACTGGCCCCGCGCCGCCAGCCCGACAGCGTGCGCGCCGTGCCCATCTGCTGGCCGCTGGGCACCGCGCTGGCCGCCACCGCGCCCGGCCACTGCCTGCAGCAGCGCACCGCCTGGACGCTGGACGGCGCCGTGCCGCCCACCTTGCCCGACCGGCTGGCACCCGGGGGCCTGGTGCAGGCGGTGTGGACGCAGGCCGGCCAGCGTGTGCGGCCCGACTGCGCGCCCGCCGCCGAGCGCGTGGACGCGGTGCGCTGGCCCACGCTGCTGCTGCCCTTCCTGGACGCCGCCCAGCTGCACCCCGCCGAGCGCCTGCCCTGGGCGCCCGGCTGCGCGGCGCGCACGCCCAGCGCGCAGGCGCTGCGCATCGTGGGCGTGGAGCCCGGCACCGTGCTGCGGCCCACGCCCGGGCGGCCGGAGGTCACGCTGCGGCTGCAGGCCTTGGGCGCGCAGCAGGGCCTGAGCTGGCTGCTGGACGGCCAGCTCGTCGCCAGCAGCGAGGCCGCCGACCACACCCAGGCGCTCACGCTGCGCCAGCCCGGCCGCCACACGCTGACCGCGCTGGACGGCCGCGGCCGCTGGGCACGCGTGGCCTTCGAGCTGCAGGCCCCGCTCAGCGCGGCGAGCAAAACTGCCGGGATCCCTCAATGACGAACGTGACGGTCACCGTCGTTCGTTAAGCTGCCGTGCTGGAACCCGCTGATGGGCCTGCTGACCGCTCCGTCCGCCGGAGCCTCCCACCATGAATGAGCTGTTGATCTGGATCCTGGCCGCCGCCGCTGCGGCGCTTGTCGTGCTGCTGCTGTGGCTGGGCCGTGCGCGCCAGCGCCGCGCCCGCGAGGACGCTGAGCGCCGCGAAGCCCAGCGCCTGGCGCAGGCCCAGGCCGAGCACGCGGCCCGCGCCGCGCAGCTGGCCACCGCGCAGGAGGCCGCTGCTGACGCGCCTGAAGCTCCGCTGGCCGCGGCCGCCGAGGCGCGGCGCCTGGCCGAGCAGGCCCGCCAGCAGGCCGAGGCGCAGCGCGACTCCGAAGACATCACCCGCCGCATCGCCGAGGCCGAGGCCGCGCGGCTGGCGCAGGAGCGCGCCCGCCAGGAGGCCCATGAAGCCCAAGAGGCCCAGCAAGCCCAGCAGGCCGAGGAAGCCGCCGCCCGCGAACGCGCCGAGCGTGAACGTGCGGAGCGCGAAGCCGCCGAACAAGCCGCAGCCGAGGCCGAAGCCCGTGCGCAGGCCGAACGCGAGGCTGCTGAGCAGGCGCAACGCGAAGCCGCCGAGCGGGAGGCCGCCGAGGCCGCCCGCCTGGCCGCTGAAGCCGAAGCCCGCGCACAGGCGGAACGCGAGGCGGCGCAAGCCGCAGCCTTGGCCGAGCGCCAGGCACGCGAACAAGCCGAGCGCGAAGCCGCTGAACGCGCAGCGGCCGAGGCTGCACAGCAAGCCGCCGAGGCCGAGGCGCGCGCCCAGGCTGAGCGCGCCGCCGCCGAGTTGGCCGAACGCCAGGCCCGCGAGCAGATCGAGCGCGAGGCTGCCGAAGCCCGCGCCGCTGCCGAGGCCGCGCGCGCCGCCGAAGAGGCCCGCCTGCAGGCCGAGGCCGCCGAGCGCGAACTGGCGGCCCAGCAGGCCCTGCAGGCCGCGCCGCCCGACGCCGCCCCCACCCGCGAGCTGCGCGCCGACGAGCTGCTCGTGGTGGTGGCCGACGACTCCAAGATCGTGCGCGTCAAGCTCAGCCGCCTGCTGGCCGGGCAGGGCTACCGCGTCGCGCTGGCCGACAGCGGCGAGCAGGCGCTGGAACTGCTGGCCGCCGAGCGGCCGCATGTGCTGATCACCGACGTCGAGATGCCCGGCATCGACGGCTTCGAGCTGACCCGCCAGGTGCGCGCCACGCCGCACTGGGCCGCACTGCCGGTGCTGATGATCACGTCCTCCGACGACAAGACCGAGGCCGCCGCCGCCGCTGGCGTGACCCAGCTGCTGGGCAAGCCCTTCTCCGAGGAAGCGCTGCTGGCCGCCATCGAGCGCGCCCGGCTGGCCGTGCGCGTGCCGGCCTGAACCCATGTCGGGCGGCGACTGGAAGGAGATGTTCAACGCCGGCTGCGAGGGCGACCTCGCGCTGGTGCAGTACCACGTGCAGGCCGGCGTGGACGTGAACTACGCGCACCCGGAATTCCTGTCCACGCCGCTGGTGGCTGCCATCCTGGCCCGCCAGCCGCAGGTGGCGCTCTACCTGCTGGAGCACGGCGCGCTGCCGGACCTGCCCTCGGAGTTCGACGGCCTCACGCCCATGCAGGCGGCGCTGCGCACCGGGCTGGACGGCGTGGCCGAGCGGCTGCAGGCCCTGGGCGTGGCGCGCCCGGCGCCATCGGCGCTCCCTGCCGCGCGGCGCTGGTGGCAGGGCCTGTGGGGCTGAACAGCCTGCGGTGGTGGGGCATCATCGCGCCCACCACACAGGGAGTCAGCCCATGCTCATCAGCAACCTCGAAACCGCGCCCGGCCACCGCATCACCGCCCACCTGGGCATCGTGCAGGGCAGCACCGTGCGCGCCAAGCATGCCGGCAAGGACATCCTGGCCGGGCTGAAGAACATCGTCGGCGGCGAGCTCAAGGCCTACACCGACCTGATGCAGGAAGCCCGCGCCGAGGCCGTGGAGCGCATGACGGCCGAGGCCCGCGCCATCGGCGCCAACGCGGTACTCAACGTGCGCTTCGTGACCACCAGCATCACCATGGGCGCCGCCGAGATCCTGGCCTACGGCTCGGCGGTGACGGTGGAAGCAGCCGCATGAGCCTGAACTTCTGGCTGGACACCTTCAGCCTGTGGGCGCTGCTCATCGCGCTGGCGCTGGGCTACGGCGTGGGGCGCTGGCTGGAGCGGCGCCACTACCGGAGCCTGCGCGAGCGCGAGCAGACGCTGCGCCACGTCATCGCGCTGAACACGCGCTATGTGCCCGAGGGCGTGGCGGCCACGTCGGCGCAGCTGGTCAGCGGCGGCGTGGTCATCTCGTCGGACTACTTCAAGACCTTCGTGGCGGGCTTCCGGTCCTTCTTCGGCGGGCGCTTCCGCGGCTACGAGACGCTGCTGGAGCGCGCCCGGCGCGAGGCGCTGCTGCGCCTCAAGGCCGAGGCCGAGGCGGCGGGCAGCACGCTGGTCATCGGCGTGCGCTTCCACACCACGACGATCGCCGGCTCCACGACGCCCTCGGTCGAGGTGCTGGCCTTCGGCACGGCGCTGACACAGGCGCCGCCCGCGCCCGCGGCATGACGCCGCCGCGGCTGGAGAACCGGCTGCCGCCGGACGACCTGCTGGAGCGCGACGAGCACCCGCTGCGCGAGCTGGCCTGGCTGCTGGGCGCCAGCCTGGCGCTGCTGGCGGTGCTGGTGCTCGTGACCGGGCTGTCAGCGCGCTGGCTGGCGCCGCGCCTGCCGTTTGCCTACGAGGTGGCGCTGGCCCAGCGGGTGTTCGACGCGCCCGCCCCCGCCACGCCCGAGGCTGCGCAGCGCCGCGCCGCGCTGCAGGCGCTGGCCGACCGCGTGGCCGGCGCCATGGCGCTGCCGCCCGGCATGCGGGTGGTGGTGGCTGACGATCCGTCCGGCCTGGTGAACGCCTACGCCACGCTGGGCGGGCGCATCCACGTGTTCCACGGCCTGCTGCGCCGGCTGGACAGCGAGGAGGCGCTGGCCGCGCTGCTGGCCCACGAGATCGCCCATGTGAAGCACCGCCACGTGGCCGCCAACCTGGGCCACGGCCTGGCCGTGGCGCTGCTGCTCTCGGTCATCACGCCCGACGGCGCCGCCCAGGCCGCGCAAGGCCTGCTGACCGGCGCGGCGCAGCTGGCGCTGCTGGGCTACTCGCGCGACGCCGAGCGCCAGGCCGACGCCGAGGCGCTGGCCGCGAGCCTGGCGCTGTACGGCCACGCGGGCGGCATTGCCGCGCTCTTCACCACGCTGCCGCAGCGCGATGCGCCGGCCGGCACGGCCTGGCTCAGCAGCCACCCCGACACCGCCGAACGCCTGGCGGCGCTGCGCAACGCCGCCGCCGCGCGCGGCGCCACGCTGGCCGGGCCGGCCACGCCCCTGCCCGCCGCGCTGCGCGCGCTGCCGGCGCCCGCCAAGTAACCGCGCTGGCTGACAACGCCCCGCCACGCCGGCGCGTTATCGTTGCCCATCCCCCGCTTTGCCCTGATCCCCATGCAAGCCTCCCGCCTCCTTCCCCTGCTCGCCGCCCTGGCGCTGGCCACCACCGCCGCCCGGGCCACCTCGTTCGCGTCGTCCGCCGCCGGCGCGGGCTCAGCCTCGTCGGGCAGCGTGTCCGACTCGCTGAAGGCTTCGTCCGGCAGCAGCACCGGCGGCGAGAAGCGCGCCGAGGGCCGCTACCGTGTCACCGACGTGGCCCAGGCCGACGCCGGCCGCCTGCGGCTGACACTGGCCCGCGAGGGCGCCACCACCGTGGAGCTGACGCTGCCCCAGCAGGCGCTGGCCGCCCGCGCCGTGCAGGTGGGCGACGAGGTGCAGGCCACGCCGCAGACCTACGGCGTCGCGTTCGCGCATGCCGACACCGGCCGGGCCTTCTTCCTGGTGCTGGAAGACGCCTGGGCACGCGAGCTCGCCGCGCGCGTCGTCACGCCCTGATGCGCCGTCTGCTGCCGGCGCTGCTGGTGGCGCTGGCCTCCGCAGGCGCCGCGCAGGCCGGCTCGGTGCTGCCGCAGGGCTGTGACCGCCCGGTGGCCGTCAACGCCACGCAGCAGGACCGGCTGCTGCGCTTCACGGCCGTGGTGCGCGAGGCGCTGGCCGCGTCGGGCGCGCCGGCCGCGCTGGTCGCCCGCTCCGGCACCGACCTGTCACGCCTGGGCCTGCGCTACTCGCACGCCGCCGTCGCGCTGGCCGAGGGGCTGGACACGCCCTGGGCCGTGCGCCAGCTCTACTACGCCTGCGCCGAGGGCCAGCCGCGCCTGTTCGACCAGGGCCTGGCCGGCTTCGTGACCGGCAGCGACGATCCCGACGTCGGCTACCTCAGCGTGCTGCTGCTGCCGCCCGAGGCCGGCGCCGCGCTGGCCGCCGCCACGCTGGACCGGCCGCGCGCGCTGGCGCTGCTGAACGCGCGCTACAGCGCCAATGCCTACCCGTTCAGCACCGAGTACCAGAACTGCAACCAGTGGGTGGCCGAGCTGCTGGCCGCCGCCATCGCCGGCAGCACCACGCGCACCGAAGCCCAGGCCTGGCTGCAGCGCGAGGGCTATGCGCCGCAGCCGGTGCGCGTGTCGCCGTGGCTGATGCTGGCGGGCCGCTTCGTGCCCTGGGTGCGCTTTCACGACCACCCGGACGCGCTGCTGCAGGCCGGCCTCGTGCAGACCAGCCTGCCCGACAGCCTGGAGGCCTTCGCGCTCAAGCGCTGGCCCGGCGCCCGGCGGCTGGAGTTCTGCCATGGGCCAAAGGGTGTGTTGCGCAGCCTCGACGGCAAGCCGCTGCCGGCCGGCTGCGTGGCGCAGGCTGAGGTCAGCGCGGCTGATGGACGGCACGCCGCCGCAGCAGCGCCAACACTGCCAGACCGGCCAATCCCATGAGCGCCGCGGATGGTTCAGGTACCGGCGTCGTGATGAGGCTCAGCCGGTCCAGCCGCGTCGCGCTTGCGTCGGGCGCCTCGACGCCGCCCGCCAGGTCGCTCCCATTTGTGTACACAGCCGCGATCGTGCCAACGAACAGCAGCTTGTTCAGGTCGATCCCGGTTGCCGTGGGCAAGGCATCACCGGGCTGCAGCAGGCCGGTGGTGCCGATCAGCTCGACGCTCCACTCATAGCGCGCTGATGCACCGCAGTCGCTGGTGCTGCAGACCGCGGACATGCCGAAGAACGTGATCTTCTCGTATGTGCCGGCGGGCAGGATGCCGAACGCGCCGTCATAGTCCCAGGCCGTCTTGATGTTGATGTAGTTCAGTGCGGAGGTGGCAGCAAAACCGCCGTCCACGACCACATTCAGGCCACCCGTGCCCTGCAGCTGCCAGCCCCGGTCGAAGTCCGCCGTCGGCCCATCCACGCGCTGAACCAGCAGCGAAGACCAGCTCATCTGCACGCTAAAGGTCTTGCCGAGCCAGCTTTGCAGCTGATTCGGGACGCCGCCCAGGTCGCTGCCGATGAGCTCGGTGGTGAACTGCCCGGTGGTGGCCAGGTGGTGCTGGTCAGCGGCCTGCGCTGCAGGCGTCGTACAAGCAAGGGCGCAAAGCGCCGCGATAGTGGACATGAGCGTGCGCATGGCGTTTCCCCGACGAGTGATGACGCTGCAGTCTAGGCACGCGTTCGAGCGTGTCCATCAGCAAGTGTGGGGGCAGCAGCGATGCTAGGGGGACGGAGCTGGTGCCACCACTTCGGGCGCCTCACGACCCTGCCGGGTTGGGGGGAGGGTACAGCTGTGGAGCGGCCAGCCTAGCGGCGCGAGAAAATGCCCGCATGACCTCCACCGCTCCCGCCGCCACGCCGCCCTCGCGGCTTGCGCTCTACCTGCAACTCATCCGCTGGGACCGCCCGGCCGGCTGGCTGCTGCTGCTGTGGCCCACGCTGGCGGCGCTGTGGATCGCGGCGGACGGCTTCCCCGGCTGGCACCTGCTGATCGTCTTCACGCTGGGCACGGTGCTGATGCGCTCGGCCGGCTGCTGCGTGAACGACGTCGCCGACCGCGATTTCGACCGCCACGTGAAGCGCACCGCGCAACGGCCGGTGACGACGGGCGCGGTGTCGGTGAAGGCCGCGCTGACGCTGGGCGCGGCGCTGGCGCTGGCGTCCTTCGGCCTGGTGCTGACGACCAACCCGCCGGCCATCCTGCTGAGCTTTCCTGCGCTGGCCGTGGCCATCGCCTACCCGTTCGCCAAGCGCGTGCTGGCCATGCCGCAGGCGGTACTGGGCGTGGCGTTCTCGTTCGGCATCCCGATGGCGTTCGCCGCCGCGCTGGGCGGCATGGAGTGGCACCTGCGATCGGTGCCGCTGTCGGCCTGGGCGCTGCTGGTGGCCAACCTGTTCTGGGTGCTGGCCTACGACACCGAGTACGCGATGGTGGACCGCGACGACGACCTGAAGATCGGCGTGCGCTCCTCAGCCGTCGCGCTGGGCCGCTGGGATGTGGCCGGCATCATGGGCTTCTATGCGGCCTTCCTCGGGCTGTGGACCTGGCTGGGCCTGCGCCTGGGGCTGGGCGCGTGGTTCCTGGCCGGCATGGCCGTGGCGGCCGCGCAGGCGCTGTGGCACTACACGCTGATCCGCCACCGCAGCCGCGACGACTGCTTCCGCGCCTTCCGCGCCAACCACTGGCTGGGCTTCGCGGTGTTTGCCGGCACGGCGCTGGACCTGGCGCTGCGCTGAGGGAGTGAAAAGTCACGCGTGATCGCGCAGCGCGGCGAGCCGACGCGCCGCCGGACCCACGTACATTGCCCGCCATCGTCCCGGGGAGTGAATCGATGTCCGATGTGTTGCGTGCGCCGCTGTCGCTGGCCTTGCTGCTGAGCTTGGCACTGGCCGGCTGTGGCGGCGGTGGGGGGGGTGGCGGCACGTCGACCACCGGAGGCGGTGGCGGCAGCAGCGGCAGCGCGTCGCCCAACCCGCAGGGGCCGTCGTCCAGCTTCGCGCAGCAATGCGCCGCCAACAACACGCTGGCCGCCGCCGGGCTGCGCACCGCCACGCTGGACACCGAGAAGAAGTGGCTGCGCGCCTACGTGGACGAGGCCTACCTGTGGCGCGACGAGGTGCCCACGGTCGACCCGTCCGCCGCGGCCTACAGCGGCAGCGACGCCTTTGTCGCGATGGACAACTACTTCGAGGCCCTCAAGACCCCGCAGCTGACCGACACCGGCCAGCGGCGCGACCGCTTCAGCTTCACCTACGCCACCGATAAGTGGAACGCGCTGAGCAGCAGCGGCCAGGAGGCGGGCTACGGCATCGAATGGCGGCTGGCCAGCACCACGCCGCCGCGGCAGATCCGCGTGGCCTATGTCGAGCCGGGCAGCCCGGCGGAGCGGGCCGGTGTGATGCGCGGCGACGAGCTCGTCAGCGCCGATGGCTACAGCGCCGACGTGTCCAGCGACGCGGGCGTGGACGGGCTGAACGCGGCGATGTACCCCGAGGCGGCCAACGCCGCGCACAGCTTCGTGTTCAACCGCAGCGGCAGCGGCACGCTGACCCGCAGCCTGACCAGCGCCATCATCACCAAGACCCCCGTGCCGCAGGCCCGCGTGCTGAGCACGCCGCAGGGCAAGCGTGCCGGCTACCTGGTGTTCCATGACCACATCGCCTCGGCCGAGCAGCCGCTGATCGACGCGATGCGCAGCTTCCAGCAGCAGGGCGTGAACGAACTGGTGCTGGACCTGCGCTACAACGGCGGCGGCTACCTCTACCTCGCCAGCGAGCTGGCCTACATGATCGCGGGCACGGCACGCACCAGCGGCCAGGCCTTCGAGACGCTGCGCTACAACGCGCGGCGCAGCGCCGACAACCGCACCACGCCGTTCTACAGCACCTCCTGCCTGCTGGTGGGCAACCGCTGCACGCAGGAGCTGCCGCTGCCCGCGCTCAACCTCAGCCGGGTCTACGTGCTGGCGCAGTCAGGCACCTGCTCCGCCAGCGAGGCCCTCGTCAACAGCCTGCGCGGCGTGGGCGTGGAGGTGGTGCTGATCGGCGGCAAGACCTGCGGCAAGCCCTATGGCTTCACGGCCAAGGACAACTGCGGCATCAGCTATTTCCCCATCGAGTTCACCGGCGTCAATGCGCAGGGCTTCGGTGACTACGCCGACGGCTTCGAGCCCACCGCCAGCGGCACCACGGGCACCCGCTTCGTGAAGGGCTGCACCGTGGCCGACGACTTCAGCCGCGCCCTGGGTGACACCAGCGAGTCCCTGCTCGCCTCGGCGCTTGGCCATGCAGACACAGGCAGCTGCCCGGTGCTGCCGGGCGTGTCGTCCGCCACCGCGCGCGCCCAGGGTGCCTTGCACGGCGAGGGCGGCGAGGGCGGTGTGGCGCTGATGCCGCGCCGCCACCCGGCGCGCGACAACCGCATCTGGATCGCGCGCTAGGAGCCTGTCGGGCTCCTAGCCCTTCTTGTTCACGCCTCCGGGCAGGCGCTCACGGATCGCGTCGCTCCAGCGCAGCAGGCCCAGCGTCTCGCTGTGCGGCATGCGCGGGCTCTCCAGCAGGCCGGCGCGGATGCAGGCCTGCGCCTCGGCGATCTCGCCCTCGAAGCCATTGACGGCATGCGGCGCGTCGAAACGCTGCACCGGCGCCTTGCGCGTGACCAGCTCCACCGCCTCCGAGCCCCAGAAGTCCACCGGAAAGCGCAGCGCGGCCTTGGCGCCCATCGCCTCGAAGGCGTTCATCGACGACGCGTCGAAACCGCAGCGGAACTGCGACGTGACGCCGCCGGGAAAGTGGAACGTGGCCGTGACGGACGCATCCACGCCGGTGGGTGCCAGCGTGGCGGCCACGTCGATGCACTCGGGCTCGGGGCACTCGCCGCCGTTCATCTGCTGCAGCACCCAGCGCGTGACGACGAGGTTGTAGATGCCGATGTCCCACAGCGCCCCGCCGGCCAGCGCCGGGTTCCAGCAGCGGTGCGTCAGGTCCGCAGGGCCCGTGAAGCAGAAGGTGGAGGCCATCGCGCGCAGCTCGCCGATGGCGCCCTCGCGCAGCAGCCGGCCGGCCAGCTCGTAGGCGGGCAGGAAGCGCGTCCACACCGCCTCCATCAGGAACACGCCGCGCTCGCGGGCCAGGGTGATCAGCGCCTGGCCTTCCTCCAGCGACGTGACCAGCGGCTTCTCGCACAGCACCGGTTTGCCGGCCAGCAGTGCGGCGCGGATGTACTCGCCGTGGTGGGAGTGAGGCGTGGCGATGTAGACCGCGTCTACATCACCGTCGGCCAGCAGCTCGGCCAGCACCGTGGTCACGCGCGCCGGTGCGCCGTCACCCCGCCACTGCTCGGCATAGGCCTGGCCCTTGGCGGCGTCGCGCGCGAACACCGCGGCCAGACGCGCCCCGGGCACGCCGGCCAGCGCGCCGGCAAAACGGTTGGCAATGCCGCCCGGGCCGATCACGCCCCAGCGGAAGGATTCTTGGTGTTCAGTCATGGCGAGCAGCAATGCAGCGGTGGCCCGGACGGAGGCCCGGGCCGGCCGCGCATTGTGGGCGCCACGGCGCTGCGCCGAGGTTCAAGCCGGTTTCATCAACCGGGCGTCGCCCTCACTTGCCGAGCAGGGCCGCCATCTCCTGCTTCAGCACCTTGGCCTGGGCGCGGCGCTCCTTGGTCGCGGCGCGCTGGTAGGCCTCCTCGGCCTTCTCGCGCAGCGCGACGGCGCGCGCCAGCGCCTCCTGGTAGCGCTCGATGGTGTAGGTGTTCTCGGTGCCGATGTAGACGCTGCGCGCCAGCGGCGTGTCGCCGAAGCGAGGCAGGGTTACCGCGAAGCTGCAATCACGGACACGACTGCCCGCGCGCTGGCGAACGATGGGGCCGGAAATGCCCGACGGCAGGTCGCTCTGTTTTTTGCGGCTGGGCGTGCGGCGCAGGCGCGACGGTGCGGGCATCGTCGCGATGCGTTTGAGCAGTTCCTTGGTGGCCAGCACCAGTGCCTTCTTGGCGCCGCTGCCGTCCTGGCTGTGATCGGAGTACAGCTTGGTGCCGCCGTAGCGCAACTGCCAGCCGTGGGTGGAAAGGTGATCGATGCGCTGGATGCACTGCGGCACCATGAAACGCTCGCCGGTGAAGATCGCGACATCACGGGTCTTCATGTTTGTCCCAACTGTTCTTGTGCCTGCCTTTGCGGGGTCCGCGGCAGGTCGTCTAACGCCCCTCTGCAAGGGCAGATTTTATGAGCGCCATGCGCCGCACCGCGCATTTATGACTGGGTGAAAACACCGTCATTGTTCACGCGTCAGCCCGCTGACAGCTGACCGCGCCGTCAGCGCTAACGCCCGGGCCGGTGCCGCCGCAGTTCGGGCGCGAACAGCTCCATCACGCGCAACTGCGCGCCGCCGCGGCTGAACACCGAGTTGCGCGACCACAGCATCTGCGCCGGCATGGCCTCGCCCGTGGCAGCCAGCCACTGGCGCTCGGCATGCCGGCGGGTGTGGCCGTGGCGCGAGAGCCGGCGCGGCTGCAGCTCACTGCGACGGATGCGGTCGTCGTCGTACAGCAGGTGGGCCAGCGGGCGGGCACCCAAGCCCTTCACCGCCCGCCACGGCCCCGTGGTGGCGCGCTGGTGCAGCGCCGAGCGGGCCCACACCAGCGGCCGGTCGTCCACGCGCAGGATGACCTCGCGCACCACCGTGAGCCCGCGCGGCGGCAGGCCCAGCGCGGCGCGCTCCAGCGCCCGGAACGGCGCCACACGCTGGCGCAGCACCTGCACGCTGAAACGCTCGCCCAGCCGCGCCAGCCGGCGGCTCAGCGAGCCCGGCGCACGCAGCCAGTCGCGCAGGCTGTCGCGAGTGGCGATGCCCATGGGTTCAGCCGAATTCCTTGCCGAGTTCGGCGGCGCGGTGCTGTGCGGCGATCACGGCGCGCCGGATGGCCGCGTCCACGCCATCGGCCTGCAACGCCGTGATGGCCGCATGCGTGGTGCCGCCCTTGCTCGTCACGCGCTCGCGCAGCGTGGTGGGCGACTCGGGCGACGCCAGCCCCAGCGCCGCCGCGCCCTGGCAGGTGGCCAGCGCGAGGCGCCGGCCCTGCTCGGCGCTCAGGCCCATGTCCTGTGCCGCGGCCATCATGGCCTCGACGAAGAAGAAGAAATACGCCGGGCCCGAGCCCGACAGCGCCGTCACGGCGTCCAGGTCGTCCTCACGCTCCACCCACAGCGTCTGCCCCGTGGGCTGCAGCAGGTGCTCGACGGCGGCGCGCTCCACGGCCGACACCGCCGGCCGCGCATACAGCCCGGCAATGCCCTGGCCGATCAGGGCTGGCGTGTTGGGCATGCTGCGCACGATGCGCTCGCTGCCGGTCAGGCGCACCAGCGCCTGCGACGGGATGCCCGCCATCACCGACAGGTGCAGCGCGCCGCCCAGCCAGGCCTGCAGCGGCTCGGCTGCCGCGGTGAACAGCTGCGGCTTGACGGCCCACACCACCGTGGCAACGCCCGCCAGTGCGGCGTCACCCGCGGGCCGGGCCTCGATGCCGAAGTCGGCCCGCAGCTTGTCGCGCTGCGGCGCGTGGGGTTCGATGACGAGCACGTCGGCCGCCTTGACCTGCCCCGCCCGCAGCAGGCCGCCAAGAATGGCGCCGGCCATGTTGCCGCCACCGATGAAGGCGATCTGTTCTGAACTCATGGGGCGCGAGTCTACGGGCCCGCCGGATCGGCCGCGCCCGCCTCAGCCGCGGGTCAGCGCGCGCCGGTCGGCCTGCACGCGCTGCTGCACCTGGGCGTGCAGCGCGGCCACGCGCGGCAGCTCGCGCACGCTGGCCAGCGCCGGGTCGTGGGCGATGCACCAGCTGCGCCGCCAGCCCAGGCCCACGGCCTCCTCCAGCGCCGCCACGGCCGCCTGCGGGCGCTGGCGCAGGGCCTCGATGCGGGCGCGTAGAAAGGGCTCGGTGTGCCAGACGTTGCCCTGCTGGCGGTGGCGCTTGAGAAAGGCCTCGGCCTGGGCCAGCAGGGGCTCGGCGCGGGCAGGCTCGCCCAATCCCAGGTAGACCGCCGCCGCGTCGATCAGCACATGGCGGCCGTTGAAGGCATCCCAGTTGCCCCAGGCGGGCAGGGGGTCGGCCAGCATCAGGCCCACGGCCTGCTCCAGCAGGCGACGGGCGCGTTGCCGGTCGCCCAGACGGAGCCACAGCAGCGCGGCGTCGATCACCAGCTCGTGCCCACCGCTGGCCGGCAGTTGCAGGGCCTGCAGCGTCTGGCTCAGCGCAGCCGCGTCGTCCAGCTGCAGTCGCGCGCCGGCGAGCTGCGTCTCGGCCGGCTGCGCCGTCTGCGACTGGGACTGGGCGAAGGCGTGGCGGGCTTCGTCGGCCATGCCCAAGTCGAGGTAGAGCCAGCCCAGCTGCAGCCACAGGGCGTCGCGGCGGGGGTCGACGACCAGCGCCTTGCGGTAACCCTGCACCGCCTCGGCGAGCTGGCCGCGCGCATAGCCCACCAGGCCCAGACCCCAGTGGCCGTTGGCATGCTGAGGGGCCAGTACCAAGGCGCGGCGATAGTGGGCCTGGGCCTCGGCGTAGCGGCCGGCGTACAGCGCAGCCAGGCCGGCCAGGTGCTGCACCTGGACCGCCAGCGGGCTCAGCTCCGCCGCGCGCCGCAGCAGCGGGCCGGCGGCAGCGGGATGGCCGTCGTCCATCTCGTTCTTGGCCGTCCAGGTCAGCAGCGTGACGTCGTTGGGCGAGCGCTGCAAGGCCGGGCCCAGCCAGCGGCGCGCCTCGTCATGCAGGCTGAGGTTGGCCTTGAGGTGGCCCTGCAGGCCCTGGGCCAAGGGCAGCTCGGGCGCCAGCTTGAGGGCGCGGTCGATCAGGGGCTGGGCGCGCGCATCCACGTCGCGCAGGGCCAGGCCGCCGCCGTAGTGGAACTGGGCGATCCAGGTCGCGGCCTGGCCGACGTAGGCGGGCGCGAAGCCGGCGTCGCGGTCGATGGCGCGCTGGAAGTACTCGCGCGCCTTCAGGATGCCGGGCAACTGCGCGCTGCGCTGGTGCTGCAGACCGGTCAGGTAGAGCTCGTAGGCATCGGCGGGCGTGGCCGGCAGCACGGGCGCCGACACCGGCGCCGCACCCAGGGCATCCAGTGCCTGGTTGGCCACGCTCAGCGCCAGGCGGCTCAGGTCGGCCAGCTCCACCTCCAGCGCTTCGCGCCACAGCAGCCGCTGCCGGGGCAGGCCGTGCAGGCGCAGGTTCAGGCTCAGGCGGCTCGGGCCGCGCGTCAGCTCGCCCGCCAGCACATGGGTGACGAAATGCTGCTCGGCCAGCGGCAGCAGGGCATCGGGGCTGTTGAACTGGAAGCTGGTGGCCCGCGACAGCACGCGCACCTGGCGGTGGCTGGCCAGCGCGACGATTACCTGCTCGGCTAGGCCATCGGCCAGCGGCTGCTCCAGCTTGTGGGCCGAGGTGTCCTGGAACGGCAGCACGGCCAGCCGCACGTTCTCGGGCAGTACCCGGCCGGCCAGCTGCCACCACGCCGCCAAGCCGCCTGCACCGGCAAGCGCCACCGCACCGCCGCCCACCAGCCAGGCGCGCCGGCGCGGGCCGGTTGCCAGGGTGGGCGCCGGCTCGGCATTCGGCGCCGGTGGGGCTGCGGTTGCGGAAATGGGGTCAGGCTCAGGCGCCGATACCGGTAAGGGTATCGGTGGCGAGGCGGTGGCCGGTGCAGCTGGCGATTCCACCGGCACCGGTGCCCGAGGCACCCGCACCGGCTCCACCACGGCGACCAGCCGATAGCCCTTGCGCGGCACGGTGGCGATGTAGCGCGGTCGGCCGGCCTCGTCGCCCAACACCTGACGCAACTGCGATACGGCCTGGTAGACCGAACTCTGCGTGACCACCAGGTCGGCCCAGACCTCGGTCAGCAATTCGTCGACCGTCAGCACCTCGCCGGGGCGCTGCGCCAGGGCGGCCAGCAGCCGCATATTGCGCGGTTCGATCTTGATGACTTCGTTGCCGCGGCGCAGCTCATCGAGCTGGCTGTCGGCCAGCCAATCACCGATCAGCCACTGCTCGGGCGGGTTGTCCAGGTCCTCTGGCAGCCCGGCCAACTCCTCACCCCCCTGTTTGAATGGCTCCATAACTCGTTGTTTTATTTGAGGAAATTGCTTCTTGAGACAAGCATCAGGGAAGCTTGAGGACAGCGATGCATCGGCCGTCCAGGATGTCTCCATCCTCACCTCCCTGGCTGGCCCGGGCGGTGCCCAGGCGCCAGGCTGCCTCACTCTTTAAGAGGCCGCAGTATCTGGAATTCCGGCAGTTGCCGAGTCCCTCGTTCAGAGGGCGCGGCGGCGGCGGGCCTGGGCACCCACGGGTTGGCAGCGCACACCGATGGCCATGCTTTGCCCACGTTTCGCCCTCTCCCGCCTCGCCCTGGCGCTGTTGGCGCTGAGCTCCACCTCGCTGGCACCCGCCGGCACTGTGACCTGGGTCGGCCCGCAGGGCGGCAGCTGGGCGGATGCCGCAAACTGGAGCGGTGGCGTGCTGCCGTCGGCACTGGACGACGTCCAGCTGGGCAGCTTCATCACGGCGGTAGAGGGTACCCACGTCATCGCCAGCCTGATGGGCACGAACTCGCTGCAGCTGTACAACACCGGCGGCCGGCTGACGGTCAACGGCGCCGCCGACCTGGGCGCGCTGGACCTCGTCGCGGGCACGCTGATTGGCAACGGCAACACACAGGTGGGCGGCTCGCTGCGATGGGACAACGGCAGCCTGGCCGGCGCCGGCAGCACGCGTGTGCTGGGCCTGACCACGCTGAGCGGCACGCTGTTCAACGTCCGCTCGCTGAGCGGCGGCCACACGCTGACACTGGCCGGCGGCGTGCAGCTGACCGACAACTTCGGCCTGGACATCACCGGCGGCAGCACGCTGGTCAACACCGGCATCTGGCGCGACCAGGCCGCCGGCGACATCGGCCTTGGATCCATCGAATCCGCCACCGGCCCGGCCAACCGCTTCGACAACCGCGGCAACTACGTCAAGGCCGGCAACTTCACGACCAGCGTGGCGGCCGGCGTGGCCTTCGACAACAGCGGCAGCGTGGCCGTGAACGAGGGCACGCTGAGGCTGCAAGGCGGCGGCGATGGCCGCACCGGCAGCTTCAATGTGGCCCTTGGCGCGACTCTGGACTTCAACCACGCCGGGCAGACTTATGCGCTGGGCCGCAACGTCGTCAACCGTGGCCGGCTGAAGATATCCGTCGGCACGGTCACTGCTGATTCGGGCCTGGAGGTCGATGGCAACGTCACGGTGGAGGCGGGAGAGCTGCAACTGGGCCTTGCCAGCACCTTCGAGAATTTGAGTCTGGTGTCGCCCTCCAGCCTTGTCAGTGTGAGCCGCAACAGCGGCATCATCACCGATGGACTTGATTGGGGAGGCGGAACACTCAGCGTCAGCGGCATGGCTGTCCAGCGCGCTATGTTGATCCATGGCGGTTCCCACCAGCTGGGGGGCTTCCTGTCGCTGGCGGCAGGAGCCAACAGCTCCGTCCAGGGCTCGCAGGTCAGCGTCAGAGGCGTCGGCGCCACGCTCTCGAACAGGGGCGTCTGGAACGACCTCACCTCCATCAGCCTGGATTTCGTCGACGCCGGCACGTTCTTCAACTTCGGAAGCTTCCTCAAGAGCGGAGCTGGCACGACGACGTTGGACTGGGCCTTCGACAACAGCGGCGTCGTCAACCTGTTCTTCGGCACGCTGCGGCTGATGGGCGGCAGCGATGCGGCCAGCGGCTCCTTCGCGCTGTCCTCCGGCACCACGCTGGAGCTGGGCGGTGCCGCCAACCATGCGCTGAACCGCAATATCAGCAACGGCGGCACGCTGCTGATGCAGGGCACCACCGTCGACGCCGCTGCGGGGCTGGCCCTCGGCGGCCAGACCCGCATCAACGGTGGCAGCCTCACGCTGGGTGCCGACAGCAGTATGAACGCGTTAACGCTGCAGGGCGGCGCGACGCTGAGCAGCGCTGGCAGGCTGGAGGTGAACGGGCCCATGGTGTGGGAAGACGGCCACCTGGCCGGTGCGGGCCGCACGCGCGTGCTGGGCCCGCTGACGCTGGACGGCAACACCGTGCGCACCGTGGCCGCCGGCCACACGCTGGAACTGCTTGGCAATACGGCCTTGAACGCCGGCACGCTGCAGCTGCAGTCCGCCTTCAACCAGGTCGGCAGCCTCAGCATCGCCAGCGGCGCCGTGCTGCAGGTCGACCACACCAGCTTCACCAACAGCGGCACGCTGGCCGGCTCGGGCACGGTGCGGGCGCTGGACGCACTCGGCAACACGGGCACCCTCGCCCCGGGCGGCATCGGGCAAGTGGGCCGGCTGGACGTGATCGGCAACCTGGTCAACAGCGGCAGCCTGCTGGTGGACCTGGGCCGCAGCAGCGCCGACCAGCTGGCCGTCAGCGGCAGCGTCACGCTGGGCGGCACGGTCAACTTCGCCGTGGCCGGCGGCGAGCGCCTGGCGCGCGGCAGCCAGTTCACCGTGGTGAGCTGGGCCGAGCGGGCCAACAACAGCCAGTTCGACACGCTGGACTTCTCCCAGGCCTCGGGCTACCGCTTCGCCACTGCGTATGAGGCCAACGGCCTGAGCGTGACCGTGACCGGCGTGCCGTTCAACTGGACGGGCGCGGCAGCCGGCGGCTTCTGGGATGTGGCCAACAACTGGAACAGCGGCAACGACGGCCTGCCCCAGGCCGGCGACACCGTGCTGCTGGGCGGCGCCGACACCGTGATCCGCAGCACCCGATCGATGGCCGCCGCGACCGTCAACGGCACCGGCACCCTGGTCATCAACAGCGGCGCCACGCTCACGCTGAGCGACAGCGCCAGCCTGGGCGGCCTGCACCACAGCGGCACGCTGAACAACACCGGCCGCATGGTCGTGACGGCCGCCGGCATCCTCTCAGGCGCCACCCTCAGCGGCGCGGGCACCACGCGCTATGAAGGCGCGCTCGCCATCCAGGGCAATGCCAGCGCCCTGCAGAACGGGCAGACCCTCGAGGTGGCGGGCACGACCACGGTGCAGGGCAGCACCGCCACCGGCCTGTCTGCCAGCAGCGGTGCGCGCATCGTCAACCAGGGCACATGGATCGATGTCGCCAGCGCCAACAGCCGCCTGAGCGGCAACAGCGGCAGCAGCGCTTTTGACAACCAGGGCAGCTTCACCAAGGCCAGCGCCACCACCACCACCATCGGCAGCTTTGGCCTGAGCTTCAACAACAGCGGCAGCGTCAACGTCGAGGCCGGCACGCTGAGCCTGGTCGGCAACGGCGCCAGCACCGGGCAGATCCGCATCGCCAGCGGCGCCACGCTGGATTTCGCCGGCAGCGGCGCCAGCTTTGACCTGAACCGCGACGTGAGCAACGCCGGCAGCTTCCAGGTCCGCGCCGGCGTTGTCAACGCGGCACAAGGCCTGACGCTGGGCGGCAGCACGGTCATCAGCGCCGGCCGGCTCAACCTGGGCGGCAACAGTCAGTTCGACACCTTCAACTTCGTCGGCAGCGGCAGGCTCGACAGCAACGCCACCCTCATCGTCACCGGGCCTACCACCTGGGCCGGCGGCACCTTCGCCGGCACGGGCACCACGCGGCTGGAAGGCGCGGTGAGCCTGGAGAGCGCCTCGTCCAGCGCCCTCAGCGGCGGCACGCTGGTGATGGCCGGCACCACCACGCAGACCAGCAGCGCCGGTATCAACATGAATGGCGGCGCCAGCGCCCGCCTCGTCAACGAAGGCACCTGGCTGGACCAAGCCGGCGGCAACATCAGCATCGGTGGCAGCGCGTCTCGCTTCGACAACACGGGCCGCTACATCAAGACCGGTGCCTTCACCACCAGCATCGGCAGCTTCGGCACCGTCTTCAACAACACCGGCACCGTGGACGTGCAGGCCGGCACGCTGGACTTCTTTGGCGGCGGCAACAGCCCCGGCCAGTTCACGGTGGCCGCTGGCGCCACGCTGCAATTCAGCGCCGGCACCATGACCTTGAGGCGGTCGGTCAGCAACCTGGGCAGCTTCCGCGTGGGGGGCGCCGCCATCGTCAATGCCGCGCAAGGTCTTGAGCTCGGCGGCAGCACGGTCATCAGCGCCGGCCGGCTCAACCTGGGCGGCAACAGTCAGTTCGACACCTTCAACTTCGTCGGCAGCGGCAGGCTCGACAGCAACGCCACCCTCATCGTCACCGGGCCTACCACCTGGGCCGGCGGCACCTTCGCCGGCACGGGCACCACGCGGCTGGAAGGCGCGGTGAGCCTGGTGGGCGCCTCGTCCAGCGCCCTCAGCGGCGGCACGCTGGTGATGGCCGGCACCACCACGCAGACCAGCAGCGCCGGTATCAACATGAATGGCGGCGCCAGCGCCCGCCTCGTCAACGAAGGCACCTGGCTGGACCAAGCTGGCGGCAACATTAGCATCGGTGGCAGCGCGTCTCGCTTCGACAACACCGGCCGCTACATCAAGACCGGTGCCTTCACCACCAGCATCGGCAGCTTCGGCACCGTCTTCAACAACACCGGCACCGTGGACGTGCAGGCCGGCACGCTGCAGGTGTCCACGGGATTCAGCAACACCGGCCTGATCACCCTCGCCGCGGGTGCCGAGCTCCACGGTACGGTTGGCGCCTTCACCAACGCCGGCACGCTGGCCGGCGACGGCACGGTGCGCGCGGCCGACCGGCTCACCAACACCGGCACGCTGGCGGCCGGCGGCCTGAGCGACGCCGGCACGCTGAGCCTCATCGGTGGCCTGACGCAGCAGGCCGGTGGCACCTTCCTCGTCGACCTGGGTGGCACCACGGCCGGCAGCTTCGACCTGCTCACCATCAGCGGCGTCGCCACGCTGGGCGGCACGCTGGCCGTCAACCTGCTGGACGGCGCGCACTTCAACGTGGGCGACAGCTTCACCGTGATGACCTGGGGCCAGCGCCTGAACAACAGCCAGTTCGCCAACCTGGACCTCAGCCACGCCCAGGGCTACACGTTTGCCACCGAGTACGGCGCCAACAGCCTGACGCTGCGCGTGATGACCGCCGCGCCCGTGCCCGAGCCGGGCAGCTGGGCGCTGATGGCGGCGGGCCTCGTGGCCCTGGGCGCACTGCAGCGCCGCCGCCGCAAGGTCCAGCCCACCGCCTGAATGGAACTGCCATGAACCACGCCCCGCGCCCCATCCCGTTCCCCGCGCAACCGCAACCCGCCACGGCCCGCCGCACGCTGGCGCTGCTGGCCACGCTGGGCGCCCGAGCCCGGGCCGAATCGCCGGGCCGTGACGCCGAGCAACAGCGCGCTGCCGGCCTGGCGCCGTCCACCGGCGGCAAACCGAGGCAGCGCCGCTGGCGGCGGCTGCGTGCCGGTCTGGCGGGCCTGGCCCTGGCCTGCGGCGCCCTCAACGCCGCCCAGGCCGGCCTCGTGAGCTATCGCTTCGACGGCCACTTCACCGCGGCCGGGCCGCATGACCCGGCACTGGTGGATGCCTTGTTGCCGCTGCTGAACACGGGTGCCGTGCGCATCGACATCACGTTCGACACGGCGGCGCCGGTCTCGCTGGAGGCAGAGGGCCAACTCGCCCGTGCGGCCGCCATCACCGGCGCCAGGTTCCAGTTCGCCGGCTTCTCGGGCGAGCTGACCGGCTGCGCCAGCCGGCCGGACAGCAGCTGTGCGGTCCGCGTGGGCAATGACATCTCGCCGTTCGACCCCGACGACCCGGGGGGCTACGACCTGTTCGGCCTCTCGCCCGGCCTGTTTCATCTGCAGGCACTGGACGATGCCGCCGGCCTCGGCACGCGCATCGACTTGCGTTGGCACATCGGCTTCCTCGACGTCTTTGGCAATGCGCTGGACTCGTTGGCCTTCGACGCCGACCTGACGACGTTGCCGCTGAGGGACTGGTACCCATCGCTGTTCGCCGCGGCACCGGAACGCCCAAGCGCCTTTGGAACGGCCGAGTTCCACATCCGGATGGACGCGGTGACGCGGCTGGACGAGGCGGTGGTCGTCACCGTGCCCGTGCCCGAACCCGCTTCATGGGCACTGACCGTGCTCGCACTTGGCGGTGCAGCACTGGGCGCACGCCGCCGCGCCGCCATCACACGCACAGCCTGACACCTCAACGCTGCGCCAAGGGGAGCCCGCCATGTCCAAAGCCCTCGACGACCTGCTGACCAAGCTGCCGCTGTGGCTGGGCCAGTTCACACGCACGCTGACCCACCCCAGCCAGGTGCTGACCGAGCAGCTGAGCGCGGACGCCACCGCCAGCGCCCCGACGGACGCCAAGCCCGTGCAGGACGGCGTGGGCTTTCTGATCCTGTCCTTCGCCGTGGCGGCCGGCGTGGCCATCGCCTTCCCCGTGGCCAGCATGGCCCCGCTGGCGCCGGTGCCGGCCGACGGCGCGCTCGCGCAGAGTGCCTTGGTGCTGCGCCATCTGTTCGTGTTCCTGGGCGCCGCCGCGCTGGTGCACGGCGCCAGCAAGCTGCTGGGCAACCGGCAGGCCTTTGCCGGCTTCTTCGGCGCGGTGGCGCGCTTCGGCGGCGTGACGCTGGTGCTGCTGGCCCTGGCTGGCGCACTGACCAACGTGGGCATGGCCGACCCCATCGTGGCGCGCAACTGGCAGCAGTTGCGCCAGGTGGCCGTGCAGATGGGCGAGGGCGCCAAGACCGTGCTGTGCCAGGCCGACGCCAAGACCGGCCAGCTCTCGACCGGCACCGCCGTCGCTGGGCTGAACCCCGCCCAACTCGCCGACGCGCAGGCCCTGTACCTGGACACCGTGAGCCGCCCGCTGGTCCTCATCGCCAGCGCGCTGGAGTCGCTGTGCCTGCTGGCGCTGACCGTGTGGCTGGGCTGGGTGTGGTGGCGCTACTTGCGCACCAGCGGACTCACACCCGGCCGCGCCGTCGCGGCCAGCGCCGTGGGCGCCGTTGGCCTGGGCAGCGGCTACCTGCTGCTGGTGCTGATCGACGGCGGGCAGATGGCGTCGCAGCTGATGCGCACCTGCAGCTGAACTCACCCCACATGCTGATACCCATGACCCATCTCCTCCCCGTCCGGCTGCTGCGCCACACCATCGCACTGCTGACTGCCAGCCTGCTCTGCGTGAGCGCTGGCGCCATGCCCCTGGTCAGCGCCGAGGCGGCCTTGCTGGCGCTCATCAACGATGCCCGCGGACAGCTGGGCGCCGCGGCACTGACGCTGAACGACCGCATGCGTGACGCGGCGCTCGCCGCCGCGCAAGACATGGCCGCCCACGCCATCACCGGCCCGGTGGGCAGCAACGGCAGGACGGCGCTGGATCGCCTGGGGGACGCCGGCTACACCGCCGCCACCTTCCAGCCCGTGGGCCTGGTGGGCGTGGGCGGCGCGGACGGCAGCGCTCCGGTGCTGCTGGATCTCTGGCTGGCCGACACCACCAGCCGCGCCGCGTTGACCGCCACGTCGGCCACCGAGATCGGCGTGGGGCTGAGTTTTGACAGCGCCTCGCGGTCGTACTGGTCCCTGGTGATCAACCCGGTGGTGCCGGCCGACAACGGTGGCAATGACACCCCGCCCACCCCGCAGCCCCTCCCCGGGCTGGACCCGACCGCCTGCGCGGCCGGCCTGGCCACCCTGGACCGAGCCCAGTGCCTGCTGAACGACCTGCGGCTGCGCCAGGGCCTGCAGCGCCTGGCGCTGGACGGCGCCTTGACCGACGCCGGCCAGGCCCACAGCCTGGACATGCTGACCCACGACTTCCTGGGCTTCCTGGGCAGTGATGGCAGTGACCTCATGCAACGCACGGCACAGGCCGGCTACGACGGCGCCGTGCTCGGCCAGCTGGTGGCGGACGGCTTCGCAGGTGTGGACGCCGTGCTGGGCGCCTGGCTGGACGGAGCAGCCAGCCGCGACGTGCTGCTCAACCCGCTGGCCAACGAGTTCGGCCTGGGCCTCCAAGGCAGCGGGCGCGACAGCCGCTGGACGCTATTCACCGGCCAGGCTCACGACACCGCGGCCGACCTTCCCGAGCCCGCGGCGCCGGGCCTGGCCTTGCTGGCCCTGGCAGCGCTGGGCGCAGTCCAGGCCCGCCGCCGCGCCACCACCATCTATCTCCCGACCCCGAGGACCTGAACCATGCGCCACCTCGCCCTGCGCACCCTCCCCGCCGCCCTCGTGCTCATCGGCCTGCTACCCGCCCCGGGCGGCGCCGCCGTCCACCTGTGGACGGGTGCCACCGACGCCAACTGGAGCAACGCCGCCAACTGGGCCGGCGGACTGCCTGTGCCCGGGGGCGAGCTGCTGCTGGACAGCGCCACGCGCCCGGCCACGTTCAACGACATCGCCGGCGGCGTCACGCTGCTGGGCCTGACGCTGGGCGCCAACGCGCCCGCACCCATGCTGAGCGGCAACGCGCTGCGCTTCCAGGGCGACGGCGCCTACCTGCGCATGCTGTCCAACAGCGGCCACGGCCTGGTGGACAACGACCTGCAGCTGGACAACATGCTGCAGATCAGCGGCGGCCCCAGCGTCACCAGCCAGCTGTTCCTGCGCGGCGACATCAGTGGCAGTGGCGGGCTGGCCGCGCTGTCCGGCCGCACGGTGCTGAGTGGCAACAACAGCTTCAGCGGCGCCACCACCATCGCGGCCGGTGCCGCGCTGGGCATCGCAGGCGGCGCGCTGGCCGGCAGCAGCGGCGTGCAGGTGGCGAACGGCGGCGAGCTGCAGTTCGTCAGCGCCAACGTCGCGACCACGCTGAACAAGCCCGTCGCGCTGGGCGGGCGGCTCAGCAGCAGCGCTGTCGACGTGCAAACCCCCTTCGGCAAGGTCGCAGGCAGCGCCGTGCAGGGCGCGGTGACGCTGACCGACAGCGCCGAGATCCTGGCGCTGAACGGCACCACCGCACAGCCGGTGCGCTTCTTCGTGACCGGCAGCGTCGACCGCGCCGGCCAGGCGCTGACGCTCGCCACGTCGGGCGTGGGCAGCACGCTCAACGTCGGCGCCATCGTCGGCAACGGCGCGCTGACGCTGCGGCCGGCCGGCGGCGCGATCACCGTCGGCGCCGTGAGCGGCGCGGGCGAACTGCGCGCCACCGGCGCCAGCGGCTCGGCCACCGTGGCCAGCCTGGCCGGCGACGGCCGCGTGCTGGTGGACTTCGACGACAGCTTCGGCAAGCTCACCCTCACTGGCGCCCTGGGCGGCCAGCGCGACCTGGACGTGCGCCGCGGCACGCTGAACCTCGGCACCACGGCACCGCTGAGCTTCACCGGCCAGATCACGCTGCGCGGCGAGGGCACGCTGAGCCTGGGCCGCGAGAGCTATCTCGGCAACGCCAGCCCGGTGCTGCAGTTCGACGGCGGCGGCCGGCTGGTGCTGCGCGACGGCTTCGGCCTGGCGCGCAACATCGTCACCCAGGGCGGCACGGGCAGCGTGACCTTCGGCGCCAGCACCACCAACACCGTCAGCGGCACCATCAGCGGCGACGGCGGCATCAGCTTCGTCGGTGGCGTCATCACGGTCACCGGCAACAACACGTTCGCAGGCGGACTGGGCGTGTTCAACGACGGCACGATCAATGCCGCCGGCCAGCCCAACACCACCACGCTGCGCTTCAACCATGACGGCAACCTGGGCGCCGCGGGCCAGGGCATCACGCTCAGCGGCGGCCTGGCGCTGCCCGACGGCTACGACCTGAGCCGCCCGCTGACGCTGGTGGGCACGGCCGCCAACCTCAGCGCCAGCGGCACGCACACGATCGCCAGCAGCATCAGCGGCGACGGCCGCCTCAACCTCGGCGGCGCCGCCCGCTACGTGCTGACCGGCACCAACACGCACACCGGCGGCGTGGCGCTGGCCGGGCAGGCGAGCGGCCAGGCCGCCGTGCTGGTGATCGACAGCGACGCCCAACTCGGCATGCCCGGCGGCGTGCTGAACATCGGCCGCGCCAGCGGCTTCTTCACGCTGCCCGGCACGCTGGTGGCAGCCGGCAACCTGGACATCGCCGCCACGCGCAGCACGAGCTTTCGCGCGATGACGGTGGACACCAACGGCTTCGATGTGGTGTTCAACCAGCCCATCGCCGGGCTGGGCATCACCAAGGCCGGCACCGGCACCTGGACGCTGAACACCGCCAACACCGGCACCGGCGCCGACAACGTCGTGCGGGTGCAGCAGGGCACGCTGGCGCTGGGCGCCGACGAAGCGCTCGGCACGCGCAACCTCGTGACCGTGGCCGATGGCGCCCAGCTGGCACTGAGCGGCCACGTGCTGACCATGACCTCGCTGGATGCCGCCGCCGGCAGCACGGTGGACCTCGGCGCCGGCGGCACGCTGCGGCCGCTGTTCGGCACGCTGGACGGCGCGCTCACCGGCCAGGGCAGCCTCGTCGTCGGCCGCGCGGGCTTCTCGCCGGCCGGCGTGACGCTCAACGGCGCCAACAGCTTCAGCGGCAGCATCGACGTCATGAACGGCAGCCGGCTCACCGTCGGCCATGTCGACGCGCTGGGCGCAGCCGCCAACCTCATCCGCCTGGACAACGGCTCGCTGGAGGCCACCAGCCGCCTCGCCGCACCGCTGGTCATCAGCAATGCCACCAACCTGCAGATCGGCACGGGCGGCGCCGGCTTCGTGGCGGGCGGCCAGTCCGTCGTCATCGAGCGCACGCTGACGGGGCCGCTGGCGCTGCGCATCCAGGGCGGCAGCCTGCCCGGCAACGGCGGCGACAAGTTCGACGTGCGCCTGGCGGCCCGCGACAACAGCTTCACCGGCGACCTCGTGCTGGGCGACCCGCAGAGCTTCGGCAGCGCGGTGCTCGGCATTACCGCCGACGGCTCGCTGGGCGCGGCCGGCAACCGGCTCGTCCTCGGCAAGAGCTTCTTCGACGGCGAGAGCACCCGCAGCGCCCAGGGCGGCCTGCGCGCCTGGGACTCGCTGACGCTGGCGGCCACGCGCACCCTGCTGCTGGACGGCAGCGCAGGCGACACCGCCGGTTTCATCGACACCAACGGCCACACGCTGGTGGTGGCCGGTCGCATCGGCGAGTTGCAGTCCGAGCTGGGCCTGCTCAAGACGGGCGAAGGCACGCTGGTGCTCAACGGCGTTCAGGCCTACACCGGCCGCACGACGGTGGACGCCGGCACGCTCGGCGGCCACGGCGAGGTGGAACGGCTGGCCGTGCAGGCCGCCACGCTGGCGCCGGGCGAGAGCGCGGGGCTGTTCAGCGTGCGGCAGGACTTGAGCTTCAGCAGCGCCGCCCAGCTCAGCATCGAGCTGGGCGGCCTGCTGCGCGGCACGGGCTACGACGCGCTCAACGTCGGCGGCAGCGTGGACCTGGGCGGCGACACGCTGCTGAGCCTGAACTTCATCAACGGCTTTGTCGCCACGGCGGGCCAGCAGTTCCAGCTCATCCAGGCCGACGGCGGCCTGTTCGGCAGTTTCGCCAACGTGGCCGACGGCGCGCGGCTGCTGACCACCGATGGCAGCGGCAGCTTCCTCGTGCAGTACGGCAACGGCCAGGGCCTGGTGATCAGCGACTTCCAGGCCGCCGCCGTACCGGAGCCGTCCACCTGGGTGCTGATGGCCCTGGGCCTGGCCGGCCTGGGCCTGCGGGCCCGCCGCCGCGCAAGCGTCTGACCACGCTGCGCACCGCCTGACACACCGACACGGACGGAACCATGCCCAATCTCGTACTCGCAGGTGAAGTCTTCTCGCTGGACGCTTCGGCTGGCTTCGACGAGGGCCTCATCCGCGGCAAGGTTGGCGCCGGCGCGCGGCTCAACTTCACCACGCGCTTCACGGCCTGCCACGGCCTCGCCGCGCAAGCCGCTGCGCAAGCGCGGGCCGACGCCTCGGCGCAGCTCGGGCTGCTCGGCCTGCTGTCCGGCGATGCCCAAGGCGCCGCGCTGGCCACGGCGGGGGCCACGCTGGTCGCGACGGCCACCATCGACCCCTTCGACCGCGCTGGCCTGGACGTTGGCGTGGCGGCCTACGCCGAGGCCTCCGTGGCGGGGCGGCTGAGCTTGTCGCTGGACTTGCAGGACGTCGCCCGGCTGGCCGCCGAGCGGCTGGACGGCCCCGCGCTGGAGGTCTTCCTCGCCTTGCTGCGCGAGATCAAGCTGGGTGCCGGGGTGTGGGCACGCATCGGCGTGGCCGCGATGGCGCGGGGGCAGCTGTCGGTGCTGCTGAGCCTGGCGGACGACGACAAGGCGGGCTTCGTGATCGAGGGCAGCCTGGCGGTCGGTGCCGCTGTCGGCGGCGGGGTGGATGTGTACGCGGGCGCGCTGTTCGAGAGCCCGAAGCGCTTCTTCCTGACGGCGGTGGACATCGCGACCGGAGCCTTGGTGACCGAGGCCCACAAGCACCTGCCGCCCAGCCTGCGCGTGCATCTGGCGGCCCTGGAGTTCGCGCTGCCGGCGTTGCTCAACGCCGCGTACGAGATCGCCCAGATCGACACCGCCGCGCTGGCCGCCCGGCCGGCGCTGGCCGGCGAGGTCTTCGCGGCCTGCATCGGGGCTGAGTTGCAGCGCTTCCTGCTCGACAAGCTCGCGCTGGGTGCGGCCACCCTGGTTGCTGCGCAGCTGGATGTCCTCTCGGAGCGCCTCGCCGCCGCGCCCTTGCCTGACGCGGCCGCGCGCACGGCGGCCGCGGCGGTGCGGTCTGCCTTGGACCTGCTGGAAGGCCGGACGTTGACCCTGACCAGCGCCACCGAAGCGCTGCCTGCGCTGGCCGCCGTGCTCGACGCGGTGGATGCGGCGGGGCGCAGCACCTGGCGGCCGGCGCTGGCGGCGCTGTGGCTCAGCCTGGCCGCCGCCGATGCGCTGCGCCAGGGCATCGTCGCCCGGCACGCAGGCGCCAGCGCGGGCGTGATGGGGCTGGCGGCGCAGGTGACGGGCGCGCTCACGATCGAGATCCGCGATGTGCCGGCCTTCATTCAGGACGAGCTGCAGGCGCGGCTGGGCATCCCGCGCGCCAGCAAGCTCGGTTTCACGCAGGTGGTGGCCTGGCTGATCGACAGCCAGCTGCTGCCACGGCTGCGCCTCGCGGTGCCCGAGGTCGTGCCCTTGCTGGACATGATCGAACGGGAGCTGGACCTCTCGGATGTGATCACCGCCGCGCTGCGGGGCGACCTGAAGCTCAGCTACGCGCCCTGCCGTGCGCTGGCGTCGCGCCTGCTGGATGAGTTGCTGCTGCAGCGCTTGCTGCCTCAGCTGGCCCTGCTGCTGCGGGACAACGACGCCAGCCGCTTGTGGACCGAGGAGGTGGCCCGCCCCAGCCTGGTGATGCTGCGCGACTTTGTACTGGCCCGGCTGGACGACGCCGTGGCAGGCCGCGCGCTGCAGCAGGAACCCTTGCGCGCGGCCTTGGGGCTGCTGGTGGGCAAGATCGTCACCAGCCACGTCATCGTGCTGCGCGACATCCTCGTGGACCACATCCGCGACAACGTGGCCCAGGCGGCACGCCAGCTGTCCGATGAACTGAGGGACGGGCGGCGCACGCCGCTGGTCAACGCCTTCAACACCCTGGCGCAACCGCTGGTGTCGGTGGCCGGCCATGTCATCCCACGCCCGCTGATGCTCGATGCCTGCCAGGAGCTGGCGGCCGACCTGCTGCTGGCGCTGGCCAGCGCCACCGGTGAGCAGGTGTGGACCGACGCGCGGCGCGCCAAGGAGCGCGAGCTGCTGCGCCGCATCGTGTTCAGCATCTACAGCGAAGCCGACCGGGCAGACCCGAATCGCTTCATGGCCGAGGTCGCCGCCTGCGCCTACCTGCCGGCACCGCAAGCCGTGAAGGACATGCTGCTGCTGCAGGCCGAGATGATGGCCGCGACGCTGGGCCAAACCCTGTCCGCCACGTTGGCGGCGCTGGAACGCTTCTTCGCCCGGCTGGCTGAAGGCTTGATCAAGCAGATCGAGACCGGGCTGGCCGACGGGCTGGCCGACCTGCGTGACGACCTGGTGGCCATCGGCAAGGAGCTGGTGGTGCTGGGCCGGCAAGCCGAAGCGCGGTTGGCCGAGGCCGAGCGCTTTGCACGCGAGATCTCCCGCCAGCTTGGCAACGCGGCGGCGGCCTGCCGGTCTGCCACCCGACGCCAGCAAATCCTCGACCGGCTGCAACGGGACGGCGCCGCCAACGCGCGCGCGTTCGCCCGGCAGGCGCCCGGCTTCAGCCTGTGGCCGAGAGAGGCCCGGGCACTGGCCCTGACCGCCGCAGGCAACGCATTCGGCACGGCCTTTGGCGCCGTGCGGCCGCTGCTGGACGGCGCGCTCCGGGTGCTGGGCGCGGTGGGCGACGACATCGCCCGGCTGTTCGCGGCTGTGGCCGACATGGCGGCCCTGATGCGGGCGCTGACCCAGGCCATCACGAACCGCCTGAATGCCGCCGTGCAAGCCTTGGCGAACCTGCAACTGCCACGCGAGATCTCCCTCCAAGCCATCGTGGACGCGGCGGTGGACATCGTGACCAACCTCCCGCCGATCCGCGAGGCGCTGCGCCTGGCCTTCGCCGCGCGCCAGAACGAGCAGGCAGCCCGAGCCGGCGAGCGCAGGCTGCGCGCCAGCATCGCCACCAAGGCCCAGGCCCAGGAGGCCAAGCAGGACGCGCTGGACGCGGCCCTGGTGGGCGGCGCGCTGGGGGTGAACATCTGCAGCCCGCTGGGCGTCACCAACGATCCGGATGCTGCTTGCGTCTACCACACGAGCATCCCGGTCCGCATCGTCGTCGCGGGCCTGCCCGCGACGCCCGGCAACGCCATGGACGGCCAAGCGCTGCTGCTGCTCAATGGCCAGCAGGTCAGCGTGCCGGATGCAGCGTGGCAACGCACCGGCAAGCTCTTGCGGCTGTCACTGCCACTGGCGGCGTCTCACCCGGCGATGCGGCCGGGCCTCAACGTGCTGGAGTTCGCCTGCGCCGGTGGCGGACGGCCTGCCCAGCGCAGCCGCAAGACCTTCCTGGTGAACAAAGCCGCGACGCCGACCGACGGTGTGCGGGTACGCGTGACGAACGGGGCCCTCGACATCAGCGGCGCGGTGAGCACGGCCGCGCTGCAGGGCTGGCGCGTGGTGGTGCCCGGCGGGCAGGTGCGCCGGGGCGTCTTGACCGCCGGCACGCCCATGCCGCTGAACAAGCTGGCGGGCCCACCAGCCGCACCACCCAGCCCGCGACCCGGGCCGCCCCGCATCCATCCCGCCCCGGTGACGCCGGGACGAATCCCCCATCTGCGGCCCGTCAACCTGGCGCCATGCCTGCGGGCCATCACCGTGATCGACGCCGCCGGGCGTCACCGCCTGGACCACCTGCTGGGAGACGACCAATGAGCAGCCGCCAACCGCTGGCCCCGCTGAGGCCGGCCTTGAACCGCCTGCTGGGCACGCTGGAGGCGCGCCCGCTGGACGGGCGCCTGATGAGCACGCTGTCCATGCTGACCGACTTCGACATCAACAGCGCGGCGTTGACGGCCGAACACGAGCAGCAGATTGCCGACATCGCGCAGTTCATGCTGGAGCGGCCCGAGGCCGGCATCGTCAGCATCGTGGGCCGCGCCAGCCAGACCGGCCCCGAGGCCACCAACCGCGCGCTGGCCCAGGCCCGCGCCGAGCAGGTGGCCACCGCGCTGGCGGCCCACGGCCTGCCGCCGTCGCGCATCGGCGCCACGCTGTCCAACGGCTCACGCCTGCCCCTGATCCACATCCCGGGGCGCGAGGCCGGCCTGAACCGCAGCGTGGAGCTGACGCTGGAGTGGCGCGCCCGGATGGCGAGCCCGGCGCCGGCCGCCAACGCGGCAACGTCGACCGACTGGGTGCTGGACCTGAGCCTGAGCATGACGCTCACGTCCGGCCTCATCAAGCTGCCACTGGCGGGGCAGGTGCAGCTCGGCGAGCTGCAGCGCCTGGACGCCTCGGGGCGGGTGCTGGAAACCCGCAGCGCCCATCTGTTCATGGGCGGCCTGGACTGGGGCATGTCGTTCAAGAAGATCGAAGCGCTGCCGATCTTTGCCTCGTTCTCGACAGGCGCCGGCCTGGGCGGCGAGATCTACATGCCCGACCCGCCCGGCGCCGTCGACGCCGAGTGGTTCGACGGCCGCTGCGTCATGCTCATCGGCGTCTCGGCCGGCGTCGGCGTGGGTGTCGAGGGCACGGTGCTGCTGTTCCCCAGCGTCGGGGAGTGGCCGGGCACGTTCTACGCACAGGTCACGACGGGCTTCCAGGCCGGGGCGAGCCTGCTGACCGGCCTGGTCGGTGTGCTGACCCTCGCGGACTGATCCGGCACGCGCAGCGGCGCTAGTGCCGGTGCGTGTGGTGCGCGTCCGGCACGTGCGGGTGGGCGTGGCGCTTGGGCTCGTGGCGGTGCGGGTGGCTGTGCGCACCGACGGGCATGGGGTCGTGCCAGTGGTCGTGGTGGTCGTCGCCGTGCGTATGCGTATGCGCATGCTCGTGCTCCAACGCCTCGTGCTCATGCTCGTGCGCGTGCGATTCCATCAGGTGCAGGGCCACGCCCGCCAGCATCAGCGCACCGCCCGCGGCCATGCCCCAGCTGGCCAGCCGGTCGCCCATCAGCAGCGCAATGCCCGCGCCCACAAAGGGCGCGAAGGCAAACACCGAGCCGGTGCGTGCGGCGCCGAAGGTCCGCTGGGCCAGCAGGTAGAAGCGCAGGCTCAGGCCATAGCCGCTGGCACCGATGACCAACAGGGCGCTCGCGGCCGCCGCACCGGGCAGCGGTTCTCCGGCAAGCACGGCCAGCACCAGCGCCGCACCGGCGCCCAGCGCCGCCTTGGCCATCACCACCTGCCCCGGATCGCGCTCGGCCAAGGCGCGTGACAGGCAGTTGTCCACGCCCCAGGCCACCGTCGCCAGTCCGATGGCCAACAGGCCCAGCAGCTGCGAGTTCCCGCCTCGGCCCTGGTCCAGCACCAGCACGACGCCCCCGGCAAACAGCATCAGCAACGCCGCCCAGACGCGCCGGTCCATCACCTCGCCATAGAGCCTCCAGGCCAGCAGCGCGGTGAACAAGGCCTCCAGCGTCAGCATCAGCGACGCGCCCGTGCCGCTGGTGCGCTGCAGCCCCCAGGCCAGCGCCACCGGGCCGATGACGGCACCGCACGCCGCGAGCAGCAACAGCCGCGGCAGGTCGGCACGCCGCAACGCCGCCTCGCGCTCGGGCCGCTGCCGCAGCAGCGCACCGATGCAGGCCGCCCCCGCGTACAGCAGGGCGGCCGTGGTGAACGGGCCCAGCCCGCGCCCGACCTGCTGCACCAGCGGCATGCTGGCGCCAAACAGCAGCGCAGCCAGCAGCGCCAACGCACCGCCGCGCAGGGCCGGGCCGGTGAGCACGAGGCGGTGCATGCTCACTTGATGGTGAAGCGCACGGTCACCGTCTTGCCTTCGACGTTGTTCAGCACGGCCACGACCTTGGCGCCCGCGGCGATCTTCACGCCGGTGGCGCGCAGCTTGTCGTCACCGGCCGACTTGATGTCGACCTCGGTCTTCTGCGCGCCCTGCAACACGGTCAGCTTGCCGCCGATGCCGGTGGACGACATGGGCTCGTCGTGGTCGGTCAGGTAGATGGTCGCGCCGTCGGCCTCGGCCACCAGCTCGAAGCTGACATCGTGGGCCACCTGCACGATGCCGCCGTGGCGCGGCTTGGCCGCGCCATGGGCCATCGCGGTGTTCAGGGTCAGGGCGGACAGGGCCAGCACGGCGGCCTGGAACAGTTGCTTCATCGTCATCTTCAAAACTCCTTGGTGTCGGTGCGGCGCGCTTGATGCAGGCGCGCGCCGCGAGGCCTGATTCAAACGCTCAGAAGGCTTCCTGCGCCGGCACAGCGGCGGTTTCTTCGGTGTCGGGTTGCAAGAGCTTCTCGGTCGCCGCGCGCCCGAAGCGGGCGTAGAGCAGCGGCGTCAACAGCGTGTCCAGCAGCGTCGAGCTGACCAGGCCGCCGAAGATGACGACGGCCACCGGATGCAGGATCTCCTTGCCCGGCGCGTCGCCCGCCAGCAGCAGCGGCGTCAGCGCAAAGGCCGCCACCAGCGCCGTCATCAGCACCGGCGTCAACCGCTCCAACGAGCCGCGCACGATCATGGGCTGGCCGAACACCTCGCCCTCCAGCCGGCACAGGTTGATGTAGTGGCTGATCTTCAGGATGCCGTTGCGCGTGGCGATGCCGGCCAGCGTGATGAAGCCCACCATCGTCGCCACCGACAGCGTCACGCCGGCCAACCACATCGCCACCACGCTGCCGATCAGCGCCAGCGGGATGTTGGCCATCACGATGCCGGCCAGCACCGCCGAGCGGTAGCGCGAATACAGCACCAGGAACATCATGGCCAGCGAGATCAGCGACAGGCCGATGATCTGCTGGGTGGCCTGCTCCTGCGCCTGGAACTGCCCTTCCAGGCTGATGAAGCTGCCGGTGGGGAGTTGGGTCGCCGCGATGGCCTGGCGGATGTCGGCCACCACGCGGCCCATGTCGGCACCGTCGGTGTTGGCGTAGACGACGATGCGTCGCCGCCCGTTCTCGCGGCCGATCTGGTTGGGCCCGTCGGCCTCTTCCACGGTCGCGAAGCTGGCGATGGGCAGGCGCCCGGCCGGCGTGTCGACTAGCGTGCGCGCCAGGTCCAGCGGGCCGCGCTTGTCGTCGGGCAGGCGCAGCACCAGCTCGTAGCGGCGCGGGCCGTCGACGATCTGGGCACCATGCGCGCCGTCGGTCAGCGCCTGCAGGATGCGCACGGCCTCGCCCGGCGCCAGGCCCGTCTGCGCCAGGCGCTGGGGGTCCAGCCGCACCAGGATCTGCGGAATCAGCACCTGCTTCTCGACGCTCAGGTCCACCAGGCCCGGCACGCTGGCCAGCTGGCCGCGCATCTGCTCAGCCAGACCGCGCAGCGTGTCGATGTCGTCACCGTAGATCTTCAGCGCGATCTGCGCGCGCACGCCGGACAGCAGGTGATCCAGCCGGTGCGAGATGGGCTGGCCGATGGCGACCTGGGCAGGCAGCGAGGCGAGCTGAGCGCGGATCTGCGCCATCACGGCCTCGCGGTCGACGGGCTTGCCATCGCGGCGCAGGTCCACGTCGATCTCGGCCGAATGCACGCCTTCGGCATGCTCATCCAGCTCCGCACGGCCGGTGCGCCGGCCGACCTGCGTGACGCCGGGCACCTGGGCGATGAGCTGCTCGGCCAGCGCGCCCATGCGGTTGGCCTCGGCCAGCGACGTGCCCGGGTTGAACACCATGCCCAGCACCAGCGAGCCCTCGTTGAAGGCCGGCAGGAAGGTGCGCGGGAAGAAGGGCACGCTGGCCGCGGCCATGACGACAGCCACCAGCGCCGCACCCATCAGCAGCCGCGCACGCGGAAAGGACCAGGCCAGCAGCCGCGCGTCCCAGCCCTTGAGCCGCGCCACCAGCGGGCTGTCGCCATGGGTGAGCCGCTTCATGCGCGGCAGCAGCATCGCGCACAACACCGGCGTGACAGTCATCGACACCACCATCGACGCCAGGATGGACACGATGTAGGCGATGCCCAGCGGCGCGAACAGCCGGCCCTCGATGCCCGGCAGCGCGAACAGCGGCACGAACACCAGCACGACGATGACCGTCGCATAGACGATGCCCGAGCGCACCTCCACGCTGGCCTGGCGCACGACGGCCAGCACCGGCTGCGGCACGGCGAGCGCGCGGTTCTCCTTCAGGCGGCGCAGGATGTTCTCGACGTCCACCACCGCGTCGTCCACCAGCTCGCCGATGGCGATGGCCAGGCCGCCCAGCGTCATCACGTTGATGGACTGGTCCAGCAACCGGAACACCAGCGCCGTGACCGCCAGTGACAGCGGAATGGCCAGCAGCGAGATCAATGTCGTGCGCGCCGACAGCAGGAAGGCGAACAGCACGATGGCCACCATGAGGGCGCCGTCACGCAGCGCCTCGGTGACGTTGCCGATGGAGGCCTCGATGAAGTCCGCCTGGCGGAACAGCACCTGCGGCGCGGCCAGGCCCTTGGGCAGGCCGGGCTTGAGCTCATCCAGCGCGCGCTCGATCTGCTGCGTGAGCTTGACCGTGTCAGCCGCCGGCTGCTTCTGCACGCTGACGATGACGGCCGGCGCGCCCTTGTAGCCGGCGTCGCCCCGCTTGAGCGCCGGTGCGAAGCGCACCTCGGCCACCTGCTGCAGCAGTACCGCCCGGCCGTCCTTCCAGCCCACGGCCATGCCTTGCAGGTCCTCGAGCTTGTTGGTGCGGCCCAGGTGCCGGATCAGGTACTCGCGGCTGTTCAGGTCGATGAAGCCGCCACCCGCGTTGTTGGCGAACCCGCGCAGTGCCTGCTCCACCTGGCTCAGCGTGATGCCGAGCTGGGCCAGCCGCTGCGGGTCGGGCTCGACGCGCAACTGCCGCACCTCGCCACCGATGGGGATGACCTGCGACACGCCGGAAATGCCCAGCAGCCGCAGCCGCAGCACGAAGTCGGCATATTCACGCGCAGCCATAGCGCTCGCGTTGCCCTGCAGCGGCAGCGCAATCAGCATCACCTCGCCCATGATGGACGACACCGGCCCCATGACCGGCGCGATGTCACCGGGCAGCTGGCCGCGCAGCTGCGCGAGCCGCTCGGCGACGAGCTGGCGGTTGCGGTAGATGTCCGTGCCCCAGTCGAACTCGGCGTAGACGACGGACAGGCCGACCCCCGACGTCGAGCGCACGCGCGTGACGCCGGGCATGCCGTTCAGCGCGGTCTCCAACGGGAAGGTGACGAGCTGCTCGACCTCCTCCGGCGCCATGCCGCCGGCCTCGGTCAGCACCGTCACCAGCGGCTTGTTGAGGTCGGGGAAGACATCCAGCGGCGTGCGCCATGCCGTCATCGCGCCATAGGCGAGCAGCAGCGCGGCGAAGGCCAGCACGAAGAGCCGGTTCTTGAGGCTGGCTCTGACGATCCAATTGAACATGATCGGCGGCTCCGTTCAGCGGATCTGCGCCACCAGGGACGCCCCCTGGACGACGACCCGGTTGTCGGGGGCCAGGCCTTGCGTCACCAGCACCGTGGCGCTGTCCAGCGGCTGCACCTGCACCGGCTGCGGCACATAGCGCTCAAAGCCCGCCTTGATCCAGACGACGGCCTCGTTGGCTGGGCTGCGCACAACGGCTGCAGCCGGCAGCACCATGCCCTTGCGGCGCTCCTTCAACGCGGCCACCAGCGTCACCGGCTGGCCCAGGGCCAGCGGCGTCGCGCCCGGCGCCACGCTGGCGCGGAAGTTCAGCGGCAGCACGCCGTCGCGCAACGCACGGGCAGCGCCGACGAGGTGGAGCTTCACGCCCTCCACGCCCAGCAGATGGGCGCCAGCCAGCTTGACGCCGAGCGACACATCGGGCGTGCTGGCCTCCACCATCAGCCGCGTCGGGTCCACCACCTCGACCAGCACCTCGCGGGGCTCGACGATCTGGCCGGCCTTGAGGTCGGCACGGGCGATGACGCCGGAGATCGGCGCCCGCAGCGCCTCGCGGGCGCCCAGGCTGGCGGCAATGCTCTGCTCACGCGCGGCCAGCGACTGCGCCTGGATGCGCGCCGCGTCGATGTCCTTGCGCGGCACCGTGCCCTCCAGGCCTTCGAGCCGACGCACGCGCTGCTCGGCCAGCTCACGGGCCGCCTTCAGCTCGGCGCGCTGCGCCTGCTGGCTGGCCTGGGCGAAAGGCTCGGCGTGGTGGCGCACCCAGGCGATCACGTCGCCCTGGCGCACCGCCTGGCCGGCCACCGGCAGGCCCTGCGGGCCGGCCTCGATGCGGCCGCCATGCGCCGACTGCACCTGGCCGCTGGCATTGGGGTCGGCCACGACGCGGGCCGGCAGCTGCACCGTGGCGGCCGCCTCGGTCTCGGGCGCGATGAGCGTGCGCAGGCCCATGCGCCGCTGCGCGAGCTTGGGCACATTGACGCTGCCGTCGGGCAGCCGCGCCAGGCCGTTGGCCGTGGGCGCGCTGGCCTGGTCCAGGTGCTCGCCGTTGGGGCCGTGGGCGCCCGGGCTGGCCCAGGCGATGGAGGTGGCGAATGCGAGGGTGATGCAAAGCCGCTTCATGCCTGGCCTCCGTCGTTGTTGTGGCCAAAGCGCAGGCCCTGGCGACGGCGCCAAGCCAAGCCGCCCAGCGCCACCGCCACCGCCGCGCCGCCGAGGGCCCAGCGGCCCCAGCGCGTGCCGTGCGCATGGTCATGATCGTCGTCGCCATGGGCATGGTCGGCATCGCTGACGGCCTGCGTCACACGCAGCACGCCGTCCAGCAGGTCGGTGTCATCGCCGGCCAGCACCGTGATGACGAGCGCGTGCTCGCCCGGCGTGGACAGCTTCTTCAGCAGCGCTGCGTCGTCGACCGAGAAGTCGCCGATGTCGGCATGGAACTTGGCCTTGGCCTTCAGGCCACCGGACTCGACCTCGACCTCCGCCTTCAGCAGCGGCTCGTTGGTGGCGAAGCGGTCGATCAGCAGCGACAGCTCGCCGCCAGCCAGCGTGCCGACGATCTCGAACAGCTCCGATTGGGCCTCGATGCGCGGGCTGGCCTTGCCGCCCGCAGCCGTGGTGGTGGGCGCGTCCAGGTGTTCGCCGTTGGGGCCATGGGCGCCGGGCGCGGCCAGGACGGGCAGCGCCAGCAGGCTGGCCGCCAGCGCGCAGGACATGGAGGAGTGATTCATGGCAGGTTTCCGAGAGCTTGTTGGAGGCGGGCCAGGGCCAGTTGGTGGCTGGCCTGCTGGCGGGCACTGGCGGCGTCGGCCAACGCGGCGGCGCCGAGGGCGCGCAGCAGTTCGGGCAGCGGCGTCTCGCCAGCGCGGAAGGATTTGTCGATCAGCTGGGCACGCTCGCGCAGCAGGGCCGCACGGTCGCGCTCCAGCGCGGCCTGGGCCTGGCTGGCCTGGGCCTGCTCGGCCGCCAGCGCCAGCTCGGCCGTGAGCCGTTCGCGCGTGCGGCGCTGCTGGGCACGCGCCACCTCGTCGTCGGCCAGCGCCGCAGCGATGCGCGGCTGCTGGTGCGCCTGGCCGCCGAACGGCACCCGCAGGCCCACCACGACGCTCTGTTGCGACGGCAGCGCGCCGCCCGGCCGCTCCTGGCGCAGGCCAATGGACAGCTCGGGCGCTGCGCCACGCTGCAGCCGCGCCAGCGCCAGCCGGCGCTGGCTCAACGCCAGGGCCGCATCGGCCAGCCTGAGCTCGGGATGCGCGTCGGGCAGGTCCTGCGGCGTGCTGGCGGCCGGTGCTTCGGCAGGCTGGGCATCGAAGCCCGTCAGCAGCCGCCAGGCGGCGCGCTGCGCCTGCAGTGCCTGCTGGCTGCTGCGCCATTGAGCCTCAGCGGCCAGCAGCTCGGCGCGGGCCGCGAGCGAGTCAGCCAGCGCGAGATCGCCGGCCTGCACGCGGCGCGCGACGTCGTCAGCCAGGCGGCGCAGCGTCTCAACCTGCTGCTGAGCCTGCGCGGCCTCGGCAGCGGCCAACCGCGCGGCGCCAGCGGCTTCACGCAACTGGCCGGCCAAGCGCAAGCGCTGCGCCTGCTCGCTGGCGTCGGCCCAGGCCAGTTCGGCGTCCGAGGCCTCGCCGCCGGCCGCACGCTGGCCCGGCCGCCACAGCGGCAGCGCCAGGCCCAGCTCGGTCTCGCGGGCGCCTGCCGGCAGGCCGGCACGGCCCTCGCGCTGGCTGGCTGACAGCGCCGCAGGGGCCGCCAGCCAGCTCTGCGCGGCCGCTTGTTCGGCGCGCGCCCTGGCCTGGCGGCCCTGCGATTCGGCAGCGTCGATGGAGCGCTGCCAGGCAGCGTCCAGCGCCTGTTTCAAGGAAGGAGGGGCACCGTCAACCGGTGCCTGCGCCCACGCTGTGCGGGCGCTCGCGGCCAGGCACAGCGCAAGGGCCGCCGCAAGGCGGGCGATGCGCCATGGCCGCGGCCATGGAGAGAGAGTCATGATGATCGTGGCAGAGATGCGCCCCGGTCGCCCGCCGCATGGGCACAGGCGGGGTGGGGCAGCGGTCAGCAGAGCCCGGGCAAGGCAAGCCCGGGGCGACAGCGGATCAGGCCGTCAGCCGTGGCGGTCGTTCAAGACCGGCCAGGAAGGGGAGCGCATGCGCTGGCAGCGCGGCCGGCAGCGGCCGCTCCGGGCAAGGCTGCAGCAGTGGCAGGATCAGCGCCGAGGTCAGGGCCGGCGCAAACAGCCCGGCGTCCAGCGTGACGTGCGTGACCGAGGCGGTCGAGTCGTCCTGGTGCAGGCCGCCGTCGTCATGATCGTGGTCGTCATGGTGATGGGCGACGTCCTCGAAGTGCAACTGCTGGTGCACCCGCTCTTCCGCACTGGCCACCACAGCGCCCACACCCGCGAAGGCCAGCGACTGCCAGCACATGCAGAGGGTCAGGAGGAAGGCGACGAGCCGGCGAGACATGTCAAAAAGTCTAGCCGACGAACACCAGCGCACCGACAAGGCCTGACGCGGCGCAAGGCTGTGGGCCAGCAACAAAGCAGCCAAGTCCGCCCGCTATCGTGCCGTCATGACGCCGCCTCGCCTTGACCGCCGCACGCTGTGGTTCGCCATGCTCAGTCTCGCCCTGGCCGGCTGCGCCGGTGCGCCGCCTGAGCCCCGCCCCTGGGCCGAGGTGGCAACGCGCGAGTTGCAATTGGTGCTGGACAGCATCGAGGTGCAGGGCCGGCGCGTGGCCATCACGCGCAGTGCCACGGCCGTGGCCGCCACGCCGGTGGTCGTCTACCTGCCCGGCCTGGGGCAGGACACCGAGGCCGGCCAGCGCTGGGCGGCGGCGTGGGCGCAGGCCGGCTACACCGTGCTGACCGTGCAGCCGCTGGCCGCCGATGCGCTGGCCTGGCGCTCGGCGCTGGCGCGGGCGGCCGAGTTCCGCGCGCTGGGCGAACACCACTACGGCCCGGGGCTGCGCGCCGAACGGCTGGCAGCGCTGCGCCAGCTGCTGCCCGCGCTGCAGGCCGCCCGGCCCGCGCTGGACTGGCGCCGCGCCGCGCTGGCCGGCTACGAGACCGGCGCCCAGACGGCGCTGGACGCCCGCGCCGACGCCGCCTGGCGGGCCGTCATCGCCATCAGCCCGCCGGCCATGCAGGCGCCCGCCACCGGCGCGCCGGCCCTGCTGATCACCAGCGAGACCGATCACGATCCGCTGGGCCTGCTGCGCAACCCGGCCGAGCGCCTGCAGACCCTGGCGGCCGACGGCGTGCAACTGGCCCAGCTGGGCGCGGTCTCGCATGCGGCGCTGGCCGGCACGCGGGCGCCCGACGGCTGGCATGCGCAGGACCAGCACCTCGTGCGCGCCGCCCGCCGTGGCCCCGGCCAGGGCGGCGGCGCACCCGGTGGCGCACCCGGTGGCGCGCCAGGCGGCGGCGCCCTGGCGCCACGCAGCGGCAGCGCGACCGAAGCCGCGCTGACCGACCTCGGCGACGGCCTGTCGCGCAGCCGCGCCTTTCTGGATGCCTGGCTGCGCCGCCCCTAGCCGGCGGTCGGCGCTCACCGGCGCTCGTGAACAAATGCGGTGAATCGCCGCCGGCCTGTCGCCCGCCCCTGTGCGTGCGCAGCAACGCCGCCCTATCCTGCGGCGAGCTGGGTGATCGTCACCGGCCTCTGACCGCAGGAGTACGCATGTACGGCCTTGTGAACCGCGCCATTGAGCAACTGGTCGTGTCCCTCAAGGGGCCCGCTGCCTGGGAAGAGATCTGCACCGCTGCGGACTGGCCGGATGGCGGCTTCGTGGCGATGCAGACCTATGACGATGCCGTGACCTACCGCCTGGTCGGTGCCGTCAGCCACACCCTGGGCCTGACGCCGGAGCAGGTGCTGCGGGCCTTTGGCGAGTACTGGATCCTCTACACCGCCGAAGAGGGCTACGGCGACATGCTCGCCATGTGCGGCAACGACCTGATCGGCTTTCTGCATGGCATGAACCAGATGCATGCCCGCATCGAGGCCTCGCTGCCCGACATCCGGCCGCCGCACTTCGCGGTCAAGGAGCTCGGCCCCACCGAGTTCGAGTTGACCTACGCGTCCAAGCGCGAGGGCCTGGCGCCCATGGTGGAGGGCCTGATCAGCGGGCTGGCCAAGCGCTTCGGTCAGCGGGTGGACATCCAGCACACGGCGCAGCGATCGGCGCAGGCGCCGCGCGACTGCTTCCTGATCAAGATCCTGCAGTGAATGCGCCCACCCCCATCCTCGCGGGCGCCGATCTGGACGCGGTCTTCCCGTTCTACATCCTGCTGCACGCGGACGGCACGGTGCTGTCCGTCGGCACGGGGCTGCACCGCGTGCTGCCCGCGCTGGCGCCCGGCACGCGGCTGCGCGACCAGCTGACCCCGACACGCCCCGTGGCGCTGGCCACCGCCGACGACTGGCTGCGCTTTGACGGCCAGGCCGTGCTGCTGGAGACCGTGCAGGCCGGCGGCCTGTCCCTGCGCGGCCAGCTGTGCAGCCAGCCCGACCAGCGCGTGTTGCTGCTGCTGCGCCCCAAGGTGCAGACCTTCGAGGACTTGAAGACCCACGGCCTGCAGCTCGAAGACCTCGCCGCGCACGATGCCACGGGGGATCTGCTGCTGCTGCAGCGCGCCGCACAGACCTCGCGCGAGGACGCCCAGCGGCTCACCGACCGCCTGCGGCAGAAGACCCAGCAGCTGCAGCTGATGAGCGAGCTGTCGGCCATGGGCATGGGCTACTTCTCGGCCTCGGGAGAGCTGCGGCAATCCAACCGCTTACTCAACACCATCCTGCGCGTCGAGCCAGGGGCGCCCGCGTTTCGCAACGTCGCTGATGTCGAGCAGCATTTGAGAGGCCTGGTGGACGCCAGCGACGCCGTGTGGCTGCGCCTGGACGAGCTCGCGCTCCACGCCAGCGATGACGACGGCGCCTTCGTGCTGCGCACGCGCGACGGCCGCCACCTGTCCCTGCTCTACCGCAGCGGCGGCGACCACGAACACGTGCTCTTCGTGCGCGACGTGACCCGCGAGACGCTGGTGGACCGCATGAAGAGCGAGTTCCTCACGCTGGCCGCACACGAGCTGCGCACGCCGATGACCAGCATCTTCGGCTTCAGCGAGTTGCTCATCCACCGCACGCTCACGCCCGAGCGCTTCCGGGACACGGCGGCCACCATCCACAAGCAGGCGGCCTGGATGGTCAGCCTGTTGGACGAGGTGCTCGACGTGGCCCGCATCGAGGCCAAGCAGTCCGGCGACCTGCACCTGTCGGCCATCCACCTGTCCGCGCTGCTGCCGGACACCATCAACGCCTACGGCAACGCCCACCAGACAACCGAGCTGCGGCTGGACCTGCCCGATGATCTGCCACCGATGCGCGCCGACCGCGTGAAGGCCGGGCAGGCGCTGGGCAACGTGATCAGCAACGCCATCAAGTACTCGCCCAACGGCGGCATCGTCGACATCCGCTGCCGGCCGCAGGCCAAGGGCTCGCTGCCCGGCCTGCTGATCGAGGTGCAGGACCACGGCATCGGCATGTCCGAGGAGCAGGTGGCCCGCATCTTCGAGCGCTTCTACCGCGCCGATCCATCCGGCCACATCCCGGGCACGGGCCTCGGGATGACACTTGTCGAACAGATCATGAAGCTGCACCGCGGCACGGTGAAGGTGGCCAGCACGCTGGGCCAGGGCACCTGCGTGAGCCTGTGGTTCCCGACCGCGACCGAGGCCGCGCCCAGCGAGGGCGCCAGCGCCTGAGCAGGCCGGGGCCGCGCTGCTCAGTCCTCGCCCAGGAAGCCGCCGCTCTGGTGCGCCCACAGACGCGCGTAGATGCCGCCCGCGGCCAGCAGCTCGGCGTGCGTGCCCTGCTCCACGATGCGGCCGGCGTCCATCACGACGAGCCGGTCCATCGCCGCGATGGTGGACAGCCGGTGCGCGATGGCCACCACCGTCTTGCCCTCCATCAGCGTGTACAGGCTCTGCTGGATGGCGGCCTCGACCTCGCTGTCCAGCGCGCTGGTGGCCTCGTCCAGCAGCAGGATGGGCGCGTCCTTCAGCATCACGCGCGCAATCGCGATGCGCTGGCGCTGGCCGCCCGACAGCTTCACGCCGCGCTCGCCCACGAAGGCCTCGAAGCCGGTGCGGCCCTTGGGGTCGGACAGCTGCGCGATGAACTCGTCGGCATGGGCACGCACGGCGGCGCGCTGCATGTCCTCGGCGCTCGCATCGGGGCGGCCGTAGAGGATGTTGTCGGCCACCGAGCGGTGCAGCAGCGAGGTGTCCTGCGTGACCATGCCGATGTGGCGGCGCAGGCTGTCCTGCGTGACGCAGGCGATGTCCTGGCCGTCGATGCTGATGCGGCCGCCGCCCTCGGGCAGGTCGTACAGGCGCAGCAGCAGGTTGACGAGCGTGCTCTTGCCCGCGCCGCTGCGGCCCACCAGGCCGATCTTCTCGCCGGGGCGGATGGTCAGGTCCAGCCCGTCCACCACCACCTTGCCATTGGGGTAGGCAAAGCGCAGCTGCTCGAAGCGCACCTCGCCCTGCGTCACGGTCAGCTCGGTCGCGCCGTTCGCATCGGCAATCGACTGCGGCTTGGACAGCGTGGCCAAGCCGTCCTGCACGGTGCCGATGTGCTCGAAGAGAGACGCCATCTCCCACATCACCCAATGCGAGATGCCGTTCAGCCGCATCGCCATCGCGGTGGCCGCCGCCACGGCGCCCACGCCCACGGCGGACTCGCTCCACAGCCACAGCGACAGCAGCGCCGTGCTGCCCACCAGCAGCGCCGACAGCGTGGCGTTGACGACCTCGAAGCCCGTCACCAGCCGCATCTGGCCGTAGGCCGTGAGCATGAAGTCCTGCATCGCCGACTTGGCATAGCCCGCCTCGCGCCGCCCATGGGCGAACAGCTTGACGGTGGCGATGTTGGTGTACGCATCGGTGATGCGGCCCGTCATCAGGCTGCGCGCATCGGCCTGCGCCTGCGCCACCCGGCCCAGCCGCGGCACGAAGAAGCGCAGCGCCAGCAGATACAGCGCCAGCCACACCGCGAACGGCGCCATCAGCCGGGCGTCGAACGCCGCCACGATGGCCACCATGGTGCCGAAGTACACGCACACGTAGACGAGGATGTCCACGACGATGAGCCAGGTGTCGCGCACCGCCAGCGCCGTCTGCATCACCTTGGTGGCGATGCGGCCGGCGAACTCGTCGCCGAAGAAGGCCATGCTCTGGTTGAGCATGCGGCTGTGGAAGATCCAGCGCATGCGCATCGGGAAGTTGCCGAACACGCCCTGGTACTTCATCAGCGCCTGCAGGCCGGCCAGCACCACCCCCAGCGCCAGCACGCCCACCAGCATCAGCACCACCGGCTGCGGCCGCTGCCACAGCTCGGCTGGCTGCTGCGTGGCCAGCCAGTCCACCAGCGAGGCCATCAGGCTGAACAGCCAGGCCTCCGCCGCCGCGATGCCCGCCGTGAACAGCATCACCGTCAGCAGGTGCGGCCGCACCCCATCGGCGCAGCGCCACAGAAAGGCAAAGAAGCTGGCCGGCGGCGCCGCGTGGCCGGAGGTCTCGGGGTAGGGGTCGACGAGGTGCTCGAAGCGCGCAACGAGCGGTTGGAACAGGGAAGCCATGGCGCTAGTTTCGCTGCGGGGCGAGTCAGCACGGTGGCGGGCCGCGCAGCCACGGTCCGTCAGCCGGCGCACCGCCGGGGAATCCCCGGCGCGCTGCCGTCAACGCCGGGGGTTGCGCAGGAACGGTTCTGGCACCTCGATACCAGCGGGCTTCAGTGCGGGATCCGCCTGCACCAGGCCCCAGGCCGTGGCCCTCAGGGAGCGGGCGGCGTCCGCCTCCTCGCGCTCGCGTTCAAAGTAGTAGTCGCGGTCGTCATCAGCATGCGCCTCACGCGCCCGTTGGTAGTACGAGCCCGCCCGGGCCTCATGGGCATTCGCTTGCGCCAGCAGGCGCACGATGTCGTCTGGGGTGGTCATGCGGTTCTCCCACGCTGCGTTCATGAATTCGGCGCTTGCATCGCAAGCCGGGGCACACAGCTTCGCGCATGCACCAAGCCTTCATCAAGGCCGGACGCTACCGATGGGGTTCGCCAGGCGGCTTGCTTACAGTCCGGTTGCGATGCCCAAGCCACCGCCACGCCGTGCCTCACCGGGAGCCCCGCCGATGATCCAGATCCGCATGACGCCTGTGCTTCGTTTGCTCGCCACGCTGCTCGTCAGCGGCGCCGTGGCGTCAGCCGCCGTGGCCCAACAGCCCGCTTTGGCAGCGGCCAAGGCGGACATCGAACCGATGTTCGCGGCGATGTTGACTGCCGCGCATGCACGGGACGCCGAGCGCCACATGGCGGCCTACGCGCAGGACCCGGCGCTGGTGTTCATCTACAACGAGGCCAAGTTCAGCGGGTACGACGCCGTGCTGGCCATGACGCGCCAGGCCTTCTCGCCCGGCTCGGACCTCGCCTTCCAACTCCAGGGCGAGCCCCAGTACCAGCTGCTGACGCCCGACTGGGTGATGCAGACCTTCTTCCTGACGTCGACGTTCACCAGCCCCAAGGGGCAAGCCATGAAGGGCCGGCTCAGCGTTTCCAACCTGTGGCACAAGCGCGCTGAGGGCTGGCGCATCGTCTACACGCACGAGTCGAACGTGGTGCGCTGAGGGGCGCGGCGACAGCCCGCTGGCCGACACCTGCACAGGGCGCCATCACCCGATCACCGGGCTGGCCTGCGCTGAGATCAGTTGCTCGTCACCTCGAAATCACCCTTGGCGGCAATCGAGATCGGTTTGAACTTGGAAAACACCCACAGCCCCAGCGCCGATGCCGAGCCCAGCAGCGCCGTGAACATGAGGGCCACAAAGGCGCCGACAAACGGCCCCGCCAGGAGCCCGGCGAAACCGTGGATTGGCTGCCCGTTCCATGTGACGGTGTCGTAGCCGAACAGGGAAAACACACCGAACACGGCGCCCAACGGCACGAATGATGTGGTCAAGCCAATCATCCAGAGCTTGTAGATGGTTCCTGTGCTCAGGCGGGCCGCCGAGATGTTGGTAAACAAGCCGATGTTCCTTTGCTGATGCTGACGTTCGATGGGCCTGTCTGAGGTCCCAAGGGCCGAGAAACGACCTGCGACCCATCGTCCAATGGCTAATCTTTGTGCAGCCCTGTGTCGTGACTTGGGGTGACGCACCCACATCTCGGCGTGAGTGCCTTCCTGGCCCAAGTATGGCGCGCCCCACAGGCAGCAACCGCCTTGCCGCCCCTGGCGCTAACCCTGCCAAGCGTTCACGCCATCACCACCCCGCGCGGCTCACCAAGGCCGCCCCTGCCTCACCGCCCGGTCATCCGACCACGTCGCCGCCAGGTAGTCCGCCGGCTCATCGCGAGACAGCGTGCGCCCATACCCTGCGCCGGTGCCGGCCACCAGCAGGAAGTCGGCGCTGGGGTGGATCAGCCGGGCGTTGAAGTAGGCGGACGCGAGCGAGGCCTGATCGCCGTCCGGCGGGTCGCGGTACCAGGGGCCGAAGCTGGCTTCCAGGTCACCCAGCCGCACACGGCCCGGCTTGAACTGCGCGGTAAGCGCGGCCACCAGCGCGTCGGGCACCGGGCTGACGGTGGCGATGTGCAACTCGGCCACCACGCCGTGCTGCACCTGGTAGGCCACGCCCCAGTCGGCCTGTTCGGTGCGCTGCGCGCGATGGGGCGATGCCGCCAGCCAGCGCGTCACGTGGGCCGCGCGGCGGGAGTAGGTCAGCTGCGCGAACGCGCGGCGCACGAAATCCAGGTCTTCGGCCAGCGACGTGCTCATCTCCACGGGCCGCAGCGTCTGCGCCCATGGCGCCAGCGGCTGCAGCCCCAGCAGGGCGCCGCAGGCGGCCGGCAGGTGGCGCGTCAGCAGCCGGCGGCGGCCCGGGCTCGGCAAGGCGCAGGTGCTCAGCGGCTGGCCGCCGAGGCGGGCAGCGCCATGGGCTGCGGCACGACGACGCCGGGCGACAGGGAGATCTCATCCACCAGCGTCACCCCGGTCACGAAGTAGCGCGTCTCGCCGAAGCAGGAGCCCGGCAGGCCCACCTTCTCCTCGTAGTGCAGGTTCACGCGCCGGCCCATGACCTTGTTGATGGCCTGGGCGGTGGCCTCGTCGTGCACGGTGAAGTGGAACTTCTCGACCGTGCTGGAGCCAGGCAGCGACACCAGCGCCTGCTCGCCCTCCCAGGTCTTGCACACCCAGCCCTTGCGCGAGAGCTTCTGCACCCAACCGGCGCGTTCGCCCTCGGAATAGCTCCAGTTCCAGGCAAACACGAACCAGGCCGCCACAAGCAGCAGCAGGGCAACGATGACGAGGGCAAGCTTCAGGCGCATGGCGGGTGGGTGAGGAAAGGCGCGGCGATTGTGCGTCAGGCCCGTGACGCAATTCCCCAGTCACACGGCCGGTTTGAACTTGGGCCAGACTCCGCCTCGCGGCCTGCTGCCGCACCAGCTGCCCCCACTCTTTTGCCAGCACCGCCATGACCCTGCTGCCCCGCTTCCCGCTGCCCCTGATCGCCGCTGCCGTGGCGGCGCTCCTGCCCCTGGCCAGCCACGCGCAGCCGCCCGCCGAGGGCGACGCGCCCCGCAGCAGCTGGGCCGCCGGCCTGGCCGTGATGCCCGAGACGCAGGCCTACCGCGACTTCGACGACAAGCTGCGCGTGCTGCCGCTGCTGACCTTCGAGAACCGCTGGGTGCGCGTGTTCGGCCCCGGCCTGGAGCTCAAGCTGGGCCGCAGCGGCCCGCTGAGCTACGGCCTGACGGCCAGCTACGCGCGCGACGGCTACGACGCGGGCGACTCGCCCTTCCTGGCCGGCATGGACAAGCGCCGCGCCAGCGCCTGGCTGGGCGCCCGCCTGGGCCTGCGCACCGAGTTCGCGTCGCTGAGCGCGCACTGGCAGGCCGACGCCAGCGGCCACAGCAAGGGCCAGAAGCTTCGCCTGGGCGCCGAGCGCCGCCTGGCGCTCGGCGAGGTGGGCCTGACGCCGCGCCTCAGCGCCACCTGGCTGGACGGCAAGTTCATCAACTACTACTACGGCGTGCGCATGGGCGAGGTGCGCGCCGACCGCGCGGCCTACACGCCCGGCTCGACGGTGAACACCGAGCTGGGCCTGCGCGTGGACTACCGCCTGGCGCCGCAGCAGACGGTGTTTGCCGACGTGGGCGTCACGCTGCTGGGCGGCGCCATCAAGCACAGCCCGCTGGTGGATCGCAGCACGCTGCCCGAGCTGCGCGTGGGCTGGCTGTACGCCTTTTGAGAGCTTGCGCTAACGTGTCGATGCATGAGCCGACACCTCTTTGCGTCCCTGGGCCTGGCGATGCTGACGGGCTGCCAGTCCGGCGAGGCCCCGTCACACACCCCCACGCCCTCTGCAACGCCCGGCGCGGCCGATGACTCGCCCGCCGCGCTGATGGCCGCGGCCTTCCCTGGCTGGGCGCCGGGGCGGGCGCATGCCGTGGCCGTGGGCACGCCCGAGCCCAGCTCGGGCCAGGTGATGGACGTGCAGGTGGCACCCGCGCGCGTGGTGGCGCTGGACGCGCAGCACCGCGTGCTGGTGGTGACCGGCCCGCCCGTGACGGCCGACGGCGAGCCCGTGGCCTCGCACGCCAACGGCGCGAATGTGGGGCTGTATGGCTTTGAGCGGCGCAACGGGCGCTGGCACCGCACGTTCGCGCAGCCCTCGCTGGCCTGGACGGGCTTCTTCGGCCAGGCCGGCGAGCTCCAGGCCCACCCGCTGGGCGCGGGGCGCTGGGCGCTGTCCATCGAGAACGGCAGCTGCTGGCAAGGCCAGTGCGGCCGCTGGCTGACGCTGTTCTCGCTGAGCGCCCGGGGCGGGCAAGCCCTGGCCCCGGCACTGCAGACCCAGGCCTCGGCCGTGGGCGCCACGCTGGGCTGCGAGGAGGTGCTGCAAGGCCAGCCGCTGCCGGCCGACAACCCCATGCCGGTCACCGCCGACACCTGCTACGACATCAGCAGCCGCTGGCGTTTCGAGCCCACGAGCGGCCCGGGTTGGCCGGCGCTGGTGCTGGACTTCGGCGGCGCCGAGGTCGCGCCGGCCGACGCCGCCAGCGCGCCGCAGCGGCGCGCGGTGCAGGCGCAATGGGTGCTGCGCCACGACGGCCAGGCCTACCGGCCGGTGCAGGGCCGCAACCCGGTGCGCGCCTTCTAGGCAGCCGCCTCGGGATGCCGCTCGCGCCACGCGCGCAGCGCGCGGCGGTACTCGTCCATGGCCAGGTCGTGCAGGTCGAAGATGCAGGGGTCGCAGCCGTTGCCGCAGCAGGCGTCGAAGTCCGGCGGCGGCGGGGGCAGCGGCATGGGGTCAGGCGTGTCGCTCACGGCGCGGATTGTCGCGCCGGGCGGCCGCTCAGGCGCGGCGGCGCAGGCGCTCCACGTCCTTGATGGCCTGGATGGCGGCGTGGATGGCGCGCAATTCCTCCAGCGGCTTGGACGCCGCCTGCACCTCGGCCGGCAGCCGCTCGGCCCAGTCCAGCAGCAGCTGGGTGATGACGCCCAGCTGGTCGCCGTAGCTGGCCACATCGAAGGCCAGGGCCTCGATGCGCGCATCGCCCGCCCCGGGCTTGATGCCGCGGAAGAAGACGTCGAGCCGGGGCTCGATGTCCTGCGTCACATCACCGCTGAAGGGCAGCTGCAGCTGCGGCGCCCACAACCAGAACCACGGAAACATCGCGCGCTCCCGGCGCCCGAGACGACAGGCGCACGGGCCGATGCTGGCGGCCCCATCCCCAGCGCGCAAGCTGCGCCGTGGGGATGGACAGCGGGCGAGAGGCTCAGTGCCCGCCGGCCAGCAGCGCCGCGTTGCCGCCGGCTGCCGCCGTGTTGACCGTGAGCGTCTGCTCGGCCGTGAAGCGGTAGAGCTGGCGCACATGGCCAGCCGCCGTGACCAGCGGCAGGATGGCGCCCGGCCGGCCGGCGAGCGCCTGGGCCAGCGTGTGGGCGGCGTCGGCGTCTGACGAGGCCAGGGCCACGCCGGCCAGGGCCGGCGCCACCAGCAGGCCGGGCAGCGCGGTGTCGGGCGGCAGCGTCAGCGCGTTGGCGGGCAGGCCGGCGCGCAGCAGCGCCTGGCGCACGCGCTCGTCGCCGCCCAGCCACAGCACGCTGTTGCCGGCCAGCAGAGCGCTGACGACGGCGGCCAGGCCCGCGTCGCCACGGCCCAGCACGAGGAAGGCGCCGCGGGCATGGTGGCGCAGCGTGTTGCGCTCACCGGTGGGGCCGGGCAGCTCGATGTCGGCGAACTGCGCCTGGGCCGCCGTGAACAGGCCGCGCAGCGCAAGGGCGCTGGCCGCGTCCAGCGCGTCGGCGGCGCGGCGCAGCGTGGCGATGCGCTGGGCCAGCGGGGTGTAGCGCCAGGTGGCGTCGGCCACCACGACCAGCGGCGCGGGGTGGCTGCCCAGATGCAGCGGGGGCAGCGGCGACGCGGTGGTGTCCAGCTGCGGCTCGGCGCAGAAGCGGTGCAGGTAGTCGGGGCCGCCGGCCTTGGGGCCGGTGCCGGACAGGCCTTCGCCGCCAAAGGGCTGCACGCCCACCACGGCGCCGATGATGTTGCGGTTCACGTAGACGTTGCCGATGCGGGCGGCGTCGGCCAGGCGCTCAGCGCGGCTGTCGATGCGCGTCTGGATGCCCAGCGTCAGGCCGTAGCCCAGCGCGTTGATCTCGGCGATGACCTCGTCGGGCGAGCCCTCGAAGCGCACCACGTGCAGCACCGGGCCGAAGATCTCTTCGCCCAGGTCGGCGATGCGGCGCAGCTCGAAGGCGACCGGCGGGATCTGGCGCGGCAGCGGCTCGGCCACGGGCGACTCGGCGATGAGTGTGGCCTCGCGCTTGAGGCGCTCGACGTGGCGGGCGATGTGGGCGTGGGCCTCGTCGTCGATGACGGGGCCGACGTCGGTGGCGAGATTGGCGGGCTGGCCCACGTGCAGCTGTTCGAGCGCGCCCTTGAGCATCTCGATGACCCCATCGGCGATGCTGGACTGCACGCACAGCAGGCGCAGCGCCGAGCAGCGCTGGCCGGCAGAGCGGAAGGCGCTCTGCACGACGGCGTCGATGACCTGCTCAGGCAGCGCGGTGGAGTCCACCACCATGGCGTTCAGGCCGCCGGTCTCGGCAATCAACGGCAGCGGCGAGTTGGGCTTGGCGGCCAGCGCCTTGTGGATGATCTGCGCGACGGCCGTGGAGCCGGTGAAGCAGACGCCCGCCGTGTGCGCGTGGGCCACGAGGCCGGCGCCCACGGTCTCGCCCGCGCCGTGCAGCAGCGCCAGCGCGTCGGCCGGCACGCCGGCGGCGTGCAGCAGCTCGACCATCTTCAGCGCGACGAAGGGCGTCTGCTCGGCGGGCTTGGCGGCCACGGTGTTGCCAGCCACCAGCGCGGCGACCACCTGGCCCGCAAAGATGGCCAGCGGGAAGTTCCAGGGGCTGATGCAGACGAACACGCCGCGGCCGCGCATGCCGGCCTCATCGGCTTCCGCTTGATCAGCGTAGTAGCGCAGGAAGTCGACGGCCTCGCGCACTTCGGCCACGCAGTCGGCCTGGGTCTTGAAGGCTTCCTTGACGAGCAGCGCGCAGAACTCGGCCAGGCGGTCGTCCAGCGCATCAGCGGCGCGGCGCAACGTGGCGGCACGCTGGGCGACGGGCGTGGCGTTCCACGCCGCAAAGCCGGCGTGCAGGCGCTGCATGGCGGCGTCCACATCGGCGGTGCTGGCCTCCGGCACGCCAGCGACCTGCACCATGCCCAGCGCGGCCTGCAGCGGCGCGCGCTGGGCGGGGGCGGTGAGGTCGGCACCGGTGGAGTTGACGCGGCCCTGGCCGTTGGCGTCGAGGTAGAGCGCCGGCGGCAGCGGCAGGGCGCTGGCGGCGCGGATGTCGGCCAGCGGCGAGCCCAGCAGCTCGGGCACCTGCACGGTGGGGTCGGCCAGCTGGTGCACGAAGGACGAGTTGGCGCCGTTCTCCAGCAGCCGGCGCACGAGGTAGGCCAGCAGGTCGCGGTGCTCGCCGACGGGGGCGTAGACGCGGCAGGGGATGGACGCGTCCTTCAGCACCTCGCGGTAGACGCCCTCGCCCATGCCGTGCAGGCGCTGCATCTCAAAGGCCGCACCGGCCGAGCGCGCCATCTGCACGATGGCGGCGATGGTGCCGGCGTTGTGGCTGGCGAACTGCGGGTAGATGACGTCGGCGTGCTGGATGAGCGCGCGGGCGCAGGCCAGGTAGCTCACGTCGGTGTGCTGCTTGTGCGTGAACACCGGGTAGGCGGCCAGGCCCAGCTCCTGCGCGCGCTTGATCTCGCCGTCCCAGTAGGCGCCCTTGACCAGGCGCACCATGAAGCGCAGGCCATGCTTGCGCGCGATGGCGGCCACCTCGTCGACGACGGCCAGCGCGCGGGTCTGGTAGGCCTGCACCGCCAGGCCGAATCCGCGCCACTCGGGGAACTCCAGCGCGATGCGCGCAGCCAGCGTGTCCAGCACGTCCAGCGACAGCTCGAGGCGGTCGACCTCCTCGGCGTCGATGGTGAGGTTGATATTGGCCGCCGCGGCCAGCGCTATGAGCTGCCACACGCGCGGCAGCAGCTCGGCGAACACGCGTTCGCGCTGCAGCACCTCGTAGCGGCTGAACAGCGCGCTGAGCTTGATGGAAATGCCGTCGGAGGCCTCGGGGCTTTCGGCGCGGCGGCCGGCGCTGATGGCCTTGATGGCGTTGACGTAGGCGGCCTGGTAGCGCTCGGCGTCATGCTCGGTGCGGGCGCCTTCGCCCAGCATGTCGTAGCTGAAGCGCAGGTTGGCCTGGGCCTTGCGCGCGTCGCTGGCCTCGCCCATGGCCTCCTGGATGTTGCGGCCCAGCACGAACTGGCGGCCCAGCAGCTGGATGGCCCGCACGGTGGCGGCCACCACGGTCTGCGCGCCCAGGCGCTTGAGCAGGCCGCCTTCGTCCTCGGCGCCCGGCAGGAAGCGCTTGGACATGGCGATGGCCGAGGCCGACAGCGCGGCCAGCATCTTGTGCGGGCTGCCCTCGCTGGCGCCGTCGAAGTCGGCGCGGCCCAGCTGGTCGGCGGTCAGCGCGATCGCGGTGGGCGCGTCGGGCACGCGCAGCAGCGCCTCGGCCAGGCGCATCAGGGCCAGGCCCTCGGCGCTGGTGATGGGGTACTCGCGCAGCAGCGACTCCATCGCCCAGAACGGCGCGGGGTTCTTGCGCACCTGCTCCACCCAGGGCGAAGCCATGTCGATGACGCCCGGCCAGTGCAGCGCGGCACCGACACGTTCAGCCAGCGCCTGCACGACGGGCGCCTCGGCCCGGTAGGGCTCGGGCAGGCGGGGTTGCTCGATGGGCGCGACAAACTTGGTCATGGCTGGCTCCTGGTGAGATCAGCAATGTATTCAGCGGGTTCTAGAATTAATCGCTGATGATCGAATGATTCGATGAAGAAAATCCAGATGACGGACGAAAACCGACTCGACAAGATCGACGCACGCATCTTGCGCGTGCTGCAGGCCGATGGGCGCATTTCCAACCTGAAGCTGGCGGAAGAAGTGCACCTGTCGCCCACGGCCGTGCTGGAGCGCGTGAAACGGCTGACGCGCGACGGCTACATCCTGGGCTACGAGGCGCGGCTGAACCCGGCGAAGCTCGGCGCGGCCATGCTGGTGTTCATCGAGGTGCACCTGGACCGCACGGTGCAGGACGTGATGGACACCTTCAAGGCCGCCGTGCAGGCGCGGCCCGAGATCCTGGAGTGCCACCTGGTGGCCGGCGGCTTCGACTACCTGCTCAAGACCCGCGTGCGCGACATGAGCGCCTACCGCGAGTTCATCGGCAGCGTGATCTGGAGCCTGCCCGGCGTGCGCGAGACGCGCACCTATGCGGTGATGGAAGAGGTGAAGGCCACCAACGCCCTGCCGATCTGAGTCGGACAGCCAACACCCGCACAATGAGCCCCATGGACATGCGGCATCAACCGGCCTGGCTGCGCTGGCGCCAGGCCCTCGCCACCGGGGAACTGGGCGTCTGGGACCTGCGACTGGACCTGGAAACCGTCCACTACTCCCCGCACTGGAAGCTGCGGCTGGGGTTCCCCGAGCCGGAGCGGCCCGACAGCACGCACTTCTGGCGCATCCGCGTGCACCCGGACGACATCGACACCATGATGACCGGCATGCGTGAGCATGTTCGCGGCCTGCAGCCCACCTATGAAGCGCGCTTCCGGCTGCGCAGCAATGGCTCGGGCTACCGGCTGGTGCAGTCGCGCGGCCGCGTCGTCGAGCGCTGCACCGAGGGGCGCGCCGTGCGCATGGTGGGCACCATGCTCGACCTCACCGACCGCCCGCCCACGCCTCAGGGCGGCCTGCCCGAAGGCCCGCGCGGCGCCATGGAAGCGGCGCCGCTGGTGCGGCCCTTCCACCAACTGCTGACCGAGGACGACAGCCACGAGCCGAGCCAGCTCGAGCGCGACCGCGTGCTGGCGATGGTGGACGACCTGCTGCAGGACACGCTCACCCAGCTCGCCGCGCTGCGCCCCGGCTGAGCCCGGTCAGCCCAGTTGCCGGCCGAAGAAGCGCATGGTGCGGTCCCAGGCCAGCTGGGCCCAGGCGGCGTCGTACTGCGTCTGCGGCAGCCGGCCCGGGCCCTGCGCCGTCTCGTTGGCGAACGCATGGTGGGCCAGGTAACGGTGGCCCTCGTAGGCCACGCCGGCCTCGGCCAGCTTGGCCTCCAGCGCGTCCACGCCGTCGATCTTGAAGAACTCGTCCTGCGTGGCCCAGTGCGCCTGCAGCGGGATGCCGATCTTGCTGGCGTCCACGAATTCCAGCGGCGGCATACCGTACCAGACCACCGCCGCATCCGCCTCGGGCACCAGCGTGGACGCCAGCACCGTCAGCGCGCCGCCCATGCAGTAGCCGGTGACGCCCACCTTGCCGCTGCCCAGGGCCAGGCCCTTCAGGTAGCTCACGGCGCCGCGCACGTCCTGCGCGGCCGCCTGGCCGAAGTCCAGGCCCGACATCAGGTGATGCGCTTCTTCAGCCTCCACGGTGCTCTGGCCGCGGTACAGGTCGGGCACCAGGGCCGTGAACCCGGCGCGGGCGAAGCGGTCGGCCACGCCACGGATCTGGTCATTCAGGCCCCACCACTCCTGGATGACCACGACGGCACCCACGGGCTGCGCCGCTTGGGCCAGATAGCCGCTGACCATGGCGCCATCCGGGCGCTGGAACTGGACGGTTTGGGACATGCCTGACTCCTGAACGAATGGGGCTGCAGTCTGCCTCAATCGCAAGCCCGAGCAGGGCCTGCTGGCATTGGGGAAGGCGCCGCTAGGCAGCGCCCGTGGCCGGACGCGCCATCATCAGCGCGGCCAGCACCTGCGCGCGCAGCGCCTTCAGCAGGGTCAGCGCGCGCTCGTGCACCAGCAGGTCGCCGGGCTGGCGCTGATCGCCATAGATCATGCCCAGCACGCCCGGCGGGCCGACCAATGGCAGCAGCAAAAAGGCGCCGGCATCCACCTCGGCGCGGAACCACGCCGGCAGGCGCTGCGCGATGACCGGGTCGGTGATGTCGCTGATCAGCGTATCGGCATTGCGGCTGCACAGCATGCCGAACAGGTCGGCCGGCGGATTCAAGGGCACATCGAACAGCGGCGCCAGCACCACGGCCTTGTCGCCCAGGCCCAGGCGGCCCTGCAGCGCACCGCGCGCCGGGTCCAGCAGGCAGATGACGACGCGCTGCAGGTGCAGCGCCTTCTGCAGCAGCCGTGCGGCCGTCTCCAGCACCTCGCTCAGCGGCGCGCCGCGCCGGTTGAGGCGGGTCAAGTGGTCGATGGCGTCCGCCAGGTCCTCGGCCAGAGCCTGGCGGTAGGCCTTGCTGTTGGGGTCGGGGCGGGCAGCGGCCTCGGCGGCCGCCAAGGCGGCATCGTCCGGCAGCGACATGCCCAGCGACCGCAGCAGCTCCTGCCAGGCGCCGTGGGTGCGCTCGACGAGCGGCACCAGCGTGTCGGCGTCCAGGCCCAGCGGCCCGGCAAGCTGGGCTGCACATCGCTGCACCACGGCGGCGCGTGCGGCCTCGCGCTCCTCGGGCGTGCCCGCAGTCGGCAGCCGCACCAGCTCGCCCGCCAGAGCGTTCATCGCGGTGCACAGGGTGCGCGCATAGGCGTCACCGCTGAGCGCATCTCCACCCGGCGCCAGCGGCAGCGAGCGCATGGTGGCCAGCAGGTCGGGCGGCCAGCCCCAGCCCGCAGCGACCGAATGGCCGATGGCTTCCACCGTGTCGCCCCATTGCAGCCGCGCCAGGCGCTCGCGTTCGCGCAGCCGCTCGGGGGATTCGGGCGCCAGCTTCTGCGCGTCCAGCAGGTCGTCGAAGGCGCGCACCTCGTCGCGAAAGTGCAGCCCGCCCAGCATGTCACCCAGGCGCTGGAACAGCGCGGCGAGGTAGATGTGGTCCAGGTGCGCGCGGCTGTGGCAGACCTCGTGGGCCAGCAGCGCGGCCAGCTGGGCCCGCGCGAACTCGCGGCCCAGTCGCTGGCCATCGGCGCCCGCGGGCAGCTTGTCGAACAGCATCAGCGAGCTGGCCAGCATCGCGATCTTCTCGAAGCCCAGCAGCGACACCGCGCGCGCCATGCTGGTGATCTCGCCGCCACCGGCCGTGCGGTAGAAGGCTGCGTTGCTCAGGCGCAGCAGCTTGCTGAGCATGCCGGGGTCGTTGTGGATGAGCGCCTCCAGCGCGCGCACATGCGAGTTCTCGGCATGGGCTACCCGCTGCAGCTGGGCCATCGAGGTCTTCAGGCTGGCGAAGTCGGGGCGGGCATCGATGCCCTGCAACAAGCGCGTCAGGCGCTCGCGGCGCTGGGCGTCTTCCTGCGCCGCCAGCGCGTCCTGGCGTGCCTGAGGCGACGGCGGCGTTTCGACTTCGGGTGTGGGCTGCATCGCGGACGGGAGCCTACACCGACCCGACCCGGCGCGCGCCCGGCGCAGCCAGGTTCGGCACGCGCCATCGGCACGCCGGCCACGGGTATTTCCCGGGGCGGCGACAATGGCACCCTGATCGCCCCCACCCCATGAAGCTCGACCACATCGTCTCCACCCGCCTGCCCACGCCGTTCGGCGAGTTCGCCATCCACGGCTTCCGCGAGAGCGACAGCGGCCAGGAGCACGTGGTGCTGAGCATGGGCGACCTCGTCGGCCAGCCCGGCGACGAGCCGCCGCTGGTGCGCGTGCACTCCGAGTGCATGACGGGCGAGGTCTTCGGCTCACTGCGCTGCGACTGCCGGCCGCAGCTGGAAAGTGCGATGAAGCGCATTGCCGCCGTGGGGCGCGGCGCCATCGTCTACATGCGCGGCCACGAGGGCCGGGGCATCGGCCTGGTGCAGAAGCTGCGCGCCTATGCCGAGCAGGACGCCGGGGCCGACACCATCGAGGCCAACGCCGCCCTGGGCCTGCCCATTGACGCGCGCCGCTACGACGCCGCCGCCTGCATGCTGCGCGCCCTGGGCGTGCAGCGCATCCGGCTGCTGACCAACAACCCGCTCAAGATGGCCGCACTGGCCGAGTTCGGCATCGAGGTCGTGGAGCGCGAGGCCTCGCTGACCCGCCCCGGCCCCGAGAACGAGAAGTACCTGCGCACCAAGGCCGAGTCCATGGGACACCACGACCTGGGGCACCTGTTCGAGTGAGGCCTCAGTCGCTGCGGCGGTAGCGCTCGCGGTAGGCCGAGGGGCTGAGCCCGTGGCGGCGCCGGAAGCGCTGCGTGAAGTAGAACGGGTTGGCAAAGCCCACCATCTCCGCCACCTCCGCCACCGGCTGCGCCGTGGCGCGCAGGTAGTGCGCCGCCATCTCCAGGCGTCGGTCTTCCATGTAGACCTGCGGCGAACGCCCCGTGCCACGCCGGAACAGCAGGCAGAACTGTGAACGCGACAGCCCGGCGCATTCGGCCAGCTGATCCACGTTGACGGTGGCCGCCAGGTCGCAGTGAAAACGCTCCAGCACGCGCTCGATGCGCGGGTCCACCGGCGTGGCGCCGCCCGGGCTGGCTGCGGCTGCGGCCACCCGCAGCAGGAAGGCTTCCAGCAAAGCCTCGACGATGGGCTCGCGCTGCGGCAGGTCGGGTTGCGCCAGGTTGAAGCGATGCGCTGCCTCCAGCTGCGAGGCCAGCTCCACGCGCAGCGACACATCGGCCACCGCATGCACCTGCCACGGGCGCCGCGGGTCGAACCAGCTCAGGCGCTCGCCCAGCCGGGGCGTCATCCGAAAATGTAGCCAGTAGAACTCCCAGCCGACCTGCGGGTCCGGGATGCGGTAGGAGCGCGGATGCGTGGGGGACAGCAGCAGCAACTCACCAACGCCGGTGGCAACCGTCTCGGCCGCGAAGCGGACCTCGCCTTTTCCCCGGAGCGTGAAGTAGCCGTTCCAGTGCGCGAGGTTGCCCTCGCCCCACTGGCGCGGCTCGGCACGGCTGTTGAAGTAGCCGGTCATGGGCATCATGGGCCCGGTCGATCCGATCACGCCACGCATCGGCCGATGTTATAGGTGGATCGCCCTTGCGGCGATTCACGGCCGCGGGGGTGGGCCCCTAGAGTCGCCGCCGGCCCTGCCCATACAACACCCAGGAGACACCCCATGGCCCGCCCGTCCCGACTCGCCGCCGCCGTTTGCACCGCCCTGCTGGCCGGCAACACCCTCGCCGCCGACGCCCTTGTTCGGCGCGCCGATGCGCTGATTGCGCGCATGACGCTGGACGAGAAGATCGGCCAGCTCACGCAGCTGGGCGCTGACGCCCCGGGGCCGGACAAGGAGGCCGCCGACACGCTGATCCGCGCCGGCAAGGCGGGCTCGGTGCTCTGGACCATCAACAGCGATGCCATTGCCCGCATGCAGCGGGTGGCGGTGAAGGAAAGCCGGCTCGGCATCCCGCTGCTGTTCGGCTTCGACGTGATCCACGGCTACAAGAACGTCTTCCCCGTGCCCCTGGGGCTGGCGGCCACCTGGGACACCGCGCTGGTGGAGCGCGTGCAGGCCATCGCGGCCAAGGAGTCGCGCGTGGCGGGCATCAACTGGACCTTCTCGCCGATGGTGGACATCGCGCGCGATGCGCGCTGGGGCCGCATCGTCGAGGGCGCGGGCGAAGACACCTTCCTGGGCGTGGCCATGGCACGCGCCCAGGTGCGCGGCTTCCAGGGGCCTGCCCTGGGCACGCCTGAGCGCGTGCTCACCAGCGTGAAGCACTTTGCCGCCTACGGCGCCGCCGATGGCGGGCGCGACTACGACTCGGTCTACGTGCCCGAGGTGCAGCTGCGCAACGTCTACTTCCCGCCGTTCCAGGCCGCCATCGACGCCGGCGCCGGCACGGTGATGGCCGCCTACATGACGCTCAATGACGTGCCGGCCTCCGGCAACCGCTGGCTGCTGCGCGACGTGCTGCGCGGCGAGATGGGCTTCAAGGGCTTTGTCGTCAGCGACGCATGGTCGGTGCACTCGCTGGTGAACCACGGCTTCGCGGCCGACAAGGCAGACGCCGCGCTGCGCGGCCTGCAGGCCGGCGTGAGCATGGACATGGGCAGCAACACCTACCTGACCCAGCTGCCCGCGCTGGTGAAGCAGGGCAAGCTGCCGCTGCGCGTGGTGGACGACGCGGTGCGCGAGGTGCTGCTGGTGAAGCTGCGCATGGGCCTGTTCGAGCAGCCCTACGGCGCGCCCGAGCGCAAGGACGCGGTGTTCAACGACCCGGCCCACCGCGCCGCCACGCGCGAAGCCGCGCAGCGCTCCATCGTGCTGCTGCGCAACGAGGGGCGCGCATTGCCGCTGGCGAGCACGCTGCGGCGCATCGCCGTGATCGGCCCGCTGGGCGACAGCACCGAGGACATCAAAGGCTCGTGGACCGTGGAAGGCGGCGCCGCGGTATCGGTGCTGGAAGGCATCAAGGCGCGCTGGCCGCAGGCCGAGGTGAGCTTCGCGCGGGGCGGCGACATGCAGCGCGCCTATGCGCTGCCCTGGGACGCCGACCAAGGCAAGCCCGCCCCGACGCTGATGCCCGCCGCCGAGCAACAGGCCGAGCTGCTGAAGGCGGTGGACACCGCCCGCCAGGCCGAGGCCGTCGTGATGGTGCTGGGTGAACGCGCCAACATGAGCGGCGAGGCCGCCTCGGTCGCCTCGCTGGCGCTGCAGGGCAACCAGCAAGCGCTGCTGGAGGCCGTGGTGGCCACGGGCAAGCCGGTGGTGCTGGTGCTGCTCAACGGCCGGCCGCTGGACATCCGCTGGGCCAGCGAGCATGTGCACGCCATCGTGGAAGCGTGGTTCCCGGGCACCGAGGGCGGCCACGCCGTGGCCGACGTGCTCAGCGGCGCCATCAACCCAGGCGGCAAGCTGCCCGTCACCTGGCCACGCAGCACCGGCCATGTGCCGGTCTACTACAACCACAACCGCACGCATGCCGACGAGACCAGCCGCACCTTCACCTCGCGCTACGCCTCGGACGCAACGTCCTCACCGCTCTATCCCTTTGGCCACGGCCTGAGCTATACCAGCTTCAGCTACGAAGGGCTGACGCTGGACCGGCGCACCGCGCGGGTGGGCGAGCCGATCCGCGTCAGCGTCACGGTGCGCAACACCGGGGCCGTGGCCGGCGACGAGGTGGTGCAGCTCTACACCCACCAGCGCGCCGGCAGCACCGCACGACCGCAACGCGAGCTCAAGGGCTTCCAGCGCATTCACCTTGCGCCCGGCGCCGCGCAGACGGTGACCTTCACGCTGGGCCGCGAGGAGCTGAAGTTCTGGAGCCCCATCACGCGCGCCTGGGGCGTGGAGGCTGCGAGCTTCGACGTGTGGGTGGGCGGCAGCTCGCTGGCCACCGCCCATGCCGAGTTCAAGCTGACCCGCTGAGCGCGGGCCGCGCGTCAATCCTCCAGCCCGCCGCCCCAGGCGGCCTGGAACGCGTCCGCGAACTCGGCCGAGGCGCTGAACGTCAGCGTGACGGTGATCCACCCGCCGTCTTCGTGCTGCACCAGCAGCTCATGGTCCCAGGCGTTGCCGTCCTCCACCGGCCCGTGCCGGCTGCCGAAGTGGGCCTGCGCCCAAGCCAGCATCTGGTTCACCTCCACCATCACGGCCGCATGCTCGGCCCCGCGGGTGGAGGCCATCGCTTCCAGCGTGAGGATGTCGTCGGAGCTGTCGGTGAAGTCGAAGGTGAGGTGGCGCATGGGGGGAACGGTCGTGCGTTCACCATTGTCCTGGCGAGGGCGCGTCTGCGGCGGCGGTGACGTGCGACTTATCGGGGGATTGCCGGGCGCGCATCCCGGCAATGCAACGGGCAAACGCCTGCTACCCGCAGACAACCCGACAACGCATCAGCGCTTGCAAGCCGCCGAAGGATTCGCCCTCGGCCCCGTCTTCGTCTGCGGAATGAACGGCATCGTCCCGTCCTCGCGGTACTCGAACTCCTCGATCGCCACCGACCGCCGGTACTCCCCGCCGCCCGGCAGTTCGGCGTTGTGATACGCGATGTAGCTGCGGCCGTTGAAGTCGAAGATGGCCTGGTGGATGGTGGGCGTCTTCAGGTTCTTGGCCATGATGACGCCGCGCGGCGTCCAGGGGCCCGTCGGTGACGGCCCGGTCAGGTAGGCCGTCTGCTCGGGGAAGAACTCCGAGTAGCTGAGGTAGTACATGGCCTTGCCGCCCACCTTGCGCTTGTGCAAGTAGGGTGCCTCGACGAAGTCCTTCACCGGCAGCACCTGGATGGGCCCGTCCAGCTCGGTCATGTTGGGCTTGAGCTTGGCGTACTTCAGCACCGTGTTGCCCCAGTACAGATACGCCTGGCCGTCGTCGTCCAGGAACACGCCGGGATCGATGTCGTCCCAGGCGATGTCGGTCTGGGTGGTCATGTCGTTGGTGATGAGCGCCGAGCCGCGTGCGTCCTTGAACGGGCCGGTGGGCGAGTCGGACACCGCCACGCCGATGGCAAAACCTGGCACCGTGGCGTGCTCCACTGTCGAGTAGAACCAGTACTTGCCGTCGCGCTTGACGATGTCGGACGCCCAGGCGCGGGCCTTGGCCCAGGCGAAGGTCTTCACGTTCAGCGGCACGCCGTGGTCCTGCCAGGTCACCATGTCGCAGCTGGAGAACACGCGCCACTCGTGCATGACGAAGTCCTTGCCGCCGGGCTGGGCCTCGTCGCGGCCGGTGAACAGGTAGACGCGGCCGCCGTCCACCAGCACGGCCGGGTCGGCCGTGTAGAGCGGGGCGAACAGCGGGTTGGTGGCGGCGTGCGCCGCGCCGCACGCCAGCGCGGCGGCCAGCAGGAGCTTCTTGAACATCAGTGTTGGGCTTTCTTCAGAGACAGCAGCCGTTGCACGGCGCAGAACACGAACAGCAGCACGCCGATGACGATCTTGGTCCACCAGGAGCTGAGCGTGCCGTCGAAGGCGATCAGCGTCTGGATGAGGCCCAGCACCAGCACGCCCGACAGCGCGCCGGCGACGTAGCCGTAACCGCCCGTCAGCACGGTGCCGCCGATGACGACGGCGGCGATCGCGTCCAGCTCCACGCCCTGGCCGTGCTGGCCGTAGCCGCTGAGCATGTAGAACGCGAACAGCAGGCCGGCCAGCGATGCGCAGAAGCCGCTGAGGCCGTACACGGCCACCTTGGTGCGGCCCACGGCCAGGCCCATCATCAGCGCCGAGGTCTCGTTGCCGCCCAGCGCGTAGACGGTGCGGCCGAAAGCGGTGCAATGCGCGATCCACAGCCCCGCGCCCAGCACGGCCAATGCGATCACCGCGCCGGGCGACAGGAAGGCGTCGCCCAGCAGCGGGATCTGCGTCTGCGACAGGCTCACGAACAGCGGCGCGTCGATGGTGATGCTGTCCACGCTGATGAGGAAGCACAGCCCACGCGCCAGGAACATGCCGGCCAGCGTGACGATGAAGGCCTGCAGCTTGAACACGTGGATGACCAGGCCTTGCAGCGCGCCGAACAGCGCGCCGCCCAGCAGCACGACCGCGATGACCAGCGCCGCCGGCCACTGCGCGACCTGCAGCAGCCAGGCCGCGACCATGGTGGTCAGCGCCAGCACCGAGCCCACCGACAGGTCGATGCCGCCGGACAGGATGACGAAGCTCATGCCCACCGCGATGACGAGCAGGAAGGCGTTGTCGATGAGCAGGTTCAGCACCACCTGCGTGGAGCCGAAGCCGGTGTAGCTGGTCGCACCGGCCACGAACAGCAGCCCCATCAGCACGACGCTGACCCAGGTGGTGAAGGAGGGAGCGGCCATCGCCGCACGCAAGGCTTTCACTTGGACCTCCGCGCGGACCAGATGGACGACTGCGAGATGCAGACGGCGAACACGACGACGGCCTTGACGACCATGGTCACCTGCGGCGGCACGCCCAGGGCGTAGATGGCCGAGGTCAGCGTCTGGATGATGAGCGCGCCGATGAGGCTGCCGGCCAGGCTGAACTTGCCGCCGTTCAACTGCCCGCCGCCCAGCGTGACGGCGAGGATGGCATCCAGCTCCAGCAACAGGCCGGCATTGTTGGCGTCGGCGCTCTTGATGTTGGACGAGATCAGCAGGCCCGCGAGGCCCGCGCCCAGGCTGCAGTACACGTAGACGAAGAACACGATGGCCGCCGTGCGCACGCCGGCCAGCCGGGCGGCCACCGGGTTGATGCCAACCGTCTGGATGAACAGGCCCAAGGCGGTGCGCTTCATCAGCAGCGCGGTGAGGCCCGCGACGAGGGCGACGACGTAGAACGACACCGGCAGGCCCAGCACGTAGCCGGCGCCCAGCCAGAAGAAGCTGGCGGGCTCGTAGACGGTGAGGATCTGGCCGTCGGTCAGCAGCTGCGCGAGGCCCCGGCCGGCGACCATCAGGATCAGCGTCGCGATGATGGGCTGCAGGCCCAGGCCGGCCACCAGCAGGCCGTTCCACAGGCCGCACAGCAGCGCGGCACCGAGCGCCGCACCGAAGGCGACGGCCACGCCGTGGCTGGCCGCGAGCACGCAGGCCACGGTGCCGGAGATGGCGACGATGGCGCCCACCGACACGTCGATGCCACGCGTGGCGATGACCAGCGTCATGCCCAGCGCGGCCAGCATCAGCGGCGCAGCGCGGTGCAGGATGTCGACGAGGTTGCCGTAGAGGCGGCCGTCCTTGATCTCCAGGTGCAGGAAGCCGGGCACGCTGATGGCGGCGATGGCCAGCAGCAGCGCGAGCGCGGCCAGCGGGCGGAACAGCGGGTGCTGCCAGGGCCGGCGGGCGGCCGCGGCGCTGGGCGGGGTAGGGGTGAGGGTCACGGTCGGGGAACTCATGCGGTGGCGGCCTGGGGCGCCGGTTCGGCGGCGATGACTTCGAGCACGCTGCGCTCGTCCAGTTCGCCACGGCGGTACTCGCCGGCGGCACGGCGATCGCGCATCACGAGCACGCGGTCGCTGCAGTGCAGCACCTCGGGCAGTTCGGACGAGATGAAGACGACCGCCATGCCGGCCTGGCCGTCTTCAGCATGGGCCAGCGCGCGCACCTGGTCCATCAGGTCTTCCTTGGCGCGCACATCGATGCCGCGGGTGGGTTCGTCCAGGATGAGCACGGCCGGCTGCGTGGCCAGCCAGCGCGCGAGCAGCGCCTTTTGCTGGTTGCCGCCGGAGAGCTGCCCGATCGGCGTGTCAGCGCTGGCGGTCTTGATGCCCAGCTTGCGGATGTAGTCGTCGGCCAGTGCCTGCTGCTGCTCGTGGCTCATGCACAGCCGCAGGCCGGTGCGGGCCTGCAGCGCGAGCAGGATGTTCTCGCGCACGGACAGGTCCAGGATGGCGCCCTCGTGCTTGCGGTCCTCCGAGCAGAAGGCGATGCCGGCGGCGATGGCGTCGCGCGGCGACTGCCAGCGGCGCGCCCGGCCCTGCAGGGTGATGTGGCCGGCGTCGGCCGCATCGGCGCCGAACAGCAGCCGCGCGGCCTCGGTGCGGCCGGAGCCCAGCAGGCCCGCAAGGCCCAGCACCTCGCCTCGGCGCAGCGTCAGGTCCAGCGGCTGCAGCGCACCGCGGCGGGCCAGGCCCTCCACCGTCATGAACGTGTCGCCACCGGCGCTGGCGCGGCTGTCCAGCCGCGTGGGCTGCTGGTCGGGCGGCGCGCCCACCATCTTGTTGACCAGCGCCAGGCGGCCCAGGTCGGCGGCCAGGTACTCGCCCTCGGTCTCGCCGTTGCGCATGACGGTGATGCGGTCGGAGATGGCGTAGGTCTGGTCCAGAAAGTGGGTGACGAACAGGATGGCCAGGCCCTGGTCGCGCAGGCGCTTCAGCACGGTGAACAGGCGCTGCACGGCGGCATCGTCCAGGCTGGACGTGGGCTCGTCCAGGATGAGCACGCGCGCCGAGATGCGCAGCGCGCGGGCGATGGCCACCATCTGCTGCACCGACAGCGAGTAGCGCGACAGCGGCGCCGTGACGTCGATGTCCAGGTCCATCTGCTTCAGCACGCGCTCGGCGTCAGCGTTGACGGCGGCCCAGTCGATGCGGCCCCACTTGCGGGGGAAGCGGCCCGCGCAGATGTTCTCCGCCACGCTGAGGTTGGGGCAGAGGTTGACCTCCTGGTAGACGGTGCGGATGCCGTGGGCCTGGGCGTCTTCAGTGCGCTTCGGTTGAATGGCCTGGCCGTCGAGCGTGATGGTGCCGGCGTCGGGCTGGTACAGGCCCGTGAGCACCTTGATCAGCGTGGACTTGCCGGCGCCGTTCTGGCCCATCAGCGCGTGGACCTCGCCGGGGAAGAGGCGCAGCGACACATCGCTGAGCGCCTTGACGCCGGGGAAGCTCTTGTGGATGCCGGCGAGTTCCAGCACGGGGTGGGTCGTTGTTGTCATGTCTTTGCGACTCTTGTTGAGTGCCAAGAGTGGTGCCCGGCGTTCGCCCGGGCGGGCGGCCTACTTTCTTGTGCGGACAAGAAAGTAGGCAAAGAAGGCGCCCCCGATCCGCCCGCCCTTCGTTGCGCTACGGGCTCCCTGCGGTGCTCGGTGCGAACGGCATTCGGGCTTGGCTGTTGGCCGTTGGGATGGGCTGTTTGAGGCCTCCCCTTCAAAACCGCTGAGAAGCACAGAAACCCAGGGCGCGCGCGCAGCGCGCTTCAACATCTGACTTCGCGCCCCTTTGTCTGAACGGAGCGTAGCGAAGTGAGTTGGGCGCGGCCCTGGGTTTCGAGCATCGCAGGGGACCCGGCTTTGCCGGGCGGTTTTGCAGGGGCGGTTTCTTTGCCTACTTTCTTGTCCGCACAAGAAAGTAGGTCGCCCGCCGGGGCGAATTCCCGGCATGGGCCTCACGCGACAACCTGCTCCCACCACAAGCGAGCCCGGCAGCCGTCGACGGAATCAGTACTTCCGGTTCGGCAGCTCCTTCGCCGCCATGTCCGCCGTGAACACGCCTTCATTGACGGTGATGCGCTTGTCCACCGGCTTCTTGGCCACCACATCCTTGGCCAGCTGCATCAGCTGCGGGCCCAGCAGCGGGTTGCATTCCACGGTCACGTTCAGCTTGCCCGCCTTCATCGCTTCAAACGCGCCACGCACGCCGTCGATGGAGATGATGACGATGTCCTTGCCCGGCTTCAGGCCGGCTTCCTCGATGGCCTGGATGGCGCCGATGGCCATGTCGTCGTTGTGCGCGTAGAGCACGTCGATCTTCTTGTCGCGCTGCTTCAGGAAGGACTCCATCACCTCCTTGCCCTTGGCGCGCGTGAACTCGCCGGACTGCGAACGGATGATCTGCAGCTTGGGATTGGTCTTGAGGACTTCCTCGAAGCCCTTCTTGCGGTCGATGGCCGGGGCCGAACCCACGGTGCCCTGCAGTTCGACGATGTTCAGCGCGGCGTTCGGCGACTTCTTGGCGTGCTCCAGCAGCCAGCGCGCGGCCTTGCGGCCTTCCTCGACGAAGTCGGAGCCGATGAAGGTGACGTACAGCGACGGGTCGGCCACCTTGACGGCACGGTCGGTCAGGATGACGGGGATGCCGGCCTTCTGGGCTTCCTTCAGCACCGTGTCCCAGCCCGATTCGACGACTGGCGAGAAGGCGATCACGTCCACCTTCTGCGCGATGAAGCTGCGGATGGCCTTGACCTGGTTCTCCTGCTTCTGCTGCGCGTCGGCAAACTTCAGCGTGATGCCGGCTTCCTTGGCGGCCGACTTGATGGAGGCGGTGTTGGCCGTGCGCCATTCGCTCTCGGCACCCACCTGGGAGAAGCCCATGGTCAACGGCGCGGCCAGCGCGGCGAAGGCAGGCAGGGACAGCGCAGCTGCGATCAGCGCGCGGCGGGCAACGAGTTTCATGGGTTTGTCTCCGGGTTGTGGGGCGATGCTAGGAAGGGCGGCGATGCAGCGCAATGACATTTCCGCTCCTGGCGATATCCAATTCGTTATCGAAGCAGGCGCAAGCCGTACAAGCCACCGGCGATGGAGCCGGGCTGGGCGACGAACTTGACCTCCAGCTTGCCGCCGGCGGCCTGCACCAGCGCAGCGGGCAGCGCGAAGTCGCGCGTGTAGATCTCCTCGCGGCTGGCGTCCGAGGCGAGCTCGATGTCGGCCACGTGCTGGCCGTTGAGCTGCAGCGCGAAGCGCCGCCCGGCGTCACGCGTGGAGAAGCTCAGGCGCAGCACGCGGGCCTCGGTCTTGGGGTCGTTCAGCACATAGCTGAACCACTGCCTGGCATGGCGCCAGCGGCCGGCCGGGGCGATGCCGTTCTCGGCGCCCTCGCCCTTGAAGAAGTGGTCGGACTCGGGCTGCTGCTCGCCGGGGGCGACCTGGTCGATGGTCTGCGCATCCAGCGCCAGCCGGGCTTGCTCGGCCTGGGCGAGCTCGGCGCGGAGCAGGCTCTGCCGGGCCGGCGTGCTGCGGCCCCAATAGAGCATGTAGCGGGAATCGTGCAGGCGGAAGAAGGGGATGAGCTGCAGGCGGTCGGCGCCGGGGCGACCCTGGATGAGGCCGGGCGCGGTGAACGTCAGCGGCTGGCCGGGCACGGCGCGGAAGCGGCGCACGAAGTCGGCCTTGTCGCTGACGAAGACGGGCGCCGCGTCCTGCGGGCAGACGGCGCCGTGCGCGATGTGGCCCATGCGCGAGGCGTCAGCACGGAAGTTCAGCGTCTCGCCGGGCTGCGGCGTCTTGGCGGCCAGCACGATGGGGCCGTGCAGCACGGCGACGTAGTTCGTCAGCCCGGGCATGGGCTCCAGCGTCGTGCGCATGGGCAGCTCGACGTCGACGGTGTCCCCGCGCTGCCAGGTGCGGCTCAGCGTGACGAAGCCGCCGGGCCGGGCCGTCAGCGTCACCGGCTTGCCGTTGAGCTTGAGCTTCAGCGCGCCAGGTGCCACCCAGCCGGGGTAGCGCAGCTTCAGCACGAAGCGGCCCGTGCCGTCCACCGTCAGCCGCGTGCGCGACTCGTCGGGGAAGCGGGTGGCCTGGGTCAGCTGGATGCCGCGCTCGCGCCAGTCCAGCGTGGACGCAACGAAGAGGTTGACGAACAGCGTGTCGCCGTCGTGCGCGTAGATGAACTCGCCATGCCGCGCATGGCTCTCGATGCCGGAGCCCACGCAGCACCACATGCCCTCGTGCACCTGCGAGTAGACGCGGTAGTGCTGCGGCCGCATGGGCGTGAAGTAGACGAAGCCGCCCTGCGGGTGCTGGGACGCGAGGATGTGGTTGTAGAGCGTGCGCTCGTAGTAGTCCGCATAGCGGCCGGTCTCGGGCGCGGCCTGGGCCAGCAGCGCTGTCAGCTTCAGCATGTTGTAGCTGTTGCAGGTCTCCGGCCCTTCCACCTCGTTCAGCATGGGCTTGAAGTCGGTGTCGGGGTGGAAGTGCTCCTTGACGCTGTTGCCGCCGATGGCCACCGAGCGCTTGTCCACCACGGTGCGCCAGAAGAACTCGGCCGCCTGGCGGCCTTCGGGCTCCTCGGTGAGCTGCGCGATGCGCGCGAAGCCGATGACCTTGGGGATCTGCGTGTTGGCGTGCAGGCCGGTCAGCTTGTCCTGGCTGCTGGCGAGCGGCTGCAGCACGGCCTGGTGCGAGAAGCGCCGCGCCAGCGCCAGGTAGCGCAGGTCGCCGGTCATCTGCGCCACGTCGGCCAGCACCTCGTTCATGCCGCCGTGCTCAGCCCGCAGCATGTCCTGCATCTGCGCGTCGGTCAGCGGCGTGGTCAGGCGCAGCGCCCAGTCGGACAGCTTGACCAGCATGGCCTTGGCGTCGGCATGGCCGGTGTGCACCCAGGCGTCGCGCAGACCCGCGAACATCTTGTGGACGTTGTACCAGGGCACCCAGCGGCCGTTGACGGAGAAGCTGTCGACCTTGAGCTGACCGGCGCCGACCTCGCCCCAGGCCTTGCCGCCGTCCGGAATGCCGCCGAGGTAGCCGGTGCCCAGCGCGTCCTGGCAGCGCTTGAGTTCGGCGATGACGTAGTCCAGCCGCTGACGGGCCTGCGCGTCGCCAGTGGAGGCCACCATCAGCGCCAGCGCCGACAGGTAGTGCCCGCCCATGTGGCCGTCCAGGCCCGTGGACTCCCAGTTGCCGTAGCTGGGCGACTTCGCCGGCAGGCCGGCCTCGCGCAGAAAGGGCGCGAGCAGCCGGTCGGCGTCCAGCGCCAGCAGGTACTGCAGGTTGGTGGCCTGGGCCTGCTGGAAGGGGCCGTCCTGCAGCCGCACGCGGTCCAGCGCAAAGAGCTGCGTCGCCGCGCCAGCCGCATGGGCACAAAGCACGAGGGCCAGCGAGGCGAGCAGCCGACCCATGAAGCTCGCGGGCCGAGCGCCGGGCCGCTCCCAAGCCGGCCCGCTCTGGCGATGTGCTTGCGGCTCAATGCCGCAAGCATCGCCGTCCCCGCGGGGGACCGGCCAAGGTCGCCCTTGGACGAGGGGCTTCACGTCCTGATCGCCCACAGCGACACCCCGCCCGCCGACAGCGCGCTGAAGCTCACGACAAAGGCGCTGGCGTTGGTGTTCCACTGCCGGGACAGTACGCCCTTGTAGGTCGTGCCGCCGCTCACCACGCTGAGTTTGTTGGCGCCGTTGTGCGTCCAGGTGCCGGTCAGGCCGCCGCTCACGGTGCCGTCGGTGTTCAGCGTCACGTTGATGGAGCCCTTGGCCGCGGCCGCGATGTCCTTGCCGTGGTTGACCAGCTTGTAGCTGCCGGCCGCCTGCGCGGCACTGACGTCGGCCGTCTGTGCGGGGCTCGCCAGGCTCAGCGGGGCGTAACGCAGCGGTGCGATGACGGGCCAGCCGTCCTCGTTCAGGTGCATCTCGTGCACGCGGATCTCATGCGCCTCGCCCATGCCGGGGAAGCGCGTGTGGAAGATCATGAAGAGCTGGCCCGTGGCCGCATCCAGGTAGGCCGAGTTGTGGCCAGGCGAGATGTAGCCCAGTGCCGTGCCGGTCTCGCCGCTGGCATTGGCGAACTGGTGGGCACCCATCAGCTTCATGCCGTGCGGCGCGATGCTGGCGTCGTCGAAGAAGGTGCCGGCCGCGCCCTTCACGGTGGACATGTCCTTGCCGGCGCCGTCCACATAGGGGCCGTCGGGCGACAGCGAGCGTGCCACGCGCACGTTGTAGCCGCCGTCGGTACCGGCGCCCAGGCCGCCGAAGGAGACGAACAGGTAGTAGTACTTCGTGGCCGGGCTGTACAGCACATAGGCGCCCTCGATGCGCGCATGGTTGCCGCCCATCAGATGCTTGCCGTAGCCCTGGCCGGCCAGCGGCAGGCCGGTCGTCGCGTTGAGCTGCAGGATGAAGATGCCGCCCGAGTACGAGCCGTAGATCATCCACAGCTTGCCCGTCGCGTCGGGGAAGACCGAGGGGTCGACGACGTTGGGGTGGATGTTGGCGTTGTAGGTGCTGCCGTCCTCGCTGGCGCCGGCCATGCCGGACTTCAGCAGCAGCTGCTTGTTGACGTAGGGCCCGTCGACCTTGTCGGCCACGGCGATGCCCAGCGCCGACAGCGGCGAGTCGCCCTTGCAGGCGCAGTAGTACATGTAGAACTTGCCGTCGGCCAGCTTGGTGACGTCGGGCGCCCACAGCGTGTCGGTCTTGGCCCAGGCCAGCGCCTCGGCCAGCTCGGTCGTCACCTTGTTGCCGAAGATGGGGTTGGCGTTGTTGACGCCGTCGCCGATCTTGGTCCAGTTCATCAGGTCCGTCGTCTTGGCGGCCGCGAGGTGCGAGCCGAAGACGTAGAACGTGCCGTCGGCCTTGATGACGGAGGGGTCATGCACCCCAGCGTTGCCGAATGTCAGCGCCGTCTGCGTCGGGTTGCTCGGCGTGGGCGTGACGACGGGGGGCGTCGCGACGGGCGGGGTGGTGGCGCTGCTGCCACCGCCGCCGCCACCACAGGCGGTCAGGGCGAGGGCGGCCGAGCCGGCGAGGAAGTCGCGGCGGTTGTGAAGGGCCATGTCAATGTCTCCGGGTCTGGTTGTTCTGGCGCGCGCAGCCTAGGGGCCAGGGCTGCAGCGCACCAATGACATTGCAGGCGCGGTCGATCCTGGTTTTGATATGCCCCATGCGGGGCACGCACGCAGCGCAAAGCCTGGGCCAACAACATGGCGGGCCCAGGCTTTCTCAGGTCGGCAGGAGGTGCTTGCCGAGGGGCTGGCGATCAGCCCTCGACCGCCACCACAACGATGGACTTGGCCGGCAGCTTGATCGTCAGCTTGCCGTCCGTGGCCTTGGCCTCGAAGGGCTGCGGCACGACCTGCGCGGCCTTGCCCAGCTCGTTCTGCGCGTCCATGGCGCCAGCCGTCAACACCTGGCCCTTGACGGTCTTGGGCGCGCCCGCGCCGACCTGCAGGTCCAGCTCTGCCGCCTGCGTGGCGTTGGCGTTCACCAGGCCCACGTAGAGCTTGCCGTCCTTGGCGCGGCCGGCCGTCACGGACAGGCCCGGCATCTCGAACTTGTCGTGCTTGTAGACGGGGTTGTTCTCGATCTTGACGGGCAGCGAGGTCGCGTCCTGGAAGGGCGTATAGAGCTTGAACGCGTGGTAGGTCGGCGTCAGCACCAGCTTGTCCTTGCTGGTCAGGATCATGGCCTGCAGCACGTTGACCATCTGGGCCACGTTGCTCATCTTCACGCGCTCCGCATGGCTGTGGAACACGTGGAAGTGCAGCGCCGCCAGCAGCGCGTCACGCAGCGTGTTGCGCTGGACCAGGAAGCCGGGGTTGCTGCCGGGCTCGGGGTCGTACCAGCTGCCCCACTCGTCGAAGTAGATGGCGAGCTTCTTGGCCGGGTCGTTCTTGTCGAGGATGACGCGGCTCTTGGCCAGCGTGTCGTCGATCTTCTTGACCTGCGACAGCATGGAGATCCACTCAGCCTCGGGGAAGCCGGCGGCCGCGCCCTTGCCTTCCCACTTGCCGCTGGGGAAGGTGTAGGCGTGGTGGGCAATGCCGTCGAAGTTGTGCTTGACGTTCTTGCTCAGCACCTCGGTCCAGGTGGTGTCGACATCGTTGCCGCCGCTGGCGATGAACTGCGGGCGGTTGTGGGCCGGCGTCTTCAGGAAGGTGGCCCAGTGGCGATACAGGTCGGCGTAGTACTCGGGGCGCATGTTGCCGCCGCAGCCCCAGGTCTCGTTGCCCAGCGCGTAGTAGTGCACGCGGAAGGGCTTGTCGCGGCCGTTCTTGCGGCGCTGCTCGACGATGGTGGCATTGCCCTCGCCGGTCATGTACTCCAGCCACTCGGCCGCTTCCTGCGGCGTTCCGGTGCCCATGTTGGCGTTCACGTAGGCCTCGGCGCCCAGTTGCTCGACGAGGTCGAAGAACTCGTGCGTGCCGACGGCATTGTTCTCGGGCACGCCGCCCCAGTGGGTGTTGACCTTGACCGGACGCTTGTTGCGGGGGCCGATGCCGTCACGCCAGTGGTACTCGTCGGCAAAGCAGCCGCCGGGCCAGCGCACCAGCGGCACCTTCAGGTCCTTGAGCGCCGCGACAACGTCCTTGCGCCAGCCGCGCACGTTGGGGATCTTGCTCTCGGGGCCCACCCACATGCCTTCGTAGATGCCGGTGCCGAGGTGCTCGGCGAACTGGCCATAGATGTTGCGGTGGATGACGGGGCCCGGCTGGTCGGCGCTGACGACGACCTTGATGTCGGCGGCCAGCGCACCTGCGCTCACCGCCAGCATGGCCGCGAGGGCCAGCAGTGGTTTCTTCATCTGTCTTGTCTCCTGAATGTCGCGGTTCGAGTGATCTCCGACAGGCCCTGTGCCGGGCCCTTGTGTCTCTGGCGCTCGTGCGGTGGGGCGCACGAGCTGTCATCAGTTCCGGGTCAGCGCGCCATCGCGGCGGCGCCAGACGCCGCGCTCGTTGGGCTCGCGCAGCACCGCCGGCAGCAGCGCGCGCGGCAGGTTCTGGTAGCTCACGGGGCGCAGGAAACGCTGGATGGCGGCCGTGCCGACCGAGCTACTGCGGCCGTCGCTGGTGGCCGGGAAGGGGCCGCCGTGCACCATGGCCGTCGACACCTCGACACCCGTCGGGAAGCCATTGGCCAGGATGCGGCCCACCTTGCGCTCCAGCGCGGGCAGCAGCGCGCGCGCGGCGGCGATGTCGGCCTCGTCGTCGTCCTGCAGCTGCAGCGTGGCGGTCAGCTGGCCTTCCAGGCCCTCGATGACGGCCAGCAGCTCGGCTTGATCCTCACAGGCCACCAGCAGCGACGTGGGGCCGAAGATCTCGGCGGACATCGCATGGTTGGCCAGGAAGGCCGCGCCGGTGGTCTTGAACAGGCTGGGCGCGCCCGTGCAGGCGGCGGATTCACCGCGCAGCAGCGCATCCACCTGCGGCTGGCCGGCCAGGGCGGCCTCGCCGCGCTGGTAGGCGCCGGCGATGCCGGGGGTCAGCATGGTGGCGGCCGGCACGGGCTTGAGCGCCTCGGCCGCAGCAACGGCGAAGCGGTCGAAGTCGGCCCCGGCAATGCCCAGCACCAGGCCGGGGTTGGTGCAGAACTGGCCCACGCCCATCGTCAGCGAGGCCGCAAAGCCGGTCGCGATCTCGGCGCCACGGGCCTTGAGCGCACCGGGCAGCAGGATGGTGGGGTTGATGCTGCTCATCTCCGCGTAGACGGGGATGGGCTGCGGGCGCGCGGCGGCCACCGCCATCAGCGCCAGGCCGCCAGCGCGCGAGCCGGTGAAGCCCACCGCCTGGATGGCCGGGTGCTGCACGAGCGCCGTGCCGATGTCATTGCCGTTGCCCGGCAGCAGCGCGAACACGCCGGCCGGCAGGCCCGACAGCTTGACGGCCTCGGCCACCGCACGACCGACGAGTTCCGACGTGCCGGGGTGGGCCGGGTGGCCCTTGACGACGACGGGGCAGCCGGCGGCCAACGCGGCGGCGGTGTCGCCACCGGCGACCGAGAAGGCCAGCGGGAAGTTGCTGGCACCGAACACGGCCACGGGGCCCACGCCGATGAAGCGCAGGCGCAGGTCCGGCCGCGGCGGCGTGCGCGTGGGCAGGGCGGTGTCGATGCGGGCGTCCTGCCAGCTGCCTTCGCGCAGCAGTTCGGCGAACAGCTTGAGCTGGTTCATCGTGCGGCCGCGCTCACCTTCCAGGCGGGCACGCGGCAGGCCGCTCTCGGCCATGGCGCGCACGATGAGGTCGTCACCCAGCGCGAGGATCTGCGCAGCAATCAGGTCCAGGAAGTCGGCGCGCTCGTGGTCGCTGGTGGCGCGGAAAGCGTCGAACGCCGCATTGGCCAATTCGCAGGCCTGGGCGACCTGGGCGACGTCCACCGAGTGGAAGTCCGGGCCCAGCGCTTCGTTCTTGCTCGGGTCAAACGCCTGGAAGGCCGCGCCGTGGCCGCGCACGGCCTCGCCGCCGATCAGGGCCAGGCCGTGGATCGTGTTGCTCATGGGAACCTCGGAATCAGTGGGAGTGGCGCGGGACAGCGGAGCCGCGGCAGCCGCGCAGGAAGTCGAAGTCGCAGCCCTCATCGGCCTGCAGCACGTGGTTCACGTAGAGGTGGCGGTAGCCGGTCGCATCCGCCGGGTCCACGGTCTGCGCGGCGGCCCAGGCTTCCAGGCGCTTGGCCAACTCTTCCTCGGAGACGTCCAGATGCAGGCGGCCAGCGGCGCAGTCCAGCTCGATGAAGTCGCCTTCCTGCACCACCGCCAGCGGGCCGCCGGCACGCGCTTCGGGCGACACGTGCAGCACGACGGTGCCATAAGCCGTGCCGCTCATGCGGGCGTCGGAGATGCGCACCATGTCCTTCACGCCAGTGGCGAGGATCTTGGGCGGCAGGCCCATGTTGCCCACCTCGGCCATGCCGGGGTAGCCCTTGGGGCCGCAGTTCTTCATGACGAGGATGCAGCTGGCGTCCACATCAAGGTCGGGGTCGGCGATGCGGGCCTTGTAGTCGTCGAAGTTCTCGAACACCACGGCGCGGCCGCGGTGCTTCATCAGCTCGGGCGTGGCGGCCGAGGGCTTGAGCACGGCGCCGCGCGGCGCGAGGTTGCCGCGCAGGATGCAGATGCCGCCGTCGGCGATCAGCGGCTTGTCCAGCGGGCGGATGACCTCGTCGTCGTAGATGGGCGCGTCGACGCAGTTGTCCCACAGGCTCTTGCCGTTGACGGTCAGCGCACCCGGGTTGGGCAGCAGGTTGGCTTCGCCCAGGCGGCGGATGACGCCCGGCAGGCCGCCGGCGTAATAGAACTCTTCCATCAGGAAGCGGCCCGAGGGCAGCAGGTCCACGACGGTGGGCGTGCCGCGGCCGATGCGGGTCCAGTCTTCCAGCTCCAGGTCCACGCCGATGCGGCCGGCGATGGCCTTCAGGTGGATGACGGCGTTGGTGGAGCCGCCGATGGCGGCGTTCACGCGGATGGCGTTCTCGAACGCTTGCTTCGTGAGCACCTTGGACAGGCGCAGGTCTTCCCACACCATGTCGACGATGCGCATGCCGGACAGGTGGGCCAGCACATAACGGCGTGCATCCACGGCGGGGATGGCGGCGTTGTGCGGCAGCGAGGTGCCCAGCGACTCGGCCATGCAGGCCATGGTGGACGCGGTGCCCATGGTGTTGCAGGTGCCGGCGGAGCGCGAATGGCCGGCCTCGGCGGCCAGGAAGTCGTGCATCTTGATCTCGCCGGCCTTGACCTGCTCGTGCAGCTGCCACACGGCCGTGCCCGAGCCGATGTTCTTGCCGTTGAGCTTGCCGTTGAGCATCGGCCCGCCGGTGACGACGATGGCCGGCACGTCGCAGCTGGCCGCGCCCATCAGCAGCGCGGGGGTGGTCTTGTCGCAGCCGGTCAGCAGCACCACGGCGTCAATGGGGTTGCCGCGGATGCTTTCCTCGACGTCCATGCTGGCGAGGTTGCGCGTCAGCATGGCGGTGGGGCGCAGGTTGCTCTCGCCGTTGGAGAACACCGGGAACTCGACCGGGAAGCCGCCCGCCTCCAGGATGCCCTTCTTCACATGCTCGGCGAGCTTGCGGAAGTGCGCATTGCAGGGCGTCAGCTCGCTCCAGGTGTTGCAGATGCCGATGATGGGCTTGCCCTGGAACTCATGGTCGGGGATGCCCTGGTTCTTCATCCAGGAGCGGTACATGAAGCCGTTCTTGTCCTGCGTGCCGAACCACTCGGCGGAACGCAGCTTGACCTTGCTCTTCTTGTCCTCAGTCGTCATGTCTTGTCTCGAGTGTTCGTGTTCTCGGGCACGCGCGGAAATGCGCTCTGAAACGATGCTAGGCGGCGTGGAAATTGCAATCCAATCAATTCGCCGCCCGTATCGATGCCAATTTGGATATCAGTCGCGGCGGGAAGGCCGGCCGAACAGCGGCATGCCGTCCGCGCTCCAGCGCAGCGGCTTGACGAAGGTGTGGCGATCGGGGTTCCACAGCGGGTCGCCCTCGATCTCGGTGTAGGTGCGCGCGTGGTAGACCAGCAGCACCTCGTCGGGGTTGTCGGTCTCGGTGAAGCTGTTGTGGCCCGGGCCGAAGACGCTGTCCTCGGCGGCACTGCGCATCACCGGCTCCGGCGACTTGTGCCAGCTGGCCGGGTCCAGCAGGTCGGCGTTCTCGTCGGCCCACAGCAGGCCCATCGCGTAGTTCTCGTCGGTCGCGCTGGCCGAGTAGCTGATGAACACCTTGCCATGCCGCTGCAGCACCGACGGGCCCTCGTTGACCAGGAAGCCGCGGCATTCCCAGTCGAACTCGGGCTTGCTGAGCATCACGGGCGCGCCGGCCAACTGCCAGGGCGTGCTCATCGGCGCGATGTAGAGGTTGGAGTTGCCGGCGATGGCGCGGTCCTTCTGCGCCCACAGGTAGTACAGCTGGCCGCGGTGGGTGAAGGTCGTCGCGTCCAGGCAGAAGCTGTCGATGCCACTGTCCACCTGGCCCAGGAACTCCCACTCGCCGGTGAAGGGATCGGCCGCGACGTTGCGGATCGCGTACATGCGGTGCTGGAACATGCCCAGCGCGTCCAACGCCCGCGTGTGCGCGGCCGCGAAGTAGACATACCAGGCGCCCTGGTTGAAGTGCAGTTCCGGCGCCCAGATCAACTCGCTCCAGGGCCCGGTGTCGGGCTTGCGCCAGGCGACATAGGCCGGCGCGTTGGTGAGGCCGTCGATGCTGGTGGCCCGGCGCAGCTCGATGCGGTCGTACTGCGGCACCGACGCGGTGAAGTAGTAGACGCCGTTGCCATGACGGGAGATGTGCGGGTCGGCCCGCTGCGGGATCAGCGGCTGGATCAGGTCAGACATGGGCGGCTGCCGAAGAAAAGAAAAAGGGCGTTGCCCGGGAGGCCCGTGCAACGCCCGAACGAGGATGAGTCCAGCCTCGACAACAGGGGAGCAGGTCCGGTCGCGTGCTCGGGCCGCGCCGGACGTGCCGGATGCCTGCCTTACAGCTTCCAGCGGAAGCCCACCGAGACCGAGCGGCCGGTCTGCACCGTGCCGAAGTTGGTCAGCTCGGGGCTGCCGGCGTCGCCGAACTTGTAGTACTGCTGCTGCATCTCGTTGGTCAGGTTCACGCCGCTCAGATCCACCGACATGCTGTCGTTGATCTTGTAGCTGAACTGCAGGTCCACGCTCTTCTCCGGCTGGCGCCAGATGCCGATCGGGTTGGCGAACAGCGCGGCCTCGTTGGCAGCCAGGAAGCTGGAGCGACGGACATACGACAGGCGGGCGCCGATCGGGCCCTTGTCATAGGCCAGCGTGGCGTTCCACGACAGCTTGGACACGCCGAAGAACGGTGTCTCCAGTTGCGAGACGATGTTGCCGGCGCTATCGGCGGTCGGCACGTTCTGCGACGAGGTCAGGCGCGTCATGCTGCCCTGGAAGCCCACGCCGTCCAGGTACCACGGCAGGCCCTTGGGGAAGTAGATCGCGCCCAGCTCCACGCCGCTGATCTTGCCGTTGGAGGCATTGACCGGCGAGCTGATGACGTAGTCGTAGCCGTTGCTGTGGTCGCCGCCCGAGGTGGAGTTGCGGAACGGGTCATTGGCGGGGTCCACGCGCACCTTGCGGCGCAGCGGCACGACCAGGCCGTCGATCTTGCGCTGGAACACCGTGCCGTACAGCGCGCTGTCCTTCTTGAAGTACCACTCGCCCGTCAGGTCCAGGTTCTTGGAGCGGGTCGGCTCCAGGCCCGGGTTGCCGCCGCTGCCGCCGCCGTAGCCCACGCGGGACACGTCGTCGCTGAGTTGCAGCACCGGGTTCAGCGCGCCGAACGCCGGGCGACGCAGCGTCTCGCCGTAGTTCAGGCGAACCAGCACGTCCTTGACCGGCTCGTAGCGCAGCGTCAGGCTAGGCAGGAACTTCTTGGCCGTCTTCTCGCCGTTCTTGGGCGTCGCCACCTTGGTGGTGGCGTTGACGTCATAGGCGGTCATGCTGGTGTCCACCTGCACATAGCGCACACCGAAGTTCGCGCGCAGCGGGCGACCCAGCAGCTCGTGCTCGGCATCTGCCATCACGAACAGGTTGGTCGTGTCTTCCTTGACCTCGAAGATCTTCTGCAGATAGAGCTTGTCGGTCGTCAGGAAGTTCGCGTCGGCCGCGTTGTACATCTTGCGCCAGGCGTCGATGTTGTCGCGGATGTAGTACGCGTTGGGCTCGATCCAGGAGCGCGGCACGTCCGAGATGTCCGAGCCGAAGTCGGAGTTGACGTGGTAGTAGTTCGCGCCCAGCGTGGCCAGGTTGCGCCCCAGGAAGGCCGACTGCTCACGCTTGGCTTCCGAGGCCTTGCGGCTATCAAAGCGGAAGCCGAAGTTCAGCGTCTTCACCGGGCCCCAGTCGGCGTCGTAGGTGCCGTTCAGGCTCGCGGTCGCGGCGCTGCCTTCGTTGCGGTTGGCGTTGTCGTAGAACTGCGCGACGTTCCACTTGGTGGGGTCTGCCAGGTCCGCGTTGTTGTTGAACTTGAACGCCATGTTGCCGCCGCCCGAGTTGAAGTCGACGGTGATCTGCGGCGCAACGCGATCGATGCGGGTGGCGGTGAATTCCGAATGGAACTTGCTGGTCTGGTAGGACACGTCGCCATCCAGACGCAGGCGGTCACCCAGGTTCCACTTGCCGTTCAACGCGTAGACATACGAGTCGGTGGCCGAGGTCGTGTAGTCGCCGCTGTTGAAGCCATAGACGTCATTGACGACGCGCGTCTTGATGACGTTGGTGCCCGGGAAGGTCGTGATCGTGCTGGCCGGGTTGCTACCCAGGCTGCCCCACCAGTCCACGAAGCTGAACAGCAGCCGGTTGAACGCCTTGTCGCGGTAGCCGTTGTACATGGCCTCGAACGTGTAGACAGCGTCCTCGTTGGGCTGCCATTGCAGCGCGAGGTTGGCAGCCGGGCGCTCGCGCTGGCCGGCGACGTCGCTCTGGAACACCGCGTCACGGGCCAGGTAGAAGGGACGGGCCGTGCCATTGAAGCTCAGCGTCGAGCCGGCCTTCTGCGGCAGGCCGGTGTAGGTGCCGGGCGTCCAGATGTTGTTGTCGAAGATGCGCTGCAGCGGCGTGTAGCCCGCCGGCACCTCTGCCGCATTCGGGCTCGTGAACGGCACCATGGCGCCCGGCGTCACGCTCTCGTTGCGATAGTCGGTCTTGACCATGGACAGGTTGACCAGCGCGCCGACGTCACCGAAGCTGGTCTTCCAGCGGTTGCTGGCCATGCCGCTGAGCTGCGGATTCCACTTCTTGGCCGGGTCCAGGTAGGTCTCACGGGCCAGCAACGAGAACTGCGCGCCCTTGAAATCGAAGGGGCGCAGCGACTTGACGTCGATCTGGCCGGCGATGCCGTTCTCCAACTGGCTGGCGTCGCGGGTCTTGAACACGTCGATCTGGCGCACCAGCGTCGACGGGATGTCCTGCAGCGCCACCTGCGTGCCGGACGCGGTGAAGATGTTGCGGCCGTTCCAGGTGGTGGCGATGTCCGGCAGGCCACGGATGGAGATGGCACCCACCTCGCCACCGGCGCGGTTGGTGACCTGGATACCCGTCACGCGCTGCAGCGCCTCGACGACGTTGTTGTCCGGCAGCTTGCCGATGTCTTCAGCCACCACCGATTCGACGACCTGCTCGCTGGTGCGCTTGATGGCCAGGCTCTTGGTCAGCGAGGCGCGCACGCCAGTCACCGTGACCGTCTCCAGCGACTCGGCCTTGGGGGCCTCCTGGGCCACAGCGATGGACGACAGCGCGGCCAGTGCGGCGGCGGCGGTCAGGCTCAGGGCAAAACGGGTGGACGTGGCGGACGCGCGCGGCGACGCCTGGGCGGGCTTGTTCATCTTGTCTCCGGGATCGTTATGGAAGGAGCGGCCAACCTCGGCAGCCGTCCGGCCCTCGTAGGGAGGCCGGTGAGGCTCGGGTATGGATTTCATGCTATGGATCCAAGCGATCCCGCACTAATCACATTTTTGGACTTCACGATGCTGATTCGCGCATCACTGTTCCGGGTTAGCCCGTGGTTTTCCTAGGAAACATGGCCCTGTTGCCACCAGGGGCAGCCGCCCGGGCAGGGCGCCGCGCGGCGCGGCTTGTGGAGCTCGCGCAACAGTGTCCCGCAGGTGCCAGGCGCACGAGCCCACGCCCGCGCGCTCACGCGTGGCGGTGGTGATCGGTGGTGGCAGGCAGGGCCGCCGTCCGGCGGCGAGGCTTCAGCGGCCGTGGGGCCAGGTGCCCTGCGTGGCCGGCCCCTTGGCGGCCTTGGTGCGCGACACCCACAGCTTGTAGGCGGCCGGCGTCAGCTCGCGCTTGAGCAGCGCCACCAGCTCGCCATGGCCGATGCCGTGCTCCACCAGCACGCGGCGGAACGGCGGCTTGTCGTCCCAGGCCGTGGCGATGACGCGCTGGGTTTCTTCGGGACTGAGTCGGGGGGCTTGCTTGGCCATGGGCGCATTGTCGCGGCAAGGGCGCCCAAGCGCCCCTGCCACGCTCACGCCATGCCCGCGTTGCGCGTCAGGCGCCGCGCGTGACGGGCATGCGGATGCCGTCGGTCGGCAGCTTCATGTGGCGGGCCAGCTCCAGCTTGGCCAGCGAGTTGCGGTGCACCTCGTCGGGGCCGTCGGCCAGGCGCAGCGTGCGCTGGTGCGCCCACATCATGGCCAGCGGCGTGTCCTGGCTCACGCCGGCACCGCCGAACACCTGGATGGCCCAATCGATGACCTGCAGCGCCATGTTGGGCGCCACGATCTTGATCATCGCGATCTCGGCCTTGGCAACCTTGTTGCCCACGGTGTCCATCATGTAAGCGGCCTTGAGCGTCAGCAGGCGGGCCTGCTCGATCATGCAGCGCGCCTCGGCGATGCGCTCCTGCGTGACGGTCTGCTGCGCCAGCGTCTTGCCGAAGGCGGTGCGTGCGATGGCGCGCTCGCACATCAGCTCCAGCGCCCGCTCGGCCGCGCCGATGGAGCGCATGCAATGGTGGATGCGACCCGGGCCCAGGCGCCCCTGAGCGATCTCGAAGCCCCGGCCCTCGCCCAGCAGGATATTGCTGGCGGGCACGCGCACGTTCTTCAGCTCGACTTCCATGTGGCCATGCGGCGCGTCGTCGTAGCCGAACACGCTCAGCGGGCGGATGACGGTGATGCCCGGCGTGTCCGCCGGCACCACGATCATGGATTGCTGCTCGTGCTTGCCCGCCTCGGGGTTGGTCTTGCCCATCACGATGTAGACGGCGCAGCGCGGGTCGCCCGCACCGGAGCTCCACCACTTGCGGCCGTTGATGACGTAGTCGTCCCCGTCGCGCTCGATGCGGCATTCGATGTTGGTGGCATCGCTGGACGCGACGGCCGGCTCGGTCATCAGGAAGGCCGAGCGGATCTCGCCCTTGAGCAGCGGCTCCAGCCAACGGTCCTTCAGCGCCTCGGAGGCGTAGCGCTCCAGCGTCTCCATGTTGCCGGTGTCGGGGGCCGAGCAGTTGAAGACCTCGGGCGCCCAGAATGCGCGGCCCATGATCTCGCACAGCGGCGCGTACTCGAGGTTGGACAGGCCCTCCGGCGCCCGCGTGCTCTTGGGCAGGAAGAGGTTCCACAGGCCTGCGGCGCGCGCCTTGGGCTTGAGCTCCTCGATCACCTGCGTCGGCAGCCAGGGGTTGCCCGCGCGGCGGTTGGCCTCGACTTCTTCCAGGTAACGACGCTCGTTGGGCGTGATGTGTTCGTCGAAGAAGGCGAGCAGGCGTTCGCGCATCTGCGCGACCTTGGGGCTGTAGTCGAAGTTCATGGCGCGGCTCCTGTGGGGCGGACGCCAGTGTGGCCCAGCACTGCGCGCGCGCTTGTCACCGAGGCGGCAGGGCCCCGGCAACACGCAGACGGTTGCTCAGAACAGCCGCTTGAGCCGCAGCTGCGCCTCGCGCCGTGACAGCTCGCCCTGCTGGCGCAGGGTGTAGCCGCCCACCAGCGTCCAGTGGCGGCCGATGTACTTGGCCTGAGTCCACTGCCACTCGCGCACCGTGCGGCCGTCGCCCAGGCCGTTGTGCAACAGGCTGAAGCTGACCACCGCCTTCATGGCGAACACCTGGCGCAGCACAAAGCCCACGCTGGGCTGGGCGTACAGGTAGGCGCCGCTGCGGGCGCCCACGCCGGCCGTCGCCATCGCAAACACATCCACATCGCGGCCCAACCGCTGGGTGAGGCCCAGGCCGCCTTCGACGAGCAGGCTGCCACGGCTGCGCAGGTCACCCCCGGCCTGCGGCTCGTGGCCGATCTTGAAGCGCCCGGACAGGCCGCCACTGAAGCGGTCGCGCGGCAGCAGCGACTCCACGGCGTAGACCGTGGCCCGCTCCACCCGCGCGCCGCGGCCGCGCAGCGACTGCGTCAGCGCGAGCTCGAACAGCCGCAGCGCGCTTTCGTTGAAGTACATGTCGTTGCGGTCTTCCAGCCGGTGCGAGGCGGGCAGGAACTCCAGCAGCAGCGCCTCGTCGCCATCACGGCGCAGCAGGCCCACGCTGATCTGCGCATCGGGCGGCGCCGCGCTGGGGCTGAGCGCCGGGCTGCTGGTCAGCGTGAGGTCGTCCTGCGCGGCGGCCTGCAGGCGGCGCTGGTAGGCCGCACCGACCTCGGGCGCGCGCTGGCCGTTGCTGACCCACTGCTGGTTCAGCGCCAGCGCAGCTTGCTGGCGCAGGAAGCCGCGCGGGTCCTGCGGCGCGGCTGGGGGCAGGTCTTGCGCCGCCACGGCCTGCTGCACGCGGGCCACGTCGTCGGCGCTCAGCGCGGGGTCCAGCAGGTGCAGGGTCCAGCGCGGCGCGCTGAGGGCGCGGGCCGGCTCCAGCATGCCGGCGGCCTGCGCCGCCCGCACGACGTCCTTGGGCGTGGTCCAGAGGTCGGGCGTGGACAGCACCTCGGGCCGCGCCACCGCCAGCACCTGCTTGACCAGCGTGGCGCAGTTGTAGCGCTGGAAGTAGTAGGTGAACTGCACCGGCCGCAGCTCCATCAGGTGGGCCTGCAGCAAACGGCGCTGGGCCGCGTCCAGGCGCAGCGGGTGCTCCCACAGGCTGCGGCCCTCGCGGCCGATGTAGCCCTGCACCTGCTCGGCGTACGGGCCCAGCGTGAAGTAGCCCGGCATGCCGGCCACCAGGCTGCGCCAGAACAGGCGCGGCAGGTTCCAGGTCACCGGCTCGGTGAAGAAGGAGATCGCGTGCTCGCGGGCCTGGCCCGCAGCATCGTTGCCGCTGAGCTTCAGAAACACGTGCCCCATCATGCTGGAGGGCTGGCTCAGCGTCTCGGAGGCGAACACCAGCGCCACCTCGTCCATGGGCGCGCGGGCATTGAATTCGGTCAGGTCGGCGCAGTGCGCGAGCGAGCGCTCGGGCAGCACGCCCTGGCGGTGCAGCCAGAGGTAGCGGGCGGGAAAGCGGCACAGGCTCTGCGCGTCAGGCCCTTGCAGCAGCGCCACGGTGGCCTGCAGCTCGGCGCGCGGCGAGAACTGCGGCAGCGACAGCAGGAAGGCCGGGTCGCGCACCATGGGCTGGCCGTCGCTCACATGCAGCAGCGCCGCCCAGCCGGGGTCGGCGGCCACGGTGTCGAGGTCGGCCGCCGCCACCGGGGCAGCGGCGACGCACAGCCATGCAAAAGCGGCCCGAAGGCCGCTTTGCATGCGCAAGCGCAGGCGGGAGATCACTGGCAGCTGACGACCACCGAGTCAGCGTACTTCCACATGCGCTCGGTCGAGTAGTCGGTCGTGGAGCCCAGGGCGCCACCGCTCAGGATGTTGATGAAGAACTTGGAGTCCACCGAGCTGGCGACGGTGGTGTTCTTGGCGCAGCCGGCGGTGTCGACGGTCACGATCTTGTCGCCCTTGGCGCGGGTGAACTGCACCACGCCCGGGCCGGTGAAGGCCTTGCCATCGACGGTGCCGGTGATGGGCTTGCCGGTGGACGAGGTGATGTTGACGCCTTGGGTCTGGTCGTTGAGGATGGAAGCGCAGCCGGTGGACAGGACAGCGATGGCAACCAGGGCGGCAGCGTTGAGTTTCTTCATGGGTGTTGAAGCAAAGGTTGGAAACAAGGATGCGGCCAACCGCTGCGACGACCGGCAACGAGACGAAAGACCGCCGCACCGCGCTTGCGCGATGCGCCTGTTGCCCTCCTCCCTCACTGCAGGCCGTTGTGCCACGGCTGAACGCGGCGCGACTGTAACCAAGGCTTTGTCGCTGGCCGCCAACAAATCCAGGGCAACAATGCCCAGGCCCACCCTCACCCGCGTGGGCCGCCATCCGGCGCACAGCCAGCTGGTGGCGGCGGCTTGTGCTCAGGCCTTCAACAGCTTCTCTTCGGCCAGCACCAGCGCCGCCGGCGTGCCGCTGATGACCAGCGTGTCGCCGCCGGCGAGCGTGGCGCCGTCGACGAGCTGGCCTTTGCCATCGGCGCGGCGCAGCGACACCACGGCCACGCCGATCGCATGCAGCGCCAGGTCGTCCAGCGGCCGGCCGGCGTGCGCCGAGGCCGTGGGCAGCGTGACGGAGGACAGCCGCGCCTGCTCGATCTCGTCCACCGTGTCGTCGTCCGCGCCGTGGAAGTAGCCGCGCAGCAGGCCGTAGCGCTTGTCGCGCGCGTCGCGCGTGATGCGGATGACGCGCCGCATCGGCACGCCCACCAGCGCCAGCGCATGGGACGCCAGCATCAACGAGCCCTCGATGGCCTCGGGCACCACCTCGGTCGCGCCGGCCGCCTTGAGGCGCTCCAGGTCGCTGTCGTCAATGGTGCGCACCACCACCGGCACGCGCGGCGCATGCGCGCGCACCAGGTCCAGGATCTTCAGCGCCGACGGCGTGTCGTGATAGCTGACGACGACCGCGCTGGCCCGCGCCAGGCCTGCCGCCATCAGGCTCTGCACCTTGGCAGCATCACCGAACACGACGCTCTGGCCGGCCGCCGCCGCCTGGCGCACGCGGTCGGGGTCCAGGTCCAGTGCCATGTACGGAATGTGCTCGCCTTCCAGCAGACGTGCCAGGTTTTGCCCCGAGCGGCCGTAGCCGCAGATGATGACGTGGGCTTCCTGCTTGATGCTCTTCTTGGCGATGGTGGTCAGCTGCACCGACTGCATCAGCCAGTCGCTGCTGGACAGCTTCATGACGATACGGTTGCTGTACAGGATGAGCAGCGGCGTGGCCAGCATGGACAGCACCATGCTCGCCAGCACCGGGCTGACCCAGTGCGGCGCGATGAGCTGGTGCTGCGCGCCCAGCGTCAGCAGCACAAAGCCGAACTCACCCGCCTGCGCCAGGTACAGGCCCGTGCGCAGGGCCACGCCCGGCGGCGTGCGGAACAGTCGCGCCAGCCCGGCGATGAGCACGAACTTGGCCAGGATGGGCAAGGCCGTGAGCAGGATCACCAGCCACCAGCTGTCCACCAGGGGGCGCCAGTCCAGCTTCATGCCGATGGTGATGAAGAACAGCCCCAGCAGCACGTCGTGGAAGGGCCGGATGTCGGTCTCCACCTGGTGACGGTACTCGGTCTCCGAGATCAGCATGCCGGCCACGAACGCCCCCAGCGCCAGGCTCAGGCCGGCATGCTCGGTCATCCAGGCCAGGCCCAGCGTGACGAGCAGCAGGTTCAACATGAACAGCTCGTCGCTCTTGCGCCGCGCCACCAGCGTGAGCCACCAGCGCATGAGCTTCTGGCCACCGTACAGCAGCAAGCCCAGCAGCACGATGGCCTTGAGCGCCGCCCAGGCCAGCGCCTCGGCCATCTGGCCGCCGCTGCTGTTCAGCGCCGGGATCAGCACCAGCAAGGGCACCACCGCCAGATCCTGGAACAGCAGCACGCCCATCACCAGCTTGCCGTGCGGGCTCTCCAACTCCAGCCGCTCGGCCATCAGCTTGACGACGATGGCCGTGGAGCTCATGGCCATGGCGGCGCCCAGCACCAGCGCGCCCTCCCACTGCAGCTCCCACACGCCGCCGAGCAGCGCGTAACCGGCGATCAGCAGCGCGTTGCCGACCATCGCGCCGGCAACGGTCAGCACCACCTGCGACATGCCCAGCCCGAACACCGCCGTCCGCAGCGCGCGCAGCTTGGGCAGGTTGAACTCCAGCCCGATGGCGAACATCAGAAACACCACGCCGAACTCGGCCAGGTACTGGATGCCGGCCGAGTCCTGCGCGAACGCCAGTGCGTTGGGGCCGATCAGCACCCCCACCGCCAGATAGCCCAGCATGGGCGGCAGCTTCAACGAACGGCAGACGACGACGCCCAGCACGGCGGCGACGAGATAGAGCAAGGCGAGGTCGAGCGAGGTCACCGGGCGATGGTATTCGTCACCATCACCGCAAGCCTGGGGATAGTGCGGGCCTGCGACGCCGTGGCATGTCCCTATAGTCCGCGCCGCTGCGTAAGCCCGCCTTGCGACGAGGCCGCGGTTGCAGGCAGCGCGTTCCATCCAAGACACAAGGGAGTTCCATGTCCGTACTGATGAAGTGGGCGCGCCGAACCGCGCTCGGCCTGTTCCTGACCACCACCGCCCTGCTGGGCGGCTGCGCCAGCGCCTACCTGGACGGCAGCACCAAAGAAATTCCCGCCGCGCAGTTCAAGAAGCCGGCCAGCCCGGCGCCGGTGCAGGTGCTGTTCGACTTCCAGACCAAGGGCGTGGCCAACGCGCACGCAACCGCGCTGCTGCGCGACCGTGTCATCGCGCAGGTCAAGGCCAGCGGCCTGTTCAGCGACGCCAGCACCAACGCCACGCCCAACGGCGCCGTGCTCAGCATCACGGTGAACAACGTGCCGCTGACCGATGACGCGTTCTCCAAGGGCTTCGTGACCGGTCTGACCTTCGGCCTCGCGGGCTCGCAGGTTTCGGACGGCTATGTCTGCACCGCCACCTACCGCGCGTCCAACAACGCCGCGCCGCTGACCAAGCAGGCCCGTCACGCCATCCACACGACCATGGGCGCAGCCGCCACACCCGGCAACGCGACCAAGATGCCGGACCACCAGGAAGCCGCCTTCCAAATGACCACCCAGGTCGTGAGCAACCTGCTCAACCACCTGTCGCACGACGCCAACTTCAAGTGAACCCACCGACCACCATGAACATCACGATGAACCCTTCGCGCGCGCTGTGCCAGCGCCTGGCCCTGGTCGCCCTGCTGGCCGTGCTGACGGGCTGCGCGTCCGTGACCATGCCGGCTGCCGCGCCCAGCGCCGCCAATGCCGAGAAGCTGCGCGCCACCAAGCTCGCGCCCGCGCAGATGGGCAGCTTCAAGCTGGCTGCCGGCAAGCCGGCCGACATGGACACCACGCTCGGCGGGCTGCGCGGCTCGTCGGTCAGCCCGGCCAACGGCAGCTTCGCGGGCCAGCTGCGCGATGAGATCGCGTCGGAACTGGCGGCCGCGGGCCTGCTGGACCCCAAGTCCGGCATCGTCATCGAAGGGCAGCTCACCGACAGCATGGTCGACGCCGGCATGAGCACCGGCAAGGGCCGGCTGGCGGCCAAGATCCAGGTCAAGCGCGGCGGGCAGACGCTGTTCGACAAGGAGATCGTCGCCGAGGCCACCTGGGAGTCGTCCTTCGTTGGCGCCATCGCGCTGCCGGCGGCCATCAACCAGTACGGCGCCCTCTACAAGACCCTGGCCGGCAAGCTGTTTGACGACGCCGACTTCAAGCGCGCCCTGGCGGCCAAGTAAACCGGCGACGCGCCACGACCAACCCGGCTCTGGCCGGGTTTTTTTGTGCCTTGGGTGCGCGGCCACCAGTGGAATTCCGCACGGTTTCATGGGGCTCATGCATTGCTTGCATGAGCGCATGACCAGTTGGCTAGACAAGTTGTTGAGGCGAAGCCAGCCTTCGCGCTACCGTTCGCCCCACCAAAAATTACGGAGCGTTTCATGCCCAACCTGTCCTTCGTCTCGCCGACGCGCAACAGCCCCTGGGGCACGTATCTGTCGCAGATTGATGCGGTGGAGCCCTACCTGGGCCACTTGAGCAAGTGGGTCGAGACGCTGCGCCGCCCCAAGCGCGCGCTGATCGTGGACATCCCCATCGAGATGGACAACGGCACGGTGGCCCACTTTGAGGGCTACCGCGTGCAGCACAGCCTGACGCGCGGCCCCGGCAAGGGCGGCGTGCGCTACCACCCGGACGTCACGCTGGAAGAAGTGATGGCCCTGTCGGCCTGGATGACCATCAAGAACGCCGCGGTCAACCTGCCCTACGGCGGCGCCAAGGGCGGCATCCGGCTGGATCCGGCGCTGCTGTCCATGAAGGAACTGGAGAAGGTGACGCGCCGCTATACCAGCGAGATCGGCATCATCATCGGCCCGCAGCAGGACATTCCGGCGCCGGACGTGAACACCAACGGCAAGATCATGGCCTGGATGATGGACACGTACTCGATGAACACCGGCGCCACGGCGACCGGCGTCGTCACGGGCAAGCCCATCGAGCTGGGCGGCTCGCTGGGCCGCGTGGCCGCCACCGGCCGCGGCGTGTTCGTCGTGGGCCGTGAAGCCATGCGCCGCCTCAACATCAACATGGAAGGCGCCCGCATCGCGGTGCAGGGCTTCGGCAACGTCGGCTCCATCGCCGCCAAGCTGTTCGCCGCCAACGGCGCCAAGATCGTTGCCGTGCAGGACCACACCGGCACGCTGGTCAACAGCAACGGCTTCGACATGGCCGACCTGCTGGACCACGTGGCCAAGACGCGCGGCATCGCCGGCTTCAAGGGCGGCGACATGATCGCCAACGAGGACTTCTGGGACGTCAAGAGCGACGTGCTGATCCCCGCCGCGCTGGAAGGCCAGATCACCGCCGATCGCGCCAAGCGCATCTCCACCCGCCTGGTGCTGGAAGGCGCCAACGGCCCGACGACGCCCGACGGCGAGGCCGTGCTGGCCGACCGCGGCATCGTGGTGGTGCCGGACGTGATCGCCAACGCCGGTGGCGTGACGGTGTCTTACTTCGAGTGGGTGCAGGACTTCTCGTCCTTCTTCTGGACCGAGGACGAGATCAACCTGCGCCTGGACAAGATCATGATCGGCGCGTTCAAGCACATCTGGGAAACGGGCGAGCAGCACCGCATCCCGCTGCGCACCGCCGCTTTCACGGTGGCCTGCACGCGCGTGCTGCAGGCGCGCGAAGAGCGCGGCCTCTACCCCTGAGCCGCCGGCCTCGTCCCAGCCGCAAGCCCGCCCCGTGCGGGCTTTTTTGTCCTCAACCCTTCAGCACGGCGCCCGTGCTGTCCAGCACGCGCAGCGCCACCGGGATGGCGCCGGCCACGCTCTGCGTGACGGTGCAGTAGTCCTCGAAGGTGTCGAGCACCCGCTGCAAGTGGGGCAGTTCGGCCGCCGGGCGGCCCAGGTGCAGGTCCACCGCCAGGCCCAGCACCCGCATGCGGTTGCGCTCGTTGCGGCCGACCGTCGCCTTCACGTCGGCGCGCAAGCGGCCGGGCTCGTCCTTGTACTTCTGGCAGGCGAACAGCAGCGACGCGCTGAGGCAGTTGCCCACGGCCGACGCCAGCAGCTCCACCGGGTCGGGCCCCAGGCCCGTGCCCAGCGGCGCGGGCTCGTCGGACAGCAGCACCGGGATGTCCGGGCCAAAGCGGTGTTCGAACTGGTAGCCCTGGCGCTGGGTCAGGGTGACGCTGGGTTGGTCCATGAAGCCTCCGGAATGAGGCCGCCATTCTGTGCCTGTCATCGCGCGGCCCGCCGCGTCCGTTGCGTCACGGCCCCGCTGTGGCGGCGCTGAATAATGCACCCCATGCCACGTCTGCTTTCGTTGTTCCTGCCCCTGCTGCTCACCGCCCTGCTCGCGGGCTGCGGCGGCCTCCCCAAGGCGGCCGACAAGTCCAAGAAGGTCTACCAGGGGGAGAGCTTCGCCGCCGAGGAGACCTTCTCACGCCTGTTCGACGCCGGGGTGGACGACACCTGCGAGGCCGCGCGCCGCGCGCTGCTGAGCCAGGGCTACGTCATCAGCAAGGCCGCCAGCGGCATGGTGCAGGGGGCCAAGCGCTTCCAGCCCGAGGGCGAGGTGCATGTGGAGATCGGCTTCAACGTCGTCTGCGTGGGCGACGGCCCCAAGCAGCAGGTTGCCACCGCCTACGTCAGCGCCCAGCAGGACCGCTACGTGCTGAAGAAGAACGCGCAGGCCGCCAGCCTGGGCGTCAGCGCGCTGGGCTCCATCTCGGTGCCGCTGTCGTCCACCGAGGACTCGCTGGTCAAGGTGGCCTCCGAGACCATCCCGGCCGGCGAGTTCTACGACCGCTTCTTCACGCTGATGAGCCGCATGCTGCGCGAAAACACCACGGGCGAGCCCCGCTGATGCGCGCGCTGCTCACCACGCTGGCACTTGCCGCCGCCGCGGGCCACAGCCTGGCCGCGCCGCCCCTCACCACGCAGGCCGAGCGCAGCGGCTTCGTGCAGACCGGCCGCTACGACGAGGTCGCCCAGCTGTGCCGCGACTTTGCCCGGGCCCACCCGGCGCAGGTACGCTGCGAGCGCTTCGGCACCACGCCGCAGGGCCGGCCGATGTGGGCGCTGGTGGCCAGCCAGTCCGGCGCGCTGACGCCGGCCGCCGCGCGCCGCGCCGGGTTGCCGGTCACACTGGTGCAGGGCGGCATCCATGCCGGCGAGATCGACGGCAAGGACGCAGGTTTCCTAGCGCTGCGCGAGCAGCTGGCCCGGCCCGGCGCGCTGCGCCACCAGGTGCTGGTGTTCGTGCCGGTGTTCAATGTCGACGGCCATGAGCGCTTCGGCCCCTGGCACCGCCCCAACCAGCGCGGCCCCGAGCAGATGGGCTGGCGCACCACCGCGCAGAACCTCAACCTGAACCGCGACTACGTCAAGGCCGACGCGCCCGAGATGCAGGCCATGCTGGGCCTGGTGCGCGCCTGGGACCCGCTGGTCATGGTGGACCTGCACGCCACCGACGGCGCGCAGTTCGAGCACGACATCGCCATCATGGTGGAGCCCGTGCACGCGGGCGATGCCGCGCTGCGTGAGGCCGGCCGCGCCTGGCGCGACGGCGTCATCGACGCGCTCGCGGCCCAGGGCGGGCTGCCGCTGCCGTTCTACCCGTCCTTCGTCGAGATGGACAACCCGGCCAGCGGCTTCCGCGACGGCGTGCCCACGCCGCGCTTCTCGCAGGGCTACTTCCTGCTGCGCAACCGGCTGGGCATGCTGGTGGAGACGCACAGCTGGCGCCCGTACCCGCACCGCGTGCGCCAGACCCGCCAGACCATCGACGCGGTGCTGGACCAGGTGGCCCGCCACGGCCGCGACTGGCTGCGGCGCGCCCACGCGGCCGACGCCCGGCCGCCCGCCGAGGTGGCGCTGACCTGGCGCACACGGCCCGAGGCGCGCGAGATCGAGTTCCGCGGCTATGCCTACACGCGCACGCCCAGCGAGGTGTCGGGTGCGCTGATGACGCGCTATGACGAGACGCGGCCGGAAGTCTGGCGCGTGCCGCTGCGCGACCGCATCGAGCCCGACCTCGTGCGCGCCGCGCCCCGCGCAGGCTACCTGGTGCCGGCCGAACACGCGGCCTGGGTCGGCGAGAAGCTGGCGCAGCACGGCGTGCGCTTCGAGCGCCTGGCCCGGGGCCGCACGGCGCTGCCGGTGCAGGTCTGGCGCGCCAGTGCCGTCAAGCGCGACGCCGCCTCCACCGAAGGCCACCACCGCATGGCGCTGGCCGGCCAGTGGGCCGCCGAGGCGCGCGACCTGCCCGCCGGCAGCCTGTTCGTGCCGGCACAGCAACCGCTGGCCGCGCTGGCCATGCACCTGCTGGAGCCCGACGCGCCCGACTCGCTGGCCAGCTGGGGCCGCTTCGCGCCGGCCTTCGAGCCCAAGGAATACATGGAGCCCTACGTCGCCGAGCAGGTGGCCCGCGAGCAGCTGGCCGCCAGCCCGGCGCTGCGCGAGGCCTTCGCCACCCGGCTGCGCGACGACGCCCGCTTCGCCGCCGACCCGCAGGCGCGGCTGGACTTCTTCTACCGCCGCGCACCCAGCTGGGACGAGCGCTTCAACCTCTACCCGGTGCTGCGCACGGATCAGCGCCCCTGACCCACGCCTAGACGCAGCGCGGGGCCGGGCCGGCGGCCCGCGGTCAGGCGTGGCCGCCGGGCATTCACTGGCGATGAGCCCCCCCTGACGATCAGCCGAGCGCTGACGCGGGACGCTGCCCGCTCATTTCTTCGCCGGTCGCACCGGCCCGTTGTGGTGCTGGTGCAATCGATGCGCAGCGTCGGCGCCACAGTCGCCCCGCGCAGTGGGAACAAATCCACGCCCATCGCGCGATGCGTTGCGAAAAATCACAGGGCCTCATCACTTTTGACGAAACACTCGCGGCGCCGCAACGGCTTTCCGTCTCCGAAGGTCCCGCCGCGCCCCCCGCGCCACGGGCCGCTGACCGCACATCGTCCATGTCTCATCCGCGCGCTTCCCTGCCCTCCGAGCCCAGCAGCACCCCGTCATGGGCCCGCCCGGGCGTGTCCTGGTTCCGCAACATGCGCTTCACGGCCAAGGCCACCGTGATCCTGCTGTTCCTGCTGGTGCCCATCCTGTTCACGACCTACCTGCTGGTTGCCGACCGCCAGGCCGCCATCGCGGCCACGCAGCTGGAGCGCACCGGCCTGCGCGGCGTGCAGTTGGTGATCCCGGCGATGGACGCCACGCAGCTGCTGCGCCGCGCGCTGGTGGACCAGGCCAATGGCGTGGAACGCCCCGATGTGGCCGAACTGCGCCAGCGCTTCAAGGCGGCCATGGACGCGCTCGCCAAGGACGGCAAGCCCCTGCTGGACACCCTGCCCGACCCCGGCACCGAGCACTGGCAGGCCCTGACGGCCGCGCGCCAGGCGGCGGACAGCCAGGCCAGCGGCCTGAGCGCTGCCGAGGTGCGCAAGCCCTATGTGGAGATCAGCGCGCAGCTGGGCGAATTGACCCAGCATCTCGTGGACGTGAGCGGCCTCGCGCTGGACCCCGAGGGCGACTCCTACTACCTGATGATGGTCGGCACCGTGCACCTGCCTGACCTGCTGGAGAACCTGGGCCTCACGCGTGCCGCGCTGGCCAGCCTGGCCGCCGACCCACAGAACGCCCGGCTCACCGCACAGGCCGCCGCCCGCATGGCGGTAGACAAGAAGCTGGTCGAGACCGTGGCGTCCGAGTTGGGGCGCGTCACCGAGTTCAACCCCACACTGCCGGTGGCCCAGCACCTGGATCACCTGAAGCCCGTCAAGGCGTTGATCGCGCAGCTGAGCCCGCTGGTCATGCAGCAGGCGGCCGAGCTGCCCGCGCCGGCCGAGATCGTCAAGCAAGCCTCGGCGGCCATCCAGTCGCTGAGTACGCTGCAGCGCGACGTGGCCAACGAGCTGGACGGCCTGCTGCAGGCCCGCGAGGAGCGCCTTGTGTCGCGCATCACGGTGGCCATCGCCATCGTCAGCGTGATGGTGCTGGGCGGGCTGTACTTCTTCTACTGCTTCTACCTGTCGATGAAGTCCGGCATGCGCACGCTGACCCGCCGCATGCACGCCATGGCCACCGGCGACCTGACCGACACGCTGGTCCCCAAGGGCAGCGACGAAACCGCCGACCTGCTGCGCTCGCTGGCCGAGATGCAGACCTCGCTGCGCGGCACCGTGCGCGACGTGCGCGAAGCGGCCGACGCCATCATGCAGTCGTCGCAGGAAGTCGCCGAAGGCAGCCTGGACCTGTCCCGCCGCACCGAGCAAGCCGCTGCCAACCTGGAGGAAACCGCCTCGGCGATGGAGCAGATCAGCGCCACCGTGGCCAGCACCACCGACGGCGCCGGTCAGGCCGCCCGCTCGGCCGATGGCAACGCGCAGCTGGCCCAGCGCGGCGGCGAGGTCATCGCTCAGGTGGTGGACACCATGTCTGGCATCGAAACCTCCAGCCGCCGCATCGGCGAGATCATCGGCGTCATCGACAGCATCGCTTTCCAGACCAACATCCTCGCGCTGAACGCCGCCGTCGAAGCCGCCCGGGCCGGCGAGCAGGGCCGGGGCTTTGCGGTCGTGGCGAGCGAGGTGCGCGCGCTGGCCCAGCGCAGCGCGTCGGCCGCACGCGAGATCAAGCAGCTCATCCTGGAAAGCGGCGAACGCGTCGACGGCGGCCAGCGCATCGTGGCCGAGGCGGGCACCACCATCCGCGCCATCGTGGACAGCACCCACCAGGTGGGCGAGCTGCTGGGCAGCATCGCCAACGGTGCCCGCGAGCAGTCGCAAGGCATCGCCCAGGTCGGCGCCTCCATCCAGGAGCTGGACCAGATGACGCAGCAGAACGCCGCGCTCGTCGAGCAGACCGCCGCGGCAGCCAGCTCGATGCGCCAGCAGGCCGAGCAGCTGGCGGCCGCCGTGGGGGTGTTCCGGCTGCCCTGAGTGGCCTGGCCGGTGGCGGCTGGCGGTGTAGATTCGCGGCCGCCATGAACCGCCTGCTCACCGAACTGCAACGCCTGTACCCGCCCGCCGACGCCGGCCTCACCCACACGCTGGTGCTGGAGCTGGCCCGGCCGGCCGACTGGACCGCCCTGGGCCCGCTGTGGCGCGGCGTGCAGGCCGACCTGGGCCTGCCCGCGCCGGCCATTGCCGTGTCTGGCACCGACGGGCTGCAGCTGTGGTTCTCGCTGCAGCAGCCCGTCACCACCGCCCGTGCGGCCGACTTCCTGGCCGCGCTGCAGGCCCGCTACCTGCCCGATGTGGCACCGGCCCGGCTGCGGCCCTGGGCCGACGGCAGCCGGCCCACGCTGCCGGCGCAGGACGCCGCCAGCGGCAACTGGTCCGCCTTCATCGCGCCCGACCTCGCCCCTGTCTTCGCCGACACGCCCTGGCTGGACATCCCGCCCAGCGCCGACGGCCAGGCCGACCTGCTGGGCCGGCTCACCAGCATCCCGCCCGCCGCCTTCGACGCCGCACTGCGCGCGCTGCAGCCCGTAGCCCCCATCAGCGCGGCACCGGCAGCAACCACCACCGCCCCCCAGCCCGGCCCGCGGCTGGACCCGCGCCAGTTTCTGCAACGCGTGCTGGACGACGAGAGCGCGCCGCTGGCCCTGCGCGTCGAGGCCGCGCGCACGCTGCTGCAGCACCCATGAGCGCCCGCAACACGGCACGCCGCCCGCTGGGCCTGGCGCTGATTTTCTTCATCGGCTTCGGTCTGCTGGGCCTGGCCATGCACCACGGCGCCACCGCCGGCTGGGACCAGGCTGCGCTGCAACTCGCCCAGCAGTGGCGCGCCGCCCACCCGGCCGTGACGCGCGCCATGCTCGACGCCAGCAGCCTGGGCGGCACGCCGGTGCTGACGCTGTTCACCCTGCTGGCCGCCGGCTACCTGCTCAGCGTGGGCCGGCCCGCGCGGGCGGCCGCCGTGGCTGCGGCCATGGTCAGCGGCGTGCTGGCGCTGGACGGGCTGAAAGCCGTGTTCGAGCGCGCCCGGCCCGACCCCGCCTTCGCCGCGCTGGTGCAGGACGGCCTGAGCTTTCCCAGCGGCCACGCCAGCATGTCGGCCGTGTTCTACCTGACGCTGGGCGTGCTGCTCGCGCAACGCCACGGCCGGCGTGCCGAGCGGCTCTACCTGCTCGCCGTGGCGACGCTGCTGGCCGCGCTGATCGGCACCAGCCGCGTCGTGCTGGGCGTGCACTGGGCCAGTGACGTGCTGGCCGGCTGGGCCTTTGGCGTCGGCTGGGCGGCGCTGTGGTTCAGCCTCGCGGCACGCCTGCGCGACGCACGCGGCCCGGGCTGACGCGCTCAGCCCGGCGCACGCCACACCAGCACCGGCCCGCCGTCGTCGATGCGCGCATGCACCGGCCGCTGGAAACCGGCGGCGCGCAGCGCGGCCAGTGCCGGCAGCGCGCGGTCGTCGGCGCGGGCCAGGCTGGCCTCGGCCGCGGCACCGAGGAAGGACAGGTAGATGGTCTGACGCGGCAGCAGCGCAGCCAGGTGGCTGCGCCAGGCCGCGCCCAGCCGGGCCTGCGCCTCGGCCGGGTCGCCGGCGTAGAAGCGCGCGCCCAGCGCCTGCCAGAACGGCGACGCGCCCGCAGCATCGCGCCAGCCCGGCAGCTCGGCCACCAGCGCGTCGCCGAAATCCTGCGGGTGCTGCTGCATGAGCGCCTGGGCGGCGGCGATGAGCGCGCCCAGCGCGGCCGTCTGCTGCGCGGCGCCCAGGCCGGGCGCGAGCTGCAGGTCGGCCAGCTCGGCCTGGCCCGTGTGGTCGTTGCCCAGCAGCAGCGTGGTCTGCACGCGGAACAGCGCGAGCTCCTGCGCCGCGTGCACGACGCGGCCGATGTGGAAGTGGTAGCGCGGCAGCGCCAGGCCCAGCCGCGGCACCAGCCGCAGCGACGCGCTGCCATCGGGCAGGGCCAGCCGGTGGCCATCGGCCGTGGTGTCGATGCGCAGGTCGCTCATGCCTGGCCCTCCGGTTGCAGCGGCACGGCCAGCAGCCGCTCGCCGGCACTGGCGGCCATGGCGCCGGTGTCCTCGGGCGTGGGCTGGTCGCCCGCGCGGGCCAGCACGGCGGCGAAGCGCTCGCGCGCCGGCCGCACCAGCAGCTGCAAGCGGCGCGGGCCGTCCGCCGCCTCGGCCTGCACCGTCACCTCGCGCGCCAGCCGCACGCTGCGCAGCGAGGCCAGCGGCGCCTCCACAGTGGGGCCGCCGTCGAAGATGTCCACATAGCTGTCGGCGTCGAAGCCCTCGTCCTGCAGGATGCCGAACGGGATCTCGCCCACCGGGTGCAGCTGGCCGATGGCCCACTGCGCGGCTTCGGGCAGCAGCGCCACGTAGACGGGCGACGGCGGCATCAGCTCGGCGATGCAGGCGCGGCTGCGGCCGCCGATGACGGCCTCGGCCTCGGGGTAGTCCATGCCGAAGAAGCGCCGGCCGACGGCGTCCCAGAACGGGCTCTGGCCGGCGGCGTCGGTCACGCCGGGGCTTTCGGCCGCGATGCGCTCGGAGAAGCGCTCGGCATGCGCCTGGATGAACAGCAGCCGCGCCCGGCTCAGCAGCTGGGCGGCCGGGCCGTGTTCGTAGGCAGGGTCGAGGTAGAACGAGGTCAGCAGCGTGGCGCCGGTCAGGTCGTGGCACAGGTGCAGCGTGTGCATGCGCTGCGACACGCCCAGCGCGGCGCTCGCATGCACGACGAACTCGTTGCGGTAGCTGTAGAAGCGGTCGAAGAAGCCGGCGCTGGCGGCGATGCCCGAGCAGCCCACGAGCCGGCCGGCGCTGGTGTCCTCCAGCACGAAGAGGTAGGTCTCCTCGCCGCTGGCGTCGTCGGGGCTGGCGAAGGCCTGCAGCGACGCGGCGATGCGCCGGCGCAGCTTGGCCTCATCGTTGGGCAGCGAGCTGATCGCATCGGCGCTGGCGGCGGCCATGCGGTGCAGGTCGGCAAGGTCGGCCGCCGCCACGGGGCGCAGCAGCAGGTGGTTCATGAGGTCTCTCCCGTGGGGGTGCCGCTGCGCCAGGCGAGCGCGCGGCGGCTGCGCTCGTCGCGCGGCGTGTGGCCGAAGTGGGCCTTGTAGGCGTTGGAGAAATGCGGCCCCGACGCGAAGCCGCTGGACAGGCCGATCTGCAGGATGGACTGGCTGCTCTGCTGCAGCAGCCGCTGCGCGCGGGCCAGGCGCAGCGCGAGGTAGTGGCGCGAGGGCAGCGTGTCCAGGTGCTGCTTGAACAGCCGCTCCAGCTGCCGGCGCGACACGCCCACCAGCCGTGCCACCTCCTCGGTGGGCAGCGGCTCGGCGAGGTTGGCCTCCATCAGCGCCAGCGCCTCGGCCAGCTTGGGGCTGCCGGCGCCGCGCTGCTCGCTGTAGCCGGCGCGCTGGCGCTCGTCGCGCGGCCGCAGGCCCTTCAGGCCCAGCGCCTGCGCCAGCTCCTGGCCGACGCGCTCGCCATGCTGCGCGGCCAGCCAGGCGCAGCACAGGTCCAGGCTGGCGGTGCCGCCGGCGCAGCTGAGCTGGCGGCCGTCCGCGGCGATCTCCCACAGGCCGGCCGCCCAGGCGACCGCGGGGTAGGCGTCGGCCAGCGTGTCCAGCTGCGCCCAGTCGGCGCAGGCGCGCTGGCCGTCCAGCAGGCCGGCCGCGGCCAGCGCGGCGGCGCCGGCGTCCACGCCCGCCAGCACGGCGCCCTGCGCGGCCCAGGCGCGCAACGCGGCCGACAGCAGCGGGTCGGCCGGCCCGGCCTCGGCGCTGAGCAGGAAGACGGCATGCCAGTCGGCGGCCAGCGCCCAGGGCTGGGTCAGCGCCTGCAGCCCGCTGGACGACGCCACCGGCCCGCCCGCGGCGGACAGGCAGTCGGCGCGGTAGCAGGCCTCGTCCTGCAGCGCGTTGACGGCGGCCAGGCTGTCGAGCACGCCCGCCAGCGCGAGCGCCGGGAAGCCGGGCTGCAACACCAGGCCGACACGGCGCAGCGGGGCGGGGGTCATGCGCGCATTGTGGCCGCCGTCACGCCCAGCCCATGCTGGCGGCGATGGCCAGCAGCGCCAGTGCCATGACGAGGTAGGCCGCCTGCAGCGGCAGCATCCAGCGCACCCAGGTGCCGTAGGGGATGCCCGACAGCGCCAGCACGCCCACGGTGATGCCGGACGTCGGGATGACGGCCGTCGTCAGCTCGCCGAACTGGAAGGCCAGCACGGCGGTCTGGCGCGTGATGCCCACCAGGTCGGCCAGCGGCGCCATCAGCGGCATGGTCAGCGCCGCCTGGCCGGTGCCGGAGTGGATGAAGAAGTTGATGACCGACTGGATCAGGAACATCTTCTGCGCGGCGAACACCGGGTTCTCCGAGCCCACCAGCGGCGCCAGCGCATGCAGCATCGTGTCGATGATCTGGCCGTCGCGCAGCAGGATGACGGTGGCCTTGGCCAGCGCGATGACGAGGGCCGTGCCGACCAGGTCGCGCGCGCCGTGCAGGAAGGCGGCGACGATGTCGTCGGCCGACAGCCGCGCCACCAGCCCCACCGCGACGGCCATGACGAGGAACAGCGCGGCGATCTCCTCGATGTACCAGCCCCAGCGCACGACGCCCGCGATCATGCCCACCAGCGTGGCGGCGAACAGCCACAGCACGGCGCGCTGGCGGCCGGTCATGCCGGCGAAGGCCTCGAAGCTGGCCAGGTCCAGCGTGCGGCGGCGCTCCTCGTCCAGCGCGAAGCTGGGGCTGAGCTCGGGCTGGCGGCGGATGCGCGCGGCCCACCACATCAGGAAGGCGATGGTCAGCCCCGTCGCGATGGCCCAGCAGATCGCGCGGTAGCCGATGCCGGAGAACAGCGGCACGCCGGCGATGCCCTGCGCCACGCCGACGTTGAACGGGTTCAGGAAGGCGGTGGCGAAGCCCACCTGCGAGCCGACGAAGGGGATGGCCACGCCGGTCAGCGAGTCCAGCCGCAGCGCCAGCGCCAGCGGGATGAAGATCAGCACGAAGGGGATGGCCTCCTCGGCCATGCCGAAGGTGGCGCCGCCCAGCGAGAACAGCGTGACGAAGCCAGGGATGACGGCCGCCCGCACCCACGCGGATTGCCGGTGCGCGCGGGCCACGGCCTTGATCATCGCGTCGATGGCCTCGGTCTTCTGCAGCACGGCGAACGCGCCGCCGACGATGAGCACGAAGCCGATGATGAGCGCCGCCTCCACGAAGCCCTTGATGGGCGCGGTGAGGAAGGCGACCACCCCCTGCGGCTTGGCCGCGGCGGGCTGGAAGCTGCCGGCGACGACGACCGGCTTGCCGTTGACCAGCTCGGTCTCGAAGCGGCCGCCCGGCACCACCCAGGTGGCCAGCGCAATGAGCGCCAGCAGGGCCAGCAGCAGGACGAAGGTGTTGGGGAGCTTGAGCTTCATGGCGACAGCAGGTTGCCGCTGCGCCACGGGGTGGCGCCGGCGATCTTCATGAGCCGCATGCCGCGCGTGGCGTAGCGGCGCGACGTGCGGGCAAAGCAGCGGCCGGCGGCGCGGGCGTGCAGCGGCGTGCGCGCATCGGACAGCGGGCAGACGAGTTCGGCCACCAGCTCGCCGGCGGCCACCCAGTCGCCTGGCGCCTTGGCGAACACGACGACGCCGGGCACGGGCGCGGTGACCGGCTCCACGCCCTCCAGCGGCGTGGCGGCACAGGCCGGCGGCGCGGGTGCGGCGTCGCCCCGCACATGGCCGGTGTCCTGCAGAAAGGCCAGCAGCGCGTCGGCGTCCTGCTCGGCCAGCGCCTGCGACACCTCGGTCTCGCCGCGCAGCTCCACGGTGGCGGCCAGGCAGCCCAGCGGGTCGATGGGGAAGCGGCCGTCGAAGTGCGCGGCCAGCTCCCACCAGGTGCGCGCCACGGTCTCGTCGAAGGGCTCGTCGCCCGACACCTCGGCCACCAGCAGCGCCTGCGCGCCCAGCCGGGCGGCCAGCGGCGCGAGGGCCGCGGCCTGCGGCGTGGCGGTGTAGACGTGCATGACGGCCTCGTTGTCGCAGTGCAGGTCCAGCACCAGGTCGGCATCGACCGCCAGGCCTTGCAGCAGCCGCTTCAGCGCCTCGGCGGCATCGGCCGGCTGCCAGGCCTGCAGCAGCGCGGCGCTGGCCGCGCGGATGGCGCGCGCATTGGCGTCGCGGTCGGCGCCCAGCCGGCCTTCCAGCCGCGGGATGAGCGCCGCCGTCAGGTGCCTGAAGCGGCGGTTGAAGTTCAGGCCCGTGGCGAGGTCGAAGCGGCCGAAGGCGCTGCCTTGCAGGTGCTGCGCCAGGCCCAGCGGGTTGGCCATGGGCACCAGCACGATCTCGCCGTCGATGGCGCCGGCGTCGTCCAGCGCCTGCAGCCGCTGCGCCAGCGCCTGCGCAACCAGCATGGGCGGCACCTCGTCGGCATGCAGCGCGGCCTGCAGATAGGCCTTGCGGCCGGACACGCCGCGTCCGAAGTGCAGGCTGCGCAGGCAGTGGGTGGTGCCGGCACTGGCGGCCGGCAGGTCGTGGATCAGGGTTCGCATCGGGCAGGGCGCTCAGGGCGCGGTGATCGGCGTCACGAAGGGCGTGGCCACGCGCACGGGCTGCACGTCCAGCCGCGCGTTCAGCACGGTGTAGTCCTCGCCGCCCAGCGCGCCGCTGAACCAGCCCGTCAGACCCGCGCCCTTGTAGAGCCGGAACTCGAAGCCCACGTCGGGCGCAGCGTCGCCGCCGCGCGGCCGCGCGCGCCAGGCCAGGCCGCGCACCTCGGGCGCCGGGCTGTCCAGCAGCTGGGCCATCGCGGTGACGAGGGTGTTGTCGCCGAGGATGTCGAGGAAGTAGGTGTCGGCGCGCAGGTAGGGCTTGTAGTCGCTGGCGGTGGGGTCGATGCGCGGCTCGCGCAGCTTGTGCGCGGCGGGCGTGGTGACGCCGGTGGCGAGGTCGTGGCGATCGCCGCGGTCCAGGTAGCTCAGGCGTGCGCCGCGCAGGTTGAAGTGCGGCAGCCGCGCATCGCTGCTGGCGTCGGACAGGTCCACCAGCAGCGCGCCGCGCGCGCCGATGACCTCCACCGCCGTGCCCTTGACGACGATGGCCGAGTCCTCCTCCACGCCCAGGCCCAGCCGGTAGCCGAAGGCGCGCATGGCCGGCAGCATGCGGCCGATGCGGCCGCGCTTGAGGAAGTGCTGGTCGATGAAGAGGTCGGGCCCGACGAAGCCCAACCCGCGGTCGTACTCGCGGCGCTCGCGCCAGCGGCCCTTGAGGATGTCCAGGTTGTCCTGCGCGTCGCGGAACATCATGCGGCTCATGATGGCCGCACCGGCGCTGGTGCCGGCCACGACACCACCGCCGTCGAACACCTCGCGGATGGCCTTCAGCATCGCGGTGGGCTGGCCGCCGGGCTGCAGCGTGTCGACGATGAGCTCCTGCGCGCCGCCGGAGAAGAACACCGCGCGCGCGGCCTTGACCTGCGCGATCAGCGCGGGGTCGGCCAGCTTGGCGGCCAGGTCCACGCCGGCCAGGCGCGGCGCCACCGGGATGACTTCGGCCTGCGCGCCGCGGCGGTTCAGCGCGGCGGCGATCTGCGCACCGCTGCGCGCCGGGTTGGCGGCCGCCGTCGCGAACACGGCGATGCGCGCACCCGCGCCGCCGGCCTCATCGACGATGCGCTGCCAGACGGCGTCGTTGTCGGTTTTCAGCGCGCCGCCGATGACGATGGCCGTGCCGGCCTGCGCGGCGCCGGCGGCCAGCAAGGCGGCCAACAAAAGGGGTTTCACGAACTTCATGCAGCCATGTTGTCAGCGGGCCTGTGCGGCGGCCACAGGGTTGGGCCCCGCATCGGTGCGCCATGCACCGCGGACGCAATTGCATGTCGCTTCAACGCAAGCGCTGTGGCGAGGCCGCCCGGCCCGCTTGCCGGGAAGCGACGCGCATTTGCGCGCAAGCGACCGGCGCGCCCAAACCCCATAGGCAAGTCGCGACGCGCCTCCCTAACCTGATTGGCATCCGCTCACCGCCACACCCCGAGGCCCTATGACCCCAGCCCGTTCTTTCTCGCTGCACACGCTGGCCCATGCCGCGCTGCTCACCGTCACCGCGCTCACCGCGCATGCCCAGGACCAGAAGCTCGAACGCGTGGAGGTCACCGGCTCCAGCATCAAGCGCATCGACGGCGAGGCCGCGCTGCCGGTGGACGTCATCAAGCGCGCCGACATCGACAAGGCCGGCGTGACGACGGCCGCCGAGCTGCTGCAGAAGATCACGTCCAACGTCGGCGGCCTGACCGACGGCGCCAGCGTGACCGACCAGACCGGCGGCCAGCGCGGCTTCAACGGCGCCAACCTGCGCGGCCTGGGCGTGTCCAGCACGCTGGTGCTGCTGAACGGCCGGCGCCTGGCCAACTTCGCCTCGCCGGGCGACAACGCCGGCGTGGACCTGAACAACATCCCCACCGGCGCCATCCAGCGCGTGGAAGTGCTGAAGGACGGCGCCTCCGCCATCTACGGCACCGATGCGATGGGCGGCGTCATCAACTTCATCACCCGCAAGGACTACCAAGGCGCCGACCTGAGCGTCTACGGCCTGCGCACGCAGGACGGCGGCGCCGGCAAGACGACGTTCAGCGCCTCCGGCGGCTTCGGCGACCTCGCGCGCGACCGCTTCAACGTGTTCGCCGCGCTGGACGTGCAGCAACTCGACGCGCTGGACGCCAGCCAGCGCGACTTCATCCAGGCATACAGCCTGCCCACGCGGCTGCCGCCGCAGACGTCCAGCAACAGCTTCCCGGCCAACGTGGACCTGACGTCCGGCCAGCTCAGCGCGCTGAACGCCTTCGTGCTGGCCAACCCCAACACCGCCCTCAAGGGCAGCAACGCCAACGGCACCTGGAACCCGGGTGGCGTGAACTCCGGCTCGCGCCGCGTGAACTTCGGCAAGGCCTCGTGCACCGGCGGGCTGAACCCGAATTCCGTGCAGCCGCTGGGCCTGGGCGGCCGCGAGGGCTGCTCCTACGACTACGTCGCCGGCTCGGAGATCTACCCCAAGTCCGACAAGGCCAGCGTCATCGGCCGCGCGACCTTGCAGCTGGCCGAGGAGCACCAGCTGTTCATCGAGGCGCTGTTCGCCAAGACCGACACCGACTACGCCGCCTCACCCGCCACGGCGCGCTTCCGCACCGCCTCGGGCATCACGCTGCCGGCGTCGCTGCAGGCCGTCACCGGCATCACCAGTGCGGTGGATTTCCGCTTCCGCCTGGAAGACGCCGGCAAGCGCATCAGCCGCGTGGAGAGCCAGGCCACCCGCGTCGTGGCCGGCGCCAACGGCCGTTTCGCCGACTGGGACTACGACGTCGCGCTGAACCACAGCGTCAACAAAGCCACCGACACCAACCTCGACGGCTGGGTGTCACTGACAAAGCTGGAAGCCGGCATCAAGGCGGGCGCCTACAACCCCTTCCAGCGTGCCAGCGACGCCAGCGCCGGCCGCGCCTTCATGAACAGCATCCGCATCGACGGCGCCGCGCGCATCGCCGAGGGCAGCAGCACCAGCCTGGACGGCAAGCTGACCCGCGCGCTCACCACGCTGGCCGGCGGCGACCTGATGCTGGCCGTGGGCGCCGAGCTGCGCCGCGAGAAGCTGCAGTTCCGCGCGACCGATGCGCTCAAGAGCAACGACGTCAACAACGACCGCTCCAGCTCCGGCCCGCTGCTGGCCGACACCGACCACCACCGCGACGTGATGGGCGCCTTCGCCGAGCTGAGCGCGCCGTTCACCAAGCAGTGGGAAGGCCAGTTGGCGCTGCGCCACGACCGCTACGACGGCATCTACGACGCCGCCACCAACACCACGTCGCCCAAGCTCAACACCACCAACCCCAAGCTGGGCCTGAGCTTCCGCCCCGACCGCACGCTGCTGGCGCGCGCGTCCTACGGCACCGGCTTCCGTGCGCCGACGGTGTCGGAGCTGTTCCGCCCGCTGCGCTCCGGCATCACGGCCAGCTTCGTGAAGGACCCGGTGTCCGGCGAGGTCGCGCAGATGGCGGTGGACCGCTACTCCAACCCGGCGCTCAAGCCCGAGAAGAGCAAGCAGTTCAACATCGGCATGGTGTTCGAGCCGAACAAGCAGTGGAACGGCAGCGTCGACTACTGGGCCATCCGCAAGACCGACATCATTTCCGAGATCGGCGAGGAGACCATCTTCACCAACCCGATCTACTACAACGACCCCACCATCGTGAAGCGCTTCTCCGACGGCTTCGTCGAGTTCGTCAACGTGAAGAAGGAGAACCGCGGCAAGCTCGACACCTCGGGCCTGGACGTGTCGCTGGCCTGGCGCGGCGAGAACACCGCCTACGGCCGCTTCGGCGCCAGCCTGGCGGGCACGCTGATCACCGAGTACAAGTTCAACACCGACCCGCGCTCGCCCATGGTGGACGGCCTGGGCAAGTTCCGCGACGACAAGGCCGTGCAACGCTGGCGCCACAAGCTCAGCGTGGACTGGGACCTGCGCGACGTCGGCCTGACGCTGGCCAACACCTACCTGTCCGGCTACCGCGACCAGAACACGCCGGGCCTGGCCGCGCCGGAATGGAACGACCGCGACGTGAAGCCCTACTCGCTGTGGGACCTGACGGGCAGCTACCGCATCACGCCGCAGCTGCGCCTGCGCGCCGGCGTGCTGAACCTGGCCGACACGGCCCCGCCGTTCACCAACCAGTCGCGCTACTTCCAGGTCACCTGGGACCCGACCTATGGTGACCCGCGCGGCCGCAGCTACTTCGTCAGCCTGAGCTACGCGATGCGCTGAAGGGCCGCGGCCTGAACCGGGGCGGGCATCGGGCGCCGCACCGGTTCACGCACCGGTTCAGTTGGCCAGGCGCGTCGCCCGCTCCAGCAGCAGCGCGCGCTGCACCTCGTTGTGCTGCAGCTCCGCAGCGCGCAGGTAGGCCTCACGGGCCTCGGTCACGCGGCCCAGGCGCTCCAGCACATCGGCCTGGGCGCCGGCCAGGTAGGGGTAGCGCTGCAGCTGCGGCTCGGCGGCCAGCGCGTCCAGCAGCGGCAGCGCGGCGGCCGGGCCGTCGGCGAAGCTGATGGCCAGCGCGCGGTTCAGCGCGATGACGGGCGAGGGGTTCAGCGCCAGCAGGCGGTCATAGCCCTGCACGATGGCGCGCCAGTCGGTGTCCTCGGCGCGCGCCGCGCGCGCATGGCAGGCCGCGATGGACGCCTGCAGCGTGTACGGCCCGGGCTCGCCCAGCGCCAGCGCTTGCGTGAGCGCCGCCAGGCCGCGCTGGATGAGCAGGCGGTCCCACTTGCGACGGTCCTGGTCGGGCAACAGCACGGGGCGGCCTGCGGCGTCCAGCCGCGCGGGCAGGCGCGAGGCCTGGATCTCCAGCAACGCGGCCAGGCCGTGCACCTCGCCGTCCTGCGGCAGCAGGTGCTGCAGCTGGCGGGCCAGGCGCAGGGCTTCGTCGCACAGCGCCGGGCGCAGCAGCGTCGCGCCGCTGCCGGCGCTGTGGCCCTCGTTGAAGATCAGGTAGACCACGGCCAGCACGGCGCCCAGGCGCTGCTCGCGCTCCTCGGCCGGCGGCAGCTCATAGGCCTGGCCGTTGAGCGCCTTCTTGGCGCGCACGATGCGCTGCGCGACGGTGGCCTCGGGCTGCAGGAAGGCCCGGGCGATCTCGGCGGTCTCCAGCCCGCCCAGCAGTCGCAGCGTCAGCGCCACCTGCGCCTCGCGCGGCAGCACGGGGTGGCAGGCGATGAAGATGAGCCGCAGCAGCTCGTCGCCGATGGCGGCCTGGTCGCGCGCGGCGTCGAGCTGCTCGGTGAAGTCGGGCACGACGTGGGTGCCATAGGCCGCGTCGTCGGCCGCGAGGTGCTCATGCTCGCGCGCCAGCATCGCGCGGCGGCGCAGCCGGTCCAGCGCCTTGTTGCGGGTGGCGGTCATCAGCCACGCGGCCGGGTTGGCGGGCTGGCCGTCGCGCGGCCAGCTGTCCAGCGCGGCGATGAGGGCGTCCTGCGCGCAGTCCTCGGCCTCGTCCAGGTCGTGCAGCAGCTTGGCCGCCGCGCCGACAAGGCGGCTGCGCTCCAGGCGCCAGACGCCGGCGGCGATGTCGGCATGGCTCACGCGCTCACTGCCCGTCGTAGGCGCGCTGCAGCGCGGCGAGGTCGATCTTCTCCATGGCCCAGATCGCCTGGAACACGCGCTGCACGCGGGCCGCGTCGGGGTCCCGGATCATGTCGAACCAGGCTGCGGGGATGATCTGCCAGGACAGGCCCCACGCGTCCTCCACCCAGCCGCAGGCCTTGGGCTTGCCGCCCTGGGCCTGCAGCTGTTCCCACAGGTGGTCGATCTCCGCCTGGTCCTCGCAGGCCACCATCAGCGAGAACGCTTCGGTGAGCTTGAAGTGAGGGCCGCCGTTGAACGCCGTCATCTGCTGGCCCAGCAGCTCGAACTGCACCACCATGACGCTGCCGGCCGCACCGGGCGCGTTCTCGCCCCAGCGCTGCGTGTGAATGACCTGGCCGCTGCCAAACACCTGCAGGTAGTGCGCCACCGCGTCTTCGGCACCCTGCTCGTACCAGATGAAGGGGGTGAGCTTTTGCTGGATTCGCATGGCTGGCGCCTCAGGCGGGGCTGCCGGTCATGCAGGCCAGCTCCCAGATGTGACCGTCCAGGTCCTCGAAGCCGTGGCCGTACATGAAGTCGCCGTGGATCTGCGGCTCACGCGGCACGGCGGCGCCCGCGGCGCGGGCCTTGGCGACGAGGCTGTCCACCTGCTCGCGGCTCTCGCAACTCAGGCACACCAGCACTTCCGTGGCGGTGGTGGCGTCCACCAGCGGCTTGCTGGTGAAGCCGCGCGCGAAGTCTTCGGTCAGCAGCATCGCGTAGAGGTTGGGGCCCAGCTCCAGGCAGGCACCCACTTCGTTGCTGAACTGCGGGTTGAAGCTGTAGCCCATCGCCTCGAAGAAAGCGCGGCTGCGCGGCAGGTCCTTGACGGGCAGGTTGACGTAGATCTGTTGGTGCATGGGGTGTCCGGTCAGTGGGTGGATTCGGCCAGGGCCTTCAGGCGCTGCAGCGCGCGGGGCCAGGTGTCTCGCAGGAAGGCAAGGAAGCCGTCATTCCAGCTTTGCAGGTGCACCGTCAGCTGCGTGCCACCCCCGGGCAGGGCGCTGAACTCGTAGCGCTCATGGGCCGGCGTGGCGGCCAGCGGGCTGTCGGCCACGGGCCGGCCGGCGCTGATCTCGCCCACCAGGCGCAGCGACAGGCGCTCATGCAGCCGGTGCTCGTCGACGATGGCCTCCATGCCGTTGCCGTCCGGGTCGCGGAACACGATGCGCGCGCCCTGCGCCCACGAGCCCTCGTAGGTCGAGCCCTCGCAGAAGGCACGCGTCCAGTCGGCGTAGGTGGTGGCGTCGAACATGCAGTCCCACACGCGCGCCACGGGCGCGGCGATGACGATGTCGTAGTGCAGGTCTTGCATGCGCATCTCCTCAGGCGCCGCCGATGGCCATGTCGCCACCGGGCGCGAAGTCGGCCTCTTCGTACAGCCGGCGCACCTCGATCTCGCAGGCGATGCCGACGAAAGGCATGGGGAAGCGGCGGGCCCAGGCGCGGGCCTCGGCCTCGTCGCGCACCTGGATCAGCGTGTAGCCGGCGATCAGCTCCTTGGCTTCGGCGAAGGGGCCGTCCAGCACCTCCACGCGGCCGTCGGCGCCGTAGCGCTGGCGCCAGCCGTCGCGGCTGGGGCGCAGGCCGGCACCGTCCAGCAGCACACCGGCGCGGGCCATTTCGCCGTGGAAGGCACCCATGGCCTCGAACAGCGGGGCGTACTCAGGGCCGGGTGGGTCGCCGCGCTCGCTGACGGCATTGGCGCGGACTTGGATCATGAATCGCATCGAGGGCTCTCCTGAAAGGTGGCGGGCAGGCGGTACGCGCTGCCTTCCAAGCCACGACGATCGAGGCACACCGGCCTCGACAGCCCCCGGGAAACTACCGAATCTCCGGGCCGCCCGCGTCCAGCGGGGCGGTACCCGGCGAAGGGCTCACAGGTAGCAGGGGCCCACGCCGCGCACTTCCACGGTGGCCCACTCCGCCGCCGGGCAGCGGGCCGCCCAGGCCAGCGCGACGTCCGGGTCGTCGGTGTCGAGCAGGAAGTAGCCGCCCACCATCTCCTTGGCCTCGGCGAACGGACCGTCCAGCACCTGCACCGAACCGTCGCGTTTGGCCAGGCGTCTGGCCGCCGTGCCCAGGGAGTTGACGCCCAGCAGCAGGCCCTCGGCCTGCAGCAGGCCGGCAAAGTCCAGCATGCGCTGGTAGGCCACCTCGCCGTCGGCGCGGCCGCGTTCGGCGCGCTGGCCCGGGGGTTCGACGATGAGCAGCATCTGCGGCATGGCGGCATCCATCTTGGATAGGAACGGGCGGCGATTCTGACGCGACACCGGGGCCCGCCGCCACAGCGGCTGGGGTGTAATCTGCCTAAGCACGCGACTCTGTGGAGGACGTGATGGACGACATGACCCATGTCGCGATCTTGCTGGTGACGGCCACGCCCGGGCTGCCCATCCTCGGCGCGGCCTCCGGGCACGCCAAGGTGCTGGGCTACGACCCGCAGGCGCTGCGCGACATGCCGCTGGCCGCGCTGTGCCCGACCCACCAACCCGACGGCCGCGCATCCGCCGCGCTGCTGGACGAACTGCTGGCCCAGGTGCAGCAGGACGGCGCCGCGAGCCTGCGCTGGACCTTCGAGACCCGCAACGGCGAGCATCGCCCCCACGAACTGCACCTGACCCTGAACCTGCGCGACGACGGCGCGCAGCTGGCCGTGTGCATGGTGGACATCAGCCGCATGCAGTTCGCCGAACGGCTGAACGAGGCGAAGAACGAGCTGTTGGAGATGGTGGCCACCGGCCAGCCGCTGTCGCCCGTGCTCGCGCGGCTGACGGCGCTCATCGAGGCGCCGTTTGATGGCCTGTACTGCACCGTGCTGCTGCTGGACCTGGACGGCCGCCACGTGCGCCCCGGCGCCGGGCCGCGCATGCCGGCCGAGTACATGCAGGCGCTGGATGGCGCCGAGATCGGGCCCACGGCGGGCTCGTGCGGCACGGCCATGTTCGATGACCGCGTGGTCATCGTCGACAACATCGCCACGCACCCGCTGTGGACGAACTACCGCGACCTGGCACTGCCCTACGGCTTCAAGGCCTGCTGGTCGGCGCCGATCCACGGGCCGCAGCGCGGCGTCATCGGCAGCTTTGCGATGTACTACCGCGAGGTGCGCCGCCCCACGCCCGAGGAACTGGCGGCGCTGCACGCGGCCAGCCACCTGGCCGGCATCGCCATCGACCAGGCGCGCCGCAGCGAGGAACGCCAGCGCGCCGCGCAATGGCTGGAAGAGCAGGTGCAGGCGCGCACCCGCGAGCTGCTGGCCGCGCAGGACGAGCTGGTCAACAGCCGCAAGCTGGCCGCGCTGGGGCGGCTGCTGTCCGGCATCTCGCACGAGCTGAACACGCCGCTGGGCAATGCGCTGCTCAGCGCCAGCGCGCTGCGCGCGGGCAGCGCCGGCTTCGCCGAGCGCCTGGCGGGCGGCCAGCCGCTCAAGCGCCAGGAGCTGACCGACTGGCTGACGCAGACCCGCGAGGGCGCCACGCTGGTGGAGCAGAACGTGGACCGCGCGCTGCGGCTGATCAGCCGCTTCCGCCAGCTCACCGACGGCAGCGGCCATGCCGAGCGCACGCGCTTCGACCTGCGCGACGCCGTGCTGCGCGCCTGGGCCCGCGTGCAGGCGCGGCTGAGCGTGGAGCAGGTGCAACTGGCCTGCGAGCTGCCCGCCGGGCTGATGCTGGACAGCTATCCCGAGGCGCTGCTGCAGGTGCTGGAGCAGCTGATGGAAAACGCCTGCCTGCATGGGCTGCAGCCACTGGGCAGCGGCCGGCCCGCGCAGCTGCGTGTCAGCGTTCGTCGGTGCGCCGATGAGCGCCGGCTCGCGCTGCTGCTGCAGGACAACGGCGTGGGCATGCCCGCCGCCGACGTCGCCCGCGCCTGCGAGCCCTTCTTCACCACCACCTTCGGCCGCGGCGGCAGCGGGCTGGGTCTGTTCGTCGCACACAGCCTGGTGGGCGGCATGCTGGGCGGCAGCCTGCAGCTGGACAGCCAGCCCGCCGAGGGCACGACCGTGCGGCTGGAGCTGCCCCTGGCCTTGTAGCCCGGGCGCGGCCGGCTGGCCCGAAAATCGCCGCCACCATGAGCGCCGCCTTCGATTGCCAGCGCTGCGGCGCTTGCTGCGCGCAGTTCCGTGTGTCCTTCTACTGGGCCGAGGCCGATGACGCGCCCGGCGGCACCGTGCCCGTGGCGCTGACCCGGCCGGTCGGCACGCTGCACCGCTGCATGGCCGGCACCGAGGCCCGCCCCGTGCGCTGCGTGGCGCTGCAGGGCGAGGTGGGGCGGGCGGTGGGCTGCGCCATCTACGCGCAGCGCGCCAGCACCTGCCGCGAGGTGCAGCCTGGCGACACGCAATGCCTCAAGGCCCGCGCGGCCCACGGTCTGGGCTGAGCGGGCGCGCGCCTCAGCGAACAAGCGAGCGACGGTGGCCGTTGTCGTGGATGAGTTCGCCGTCTTCCTTGGTGAACGGCGGCAACGGGCCCACCGGCAGCAGCGCCAGCACCGCCTCGGACGGCCGACACAGCGCCGTGCCCAGCGGCGTGACGACAAGCGGCCGGTTCAGCAGCACCGGGTGCTGGGCGATGGCGTCCAGCAGCGCGTCGTCGCCCAATGCCGGGTCGGCCAGGCCGAGTTCGGTGAACGCAGCCTCCTTCTCGCGCAGCAGCGCACGCAGCGGCTGGCCCGTGGCGGCAGCCAGCGCGCGGATCTCGTCGCGCGTGGGCGGCGTCTTCAGGTACTCGACGACGCGGGGTTCGAGGCCGGCATGGCGGATCAGCGCGAGCACATTGCGCGAGGTGCCGCAGCGGGGGTTGTGGAAGACGGTGATGTCGCTCATGGCCGGAAAGCGCCCAGGGCGCGGTGAGCCAGCACTGCCAGCGCCGCGCCGGCCAGCTGCGCGGCGACGAAGCCGGGCACGCAGGCCGGCGCAATGCCGGCGAAGCTGTCGCTGAACATGCGGCCAAAGGCCGCCGCGGGATTGGCGAAGGACGTGGACGCCGTGAACCAGTAGGCCGCGCCGATGTAGGCGGCCACCATGGACGAAGCCCGGCCCGCCGGCGCCCGCAGGATGACCAGCAGCAGGCCGAACGTGGCCACCGCCTCGGCCACCCATTGCCCGGTGCCACTGCGCAGCTTGGTGGAGAACTGCAGCAGCGGCAGCTCGAACATCGCATGCGCCAGCCAGGCGCCCAGCACCGCGCCCGCCAGCTGCGCCAGCACATAGGGCGGCAACGCGGCGCGCGGCAGCTCGCCACGCCACGCCATCACGGCGCTGACGGCGGGGTTGAAGTGCGCGCCGCTGATCGGGCCGAACACCTCGATCAGCACATACAGCCCGCCCACGGTGGCTGCCGTGTTGGCCAGCAGTGCCAGCGCGACATTGCCACCCGACAGCTGTTCGGCCATCACGCCGGAGCCGATGACGATGGCCAGCAGCAGCGCCGTGCCCAGGCCCTCGGCGGCCAGCTTGCGAACCAGCCCCACGGTCAGCGCCCGGCGATGTCGGTCAGTGCCTGCTGCAGCGCAGCGCGGTCCATGCTGGCCAGCGGCAGCTGCAGCAGTTGCAACATGCGATAGCCAATGGCCTGGCGCGTCAGCTCGAACGCGCGGCGCTTGCCTTCGTCGCCGCCCTCGGCGTTGGAGGGATCGGGGTAGCCCCAGTGCACCTTGACCGGCTGGCTGTTGCCGCCGAAGAACACCGGGCACTGTTCGGCCGCCGCGCTGTCGCACACCGTGATGACGATGGCCAGCGGCGGCGCGTCAGGCGTCGTGAACTCATCCCAGCTCTTGCTGCGATAGCCGCTGGTGTCCACGCCCGCGTTGCGCAGCGCCTCCAGCGCGAAGGGGTTGATGCGGCCACTGGGCGCGCTGCCGGCGCTGTGGGCCTGCACGTCGACACCCAGGCGGCGGGCCCAGTGATTGAGCATGCCCTCGCTGAGCACGCTGCGGGCGGAGTTGTGGGTGCAGAGGATGAGAACGTGGGTGGTCATGGATCAGCAGCAGCTGTTGTTGGACTTGACGGCAATGCCCACCGGCTTGCCGCGCGACGGGGTGGGGCAGCAGGCCGACGCAGCTTGCGGCGCCGCCGCCTGGCTGGCGCTGAAGGTGGGGATGTCGGACAGGGTCTGGAAATGCTCCCAGGCAATGCCCTGGGGGTCGGTCACCCAATGCTTGTCGCTGGCGGCGTAGCAGCAGGTGGTGGCGCCTTCGTCCAGCAGCGCGGCGTCGGCCACGCGGGCGCGGGCCTTCAGCTCGGCCAGTTCCTCGGGCGTGTCGGCCTGGATGCCGAGGTGATCCACGCCGGGCTTGCCGCCGCGCGAGGAAATCGCGAAGTTGATGCGCGGGTCGTCCAACATCCACTTGGCGTAGTCGGCCTCCAGCCGCGTGGGCGCCACGCCGAACAGCTTCTCGTAGAAGGCCACGCTGGCCTGCAGATCCTCGACATGGGCATGCACATGGAAACGCTTCATCACAAGCTCCTTCAACAACAGGACGGGGATGCGCCAGCGGGCACGGCACAGGCCGAGCCCTGGCAGCAGTTCTCGGTCAGGTAACCGAGCACGGCATTCATGCGCCCGTAGGCGGCGCGGTAGATCAGGTGGCGGCTGGCACGCTCCTGCGTGACGAGGCCGGCATTCACCAGTTCCTTCAAGTGGAAGGACAGCGTGTTGGCCGGCATGCCCAGGCCCTCGGCCATGGTGCCGGGCGTGAGGCCGGCGTCACCCGTCACCACCAGCGCGCGGAACACCTTCAGCCGCACGGGCTGGGCCAGCGCAGCCAGGGCCTTGATCACGTCTTGCTCGTCCATATTTCCAGAATACTCGAATTGTTGTGGCGGCACAAGACACGCAAGCCTCGTACTCGCGTCGTCGCGGCCGCCCGGGTCTGCACGGCCGCTGCACCCGGTTACACAGCACCGACATCAGGGTGCCACGCGCTTGTGTTCCACTCGACCCCAGCTTGACGATGCCAAGCGCTTGCGGAGATCTCGATGATCCTGACTGCCCCGGCCACCACGCGGCGAGACATGCTGCGCGACCGATTGCTCGCCACCGTGGACCTGCTCAAGCAGCGCCGGGCGGCCGAGATCGCTGAGGGCTTCATCGATGACTACGTCGAACTGCACTGGATGGAATGGCGCGGCGGTTCGCTGGCGCTGACGACCACCGGGGAAAACCTCTGCAAGCACCTGCGGGCGCTGCTGAGCCAGGGCGACAAGCGCGCCGGACGCTGACGGCACCCGCCGGGCAGCGCCGTGGCGGCGCGGGCTGTGTTCCACTTCCGGCGTGAATTCCGAAGTCCCTGCCTCCAAGCCGCCCAAACCGGCCAAGCCGCCCGCGCCGGCGTTCCCGCTGCCCCAACCCCGCCACGCGTCGCGACTGCCAGCCAGCCTCACGCCCGAAGACTGGGCCCGCATCCGCCAGGCCGCCCATGCGCTGCCGCAGGTGCTGACGCCCGGCGACCTGGACGATGGCAGCGAAGACGCGCTGGACCGACTGGGCGCCATCCAGATCTCCAAGGCTGCCGGCGGCGCACGCCCCAGCCGCTGGATCATCCCGGCCCACATCCCCGTCGCGCTGGCGCAGCTGGACGCCACGCCACTGGCCAACACGCTACGCCCGCAGCTTCAGCAGCGCCTGCATCAGCTGGAAAGCCTGGGCCTGCGCCGCGAGGGCCTGGTGTTCACGCGGCTGTGCATCCACCCGCTGACGCTGGCGCATGAAGGCTGGCGCATCGATCTCTCGCACCGCGTGCCGGTGCCCGAGGCGCCGGTGTGGGCCTTCTTCCGCGACGGCGACACCGCCGCGCTGCGCCACGGCCTGGGCCAGGCACCGGAGTACTCGTTCAAGGCCGAGCTGGCCCTGCACCTGAACCACCTCGTGGCCCGCAGTGAGGCCATGGGCGACAGCGCCCAGCTCGCGTCGCTGCTGCCGCGCCTGCAGGCCGAGTGCGGCGTGCCCATGCCGTTCGACGACCTGAAGGCGGCACTGACCCGCGCGCAGGACCGCTGGGAACAGCAGGTGGAAGAGCAAAGCACGCTGGCCAGCCTGGGCCGCGAGCTGGCCTTCCAGGGCTACCCGGACAGCTTCGACGCCGCCCGCAAGCTGGGCCGCAAGGTGACGCTCTACCTGGGCCCGCCCAACAGCGGCAAGACGTACTCCGCCTTCGAGCGGCTGGCGCAGGCGCTGGACGGCGCCTACCTCGCGCCGCTGCGGCTGCTGGCCCTCGAAGGCCGCGACCGGCTGGTGGGCCGCGGCGTGCCCTGCTCGCTGCTGACCGGCGAGGAGAACGTGCCGGCCGCCAACGCCCGCGTGGTGAGCAGCACCATCGAGATGGTCAACACGCGCGACGTGATCGACGTGGCCGTGATCGACGAAGCGCAAATGATCTTCGACGACTCGCGCGGCTGGGCGTGGACGCAGGCCATCGTCGGCGTGCCGGCGCGCGAGGTCATCATCATCGCGTCGGCCTACGCGGCACCCGCCATCGAGCGGCTGCTGCAGTTGTGCGGCGAGAAGGCCGAACGCCGCGTGTTCGAGCGCAAGCAGCAGGTGCAGCTGATGCCCGCACCGGTGCCCATGACGCACCTGCAGGCTGGCGACGCCGTGGTGGCCTTCAGCCGCCGCGACGTGCTGATGCTGCGCGACCAGATCTCGCAGAACGGCCACGCCGTCAGCGTCATCTACGGCGCGCTGCCGCCCGAGGTTCGCCGCCGCGAGGCCGAACGCTTCGCGGTGGGCGCGAGCGACATCCTGGTGGCCACCGACGCCATCGGCATGGGCCTGAACCTGCCCATCCGCCGCGTGCTGTTCTCCACGCTGACCAAGTTCGACGGCGTGGGTGACCGGGAGCTGAGCGTCAGCGAGGTGCACCAGATCGCCGGCCGCGCGGGCCGCTACGGCATGCATGACGAAGGCTTCGTCAGCGTGCTGAAGGAGGCCGAGGCCGAGGCGATGAAGATCCTGCGCCAGCAGCTGCCCAAGGAGCCGCGCGCGCCGCGCGACTTCAAGTGCCCGGTGGCGCCCAACTGGCGCCACGTGCAGACCATCTCGCAGCGCATGGGCGTGAACAAGCTCTACGCGGTGCTGAGCATCTTCATGCAGCAGCTGCGCCTGGACGACGCCCACTTCGCCGTGGCCGAGCTGGAGCAGATGCTGGAGCTGGCCGACATGCTGGACCGCAACGCCATCGCGCTGCCGCTGAACGAACGCTTCAAGTACGCCCAAGCGCCAGTGGACGCGCGCCTGCCCATGCTGCTGGACCAGTTCCAGAGCTGGGCCACCAACCACGCCCGCACCGGCAAGGCCGGCGAGCCGCACTTCCTGGACGAGTTCGACCAGCACGGCCGCCTGGACCGCATGGAACAGGCGCTGCGCATCTGCACGCTGTGGCTGTGGCTGGACCTTCGCTTCCCGGGCGTGTACGGCCACGTGGAAGAGGTCATCGACCTGCGCGGCCGGCTGAACGACGGCATCGAACGGCAGCTGAAGGGCAAGCGGCCGCTGTGGCAGCGGCGGGGGCGGTAGCCAGGCCGGGCAGCACGCACGGGCACCTCCCTTGGGATGATCACGCATCAAGCGTTGCCGCCCGCCAGGCCATCACGCACTCGTCAGGCATGAGGCAGGCGTCAGCAGCCGGGTGAAGGGGCCTGACGTTGCCGTCTGCGCAGGCCCAGCATGGCAACACCAAGCAGAGCCAAGGTACCGGGCTCCGGCAGTTGGCCGACCGGGCCCACGAAGTGCATGAACAGCCCGTCCACCGGATTGGAAAACTGCTTCTCGAAGTCATTCACGACCTCGAAGGCTGAGCAGCTCGAGCCCGTCTCCGTGCAGTCGTGACTCTGGAACAGTGAGATGAAGACGTCGTTGCCCAACAGGTCAAACAGGGTCAGCCTGGCGCCGTACAAGCTCGCATAGGCCGAGTAGGGCGTGTAGGCTGCCAGGTACCCGGGGTAGTCCCCGCTGCCGGGGAAGGCCGGATGCGCGACGACATCCTTGAGCGGCGCCTGCCCAGAGCCCGGCGGGAATTCGCCAACCGGCGCCAATGCGTCGTTGAAATACCAGTCGAGCGCGTAGGAGCCGCTCCGCACGCCTCCCTGGAACAGGTGCCCGCTGATGGTCCGGCATTTGTCGACGCAGTAGGAATCGGTGCCGCTGCGAATGGCGCTGACGCTGGTGACGTTGCCCGCCCCAAGGATGCCGACACCGGAGAAACTCGCATGCTGCAGGTTGGCGCTGGAGAAAAGGCCCTCTGCATCACCACGCAGGATGGCAGCGAGAGAGGTCGAGCTCAGCGTATTCGCGTCGGGGCCGCTGCGGTCGCCGAAGCTCAGGCTCATGTGCAGCGGTGCCGCCGAGATGCCTAGGCTGACGGTGGCCAGGACGGCAGCGACGCTGCGCAACAGGCCAAGAGAAGTGGATGCCATGGTCTGCTCCTTGAAGCGTGGTTGAGAGAACGCAAAACGATCAGACCGAAGCGGTGCACCATTCATGCCGCGCGCCGAACCTCCGGCACGGCACGACAGAACCGCTGTCGCGGCACACCTGCCACACCCCAACCATCTCGCTGATGCCCCATGTGTGCCACACCCGACCTGGATCTGTTGCCCCTTCAACGCGCCTGGCATGTCGCAGCACAGCGGGATGACGAGGCGCGATATCAGCACCGTCTTCTGGCAGTGCTGCTCGTGGCGCAGCACCACAGTTGCATGCACGTCGGCGCATGGCTGGCCTGCAGCCCGCGCAGCATCGAGCGCTGGGTGAGCGCCTACCGTTCCGGCGGTTGCGCCGCACTGCACATGCTTCGCGCTGGTGGTCGGCCAGCCCGGTTGACGGCCATCCAGCAGATGCGGTTGAGTGCTGACCTGGCGGGTCCCCCCAGCGCCGTGGGTTTTGTCCAGACCGGCTGGTGCGGCAAGTTGCTGGTCACGCATCTGTCGCGCAGTTACGGCCTGGCGCTCAGCCTGCGTCAATGCCAGCGCATGATCCGCCAGTCACACCTAGAGCATGGCGAGACCGCCGCCATGCGACAGGGGTTGCGGCGTTATGAGGGCTGAACCAGCGCCGGGCCGCCCCGCCCCCCGCACCGACCTGCCGGTCTTGTCAAGTTTCTCGACAGACAGGATGTTCCTGCGGGCGCAGCCTTGCTGAATGGCACGTCAACGTGTTGGCCCCATGCCCAGGGCCAGCAAATCCCTAGCCGACGCCAGGATGGCCTCCCGCGGCGCCCGCGGCACCCAGCCCAGCACCTCGCGGGCATGGCTGGCATCCTGGTGTCGTGTCGTGCCCAACTCGCTGGCCGCATTGCGCACCAGCGGGCTGACCTTGGCCATCAGCCGCACGCTCCAGTCGGGCAGCTGCAGCGTGGGCACGCGGCGGGCATCCGCGCCCAGTTCCTCGCGCAGCACGGCAGCGATGTCGCGCAGCCACGTGAAGCCACCGCAGGCGATGAAGCGCTCGCCGGCCATGCCGGGCGCGGTGAGCGCCAGGCGGTGCAGCTCGACCACGTCGCGCACGTCGACGATGCCGAAGCCGATGCGCGGCAGCGCCGGGATGCGCCCCTGCAGCAGGCTCTGCACGATGACGACACTGGCCGAGTAATCGGCGCTGGCCACGGGCCCGAGCACCACCGACGGGTTGACGGTGCAGAACTCCAGGCCGCCGCCCTCGCGCGCCACCCAGTCGCGCGCGGCACGCTCGGCGACCGTCTTGGATTGCACGTAGGGCGGGACGCCGGGCGCGGCGAGGTTGGTCCAGTCGCGCTCGGTGAAGTGGCGATCGCCGGGGCCGTGGCCATAAGCGATGGCGGCGACGGAGGACGTCATCACCACCCGCTGCACGCCGGCATCGCGCGCGGCCTTCAGCGCGCGCAGCGCGCCATCGCGGGCGGGCACGATGAGCTCGTTGGCATCGCGCGGCACGCCGGTGGGCAGCGGGGACGCCACATGCGCCACATGCGTGCAGCCGGCCGCAGCCTCGGCCCAGCCGGCGTCGGCCATCAGGTCGGCGGCGAAGCAGCGCAGCTGGTCCTTCTTCACGCCGCGGCTGGCGCCGAGTGCCTTGCGCAGCGCCGGCTCGCGGGCCAGGTCGCGCACGGTGGTGTGCACCTGCCAGCCGTCGGCCAGCAGCTGGCGGATCAGCACACCGGCGATGTAGCCGGTGCCGCCGGTGACGAGGATGCGGGACGGGGTGCTCATGCGGGCTCCAGGGTGGCCGGCGATTCTCGGCGACGGGCTAGCATGGCCCGATGAGCTCGCGCCCGCCGCCCACCCCCGACACCGCCCCCGCCAACCCGCATGCCGGCTGGCGCCTGCGCCTGTACACGGTGATCTTCGAGGCCGACACGCGCGCCGGCCGGGTGTTCGACCTGGTGCTGATCGGCCTGATCCTGGCGAGCGTGGCCGTCGTGATGCTGGACAGCATTGCCAGCGTGCATGCCCGCTGGGGCCCGGTGTTCACGGTGCTGGAGTGGGGCTTCACGCTGATCTTCACGGCCGAGTACATCGCCCGCCTGAGCTGCGTGAAGCACCCGCTGCGCTACGCACGCAGCCCCTTCGGCATCATCGACCTGGTGGCCGTGCTGCCCACCTACCTGGCCATCCTGGTGCCGGGACTGCATGCGCTGATCGATGTGCGCGTGCTGCGGCTACTGCGGCTGTTCCGCATCCTCAAGCTGGGCGCCTATGTGCACGAGTTCGCGATGCTGGGCCGGGCGCTGATGGCGTCGCGGCGCAAGATCCTCGTATTCATGTCCTTCGTGCTGATGGTGGTCACCATCATGGGCACGCTGATGTACGTGGTCGAAGGCCCCGAGCACGGCTTCACCAGCATCCCGGTGGGCGTGTACTGGGCCATCACGACCATGACCACGGTGGGCTTTGGCGACATCACGCCCAAGACCGACCTGGGCCGCGTGATCGCCTCGGCCATGATGCTGCTGGGCTGGGGCACGCTGGCCGTGCCCACCGGCATCGTCAGCGCCGAGTTCACGGCCCAGCGCATGGGCACGCCGCCCACCACGCGCACCTGCCACGAGTGCCTGAGCGAAGGCCATGCGCCTGACGCGCGCTTCTGCCGCGACTGCGGCGCTCCGCTGCCCAGCTGGCAGCATGATGACGAGCATGCCCAGCGCCCGGACGGCGCAGCAGGCCTGTCGCCAGCGAGCCACTCGCCAACGCGGCCAACCCGGTAATACGCCACGCTGCCCTGCCGGTGCTGGGTTGACGCAGCCCCGTTGAGCCAAGCCGCTCGATACATTCGTCCGCCGTTGGAGGTGGAACATGCGTCTGCGTGAGTTGCTTTATCCCGGCATGTGGGCGGTGCGCCGGCTGCGCTTTGGCACCAAGCTGACGTTGTTGTTCTTCATCGTGGCGATTCCCCTGCTGGTGAGCGCAGCCTTGCTGCTGACGCGCACGCTGGACGACCTGACGCTGACCCGCCACGAGCTGGACGGCATCGACCGCCTGGAGCGCGTGTACGACCTGACGCGCCAAGTCCAGGCCCACCGCGGGCTGACCAACATGGTGCTGCTGGGCGATGCGGCCCAACAGCCACGCCGTGACGCGGCCCGCGCCGAGATGAGCAAGGCGCTGGCCACGCTGGATCGCACGCTTCAGGACGCCGGCTTTGAAGCCTCCAAATCTTGGCCCACCCTGCGCAGCCGGCTGCAGGGCCTGCCCGCGCAGCTGGAGGGCCTGCCGGCAGACAAGGCGTTCGCGCTGCACACCGAGCTGGTGGAAGCGCTGGGGCGAACCACCTTTGAAGTGGCCGAAAGCTCCAGCCTGCTCTACGACCCCGACCCGCTGACCTATCTGCTGATGGACATGTCGGTGCTGCGCCTGCCCGTCTGGCGCGACCAGCTCGGCCGGCTGCGCGGCAAGGGCGCCGGCCTGCTGACTTCACCCGTGCTGGACGAGGCCGACTCGGCCGTCGTGAAGAGCTGGGTCGACGAGCTGGCTGGCACCACACGCAGCATCCAGCATGCGCACGACATCATCACCAGCAAAGGGCTGACGCCCGCAGGCTTCGACAAGGCCGTCGCGGCCGTTCAGCAGTTGCTGGAGGACAGCCGCGCCCGCTTCCGCTCCGGCGAGCGCTCGGGGTCGGCGGAAAGCTACTTCGCCTCGGCCAGCGGCGCGCTGGAGGCCGTGGGCAGCTACCAGCGGGCCATCAACAGCGGCATGCGGGCCTCGCTGGAGCAGCGCCAAGCCGCGCTGGTGCGCAAGGCCTGGCTGGCCGGGGTGGGTGCCTCGGTGGTCATCCTGGCGTTCAGCTACCTGATGCTGGCCTTTCAGGTCAGCTTCCTGGCCGACCTGCGCCAGGTCTTGCACTTCATGGAGAACACCGCGCAGGGCAACCTGCAGCATGTGGTGCGCATCCGCGGCAAGGACGAGCTGTCCGACATGTCCGCCGCCATGTCGGTGATGGTGAACAACATCTCCTTCATGGTGGCCGCCGTGCGCAGCAATGCGGCGCTGCTGTCGGGCTCGGGCGATGTGCTGGTGCAGGGCAATCATGCGCTGTCAGAGCGCACCGAACAGCAGGCTGCCAACCTGGAAGAAACCTCGGCCAGCGTGCAGGAGCTGGCCGCCACGGTGCAGATCAATGCGCAGGCAGCGCAGGCCTCGGATGCCTCGGCCCAGGCCGTCAGCCAGACGGCCGAGCAGGGCGCGGCCGGCATGAAGGCTGCCGTCGACGCCATCGAAGCCATCGCGGCCAGTGCCCGACGCATGGACGAGATCGTCGGCGTCATCGACTCGCTGGCCTTCCAGACCAACATCCTGGCGCTGAACGCCGCCGTCGAGGCCGCCCGCGCGGGCGAGGCTGGGCGCGGCTTTGCCGTCGTGGCCACCGAGGTGCGCACGCTGGCGCAGCGCTCGGCTGCCTCGGCCAAGGAGATCCGCCAGCTGATCACGGCATCGTCCGAGCAGGTGAATGCCGGCGTGGGCATGATCCGCGGCGCCGGGCAGCGCATCGAGGCCATCGCCGACGGCGTGCGTTCGGTGGCCGAGCACATGTCGCAGATCTCGGCCTCCAGCGCCGAACAGAGCGCCAGCCTGACCGAGATCACGTCCGCCATCCGCCAGCTGGACACGCTGACCCAGCGCAACGGTGCCATGGTGGAGCAGGCGGTGGCCCAGGCCACGGAACTGCAGGAGCGCGCCAAGGTGCTGACAAGTTCGGTGTCCGCGTTCAAGTTGCCGCAGGGCACGGCTGACGAGGCCCGCGAACTGGTGGATCGCGCGCTCGACATGCGCCGCGAGGCCGGCAGCCGCGATGCGCTGCTGCGCCGCATCAATGCGACCGACAGCGGCCTGTTCGACCGCGACATGTACGTCTTCGCGCTGGACGCGCAGGGCCGCTACCAGGGCTTTGCGGGCAACCCGGCCCGGGTGGGCCAGCGCGTGCAGGACGTGATGAAGGGCGGTGCCGGCGAGCAACTGCTGCAAGCCATCATCGAGCAGGCCGAGAGCGGGCCGGGATGGGTGCAGTACACCATCGCCCATCCGCAGACCGGCGAGCCGCAGCAAAAGATGTCTTACGTCGTCAAGGTAGACGACCTGTACCTAGGCTGCGGCGTCTACAAGGGCTCGATGCGGGCGCTGTGAGGCGCACGGCCGGCAGGCCGTCCCTACACTGCGCCGCATGATCACCGTCCACCACCTGAACAACTCCCGCTCGCAGCGCGTGCTGTGGCTGCTGGAAGAACTCGACTTGCCCTACGAGGTGAAGCGTTACGAACGCGACGCCAAGACCTCGCTGGCGCCCCTGGAACTCAAGGCCGTGCACCCGCTGGGCAAGAGCCCCGTCATCACCGACGGCAGCCTCACGGTGGCCGAGAGCGGCGCCATCCTGGAGTACCTGGTGGACAAGTACGGCAGCGGCCGCCTCAAGCCCACCGGTGAGCAGGACGCGCTGCGCTACCGCTACTTCCTGCACTTCGCCGAGGGCTCGGCCATGCCGCCGCTGGTGATGAAGCTGGTGTTCAACAAGATCAAGCGCAGCCCCATGCCCTTCTTCGTGAAGCCCATCGCCAAGGGCATCGCGGACAAGGTGCTGGCCAGCTTCGTGCAGCCCAACATCGACAACCAGTTGCGCTTCCTGGAAGCGGAGCTGGCTGCGCGCCCCTGGTTTGCCGGCACCGAGTTCAGCGCAGCGGATGTGCAGATGAGCTTCCCTCTGGAAGCCGCCGCGGCGCGTGGCGGATCGCTGGACGGTTTCCCGAAGATCCAGGCCTTCCTCGCCCGCATCCATGCGCGGCCGGCCTATCAGCGCGCGCTGGAGCGCGGCGGTCCCTACGACCTGTTGAGTTGAGGCAAGCGCCCTGCGGGTGCGCTCAGCCCGCCGGGCGGCTGCGGTAGAAGCGCACCGGCTCGGCCTTCATCTGGCTGTTGAGCTGCTTGAGCACATGCTTTTGCATGCTGCCCACCACGTGCATTTCGCAGGGCTTGCAGTCAAAGCGCAGGGTGAAGTGGTCGTCGCCGTGCTGCAGCGTCAGCGGCTCGGCGCGCACCGTGCCTTGCACGCCGGTCACGCCCTTGGCCTGCTTGGGGCACAGGCTCAGGCTCCAGCGCACGCAGTGCTTGGTGATCATCAGCGGCACCTCGCCCAGTTCCTCGTGGCTTTCGTAGGCGGCACCGATCACCTTCACGCCGTGGCGGGCGTAGAACGCGGCGGCCTGGGCGTTGTAGACGTTGGCGAGGTAGGTGAGCGTGTCATCCGGGTAGGGCACGGGCGGCTCCACCGGCGCGTGGCGCGGCAGGCGCCGGAAGGCGGCCTCGCGGGCGGCCTCCAGCGCGGCCACGCCGTCGCGGCGCAGGGCGTTGAGCTTGCTCACCGGCAGGAAGTAGGGCTCGCGCATGGCCAGCCGCACGCGGCGGGCGTCGAAGATGGTGTCGCCCAGCTTGGCCAGGTGCTCCTTGTACTGGGCCTCGGCCTGCTGCGGGTTGCGCGCGGGCTCCAGCGCGTGCGGCAGGCGCACGGCGGCCTTCACGCCGGTTTCGTCTTTGAGGCTGAGCTCGAAGCCGTCGGCCACCTGCGCCAGCGTCACGTCCACGGCGATGCGGCGGTCGGCGCTGGGCTTGGCCAGCAGGCGCTCCCAGGCCATGTCGCGGTTGCGGTTGAGCGCGGTGCCGGGGAAGAGGTCCTTCAGGTCGCTGAACTGCTGGCCCTTGGACAGGTTGGGCTCGATGCGCCAGGCCGTGCCGCCCAGCGGCGTCGCCACGTTCACCGGCACGCCCTGCAGCTCGCCCTGGCGGTCCCACCAGGTCAGCGCGTCGCCGTTGTTGACCACCCGGGTCGCGTCGCCCGTGTCCACGTCGAAGCTGTCGGGCCCCACGCGCTTGACCTCGCCCAGCGGCATGCCCGCGTGCTTGGGGCTGTCGAAGGCGCCGATGTCGATCTTGCGGCCGTTGACGAAGTAGTCGGTGCCGCCGCGGTTGAAGGCCTGCTCGGGCTCGGGCGTGAAGGTGTAGCGGCAGCGGCCGTCGCTGCTGCGGGCCAGCTCCGGTCGGCGGTCGATGATGGCGTCCAGCAGCGTGCGGTAGTGGGCCGTGACGTTCTTGACCGTGGCCATGTCCTTGTAGCGGCCTTCGATCTTGAAGCTGCGGATGCCGGCGTCAATCAGCGCCTCCAGGTTGGCGCTCTGGTCGTTGTCTTTCAGGCTGAGCACGTGCTTGTCATGCGCCACCACGCGGCCCTGGCCGTCCACCACGGTGAAGGGTTGGCGGCACTCCTGACTGCACGAGCCGCGGTTGGCGCTGCGGCCGGTCATGGCGTGGCTGATGAAGCACTGGCCGCTGTAGGCCACGCACAGCGCGCCGTGCACGAAGAACTCCAGATGCGCGTGCTGCACCTGCTCGCGGATCGCGCGGATCTGCTTCAGGTCGAGCTCGCGGGCCAACACCATCTGCGAGAAGCCGACGTCCTGCAGGAAGCGCGCTTTCTCGGGCGTGCGGATGTCGGTCTGCGTGCTGGCGTGCAGCTGGATGGGCGGCAGGTCCAGCTCCAGCAAGCCCATGTCCTGCACGATGAGCGCGTCCACACCGGCGTCGTGCAATTGCCACGTTAGCGTTCGTGCCCCCTCAAGTTCGTCATCGCGCAGGATCGTGTTCAAAGTCACAAAGATGCGCGCGTTGAAGCGGTGCGCGTGGCGCACCAGGCGGGCGATGTCCTCGATGGCATTGCCTGCCTTGTCACGCGCGCCAAAGCCCGGACCCCCGATGTAGACGGCATCGGCGCCGTGATTGATGGCCTCGATGCCGATATCGGCGTCGCGGGCGGGGGCGAGAAGTTCGAGACGGGTCATGGGCGTGGCGGGCATACCGAATTTTATGAATTCGCCCGCTGGGCTTGATGGCATCTGTTGCGGCGCAGCATGAGTCCAGATAGTCTTTTCTAGCGCTACCAACGGCGCAGGGAGACATGGCATGAAGACCTGGATCGAACGACTGGGCGTGAGCCGGAAACTGGCCGCTGTGGCATGCGTGAGCGCCTTGATGGGCCTGGTGCCCTCGGTGCTGTACGTGCGGGAGGCTGTGCAAGCGGAGCGGCAGATCAGCAAAGAAGCCAATGCGCTGCCCGCCGTCACGCTGGGCCTGAAGGTGGCGCGGCTGACTGCCCAGCACCGCGGGCTGGCCAACAGCCAACTGAACGGCGACGCGGCTGCGGAAGCCAAGCGCAACGAGGTGTGGCGCAACTTGCTGGCGCTGAAGGCGCCCAGCCTCGCTGCCACCGAGGCCGCGTTGAATCCCGCGCTGCTTCGCGAGCTGCAGGACTACTGGCGCGGGCAGGAGCAACTGGCCGCAGACATCAGCAGCCGCAGCATCACAGCGCCGGACAGCTTCCGCCGGCATACCGAGCTGATCGACGCCCGGCTGGCCTGGCTGTACGAGGCGGCCGTGGCGTCGGAGATGGTGCTGCACCCGTTCGCCAACGGCTACTTCCTGCAGGACGCTGCGCTTCAGCACCTGCCGCGCAGCGCGGAACTGCTGGGGCGCTTGCGGGGCGCCGGCATGGGCATGCTGGCCAAGGGCGAGCTGACCCCGGCCGACAAGCAGCGCCTGGTGGTGGCGCTGGAGCGGGCGCTGGCCGACCAGGCCAACGCCATGCGATCGCTGCGCCACGTCGTTCTGCCCAGCGCCGAGCAGCAAAAACTCACCGCGCTGACCGAACAGTTGACCGGCCGCCTGAACGAGGCGCGCCAGCTGGCGCTGAAGGGCCTGATCGAGCCGGAATCGCCGCAGGTCAAGGCGCCCGACTGGTGGGCCGCGACCACGGCCGCCATCGATGCGCAGTACGCCCTGGGCGACGCCGCCATGGCCGCGCTGGAGCAGGACCTGATCGACACGCTGGCCTACGACCGCCGCATCGTCATCGGTGGTACGCTGTTCTTCCTGCTGCTGGCCGCAATCGGCGGCTGGCTGCTGTGGGTCATCGCGCGGCAGACCTCGCGTTCCATGGGCCGCGCGCTGGGCATTGCCCAGGCCGTGGCCGACGGCAATCTGGCGCATGCGGGCGATGTGGACCGCCGTTCGCAGGACGAGGGCGAGCGCCTCACCGCTGCGCTGCTGGACATGGCGGCCAAGCTGGGCGACGTGGTCTGCACCGTGCGCAGCCGCGCCGACGAGGTGGCCACCGCCAGCCAGCAGATCGCCTCGGGCAGCGCCGACCTGTCGGCCCGCACCGAGACGCAGGCCGCCGCGCTGGAGCAGACCACCGCCTCGGTAGACACCGTGCGCCACGGCCTGGAGCAGGGCGCCCAGCAATCCGGCCACGCCGCCGAGCTGGCCACCGAGGTGCGCAAACTCGCGGAGTCCGGCGGCGGCCTGGTGAGCACGCTGGCCGTCACGTTGCGAGACATCCAGACCAGCTCGCAGAAGATTGCCGACATCATCGGCACCATCGACGGCATTGCCTTCCAGACCAACATCCTGGCGCTGAACGCCGCCGTCGAGGCAGCCCGCGCGGGCGAGCACGGCCGTGGCTTTGCCGTGGTGGCCAGCGAGGTGCGCGCGCTGGCGCAACGCGCGGGCGCGTCGGCCAAGGAGATCCGCACACTCATCGGCGCCAGCGTGGAGCGCGTCGGCGCCGGCCATGCACAGGGCGAGGAGGCCGCCGCGCTGATGCAGCGCGTGGTGGAGGCCGTCACGCGCGTGACCGGCGTCATCGGCGAACTCAGCACGCTGTCGCGCGATCAGCACCTCAGCATGGACGAGGTCGGCGTGGCCATCCACCAGATGGACGACACCACGCAGCAGAACGCCGCGCTGGTGGAAGAGAGCGCTGCCGCCGCCGAGAGCCTGAAGCGCCAGGCCGAGGCGCTGCGCCAGGCCATGGCGGGCTTTCGCACCGCCGGCTGAACGGGCGCGGCCGGCCGGCGGGTCAGGCGGGCTGGGCGTCGCGCTGCGCGCTCGTGATCACCTGCAGCCGCGCCTCGCGCCGCCAGCCGGCCAGGCTGGTGGGCGCCTCGCGTGGCGCCAGGCCCAGGCTGTCGATGGCGCCCACAAAGCCGTCGCGGCCCTGTGCCTTGGCGGCGTACAGCGCCGAGTCGGCCAGGCCCAGGCAGGCGCGCCAGTCCCACAGGCGCGGCTGGCGCGGGTCCAGCGGGAAGGCGCAGAAGCCGATGGACACCGTCACCTGCACGGTCTCGCCGGGGCCGATGTCGAACGGCCGCTCGCGCACGGCGGCGCACACGCGCGCCGCCAGGTCAGCGCCATCGCGGCGCTCGGTTTCGCGGGCCAGCACCAGGATCTCCTCGCCACCCCAGCGCACCAGCGAGTCGGTCTCGCGGAACACCTGGCGCAGGCGCTGCGCGAGCTGCACCAGCACCGCATCGCCCGCTGCATGGCCGTGCTCGTCGTTGATGCGTTTGAAGTGGTCCAGGTCCAGCAGCATCAGCAGCAGGTCGGCCCCTGGGCCGGGGCCATCGCCGTCGGGGGTCTCGAAGCGGCGCAGGCACAGCGCCAGGTCGTCGTCCAGGCGCAGCTCCAGGTAGCGGCGGTTGCGCAGGCCGGTCAGCGTGTCGGTGAGGCTGAGCTCGCGCAGCTCGGCGGTGCGCTCGGCCACCAGTGCCTGCAGCTCGGCTTCGTGCCGGCGCAGCTGGCGGGTGCGCCAGCCGGTCCAGGTCCAGATCACAGCCAACAAGGCCAGCAGGCCGGCGACATGCGCCGGGCCGGTTTCCCACCAGGCGGGCTGCAACTCGATGGGCAGTTGCAGCGGCTCGCCATCCCAGCGCGCGTGGTGGGCCGTGGCGCGCACCTGCAGCGTGTAGCGGCCGGGCTTCAAGGGCCCGAAGCTGGGCTGACGGCCGGCGGCGTCCACGCGCGTCCAGTCGTCATCCAGGCCCTGCAGGCGGTACTCGTAGCGCAGCCGAGACGGGTCCGCATAGTCCAGCGCCGCGAACTCCACCGACAGCATGCGCCGGCCTGGCGGCAGCGTCAGCACACCCTGGCCCTGCGGCCAGGGCTGGCCATTCACGCGCAGGCTGCTGACCACCAGCGGCGGGCTCGTGCGCAAGCTCTGCCAGGCCTCGGGCTGCACGCGCAGCAGGCCCCGGCTGCCGCCGAACAGCAGGCCACCGCCGGGCAACTCGGCGCTGGCGAAGAGCCAGAAACTGCCGAAATGCCCGCCATCGGCACCGCCGAAGGCGTCCAGCCGGTCGGTCTGCGGGTCGTAGACATGCTGCTGGCTCCAAATGCGGCCGCGCGCGTCCTCGTGCAGGTGGCCGCCAAACAAGCCGTCCACGCCCAAGCGCTCGCTGATGGACTCGAAGCGTGCACGGCCCTGGCCATCCCAGCCCTTGAGGCGGTGCAGGCCGGCCACGGTGGTGTCGGCATACAGCCGGCCGTCGCGGGCCCACAGCAGGGCCATGACGGCGGGGCTGCCCAGCGCCTCGCCCGGCGCCTGCGGCACGGGTGCGAGCACGCCGCCAGCGGCCGCTTCCTCGCGCAACAGACCGGCCTGGCCGCCCACCCACAGGCGCCCGTCCGGCGCCTCGCGCAGCACGTAGATGCCGCCATGCAGCGGCGCGTCGCCCTGCAGGTGCACGCGTTCCAGCGCCGTCGCCTGCGCACCGGCCAGGCGGTACAGGCCTTCCTGCATGCCCAGCCACACGCTGCCGTCGGCACGCAGCAGCAGCTGCTGGGCCCGGCCGCCATCCAGCGCCCAGTCGCGCAGCAGGCGGCCATCGGCGGCGCGGTGCTCCAGCCGGCCGGCAGCGGCCATCCACAGGCTGGCGTCGGGCGCCTCGGCGAGGTGCTCGACCACGGTCTGCCGCTCCCGCGGCCAGGTGCCCAGCGTGGCCAGCTCGCGGCCCGGGCGGCCGTCCAGCCGCACGACGCGGCCGGTCTGCGTGGGCGCCAGCACCTCGCCGTTGCGCAGCGCCAGCAGCGCGCGCACATCGGCCTCGGCCAGCGGGCCGCTGCCATCGGCATCGGGGCCGCGCACGGCCAGTGCCGGGTGGTGCAGGTGGCGCTGCACGCCCAGCCCGTAGCCGCTCACCCACATGGCGCCACTGGCGTCGCGCAGCACGGCGCTGAAGTCATTGCCCGCCAGGCCCATGGGGCGGCGCGGGTCCTGGCGCAAGCGGGCCTGCACGGCGCCGCTGGCCGTATCGACCCAGAACAGGCCGTTCTTGCTGCCCACCCAGAGCTGGCCGTCGTACCCCTCGGCCAGTGCCTGCACCGGCAGCCCCAGCGACTGCACCCAGCGCACGCGTCCCTGCTCGACAACGCCCAGCTGCCCGCTCTGCGTGCCCAGCCAGAGCCGGCCGCCGCTGTCCTCGGCCAGCGCCAGCACCGTGGCGCCGGCGGGCAGGCCCGGCAGTGGCACGTCCTCCCAGCGCTCGCCGACACGGCGCGCCAGGCCGCGCCAGTGGCCGGCCCAGACGCCGCCGTCCCGCGCAGCGAGCAGCGCGAGCACGCGACTCTCGGCCTCGCCGCGCCAGGTCAGCACCTGCGACTCGACCCGGCCGCTGCGCGGCTCGTAGCGGTACAGGCCCCGGCCCACGGTGCCCACCCAGACGGCGCCCGCACGGTCCTCGGCCACGGCGCGGATGGGGGCCTGGGGTGCGCCTGGTGCATGGCGCTGCACGCGGTCTTGCGCCGGGTCGTAGGCCACCAGGCCCAGGAACTCGGTGCCTATCCACATGCGTCCGTCGGCGGCCGGCGCCATCGCCCGCACCCAGCCCAGGCCACGCCGCGCGCCCGTCTCGGGCGGCAGCTCGATGGGGCGCAGCCGGTAGCCGTCGTAGCGCGCCAGGCCCTTGGTGGTGGCAATCCACAGCAGCCCTGCGCGGTCCTGGGCAATGGCGGGCACCGCGTCCTGAGGCACCGGCACACTGCGGAACTGCACCTCCAGCGGGCCAGCGCCGGCATCTGCCCGCGCCGCGCTCAGCGCCAAGGCAGCCAGCAGCGCAGCGACACTACGAACTAGGGGATGCATGGGAGCGCATCCTAAGGTAAGCACTGGCAACAACACCCCGGCGCTCGATGCGTCCACCTGGGGCGGACGCGGGGGTAAAGCCCCGGAATCCGTGACGGATGCCGGCAAATCATTGATGGTGCCCGCAGTGAGCGGGTGTTAGGCTGCCCGGCCTAGACGCAGGGGATGGAGAGATGTTTCACGAGTTGCAGGAGTTGCTGGGCGCGTACCTGATGCCGGTGCTGATCGCGATCCCGCTGGCCATCATCGTGCTCATCGCCGCCTTCAAGCGTGACGACTACCGGCCGCCACGCGAGTACACGCCGCCGCCGCGCCCGCCGGAGGGCCAGCGCACTCGCGCGGCCCAGGCGCCGGTGGTGCTGCCGCCACTGCCCGGCACGCCCGGTGCACCGACGATGGCCAGCGCCTTCGTCATGGCGCCGTCGCCCATGCAGCCGCCCGCTGCTCCCGCCCCGGTGGTGCCCGAGGGCCCGCCCACGGTGCTGATCGCCGACGACTCCGCCGTGGTGCGCACCAAGCTCAAGCGGCTGCTGGAAGGCGCCGGCTTCACGGTCGTGCAGGTCAACGACGGCAACGAGGCGCTGGCCGAGCTGGATGCCAAGCCCGCCATCGCCGTGCTGATCACCGACCTGGAAATGCCCAACAAGGACGGCTTCGAGCTGATCGCCGACGTGCACGGCAGCCTGGCCACCGAAGACCTGCCGGTGATTGCCATCACCGGCCACGACGAGCTGCACGGCCGCGTGGGCCAGATCGAGGGCGTCTACGGCATCTTCAAGAAGCCCTGGAACGACCGCGAACTGCTCAAGCGCGTGGAGTCGCTGGTGCACCTGCGCAGCGCCGCAGCCCGGCGCGGCCGGCGCGTGACAGACGTGCGGCCGCCCGCGGCCTGACCCTCACGCCGCCCGCGGCAGCGCTCGCGGGCTGACCACGGCCGCAGCGGCCGCCAGCGCGCAAGCCATCACCAGCACCGGCAGCACCTGGCGCGTGGACGGGTCGAACAGCAGGCCCGCCAGCCCCAGCGCGGCACTGCTGACCAGCGCATCGCTGAGCTGCAATGATGAGGTGTTGGCCCCCTGGCTCTGCGGCGGCGACAGCTTCAGCAGCAGCACCGACAGCATCGGGAACGACAACCCGATGCCCAGGCCCACGACTGCCCAGCCCAGCAGTGCCAGCCACGCCGGCAGCGCCGCGACAAGCACAGGCGCCATGACGACGGCCAGCCCCAGCGCCGCGAGCGCAAAGCCCGATGGCAGCAGCCGGCGCCGCGCGGTGTCGCCCTGCACGCGCGCCTGGATGGCGCTGCCAATGCTCCAGGTGACAGCGCCGGTGCTCAGCGCGATGCCAGCCTGCGTCAGGCTCCAGCCGAAGTGCTGGGTCAGCAGCAGCGGCAGGAAGGCCTCGGCGCTGGCAAACGCGGCGGCGATGAAGCCGCGCAGCAACACGACGCTGGGCAGGCCGCGCGCCGCCGTCAGCGTGCCGGCCGGCAACAGCTGGCGCGCCGCGAGCCAGGCCGCCACGGCGCCGACCGCGAATAGCAGGCCAGCGCCGACGCCCTCGTGCTGGCCAGCCCCATGCAGCAGCAGGGCGCCGCCGCTGGCCAGCGCCGCCCAGCGCAACCCGCCCCAGTGCAGCGTTGCACCGGTGCCGCCACCGCCGCGCCGCAGCGATGGCAGCATCAGCGCCGCCGCCACCGGCACGGCCGCCGCAACCGCCAGGAACACCCAGCGCCAGCCCAGCCAGTGCACCAGTCCGGACGCCAGCGCCGGGCCCACCAGGCCAGGCAGCACCCAGGCGCCGGCAAACATCGCGAACAGCTTGGGATGCAGCGGCGCCGGCACGACCTGGCCCACGCCCACATACAGCGCCACGCCCAGCACGCCCGTGCCCAGGCCCTGCAGCGCGCGGCCCAGCACCAGCGCGGTCATGGACGGCGCCAGCCCGGCCAGCAGCAGGCCGGCCAGAAAGGCCGCCAGCCCCAGCAGCGATGCACGGTAGGCACCGCGCTTGTCGCACAGCTGGCCGGCGATCGTCATGCCGATGACCGAGGTGGCCAGCGTGGCGCCAAAGGCCAGCGCATACAGCGACAGGCCGCCCAGCGCCTCCGCCACTGCGGGCATGGCGGTGGCCACGGCAATGGACTCGAAGGCCAGCATGGAAATCAGCGCGACGGCGCCCACGCAGGCCGCGCGGCGGCCGGGGGCGAAGAGCCTGTCGTCAGGGGTGGTGTTGGCAGCTGTCACGGGGTCGGCGAGGTTCATGGGCTGAAGCCTAGAAGTTCAAGTCGGCTTCAAGTCAAGCAAGGTCATGAGCCCCAAGGGACAATCGGGGCATGTCAGTTTCGGTCCTTCACTGTGCGTCCGCCGGCTTCGAGTCGGCCTGCCGCATTCCTGCGCTGCCGGCATCGCACCGCAGCCACGGCCTGCACGGCCACAGCTATTTCGCCACGGTGCGCAGCGCGCTGCCCGCCGGCTGGGCGGCTTTCCCGGGTGGCGAGGTGGAGGACCTGCGCGCGCGCATGGCTGGCACCGTCGCACCGCTGGACCATGCGCTGCTGAACGACCACCTCGACGAGCCCACCGACGAAAACCTGGCCCGCTGGGTGCGCAGCCGGCTGAACGTGGATGTGCCCGGCATCGTGCAGGTGGGCGTGCAAAGCACCACGCACAGCGGCGTGGACCTGGACGGCGCCGGCCATGCCCATGTGTGGCGCCGCTACCGCTTCCAGGCTGCGCACCAGCTGCCCAACGTGCCGGCCGGCCACCAGTGCGGCCGCATGCACGGCCATGGCTTCGAGGTCATCCTGCACGCGAATGCCGATCTCGGCGAGCGTGACCTGGCCATCGACTACGACCACCTCGACGAAGTCTGGGCGCCGCTGCACTTCGAGCTGAACTACCGCTGCCTGAACGACATCCCGGGCCTGCAGAACCCGACCAGCGAGAACCTCTCGGCCTGGCTGTGGGCGCGGCTCAAGCCCCAGCTGCCGGAACTGAGCTGGGTGACCGTCTACGAAACCGGCTCCAGCGGCGCCAACTTCAACGGCCAGAGCTACCGGATCTGGAAGGAGATGACGCTGGACAGCGCCGTTCGCCTGCGCCACGCGCCCGACGGCCACCCGCTGGCCGGCACGCACGGCCACACCTTCACCCTGCGCCTGCACCTGGCCGCGCCGCTGGACCAGGTGATGGGCTGGACGGTGGACTTTGGCGATGTGAAGAGCCTGTTCAACCCCATCTTCAAGCGGCTGGACCACCACCCGCTGTTCGAGATCGCCAACTTGCCGGACGGCGACGCCGCCAGCATCGCGACCTGGGTGTTGAACGAGGGCGGCTCGGTGCTGCCGCAGATCGACCGCGTGGACCTGTACGAGACGCGCGGCTGCGGCGCCATCGTCAGCCGCGCCGACTCGGAAGAATTGATTCCCGTATGACGTATTCAGTCAAAGAGCTGTTCTACACGCTGCAGGGCGAAGGCGCCCAGGCCGGCCGCGCGGCAGTGTTCTGCCGCTTCACCGGTTGCAACCTGTGGACCGGCCGCGAGCAGGACCGTGCCACCGCCGTCTGCACCTTCTGCGACACGGACTTCGTCGGCACCGACGGTGAAGGCGGCGGCAAGTTCGCAACACCCGATGCGCTGGCCGATGCAATCGCCAAGGCCTGGCCTGACGGCGAAGGCGGCCAGCGCTACGTGGTGTGCACCGGCGGCGAACCGCTGCTGCAGCTGGACACACCGCTGATCGATGCGCTGCACGCGCGCGGCTTCGAGGTGGCGGTGGAAACCAACGGCACGCAACCCGCACCGCCGGGGCTGGACTGGATCTGCGTCAGCCCCAAGGCCGATGCGCCGCTGGTGCTGACGTCAGGCCACGAGCTGAAGCTGGTCTACCCGCAGCCGCTGGCAATGCCGGAGCGGTTTGCCCATCTGGCCTTCGAGAACTTCTTCCTGCAGCCCATGGACTCGGTGCTGCAGCGCGAGCACACCAAGGCCGCGGTGGCCTACTGCATGGCCCACCCGCAGTGGCGGCTGTCGGTGCAGATGCACAAGGTGGTGGGCATCGCCTGAGAGCGCGACGCCGGCCGTATCAGCCGGCGTCGGCCATACGCTGGCGCCTGCGCGCTGCCAGCGCGCTCGCCAGGCAGCCCACCACGATCAGGCCGAAGCCGCCACCCAGGCACAGCCCGAGCAGGCTGTTCAGCAAGGCCCCGAAGCCGTCGCCGATCGCAGGCTCGGGAACGCCGCTGAGGGACCACCAGAACCCGGCTGCGGCGCCAGCCAGTGTGATCAACGTCCACACGCCGACATAGAGAATGCCCCTGAACATGGAGCGCGCGATGGCTTGCATGCCTGCAGCTGAGGTTGTCGATGCGGTCGAGCAAACCTCTCAGTTCTGGATGTAGCGCTCGAACACGCCGCCGAAATCCTTGCGGCTGAGCTTGTCCAGCACGACGCTGTTCACGGTGTTGAGCAGCGACAGGTAGTGGCGGCTGACCTGTTCCTCCGTGACCTCCTGGCCCAGCTTGAACATCTGGCCGGTCACGCCCAGGCACTCCATCGCATGGGCACGCGCCTGTTCGTCACGTTCCTGCAGCTTGCCGATGCTGTGCAGCGCCTTGTAGAGATCCTTGAGCTGCTCGATGAAGTTCTTGCGCACGTCGATGCTGAACGGCGCGCCCTCACCGATGTGGAACTTGATCTCGACGTCCATGTCGATGGTGCCGGCCGTCTCCAGCGTCACGTGGCTGATGCGGTGGCTCAGCCAGTCGTAGCGCCGGATGACGCGCTTGGACGACACGGCGGATTCGCCATCCACATGCACCAGCGCGAGGTTGGTGAAGCAGTACTCGTCCTTCTTGGACTTGATGAGGAAGTAGATCTTCTCGCCGTCCTCGCTGAACAGGTAGTCGTCGGCATCGACCTTGTTGAAGTCGGCCGCGGGCACGATGACGCCGATGTCGCTGAGGCCCAGCGCCTCGGAAGCCAGTCTCTTGAACATTGCTTGCTCCTGGTGGTTTGGCGGCGCGAGTGTGCCCGCCGCAGACGGCAGCAACCGGGCCGCCTGACGGGAATATCAACCCAACAAAAAAGGAGCCCGCAGGCTCCTTGTGGCGACGTGCCGCTAGCGGCTCAGAAGCGGTAGCCGACGCCGAACTTGATGGACACGGGGTCCAGCGAGGTCTCGATGGTCTGGCCGGTGGACAGCGAGCCCGTCGTCTTGATCATGGTCTTGGTGACCGAGACGCTGGCCGACCAGTCGCGGCTGATGTTGTAGGCCGCGCCCAGCTCCACGGTGGCGCCCAGGCGGCGCTTCATCGTGAGCGTCGTCGGCGTGTTGACCGTGCCACCGGTGATGCCGGACAGCGTGGCCGTGGCGCGCGGCTTGAAGAAGTAGGCATAGGTGGGGCCTGCACCGATGAAGGGGCGCACCGTGCTGTTGGCATCACCGAAGCGGTACTGGGCCAGCAGCGTCATGGGCAGGGACTTCACGCTGCCGATCTTGCCGACGCCGTCGATCGCACCGGCACCGACGATGTCGTGCTCGAAGGGCAGCGCGATGGGCAGCTCGATGCTGAGCTTGTCGGTCCAGTAGTAGGTGATGCCGCCGACGAAGGAGCTGGCCTTCTTGACGTCGATCTTGGTGCCGGGAAGGCTGGGCGCGGTCAGGTCGCCGCTGTCGACCTGCGGGCTGATCTGGGCCGCACCGGCACTGATGACGAAGCTGCCGGCCGATTGGGCCCAGGCGCTGCCGGTGAGCAGCAGCGCGGCGGTCGCACCGAGGAGGAACTTGGTGGTCATGGGATATCTCCGTGAACGGGTGCGTGCGGCTTACAGCCAGCCCTTGGTGGTGATGGACTTGGCGATGAGCTGCTGGATCAGCTGGTGGGCGTAGGGCGTGGGGTGGAAGCCGTCCGAGAAGCCGTAGGTCTTCCACCAGTCGGCGCCGGTCACCCCTGCCGGCGGCGCGGCGCTCAGTGCCGCGGCCGTGCAGGTGGGGAAGCTGTAGGTGGGCAGGCCGTCGCTGCCGACGCCGGTGCGCGGGCAGGCCGTGTCCTTGGAATTGGTCAGGCCGAACTGGGCGGGCGTGGTCACCTGGTCCTGCAGGCCCTTGTAGAAGTCGATCAGCGCGACACGCTCGTCATTGCCGACCTTGGCGGCGAGCTGGGTGTTGTAGGCCGACATCCAGGCCCGGAACGTGGCCTGCGCCTGGGCGCGGGCCGTGGCACCGGTGGTGCCGCCACCGCTGGCCAGCGCGATGCCGTCCAGCACGGCCTGGAAGCGCGGCGTCAGCGTGATGTCCGGCAGGTTCATCAGCACCACGTGCGTGGCGCCCTTGTCCAGCACGCTGGCCTTGATGGACGCGTAGAACTTGTCGGCCAGCGCCGCCATGTAGGTGCCGCCGATCTGGGCCGTGGTGGTGGCGCCGCCGGCCAGCGCGGTGCCGATCTGTGTGGGGGTCAGCAGCGTGCCCAGCAGCGCCGAGAAGGCCGCAGCGCTGTCACGCGGGATGTTGAGGTAGGCGCCGACGAGGTCAGCCGCGTCATTGCCGCCGCCGTCAATGATGACCAGATCGCTCGCCGTGTAGCTGCCCACGGCGGCATAGGTCGCCATCTGCACACCCACGTTCAACGGGTTGGCGGCGCTGGCACCGGCACCCGTGTAGGTGATGCGGCCGCCACCGATGGAGAAGTTGGTGCAGCCGGTCTTGGCCGTGTTGGCGGCAAAGGTGGTGCCGGTGAACACGTAGAAGTTGCACAGGCTCAGGCCGTAGTTGGCGGCGATGCGCTCCGGGTAGACCAGGTTGTCCGCCGTCTGCACGGTGAACTTGTAGCCGAAGGTGCCGCTGTCCTGCAGGCTGTCGCCGAAGACCTTGACCGAGGTGATCTTGACCTGGGGCGTCGTGTCGGCCGTGGCGCCGCCACCGCAACCCGCCACCAACACGCTGCCAAGCAAGGCTGCCGACGCTGCGGCAAGCCGGGTGAGGACGTATTTCATCGTTGTCTCCTGGGCGGCACCGCTCTGACGACGCCTTTGAATTCGGGGAGGGCAACTCTAGCCGCTGACTTTTAGAACGGTCGTTCGTTTTTCCCCTTGGTCACGTCAAGAAAGGCGGCCGAAAGCTAGAGAGCGCCGCCTAGAACGCATGGGGCAAGTCTGTGGATGACGGCCGAACAACTTCATAGATATCCACAGGCTGAGGCTGCGCCGCCAAGTTGTTCCCAATTGAGGGACAAGTCATCCGGGGCCTGGCGCACAGGCTTGTTAGGAAGCCAAGTGGTTGCTGCGAAAGAGATTTCTTATCTTGTCCACAGCGCAGGCCGCCCTCTACCACCACGACTACCTTTGATTCTTCAATACAGTCTTGAATACAGAGGACATCTTTTCCATGAACATTTCCGCCTTGCAGGCCCGCCTGCGGCGCTTTGCCGCCGACCGCGACTGGCAGCCCTACCAGACGCCCAAGAACCTGGCGATGGCCATGACGGTGGAAGCCGCCGAGCTGCTGGAGATCTTTCAGTGGCTGACGCCCGAGCAGTCGCTCGCGCTCGACGACGACCAGCGCCGCCATCTCGGCGAAGAGTTGTCCGATGTGCTGCTGTACCTGCTGCAGATTGCCGACCACACAGGTGTGGACCTCGAGGCGGCGGTGGAACGCAAGCTCGCGATGAACGCCATCAAGCACCCGCCATTGACGAGGTCTTGATGGAGACCATCGCCGTCGTCGACTTCGAGACCACCGGGCTCGGGCCCACCAGCGGCGGCCGCGCCACCGAGGTGGCGGCCGTGCTCGTGCGCCAGGGCGAGGTGGTGGATGCCTGGAGCAGCCTGATGAACAGCGGCACGTGGGTGCCACCGCACATCCAGGCGCTGACGGGCATCAGCAACGAGATGCTGGCCAGCGCACCACCGTCTGCCGATGTGATGGCCGAACTGGCCCGCTTCACGGCAGGCTGCCCGCTGGTCGCGCACAACGCCTCGTTCGACCGCGGCTTCTGGCAGGCAGAGATGCAGCGTGCCGGCATCGCACCCGACCCGGCGCATGAGTTCGCATGCACCGTGCTGCTGTCACGACGGCTGTGGCCCGAGGCCGGTAGCCATGCGCTGGGGGCGCTGGTGCGGTTTCATGCGCTGAGCTTCAGCGGCCGCGCGCACCGTGCCATGGCCGATGCGCGCGTGACGGCGGAGCTGTTGCTGAAGGTGCGGCGCGAAGTCGCTACGCGTTTCGCGCTCGACCTGGGCGGCATGGCCGTGGACCACGCACTGCTGGCCACGCTGCAGCGCACCCCGCTCAAAAGCCTGCGCCGCGGCCTTGTGGACCATGTGAAAGCACGGGCACGAAAACACATGTCCTGATCACAGGAAAAATTTCTGTCAAGAGCCCGCTTGCACGGCTTGGACAAGGACAATCTTGCCCTTTCGTGCCCAGCGTATTGCTCAAGAAGAATTCCATGTCCGTGATCCAGGTTCGCCCCGCCACCCTGCGCGATGCCAAGGCCATCGCCGAGATTCACGTCGCAGCCAGTCAGGATGCCTACAAGGCCCTGCTGCCCGCGGCCGCGCTGGATGCGATGTCGGTGCAGAAGCGTCAGGCGTTCTGGCGCGAGGCCATCGACCTGTGCGAGCCGCAAGTGATCGTGGCCCACCTGGACAACAAGATCATGGGCTTTGCCGGCTTCGACCGTTCGCGCGACAAGGGCACGCCGGCCACCACCGGTGAAGTCTGGGCGCTGTTCGCCAGCCCCGAGCACTGGGACAAGGGCGTGGGCTTGGCGCTGTGGGACGCCACGCGCGACGGTCTGCAGGAAGAAGGCTGCACCAAGGCCACGCTGTGGTGCTACCTGCGCAATGAGCGCGCGCTGCGCTTCTTCGAGCTGGCCGGCTTCAAGCGCGAGCTGGGCAGCGCCCGCACGACGGAAGTGGGCGGCTCGCGCGTCGAAGAGATCCGTCTGTTCCGTTCGCTGGTCTGACGCCACGGCCCTGGCCGGTTTGGCCATGAAAAAAGCGCCCCTCGGGGCGCTTTGTCATTGCCGCAGCGTGCGCAGATCAGCCGCGACGACGGCGCGCGATGAAGCCGACGGCCAGCAGACCGGAGAGCATCAGGGCGTAGGTTTGGGGTTCGGGCACGGCGGAGACGGCCGACACCGTGGCCATGTCGAAGCGCCACGTGCCCGTACCGGCGTAGCTGGAGCTGCTTCCCGCATAGGCGTTGGTGCCGGGTGCAAATGATGCGACGACGCGAACACCGAAGTTGGCGTTGTTGGACGCGCCAGCGATGCCGCTGAGGTCGACGCTGCGGTTGTTGAACCAGGTGTCGCCAGCGGCACCGGTGAACAGGGCGATGTCGTTGAACGTGGTGCCGTCCAGCGTGTATTGCACGCGCTCATGGCGGGCCGACGTGTTGCTGTGGCGCAGGTCGTAGCTGAAGCTGATGCCCTGGAAGCCGACTGTGCTGACCTTGAAGAAGACGCCGGCGGTCTCATTGCCAGTGCCTTGGGCCTTGTAGCCCGTCGTCTGCAGACCGGTGTCATCGATGGACGCAGGGTCCGATGAGCCGCCGTTGGCAGCGCCGCTGCTGAAACCACCGGTGACCCCGCCAATCAGACTGAGCGAGCCCGTGCCGATGCTGGGCAGTTGGGTGCCAGTGCTGGCGCTGCTGTCCGCGGGGACGGAATTGAAGTTCCACTGGGTGACAACCACGGCGTGCGAGGGCAGGGCTGCCGCAGCCAGGGCGAGGGTCAGCAAAGTCTTGGTCATGAGCATGGGAAGTTGGTGAACGAAGCGGTGGCACTCTGTCCGGCGCAAATGACCATGCCGTGACGTCAGCGCAGATACCCCCCCGTTTCCAGGGCCCATCCCTCCGTCGCATCGTCATGCCGCTGCACATGCACCGGGCTCAGCTTGCGGGCAGCGGCGCGTTCCACCAGGGCCTCGGCCTGTTCGGGGTGCAGCTGCAGCGCAAAGCGCGTCCAGCGCTTCATGACCAGCGGCTGGGCCCAGGCGTCTTCCAGCGCCCAGCGGATCTCATGCGGCGACTGCAACTCGGCAGCGGCCAGCACGCGCGGGGCCAGCGCGAGCAGGAAGCGGTTGAAGTCGGTGCGCAGGGCCTCCGTGGGCAGCAAGGCCTCCAGCCGCGCCAGGCGGGCGCTCCAGCCCGGCGTGGCGAGCTGGCGCGTGACCAGCGCCTGCAGCGCCTGGATGGGGTTGAACAGCCGCATGCGGTTGGGCGGCAGCACGCGCAGCGGGATCTGGGCGGCCTCTTCGTGGCTCAGTGGCGTCACGAAGCTGCTCAGCACAGCCAGGCGCTGCCACTGGGCTTCATCCAGGCCGCCGATGCGGGTGATGGGGCCGGCGGCGCAGCTGCTGGCCATGTCCAGCAGGGCCTGGCGGTTGCGGCTACCCTTGGCGCGGTTGGCGCGCTGGCTCATGACGGCGAGGTTGCCGGCCGCATAGCCAGCGTCGTCGCGCACGCGGTCGATGCTGCGGTTGTCGTCGCCCAGTAGCTCACGGGTGATGGGGCAGTGCGTGGTGTCCAGCTGTGCCAGGTGATGCGGCGTGAGCTGGATGTCCTCGAAGCTGCGGCCACGGGCCCAGGCGTGCGTGCGCAGCGCCAGCCACAGCTCGACCTGCGGGCTGGCCGGCGTGCGCACGGCGCGGCTGCGGGCCGACATCCAGCCGCGCTGCAGCGGCGATTGTGGGTAGAGGTGGGCGATGGGCGGCGTGAGGCCATGCAGTGCGTAGTCGCGGCCCAGCGCGAGGCCCACGCGTTCGTGCGCGCTGACCTGCGCGGGCGTGTCGTCCATGTCCAGCGTGAACTGGGCCAGGGCGGGGTGGGCGTGGATCTGGGCGGTGGTGACGGCTTGCATGGCGGCTCCTGAGGTTGAGAGGCCTGGGCTGTTGAATCGCGGGCCTTGCAAGCAGTCTGTGAGCCAGCTGGCTCATGAGATGATCCACCAGGAAAACACTGTGAATCTGTTCAGCCACCCCGTCTCATGGACCGCACCGAACGCTTCTACAAGATCGAGCACCTGATCCGCTCCCGCGGCTGCGTGTCGTTTGCCGAGCTGATCGCGGCGCTGGAGGTGTCACCCGCCACGCTCAAGCGTGACCTGGCCTACCTGCGCGAGCGGCTGGACGCGCCCATCGAGTACGACGCGGCCGAGAACGGCTACCGCTTCGGCCAGCAGTGGCGTGGCGGCAAGCACGAGCTGCCGGGCGTGTGGTTCAACGAGGCCGAGCTGCACGCGCTGCTGACCATGCAGCAGATGCTGGCCGGGCTGGACGAGCAGGGCATCGTCGGCCGCCATCTGCAGCCCATGTTCGACAAGATCACCGGCATGCTGGGTGTGGACGCGGCCGAGGCCGACGAGCTGCGCCGTCGCGTGCGGCTGATCGGCACGGCGCGGCGGCGCGTGGCCAGCGACTGTTTCGAGACCGTGGGCAGCGCCGTCGTGAAGCGGCGCCGGCTGGCCATCCGCTACCGCAAGAAGCGCGACGGCGCGGCCAGCGAGCGAGAGGTGTCGCCGCAGCGCCTGGTGCATCACCGCCATGCCTGGTACCTGGATGCCTGGTGCCACGCCAGCGATGGTTACCGGCGCTTTGCGCTGGACGGCATCGAGGCGGCCACCTTGCTGGAGGCCGGGGCGCGCCCCGTGCCGCTGGCCGAGCTGGAGGCCGAGCTGGACCAGGGCTACGGCATCTTTGCCGGCGGCACGCCGCGCGAGGCCGAGCTGCTGTTCAGCGCCGAGGCCGCGGCCTGGGTGTCGCGCGAGGAGTGGCACCCGGCGCAGCAGAGCGAGTTCCTGCCCGACGGCCGTTGGCGTCTGCGCCTGCCGTACGTGGACGACACCGAGCTGCTGATGGACCTGCTGCGCCATGCCGGCCAGGTGACGGTGGTGGCGCCCGCACCGTTGCGGGACGCGTTTGCGGCGCGGCTGCGCCAGGCGGTGGCGGCGCTGTAGGACAAGTGCGCGTCCTTTGCGCCTGGTCATACGGGCGGCAAGCAATCGCGTTAGGCTTGATTCACCAAGCAACCCGATCAAGGAGCCTGCGATGAGCAACACCGCCCAAGCCAAGGACAAGCTGGCCGCCGACTTTCGCGCCGTGATGGATGACATTGATGCGCTGATGAGCAGCACCGGCAATGACGTCAGCGGCGAGGCCAAGGCCTTGCGTGCGCGCATCCGGGAGCGCCTGGATGGCGCCAAGGAAAAGCTCATCGATGTGCAGCACGAGGCCGTGCAGCGCGCCAAGGATGCGGCCGCAGCCACCGACGACTATGTGCACGCCAAGCCCTGGCAGGCCATCGGCGTGGCGGCGGCGGTTGGCTTGGCGCTGGGCGTGCTGATCGGCCGCCGTTGAGCGCGCGGCGATTCAGGTGAGTGAGGATCAGGAACCCGTCTCCGCACCGCTGCGGCGGCTTGGCCGTTCGCTGCTGACACTGGGCCGCATCCGGCTTGAACTGCTGGCCATCGAGGTCCAGGAGGAGAAGGACCGCATCGCCAGCCTGGTGCTGTGGGCCGTGCTGGCCGCGCTGCTGGCCGGCTTTGCGGTGCTGATGCTGCTGGTGCTGGCCATCGTGGCGCTGTGGGACAGCCATCCGCTGCTGGCGCTGGGCGCGGCCACCGGCGTGCTGCTCGTCGCGGCCGCGTTGGCGCTGCGCCAGCTGAAGAGCCTGGCGGCGCAGCCGTCCACGTTGTTCCAGGCCAGCATCGCCGAGCTGCGCAAGGACGCGGCGGGCCTCGATCCGCGGCAGCCATGATCCCGCCCATCCCGCAAGACCCGGCCCGGCGCAGCGAGCGCAAGGAGAACCTGTTGCTGGCGTCCACGCTGCTGCGCGGCCAGCTGCAGCAGGACCTGCAGGTGCTGGGCGGGCACGCCGACCGCGTGGCGCGGCCGGTGATGCTCGTGAAACGCTGGCTGTCGGACCCGCTGATCCTGGCCGCCGTCAGCGGCGGCACGGCCTTCTTCGCCGCCTCTCGACGTGGGCGGGCGCTGGGCCTGCTGCGCTGGGCCTGGCTGGCGTGGCGGGTCTGGCAGCGGCGTTGAGTCAGCCGGTGTTGTCCGCGTCGTAGGCGTCCAGCCGCTTCATGCGCTCGCTCTGCCAATAGACATCGTCGCCGCCCAGCCCGTCGAGGTTGGCGCGGTTGAGCACGCGGGCCAGCACGAACAGCAGGTCGGACAGGCGGTTCAGGTACTGGCGCGGCGCGGCGTTGATGGCCTCGCTGGCCGCCAGCATGATGACGGTGCGCTCCGCCCGCCGCGCGACGGTGCGGCACACGTGGGCGATGGCCGCGCTGCGTGTGCCTGCCGGCAGGATGAATTCCTTCAGCCGGGGCAGGTGCTCGTTGTAGTGGGCCAGCGCGTCGTCCAGGCGCAGCACGGCGGCGTCCTTCAGCAGGTGGCCGCCGGGCCAGGAGAGTTCGCCGCCGAGGTTGAACAGCTCATGCTGGATGGTGACGAGCAACTCACGCACGTCGCCCGGCAGCGGCTCGGCCAGCAACACGCCCAGCTGCGAGTTCAGCTCGTCGACATCGCCCATGGCCTGCACGCGCAGGTGGCTCTTGCTGACGCGGCTGCCGTCGGACAGGCCGGTGCTGCCGTCGTCGCCGGTGCGGGTGGCAATCTGGGTGAGGCGGTTGCCCATGTGGCGGTCTGCAGAGGTTGCGGGGCCGCCATTGTGCTCAGGCGCCGTCAGTGGCGTCGGCCGCTGCGGTGAAACGCCGGCTTGCGGGTGGGGGCGTTGTGTGGGCGCAGGCCGGTGTTGTGGGGTTGCGGGGCCGCGGTGGCGTCGATGGGTGGAACAGTGCCGGCGGGTGGGCCGACGAGTTCGCGCCAGCGGGCTAGCAGCACCTCGAAGCGCAGGGCACCCAGCACGATCAGCAGGGCGGCCAGGATCAGCAGCAGCCAGGTCAGGGTCATGGAGAGGCTCCCGGAGTGGAGACTTCATGCTGGCACTGAGGGCACGGCGCTGCAACACAATTCCCTGACGTGGATCAGGAGACCTGCCGATGAATGCGCCCGCTTTCCCAACCGCCGTCGCGGCGCCCCTGCCGGCAGACCTGCTGGCCGCGCTGCAGGCGGCGTTCGGCGCGCGCTGCTCGACCGCCCGCGCCGTCTGCGAGCAGCATGGCCGGGACGAGTCCGTCTTCGATGTGCCGCCGCCGCAGGCCGTCGTCTTCGCCGAGAGCGAGGCGGAGGTGGCGCAGGTCGTGGCGGCGTGCGCCGCACACCGCGTGCCGGTCATCCCGTATGGCGCCGGCTCGTCGCTGGAAGGCCACCTGCTGGCGGTGCAGGGCGGCGTCAGCCTGGATGTGTCGCGCATGAACCGCATCCTGCGCATCGATGCCCAGGACCTGACGGTGACGGTGCAGCCCGGCGTCACGCGCAAGGCGCTGAACGAGGCGTTGCGGCACGAAGGCCTGTTCTTCCCCATCGACCCCGGCGCCGATGCGAGCCTGGGCGGCATGGCCGCCACGCGCGCCAGCGGCACGAACGCGGTGCGCTACGGCACGATGCGCGAGAACGTGCTGGGCCTGCGCTTCGTGGCGGCCAGCGGCGAGCTCATCCGCACCGGCTCGCGCGCGAAGAAGAGCAGCGCCGGCTACGACCTGACGCGGCTGCTCGTCGGCAGCGAGGGCACGCTCGGCGTCATCACCGAGCTGACCGTCAAGGTGCATCCGCTGCCCGAGGCGGTGTCGGCGGCCATCTGCTTCTTCCCCAGCATCGACGCGGCCGTCCAGACGGCCATGCAGGTCATCCAGATCGGCGTGCCCATCGCGCGCTGCGAGCTGCTGGACACGAACGCGATCCGGGCCGTCAACGCGCACGACCGGCTGGGCCTGAAGGAAGCACCCATGCTGCTGATGGAGTTCCATGGCAGCGAGGCCGGCGTGGCCGAGCAGGCAGCCACCGTGCAGGACGTGGCGGCCGACCATGGCGGTGACGCCTTCGAATGGGCCACCACGCCCGAGGCGCGCACGCGGCTGTGGGCGGCCCGGCACCATGCCTACTTCGCGGGCCTGCAGATGCGCCCGGGCTGCCGTGCCGTCACGACCGACACCTGCGTGCCCATCTCGCGGCTGGCCGAGAACATCAACGCCTCCATCGCCGAGGTGGAGGCGGCCGGCCTGCCGTACTTCATCGTCGGCCATGTGGGCGACGGCAACTTCCACATGGCCTACCTGCTGGACCCGGCGCGGCCCGACGAGCTGGCCACGGCCGAGCGGCTGAGCGCCCAGATGGTGGCGCGGGCCCTGGCGCTGGAGGGCACCTGCACCGGCGAGCATGGCATCGGGCTGCACAAGCAGCGCTTTCTGCTGGACGAGACGGGCGCCCCGGCCGTGGCCCTGATGCGCGCGCTGAAGTTGGCGATGGACCCGATGGGCATCCTGAACCCAGGCAAGGTATTCTCTGGATGATTGCGCTACCAGCAGGCGGGCGCAGCATCACAAGAGGAGACATGCTTGAAGACGCTGACCGCCGCTTGCCTGGTTTGGGGCATGACAGTCGCCGGCTTGACTGGTGCCGCTACCAATGACGATGTAGAGCGCCGTGCGCGCGACCTCGTCGGAGCGCTGACGCTGGACGAGAAGCTGGAGCAGTTGCTCAACGGCGCGCCGGCTGTTCCCCGGCTCGGCATCCCGGCCTACAACTGGTGGACGGAGTCGCTGCATGGGGCCTTCGGGCCGGGCGCCACGACCAACTTTCCGCAGCCCGTGGGCCTGGCTGCGAGCTTCAACGATCGGCTGATGCATGACGTGGCCAGCGCCATCAGCACCGAAGTGCAGGCCGTGTACGCGCTGGGGCGTGGCAAGCCCAATCCGCACCGGATGGGCGGCGCGCTGAACACCTGGTCGCCCAACATCAACATCTTCCGGGACCCGCGCTGGGGCCGCGGGCAGGAAACCTACGGGGAAGACCCCTTTCTGACCGCCCGCCTGGGCCAGGCCTTCGTGCAAGGCATGCAGGGCCCGGACCCGGCGCGGCCGCGGGTGATCGCCACACCCAAGCACTTCGCGGTGCACAGCGGGCCGGAGTCCACGCGGCACTCGGTGGACGTGTGGGTGTCGATGCAGGACCTGGAGGACACCTACCTGCCGGCCTTTCGCGCCGCGATGGTGGATGCGCAGGCGGGCTCCATCATGTGCGCCTACAACCGCGTCAACGGTGAGCCAGCCTGCGCCAGCCGCAGCCTGCTGATGGATACCCTGCGCCGCGACTGGGGGTTCAAGGGCTATGTGGTGTCGGACTGCGATGCGGTCGTCGATATCCACGCGCACCACAAGTACGCCCCGGACGCCGCCGCAGGTGCTGCGTTGGCGCTGAGGCATGGCGTGGACAACGAGTGCAACGGCGCAACGCTGTCGCACACGCCGGGCCTGGGGGAACGCTATCGCCAGGCCTTGCAGCGCGGCTATGTGCGCGAGGCCGACATCGACACCGCGCTGCAGCGCCTGTTCGCCGCGCGCCTGCGGGTGGGCGACCTGCCCGGCGCCGTCAGCCGCGAGTTCCCCGCTGAGGCGTCCATCAACTCGACGGCGCACCGTGCACTGGCGCTGCGCGCCGCCGTGGAAAGCCTGGTGCTGCTGAAGAACGACGGCACGCTGCCGCTGAAGGCCGCGGCCCGGGTGGCGGTGGTTGGGCCGCTGGCCGATGCGCGCCGGGTGATGCGGGGCAATTACTCATCGGCACAGACGGGGCCGACGCAGACCGTCCACGAAGCGCTGCGCCAGCTGCTGCCGGCCGCGCAGGTGACGCTGCTGCCGTTTGGCGCGTCCATCACCGACGGGGATGCTGTGCCGTCTTCGGTCTTCCTGACGCCCGACGGCCAGCCGGGACTGCAGGCCAGCTATCACCTGCTGCAGCACGGCTCGCCGCAGGCTGCAGGCCAGCGCCGCTACGAGCGCCAGGCGGCCGCCACGCATCGTGTGCCGGCGCTGGAATCACGGCCGCAGGACATGTTGCCCACCGGGGCCATCGTGCGCACGGTGTGGACGGGCTTCTTCGTCGCGCCCGAGACCGGCACCTACCGCCTGGGCTTGGCCGGCGTGCAGGGCCGCCTGCGCGTGGACGGGCGCGATGTGTCGCTCGCCAAGCGGCCCACGCGCTGGGCCGAGCCTGTGGCGCTGACGCAGGTGGCGCTCAAGCGGGGCGAGCGCCATGCGCTGCGCTTCGAGACGGAGAGTGGCGTCAGCGCGCCGCCGGGCATGATGTGGAAGCGCGTCTCCACCCGGCCGCTGGCCGATCTGCGCGCCGGCCTGCGCGAGGTCGACGTGGTGGTGGCCGTGACCGGCCTGACCTCGGACCTGGAAGGCGAGGAGATGCCCGTCAAGATCGAGGGCTTCTCCGGCGGCGATCGCACGTCGCTGGACCTGCCAGCCGATCAGCGGGCCTACCTGCAGGCTGCCGCGGCGGCGGGCAAGCCGCTGGTGGTGGTCAACCTCAGTGGCAGCGCGGTCAACCTGGCCTGGGCTGACCAGCATGCGGCGGCGGTGCTGCAGGCCTGGTATCCCGGCGAGGGCGGTGGCCAGGCCATCGCTCAGGTGCTGACGGGTGCCGCCAACCCGGCCGGGCGCTTGCCGGTCACGTTCTACCGCAGCGCTGCCGACCTGCCGTCCTTTGACGACTACCGCATGGCTGGGCGCACCTACCGCTTCTTCGACAAGCCGGTGGTCTACCCCTTCGGCCACGGGCTGAGCTACGCGAGCTTCCGCTACGACACACCGCAGGTGGCGCTGGAGGATGACGGCCAGCGCCAGCGGCTGGTCGTGCGCACCGCCGTCACCAACCACAGTGCGCGCGATGGCGACGAGGTGGTGCAGCTCTACCTGACGCCGCCGCGCTTCGAGGGCGGGCCGCGCCTGGCGCTGCGGGCCTTCGAGCGGTTGCAGCTGCGGGCCGGCGAGCGGCGCGAACTGCGCTTCGAGCTCGGGCCGCGCGAGCTCAGCTTTGTGGACCGAGACGGCCAGCGTCTGGTCATGCCCGGCGACTACCGCCTGGCCGTGGGCGGCGGCCAGCCGGGCACCGGCGCCCCGGGCGCCAGCGCCGCCTTCACGATCACCCGTGCCCAAGCCCTGCCGCGCTGAACGCGGTGCCACCGGTGTCAACCTCAGGATTCCTGACCATGCCCCAACTGCCCTTGCTGTTGTCCACGCTGCTGCTCATGTGTGCCCAGGCCTCCCAGGCCCAGGACGGCACGATCCGGCCGCTGGCGCCACCCACCGAGCCGCCGTCCATCGTGCTGGGCACCGGTGGCGTGGAACAGCAGCCCGCGCCGGAGAGCTGGTTCCACCAATGGGGCCAGCCCATGGTGCGCAACGTCAGCACGGCCACGCTGACGCCTTTCCTGCCTGCGCCCGGCAAGGCCAATGGCGCGGCCGTGTTGGTGGCACCCGGCGGCGGCTACCGCTGGCTGGCGATCAACCATGAAGGCTGGCAGGTGGCCCAGGCGCTGGCGGATCAGGGCATTGCCGCCTTCGTCCTCAAGTACAGGCTGCAGCCCACGCCGGCATCGCTGGACGGCTTCAAGCAGAGCATGGACCGCATGTTTGCGGCGGTCGGTACGAGCGACGCCAATCCGCGCGCGCTGGTGCCCAACCTGGACAACCAGCTGGCTGATGCCGAGGCCGCGTACGCCCTCATCCTGTCGCGCGCCAAGGACTGGGGTGTGGATCCTCAGCGCCTGGGCATGGTGGGCTTCTCGGCAGGCGCGGGCCTCACGCTGCACAGCACGCTGAACTCCAAGACCATGAAGCTGGCCTTCATCGGCCCCATCTACGGCGGCATGGGGCCGGTAGCCGTGCCCAAGAACGCGCCGCCGATGTTCAACGTCATCGCCACGGACGACTTCCTGTTCCGCGGCCAGACCGGCATCGTCAAGTCCTGGTTCGACGCCGGCCGGCCGGTGGAGTTCCACCTGTTTCAGAACGGCGGTCATGGCTTCGGGCTGGGCTATCCGGGCTACACCTCCAACGGCTGGTTCCCGCTGTTCACGCGCTGGCTGGACGTCAACGGCTTCCTCAAGCCGGCGGGCGCGAAGTAGGGCGCCTCGGCGCGCCCGGCCGCGTGCTCAGGGCTCGGTCGCGCGCACCAGCAGCAGTGCTGCCAGGCCGGCCAGCGCCAGTCGATCGTCGGCGTGCAGCCCGGGGCTCAGCCACACCGTGCCGCCGCCGCTGGTGGCCACGGCCGCAACGGTGCGGCCGTCGCGTTCGAACGCGTAACCGAGCGCCAGCCCGCGCACCGGCATGGCGATCGGGCCTTGTGGGCCGGCCAGTTGCGTGAGGGGGGACAGCGTCAGCCGCTGGCCCAGGTCGTTCTCGGCCCAGCCGCTCAGCTGCGGGCCGGTGTCGGCCAGTGCGAGCCGCCAGCCGGGCTGGCCGGCCTTGGCGGGCTGGACGGTGCCGAGCACCTGGATGTTGCGCACGAAATCGGAGCCAACGTCGCTGGGCACGCCGAACCACCGGGTGATCCACGCGCGGCGTTCCTCGTCGATGCGTTGCACCAGCTGTACATCGGCCTCTGCGCCCTGGCCGTCGACCAGCGTGAGGCCGACCCGCTGCGTGGTGGTGCGCAGCGCTTCGTCGAAGCGCCGGCTGTACACGCCCAGCTCGACGCGGCTGCAGCCTTGCGGGCAGGCCTGCGTCTGCACCTGCTGGCGCTGGGTGAGTGCGCGGGTGGCGTAGTCGCCAAAGCGAAGCTCGCGGCCGGGCAGCCAGCCCTGGCGGCCAGCGACAGCCAGCGGCGTTGCCGTGGCCAGGGCGGGTGGGGGCTGCACCTGCACCGTCGTGACGGCGCAGGCCGTCAGCAGCAGCGCGGTAGACAGCACGGCGAGCATGCGGGCGAGTGGCGGCGAAGCGGGGGAGCGTCGGTTCATGCGGCGCAGCCTAGCGGCGGCCAGCGGCCGTGACGGAAGTCCTGCCGTCGGGCATGCGAGCGCTTCCCGGCGGGCCGGGCCGGACTTGACCACAATGCGGCGCCTGAACCTTTCCATCCCTCTGCACAGGAGATATGAGCCCATGTTCAACCACATCATGGTCGGCAGCAACGACATCGAGCGCAGCAAGCACTTTTATGACGCCGTGCTCGGCGTGCTGGGGGCACCGGCCGGCTTTGCGAACCAGGCGCCCAGCGGTCACCAGCGCGTGTTCTACCGCCACGCGGGTGGCAGCTTCGGCGTGAGCCAGCCCATCAACGGCGAGCCGGCCAGCCACGCCAACGGCGGCACCATCGGTTTCAAGTGCGAGTCGCCGGAGCAGGTCAAGACCTTCCACGACGTGGCCGTGGCCCATGGCGGCACGTCCATCGAAGCCCCGCCCGGCCTGCGCGAAGGCGCGCTGGGCGCCATGCACCTGGCCTATGTGCGCGACCCCGACGGCAACAAGCTGTGCGCCGTCTACCGCGTGCCCAAGGACTGATGCACCTCGTGCACGGCGCGTTGCTCAGCCCTGAAATCGCTCACTACCGAAAGGCACGGCCATGGCCTGGTTGCTGCTCCTGATTGCCGGCCTGCTGGAAGTGGGCTGGGCCATCGGCCTGAAGTACACCGAGGGTTTCACGCGGCCCGTGCCCACGGTGTTGACCGTGGGCGCCATGGTCGCCAGCGTCGGCCTGCTGGGTGTGGCGATGAAGACCTTGCCGGTGGGCACAGCCTATGCCGTGTGGGTGGGTGTGGGCGCCGTGGGCACGGCGGCGCTGGGCATGGTGCTGTTCAACGAGCCGGCCACGGTGGGCCGGCTGGTGAGCCTGGGCCTCATCGTGGCGGGCATCGTGGGTCTGAAGCTGGCGAGCTGAGCTCGCCGTGAGGGGGCCGCGCGCCGGCCCACCTCGATGCTTCAGCCGTGCTGCGCCGGCACGTTCCAGCGCCGGGTCACGTCGCCGCGGCCGTTGACGCTTTCCAGGTTGACGGCAAAGCCCCACAGCCGGCCGACATGGCGCAGCACTTCCTGGGCGCTGTCGTGCAGCGGGCGGTTGAGGTGCTGCTGGTGGCGCAGCGTGAGGGAGCGGTCGCCGCGCAGGTTGACGTTCCAGACCTGGATGTTGGGCTCGCGCGTGGAGAGGTCGTACTGGCGTGACAGCGCCTGGCGCAGGTGGCGGTAGCCGGTCTCGTCGTGGATGGCGGAGATCTCGTACTCGGCCTTGGCCTCGTCGTCGAGGATGGCGAAGAGCCGGAAATCGCGCATCACCTTGGGGCTCAGGTACTGGCCGATGAAGCTCTCGTCCTTGAAGTTGCGCATCGCGTGGTCCAGCGTAGGCAGCCAGTCGCTGCCGGCGATGTCGGGGAACCAGGCGCGGTCTTCGTCGGTGGGAGCCTCGCAGATGCGCTTGATGTCCGTGTACATCGCAAAGCCCAGCGCATACGGGTTCAGGTTGGCGCCCGGGTGCTGGTAGACGACGTTGGTGTGGGACTTGAGCCACTCGATCATCATGCCGTCGCTCAGGTAGCCATCGTCATACATCTGGTTGAGCAGCCGGTGGTGCCAGAAGGTGGCCCAGCCCTCGTTCATGACCTGGGTCTGCCGCTGCGGGTAGAAGTACTGCGCGATCTTGCGGACGATGCGCACGATCTCGCGCTGCCAGGGCTCCAGCAGCGGCGCGTTCTTCTCGATGAAGTACAGCAGGTTCTCCTGCGGCTCGTCGGGGAAGCGGCGGCTTTCGGCGGCTTCGTCCGGCCGGTCGGGCTTCCTGGGCAGCGTGCGCCACAGGTCGTTGACCTGCATCTGCGCATGGTGCTCGCGGTCCTTCAGTCGCGCGCGTTCCTCGGCCAGCGAGAGCTTGGCCGGCCGGCGGTAGCGGTCCACGCCGTGGTTCATCAGCGCGTGGCAGCTGTCCAGCAGCGCCTCGACGGCATCCAGCCCGTGCCGCTCCTCGCACTCGGCCACGTAGTTCTTGGCGTAGACGAGGTAGTCGATGATGGACGACGCATCCGTCCACATGCGGAACAGGTAGTTGCCCTTGAAGAAGGAGTTATGCCCGTAGCAGGCGTGGGCGATGACCAGCGCCTGCATGGCCAGCGTGTTCTCCTCCATCAGGTAGGCGATGCAGGGGTCGGAGTTGATGACGATCTCGTAGGCCAGGCCCATCTGGCCGCGCTTGTAGTTGCGCTCGGTGGCGATGAACTCCTTGCCGTAGCTCCAGTGCCGGTAGTTCACCGGCATGCCGACCGACGCGTAGGCGTCCATCATCTGCTCGGAGGTGATGACCTCCAGCTGGTTGGCGTAGGTGTCCAGGCCGAAGCGGTCGGCGGTTTGCTTGATGACGGCGTGGTAGTCCTCGATGAGTTCGAAGGTCCAGTCGTTCGGGGAAGGCAGCGGCTGGCTGGGTCGCTGTTGCAGCGGCAGCATGCAGCGCAGCGGGTCGCGCTGTCGGCGTTCGGGCATGCCGGGCGGCGGCGTGGCCACGCGCTCGGCGTGGCGGCGGTCTTCCTTGCAGCTCATGATGTCGCGCCCTCCTTCTTGAACAGCTCACGGAAGACCGGGTAGATCTGCGAGGCCTCGACAGCCTTGCGCATCGCGAAGTGGCCGACGTCGTCCTGGAGCTTCAGGTATTCCTCCCAGAGGTTCTGTTCGGGCTCGGCCACTTGCACGTAGGCGAAGTAGCGGCACAGCGGGAGGATCTTGTCGGCCAGCAGCTCGCGGCAGCGGCCACTGTCGTGGTGCCAGTTGTCGCCGTCACTGGCCTGCGCGCCGTAGATGTTCCATTCGGTGGGCGAGTAGCGCTCGCGGATGATTTGCTCCATCAACACGAGCGCCGACGACACGACGGTGCCGCCGGTCTCGGTGGCGTGGAAGAAGTTCTGCTCGTCGACTTCCTGTGCCTGCGTGTGGTGGCGGATGAAGACGACGTCGATCTTCTCGTAGTGCCGCGTGAGGAACAGGTACAGCAGGATGAAGAAGCGCTTGGCCAGGTCCTTGCGGCTCTCGTCCATGGAGCCGGACACGTCCATCAAGCAGAACATGACGGCGCGCGTCGTCGGCACCGGCACGCGCACGCGGGAGCGAAAGCGCAGGTCGATGGGGTCCAGGAAGGGGATGGCCTCCAGCCGGGCCTTCAGGTGGGCGATGCGCTCGCGCGTTTCCAGCAGCAGCCGGGGCGTCTCCGGGCGGTCTTCCTTCAGCAGCTCCTGCTCGCGGGCTTCAAGCTCATGCAGCTCGCGGCGCTTGTCCATGCCCAGCGCGATGCGCCGGCCCAGGGCGCCGCGCATGGAGCGCACCACGTGCAGGTTGGTGGGCGTGCCGTCGGACGAGAAGCCAGCGCGGTGGCTCTTCCACTCGGGTGTGTCGGCAAGCGTCGTGCGGGCGAGGTTGGGCAGGGCCAGGTCGTCGAAGAAGACCTGCATGAACTCTTCCTTGCTGAGGTGGAAGACGAAGTCGTCCTCACCCTCGCCCTGGTCGCTGGCTTCGCCGCTGCCACTGCCTTGCCCGCCTTGTCCACCTTTCGGCTTGGCGATGCGGTCGCCCTTCACGTACTCCTGGTTGCCGGGCCGCACGACCTCGCGCACGCCACCGTCGCCATGGCCGAAGACGGGTTCGTTGAGATCCTTTTTCGGGATCGTCACGTTCTCGCCGCGCTCCATGTCGCGGATGCCTCGGCCGTCCACTGCGCGCTTCACGGCCTCGCGGATCTGCTCCTTGTGCCGACGCAGGAAGCGCTCGCGGTTGCCGATGGACTTGTTCTTGCCCGACAGCCGTCTATCGATGATTTGCTGAAGCGACATCGCTACCTTTCAGCGGGCCGGCCCGCATCCCCTCGGGGGATCGGCCGACGTATTCGTCGGACGAGGGGCCCATGTTTCAGCTGCTCTTGCGCACCCTCAAGTACCACTCACACAACAACCGCACCTGCTTGGCCGTGTAGCCCTTGTCCACCATGCGCTGCACGAAGTTCTCGTGCTTCTTCGCATCCTCGGCGCTGGCCTTGGCGTTGAAGCTGATGACGGGCAGCAGCTCCTCGGTGTTGGAGAACATCTTCTTCTCGATGACGGTGCGCAGCTTCTCGTAGCTGGTCCACAACGGGTTCTTGCCCGCGTTGTTGGCGCGCGCCCGCAACACGAAGTTGACGATCTCGTTGCGGAAGTCCTTGGGGTTGGAGATACCCGCCGGCTTCTCGATCTTTTCCAGCTCAGCGTTCAGTGCCGCGCGGTCGAAGACCTCACCGGTGTCGGTATCGCGGTACTCCTGGTCCTGGATCCAGTAGTCGGCATAGGTCACATAGCGGTCGAAGATGTTCTGGCCGTACTCGGAGTAACTCTCCAGATAAGCGGTCTGTATCTCCTTGCCGATGAACTCGGCGTAGCGCGGCGACAGCTGCTCCTTGATGAAGCCGACGTACTTTTCTTCCAGCTCCTTGGGGAACTGCTCGCGCTCGATCTGCTGCTCCAGCACGTACATCAGGTGCACGGGGTTGGCCGCCACCTCGGCGCTGTCGAAGTTGAAGACCTTGGAGAGGATCTTGTAGGCGAAGCGCGTGCTGATGCCGCTCATGCCTTCGTCGACACCGGCGTAGTCGCGGTACTCCTGGTAGCTCTTGGCGCGCGGGTCGGTGTCCTTCAGGTTCTCGCCGTCGTAGATCTGCATCTTGGAATACAGCGACGAGTTCTCGGGCTCCTTCAGGCGCGTCAGCACCGCGAACTGGCTCATCATCTTCAGCGTGCCCGGGGCGCATTTGGCCTCGGCCAGCGACGAGCCGCGGATGAGCTTCTCGTAGATCTTGACCTCTTCGCTGACGCGCAGGCAGTACGGCACCTTCACGATGTAGACGCGGTCGAGGAAGGCCTCGTTGTTCTTGTTGTTGCGGAAGGTCTTCCACTCGCTCTCGTTGCTGTGCGCCAGCACGATGCCGTCGAAGGGAATCGCGCCGAAGCCTTCGGTGCCCTTGTAGTTGCCCTCTTGAGTTGCGGTCAGCAGCGGGTGCAGCACCTTGATCGGCGCCTTGAACATCTCCACGAACTCCAGCAGGCCCTGGTTGGCCAGGCACAGACCGCCGGAGTAGCTGTAGGCGTCAGGGTCGTCCTGCGCGTACGTCTCGAGTTTGCGGATGTCGACCTTGCCCACCAGGCTGGAGATGTCCTGGTTGTTCTCGTCGCCCGGCTCGGTCTTGGCCACGCCCAGTTGCTTGAGCACGCTGGGGTAGCGCTTGACGACCTTGAACTTGCGGATGTCGCCGCCGAACTCGTCGAGCCGCTTCACGGCCCAGGGCGACAGGATGCGGTTGAGGTAGCGGCGCGGGATGCCGTAGTCGCGCTCCAGCAGCGGGCCGTCTTCCGTGGGGTCGAACAGGCCCAGCGGCGACTCGTTCACCGGCGATCCGGCGATGGCGTAGAAGGGCACGTGTTCCATCAACTGCTTCAGCCGCTCTGCGATGGAACTCTTGCCGCCACCCACCGGACCCAGCAGGTAGAGGATCTGTTTCTTCTCCTCCAGCCCCTGCGCGGCGTGCCGGAAATAGGACACCACCTGCTCGATCGCTTCCTCGAGCCCGTAGAACTCGGCGAAGGCCGGATAGATCTTGATCGTCTTGTTGGCGAACAGGCGCGACAGGCGCGGGTCGTTGCGCGTGTCCAGCATCTGCGGCTCGCCGATGGCCTGCAGCATGCGCTCGGCGGCCGTGGCGTAGGCCAGGGGGTTGCGTTTGCACTCGGCGAGGTACTCCTCCAGCGAGAGCTCTTCGACCTTGGTGCGCTCGTAGCGCGCCGCGAAATGGCTGATGACGTCCATGTTCGACCTCCTGCGGTTTGAACTCCACAGGGCCACAGGCACGATGCGTGCCCGAGGGGCTGGGGGGTTCTGATCGCGCCTCAACTGCAAGGCGTCATCAGAACTCTCCGCGTGTCTGAGTGGCAGCTTGACGCTGCCGGCAACTGGCTGATCTCAACAATAAGCCGCGATATGCCCACCAACAAACCACGTCGGTGATTGGTTGACATGGCGAGTCCAGCATACGCCCGCCGCACAGGCAAGACCTGGCACCTGATGGACAAACCACACAGACATGGGGGCATTGCCGACCGGGGCTTGCAAGGGCCCAGCACCCGCTAGCCGCGTGGCTGCCGTGCTGCGTGCGCGCGACGCGGCTGTCCCTGATCACGAGGACGTCGCGGGCGTCGCCCCCGGGAACCCGGGGGGCCGCCGACCTGCCCACCTTGTACAACCGCGGGCTTTCCATTCGTTGAGACAAATGATGATGCTTGTGAAGCCCATGCGTTGGATGTGTTCAGCCGCTCTGCTGGGCCTGGCGGTGTCGGCTCAGGCGGACGTCACGTTCGCCTACGGCGTGACGGCCGAAGACCAGCTGAACCGGGTGGGGGTGTACCTGTACCCACCGGTGCAGACCGAGGGCGTGCTCAGCACCGGTGGCCCGCTGGTGGCCCAGGCCGGGCAGGTGTCGGCGCAGGTCAACGCCTGGGCCGACGTGCGCACCGGCATGTTCAAGGCCATGACACGCGTGGACATCAACCCCGTCGGGCAGAAGCCGACGGACATCGCCGAGGCCTATGCACGGCTGGATGTGACGGACACGCTCGTCTTCAAGGGGCCGGGCGCCACGGCGACGGCCGAGTTCCGCCTGAGCTATGACACGCACTTCAGCGGCCTGGGCTTCGAGGCCTTTGCGCGCGAGGGGGCGCTGTCCCACTTCCAGCAGCTGGACTCGTTCCGGACCTTGACGCTGTCCTACGACATCGAGAACCCCGACTACGACCCCGGTGCCGTGTGCACGGACTTCGGCAGCGACGGTGTCTACTGCCCGCCCGAGGCGCAGCGCTACCTCACCATCGAGAAGTCAGCCGGCAAATCCTTGTTCCGGGAGGTGGCGCTGGGTGGCCCGACGGGCATCTACACCAACGGGGATGCCGACAACGGCCACTACAGCGGCACCGAGGTGCTGACGCTGGAAGTGCCGACGGGCGTGGAAGTGCGCCTTTCCTACACGGCCTACAGCGGTGCGCGCTGCTTCCACCTGGCCTCGTGCGCGCTGGTGAACGATGCGACGCATTCGGACTACCTGGCGCTGCTGGCTCCACAGGGTTTCAGCTCGGCCAGCGGCTATGCCTACCTGGGCGTGGCGGCAGCGGTGCCCGAGCCGGCGACGGTGTGGATGGGGCTGGCCGGCCTCGGGCTGGTGGCCGGCGTGCTGCGCCGCCAACGCCGCTGAGCGGCAGCGCTGGCGTGAGTGGTGCGGGGCCTCAGCCGCCCCGCAGGCGCTGCAGGATGCCGTCCAGCGCGTCCAGCGAGTCGAACTGGATGGCCAGCTCGCCGCTCTGGCCGCCCTTCTTGGTGCGCTTCTTCACGCGCACTTCCACCGTGGTGCCCAGCGCGTCGGCCAGTTCTTCCTCCAGGCGCAGCACGTCGCGGCTCTTGTCGCCCTTCACGCGCAGCAGCGGCGCCTGACGGGCGGCGCCCTGGGTCTTGGCGACCAGCTTCTCGGCCTCGCGCACGCTGAGCTTCTTGGCCGCGATCTCGCTGGCGGTGGTGATCTGCGTGGCGCCTTCCAGCGGCAGCAGCGCGCGGGCGTGGCCCATGTCCAGATCGCCGGCCATCAGCATGTTCTGCACCGGCGCGGCCAGGTTCAGCAGGCGCAGCAGGTTGCTGGCGGCGCTGCGCGAGCGGCCCACGGCCTGCGCGGCCTGCTCGTGCGTCAGGCCGAACTCGTCGGTCAGGCGCTTCAGGCCTTGCGCTTCTTCCAGCGGGTTGAGGTCCTCTCGCTGGATGTTTTCGATCAGCGCCATCGCGGCGGCCGATTCGTCGGGCACCGCCTTCACCAGCACCGGCACCTCGCGCAGGCCGGCCAGCTTGGCGGCGCGGAAGCGGCGTTCGCCGGCGATGATTTCGTAGCTGACGCCGCCGTTGGGCGTGATCGGGCGCACGAGGATGGGCTGCATGATGCCCTGGCCCTTGATGCTCTCGGCCAGCTCGTACAGCGAGCCCTCGTCCATGCGCGTGCGCGGCTGGTACTTGCCGGCCTGCAGCTGTTCGAGCTTCAGCGTGCTGGGCGTGCCATCGCGTTCTGCGGGCGCGGGGGTGTCGCTGACCTTGGGGCCCAGCAGGGCTTCCAGGCCGAGGCCGAGGCCTTTGGGTTTCTTCGTTGCCATGGGCGCGGATTGTCCTTCACGGCTTCGCGAGGCTGCGCAGCAGCTCGCGGCCCTCGGGCCAGTCGCCCAGGCCCGAGTCGGCGTTCAGGTGGCCGCGCGGCCCGGCGATGACGACGCTGCTGCCCCAGTCCGCTGCCATCGCCGTGCTGCGCTCGGCGGCGCCGAAGGGGTCGTCACTGCTGATGACCGCGATGCTGGGGAAGGGCAGGCGGCCGCGGCGGATGGGGCGCCAGTTGTGCAGCTGCGGCGGCATGTCCTCGCGCTCGGTGTCGGGCGGGGCGACGAGCAGTGCGCCGGCCACGCGGGCCGTGTGCTGCGAGTGCTCCGCCCAGCTCGCCACCAGCTGGCAGCCCAGCGAATGCGCCACCAGCAGCGCCGGGGCGTCGTCCTGCAGCAGCACCTCGTCCAGCCGCGCCATCCAGTCGCCACGGCGTGGCCAGTCCCAGTCGTGCTGGTCCACGCGCTGGTCGCCGTGCAGGCGCTCCCAGCGGCTCTGCCAGTGGTCGGGGCCGGAGTTCTGCCAGCCGGGAAGGAGCAGGACGCGGGTGGGATTCATGGTTTGCCCTTAAGCTGCACGGTTCGCGATTTTCAGTGGAGCAGCGGTCATGACGTTCAAGGTGTTTGTGGATGGGCAAGAGGGCACGACGGGTCTGCGGATTCATGAATACCTCGCGGCCCGCACCGACATCGAGGTGCTCAGGATCGATGCCGACAAGCGCAAGGACCCCGCCGAGCGCGCCCGCCTGCTGAACGCCGCCGACGTGGCCTTCCTGTGCCTGCCCGACGCGGCCTCGCGCGAGGCCGCGGCCATGATCACCAACCCCAACACCTGCCTGATCGACGCCAGCACGGCGCACCGCACCGTGCCCGGCTGGAGCTTCGGCCTGCCCGAGCTGGCCCGTGGCCAGCGCGACGCCATCCGCGCGTCCAAGCGCATCGCCAACCCGGGCTGCCACGCCAGCGCCTTCATCCTGGCCGTGCGCCCGCTGGTGGATGCCGGCCTGCTGCCGCGCGATGCGGCGGTCAGCGCGACGTCCATCACCGGCTACTCGGGTGGCGGCAAGAGCATGATTGCCGAGTACGAGCAGCAGCCGCTGCCCGTGCACCTGCAGGCGCCGCGCCCCTATGGCCTGACCCTCAAGCACAAGCACTTGCCGGAGATGATGGCCCACACCGGCCTGGCCACGCCGCCGGTGTTCATGCCCATCGTCAGCAGCTTCTACAAGGGCCTGGCCGTCAGCGTGCCGCTGCAGCTGAGCCAGCTCAAGGCCGGCACCACGCCCGAGCACCTCCACGCCGCGCTGGCCGCTCACTACGCGGGCGAGCGCTTCATCAACGTGATGCCGCTGCGCGACGCGGCGACGCTGGAAGGCGGCTTCTTCGACGTGCAGGCCTGCAACGACACCAACCGTGTGGACATCTTCGTGTTCGCCAGCGACACGCAGGCGCTGGTCATCGCGCGGCTGGACAACCTGGGCAAGGGCGCCAGCGGCGCGGCCGTGCAGAGCATGAACGTGCACCTGGGTGTCGAGGAAAGCCTCGGCCTCGTTTGAGAGGGTCTCATCCTCTGACCCCCAAACGGTGACGTTACGCCGCTGCGCGGCGTCGCCATACTCCGGGCCCTTGATGGCCGACAGGAGAACTGCCCGTGGCAACAGCAGGCAGACCGGGGAAGGGCGCCGCGCGCGCGCATGAGCAGCTGCTGGCAGGCGTGCACATCGCCCATGATGGCGATGCGCTGGGACAGACGCTGGCCGCCGTGGACGAGCGCTCGCGCCAAAGCATGGCGCAGCAGGCGCTGCGCTGGACCTACCTGCTGCGCTCGCGCCAGCGTTGGGTGCGCGAGGCCAAGGTGCGCGAGCAGCACCAGGCCGACGCGGCCGCCACGCTGCGGGCTTTGGGCCTGGGTGCGGCTCAGCTGCAGGCGCTGGGCCAGGCATCCACGCTGGTGGTGCGCGTGCCGTATCAGCACGAGGCGCTGTGCTGGGAGGGGCGCGTGTTCCCGTGGGAGTACGTGCTGGCTGCCGCCACGCGCGAGCAGCGCCGCGCGGCCCCGGGTGGCCCGCGGCCGCTGACCGTCATCCGCGAGCTGCAGGTGCAGCATGAGGTGGCTGGCGCGTGGCAGCCCGTGCCGCGCCAGGCGGTGGTGCTGCCGGCCTGGCGGGAGCTGCGCGTGCTCTTCGTCAACGTGCTGCCCAGCGAGCTGGCCGAGCGTTGGACGGTGGAGGCCGAGCTGAAGAACCTGGCCGCTGCGCTGCCGCGCGAGGTGCCGGCGCCGCGCGTGCTGAACCATCCCAGTCTGGAGGAACTGGTGACCGAACTGGCGGCCCGCCCGCCCCACCTGCTGCACGTGGCCGGCATGGACAGCCACCAGGCGCTGCGCGAGCTGGGCGCGTTGGCCGCGAGGACGGCGCTGGTGGAGGTGGCCAGCGCCGATGCGCTGGACGCGCCGCTGCAGCGCCTTCCGCTGGACGAAGTGCTGGCCGACGCACGCCGCCTGCAGGACGGCCTGTTGCTGCGCGGCACCGACGGCGCCCCGCGCCTGGTGCCGGCCCAGGCACTGGCGCAGGCCATCGCGGCGGCGGTGGGCACGCAGCCGCCCTATCTGACGACGCTGAACGTCTGGAACAGCGCCGCGCGGCTGGCGCCCATGCTGATCGCCGAGGGCGCGTCGCGGGCGGCGCTGGGTTTCCAGGATGCCTTCGACGACTCGCTGGCCGAGTACGCGCTGACGCTGCTGCTGCGGCAGCTGTTCGATGGTGGCTTCGACCTGCCGGACGCCTTCTCCCGCATGTGGGCCGAGGTGAGGGCGCTGCCCGAGTCGGTGGACGCCACCGGCGTGACACTGTGGCTGGACGGCCCGGTCTTCGTCGACCCGGCCACCCGAGCGGCGCACGCGGCCCAGGGGCGGCGGCTGGCCGTGCGTGCCGAGGCCGCCACGCGCCCGGCCTCGGCCGAGGTGCGCTGCGAGATCGAGCCCTTCCGCGAGCTGAACTACGCCGTGCTGCACAACGCCCAGCCGCTGTTCCGGCGCTTCGTGCTGAGCTGCGAGCGCTTCCAGGATGCTGCGCCGCTGGATGTGGAGGTGGCCGTGCACCTGGGCGCCGAGGTGGCGCGCTACCAGCGCCGCGTCAAGCTGCGCCAGGTGCGCGAGAAGCTGACCGACAAGATCCATGTGCCGCTGACGGCCGAGGTGGCGCGCAGCGTGCACGAGGCCATCAACACCAGCCTGCATGTCTGCGTGCGCCAGGGCGGTGAGGTGCTGTACCACGACAGTCACCGCCTGCGCCTGCTGCCCGTGGACCAGTGGCGCGACAACCGCCGGGACGGCCGCTGGCTGCCGTCTTTCGTGCTGCCGCGCGACCCGGCTGTGGTGCGCGCCGTGGCGCAGGCGCAGCGCTACAACCGCGTGCTGCGCGACGACCCGTCAGCCGGCTTCGAGGGCTACCAGGCCGTGCCGGCCGATGCCATCGACGAGGACGCGCTGCGCGCCGTCGACCGCCAGGTGGAGGCCATCTGGGCCACGCTGCTGCACGACTGGCAACTCGGCTACATCAACCCGCCGCCCAGCTACAGCGGCGACCTGGACTCGCAGCGCCTGCGCGTGCCGTCCACCGTCCAGGCCGACCGCGCCGGCACCTGCATCGACCTGGCGCTGCTGTTCGCGGCCTGCCTGGAGCTGGTGGACATCTACCCGGTCGTCTTCCTGCTCGACGGCCACGCGCTGCCTGGGTGGTGGCGGCACAGCAGCTTCCAGCAGGAGTACCAGCAGATGGGCGCGGCCAGCTACAGCGAGGTGGTGCAGGCCGATGCCGGCGGCAGCTCGGCGGCCAATGCGCAGACCGTCGGCTGGCATGCCGGCAAGGCCAGCTGGGCCGAGGTGAGGCGCTGGATACGCGAGCGCAAGCTGGTGCCCATCGAGACCGTGCGGCTGACCGAGCACTGCGGCTTCATCGAGGCCATCGAGTCTGGCGTGCAGGCGCTGGCCGAGCGGGCCGACTACGACTCCATGCTGGACATCGTCACCGCGCGGCGGGCCCAGGTCACGCCGCTGCCACTGCTCAAGGAGCTGCCATGAGTTCGCATGCGCTGTGGGCCCAGGCGCGAGAGTGCTTCACCGAGCCGCCGGTGGCGCCGGGCGAGGTGTTGAGGCCGTCGCTTCAGCAGCGCCGCCGGCGGGACTTCGAGCCAGGCGACGGGCGGGCGGCGGTGCGCCTGGTGCGCGATGACGACGGCCTGCTGCGATGGGTGTACGAGCCCCCGGCGCGGCCGCGCGGCGCCAGCGGCGCCCGGCGCAGCTGGCGCGCCATCGGCGTGGATGCGAACGACACGGTTGAGCGCATTGCCTTCCCCGAGCTGGGGCTGAATGCCGTCACCGACGGCCTGCGCCGGCTGGACGAGCGGCTGAACCCCGCGCTGGCCGGCCAGCGCCCGGTGGACGGCTTGCGGCGCTGGAATGGCGCGCACTGGGCGCCGCTGGCGGCGGGCGAGCTGGCCAGCCTGCGGGGCCGTGTGCTGGTGCTGGTGCATGGCACCTTCAGCGCCAGCGCCATGTATGCCAAGGAGCTGGCCGCCACGGCCGACGGCGAGGCTCTGCTGGCGCGGCTGGCCCGCGCGGGCGGCACCTATGCCGCCGTGCTGGCCTTTGACCACCCGACGCTCAGCGTCGCGCCGTGGCTGAACGCGCTGGCGCTGCGCGACGCGCTGGCCGACTGCACGGCCGAGCTGGACTTCGTGGGCCACAGCCGGGGCGGGCTGGTCATCTCCTGGCTGCTGCGCCTGGCGCCCACGCTGCCGGTGCGCCAGGCGCTGTTCGTCGGCTCACCGCTGGCCGGCACCTCGCTGGCGGCGCCGGACAAGCTGCGCCAGGCGCTGGACACGCTGGCCAGCTTTGCCGATGCCGTGGCCCACGCGGCCCTGAAGGCCGACCGGGCCGTGCCGCCCGGCCTGCAGCCGTTGGCGCTGGGCGTGGCCGGCCTGGCCTGCGTGCTGGGCCAGGTGCTGGCCCTGGGCGCCCGCACGCCGCTGGCCGACGCCGCGGTGGGCCTGGTGCCCGGGCTGCTGGCGCAGGGGCGCGTGGCCAACAACCTGGAGCTGGCCCAGCTTTACCCGCTGCCCGGCAGCGTGGACGTGCACGCCATCGGCGGCAGCTTCGTACCGGCCGAGGTCAACCAGCCGCTGTGGACGCTGTGGCAGCGCGTGACGCAGCTGAAGGACCAGGCGCTGCACCGCGGGGCCGATCTGATCTTCCAGCAACCCAACGACCTGGTCGTGGACAGTGCGTCCATGAACCAGCTTGGCACCACACCGCTGGCTGCGCCGCACTGGCAGGACCTGGGCGCCAGCGCCGAGACCCACCACTGCAACTACTTCCAGGACCTGCGCGTGCTGACCTGGCTGGACGCGCGACTGCGCTGAACGGTGTCGTCAGGCGGGGCGGCGGGCGCTCATTGCGCCACCAGCTCCACGCGCCGGTTCTTCGCCCGGCCGGCCTCGCTGCCGTTGCCGGCCACGGGCGCCAGGGCGGCTAGGCCGCGCGCAGCCAGCCGCTTGCCGTCCACCTGGTAGGGCGGGGCCGTCAGCGCCGCCACCACGGCCTGGGCGCGGGCCAGACTGAGCTTTTCGTTGGCCTCGACGCTGCCCACGTTGTCGGTGTGGCCGACGATCCAGGCCTTGAGCCCGGGTTGGGCCTTCAGCAGCTCGGCCATGGCCTCCAGCTGGGGGCGGGACTCGGGCTTGAGCTCGGCCTTGCCGGTGTCGAAGAACAGGCCGGTCAACGCGATGCGGCCGTCGGCCTGCAGCCCAGCGGCGATGGCGTTGGCGTCCACGCTGACCTGGCCGGTCTGCATGGACCGGGGCTCGACGATCTCGATGTAGGTGGCGGCGCGGTCGGTGTAGGCGTTGTCGGCCAGCGAGGTGTAGAGCAGCAGCTCCAGCGTGCTGCCGTTGCGGGTGAGCGTGCCGGCCAGCATGCGGCCCTCGTCGGGGCTGAGCGCCATGACGAGCGGGAACTCGCGGCCCTTGAAACTGCCCCGGGCGCCCATCAGCGAGCCCTTGGCCCAGCTCATCTGGCGGCCGCGGGCGTTCTTGCCGAGGGCGAAGTAGGTGTCGTGGCAGGCCTTGAGCTCGCAGCTGAAGCGCGGCTTGAAGCCGGCTGCCACCAGCGCCTGCTGGTGGTTGCGGAAGACCTCCAGCGCCGTCTTGCCCACCGGGCCCAGGTAGAACAGCTGGGTCAGCTTGCCTTCGGCGCGCACGGGGTCGGCCAGCTGGCGGCGATCACCGCGCGCGGCTCCGGTGGCGCTGGGCAGTTCGGTGGCGGCCCAGTCCTGCTGACCCCAGCCGGCCAGCGTGCTGCCGGTGAAGCGGCTGATGACGGGGTGGTCCGCACTCCCCGGCACATCGGCCAGGGTCACGGGGTCAACGGCCTGGGCGCTCAGCGGGAGCGTCAGGGCGAGCAGGGCGGTCAGGGCGTGGGTGGTCAGGCGCATGGTCGGGCATGTTGGCCCAGCCGCCGGAGCCTGCCTGTCGGACGGCGCCCTGAAAACAGGGGACAGCCGGGCGGGCGCTCAGACCAGCTCGGTCTCCGGGCTGCGGTAGTGGTAACGGTAGGCGAAGACGAAGCCCAGGCGGCCGTAGAGGCGCTGGGCGACGGCGTTGTCGCTGCCCACCTGCAGGTAGGCCTGGGTGGCGCCCTGCTGGCGAGCCAGGGCCAGCAGCGCGCGGCACAGGCGCTCGCCGTGGCCTTGGCGTGGTACGGCGGAGGCGATGTCGTACAGGCCGACGAGATCGCCCGCCACCACCATCTGGCCGCAGGCGAGCAGCTGGCCTTGCGCGTCGTTCAGCGCGAAGCCCTGGTAGGCGACCGGGGCCTTGGCGATGCGCTCGGCGTGGGCGGCGATGGCGCTGGCTGACGAGCCGCGCAGCGTGCCGACGAGGGCGGCGTAGGCCGGGGCGTCCAGCGCCTGGAGGGCAGCCGGCGCGGGCTGTGGCGCCAGGGTTTCCAGCACCATCACGTCGGCCGCATCGAAGGCGGCCCAGCCCTTGGCAGCGAGGCGTTCGTCCAGGTCGGGCGGCTGGCTCCACGGCGTCACGCGCACGGCCAGCGGCAGGCCGGCGGCATCAAAGGCGCGCTGGCAGCGGGCCAGCAGCTCGTCCAGCGGCAGCGTGCCCTGGCGCAAGGCGTTGATGCAGCGCGAGCGCTTGGCCTTGCCAGGGGACAGGCGGATCAGCCAGCCGTCGATGTCGGTTTGCTGCGGCGGGGCGGAGGCATCCAGGCCGGCGAGTTCGGCGCGCACGGCGAGCGCCGGCAGGGCGGTGTTCACCGCATCGTCTCGATGCGCTTCACCATCTCCTTGGCGAAGTCCACGAATGCCACGGCGCCCTTGGAGGACGGGTCGAACACCACGCCCGGCAAACCGTAGCTCGGTGCTTCGGCCAGGCGCACGTTGCGCGGGATGACGGTGTCAAACACCTTGTTGCCGAAGTGGGCCTTGAGCTGGTCGCTGACCTGCTGCTGCAGCGTGATGCGCGGGTCGAACATGACGCGCAGCAGGCCGATGATCTCCAGGTCGGGGTTCAGGTTGGCGTGGATCTGCTTGATGGTGTTGACCAGGTCGGTCAGCCCCTCCAGCGCGAAGTACTCGCACTGCATGGGCACGATGACGCCATGCGCGCTGCACAGGCCGTTCAGCGTCAGCATGGACAGCGACGGCGGGCAGTCGATGAGGATGAAGTCGTAGTCGGCTGCGGCCTGGGCGATCGCGGCCTTGAGCCGGGCCTCGCGGCGCTCCAGCGCCACCAGGTCCACCTCGGCGCCGGCCAGTTCGCGGTTGGCGCCCAGCACGTCGTAGCCAGCTTTCTCGGCGTGGGCCTTGGCCTCGGCGATGGTGGCAGACTCCAGCAGCACGTCGTAGACCGTGGTCTCCAGCTTGCGCTTGTCGATGCCCGACCCCATGGTGGCATTGCCTTGCGGGTCCAGGTCGATGACGAGGACGCGCTGGCCGATCTTTGCGAGGCCGGCGGCCAGGTTGACGGTGGTGGTGGTCTTGCCGACGCCACCCTTCTGGTTGGCGATGCAGAAAATCTTGGCCATGGCTGGGGTTCCGGGAGCAGCCGGCATCGTACCGGTGTCAGAGGGGGTTGGCCCTCGGGCTCGACCCGTGAAGCGGCCTCAGCGAGGCCTCATCCAGACGATGCAGCGCTGCGCGTCCAGACCGGGGACGGCCAGTTGTTCCACGTGAAACACCTCCACGTCAGCCGGCAGGGCGGCGATCTCGTCGGCCGGGTGCTGGCCCTTCATGGCCATCCACACGGCGCCCGGGGCCAGGTGCTGGCGGGTCAGTGAGGTGAAGTCCACCAGCGACGCGAACGCGCGGGATGTGATGACGCCGAAGGGCTCGGTCGTCAGTTGCTCGACGCGGCTGTGCACGCCGTGCAGGTTGGGCAGCTTCAGCTCGGCGGCCACCTGCTGGATGAAGGTGGCCTTCTTGGCGACGGCATCCACGCAGGTCACGTCGGTGGCGGGGCAGCAGATGGCAATCACCACGCCCGGCAGCCCGCCGCCTGCGCCCACGTCCAACAGGCGCACCGGCGCGCCGTGGCGTAGCAGCGGGGGCAGGGCCGACAGGCTGTCGATCAGGTGGTGGCTCAGCATCTGCGCCGGGTCACGCACGGCGGTCAGGTTGTAGACCTTGTTCCACTTCTGCAGCAGGGCAAGGTAGGCCAGCAGCTGGTCGAGTTGGTGGTCGCTGAGGTTCAGGCCCAGTTGGGTGGCGGCGGCTTGGAGGGTGTCTTTCATGCAGTGGCCACCGTGTCGGCAGCTTCGGTGAAGCCCTTGAACTTGCCCTTCTTCAGGTGCACCAGCAGCAGCGAGATGGCAGCCGGTGTGATGCCCGAGATGCGCGAGGCCTGGCCCAGGGTTTCCGGGCGGTGGGTGTTGAGCTTCTGCCGCGCCTCGAAGGAGAGGGCGTGGACGAGGCTGTAGTCCAGCTCATCCGGCAACTTCAGATGCTCGAAGTGGGCGGCGCGGGCGACATCATCGACCTGCTTGTTGATGTAGCCGGCGTACTTGACGCTGATTTCCACCTGCTCGGCCACCAGGTCGGCCAGCTCAGCGCCGAGTTCGGCGGCGAGTGTTTCACGTGAAACCACGACCTCGGGTTTGGCGATGGCGGCCACCTCGGCCACAGTGTCGAAGCCCACACCAGGGCGGCGCAGCAGGTCGGCGAGGTTGTACTCGCGCTCCAGCGCCTTGCCCACCAGCCGCTCGGCCTCAGCCGCGGGCAGGATGCCCGGGTGCACCCAGGTGCTCTTGAGCTTCTCTGTTTCACGTGAAACAGCGTCGCGCTTGCGGTTGAAGGCTGCCCAGCGCTCGTCGTCCACCAGGCCGAGCTGGCGGCCTACTTCGGTCAGGCGTGCATCGGCGTTGTCCTCGCGCAGCTGCAGCCGGAACTCGGCGCGGCTGGTGAACATGCGGTAAGGCTCGGTGACGCCCTTGGTGATGAGGTCGTCCACCAGCACGCCCAAGTAGGCCTGATCACGCGCTGGCGTCCACGGCCCATCGCCGCGCACCTGCAGCGCGGCGTTCAGGCCGGCGAACAGGCCCTGGGCGGCGGCTTCCTCGTAGCCGGTCGTGCCGTTGATCTGGCCGGCGAAGAACAGGCCCTGGATCACCTTGGTCTCGAAGCTGCTCTTCAGCCCGCGCGGGTCGAAGTAGTCGTACTCGATGGCGTAGCCGGGGCGAATGATGTCGGCGTTCTCCAGGCCCGGGATGCTGCGCACGGCGGCCAGCTGGATGTCGAAGGGCAGGGAGGTGGAGATGCCGTTGGGGTAGAACTCGTGCGTCGTCAGGCCCTCAGGCTCCAGGAAGATCTGGTGCGAGTCCTTGTCGGCGAAGCGGTTCACCTTGTCTTCGATGCTCGGGCAGTAGCGCGGGCCCACGCCCTCGATGACGCCGGTGAACATCGGGCTGCGGTCGAAGCCGCTGCGGATGATCTCGTGCGTGCGGGCGTTGGTGTGCGTGATCCAGCAAGGCACCTGCTGCGGGTGCATGGCGGTGTTGCCCATGAAGCTGAACACCGGCACCGGCGTCAGGTCACCCGGTTGCGCCTCGCACTTGCTGAAGTCGATGGTGCGGCCATCGATGCGCGGCGGCGTGCCGGTTTTCAGGCGCCCTTGTGGCAGCTTGAGTTCCTTCAGCCGCGCCGACAGCGACACGGCCGGCGGGTCGCCCGCGCGGCCGGCGGCGTAGTTCTGCAGGCCCACATGCACGCGGCCGTCCAGGAAGGTGCCGGCCGTCAGCACCACGGCGCGGGCGCGGAACTGGATGCCGGCCTGGGTAACGGCGCCCACCACGCGGTCGCCCTCCACCATCAGGTCGTCCACCGCCTGCTGGAACAGCATCAGGTTGGGCTGGTTCTCCAGCCGGCGGCGGATGGCAGCCTTGTAGAGGATGCGGTCGGCCTGGGCGCGGGTGGCGCGCACGGCCGGGCCCTTTGACGAATTGAGGATGCGGAACTGGATGCCGCCTTCGTCGGTGGCCAGCGCCATCGCGCCGCCCAGCGCGTCCACCTCTTTCACGAGGTGGCCCTTGCCGATGCCGCCGATGCTGGGGTTGCAGCTCATCGCCCCGAGGGTTTCGATGTTGTGGGTCAGCAGCAGCGTCTGCGCGCCCATGCGCGCAGCGGCCAGCGCGGCCTCGGTGCCGGCATGGCCGCCGCCGACGACGATGACGTCGAATTCCTTGGGGTAGAGCATCTCGTTCCTGGCAAGAGCAGGCCCGGGCAGGGCGCCTGGGCAAACCCTGAATTTTACGAACCGCCTGTGGACAAGTCACCCACCGGATTTCTCGCCGGCTGCGCCTTCCTGCCGCGTGTGCATGCCGCCGAAAAAGTGCCCGACGGCCGTGCTGACCGTCGGGCCCAAGGTCCTGTCGTCCAGAAGACGCCAGGCAACTGCGCGAATGCCGCTGCGTTGCAGGCGCCGGGCTCAGTCGGCGGCCGATGCCTCGGGCCAGGCGATGTCGTCCGGTGCGGCGGGCGGCGTGAGGTGCCAGGCGTGGTCGGCGGGCGGCTTGAGTGCGCGCAGCTCGGGCCGGGCATCGATGACGCGCCGCGCGCTCAGGATGCTGTGCGCGAATTCGGGGCTGGCCAGGAGCTTGTAGTCCAGGTAGCTGTCATGGCGCTCGGGCCAGACGCGCCACCAGGCCACGATGCTGTCCACATTGCTCAGGTCGAGTTGCATGGCGTGCTCCGCTTCAGAAGAGCTCGGCCGTGGTTGGGCCGACGGGCTCGGATGCCGGGATGCGCAAGGCGCGCGGGCCCCGGGGCGTGCGTGGCGGCGGCGCTTCGACCGCCATCGCGTGCCACTCGTGGGCGAACATGTCGGGCAGCACCGACCAGCTGGCCGGTTCGCGCGGCAGGGCCGTGGCACGCGCCTCGGGCGCGGCGTTCAGCGGCTCGGTCGCTGCGCGTTGCAGCAGTCGCTCGGCGTCCTTCAGGCCGCTGTCCAGCCACAGCGGCAGCGCTGGCGCCGCCAGCATGACGGGCATGCGAGGCGGCTGGCCGGGCAGGGTCAGGTGGCGGAACACCTCGTGCTCGTCGGCGGCTCGGGTCAGCACGCTGAAGCACAGCACCGTCTCGCCGGCTGGCCCGGTCCATTCGTTCCACAGCCCGGCCAGCGCGAGCGGCGCGCCGTCGGCATGCTGCACCTGCCAGCGCTGCGGCCGGCCGGTGGCGTAGCTCCAGGCCGAGACATGCGCCACCGGCACGATGCAGCGGCGCCCGGCCCACCAGCTTTCGCGGACCTTGGCTTGTGACTTCATCGCCTCGACCGGGCAGTGCATGGTGGGCTGCGCCAGGTCGGCCGTGCCGGCCGCCGGGGGCAACAGGCCAAGCCGCCCGAGGCGCACGTCGCCGAGCGCGCCCTGCGGGGCTGCATCGGCATGAAGAATGACCGGCCATGCCGCGGCCGGGCCGGCGGTGGCGGGCGGGGCGCTCTCGGGCAGCGCCATGCCGAAGCGAGCGAGCCACTGCGCGTTGTCGGTGACGGGTTCGTAGTGCGTGAGCATGGTTGGATGCTGTGGCCAGCCGGGCCGTCCCTGGGCTGTGTGGTGATGTTACTGTATAAAAAAACAGCTGTTGGTGTTGTGGGTGACCGATGCCTGCGCAGGCCACGCGGCGTGCTGCAATCGCGCCATGTCTATTCCGTCTGATGCCGTGCTCGCGCCGCTGGCCGACCTCGCCGCGCGCGCCCAGCCCCTGTGCGTGCCGGCCGGCACGCGGCTCTTCGATGCCGGCCAGCCCTGCCCAGGCTTCCCGCTGGTGGACGCTGGCAGCGTGAGCGTGTCGCTGCTGGCGCCGGACGGTCGGCGGCTGGAGCTCTATCGGGTGGAGCCCGGCGAGGTCTGTGTCGTGTCGGCCACCTGTTTGTTTGCGCATCGCGTGGCCACGGCCAGCGGCGAGGCGCGCACCGAGACGGCGCTGCGCCTCATCAGCCCGGCGGACTTCGAGGCCGTCTGCGAGCGCGACCCGGTGCTGCGCCGCTACGTGATGGGCCTGATGGCCGAGCGTCTGGCCGACCTGATGGCGCTGGTGGAGGCCGTGGCCTTCCAGCGGTTGGACCAGCGCCTGGCCGCGCTGCTGTGCGCCCGCGGCCCGCGGCTGCTGGCCACGCACCAGCAGCTGGCCGACGAGCTGGGCACCGTGCGCGAGATCGTCAGCCGGCTGCTGCGCCGCTTCGAGCGCGACGGCTGGGTGCAGCTGGGCCGGGAGCGCATTGACGTGACCGACGTGGCCGCGTTGCATCGCCTTTGCGCGGCGTCAAACGCTGTGTGACGCAGGTCACCGACAGCGGTGGCTCCCCCGCCGAGGATGACGGCATCGCAACCCGAAGGAGAGCTTCATGTTCAAGACCAATGTCGGCGGCGTCGACCGCATCGCCCGCATCGTTGCCGGCCTCGTGCTGCTGGCACTGGCCGTCACCGGCACCGTGGGCGCCTGGGGCTATGTCGGCCTCGTGCCGCTGGCCACCGGCTTGCTGAGCACCTGCCCGCTGTACTCGGTGCTGGGCTTCAACACCTGCCCGCTCAAGGGCTGACGTCCGCCGGGCGGCGCGCGGCCGACAATGCCGCCATGGACTGCCGCCCCCGTTGTGCCGCCTGCTGCATTGCGCCGTCGATCAGCTCGCCCATCCCCGGCCACCCGCAGGGCAAGCCGGCCGGTGTGCGCTGCGCGCAGCTGGACGATGAGCTGCGTTGCAGGATCTTTGGCCGGCCCGAGCGCCCGGCCGTGTGCAGCTCGCTCGCGCCGCAGGAGGAGATGTGCGGCAGCAGCCGCGAGCAGGCGCTGCGCTGGCTGGGCTGGATGGAGGAGCAGACGGCGCCCCATCCGCCCGAACTGCCTGATCAGCCTGGCTGAGCCACCGCCGCCGGGCGGCCGACGCGCCAACGCGCGCGCCAGGCCTGGGCGCGGGCATGGTCCCAGTACTTGTCGAAGAAGTAGTGCAGCACCGTGTTGGCCAGCGGTTCCAGGAAGGTCACCGCGCCCGCAATCGTCACGCTGCCCGTCAGCGCATAGGTGATGCTGAAGGCCGTGATCAGGTGCATGACGCCGAAGCAGAGGGTCTTGGTCATGGTGTCTATCGCCTGACTGGTTTGAATAGGCAAATGCTAATTATTCGCATCGGCCTTGGCCAATCAGTTCCGGCTATGCCGGCGATGGGCTAGCCCGCCGTACCCGGGCCGCTGACCTTGGCGGTCGCCGGCTGCCCGGTGGCGAGATCCTCGATCCAGGCTTCACAGGCGCCGCTATCGATGCGGCCGCGCACCGCGTAGCGCGCGCCGGCCCGGGGCGTGAAGTCCACATCGCCCACCGTGCGGCAGCTGGGCTGGGACAGGGCGACCACGGGCGACGCGTACTGCGTGGCGGCCTGCAGCCGCACGCGCGTGGGCCGCACGGCCAGTTCGTTGGTCAGCGCCACCGGCGTGACCGTCATGCTGCCGCCCTGGCCGGCGCGCCGTGTGGCGGTGCTGCTGCTGGCCAGCCGGCGGCCGTCCACGTGCGTGATCTCGAACACATGCAGCCGCTGCGGGCCGACCGCCTGCACCGCGTCCGCCACATTGGCCGTGGGGCCGTCGTAGTCGGCCGGCGTGGCGGGCTGGAAGGCGTCGAAATGCGGCAGGGTGGCGCAGCCCGCCAGGCTGGTGGCCAGCAGGGCGGTGGCGAGTGCAGGGAGGGCCGGGATGCGGGTCATGGCGGCGAGCCTACCGCGAGCCGGCCCCCGGGTTCAGCGTGCCACCGCCGCGCGCATCGAGCGGGCCACGTAGGCCAGCGCGCCGGCCGTGATCGCCACGCCGGTGATGACGCCCGGCGCCACCTGCTCCCAGCGCAGCGCCTCGCCCTTGAGCACGGCCAGCATCAGCGTGTTCTGGGCCAGGCCGGGCACCCAGAGGTACCACGCCGCGTCGCCGCCCGGGTTCAGCAGGCTGACCATGGGCATCAGGCTGATGACGGTGACGATGAGCGTGCTGCTGGCCTGCGCTTCCTTGAAGGTCTTGGAGCGGATGGCCAGCGCCATCAGCAGTCCCGACAGGCCGGCGGCCAGCGGGATCTGCAGCAGCCAGAAGGCCATTACCTCACCCATGCCGAACTGGAACATGGCCTGCAGGCTGTCGCTGCGGATCAGCCATTGCGCGGGCACGAAGCTCAGGCTGGCCAGCAGCGCCACGGCCATGCCCATCAGCGCCACGGCGCCCCACTTGCCGGCCACGATGGCGCCATGCGGTGCCGGGTTCATCAGCAGCGGCTCCAGCGAGCCGCGTTCGCGCTCGCCGGCCGTGCTGTCCAGCGCGGCGCTCAGCGCGCCGTACAGCACCGCCATGATGATGAACATCGGGATGATGCTGGTCAGCCGCGCGGCGCGGGCCTGGGCACTGGCCAGGTCGCGCTCCTGCACGTCCACGGGTTGCAGCAACTGCGTGGACACACCGCGCAGCGCCATGTTCAGCGCGGCCCGCTCGTTGTTGAAGCCCATCAGCAGGCGCTGCACCGAGCCCACGCCGGCCGCGGCGCGCTGGTTGGCGCTGTCGCTGACGATTTCCACCGTGGGCGCCTCGCCGGCCAGCAACTGGGCCTCGAAGTCCTTGGGCACCACGAGCACGGGCTCCAGCAGCCGCGTGGCGCGCAGTTGGGCTTCGTAGTCGGCCGGCGCGGCCTTGAGGGTGTAGGTCTGGCGCTCGATGAAGTTCTGCAGCGTGGGCGCGTGTTCCAGGCCCACCACCATCAGCTCGCGCCGCTCGGCGCGTTCCTCCAGCGAGGCGATCAGGCCCGACAGCGCCGCCAGCAGCAGCGGCCCCATCAGCAGTGCCGGTACCAGGATGCGCAGCAGCGTGCGCCGGTCGCGCAGTGCGTCGGCCAGTTCCTTGGCGAAGACGATCCAGGTCTTGTGCTTGTTCATGCCGCAGCCTCCTCGGGAAATGCGAGCTTCACGAAGGCGTCCTCGAAACGGGATTCGCCGGCTTGCTGCAGCAGCGCGGGCACGCTGCCGCGGGCCACGCTGCGGCCCTTGGAGACGACGACCACCTCGTCGCACAGCAGCTCCACCTCCTGCATGATGTGCGTGGAGAAGACGATGCACTTGCCGCCGCCCTCCGGGCTGCGCAGCCAGCGCAGTGCCTCGCGCAGCGCGCGCGTGGCCAGCACGTCCAGGCCGTTGGTGGGCTCGTCCAGCACGATGTTGGCGGGGTCATGCACCAGCGCACGGGCCAGGGCCGTCTTCATGCGCTCGCCCTGGCTGAAGCCGTCGGCGCGGCGGTCGAGGATGTTCTTCATCTCCAGCAGCCGGGCCAGCTCGTCGGCGCGGGCGTTGGCCGCATCGGCGTTCATGCCTTGCAGGCGGCCGAAGTAGATGATGTTCTCGCGGGCCGACAGGCGCGGGTACAGGCCATGCGCGTCGCCCAGGATGCCCATGCGGGACAAGGCTTTCAGCGGGTCGTCCTGCACGGTGATGCCGTCGACCGTGATGCGGCCCTGGTCAGGCGCGAACAGCCCGGCCAGCATGCGCAGCGTGGTGGTCTTGCCGGCACCGTTGGCGCCCAGCAGCCCGGTGATGCGGCCATCGGCGGCGTTCAGGCTCACGCCCTGCACCGCATGCACGGTGCGCTTCTCGCCGCGCTTGAACAGGCCGGCACCGGTGCGGCTGGTGAACTGCTTGTGGACGTCATGGATCTCGATCATTGGGGGCTCCCTTCGCGCACGGGCTGGAAGGCGGTGGGGCGCGGGATGCGGGTGGCGCAGGCTGCGTCCTGGGGCAGGGCGGCGGTGTCGGTCTTGGCGTCGATGAAGCGGAAGATCACGTCCCGCATGCAGCCCACGCCGGTCAGGCCGTGGCCGGCCTCGGGCACCACCACATGCTGCACGCGGGCCGGCTGGCCGGCGGCCAGGGCCTGCACGACGCGCTCGCCGTGGCGCGGTGGCGTGACGGGGTCGGCCCCGCCGCTGAGCACCAGCACCGGGCTGGGCGCGGCCGGGACCTTGTAGAAGTCGGCCGGCACGTCGCCGCGGGGCCAGGTCTTGCACACGCGCGCGTACATGTCGGCGTCGAAGCGGCCGTAGTCTGCCCCGGGCTGGTCGGTCGCGCCGTCCAGGCGCGGCGCATCCTCGGCGCACACCACCGAGAAGTGCATGCCCATCGCCAGTTTCATGCCCTTGCGGCCGGCGAAGGCACTGGTCAGGCCGAACAGCCCGTCGAAGCGGCCCTCCTGGGCGGCCGCCCGGATGGCGGCCGGCAGGGCTGCGCCCAGCGCGGGCTGGTACAGCGGTGCCCGCACGGCGCGCAGCAGCAGCGCGCGGTCCACCGTGAATTGCTCGGGCTTGCCCGTCATCGGGTGGGCCACGCTGACCGTGCGCGGCAGTGAGGCCAGCAGCTTCTGCCAGTCCTCGCGCAGGCCGGGGAAGGTCTTGGCGTGGGCGTCGATGAGCTTGTCCAGCGCGGCCTGCGTGTCGGTCGAGAAGCTGGCCGGCAGCACCATGTCCGGCGGCGCGATGCCGTCGATGACGGTGCGGCGCACCTTGCTCGGGAACTGGCGCAGGTACTCCAGCGCGGCGCGTGTGCCGTAGCTGCCGCCTTCCAGGTTCCACTGCGGCACGCCTAGATGCTCGCGCACGGCGTCCATGTCCTGCATGGCGATGGTGGTCGTGTAGAAGCGCAGGTCGCCGTGCGGCAGCTTCTCCAGCGTGGCGCGGCAGGCGTCCAGGCGGCGCAGCTGCGCGGCCGTGTCCAGCTGCTCGGTCAGCGGCAGCTTGCTGTCGTCAGGGCAGTCCAGGCGGGCGGAGCGGCCGGTGCCGCGCTGGTCGATGAAGACCAGGTCGCGCCGGTTGTTCAAGCGCGACAGGCGCTGCAGCATCAGCGGCGCCAGCTCGATGGCGCTCTGGCCAGGCCCGCCGGCCAGCACCAGCACGGCGTCCGGCTGCTTGTTGCGCGCCATCGCGGGCGCGACGACGAAGTGGACATCGATCTTCACGCCGTCCGGCCGCGCCGGGTCCAGCGGGCGCTGCAGGCTGCCGCAGCGCAGCTCGTTGGGAATGCCGTCGATGCGGCAGGGCTTGAGCGGGCTGTTTGCCGCTGCCGCGCTGCCGGTGCCGGCCAGAGTCAGGAGGGCCAGCAGGCCTCCACGCCAATCACGCATGACTTCTCTCGGGAAGTTGGGAGTGGCGCGAGTATCTGGTGTGGCCGGGGGGCTTCAGGGCCTGCGTCGGGCGAACGGCGGTTCGGGCCACACCAGCGGCCCGAAACCGCGGATGGCTGGTGTCAGCCCTTGCGCGTCAGCAGGCCCTGGCAGGCGGCGCGGGCCTTGGCGTCGCTGCCGTCCAGCTGGCCGCACACGCCGTCCAGCTGGCTCTTGAGCCGGCCCACGGCGGCGGCCTGGGCAGGGCTCTTGTTCCAGTCGGCCAGCAGCGAGGCCACCTTCTTCAGCGAGCGCTCGCTGCGCTCGTAGAAGGCGCCGGGGTCCTTGGCGGCCTCGGCAAACAGCTGGGCGGCCGCCTTCTCGATGCGCGCCGTGTCCTCGGGCGCCAGCTCCACCAGCGCGCCCAGGTAGTTGGCGCCCCACTGCAGCCGCGTGGCCGGGCCCTCGCTCTTGTTGAAGGCCTCCTCGTACCAGCGCAGCGCCTCGGCCTTCTGGCCCTGCTTCTTGGCGTTGCCGCCCAGCTGGCTCATCAGGTAGTAGGGCGAGTGGCTGCGCGCCAGCGCGGACTTGAGCAGGTCGTCGCTGTCCTTCCACAGCCCGGCGCGGCCCAGCAGGTGGGCGGCCTGGGTGATGACGGCCTGGCGCTCGTAGCCGTCGGTGATCTCGCGGTTGGCGCGTGCGGTCTGCTCGCGGGCCTCGGCCAGCAGCGCGGCGGGCAGGGCCTTGGGATGGGGCTCGTCGCGGGCGGTGTCCAGCCGGGCCAGCTCGATGCGGCCCTGCAGCGCGCTGAGGCGGTCGGCGCGGGACAGCGAGGTGTCGGCGTTGAGCCGCTTCAGCGTGGCGTCGAAGTCGGCGCTCAGCTGCGTGCGGGCGTCGCCGGCCGTGGGCGTGAACGCGCGCACCAGGTCGCGGGCCTCGTTGGTCAGCACGTCCATCTGCGCGCGCGACTGCGCCGCATCGGCCAGCAGCGCGCGCAGGCGCGGCAGCTGGGCAGCGTCGGCCGCCTTGCCCTCGGCCAGCGTGCCGACCGACTTCAGCCACAGCCGCGTGGCGGTCTCGGCATCGGCGCCCTCGCTGGCGCGGGCCAGTTGCGCCAGCGTCGCCGGGCGCTCGGCCACCGGCAGCAGTTGCTGCTCGTCCGTCTCCCAGCCGTAGAAGCCCAGCAGCCGCCATTCGTTGGCGTTGAGCTTCTTGCCGGCGCGGGCATCGGCCAGCACGGCCTTCACGGGGCGGCCGCTGGATAGGCCCAGCTGCAGCACCTTCATGACCTGGGCCGCATCGGCCTCGCCGGGCAGGCGCGTGATCTCGCTGCCGGCGGGGTTGAACAGGATCAGCGTCGGGTAGCCGCGCACCTTGAAGCGCGTGCCCAGCTTCTGCGCGCCCGGCGCGTCACCGTCGATGCTGACGGCAACGAAGGCCTTGCTCTGGTCGATGAAGTCCGCGCGGTTGAACAGCGTGGCCTTGAGCTGGTTGCACGGCGGGCACCATTTGGCGCCCCAGTACAGCAGCACCGGCTTCTTCTCGGCGGCGGCGCGGGCGAAGGCGCGGTCGATGTCGGCGTCGGCCGCGGCGGCCTGCCACGAGACACCCGGGCCGGGCGCCGCGTGGGCGGGCAGGGCGGGGGCGAACAGCAGGGCGGCAGCCAGCGCGGTGGCGGGGGCGGCAAGGGCGAAGAGGTGCTTCATCGGGCCTGGAGGTCGATCGTGTCGAGGCGGCGATTGTGAGCCGTGCGCGCCGCCGCAGAATCAGTGCATGCCGAATAAGCACAAGCCGTCGCTGGACGAAGCCCTGGCCGCGCTGCAGGCCGCCGCCCGGCCCGAGGCGCTGGCCGGCATGGCGCGCTTCGGCCTGACCGGGGACGGGCGGCTCGGCCTGGCCGTGCCCCGCCTGCGCGCGCTGGCCCGCGAGTTCGGGCGCGATCACGAGCTGGCGCTGGCCCTGTGGGACACCGGCATCCCGGATGCGCAGATCCTGGCCGGCATGGTGGCCGAGCCGGCGCGCCTGACGCTGGCGCAGATGGATCACTGGGTGGCTGGCCTGGCGGCCTGGGACGTGTGCGACCAGGCCTGCCTCAATGCCTTCGTGCGCAGCCCGCTGGCCTGGGAGGCCATCCCGCGCTGGGCCGCGCGCGAGCGCGAGTTCGAGCGGCGTGCTGGTTTCGCGCTGCTGGCGGTGGCCGCGGTGCATCACAAGCAGCGGCCCGATGCCGACTTTCTCGCCCGCCTGCCGCTCATCGACGCCGCGGCCGACGACAACCGCAACTTCGTTCGCAAGGCCGTCAACTGGGCGCTGCGCCAGATCGGCAAGCGCAGCCCCGGCCTGCACGGGCCCGCCCTGCAACTGGCGCAGCGGCTGTGCGAGCGCGACGAGGCCGCCGCCCGCTGGATCGGCCACGACGCCCGCCGGGAGCTGCTGAAAATGGGGTCGGAGTCCATTTGACGCGTTGGACGGCGCGGCCCGCGCCCCGTGGCGCGCAGCGCCCGGGGCGTTGAAATGGACTCTGACCCCAGTTTCACTCCCCCCTTTGGAGGGATGTCGGGGGAGGCGCGGGGGCTGTCTCCCCCGTCGTCCCACCTTCTGGGTGATGTTGGCGATGCGCCCCGGCGCCGATGCTGACGGCATGACGTTGTTCACGACGTCGCCGCCAACACCGCACGGGAGTCCGCCATGTTCTTCACGTCCTCGCAGCAACCCTGGACCCAGCCCAAGGCCGTTTCCATGCTGGCCACGCCGATGCGCGCACCGGCTGTGCCTGCGGTGAGCAAGCCCGAGTGCTGCGGCTGGTTCGACTCCAGCTTCGACCTGGCAGCCGGCCTGGACGTCACTGAGCAGGACTGCAACACGCTCTACCAGCTCTGGGACCTGTCGCAGCGCTGAGCGCGCCGTGCGCGCTCAGCCTGCAGGTGCCTACAGCTGGCAGGCCAGCGTGGTGCCCTGCCGGATGGCCCGCTTGGCGTCCAGCTCGCCGGCCTCCAGCGCGCCGCCGATCAGGTGCACCTTCACGCCGGCCGCCTTCAGTGGTGCTTCGAGTTCGCGCAGCGGCTCCTGGCCCGCGCACAGCACGATGGTGTCGGCCTCGATCAGCTGCGCATCCGCCCGCTTCTCGCCGTAGCTGACCCACAGGCCCTCGGGCGTGATCTGCTCGTAGTTGACGCCGGCCAGCATCTCCACCCGCTTCATCTTCAGCGCCGCGCGGTGAATCCAGCCGGTCGTCTTGCCCAGGCCGGCGCCGGGCTTGCCGGCCTTGCGCTGCATCAGCGTGATCTGCCGCGTCGGCGCGTCGGGCGCCGGCCGCAGCAGGCCGCCGCGCACGGCTTGCGGGTCGCCCACGCCCCAGTGGCGGCGCCAGGCGGCCGGGTCCAGCGTCAGCGAGTGGCCGGCCTCCAGCAGGTACTCCGCCATGTCGAAGCCGATGCCGCCCGCGCCGACGATGGCCACGCGCGTGCCCACCGGCTTGTCGTGGCGCAGCACGTCGATGTAGCTCAGCACCTGGCCGCGCGCCTGGCCTTCGTCCTGGCCCGGGATGCGCGGGTTGCGCGCGCTGACGCCGGTGGCCAGCAGCACCTCGGCGAAGCCCTTCAGGTCGTCCGCCCCCACCCGGGTGTTGAGCTTCAGGTCCACGCCGGTGACCTCGATGCGGCGCCCGAAGTAGCGCAGCGTTTCCTGGAACTCTTCCTTGCCCGGCACGCGCTTGGCCATGTTGAACTGGCCGCCGATCTCGGCCGCCGCGTCGAACAGCGTCACCGCATGCCCGCGCTCGGCCAGCGTGGTGGCGGCGGCCAGCCCGGCCGGGCCGGCACCGACGACGGCGATGCGCTTCTTCGCGCCCTGCACCGGCCGCACGACGATCTCCTGCTCGTAGGCCGCGCGCGGGTTGACGAGGCAGGTGGAGATCTTCTGCGCGAAGGTGTGGTCCAGGCAGGCCTGGTTGCAGGCGATGCAGGTGTTGATCTCGTCGGCCCGTCCCTGGCGCGCCTTGCGCACGAAGTCCGGGTCGGCCAGGAAGGGCCGTGCCATGGACACCATGTCCGCCGAGCCGTCGGCCAGCAGCCCTTCGGCCACCTCGGGCGTGTTGATCCGGTTGCTGGTGATCAGCGGCGTCGTGATGCCCTCGGCCCGCAGCTGCGCACGCAGCTTGGCCGTCACCCAGGCGAAGCCGGCGCGCGGCACGCTGGTGGCAATGGTCGGGATGCGCGCTTCATGCCAGCCGATGCCGGTGTTGATGATCGTGGCGCCGCCGCGCGCCACGCGCCGGGCCAGCTCCAGCACCTCGTCCCAGCTGCTGCCGTTGGGAATCAGGTCCAGCATCGAGAGCCGGTAGATGACGATGAAGTCCGGCCCCACCGCCTCGCGGATGCGCGCCAGGATCTCCAGCGGCAGGCGCATGCGGTTTTCATAACTGCCGCCCCAGGCGTCGGTGCGCTGGTTGGTGTGCTCCACCAGGAACTGGTTGATGAAGTAGCCCTCGCTGCCCATCACCTCGATGCCGTCGTAGCCCGCTTCGCGCGCCAGCCTGGCGCAGCGCACGAAGGCGCGGATCTGCCGCTCGATGCCCCGGGCGCTCAGCTCACGCGGCGTGAACGGCGTGATCGGGCTCTGGATGCGCGACGGCGCCACGCACAGCGGCGAATAGCCGTAGCGGCCGGTGTGCAGGATCTGCAGCGCGATCTTGCCGCCCTCGGCGTGCACGGCGTCGGTGATGACGCGGTGCCGGCGCGCCGCGCCCGAGGTGGCCAGCGTGCCGGCGAAGGGCTTGGCCCAGCCCTCGATGTTGGGCGCAAAGCCACCGGTGACGATCAGCCCCACCTCGCCGCGCGCGCGCTCCGCGAAGTAGGCGGCCATGCGGTCGAAGTGCTTGCGCCCGTCCTCCAGCCCGGTGTGCATGCTGCCCATCAGCACGCGGTTCTTCAGGGTGGTGAAGCCCAGGTCCAGCGGGGCCAGCAGGTGTGGATAGTTCATCGGCCGATGCTAAACAGCGCTCGTCGAGATGGATTGGAGCCGCCTCCTCAAAGCGCCCCCGGGTTTTCCAGCAACAGTTCTTCACCCGGTGCTAGATGGCGGAAATGGCGAGGTCGCTGGCTTGAGTTCTAATCGCCAGTCCGCTTTCCTGGGGATAGGCCCGGCGGCAAGGTTTTTTCGGAGAGTTCTCGATGCGATTCACCCCCTGGGCCCACCGGCTGGCCCTGACGCTGAGCCTGTCGGCCGCTGCCGCTCTGACCGCCTGCGGCGGCGGTGGCAGCAGTGACAGCAAAACGCAGGTTCGCCTGCTGAACGCCACACGCTCGTACGCCCAGCTGGATCTGACGGTCAACGACAAGACCATCAACAGCAAGGTGGCCTACGCCGCCGTGGGTGAATACGGCACCGTGGACACCAACAGCACCGCCACGCGCGTGCTGACCAGCGATGTGGGCACCAGCGTCTCGGCCACCACGCCGACGCTCAACGCTGGCAGCAACTACACGTACATCACCTACGGCTTCGCAGGTGCGGTTCGTACCACGCTGCTGGAAGAGACCCAGACGGCGCCTGAGGCCAACAAGGCCAAGCTGCTGGTGCTGAACCTGTCGCCTGACGCTGGTGCACTTGACATTTACGTCACCACAGCAGCGGATTGCTCCCTCACGTCGGACACTGCCTTGGCGACCAACCTGCAGGGGGGCTCGGGTAGCGGCTACATCCAGATCAACTCTGGCAACTTCCGTGTCTGTGTGACAGGCTACAACAAGCGCAGCGACCTGCGCCTGAACATTCCTGCTATCACGCTGGACTCGGCGAGCGTGAACACGCTTGTTCTGACCGCTACCGACGGCGGTGTGCTGGTCAACGGCATCACGCTGGTTCAGAAGGGTGCCGTTAAGAACTACGCGAACACGCAAAGCCGCGTGCGCACCGTCGCAGCGCTGAGCGGTGCCGGTCAGGTGACGTCGTCCATCAACAGCTCGACGATGCTCACCAACGCTGCCAGTCCGCTGATCAGCGACTACGTCACGACGAACTCTGGCGCTACCAGCCAATTCAGCATCAATGTGAACGGTACGCCGCGCAGTTTCACAGCGCCGACACTGGGTGCGGGCAAGGACACCACACTGCTGGTCTGGGGTGACCCGGCGGATCCGAAGCTGGCTGTGCTGGATGATGACAATCGCCTGCCTACCGTTTCAGGTGATGTGAAGGTTCGTTTGGTCAATGCGCTGCCTACGGCTGGCGCTGGTCTGAACGTGTCGTTTGGCTCCATTGCGTCCAACGTCCCAGCCGGCAGCGCCTCTACGTTCAGCACGACGAGTTCGTCGTCTACCGGTGTGCAGGTCGATCTGAATGTGCCGGCGATCGGCACGATTTACACGAACTCGGCGCTGGTTTTCCCTTCCAACAGCGTCTGGACCTTCTTTGCCGCGCCGACCACGGCAGCAACCACCACCAACTCGCCTGTGGTGGGCTACACCGGTCTGCCCAAGCGCGAGCGTCCTTAAGCGGCGTTGGCGTGTCTTCACGCCAAGCCCCCGTGCCCACCGGCCGGGGGCTTTTTTCATGCGCGGCTGCGGCGAAGATGGCGGCATGACCGCGCCCCGCCGCCACCACCTGCAGCGCCTGCGCCAGCTCTGGCGCAGCGCCGGCTGGCCCTGCCAGGACCTGGTGGAGGTGGAGCTGCTGGCGGCCGGCTGGGTGGAGCGGCTGGCCGAGCCCGACGGCCGCGAGCGGCTGCGCGTGACGGATGCTGGCGTTGCGCTGATCGCCGACTCGCTGACCCGCAACCGTGCCGCCCGCGACGCGCACGAGACGCTGGTGGAGCGCGTGGCCGTGGAGATGCAGCGCGCCGGCCGCATCGCCTGGCGCGGGCTGACGCTGCGCGCCGGGCTGCCGCAGGAGGACGGTGCGCTGCAGTGGGTGCAGGCCATGCCCGACGTCTATTCCATCCGCCACAGCACGGTGGAGGACTACCTCGAACCTGCCATCCACGAGATCAAGGTCAGCCGTGCCGACTTGCTGGGCGAGCTGCGGCGGCCGGCCAAGTCTGCCGCCTACCGGGCGCTGTGCGGCCAGTGCTGGTTCGTGCTCAAGGCCGGCATCGCCGAGCCCGACGAGATCCCGCCCGAGTACGGCGTGCTGATCGGCCACGCCAGCCACCTCGAGCTGGCCCGCCCCGCGCCCAAGCGGGCGCACAAGCCCGATTTCGCCACCTGGATGGCCCTGGCCCGCGCCACGCCGCTGCCCACCGCCGAAGACCCACAATCGCCGCTCTGACCCCTTGGAGGATCGCCATGGCCACCGTGAACAAGACCCAGCCGGGTGACGCCGACGTGCAGGCCTACGTCGCCGCCCAGCCCGAGGCCCGTGCGGCCGACTGCCAGGCGCTGATCGCGCTGATGCAGCGCGTCAGCGGCCACCCGCCGCGCATGTGGGGCCGCATGGTGGGTTGCGGCCATCACCACTACGTCTACGACAGCGGCCGCGAGGGCGACATCTTCGAGCTCGGCTTCGCCAGCGGCGCTGGCGGCAAGGGCGACATCAGCCTCTACGTCAGCGGCGGCAGCGAGCGCGCCGCGCTGCTGGCCCGGCTGGGCAAGCACCGCGAGGGCAAGGGCTGCATCTACATCAAGCGCCTGGCCGATGTAGACGCCGACGTGTTGGCCCAGCTGTGCGAGGCCACCTTGCACGAGCTGCGCGCGTGAGCACATCACCACCACCGCTGCCGCTGGACTGCAGCTGCCCGCGCTGCGGCGGCGGCTTTGCGTGCGGCGCGGCCACGGGGGCCTGCGACTGCTTCGACCTGCGCCTGAGTGACGCGCTGCGCGCCGAGCTGGCCGCGCGTTGGCCGGGCCGCTGCCTGTGCCTGGGCTGCCTGCGCGAGCTGAGCGCGCCGCCGCCGGGAGCGCCCCAGGCATGATGGCCGGATGTCCCTCCTCGACCGCCTGGCCCCGCCGCTGTTCATCTTCATCTGGGCCACCGGCTACATCGCGGCCAAGCTCGCCGCGCCGCATGCCGACCCGCTGACTTTCCTGAGCTGGCGCTATGCCGGCGTGGCGCTGCTGATGCTGGGTCTGGCGCTGGCCGCGCGCGCGGCCTGGCCCACGCCGCGCCAGATGCTGCACCTGGCCGTGGCCGGCCTGGGCATCCAGGCGCTGTACCTGGCCGGCGTGTGGGTGTCCATCCGCCAGGGGCTGCCGGCCGGCACGGCCGCCCTCATCGTCAACCTGCAGCCCGTGCTGGTGGCCGCCGCTGCGCCGCTCATCGGCGAGCGCGTGTGGCCGCGGCAATGGGCCGGCGTGGCGCTGGGGCTGGGCGGCGTGGTGCTGGTGATCTGGCACAAGCTCAACCTGGGCGCCGGCTTCGGGCCGCCGCTGCTGCTGTGCCTGATGGCGCTGCTGGGCATCACCGGCGGCACGCTGTACCAGAAGCGCTTCGTGCCGCAGTTCGACCTGCGCACGGGGCAGGTGGTGCAGTTCGGCGTGTCGCTGGCTGCCACGTTGCCGCTGGCCTGGGCGCTGGAGCCCATGCGCATCGTCTGGAACGCCGAGGTCGTTATCGCCATGGCCTGGAGCATCCTGGTGCTGACGGCCGGCGGCATCAGCCTGATGTTCTACATGCTGCGCCACGGCCGCGTGACGGCGGTCAGCAGCACCATGTACCTGGTGCCCTCTGTCACCTCGGTGATGGCGTGGGCGCTGTTCAACGAGACACTGGGCGCCCAAGCCATCGCCGGCATGGGCGTGACGCTGCTGGGCGTCTACCTCGTCGTCGGCCAGAGAAAGCCGGAGACGACCGCATGACCCGAGCGCATCACCTGTTCTGGCCGCCCCGCGTGCCGCATGCCATCACGCCGCCGGCCACGGCCCTGCCCGACAACCTGGCGGTCAGTGCGCGGCGGTTTCCGCAGCGGCCGGCGCTCGTGTTCCTGGGCCACACCGTGAGCTACGCGGCCCTGCAGGCCCAGGTGCAGCGCCTGTCGGCCTGGCTGGCGCAGCGCGGCGTGCGGCGCGGTGACCGCGTGCTGGTGGACCTGCAGAACTGCCCGCAGTTGGTCATTGCGCATTACGCCATCCTGGCGGCCAATGCCGTCGTCGTGCCCGTCAACCCGATGAACAAGGCGGCCGAGCTGCGCCACCTCATCACCGACAGCGGCGCCACGCTGGCCATCACCAGTGCCGACCTCTGCGCCGAGTGGCTGGCCGCCGGCATGGCTGCGGGCGACCTGCTCGTCACCCGGCTGGCCGAGGCACTGCCCGGTGGCCACGTCGACGGCGAGGTGCTGCAGGGCCTGCCCGCCGGCTGGGCCGACTGGCTCCACGCCACGCCGCCCCTGCCCGAGGGCGCCACGGCCTGGGCCGACGCGCTGGCCTGTGCGGCTGCGCCGCCCGAGACCACGGTCGGCGCTGACGACCTCGCGCTGCTGGCCTACACCAGTGGCACCACCGGCCACCCCAAGGGCTGCATGCACCGCCACAGCAGCCTGCAGCACAACGTGTTCGCTGGCGCGCTGTGGGCCAACGGCAGCCACGAAGACGTGGTGCTCGGCGTCGTGCCCATGTTCCACATCACCGGCATGGTGGTGGTGATGCACGGCACGCTAATGGCCGGCGCCTGCCTCGTGCTGATGCCGCGCTGGCAGCGCGAGCTCGCCGCGCGGCTCATTCAGCAGTACCGCGTCACGCGTTGGACCAACATTCCCACCATGGTCATCGACCTGCTGGCCAGCCCCGAGGTGGACACGTTCGACCTCACCAGCCTCGTCTACATCGGCGGTGGCGGTGCCGCCATGCCGCAGGCCATTGCCGAGCGCCTGCGCCAGCGCTGGGGCCTGCGCTACGCCGAGGGCTACGGCCTCACCGAGACCGCCGCGCCCAGCCACAGCAACCCGCACGACGCGCCCAAACAGCAATGCCTGGGCGTGCCCTACATCAGCTGCGACGCCCGCGTGGTGGATCCCGACACCGGCGCCGAGCTGCCCCCGGGCCAGCCGGGCGAAATCATCGTGCACGGCCCCATGGTGTTCGCCGGCTACTGGCGCCAGCCCGAGGCCACGGCGGCCGCCTTCGTGGAGTTCGACGGCCGGCGCTTCTTCCGCACCGGTGACATCGGCTATGTGGACAGCGACGGCTATTTCTTCATGACCGACCGCCTCAAGCGCATGATCAATGCGAGCGGCTTCAAGGTCTGGCCGTCCGAGGTGGAGAACCTCATGCACGCGCATCCCGGCGTGGCGGAGGCCTGCGTGGTGTCAGCGCCCGATGCCTACCGCGGCGAGACGGTGAAGGCATTCGTCGTGAAGCGTGCCGGCCACGAGGCGCTGAGCGCCGAGCAGCTGCGCGACTGGTGCCGCACGCAGATGGCGGCCTACAAGGTGCCCGCGCAGATCGAGTTCGCCGCCAGCCTGCCCAAAAGCGGCGCCGGCAAGGTGATGTGGCGCGCCCTGCAGGAGCGCGAGCAGGCGCGGTGAACAGCTTGGCCCAGCTGACGGCGCTGGTGCGTGCCGCGCCGTGGTTCATGGCCGCGCTGCGGGCCGGGCGCTCGCTGGGCCTGGCCCATTGGTGCATTGGCGCTGGCGCGCTGCGCAACCTCGTCTGGGACGCGCTGCACGGCCACGCGCACGCCAGCGCGCTGGCCGATGTGGACTTCGCCTACTTCGACGCCGCCGACCTGGACCCGGCGCGTGACGCCGCGCTGCAGCAGCGGCTGTGCCAGTGCGTGGACCTGCCCTGGGAAGTCACCAACCAGGCCGGCGTGCACCTGTGGTTCGAGCAGCACTTCGGCCACGCCGTCCAGCCGCTGCACTCCCTGGAGGACGCCATCGCCAGCTGGCCCGAGCCCGCCACGGCCGTGGGCGTGTGGCTGGACGCGGCCGACGTGCTGCATGTCATCGCCCCGCTGGGCCTGGACGACCTGCTGGGCCTGCGCGTGCGCCGCAACCCGGCGCGCGTCAGCGTCGAGACCTACCGCCAGCGCTGCGCCAGCAAGCGCTACGCCGAGCGCTGGCCGCGCGTGGTGGTCGAGCCCGCCTGAGCCGGCTTGGCAGACCACAGCGGCTGGCGCGCCAGCTCGGCCGCCGTGGCGTCGTCGGCCGTCACGGCGTATTCATGGCCGCTGCGCTCGACGAAGTAGGCCGAGCGAAAGCGCTGCAACAGCCCGCCCAGCGCGCGGCGGGCATCGGCAGGTTGGCCTTGGAAGGTGAGGGTCAGGGTGGTCATCAGGGGGGCTCGCATCCGGCGGATGCGGGCCGCCGGTCACCCCTGAACGGCGCTGGGCCTGCGGCGCGTTGACAGGCGCTTTGCTACCGCTTGTGTCAGGCGGCGTGGCGCTTGCGGGCCCACGCGCCCACCGTCAGCACGCCAGCCAGCAGCAGGGCCAGCGAGGACGGTTCTGGCACGGTCTGCACGTAGACGTTCAGTCCGCCGGCGCTGTTCTTGAGGTTGCTGTGGGCCGCGAAGTAGTCGGCCTCGCCCCAGAGGATGGCGTTGCTGTTGATGCCCGCGAAGTGCTCGGGCGCATAGGTGATCCAGGGGTCTTCGCTCACGCCACCGCGGCTCAGCACGTTGCCCTGCACCTGGCTGACCACACCGTTCAGGCCCAGCGTGAAGTCGATGTTGGCGCCGAAGTAGCCAGCGCGGGCCTGGATCTGGGTGACGAGCGCTTTGTAGTCGGCCATCGCCCACACCGAGCGATCGCCCGTGATGAACAGGATGCGGCTGATGGGCGCGCTGATGGCGATGGAGAAGTCAGGCGTGCTGGCGGTGGGGGAGGCCACCGCGGTGCCGTAGGCCTGCGAGAAGCTCAGCTCGCCCTGGCCGTCGAACATGCCACCCGTGTTGGACATGTGGGCTGCCAGTGTCCAGCCGCCTTGGTCCAGCGGCGACGCGGGGACGGGGATGGCGAACACGGCATGGGCCGTCGGTGCGGCCAGCGTGGCGGCAGCAGCCACCAACAAGGACAGGGCAGGGCGAGACACAGTGAAGCTCCAGGGTGTGGGATTGACTCAATGCGGCGGCGGACGTTATCCGCCGCCGCAACCACGCACAGCCCCCGAGGCGCGGGCCATAGAAACCCGCGTCATCCTCACGATTAACGATGGCGCCTTGCAGCCATCGCGTCCTGCCCCGCTGCCTCAGGCGCGCTTGCGGCGCAGGGCGGCCACACCGGCCAGGGCCAGGCCCACCAGGGCCAGGCTGGCGGGCTCGGGCACCGTGCTCGCGGCGGCGGTGGCCGTGCTCAGCATCACGTTGTCCAGCGCGAAGTACTCGGTGTTGGAGTTGGTGCCGTAGGCGTAGCCGTAGCCGATCCAGCGGATGCCGTAGGTGCCCGGGCCCAGGCTTTCGGTGAACGGCACGTTGACGGCCAGCGCCCGCGTGGCGTTGGAGGCGATCAGGTCGGCCATCAGGTTGGTCCAGCCGCTGCCGTCGTTGATCTGCACCGCGTACTTGTATTGCTGGTACGTCGGGAAGTTGGGGTTGTGGTTGTGGTACGTCGTGAACGACAGCGTCAGGTTGTCGAGCGTGTCGGCCAGCGTGAACGACATCGACGGCACCGTGGTGCCGTTGTCGAAGAAGCGCGTCAACAGCACCTTGTTGCCAACGGCGCCATGCCAATCCACCACGCCGTGGTTGGGCGCGCTGAAGCTGGCGTTGGTGACGCCGGACGCCACCGTCGAGGCCGCGATGTTGGTCAGCTGGTTCGTGGTCGCGTTGTCAAAGGCCCAACCCACGACGACGCCAGCCTGCGCCGCAGGCGTGGCCGCCAGGGCCGCAGCCGCCAGCACGCCGGTCAGGCTGGCGCGGGACAGAAAGTGGTGAATGGCAGTCATGGGAAGTCCCTCGTCATCGGTTGTGTGTGGTGCCGCCTCAGGCCGGGCGGCTTCAAAGCGGCTTGCAATGTAGGGGTTGACGTATCGCTCCGATGGCAGATAGGCCCCCGCGAGCCCGGGGGCGGGCACCCCCGCGAATGGCGGGTTCGCGGCGCCAACCGCGACACAGTTCACGACTTTGGGGCCAGGTCTTGCCCTTGCTGGCCGGCACAGCCAGTGCCGATGCTCAGGGCTGCAGCGCCGCCATATCGGCCGGGTGGCGCGGCGCCAGCAGCAGGTACAGCAGCGGCCCGAACGAGCCCACGGCCAGCGTCATCACGACGAAGGGCCAGGCCTTGCGCCCCGTGCGGCGCGCGTCCTGCACCAGCCAGGCCAGCGCGATGAGCGACATCAGCACGAAGTCCAGCAACAGCTGCCAGGCGCCCACGCTGGCCATGCCGGCCTGCCAGATGCCGACATAGCCCACGGCCCACAGCGCGTACAGCGAGTAGGCCCCGAACGCGGCGAACACGAGGCCGAGGGCGAGCAGGGTGAAGGGGGCAGGGCGCATGGCGATCTCCAGATGGGTTGAGGGTGGCGCCATGCTCGGCAGCGCAGCACATCGCCGCAATGACCTCGCAGGTCATGGCCGCGCCGCGGGCCGCACCGCAGAATGCGCCGCATGACCGCCACGTTCGCCGCCCTGCGCAAGTCGCGCCGCGTCAGCCAGCTGGAGCTGTCGCTGCGGGCCGGCGTGTCGCAACGCCACCTCAGCTGCATCGAGACCGGCCGCGCCCGCGCCGGCCGCGAGACGCTGATCGCGCTGCTGGATGCGCTGGGCGCCTCGCTGGAAGAGCGCAACCAGGCGCTGCTGGCCGCCGGCTACGCGCCTGCGCACGGCGAACGCCCGCTGGACGCGCCCGAGATGGCGCCCGTGCGGGCCGCGCTAGCCCAGCTCATCCACGCCAACGGCGCCGCCCCGGCGCTGGTGCTGGACGGTGAGTACAACGTCGTCATGGCCAACGCCGGCCTGGCGCGCCTGCTGGTGCTGCTGGGCCTGCCGGCGCAGGAGCTGCTGGCCGGGCCGCTGAACCTGCTGCGCGCCTTCTTCGCGCCCGGCGGCCTGCGCTCGCTGTGCGTGGACGAAGCCTGGCTGTGCAACGAGATGTGGGGCCGCGCCAGCCGCGAGGCCGAGCACCTGCCCCGGCTGCGCGCGCTGCTGGACGAGTTGCGCCCCACGCTCACCGCCTGGGCCGCCCCGCAGGCCGCCAGCCTGCTGCCCGTGCTGGCCTTCCGCCTGCGCGCGGCCGACGGCCGCGTGCTGAGCTTCTTCTCCACCATCACCAGCTTCGGCACGCCGCTGGACATCACGCTGGCGTCGCTGAAGGTGGAGCACCTGTTTCCGTCGGATGAGGTCACGCGCGAGGCGTTGGCGACGGGGCTGGGTTCAGGGCGCAGCACCGCGTTGCGGGCTGCGGGCTGACACGCCGGCGCGGCGCCGATCGCGCCCAACCGCCGCGTTCTGATCAAAGACCTGACCGCGACGCCGAGTTCGCGGGTTCCGGGCTCGTTGGGCCGCGACAGATCGCTATATTTCGCGCCGCTGAATATCCGCCAGCGCGGCAACGGGTACCCCGTTGATCGGTAACTCGTCAGCGTTCAGATCACCGATCAACAAGACGGCAAGGCAAACAGATGAATCTTGATGTCAATGCGCTGATCGTGTTGGTGTACTTCGCTTTCATGATTGGCATCGGCCTCGTTTTCCGTCGAATGGCCAGTCAATCGACCAGCGACTATTTTCGTGGCGGTGGGCAGATGTTGTGGTGGATGGTCGGTGCATCCACCTTCATGACGCAGTTTTCAGCCTGGACGTTTACAGGCGCGGCGGGCAAAGCCTATTCGGATGGCTTGACCGCAATCGCGGTGTTTATCGGGAACGTGGTGGCGTTTGGCGTGTCGTGGCTCTGGTTTGCTGCGCGCATGCGCCAGATTCGCGTGGACACGCCCACGGAAGGCGTGCGCCGGCGCTTCGGGCCGGCGAATGAACAGTTCTTCACCTGGGCCATCCTGCCCCTGTCCGTCATCAACGCGGGTTTGTGGCTGAACAGCCTGTCCATTTTTGTGGCGGCGGTGTTCAAGGTCGACATTGGCATGACGATTTGGGTGACCGGCTTGGTCGTCCTCTTTGTGTCGCTGTTGAGCGGCGCCTGGGGTGTCGTGGCCAGCGATTTTGTGCAGGCCCTGATCGTTGCCGTGCTGTCGGTGGCATGCGCGGTGGTGGCGCTGGTTCAGGTGGGTGGGGTTGGCGCCATGACGGCCAACTTTCCCAGTGGTTTTGTCAGCGGCCCCGACATGAACTTTCCGCTGATGGTGGTGGGCACGTTCCTGTTCTTCATCGTCAAACAGATGCAAAGCATCAACAACCTGCAGGAGTCGGGCCGATTCTTGTGCGCCAAGGACTCTCGCCATGCCAGCAAGGCGGCGCTGATGGCCATGGTGCTGATGCTGTTGGGCGCCTTCATCTGGTTTATCCCGCCATGGGTGAGTGCGTCCTTGTTGCCCGATGCTGCAACGGTGCATGCCGACGCCCTGGGGGGCAAGGCCGGTGATGCCGTCTATCTGGTCTTCACCGAACGCTACATGCCCTTGGGCACGGTGGGTTTGTTGCTGGCGGGATTGTTTGCGGCAACGATGAGTTCCATGGATTCAGCGCTCAATCGCAATTCCGGCATCTTCGTGCGCAGTTTTTACAAACCCATCCTCGCGCGCAACCGCGAGGTATCGGACGCCAGCTTGCTGCGCGTGGGGCAGGTGGTCACCGTCGTCAACGGCATTCTGGTGATCTTGATGGCGCAGTTTTATCAGTCGCTGTCGCACCTGTCGTTGTTTGAAATCATGATGCAGGTTGGCACCTTGCTGCAGTCTCCCATCCTCGTGCCGCTGTTTTTCGGCATGTTCATTCGGCGCACGCCGACATGGGTGCCCTGGGTCACGGTTCTGGTTGGCCTGGCGGTGTCGTGGATGCTGGTGACTTGGCTGAAACCATCCTTGGTGGGCGAATGGTTGGGCGTGAGTTTCACGAAGCGCGAGGCAGGCGATCTCTCGCTGATGTTGAACATCACGGCGCACCTGCTGCTGACGGGGGGATTCTTCTGTTTGACCACGCTGTTCTACAAACGCGAGGAAAATGCAGTCCAGCACGCCACGGATGAATTCTTTCGGGATTTGGAGCGCCCGGAAGTTTCTGATGACACGCCGACTCAGGCAGACTTGAACCAGCGCAATAAGCTGGGCGATATCGTGACCGTGGGCGGTCTCGGGATGTTTGCGATGGTGTTGATCCCGAATCCGACGTGGGGGCGTTTGACGTTCCTGCTGTGTGCCTTGAGCGTGCTCGCGATCGGCCTGCTCTTGAAGCGCAGTGCGCGGGTCAGGGTTTAGGGCGCCTGCCACTGCGAAGCGCAAGCGGCGTGCTTGCTGCTTGTGCAGAGCTTCTTCTCCACCATCACCAGCTTTGGCACGCCGCTGGACATCACGCTGGCGTCGCTGAAGGTGGAGCACCTGTTTCCGTCGGATGAGGTCACGCGGGCGGCGTTGGCGGAGGGGTTGGGTTGAGGGGGGATGACGCCGAGCCTGTCGGTTGCGGTGAACGCCGTGAACCTCAACCCAGGTGCCCGGGTGACCAGGTGGCAGGTCGATGGTTGGGGGGGGGGGCGCGAGCTCACCCCAAGCTGCGAGTCACGCGCTGATTGCAGCGCATCACGGCGCAGCCTTCTTGTCCACCACCACGATCTCCCCTTCGGCCTTGCCCACCCCCCGCACCTCCGGCCGGTACATGTCCTCCGCAAACGTCGCCGGCACGACGTAGCGCCCGGGCGTGACAACGCGCACCAGGTAGAACAGGTCCAGTGGTGAACCCAGCCGCGCGGCGGCGACGAAGCGGTCGTCGCGGTACTCGGTGTGGACGATGCGTTCGTTGGCATTGGCCTGCGCCACGTTGACGCCTTCCACCGCGAACTCGCCGGCCTGCGGGCCCTGGCTGAGGTTGAGGTTCTCGATCTCGAAGCCGGCGGGGATGCGGTCCACCACCAGGCCGTCCTTGATGGCCTGGGTGGCTTTCACGCGCAGGCGCACGACGAGCATCTCGCCGGTGCTGAACTGCCGCGTGGCCACGGGCTTGCCGTCGGTGGTGAACAGCGTGCGTTCCACCGAGATGCGCTCGGCGCTGGGCGCCAGCGGCTTGATGGGGTAGCCCTGGGCGGTGATGTCCAGGTAGAGCGGCTTGTCGCCGTCGTTCTTCAGCGCGAGGCCGGCGCGCAGCTGCCCGACGTCGAAGCTCTGCTGCCCGTTGCCGCTGCCGGCCCAGGCGTCGACCTTGGGGCCGACGGTGAGCGTGGTCTTCCAGCGGTCGTCCTTGCCGGCGCCTTGTGTGGCGGCCTGCACGGCCAGGAACAGCGCCAGCCGCTCCTGCGTGGAGTAGTGGCTGCGCTGGCGGAAGTCGTCGGCCAGGTCGAACAGCAGGTTCTCGCGCTTGTCGTGCGCCACCTGGTGGCGCAGCAGCAGCGCATACGCCATGGCGCGGTCGCGGATGCGGGAGCCGTAGTCGCCCAGCCATGGGCCCCAGCCGGCGTCGTCGGGCTGGTAGCCGTAGGGGCGGGCCATGGCGTCGTCCAGCGCGGCCTGGGCGCGGGTCTGGTCGCCCATCAGCTTCAGCGCGAGGGACAGCTGCACCAGCGGCAGCGGGCTCAGGGCGCTTGCGCGGTGCTTGTCGTGCAGCGTGCGCAGCGTGGCCAGCGGCGCCTTCTGCTCGCGGGCCAGGATGTAGCCGGCGTGCGCGGCCTCGGCAAAGCGCTGGTGGGCCAGGCGCAGCACCTCGGCCTCGCGGTAGTCGGCGAGGGCGCCCTTGTTGTTGCGGCGCGGGGCGGCCGGCGGCGTGACCTGCTGGCCGGGGCTGCGCTGAAACTGCTCGGTCAGGCCGCCCAGTGACTTGGCGAGCTGGGCCTCGGGCACGGCGAAGCCGGCGTCGCGCGCGTCCTGCAGGAAGCCGGTGACGTAGGCGCTGAGCCAGGCTTCGTAGGGGTTGTCGGCCGCCCACAGGCCGTAGCCGCCGCGCGCCTGCTGCAGGCCGGCGAGCCGGGCGAAGGCGCCTTCCAGCCGCTTGGCGCGCTCGTCGCGCGGCACGGGCGTCAGGCCCCAGCGCTGGGCGGCGGCGTCGTCGATGAAGAGCAGCGGGTAGGCGCTGGAGGTGGTCTGCTCCAGGCAGCCATAGGGGTAGGTGAGCAGGCCGCGCACCTGGGCCTGGATGTCGATGGGCGGCGTGTTGGCCACGCTCAGCGCCAGCGTGGCGGAGCCGGGCCAGTAGGCGTCCAGCAGCGCGCGGTCCACGGCCTGCGTGGCGCCGGGCTCCAGGCGGATGCGGCGGCTGTCGCGCGTCAGCGGCGTGACGGGCTGCACCTGCAGCGCGGCCCCGCGCACCAGGCTCAAGGGCCCGGCGCTGACGGTGAGCTTGAGCGGTGCCAGGCCGTAGGCGTCCAGCGCCTCGGCCTGGAAGCGCAGGATGTGGCGCTGCTTGTCGGCGAGCTTGATGCTGTCGGTCGCGCCGGTGACCCGCACGGGCCCGGTGGCCGACAGCGCCACGCGCACCTCCTGCGACGCGCCGCTGAGGTTGGTGACGTCCACGGCCAGCGTGGCCTTGTCGCCGGGGGCGATGAAGCGCGGCATGTTGAGCTCGGCCACCAGCGGCGCGGCGACGACGGTGTCGGCCTGCGTGCTGCCGTAGCTGTCGGCACTGCTGACGACGGCCATCAGCCGCAGCGTGCCGTTGAAGTCGGGCAGCTTGACGGGCACGCTGGCCTCGCCCTTGGCGTCCAGCACGACGGGGCCGCTGAACACATCCACCAGCAGCAGCTTGCGCGGCAGGCTTTGCGTGTCGCGCTTGCCGGCGTCGCCGCCGAAGCGCTGCTGCGCGGTGTTGCCGTCCATCTTCTCGATGAGGCGGCCGTAGAGGTCCAGCAGGTCGGCGCCATAGCGGTGCTTGCCGAAGAAGAAGTCGGCCGGGTCGGGCGTCTTGAAGTGGGTGATGCTGAGGATGCCCAGGTCTACGGCCGACAGCGTCACCACGGCGCTCTTGCCGGCCAGCTGGGGCACCTTGACCTTGACCGGCAGCGTGGTGGAGGGCTGTGTCTTGGTCGGTGCCTCCAGCGCCACCTTGAGCTTGCGGTCCTCGCGGTACAGCGGCAGGTGCACCAGGCCCAGCGCGCGGGCCGGTGTCACGCGGTCGCCCTGGCTGCCAGGGCGGAAGGCGGCCACGGTCACGTACAGGTCGTTGCGCGCCCAGGCGGCATCGACCGGGATGTCCAGCTCGGTGCCCGAGGCCTTCACGCCGACGCGCCGGCTCCACAGCACGCGGTCGCCTTCCACGGTGACGATGGCCTCGCCGTCGTGCGGCGGCTTGAGGGTGAGCTTGGCGGTGTCGCCCGGCTTGAAGGGCGCGCCCTTGAGCTGCAGCTGCACGCGGTCGGGGCGGTTGCCGATGTCGTCGGCGTCCTGCGCCCCGTAGCCGGCGTAGAAGCCGTAGCGCAGCGTCTGCCGGGTGGCCGGGTCCTCGATCTCCAGCCGGTAGCGGCCCCACTTCACGGGCAGGCTGACGGTGGTCTTGGCGCTGAGGTTGAGCGTGCGGGCCTCGACGAGCTCGTCCGTGGTGTTGAAGCCGGAGTGCCAGCCGCGGCCCTCGTCATAGCGCCAGTACCACTGGCGCTCCTCGTAGGTGAGGGTGAGCTTCAAGTCCCTGGCGGGCTTGAAGGCGCCGGTGGCGTCCACACGCTGCAGCTCGAAGCCGGCCAGGCCGCCCTCGGGTGCGACATGGCGGTCGAACAGCGGCCGCACGGCGACGAGCGCGGGCGCCGGCCACCACGTGCGCTCCAGGCTGCGCACGACGGGCCGGCCGCCGCTCTCCAGCAGGCTGAACGCGCCGCGCACGCGCATGGGCGAGCGGCGCTCGGCCAGGTTGGCGCTGAGCTGCACGGTGGTCTGGCCACTGTCGTCCAGCGTCTGCTCACCCAGGTCCTGGCGCGCGCGGGCCTTGTCGTCGGCAAAGTCGCCGAACACATAGCCCGGCAGCTTCTGCGGCAGCGGGTTGGCCAGGCGCTCGGTGGCCACCGTGGCCTGCAGCGTGTTGCCGGCCGCGGGGGCGCCGTAGAGGTAGTCGCCCTGCACCTGCACGGGCAGGCTGACCTCACCCTGCAGCGGCGCCTCGGGCGCCGTCAGCGTGAGCTTCATGCGCTCGGGCAGGAACTCCTCCACCTTGAAGGCCCACTGCGCATCGGGGGTCTTTGCGGCCGGGTCCACGCGTGCTTGCAGCGTCCAGCCGCCGGTGGGCGCGTCGGCCGGCAGCGCAACGGTGTGCTGAAAGTAGCCTGTACCGGTCTTGCCGGGTTGCACCAGTTGCTCGACGAGCTTGCTGCCGTCCGGCTTCTTGACGGTGAGCGTCAGCGGCAGCAGCTTGGCCGGCAGGCGGCCGTCGGCGTCACGCGACAGCACCGACACCTGGAAGCTCTCGCCGGGGCGGTACAGGTCGCGGCCGGCGTAGACGAAGAGCTTGTTGCTGCGCGAGGGGTGGCCGGTGGCGTCGAACTCGCTGAGGTCCAGCGCCGCGTCGCGCAGCGACAGCACCGACATCTCGCGCCCCTGGCGGGCGAGCACGGCGCGGGCCTTGTCGCTGCTGCCCTGGAACACCGCATGGCCGTTGCCGTCGGTCTGGGCCTGGGCCAGCGCCTGGCCGGTCTCGTCCACCAGGCTGAGCTCGATGCCGCCGAGCGCGCGGCCGTTCTTCAGCGAGGTGGTGAACACGTCCAGCTGCGCGGCGTGGCGGCGCAGGTGCAGGCCGATGTCGGTGACGTAGTAGTGCGTGACCTGGTAGTCCCAGCCGAAGCGGCCGGGCTGGCTCATGATCGCCACGTAGACGCCGGGCTCCTGCAGCGCCTTGATTTTCTCGACCGGCAGGAAGCTGACGTTGCGGCGGTTGGGCCGCTCGTCGGTCTTGAAGCGGGTGAGGTAGACGCTGTCGGTCATCTCGCGCAGCTCGTCCAGCACCCAGCCGCCCACGGTGCCCTTGAGGCGGCGCTGGTTGTCGCCCCAGCCGTCGTAGTAGGCGCCTTCGTCGTCGGCGTTGTCCCGCCCCTGGCGCTCGCGCCGCCCGCTCACCTGCTCCAGGAAGGCCGGCAGCGAGGCCGGCTTCACGCGCAGGAACTGCACGTCCACCTCGGGCGTGTTGATGCTGACCACCGGCAGGCCGCCGTTCTGGCCGGCTGGCAGCACCAGGCCGCGGCTGGCGAAGTAGAAGCTGGCCGGCATGGCCTCGCTGGCGGCCTCGCAGGTCTGCGGCGTGGCCAGTTTGGCGCCCGAGCGCGACGCCAGGCCGGCGTTCATCGTGATGCGGTAGGCGCGCTCCGGCGTGACGTAGGGCAGGTAGAGCACGCGCGGGTTGTCGCCCAGCACCCAGCGCGCCGCCAGCGGCTTGAAGCTGGCGGGGTCGGCCGGCGCGGCCTTGGACGAAGAGTCGTTGGGGTCGGCCTTGTCGCCGGGCGTGCCTTCGGCGGCGCTCAGCAGCGCGCCGAAGTCCTGCCGGCGGTCCAGCGCCTGCGTGAACATCACGGCGATGGCGGGCGAGCCGTCCAGCAGCCGCGCCTTGCACTCGGTGAACGCGAAAGCCGCTTCCTCGGCGCCGATCTCGGCGCTGCTGGGCAGGCCGGGCTGTCGGAAGTGCTGCCACGCGAGGGTGCCCGCCACGGCCACACCGGCCACCACCACCGCCGCTGCGGCGGCCTTCACGACGCTGGAAGCCATCACCATCCCCTGCTGAGTGCGGGGCGAGTGTAGGGAGGCTGGACGGGCGCTCGGCCGGGTCAGATTCCCCAGGTTGGGGATGGCGGCTCAGCGCTGCGGCGTCTGCATGGCCAGCGGCTCATCGAGCAGGGGCCGGTGCGTCTCGCTCAGCGGCACGAGCACGCCCAGCAGCGCCGCGATGAGCGCGGCGCCGAGGCGGAGGCGGGCGGGCGAGAACATGGCTGCATGGTGAGCCAAGGCCACGCGCAGCGGTCCCCCTAGGTTGCAGGTGATTGCTGACGGCGTGGTGGCAGCAGCCTGCGCGGTCAGTGCGCTGGTGGCGTCAGCGGGCAGCGGCGGGCCGGCGCTTGTCCCACAGCGCCATGGCCTCGCCCACCAGGCCACGGCGGAAGGCCAGCACGCAGACGATGAAGATCAGGCCGGTGACCAGGCTGACCGACTCGCCCAGGCCATTGAACCAGGCCACGCCGGTGGTGTCGGCCAGCCACTTGCCGGCGTCGCCGATCTTGTTTTCCAGCGCGATGATGACCAGCGCGCCCACCATGGGGCCCACCAGCGTGCCCATGCCGCCCACCAGCGTCATCAGGATGACGAGGCCGGAGGTGGTCCAGATCGCGTCGGTCAGCGTGGCGAAGCCCAGCGTCAGCGTTTTGGTGGCGCCGGCCAGGCCGGCCAGGCCGGCGGACAGCACGAAGGCCAGCAGCTTGAAGTGGGCCGTGTCATAGCCCAGCGAGGTGGCGCGGGCCTCGTTCTCGCGGATGCTGGTGAGCACCTGGCCGAAGGGCGAATGCACGATGCGGTAGATCAGCCAGAACGCGGCGATGAAGATGCCCAGCACGACGTAGTACAGCGTCAGGTCGCTGCTGAGGTCCAGCCCCAGGAAGCTGCCGCGCGGCACGCTCTGCAGGCCGTCCTCGCCGCCGGTGAACGGCGCCTGCAGGAAGAAGAAGTACAGCATCTGCGCCAGCGCCAGCGTGATCATCGAGAAGTAGATGCCCGAGCGGCGGATGGCCAGCAGCCCGAACACCAGGCCCACGCCGGCCGCGGCCAGCGCGCCGACGACCAGGCCCACCGGCGTGGGCAGGCCCCAGACCTTGAGCGCATGGCCGCACACATAGGCCGCCGTGCCCAGGAAGGCGGCATGGCCGAAGGACAGCAGGCCGGTGAAGCCCACCAGCAGGTTGAAGGCGCAGGCGAACAGCGCGTAGCACAGCACCTTCATGACGAAGATGGGATAGGCGCCCAGCGCGGGCAGCAGCGCGATGCCGACGAAGAGCGCGGCGTAGCCGATGAGCTTGGGGTTCATCACTTCTCTTTTCCGAACAGGCCCGCCGGACGCACGAGCAGCACGATGGCCATGACGACGAACACGACGGTGTTGGACGCCTCGGGGTAGAACACCTTGGTCAGCCCTTCGATGATGCCCAGACCCAGGCCGGTGACGATGGAGCCGAGGATGGAGCCCATGCCGCCGATCACCACCACGGCGAACACCACGATGATGAGGTTGCTGCCCATCAGCGCCGACACCTGCAGGATGGGCGCGGCCAGCACGCCCGCGAAGGCGGCCAGCGCCACGCCACCGGCGTAGGTCAGCGTCACCATCGCCGGCACGTTGATGCCGAAGGCCTGCACGAGCTTGGGGTTCTCGGTGCCGGCGCGCAGCTTGGCGCCCAGCGAGGTCTTCTCGATCAGCGCCCACACGGCGAGGCACACCACCAGCGAGGCCACCACCACCCAGGCGCGGTAGTTGGGCAGGATCATGAAGCCCAGGTTGGTGGCGCCCTGCAGCTGCTCGGGCACCGAGTAGGGCTGGCCCGACACGCCGTAGAAGCTGCGGAACACGCCCTCGATGACCAGCGTGATGCCGAAGGTCAGCAGCAGGCCGTAGAGGTGGTCCAGCTTGTAGAGCCACTGCAGCATGGTGCGCTCGATGACGATGCCCAACGCGCCGACCAGCAGCGGCGCCAGGCCCAGCATGACCCAGTAGTTCAGCCCCAGCAGGTCCATGCCCATCCACGCCAGGAAGGCGCCCATCATGTACAGCGCCCCGTGGGCGAAGTTGATGATGTTGAGCATGCCGAAGATGACCGCCAGGCCCAGCGACAGCATCGCGTAGAACGAGCCGTTCACCAGGCCGAGCAGCAGCTGCCCGAGCAGGGCAGGCAGGGGGATACCGAACAACTCAGTCATGGCATTGGTATTCAGACCCTGGATGCCCGCCGGGCCGCTCCCAAGGGCGGCCAGGGCCGATGTCGATGCCGGCCGGGCCGGCATCGATCGGCGTCCCCTCGGGGGCTGAGGCCGGACTCGGCGAGTCCAGTGGACTCGTCGTGCCTGCCGAAGGGCAGCGGGCTGGCCCGCTGCGCGGTCCGCAGGACCGACCGGACGCGCGCGCGCTCAGCGGCGCGTGGCTGGGCGAGGGGCTCACGATCACTTCTTGACGATCGGGCACTTGCTGTCGGCCAGCTTGGTGTACGCCTCGGCGGCCGGGATGGTCTGCACGACCTTGTAGTAGTCCCACGGCTCGGTGGACTCCTTGGGCGACTTCACCTGCATCAGGTACATGTCGTAGCGGTGGCGGCCGTCGGGGCCGATCTCGCCGTTCTTGGCGAAAAAGTCGTTCACCTTGGTGGCCTTCATCTTGGCCAGCACCTTGTCGGCGTCGTCGGTCTTGGTGGCCTCCACGGCTTTCAGATAGTGCGTGACGGAGGAGTAGTCCGCCGCCTGCAGCATGGAGGGCATGCGCTTCATCTTGTCGAAGAAGCGGCGGCTCCAGGCGCGCGACTCGGCGTTCTGGTTCCAGTACCAGCCGTCCGTCAGGTACATGCCTTCGGTGGCCTTCAGGCCCAGCGAGTGCACGTCGTTGATGAACATCAGCAGGCCGGCCAACTTCATCGTCTTGGTGATGCCGAACTCGTTGGCCGCCTTGATGGAGTTGATGGTGTCGCCGCCGGCATTGGCCAGGCCCAGGATCTGCGCGCCCGAGCCCTGCGCCTGCAACAGGAAGCTGGAGAAGTCGCTGGCCGACAGCGGGTGCTTCACGCTGCCGACGATCTTGCCGCCGGCCTTCTGCACGACAGCCGTGGTGTCGGCCTGCAGGCTGTGGCCGAAGGCGTAGTCGGCGGTCAGGAAGTACCAGCTCTTGCCGCCGCTCTTGACCACCGCGTTGCCCGTGCCGTTGGCCAGCGCCACGGTGTCGTAGGCGTAGTGCACGGTGTAGGGCGTGCAGTCCTCGTTGGTCAGCCGGGCCGAGGCGGCGCCGATGGAGATGAAGACGCGCTTCTTCTCGGCAGCCACCTTGGCCATCGCGATGTTGGCGCCGGAGTTGGTGCCGCCGATCAGCAGGTCCAGCCCCTGCGTGTCCATCCACTCGCGCGCCTTGGCAGAGGCGACGTCGGCCTTGTTCTGGTGGTCGGCGAACAGGAACTCGATCTTCTTGCCGGCGGCCATGCCCTTCATGTCGGCGATGGCCATCTTGATGGCCTCCACGCCGCCCTGGCCGTCGATGTCGGCATACAGGCCGGAGAGGTCCGTGATGATGCCGATCTTGATGACGTCGCCGGACACCTGGGCCTGGGCGCCCAGGGCGCAGGCGCCGAGCGCGGCGGTGGCGAGGGTGGTGCGGATGGCTTTCTTCATGGTCTGTCTCCTGTTGGGTGTGATCAAACGCTGAGCAGCTCGTCGAGCTGGGCCTGGTGGGCAGCCAGCTCGGCAGCGGGAAAGGACAGCACGACCTCGCCGTGCTCGATGACGACGAAGTGGTCCGCCAGCGGGGCGGCGAAGCGGAAGTTCTGCTCCACCATGACGATGGTGAAGCCCTGGGCCTTGAGCGCGCGGATCATGCGCGCCAGGGCCTGGACGATGACGGGCGCGAGGCCTTCGCTGATCTCGTCCAGCAGCAGGATGTCGGCGCCGGTGCGCAGGATGCGGGCCACGGCCAGCATTTGCTGTTCGCCGCCCGACAGCCGCGTGCCGGGGCTGTGGCGGCGCTCGGCGAGGTTGGGGAACATCGCGTAGATCTCGGCCTCGGACATCACCTTGCCGCGCCGGGACTTCAGCGGCGGCGGCAGGCGCAGGTTCTCCTCGGCGGTGAGCGACGCGAAGATGCCGCGTTCCTCGGGGCAGTAGCCGATGCCCAGCTGCGCGATGCGGTGCGTGGGCAGGCCGATGGCCTCCTCGCCGTGGATCTTGATGGAGCCCTTGCGCGCGCCGGTCAGGCCGAGGATGGCGCGCAGCGTGGTCGTGCGGCCGGCGCCGTTGCGGCCGAGCAGCGTGACGACCTGGCCGGGCTGCACGCTGAGGTTGATGCCATGCAGGATGTGGCTTTCGCCGTACCAGGCGTGGAGGTTGTGGATCTCGAGAGCGGGTGTGGCCATGTCAGTGCGCCCCCTGCAGCTCGGTTGCTTCGGTCCCCATGTAAGCCTCCAGCACCGCCGGATGCTTGGACACCGTCGCGTAGTCGCCCTCGGCCAACACCGCGCCGCGCGCGAGCACCGTGATGCGGTCCGCGATGCTGGCCACCACCTTCATGTTGTGCTCCACCATCAACACCGTGCGGCCCTCGGCCACGCGCTTGATGAGCGCCGTCACGCGGTCCACGTCCTCGTGGCCCATGCCCTGCGTGGGCTCGTCCAGCAGCATCAGCTGCGGCTCCATGGCCATGGTTGTCGCGATCTCCAGCGCGCGCTTGCGGCCATAGGGCAGGTCGGCGGCCTTCAGCTGCGCCATGTCGCGCAGGTCGACGAGCTCCAGCAGCGCCAACACCTTGGCGTCCAGCGTCTTCAGGCCCGTCAGGCCCTTCCAGAAATGAAAGCTCGTGCCGGTGAAGCGCTGCAGCCCGATGCGCACGTTCTCCAGCACCGTGAGGTGCGGGAACACCGCCGAGATCTGGAAGCTGCGGATCACGCCGCGGCGGGCGATCTGCGCGGAGGTCTCGCCGGTGATGTCATGCCCCGCGAACACGATGCGGCCGCGCGTGGGCGTGAGGAACTTGGTGAGCAGGTTGAAGCAGGTGGTCTTGCCCGCCCCGTTGGGGCCCAGCAGGGCGTGGATGTGACCTCGCTGCACCCGCAGGTTCACGGCGTCCACGGCCGTGAAGCCCTTGAACTCCTTCGTGAGGTCGCTCGTCTCCAGAATGATGTCGCTCATGGATGGGGGGCTGAAGCGTTGCGGCTGACTCTAGGGCCTGTCGGCAGGCTGCGGGCTCGGGGCATTCACCCCCCTGAGCCTGTCACCTCGGCGGCAGCGAGGAAGCGCTCCACCAGGCCGATCTGCTCGGGCGTGTTCAGTGCCGGCGCATGGCCGCAGCCGGCAATGGTGGCCACCGCCGCGCGCGGGCCGTGCTCGCGCATGGCCTGGGCGGTCTCGGCGGTCAGCAGCGTGGAGTCCTCGCCGCGCAGGCACAGCACCGGCAGGTCCAGCTGGTCCCAGGCGTGCCAGAGGCTGTAGTCGTCCGGGTGGTGCTGGAACTGCAGCGCCAGTGCCGGGTCGTAGTGCGGCGTCAAGCGGCCATCGGGCAGGCGGCGCAGCGAGGTCTCGGTCAGGTGGCGCCACTGGGCGTCGGTCAGTGCGCCGAAGCTGGCGTAGATCTCGCGGAAGTAACGCTCCAGTGCGCTGACGGTGGCAAAGGCCGGCGGCTGGCCCGCATAGGCCTGGATGCGCGCCAGCGCGGGCGCGGCGAGTTCGGGGCCGTTGTCGTTGAGCACCAGCCGCTTGATGCGCCCGCGCAGCCGCGTGGCGGCAGCCAGCGTGCCGACGGCGCCGCCCATGGACGTGCCCACCCAGTGCACCTTCTGCAGGCCCAACTGGTCCAGCAGCGCCTCGGCCTGCTCCACGTAGAACGACAGGCAGTACTCGCGTGCCGGGTCCACCGCCCATTGCGACAGGCCGCGGCCTAGCGTGTCGGGGCACACCACGTGCCAGCGCGCGCTCAGCGCGGCGGCGAAGTCGTCGAAGTCGCGGCCGCTGCGGGCCAGGCCGTGCCAGGCGATGACGGCCGGCAGCCCCGGGTCGCCCCAGGTCGTGACGTGCAGCTCGCGGCCCAGGCAGCTGAGGTAGTGCGATCTCATGCTTGCTTCCTCCCTCGCGCCCAAGAGGCCAGCCGCAGCCGCCCGACGATGCCGCCGGGGAAGTGGTAGACCGCCAGCACGAACAGCACGCCCAGCCACAGCAGCCAGCGGTCGGGCGACACCAGCGTGCTCAGCACCGGCACGCCCTCCACCAGCGCGCCCGCACCCTTCAGCAGCGCCTGCAGGTAGTTCTGCGCCACGATGAACAGCACGCTGCCGATGACGGCGCCGTACACCGTGCCCATGCCGCCGATGACGACGATGAGCAGCAGGTCCAGCATGATCTCCATGCTCATGGCCGTCTCGGGGCCGGTGTAGCGCAGCCACAGCGCCAGCAGCGCGCCGCCGCAGCAGGCCAGCAGCGCGGCGATGACATTGGCGCCGGTGCGGTAGACGACGGGCCGGTAGCCGATGGCCTCGGCGCGGAACTCGTTCTCGCGGATGGCCTGCAGCACGCGGCCAAACGGCGAGTTGACGATGCGCAGCAGCAGCAGGATCAGCGCCGTGACGGCGGCGAAGAGCAGGTAGTAGATCAGCAGCCGGCCGTCCAGCATGACGCCCAGCAGCGGCTCCTCCATGAACTCGGTGGACGGGCGCAGCACGTCAGGCAGCTGGAAGTTCAACCCGTCCTCGCCGCCGGTGATGTCACTGAGCTGGGAGCACAGCGTCATGAAGGCCGAGGCCACGGCCAGCGTGATCATCGCGAAGAAGATGGCCTTCACGCGCAGGCTGGCCAGGCCCATGGCCAGCGCCAGCACGGCGCTCAGCGCGAGGGCGGCGACGAAGCCGAGCGCGAGCGAGCCCCAGTCCGGCCCCATGCGCGTGGAGGCGATGGCGATGCCGTAGGCGCCGATGCCGACGAACATCGTGTGCGCGAAGCTGACGATGCCGGTGTAACCCAGCAGCAGGTCGTAGCTGGCCACAAGCAGGATGAACACCAGCACCTTGGCCGCGACGTTCAGCGCCTGCGTGCCGGGGAAGATGAAGGGCGCCCCGAGCAGGCCGATGAAGCAGGCGGCGAGCAGGCCGGCCAGCAGACGGCTGCGCGGCAGGTCGTGGGAAAGCAGCGCGCGCAGCATCACTTGGCTCCGACGGGGTAGAGGCCCTGCGGGCGCCACAGCAGGATGGCGACCATCAGCCCGATGTTGCAGAACAGCGCGGCCTTGGGCGCGAGGAAGCCCACGTAGTTGGCCACCAGGCCCACCAGCAGCGCGCCCACCAGGCAGCCCAGCGTGGAGCCCAGGCCGCCGATGATGATGACGATGAACAGCAGCAGGTTGACCTTGGCGCCGATCTGCGGCTCCACGCCCTGCTGCACCAGGCCCCACAGCACGCCGCCCAGGCCGGCGAGCGCCGCGCCGGCGACGAACACGCCGACAAACAGCCGGCGGATGCGGTAGCCCAGCGCCTCGACCATCTCGCGGTCCTGCACACCGGCCCGGATCAGCAGGCCGAGCTTGGTGCGGTTCAGCACGAGCAGCAGGCCCACGAGCACGACGATGCCGATCAGCATGGCCAGCACGCGGAACTTCTCCACCGCCACGTCGCCCATCAGGAAGATGCCGCGCAGGGCCTCGGGCAGGGGCAGCGGGATGAGCTGCGCACCCCAGCTGGCCTTGATCAGCTCCTCGCCGATGATCATGCCGCCCATGGTGATGAGGATCTGCTTCAGGTGCTGGCCGTAGACGGGCCGCACCAGCACGCGCTCGAACACCAGGCCCACGGCGGCGGCGATGGCCATGCCGGCGAGGCACGCGGTTGCGAGCGCTGCCAGGTTGGCGAGGACGTCGGGGCTGGTGGCCCACGGCGCCATCGCCGCCAGCACGGTCGTGGCCATGAAGGCGCCCAGCGCGATGAACACGCCGTGGCCGAAGTTGAGGACGTCCATCAGGCCGAACACCAGCGTCAGGCCGGAGGCGATGACGAAGATGATCAGGCCCATGGCAATGCCGGCCAGCGTCAGGTTGAGCCAGGTGGAGGGGCTGCCAGTGAGGGGCAGGGCGAGCAGCGTGATGGCTGCGAGCAGGGCCAGGGGTTTGGGGTCGAGCTTCATGTGCTCACTGCTTCAGGTTGATGGCGAGTGCCGTGCCGGGATGCGCGCCCGGCAGCGCGGTAACTTTCTTCTGCGGGGCCAGAAGAAAGTCACCAAAGAAGAGGCCCTGAACCGCACACGACCTGTCTCCTGCGGCGAGTGGCGCGCGAAAACACGCAGTTGTTTGGCGGGCAGACGCGACCCGCTGCGCTCTCGCGGCTGTCCCTGTGACGAGCGCCATCCATCGCCCCTTCACGCCGCTTAACGCCGGCTGCACGCCGGGCTCATCAGGAATTGCCGCGTCGCTGGGGCGACGGCACGAGCGGTAGTGATCGGCAGTGCCGCCCGGGTGGCGCTGCATGGGGCGGAGGCGCGAGCCCGAAGGCTTGTCGAGACGGCTCATTGATGCGCCCCCAACGACAACCCCAACAGCCGCTGTTGCAAGCCAGCGTCCTCGATCAACTCGGCCATCGCCCCGCGATGCACGATCCGCCCGTCATCCATGACGGCGACCGAGTCACCCAACTCCGCAGCGACCCGGAAGTTCTGCTCCACCAGCAGCACCGTCGTCTGCGACGTCTTCTTCAGCTCGCGCAGCGCCGCGATCAGGTTCTCCACGATGGCCGGCGCCAGGCCCTTGCTCGGCTCATCGATGACCAGCAGCTCGCGCGGCTCGATCAGCGCGCGGGCGATGGCCACCATCTGCTTCTGCCCACCGCTCAACTTGCCCGCCGGGTGCTGCCAGAAGGTCTTCAGCGCGGGGAACAGGCCGAACAGCCAGTCCAGCCGCGCGGCATCCAGGTCCGCCAGCCGCTTGGCCGAGCGTGCCGCCAGCAGCAGGTTCTCCGCCACGGTCAGCTCGCCGAAGATGCCCATGGTCTCGGGCACGTAGGCGATGCCGCGCGACGCGATGTCGGGAGTGGCGAGCTTCGTGATGTCCTCGCCCTTGAACGTCACCGTGCCGGCGCTGGCCGTCCACAGGCCCATCAGCGTGCGCAGCGTGCTCGTCTTGCCGGCGCCATTGCGGCCCAGCAGCATGGTCACCTGGCCAGCCGGCACGTCGAGGTCCACGCCGTGCAGCAGGTGGTAGGCGCCGACGTGGGTGTGGACGCCCTTCAGCGATAGCAACGGCGCGCTCATGCCGCCACCCCCAGGTAAGCCTCTTGCACGATGGGCGAGGCGATCACCGTCGCCGGGTCGCCATCGGCCACCAGCTTGCCCTGGTGCAGCACGATGATGCGGTCGGCCAGTTCGCGCACCACGTCCATCTTGTGCTCCACCAGCAGCAGCGTGTGGCGCTTCTCCGCCTTCAGCGCGCGGATCAGGTCCAGCACCACGGGCACCTCGTCCACGCTCATGCCGGCCGTCGGCTCGTCGAACAAATACACCTTGGGGTCCAGCGCGATCAGCATGGCCACTTCCAGCTTGCGCTGGTCGCCATGCGGCAGGCTGGCGGCCGTGTCGGTGGCGCGGTGGGCCAGCCGCACGCGTTGCAGGATGGCCTCGGCTTCCGTGATCAGCGCCTTGTGCGACAGCCACACCGACAACAGCTTCAGCCCCAGGCCGCGCCGCGCCTGCACGGCCAGGCGCACGTTCTCCAGCACCGTGAGGTGCGCGAACAGCTGCGTCAGCTGGAAGGCCCGCCCGAGCCCACGCCGCGTGCGGACGGGCGCGGGCAGCTTGGTCAGGTTCTCGCCGTCCAGCCACACCTCGCCGCTGCTCGCCGGCAACTGGCCGGAGATGAGGTTGAAGTAGGTCGTCTTGCCCGCGCCATTGGGGCCGACGATGGCGGTCAGCGTGCCCGGCTGGAAGGCACAGCTCACGCCATCGACGGCCACATGGCCGCCGAAGCGGATGGTGAGGTTCTTGGTTTCGAGCACGGGCCGCCGTCCGCTCAGATCAGCGCTTGTTGCGGATGGGCACCGCCATCTCTTCCGGCTTGATCTCCCGCACCAGCTCCGGCACGCCCCACGGGAAGGCCGGGTCCACCTTGATGCGGAAGTGGTACATCGACTGCATCGCCTGGTGGTCCTCGGCGCGGAAGGTCATCTTGCCCTTGGGCGTCTCGAAGCTCATGCCCTCCATGGTCTTGATGAGCTTGTTGGTGGTCGTGTCGCCGGCCGTCTTCTTGAGCGCCTCGACGATGGCGATGCCCGCGCTCATGCCGCCGGCCGTGAAGAAGTCCGGCGGCGCCTTGAACTGCTTGTAGTGGTTGGCCACCAGCCACTCGTTGACCGGGTTCTTCGGGATGCCGAAGTAGTAGTAGGTCGCGCCCTCCATGCCGGGGAACTGCTTGTAGGCGGCCATGGCCGGCAGGATGTTGCCGCCCGAGCCCACGGCGATGCCGTAGCGCTTCTGCAGGTCCAGCGCGGCCAGCGCGCCGAAGGGTGTGGAGGCGCCGGCCCACACGACGGCGATGACCTTGGGGCCGGGCTTGTCCTTCAGCGCATCGACCAGGCGCTGGATGCCGGCGGTGAAGTCGGTCGTCGCCGTGGGCAGGTATTCCTCGTGGACGATCTTGGCCTTCTTCAGCGCCTCCTTGTAGGCCTTCACGGCGTCACGGCCGAAGGCGTAGTCCTGCGCCAGCACGCCGATGTTCAGGCCGGCGATGTCAGAGGCCACGGCGTTGCCGATGGCGTCCTGCGAGGAGTTGCGGCCCGTGCGGAAGATGTACTTGTTCCACTTGTCGCCGGTGATGGAGTCGGCGACCGCCGGCTCCACCAGCAGGATCTTTTTGTACTCCTCGGCCACCGGCAGCATGGCCAGCGCGACGCCGCTGGACGACGGGCCTACGGCGATGTCGGCCTTGTCGTCGCCGTAGGCCGCGGCCAGCAGGCTCTTGCCCACGTCGGGCTTGCCCTGGTCGTCCTTCTCGATGACGACGAGCTTCTTGCCGGCCACGGTCATGGTGCCGCCGGTGGCGTATTGCAGGCCCATCATCAGCCCGATCTGCGTCTGCTTGCCGTAGGCCTCCAGCGGGCCGGTCTTGCTGTAGACGTGGGCGATGCGGATCTCGTTGCCGGCGGCCAGGGTCAGGCCGGGCAGGGTGGCGGCCAGGGTGGCGGCCAGGGTGGCGGCCGCGAGGGCGAAGCGGCGCGTGGTGAGGCGCATGGGCTTTGTCTCCTGTGTTCGAGTCGGTCTGCTCTGTTGGCAGACGGTGTCTTCCCTTTTTGCAAGGGCCATGCCCGGCGGGGAAGGGGCGCCGGGGGCGGTTTTCCTGCGGGTTGTCCCGAGGTTTTTGGCCGTTAGGGACGCGGCGAGTGTCTGACTTTCAGGCGCCGCCTGAAACCTGGACTTCCAGGTCCGGCCACCGTGCCAGCCGCTCATACAACGACGCTCGCGAAATCTGCAGCAGCCTAGCCGCCGCCATGCGGTTGCCGCCGGTGGCCTGGAGCGCGCGGCGGATGGCGTCGCGCTCCAGCGCCTCGATCAGCTCGGGCAACGGCGCGACAGCCTGGGCCGTCGAGATGGCCGGGGTGCTGGCCAGGGCTGTGGCCGGCGCCGGCGCGGCCGCGGCCGTTGCCGGCAATGCCGGCCCGCCCTGGAAGTGCGCCGCCGTCAGCTGCATGTCGTCGCTCATCAGGCTGACCTGCTCCAGCGTGTTGCGCAGCTCGCGGATGTTGCCGGGCCAGGCTTGCTGCATCAGCCAGTCGATGGCGTCGGGGCTCAGCAGCTTCTGCGGCATGCCGCTGCGGCGGGCGATGTCTTCGCCCAGCGCTTCGGCCAGCGCCTCGATGTCGTCCAGCCGCTCGCGCAGCGCCGGCACGCGGATGGGCAGCACGTTGAGGCGGTAGTACAGGTCGGCGCGGAACTGGCCCGCCGCCACCATGGCGGCCAGGTCGCGGCTGGTCGCGGCGATCACGCGCACGTCCACGCGCATCACGGTGTTGCTGCCCAGCGGCTCCACCTCCTGCTCCTGCAGCACGCGCAACAGCTTGCTCTGCAGCGCCAGCGGCATGTCACCGATCTCGTCGAGGAAGAGCGTGCCGCCGTCGGCCAGCTTGAACTTGCCGTCGCGGCCCTTGCGCTCCGCACCGGTGTACGCGCCGGGCGCGACGCCGAAGAACTCGGCCTCCAGCAGTGTCTCGGGCACGGCGGCGATGTTGACGCCCACCAGCGGCCGGTGCGCACGGCGCGACGCGGCGTGGATGGCGTGCGCCATCAGCTCCTTGCCGGTGCCGGTCTCGCCGAGCAGCAGCACCGTCGAGTCGGTCTGCGCGACGCGGCGCGCCTGGCGCTTCACTTCCAGCGCCGCCGGGCTGGCGCCGATGAAGCTGGCGATCGTGTACTTGGGCCGGCGCTGCGCGGCGAGCTGGCGGCGCGTGTCCTCCAGCTCCTGCTGCAGCCGCGCGAACTTCTGGATCAGCGGCTGCATCGTTGTCTCGGGGTGATCCAGCAGCACCAGGCCCAAAGCGCCGATGACCTCACCCGCGTCGTTGCGCAGCGGCAGCCGGCTGACGAGGAAGGTGCCGGCCTTGTTGGTCAGCAGGTCGACGAGCACCGGCTTGCCGGTTTCCAGCACCTGCAGCATCTGCGTGTTGGGGACGACGTCTTCCACGCGCTTGCCGACGAACTCGTGCTCGTCGTTGAAGCCCAGCGCCGGCAGGAAGCGCTTGTAGCCGTCGCTGATCCAGACGACGCGGTGGTGGCGGTCCACCACCATCATCCCTTCCGTCGACCGCGCCAGCACGTCGAACATCGACTGCGCGGCCAGGCGCAGCAGGCCGTCGACATCCTGGGGGATGCCGGCGGGTGTCTGGGATTTGGACAGCGGCATGGCCGCGGCAATGTACCGCGCCGTCCGGCGATCCGACAGGCTGAGGCCGTCGTCGACAGGGTTCATCAGGAGCGACGCGGCATCAGCAGTTGATAGAGCACGAGGCCGATGGCCACGACGGCCAGGCTCGTCACCGAGAAGATGAACATCACGAGGCCCAGGCCCAGGTCGTCCGTGCCATCGGCACAGCCGATGCGGCCGCAATGCCTGGCTTCGATGAACCAGCCGCCCAACTGGACGATCAGCGTCCAGACCAGCAGTGCAACGAAGGATCGACGCAGAAGTCCCTTGAACATGGCCGGTGCAATGTACCGCGCCGGCCAGGCATCAATACCGCTTGATTGCACCGTCAGAACTTGTAGGTGCCTCCGACCGTGAACGTCCTCGGCGGGCCGTAGTAGGCGTTCAGCACGCCCAACGCAGCGATGTTGTAGCCGTCGGTCTTGTAGGCCTTGTCGGTCAGGTTGCTGCCCTGCAGGAAGAAGCTCAGCTTGGCGTCCTTCTCCCAGATCAGGCCGGCGTTCACCAGCGTGTAGGCGTCCTGCGCCAGGGCTTCCGACAGGTCGGTCGTGGGGTAGACCTTGCTGCGGTGGCTCAGGCCCAGGCGTGAGCGCAGCGTGCCGATAGGCAGCGTCATGCTGTGCTCCACGGTCAGGCTGGCCTGGAACTTGGGCGTGTTGGTGAACTTCTTCTGGTCGGCCACGTTGACGTTGCGGTCGATGTACTCGTCGTACTTGGCGTCCAGCGTGGCCAGGTTGCCGCTGAGGCGCCAGGCGGGTGTGGGCGTCCACAGGAACTCCACCTCGGCGCCGTTGACGGTGGCCTGGCCGGCGTTGGTGAAGTCACCAAAGAAGCCTGGCTGGCCGTTGGCTTGCGTGTAGCTGGTGAACACCGACAGCTGCACGTTCTTGTACTTGTTGTGAAAGACCGCCGTGTTCAGCTCCAGGCGACCGCCGTCCAGGATCATCTTGGCGCCCAACTCCAGCGAGTCGAGCTTCTCGTCCTCGAAGGGTTTGCTGGACGACGGGAAGGCCACCGTGTTGGCGCGGATGTTGTAGCCGCCGCTCTTGAAGCCGCGCGAGGCGGTGGCGTAGAGCTTCGCTTCCTTGCTGGCCTTGTATTCCAGCGACAGGCGCGGCGAGGTGTTGGTCACCGAGCGGCTCTTGTCGAAGTTGGCCGGCACTGCAACGGGCGTGCCGCTGAACTGGTCGTTCGCGAAGGCCTGGTTCAGCACCACGGCGCGCTTGGTTTCGTCGGTGTAGCGCAGCCCGGTGCTGACGCTGAACTGCGGCGTGATGCGCCAGCTCCAATCCCCGAACAGCGCCTTGCCCTGTGTGTAGACCAGGCCGTTGGTGGTGCCGAAGCTCGCATTGAAGAAGTTGTTGCGCACCGTGCCGCCGGCGCGGCCGTCGAAGTAGTACGCGCCGATCACGCCGGAGCTGTTCTGCCCCTCGTAGGCCGCCTGCAGCTCGTGGCTTTGCGAGCTGTCGTGGTACTCGGCGCGCACGTCAGCGATCTTGTTGGGCAGGCCGTCGAAGTCGATGGAGGTGTTGGTGTCCGACGCGCGGTGGGCCAGGATGTACTTCAGGCTCCAGGTGTCGCTGACGCCCCAGTTCAGCGTCAGCGATTCGCCTTCGCTCGTCGTGCGGTTGGCATTGGGCATGCCGGTGGCGATGTCGTAGCGGCCGGTGGTGGCGGGCGTCTTGGCGGGGTCGAAGGGGTTCACGTTCAGGCGCTGGAAGCCGCGCATGTGCGAGGCGTCTTGCGTGCGGTCCACCGACACCTGGGCGTTGAACGATGAGCCGGTGGGGAACCAGCCTGCCGACACGCGGCCGCTGGTGGTGTTCTGGTCGCTGACGGCGCTGCCGTCGGTCAGGTTCTTGCCGTAGCCGTCGCGGTTCAGGCTGGCAGCTGCCAAACGGAAACGGAACTGGCCGTCGGCCACTGCCGTGCCCACGCCACCCTTGGCGGTGACCTGGCCGTGGTTGCCCACGGCCAGCGTCACCTGTCCCTCGGTCTGCGTCGGCAGCGGCTTGGAGACGTACTTCACCGCGCCGCCGATGGTGTTCTTGCCGTACAGCGTGCCCTGCGGGCCGCGCAGCACTTCCACGCGCTGCACGTCGTAGACGTCCAGCAGCGCGCCCTGCGGGCGGGCGATGTAGACGTCGTCGAAGTAGATGCCCACGCCCGGGTCCACCCCCCACAGCGGGTCGGCCTGGCCCACGCCGCGGATGAAGGTGGTGATGGTGGTGTTGCTGCCACGGGCGGCGTAGATGGTCAGGTTGGGCACCTGGCCCTGCAGGTCACCCAGGTCCTTGATGGCGAGCTTCTCCAGCTGCTCGGCCGTCAGCGCCGTCACGGCCACCGGCACGTCCTGCAGCGACTCCTCGCGCTTGCGGGCTGTGACCTTGACGGTCTCCAGCGTGGCCTTGGGTTCGGGCGTGGGGGTCTGGGCCGCGGCCGGCAGGGCGATGCAGCTGCCCAGGGTCGCGAGGATGGCGAGTTGCAGGCGTTGAACGCGCAGGCGCGCCGGTAGGCGTCGTGGCATGGCTTGTCTCCTGATGGGTTTTTTGGTGCCACCCGCTTTGCGCAAAAGCCGTGCCTGCACCAGCCCAGCGCCAATCCCGCGCAAACCCTTGCGGGTTGACCCGCGATTTGCCGCTTGGCGGGCGCCCTGGTGTCCGGATTCCAGGCAATCGCGCCGCGCTGGCCTGTCCAGCGGGCAGACGGTTGCCCTGCGGCTGCACGCCCGCGCCAGCGCCGATATGCTGCGCCGCACCGTCACCCCGACCGCCTGGAGACACGCCATGTTGCAACGCCTGATCCCCGCCGCACTCGCCCTGGCCCTGGCCAGCGCTCCCGCCCTGGCCGCCGGGCCGCAGCTCAAGGGCCAGGCGCCCGGCTGGTACCGCGTGCAGCTGGGGGACTTCGAGATCACCGCGCTGTCTGACGGCGTGCTGCACCTGCCCGTCGACAAGCTGCTGCAGCAGCCGCCCGCCAACACGCTGCGCGCCCTGCAACACGCCTACCTGGGCGTGCCGCTGGAGACCTCGGTGAACGCCTACCTCGTCAACACGGGCAGCAAGGTCGTGCTGGTGGACACCGGCACGGCCGGCCTGTTCGGCCCCACGGCCGGCCGCGTGCTGGCCAACCTGCAGGCCGCCGGCTACAAGCCCGAGCAGGTGGACGAGATCGTCATCACCCACATGCATGGCGACCACATCGGCGGCGCCTCGGCCAGCGCCTTCCCGAACGCGGTGCTGCGCATCGACAAGCGCGACAGCGATCACTGGCTGGCGGCCGAGCAGGTGGCCAAGGGTGGCGATGGCGCCAAGGCCATCGCGGCGCTGGTGAAGGCGTTCGCCGACACCGGCCGCTTCAAGCCCTTTGACGGCAGCAAGGACGGCGTGGAGATCGTGCCTGGCGTGAAGGCCTTCCCCGCCTACGGCCACACGCCCGGCCACAGCAACTTTGTTGCCGAGAGCAAGGGCCAGAAGATGATGTTCTGGGGCGACCTGATGCACGTGGCGGCGGTGCAGTTCCCCGACCCGTCCGTGACCATCCAGTTCGACAGCGACCCCGCCACCGCCCGCCCGGCCCGCGAGGCCGCCTATGCTGCGGCGGCCCGTGATGGCTACTTCGTCGCCGTCACGCATGTCAGCTTCCCCGGCATCGGCCGCCTGCGCGCCGACGGCAAGGGTTACGACTGGCTGCCCGTCAACTACTCGGCCAACCGTTGAGCCGCACACCCATGCAACGACTGCTCCCCACCCTGCTTCTCTCTTTGGCGGCGGCGCTGCCGCTGTCGGCGCAGGCCGGGCCCAAGGCCCAGGCCCTGGGCGCCTGCCTGGCCGACAGCACGACCGGCAAGGACCGCAAGGACTTGGCGCGCTGGATCTTCATCGCGATGGCGACGCACCCCGAGATCAAGGACCTGTCGCGCGTGGACCAGCCGGCCCGTGACGGCGCCGACGAGGCCGCCGCCAAGCTCTTCACCGCGCTGCTGGCCGAGCGCTGCCAGGTGCAGGCCCGCGAGGCCGTGCAGGCCGAGGGCCAGGCCGGCATGGTGGCCGCGTTCCAGACCCTGGGTGCGTTGGCCATGCAGGAGCTGATGAGCAACCCCGAGGTGGCCGCCGCCGTTGGCGGCTTCGAGCGGCGCGTGGACCGCGCCAAGGTGGACGCGGCGCTGGCGCCACCCAAGTGATCGCCGGCGCTGCCGTTCAGGCCGCCACGACGCGGTCGCGGCCGGTGCGCTTGGCGGTGTAGAGCGCGTCGTCGGCCCGGGCCAGCAGCGCGGCGGCGTCGTCCCCGGCCCGCCAGGTGGCCACGCCCACCGACACCGTGACCGGCACGTTCGGCGCCAGCGGCGCGCCCGCCACCGCGCGGCGCAGCCGCTCGCCGGCGTCCAGGGCCAGCGCGTCCGCCGTGCCGGGCAGCACCACGCAGAACTCCTCGCCCCCGTAGCGGGCGCAGACGTCCGAGCGGCGCAGTTGCGCCTGGATGCGCTGCGCGAAGCCGCGCAGCACCGCGTCGCCCATCGCATGGCCGTGCGTGTCGTTGACGGCCTTGAAGTGATCCAGGTCCAGCATCAGCACCGAGAAGGGCCGGGCCTCGCGCTGCGCCATGGCCAGCTGCGCGTTCAGCAACTGGTCCAGCGAGCGGCGGTTGGGCAGGCCGGTGAGCCCGTCCGTGGCCGCCTGCTGCGACGCGGCGGCCAGCGCCTCGCTCAGCTGCGCCGTCAGTGCGGCATTGGCCAGCTGCAGCCGCAGCCCCTCCACCACGCGCCGGGCGATGTCGCGCATGACGAAGCACAGCAGGCCCATGAACAGGCCCAGCCCCATGACGATGTCCGCCATGCCTGGCGCCAGGTGCCCGGGCAGGCTGCACAGGGCCACCAGCCACATGGCCGCGCACATGGCGTGAAAGGCGCGGATGCGCGGCACGTACACCGGCGCGTTGACCGCCATCGCGCCGCACAGCACCGCAGCCAGCAGCGCGTTCAGGGCCATGTCGTCCCCGCTCAGCAGGGGCATCACGGCGCCCCACCAGGCGCCATCGGTGACGGCCACGGCCAGCAGCCACCCGTTGTGGCGCTGCACATCAGGCCCGACGCGCCGCAGCCGGGCCAGCACCAGCAGGCAGGCCACCCAGCCGGTGAACGCCAGGCCCAGCCAGGTCAGCAACGCGACGGGCGCGATGCGATCCCCGCAGAGCCAGGCCACCAGCGCCCAGCCCAGCGGCGTGGTGCGCAAGGTGCGCTGCAGGCCGGTCACGCACTGCACGAAGGCGCCTTGCTGCGCCTCCATGGCAAACGCCAGCGCGGGCGGCGGTGCGGGCAACGGGGCGGCGCTCATACACCCAGTATCGGCAACCGCGCGCCGCTGTCCACCCGCCGGGTTCAGCGCGACGCGCGCAGCATCCGGGCGATGGTCGTCAGGTTGATCGCCGCGATGACCAGCTCCAGCGCCGTGCCGCCGATGGAGCCGACGATGACGTTGTTGGCCACCCACAGGCCCGTGCCGCACAGCATCAGCAGCCGCATGGGCACGCCCTGCAGCGTGAAGAGGGCGATGGTGCCCAGGCAAGACGCCGTCAGCGGCAGCCAGTCGCTGGGCTTGTCGGCGATGGCGAGGCCGAAGCCGATGTTGGCGGCCACCACCGCCACGGCCACCCACGGCGAGCGCGTGCGCAGCGACAGCAGCGAGCGCGCCATCGAGATCAGCGAGCTCACCACCGCCGTTGGGTTGCCCAGCAGCGCGAAATGCACCACGTAGGCCATGCACTCGCCGGCCATGAACCACTTGAAGCGCCGGTCATCCGTCTGCAGGAAGCAGCTCACACCCAGCACGAAGGCGAGGTAGCCGAAGCATTGGGCGGGGGAGAGCCAGTCGGTGGGCAGCAGCATGCGGGCGGGGCAGGGCGGGGGCGCGCATCGTGCGGCGCCCCGGTTCGGGAGTGAGCGGGTTCAGCGCGCGCGGCGCGCCGGCTTGGGGGCGTGGTCGTGCGCGTGGCCGTGATCGTGCGTGTGGCTGTGCGCCGCCGCGGCGGGCTTGGCCGCCTTGCGGCCGCGCGCGGGCGTCGCGCAGTCGGCGCAGCGGCCGTAGAGCGTCAGGTCGTGGTCTTCCACCGTGAAGCCGGCAGGTGCGAGCGAGGCCAGGTCGCCCGGGCAGGCGTCCACCTCGAACACGCGCTGGCAGCTCAGGCACTGGAAGTGGTGGTGGTGCCCGCCGCCGGCCACCTCGTAGCGCGCCACCTCGCCCGGCAGCAGCACCGAGCGCAGCTCGCCCTCATCCACCAGCGTGCGCAGGTTGCGGTAGACCGTGGCCATGCTCAGGCCCGGCGCACCGGCGCCGGCCGCCTCCAGGATTTCCTGCGGCAGCAGCGGGCGGGCGGCGTCGGCGATGGCTTGGCGGATGGCCGTGCGCTGGCGGGTGTTGCGTTCCATGCCGCAAGCTTAGCGCCGGCATTAATGCAAATGCATTCGCATTAGAATGTGAGACCAACTTCACCCTTCGATCGATCGCCGTGAACCGTCTGCCCGCACTCCGTCTCATCCCTCTGGCCGCGGCCCTGCTGGCCGCTGGCGCCCAGGCGCAACAGCCGGCCGCCACCGGCTCGGCGGAGGCCGTGCTGCCAGCCGTGGAGGTGGTGGGCCGCACCGCCTCGGGCGCCTACCTGGCCGGCGACGCGAGCGGCGCCAAGACCGAGCTGCGCCTGCGCGAGCTGCCGCAGTCGGTGCGGGTGCTGACCCGCCAGGCGCTGGACGACCTGGGCGCCACCAAGCTTGACGACGTGCTGGACTACGTCGGCGGCGTCTCGCGCCAGAACAACTTCGGCGGCCTGTGGGACAACATCGCCGTGCGCGGCCTGGCCGGCAACGAGAACACCGGCATGGCCACGCTGCTCAACGGCTTCTCGTCCAACCGCGGCTTCAATGCGCCGCGCGACCTGGCCGGTGTCGATCGCATCGAGTTCCTGAAGGGCCCGGCCGCCGCGCTGTACGGCAGCAGCGAGCCCGGCGGCACGCTGAACATCGTGTCCAAGCGCCCGCTGTGGCAGGCCGGCCATGCGCTGGAGGTGTATGCCGGCAGCTTCAACCTCAAGCGCGTGGCGCTGGACAGCACCGGCCCCGTCAGCGACGCACTGGCCTATCGGCTCAACGTGGCGCTGGAAGACCGCGACAGCTTCCGCGACCACGTGCAGGCGCGCCGAGAGGTCATCGCGCCGGCCTTCAGCTGGAAGCTGGGCGCCGACACCGTGCTGGACTACAGCGGCGAACTGCTGCGCCACCGCACGCCGCTGGACCGTGGCGTCGTCGCCAGCACGACGGGCCAGCTGGGCATCATTCCGCGCGAGCGCTTCCTGGGCGAGCCGGCCGATGGTGACGCGACGGTGAACAACCGCACCCACCAGTTCATCCTGTCGCACGACTGGAGCGACCGCTGGCGCAGCCGCGTGGGCCTGTCCACCCGCACCACGGCGTTGAACGGCTTCTCCACCGAACCCACCGCGCTGCGCGCCGACAACACGCTGACGCGCCAGCGCCGGTTCCGCGACTACGACTCCGACGACCTGGCGCTGCAGGCCGAGCTGCAGGGCCGCGTGCGCGCCGCCGGCGTGGTGCACGAGCTGCTGGTGGGGGCCGAAACCTTCCGGTTCGACATGGACTCCGTGATGCTGCGCATCAACCCGTCCACGGCCAACCCCTACGCCATCGACATCTTCCAGCCCGTCTACGGCCAGGCCCAGCCCACGCCCGCGGCCAACACCAACACGCTGGAGCGCCAGCGCGGCACGGCTGTCTATGCGCAGGATGCGCTGACGTTGGCGCCGCAATGGCGCCTGGTGGCCGGCGTGCGCGTGGACCGCTACCGCCAGTCCCTGCAGAACCGCCGCACCGGCGTGACGACGCAGCAGACGCCGTCGGCCACCTCGCCGCGCCTGGGCCTGAGCTGGCTGCCCACGCCGCAATGGACGGTCTACGCCAGCGCCGGCAAGTCCTTCCGCCCCAACGTCGGCACCGACTTCGGCGGCCAGTCCTTCGCGCCGGAGAGCGGCCGCGCGCTGGAGCTGGGCGCCAAGTGGGAGCGGGCCGACCGCCGCCTCGGCCTGACAGCGGCGCTGTTCGACATCCGCAAGCGCAATGTGCTGACGGCCGACCCGGCGGCGCTGACGGACCCTGCCCGGGCCGGTTTCTCGATTGCCGCCGGCGAGGTGGGCAGCCGCGGGCTGGAGCTGGACTTCGCCGGCCAGGTCAGCACGTCCTGGCGCGTCAATGCCAGCCTGGTGCTCAACGACGTGGAGGTGCGCCGCGACACCACGCTGGCCGCCGGCACCCGGCTGCTGAACGTGCCCAAGGTCAACGGCAGCCTGCTGGCCGTGTACGAGGGCGCGCTCGCCAACGGCCAGCGCTACGGCCTGGGCGGTGGCGTCACGCATGTCGGTGCGCGCCTGGGCCAGACGGCCACGAGCTTCGAGCTGCCCGCCTACACCACCGCCAAGCTGGTGGCCCACTGGCGCATCAGCCCGACGCTGCGCGCCACGCTGGACGTGGACAACCTGTTCGACCGCACCCACTACACCAGCTCCTACAGCCGCGTGTGGGTCACGCCGGGCGCGCCGCGCACCGTGACCGCCGGTCTGCAAGCGAAGTTCTGACCATGCGCAGTCCCGTGCTCGACATCGTCAACGCTGTTGCCGGCTATGGCGGCCGCGACGTGCTGCAAGGCCTGACCCTGCAGGTTGCGCCGGGTGAGATCTACGCGCTGCTGGGCGCCAACGGCGCTGGCAAGACCACCACGATCAACCTGCTGCTGGGCTTTGTGCCGGCGCGCAGCGGCCGGGTGCGCGTGGGCGGGGCCGACCCGGCCACCGCTCCCACGGCTGCGCGTCGGCAGATCGCCTACATCCCCGAGAACGTGGCGCTGTACGAGCCGCTGAGCGCCTGCGAGAACCTGGCCTACCTGCTGGACCTGGCCGGCCAGCCCGCCAGCGACGCCGCCATCCGCGAGGCGCTGAGCGCCGCCGGGCTGGACGCCGCCGCGCACGACCGGCGCGTGGCCGGCTTCTCCAAGGGCATGCGGCAGAAGGTGGCCATCGCGCTGGCGCTGGCCCGCCACGTGCCGGCGCTGCTGCTGGACGAGCCCACCTCGGGCCTGGACCCGCAGGCCAGCGTCGAGTTCGGCCGGCTGCTGGGCCTGGTGCGGGCGCGCGGCGTGGCGGTGCTGATGGTCACGCACGACCTGCTGGGCGCGGCCGACGTGGCCGACCGCATCGGCTTCCTGCGCGACGGCCGGCTGGTGGAGCAAGCGAGCGCTGCCGGGCCGGAGCGCTTCGACGTGCGCGCGCTGCACCGGCACTACGCCGCCGGGGCGCCGCTGTGAACGCCGCGCTGCGCGTGGCGCGCGAGGAATGGCGGCTGCTGCGGCGCGACCGCGTGGCTCTGCCAGCGCTGGCCCTGCTGCTGCTGCTCAGCGCCATCGCGGCCTTCACGGCCTGGGAGCAGCGCCACGCGGCCGCGGCTGAGCGCGCGCGCCACCAGGCACAGGTGGACCACGAGTTCCACGCCCAGCCCGACCGCCATCCGCACCGCATGGTGCATTACGGCCACTTCGTGTTCCGGCCGCTGAACCCGCTGGCGGCCTTCGATGCCGGCATCGACCCCTACACGGGCCACACGCTGTTCCTCGAAGGCCATCGCCAGAACAGCGCCAACTTCGGCGATGTGCGCCAGTCCTCGCTGCTGCTGCGCTTCGGCCAGCTGACGCCGGCCTTCGTGCTGCAGGTGCTGGCGCCGCTGCTGCTGGTGTTCATCGGCCACGCGGCCGTGGCGCGCGAGCGCGAGCGCGGCACGCTGCGCGTGCTGCTGGCCCAGGGCCTGCCGCCGGGGGCGCTGGTGGCCGGCAAGGGGCTGGCGCTGCTGGCCGTGGCCGGGCTGATGCTGCTGCCGGCCGCCGTGGCGCTGGCGGCCATCGCCGTGTCGGCGCCGGCCAGCGCTGCAGCCGCCCTGGCGCTGGGCGCGGCGTATGCGGCCTGGCTGGGGCTGTGGGTGCTGGGCGTGGTGCTGGCGTCCACGCTGGCTCGGCGCGGGCGCGATGCGCTGCTGGCCCTGCTGGCGGCCTGGGCCGTGGGCGTGGTGCTGCTGCCGCGGCTGGCGCCGGAACTCGTCACCGCCACGCTGTCACTGCCCACGCGGCTGGAGACCGACATTGCCGTGGCCCGCGAGCTGGCCGCGCTGGGCGACAGCCACAACCCCGACGACCCCTACTTCAGCGCCTTCCGCCAGCGCGTGCTGGCGCAGTACGGTGTCGCGCGCGTGGAAGACCTGCCGGTCAACTACAAGGGCCTGGTGGGCATGGAGGGCGAGCGCCTGACCAGCGAGCTGTTCGCACGCCATGCCCGCGACGGCTTGGCGCTGCAGCAGGCGCAGCTGGCCCGGCTCAGCGGCTTCTCGCTGCTCAGCCCGGCCATCGCGCTGCGCCGCCTCTCCATGGGCGCGGCCGGCACCGACCTGCTGGCCTACAGCCGCTTCCTGACCCAGGCCGAGGCGCACCGCTATGCGCTGGTGCAGGCGCTCAACCGGCTGCAGGCGGAGCAGATGAGCTGGGCCGGCGACCGCAACAGCCGCGAGAGCCGCATCAGCCGCGAGCATTGGCAGGGGCTGGCCGAGTTCCGCTTCACGCCCGAGCCGCCGGCCGATGCGCTGCGCCGCACGCTGCCCATGGCCGGCGTGCTGGCCGCGTGGGGGCTGGCCCTGGGCGGGGCCTTGCTGCTGGCCACGCGCCGCCTCGGCGGAGGCCGGCCATGAGCGCGTGGCGGCATGAAGCGCGGCTGCTGCTGCGCGCCCGCGGTGCCGTGGCGGCGCTGCTGCTGCTGGCGGTGCTGGCCAGCGTGGCCGTGGGGCTGGGCCTGCGCGAGGTGCAACGCCAGCACGACACCATCGCCCGCGTGGCCGAGCTGCAGCGCCAGGAGCTGGCCGCGCAGGGCCCACGCCTGACCCGCCACGGTGACGCCGGCACGGTGGCCTACTACAGCTTCCTGGCCACCTGGGACCCGCCGTCAACGGCCGCCTTCCTGGCCCTGGGTTTGCGCGATGCCACGCCCTATGTGCTGCGCGTGCGGGCACTGGCCCTGCAGTCGCAGCTGCACGAGGGCGAGACCTTCAACCCCGAGCTGGTGCTGGCCGGGCGCTTCGACTTCGCCTTCGTGGCCGTCTACCTGCTGCCGCTCTTCCTCATCGTGCTGCTGCACGACCTGGTCAGCAGTGAGCGCCAGTCGGGCCGGCTGGCGCTGCTGCGGGCCTTGCCCGGGGCCGGGCGTGGCCTGTGGCTGCGCCGTGCCGGGCTGCGCGCCGGGCTGGCCGCGGCGGCGCTGCTGCTGCCGGCTGCGGCCGGCGCCATCGTCAGCGGCATGCCGCTCGCACAGCTGGGCCTGGTGGCCGTGGCGGTGCTGGCCTATGCCGCCTGCTGGACCGGGCTCGCGCTGTGGGTGGGCGCGCGAGATGCCGGCTCGGTGGCCCATGCGCTGGTGCTGATGGGCGCCTGGGTCGCAGTGACGCTGGTGTTGCCCACGTTGGGCCAGGCGGTGCTGGCGCGCAGCGTGCCGGTCAGCCAGGGCGTGGCGCTGATGCTGGCCCAGCGCGAGGCGGTGCATGGTGCGTGGGACGTGTCGCGCGAGGAGACGCTGGCGCGCTTCTTCCGCAGCCACCCGCAGTGGCAGCACACCGCGCCGCTGCCGGCCGGCTTCCACTGGAAGTGGTACTACGCCTTCCAGCAGCTGGGCGACGAGGCCGTGGCGCCGCAGGTGGCGGCCTACCGTGAGGCGCTGCTCGCGCGCCAGCGCGCCACCGACGGGCTGGGCGTCGCGCTGCCCGGCGTGGGCCTGCAGGCCGTGCTCCATCGCCTGGCCGGCACAGACCTGGGCGCGCAGCTGGCCTACCAGGACGCCATCACCGCCTTCCACACCCGGCTGCGCGAACACCACTACCCGTACCTGTTCGGCGAGCGGCGCTACGGCCTGGACGACTTCGCCCGCCTGCCGCGCTATGCGCCGCCGCCGGCCCGGGCGCCGTTGCCGTTGGGGTCACTGCTGGCCCTGGCCGTGCTGGGCGGTGCGCTGCTGCTGGCTGGCGCGAGGGCGGCCGGCCGCGTGCAGTGACCGGGGCCGCTCAGAGGTTGAGAGTTTTTCGGCCGTGCCAGAAAGGCGCGTCAAAGCGCCCTCGGACCAGGCGCAAAGCGCAGCCATAGCCCGGGCACAGGCTAAGCACTTGCAACGACGGGCGAGGGCGTTTTGGCGTGCAAGGCGGGCATGGGTGAAAGACTCTCAACCGCTCGGAACTCGCTGGGCGCTTGCACGACGAGACGGCCGTCCTCGGCCAGGCGGGTGGGCGCGCCGAAGACCTGCACGTCGAGCCGGAACGTCGCCTCGCGCGCTGGCATTCAGCTGCAAGCGCCCCGGCCACACGCAATGCGCCGTCTCACCCTCGGCTTGCGCCGGGCAGCCCAGCGGCGGCTGGCCCTGCTGCGCCCAGGGCAGCCAGTCGCGCAGCGTGGGCGGCAGGTCGGCTGGGGTCAGCGGGGCGGTGTGGCTGGCGAGCAGCCACAGCAGTGTGGTCGAGAAGCGCTTCATCCCGTGTCTCCCTGAGCGCCGCGGATTCCAACACGCAGGGAGGCGGCGGCCCCGGGGTTTCTGCCCAGGGCGCGCCAGGCGCGGCCGGCGGGTGAACGACATGCGCCTGCCGCCTACCATCGCCGTTATCAAAGTTCGAGCCGAGGGAGACGAGATGGCGAAGAGCGCGTGGTGGAAGGCGGTCTGGCTGCCCCTGTTTCTGGCGCTGTCCGTGCATGCGCAGCCGCCGGAGTCGGACATCGTGCTGGGCCGCGCCGATGCGGACGCAAGCGGCGGTTGGCCTGTCGTGCTATGGGTGGTCGACGGCGACCGCGCCAGCGTCGTCGTCAGTGCATCGCGCGACGCATTGGGCGAGCTGCCCGGTGCCTCCTGGGTGCCGGTGGATGCGCAGGCGCTGATGAGCCTGGAGCGGTTTGGTGCGCCGCAGCTGGTGGCGCGACCGGACGCGACGGTTTGCCCGGTGACGCTAGGCTGGGCCCGATCCACCCCTCCGCAACTGGCACCCTACGCGCATTGGGCCGGCGAGCGCCTGGCGCTGCGCCATACCGAATGCGCAGGTGGCGACTGCGCGATGCGGCAGGCCTGGCGCATCGACCTGCCGGCCGGCAGTGGCGAGTCTCTGCCGCTGGCCCGTCTGTTACCTGGCCTTGCGGCGCACGGGCCGGAGTGGCTGGTGCTGCACGTCGTGAGTCGCCACAGCTGGCCCGGCCTCGCCGAGTTGCGCTATCTCGCCGTGCCTCCGCCGTTGGCCTGGGCCGACGCTGCCACGGTGCCGGCACTGCCGCTGGCGGCGGCGGCGCAGTTTCCGGCCATCCAGGCGGAACTGCTGTTGCAGGCGGCCCGGGCTCAGGGTCGCGCCGCGACGTCGACCTTGATGCGCGCCGATGCGATGGGCTCCATCGGGCGCGTGGGCTATGTACGCAACTGGGCGGGCAGTGCGGCGCAGCGGGAGGCGCTGGGGGTGCAGTCGATATCGGCGCAGTCCGGGCGAATCGCCCGGTTGCTGCTGCGCCTTCACCCTGCCGATAGGCCCGCCACACTGAGCCTGATGGCGCGGCCGCCCAACGCGGGCTCCAATTTCGTGACGCTGCACGCGCTGGTGCCCGAGCCGGCGACGATGCCAGCCTGCCAGGTCGCACAAGCGGCATTGCGCTGCGAGCCCGCTTGCGCGGAGAGGGTCGCAGAGTTGCAGCAACTGAATCGTTGGGCCTGGGTGGAGCCCGCCGTTGCGCGTCTGACGCCAGCCGCCCGGCTGGCGTCATGTAGGCAGTCTTGCCAATTGCAGAAGCAGCGCGTCGAGCAGGACATGGCGTTCAACTTCGAGCGGGTGGCTGAGCGCCAGCAGCGGGCGTGGCAGTGGGTGGAGTCGCTGACCGGCCGCAGCGCCGCGGCCTGGCAGCGGCAGGCCGCTAGGTTGGAGTGAGCCTGCGAACTCCAAAATCGCCTATCCGTTGATTTGTTTTACCGGCGCTGGTTTGCCGCGTGAGGCCCAGCCGGGAGTTCGCCCCGGCGGGCGACCTACTTTTTGGGCGACCAGAAAGTAGGCAAAAAGTCTCCCCTGTTCCGTCGCCCCTTCGCTGCGCTACGGGGTCCCCTGCGCTTCTCGGCGGCCGGGGCCGCGCCCAACTCGCTTCGTTCGCTGCGCTCACTACGCTCAGACAAAGGGGCGCGAAGTCAGATGACGAAGCTCGCCGCGCTCGCGCCCCGGCCGCCTGCGATGCTCGGCTCCTCCAAAGGGGAGTGAAGGAACAGCCAACAGCCCAGAACCCCCGTCGCGTCGCCCGAGCGACGCTGACTTCAACACCCTGGTGAGCCCGGCGTGCAGCCGGCGTTAAGCGGCGTGAAGGCGCGATGGATGGTGCTCGTCACAGGGACAGCCGCGAGAGCGAAGCGGGTCGCGTTTGCCCGGAATGACGCTGAGCGTTTTCGCGCGTCGCTCATGGCGCCGTGAAGGTCGAGTGCGGTTCAGGGCCTCTTCTTTGGTGACTTTCTTCTGGCCCCGCAGAAGAAAGTTACCGCGCTGCCGGGCGCGCATCCCGGCAATGCAGCGGTCAAGCGCCACATCTACCGAAGCCAACCAACACTGCAGACACAGGCGAGCGTCGATCAGCGAGCTGAACCGCGTCAAAACCTCACCACCCAACTCGCATTCACCGCCCTGAGCGTGTTCCGCCTCGTACTGCTGCCCGCCGAGAAACCGTCCAGGTCGTCCACCGTGTTGGCGGCCACGCTGTCGGGCGCCAGCAAGTTGGTCAGGCCCAGGCGCAGCTGCGAGAAGCGGTCGACCTTCCAGGCCGCAAACGCGTCCAGCGTGCGCACCGCGCTGCGGCGCGCCAGCTGCAGGTCGGTCTGGTTGGTGGTGTAGCCCGGTTGCAGCACCAGGCTGGCACCGAGGGTCCAGCCGCTGCGCGGAACGCGCCAGTCCAGCCCCAGGTTGGACAGCCAGGGCGGCTGCGCCTCCAGCCGGTTGTCCGGGCCGTCCACCTGCTCCACGGCGGAGCGGTACAGGCTCACAGCGGCGCGCAGGTTGACGCCGCTGTCCTTGTCGAACAACACGGGCAGCCACTCCTCGCCACGGCCCTTGATCTCCAGCTCCAGCCCGCGCGTGGTGGCCTGGCCGATGTTCATCGGGCGCGACACCCAGCGCGGCACCTGGGTGATGTCCGGCGCCATGCCGCTCTCCAGCCGCACGCCGCGGCGGATCAGGTCGTCGATGCGGCGGTAGAACACGCCCACGCTGAACACGCCGCCGCTGGCCGGGTAGTGCTCGAAGCGCAGGTCCAGGCCGGTGGACAGCTCGGGCTGCAGCTGCGGGTTGCCGGCCGAGTCGGCGGCGATGGGCGTGTTGGTCTCGGTGCGCTCGTAGCTGCCGTTCAGCACATAGCGGCCCACCAGGGCCGACAGGTCCGGCATCTTGAAGCTGCGCGTGAGGCTGGCGCGGATCTGGTCGCGGCCCTTGGGGTCGAAGCGGTAGTTGATGTGCAGCGTCGGCGCCGTGACGCGGGCGCGGTTGTCGATGGTGTTGCGGCCGTCGTCGCTGCGGGTGCGAACCTCTTCCAGCCGCAGCCCCGGCTGCACACCCCATTGCGGGCTGATCGTCCAGTCGTCCTGGATGAACACGGCGGCACGACCGATGCGCGCCGTGAAGGGCAGGCCGGTGGCGCTGTCCAGGCGCTCCACGCCGAAGTCCCACACGCGGCGCAGCTCGTCGCGCTCGCGGGTCTCAACGTCCCAGCCGGTGACCACCGTGTGGTCGTCGGCCACGGGCTGCGTCCAGCGGCCGCCCAGGGCGCCGCGCTGCTCGCCGAAGTCGGTGCGGGTCTCGCGTGTCACCAGCAATCGGCCGTCGGCGCGGTAGCTGTCGTAGTGGCTGCCGCTGTCGCGCGTGGTGTCCTGCCAGGAGCCCTTGAGCTCCAGCTTGCCGCCGTCCTGTTGCTTGTGCACCCAGTTGGCCGCGGCGCGGCGCACATCGCTGTCGGTCTCGGACTGCGAGCCATCTCGGGCCGTGGCCCAGGGGGTGCCCAGCAGCGTCGTGATGTCGCGCTCGCTGGCGTTGCGCGACTGGCCGTGCTGCCAGAAGGCGCTGAGGTTGAACGTGTCCCAGTCGCCGGCCTTCCACTGCAGCCGTGGCGCGACCTGCACCGTGGTGCTGCGGCCCTCGTCGCGGCCCTGGATGGCCTGCGACCGCACCTCGCCGGCCGGTGTGCGCGAGAGGCGCACCTGCTCGTAGTCCGTTGCCTGCGCTCCCCGGGAAATGCTCAGCGGCACGACGAAGGACAGCGCGCCCAGGCGGTCGCCCCACTGGAAGGCGGTGCTGCCGCCGGGCTGCAGCGCGCGGTGGTTGAGGTTGCTGCGCCACTCGCGCTGCAGCGTGCGCGGCGGCTCGCGCAGCACGACGTTGATGGTGCCGGCCACGCCGGGGTACTCGGCCGTGGCGCCGCTGACGACCTCGATGCGCTCCACGTCGGCCGGCGCCAGCGAGTCCAGCGAGAAGCCCGGCGGCGCCGGCTCGCCGTTGATGAGGATCTGCGTGTAGCCGCCGCCCAGGCCGCGCAGCCGCGGCGCGCCGCCGTCCATGGACACGCCGGGCAGGCGCTTGAGCACATCGGTCACGTCGATGTCGCCCTGGCGGTCCAGCTCCTCACGGCCGTAGATGGACATCGCGACCGACTGCCGCCGCCGCAGGCCGTCGTCGGTCTCGGCGGCTGCGGTGACCTGCACGCGGTCCAGCGTGTTGCCGGCCGGCGGCTCGACGGCCGCCTTGGCCGGTGCGGCTGCCGATGCGGCCGAGGCTGCCGCTGCTGGGGCCGAAGCCGCCGAGGTGGTCGGCAGCGGCGGGGTTTGGGCTTGCAGGGCCAGCGGGCCCAGCAGCAGCGCGAGGGTGAGGAACTGGCGGATTGCGGTCATGCCGACTCGGCGCGTTTCGCAGGTCATGCGCGGGCGGCCGATGCGCCAGGGCTTGGGAGGAGGCCGAACTGTAAGAGCCCGGCCGGGCCCGCCGATGCCCGCTTTGCGCGCTCAGGGTCATCGCCCCAGGGGACGCATAGGTTGCCGTTATGGGCATGCCTCAAGTTGGCATCGGCAAGGCGACCGGTTCTGACGCGGTGCTAGATTGATTGCCCCTCGATCACGCCATCCGCCATGCCGTCATCCCTCTCTCACGTGGCGCCGCGCGCGCCGGTGGTCTTGCCATCAGCGGTATGGCGGTGTGCGGTGGCGGCCGGCGGCTTGATCGCCGCACACGCGCTGGCCCAGCCGGCGCCGCCTGCGGCCGGCGGGCCCCAGCCGTTTCCGGCCGGCTGCATGGCCGAGGCGCAGGCCATCGTCCAGGGCGCGTTCAAGGAAGGGCAGGCCTCGGCCGCGCTGCAGCGTGTGCCAGTGGGGATGGCCACGGAGTTGGCACGGATAGGCATCCACCGCGGGACCTTGGTCTTGCAGTCGCTGATCTCGCCGCCGTCCACCTTCGAGCTCTACCAGCTGCCCGGCGCAGGCGGCTTGCGTGACGTGAACGGCTGCCCGCTGCACGAGACCTATCTGGGTTACCGCCAGGGCGGCTTCGCGCCGCAGCCGCTCAGGTTCTACGGCCCGTTGCGGGCGCCTGAGCCCCTCAGTGCGGCTGCCAGCTCAGGCTGAAGCTGGCGCCGCGCGGCGCGGCCGGCTCGAAGAAGCGCCGGTTGGCCTCGTTGACGATGACGCTGGCTGCCGTGGCGCGGTTCAGCAGGTTGTCGGCGCGCAGCCGCCAGCGCCACTCGGGCGCCAGCGGGCCGCCCAGCGTGAGGCCCCACAGCCCGCCCCCGGCCGCTGCCGCAGTGCCCGCGTCGTCGGCCGGCAGGCGGGCGCGGCCCTGCAGTGACAGCGCGGCGTCCCAGCCGGCGCGGGCCCAGCGCAGCTCGGCCTGGCCGTGGCGGGCCGGCACGCCCGGCAGCGGCCGCCCGGTGGCCAGCACGCGGGTGTGGAGCTGCGTGGCGGCGAGGTCCAGCGCCCAATCGCGCGCCAGCATCAGCGTGGCGGCGGCCTCCAGGCCGCTGCGGCGCGTCTGTGCGGCGTTGGTGAACACGGTGCGGCCGCCGCTGCTCTGCAGCACGCTGATCTCGTCGCGCGTGCGGGCCTGGAAGGCGCTCAGCGCGACGCGGCGGGCGCCCGCGCGCCACTCCCAGCCCAGCTCGGCCTGCTGGCTGCGCTGCGCGCGCAGCTCGGTGTTGAAGCCGCTGCCGCTGCTGCGGTAGGCCAGCTCGGTCAGCGTGGGTGACTCGGCAGCACGGCCCAGCGCCAGGCGCAAGACCTGGCCCTCGCTGGGCCGCCAGGCCAGGCCGGCCACCGGCTGCACGCCGCGAAAGCGCCGCGCGCCGCTGTCGTCGCCATTGGCCAGGAAGCGGTCCTCGCTGTCCATGCGCAGCGCGCTGGCACGCAGGCCGGCCAGCAGCTCCCAGTCGGGTGTGGGCGTCCAGCGCCACTGCGCATAGGGCTCGCTGGACAGCGCGCGGTTGGTCTCGTCGCGCTTGAGTGCCCCGGTGACGCCGGCGTTGCTGAGGTAGCCGCGCCTTGCGTCGCGCTGGGCCTCCACGGCCCAGCCCAGCGTGAGCTCGTGGTCGGCCAGCAGCGCCCAGTTCAGCCGCGCGTCCAGGCCACCAAAGCCGCGCCGCAGCGCGATGACGCCGCCGGGGTGCGTGGGCGCGTTCTGCACGTTCAGCGGGATGGATTGCCACTGGTCCACCGCGCGGTGTCCCCACCAGCCAGCCACCTGCAGGCGCAGGCGTTCGTCCACCTCGCGCTGCCAGCGCAGGCCCAGCTGCTGCTGCTCGGCGGTCTTGCGGGTGTTGAAGGCCGTGGCCTGCGACGCGGTCTGGCGCGGGTCGGCCGCGAACTGCTCGGCCGTCAGGCCCAGCGGGTCGTCGGCGGGCTGGCTTTGCAGCTGCAGCACGGCCAGGAACTGCTGGCCCGGCGCGCGCAACTGCCAGCGCGCCTGGGCCAGGCGGCGCTCGCTGGCGCTGTGGGCGCGCCAGCCGTCGCGCTGCGTGAGCTGGGCGGTCAGGCTCAGGGCTTGGTCAGCGCCGGGCAGGCGGTCCAGGCTCACGCTGGCCTGGCGCAAGCCGAAGCTGCCCAGAGCCAGCGCGGCTAGCGTGCGCTCGGCCGCGGGCCAGCGGCTTTGCAGCGCGATGACGCCGCCGCTGGCGCTGCCGTACAGCGCCGAGAACGGGCCGCGCAGCACCTCCAGCGCGGCCGCGTCGGCGATCAGCCAGTGGCCCAGCTGGCCTTGGCCGTCGGGCGTGCTGGCGGGAATGCCGTCGGCGACGAGCCGCAGGCCGCGCACGCCGAAGCTGGCCCGCGCGCCATAGCCGCGGCTGGACAGCTGCAGGTCCTGCGCGTCATTGCCGCGGTTGGCGGCATAGACGCCGGGCACGCGCGCCAGCGTGCGCGCGAGCGCCTGGGCCGGGTCCTGCGCGTCGGCGTCACGGGCCAGCGTGGCGGCGTCCACACGCTCCAGCGCCAGCACGGGCGCCGCCGCGCGGCCGTGCAGCACGACGGTGTCGAGCTGCGGTGGGCTGGCGCTGGCCAGCGCCAGCGTCATCACGGCAGACAAGGTCACGGCGCGCTTTCTCTTGCGGGCCGAGCGCCGGGCCGCTCCCAAGCCGGCCCGCGCTGGCGATGTGCGCTCGGCTCGAGGCCGAGCGAATCGCCGCCCCCTCGGGGGGCCGACCAGGCACGCCCGCGTTCAGCGGGGCGGGACTGGGCGAGGGGCATCAAGGCTTGACCCGGACGACCTTGCCGGCGCCTTCCAGCACGAGGTAAAGCAGGCCATCGGGGCCTTCGCGCACGTCGCGCATGCGGCCGGTGTCCGGGAACAGGCGCTCCTGCTCGACGACGCGGTGGTCAGGCCCCAGCTTCACGCGCTCCAGATGGCCGAACTTCAGCGAGCCGATGAAGAAGCTGCCCTGCCACGATGCGCCATAGGCCGCGCTCTTGAGCTTGGCCAGGCCCGCCGGCGCGATGGACGGCACCCACTTCACGTTGGGCTGCTCCATGCCGGCCTTGGCGGCAAGGCCGTCGCCGATCTTGCCGCCGCCGTAGTTCTCGCCGTAGGTGATGACGGGCCAGCCGTAGTTCAGCTTTGGCTTGATGAGGTTGAGCTCGTCGCCGCCCTGCGGGCCGTGCTCGTGTTCCCACAGCAGACCCTTGTCGTCCAGCACCAGGCCCTGCGAATTGCGGTGGCCCAGGCTCCAGATCTCGGGCAGCGCGCCGGCAGTGCCGACGAAGGGGTTGTCGGCCGGCACGCTGCCGTCCTTGCCGATGCGCACGATCTTGCCGAAGTGGTTGTCCAGCGTCTGCGCCTGCTGCATGCCCTTGTAGCGCTCGCCCAGGCTCAGGAAGAGCTTGCCGTCCGGCGCCTCGGCGATGCGGCAGCCGAAGTGCAGCCGGCTTTCCATCTTGGGCTTCTGGCTGAAGATGACCTTCACGTCCGTCAGCCGGCGGTTGTCCGCGCTGAGCTTGGCGCTGGCCAGCGCGGTGCCATTGGTCTTTTCGGCGCCGGGCTCGGCGTAGCAGAAATAGATGGTGCGGTTGCGGGCGAAATCGCTGTCGGTGACGACGTCCAGCAGGCCGCCCTGGCCGACCGCGTCGACCGCCGGCACGCCCTGGATGGGCGCGCTGGGCTTGGCGCCGGCCTTGGCCGTGCGCAGGGTGCCGTCGCGCTCGGTGATCAGCAGCTGACCATCGGGCAGGAAGGCGACCGCCCAGGGCGTCTTGAGGCCGTCGACGACGGTTTCCAGCGACGGTGCGGCGTGGGCGAGGCCCAGGCTCAGCAGCAGGGGCAGGGCAGACAGGACGGGACGAAGGCGCATGCGCATCATGGCGATTGGCAGGGGGCTGCGGGATGGGAGCGTCATCATCGCAGCCCTGCGAAACCCGCGGGGCCCGGCGGACTTTCAGTCGTCCCACAGGCGGGCCAGCAGGCCCAGGCTCACGCTCAGCAGGTCCACACCGAGCACGCCTGCGGCGGGCAGGGCCAGCGCTGCGCCCGGCTGCGCGCGCTGCTGGCGCGAGCGTTCCTTCTCCAGCGCCACGATGGCATCGGCCACGTCACCTGCGCTGCCCCAGGCGGGTTGTGCCGGCGCCTGTGCGTAGGTCTGCAGTGCCCGCTCGACGGCCTGCGGGTCCAGCAGCGACAGCGCCGTGCGGCAGTGCGAGCAGGCGTCTTCCTTGCGCAGGTCCACCGGCGCGCCGCAGGCGCTGCAGTGGATGGCGCCCACTTTGGCGGCGATGTCGGCGATCTCGGGCCGGGTCAGCTGGCGCACGAAGCCCTTCTCGATCATGAAGGACGAGAAGCTGCTGAAGCGGCCATGCCGGCTGGCGCAGCGGTGCGTGATGTAGCGGCCGCTCTTGACGACGTCGAAGCCCTGCACCAGCGGGTCATGGCAGGTGGGGCAGGCCAGCCGCGGGGCCAGCGGCGTGCGCGGCGCGTCGCGATGCTGGTGCATGGCCTTGAACACCGTGGCCACGGCCGCCGGCGACAGCTTGAGGTTCTCCATCTGGTCGAACCACAGGCCGTGGCAGCCGAAGCAGAAGTCGATCTCCACCTCGCCGCCGTACTGGGCGGGCAGCGTGTGCACCTGCAGTGCGTTGCTGCAGGAGGGGCAGGGGCGGGTGGGGGCGGTGGGCATCACCGCATCCTAGAGGGCGCGCCCCGCGCCCATTGTTTGCCGGCTCAGCCGCGCAGCGCCCGGCGGCGCCAGGCCAGGCCCGCGAGACCGGCCAGCAGCAGGGCAGCGGAGGTGGGTTCGGGGACGGGGGTGAGCGAGTGAGCGATAACGGGTGTCGTGAGTCTTTGGCCAGCCACGGAGCGAACGCCCATTGCTTGAAAGTCCGTGACCGAGGCCAGGCCCGTGGGGTCGTACAAGCCCATCGAGAACGTGCCGTCAGTGAGGCCCGTCCAGCCAGCTGAAAAGCCTGGATACGAGAAGGCCGTGTAGAAGTCCAATGGCAGCGTGACGTCATACGAAGACCCGCTGCCATCAAGGCCGTCAAACCAGACGAAGTGAATCGTTGTTGGCGTTCCGCTGGTTTCGTAAGACAGCCTGAAAGCCACAGAACCATACGGCGGCGTGGGCGAAAACTCCGTGAAGTCGAAATTCAGGATCAGCGGCCGGGACGGGTCGCTGGGGAGTTGCACGGCCTGGGCCGGCAGCCCCAGCACGAGTGCCAGGGCGGCGATGGCGGTCTTGAGTGACATGGTGTTCCCGAGGGGTGGTTGAAGGTGGAGGCCGCGAGGCGTCAGGGGATGCTGACCTCGACCGAGAACGTGCCCGTGTCGGTGTAGGCCGAGTTGGCGGTGCTGGCCTTGGTGAAACTGCCGCTCCAGACCTTGCCGGTCAGCGTGCCGGTGAAGCGGTAGCCCCAGCTGTCTGGCCCGACGTCCAGCGTGATGGCGGTGGTGGTGCCGGTGCGCGGGATGGCGCCGCTCTGGCTGCTGGTGCTGATGCGGTTGTTGCTGCCGAAGCAGGTGCCGTTGGGGCCGGTGTTGTCGGGTGTGGCGGTGCAGGGGGTGAGCGTGCCCTTGGTGGTGTGGAAGTCGTAGTCGCCCCCGGTGATCAGGCCCTTGGCGTCCAGCGTCAGGCTGACCCGCAGCGCGAACTTCTCACCGTTGCTGCTGACCAGCGTGCCCAGCGCAGCCGGCGTGGTTGGCGCCGTGCTGCCACCGCTGCAGCGGTCGCGCGTCAGCACGTTCAGGCGCCAGGGTCCGGACGCAACTCCCTGCGCGTTGCGCAGCTGCTCCAGCACGCTGAAGCAGCTGCCCGTGGCGTCGCTGTTGAGCGGGCGCCATTCGCGGGCGCTTGAGACCGTGCCGTTGCTGTTGAGCATGCTGATCAGCGCGCTGCCGCGAGCCCAGTCGGCGGTCCAGCGCAGGTTCTGTGCCGTCTCGGTGCCGTTGACGAGGTTCACCGTGATGCGTTGGCCACTGCCGTCCTGCTGAAAGACGTAGTCCTGCCCAGCTCCCACGCCGGACGGGGTGACCCGGCCCAGTTGGGCGGCCCAGCGCGGGCCCAGCAGCGTGCCGACAAAACCACCGTCGTCCAGGCTGGTGGCAGGCAACACGTCCACGCTCTGCAGCGCGCCGGCCCGCAGAGTCTTGACCGCCAGCCACTTGATCACGTTGAAGGCGTCGGGCAGGCCCAGGTCGTAGTACCGGCGTTCCAGGTCGCCCTGGCTGATGACGAGCGCGCCGTCGTCGCCGACCTTCCAGGCCAGCTGCTCGCCGCTGCGCAGCAGGCGGGCCGTGGCGGCGCCAGTCAGCTCCAGGATGTCGGCGCCGCTGCGCGCGTTGACGGACAGGCCGATATCGGCCAGCGGCGCGATGCCGGCGAACTTCATGCCGGCGCTGAACTCGCTGGCCTTGAAGGGCGTCATCTGTGCCTGGGGCATGAATCGGCGCAGCGCGTTGCTCCACACGGTTTTCGTTTCGCCCTTGCGCGACCCGCTGAGGATCTCGGTCTTGGCGCGCATCTGAACCAGGGCAGCACCGCTGGCAGCGTCGCCCGAGAGTTGCTTGAAGCGGTACAGGTCGATGTCCTGGCGCAGCTCGTAAGACTGGCCAGTGGCCGCGTCTATCACCGTGGCGGTCAGGCTGCGCGGCACATCCAGGCTGAAGACAACGTCACCTTGGGTGGCATCAAAACTCCATTTGCCGCTGGCGTCGCCATCCTGTGTGGCCAGGCGCCCTGTGCCGTCAGGCTGAAACACCGCCTGGATGGCGGTGCCGCTGGTTCCCAACAGCAGGTCGTAGAAGAAGCGATGCGTGGCCACCGTTGGCGCAAAGCCCTGGCCCGGCACGCCAGTGGCCGTCAGCACCTCATCGCGTGTGGTGGCCAGTTGTGTCGCGTTGCTGGCCTGCTGTTGCGCGATGAAGGCCTTCAGCGCAGCCGAACTGCCCGGGCTGCTGACGAGCGCTGCCGTGTCGGCCACCCCGCTGGGCAGGGGCACGCCCTTGTCTACCACCAGCTTGATTGCGGTGGCCAGCTCCAGCAGCCGCTCGGGGGCGACGCTGCGGCCCAGTTCGGCCGCCTTGGCCACCGTGGCCGGCGCCTGGCCGGCGTTGGCGTCGGCCAGCAGCGCGGCCAGCGCCGTCGAGTAGTGCGTGACGCCGGCGCCGGCCAGCACGCCGGCCTTGTCGGCCTGCTTGTAGAGGCTGGCCAGGTCGCCCAGCGTGGCCGTCAGCTTCACGTGCGACTGCGCCCCCACGCCGTTGGCGCTGAGCTGCACCGCGTCGGCGGGCGTCGAGGTCGTCACGGCCAGGCTGTACGCGCCTTGAGCGTCTGCCGTCGTGGTGAAGCTCTGCGTGCCAACTTTGGCCGTGACGGCCGCGTTGGCAATCGGCCCGTCGGTCACCACGCCCTTGAGGGTCAGCGCGGCCTGCACGGTCAGCGTGACCGTGCCGTTGGCGGTCACGCCGTCCTCGGCCTTGGCGGTGTAGCTGAAGGTGTCGGTGCCGACGAAGTCGGCCTTGGGCGTGTACTCCACGTCGTTGCCGACGAGCTTGGCCGTGCCGTTGGCCGGTGTGCCCACGGCCGACAGCGTCAGCGCGCCGCGGCTGGCCGTGTCGTTGGCCAGCACCTTGATCGTGCCGGGCAGGTTCCAAGGCAGCGTGGCCGTGTCGGCGGCCGGCGTGACGACAACGGCCGCCGGCTTGGGCGGCTCGGCGGGGCTGGACGACCCGCCACCGCCGCAGGCGGTGAGCAGGGTGGCGAGGGCGCTCGGGATCAGCGCGGGGGTGATGACAGCAAAGGTCTTCTTCATGTCGGTGCTTTCTGGGGCGCTCTGCGACGCCGGCAGGCGCGAAGGTCTATCGGCCGGACGTCAACTTGAGGCTGGCAACTTCCAGCTGCAGGTTGTTCTTGCCGCCGATGGAGAAGGTGTCGAGCGGGCCGACCCTGCCGATGTAGGCCTGGCTGTGCTTGAGCACGCCGTCGACGTAGATCCTGACGGTCTGGCCCTGGGTTTCCAGCACGTAGTGATGCCAGCTCCGGGTGTCGAAGGCGCTGGGCTGGCTGATCCGCCCGGAGTCCTTGACATCGCTGTTGACCAGGAAGAAGTCGGGGAAATAGCCGTTGGTCATCGTGAACGACACCTGGCGGGTCGGCGTCTCGTTGCCCGCCGCATCGACCTTGCCGGACGAGAAGTCGTTGCTCAGCGTGAAGCCCAGGTCATAGGCTGGCGTGCCGCCCAGGAACGGGTCGTTCTTCGCACGCAGCTCCAGCCGGAAGTTGTCGCCGTCCACGGGCGAGGCCAGGCGCAGGCGCAGCGGGCCCCAGTTGGACGTGGTCTTGGTGACATAGCCGTCCTTGAGCGTGACCTCGCTGGCGACGTACTTCTTGCCGTCCCAGCCCGTCCACACGCCGGGTGCCGAGCCCTGCAGCGTCACGTTGCGCGGCAGCCCGGCGGGGCCTCCGGCGTCGGCCAGGGCCACCTCGCGCGTGCCGGGAGCGGCGGTCGTGCATCGGTACTGGTGCGCGGTGGCCGTGGCGGTGCTGGTCAGTGCGCAGGCCTGGCCGTCCAAGGTGATGGGCAGGGCGGCGGCAGGCAGCTGCCGGCCCTGCACGTCGAGCAGCCATCCCGAGCCGTCGGCGGCGCCGGTGACGCCGCTGACCCAGGGGTCCTGGGCCGTGTCGACGACGCGGAAGTACTCGGAGAACAGGCTCAGATAGGCGATGAAGTAGCTGCGCCGGGCCTTGTCGACCTCTTGCACTAAACGATCTGTGGCGGCCTTGTGGACTTCGTCCAGCTTCTTCGTGGAGGCGATTTCCAGCTCCCAGGCGGCGATGAACGCGTTGGCGGTCTGCACGGCAAGGTCCAGCGCGGCAAAGACCTTCTCGCTTGCCGCGTTGGGGGCCATCAAGGCCACGCCCTGGATCAAGCCGTCCGTCGTCGCGACGATCAGCTTCGCGAAGGCCAGGTTCAGCTGCTCTTCGGTCAGCCCGTCATAGACGCCGGCACCGGTGGTCAGCAGCATCCGGCTGGTATCGATGGCGGTCTTGCGCGACTTGCTGATGCGCTGGACTTCAGTCATGCCGCCCAGCAGGAAGTCGCCGCAACCAGCGACCAGCGAAACGGCCGAATCGACGAGCTCCTCGGACGACGCGTTTTCGAGGTCGACCATTGCCTTGGCGCATTTCGTCGCCTTGAGGCCGAACAGTGAGTTCTTGAAGAAGGTGTCGATCTTCTTTAGGTCTGCGGCGTTCTTCTTTCGCCAGGCCAGCAGCTTGGCTGAGGGGCGCCCTGGCTTGCGGGCCGGCGTTCCTATGACCATGACGTCGATGGCCACGTTGGCCGCAATGGTCGCGTCTTCTAGTGCGAAGTTGAAGAACGCGTCCGGATCGCTGATGAAAAAATCCTTGATGCTGCGTCCTAGGCGGTACTCGGTGATCTCGGCAAAGGCCTTGCCGGCGCTCGCCTCCAGCGCCATGCGCTCCTGGCGGTATTTCTCGATCCGTGCGCGCATCGCCGGGTCGCGCGTCAGACCCTCGCGCTTGTTGATGGCCATCGCCGCCTGCTGCAGCGACGCGTCGTCCAGCTGGTCCCACACAAGCGTCGTGCCGTAGCGCACCATGCCCTTCTGGTTGATCAGATCCGCCACGCCGTCCAGCGCCGCGTTGTCCGCTGCGTCGGCACTGTTGACGGCGCGCAGCGCGCGGTGGTTCTCGTTGGGCTGGAACCACTCGGCCAGCGTGCAGCCCAGGCAGCCGGGGCGGTAGTCGTAGGGCAGCAGCCCCAGCAGTGCACTGGCCCGCACACCCGGCACGGTCAGCCGTTCGCCCAGCGCGGTCAGTGCGCCCTTGGCCATCTCGTCGGGTTTGCCGCTGGCCTGCTGCAGCAGCCCGCGCACCTGCTGGGCCAGCGAGTGCATCTGCCGCTGGGCATCGGTCGTGGCGGGCAGATAGATGCTCAGTGCCGAGGCCGGCAGCCCCAGTTGCTTGACCACCAGGGCATCGGCCTCTTCCACCGACTTGGCCGCGCCGGTCTGCAGCTGCCCGGCGACCAGTGTGGTGTGCGGGCTGATGAACTCGTGCCGGCCGGGCGCGGCCAGCAGCGTGTAGCTCAGCCCCACGGTCTGCAGCGGCTGGTCTTCGTCGATGGTGTCGGGCCCGACATGGGCGATCAGCTGGCAGGCCGCCGAGGGTGCGGTGGCCAGCTCGTACCTGCCGCGCTCGCCCGTGGTGGTGCGGGTTTCGCTGGCATCCAGCTGCTGGTTGGCATTGCAGTCCCAGAACACGGTGGCGCCGCGCAGATAGCCGTCGGCGACCTGGCCGCGGATGGTGGGCGGCGCTACGGGCGCCTCGGCGACGTTGCTGCCGCCGCCACCGCAGCCGGCGAGCAGGCCAGCCGCGAGCGCAGTCAGGGTCAGTGTGCGGGTGATGACGGAGATGGGCCTTGTTTTCATTTGGAGGGGGTCTGCTTCAGGAGGTCGTCATGGCGGCGGCGAGTGCCCAGCAGCGCCAGCAGGCCCGTGCCCGCCAGCAGCAGCGCCCCGGGCTCGGGCAGCGGCGTCGCCGGGGCTGCTTCGATGCGCTGCCGCCACAGCGCCGAGCCGGTGTCGGGCCGGGTCTCGGACAACGAGACGGTGCTGGCGGTGGCATTGGCCCAGCTGGGGGCCGTCGGCTCCAGCGAGCCGTAGCCCACCATGGCGACGATCTGCAGGCGGTTCGCGTAGTCGTCGGCCAGCCCGTACCAGTCGGACGTGATCGCACGCACGGTGACGTAGGTGGTGTCGCCGTCGGCGCCGTCCAGGCCCCAGCTGCCGATGAAGAACTTGGCCTCGGCGTCGGGCGCGGGGTAGCGCGGGCTCAGGCCCGCGTTGTCGAACAGCTGCCAGACATCGGCCACATCGGCATGGGTGAAGCCGTTGTAGTCGCCGCCGGCGCCGAGTTGCGCGGCCACCTGCTGGTAGCTCAGCCCTGCCGTCAGCGGCAGGCGCAGCCACTCCCGGTCGGAGATGGTGTCCCACATGAGGGCCTGATCGCCGGCGGTCTTCCAGTCAGTGATGACGAGTTCGGCCTGGGCGGCCAGCGGTGCGGCCAGCAGCAGGGCGATGGCGGAACTGAGAAGGGCTTTCATGGGCGGCGTCCTGCATCGCAGGCTCCCGGGTTGGCAGGTGACGCCGCTGCAGCGGCATGCCTGCTGAGAGCGCGGCGCACGCCGAACATCAGGCCCAGCGGCCCCCGCGATCACGGGGGCGGGACAACCCGGGTCAGCGCCGCGCCTGTTGCGCGAGGGCGCCGGCCAGCACCGGCACGGGCTGCTGCCGGCGCTCGCTGGCGTAGCGCTGCTGCAGCGCGGCCAGCAGCGAGGCGGGTTCGCCCAGGCCCTGTTCGCGCAGCAGGGCCGCTACGTGCCAGCTGAACACCCCGTGGCGGCGGCTGCGCGCCAGGCCGGCGCCGCGGGGCAGCCATTCCTCGGCCACGCCCTCGTGGCTGCGGCCGGCGAAGAACAGGGCCCGCCCGTCCAGCCGCGGGCTGCCGAAGCGGGGCGCGCCGGGGCGCGGGCGTGCTTCCAGCGCGAGGCCCAGCTCGGCGGGCGCCACGGCGCGCAGGCCGCGGGTGGCGTCGCCGCGCGCCATGCCGGCCGCGTGGCAGGTGTCGAAGAAGGCCCAGACCTGGGCGCCGCGGTCCACCAGCGCGTCCAGCCAGTCGCCGATCTCGTCGTCACGCAGGGCGTTGGGGATGGCGGCCACCTCGCCGGGGCCGGCCCAGCCGCGCACGTCGGCGGGCAGCAGCACCTCATCCAGTCCGTCGGGCTCGGACTGGCGGGCGCCGGCCGGCTGGGGCTGCTGGCTGCCGTGGCCGGAGAAATGGAACACCACGCGGTCGCCCGGCTGCACGCCGCGCAGCACGGCGGCCATGGCCGCGACGATCTGGGCCCGCGTCGGTGCGTCGCTGAGGCTCAGCACCTGTTGCGGCGCAAAGCCGCGGGCCAGCAGCGCCTCGCGCATCAGTGCCACGTCGTTGGCCGGGCCGTCCAGCCACAGCCGCTGCGGCAGCGCGGGGTAGCGGCCCACGCCCACCAGCAGCGCCTGGTCGGCGGCCAGGGCCGCGCCGGGCAGCAGCGTGGCGAGCAGGGTGAGGGCGGTGGCGAGGGCGCGCTTCATTCGAACCATGCGTAGGCGGCCCAGTAGTGCGGGTGGGCGCGTGGGGAGTCCCGGTGGGCGAGCAGCCATTGTTGCTGCGCCTGGGCCAGCCAGTCGGCGCGCGGGCGTTGACGTGCCAGGTCTTGCGCGGGCAGGCCGGCGTAGAAGGCGCTGATCCAGTCGGCCGCGGCCGCGTCGGCGATGCGCCATTGCGTGGCCAGCACCTGCTGCACGCCGGCCTGCCGCAGCCGGGCGGCGAGGCCGCCGGCCTGGGGCTGGCCGTCGACCGGCAGGCCGGTCTGGCAGCCCGACAGCAGCGCCAGCTGCACGCCGTGCCAGGGCAGGCGGGCGAGCTGCTCCACGCTGAGCTGGCGGTCGTCACCCAGCAGCAGGTAGGAGGCGCCGTCGCCGCCGGGGTCGCGGTGGAAATGGCTGGCCAGGTGCACCAGCGCGGGCTGGCGGGCCAGGCCGTCGCGCAGCCGGGCCTCGCTGAAGGCGGCGTCCAGCGCGAGTTCACTGTCGGGCCAGCGCTGCAGCGCCTGCAGCTCGCGCGCGACGGCCGGCAGGGCGGGCTCGGTCGCCCGGCGCGCGCCCGCCCGTACCCGGCCCAGGCCCAGCGCGCCGCCGGTGTTGGCAGCGCTCGCGGTGGCGGCCGGGCTGTGCTGGCTCAGCACGAAGCGCTCGGCGAGGTAGTGCCGGCCGTCGTGCAGCGCCGCGAATGGCAGGTAGTGCAGCACGCCATCGGCGCGCAGCCGCAGCCGCCGCACCTCGCGTGGCAGCTGGGCCAGCGCCGGGGCCAGCAGCAGATCGTGCAGGCCCTGGGCCTGGCGCTGCAGCGTGTCGATGTCGCTGTCCGGCCGCTCCAGCAGCTGGCGCAGCTGCTGCACCTGGCGGGCCAGGTCGGCGCGCGGCAGGGCCTGGCGCCAGTGCTTCACCTCGCCGGAGGGCAGGCGCAGCAGCACGTCCAGCTGCCGGCCACCGACGGCAAAGCCCAGCTCGGCCGTGCCGGCCGGCGGCGGTGGCAGGTTGGCCGGTGGCGGCGCCTCGGTGGCGGCGGCCAGCAGCTGCTGGCTGGCCTGGGCGATCGCCGCGCCGGCCTGCGCCTGGGCCTCAGTGGCCTGGGCCAGCCGCACATGGCCTGGGAAGGCCAACGGCGCCTGTTCGTCCAGCGGGCGCTCCAGCGCCTGGGCCGTCTGCCGCAGGGCATCGCCGATGCGGGTGACGGCGGCATCCCAGGCCTGCTCGCTGGCGTCCAGTGCGGGCGGGCCATTGAGAGCCGTCTGGCGGCGCTCGAACGCATCCAACTCGCCCTCATGCAGAAAGGCCAGCGCCTGCTCGGCCTCGTGCAGCCGGCCCTGATCCAGCAGCAGCGTGACGAAGCGGCGCAGTGGCGCCTCGAAGCGCGCGAAGCTCATGCGCAGCAGCTCGGCCGAGGTCACGTCAGCGCGTGAGCGGTGCAGCGCCCGGCAGCCGCGCTTGTACAAGGCCACGGCCAGCCGGGGCGCGCGTGCGGCCAGCGCGTCGGCGGTGTCGAACAGCGCCAGCGCCTCCAGCCCCGGGCCTCGGCCCATGCTGCCCAGGGCCACGGCTTGCCAGCGGGCTTCGTCGGCCTGCTCAGGCGAGCGTCTCGCACGCATCAGCTCGCCCAGCAGGGCCTCGGTCTGCAGCGGCTGCACCCAGCGGGCCAGGTGGCGTTGCAGGGCCTGCTGCGCCCAGGCGGCGAGCGCGGTCTCGCCTTGTTGCTCGGCGCCCAGCCAAAGCTCCTCCAGCGGCGCGGCCTGCAGAAAGAAGTCAGAGGGCTCCAGTTCGTCCAGGGCCTGCCGCAGCGCCTGCAGCGCACCGGGCTGGCTCAGGCGCAGCTGGCTCATGGCCAATGCCAGGCGTGCGGTGACGTTCTCCGCGCCGATCTGCCAGGTGAGCGCACCGGCGTCGTCGGCCCAGGCTGCAGCCCGGCGCGCATGGCTGGCCACAGCGTCGGGCCGGCCGATGGCCAGTTGCAGGCGTGCGACGTTCTGCTCGGCCCGGGCACCGCGCATGCGCTCGGGTTGGGGATGGCGTGCCCAGAAGTCGGCCACGCGCAGCTGGGCGCCCAGCGCTTCCTGGACGCGGCCCAGCCGGTCCAGCACCAGCGCCCGCTCGCTGTCCAGCCAGGCCAGCAGGTCGCTGCCGGGGTAGGCGATGAGCGCATGTCGGTAGGCCGGCTCGATGGCGGCGAGGGCCTGCTCGGCCCGACCGGCGCGCCGGTGTGTGACGGCCAGCACCCGCGCGGTGGCCAGCACCGGCGGGGCCGTGGGCCCCAGCGCGCTGGCGAGCCGTTGCTGTACCGCCTCGACGCGGCCCAGCGGCGCGCCATAGCCGTACAGCGTCTCCACGAGGTGGGTCAGCTCGGCCATCGCCTCGCCGACACCGGCCTGGGCATCGCGCAGCAGCGGGGTCAGCAGCTCCGCGTCCAACCAGGCGTCCGCTGCAGTCGGCCCGTGCAGGCGATCGACCCAGTTCCAGACGAGGGTGCGTTCCCGCATGCGCGGCCACAGCGCCATGCCGTGCTGGCGGGTGAGCTGCCAGCGTGCGTGGTGCATGGCCGTCAGCTCGGCCAGCGTGGCGCCCTTGTTGGCGACATGGGCCATGCGGCAGCCGAATTCGTGCAGCAGCGCCCAGGCGACGCGCTCGTCGGCGGCATGGGACAGGGCCTGTGTTGCGAACGGCGTGAGCGCGGCGCTACAGGCTTGGTAGTCCGCACGGTTGCCGTGCTCGGCAGCCGCGTCTGTGGCGAGCCTGAGGGTCTCCAGCAGGCGTGGCGGCGGCGAGGCCGGCACGGCTGCGGCTACAGTCGCGCCCGCCGCGATGGCGAGGCCCAGCAGCACGGCTCGCCCGCGCCGGCTGCGGTGCCCGACCGTTGCTGTACGCCTGCCCACTGTGCTCCTCCCGGGGTGCGGGGGCCTTGTCCGACCCCTCAACTGGCGCGCGATGTTACCGACCGATGACGATGCGCTGATCGCCGGCACGCCCCCTGAACCGGCGGAGGCCGTGGCGCCGCCCACGGCGGCCGATCTCGCGGCGCTCTACCCGGCCTGGTACCCGCGGCTGGCGCGCTATTTCAGGGCCTGCGGCTGCCACCAGGCGCTGGCCCATGAGCTGGCGCAGGAGAGCTTTGTGCAGGCCTTGCGGGGGCTGCCCGGCTTTCGGGGTGGGTCCCAGCTGTCGACCTGGCTGTGGGCCATCGGCCAGCGGGTGTGGCTGGCCGAGCTGCGCCGCAAGCGCCCGCTGGACCGGGTGGACGACGTGGAGGACCTCGACGGCCTGATGTTTGCCGACGATGCGCATCTCAGTGAACCTGTGGACTGCGTGCGGCGCGGTTTTGCTCGGTTCGCGATGGCGCATCCGCAGCGCGCCGAAGCGCTGTACCTGCATTACTGGGGCGGCCTCCAGCATGGAGAGCTGGGCGAGTTGATCGGCCGCACCGAACGTGCCACGACGGTCTACCTGGCCGCCAGCCGCGCCAAGCTGGCGCCGTTCCTGAAGGAGTGCGATGACTGCTGACAACACCGATCCCCGCGACGAGGCCTGGCTGCGCGGCCTGGCGGGCGCGCCGGTGGACGAGGCCCATGCGGCCGATGCGGCCCATGCAGCCGACGTGGCCGCCGGCCGCCGGCTGCGCGCCGGGCTGGACCGCGTGCCGGCCGTCGAGGCCCCGGCTGACGGCTGGGCCGATGTGCTGCGCCGGGCCGACCAGGGCGTGCCGGCCGTGCTGGCGCCGCGTGCGGCGGCCAATGGCGCTGCCGGCCGCTGGGCCGGGGGTGTGGCGGCGGCCCTGCTGCTGGGTCTGGGCGTGGGCGGGTACTGGTGGCCCGGCGAGGATGCGCAGTGGCGCGGCGACGGCGCCAGCACGGCCGACGCCCACTGGCTCAGCGCCAGCCCGCAGGCTGACGCGCGCAGCCTGGCGGCTGAACTGCGCGGCTGGGGCGCCGAGGTGGCCGAATCGACCCCGGCACCGCAGGCGGTGTGGCTGGACATCCGCTGCCCCGCGCCGTGCGACGCCCGCGTGGGCGCGCGGCTGGCCGAACTGGAGACCGCGCTGGCGCCGGATGGCCGCTTGCGCTTGAAGGTCAGCGACGCGCGCTGACCCCCGGGGCTTCAGCCCTCCATGCGCTGCTGGAACACCAGGCCCGCGTGCTCGCGCAGCGCGTGGAACTTGATGCGCGGCCAGTTCTCCTGCATGGCGCGCAGCTCGCCGGCGTACTCCAGCAGCACGGTGGGCGCGTTGACCGCGTCCCAGGCCACGCGGTGCGCGTTGTGGTCGATGAAGCGGCGCAGCTCCTTCTCGCCACTGCCGGGCTGGCCCTCGGCGTCGTCGCAGGTGACCCAGCGCGCCACGTTGTAGCGGGCCGGCGCCACGCGGGCCTTGCAGCCGTACTCATGCTCCAGGCGGTGCGCGACGACCTCGAACTGCAGCTGGCCCACGGCGCCCAGCAGCAGCACGCTGCCGGCCTCGGGGCGGAACACCTGGATGGCGCCTTCCTCGCCGAGCTGGCGCAGCCCCTCGCGCAGCTGCTTGGTGCGCAGCGGGTCGGCCACTTCCACCGAGCGGAACATTTCCGGCGCGAAGAAGGGCAGGCCCGTGTACTGCAGCGCCTCGCCTTCGGTGATGGTGTCGCCCAGCTGCAGCACGCCGTGGTTGGGGATGCCGATGATGTCGCCGGCAAAGGCCTCGTCCAGCAGCTCGCGCTTCTGGCTCATGAAGGTGACGACGCTGTTGGGCCGCAGGCTCTTGCCCGAGCGCACGACCTTGAGGTTCATGCCGCGCTCGAAGCGGCCCGAGGCCACGCGCACGAAGGCGATGCGGTCACGGTGCGCGGGGTCCATGTTGGCCTGGATCTTGAACACCACGCCGGTGAACTTGGGCTCCTCGGGCTTGACGGTGCGCTGCATGGCTTCGCGCACGTCGGGCGCGGGCGCCAGCTCCACCAGCGCGTCCAGCACTTCCTGCACGCCGAAGTTGTTGACGGCCGAGCCGAAGAACATCGGCGTCTGCTTGCCGCTCAGGAACTCGTCATGCACGAACTCGGGCGCGGCCTCGCGCACCAGCTCGATCTCGCCAGCCGCGTTGTCGTACTGCATGCCGAAGCGCTCGGCATACGCCGGGTTGTCCAGGCCTTCCAGCACCTCCTCGGTGCCGGCGGCGCGGTCCTCGCCAGGCGCGAACACGCGCATGCGCTGCTGGCGCAGGTCCATCACGCCGTGGAACTGCTTGCCCATGCCCACCGGCCAGGTGAAGGGCACGACGGTCATGCCCAGCTCCTGCTCGATCTCGTCCATCAGCGCCAGCGGGTCCTTCACCTCGCGGTCCATCTTGTTGACGAAGGTGAGGATGGGCGTGTTGCGGGCGCGGCAGACCTGCAGCAGGCGGCGGGTCTGCGGCTCCACGCCGTTGGCCGCGTCGATGACCATCAGCGCCGCGTCCACGGCGGTCAGCACGCGGTAGGTGTCTTCCGAGAAGTCCTGGTGGCCCGGGGTGTCCAGCAGGTTGATCACGCAGTCGCGGTACTCCATCTGCATGACCGACGAGGCCACCGAGATGCCGCGCTGCTTTTCGATCTCCATCCAGTCCGACGTCGCATGCCGGGTGGCCTTGCGCGCCTTCACCGAGCCGGCGATCTGGATGGCGCCCGAGAACAGCAGCAGCTTTTCCGTCAGCGTGGTCTTGCCGGCGTCGGGGTGGCTGATGATGGCGAAGGTGCGGCGGCGGCGGACTTCCGTCTCGATGCGGCTGGCGATGGGTTCGGACATGGGGGGCTTCTGGCGGGCTAACCCGCGATTATCCGTGGCCCGCCAGCGCAGGCCGCTGTATCGGCGCCGCCATGGACGGGGGCGGGTGCGCTGGCTAGAGTCAGCCGCAGGTGCCCGGCGAAAGCACCGGTTGCCCGATCACTCCGGAGGGAACACCCATGCTGACGAACGTCAAGTCCTTGCGTGTGCAACTGGTGCTGCTGGCCGTGCTGGCCCTGCTGCTGGGGTTGTTGACGCTGGCGGTGGCCAACTACCTGACCGCGCGCGGCCAGGTGCTGGAGGGCCTGCAGAAGAGCACGCTGGACCTGGCCCAGGCCCAGGCCCGCGCCATCCAGGACTGGGCGGCCGGCAAGACGGCCGTGGTGCGCGCCACGCTGCCCGCTGCTGCGCTGGCCGACCCGGTGCCGGCGCTGGTGCAGGCCCAGGTGTCGGGCGGCTTTGACAACAGCTACATCGCCTACGCGGACAAGCGCATCGTCTTCAACGCGCCGCAGAACCTGCCCCCCGGCTACGACCCCACCGGCCGGCCCTGGTACCAGCTGGCCGCCGGCGCCAGCGGCCCCGTGCTGACAGCGCCCTACAAGGACGCGGCCACGCAGCGCATGGTCGTGACCTTCGCCGTGGCGCAGAAGGAGGGCGGCGCGACGACGGCGGTGGCGGCGGGCGATGTGTTCCTGGACAACGTCGTCAGCATCGTCAAGTCCATCCAGCCCACGCCGGCCAGCTATGCCTTCCTGACGGACAAGGACGGCAACTTCATCGCCCATCCCGACCTCAAGCGCGGCGGCACGCCGGCCCGCGAGGCCGTGGCCGGGCTGACCGTCGAGGGCCTGCAGCAGCTGGCCAGCGCCGGCCAGCTGAAGGCGGCCGACATCGACGGCGTGCCGCATGAGCTGCTGGCCACCGCCGTCAAGGGCACGGACTGGGTGCTGGTCATCGCGCTGCACCGGGGCGAGGCGCTGGCCTCGCTGCGCGGCCTGGCGCTGAGCTCGCTGCTGGCGACGGTGGTGGTGCTGGTGCTGGCCGGGGCCACGATGGCCGCGCTGGTGGCGCGCAAGCTGCAGCGGCTGGCCCAGCTCAGTGCGGCCATGCAGGACGTGGCCTCCGGCGACGGCGATCTCACGCGCCGCGTCAGCGCCGCTGGCGACGACGAGCTGGCCGAGATCGCGGCCGGCTTCAACACCTTCGTCGAGAAGCTCAGCCACGTGCTGCGCGAGATCCGCGATGGCAGCGAATCGGTGCGCACCGCGTCGCAGGAGATCGCGCTGGGCAACCAGGACTTGTCCGCCCGCACCGAGCAGACCGCCAGCAGCCTGGAGCAAACCTCCAGCTCCACCGAGCAGCTGACCGACACGGTGCGGCTCAACGCCGAGCGGGCCGCCCAGGCCAACCAGCTGGTGGGCGCGGCCTCGCAGGTGGCCGGGCGCGGCGGCGAGGTGGTGGCGCGCGTCGTCACCACCATGCAGGAGATCAGCGCCAGCTCCACGCGCATCGCCGACATCATCGGCACCATCGACGGCATTGCCTTCCAGACCAACATCCTGGCGCTGAACGCCGCGGTCGAGGCCGCCCGCGCGGGCGAGCAGGGCCGCGGCTTTGCGGTGGTGGCCGGCGAGGTGCGCACGCTGGCCCAGCGCAGCGCCGAGGCGGCCAAGGAGATCAAGAGCTTGATCTCGGTGTCGGTGGAGCGGGTGGAGACCGGCTCGCGCCTGGTGCATGAAGCCGGCGAGACCATGAACGAGATCGTCGGCTCGGTGGGGCAGGTCACCGGCATCATGCAGGAGATCGCCGCCGCCAGCAGCGAGCAGAGCGGCAGCATCGCCGAGGTCAGCCAGGCCGTGGGCCACCTCGATCAGCTGACCCAGCAGAACGCCGCGCTGGTGGAGGAGTCGGCCGCGGCGGCCGAGGCGCTCAAGCAGCAGGCCGAGCGCCTGGCGGCGGCGGTGGGCGCATTCCGGCTGGCCTGACGCCGCTCAGGGCGCGGCCGGCCGCAGCAGCGGCAGCGCGTCCAGCCGGCGCTCGATGTCGGCCAGCATGCGGCGGTAGGGCGGCGCGCCCACGCCGCCGTAGGCCTGGCGGAACTCGCGGGCGCCCAGGAACTCCGGCAGGTCGGACACATCGGGCATCACATCGCTGGCGCGCACGCCCTGCGCCAGGCGCCGCTGCAGCGCCGCCGGGTCGCGGCGGGCCAGCAGCCCCAGCCGCGCACCGGCGCGGTCGGCCGCAATGTCGTTGAAGCTGAAGCCGCTGCCGTGGCGCAGGTCGGCCACTTCCTTGTAGACGCCGATGGCATCGGCCAGCGGGCCGCCGCCTTCCAGCGCCAGCACGGCGGAGATCAGGAAGTGCTGGGCGAAGTCGTCTCGGCCCGACAGCGTGATGGGCATGTGCTGCGGCTGCGGTGCAGCCTGGATGGCCGGCACGAGGTCGGACAGCTGCCGCCCGGTGGCCTGCAGCGCCAGCGTCAGCAGCGCCGCGCGGTTCTCCGCGAGCGGGTCGTTGCCGCCGGCGCTGCGCTGGCTGGCTAGCGTGAACAGCGAGGTCAGCAGCTGCTCCAGCGGCAGCGCCTTGCTGCCGCTGCCGGCCGCCGCGTGGGCCTGCATGGCGCCGCTCAGCGCCTGGGCGTAGGCGGTCAGGCGGGCCTGCTCGTCGGGCGGCAGCAGCGTGCCGAGCACGCGGCGCAGGCTGTCCTCGCCCCAGGCATAGCTCACTTCCAGCCGCGCCGGCTGCAGACGCACCTGCCTCACCATGCTCAGCGCCAGTGCGCCTTCCGGCGTGCTCTGGCGGGCGCGCTCGGCCAGCACGCGCAGCAGCCGCGTGGCGACCCAGCCGGGCACCGGCAGCCGGCCCACCGTGAGGCTGTCCACGGCGGGCAGGCCGGGGGTTTCGCGCAGCGTGGCGTCGATGTTCAGCCAGGCCGTGACGGCGCTGTGCGGCAGCGGCAGGCTGGCCTGCACGCGGGCGCTGCCAGCGCCCAGCGCCACCCGCGCCGTCGCGCCGGCGGCGGCGCGGCGGGCCAGCTGGCCCAGCAGAAGGTTGGCCTCGCGCTCCGAGGTGACCAGCGTGCGCAGCGGGCCGGGCGCTGGCTGGCGCGGGTCGTTGCGGCGCAGGAAGTCGCGGGCGCGGGCGATGTCCGCCACCGACACCTCGGCAGCGGCCGGCCAGCGCGGCGCACCTTGCAGGGCCAGCGCGACCGCAATCACGCTGCCCACCACCAGCGCCAGCGTGAGCCAGGCCAGCGCCTTGAGGGCGCGCCGCAGCGCACTGCGCGGGCGGCCTGGGGCGGCTGCGATCACTCCTCCAACAAGCTACGCAGCATCCAGGCCGTTTGCTCGTGCACCGTGATGCGCTGGGTCAGCAGGTCGGCCGTGGGTTCGTCGCTGGCCTTGTCGACGGCGGGGAACAGCGCGCGCGCGGTGCGGGCGACGGCTTCGTGGCCTTCCTTCAGGATGCGCACCATCTCCAGCGCCTTGGGCGGCGTGGCGGGCGCGTCGGGCAGGCCGCTGAGCTTGGCGAACTGCGCGTAGCTGCCGGGCGCGGCGTGGCCCAGCGAGCGGATGCGCTCGGCCACCGGGTCCACGGCGTTCCACAGCTCGGTGTACTGGGCCATGAACATCGCGTGCAGGCTGTTGAACATCGGCCCGGTGACGTTCCAGTGGAAGTTGTGGGTGGTCAGGTACAGCGTGTAGGTCTCGGCCAGCAGCTTGGACAGGCCGGCCACGATGGTGGCGCGGTCCTTGTCGCTGATGCCGATGCTGAGGGTGGGGGCGGCGGACTTCTTGGGCATGCGGGGCTCCGGGGGAACAGACGGTACGCAGCAAGCCTACCGCAAGGGCCGGCGCGCTCGCTGCCTGGGGGGCAGGGCTCAGGACAGGCGTTTGACGCCGTTCAACTCGCAGGCGTAGATGGCGTTGCGCAGCGCCGCGATGGCCTCGTAGCGCGTGAAGCTGCGCCGCCACGCCAGCACCACGCGGCGCGTGGGCACGGGGGCGCTGAAGGGCACGAAGCGCAGGTGCGGTGAGGCGTCGCGCGGCACCGACAGGCGCGGCACCACCGTCACGCCCATGCCCGAGGCCACCATGTGCTTGATGGTCTCCAGCGACGAGCCCTCGAAGCTGCGGCGTATGCCCTCGGCATCGCTGGCGAAGCGCGCGAACTCGGGGCAGACCTCCAGCACATGGTCGCGGAAGCAGTGGCCCGTGCCCAGCAGCAGCATGGTCTCGCGCTTGAGCTCCTCGGCGCTGATGGTGGCGCGGTCGGCCATGGGGTGCGAGGCTGGCAGCGCGACGACGAAGGGCTCGTCGTACAGGTCAGCCGTGGCCAGGCCGGTGTCGGGGAAGGGCTCGGCCATGATGGCGCAGTCCAGCTCGCCGGTGCGCAGCATCTCCAGCAGCTTGGCCGTGAAGTTCTCCTGCAGCATCAGCGGCATCTGCGGGTAGCGGTCGATGGTGTGGCGCACCAGCTCCGGCAGCAGGTAGGGGCCGATGGTGTAGATGATGCCCAGGCGCAGCGCGCCGGCCAGCGGGTCCTTGCCGCGCTTGGCGATCTCCTTGATGGCGCCGGCCTGGTCCAGCACCGACTGCGCCTGGCGCACGATCTCCTCGCCCAGCGGCGTGACGCTGACCTCGCTGCCGCCGCGCTCGAAGATCTTGATGTCCAGCTCTTCCTCCAGCTTCTTGATCGCGACGGACAGCGTGGGCTGCGACACGAAGCAGGCCTCGGCCGCACGACCGAAATGGCGCTCGCGGGCAACGGCGACGATGTAGCGCAACTCGGTCAGGGTCATGGCGGCAGGACGACTTCGGGGAAAGGACCCGAACGCTACACTGCCGCCGCCCCACAAGGGCTCCAAGGGTTTTCACCGAGGTATCCCATGACTGCTGAACGCAAGCCGATGACCTTGCCGCGCCTGGCGCAGATGCATGCCGGCGGCGAGAAGATCGCCATGCTGACCTGCTATGACGCGGCCTTCGCCAGCTTGCTGGACGAGGCGGGCGTGGACATCCTGCTGATCGGCGATTCGCTGGGCAATGTGCTGCAGGGTCGCGGCTCCACGGCGCCGGTGAGCCTGGAGGACATGGTCTATCACACGCTGTGCGTGTCGCGCGGTCACCGCTGGGCCTGGATCGTGGCCGACCTGCCCTTCGACAGCTATCACGTGAGCAAGGAAGAGGCCTGGAAGAGCGCCGCCGCGCTGGTCAAGGCCGGCGCCCACATGGTGAAGCTCGAAGGCGGCGGCTGGACGACCGAGACCGTGCGTTTCTTGAGCGAACGCGGCATCCCGGTCTGCGTGCACCTGGGCTTCACGCCGCAGACGGTGAACGCTTTGGGCGGCTTCAAGGTGCAGGGCCGCGACGAGGAGAGCGCCGCGCGCATCAAGCGCGAGTCGCAGGAGGCCGTCGAAGCCGGCGCGGCCATGCTGCTGTACGAAATGGTGCCCGCCGCGCTGGCCGCTGAGATCACGGCCGCGTCGCCGGTGCCCGTCATCGGCATCGGTGCGGGCGTAGGCTGCTCGGGCCAGGTGCTGGTGCTGCACGACATGCTCAACATCACGCCGGGCCGCAAGCCGCGCTTCGTCAAGAACTTCATGGCCGGCCAGGACTCGGTGCTGGCCGCAGTGAAGGCTTACGTGGACGAGGTGAAGGCCGGCACCTTCCCCGTGGACGCCGTCCACGGCTTCTGAACATGCAAGTCATCCACACCATCCCCGAGCTGCGCAACGCGCTCGCCCTCCATCGCCAGCGGGGCTTCGTGCCGACGATGGGCAACCTGCACGACGGCCACCTGGCGCTGGTGAAGCAGGCGCGCGAGCTGGTGGGCCCGGCTGGTGCCGTGGTCGCGAGCATCTTCGTGAACCGGCTGCAGTTCGCGCCGCACGAGGACTTCGACACCTACCCGCGCACGCTGGAACGCGACTGCGAGCTGCTCGAAGGCGCCGGCTGCGACATCGTCTTCGCGCCCAGCGAGAAGGAGCTCTACCCCGAGCCCCAGGGCTACAAGGTGGTGCCGCCGCCCGAGCTGGCCGACATCCTGGAAGGCCACTTCCGCCCCGGCTTCTTCACCGGCGTGTGCACCGTCGTGCACAAGCTGTTCAACCTCGTGCAGCCCACGCTGGCCGTCTTCGGCAAGAAGGACTACCAGCAGCTGATGGTGCTGCGCCGCATGACGGCACAGATGGGCCTGCCCATCGCCATCCACGGCGGCGAGACGCGCCGCAGCGAGCAAGGCCTGGCGCTGTCGTCGCGCAATGGCTACCTCAGCGACGCGGAGAAGGTGGAGGCGCTGCGCCTGTCACGCACGCTCAAGGCCCTGATCGCGCGCTGGCAGGCGGGCGAGCGGGACGTGGCCGCGCTGGAAGCCGACGCGATGCAGTCCCTGCGCGACGCCGGCTGGGCGCCGGACTACGTGACGCTGCGCCGCCAGCATGACCTGGGCGCGGCCGTCGACGGCCAGCCGCTGGTGGCGCTGGCCGCCGCGCGGCTGGGCACCACGCGGCTGATCGACAACCTCGAAGTCGTCAGTTGACGCTGAGCAGCTCGATGTCGAACACCAGCGCGGCGTTCGGCGGGATGCTGGTGCCCACGCCACTGCTGCCATAGGCCAGCGCGGCGGGGATGGTGATGGTGCGCTTGCCGCCCACCTTCATGCCCGTGACGCCCTGGTCGAAGCCGGGGATCACCGTGCCGGCGCCGAGCTTGAAGCTGAACGGCGTCTTGCCCACCGAGGTGTCGAACTGCGAGCCCTTGGTGGTGGCCACGCGCACGTCGTACACATAGCCGGTGTAGTGCACCGACACGGTCTTGGTGGTGTCGGCCTGCGCGCCGGTGCCCACGGTGGTGTCGGTGGTCTTCAGCGCGGTCACGGCCGCCCAGCCGTAGGCGTCGGTGTTGGCGCTGGAATCGCTGCTGCCGCCGCCACCGCAGGCGGCGAGGGCGAGGCTGGCGCTCAGGGCGAGCACAAGGGTGGCACGGCGGGAACGGAGAGCAGGCATGGGTGTACGGCTGGTGAGGTGTGAAAGCGCCGCAGCAGGCCGCGGCGGCGCGGACTATAGCCAGCGTGCGTAAAGGCTTGTAAGCAAAGTCAACACGAAGCTTGCCGGGCCGTTGAGCAGGCCAGACTGGAGACCTGCCATGCGCCTGCAATCACACCGCTTCACCCGTTATGTGTTGACCCTGGGCCTGGCGGGCCTGCTGACCGCCTGCGGCGGCGGCGGTGGTGACCACCATGGCAGCGGCGGCGGCACGCCCTACCCGCAGCCCAATCCCAACCCCAACCCGCCCACGCTGTCCTGCAGCGCGGCGGGCCTGGCCGCGTCGGCGTCGTCGGCGTGGCCCACGGTCTGCATGCTGACCAGCAGCGGCGAGATGGTCGTCGAGCTGTACGACACCTACGCACCGCAGACGGTGGCCAACTTCTACAAGTACGTGGCCGCGGGCTTCTACACGAAGACGCTGATCCACCGCGTCGACCGCGACTTCGTCGTCCAGGGCGGCGGCTACACGACCGGCATGGTGGCCAAGGCGCCGCTGTACGCGCCCATCAAGCTGGAGAGCAACAACGGCCTGTCCAACCTGCGCGGCACGATCGCGATGGCGCGCCGCAGCGATGCCGACTCCGCCACCAGCCAGTTCTTCTTCAACGTGGTGGACAACACCAGCCTCGACTACCAGAGCGCCGCCAACCCGGGCTACGCGGTGTTCGGCCGCATCATCTCGGGGCTCAATACGCTGGACGCCATCAACGTGGTGCCCACCTACACCTACAGCCCCAGCGACATCCAGCCGCGCACCGAGGTGCTGGTGTACTGGGTGCAGCGGCTGAAGTAGCGGCGCCGCTGGCCCCGGGTTCTCGCCATTCGTCAGCCCGGCTCGCCGTTCGTCATCGAACGCCCGGCGCGGGCCGGGGGCTGCGGCAACATGCCGGCCATCACAACACCTTCTGGAGTCGAGATGTCCCGCAGCAAGCGTTCCTGGGCCGGTCTGTTCGGTGCCGCCGTCGCCATCGCCACCGCACTGGCCGTCGGCAACAGCCAGGCCGCCGCGACCGAGTTCCGTGACCTCAAGGTCGAGGTGGTCGGCAATGGCCGCCCGGTCGTCATGATCCCCGGCCTGAACAGCGCCGCCAGCACCTGGACGGAGACCTGCGCCGCGCTGCAGCCCGGCGTGCAGTGCCACATCGTGCAGCTGCCCGGCTTCGCCGGCGCGCCTGCGGTGAAGACCGAGGCCTTCCTGGACGGCATGCGTGACCGCCTGCTGGCCTACGTGGACGACCGCCAGCTCGACAAGCCCGTCATCATGGGCCACAGCCTGGGCGGCGCGCTGGCGCTGAAGATGGCCGCCGAGAAGCCGGGCCGGCTGGACCGCCTGGTGATCGTGGACTCGCTGCCCTTCTTCGCCGGCCTGCGCGGCATGTCGCCCGAGGCTGCCAAGGGCGCAGCGGCGGCCATGCGCCAGCAGATGCTGAACTCGACGAAGGAGCAGTGGGAAGCCGGTGCGCGCCAGGGCGCCATGGGCATGAGCCGCAGCCCGGCCAACAACGAGCGCGTCATCGCCTGGAGCCTGGCCAGCGACCGGACCACGTCCGCACAGGCCATGTCCGAGCTGTGGGGCGAGGACCTGCGCCCGCTGCTGCCCAAGATCACCACGCCCACGCTGGTGCTGGGCGCCTGGGCGGCCTACGAGCCCATGGGCTCGACGATGGACAGCACCCGCAAGATCTTCGAGGGCCAGTACACCGGGCTGAACGGCGTCAAGGTGTCCATGAGCCCGCGCGGCTTCCATTTCCTGATGTGGGACGACCCGGAGTGGCTGGTGGGCGAGGTCAAGGGCTTCCTGGCCGCCGCTCGCTGATCCATGACGAACACCCGACGCGCCGCGCTGCAGGCGCTGTTGTGGAGCGGGTACGTCGCAGTCTCGCTGGCCATGGTGGCCAGCGTCAGGCCGCTGACGGGCTCGCTCAGCTTCGTGATGGTCTGCCTGGGCGCGCTGCTCTGGGCGGCCAGTGAGGGCTTGCGCGGCCTGGCGCTGTGGCAGCGCTGGCTGGACCGCTCGCCGCGCTCGCTGCTGTTCTGCGTGATCTTCATGCCGCCCGTGTTCGCGGCGCTCGTGCAGCTCACGCTGCTGGTGATCAACAAGACCGGCCTCGCGCTGGGCTGGCTGAGCTTTCCCCCTGGCACGCCGCATGGCTGGGGGGTGCTGGCCGGCTACACCGCCAACACCAGCATCCTGCTGTGGCTGTGGCTGACGGCCTGGGTGGGCGCGCAGCTGCTGACGCGCTGGCGCCAGGGCGAGATCGCCAAGTGGCAGGCCGAGGCCGCCGCCCGTGCGCTGGAGTTGCAGGTGCTGCGCGCGCAGATCAACCCGCACTTCCTGTTCAACGCGCTGAACAACCTGCGCGCGCTGATCAACGAAGACCCGGCTCGCGCCCGCGACATGGTGAGCCGCCTGTCCAACACGCTGCGCCACACGCTCACGCACAGCGCCCGGGAGCGCGTGCCGCTGGCCGACGAGCTGGCCGTGGTGCGCGACTACGTGGCGCTGGAGCAGCTGCATCACGAGGAGCGGCTGCAGGTTCAGTGGCAGATCGACCCCGCGGCGGCTGACGCCCAGGTACCGCCCATGCTGCTGCAGTTGCTGGTGGAGAACGCCATCAAGCACGGCATTGCCCGCACGCCTGGCGGCGGCGTGGTGGACATCGCCATCACCCGCCACGGCGCGACGCTGAGCATCGCCGTCAGCAACCCCGGCCAGTGGAAGCCCGTGCCGGACGCGCCCACCAGCACCGGCCTGGGCCTGGTGCACCTGCGCGAGCGGCTGGCGCGCGCGGGCGGCGACGGCGCGGGCTGCCGCATCGACGCGGCCGACGGGCGCGTGCGCGTCTGCGTGACACTGGCGGCATGAGGATATTCATCGTCGAAGACTCGCGCCTGGCCCGCCAGGAACTGCGCACGCTGCTGGCCGCCATCCCCGATGCCGACATCGTCGGCGAGGCCGCCGAACTGCTGCCCGCGCGCGAGGCCATCGAACAGCTGCGACCCGACCTGCTGCTGCTGGACGTGGAGCTGCCTGGCGCCACGGGCTTTGACCTGCTGGACCAGCTGGAACACCTGCCGCTGGTGGTGTTCACCACCGCCTATGACCAGCACGCGCTGGCCGCCTTCGAGCGCAATGCGCTGGACTACCTGCTCAAGCCCATCGCGCCGGACCGGCTCGACGCCGCGCTCGCCAAGGCCCGCGAGCGCCTGCGCGCGGCGGCCGCTGCGCCCGCCGCGGCCCCCACGGGCAGTGCGGGCAGCGCGGGCAGCAAGGGTGCCGACGACATGGTCTTTCTGCGCGACGGCGAGCGCTGCTGGTTCGTGCGGCTGGGCGACATCACCGGCTTCGAGGCCTGCGGCAACTACGCCCAGGCCTGGTTCGATGGCCAGCGCCCGCTGATCAGCCGCACGCTCACCAGCCTGGAGGAGAAGCTGGACCCGCAGCTGTTCTTCCGCGCCAGCCGCAGCCACCTCATCAACCTGCGCTGCATCCAGGCCGTGGCGCCGTCCAGCAGCGAGGGCTACCGCGTCACGCTGCGCGACGGCCACCAGGTGGAGGTGTCGCGCCGCCAGGCCAAGCTGCTGCGTGAGATGCTTGAGCTATGAGTGCGCCGATTGCCACCATCCGCCGCATCGCCATCACCACCGGCGGCGGCGACGCCCCCGGGCTGAACGCCGTCATCCAGGCCGTCACGCGGGCGGCCCTGCAGCGCGGTTGGGCCTGCCTGGGCATCCGCGACGGCTACGACGGCCTGCTGCGCCCCGAGCGCTACCGGCCGGGTGACGGCTGCATCGCGCTGACGCCCGAGCGCGTCGAGGGCATCGCGGCGCTGGGCGGCACGTTGCTGGGATCCACCAATCAGGGCAACCCCTTCGCCTACCCGGTGCGCCAGGCCGACGGCAGCACCGCGCTGGCCGACCGCTCGCAGGACCTGCTGGACGCGCTGGCGCGCGAGCAGATCGACGCGCTGGTGGCCGTGGGCGGCGACGGCTCGCTGGCGATCGCGCATCAGCTGGCCCAGCGCGGCTTGCGCGTGGTGGGCGTGCCCAAGACCATCGACAACGATCTCGACGGCACCGTCACCACCTTCGGCTTCGACACTGCCGTGGCCTTTGCCAGCGAGTGCATCGACCGCCTGCACACCACGGCGGCCAGCCATCACCGCATCATCGCGGTGGAGGTGATGGGGCGCTACGCCGGCTGGATCGCGCTGCATGCCGGGCTGGCGGGCGGGGCGCACGCCATCCTGCTGCCCGAGCTGCCCTTCGACCTTGCCGCCGTGGCCGCGCTGATTGCGCGGCGCGAGGCGCAGGGCCAGTCGTATTCCATCGTCGTCGTGGCCGAAGGCGCTCGCCCGCATGACGGGGCGCACGCGACGCTCGCGCCTGCCGAGGCCGGCCACGCCGAGCGCCTGGGTGGCATGGGCGAGCAGGTCAGCCAGGCACTGGCCCGTTTGACGGGCAAGGACGCACGCTGCGTCGTGCTGGGCCATCTGCTGCGCGGCGGCAGCCCGACGGCGTACGACCGCGTGGCGGCGCTGCGCTTCGGTGCGGCCGCGGTGCGCGCGCTGGCGGCGGGGCAGCAGGACGTCATGGTGGCGCTGCAGGGCGGAGACGTGCGCCCCGTGCCGCTGGCCGACGTGGCGGGCCGCATGAAGGCCGTGCCGCTGGACGGCGACACGCTGGCCACTGCGCGTGACCTGGGCGTCTGCCTCGGCGCTTGAGCCTCGCGTGGCTGCAGTCTGGCACCGCGCTCGTGCAGCCCGTCGCACGCCGGGCGACAGCGCCGGGCGGCGCGCCTACGCTGCGGGCTTCATTCATTCCAACGAGGGAAGCCCCATGAACCGCATCGCCACCATCCTCACCGCTGTGACCGCCGCCGCCCTGCTGAGCGCCTGCGTGTTCGCGCCGCCGTCCGGCTCGTCCCACGCGTACGACGCCGAGGCGCTGGCCAAGAACAGCGACCGTGCGATCGCCGCCTGCGGCGCCGGCAACGTCAAGGAAGTCAGCGCCAAGAGCTACAGCTGCAAGTGAGGCGCTGTGCTGGCGATGAGAGGCATCGCCAGCGCCCTCAAGCTTTCAGGAACTCGGCCTTCGTGCCCAGCCAGCGCGCCACCTGGCGGCGCGCGGCGTCGGGGTGCTCGTCCAGCAGCCACGGCGCCAGCTCGCGGGCGGCCACCAGCAGCGGCGCGTCCTCCTGCAGGTCGGCAAAGCGCAGCAGCTCGGCGCCGCTCTGGCGCGCTCCCATGAACTCGCCCGGGCCGCGGATGTCCAGGTCGCGCCGCGCGATCTCGAAGCCGTCGGTCGTCTCGGCCATGGCCTTGAGGCGGGACTTGCCGGTCTCGGACAGCGGCGGCGTGTAGATCAGCACGCAGACGCTGGCCTTGCTGCCACGCCCCACGCGGCCGCGCAGCTGGTGCAGCTGCGCCAGGCCAAAGCGCTCGGCATGCTCGATGACCATCAGGCTGGCGTTGGGCACGTCCACGCCCACCTCGATGACGGTCGTCGCCACCAGCACGCTCATCGCGCCGCTGGAGAACTGCGCCATCACGGCCGCCTTGTCGGCCGGTGCCATGCGGCCGTGCAGCAGGCCCACGGCCGTGCCGGCCAGCGTGGCGCTCAGCTCCTCGTGCGTTTCGGTGGCGTTGCGCAGGTCGATGGCCTCGCTCTCCTCCACCAGCGGGCAGACCCAGTAGACCTGCGCGCCGTCGGCCACCGCGAGGCGGATCTTGTCGATGACGTCGTCGCGCTTGGCCGAGGTGAACACCTTGGTGACGATGGGGCTGCGCCCGGGCGGCAGCTCGTCGATGGTGGAGACGTCCAGGTCGGCGAAGTAGGTCATCGCCAGCGTTCTTGGAATCGGTGTCGCACTCATCATCAGCATGTGCGGCTCCAGAGGGACTGTTGGCCCCCACGTCGCCTGCGGCTCCTGCCCCCCGAGGGGGCGCACGCCGCCTTGGGGCGGCCCGGCGGCGGCGTCTGCCTTGAGCTTGCCGCGCAGCGCCAGCCGCTGTGCCACGCCGAAGCGGTGCTGCTCGTCGATGATGGCCAGGCCCAGCTTTGCGAAGCGCACCTTGTCCTCGATGACGGCATGCGTGCCGACGATGAGCTGGGCCTCGCCCGACGCGGCGGCGTCCAGCATCTTCTGGCGCGCCTTGCCCTTCACGCTGCCGGTGATCCAGGCCACCTTCAGCCCCAGCGGCTCCAGCCAGGCGATGAGCTTGCGGAAGTGCTGCTCGGCCAGGATCTCGGTGGGCGCCATCAGCGCGCACTGCCAGCCGGCGTCGATGGCCACGGCCGCGGCCAGCGCGGCGACGACCGTCTTGCCCGAGCCCACGTCGCCCTGCAGCAGCCGGTGCATGGGCTGGGGGCGGGCCAGGTCTTGCGCCACTTCCTCGCACACGCGCTGCTGCGCGCCGGTCAGCTGGAAGGGCAGCACGGCCAGCAGCTGCTCGTGCAGGCCGCCAGGCCGGGCACGCAGCGCGGGCGCCACCAGCAGCGCACGCTCGCGCTGGGCGCGCAGCTGCGACAGCTGCTGCGCCAGCAGCTCCTCGAACTTGAGCCGGTGCCAGGCCGGGTGGTGGTGTTCGTGCAGCGCTTCCTGCGACGCGCTGGGCGGCGGGTGGTGCAGGTAGGTCAGGGCCTCCTTCAGCGTGGGCAGGCCGGCCGGCACGCAGCCGGGCGGCAGGATCTCGCGCAGATCGGCCCGCGCCAGGCCGGCGCCCACCGCCTTGCGCAGATAGGCTTGGGGCAGCTGGGCCGAGGTGGGGTAGACCGGCGTCAGCGATTGCGCCAGCGGCGTGTCGTCGGCCACCACCTTGACGACCGGGTGCACCATCTCGCGGCCGAAGAAGCCGATGCGCGCCTCGCCGCGCACGCGCAGCCGCGCGCCCACGGCCATCTGCTTCTGCTGCGAGGGGTAGAAGTGCAGGAAGCGCAGCAGCAGGCCGCCGCCGCTGCCGTCCTTGAGTTTCACCAGCAGCTGGCGGCGCGAGCGCAGCTCGATCTGGCAGTCCACGACGACGCCTTCCACCTGCGCCGGCTCGTTGTCCTGCAGCGCGGCGATGGGCGTGAGGCGGGTCTCGTCCTCGTAGCGCAGCGGCAGGTGCAGGGCGAGGTCGATGTCACGCACCAGGCCGAGCTTCTCCATCGCCTTCTGGGGCGCAGACTTGGGCTTGTCGGGGGGCGGTGACGGCGGCGCGGTCATGGCCGGCATTCTGGCCGCTGGCCAGGGCGCCGCCGGGCGTTCAGCGGAAGTAGCGCTGGCGCAGCCGCTCGTAGCGACCGTCGCGCCGCAGCGTGTCGAGTGCGGCCTGCAGCCGGCGCACGAGCGCGGGGTCGGCATCCAGGCGCAGGCCGTAAAAGTAGCTGTGCGTGGCGTCCTGTTCCATGGCGGGCTGCAGCGTGGTGAGCGGCAGCTGCAGCTGGCGCAGGTTCCAGGCGGCCGCCCAGTCCAGCAGCGCGATGTAGTCCATGCGGCCGGCCAGCAGCTTGCGCAGGTTGGCGGCGTCGTCCAGGCCTTGTTCGAGCTGCAGGCCCGGCCGCAGCCCGGCGGCCTGCAGCTGGCGGTCGGCGGCGGAGTCGCGCACGACGCCGATGCGCGCCGTGCCCAGCTCGCTCAGCTGCGTCAGCGTCAGGTCGGTGCGGCTGGCCAGCCTGTACAGCAGCACGCGCCGCTGCGCGATCGGCCCCACCCACTGGAACTTGCCCTCGCGCTCGGGCGTGCGCGTCAGCGAAAACAACACGCTGTGGGCGCTGCCCTCGGCGGCCTGCATGGCGCGCTGCCAGGGCATGACTTGCACGGTCAGCTTCAGCCCGGCCTGCGTGGCCATCAGCCGCAGCAGCTCCACGCTGAAGCCCTGGGCGCCCGTGTCGTCGCTGTAGTTCAGCGGCGGCAGGTTCTCGGTGATGCCCAGCAACTCGATATCGCCGCCCGAAGCGACGGCGGGTCGCGCAACGAGCAGGGCGGGCAGGGCGAGGCAGGAACGGCGTTTCACGGCAGCGGTCGGGCGGGCGGCGCGAGTCTAGGGCGCCCACATGACAAACCTTTGCAGCCGTGAACGGCCGGCGTGCGATTTCGCGCGGCCGGCCGGCTTGCGTGCTCAGGTCGGCGTCGGGATGCCGGCCATGCGGTCGTGGCTGACGAAGAACTGGCGAGCCATCGCCAGCATCTGGCCCTGGCTCAGCGGCGCGGCGGGCCGGTAGTCGGCGATGCGCGGGGCCAGCTTGGGGCGGTGCGCCTCGATGTAGTGGCGGAACTGGTTGATCACGACATGGGCGCCGGTCACCAGCACCTCGGGCGTGTCCTGCACGGCCTGGCAGATGGCCTCGAACAGCGCGTGCTCGCTGCGCTCGTCGTGCCCGTGGGCGCGGCGGTGGTGCGCCTCGATGTTGGCGGCGTGGACCTGGTGATCATCGAAATGCAGCACCTGGGCGTGTTGGTGGTCGAGGTGAACGATGGCGTGGAACATGTCGGGTCTCCGGTGAAAAGTCAGTGGGCGGCTTCGGCAGCGGTCTGGCAGTCGAGGCAGCGCAGGGCCTGGGGCTGGCGTTGCAGCCGGTCAAACGGGATGGCGGCGCCGCAGTCGGTGCAGCGGCCGTAGCCCGGCGTCCTGAGGCGCCGCAGCGCGTCGTCGATGGCCTGCAGTTCCACCAGCAGGTGGTCGTCGCGGGCCTGGTCCAGCTCGCGGTCGGGGCGGTGCTCGGCCGGGTCGTCCTCCAGCAGCGCGGCGGCGTGGGCCACGCGGTCGCTGCCGCCGCGCTGGGCCTGCAGGGCGGCCTGCAGGCGCTGGCGGTTCAGCTGCAGCTCGCTCTCCAGCAGGGCATGTTGTCCGGGTGTCAGGTCAGTGCTCATGGAACCTCCTGGCACCCATGCTGGCACCGGCGCCGCGGCGCGGTATTGCGCTGCATCAAGAGGGGGCGATGGGAGAATCCGCGTCCCTTTTTCTGGTTTGGCACGGGTTCGTCCAGCCCTCAAGCACATGTCCTACACGGTCGCTGACTTCGATTTCGATCTCCCCCCCGAGCTGATCGCCCAGCACCCGGCCGCCGAGCGCAGCGCCTCCCGGCTGCTGGACGGCACCGGCCCCGCGCCGGTGGACCGCGTGTTCCGCGATCTGCCCGGCCTGCTGTCCCCGGGCGACCTGCTCGTCTTCAACAACACGCGCGTCATCAAGGCGCGGCTCTACGGCGTGAAGTCAACGGGCGGCCATGTCGAGGCGCTGGTGGAGCGCGTGCTGCCCGGCACGCAGGAGGTGTGGATGCACCTGCGCGCCAGCAAGAGCCCCAAGCCCGGCAGCCGTGTGCGCTTCGCCGATGCCTTCGACGCCGAGGTACTGGGCCGCTGCGGGCCGGACAACGGCCTCTTTCACCTGCGCTTCGCGGGCGACCCCTTCGCGCTGCTGGAGGCCCACGGCCACGTGCCGCTGCCGCCCTACATCGAGCATGCCGACAGCGCCGACGACGAGCGCCGCTACCAGACCGTGTTTGCCAAGGAGCCGGGTGCCGTGGCCGCGCCGACCGCGGCGTTGCACTTCGACGAGGGCGTGCTGGCCGCGCTCGCGGCGCGTGGTGTCGAGCAGGCGCATGTGACGCTGCATGTGGGCGCAGGCACCTTCCAGCCCGTGCGCGTGGAGCAGCTGGCCGACCACAAGATGCACAGCGAGTGGTTCGAGGTGCCGCTCGCGACGGTGGACGCCATCGCCGCCTGCCGCGCGCGTGGCGGCCGCGTCGTCGCCGTGGGCACCACCACGCTGCGGGCGCTGGAGTCTGCCGCGCGCGGCGGCACGCTGCAGGCCGGCGCGCGCGAGACCGACATCTTCATCACGCCCGGCTTCGAGTTCCGCGTGGTGGACCGCCTCGTCACCAACTTCCACCTGCCCAAGAGCACGCTGATGATGCTGGTCAGCGCGCTGGCCGGCCACGGCCACGTGATGGCGCTGTACCGCCATGCGGTGGCGCAGCGCTACCGCTTCTTCAGCTACGGCGACGCGATGCTGCTGGACCGCACCCAGCCGACGCGGCCCTGAGCCACCTCGTCCACCGCGGCCGTGAACACGGCCCGCGCGGTGACGGGCAGTGCGAAGCGCATGTGCACCCGCGCGTCGTGCCGCACCTCCAGCAGCGCCGCCGCGTGCTGCTCGGCCAGCCGGCGCAGCCGGCCCTCCAGCTCGTAGGGCAGCTCGCAGCCCAGCTCCACCTGGGCCACGCGCTCAATCTTGTCGGCCGTCAGCAGGGCCTGCGCGATGCAGTCCGTGTAGGCCCGCACCAGGCCGCCAGCGCCCAGCTTCACGCCGCCCCAGTAGCGCACGGCCGTGGCCAGCACGCCGTCCAGCCCCTGGTGGCGCAGCACGTCCAGCATGGGCCGGCCGGCCGTGCCGCCGGGCTCGCCGTCGTCGTTGGCGGCTGAGTGGCCGCCGGCCAGCAGCGCCCAGCAGACATGGGCGGCGCCCGGGTGCTCGTCGCGCAGCGCGGCCACGCGGGCCAGTGCGGTGGCGCGGTCGGCGCAGGGTTCCACGCGCCCGAGGAAGCGGCTTTTTTTGACGACGAGTTCGTGTTCGGCCGGCGCGGCCAGGGTCAGCGACATAGCGGGATTGTCGGCTGCGACAATCCCGCCAATGCTGAAGTTCGACCTCCTCACCACCGAAGGCCGCGCCCGTCGCGGCACGCTCACGCTCAACCACGGCGTGGTGCAGACGCCCATCTTCATGCCCGTGGGCACCTACGGCACGGTCAAGGGCGTCACGCCGCGCTCGCTCAACGAGATGGGCGCGCAGATCATCCTGGGCAACACCTTCCACCTGTGGATGCGCCCGGGCCTGGATGTGGTGAAGCAGTTCGGCGGCCTGCACCGCTTCGAGAGCTGGAACAAGCCCATCCTGACCGACAGCGGCGGCTTCCAGGTGTGGAGCCTGGGCGCCATGCGCAAGATCAGCGAGGAAGGCGTCAAGTTCGCCTCGCCAGTCAACGGTGACAAGCTGCTGCTGACGCCCGAGGTCAGCATGCAGATCCAGACGGTGCTCAACAGCGACATCGTCATGCAGTTCGACGAGTGCACGCCCTACGAGACCAAGGGTGTGCTGACCACCGAGCGCGAGGCCAAGCAGTCCATGGAGCTCAGCCTGCGCTGGGCCAAGCGCTGCATCACCGAGTTCGAGCGGCTGGAGAACCCGAACGCGCTGTTCGGCATCGTGCAGGGTGGCATGTACACCCAGCTGCGCGACGCGTCGCTGGCCGGCCTGGCCGAGCTGGACCTGCCCGGCTACGCCATCGGCGGCCTCAGCGTGGGTGAGCCCAAGGCCGAGATGCAGCGCATCCTGGAGCACACGGGCCACCAGCTGCCGGCCAACAAGCCGCGCTACCTGATGGGCGTGGGCACGCCGGAAGACCTCGTCGAAGGCGTCAGCCAGGGCATCGACATGTTCGACTGCGTGATGCCCACCCGCAATGCGCGCAACGGCCACCTGTTCACCCGCTTCGGCGACCTGCGCCTGCGCAACGCCCGCTACAAGGCCGACGAGTCGCCCGTGGACCCGACCTGCAGCTGCGAATGCTGCACCGGTTTCAGCCGCGCCTACCTGCACCACCTGGACCGCTGCGGCGAGATGCTGGGCCCCATGCTGACCAGCGTGCACAACCTGCACTACTACCTGGCCCTGATGCAGGAGATCCGCGACGCGCTGGACGCCGGCCGCTTCGAGGCCTGGCGCGCGCAGTTCCATGCGGACCGGGCGCGCGGCGTCTGAACCGGCTCAGGCGGCAGGCGGCGCAATGCGGCGCAGCCGCAGCGTCACCGTCGTGCCGGCGCCGGGCGTGCTGCGCAGTTGCACGCTGCCGTTCATCAGCTCGACGATTTCCTTGACGATGGCCATGCCCAGGCCGGTGCCTGGGATGGTGCCGGAGCGGTCGGCTCGGTAGAAGCGCTCGGTCACGCGTGCCAGCTCCTCGGCGCTCATGCCGATGCCGTGGTCCTCCACCTCGACGTCGACATGCAGGTCGTCGACCGGTAGCAGGCGCATCGCCACCGGGCCACCGTCGGGCGAGTACTTGTAGGCGTTGGACAGCAGGTTACGCAGCGCCTGGCCGAGCTTGCTCGCGTCCACGTGCACCCAGTACGGCTCGGTGGTCAGCGTCAGCTGCGGTGGCTGGCGCTCGGGCGGCACGCCGAAGTCTCCCAGCGTCTGGCGCAGCAGGTCGTTCAGGCACACCGCCTGGAACTGGAAGTCCAGCCCGCGGCGGGCCTCGATGCGGGAGAGGTCCAGCAGTTCGTCGAGGATGTCCATCATGGCGCGGCTCTGGCGGTGCACGCGCTGCAGCACCTCGCCGCGCCGCTCGGGTGACAGCTCGCGATGCATCATTAGCTCGACGAAGCCGTAGATGCTGGTCATGGGCGTGCGCAGCTCGTGCGCGGCGGTGGTCAGGAATTCGCTCTTCATGCGGTCCAGCTCGAACTGCTGCGTCACGTCGCGGATGTGCAGCAGCTGCGGCATCTCGGCGGCGCCGCCGTCGTGCAGCGCCAGCGACAGGATGCGCTGCATGGGCCGCGCCATCTGCACCACGCGCGGCCCCTCGCGCAGCTCCTGCAGCCGCAGCGGGCGCAGCGCATCCTGCTGTCCCAGCCGGCCCTGCAGCAGCGCCTCCAGGCCGGTCTCGTCCTGCCCCAGCAGGTCGCGGTCCGACAGCAGGGTCAGGAACACGCAGGTCGGGCTGACGAACTGCACGCGCCGCTCGGCGTTGAAGGCGATGAATCCGTCCGGGCTGAGGCTGAAGATGGCCTGCAGCTGGCTGGTTTGGCGGCGCAGCTGCGACACCAGGTCGCCCACTTGGCCGGACAGCTGTTCGATGTCGACACTGCGCTGCAAGCCGCCGGGCGCCGGGCTGGCCGCGCCCAGCATCTGGCTCATGGCCTCCATCGCGTGGGCGCGCGCGTCGAGCTCCTCGCGCAGCTGCACCTCCAGCAGGTGCTGCTCGGTCACGTCGCGCAGCACGATGACGGCGCCGGCCGCCTCGCCCTGGTCGGAGCGCACCGGCGCCAGGCTGGCCTCCAGCACCTGCTGCCCGCGCTCAAAGCGTCGGCCGCGCCAGCCGCCGTCGTCATCGACGGCAGGCAGTTGCAGCTCGGGCAGCAGGGCCGACACCGGCTGACCCAGCAGCGCGGCGCTGTCGCTGCCCAGCAGCCGGCCCAGCACCGGGTTGGCCAGCACCACCACGCCGGCCCGGTTGATGGTGGCCACGCCCTCGGCGATGCTGGCCAGCGTGACGCCGGCCTGCGCACGCTCGGCCTGCAGCGAGGCCGCCACCTGGTTGATGACCTCGAAGGTGCGCTGGAACTCGGTGGGGGCCTTGTCCGTCGGCATGGGCAGCACGGCCTGGCCGCCTTGCTGCAGCCGCGTGCCCAGGTCGCTGACGCGGTCCAGCTGGCCCAGCCAACGCCGCAGCGGCCACCAGACGAAGCCGATGCCGGCCAGGATGCCGGTCGTGGCCAGCAGCAGGCCCAGTCGCATGACCTGCCAGATGTCGGCAGCCACGCGCTCGCTCCAGATCGTCAGCCGTGTGATGCCGTAGTCGCGGCCGCCCACCGTGATCGGTGTGTTGATGGGTTCCTGCTGTGCGGCCACCTGGCGCACCAGCCACTCCGGCGGGCGAGTCGAGGGGTGGTCCTGCCGCACCACCTCGATGCGGCCGCCCTTGAGATCGATGAAGGCCGAGCGCTCGAACAGCGGGTGATCGATGGCGCGGTCCAGCGTGCGCTTGATGGTGTCGTAGTCGCCGATGACGGCCGAGTCCGCCACCGCCGGGGTCAGCAGCGCGGACATCGCCTGTGCGCCCGCCTCGGCGTCCTCCAGCATGGCGCGTGTGGCGTGGGTCAGGAACACGCCCACGCCAGCGGTGACCAGCAGCACCAGCACCGTGCTGTACAGCAGCATGACGCGGCTGAGCAGCGAGCGCGGCAGCAGGGCGTCAAGGCGGGACATGGCGGCAGCCCCGGTGCGGCTGGTTAGCGCAGCGCGGCCGGTGCGGACTGGTAGAAGCGCCGGTAGGCGGCGTACTCGTGACCATCCGACGCGATGAAATGCGCGTCAGCCGGCAGCCCGATCAGCTTGCCGCCGGCCGCCAGGATGTCGCGGCCTTGCGGGTCGCTGGCCATGCCCGCGAAGGCCTTGGCCACGGCCTGCACGTGCGCGGCGGGCACCTTGGGCGAGGCCATCAGTGCCAGGTCGTGATACGGCTCTGAGCTCCACAGCACGCGGAACTGCTTGCCCTCGCGCTTGGCATAGCCCTCCACCAGCTGCGAGTTGGCGCCGACCGCCGCCACCTTGCCGCTGAACAGCTGCGCGAAGGCGCCGTCCATGTTGCCGCCGAACACCGTGCGCACATTGAGCTTGCGGCTCAGCAGCTGGGCGTAGGTGGTCTTGTAGGCCAGGAAGGCCTCGGGCCCGGGGAAGCCGACTTCCTTGCCGTCGAGCTGCGCCAGGTCGGTGATGGGCGAGTCGGCCGGCACGACGATCTGGCCATGCAGGGCCGGCGTGTTGCGGCGGCCGAACACCTTCCAGCCCATCTGCTCGCGCTCGGGGCTGAACAGGTGGTTGGTGAAGGCGAACTCCACCTCCTGTGCCAGCACATAGGCCGTGGTGTCGGCCGAGGTGCGGCCCAGCTTGAGCGTCAGCTTCACGCCGCTCTTCTCTGACACATAGGCCACGATGGGATTCCAGTACGACGCCGCTGTCGTGATGTTGGCCTGGTTGACCGGCGAGAAGCGGTACTCCGTCTGCGCGCGCAGCGGCAGGGCGAGGCTGGCAGCGGCCAGCAACAGGGCGAGGGCTTTCATCGGACCTCCGGCGGTGGCGTCACAAGGCGCGGCGCAGGCCGTGCCGGCGCAGCCCGCCAAGTGTCCCCGCGCGGCGCTGGTGATGGCCTGCGGCATCGCCCGCCCGGTGGGCAGCCGAGCGTGAAGTATTTGGCTTGCTGGGGCTGTCAGCAGCGCTGGCGAGGCGGTGCGCAATGCCCTGATCGCCCGCCTGTTGCGCGACGTCGGCGTCCCCGCGCTCTAGGCGCCCGCTGTTTCAGGGCCCAACCGTGCCGAGCAAGGCTTGCACGCGCGCTTGCAGCCCCTGCGGCGTCGCCGCCGCAGCCGGCAGCGGCTCATCCACCGTCAGGCTCACCCGGCTCCACAGGCCGCGCCGCATCGGCTTGACCATCGCGTGGCCGCCCTCCACGCGCGAGAAGAAGCTGCCCCACAGATTGCCCAGCGCCATCGGGATGACCGGCACGTCGGGCAGGCCGTCGACCAGCTTCATGACGCCGCCCTTGAAGGGCTGCAGCGTGCCATCGCGGGTGATGCCGCCCTCGGGGAAGATGCAGACCATCTCGCCGTCGGCCAGCACGGCGCGGGCGGCGGTGAAGGCGGCTTCATACGTGGCGGGGTCGGCCTTCTGCGGCGCGATGGGGATGGCCTTGGCGAGCTTGAACATCCATCCCAGCACGGGGATCTTGAAGATCTGGTGGTCCATCAGGAAGCGGATGGGCCGGGGGCTGGCGGCCATCAGCAGCACGGCGTCGACGAAGCTGACGTGGTTGCACACCAGCACGGCCGGGCCGCTGGTCGGGATGCGCTCGTCGTGGACGATGCGAAAGCGATAGATCAGCCGTGTGAGCACGAAGGCCGCGAAGCGCAGCAGGTACTCCGGCACGATGAGGAAGATGTAGATGCCGACGATGGCGTTGGCGATGCCCACGGCCAGGAAGACCTCGGGGATGCTCAGGCCGGCGCCGAGCAGGGCGCCGGCGATCAGCGAGCTGGCAATCATGAACAGCGCGTTCAGGATGTTGTTGGCCGCGATGATGCGGGCGCGGTGTGTGGGCTGCGCGCGCAGCTGGATCAGCGCATACATGGGCACGCTGTACAGGCCGGCGAACAGCGCCAGCAGCGTCAGGTCGGCCAGCACGCGCCAGTGGGCCGGCTGCGCCAGAAAGGCGGCGACGCTGAGCTCGGCGGCCGGTGGCAGGCCGGTGGAGGCGAAGTACAGGTCGATGGCGAACACGCTCATGCCGATGGCGCCCAGCGGCACCAGGCCGATCTCCACATGGCGCTTGCTCAGCAGCTCGCACAGCAGCGAGCCGATGCCAATGCCGATGGAGAACACCGCCAGCAGCAGCGAGGCCACCTGCGGACCGCCGTGCAGCACCTCCTTCGCGAAGGCCGGGAAGTTGGCCAGGAACACGGCGCCGAAGAACCACATCCACGAGATGCCCAGCAGCGAGCGGAACACCGCGAGCTGCTCATGCGCGAGCCGCAGGTTGCGCCAGGTCTCGGTGACGGGGTTCCAGTTGATCTTGAGGCCGGGGTCAGTGGACGGGCTGGCGGGAATGCCCTGCGCCGTCAGCCGGCCCAGCACGGCCAAGGCGAGGCAGGCCCAGGCCACGTGCTGCGGGCCGACGACCGGCGTGTCCACCAGCACGCCGCCGGCCAGTTGGCCCAGCAGGATGGCGACAAAGGTGCCCATCTCCACCATGCCGTTGCCGCCGGTCAGCTCGCGCTCGTTGAGTTGCTGCGGCAGGTAGGCGTACTTGACCGGGCCGAACAGCGTGGAATGCAGCCCCATCAGGAACACGCATGCCAGCAGCGTGGGCACATGTGCGGCGTAGAAGCCCCAGGCCGCCAGCGCCATGATGGCGATCTCCAGGCTCTTGACGAGCTGCATCAGGCGCGCCTTGTCATGCTTGTCGGCGAGCTGGCCGCTGGTGGCCGAGAACAGCACGAAGGGCAGGATGAACAGCGCGCCGATCACCAGGCCGGCCATCTGCGGCGGCAGCCAGCTGAGCTGCAGCTGGTAGGTCACCATCAGTGTGAACGCGAACTTGAAGACGTTGTCGTTGGCGGCGCCGAGGAACTGCGTCCAGAAGAAGGGCGCAAAGCGGCGTTGCTTCAGCAGGGCGAACTGATTGGGATGCTCGTGGCTCATGGTGTGACCAGCTGCAGGGGTTCCGAGAGGCCGCTGCGCATCAGCCAGTCGAACATCGAGTCGGCGGTCACCGTGTCGATGTGCCGGGTCATCCGGCGCGCGGTCGGATGATCGTCGAAAGCGATGTTGGCCCGCGTGAGCCGGCCACCCAGCCGCGTCAGCGCCGACAGCCGCAGGTCGGTGGGCTGGTAGCCCTGGTGCTTGAGCCAGTCCTGCGCCGCGCGCCGGCTGACCACGCCCGGCGCAGCCGCGCCGGCCAGCGTCTCCAGGGCCCACTGGTTGCTCTGCTGGTAGGTCGTGCCGAAGGCGTAGGCCACCATGCTGTAGCGCCGCTCGTGGAAACGAGCGACGCGGGCGTTGTCGGTCAGCATCGGAAGCAGCGCCTGTTGCAGCTCGGGCTTGAGCGCGACGAAGGCCGCCTCGTAGCGGTGCGGGCTGTCGAGGAAGAACTCACCCAGGCCCTGGCGGAACAGCGCGGCCTCGTCGGTGCCGCAGTGGTTGAGCTTGTGCATGACGCGCCAGACCGCCGGCTGTTGCGTGCTGTCCTTGTAGGCGAAGCCCACGTGCGACCAGCGCAGCTGGTACTCGGACAGGTCCTGCCCGGCGCGCGCCAGGATCAGCACCTGCGCGCCGCTGTCGTCCAGCCGGCGCGCCGTGGCCTGGGCGAGGGCCAGGCCTTGCTCCAGCTGGCGGGTGGTCTGCGGCCTGTCCTCGCAGGGCCGGCCGGCGAGGGCGGCCGGGGCGAGGGCCAGGCCGGTCAGCAGGCACAGCGCGGCGGCGGTGCGTTTCATCGCGTCACCCGCTCGTTGTGCAGGAGCGCCTTGCCGATCTCGTTGGGGATGAAGCAGATCACCTGCCCCGCCGCCGACAGCACCGTGCCGGCGCCGATGACCGACACCGTGACCGCCGCGCCGGTGGACACGGCCACGCCCTCGGCGAGCTTGCCCGAGGCCTTGATGCTGAGGCGGGCGCCGTCGGAGGCGCGCTCCAGCACCCACACCGTGGCCGTGCCGACGACCTCGACGCTGACGACCGTCAGCGTGACGCCGGCCGACAGCAGCCCGGCTGGCACGGCAACCAGCGCGGCGCCGGTGACGCTGACCGCGCCGACCGAAAGCGCGATGGGCGCGACCGACAGCGTGGCGCTGGCCTCAGACGGCGTGACGTGGGCGTGTGCCGGCTGGCACAGCGCCAGGGCCAGGGCGGTGGTGGCGAACAGGGTTTTCATCGTCAACTCCTTGGGGGTCAGGCGGTGGGGGTCAGGTCGGCCGGCAGGGCCTGGGCCTCGCGGCGGCCTTGCAGGCGGGCTTCCAGCAGGTCGGCCTCGTGCGCGTCGCGCAGCATCTTGGCCAGCGTGAACACGTTGGAGATCAGGTAGAGCCAGCACACGCCGAGGTAGGCCTTCCAGACCGGCTGGATCTCCATGCGCCAGAGGCCCCAGCCCGTCAGGCCCATGGCCAGTGCGAAGCCGGCCCACACGACGACGCGCCACATCGGCGTGTCCACGGCCTGGGCCTGGTTGTCGCGGATGAACTTGGCCAGCGCGAAGGCGGTGGACAGGCAGAACACATAGCCCATCACCATGAAGGCGCGGTCCAGGTCTTGCCCCGGCAGCCAAGCCAGGCCCGAGGCGCACAGCGTGACGCTGATGCCGAACGAGGCCCAGACCTGCAGGCGCCAGGCGGGAGTATCGCGGCGGATGTCGGAGGAGAGGCTGTTCATGTGTCGTCCCTGGGTGGTTTCGGAATGGGCGCGATGTTGCGTGAAGCCCGCGGGTTCACGACGGGGAATCCTGCCGAGGCGCGCGGCAAGCGACGGCTGGTAGCGTTTAACGCGCCTGGGTGACGGTTCTTCGGCGTTCTAGGGGCGTGATCTGCTGCTGAGCGGCGTGCCGGTGCGCTACCGTTCGCCCCCATGTCGAGCACCCAATCCCTCGTGGCCCTGATCAAGGCCGAGCTGAAGAGCCAGGGCCTGAGCTACGCGGCGCTGGCCGGTGAGCTGGGGCTGTCGGAGTCCAGCGTCAAGCGCATGCTGGCGCCGGGCGGCGAGATGCCGCTGTCGCGCGTGGACGAGATCTGCCGCGTGCTGAAGCTGGAGTTCGCCGAGCTGGCCGGGCGCATGGCGGCGCAAGCGCCCACGCAGCGCGTGCTGAGCCTGGAGCAGGAGAAGGCCGTCGTCGCCTCACCCACGCTGCTGCTGGTGGCCATCTGCTGCCTGAGCCTGTGGACGCTGGAGGACGTGCTGGCCCGCTACCGGCTCAACGAGGCGGACGCGGTGGCCGCGCTCGTCAAGTTGGACCGGCTGGGCGTTATCGAGCTGCGGCCGGGCAACCGCTACAAGCTCAAGGTGGCCAAGACGCTGCGCTGGCGGCCGCAGGGGCCGGTGATGCAGTTTTTCCGCGAGCGCGTGATGGCGGACTTCTTTGCCGGCGGCTTCGACGGCGAGGGTGAGCTGCTGACGCTGGTGCACGGCGAGTTCGGCGCCGGCCATGCGCGAGAGCTGGCCGAGCGGCTGCAGCGCGCCGCCGATGACTTCGCCCGTCAGCACCTGCTGGACCAGAAGCTGCCGCAGGCCGACAAGCGGCCCTACAGCGTGGTCATCGGCCTGCGGTCCTGGGTGTTCGAGGCCTTCCGCGACCTGGAGCGGCCCGGGCTGGGCCAGCGCAAGGGCGTGGCCACGGAGCGTGTCACCAGAACTCCCAGCGCCCGGTCGCGATGACGTAGACACCCAGCATGCCGTTGGTCACCGCGTGCGCGATGACGGCCGTCCACAGCTTGCCGGTGCGGCGGTAGAGCAGCGCGTAGGCCAGGCCCGCGACGATGGCCGCCAGCCACAGCGTGTGCGCCAGCATGAAGACGAAGGTGGACAGCACGATGGCCTTCAGGCCCACGGTCTGCGGGTCCACCCGCTCGAAGCCCGGGTGCTGCACCCAGCGCATCAGGAAGCTGCGCCAGAACAGCTCCTCCATCACCGGCACGACGAGCGCCGCGCCGATCAGGCGCAGCACCACCAGCGGCCAGATCAGCCGGCCCTCGCCGTCCAGCGGCACGAAGCTGGCGGTGGCCTCACCCAGCTGCATCCACGGGGCATCCAGCTGCACCCAGATCGCGAACACCGCCACGCCCACTGCGACGGCCCAGCCGGTCTCGCGCGCGTCGGGCAGGTTCTGTCGGGCCAGCTCGCCGTAGCGGCGCCAGTAGCCGGCCAGCAGCCCCGCCACGATGAGGGCCTGGGCGCCGTAGACCCAGCGCGCGTCCCAGCCCAGGCTGTCGGGCAGGTAGCCGCGCAGCGCGAGCAGCGCCATGAAGACGGCGAACGGAATGCAGCGCGCCAGCGCGGCCGGGCTGAGGGAGGCGGGATGGGCAGACATGGCGACGCCAGCTTAGCCGGCGCCGGTGACAGTCGCTCGCGCCGGCCGCCCCCGAAGCTCAGGGGGCACCGGCCGCTGCGGCTCCACTCAGCCCAGCGTGGCCAGGCGGGCCTCGATGGCGGCCTTGGCCTGCAGCAGCTCGGCCGGCACCTTGGCGCCGAGCTGGCGGAACAGCTCGTCGTGCAGCGCCATCTCGGCGCGCCATTCGGCGGCGTCGATGCGCGTGACGGCCTCGAACTTGTCGGCGCCGAAGTCCAGCCCCTGCCAGTTCAGGTCGTCGAGGTCGGGCGTCACGCCGAACACGTGTTCCGTGCCGCCGCCGTTGCCGTCGATGCGGTCCAGCATCCACTTCAGCACGCGCATGTTCTCGCCGTAGCCGGGCCAGACGAACTTGCCGTCGGCGCCCTTGCGGAACCAGTTGACGCAGTAGATGGCGGGCAGCTTGGCGCCCGAGGCCTTCAGCTTGGCGCCCAGATCCAGCCAGTGCTGGAAGTAGTCCGCCATGTTGTAGCCCATGAAGGGCAGCATCGCGAACGGGTCGCGGCGCACCACGCCCTGCTGGCCGGCGGCGGCGGCGGTGGTCTCGCTGCCCATGGTGGCGGCCATGTAGACGCCTTCCACCCAGTTGCGCGCTTCGCTCACCAGCGGCACCGTGGTGGAGCGGCGGCCGCCGAAGATGAAGGCATCGATGGCCACGCCGGCCGGGTTGTCCCAGTTGGCGTCGAGCGCCGGATTGTTGGTGGCGGCCACCGTGAAGCGGGCGTTGGGGTGCGCGGCCTTGGCGCCGGTCGCCTTGGCGATCTCGGGCGTCCAGTCCTTGCCCTGCCAGTCGATGCAATGGGCCGGCGGCGTGTCGGTCATGCCCTCCCACCACACGTCGCCGTCATCGGTCAGCGCCACGTTCGTGAAGATCACGTCGCGCTGCAGGCTGGCCATGCAGTTGGGGTTGGTGTGCGAGTTGGTGCCCGGGGCGACGCCGAAGTAGCCGGCCTCGGGGTTGATCGCGTACAGGCGGCCGTCGGCGCCCGGCTTGATCCAGGCGATGTCGTCACCGATGGTGGTGATCTTCCAGCCGTCGAAGGCGGCCGGCGGGATCAGCATCGCGAAGTTGGTCTTGCCGCAGGCGCTGGGGAAGGCAGCAGCCACATGGGCCTTCTTGCCCGACGGGCTCTCCACGCCCAGCACCAGCATGTGCTCGGCCAGCCAGCCCTGGTCACGGCCCATGGTGGACGCGATGCGCAGCGCAAAGCACTTCTTGCCCAGCAGCGCGTTGCCGCCATAGCCCGAGCCGTAGCTCCAGATCTCGCGCGTCTCGGGGTAGTGGACGATGTACTTGGTGGTGTTGCAGGGCCAGGACACGTCAGCCTGCCCGGGCTGCAGCGGCGCGCCCACGGTGTGCACGCAGGGCACGAACTCGCCATCGCTGCCCAGCAGTTCGACGACGGCGCGGCCCATGCGGGTCATCGTGCGCATGTTGACGGCCACATAGGGGCTGTCGCTCAGCTCCACGCCGATGTGGGCGATGGGGCTGCCCAGCGGGCCCATGCTGAAGGGCACGACGTACATCGTGCGGCCCTTCATGCAGCCCTTGAACAGGGCGGTCTCACCGGTCTGCAGCAGCGCGCGCATCTCGGCCGGGGCCATCCAGTTGTTGGTGGCGCCGGCGTCTTCCTGCCGTTCGGAGCAGATGAAGGTGCGGTCCTCGACGCGGGCGACGTCGCTGGGGTCGGAGTTGGCCAGGTAGCTGCCGGGGCGCAGCGCCGGGTTGAGCTTCTTGAACGTGCCGGCGGCGACGAGCTGCTCGCACAGGCGCTGGTACTCGTCGGTGCTGCCGTCGCACCAATAGACGTCGGCCGCCTCGGTCAGCGCCGCGATCTCGGCGACCCAGGCGATCAGCCGGGCGTTCTTGACGTAGGCAGGCAGGTTCAGGCGCAGGCCCTGCATCACGGGTTGGTTCATGGGAAAGCTCCGATCGGGTGGATGTGTTTGGGCCAGCCGTCGGCGCTGGCCCAAGCACACCGGCCTGGGCCTGCCATTGTCGAACTCGGTGTAATCGTCCCGTAACCGCCGAGATGGGTGTTCCCATGCAAAACCGGAATAACGCCATGCAGACCGAATGCTGGTGGCGCTATCCCGAGCGATGAAGTGGTCGAAATCGTTCAGGTGGTATGTAACCGTCAGAAATTTCGACAAGGCCGCCGCGCCGGCGAGGCTTCACCGCGCGGCGGGCTAAACGGCCTGTCGCCAAGCCGTGGCGACCCCAGGGTGGCCGATGACGGCCAACTCGGTGAAGTCAGGGCTGGCAAGGCGAATCTCGGCTTGCCCGATGACTGACGTGATGAGTTTGGTGGCCGTGTCAATCGTCATGAGCCCGCCCAGCTTGCGCGACACGTGAACCACGAGGGTGTCGTGAGTGAAGTGCGCGTGCAGGAACGCATGAACGCGCGCGGTGTCGTTGCTGTCGCCATGGGCCAGCAGCTCCCACGCATGTGCGCTCGCGACGAACACCGGAAAGCGGGCCCGGATGAGCGCGTGGGTGTGGCGGGCGTTCACTGCGTGCTGGCGTCAAGCCACCCGCAGCGCCGCCCCGCCCGCCTCGCGGGCTGCCACGTGGCCGATCTCGGCGGCTGCGGCGAAGCCGTGGCGGTGGAACACGGCCAGCACCTCGTCCACCGCACCCGCGTCGCAGGACACCAGCAGGCCGCCGCTGGTCTGTGGGTCGGTCAGCAGCGCGCGGTCGGTGACGTTGAAGCCGTCGGGCAGCGCCACTTCGGCGCCGTAGCCGGCCCAGTTGCGGCCCGAGGCGCCGGTGATGAAGCCGGCCTGGGCCAGCTCGCGCACCTGCGGCAGCAGCGGCACGCGCGCCCAGTCCAGCGCCACCTGCACGCCGGCACCGCGCGCCAGCTCCAGCGCGTGGCCGGCGAGGCCGAAGCCGGTCACGTCGGTCATCGCATGCACGCCGTCCAGCGCCGCCAGCTCGGGGCCGGGGGTGTTGAGCTGGGTGGTGGTGGCCACCATGCGCGCATAGCCGTCGGCGCCCAGCGCCTCCTTCTTCAGCGCGGCCGACATCACACCCACGCCGAGCGGCTTGCCCAGCACCAGGCGGTCGCCCACGCGGGCGTCGGCGTTGCGCTTGACGCGCTGGGGGTGCACCACGCCCAGCGCCACCAGGCCGTAGATGGGCTCGACGGAATCGATGGTGTGGCCGCCCGCGATCGGGATGCCCGCCGCCGCGCAGACCGACTCCCCGCCGGCCAGGATGCGGCCGATGACGTCCAGCGGCAGCACATTGATGGGCATGCCCACCAGCGCCAGCGCCATGATGGGCTTGCCGCCCATGGCGTAGACATCGCTGATCGCGTTGGTGGCGGCGATGCGGCCGAAGTCGAAGGGGTCGTCGACGATGGGCATGAAGAAGTCCGTCGTCGCGATCAGCGCGATGTCATCGCTGAGCTGGTAGACGGCGGCATCGTCCGAGGTCTCGATGCCCACCAGCAGCTGCGGGGGCACCGGCAGGCCACGGGTGCTCTTGAGGATCTCGCTGAGCACGCCGGGCGCGATCTTGCAGCCGCAGCCGCCGCCGTGGGAGAGCGAGGTGAGGCGGGGAGTGGGGGAGGCGGTCATGGGGTGTCGGCGATGCGTTGGGCCAGGGCCTGGATGCCGTCGTCGGAGAGGTCGTCGCTCTCGACGCGGCGGGCGTTGGGCAGGCCGGCCAGGTGGCGGCCTTGGGAGCGGGCGTAGAGCGGGTCGTAGTGGCGGGACATCAGTGCCTCGAACAGCGGCGGCAGCTCGCCCGCCAGCGCCCAGGCCTGCCACTGGGCCAGCAGCTCGCGCGGCAGCACCTCGCGCAGGCCGCCCAGCTTGCTGGCCAGCGCGGCGCCGTCGTCGCCCAGCCAGGCGTAGTCGCGCAGCAGGTAGGCCAGGCGCGCCGCGGGCGTGGCAGCAATCTCCACCACCGGGCTGGCGCGCAGGCGCAGCAGCAGCGGCTCGGGCACGGTGATGCGGCCGATGCGCCGGCTTTCGGCCTCTACCCAGATGCGGCGTGCCGGGTCGAACCGCGTGAGCCGATCGAGCAGCTGGGTCTCGAAGGCCTTTTGCGACGGCTGCGGCCGCCCGGGCACGGCGCCCAGCACCGAGCCGCGGTGGGCGGCCAGGTCTTCCAGGTCCAGCACCTGCTCGCCACGCGCGGCCAGCGCCTGCAGCACGCGGGTCTTGGCGCTGCCGGTGGGGCCGCACAGCACGCGCAGCTCCAGCGCCGGGGCGCGCTGCGCGATCTGCTCGATGACGTGGGCGCGCCAGGCCTTGTAGCCGCCCTTGAGCTGTTGGGCGTCCCAGCCCACCAGGCGCAGCCAGTTGACGAAGCTGCCGCTGCGCAGGCCGCCGCGCCAGCAATAGACGAGCGGGCGCCAGTCACGCGGCTTGTCGCGGAACAGCTCGTCCAGGTGGCGGGCGATGTTGCGCGCCACCATGGCGCCGCCGATCTTGCGGGCCTCGAAGGCGGAAACCTGGACGTAGGTGGTGCCGACGATGCGGCGCTCCTCGTCGTCCAGCACGGGGCAGTTGATGGCGCCGGGAATGTGGTCGAGGGCGTACTCGGCCGGCGAGCGCGCGTCGATGAGGACCGTGAACTCGCCCAGCTCGGCCACGGTGGTGGGCTTGTGACTCATGGGAGGCGGGAGGTTACACCGCCTGCTCGCGTCGCCGGGGTGCGGCTCAGCCGTGCCAGCGCTGCGTGGCGCGGCGCACCACCTCGGGCAGCAGGTGGTGCTCCTGCTCCAGCCGGCGCAGCCAGGCGGCATCGTTGCCGGTGCCGGCGATCTCTTGCCGCAGCAGCTGCAGCGCCGGCTCTGCGCCCAGGTCGGCGGCGTGGCTGTCCAGCCGGCCCAGCACGGTGGCGAGGTCGTCGCGCAGCACGCGGTGCTCGCCGGTCTCGGGGTCGACGAAGGTGCCGTCCAGCCCGAAGCGGCAGGCCTGGAAGCGGTTGAAGGTGTAGGGCAGGTAGTCGTCCTCGCTGAGCGTGAACGGCTTCTCCAGCGTCAACCAGCGCGCCAGGCACTGGATGAAGCCGGCCAGCGCGGCGGCCTTCTCGATGGTGAGTGGCGTGTCCAGCACGCGGACCTCGATGGTGCCGAACTCGGGCTTGGGGCGGATGTCCCAGTAGAAGTCCTTCATGCCGGTGACGACGCCGGTGCGCGTCATCTTGCCGAAGAAGGTCTCGAAGTCGGCCCAGGTCTGCACGAAGGGCGCGCGGCCGGAGAGCGGGAAGGCGAACACCGAGTTCAGCCGTGCCGAGTCGAAGCCCGTGTCCTCGCCCTGCACGAAGGGCGACGACGCGGCCAGCGCGATCAGGTGCGGGATGAAGCGGCTCATGCCGTGCAGCAGCGCCAGCGCCTCGTCGGCGCTCGGGCAGCCCACGTGCACATGCTGGCCGAACACGGTGAACTGCTTGGACAGATAGCCGTACAGCGCGCTCAGCTCGTGAAAGCGCGGCGTCTCGAAGATGCGCCGCCGCGTCCAGTGCTGGAAGGGGTGGGTACCGCCGCCGCACAGGCTCACGTCCAGCCGCTCGGCGCAGTGCACCAGCGCGTCGCGGATCTCGCCCAGCTCCGCCAGTGCCTGGCCATGGCCCGCGCACACGCCGGTGGACAGCTCGATCATGCTGCTGGTGATCTCCGGCTTCACGTCGCCGGGGATGCGATGCTTGGCCATCAGCCGCAGCAGGTCTCCCGAGACCGGCGCGAGGTCGTAGTCGTCGTTGTTGACGATCTGCAGCTCCAGCTCCACGCCCAGCGTGAGCGGCTGCGATGTCGAGAACACACCCAGGCTCATGGCTGCGGCTCCTTGCGTGGGGTGGGGGCCGGCGGCAGTTCGCCGGCCAGGCGCAGTGCCAGCTGCACGGCCACCGGCCCGGCCAGCTCCAGCACCGCGATGCCGGCCAGGATGATGGGCACGGCGCCCGCGGCCAGCTGGGCCTCGGCGCGCATCAGCTCGCTGAGCATGACCAGCGCCGTGCCCGACAGCGGCATCATCGTGACCGACAGCGCCAGCCCCTGGCGCCAGCTCGCGCCGGCCCAGGGGGCCAGCGCGACGATGGCCACGGCCTTGCCCAGCCAGCGCGCAGCGAGTAGCGCCAGCGCCGCGAAGCCGCCGGCCACCAGCAGCGACGGCGACCACGCCGACCCCACGATGACGAACAGCATCAGCACCAGCGCGCCGCCCGAGGTGCCGAAGTGGCGCGGCCATACCCAGGGCCGCGCACAGGTGTTGCGCAGCAGCAGTCCCGCCAGCAGCGGCATCAGCAGCGTGGACACGCCGATGGACCGCGCCGCCACGATGGCGAACGCGACCAGCCCGAAGAGCAGCAGCGCCGCGCTCTCGTTGCGCAAGTCCAGCCGGCGCGCGGCCAGGTAGACGGCGCCGGCCAGCAGCGCGGCCACGCCCAGCGTCGTCAGCAGCGAGATGGCCAGCCCGCCCAGCGCCTGCGGCAGGCTGCCGCCGTCGTCGGCCGCCCACCAGGTGCGCATCAGCGTCAGCGCGACGATGGCGTAGCCCGTGTTCAGCGCCGTCAGCAGCTGCGCTCGTTGCGTCACCTGGCCCTCGGCGCCCATCTCCAGCGCCACGCGGCCCGACATGGCCGCCGGCGCCGGCATGGCCAGCAGCGCGCAGGCCAGGGCCGTGGGCCAGCCCACGTCAAACGCCCGCAGCACCAGCGCCACGGCGGCCGCGCTCAGCAGTGCCTCGGCCAGGCTGGTGGCCAGCAGGCCGGGGTTGCGGCGCAGCCAGCGCAGGTTCACGCGGCTGCCGATCTCGAACAGCAGCAGGCCCAGCGCCAGGTCGGTGACGGTCTGCGCAGCGCCGCTCAAAGGCAGCGTCACGCCATGGCCGAAGGCGGCCGCCAGGAAGCCGGCCAGCGTGTAGCCCACCACGCGCGGCAGCCGCGTCGTGGCGGCGATGAACTCGCCCGCCAGCGCCCCGGCCAGCAGCACGCCGACGATGAACATCAGCTCGCTGGACGGCGTGACGGCCAGCCCGGCCCAGACGCGGGCGCCGCTGTCGAGTGCGCTCATGCGTTCCCCTTTGCAACAAGGCCCGCAGCCTAGTTGCCGGGGGTGACATCCCGTGTAGGCCAACATGCCGACATGCCCCGGCGCGCCGGCCGCGCCGCGGCTTCGGGACAATGGCGCCATGCAGCTGATCAGCGTCAACACCGCCCGCGTCGAATCCTTCACCGCCACCACCGGCGAGTCCCTCACCTCCGCCATCCGCAAGCGCGTCCGCAGCGGCCGCGTGGCCGTCGGCCCGCTGGGCCTGGAGGGCGACGAACAGGCCGACCCCAGCGTCCACGGCGGCCTGGCCAAGGCCGTCTATGCCTACCCGCAGGAGCACCTGGCCTTCTGGGCCACGGTGCGCGGCCAGGCCCGCGTGGCCGGCGAGCTGCAGCCGGGCGACATGGGCGAGAACCTGACGCTGCAGGGCCTGCTGGAGAACAAGGCCTGGATCGGCGACGTGCTGCGCTTCCCGGACTGCGAGCTGGTCGTCTCCGAGCCGCGCCAGCCCTGCTTCAAGTTCAACGCCCACATGGGCTTCAACCAGGCCGCCAAGCTGATGGCGCAGAGCGGCTACTGCGGCTTCTACCTGGCTGTGAAGCGAGAGGGCAGCCTCGCGGCTGGCGAGGCCTTCGAGCTGCTGCCGGGGCCGCGCGAGGTGGGCATTGCGGAGCTGTTCCGCGCCAAGATGCGCAAGCAGGCCTCGTGATGCGCCGGCGTGAACTGCTGGCCGGCGCCAGCCTGCTGCCGCTGGCCGCGCATGCCGGCCCGACGCTGAAGGTCGGTCCACGGCAGGCCGTCAGGTCGCTGGCGGCCGCGGCGCGGCAGGCGAAGGACGGCACCCTCATCGAGGTGGACGCGGGCGACTACATCGCCGACGTGGCCATCTGGCCCCAGCACGACCTGACCCTGCGCGCCGTGGGCGGCCGCGTGCGCGTCATCGCGGCCGGCGCCCATGTGCAGGGCAAGGCGCTGTTCGTCACGACCGGCCAGCGCCAGCGCATCGAGGGTTTCGACTTCATCGGTTGCAGCGTGCCCGACCGCAACGGCGCCGGCGTCCGGCTGGAGGCCGGCTCGCTGACGCTGGTGAACTGCGTGTTCCGCGACAACGAGAACGGCCTGCTGTCGGCCAACCACGAGGTCATCACGCTGGACATCGTGGACTGCGACTTCGGCCCCATCCCGCTGCGCAGCGGGCTGACGCACAACCTCTATGTGGGCGCGATCGCGCGGCTGTCGGTCACCGGCAGCTACTTCCACGGCGGCCTGCTGGGCCACCTGCTGAAGAGCCGCGCAGCCGTCAACCACATCCTCTACAACCGCCTCACCGACGAGGCCGGCGGCCGCGCGAGCTACGAGCTGGAGTTCCCCAACGGCGGCGTGGCCGTCGTGATGGGCAACCTCATCATGCAGAGCGCGAGCACCGAGAACCCGCACCTCATCTCGTTCGGCGCGGAGGGGGCCCGGAGGGGGCGCCAGGCGCTGCATCTGGTGAACAACACGCTGGTGGACCAGATGCGCAGCGGCGGCATCTGGCTGCGCGTGTCGCCGCGCCAGGCGGATGTCACGCTGGCCAACAACCTGCTGGTGGGCGCACCCAAGCTGGCCGCCGACGGCCACTGGACGCGCCGGGCCAACTTCGCGGCTGACTGGGACGAGTTCGTGCTCGCGGTGCGCGAGGACTTCCGGCTGCGGCCGGGGTCGGCGCTGCGCGGCAAGGCGCAGGACGTGGGCGAGGCCGACGGCCTGCGCCTCAGCCCCACGCGCGAGTACCGGCACCCGCGCGGCACCGTGGCGCTCAGCGGCCCGGCGCGTCACCCGGGGGCATTCCAAGGGTGAGGCCCCTCGCCCAGCCGTGCGGCTGGGCGCTGCCCGCCCGTTCAGGCAGACGGCTGTGCCGCGACGGTGGGGTAGTCCGTGTAGCCCTCGGCGCCGCCGCCGTAGAAGGTCTCCTTCTGCGGCGCGGCCCAGGGCAGGTCGTCGCGGATGCGCTCGATCAGGTCCGGGTTGCTGATGAAGGGCCGGCCGATGGCCACCGCGTCCGCATGGCCGCTGGCCACGGCCTGCAGCGCCATGGCGCGGTCGTAGCCGTTGTTGACGATGAACGGCCCGCCGAAGCGGCGGCGCAGCTCGGCGTAGTCGAAGGGCGCGTGGTCGCGCGGGCCGCCGGTGGCGCCTTCTACCACCTCCAGGAAGGCCAGCTTCAGGGCGCTGAGGCGGTCAGCCACGTGGTTGAACAGCGCCTGCGGGTTGCTGTCCTGGCCGATGTCGTTGGCCGGCGTCACCGGGCTCAGGCGCAGGCCGGTGCGGCCCGGGCCGATGGCCTCGGCCACCGCCGTCATCACCTCGATCAGCAGGCGGGCGCGGTTCTCGATGGCGCCGCCGTAGTCATCGGTGCGGTCGTTGGCGCTGTCGCGCAGGAACTGCTCCAGCAGGTAGCCGTTGGCGGCATGCACCTCCACGCCGTCGAAGCCGGCGGCGATGGCATTCCGCGCGGCCTGGGCGTAGTCGGCCACCAGCTGCGGGATCTCATCGGCGCGCAGCGCGCGCGGCGTGTCGGTCGGCACCAGCTCGCCGTGGGCGGCGTAGGTGCGCGTCTTGGCAGCGCGGGCGGTGGACGACACCGGCGCCTGGCCGCCCGGCTGCAGCCGGTTCACGGAGATGCGGCCCACATGCCACAGCTGCATGACGATCTTGCCGCCCTCGGCGTGCACCGCGTCGGTCACCTGCTTCCAGGCGGCGATCTGCTCGGGCGAGTGGATGCCGGGGGTGTCGAAGTAACCCTGGCCGTCGGGGCGGATCTGCGCGGCCTCGGTGATCAGCAGGCCGGCGCTGGCGCGCTGGCGGTAGTACTCGGCGGTCAGGGCCGTGGGCGTCTGGCCGGGCGCGCGGTTGCGCGTCAGCGGTGCCATGACGAGGCGGTTGGCGAGCGTGATGTCGCCCAGTTGGAGGGGGTCGAAAAGCGTAGGCATCGGGAGCAGATGGGGAGCAGTAAAACGGTTTCAAGCCTAGCGGCGGCAACGCTTTCCCCGGACGTCCGGGGGCGATCCCGGGTGTGTTAGCGACAATCGCCCCCATGCTCGCCTACCGCCACGCCTTTCATGCCGGCAACCATGCCGACGTCCTCAAGCACCTGGTGCTGACCCGCGTGCTGCGCTACATGGGCGAAAAGGACAAGCCCTACACCCTCATCGACACGCATGCCGGCGCCGGCGGCTACTCGGTGGAGGGCCGCTACGCGCAGAAGAACGCCGAGTACGCCACCGGCATTGCCAAGCTCTACGACGACGTGGACACCCTGCCCGCGCCGCTGGCCGACTACGTGCAGCTGGTGCGCGACTTCAACCCCGACGGCCAGCTGCGCCAGTACCCCGGCTCGCCGGCCATCGCCAACTTCGTGCTGCGCGACACCGACCGGCTGCGCGCGTACGAGCTGCACCCTACCGACCACCGCATCCTCGCCAGCTACCTGGAGGCGCGGCCCAACACGCAGGTCAGCGACCGCGACGGCTTCGGCGCCATCAAGGCCGAGCTGCCGTCGCCCACGCGCCGCGCCGCGCTGCTGATGGACCCGCCCTACGAGATCAAGACCGACTACGCCAAGGTGCTGGCCGCGCTGCGCGAGGCGCTGGAGCGCGCGGCCGACACGGTGACCATGATCTGGTACCCGCAGCTGCAGCTGCTGGAGTCCACCCAGCTCGTGCAGCGCCTGAAGGCCAGCGCTGACGCCGCCGCCAAGAAGGGCTGGCTGCATGTGCGGCTGACCGTCACGCAGGCCGATGCCAAGGGCTTCGGCATGATGGGCAGCGGCATGTTCATCGCCAATCCGCCGTTCACGCTGCACGACGAACTGGCCGAGTGCCTGCCGCTGCTGGTGGAGCGGCTGGGCCAGTACGACGGCGCGAACTTCGTGCTTGAGCAAAAGGCCGCTTGACGAGCCCACCCCCCTACCGGCTTCGCCGGCCCCCTCAAGGGGGCGCCGCCAGCGGCCCGGCCAAGCCGGTTCCGCGGCGGCTGCTTGGGAATGCACGACATCTTGATGTGAGCCGACAATCGCCGCCATGAGCACCCAAGACCTGACCGACGCCGAGTTCGCCGAACTCGACGAACTCCTCGCCGCCACGCCCGAGCCGCTGCAGCCGCTGGACGCCTCCATGCTGGACGGCTATCTGTGCGGTGTCATCGTGCAGCCCCGCCTCATCGAGACCGATGAGTGGCTGCCCAACATCTTCGACTACGACGGCGGCCTGCTGCCCGAGAGCGTGGACGCCACCTGGCTGGACCGCCTGACCCAGCTGGTGGAGCGCCGCCACGCGGCACTGACGCGCGGGCTGGCCGAGGACGGCTGGGTCGACCCCGTCATCCTGGAGGTCGACGAGGACCAAGCGCCCGAGCCTCTGCCGGAAGACGCCACCGACGACGAGAAGGCCGCCCGCGCCAGCTACGACGCGCTGGGCCCCATCTCGCGGGCGCTGATGCCCTGGGTGGCCGGCTTCCAGCATGCGGCGCTGTGCTTCCCCGAGCTGGCCGACATGCCCAACGACGACGTCGCCGCCGCCATGGCGCGCCTGTACCGCCACCTGCCGGCCGAGACGGCCGAGGAGAAGGAAGTCGTCGCCACGCTGAACCGCGAGCACCCGCTGAAGGACCTGGACGACGCCATCGAGGAGCTGGTCGTCACGGTGGCCGACCTGGCCGACCTGACGCAGGCCGAGCGCTACCGCGTCGAGACCATCCGGCGCGACACGCCCAAGGTCGGCCGCAACGACCCCTGCCCCTGCGGTTCGGGGCGCAAGTACAAGACCTGCCACGGCGCCAACTGATGCGCGTTCAGCTGCTCTCTGATCTCCACCTGGAGACCGAGAGCTACGAGCCGGTGCCCGCCGCGGGCGCTGACGTGCTGATCCTGGCCGGCGATATCGACACCACCTGGCGCAGCTTCGAGCTGTTCCGCGGCTGGCCGGTGCCGGTGCTGGTCGTGCCCGGCAACCACGAGTTCGACCGCCGCGACGTGGACGACGCGCGCGAGGCGCTGCGGGCCCATGTCCACGCCGTGGGCCTGCGCCTGCTGGACGACGAGTCCGCCGTGCTCAGCGACGCGCAGGGCCGGCGCGTGCGCTTCGTCGGCTGCACGCGCTGGTGCGACTTCAATGCCTTCGGCGCCGCTGGCCGCGAGCGCGCCATGCGGGCCGGCGGCTACTTCCAGAACGTCATGCAGTCCACGCGCTTCGGCGAGCCCTTCGGCGTGGACGCCGTGCGCCGCCTGGGCCTGGAGCAGCGCGCCTGGCTGGCCGAGGAGCTGGCGCGCCCGGGCGACTGGGGCGCGACGGTGGCCATCACGCACTTCGCGCCCAGCCTCAAGAGCGCCGACCCGCGCTACGGCCGCCAGCCCGGCACGGCCAGCTTCTGCAACAACGACGAAGACCTGCTGCCCTTCGCGCAGCTGTGGCTGCACGGCCACCTGCACTGCCGGCACGACTACCGCGTGGGCGACACCCGCATCGTCAGCAACGCGCGCGGCCACAGCAAGCGCGGCGAGGCCGATGGCTTCGACGGCCAGCGCGTCATCGAGGTGTTTGCCGGCTGACGGGTGGCGGGCGCGGGCTGAGTTCGCAGCGCTGTGTGGCGAACTCGGGCGCCTGCTGCCCGACTTCGTCGCGTGCGGCTGGAGCGGCATGGCCGGCCTTCCTAGCATGCCGGCCGTTGCCACTCGATCACTGCCCATGCGCCCTGTTGCTTCGACCTTTTGGTGCGGCCTGGCCGGCACCGTGTTCTGCCTCGGCCTGACGGCCACCCCGCCTGCCCAGGCCGCCGATGCGTCACCGGCGCCGGGCCAGACGCTGAAGGACTGCGAGGACTGCCCGACCTTGGTGGCGCTGCCCAGCGGCAGCTTCGTCATGGGTTCGCCCGCCGGTGAGCAGGGCCGCCGCCGCAACGAGGGGCCGCAGCGGCGCGTCAGCATCGCGTATCGCCTGGCCGTGGGGCAGTACGAGGTGACGAAAGCCGAGTTTGCACGCTTCGTGAGCGCCAGCGGCTACCAGCCCGAGCAGCAGCCGGGCGAGGGCTGCCACGTGCTTGATGGCAAGACCTGGGGCACCAGCCGGCAGCATGGCTGGCGCAACCCCGGCTACGCCACCACCGATGCGCATCCGGTCAGCTGCGTCAGCTGGCACGACGCGCAGGCCTACCTGGCCTGGCTGAACCGGCTGGTGCCGGGCAAGGGCTACCGCCTGTTGAGCGAGGCCGAATGGGAGTACGCCGCGCGCGCCGGGCACGGCGGCCGCTACGCCTGGGGCGACGACGAGGGGCTCACCGAAGCCTGCGCGCATGCCAATGGCATGGACATCACCGGCAAGGCGCAGATCAGCGGCGTCACCTGGGCGGCCAACGCCTGCAGCGACGGCGCGGCCTTTCCGGTGGCCGGCCCGGTGTACCGGCCCAATGCGTTTGGCCTGTACAACATGGCGGGCAATGTGTGGGAGTGGGTGCAGGACGTCGATCACGCCGACTACACCGACGCGCCCACCGATGGCTCGGCCTGGACGGTGGGCGGCGACCCGGCCTTCCGCGTGACCCGCGGCGGCGCCTGGTTCAGCTACCCCGCCGGCCTGCGCTCTGCGTACCGCAGCAAGAGCGAGCCCGACTTCCGCGGCGGCGGCGTGGGCTTTCGCATCGCCCGGCCGCTGTAGCGGCGGCGTTCAGCCGGCGTGCTTCACCGGCTTGATGCGCAGCGCCCACACCACGCCCGCCATCAGCAGCGCAATGCCCGCCAGCGTGGCCGGTGGCGGCATGCGTTGGTTCCATGCGAAGGCGTAGGCCAGCGCGGCCAGCGTCTCAAACACGATGAGCTGGCCCGACAGCGAGGTCGGCAGGCGCTGGCTGGCCTCGTTCCAGCACAGCGTGCCCAGCCACGACGAGCACAGGCCGATGGCCAGCATCAGGCCGATGAAGGCCAGCGGCCGCTCGCCCAGCGGGAAGTCGTAGCCCGCCGGCATCAGCGTGCCGGGCGCGGCCAGCTGCACGGCGCCCACGGCCAGCAGGCCCGCCAGGGCCATGGGCCCCGTCACCAGGCCCTGCGCCGTGGCCCAGGCGCGCGGCGAGCGATCGCTGTGCGCACGCAGCCAGTCGGCATTGCGGATGGGGTACCAGGTCCAGCAGGCCAGCGCGGCCACGGCCAGCAGCGCGCCCTCGGCATAACGGCGCAGGTCACCGGCGCCCGCCTGCAGGTGGGCCAGCTCGTCGCGGTTGACCAGCGCCAGCCCGGTGCCGATCAGCGCCAGCGAGGGCAGCAGCTTCAGCCACGGCAGCTGGCCGTCGCGCACGCGGTTGCGGTGGTTGGCGCACACGGCGATCACCACCGGCAGCGTGCCGATGATCATGGTGGGCAGCGGCGCCCCGGCGCGCTGGATGGCGGCCGACAGCGTCAGGTAGTACAGAAAGTTGCCGATGGCGCTGAGCTTGACGGCCTCCCACCAGTCGGCGGGCTGCAGCTCGCGCAGCGCGCGGCGGTCCATCAGCGCCAGCGGCAGCGCGATCAGCCCGAAGGCCAGGTAGCGCCCCACCGTCAGCAGTGCCGGCGGGCACCCCGGCAACATCACCGGCGCAACGAACACCAGCCCCCACATCAACCCGGCCCCGAGGGCGAACAGCACACCAGCGAACATGGGGCGGCATCTTCGCCCAGCCCTGTGGGCCGAGGCTTCTCGGCTGGCGTGCCTCAGTTGCCGAACCAGGCGGCCACCGCCGCGCGTTGCTCCGCGGTGCAGTGCAGGCCAAGCTTGCTGCGCCGCCACAGCACGTCGTCGGCGCTGCACGCCCATTCCTCGTCCACCAGATGGCGCAGTTCGCGCTCGAACAGGCCCGGTGCGATCTCGGCGCCAGCCGGCTCGGCCAGCAGCGGGGCGGCCCGGTCGCCATAGGCCAGCGCCAGGCGCGCCACCAGCGCCGCCGGGCGCTCGGGGTGGCGGGCCTGCAGCGCGGCGGTGAAGGCGGTGATGTCCACGCCATGCGGCCCCAGGTCGCCACCGGGCAGGCGGGCCGTGGCCGTCCAGGGGCGGCGGGCGTCGCCCAGCAGCCGGCCCAGCTGCGTGGCGCCGTCCTCGGCCAGCTTGCGGTAGGTGGTGAGCTTGCCGCCCCACACGTTCAGCAGCGGCGCGCCACCCTCGGCGTCGGCCTCCAGCAGGTAGTCGCGCGTGACGCTGGAGGCCGAGCCGCCCTCGTCCAGCAGCGGGCGCACACCGGCATAACTCCACAGCACATCGGCCGGCGTGACGGGCCGGGCGAGGTAGCGGCTGGCCTGCTCGCACAGGTAGTCGGTCTCGGCGGCGCTGATGGCCGCGTGGTCGGGCGGCGGCGCGTCGTGCGGCAGCTCCACGTCCGTTGTGCCGATCAGCGTGAAGCGGCCCTGGTAGGGGATGGCGAACAGGATGCGGCCGTCGGGGTTCTGGAAGATGTAGGCGTGGTCATGCGTGAAGCGCTGCGCCACGACGATGTGGCTGCCCTTCACCAGCCGCAGGCCGCGTGCGGGCAGCGGGCGGCCATCGGCGCCTTGCGTGTGGTCGCGCAGGAAGCGCTCGGCCCACGGGCCGGCGGCGTTCACCAGTGCGCGGGCGCGCACCTGCCGGCCCGTGGCCAGCGCCACCGCCCAGCCGGCGGCCGTGCGCGTGGCCTGCGTGACGGCGCAGCGCGTCAGCACCTCGGCGCCGCGCGCGCGGGCGTCCTGCGCGTTGGCCACCACCAGCCGCGCGTCGTCCACCCAGCCGTCGGAGTAGACAAAGCCACGCGTGAACTCGGGCCGCAGCGGCGCGCCGTACACGCTGCCGCTCAGGCGCAGCGGGGCCGAGCCCGGCAGCAGCTCGCGGCGGGCGAGGTGGTCGTACAGGAACAGCCCGGCGCGGATCATCCAGGCCGGCCGCAGGTGCGGCGCATGCGGCAGCACGAAGCGCAGCGGCTGGATCAGGTGCGGCGCGCTGCGCAGCAGCAACTCGCGCTCCTGCAGCGCCTTGCGCACCAGCGAGAACTCGTAGGTCTCCAGGTAGCGCAGCCCGCCGTGGATGAGCTTGGTGGATGCCGACGAGGTGTGCTGGGCCAGGTCTTGCGCCTCGGCCAGCAGCACGCGCCAGCCCCGGCCGGCCAGGTCGCGCGCCAGGCCCGCGCCGTTGATGCCGCCTCCCACCACCACGACGTCAAAATCGTCCATCCGACGACTCTAAGTGAAGCCAAGCCATGGACGCTCTGCTCGCGCTGGACCAGGGAACTTCGAGCTCACGCGCCGTGGTCTTCGGCCGTGACGGCCGCATCCTCGCCGTCGCGCAGCGCGAGCTGACGCAGCACTTCCCCCAGCCCGGCTGGGTGGAGCACGACGCCACCGAGATCTGGGCCGGCCAGCGCGCCTGCGCGCAGGAGGCCGTGGCCCGGGCCGGCGTGCCGATTGCCGCCATCGGCATCACCAACCAGCGCGAGACCGTCGTGCTGTGGGACCGCCAGACCGGCCAGCCGCTGCATCACGCCCTCGTCTGGCAAGACCGCCGCACCGCCGCGTTCTGTGACGAACTCAAGCAGCAAGGCCACGAGCCCCGCGTGCGCGCACTCACCGGCCTGGTGCTGGACCCTTACTTCTCCGCCACCAAGCTGCGCTGGCTGCTGGACCACCTGCCCGGCGCCCGCGCCCGCGCCGAGCGCGGTGAACTCGCCTTTGGCACCGTGGACAGCTGGCTGCTGTGGCAGCTGAGCGGCGGCGCCGTGCATGCCACCGACGTCAGCAACGCCTCACGCACGCTGCTGTTCGACATCCACCGCGGCGACTGGAGCGACGAGCTGCTGGGCCTGTTCGGCATCCCGCGCGCGCTGCTGCCCGAGGTGCGGCCGTCGGCGGCAGCGTTCGGGGTGGCGGCCGAGTTCGGCGCGCCCATCACCGGCATCGCGGGTGACCAGCAGGCCGCGCTGTTCGGTCAGGCCGCGCTGCGGCCCGGCCAGGCCAAGAACACTTACGGCACCGGCTGCTTCCTGCTGATGCACACCGGCGCCCAGGCGCACGCCTCCACGCACGGCCTGCTCACCACGCGTGCCGCGCAGCTGGGCGGGCAGGCGCAGTACGCGCTGGAAGGCAGCGTGTTCGTGGGCGGCGCCGTGGTGCAGTGGCTGCGCGACGGGCTGGGGCTCATCCGCAGCAGCGCCGAGGTGCAGGCGCTGGCCGAGAGCGTGCCCGACAGCGGCGGCGTGATGCTGGTGCCGGCCTTCGCCGGCCTGGGTGCGCCGCACTGGCGGGCCGACGCACGCGGCGCCATCGTCGGCCTCACGCGCGGCAGCGGCCGCGCCCACATCGCCCGCGCGGCGGTGGAAAGCATCGCCTTCCAGAGCGCCGAACTGCTGCAGGCCATGCAGAACGACGGCGCCGCGCTGACCGAGCTGCGCGTGGACGGCGGCGCGTCGGCCAACGACCTGCTGATGCAGTTCCAGGCCGACCTGCTGGGCCTGCCCGTGCTGCGCCCCCGCGTCATCGAGACCACCGCGCTGGGCGCAGCGCTGCTGGCGGGGCTGGGGGCGGGTGTTTACGGCTCACCCGAGGAGATGGGCAGCCTCTGGCAACTGGACCGCGCCTTCGAACCCCGCATGTCGCGGGACGAGGCCGGGGTGCGGTTGGCGCAGTGGGCAAGGGCGGTGGGGCAGGTGTTGGCGGGGTGAGGGGGATTTGCTTGTGGGCGCTGGTTTGCAAGGTGACTTTTGACCTGGCGTTGCCGGCTCCGCTTTCTCCGATGTTTTGTCGGCATAGTGATCGAGCATCAAACGCTTTGAATAGCGGGTTAGGTCATATGCAGACGGCTCCCGTCTAGCCAGCACCTATTGGCCATCGAACATGAAACGTCGCACACGAGATTTCGTCGCCCTGTTTAATTCCTTCTGGTATCAGTACGCTACTGAACAGTAACGCTCATCGCCAACCTCTACGCCCATGAAAATCACGCGCCACGAGCCCAACCACCCGCACTGGAAGCGCTCTTTCACGCCCAAGGAAAAGGCGCTGGTGTGGCTGGGCCTGGCGGCTTGTGCCGCGATGGGGGCCGTCGTGGAGGCGCTGCAGCCCGCGCTGCCCCCGTTCACCGGCCGATGGGCGTGGCTGCATGCCTGGGCGCATGGCGCGCTGGGGGTGCAGGGCCTGGCCGTGCTGTTCGCCGGCATGACTGCCGTCTATGGCATCGTGGCCTTGGCGTACTGGCTGCAAAGCCGGGCGCCGCGTGCGCGCTGACGCGATGAGCAACCCCGTTTCCGCCCTGCACCTCACCCCGGCGCAGGACGCCGATGGCCCGGCCCTGGCCGAGCTGCGCGTGGCCGCGATGCGCGACAGCCTCGTGCGCGTCGGGCGCTTCGACCCGCAGCGGGCGCGGCAGCGGCTGCTGGACGGCTTTGTGGCGGCGCACACCTGGCATGTCGGCTGGGCCGGCGAGCGCGTCGGCTGCGTGGTGCTGCGGCGGGAGGCCGATCACCTGCGCCTGGCCCACCTCTACATCCACCCGCAGCACCAGGGCCGCGGCGTGGGCGCGGCGGTGTTGGCCTGGGTGTTCGCCGAGGCCGAGGCGGCAGGCCTGCCGGTGCGGGTGGGTGCGCTGCGGGAGAGTGATTCCAATCGCTTCTACGCACGCCACGGCTTTGTGCGGGTGGCGCAGACCGAGTTCGACAACGAGTACCTGCGCGCGCCGGCCTGCTGACACGCGGTGTCAGGCGGGCGCTGCAGCATGCAGGCCTTCAACACGGGAGCCCTGCACATGAACTTCGCCTACACCCTTGTCTACGTGGCCGATGTGGCCGCCTCGCTGGCCTTCTTCGAGCGCGCCTTCGGCCTGCCGGCGCGCTTCCTGCACGAGAGCGGCGCCTATGGCGAGGTGGACACCGGCGCCAGTGGCACCAAGCTCGCGTTCGTGGACCACGCCACCGCGCGCGACAGCGTGCAGCACGACTACGTGGCCGCCGACGCCAGCGCCCGGCCGCTGGGCATGGAGATCGGCTTCACCGTGGCGGATGTGCCGGCCGCGTTCGAGCGCGCCGTGGCGGCCGGTGCGCAGGCGCTGGCGGCGCCCGTCACCAAGCCCTGGGGCCAGACGGTGGCCTATGTGCGCTGCCCCGACGGCACGCTGGTGGAGCTGTGCACGGCGATGGCGTGAGCGCGCCGGGCTGGCGCGGCCTGGGGCCGCGCAGCCGCGCGCAGCTGGCGGCGCTGGGCATCACAACGCCGGCCCAGCTGCGCGAGCGCGATGCGTTCGAGGTCTATGCCGCCGTGCACGCGCAGTGGCCCGGGGCCGGGCGCAACCTGCTCTATGCGCTGCTGGGCGCGCAGGAAGACCGCGACTGGCGCGCCATCGCGCGCGAGCGCCGCACCGAGGTGCTGCTGCGGCTGGACGCGATGGGGCTGGCGCCCCGCTGAGCGGCGGGCCGCTCAGCCGCCGGCCGGGTGGCGCGCCTGCCGGGCCGTGGCGTGCACAGCCTTGGGGAGGGCGCGCCCAGGCGCGGGGCCGGTGCCGCTGGCGATGTGCAGCTGGCCCGGGGCCGTGCAGGACTGCAGGGCGCTGATGGCGCCCAGTGACACCACATCGACCCGCTGGGTGCCGCGGGCGTTGGAGGAGGCGTAGATGGCCATGGTGCTCTCGACTTCGTTGTCGTGGACACCGTCTTTTGCAAGACGCATGCCGAGCCCACGGCGGCGTTCAACCCCTGACACAGAATCCCTGCCCATGCGCCGCGCCGACCGCCTCTTCCAGATCGTCCAGCTCATCCGCGGCCGCCGCCTGACGACGGCGGACTACCTGGCCCAGCGGCTGGAGGTGTCCATGCGCACCGTCTACCGCGACATCGCGGCGCTAGCCGCGCAGGGCGTGCCCATCGAGGGCGAGGCCGGTGTGGGCTACCGCATGCGCATGGGCTTCGACCTGCCGCCGCTGATGTTCAGCAAGCAGGAGGCGCAGGCGCTGGTGGCCACGGTGCGCATGGCGGAGTCGCGGCTGGACGCAGCGCTGGCGCGGCAGGCCGAGAACGCGCTGAGCAAGATCCTCGCGGTGCTGCCGCTGGACGCGCGCGCCGCCGCCGAGAGCCTGGCGCTGTATGCGCCGCTGCCCGCGCTGGACCCGGCCACCAGCGCCCACCTGACCGCGCTGCGCGAGGCCACCGAGTCGCGCAGCAAGCTGCAGTTGGGCTACCTGGACCTGGGCGGCGTGCGCAGCGAGCGCGTGGTGCGACCGCTGGCCTGTTTGTTCTGGGGGCCGGTGTGGACGCTGGCGGCCTGGTGCGAGCTGCGCGAGGACTTCCGCAGCTTCCGCGTGGACCGCATCGAGACGCTGGAGGTGCTGCCCCAGACCTTCCGCGACGAGCCCGGAAAGACCTTGGCCGACATGAACCGCAAGCGGGACTGCTGAGCCCTCGTCAGGTGGCCGTGTCCACCAGCACGAACTGCTTGCGCACCGCCTCCAGCACCTCGGACTCGCCCTCGAAGCCCGGCGGGATGACGCCGCCCTGACCGGGGCCGATGTCGGTGGCGCCCGCGGGGCCGTGCAGCCGCACGCGGCCGCTCAGCACGTGGAAGTACTCCTGCCGCGTGGCCGGGAACACGATGCGCCAGCGGCCCGGCTCGCATGCCCACACGCCGGCCGTCATGGGGCCGGCTTCGTGCATCACCCAGGTGTGGCGCAGCGGGTTGCCGGCGACGAGGCGGTCGGGGCGCGGGCGGTCGGGCGTGGGGCTCAGGCCGTCGGTGCGGTCGATGAGGACGATGGGCAGCATGGCGGGGGCAGGGCGCGGGGTCAGGCCTGGCCGAGCACGCGGATCACCTCGTCCTCGGCCACGGGCTTGGTGATGAAGCCGTTCATGCCGGCGGCCAGCGCGGCCTGGCGCTCCTGGTCCAGCACGGCGGCGGTGAAGGCGTGGATGGGCAGGGTGGCGGTGGCCGGGTCGCTGCGCAGCAGCGCGGTGGCCTTGAGGCCGTCGACCTTGGGCATGTGCAGGTCCATCAGCACGCCGTCCAGCCGGCCGGCCTGCTCGCGGGCCAGCTGCACGGCCTGCTCGCCGTCCTCGGCCTCCACGACCTCGGCGCCCAGGCGCTGCAGCAGCGCCGCGATGATGAGGCGGTTGACCGGGTTGTCCTCGGCCACCAGCAGGCGCTGGCCGGCCAGCGGCTGGCGCTGCGGGATGGGGATGCGCAGCCGCGCGGCGGTGTCGTCCACCGTGAGCGAGCGCGGCAGCGCCAGGTTGGCCCAGAAGGTGGAGCCGTGGCGGCCGTCGCTGTCCACGCCGACATGGCCGTCCATGCGCGCGGCCAGCTCGCGGCAGATGGACAGGCCCAGGCCGGTGCCGCCGAAGCGCCGCGTGGTGGAGTCGTCGGCCTGCGCGAACGGGCGGAACAGCCGCGGCTGCAGCTCGGGCGGCACGCCAACGCCGCTGTCGGTGACGGACAGGCGCACGCGATCCGGGCCGGCCGGCGCGAGGCTGAGCCGGATGTGGCCGCGCTCGGTGAACTTGAGCGCGTTGACGAGGAAGTTGGCGAGGATCTGCCGCACGCGCACCGGGTCGCCCAGCACCAGCCGGGGCAGGCTGGCGTGCAGGTCGATCTGCATCTCCAGCCCGCGCTCGCGGCCCAGCGCGGCGCAGCCCTCGAAGCTGGCGCGGGCCAGCGCGTGCAGGTCGAACTCGATGCGCTCCAGCTCCAGGTGGCCGGCCTCGATCTTGGACAGGTCCAGCACGTTGGAGACGATCTCGTTGAGCGACTCGGCGGCGCTGACGAGGTGGGCCAGGTACTTGTCGCGGTGCGGGTCCTCGGGCGCGCCCTGCAGCAGCCGGGCCAGGCCCAGCACGCCGTTGAGCGGCGTGCGGATCTCGTGGCTCATGGTGGCCAGGAAGGCGCTCTTGGCGTGGCTGGCGGCTTCGGCCTGCTGCTTGGCGTGCTGCAGTTCGTGCTGCTGGCGGCGCGGCTCGGTGACGTCCTCGGCCACCCACAGCGTGGCGCGGTCGTCCGCGCCCTCGACGCGGCCCGACAGCGGCGGCAGGCCGCGCGCCGTCAGCCGCACGGTGACGAGGTCGCCGCCGGGGCGCTGGAAGTCCAGCTCGAAGGGGCGGGTCTCGCCGGCCGCGAGTGTTGCCGCCGGCAGCTGCGGCGCCGGCCCGCCGAAGATCTCCTGCCAGTGCCGGTTCACGCGCTCGAACTGTGCGCCGCGCGCCAGCGCGATGCCCACGCTGGCGTGGTCCAGCAGCGCGTCGGCCTCGATGCGGGCGCGTTCGCGCTCGGTGACGTCGCGGCCGATCATCATGGTGGCGGGCTCGCCGTCCCAGTCCATCGTGGCGGCGGACAGCAGCAGGTCGCGCCACTGGCCGTGCACGAGGATGGCGGAGCGGAAGTCGCGCACGATGCCGTGGGCATCCAGCGTGGCGGCCAGGCGCTGCGCCTCGCGCTCGTCGGGCCACAGGCCCAGCTGGTGGGCCGAGCGGCCGATGAGCTCGTCACGCGTGCGGCCGGTCAATGCGCAGAAGCCGGAGTTGGCGAAGCGGATGCGGCCGTCCACGTTGCTGGCCACGCAGATCGCGTCGGGGCTGGCGCGCAGCAGCTGGTCCAGCATGTTGGCGGTGCGCTGGTGCTGCTGCAGCAGCAGCCGCTCGCCGGTGATGTTGTGGCTGACGCCGCGCCAGCCGATGTGCCGGCCGGCGGCGTCGAACACGGGCTCGCCGGAGGTCAGCGTCCACAGCAGCCGGCCGTCGGGCGTGCGGAAGCCGTTGACGCGGTCGCGGTAGGGGCGGCGGGCGCGGATGTCTTCCAGCAGCGCGTGGTAGTCGGCGTCGCGCACCAGCACGGCGCCGCCCTCGTGGCCGATCTTCAGGAAGTCCTCGCGGCGATGGCCGGACAGGGTCTCGAACTCGTCGGACAGCGCGGTGACGCGGAACTGCTCGTCCGCCTCCCAGGCCCAGTTGTTGGCGGCCTGCACGAGGCGGGCCAGGCGCGCTTCCTCGTCAATGGCGCGGGCCAGCGCGGCGCCAAGGATGCGGTTGAGCATCAGCGCGGACGACACGCCGGCCACCGTCAGCAGCAGGTGCGCCAGCATGCGGTCGGCCAGGTTGGGCAGCACCGGCGTGCGCAGCCCTGGCAGCAGGCCCTGGGCCTCGGCCGAGGCCAGGCCGGTGATGGCCGCGAGATACACGCCCGCCAGCGCGAAAGCCGCGCCATTGCCGGCAACGCCGCCGCCCAGCGCGATCAGCAGCCCGCCCGCCGCGAGGATGAGGGTGTGCACGCCCAGCCCCGTGTGGGCGGCATGCGCGACGAGGCTGACCATCGTGCCCGCCAGCACGATGGTGGTGGCCACGCGCGGCCGGCCGGCGCGGTAGGCCAGCGCCGCCACGCCGCCGACGGCCAGCAGCGCCAGGCCCACCAGCAGGCGTTGGCTGGCCCAGCCGTGGCGCAGGCCGGCCAGCGTCTCGGTGCCGCCGATCAGGGCCGCGGCCGAGCCGACGGTGACGACGATCCACACCAGCGTGCGGGCCGCCAAGCGTTGCAGCGCCTGGCGAGTTTCACTGGGGTCGGTCGGCGTGCGGGTCATGGGCGGTCAGATCCAGCGGGGGCGGGGCAGCCAGGCCAGCGGGTCGAGACGGCCGGCGGGCGCCTCGACCCAGCGGTAGAAGGGCAGGGCCAGCGCATTCGACAGCGCCCAGGCGGCGATGCCAATCGTCAGGCCGGCCTCGGCGCTGGCGTCGGGCAGCCGGGACAGCAGCGCGTTGGCCAGCAGCAGCACGGCGAAATGCAGCAGGAACAGCGCGTACGACGGCTGGGCCGCCGCCGCCAGCGCCCCGGCCCAGCGCGCCGGCAGCAGCGGGCGGCCCTGCGCGAGGCGGGATTGCGCCCAGGCCAGCCACAGGGCCGTGCCCAGCGCGAGCGCGAGGCGGTCACGCCAGTCCAGCGCCAGCGCCACGACCAGCGCCATGGCCAGCAGCGCCAGCCCCGCGCGCCCGTGCCGGGCCAGCCCCAGCCAGTGCACCAGCGCGCCCAGGCCGTAGGCGGCGAAGAAGTAGGGCGCCCAGATGTCCAGCGCGGGGTCGAGGTTGAAGACGAAGGCCGAGGCCAGCGTCAGCACGGCCACCAGCAGCGGCCCGGCCAGCCGCCCGGCGCGGCGGGTCAGCCACAGCAGCAGCGCCAGGCTGGCGAACAGCTGCAGGTCCATGGCCACGTACCAGGCGCCCACGGTCAGCGACTCGAAGCCCAGCACGTCCTGCAGCAGCAGCGCATGCGCGGCCAGCTGGCCCGGGGCGATGTCGGCCGGCACCAGCTCGGGCACGTGGCGCTCCACCAGCAGCCCGGCGCCCAGCGTGAACGCCAGCGCGGTCAGGAAGGGCAGCGCCAGGCGCAGGTAGCGCCGCCACAGCAGGCGCGGCAGCGGCGCCTGCAGCGGGCCACCCAAGGGCGACAGCGCGCGCGCCGTCAGGTAGCCGCCCACGACCAGGAACACCTGCACGGCCATGCGGCCGTAATGCTGCAGCGCCCGCGCCAGCTGCGGCAGCGCCTCGTGCGCGGCATCGGCGATGGGGCCGTAGCTGACGAGGTGATGCAGCACGATGACCTGGGCGGCCAGGAACTTCAGCAGGTCGATGTGCGGCAGTCGGTGAGCGGGCGAGGGCATGGCGGGCACAAAAGCAACGGGCCTGCGGCAGGCAGGCCCGTCAAACGGTTGCGCGGATTTTAGGCGGGGGCCTCAGCCCGCCTGCAGCGCCGCCAGCTGGGCCCGCAGCGCGGCGTTCTCGGCCTCCAGCGCGGCAACGCGCTGACGCAGCGCGTCCAGCGTGTCCGGCGCGTTTTCCGCGTTTGACGCGTTGGGCGCGTCCGTGGCCGCCGCCGCCGGGGCGTCGGCCAGGCTGTCGGCCGGGGCCGTGGCCTCGGCGGTCTCGGGTTCTTCAACGCGCACGGATGCCCGGCGTTTGGCCTCGCGCACGCGCTTGGCGGCCTGCTTGAGCTCATCGGCACCGGCTGCGGCGGCCGCGGCCTGCTCCTGCACCGGCAGCGTGGCAACGGCCGCAGCCGCGTTGATGGACACCGTGCCCGCCTTCACCGCCGCCACCAGCTCGGGCGCCGCCTGCTTCTGGATCTTCTCGATCAGCACCATCTGGTTGCTGCTGACGCGGGCCGCCTTGGCCAGGGCCTCGCGCGATTCGAGCACCTCCGGCGCCGCCACGGCTTCGACGGCCTCCACCGCGGCTGCCTCGGCGGCCGCGCTGCGGGCGCGCCGCTCGGCCACGATCTCGCGCTTGCGCAGCGCCAGCACGCCGCGCTGGAAGTCGGAGATGCTGCGCCGGCCCAGGTGCTGGTCGATCATCCACAGGTGCACGTCTTCCAGGGACTTGAAGCGCGGGTTCTGCACCGTCTGGAAGGGCAGGCCGTGCTTGGTGCAGAGGCGGTAGCGGTTGTGGCCGTCCACCAGCACATTGCCCCACAGCACCAGCGCGTCACGGCAGCCCTCGGCCAGCAGGCTGCGCTCCAGCGCCTCGTCCTCCTCGGGCGTCAGCGGGTCGATGTAGGCCTTGAGTTCTTCGTTGACGACGATGTCCATGACGACCGGGTGCTGCGCAAAAGGGGCGGGATTCTAGGAGGCTCCCTTGCGCGACACTGGCCCGAGGAGAACACGACCATGAGCCCCACCCGCTACAGCGAGGAGCAACCCAGCCGCGCCGAGGTCGACGCACTGACCGGCCCCACCGTCATCGAGTTCGGCGCCAACTGGTGCGGCATCTGTGCCGCTGCGCAGCCAGCCATCACGCAGGCGCTGGCGGCGCACCCGGCGCTGCGGCACCTGAAGGTGGAGGACGGCCGCGGCCGGCCGCTGGGCCGTTCTTTCGGCGTGAAGCTGTGGCCCACGCTGGTGATGCTGCGCGATGGCCGCGAGGTGGCCCGCGTCGTGCGGCCGGCCGGCGTGGCCGAGATCGCCGAGGCGCTGGCGCCGCTGAGCGGCGAGCTGTGATCCAATCGCAGGGCTGGAATCGGTTCCAACCCTGCCGCGATGGCGGCTTGCACAACGACAGCCAGGCCGCTGGCGAGGACGAGACATGCCCCGCAACATCGACGATGACGACGCCGCGCGCTCGCGCGCCCCTGCCGCCACCCTGACCGCGCTGCTGGCGGCTGCCGCGCTGGCGTTGCCGGCCCAGGCCCTGGCCCGGCCCGACCCGCCGGACTTCGGCCCGAACGTGCACGTGCTGCAGCCGTCCACGCCGGGCCTGCAGCAGCGCATCGACGCCATCTACGCCGCGCAGCAGCCCAACCATTTCGGCCCGCGCCGCGACGCCATCCTGTTGATGCCGGGCACCTACGAGAACCTGCGCATCCCGGTGGGCTTCTACACGCAGGTGCTGGGCCTGGGCCGCCACCCGGGCGATGTGCACGTGGTGGGCGACCTGCGCTCCACAGCCTTCCTGGACAACGACAACGCGACGCAGAACTTCTGGCGCGGCGCCGAGAACTTCGCGGTCACGCCGACGCTGGGCATCGGCGACAACACCATGCAGTGGGCGGTGTCGCAGGCCATCCCGTTCCGGCGCATGCATGTGCGCGGCAACATCCGGCTGAACCAGAAGAATGGCTGGTCCAGCGGCGGCTGGTTCTCGGATGTGCGGGTGGACGGCCAGGTCAACTCGGCCACGCAGCAGCAATGGCTGTCGCGCAACAGCGAATGGGCGGGCTGGACGGGCTCCAACTGGAACATGGTGTTCGTCGGCGTGAAGCAGCCGCCGGCCGGCGAGTTCCCGACGCCGGGCCAGCGCTTCACCAAGATCGCCAAGACGCCGCTGGTGCGCGAGAAGCCCTTCCTGTTCATCGACCGGGACGGCAGCTATGCGGTGCGCGTGCCGTCGCTGCGGCGGGACAGCGTCGGCGTGTCCTGGGCCAACGGCCAGTTCACGGCGGGCCGCACGCTGCCCATCGCGCGCTTCCACATCGCCCGGCCTGGCGACACGGCCGCCGCGCTGAACGCCCAGCTGGCGGCCGGCAAGCACCTGCTGTTCACACCGGGCGAATACCTGCTCACCGACACGCTGCACGTGACCCGCCCGGGCACGGTGGTGCTGGGCATCGGCTTCCCCACGCTGCGCTCGGACAACGGCGCGCCGCTGCTGAAGACGGCGGACGTCAGCGGGCTCACCGTGGCCGGCCTGTTCCTGGACGCGGGCGCGCAGGACTCGGGCGTGCTGATGGCCGTGGGCACGCCGGGCAGCCTGCGCCGCCACCGGGCGGACCCGACGGTGCTGCACGACCTGTTCTTCCGCGTCGGCGGCGCGGCCGCCGGCCAGGTGCACACGGCGCTGCGCATCCACGCGCACGACACGCTGGTGGACCACACCTGGATCTGGCGTGCCGACCACGGCGAGGGCGTCAGCTGGACGCTGAACCCATCGGCCCACGGGCTGGTGGTGGACGGCGAGGACGTGACCATCTACGGCCTCTTCGTCGAGCACTTCCAGCAGGAGCAGGTGGTGTGGCGGGGCAATGGCGGGCGCGTCTACTTCTACCAGTCCGAGATCCCGTACGACCCGCCCACCCAGCCGCAGTGGACCAATGCGGCCGGCGGCCGGGGCTTTGCGTCGTACAAGGTGGCCGACACGGTGACGCGCCACCAGGCCTGGGGCCTGGGCGTGTACAGCGTGTTCCTGCAGCCCGACGTCGTGCTGGACCGCGCCATCGAGGCGCCCCGGCACCCTGGCGTGCGCTTCGAGCACATGATCACCGTGTGCCTGGTGGACAAGGGCAGCATCGAGCGCGTCATCAACGACGCCGGTGACCCGGCGCGATGCCGGGGCGGCAGCAACACCGCGACGCTGAAGCAATACCCCTGACGGCGCGGCCAGCGGGCGGGGCGTTTACGCTGCGCGCTTTTCGACGGGCAGGCGGCTGATGGACAACCTCGATCTCGGCGTGCTGCGCACGGCTGCCGGCTGGCAGGCCGAGGGGCGCGGCGTGGTGCTGGGCACGATCACGCGCACCTGGGGCTCGGCGCCACGGCCGGTGGGCTCGCTGGTGGCGGTGCGTGACGACGGGTTGATCGCCGGCTCGGTATCGGGCGGCTGCATCGAGGACGACCTCATCGCCCAGCTGCGCGCCGGCAGCCTGCAACTGGCGCGGCCCACGCCGCTGCGCTATGGCGTGGGCGCTGAGGAAGCGCGCCGCTTCGGCCTGCCCTGTGGTGGCACGCTGGAGTTGCTGCTGGAGCCCGTGGGCCCGGCCACCGGCCTGCCGGCCTTGCTGGCCTGCCTGGCGCGCGGCGAGCGCGTGCGCCGCACGCTGGACCTGGCCACCGGCGCCGCCACGCTGGCCCCTGCCGAACCGGGCGCCGACACGCTGGTGCTCAGCGCGGCACAGCTCATCAGCCACCACGGCCCGCAGTGGCGGCTGCTGGTGATCGGCGCCGGCCAGATGACCGACTACCTGGCGCAGATGGCGCTGGCGCTGGGCTACGGCGTGACCGTGTGCGACCCGCGCGCCGAGTACGCCGACGGCTTTGCGCTGGACGGCGTGGCGCTGACGCGGGACATGCCGGACGACGTCGTCATGGCCTTCCGCCCCGATGGCGCCACGGCCATCGTGGCACTCACGCACGACCCCAAGCTGGACGACCTCGCGCTGATGGAGGCGCTGCGCAGCCCGGCCTTCTACGTGGGCGCCATCGGCTCGCGCGTGAACCAGGCTAAGCGCCGCGCGCGGTTGGCCGAGCACTTCGACCTGAGCGCCGCGCAGCTGGACCGCCTGCACGGCCCCGTGGGCCTGGACATTGGCGCGCGCACGCCGCCGGAGATCGCGCTGTCCATCCTGGCCGAGATGACGGCGGTGCGCTACCGCGCCGGTGCCGCGCGGCCCGAGGCGGGCTGTGCCGCGTAAAGTGCCCGCATGATCGAACTGCACTACTTCCCCAGCAATGCGAGCTTTGCGCCGCACATCCTGCTCGAAGAAATGGGCGTCCCGTTCACGCTGCGCGTGGTGGACCGTGCCAACAACGAGCACAAGTCACCGGCCTACCTGAAGCTCAACCCCAACGGCCTGATCCCGACGCTGGTGGACGGCGACCTGGTGCTGTACGAGACGGCCGCCATCCTGATGCACCTGGCGGACCGCCACCCCGGCTTCGCGCCCGCACCCGGCACGGCCGCGCGCGCCGAGTACTACAAGTGGATGGTGTGGCTGACCAACACGCTGCAGGCCATGCTGATCCACTACTTCTACCCCGACCGCATGGCGACCGACGCCGCCGAGGTGAAGGCCCGTGCCGAGGCGCAGGTGGCGCCGATGCTGGACCAGATGGACGCCCACCTCGCGCGCCACGGCGGCGACTGGTTCCTGGGTGCCGAGTACACGGCGGTGGACCCGCTGGCCTTCATGCTGTGCCGCTGGACGCGCATGCAGGCCAAGCCGGCCAAGACGCGCCCGGCGCTGGGCGCCTACCTCAAGCGCGTGTTCGACCGGCCGGCGACGCAGCGCGTGGTGGCCAAGGAAGGGCTGCCGGACCCGGTGTACTGACCGCCGCGGCCCGCCGGGCCGCGACAGGCGCCCTGGCTCAGGGCGCCCCGCACAGGCAGTGCACCGCCGCCGCGCGCTCCAGCCGGCCGTTGGCCGACACGCGGGCCAGTTCCCGCAGGGCGGCCAGTTCCTCGGCGACCGGGGCGGGCAGCGCGTCCAGCCCCAGCGCCGGTGCCAGGGCCTGCACCAGCGGCGGCGCGATGACGTCGCCCAGCGACGCGAGCAGGCGCTCGCTGCGGCTGAGGTCGGGTTCCACATAGACGATGCGGGGTTTCTCGCCCGCCTTCACGTCGAGCTTGGCCAGCTTGGCGGCCGCCTGCACGGCGTCGTCCAGGCTGCCCAGCCGGTCAAGCAGGCCGCGCTCCTTGGCCTGGGCGCCGGTCCAGACGCGGCCCTGGGCCACGGCGTCGATCTTCTCGGGCGTGGTCTTGCGCGCCGCGGCGGCCAGGCCGGTGAAGCGGGCGTAGGTGTGGTCGATGCTGGCCTGCATGGCGGCCTGCAGCCGCGGGTCCAGCGGGCGGCGCACGTCGTGGCCGCCGGCCAGCCAGGTGGTGCGCACGCCGCCGGTGTTCAGCGACAGCTTCTGCAGCAGGCCCTCGGCCGTGGGCAGCATGCTGAACACGCCGATGCTGCCGGTGAGGGTGCCGGCATCGGCGATGACGGCATCGCTGGCCGTGGAGATCCAGTAGCCGCCCGAGGCTGCCACGTCGCCCATGGACACGACCACGGGCTTGCCGGCGGCGCGGGTCAGCTCCAGCTCGCGGCGGATGATTTCGGACGCGAAGGCGCTGCCGCCGGGGGAGTTCACGCGCAGCACGACGGCCTTGATGGCGTCGTCCTCGCGGGCCTTGCGGATCAGGCGCGCGGTGGAGTCGCCGCCGACCCGGCCCGGGCCGGTGCTGCCGTCCACGATCTCGCCCTCGGCCACCACGATGCCCAGGCCCGGCTGCACCGCGTTGGGCGCCGGGGCGGCCTTCACGTGGGCCAGGTAGTGCGCGAGCGACACCTGGCGGAAGGACTTGCTCTCGGCGTCCGCCGCGCCCTTGGCCACCAGCAGCGCGCGCATTTCGTCGCGCGTCTTCAGGCCGTCCACCAGCCCGGCCTTCAGCGCCATCTGCGCGGTGTCGCCCTTCACGGCGGCCAGCAGCTGCGGCGCCTGCTCGATGTCGCGCGTGATGCGGCCGGCCTCCAGCTTGCGGGCCTTCTCGATGCTGCTGGTGAAGTCCTGCCACAGCGCGTGGTAGACCAGCCCGTCGGCCTCCAGCGTTTCGGGGCTGGGGCCGGTGGCGGTGTAGACCTCGCCGAAGCTCTTGTAGGTGCCGGCCTTGATGACGTGGGGCGTGATGCCCAGGCGGTCCAGCGCGCCCTTGTAGTACAGGCGCGCGCGGCCGAAGCCTTCCAGCATCACCATGCCCATGGGGTGCAGGTAGACCTCATCGGCCTGGGCGGCCAGCGCATAGCCGCGCTGGCTGTAGCTGTCGCCATAGGCCAGCACCGGCTTGCCGCTGGCCTTGAAGCGCTGCAGTGCCGATGTCACCTCGCGCAGTCCGGCCAGGCCGGCGGCGTTGAAGCTGTCGACGTCCAGCAGCAGCGTGCTGATCTTGTCGTCGCGGGCGGCGGCATCCAGCGCGGCCAGCACGTCGCGCAGCCGGGTCTGGCGCGGCACGCTCTGGCCGCGGGCCTGGGCCATGAGCTGTTCGCGCGCGCTGGCCGAGGACTGCTCGACCAGGTTGCCGTCGAGCTTGAGCACCAGCGTGGTCTTGTCGGCCAGCGGCTTGGGGCCGCGGTTCAGCAGCGCCATCACCAGCACGATGAGCAGCACCAGCACCACCAGGTTCATCAACGCCCGGCGCGTGCCGTTGAGCAGCCACCAGGCCGTGGTGAACAGCCAGCCAAGTTTCGAGAACAAGGTCTTCATTGACGCGGATCCGCAGGGTTGACGCGCGCCGATTGTGAGGGCCAGGCGCTTAAGCTCCGATCGTCACGGCTGTGAGGATCGCCCCATGCTTGCTTGGCCAGGTTGGTTGAGACGACTGAATCAGCATTTCCCGCTGCGCTACCTGACCTGGGTACTGTGCGGCCTGCTGGCGCTGGGCTTGGCCATCGGCTGGGATGGCGGCGTGGCCGAAGGCGTGTTGGTGTTGGTGTTTCTGGGCCTGACGCTGCTGGGCCTGCGCGACATGCGCCAGACCAAGCGCTCCATCCTGCGCAACTACCCCGTCATCGGCCACCTGCGCTTCCTGCTGGAGTTCATCCGCCCCGAGATCCGCCAGTACTTCCTGGAGGGCGACAACGAGGCGGCGCCTTTCTCGCGCGCGCAGCGCTCCATCGTCTACCAGCGTGCCAAGGGCGACCCCGATCAGCGGCCGTTCGGCACGCAGCTGGACACCAGCGCCACGGGCTACGAGTGGATCAACCACTCACTGGCGCCCACCCACCTCAGCAGCCACGACTTCCGTATCACCATCGGGGCCGGCCGCGCGCAGCCCTACTCGGCCAGTGTGTTCAACATCTCCGCGATGAGCTTCGGCGCGCTGTCGGCCAACGCCGTGCTGGCGCTCAACAAAGGCGCCAAGCAGGGTGGCTTTGCACATGACACCGGCGAGGGCTCCATCAGCAGCTATCACCGCGAGCACGGTGGCGACCTGATCTGGGAGATCGGCTCGGGCTATTTCGGCTGCCGCAACGACGACGGTTCGTTCAGCCCCGAGAAGTTCGCGGCCGCGGCCAGCGATCCGCAGGTCAAGATGATCGAGCTCAAGCTCAGCCAGGGCGCCAAGCCGGGCCATGGCGGCGTGCTGCCTGGCCCCAAGGTGACGCCCGAGATTGCCGCCACGCGCGGCGTGCCGGTGGGTGTGGACTGCATTTCGCCGGCCCGCCACAGCGCGTTCTCCACGCCGGTGGAGATGATGCAGTTCATCGAGCAGCTGCGCACGCTGTCCGGCGGCAAGCCCACGGGCTTCAAGCTCTGTGTCGGCCACCCCTGGGAGTGGTTTGCGGTCTGCAAGGCCATGCTGGAGACCGGCATCACGCCGGACTTCATCGTCGTCGACGGCGCCGAGGGCGGCACGGGCGCCGCACCGCTGGAGTTCACCAACTACGTCGGCGCGCCGCTGCAGGAAGGCCTGCTGCTGATCCACAACACGCTGGTGGGCCTGGACCTGCGCGACAAGATCAAGATCGGCTGCGCCGGCAAGGTCACCACCGCGTTCGACATCGTGCGCCTGATGGCGCTGGGTGCCGACTGGTGCAACTCGGCGCGCGGCTTCATGTTCGCGCTGGGCTGCATCCAGGCACAGGCCTGCCACACCGGCCATTGCCCCACCGGCGTCACCACGCAGGACCCGCACCGCCAGCGCGCCATCGTCGTGCCCGACAAGGCGCAGCGCGTCGCCAACTTCCACCAGAACACCTTGAAGGCGCTGAAGGAATTGGTGGAGGCCGCCGGGCTGTCCCACCCGCAGGAGATCACGGCCCAGCACATCGTGCACCGGATGGGCAAGCACGAGGTGCGGCTGCTGGCCCACCTGCTGCCCTTCGTCGAGCGCGGCGCCTTGCTGCGCGGCGAGTTGCCGTACGCGACCCTCAAAATCTACTGGCCGATGGCCAGCGCGCACAGCTTCGCGCCTCAAGGCCAGATCCAGCGCGGCGCGTGATGGCTGCGCCGCCTCGGCAACCTCCCGGTTGCGGGGGGTGGGGGCTACGAACTAGGGAGGCGGTGCGCAAAGCACGCACAATGCGCGGCGTTTTCCAGCCGCGCCCATGCCCACCGTCTACCTTCTCCGCCTGAACGAACTCAGCCTGCAGCGCACGCGCTCGCAACTGCTGCGCGTCAGTGGCGTGGAGTTGGCCGGCAGCAGCTCGACGCTGACGGACGCGCTGGACGAGCTGCACACGCTGGCGCCCGACATCGTCGCCAGCGACCTGCGCCTGGTGGACAGCCACGCCATGCGCGTGGCCCATGAGCTGGGCCGGCTGCCGGTGCGGCCGCAGCTGCTGCTGCTCGCGCCCACCGCCGACGACCTGCAGCTGTTCGCCGCCTTGAGCGCCGGGGCCAACGCGTACCACGTGGACGACGGCAGCGGCGCCGGGCTGGTGGAGGCGCTCACCCGGCTGCACGACCGCCGCGCCATGCTCAGCCCGCAGCTGTCACGCCAGGCGCTGGCCGCGTTCGGCATCGAGCGCAGCCCGCTGGTGATGGCGCGCCAGAGCGCCGCCGCGCTGGACACCACGCCCGCCGGCCGCCAGATCGACCAGGCCAGCCGCCATCTGCTGACGCTGTTGGCCCAGGGCTTGTTGATGGCGGAGATCGCCACGCTGTGGCGGCTGCAGGTGGCCGAGATCGAGGCACGCATCTGGCGCCTGGTGCGCCTGCTGCACGTGCGCTCCCGCGAGCTGCAGATTGCCTGACCCTGGCGTGCGCGCGCAGCGCCGCACTTGATTGAGCGGCTGCCGTGGAGCCGGCGTTGCCGGGCCACTGGCAGCGCCCCCTGGGGGGGCGGCCCTCAGACCGTCGGGGGGGTATCCATGAAACTCTGGCGCTGCGACAGCTTGTCCATGTGGCGCGCCAGGTTGGGGTGGGTCTCGCGCCAGGCGATCTCCGGGAAGCGGAACTCCAGCCAGCCCAGCGCGCAGCCCACCGAGATGTCGGCCAGCGAGAAATGGTTGCCCGAGCACCAGGCCTTGTCGCCCAGGCCCTGGCTCATCGCGGCCAGCGCCGCGTTCACCTTGCCGAGGTGGCGGTCTATCCAGGCCTGGCTGCGCTGCTCCGGCGTGCGGTGGGCCCAGGTGCGCTCCAGGCGCACGAGGATGGCGGCGTCCATGATGCCGTCGGCCAGCGCCTCCCAGGTGCGCACCTCGCAGCGCTCGCGGCCCCGCTCGGGGATGAGCTTGCCCACGGGCGACAGCGTGTCCACGTACTCGACGATGACGCGCGAGTCGAACACTGCGCCGGTGATGGAGTCCTGCCCTTCCATGACCAGGCAGGGCACCTTGCCCAGCGGGTTCATCTTCAGGATCGCGTCGCTGCCCCAGACGTCTTCCAGCACCAGCTGGTAGTCGAGCTTCTTCTCGGCCATCACGATGCGCACCTTGCGCACGAATGGGCTGGTGAGCGAACCGATCAACTTCATCGCGGTCATAGGGCAAATACGGGGGTCACAAGTCGAAACGATTCTAGCCAGCGCCCCCTGGGGGCCTGCCCGTGAAAAAGTCCTGTCGGGCCGGCCCGACACGCTGGTGGAAAGCAGGGATTGCCCAGCGCGGACGCGACGGGCACAGTGCGCGCCGGATCAGCGCTGCAGACGCTGGCCGCTACATCAGGGAGTTCGCATTCATGTCAGACGCCGCCGTTGCGGCCGCCGCGTCGCCCGATCCCGGGGGGCGTGTCCTCGATATCCGCTTCACCGGCTCGGGCAGCGAGTACTTCCGCATCTGGGCGGTGAACCTGCTGCTCATCCTCTTGAGCTGCGGGCTGTACCTGCCCTTCGCCAAGCTGCGGCGCATCCGCTACGTCTACGCCAACACGTTCATCGACGGCGAGGCGCTTGCCTTCCATGGCGATGCCTGGCGGATGTTCCGCGGCTTCGTGCTGCTGGCCGTGCTGCTGGTGGCCTACACGGTGGCCAGCGAGTTGTCGCCGGCAGCGGCGTTGGGGTCGTTCATCCTGCTGTGCGCGGTGTGGCCGGCGCTGTGGCGGGCCGCCATGCAGTTCCGGCTCGGCAACACCAGCTGGCGCGGACTGCGCATGGGCTTCGAGGGCTCGCTCGTCGGCGCTTACCTGGCCCACCTGCCCGTCTACATCCCGGCGGCGGTGCTGACGGCGCTGGTGCCTGACAGCCAGGGGCCGAGCGGCGATCCGGGCGTCAACAGCGAATTCTGGTTCGGCGTGACGCTGTTGGTGCTGGGCCTGATGGCGCCGTGGTCCACCGCGCTGATCAAGCGCTACCAGCACCGGGGCTACCGCATCGCGGGCGAGCGCAGCGAGATCCGGCTGCACACGCGCTCGGTGTACTTCATCGGCCTGAAGACGGTGCTGCTCGGCGTGGGGCTGTTGTTGAGCGCGGTCTTTCTGTCGGTCGTGTTCGGCAGCTTGCTGGCCATCGCCTTCACCGGGCGCATCGATGCCAAGGGCAATGGCCAGTACTTCGGCCTTGCCGGCATGGGCTTGATCTACTTGTTTGGTGCGGGCGGCCTGCTCACCTATTACGCCTCGCGCCTTCAGAACCTGGTGTGGGGCAACACCCGCAGCGGCTCGCTGCAGTTCCACAGCGCGTTGAACGGCTACATGACGCTGTCGCTGAAGAACTGGGTGCTCATCGTGCTCACCTTGGGCTTTTACCGGCCGTTTGCGGTGATGGCTGCCACGCGCCTGCGGCTGCAGGCCCTGCGCATCAGCACCACGGCCGAGCCGTCCACGTGGGCGGCCACGCGTGCCGGCCGCCACACCGACGCGTCGGGCGACGTGGCGGGCGATTTCTTTGGCATGGATGTGGGGCTCTGACATGGCGGCATCTGTCCAAGCCCATTGGTTTGATGGCCAGCACGGCCAGGCCCGGCCCGTGAGCGTGAGCCTGCGAGAGGGGCAGCTGCACTTTGCTGACCAGTGCCTGCCGCTGCACCGCGTGCAGTGGCCCGAGCGCATGCGGCACGGCCAGCGTCTGATGGTGTTGCCCGGTGGCGGCGTGCTGAGCTTCCCGGACGCCGCGGCCTTTGACGCCTGGGCCGACGCCACCGGCCAGCGGCCCGGCCTCGTTGAGCGCTGGCAGCTGAGCTGGCCACTCGCGGTGATGGCGCTGGTGTTCATCAGCGCGTTGTTCGCGGCCGGCTGGCGCTGGGGCCTGCCGTGGGCCAGCGACGAGCTCGTCAAGCGCATCCCGCGGAGCGTCGAGCAGCCGGTCGGCGAGGAGTTCATGGCCTTCGTCGACAAGCAGTGGCTGCGGCCCAGCCAGCTCAGCGCGGCCGAGCAGGCGGCCTGGCGCGGCCGGTTCGAGCGCCTACTGGCCCAGGCGCGAGCCTCGGGCATGGATGTGCCGGAGCACATCCAGCTGCACTTCCGCCGCACGAGCGCCACGCTGGGCCCCAATGCGTTTGCGCTGGTGGGCGGGCAGATGTGCATCACCGACGAGCTGATCGCGCTGTTGAAGGATGAGCCGGATGCCGTGCTGACCATCCTCGCCCACGAGGTGGGCCACCTGCAGCATCGTCACGGCCTGCGCACGCTGATCCGTGCCAGCGTCGTGACGGCGGCCACATCGCTGTGGCTGGGCGATTTCTCCAGCTTTCTGAACGGCCTGCCCGTGCTGCTGGCCACCAATGGCTACCGGCGCGACCATGAACGCGAGGCCGATGCGTTTGCGCGTGACATGGCGCAGCGTGGCGGCGTGGATCCCGCCCGCATCGCCGTGTTCTTCGAGCGCATTCGCGAGGCGTATGGCGATCAGTCGGGCAGCGCGTTTGCCATCGCGTTCAGCTCGCATCCCGCCGACGACGAGCGCATCGCCTTCTTCAAGGCCGAAGCCGCGTCAGCGCCCAAAAACTAGAATCGCGGGTTTTCCACGACCAGCCTGGCCCGCCATGACCACGACCGACTACTCCGCCATCAGCGCCCTTTCGCCGCTGGACGGCCGCTACGCCGCCAAGGTCGCGGCCCTGCGCCCGCTGCTGTCCGAGTTCGGCCTGATGCACCGCCGCGTGCAGGTGGAGGTGGAGTGGTTCATCGCGCTCAGCGATGCCGGCTTCAAGGAATTCAAGCCGCTGAGCAGCGCTGCGCGCAGCCGCCTGCGCCGCCTGGTGAAGAAGTTCAGCGAGGCCGATGCCGAAGAGATCAAGGCCATCGAGCGCACCACCAACCACGACGTGAAGGCCGTGGAGTACTGGATCAAGCGCAGCTTCGAGGGCCACGCCGAGCTGGAAGCCGCCGGCGAGTTCGTGCACTTCGCCTGCACCAGTGAGGACATCAACAACACCAGCCACGCGCTGATGCTGAAGGCCGCACGCGACGAGGTGATGCTGCCGGCGCTGGACGGCATCATCGAGAAGCTGCGCGGCATGGCCCACCAGTTCGCCGGCATCCCGATGCTGAGCCGCACGCATGGCCAGACGGCCAGCCCGACGACCGTGGGCAAGGAGATCGCCAACGTCGTGGCCCGCCTGCAGACGGCCCGCGCGCGCATCGCCGCGGTCAAGCCGCTGGCCAAGATGAACGGCGCGGTGGGCAACTTCAACGCCCACCTGTCGGCCTGGCCCCGCCACGACTGGGAAGCCTTCTCCAAGGCTGTCATCGAGAAGCAGCTGAAGCTGACGTTCAACCCGTACACCATCCAGATCGAACCGCACGACTACATGGCCGAGCTGTTCGATGCGTTCACGCGCGCCAACACCATCCTGATCGACTGGGCGCGTGACGTGTGGGGCTACATCTCGCTGGGCTACTTCAAGCAGAAGACCAAGGCGGGCGAGATCGGCAGCTCGACGATGCCGCACAAGGTCAACCCCATCGACTTCGAGAACGCCGAGGGCAACTTCGGCCTGGCCAGCGCCGTGCTAACGCACCTGAGCCAGAAGCTGCCGGTGAGCCGCTGGCAGCGTGACCTGACCGACTCCACCGTGCTGCGCAACATGGGCGTGGGCCTGGGCTACGCGCTGCTGGGCTACGACTCGCTGGCCAAGGGCCTGGGCAAGCTGGAAGTGAACGAGGCCGCGCTGGCTGACGACCTCGACGCCGCCTGGGAAGTTCTGGCCGAGCCCATCCAGACCGTGATGCGCCGCTTCGGCCTGCCCAACCCGTACGAGCAGCTCAAGGAGCTGACGCGCGGCAAGGCCATCACGCAGGAATCCATCCGCGCCTTCATCGAAGGCCTGGACCTGCCCAAGGCCGAGAAGGCCCGCCTGCTGAAGATGACGCCGGGCAGCTACACCGGCCTCGCGCAAGACCTGGCCAAGCGCGTCTGACGCGTCAGGCCAAGGCGAGCCGGAACACCCGCGAGGGCTCGCTGTAGCCCTCGATCTGCTGCTGGGCCTGCTCGACGAAGCCCAGCTTGCCCAGCAGGCCCACGCTGCGCGGGTTGTCCAGCGCGGTGATGGCCATCAGCGCAGGCCAGCGGAACACGTCGCGCGCATGGGCCACGCAGCCGCGTGCGGCTTCCAGCGCATAGCCCTGGCCCTCGTGCGCGGCCAGCAGCGCGTAGCCGATGTCGGGCTCCGGCAGCGTGGGCCGCCGGAACAGGCCGCACATGCCCACCAGCGCGCCGTCCGCCAGGCGCTCCATGGCCCAGAAACCGTGGCCCTGTTCACGGTAGCCCTTGAACAGCCGGCCTTCGGCCCAGGCCAGCGCGTCCTGCTCGCTGCGCACGCCGGGATCGTTGATGTTGCGCAGCCAGCCGGGCTCGTTGACCAGGCGCAGCAGGAAGGGCGCATCAAGCGGTGTGAATTCACGCAGCGCGAGGCGTTCAGTCTGGAGGATGGGCATGGGGCCGGACAATAACCGGTCATGCTCCGCTCCCCACGCCATCGCCCGACCTGCACCGCCCGCTAGATCACCATGAGCCCCGCGCCCGACACCCGCGACAACCCCGCGCTGAGCCAGGCTCTGCGGGAGTTGGATGTCATCCTCGCCAACGCGGGTGTGGGCGTGGTGTTCGTGAAGGCGCGCACGCTGGTGCGCTGCAATCAGCGCTATGCCGAGATCTACGGCTTCGCCAGCCCCGAGGCGGCCACGGGGCGCAGCAGCGTGGAGCTCTACGAGAGCGAGGACGAGGCGCGCAGCCTGGGCCGGCGCGCCTACCCGCTGCTGGCCACGGGCGAGACCTTCCGCAGCGAACAGCTGATGCGGCGCCAGAACGGTGAGCTGTTCTGGGCGCACCTGACCGGCCGCCTCATCAACCCCGACGACCCGGCTGACGGCTCGATCTGGATCGTCGACGACATCCACGAGCGCAAGTTGGCCGACGCCGCGCTGGCCGACCTGCACGCCGAGCAGCAGCTCATCTTCGACCACGCGATGGTGGGCATCGTCTACCTGCGCGGCCGGCGCGTGACGCGCTGCAACCATGCCTTCGAGCAGCTGTTCGGCTACGCGCCGGGCGAGCTGGACGGGCAGCTGTCGCGCGCCTGGTACCTCAGCGACGAGGAATGGAAAGCGGCGGGCGACCTCTGCTACGCGCCGCTGGCACGCGGCGAGTCCTTCCATGCCGAGATGCTGCTGGGCCGCAAGGACGGCACGCCCGTCTGGTGCGAGGTGCGCAGCAAGGCGATCGACCGCAGCGACCTGTCGCGCGGCTCCATCTGGATCACGCAGGACATCACGGCCCGCAAGCAGGCCGAGCAGGAGCTGGTGCAGGCCAAGGCGCAGCTGGAGGCGCTGGTGGCGCAGCGCACCGAGCAGCTCAGCCAGACCGTCGCCGCGCTGCAACTCAAGATCGCCGAACAGCAGGCGGCCGAGGCCCGCGCCGAGCGGCTGGCGCTGTTTGACGGCCTGACCGGCCTGCCCAACCGCCACCTGCTGGCCGACCGCGCCACGCAGGCCATCGACATCGCCCGCCGCAGCGACGAGCCGCTGGCCGTGCTGTTCCTGGACCTGGACCACTTCAAGAACGTCAACGACTCGCTGGGCCACCGCGTCGGCGACAGCCTGCTGACGCAGCTCGCCGCCCGCCTGCGCGGCGCCGTGCGCGAGCAGGACACCGTGGCCCGCATGGGTGGCGACGAGTTCGTGCTGGTGCTGCCGCTGACCGACATTGCCGGCGCTGCCCACCTCGCCACCAAGCTGATGGCGCTGGCCAGCGCGCCCTTCCAGGTGGAGGGGCAGGAGCTGACCGTCACGCCGTCGATGGGCATCGCGATGTTCCCGACCGATGGCGACGACTTCGACGCGCTGTGCAAGTGCGCCGACGCGGCCATGTACCGCGCCAAGCGGGACGGCCGCAACGCCTACCGCTTCTTCACGAGCGAGATGCAGGCCCAGTCGGCCCGCGCGCTGCAGCTGGAGAACGGCCTGCGCCGCGCGCTGGAGCGCCGCCAGCTCAGCCTGCACTACCAGCCGCAGTTCGCACTGGATGACGACGGCCAGAGCCGCGTCGTCGGCGCCGAAGCGCTGCTGCGCTGGCATCACCCCGAGCTGGGCTGGGTGTCGCCGGCCGAGTTCATTCCGATTGCCGAGTCGTCGGGGCTGATCCTGCCCATCGGCGAGTGGGTGCTGCGCGAGGCGCTGCTGCAGCTGCGCCGCTGGGACGCCGCCGGCCTGCCGGCGCTGACCATGGCGGTCAACCTGTCGGCCGTGCAGTTCCGCCATGACGACCTGCCCGAGCTGGTGAGCCGCGTGCTGGACGCCGTGGGCATGCCCGCCGAGCGGCTGGAGCTGGAGTTGACCGAAGGCGCCGCGATGGACGACCCGGCCATGGCCATTGCCGTGATGAACGAGCTGCACGCGCGGGGCGTGGGGCTGTCCATCGACGACTTCGGTACGGGCCATTCCTCGCTGAGCTACCTGAAGCGCTTCCGCGTCGGCAAGCTCAAGATCGACCAGTCCTTCGTGCGCGACCTGACCGACGACGCGGAAGACCGCGCCATCGTCGACGCCGTCATCCGCATGGCCGGCGCCCTGGGCCTGCAGACGCTGGCTGAGGGCGTCGAGACCGAGGGCCAGCTGGCCTTCCTGCGCCGCCAGGGCTGTCGTGCCGTGCAGGGCTTCCTGTTCAGCCGACCGCTGCCGGCCGAGGCTTTTGCAGAATTCGTCGTCGCTCGCGCGTCCGCGGCCGACGCCCCTCTTTCCGTCTTCGCCATCTGATGAGGCCCGCACGCACGCGCACCGCCTGCGCCCGGGGCCGCCACTGACATGAACTTCGTCCACCAGCTCCAAGCCCTGACCCCTCATTCCCGCCTGTGCGTGGGCCTCGACCCCGAGCCGGGCAAGCTGCCGGGCGCCTGGGCGGGCGATGCGAGCAAGTTCTACGACTTCTGCGCCGCCATCGTGGACGCGACCAAGGACCTGGTCTGCGCCTTCAAGCCGCAGATCGCCTACTTCGCCGCGCATGGCGCCGAGGCCCAGCTGGAGCGCCTGATCGCCCACATCCACGATGTGGCGCCCGGCGTGCCCGTCATCCTGGACGCCAAGCGCGGCGACATCGGCTCCACGGTCGAGCAGTACGCCCGCGAGGCCTTCGTGCGCTACCAGGCCGACGCGGTGACGCTGTCGCCCTTCATGGGCTTTGACAGCGTGGAGCCCTACCTCGCCTACGAGGGCAAGGGCGCCATCCTGCTGTGCCGCACGTCCAACAAGGGCGGCGACGACTGGCAGATGCAGCGCCTGGCCGACGTGCCGGGCCAGCCGCGGCTGTTCGAGCACCTCGCCCACCTGGCCGAGAGCCAGTGGAACCGCAACGGCCAGCTGGGCCTGGTGGTGGGCGCCACGTATCCGGCCGAGATCGCCCGGGTGCGCGAGCTGGCGCCCACACTGACGCTGCTGGTGCCGGGCGTCGGCGCGCAGGGCGGTGATGCCGCCTCGGTCGTGCAGGCTGCGGGCCGGGACGCGCCGCTGGTGGTGAATTCCTCGCGCGCCGTGCTGTACGCCAGCAACGGGGCCGACTTCGCCGAACGCGCCCGCGCCGTGGCCGAGGCCACCCGGCAGAGCCTGCGCTGAGCATGCGCCGCGGCGAGGTCGAGCACCTCAGCAGCCTCGTTGGCCACGCCGAGCCGGCGGAGCAGCAGCGCGAGCGGCTGGCCACCAGCATGCGCTGGCATGCCGCGCGCATCTTTCTGCTGGCCTGCGGGCCGGTGTTCCTGCCGGTGGCGGGGCTGTTGTGGCACACGCGCCAGCCTGGCGAGTGGCTGGACGGCTGGCTGCCGCCCGCGTTGGCGCTGTTGATCTCGCTGCTGGCGTTTGCGCGACTGCTGGTGCTGTCGCGCAGCGCGCGCCACGCGTCGCGGCCGGTGGTGGCGCTGTTGATGATGGCGCTGGTGACGGCGCTGCCGGCCGTGGTGGCCTGGTCGCGCGACCTGGGCCTGTGGGCCTTGAGCCTGGCGCTGTCCGGGCCCGTGGTGGCCTTTGCCACCGGCATGCTGGGGCTGCGCGCCGGCCTGCTGCTGGCGGTGCTGGCTGGCGCCGGCTTGGCCGGCATGGCGGCCGCCGAGGCCATGGGCTGGTCCACCCATCCCATGGCCATGAACAGCCTGCTGCTGCGCACGGTGGTGCAGTTCTGCCTGCTGGGGGCGGGGCTGATCGCCGGCTTCGGGCTGCTGCGCATGGTGCAGCGGTCATTGGCCGAGGCGGAGGAGCGCACGGCCCGCTTTCGCGGTTTGCTGGGCATGGCGGTGGACTGGTACTGGGAGATGGACCGCGAGTTCCGCTTCACCCATGTGGCCGAGGAGCGCCCCGGCAGCTCGGGCCTGGACCTGAGCTCGCGCCTGGGCAAGACGCCGTGGGAGATCGACGGCATGGGGCTGAACGATGACGAGCTCGACGCCCACCGCGCCGACCTCGAGTCCCACCGCCCCTTCCACGGCATGGTGGCGCGCCGCACGGGCCTGGACGGCAGCCCGCGCTGGGTGTCCATCAGCGGTGAGCCGCGCTTTGATGCGCAGGGCAACTTCCGCGGCTACTGGGGGGTGGGCCGCGACGTGACGCACGAGGTCACCGCCGAGCAGACCGCGCATGCCAACGAGACCCGCTACCGCGAGCTGTTCCGCCGCTCGCCCAGCCCGCTGGTGCTGCACCGCTGGGGCCGTGTGGTGGACGCCAACCCGGCGGCCATGGCCATGTTCGGCTACGCGCAGCGCTCCAGCATGATCGGGCAGGACCTGTTCAGCCACTACGAGCCGGGCGACGACGAGACCGCCCGCCAGCAGGCCGCGCGGCTGGAGGGCCTGGCGCCCGGCGCCATGCAGCCCATGGCCGAGTACCGGCTGCGCACGCTGTCGCGTCGGCGCCGGTTGGTGCAGGCCACCAGCGTGCGCGTGGAGACGGCCTCGGGCCCGGCCACGCTGACCTTCTTCACCGACCAGACCGAGCAGAGCCGCGCGCAGGACGCGCTGCGCCGCAGCGAAGGCCTGCTGAGCCATCTGGTGGCCACCAGCCCCGACGTCATCACGCTGACCGAGGCCGAGACCGGCCGCTACGCGATGGTGAACAAGGCCTTCGAGCACCTCACGGGCTGGAGCAGTTCCGAGGTGCTGGGCCGCACGGCCGACGACATCGGCATCTGGCACCACCCGCAGGACCGGCAGCACATCCGCGAGGCCGTGCGCCGCGACGGCATTGCCAGCAACGTGCCCATCAGCTTCCGGCGCAAGGACGGCAGCACGGTGTCCATGCTGGTGTCGGTGGCGCCGTTCGCGATGGATGGCCAGAACTACTTGGTGCTGTACGCACGCGATGTGACGGAGAGCGAGCGCACGCGCCTCGTGCACGGTGCCATCCTGGAAAACGCGTCCATCGGCATCGCGCTGACGCGTGACCAGCAGTTCGTGCTGGCCAACCCGCGTGTGGAGGCTATGTTCGGCTGGACGCGCGGCGCGCTGATCGGCCAGCATGGCAGCGTGGTCTGGCCCAGCGTGGAGGACTGGCAGGCCATGGACGGCGAGCTGGGCACGGCGCTGGCGGCCGGCGAGCAGGTCGAGATCGAGCGCACCATGCGGCGCCGCGACGGCTCCACCTTCCTGGCCCGGTTGCTGGCCCAGGTCGTGGACCCGGCGCACCCCAGCCGGGGCGGCACGATCTGGATCATCGAAGACATCACCGAGCGCCGCCGCGTGGAAGACCAGCTGGCCCACGCGAAGGACGAGGCCCAGGCCGCCAACCGCGCCAAGAGCGCCTTCCTGGCCAACACCAGCCACGAGATCCGCACACCGCTCAACGGCCTGCTGGGCCTGGGGCGGCTGGCGCAGCAGCCCGACATCAGCGACACCCAGCGGCGCGATTACCTCAACCAGATGATGGACAGCGCCGAGAGCCTGTCGGGCCTGATCTCCGACATCCTGGACCTGTCCAAGATCGAGGCCGGCCGCCTGACGCTGGAGACCCAGCCCTTCTCGCTGCGCGAGCTGCTGGGCTCCATCCGCCTGGCCTATCTGACGCTGGCGCAGGCCCGCGGCCTGAGCTTTGCCGTGGAGATCGACCCGGGCCTGTCCAGCTGGGTGTTCGGCGATCCGCTGCGCACGCGCCAGATCCTGTCCAACTACCTGACCAATGCGCTGAAGTTCACCGACCGTGGCGGCATCTCCGTCAGCGTGAAGGCACTGCCCTGCAACAGCCAGGGCAGCGTGGGGGAGTGGGTGCGCGTGGAGGTCAGCGACACCGGCCCGGGCATCGCCGTCGAACAGCAGGCGCGGCTGTTCCAGCCCTTCACGCAGGCCGACGAGTCCACCACGCGGCGCTTCGGCGGCACGGGGCTGGGCCTGTCCATCTGCCGCGAGCTGGCGACGCTGATGGGCGGCGAGGTGGGCGTGCGCAGCGTGGTCGGCGAGGGCTCGACCTTCTGGGCCGAGCTGCCGCTGCCCGGCGCGCCCGCGCCCATGGCCCACCAGCCGCGCGAGACGCGCGCCGTGCCGGACGCGCTGCATGGCCGGCGCGTGCTGATCGCCGAAGACCACCCCGTCAACATGCTGATCGCCGTGGCCCAGCTGGAGCAGTGGGGCATGGAGGTGGCGCAGGCCAGCGACGGCCGGCAGGCCATCGAGGCCGTGCTGGCGGCGGCCAGCGTGGGCAAGCCCTTCGACATCGTGTTGATGGATGTGCAGATGCCCGTCATGGGCGGGCACGACGCCACCCGCGAGCTGCGCAAGCACTTCTCGGCCGAGGAGCTGCCCATCATTGCGCTGACGGCGGCGGCGCTGGTCTCCGAGCGCGACGATGCGCTGGCGGCGGGCATGAACGACTTCCTGACCAAGCCCATCGACACGCCCAAGCTGCACCAGACGCTGCTGCGGCTGACGAAGTAGCCCGAGCCCACCGGCTTTGCCGGCCTCAGCCCGGCAAGGCCGGTGCTGCGGGTGCCGCTTGCGGGGCAGGTACGCTACGCGACCCTGTCAACTCCGCTTGAAGGCATCGCCTGTATGAATGCTTCTCCGCCCCGCAGCTTCAAGTACTACGACTTGATCATGGCGGCCTGCGTCTGCGTGCTGCTGTGCGCCAACCTGATCGGGCCGGCCAAGGCGGCGCAGCTGGAGCTGCCGCTGCTGGGCACAGTGACCTTCGGGGCCGACCTGTTCTTCTTCCCCATCAGCTACATCTTTGGCGACGTGCTGACCGAGGTGTACGGCTATGGCCGCGACCGGCGCGTCGTGTGGGCGGGCTTCGGCGCGCTGCTGTTCGCGGCCTTCATGGCCTTCGTGATCGTGCACCTGCCGCCGGCACAGAACGCCTTCATGGACGGCTACCAGGCCCATGTCGAGGCCATGTTCGGCAACACCTGGCGCGTGGTTGCTGCGTCCATGATCGCGTTCGCTGCCGGCAGCTTCGCCAACAGTTTTGTGATGGCCAAGATGAAGGTGGCCACCAACGGTCGCTACCTGTGGGCGCGCATCGTCGGCTCCACGGCGGTGGGCCAGCTGCTGGACACCGGCCTGTTCCTGACCATCGCCTTCTGGGGCATCTGGCCGCAGGAGCAACTGCTGGCGGTGTTCGTGGCGCAGTACTGCTTCAAGCTGGTGTGGGAGGCCGTGCTCTTCCCGGTCACGGCCCGCTTCGTCACCTTCCTGAAGCGGGCCGAGGGGCTGGACTACTACGACCGTGACACCAACTTCAACCCGTTCATGTTGAAGATCTGAGGGCGGCGGAGCTGAATCGCCGGCCATGGCGTCGCGTCGGATTGACCAGGACGCGAGCCACGGCCGGTGTACGCGGCATGCCGTCACAAGGTTCGCGCACGCATAAAAAAAAGGCACCGAGTGGTGCCTTTTTTGATGCGGCTGCTGGTGCAGCCCGATCGATCACTTGAACTTGTAGCTCGCCGAGACCGTGAAGTAGCGGCCCAACGCATTGTGCAGACCCGTGTTGTGACCCAGATAGGTCGCGCCCGGATCGTACGGGGCCTTCTCGTCCATGACGTTCTGGATGTTGAAAGCCAGGGTCAGGTTCTTGAAGCCCGTGTAGGAGTAGCTCAAGTCAAAGGTCGTCCAGCTGGACACGGCGCAGCCCGGGAAGCGGTTCAGATACAGGTCACGACCGTTGGTGGCAGTCGGGGCTTGGCCCACCTGGCTCCGGCTTGTCAGCGGATTGGCGCCAACGAGGTCTGCCGGGTTGGTGACGTTGCCGTAGTGGCAGGTCAGTCCCGAGTACTCGCGCATCGTGCCGTCCGGCTGGCCGTACTGCTTGCGGATCAGCGAAATGCCGCTCACGTAGTTCATCGCACCGACCACGTTGTGGGCACCCGTCTCAAAGGCCGTCGAGAAACGGAACTTCGTGCGGGGGATGTCGCCAGCCGACGTCGCCCAGTCCCACAGGCCGCCACGCGTGCCGACCAAGTTGTTGGACGGGTAGCCCGGTTGCTCGATGCGTTCGTACTTGGTCGTGTAGGTGCCGTTCAGGGAGTTGGTCCACTTGACGGCGCCATTCATGACCTTCGTCGACACCTTGGCTTCGAAGTCGATGCCCGACACCATCGTGCTGCCCTGGTTGGTCCACGGCGTGGCAACAGTCAGCAGGGGGCCGGTACCGGGCTGGCCGTTCAGCAGCAGTGCGGGGTTGGTGTCACGGATCAGCGAGCCCACAGGGTAGCGCTCCGGATGGTCGACGACGTCCTGAGCGCTGCCCAGTGCGACCTCGCCGTTCTTGCGGATCTTGAACCAGCCCACAACGAAATCAACGCCCTGGGTCGGCGAAACCACCAAGCCGAAGGACGAGCTGTAGGCCGTCTCCGGGCGCAGCGCGGGGTTGGCACCACCCTGGCCTGACACGCTCTTGTTGCAGTCGGCAGCTTCAGCGCCGGGGAACGGCACCTGCGGGTCCGCGTTCGTGTTGCAGCGGATTGGATCCTGCAGGCCGTTCACGAAGAACTGTGCGCCACCCGGGCTGACTTGAGACACGGCCGGGGCACGGAAGCCTTCGGCATACGTGCCGCGGAAGCTGAGGATGTCCGTTGCGGTCCACTTGAAACCGGCCTTGGGCACAAAGTTGGTCTTGATGCCGGGGTACTTGTCGACGCGGCCTGCCAGGTCGACTTCCAACGACTTCAGCGCCGGCAGGCGGAACTCGACAAAGGCCGACTTCACGTCGCGCGAGCCCGTCACGGCGGTGTTGGCCAGGCCGAGGATGTTGCCAGCGGCGGTGTCCGCAGCAGGCGTAATCTCGATCGACTCGCGGCGCAGTTCGACACCGGCGGCCATGCCGATCGGGCCGCCCGGCAGCTTGCCGAACTCGGTGCTGACCTTGGCGTCCCACTGCAGGATTTCGGCCTCGCCCTTGTTCAGCAGCGGGCGGGAGAGGTCCGGGTCGGCTGCGATCGAAGCCAGCGAGCGGTTCGTGCCACCGGATTGCGGGCCCAGCATCTGGCGCAGCACCGGCAGGCGCAGGAAACCGTAGCTGGTCTCGTTGCGATCCGAGCGGTTCCACAGCACGGCGGATTCCCAATCCCAGTTGCCGAAGGCTGTTCCCTTGACGCCGGCCAGCGCACGGTAGCCCTCGTTCACGAGCTTGTTGCCGCCCGCAACGTTCTCGAAACGCATCTGCACGGCAGCGCGCGAGGTCGGGAACGGGTTGTCGGGGTGGCCGACTTCCAGGATGGCCTGGAAGCTGGGCGCCACGCCTGCACCGCCCAACAGGAAGTTGCTCGTGGGCGACAGGCCGCTGATGGTGCGGGACGCAGCCAAGTACTTGCGCTCGCTGCGGCTGTAAGCGAACTCGCCAAAGGCAGTGATGCTGTCGCTGACGGCCAGCGTGCCGCGGCCCAGCAGGCTGGCATCCGTGCCGGGGTTCTGCATCTCGTTGAAGGCGTCGAGATCGTAGTTGCAGAAGGTGCGGTTCAGCAGGCCGGCAGCGGAGGCCGCCGTCGAGAAGCCGAACTTGGTGGCGTCAGCCGTGGCGACGTTCAACTGCTGCGAGGTCGGGCAGTTGACGCGATTGACGATGTTGGCCGCGCTGGCTTGCGAGAAGTTGCGCGCGCCCGACGTGCCCTCACGTGTAAAGAAGGGCGATGCCGACGAGAAGCTGCCGTAGGGGCCGCGGCGCAGGTTCAGAGCACGGTAGTCAGCAGCCATGATGCCGGCGTCCGTGTTGTCGCCGACCATGCTGCGCCCCTTGACGGAGAGATCGCCGCCGATCATGACGTTATAGCCATTGACCGCCAGGTCGCCGATACCGAAGGTGCCGCTCACGCTGCCCTTCTGGTATTCGTTCTTGCCGTTGGCACCAGCCACAGCCTTGACTTCGATGCCTTGGTAATCGTTGCGCGTGATGAAGTTGACCACGCCGCCGATCGCGTCAGAGCCGTAGACAGCGGAGGCACCATCCTTCAGCACCTCAACGCGCGCCAGCGCCGAGACCGGGATGGAGTTCAGGTCGTACAGCGTCGACGTGCCGTTGTTGGGGTTGGCGTAGGCCGACGGCGTCATGCGGCGGCCGTTCAGCAGGATCAGCGTGGACGTGGCCGACAGGTTGCGCAGAGAGACCGTCGACACGCCGCGCGAGAAACCGTTCTGGTTGGGGGTGTCAAGATAGCCGTCATTGCCGATGGCTGGCACCAGGGTGCGCAGCAGCTCGAGCACGTTCTTGGCACCGGATGTGGAGATTTCCTTGGCGGAAATCACGTCGACCGGCGAGCTGCCTTCCTTGCTGATGCGCTTGATGTTCGAGCCCGTCACCTCAACGCGTTCCAGCTGCTGGGTGCCGGATTGCGCCACGGCTTGCAAGCACAAGACTTGCGCTGCAAGCGCAGTGAACGTGACTGCTAGCTTGGGAAAGTGTCGAGAAGATTTCATGGGCGTCAGGTCAAGGTGAAAAGACATGCCGAAAGTTTGCTTTGCTCTTCTCGCGCGAAGAAGGCAGGCATGCACCCCTTGACAAGCGTTACTTGCGGCACGTTCTTTACTGACGCGTCAAAACCTTGTTTTTGCTGCGTATTGGGGCGTCAAGTGCTTGGCTTGGTGCCCTTGAGCCCCGACTTGGTTTGGTGTCATCGCGCCGTGCAGCGCATTGGCACACGATTGTTGCAACGTGACAACAACTTGTGATGGGGAGGCCGCGACGAGCAGTGCGCGCTCCGGAGCTTTGGCGCCTCGGCCATGGCGTTCTCGCTGCGGTTGACAATGTCAAGCATGAACTCGCTTGATGCCCACGGCCAACCCGACCTGTTGTTCGCCCTGCTGCCCGACGGCGGCATCGCCCCCGACGGCCCGGACACGCTGGCCCCGCTGGCGGCCGCGTTGCAAGCCCAGTACCCCAGTGCCGTCACGCTGACGCTGCATCCGCCGCTGCGGGATGGCGAAGGCCGCTGCCGCTGGTGGGCGGGGGGCGCGCCCAGCCCCGAGGGCGTGGCGGCGGCGCTGCCGGTGCTGATCGAGCGCCTGCGGGCGGAAGCCGCCCGGCTGGGCCTGCCGTGGCAGCGTGTGGCGCTGGCCGGTGTGGGCGAGGGCGCGCTGCTGGCGCTGGAGGCGGTGCAGGCCGAGGCCGCGCTGGCCGGCCGCGTGCTGGCGCTGGCCGGGGGCTACCTGTCCCGGCCCGGCCATGCGCCGCAGGACGTCTGTGTGCACCTCGTCCACGGGCTGGCGGACCAGCGCTTCCCGTCCCGCCATGTGGTGGATGCGGCTCAGGCGCTGGTGGACCTGGGTGCCGACGTGACGGCCGACCTGCTGCCGCACCTGGACCATGGCCTGCACCCGGCGATGGTCGACAAGGCCATGGAGCAGCTGCGCACCTTCATCCCCGCGCGGCTGTGGCGCGAGGCGCTGCTGGCCGCGCAGGAAAACGAGCGTCCCGTCAGCTGATCAGTCCAGCACCACCTCGGTCCGCACCACGCCGGCCCGCTCGGCGCTGGCGCTGAGCGCCAGCCGCGTGCCCACCGGCGCACGCACCACCCACTCGGCCACGGCGCGGTCGGCCGTGGGTTGCTTGTTGGCCAGGAAGGCCAACTGGCTCTGCTTGGGCGCGTGGCCTTCCAGCTGCGGGCCTTCCATGCGCTCCTTGCCGCTGACCAGGCTGATCGACGGGTCGCCGCCGGGCATGTGGATCTCGAACATCACGCCGCGCACGGTCTTGCGCTCCAGCGCGCGCTGCGTCACGTAGGCCGGCAGGTAGCCGGCGTTGGCCACGGCCAGGCGCACGCGCCACATGTCGGGGCCCAGCGCGCGCACCTCGGTGCGGATGAGTTCCAGCTTGGGCAGGCTCATCGCGATCTGCGTCATCCAGGCCGGGAAGCGCGCGGCCTCGCGCTCGCGGAGCGCAGGCGGCGGGTTGCGCCAGTAGTTCATCTTGTCCCAGCCGCCGATCTCGACCGCGCCCAGCTGCGGGTGCTGGAAGGGCTTCCAGTCCACATGCGCCTGGCCGCCGCACTGCTCGTCGCTCCACTTCAGCAGCTTGAGGTCGTCCTCCACCGGGTGGCTGCGGTACCAGTCGATCCAGCCGGTGCTGTCGTCCACACCGGCCTCCTTCTTGGGTGACCACAGCTCCACCACCCAGAACAGCGCGCCCAGGTGCTCGTAGACCCAGTCCTGCGTGCCGGTGATGACGTCCTTGGGGTGGTAGCGGAAGTCCTCGTAGATGCTGATGGCCGGGTAGCCCGAGTGCTTCTCGCCCAGCGCCGAGAACTGCTGGAACAGCCACAGGTCCTCGGGCGTCATGTCCTTGTCGCTGCGCGTGCCGCAGGGGCGCAGGATGACGCCGCTGTGGGTGTGGAAGCTCAGCGCCGCGCCGATGTTGGGATGGCCGGTGATGAAGTCCACCATCGCGCGCACCTCAGGCTCGCTGGTGGGGTAGGGGCCGGCGCCCAGCTGCTGGAACTCCTGGCGCCAGTCGCCGGGGAAGTTGCGGTTCAGGTCCAGGCCTTCGCGGTCGGGGTTGACCTTCACGGTCAGCCCGTCGTGGTTCTTGATGAAGCCCTCGGGGATGAGGCGGTAGTACTCGCCGCCGAACTCGCCCGGCTCGCGCGGCACCATCAGGCGCGGCTCGGTGGCGTGCTTCTTGTAGCCGCCATGCGGGTCGGGCACGCGCATGGTCAGGATGCGGCCGTCGCCGTCCACGTCCTCCACGGTCAGGCCGTCCACCGGCTCCTCGGTGTAGGGGTAGGCGCGCGTGGAGCTGCGGATGTGGCGCGGGCGCTCTGCCAGGGCCAGCTCGGCGCCATCGGGGTTCAGGCGCGGCACCAGGTACAGCGTGCGCGTGTCCAGCAGGCGGTTCACCTGCACGGCCTCGGGCGAGGTGCCGCCATGCAGCTGCAGCAGCTGGTGCAGGTAGTACAGGCAGGTGGTGGAGGCGGTCAGCTCGGCCGCGTGGATGTTCCCGTCCACCCACAGCGCCGGCTTGTCGATGTCCATGCCGCTGGCCAGGTTCGTGACCACGACGACCCAGATGTCGCGGCCTTCGTAGCTCTTGCCGATGGATCGCACCGATACCAGGTTGGGCCGCGCCTCGGCGTAGGCGAAGAGCAGGGCGGTGAGCTCGTCGTGGCGATAGAAGTGGTCGAAGCGCGGCGTGGGCAGGGACGGGGTCATCGGCGATCCGTGGGCGGCGTGAATCCCCAAGCTTGGGGATAAAGGCCGCGATTGTGCGGAGCCGCCCGCGGCGCTCGGCCAGGGTTTCTACTGGCCTTTGAACAGGGGCTGGAACTGCCGCGAGACCGGCAGCTTCTCCTCCCGCCCGCGCAGCGTGACCACCATGGTGCCTTCGTCCACGCGCACCGCGCTGGCGATGCAGCGGCAGTTGACCAGCACGCTGCGGTGGATCTGCCAGAACTGGTCGGGGTCCAGTTGGGCCAGCAGCTCGCGCAGCGGCGTGCGGATCAGCGCCTCGCCGCGCTCGTGCACCACGCGGGTGTAGCGCGCATCGGCCTCGAAGTAGAGGACCTCCTCGGGCGGGATCAGCTGCACCTCGCGGCCCAGGCTGGCCTGGATGGGGCGCGGCACCGGCCGGGCCTGGGGCAGGCTGGCCAGCAGGCGCTGCAGCGCGGCGGTGTCCGGCGCCGTCGCGGGCGCCTGGGCCTGCACGCGGGCCTTCAGCCGCGCCAGCGTCTGAGCCAACCGGGCGTCGTCCACGGGCTTGAGCACGTAGTCCACCGCGCCGGCATCGAACGCGGCGAGCGCGTGGTCGTCATAGGCCGTGACGAACACGATCAGCGGCGGCGTGGCCAGCGCCGCCAGCCGCCGCGCCACGTCCAGCCCGGTCAGGCCCGGCATGCGGATGTCCAGGAAGGCGATGGCCGGCTCATGGGCGAGGCAGTCGTCCCAGGCCTCCACGCCATTGGCGCTGGCCGCCACGATCTGCAGCTCGGGCCACAGCCGGGCCAGCGCGGCGCGCAGTTGTTCGCGGGGGGCTTCTTCGTCGTCGGCGATCAGGGCGGTCAGGTTCATGGGCAGGGCAGGGTCAGCGTGGCGAGGCAGCCGGGGTGGTGGTCGGTCAGCGCCAGCGTGGCAAGCGGCTGGGCGTGATGCAGCCGGCGGCGCGTGTTGGCCAGGCCCACGCCGTCGCGCCAGCCGGGCGCCAGGCCGGGGCCGTCGTCGGCGACCTGGATGCGCACGGCCGTGCCGTCGCGCGCGGCTCGCACCGTGATGTGGCCACCGCCCAGCTGCGGCTCGATGCCGTGGGCGATGGCGTTCTCCACCAGCGTCAGCACCAGGCCCGGCGGCAGCTCCGTGGCGGCCACGTCGGGCGCGACGTCCAGCGTGTAGCGCAGCCGCTTGCCCAGGCGCGCCTGCATGATGGCCAGGTAGCGCTGCACCATGGCCATCTCGTCGGCCAGCGGCTGCTGCTCGCGCTCGAACATCGGCAGCGTGGCGCGCAGGTAGCCGGTGAAGTCGCGCAGCAGCGGCGCGGCACGCGCGTCGCCCGTGTCCACCCAGTGCTGCAGCGAGGCCAGCGTGTTGAACAGGAAGTGCGGCTGGATCTGCGCGGCCGCCAAGCGAGTGGACAGGCGCAGCGCCGCGTCCTGCTCGTCGAGTTCGCGCAGCCGGGCGCTGATCTGCTGCACACGGAACAGCGTCAGCAGCCACCAGGCCGACACCACCGACGTCATGATGGCCAGCATGAGCGGGAACTGGGCATCCATCTGGTCGCGCATGCCGGTCTTGATCAGCCCGATGGCGATGGCCAGCACCAGCAGGGCGACCACCCAGCAAGCCAGGTTGAGCCGCCGGCTGGTGGGCGCACGCCACAGCCAGCGGGCCACGGCCAGCGTGGCCCAGCCCAGGCCCAGCACCACCGGCCAGACCCACACCCACTGGCGCTGGATGGACGTGTTGACGGCCAGCAGCACGATCAGGTTGACGTAGACATAGTGGTCGATGTTGACCGGCCAGGGCTGGCTGCCGCCGCGCGCCATCTCCTCGGGCGTGAAGCTGCGGCGCGGGCCGGGGTAGAGCCACTGCGACCAGTCGGTGGCGAGCCAGCGGCTCAGGCGGGACGGCGAAGACATGGCGGGCAGTCTAGAAGCCCCCGGGCGCGGCACCGCCAGGCGTGCGGCGAATGGCGGAATCCCGCGCGCGAATGGTTGTTCGACCGATCGGTCGGGAAAATGCAAAATGCCCGGATGCCTGACTGGACCGCCCTTCAACTCGACCACCGGCCCGACGGTGTGGCCGTGCTCACCATGAACCGGCCCGCCGTGTTCAACGCCTTCGACGAGGTGTTGATCGCCGAACTGGACGCCGCCTTTGCCACGCTGGGTGCCGACGCCACCGTGCGCGCCGTGGTGCTGGCCGGTGCCGGCAAGCACTTCAGCGCCGGGGCCGACCTGCAGTGGATGCAGCGCGCCGCGGCCGCCTCGCAGGACGACAACCTCGCCGACGCCCGCCGCTTCTCGGCCATGCTGGCGCGCATCGCCGAGTGCCCGAAGCCGACGCTGGCCCGCGTGCAGGGTGCTGCTTTGGGCGGCGGCGTGGGCCTGGTGGCGGCCTGTGACATGGCCGTCGCGTCCGACGCCGCCAGCTTCGCCGTCAGCGAGGCCCGCATGGGCATCCTGCCGGCCGTCATCGGCCCGCACCTCGTCAATGCCGTGGGCCTGCGCGAAGCGCGGCGCCTCGCGCTCACTGCCAGTCGCATCGACGCCGCCGAGGCGCTGCGCGTGGGTCTGGTGCAGCGCGTGGTGCCGCTGGTCGAGTTGGACGCCGCCGTGGACGCGCTGCTGGCTGACCTGCTCGCCTGCGGCCCCGCAGCGCAGGCCGAGATCAAGCAGCTCTATGCCCACCTCGCGCCCGGCCCGGTGACGGTCGACGTGCGCGAACTCACCGCGCAGACGATTGCCCGCGTGCGCACCACGCCCGAGGCCCGCGAAGGTTTCGCCGCCTTCCTGGGCAAACGCAAGCCGAACTGGAACGCTTCCGAATGAACCTCGACAACGCCCGCATCCTCGTCGTCGGCGCCGGCCTCATGGGCGCCGGCATTGCGCAAGTGGCCGCCCAGGCCGGCCATGCCGTGGCCCTGTTCGACACCCGTGCCGGTGCGGCCGACGCCGCCAAGGCCAAGCTCGCCACCACGCTGGAAGGCCTGGCCGCCAAAGGCAAGCTGACCGCCGACGCCGTGGCCGCCACGCTGGCCCGCATCACACCCGTGGCCGCGCTGCAGCCGGCCGACCTGGTCATCGAGGCCATCGTCGAGAACCTGGACATCAAGCGCGCGCTGTTCGCAGAGCTGGAAGCCCTGCTGGCCGACGACGCGATCATTGCCACCAACACCTCGTCCATCTCGGTCACCGCCCTGGCCCGCGGCATGAAGCGGCCGGAGCGCCTGGTGGGCATGCACTTCTTCAACCCGGTGCCGCTGATGAAGCTGGTGGAGGTGGTGTCGGGCCTGGGCACCGACAGCCACGTGGCCCAGGCCATCGCCACGCTGGCCGCGCGCTGGGGCAAGACGCCGGTGCACACCCGCTCCACGCCGGGCTTCATCGTCAACCGCATCGCCCGGCCGTACTACGCCGAGGCGCTGATGCTGCTGCAGGACCAGGCCGCCACACCGGAGCGCATCGACGCCTGCCTGCGCGCCGCGGGCTTCCGCATGGGCCCCTGCGAGCTGATGGACCTAATCGGCCACGACACCAACTTCGCCGTGACGAACTCGGTGTTCGCCGCCAACTTCTTCGACCGCCGCTTCACGCCGTCCCTCGTGCAGCAGGAGCTGGTGGACGCCGGCTACCTGGGCCGCAAGACCGGGCGGGGCTTTTACCGATACCCGGAGGGTGCGCCGGCGGTTCCGGTCGCCGGCGCTGACACGCCCACCGCGCAGCGCCTGGTGGTGCACGGCCACGGCTTCGTGGCCGACCGTTTCGCGGCCGCCTTCCCGCAGGCTGCGCGTGACACGTCCAGCGACTGGGTGGGCCTGGAGGTCGACCGCACGCAGCTGCGCCTGACCGACGGCCGCACCGCCCGCGAGATCGCCGCCGAGCGCGAACTGCAAGCGCCGGTGGTGGTGTTCGACCTGCCGCTGGGCGAGCCCTCGCATCTGGCCTATGCCAAGTCAGGCGACTTCAACGCGCCGGTGGGCTGGCTGGCGGCCGCGGGCTTCCAGCCGGTGGAGATGGTGGACGTGCCGGGGCTCATCGTCGCCCGCACCATCGCCATGCTCGTGAACGAAGCCAACGACGCGGTGCAGCAGGGCGTGTGCAGCGAGGAGGGCGCTGACGCTGCGATGAAGCTGGGCGTGAACTACCCCGCCGGCCCGTTCGAGTGGCAAGGGCGCTGGGGCGCGGCAGCCATCGTCGCGCTGCTCGACCGGCTGGACGCCTACCACCGCGGCGAACGCTACCGCGTGAGCCCTTACCTCCGCCTCACCACGTCGTGACCTGCTCAGGACTTGCACCATGACCCACGCCTTCATCTGCGACGCCATCCGCACCCCCTTCGGCCGCTACGGCGGCGCGCTGTCCAGCATCCGCACCGACGACCTCGGCGCCCTGCCGCTCAAGGCCTTGATGGCCCGCAACCCCCGCGTCGACTGGGCCCAGGTGACCGACGTGCTGTACGGCTGCGCCAACCAGGCCGGTGAAGACAACCGCAACGTGGCCCGCATGGCCGCGCTGCTGGCCGGCCTGCCGGTGGACGTGCCCGGCGCCACGATCAACCGCCTGTGCGGCTCGGGCCTGGACGCGGTGGGCAGCGCCGCGCGTGCCATCCGCGCCGGCGAGGCCGGGTTGATGATCGCCGGCGGCGTGGAGAGCATGAGCCGCGCGCCCTTCGTCATGCCCAAAGCCGAGAGCGCCTTCAGCCGCACGAACGCCGTTTACGACACGACCATCGGCTGGCGCTTCGTCAACAAGCTGATGAAGGCGGCGTACGGCGTGGACTCCATGCCCGAGACGGCCGAGAACGTCGCGCGTGACTTCGGCATCGAGCGCGAGGCGCAGGACCGCATGGCACTCGCCTCGCAAACCAAGGCGATTGCGGCCCAGCAGAGGGGCTTCTTCGAGCGCGAGATTGCGCCGGTGGCCGTGCCGCAGAAGAAGGGCGACCCGGTGCAGGTGCTGCTGGACGAGCACCCGCGCGCCACCAGCCTGGAGGCCCTGGCCAAGCTCAAGGGCGTGGTGACGCCCGAGGGCAGCGTGACAGCCGGCAACGCCAGCGGCGTGAACGACGGCGCCTGCGCGCTGCTGCTGGCCAGCGAGGCCGAAGCGGCCCGCCACGGCCTCACACCGCGCGCCCGCGTGGTGGGCATGGCCACGGCCGGCGTGGCGCCGCGCATCATGGGCATCGGCCCGGCCCCGGCCACGCGCAAGGTGCTGGCGCTGACCGGTCTCACGCTCGCGCAGATGGACGTCATCGAGCTCAACGAGGCCTTCGCCGCCCAAGGCCTCGCCGTGCTGCGCGACCTGGGCCTCGCGGACGACGACGCCCGCGTGAACCCGAACGGCGGCGCCATCGCGCTGGGCCACCCGCTGGGCGCCAGCGGCGCACGCCTGGTGACGACGGCCGTCAATCAGCTGGAAGTGACCGGCGGCCGCTACGCGCTGTGCACGATGTGCATTGGCGTGGGGCAGGGCATCGCGCTGATCGTCGAACGCGTCTGATCAGTCTAGGAACAGCCGCATGATGCCCTTGAGGCTGACGATGTTGCCCGGGTTGCTGGTCTCGTTGAGCACGCCGCTGAGGCGGCGCAGCACGCGCTCGCTCTTGCGGGCGCGCCAGATCACGAGGTCGGCCAGCCAGGGGTGGGCGTTGACGCGGTTGGCGGCCTCGTAGAGCTTGAACTTGGGCTTCAGGGCTGCCAGCCCGGCTTCGTAGCGGGCGCGCACGGCCGCGTCGCCGTCGGCCTCGTGGCGGTGGGCGAGCAGCGCGTCAGCGGCCAGCATGCCGGTCTCCATCGCCTTGCCGATGCCCTCGCCGGTGAAGGAGTAGGTGGAGCCCGCCGCCTCGCCAGTGACCAGCAGGCCCGGGCGCGTCCAGCGCGCGCCCTCCAGCGTGAAGCGCAGCGGCGCGCCCTTGAGCCACTGCTCGCCCTCGCCCTGCTTCTCGCCCACGCGCATCAGCTCGGCGGCGGGCGGGTACTTGGCGACGAAGGCGTCGAAGATGGCGCGCAGGTTGGCGTCCTTCTTCTGGCCCTTGCCATCGCGGTCTTCGTGCGAGTTGGTGACACCCACGCCGATGTTGAAGTGGCCATCGGGCGCCGGGAAGATCCAGCCATAGCCCGGCCTCAACGCCTTGTCCCAGACGACTTCGAGCGCCTGGATCTTGCCGACCATCTGCGGCGCCTTGACATAGCCGCGCAGCGCCACGCCGCTGGGTGTGTGGCGCTCGCACATGCCGGCGGCCGACAGCGCCTTGGGCACCGCCCCGGTGGCCAGCACCACCCACGGCGTGCGCACCTCCAGCAGGTCGTCGCCACGCTTGAGACGCGCGCCGACGACGCGGCCGGCCTCCTCCAGCGGCGCCTCGAAGCGCGCCTGCTCGAAGCGCGCGCCGGCATCGCGGGCGGCCTGCAGCAGCAGCGCGTCCAGCTGCTTGCGCGGCAGCACGGCCAGGCGGCCCGGCACGTCCACGCGCCCGCCGCCCGGGCCGATGCAGCCCACATGCGCCACGTGCTGCGCGCGCTGCACCACGGTGTCCAGCAGCCCCAGCCGCGCGAGCGCCTGATGGGCGTCGGGGATGAGGCCGTCGCCGCAGGTCTTGTCGCGGCCTGGCGCGTGCTGGTCCACCAGCAGCACGTCCACGCCAGCCTGCGCCAGCAGGCGCGCGCAGGCGCTGCCGGCGGGGCCGGCACCGATGATGAGGACGTCGGGGGGCGGGATCAGGGCGTCAATCATGGGGCGTTACGAGATGAGCACGCAAAAAAAAGCACATCGCGCGGATGTGCTTTTCCTTGGCGATGCCTGCCGGAACAGGCACCGTGGAGCCAGCCTTTACAGGCTGTAGCGCAGACCGACGTAGTAGCGACGGCCGATCGGATCGTAGACGCTGGCGTTGGTTTCCGCGCCGGTCGTGTTGCCAGGCAGACCCGAGATGATCGGGGGCGCCTTGGTGGCCGTGGCGTTGTCGATGCCGAAGTAGATCTCGCTCTTGCCCATCTTGTAGTTGGCCTGCAGGTCCAGGTAGGCGCGAGCCTTGATCTTGCCGTCCATCTTGTTGGTGCTGCCGAAGGTGTCACGCATGAACGTGTCCTCCAGGTACGACTGACCGAAGTAGGTCGTCGTGGCTGCCACACCGATGTTGCCGATGTTGTAGCCCAGGTTCAGCACCCAGCGGTTGCGCGCGTTGCCGACTTCACCCTGCGAGTAGTCCTTGTCAGCCTGAGGGGTCGGCTGGTTGTAGGACTTCATGATGTAGGTGTAGGCGATGCGCGAATTGAACACGCCACCGAACAGCTTGGTGCGGTAGCTGGCGGTCAGGTCCACGCCCTCGACCAGGTCACCACCGGTGTTGGCAGCGGTCTCGTCGATGAACTCCAGCGAGCCAGCGCTGTTCGGGCCGATATCGGCCGGGCGACGGGTGATGAAGTTGCAGAACGTGGTGTTGCCACCGCCGTAGCACTGGTTCAGCGCGTACTGGCGTCCCGGCGTGTTGATGGCGTCCGCGATCTTGATCTTGTAGTAGTCAGCCGTGAACGTGAAGTCACGCAGCAGGTCGATCGTCTTCGGGGTGATGACGATGCCGATGGTCGTGGACTTGCCCTTCTCGGCGCCCAGCTTGGGGTTGCCGCTGTCGAAGCCGCTGATGCCCTGCAGGTCGGACTGCGTCAGCTTGAACACGCCGCCGTTGGCGTTCATGTTGGCGACCACACCGGGGTTGGTGCGGCAGGCGACGGAGACGGCGTCGGTGGCCGTCAGGGTCTTGCCCTGGCAGGGGTCCACCAGACCGGTCGGGAAGGTTTGCGACGGTGCCTGATACAGCTCGCTGATGTTGGGGGCGCGGGTCGACACGGCGTAGTTGGCACGAACACGGAAGGTCGTGTTGATGCCCCAGTCCAGGCCGCTGTTCCAGCTGGTGGTGTCACCCACGGTGGAGTACTTGCCCTGACGCACGGCCAGTTGCGCATCCAGCGACTTGATCAACGGCAGGCTCTTCAGCAGCGGGGCGCGCACTTCAACAAAGGCTTCCTTCACGTCGAAGGAGCCGGCCGTGTTGGGGAGCGCATTGCCGGCGTTCAGGCCGGTCTGCGTCAGCGCGTCGAACTCTTGGTTCGACGTTTCCTTGCGGTATTCCGCGCCGATCGCCACGCCCAGCGGACCGGCCGGCAGCTCGAACGGCTCGCCCGTCACGGTGCCGCCCACCAGGGTTTGCGTGATGCGGGTGTTCAGCGACGAGGGGGCGTGGATGTACTTGGCGGCCTCTGCGCTCAGCTTGTTGGCGCCGAAGATGTTGGCCGGCACGCAGCCCTGCGCACGCGCGATGGCGTCCTTGCAGATGGCTTCGGTGGTGTTGCCGTTGCCATTGACGTCATTGACGTCGGCCACCGCGCTCAGCGCGTTCATGAAGTTCATGACGTTGACCTGGCCGGTGCCGGTCTGGCCTTCCTTCGTGAACGAGTGGGCGGCGTACGCGTCGTAGGACCAGGTCTTGGTCAGCTCACCCTTGACGCCGGTCAGCAGGCGGAAGGTGTCTCGCTGAGCCTTGTTGCCACGGTTGGCGATGTCGGACATGCGGCGGGTGAAGTTGTAGTCCTTCAGGCCGTCGCCGTCGCGGTCAACCGCGTTGTTGTAGATCGTGTCCGGCACCAGCGGGTTGCGCATCTTGACGCCGTTGACCATGAACTCAGCCGGGATCAGGCCACCCAGGTCAGTGGAGTCCAGCGGGAAGGGCTCGAGCTCGGTCTTGGTCTTCGTCGCGGCGTAGTTGGCCTCGAAGAAGGCGGTGTGTGACTCGGTGAGGTTGAACTCGCCCTTGCTGGCCAGCATCAGGCGATCCGTCGGGATGGCGATGGTGCGGACAGACGAACGGTTGTAGCCCGTTGCGCCAACGCCGTCACCGGCAGGGCCGTTCGTCGAGAACGGAATCTCCTGGCCAGCAGCGTTGTAGGTGAAGTTGCGGTTCGCGGTGCCGTTGTTGTAGAAGAAACGGCCTTGCGGGGCGAAGCTCGAATAGAAGGGGCGCTGAACGGTGAAGATGTCTGCCACATCGCCGGTCACGAAGGCACCACGCGAGGCTTGGTCGACGGCAGCGAAATCGCGGTTGCGCGAGAAGACGGCGCCCTGCTGGCTGGCCGACAGGTTGACCATCAGGTTGCCCTGGCCGTCAGCACCGTTCATACCGAAGGTCACGCTGACCTTCTTCTTCTTGTCGTCGCCTTCTTCGCTCACGCCGACTTGCGCGTCCATGCGCAGGCCTTGGAAGTTGCGCTTCAGGATGACGTTGACCACGCCGGCCACGGCGTCGGAGCCGTAGGTCGACGACGAGCCACCGGTCATCACTTCGATGCGCTCGATGAAGTCAGCGGGGATGGTGTTGAAGTCCACCGCCGTGTCACCGGGAACGCCGGAGACGTAGCGGCGGCCGTTCACCAGCACCAGGGTGCGGTTGGAGCCCAGGTTGCGCAGGTCCACCGTGGCCACGCCGGCGCTGGAGGTCGAGAAGTTGGAGTTGGTGCGGCTGATGGCCGGGGTGCCGAAGACCGGGCTCTTCAGCAGCAGTTCCTGCAGATTGGCCACGCCAGATGCGGCGATGTCTGCGGCGCTGAGGACCTGGATCGGGGCAGCCGATTCGGCGTTCAGCGACAGGATGCGGCTGCCGGTGACCTCAACACGCTCCAGTTGCTGGGCGTTGCCCTGTGCCTGGGCGATGGCGGAAGAAGCGATCAAGCTCAGGGCAGCTGCTGCTGCCGTGGAGATCAGGGTTCGTTTATGCATGAGAACTCCAAGTTGACCGGATAGGTCATGAACACCGCGAGGCGCCAGAGTCAGGTGCCTGCACGTTTTCCCGATGGGGGAATCGGTGAGCATTGTCCCGAGGCATCAGCAGGTCTCGCGCTCAGGGAAAGTCCAGGGGCCACACGCGGCGCTGATCTGGCGCCGCGCAGTTGGCGTTGACTGGTGTGGTGCCAGGTTTGCTAAGTGGATGATTTGATTGACATTTTCTTGTCTGTGCCGCGCTCTGCCACCGGCTGTTTCGGTTTCGTAAAGCCTTCATGTGGCTGTGACAGGAAAGAGACAGCTTGAGGGGCTTGACAAGCCGCCAATGCGCAGATTCCGTCGATGTGTCGTGATGTCGGACGGTTTGCGCTGGCCAACCGTGCGTGCCATGTGTTTATTTGTTGCTGCGCAGCAACGTGAAATTCGTACAACGCTCCGGGTGAACCCTGATATTTGTTTTCAAACTCGATGCTTTTGGCACTTGACCTGCGTCTATAGGGGCCAACACGGGGCAGCGACGGTGGCGCGCCTCGCCAGACTGCGCCGCGTCAAAAGGCGTCCGCATGAAGCGGATCGCTTCACTGTCGACGGGTCACCCCATTCCCCCTGAACGTCCTCACAAAGGAGTCGCGAATGTTCAAACGCCACGCCCGCAGCGCCGCTGTGGTCGCCATGCTCGGCACGATTGCGGCCGTACCTGCCTACGCGCAGGACGCCGAACCCCAGAAGCTCGAGCGCATCGAAATCACGGGCTCGCGCATCAAGTCGATTGGTGCCGAATCCAGCAGCCCCATCACCTCGGTCGGCAAAGAAGACATTGGCGCTCGCCAGCCGGTGGCGGTCGAGGAAATGATGCGCGGCCTGCCGGCGGCTTACCCGGCGATCGGCCCCACGGTGAACAACGGCTCTAACGGGACGGCGTCCATTGACCTGCGGGGCCTGGGTACCAACCGCACGCTGGTGCTGATCAACGGTCGCCGCTTCGTGCCGGCAACGCTGGGCGGCACGGTGGATACCAATGCCATTCCGGTCTCGCTGCTGGAGCGGGTGGATCTGGTGACGGGCGGCGCCTCGGCGGTGTACGGCGCCGATGCGGTGTCGGGGGTCGTCAACTTCATCACCAAGCGCAATTTCTCGGGCGTCGAGGCCACCACGCTTTACAGCACCACCGAGGCGGGTGACGGCAAGCGCATGAAGCACGACCTGACGGTTGGTGCCAACCTGGGCGAGGGCCGTGGCAACGTCGTGTTGCACATCGGCACCACCAAGACCGACCCGGTCGTGCTGGGCGATCGTGATTTTGCGCAGACCGTGATCTCGTCGCGCACCGGCACAGCGGGCGGCTTCTCGCAGACCGCGGCGCCGGCCGTGTTCCAGTTCCCTGCGCCGGCCAGCACCACGCTGCCGGGCGACCGCGTCATCGACGCGACCACCGGCCTGCTGCGCGCCGGCAACGGTCTGGTGCCGCCGGACGGCTACAACACCAACCCGCCCAACTACTTCGAGACGCCGCTCAAGCGGACCCAGGCCACCGCCATGGGCCACTTCCGCATCAACGACAACGCCGAGGTTTACGGCGAGTTCCTGCACAACCGCAGCCTGGTCACGTTGAACCTGGCGCCGTCGGGCACCTTCCTGCAGTCGTTCGCGGTGCCGATCGGTAACCCGTTCATCACGCCTGCCGTGCGCACGCAGCTGTGCGCCGCGTATGGCATCACGGCCGCCAATTGCGTGGCCGGCGCCGCCGGCACGCAGGAAATCAACCTGCTCATCGGCCGCCGCTTCGTCGAGGCCGGCCCGCGTGTTTACAACTACGACAACACGTCCAACCAGTACACCTTCGGCCTGCGTGGCGATCTGCCGTTGCTGGAAGGCTGGAGCTACGACGCGTACTACCAGAGCGGCCGCGCTGACCAGACCTTGACCACGGCCAACGGCTTCTCGCGCACCAAGACCCAGCAGGCGCTGCGCGCCTTCAGCACCACCAGCTGCTCGGTCACCACGGGTGGCTGCGTACCGCTGAACGTGTTCGGCGGTGTCGGCAGCATCACGCCGGAGATGCTGTCCTACATCTCCATTCCGACCTTCCAGACCACACGTGTCGATCAGCGTGTGATGGCGGCGTCGGCCAGCGGTGAAGTGAGCATGGTCAAGAGCCCGTGGGCGCGCAACCCGCTGAGCCTGGCTTTCGGTTACGAGGACCGCAAGGTCACCGGCGGCAACAAGTCCGACAACGTCGTGCAGACCTCCGGTGAACTGCTGGGCAGCGGCGCACCGACGCCGGACCGTGCGGGTGTCATCCAGTTCAAGGAGACCTTCGTCGAAGCCAACCTGCCGCTGGTGGCCAACAAGCCTCTGATTCACAGCCTGAACATGGGCCTGGGTTACCGCGACACCGACTTCAAGACTGCCGTCACCGGCAAGAGCTACAGCAGCTGGAAGGCGGGCTTGGACTGGGCCCCGATGCGCGGCCTGCGTTTCCGCGGCGAACAGCAGCGCGCCACACGCGCGCCCAACGTCAACGAGCTGTATGCGCCGGTCGTCACGGGTCTTGCCACGCTGAGTGCCGACCCCTGCGCCGGCTCGGCAATCAGTGCCGGTCAGGCCGGCGTGGCCGGCTCGCTGACCAACCTGTGCCAGCAGACGGGCGTGCCCACTGGCCAGATCGGCAACGTGCCCAATCCGTCGGCCAGCCAGGCGGCCAACACCTCCGGCGGTAACCCCAACCTGGGCCCCGAGAAGGCTGACACGACCACCATCGGCTTGGTCTGGGAGCCCGTGGGCACGGCATTTTCGGCCACGGTGGACTTCTGGCGCATCAAGATCACCGATGCCATCACTGAGCCCTCTGCCAGCCAGGTGGTGGACAGCTGCTACACCGCTGCCCGCAACCCCGGCCTGACCTACAACGCGTTCTGCCAGATGATTGCGCGCAATCCCAGCAGCGGCGGTTTGAGCGGCAATGGCTTCAACGGCATCAACACGCAATCCTCCAACTCCGGCCTGCTGGACTACGAGGGCATCGACATCGGGGCGAACTACCGCTTCCCGCTGAGCAACATCGGTCTAGACTTTGGACGCCTGGACTTCGCGCTGCAGCTCAGCCTGCTGGGCAAGGCCAACTTCAAGGCGCTGCCGGTGCTGGACACGATCGAGCGTGACGGCCACTATGGCGTGGACGTGGGCCCCAACCCGTACAGCAACCGCCGCTTCAGCCTGCGCACCAGCTGGACGCACAAGGACATGAGCGCCAGCGTTGTGTGGCGCCACATCGGGGCGACCACCGTGCAGACCACGGGTGCGGCCAACAACCGCGCTGGCCGCTTCGTGAAGGCCTACGAGTCCATCCCTGAGGTCGACTACTTCGATCTGAACCTGGGCTACCAGGTGTCCAAGAACCTGCGTGCCTCGCTGACGGTGAACAATCTGTTCGACTCCAAGCCGCCGTTCGTCGGCACAGGCATTGGCAATGGCACCTACAACTACGGCAACACCTACCCGGGTGCGTACGACGTGGTGGGCCGCCGTTACACGGTGTCCCTGACGGCCAACTTCTGATCGTCAGCGCCCTGTTGGGTGCTCGATCGGAACGGGGCCCTGCGGGGCCCCTTTTTCATGGGCTGATCTCGCTCCATACACCGCTGAACCATGCTGTCGTCACCTATCGCTGACCTGTTGACGCAAGGGTTGCGTGCGCTGTCCCACGGGCAAGCAGCGCAGGCCGAGGCTCTGCTGCGCGAGGTGCTGCGGCACGCGCCCGGGACACCGCCGGCACTGGCCGGGCTGGGGCAGATCGCCGCACAGGCTCAGCGCTGGCCGGAGGCCGAGCAGGCCTTCCGCGGCGCCCTGGCGGGCGACGTTGAGCAGCCGCGGGTCTGGTACGCGCTGGCCCAGGTGCTGGAGGTGCAAGGCAGGCCTGGCGACGCAGCGCATGCGTTTGCTCAGGCGGCAGACCGACAGCCCGGCTGGGCAGCGCCGCGCTATCAGCTCGCGCGGCTGCTGCGCGCGCTGGGGCGCGCCACGGACGCGCTGGGCGTTGCCGAGCAGGCGCTGCAGCAGGCGCCTGACGATGTGGACACCTTGCAGCTGCTGGCCATGCTGCAGGAAGAGTTGGGGCAGCTGCCTGCCGCCGAACGCAGCTTGCGCGCAGCCCTGGCCCGCGCGCCGCAACGTGCGGCGCTGCACCACAACCTGGGCGTGGTGCTGCATCGCCAGGGACAACTAGCGGCCGCGTTGGCTGCCCATGAACAGGCGCATGACCTGGGCCTGGATGTCCCTGATGCTCACTACAACCATGGCAACACGCTGCAGGCTTTGGGCCGCGTCGATGAGGCGTTGGATGCCTACCGTCGTGTACTGGCGCGGGACCCGCAGCATGCGCTCGGCCTGCTGGATCTGACGCGCTTGCGATGGGCGCTGGGCCACGCCGAGTTCGATGCGGAGCTGCGCCACGCCCAGTCTCACACGCCCGACAGCGACCTTGCTCCAGGCCTGCACGGCCAGCTGCTGCTGGCTGCAGGGCGGCCCGACGAAGCGTTGCAGGCCTACGCCCACGCCGCACGGTTGGCACCGCAACGTGCCAGCCACCTGGCCGGCCAGGCGCGTGCCCTGAGCCAGCTGGGACGGCATGACGAGGCCTGCGCCGCGCATGCCCAGGCGCTGGTCTTGGCGCCTGATGACGCGATCGTGCTGACGCAGGCGGCCCACAGCCACTTCGCGGCGGGCCGAGTGAACGAGGGTCAGGCGCTCGCGCAGCGCGCGCTCGCGCACACGCCGCATGACCAGCTCGCGCTGGCGCTGCAGGGCCTGGGCTGGCGGCTCACGCAGGATCCGCGTTCCGCCTGGTTGCATGACCTGGATGAACTGGTGGCCGTGATCGACCTGGTGCCGCCGCCAGGATGGAGCGACATCGCGAGCTTCAATGCATCACTGGCCGCCGAGCTGTCGGAACTGCACACCGCCCGCGAGGCGCCGATTGACCAGACCCTGCGCCAAGGCACGCAGACGCACGGCCAGCTCTTCGACCTGGCGCTACCGGCGGTGCAGGCCTTGCGCAGCCAGGTGGCGCGCGCGATTGACGCCTGGCTGGCCACACGGCGAGAGGATGCTGCTCATCCGCTGCTGGGGCGGCGCACTGCGGGGTGGCGTTTCGCAGGCAGTTGGAGTTCTCGGCTTCGGCGAGGGGGCTTTCACACCAGCCATGTGCACGGTCAGGGCTGGTTGAGCAGTTGCTACTACGTGCAGACGCCGCCGTCGGCGCTGGCCTCAGCAACGCAGCAGGGCTGGTTGCAGTTCGGCGAGCCCGACCTGCCCGAGCCGCTGCGCGCGCAATTGCCACCGTGGCGTTTCGAAGCACCGCTGCCGGGGCGGCTGCTGCTGTTCCCGTCCTACCTGTGGCATGGCACGCGGCCCTTCGACGACGAGATGGCGCGCCTCACCGTCGCGTTCGACATCCTGCCTACTCCAGCCGCCTGACCTGAGGCGCCGTGTTCAGGCCGTCGATCTCTAGGCGGTAGCTGCCAAACAGGCTGCGCCGCACCACGACCTTGCGGGCGCCCTTGGGCAGGGAGGCCGACGAACCATCGGCAATCTGCCAGACCTGGCCATTGGCCAGCGTAACGGCCTGGTTGGGCCCCCAGCCGGCAAACTCGGTGCCGACGCTGCTGTGCACTTCCTGTGCAGTCGTCTCGCGGGCGGGCAGGCCGAAGCGTTCGGCCTGCCGCGCAGGCATGGCCTCCGCCGCGACCATTGGGCGCGTGCGGCTGGCGCGGCTGTCGGCCAGCGTGTCGTAGCAGGCCAGCCGCGCGCTGCCTTCGGCGAGGCCACGGCAGCGCTGCAGTTCGGTGTCCTGGGCGTGGGCGGTGCCCAGGCTGCCCAGCAGCGCCAGCAGGGGCATGGAGAGTCGGTTGGGTTGCATGCAGCCCAGCCTAGCAGCCTGCTCAGGCGCGCGCCTCCTGCTTGACCCGCAGCCGCCACGCATGCAGCAGCGGCTCGGTGTAGCCGCTGGGCTGGGCCTCGCCCTTGAAGACGAGATCCAGCGCCGCCTGCATGGCCGCGCCCTGCGGGTTCGCGGCCAGGGGCTTGTAGGCCGGGTCGCCCGCGTTCTGGCCGTCCACCACGGCGGCCATGCGAGTGAAGGTGTCGCGCACCTGCTCGGCGCTCACCACGCCGTGGCGCAGCCAGTTGGCGATGTGCTGGCTGCTGATGCGCAGCGTGGCGCGGTCTTCCATCAGGCCCACGCCGTTGATGTCGGGCACCTTGGAGCAGCCCACGCCTTGATCCACCCAGCGCACCACGTAGCCCAGGATGCCCTGCACGTTGTTGTCCAGCTCCTGCTGGCGCTGCTCGGGCGTCCAGTCTGCGGTCGGCGCCACGGGAATGGTCAGCAGCGCGTTCAGGATGGCGTCGCGCTCGGCGGCGAGGTCGACCTTCTCCAGTTCCTGCTGCACGGCGCTGACGCTCACCTGGTGGTAGTGCAGCGCATGCAGCGTCGCGGCGGTGGGCGAGGGCACCCAGGCGGTGTTGGCGCCGGCCTTGGGATGGCCGATCTTCTGCTTCAGCATCTCGGCCATCAGGTCGGGCATGGCCCACATGCCCTTGCCGATCTGGGCGCGGCCGCGCAGCCCGCAGGCCAGGCCGGTCAGCACATTGCTGCGTTCGTACGCCTGGATCCAGCTGGACGTCTTCATGTCGCCCTTGCGCAGCATGGGGCCGGCGCGCATGGCGGTGTGCATTTCGTCGCCGGTGCGGTCCAGGAAGCCGGTGTTGATGAAGGCCACGCGGCTGGCCGCGGCGGCGATGCAGGCCTTCAGGTTGACGGACGTGCGGCGCTCCTCGTCCATGATGCCCAGCTTGACGGTGCTGTCGGGCAGGCCCAGCAGCTGCTCGACGCGCGTGAACAGCTCGGCGGCGAAGGCCACCTCGGCCGGGCCGTGCATCTTGGGCTTCACGATGTAGACGCTGCCGGTGCGGCTGTTGCCACGGCGCTTGAGGTCGTGCATCGCGATGGTGGTCGTGACCACCGCATCCATGATGCCCTCGGGAATCTCGCTGCCGTCGTCCAGCAGGATGGCCGGGTTGGTCATCAGGTGGCCGACATTGCGCACGAACATCAGCGAGCGGCCATGCAGCGTGACGGTGCCGCCGTTCGGGGCCGTGTAGACGCGGTCAGCGTTCAGGCGGCGCGTGAAGGTGGTGCCGCCCTTGGCGACTTCCTCGGTCAGCGTGCCGAGCTGGATGCCCAGCCAGTTGCGGTAGGCCAGCAGCTTGTCCTCGGCGTCGACGGCGGCAACGGAGTCTTCCAGGTCCAGGATGGTGGACAGGGCGGCTTCCATCACCACGTCGGCCACGCCGGCGGGGTCGGTTTTGCCGATGGCGGTGCTGCGGTCGATGCGGATGTCCAGGTGCAGGCCGTGGTGGACCAGCAGCACGCTGCTGGGTGCGGCGGCGTCGCCCTGGTAGCCCGCGAAGGCGGCGGGGTCCTGCAGGCCGGTGGTGGCACCAGAGGCCAGCGTGACAACCAGCTGGCCGCTGTCGACGCGATAGCCCGTCGACTCGGCATGTGAGCCGGTGGCCAGCGGTGCGGCCTGGTCCAGCACCTGCCGGGCGAAGGCGATGACCTTGGCGCCGCGCACCGGGTTGTAGGCGCCGGCGCGCGTGGCGCCGTCGGTCTCGGGGATGGCGTCGGTGCCGTACAGCGCGTCGTACAGCGAACCCCAGCGGGCGTTGGCGGCGTTCAGCGCGTAGCGGGCGTTCAGGATGGGCACCACCAGCTGCGGGCCGGCCTGCACGGCCAGTTCGGCGTCGACGTTGGCCGTGGTGGCCTGCACCTGTGCCGGCGGCTCCACGAGGTAGCCGATGCGCTTCAGGAAGGCCTGGTAGGCCGGCATGTCGGTGATGGGGCCGGGGTGGGCCTCGTGCCAGGCGTCCAGCTCGGACTGCAGGCGGTCGCGCTCGGCCAGCAGCGCGCGGTTCTTGGGGGCCAGGTCGTGCGCGATCTGGCTGAAGCCGGCCCAGAACGCGTCCGGCGCGACGCCGGTGCCGGGCAGCACTTCGGTGTCGATGAAGCGGGCCAGGTCGGCATCGACCTGCAGGCGGTGGAGAGGGGTGCGGGTGGTGGACATGGACAAGCTCCTCGAAAGACGACGAAACCGAAGACAGATTGCCGTGCATCTTGCCGCTGCGCGAGCCCTCGATTCGCAGCCGTGCACGCAGGGAATCTGTGACGAAAACGCAAAGATCAGTGTTGAATCAGCCGGGTTTGCGTCTGCAGTTCAGCACAATCAGCGCATGGACAAGCTCAAGCAGATGGAGTCCTTCGTCCTTGTGGCGGCCAAGGGCAGCCTGACGGCGGCGGCCGCGGCGGAAGGGCTGGCGCCCGCCGTCATGGGCCGGCGGCTGGACGCACTGGAGGCGCGGCTGGGCGTGAAGCTGATGCTGCGCACGACGCGGCGGCTGACGCTGACGCCCGAGGGCCAGGCCTTCCTGGAGGACTGCCAGCGCCTCATCGCGTCGCTGGCCGATGCCGAGGCTGCGGTCAGCGCCGGCGGCTTGAAGGCCAGCGGCCACCTGCGCGTGACGGCACCGGCCGGCTTCGGCCGCCGCCACGTGGCGCCGCTGGTGCCGGCTTTTCTCGCCGAGCATGCCGAACTGAGCCTGTCGCTGAACCTCAGCGACCGCGTCGTGGACATCGTGCACGAGGGCTTCGACTGCGCCGTGCGCGTGGGCGACCTGCCGGACTCCAGCCTCGTCAGCACGCGGCTGGCCGACAACCGGCGCCTGTGCGTTGCGTCGCCGGGCTACCTGAAGCGCGCCGGCGTGCCACGCCACCCCGATGAGCTGGCGCGGCATGCCTGCCTGACGCTGAGCTCCGAGGCCAGCCAGGTGCGCGGCTGGGCCTTCCAGGTCGATGGCGTGGTGCAGCACCTGCGGCCCGAGACGCGCGCACAAGGGCGTCTCGACTGCAGCGACGGCCAGGTGCTGCACGACTGGTGCGTGCAGGGCCTGGGCATCGCGTGGCGCAGCACCTGGGAGGTGGAGGCCGACCTCGCGGCCGGCCGGCTCGTCACCGTGCTGGACGACTTCGCCGCGCCGCCCAACGGCATCTACGCGGTGTTCCCGCAGTCACGCCACCTGCCGCTGCGGACGCGGCTGTGGGTGGAGCATCTGCGGGCGCACTACGGGCGGGCGGAGTACTGGCGTGGTTGACGTGGCGCGGTCTGCAAGACCGACCAGGCCTGCCCGCGTGCAGCGGCGCTGGACTGGGCGAGGGGCGCGTCAGTCTCCGAACTGCACCTTGGCCCGCTTGCCCACCCAGCTTTCCAGCTTGCCGCCGTAGACCTCTTCCACGCGGTTGCGCTTGACCTTGAAGGTGGGCGTGATGAAGCCGTTGTCCACCGTCCACGGCGTCTTGATGAGCACCAGCGTGTCCAGCTGCTCATGCGGGTCCAGCTTGGCGTTGACGTCTTCCAGGTGCCGGGCCAGTTCGGCCTGCAGGCCGGCGGCGTCGCTGGCGGCGCGCTCCACGCCCTGCGGCGACAGCATCGCGATGCCCAGCGGCTGGCCCAGGTTGGCGCCGGCCACGCAGACCGCCTCGATGGCGGGGTTCATGCCCAGCTTGTCCTCGATGGGCGCGGGCGCCACGTACTTGCCCTTGCTGGTCTTGAACAGGTCCTTCACGCGGCCCGTGATGCGCACGCAGCCGTCCTTGTCCTGGCTGGCCTTGTCGCCGGTGCGCAGCCAGCCGTCTTCGGTGAAGCTGTCGCGCGTCTGCTCGGGCGCCTTGTAGTAGCCCAGCATGACGGCGGGGCTGCGCATCTGCAGTTCGCCCGAGGTGGGGTCGATGCGCACCTGCACGCCTTCGTAGGCCGGGCCCACGGTGCCGCGCTGGTTCTTGCCGGGCAGGGTCAGGTGGGACAGCGCGAGGTTCTCGGTCATGCCGTAGCCCTCGTTGATGTGCAGGCCCAGCGTGGCGTACCACTCCAGCAGCGCCACTGGCATGGGCGCGGCGCCGCCGGCGGCGAACTTGCAGTGGTTCAGCCCCAGCGCCTTCAGCACCTTCTTGCGCACCAGGCCGCCGATGATCGGCAGGCGCAGCAGCTTGTTCATCTTCTGCGGCGGCATCTTGGCCTGCACGCCCTGCTGGAACTTGACCCACAGGCGCGGCACGCTGAAGAACACCGTCGGCAGCGCGCGCTGCAGGTCGGCGGTGAAGGTGTCCAGCGACTCGGCAAAGAAGATCCGGATGCCGCGCGCCAGCCAGCCGTGTTCCACCAGCGTGCGTTCCACGACGTGGGCCAGCGGCAGGTAGGACAGCATGCGGTCCGAGCCCACCATGGGGATGCGCTTCAGGCCGGCGTCCACGGCCCAGGCAAAGGCGCCGAAGGTGTGCATCACGCCCTTGGGCAGGCCGGTGGTGCCGGAGGTGTAGATCAGCGTGCAGAGCTCGTCGGCGCCACGCACCGGCGAGTCCTTCATGGGCTCGGTGCGGGCGCAGATGGCGTCCCAGCCCTCGTAGGTCTTCTTGGCGTCGTCGGGCGACAGCGCATAGCTCGCGCCGGGCAGGTGGGCCGGCACGCCGGGCTTCATGCCCTCCCAGCCGTCGAGCTTGCCGATGAAGATGAAGCGCGACTCGCTGTGCTCCAGGATCTGCGTGATCGTCTCGGGCGCCAGCGTCGGGTACAGCGGCACGCTGACGTAGCCGGCCATCCAGATGGCCAGGTCGCTCATCAGCCACCACGCGCAGTTCTTGGACAGGATGGCGACCTTGGCGTCAGCGGGCCAGCCCTCGGCGGCACCGCGGGCCTTGAGGTGGGCCGCCATGCGGCGCACCTGGTCGCCCACCTGGGCCCAGGTGAAGTCCTTGATGTCGCCGCCGCCCATGGGCTGCGTCAGCGTTACGGTCTGGCCGGCACTGCGCTCCCAGTGGTAGAGGCGTTGCAGGGCGAGCTGGTCAGCGGCGATGGTGGCCATGGATGTCTCCGGGGACTTCTTGTTTGGGAAATGCGAAGTTACCGCGTGCCGGGCAGGGGCCGCAGCGGGAAAACACGTTTTTTGCGTGGCAAGTTGCCTCTAAAACCTAGATTGACGACTCTAAATACCGTCGTTCTCGTTCAGAACTGCCCGGCCCAGTGCGGCTGCCAGCGGCCCCGGCCCAGCTCGGCGCGCAGCGCGTCCAGCGGGTGGGCGGCCAGCCAGTCCGGGCGCAGGGCGTCGGCACGCGCCAGGGCGGCGGCGGCCTCGGGCGTGCGCGCAAGGCTGGCGGCCAGGTCCAGTTGTGCGCGCCAGTGCGGCAGGCCCTGCGGTTGGGGCAGGGCGTCCAACAGCGCCACGCGCTGGCGCAGCGCGGTGACCGCGGCGTCGTGCCGGCCCTCGGCGCGCAGCAGTTCGCCGTGCAGCTGCGCGATGCGGCTGGCCAGTTGCGCGTGGGTGCGCAGCCAGGGCTGCGCGTCCTGCGTCTGCAGCCGCGCCAGCGTGCGCCGCGCCAGCGGCAGGTCGCCCAGGCGCAGCGCCACGCGCGTGACGGCCATGCCGGCCTCGGCCCAGGGCGGGCCGGAGATGTCAGGGCTGCGCGCCAGCTCATCGGCCAGGCGGTGAGCCGTAGGCAGCCAGTCTGTAGCGCGCTCGGGTGCCGCCAGCGCGCGGGCCAGCAGCGCGGCGCTCTCGCGCGGCAGGCGCAGCGTGGGGTGGCCTGCGGCCTCTGGTGGCAGCATGCGCTCCAGTTCGTCATGCACCTGCACGGCCTGCGCGTAGTCGCCCAGCTCCACGAGGTGGCGGGCCAGGTCGGCGCGCATGCGCTGGCTGCTGGAGTTGCCGGGGCCCAGCAGCGCGTCCATGTCGGCAACGATCTGCCGCGCCACCGCGACGCTGCCCTCCGCGCGCCCCAGCCGGGCCTGGATGTTCCACACGTGCTGGCGCAGGCGCGTCACGAAGCGGGCGCGGTGTGCGGGCGCCGTGGCCCAGGAGGCGCGCGTGGCCTCGATGAGGCGCTCGGCGTCCAGCAGCCGGCCCTGCGCGAGCCGCAGCTGGTAGAGGTAGGCGTTGTAGTACGGGTACTCGAAGTCGCTGGGCTTGAACTGCCGCTGCACGATGGGCCAGGCCCGCACGTGCATGGCCTCCGCGTCTGCAAAGCGGCCCGCGCCGGCATAGGCCACGATGAGCTGGTAGAGCAGGTTGACATGGTCGTTCTCCTGCTCGGAGCCGGCCGGCGCGCGTGCCAGCACCGGCAGCAGCGGCTCACCCAGCGCGATGACCTCCAGCGGCGAGTTCAGCGCCGTGTAGATGCGCGCCAGCCGCAGCCGCGCGATGCGCGTGCGCTCGTCGTCATCGCCCCAGCGCCTGGCGTTCAGCGCGATGAACTCCTGCGCCAGCGGGATGGCGATGTCGTGGCGGTTCATGTCGGAGTAGGTCGCCACCATCACGTCCAGCACGCGCAGGTAGGTCAGCTCGTCGCCGGCAAAGCGCTGCTTCAGGTCGGCCCGGCTTTTCTCCAGCACCTCGAAGATGGTGGGGATCTGGCCGCCGTGGCGATCGGGGTTGGCCGAGGCCAGCAGCTCGGTCAGGTAGCGCGTGACTTCCTCGCTCTGGCGCGCGGCGGCCTGGGCCTGGTCGCGCTGCCACAGGCTCAGGCCCAGGCCCAGGCTCAGCGCTGCGAAGACCAGCGCCGCGCCGCCGGCCAGTGCCGCGTTGCGCCGCAGCCAGAGCCGCGCGCGGTGGCGCCAGTCCTCCGCGCGCACGCTGACCGGGCGCTGCGCCAGCCAGCGCTCCAGGTCGTCGATGAAGCTGCCCACGCTGGCATAGCGCTCGGCGGCATCGCGGCGCATCGCCTTGGCCGCCACGGCCTCCAGGTCGCCCGCGGCGCGGCGCGCGTCGGCCGGCCGCCCCGGGCCCTGCCCGCTGCTGGCGTCGTCGGCCTGGCCCAGGCTGCGCGTGATGCGCTGGGCCTGGCCGTGCAGCACGGCATGCTCCAGCGCCGTGCGGCTGGCGCCGCGCTGGCCGAAGGGCAGCTGGCCGCTGGCGAGCTCGTACAGCATGACGCCCAGCGAGTAGACGTCGGCCGCCGCGCCGATGGGCCCGCCGAGAATCTGCTCGGGCGCCGCGTAGGCCGGCGTCAGCCGCCGGCCGGACAGCTGCGTGAGCTGGCTGTCGGCCTGCTGGCCCGAGGGGTCCAGCAGACCGGCGATGCCGAAGTCCAGCAGCTTGGTGTGGCCGGCGTCGTCCACCATGACGTTGCTGGGCTTGAGGTCGCGGTGGACGATGAGCTGCGCATGCGCATGCTCCACGGCGCGGGCGATCCGGATCAGCAGGCGCATGCGGGCGTTCAGGTCCAGCCGCTGCGTGCGCACATGCTCGGACAGCGTGTGCCCCACCACATGCTCCAGCACCAGGAAGGCGCGCCCGTCCTGCTCGCCGGCATCCAGCAGCCGGGCGATGCCGGGGTGGGTGAGGCGGCCCAGCAGCGCGCGTTCGCGGGCGAAGCGCGCAGCCAGCCCGGGGCCGGCCACGTCGTCGCGCAGCAGCTTGATGGCCGCCTGGCCCTGGTACAGCCCGTCGGCGCGCTCGGCCCGCCACACCTGGCCCATGCCGCCTTCGCCCAGCAGCTCGCACAGGCGCCAGGCGCCGAAGCGGTCGCCCGTTCGCGGGGCGGCGGCGTCCGGAGCCGGGGCGGCCAGTGCGTGCGCCAGCTGGTCACCGAAGCCGGACACGCCCAGCGTGACGGTCGCGTCGTCCGGCGGCAGCGCCGCCAGCATGCGGGCCAGCCGCGCGGCCAGCTCGGGCGGCTGCAGTGTGGCCAGCCGTTCGGCGCGGGCCGCCGCTGGCAGCTCGGCCAGCTCGTCGAACAGCGGGGACAGCCGCTGCCAGTCCTCGGGCTGCAGGCCGGCGCTCATCAGTAGACGGTGTTCGGCGGGTCGCCCAGCAGTTCCTGCAGCAGCGCCCGGGCCTTCAGCAGCTCGCGGTTGATGCTGCGCGTGGAGACCTCGCGCAGCGCCGCCACCTCGGCGATGGTCAGGCCGGCGAAGCCGATCATCTCGATCAGCTCGTACAGCGGCTCGTCGAACGCGCGCATGCGCGCCAGCGCCTGGTCCAGGCCGATCAGGTCCACGGCCTGGCTCTGCACGGCGGCCACGTCTCCGGCGGCCGACAGCGTCACCATGACGGCGTCGCCGCCGCGCTTGTCACGGCCCTCGGTGCGCAGGTGGTCGATGACGACCGAGCGCAGCACGCGGCCCACGTAGGCGAAGAACTGGCCGCGTGTGTCGCCCTGCAGGCCTTGCTGGTCGGCCATGCGCAGAAAGCCCTCATGCACGAGGGCCGTGGTGTCCAGTCCGCAGGCGCGGCCCTGGGCGCCGCTCTGTGCCAGCCGCATGCGGGCCACGCGCTTGATCTCGGGGTACAGCAGCGCGTAGAGCTGCTGCAGCGCCGCCGCATCGCCGCGGGCCGTGCCGGCCAGCAGCTCGGTGATCGCGGGCGTGGTGACCATCAGCAGCGCAGCCCGGTCGCCCGGATCAGGCCGCGTCGGCCTGGAACGCGGCCAGCGCGGCGGCGATGTCGGCCTCGGCGGCCTCGCGCTGCACCGGGGCGTCGGCGGTCAGCGCGGCGGCGCCGCCCTGCTTCAGCCGCGCCACCCACTGGCCGGCCTCGCGGCCCTGCTCGAAGGCCTGGCTCTGCAGCAGCAGCGCACCGTCGGCCGACAGCAGCTTGAAGTAGAACTTGCCGTCGGCCTCGCGGTACTGCTTGAACACCGGCAGCGCGACCTTCTCGGTCTTGGCGACGGCCGTGGTGGCGGTCTGCGTGTAGGGGCGCAGGCCGACGGCCTCGCGCAGCGTTTTCAGGAAGGGCACGGCGATGGCGCGGGCCTTGGCGGCGCCGGCCTGCAGGATGGCTTCCAGCTCGGCCGGGTTGGCCATCAGCGCCTCGTAGCGGGCGCGCATGGGGCCGATCTGCGACTCGATCAGCGCCACCAGCTGCTGCTTGGCCTCGCCCCAGCCCAGGCCGGCGCGCAGCGCAGCGCGGAAGGCGGCGCGCTCATCGATGCTCGCGAACGCGTCGTAAAGCGCCACCAGCGTCTGGCCCTCGGGCTCCTTGGGCTCGCCGGGCAGCTTGCTGTCGGTGACGATGCGGGCCACGGCGTCCTGCAGCGCCTTGGCGCCGCCTTCGAAGAGCGGGATGACGTTGTCATAGCTCTTGCTCATCTTGCGGCCGTCCAGGCCGGGCAGCAGCTCCATCTCGGCGTCGGTGACGGCTTCGGGCAGCGTGAACAGCGCCTGGCCGCGGCCGAACAGGTGGTTGAAGCGCTGGGCCACGTCGCGGGCCATCTCGATGTGCTGCACCTGGTCTTTGCCCACGGGCACCTTGTGCGCGTTGAACATCAGGATGTCGGCCGCCATCAGCACGGGGTAGCTGAACAGGCCCATGGTGACGTTGGCGTCCGCGTCCTCGCCGGCCGCCACCGCGGCGTCCACGGCGGCCTTGTAGGCATGGGCGCGGTTCATCTGGCCCTTGGCGGTGACGCAGGTCAGCAGCCAGGTCAGCTCGGGGATCTCGGGGATGTCGCTCTGGCGGTAGAGCGTCACGCGGTTGGTGTCCAGCCCGGCGGCCACCCAGGTGGCGGCGATGGAGCGGCTGGAGCGGGCGATGCGGTCCGGCTCGTCGCACTTGATCAGCGCGTGGAAGTCGGCCATGAAGAAGAAGCTCTCCACGCCGGGCGCTTGGCTGGCCAGCACCGCGGGGCGGATGGCGCCGACGTAGTTGCCGAGATGCAGGGTGCCGGTGGTGGTGATGCCGGTCAGGACGCGCTGGGACATGAGGGGATCGGGGCAGAAAGTTCGACCCGGATTGTGGCCTCTGCTTCGATGCGGCGGAAAGCGCGGGCCGACCAGGCGCGCCCGCGTTCAGCGGCGCGTGGCCGGGCGGGGCGCAGCGACTGACGCGCGCCAGGTGACGGTGATCTCGAACTCCCGCGAGACCGGCAGGGTGAGGTCGTAGCAGCGGTTGAGCAGCCAGTTCAGGCCGGCCAGCGTGACCTCGCGGCTGGGCACGTGCACGGACGTCAGGCGCGGCGCGGCGAACTCGGCGCTGGGCGAGTCGTCATAGCCCAGCACCGACACCTCGTGCGGCACCGACACACCGCGCTCCTGGAAGTGCGCCAGCATGCCGATGGCCATCTCGTCGTTGGCGCAGAACACCGCGGTGGGCAGCTTCTTGTTCGCCAGCAGCGTGCCGGCGGCATCCCAGCCGGCCTGGTTGGAGAAGTCGCCGGGCACGGTCAGCACCTTGCCCATGTCCAGCCCGCGCGCGGCCAGCTCGCCCATGAAGCCGGCCAGGCGGGCCACGTTGTCTGGCGACGTGGTGGGGCCGGAGACGACCGCGATGTCCTTGTGCTTGTGCTGCAGCAGCGCGCGGGCGGCCTGCACGCCGCCCTGCACGTGGTCGGCCATGAAGCACTGCTCCTTGATGCGGTCGAAGTTGCGGTTCAGCACGACGACCTGGCGCTGCGCGCTGCCCAGCGCCTTGATGTCCTCGTCCTGGATGGCGTTGGACAGCACGATGAGGCCGTCGCAGTCGCGGTCCAGCAGGAAGCGCATGCCCTCGTTGGTCTCGACGCGCTCGTCCAGCAAGCCGTCGCCGAAGGCCACCACCATGTGTAGGCCCTGGCCGCGCAGCACCGTGTCGATGACGCGCAGGATGGGCGTGTAGTAGGTGCCGCGCAGGAAGGGGATGTAGACGCCGATCAGCTTGGACGTGCCGGCGCCCAGCGAGCGCGCCGTCTGCGACGGGCGGAACTTCAGCTGCGCGATGACCTTGCGCACACGCTCGGCCGTGGCCGGCGCGACGGAACCGTTTCCGCTGATGACGCGTGACGCGGTGCCCACGCCCACGCCGGCCAGCCGCGCTACATCCTTGATCGTTGCCATTCGCCCTCTGCTCTTTGGAGCAGGGATTGAATCACAGGGGGCAGATGGGCTGCGGGTCGGCCGGCTCGGGCAGTGGTCGCGCGCTGGCCTGGGTCTCCTTGCCGCTCAGGCCGCCGCCCACCTGCCACCAGGGCCTGGCCTCGTGGCTGCTGAACTGGCAGGGGCCGGCGGGCCAGGGGAAGGACAGCCGGCCCGTGAAGCCGGGCCAGGGCCTGCCGTCGGCTGGGGCGATGAGCACGTCCGTCAGGCCTGCGCCCTCGCTGCCCGGCTGCCAGGCCGCGATGAAGGCGTCGCTCTTGTTGGCCAGATCGTTCACGTACAGCGGCCGGCCCGAGTACAGCAGCGTGATGACCGGCGCGCCGCGGCCGGCCACGCGCTGCAGTACCGCGGCGTCCTGCGGATGACGGCGGCTGTGGCGAAGGTTCTCGGTGATGCGCACATCGCCCTCGCCCTCGGCGTAGGGCGTCTCGGCCAGCACGGCGACGACGGCGTCGAACTGCTTGGGGTCGTGCGTGCGGCCGTCGGCATCGAAGACGACGTTGGTCGCACCGAGGCGCTGGCGCAGCGCGGCCAGCAGCGAGGTGGCGTGGGGAAAGTCGGCATTGGTGGTGTCGCGGCCCTGCCAGGTGATGCTCCAGCCGCCCGCCTGGTGGGGCAGGCTGTCGGCCGCCGCGCCGACGACCAGCACGCGGGCCGTGCCCTTCAGCGGCAGCAGGCCGGGCCGGTGCTTGAGCAGCACCAGCGACTCGCGCACCGCGCGGCGCGCCAGTGCCGGTGCCTGCAGGGCCTCCACGGTGGCCGGCACGGCGGTCGGCACCGACATGCTGAACTTCACGCGCAGGATGCGTCGCACCGCATCGTCCAGCCGCGCCATCGGGATGCGCCCCTGCTCCACGGCGCGCACGGTGTTGTGGAAGAAGGCCTTCCACTTGAAGGGCACCATGACGACGTCGATGCCGGCGTTGATGGCCTGGGGGCAGTCCTCGTCCTTGCAGCCGCTCACCTGGCCGACGCCGTCCCAGTCGCTGACGATGAGGCCGTCGAACGCGAGGCGCTCCTTCAGCAGATCAGTCATCAGCGTCTTGTTGCCGTGCATCTTGCCGTGCGGCGTGAAGCTGGCGCTGTCGGTCCAGCTGTTGAACGAGGCCATCACGGTCAGCACGCCGGCATCCAGCGCGCCGAGGTAGCCGGCGCCGTGCACGTGGGCGAGGTCGGCCGGCGAGGTCTGCGCCAGGCCCTGGTCGATGCCGCGGCGCGTGCCGCCATCAGCGATGTAGTGCTTGGCCGTGGCCAGCACGCCGCGGCCATCCTTCAACCCGTCCTGCAGGCCTTCGACAGCGGCCTGGCCCAGTCGCTTCACGAGCGCCGGGTCGGCGCCGTAGCTCTCGTAGGTGCGGCCCCAGCGCACGTCCTGCACGACGGCCAGCGTCGGCGCGAAGGCCCAGTGCAGGCCGGTGGCGCGCACGGCGCGAGCCGTGGCGCGGCCGATGTCGCGCACCAGGTCGGCGTTGCGCGTGGCGCCCAGTGCGATGTTGTGCGGGAACAGCGTGGCGCCGCGCAGGTTGTTGTGGCCGTGGACGGCGTCAGTGCCCCAGATCAGCGGGATGCCCGGCGTGGCCTGCAGCGCGGCGGCCTGGAACTGGTCGGACAGCGCACGCCACTGCGCCGGCGTGGCGGCGCGGTCCTGCCCCGGCCAGCCGCCGCCGCCGTTGAGGATGGTGCCGATGGCGTACTCGCGCACCTCGTCAGGCGTGATGGCGCGGATCTCGGGCTGCGTGATCTGGCCGACTTTCTGCCGCAGCGACAGCGTCTTGAGCGCCGCCTCCACGCGGGCCTCCAGCGCGGCGTCGCGCTGCGGCTGGCGCACCGGCCAGGGCTGCAGAATGGCATCGGTTCCATTGGCGTTTGCGGCCTGCGCGCACAGCAGCAGCGCAGCGGCCAGCATCAAGGGGTTTTGTCTCATGTTCAGTTGTTCATTGGGGTGGCGGACGGTAGTGGTTGAAGCAAAAAAACGTCAACCCCCGGGGCGTTGCGGTTGACAGCGGCTCGATCGGGCATTTAGATTTGCGCCGCGTTTGGAACCGGTTCCACATTTCGCAGTGGATCAGGTTTCGGACCAGCGAACAAGACGAACCAGACCCCAGGAGACAACCATGACCCGCTCCGTGCCGCGCGCCGCCTCGCGCGTTCTGCCGCAGTTGCCCGCACGAGGCCTGCGCCTCACCCCCATCGCTGCCGCCGCGCTGCTGTGCGCGCCCCTGCTGGCCGCCGCCCAGGCCGCGCCGGCCGCCGAGCAGAAGCTCGAGACCGTCACGGTGACAGGCTTCCGCGCCAGCCTGGAATCCTCGATCAGCACCAAGCGCAATGCCGACGCCATCGTCGAGGCCATCTCGGCCGAGGACATTGGCAAGCTGCCCGACGTGTCCATTGCCGACGCGATCTCGCGCCTGCCGGGCCTGACCGCCCAGCGCGTGGCCGGCCGCTCGTCGGTCATCAGCATCCGCGGCATGGCGCCGCGCTATGGCGTGACGCTGCTGAACGGCCGCGAGATCGTGTCCACGGGCGACAACCGCTCGGTGGAGTACGACCAGTTCCCCAGCGAGCTGATCAATGCCGCCACGGTCTACAAGACGCCGGACGCCAGCCTGTCCGCGCAGGGCCTGTCGGGCACCATCAACATGAAGACGCTGCGGCCGCTGGACTTCGGCAAGACGCAGGCCGTCGTCGGCGCCCGTCTGGAGCGCAACTCCAACGGCTCGCTGAACCCCGAGATCTCGGGCAACGGCAATCGCCTGTCGGCCTCATACGTGACGCAGTCGGCCGACCGCACCTGGGGCGCGGCCGTGGGCTTCGCGCACCTGGATTCTCCCAACCAGGAGCAGCACTACAAGAGCTGGTGGTGGGCCAACACCAGCGTGTGGGGCTCGCCGCTGCCGGGCACGCCGACGGATTCCGTCGCGCTGCAGGGCTTCGAGCTGGGCGCGGCGTCGTCGCGCCAGAAGCGCGACGGCCTGATGGCGGTGCTGGAGTACAAGCCCGGCAACGGCTTCCACAGCACGCTGGACGCCTACTACTCCAAGTTCGACCAGACCGAGGCCCGCCGCACGGTGATGTCGGACATGTCCGTGTGGTCCGGCGCCAGCTGGGCCAATGCGCAGACCACGGTGGTCAACGGCGACAAGCTGGTCACCAGCGGCACGGTGAACAACGTCAACCCGGTGGCGCTGACCACCTTCAACCAGCGCCAGGACGACGTGCGCGCCCTCGGCTGGAACAACGAGCTGAAGCTGGCCGACTGGAAGCTGGTGGCCGACCTGAGCTGGTCCAAGGCCAAGCGTGACGAGCAGAACGCCGAGCTGGCCGCGGGTGCGACCTCGCGCGTCAGCCTGGGCCAGGTCAACATCGCGACCGGCGACGGCCTGTCGACCTTCCAGCCGAGCTTTGACTACGGCGACGGCAGCAAGGTCTACCTGACCGACCCGCCGAATTGGGGGCGCGACGGCCGCAGCCAGTTCCCCAAGGTGCGCGACGAGCTCAAGGCCCTGCGCCTGACCGCCGGCCGCAGCTTCGAGGGCGTGTTCAACAGCCTGGACGTGGGCCTGGACTACTCCGAGCGCGAGAAGCGCATGAACCGCACCGAGGTCTACTACAACCTCAAGAACAACCGTGCGCCGGTGCTGGTGCCGGCCAACCTGCTGCGTGCGCCCACCGACCTGAGCTTTGCCGGCAGCAAGATCCGCATGGTCAATTTCGACCTGCCCGCCGCGCTGGGCCTGTACGACGCCGTGCCCGCGTCGGAAGACCAGGCGCCCGGCCGCATCTGGGCCGTGCAGGAGAAGGTCACGGCGGCGCACGCCAAGCTGGGCTTCGATGTCGAGTGGGGCCTGCCGCTGCGTGGCACGCTGGGCCTGCGCGTCGTGCACGCGCAGCAGTCCAGTGACGGTCAGCTGTGGAACTCGGTCACCAAGAAGGGCGACCCCATCAGCGGCAGCGCCAGCTACACCGATGTGCTGCCCAGCTTCAACCTGTCGGCCGACCTGACCGAGAAGACCATCCTGCGCTTCGGCCTGGCCAAGGTGCTGGCACGTCCCAACATGGAAGACATGCGCGCCGGCATGTCCTACAGCCTCAGCGGCACGGCGCCCTACCTGTGGTCCGGCAACGCCGGCAACCCGGCGCTGGAGCCCTGGCGCGCGGATGCGGTGGACCTGTCCGTCGAGCACTACTTCAGCAAGCGCAGCTATGTCGCGGCGGCAGCCTTCCACAAGAACGTCAAGAGCTCGGTCTACGGCCAGGGCAAGGACTTCGATTTCACCGGCTTCCCCAACCCCACGCCCAACACGCCGACCCGCAACATCGGCACGCTGAACCGGCCCGCCAATGGCCAGGGCGGCATGATTGCCGGCACGGAAATCAGCGCCTCGCTGGACGGCGGCCTGCTGACCCCGGCGCTGGACGGCATCGGCGTGAGCGTCAGCTACTCCAACACGCGCAGCTCCATGCACGAGGAGAACAACCCCAACAAGCCGCTGGATGGCCTGTCGGGCGTGGCGACCAACTTCACGCTGTACTACGAGCGTGACGGCCTCTCGGCCCGCCTGGGCAGCCGCCACCGTTCGCCCTTCGTGACCACGGTGCGCGGCACCTTCGGCGAGAACGTGCCCAGCATGATCTCGGGCGAAACCATCCTCGACGCGCAGCTGGGCTATGCCTTCGAGACTGGCAGCTTCAAGGGGCTGTCGCTGACGCTGCAGGTCAACAACCTGCGCGATCGCCCCTACCGTACCCGGGTGGGGGTGTCGTCTGGTGCCGCCGACCCGAATGCGACGCTGCCCGAGCGCTACACCTCGTACGGGCGCCAGCTGCTGCTGGGCGGCACGTACAAATTCTGACTCCGACCCCATTTTGAAAATTGCGCCGGCCGTCGTGCCGGCGCTCCAATTGCGCATGAGCTTCCAAAACGCCCCGACCCGCCAAGACTTCCCCGCCGACTTCCGTTGGGGCGTATCCACTTCCTCGTTCCAGATCGAAGGCGCCGGCGATGCCGACGGCAAGGGTGAATCGATCTGGGACCGCTTTTGCAAGCAGCCCGGCCGCATCCGCGACGGCGGCAACGGCCTGGTGGCCTGCGACCACTACCACCTGTACCCGCAGGACCTGGATATGGCCAAGGCCATGGGCGTCAACGCTTACCGCTTCTCCATCGCCTGGCCGCGCATCCTGCCGAACGGGCATCTTGGGCGCGGTGCCGTGAACGAGGCCGGCCTGGCCTTCTACGACCGGCTGGTGGACGCCATGCTCGAGCGCGGCCTGGACCCCTGGTGCACGCTCTACCACTGGGACTTGCCGCAGGCACTGCAGGACCAGGGCGGCTGGCTGTCCCGTGAGACCGTTGCGGCCTTCGTCGAGTACACCGACATCGTCACCCGGCGCCTCGGTGATCGCGTCAAGCACTGGATCACGCACAACGAGCCGTGGTGCTCCAGCATGATGAGCTACTGGGAGAACGTGCACGCGCCCGGCGGCACGAGCTTTGCCGATGCACTGCAAGCCAGCCACCACATCCTGCTGTCGCATGGCCTGGCCATCCCGGTCATCCGCAAGAACGTGCCCGGTGCGGACATCGGCATCACGCTGAGCCTGCACCCCATCACCGCGGCCAGCGACAGCCCCGAGGACGCCGCCGCGCTGCAGCGTCATGACGGCCTGCGCAACCGGTGGTTCCTGGACCCGCTGTTCGGCCGCGGCTACCCGGCAGACACGCTGGCCCTCGCCGGCGATGCCGCCCCGACCGTGCTGCCCGGTGACCTGGAGGCCATCGCCACGCCCACCGACTTCCTCGGCGTGAACTACTACTTCCCCGAGATGGTGAAGCACGATCCCGATCCGAAGACGGGCGGCCCGATGCGCGCCAGCCTTGTCGAGAAGCAGGGCGTGGAGCGCAGCGGCTTCGGCTGGGAGGTGTCGCCGCAAGGCCTGGTCGACCTGCTGGCCCGGGTGCAGCGCGACTACAACCCCACCGTCATCCAGTTGACCGAGAACGGCTCCACCTTCGAGGACGTGCTGACGCCCGAGGGCCGCGTGCATGACAAGGAGCGCCTGTCCTACCTGCAGCGCCACCTGGCCGCGCTCAAGGCTGCCGTGGATGCCGGCGTGCCGGTGAAGGGCTACTTCGCCTGGAGCCTGCTTGACAACTTCGAGTGGGCCGAGGGCTACCTGCGCCGCTTCGGCCTGGCCTATGTGGACTACCCCACCCAGCGCCGCATCCTGAAGGACTCCGGCCTCTGGTATGGCCAGTTCCTGAACGAATAATTAACGCACGTCGGCCCGCTCATTCGCGGGAACGGGCGGTTTCTAAATGAAATATTACAGGGTCATCCCGCAGTTCGGTTTTGCCGCCGCGGGGGACACTGCGGCCCTCGCTGCCCACAAGAATCCGGAGACAAGATGAGCTATCCCCGCCTCGCCCTGCTCGCCGCGGCCCTCGCCGTGGCCGCCCTGCCGGCCGCCGCCCAGGCGCCGCTGAAAGCCGAAGTCATCCACTGGTGGACGTCCGGTGGCGAGTCCGCCGCCGCCAAGACGCTGGCCGAGGCCTACAAGGCCCAGGGCGGCCTGTGGGTGGACACCGCCGTCGCCTTGGGCGAGCAGGCCCGCTCGGTGGCCATCAACCGCATCGCCGGTGGCAACCCGCCGACCGCCGCGCAGTTCAACACCACGCAGCAGTTCCGCGACATCGTCGAGCAGGGCTACCTGAACAACGTCGACGACGTCGCCAAGCGCGACGGCTGGGACAAGTTCCTGCCCGAGGCCGTGCTGAGCGCCATCCGCGTCAACGGCCACTACTACGCGGCGCCGGTCAACATCCACAACATGAGCTGGTTCTGGTTCTCCAAGGCTGCCTTCAAGAAGGCCGGCATCGCGGAAGAGCCCAAGACCTTCGACGAGCTCTTCGCCGCGCTGGACAAGCTCAAGGCTGCCGGCCTGGTGCCGCTGGCGCATGGCGGCCAGCCCTGGCAGGACGGCATCGTCTTCACCGCCGTGTTGGCCCATTACGGCGGCCGCGAGCTGTACCTGAAGGTCTTCAAGGACCGCGACCCCAAGGTCATCCAGGGCGAGGCCTTCAAGAAGGTGCTGCTGGCGTTCAAGCGTCTGCAGAGCTACACCGACAAGGGCTCGCCGGGCCGCAACTGGAACGATGCCACCGCCATGCTGATCAACGGCCGCGCCGGCGTGCAGATCATGGGTGACTGGGCCAAGGGTGAGTTCGCCCAGGCCAAGCAAGAGGCCGGCAAGGACTACGGCTGCACGCCCGGCTTCGGCGCCAATGCGCCCTACATCATCCAGGGCGACGTGATGGTGTTCCCGAAGACGAACAAGCCTGACCAGATCAAGGCCCAGCAGCTGCTGGCCAGCGTCATCACGCAGCCGGCCACGCAGGTGGCCTTCAGCATCAAGAAGGGCTCCATCCCCATCCGCACCGACGTGGACGTCAGCAAGATGGACGTGTGCGGCCAGATGGGCGTGGCGGCGATGAAGGACAAGTCGCGCCACCTGGCCAACGGCGAGATCTACATCACGCCCGACCAGAACGGCGCCCTGCAGGACGTGCTGACCAGCTACTGGAACCGCAACATCCCCGTCGAGAAGGTCCAGAAGGACATCGTCTCTGCGTTGAAGTAGCCCACCCCCTACGCGCTTCGCGCGCCCCCTCGAGGGGGCACTGCCGACGGCCCGGCCAAGCCGGTCCGTGGCAGTCGCTGGAGGAGCGGCGCGGCTTCGCCGCAGCCTAGCAAGTCAGGTGTTCATGAAATCCAAGTTCTTCAACCGATGGTCAGCGTGGGGGGCCTTGCTCCCTCTGGCCGCCATCGTTCTCGTCGGCTATGTCGGCACCGTGCTGTGGACGCTGCGCACGTCCATGTCCAGCTCGCGCACCTTCCCCAAGGACGACTTCGTCGGCCTGCAGCAGTTCGAGCGCCTGCTGGACAACGAGCGCTGGCAGCTCGCCATCCACAACCTCGCCGTCTACGGCGTGCTCTACATCCTGGCGGCCATGGTGCTGGGCTTCCTGCTGGCGGTGTTCATCGACCAGAAGGTGCGCGGTGAGGGCGTGCTGCGCACCGCCTTCCTGTACCCGTACGCGATGTCCTTCGTCGCGACCGGCCTGGTCTGGCAGTGGGTGCTCAACCCCGACAGCGGCCTGCAGAACGCGGTGCAGCAGATGGGCTGGACGAACTTCACGTTCGACTGGATCGTCGACCAGGACATGGTGATCTACACGGTCGTCATCGCCGGCACCTGGCAGGGCGCGGGCCTCGTGATGGCGCTGATGCTGGCCGGCTTGCGCGGCATCGACGAGGAGATCTGGAAGGCCGCGCGGCTGGACGGCATCCCCACCTGGCGCGTGTATCTCTCCGTCGTGCTGCCCATGATGGGCCCGACGCTGGCGACCGTCTTCACGCTGCTGGCCACCGGTGTCGTCAAGGTGTTCGACACCGTCGTCGCCATGACCCAGGGCGGCCCCGGCACCGCGAGCGACGTGCCCGCCAAGTTCATCATGGACCACCTGTTCGGCCGCGCCAACCTGGCGCTGGCCTCGGCGGGCGCGGTGATGCTGCTGATCACTGTGCTGGCTCTCGTCGCGCCGCTGGCCTATGCCCGCAGCCGCAAGCAAGCGCAGGGAGGCCACTGATGAGCAAGCGCAAATCGACCGCCCTGTGGGCGCGGGTCGGCGTCTATGCCTTCCTGCTGTTCGCCGCGGCCTTCTTCCTGCTGCCGCTGTACGTGATGCTCACGACCTCGTTCAAGACGATGGAAGAGATCCGCCTCGGCCAGATCTTCGCGCTGCCGTCCAGCATCACCTTCGATGCCTGGCGCGCCGCGTGGAGCGAGGCCTGCACCGGCGTCAGCTGCGAGGGCGTGCGCGGCGGCTTCTGGAACTCCGTGACGATTGCCGTGCCGTCCGTCGTGCTGCCCATCCTGCTGGGCGCCATCAACGGCTACGCGCTCTCCTGGTGGAAGCCCAAGGGCAGCCAGTGGCTGTTCGGCATCCTGATGCTCGGGGCCTTCATCCCCATCCAGGTGATGATCTACCCGCTCGTCAAGCTGGAGGCGGCCATCGGCATCTACAGCAGCCTGCCCGGCATCGTGTTCGTGCACCTGGTGTTCGCCATGCCCATCATGACGCTGCTGTTCCGCAACTACTACGCGGGCCTGCCGGCCGAGCTGTTCAAGGCGGCGCGCGTGGATGGCGGCGGCTTCTGGCGCATCTTCATCCAGCTGGTGCTGCCGATGTCCACGCCCATGCTCATCGTCGCGGCCATCATGCAGATCACCGGCGTGTGGAACGACTACATCCTGGGCCTGACCTTCGCCGGCCGCGAGAACCAGCCGATGACGGTGCAGCTCAACAACGTCATCAACACGACGACGGGCGAGCGCCTCTACAACCTCAACATGGCCGCGACCATCCTCACGTCGGCGGTGCCCTTGTTGGTCTATCTGATTTCTGGCCGCTGGTTCGTCCGTGGCATTGCTGCGGGAGCGGTCAAGTGAGTGGTGTGAACATCCAGGGCCTGAGCATCAAGTTCGGCGCCAACGAAGTCATCAAGGGCCTGGACCTGCAGGTGCAGGAAGGCGAGTTCCTCGTGCTGCTGGGCCCCTCGGGCTGCGGCAAGTCCACGCTGCTGCACAGCATCGCCGGCCTCATCGACGTGAGCGGCGGCAGCATCCACATCGGTGGGCAGGACATGACCGACGCCGAGCCCAGCGAGCGCGGCATCGGCATGGTGTTCCAGAGCTATGCGCTGTACCCGACGATGACCGTCGAGAAGAACATGAGCTTCGGCCTGCGCGTTGCCGGTACGCCCAAGGCCGAGATCGAGCGCCGCGTCAACAAGGCGGCGCAGATGCTGCAGCTGACGCCGCTGCTGGGCCGCAAGCCGGCGCAGCTGTCCGGTGGCCAGCGCCAGCGCGTCGCCATCGGCCGTGCGCTGGTGCGCGAGGCCGGCGTGTTCCTGTTTGACGAGCCGCTGTCCAACCTTGACGCCAAGCTGCGCGCCGAGTTGCGCCGCGAACTCAAGCTGCTGCACCAGACCCTGGGCAGCACCATGATCTACGTGACGCACGACCAGGTCGAGGCCATGACGCTGGCCTCGCGCATCGTCGTCATGAAGAGCGGCGTCATCCAGCAGATCGGCACGCCCGCCGAGGTCTACGAGACGCCCGCCAACCTCTTCGTCGCCGGCTTCCTCGGCGCACCGGCCATCAACCTCGTGCCCGTCACGGTCGCGGCCGATGGCGTCACGGTGAACGGCGCGCTGTCGCTGCAGCTGGCCGCCGGCCGCGCCAAGGCCGGTCAGCAGCTGGTGCTGGGCGTCCGCCCCGAGCATGTGCGCCTGCAGGCCGACGGCCGCTGGCGCGCCACCGTGGAACTGGTCGAGCCCATGGGCAACCACCAGGTGGTCTGGATGAAGGCGGGCGAGCAGGGCTTCTCGGCCGTCGTGCACGACGGCCGCCGCATCACCGCTGGCGAGACGCTGGCCTTCGACATCGACGAATCCCTGCTGAGCGTCTTCGATGCCGCCAGCGAACTTCGCCTGAACTGACCCACCCTGCCATGAAGAAACTCCTGCTGGCCCTTGCGGCCACCTGCGCCCTCGGGGCTAACGCCTCACCTGTGCGGGCTTTCCTGACCACGGCGGATCAGCAGCAGCTGATGGCGCCCAGCGCGGTGGCAGCGCCGGCCAAGGCCGACCCTGTCATCCGCGTCGACCCCCGCCGCCAGTACCAGCGCATGGCCGGCTTCGGCGCGTCCATCACCGAGGCCTCGGCCTGGCTGATCCGCAACGGCATGAGCCCCGCGCAGCGCGACGCGCTGATGAAGGAGCTGTTCACCCGCGAAGGCCAGGGTCTGGGCTTTGACCTCACACGGCTGACCGTTGGTGCCTCCGACTTCTCGCGCCGCCACTACAGCCTGGCCGACATGCCGCCCGGCCAGACCGACCCCGAGCTCAAGAGCTTCTCGCTGGCGCCGGAGCGTGAGGACGTCATCCCCGCCGTCAAGCAGGCGCTGGCGCTGAACCCGCAGCTGCAGGTCATGGCCTCGCCGTGGAGCGCGCCGGGCTGGATGAAGACCACCGACAGCCTGGTGCAGGGCCAGCTCAAGCCCGAGCACTATGGCGCCTTTGCGCGCTACATGGTGCGCTACGTGGAGGCGATGAAGGCCGAGGGCGTGCCGCTGTTCGCGCTGACGCTGCAGAACGAGCCGCATTTCGAGCCCGGCGACTACCCCGGCATGCGCATGACGCCGCGCACCCGCGCCGAGGTCGTCGGCAAGCACCTGGGCCCGCTGCTGGAAGCCAAGGGGTTGAAGACGCAGATCCTGGAGTGGGACCACAACTGGGACGAGCCCTGGAGCCCGCTGTCCATGCTGTCCGACGCGACGGCACGCAAGTACGTGTCCGGCGTGGCCTGGCACTGTTACGCGGGTGATGTGTCGGCCCAGTCGCAGGTGTCCCGGCACTACCCTGAGCTGGATGTCTGGTTCACCGAATGCTCCGGCGGCGAATGGAAGCCGCAATGGGCCGAGACGCTGCCGTGGATGATGCGCCACCTCATCATCGGCAGCACCCGCCACGGTGCGCGCGGCGTGCTGATGTGGAACCTGGCGCTGGACCCCAAGCACGGCCCGCACCTGGGCGGCTGCAAGGACTGCCGCGGCGTCGTCACCATCGACCCCAAGGACGGCAGCGTCACGCGCAACATCGAGTACTACGCCTTCGGCCATGCCAGCCGCTTCGTGCGCCGCGACGCGCGTCGCGTGGACTCGACCGGCGGCACGCCGACGCTGGACCATGTCGCCTTCACCAACCCCGACGGCAGCACGGCCCTCATCGTCAGCAACTTCGGCGCCCAGCCGCAGCGCTTCACCGTGCAGGGCGCTGGCCAGCGCTTTGCGTACGAACTGCCGCCCAGCGGCGTCGTGACCTTCACCTGGTGACCCGCGGGGCGGGCGCCGCCCCCCCCGCGAGCAAGCGGCTGACCGTGGGCTTGCCGCCACTGGCGCCCGGAGCCGGTCCGTCGCTAGGATGGGCCGATGACCGGGTCGCTCTTGATCAGCACCAGCCTCATCGCCATGCTCGGCGTGGCGCTGCTGGTGCTGGCGCGGCTGGAGCCCGGCCACCCCCATATCACGGACTGGGGCTGGAGCCATGTCCTGCTGGCCGTCGGCCTGGCGCTGGGCGTGGCGCTGGCGCCGCCCCACCTGGGCTTGCCCATCTACCAAGCCCAGGCCACCGTGGCCACCACCAGCATCCTCAGCTCGCTGGCGCTGCAGCTGGCGGGCTCGGCCCGCTACCGCGGCCTGGCCTGGCGCTGGCGCCTCGCCGCCCCGGTGTTCGGGCTGCTGCTGGTTCTCATCCTCGGGCTGGCCCTGGTGCAGCAGCGCTACGCCATCATGGCCGCTGCGGCTGTGCTCACGCTGGGCAGCTGGCTGGCCGCCTGGTGGTTGTGGCGCGGTGGGGCGCGGTCCGAGCGCTTCGTGGCCGGCTGTTTCGCCGCGTCGGGCCTGGTGCACCTCAGCGGCCCCGTGCTGGACCCGCAGGCCCGCTCCGGCATCACGCATGCGATGGGTACCTACGTGCAGGTGGCGCTGGCCATGGCGCTCATCCTGCTGTCGGTGCGGCGCGCGCACCGCGAGACGCAGCGGGTCAACTCACGGCTGCGCCAGCTCTACGAGCAGTCCATGCAGGGGCTGCTGGTGGTGTGCGAGCGCCAGGTCGTCTATGCCAACCCGGCGGCGCTGGCGATGTTCGGCTTCGACCGCGTCGATGACATCGGCAGCGTCGGCCCGCTGATCGCGTCCAGCGAGCTGGACGCGGCCCGCAGCCGCTACGAGCAGCTGCTGCGCGACCGCCAGGGCTACATCAGCTGGGAGGGCGAGCGCCACCGCCGCGACGGCAGCGCCATCTATGTGCGCGGCACGTCCAGCTACTTCGAGTGGGAGGGCCAGCCCGCGCTGCTGGTGCTGATGCTGGACGACACCGAGCGCCAGCGCGCCACCGAGGCCTTGCGCCGCCAGGCGCTGCATGACGAGCTCACCGACCTGCCCAACCGCCACGCCGCGCTGGCCCGGCTGGCCGAGGCCACCGCGCCGGGCAGCCCCGGCTTTGCACTGCTGTCAGCCGACGTCGACCGCTTCCAGCTCGTCAACGAGAGCCTGGGTCACCAGACCGGCGACGCCTTGCTGCAGGCCATCGCCGCACGCTTGCGCGCGGCCTTGCCGCCCGAGGTCATGCTGGCGCGGCTGGGGGAAGACCAGTTCCTGCTGCTGCAGCCCGGCGTGCTGGACGACGCGGCCGCGCTGTTGGCCGGCCAGCGCCTGCTGGCGCATCTGAACGCGCCGTTCAGCGTAGGCCACCGGGCGCTGTATGTGCACGTGTCGGTCGGCGTGGCGCGCTACCCGGCCCATGGTGCCGACGGCACGGCCCTGCTCAGTGCGGCCGAGCTGGCCATGCACCAGGCCAAGCAGCAGGCCGGCGCAGCGGCGGTGGTCTTCCAGCCCGGCATGGCGGCCGGCGCGGGCGGGCTGCTGGAGATCGAGCAAGCCCTGGCCGCGGCCATCGACAACGGCGAGTTCCAGCTCGACTACCAGCCCAAGTTCGCGGCCGGCACGCGCCAACTGGCCGGCTTCGAGGCGCTGGTGCGCTGGCAGCGGCCGGGCCAGGGCCGCGTCAGCCCGGCGGACTTCATCCCCGCCGCCGAGCGCACCGGCCAGATCGTGGCCCTGGGCGCCCTCATCCTGCGCGAGGCCGTGCAGCAGCTGCGCGGCTGGCAGCAGCAGGGCCTGGCCGGCGTGCCCGTGGCCGTCAACGTGTCGCCGCTGCAACTGCAAGACCTGGGCTTTGCCGACTGGCTGCTGGCGCTGGTGCAGGCCCACGGCGTGCCGCCGGGGCTGCTGGAGGTCGAGATCACCGAGACCGCCGCCATGGCCCACATGGAGCGCGTGCTGCCGCAGCTGGCCAAGCTGCGCGCGGCGGGCCTGGGCGTCGCGTTCGACGACTTCGGCACCGGCCAGAGCTCGCTGACGCTGCTGCGCCGCCTGCCCATCACCACGCTCAAGCTGGACCGCAGCATGGTGGAGCCGCTGCCCGAGCCCTCGGCCGGCGCCGTGGTGCGCGCGGCCTGCGTGATCGCCGAGGCGTTGGGCCTCACCGTTGTCGCCGAGGGCGTGGAGACCGAGGTGCAGGCGGCCGAGGTCGAGCGCCTGGGCTGCACCCACCTGCAGGGCTGGCTGTTGTCGCGGCCGCTGCGGGCCGATGCCGCCACGCAGCTGCTCAGCGCGCCATCGGCTCACCCATCCTGATGGCGCCGCCCGGCTGCCAGCCAGGGTTGAACTGCAGGCCGCTCTTCTCGAACAGCATGACGACCGTGGAGCCGAGCAGGAAACGGCCCATCTCGTCGCCCTGCGCCAGCGTGACCTGGCCGGGCGCGTAGTCCCAGGCCTTCACCGTGCCGCCGCGCTTGATCTGGCCGTGCCAGACGGTGGCCATGCTGCCCACGATGGTGGCGCCCACGAGCACCAGCACCCAGCGGCCCAGGGTGTCGTCGTCGAACACGCACACCACGCGCTCGTTGCGCGCGAACAACCCCGGCACGCCGCGCGCCGTCGTCGGGTTCACCGAGAACAGCTCGCCCGGCACGTGCACCATGCGCACCAGCCGGCCGGCCGCCGGCATGTGGATGCGGTGGTAGTCCTTGGGGCTGAGGTAGAGGTTGGCGAACAGCCCGTCCTGGAAGCGGGCGGCCAACTCGGCGTCGCCGCCCACCAGCGCCGTCGTTGAAAACGCCTGGCCCTTGGCCTGGTAGACCTGGTCGCCCTGGATGCGGCCCACCTGGCTGATGGCGCCGTCCACCGGGCAGATCAGCGGTGCCTGGGCCAGCGGCCGCGCACCGTCCTTCAGCGCCCGCGTGAAGAAGTCGTTGAAGGTTGTGTAGCTCGTGATGTCGGGGTTGGCGGCCTCGGCCATGTTGACGCCGTAGCGCGCCACGAAGCGGCGGATGGTGGCCGTGGTGATGCCGCCCAGCGGCTTGGACGCGTAATGCCCGGCCAGGCGGGTCATCGCCAGCTTGGGCATCAGGTACTGCGGCAGGACTTTGAGTCGATCAGACATGGCATCAAGGCCGTGAAGGGTCGCGGATTCTAGGAGGCCGCCTCCGGCGGGGCGCCTAGGGACAGCGCGGACAATCCTGCGCATGCCCATCGTCCACAGCTCCTTCTACCGCTTCACCCCCGTGCCCGACCCGACGGCGTTCGCCGCCTGGCTGCGCGAGGCCGGGGCTGGCCTGGGCGGCGTGGTGCTGGTGGCGAGCGAGGGCCTGAGCGCCGCCGTGGCCGGCCCGGCCGAGGTGCTGGCCCGCTTCGAGGCCGCGCTGCAGCAGCAGCCCGGCTTTGCGGGCCTGCACGTCAAGCACAACCGCTGCGAGCGCCCGCCGTTCAGCCTGCTGAAGGTCAGCGTCAAGCGCGAGATCGTCGCCTTCGGCATTCCCGGGGTGACGGGCGGCGTCAGCGGCGGCGAGGCCACCGACACCCACGTCAGCCCGCAGCGCTGGCGCGAGCTGCTGGACGACCCGGACACCGTCGTGCTGGACAACCGCAACAGCTTCGAGTTCAAGCTCGGCCGCTTCCGCGGCGCCATCGACCCTGGCGTGGCGCACTTCCGCGACTTTCCGGCCTACGTCGAGGCGCATCGGGACGAATGGCAGGGCAAGACGGTGGCCATGTACTGCACCGGCGGCATCCGCTGCGAGAAGACGGCGGCCTGGATGCAGGCCCAGGGCCTGAAAGTGGCGCAGCTGGACGGCGGCATCCTGAACTTCCTCGAAGCCTTCCCCGATGCCGCTCGGGACTGGGAGGGCGAGTGCTACGTGTTCGACAAGCGCATCGCCATCGACGCCCAGGCCCGCGAGACGGGCACCACGGCCGAACAGGTGTTCACCGACCCGGCGGATGCCTGGCGGCTGGCGCGGGCGAAGCGGCTGGACCCCGGTGCATCGGGTGCAGGGGAGGGCGCATGAAGACCGTGCAGGCGCTGGGCTGCCTGCTGCTGTTGGTGGCGCTGACGCTGGCCGCGCTGCTGTTTCGCGACTTGCCCAGCCAGGCTTCGGCTTCGCAGGCAGGCGCCGCGGGGATCTTCTTGTTTTTTGCGCTGGGGCCAGCGGTGGGGGCTGCTGGGCTGCTGCTCCTGCCCTCCACCTTGATCCTGCTGTGGCCCCGGATGCGGCAGCGCTTCGGCATCCGCGGTTTCTGGCTGGGTTTGTGGGGCTTGAACCTCATGGTCGTGTTGACAGGCGTGGCATTGGCGGCCTGGGTGGGATGGGTGGTGCTGACATCGCCCTTTCCGCGCTGAGCGCCCAGCCCCTGCGCAAACCCGTGCTCACCGGGATGTCATCCTGAGACCTGGCAGCCTGTTGCCGAGGGAGAATCTGGCCCTCGTTTCGAGCCCTTGCCCATGTCCCACCTGATCGTCCACGGCGGCACGCCCCTTTCCGGCCGCATCATTCCCTCGGCGAACAAGAACGCCGTCCTGCCCATCCTGTGCGCCACGCTGCTGACCCAGCAGCCGGTGCGCCTGCGCGGCGTGCCCGAGATCACCGACGTGAAGAAGATCGTCGAGGTCTTCCGCAAGCTGGGTTCGCACGTGGAGCTGGACTTCAAGACCGGCATCCTCGACGTCCACCACAAGGACACGCATTTCGACGCGGCCATCGACCGCCTGCCGGAGGAGATGCGCTCCTCCATCATGCTGGTGCCCGGCCTGATGGCGCGCTTCGGCGCCGCGCGCATCGAAGACGATGTCAAGGGCTGCACGCTGGGCGCCCGCGAGATCGACCCGCACGTGGAGGTGTTCCAGCGCTTCGGCGCCGAGGTGGAGCGCCTGCCTGACGGCCTGGTGCTGAAGGTGGACCGCCCGCTCAAGGCCAACGACCACTGGACCGACTACGCCTCGGTCACGACGACCGAGAACTTCGTGTTGTGCGCTGCGCTGGCCGAGGGCACGTCCACGCTGACCAACGCCGCCAGCGAGCCGCATGTGCAGGAGTTCTGCAACTTCATGTCGCTGCTGGGCGCCAAGATCGAAGGCCACGGCACATCCAAGCTGAAGATCACCGGCGTCGAGGCACTCGGCGGGGCGGACTACACGTTCACCGAAGACTTCCACGAGATCGTCACCTTCCTGGCCCTGGGCGCCATCACCGGCGGCAATGTGCAGGTCAAGAACGGCGCGCCGGAGATGTTCCCGCTGCTGGACCGCACCTTCGCGAAGTTCGGCGTGCAGATCGTTCATGAGGACGGCTGGAGCCGCTGCGTCGTGGACGGCCCGCTGAAGGTCAAGGAGCCCTTCACGCGCAACATCCTGCAGAAGGTCGAGGCGGCGCCCTGGCCCTATGTGCCGGTGGACCTGCTGCCCATCTTCGTGGCCCTGGGCGTCAAGGCCGAAGGCAGCGTGATGTTCTGGAACAAGATCTATGACGGCGCGATGGGCTGGACCAGCGAGCTCGCCAAGTTCGGCGCGCACGCGTTCCTCTCCGACCCGCACCGCATGATCACCTTCGGCGGCAAGCCGCTGAGCCCGGCCGAGGTGGAAAGCCCCTACATCATCCGCGTCGCTATCGCGCTGCTGATGGTGGCCGCCAGCGTGCCTGGCAAGAGCGTGATCCGCAACGCGACGCCCATCCGGCGTGCGCACCCGAACTTCGTCGAGCACATCTGCGAGCTGGGCGCTCGCATCGAGTGGGTCGACGGAGACTGAGCGGCATGGGGCGTGGGTGGTGGTGGGCCCTGTCGCTGGCCGCGGCGGTGGCCAGCGCCGCGGCGGAACCCGCCGCTGACACCATCCGCTGGGTGGCGCAGGACGTGCCGCCCCATTTCAGCTTCCGCGACGGCCATGCGCCGCGCAGCGTCGACGAACTGGGCCACGGCGAGGTGGCGGGCTTCATGCGCGTGCTGCTGCCGCGCATGGCCGGGGTCCGGCATGAGTTCGTCGAGGCCGGCACGGCGCGCTACGAGGCGCTGAGCCGCAGCGGCCAGACGCTGTGCTCCACGCTGCATGTGCGCACGCCCGAGCGGCTGGCGTGGGCCTACTTCTCGCATCTGTACCCGCCGCTGGCATCGCGCGAGGTGCATGTCATCGTGCGACGGGAGGTGCTGGAGCGCGTGATGTCCCACGCGCCCGGCGATGGTCGTGTGGTGCTGGGCGACCTGCTGCAGCGCCCCGAACTGCGCCTGCTGCTGGCGCGTGACCGTGCCTACGGGCCCAAGGTGGACGCCCTGCTGGCTCAGCATGCCGTGCCGCGCCTGAGCGTGGGCGCGCACCCCGGCACGCAGCTGATGGACATGCTGCGCGCCGGCCGCATGGACTACACGCTGGACTACCCCGCCGCCATGCACGACTACCTGCGCCGCAGCGGCGACGCCGGCGCGCTGGTGGCGCTGCCTGTGGCCGAGGGGCGCAGCACGCTGGTGGCCACGGTGTCCTGCAGCCGCACGCCGCAGGGCCTGCGCCACATCGAGGCCATCGACGCCGCCGTGCGCGAGCTGGCCCGTGAGCCCGACCGCGAGCGCTGGGTGCGCGCGTGGCGCGGCGAGATGTTGTCGGGGCCTGACCTGAAACGTCTCAACGCCTACATGGACGAGCGCGCCCGCAGCGGCCCGCGCATCGAATGAGCCGCCCGCCCAAGCCGGCGCTGCCGCTGCGCGACGGCGTGGCTGCCAGCGCCGTGTTCTGCCCGCCCGGGCCCTGGCCCACGCTGACCGCCTTTCTTGCCGAGCGCCTGCCGCGCGTGGCCGACTGGGCCGAGCGCCTGGCGCGGGGCGACGTGGTCGGCGATGACGGCGCGCCCGTGGCCGACGCGCCCTACCGCGCGCAGCGCCGCGTCTACTACTGGCGCCACCTGGACGACGAGCCCGCCGTGCCCTTTGAGGCCCGCATCGTTTTCCAGGACGAGCATTTGCTGGTGGCCGACAAGCCGCACTTCCTGCCCGTCACGCCCAGTGGCCTCTACGCCCGGCAGACGCTGATGGCGCGGCTGCGCCATGCGACGGGCCTGGCCGACCTCATTCCCATCCACCGGCTGGACCGCGAGACCGCCGGGCTGGTGGTCTTCGGCGTGCGGCCGCAGGATCGCGACGCCTACCACCGGCTGTTCCGTGACCGCGCGGTCGACAAGGTCTACGAGGCCATTGCGCCCGCCGGCCCCGGCCCCTGGCCGCGCACCGTGCGCCACCGCCTGGCCGAGCCCGACGGTGACGACTTCATGCAGATGCAGGTTGTGCCCGGCGAGCCCAATGCAGAGACGTGCATCGACCTGGTCGAGCTGCTCGCCAATGGCCTGGCCCGCTACGAACTGCGCCCGCGCACCGGCCAGCGCCACCAGCTGCGCGTGCAGATGAACGCGCTGGGCCTGCCCATCGTCGGTGACCGCATCTACCCCGTGCTGCAGCCCCATGAGAACCCGCCGCGCTTTGATGCGCCGCTGCAACTGATCGCGCGAGAGATCGCTTTCACCGACCCGGTGACGGGCGCGCTGCGGTACTTTTCACGTGACACCGCCACAATCGCGCCGTGATGAGCAGCCCGACCGACCCCCACGCCCAAGTCCAGGAACTGCGCCGCCAGCTGCAGTCGCTGCTCGACGCCGCCAAGGCCAACGAGCGCAAGCTGGACCGTTTCGATGCGCTGGAGCGCCGCCTCATCGCCGTCGGCTCAATGGAGGAGCTGGTCAACCTGCTGCTGGTGGACTGCCGGGCCGACTTCGGCCTGGACGCCGCCGAGCTGTGGCTGCTGGACCCTGACGGCGAACTGCAGCGCGCGCTGCCGGCCCTGCCCATGGTGCGGGCGCCGCGCTTGCTGGACAGCCACGCCGCGCTGAAAGAGCTGTTCGGCGGCGTGCGCACCGCGCGTCTCGTCGGTCCGGGCCATGACGAAGCCCTGGTGGCCAAGGCCTTTGGCGCGGGCACGCTGGTGCGCTCGGCCGCGCTGCTGCCGCTGATCCGTCAGGGCGTGCTGATCGGCAGCCTGCACTTCGGCGCCTGCGACCCCGAGCGCTACGACGCCTACTCCGGCACCAAGTTCCTGGACCGGCTGTCGGCCATCGCCGCCATCGCGATCGAGAGCATGCTCAACCGCGAGCGGCTGCGCCGCGCCGGCATGACCGACGGCCTCACCGGCGTGCACAACCGCCGCTACTTCGACCACCGCAGCCTCATCGAGTTCAGCCAGGCCGTGCGCCACCGCTACCCGCTGGCCTGCCTGTTCCTGGACATCGACCACTTCAAAGCCATCAACGACAGCCACGGCCACCCCACGGGCGACGAGGTGCTGCGCCAGGTGGGCGGCCTCATCCAGCGCTCGCTGCGCACCGGCGATCTGGCCGCGCGTTACGGTGGTGAGGAGTTCGTCGTGCTGCTGCCGCGCACCGACCTGGCCGGCGCCCGCGAGGTGGCCGAGCGCATCCGGCAGATGGTGGAGGAGGCGCCGTTCGTGACGCCCGAGGGCGGCACCGTCAGTGCCACCTTGTCGGCAGGGCTGGCCATGCTGCCGGCCGACGCGACCAGCTTCGCCGACCTGCTGAATGCCGCCGACCGCGCGCTCTACGAAGCCAAGCGCGCCGGCCGCAACCGCACGGTGGCCGACGACCTGGTGCCCGCAGGCAGCTGACGGCATTCGGCCCCCGCCGGGGCCGAGGAAAACCCCGACGCCGTCGGCCGCCAACGCAGGCAGCATGGCCGGGACAATTTGTGCGCAGTCGCCGCGCCACACCCATGAACACCGATTCCCTCGCCTCGCCCCCGGATGACGGCGCCATGCCGCGTCGGCTGGGGTCGTTGCGGCTGCGGCTGACGCTGGGCGTGCCGCTGCTGACGCTGGCCATCGTCGTGGCCTTGACCTGGAGCCATGCCGGCCCGTCGGCGGCGGTCGACGAGCTGGACCGCATCGTCTGGCAGGTGCTGCTGCTGAGCGGTGCGCAGTTGCTGCTCATCGAGGCGCTGCTGCTGCGGCCGCTGCAGCGCCTGGCGGCCGGGTTCGAGGCCCTGGAGTCCGGTGCCATGCCGCTGCAGACCGAGGGCGCCAGCCCCGCGCCCGGCCTGGCGGCCGAGCTGGACCGCATCGGCCATGCGATGCGCCGTGTGCACGGTTCGCTGCGCCAGCAGGACGAGGACGCCCAAGCCCTGCGCCGCGAACTCGCCCACCAGCGCCTGCTGCTGGAGCAGGCCCAGGCGGCGTTGGAGGCCAACCGGCGCGAGCTCGCCAGCCTGGAGCGCACCGATGCACTGACCGGCCTGGCCAACCTGCGCGCCTTCGACGAGGCGCTGCGGCGCGAGTTCAAACGCGCACAACGCCAGCGCGGCTTGCTGGCGCTGGCCGTGCTGGATTTGGATGAGTTCAAGCAGTTCAACCAGCAGCATGGCATGGCGGCCGGCGATGCGGCGCTCAAGCGCGTGGCGACGCTGCTGAACGAGCGCTTCAAGCGCGACACCGACGTCGTCGCCCGCCTGGGTGGCGAGGAGTTCGTTGCGCTGCTCCCTGGCGTGGGCATGGCCGAGGCGCAGGGCGTGCTGGAGCTGCTGCGCGATGAGCTGCGCGCGCTGCGCCTGCCCGACGGCCAGGGCCAGCTGACGCTCAGCATAGGCCTGGCCGCCGTCAGCCCGGCCCATCCCTACCTGAGCGCCCAGGCGCTGATGCAGGCGGCCGACGAGGCGCTCTACATCGCCAAGCATGCCGGCCGGGACCGATTGAGTCTGGCCGCTTAGGTGGCGCCGCCGGCCGGCAAGGGCTGAACCCGTTGCTTCAGCGCCCGTGTTCCTGGGCGGCTTGCAGCTGCTCGTTGACGCGCCGCGCCGCGCGCAGCACCAGGGTCTCGTCCAGCTGCGCCTGCGGGGCGATCTGGCTGGCGATCTCGTCCAGCTGGTCCGGGTGGTTCAGCAGCGCCCAGGCCACCGTGGAGATGGCCGCCACGCTGCGGCGGGCCAGGTTGTCGGGCATGGTCAGGGAGCCCTGGATTTCGACGTGGTGGCGCACGCTGGCCACGGCGGCCGGCGCCAGGCCCCAGCTCTCGCACAGCGCGGCGCCTAGCGCGTCGTGGCTGACGCCGAAGGCTGTGCGCTCCAGCTCCACCAGCTCGGCGTCGCGCGTGGCCGCGCGCAGCATGGCCGGGTAGTGCGCGGGTGCGTGGCGGTACAGCACCGCCTTGCCGCATTCCTCGAACAGGCCGGCCGAATGCGAGGCCCACGGATCCACGCCCAGCATCTGGCCCATGCGGCCCATCAGCAGGCCGCGCTGCGACGCGCGGGCCCACACCGATTCCAGCTCGGCAGCGGCTGGGAAGGCGGCGCGCAGACCCATCTCGAACGTGATGGCCGCGACCTCGCGCATGCCCAGATACGTCAGCGCCTGGTGCACCGTCTGCACGCGGCCGCGCAGGCCATACAGCGACGAGTTGACTGCCTTCATGACGGCTGCGGCCAGCGCCATGTCGGTCTCGACCAGCGCCGACATGGCCTGCAGGTCGATGTCCTCGGCCGCCATCAGCAGCGACAGCTTGACCAGGACCTCGGGTTGGGTCGGGATCTCGATGTCCAGGTTGCGCAGTTGGGGATCGACGGGCATGGCGGGTGTCTGGAGCTCCGGGGATGGCTGCATCGTAGATCAGCGCAAGAAGGCGTCCCAGGCAGTTTTGACGATGAGCACACCCACCACCGCGATGAAGACGCCGCGCACGAAACCCGCGCCGTGCTTGAGCGCCATGCGCGTGCCCAGCAGGCTGCCGACGATGTTGGTGACGGCCATCACGGCCACGACATGCCACCAGATGTGGCCCTTGCTGACGAACAGCGCAATGGCGAAGGCATTCGTCAGCAGGTTCATCAGCTTGGCCGTGGCCGAGGCGTGCAGGAAGTCGTAGCCCAGCACGCGCACGAACAGGAACACGAAGAAGCTGCCCGTGCCCGGGCCGAACAGGCCGTCGTAGAACCCCACGCCTAAAGCGATGCCGCCGGCCACCAGGGCCTCGGCCCGGCCCGTGAAGCGCGGGGCATGTTCCCGCCCCAGGTCCTTCTTGGCCAGCGTGTAGAGGAACACGGCCAGCAGCACCAGCGGCAGCGCCTTGCGCAGGCCGTCGGGGTTCACCAGCGTCAGCGTCCAGGCGCCGGCAAAGCTGCCCGCACCTGCCAGCGCGGCCGCCGGCAGCAGGCGGCGCCACGGCAGTTGCACGCGGCGCACGTACTGCCAGGTGGCCCAGCCCGTGCCCCAGATCGCCGCCGCCTTGTTGGAGCCCATCAGCGTGGCCGGCACGGCCGTCGGGAAGGTGCTGAACAGCGCAGGCAGCAGGATGAGCCCGCCGCCGCCGGCCACCGCGTCGATGAAACCCGCGAGCAGGGAGGCGAGGGCGACAGTGGCGAGTTCGAGCATGCAGGAGTCCATCAGCGCGCCCGGGCCTTCGTGCAGTCGTTCGGGCCGAGCGCCGGGCAGCTCCCAAGCCGGCTGCCTGGCGATGTGCGAGCATCGCCGCCCCTCGCGGGGAACTGCCGTACTCGCCCGCGTTCAGCGGCAAGGCCGGACGAGGGGCACAAATAAAACGGCCACCAAGGGGTGCCTTGGTGGCCGGTGAGATTGTCTTCGGGATGGCGAAGCAACCTTGCTGTATGTCTCCTCACACCCGCCAGGCAGTCACTGGGCTTGCAGCCCCTGACCGCGTCGAGTGACCGCAATGTATTGCCCCGCCTCGGTGCATGACACTGGGGTAAGCCCGAGTTCGCGGTGCGCGAAGGGGCGGATATGCGCCAAGTTGGTGCGAAAACGGACGTGCAGGCCGCGGGAGAATGGCGGCATGAGCCGCTTGTCCTGCCTGCTGACGACCCTGTGCCTGGGCTTGCTGACCGCGTGCGGCGGCGGCGGTTCGGGCGGCGCTGCCGGCAGCACCGCGGTGAGCGATTCCGGCGCTGCTGGCATAGGGCAGACGCTCACATTGACGCTGCCCGCGAGTGGGTTGGCCGCGGCCGATTTGGGCGTCATCGTGGCCGAGGGCGACGCGGTCAGCGAGGCCATGGCGGCGGCCTATGTGGCGGCGCGTGGCGTGCCGGCGGCGAACGTGATCCGGGTCAAGGTCAACACGGCTGTCGCCAGCCTGTCGGCCGCCGAGTTCCTGTTGCTCAAATCCGACATCGATGCACGGCTGCCGGCCTCGGTGCAGGCCACGTTGCTGGCCTGGGCCGCCCCCAGTCGCGTGACGGGCGCCTGCAGCATGGGCATCACCAGCGCGATGGCGCTGGGCTACGACACCCGCTGGTGCAACCCCAACCCGTCAACCGACACCTGCGCCACCACCGCCGCGTCGCCGCTGTTCGACCGCGAGACGCGACGGCCCCAGGCGGATGCGCAGGTGCGGCCGTCCATGCTGCTGGGCACCAGCACGCTGGCGGCGGCGCAGGCACTGATCGGCCGCGGCGTGGCGTCCGACGCCACACGGCCGGCCGGCGAGGGCTGGCTGGTGCGCACCAACGACAGCGCGCGCAGCGTGCGCTGGACCGACTTCCAGCCGCTGCCGGCGGCCTGGAGCGGCGTGCTGGCGCTGAACTATGTGGACAACAGCAGTGGCGCCGCAGCGGCCAATTCGCTGGCGGGCAAGGCCGACGTGCTGTTCTACCTGACCGGGCTGACCCAGGTGGCCAACCTGTCGACGCTGCAGTTCCGCCCGGGCGCGCTGGCCGATGCGCTGACCTCCGTAGGCGGCCTGCTGCCGGGTGGCGGCGGGCAGATGCCCATCACGGCCTGGCTGGACGCCGGCGCGACGGCCAGCTACGGCACGGTGGAGGAACCGTGCAACCACACGCAGAAGTTCTCGCGCGCGTCCGTACTGATCGACCATTACTGGCGCGGCGCGACCGCCATCGAGGCCTACTGGAAGGCGGTCGAGTGGCCCGGCCAGGGCCTGTTCATCGGCGAGCCGCTGGCCCAGCCTTTCCGGGATGCACCCAGCTTTGCCATCGTGGCGGGTGAGTACCAGATCAAGACGCGCTCGCTGCGCCCCGGCAGCCGCTACGCGCTGCAGTACCGCCTCAGCGGCAGCAGCACCTGGACAACGCTGGCCAGCTTCACCGGCACTCGCGGCCAGATGCTGGATGGCCGCGCGCCGCTGCCGCCTGCGGCGGCCGTGCAGATCCGCTGGCAGGGGCCTTGCCCCACCGATGCCGCCAGCAGCTGCACGCTGGCGCAGTCGCCGTGATGGGCGGGCGGCCTCGCGTGTGGCCCTCAGAATGCGGGGCGGTCAAATCCGGATTGCCGGGCCTGGCCCGGCAGTGAACAGTCGCCCCCTTCCTGCAGTACCCGTCCTTCTCATGCGTTCTCCCTCCCGCCGCCGCGGCTTCACGCTGCTTGAACTGTTGGTCGTCATGGTCATCATCGGCCTGCTGGCGGGTTATGTCGGACCGAAGTTCTTCGGCCAGATCGGCAAGAGCGAGGTCAAGGCCGCACGCGCGCAGATCGATGCGCTGCAGAAGTCGCTGGACCAGTACCGGCTCGACGTGGGCCGCTACCCCAGCACCGAGCAGGGGCTGGCCGTGCTGGTGACCAAGCCGGCTGACGAGCCCAAGTGGCAGGGGCCGTATCTGGCCAAGGCCGTGCCCAAGGACCCCTGGGGCAATGACTACCAGTACCGCGCCCCGGGCGAGCACGGCGAGTACGACCTGCTGAGCCTGGGCAAGGACGGCCGCCCCGGCGGCGAGGGTGAGGACGCCGACCTCACCAGCTGGTGACGGCTCGCTGATGCCGGTGTTCCAGACCCGCGTGCTGCGCGCCGGTGCCGTCAGCGCCGAGCGTGTGGAGGCCCCCGACCGGGCCGCCGTCGCCGCGGTGCTGGGCGTGGCGCCGCAGCATGTGCTGGAGGCGCGCGAGATCGTCGCCACCGAGCGTGCCAAGCCGTGGCGCCGCAACGCCCGTTTCCCGCTGCAGCTGTTCAGCCAGGAACTGGCCGTGCTGCTGGACGCCGGCATCGCGCTGCTGGAGGCGCTGCAGACGCTGCGCGAGAAGGAAGGCCAGCCCGGCGTGCGCGCGGCGCTGGACGGCGTCGTCGCCCAGATCGAGCAGGGCCAGCCGCTGTCCGTCGCGCTGCGCCAGCAGCCGCAGGCGTTTGACGAGCTGATCTGCGCCATCGTCGCGGCCAACGAGAAGACCGGCCAGCTGTCCACCGCGCTGGCACAGCATGCGCGCTACCTGGCCTGGGTGGACGCGCTGCGCTCGCGGCTCGTGGCCGCGCTGGTCTACCCGCTGATGCTGCTGGGCGTGGGCGGCGCGGTCATCCTGTTCCTGCTGCTGTACGTGCTGCCGCGCTTCTCGGGCATCCTGGAGCAGACCAGCGCCGACCTGCCGTGGGCGTCGCGCGTGCTGATCGAGTTCGGTCAGACGGCGGGCGCGCACCCGGGCCTGGTGCTGGGCGGCATCGCGGCGGTGGGCTTTGCGATGTTCTCGCTGCTGCGTCAGCCGGCCGTGCGCCAGCGCGCGCAGGCCGCTTTGTGGACGCTGCCGGGCCTGGGCCCGCGGCTGCGCGTGCTGGCGCTGGCGCGGCTGTACCGCTCGCTGGCCATGCTGCTGGCGTCGGGCGTGCCGGCGCTGGCGGCGCTGAAGATCGTCGTCGACGTGGTGGCGGCGCCGTGGCGTGCCGCGGTGCAGGCGGCGGCGGCGCAGATCGAGCGGGGCGAGCGCCTGTCCGCCGCGTTCGACGCGCAGGACCTGGCCACGCCGGTCGCGCGCCGCATGCTGCGCGTCGGCGAGCGCAGCGGCGAGGTGGCGGCCATGCTGGAGCGCGCCGCAGCCTTTCACGACGAAGAGGCCGCGCGGCTGACCGACCTGCTGTCGCGCCTGGTGAACCCGGCGCTGATGCTGATCATGGGCGTGCTGATCGGCGGGATCATCGTGCTGATGTACCTGCCGATCTTTCAGTTGGTGGAGCAGGTGCAGTGATGGGGCGGTGGCTTTCTCGTTGCTGCGGCTTGGCGCCCACCGCCGTGCCGGGAGTTCGCCCCGGCGGGCGACCTACTTTCTTGTGCGCACAAGACAGTAGGCAAAGAAAGCGCCCCTGCAAAACCGGCCCTGCGGGCTCCCCTGCGATGCTCGCAAGCCCAGGCCCGCGCAGAACTCCCTGCGTTCGCTGCGCTCACTCCGGTCAGACAGCTGCGCGGAGTCAGTTCTCGAGGCGCGCTGCGCGCGCGCCTGGACTTGCTGCGCTTCTCGGCGGTTTAGAAGGGGAGCCCCGAAACAGCCAACTCCAACAGCCAACAGCCCAGCCCGAAAGCCCGCTGGCGCCGGCTGTTCTGTATGCCCCCTTTAGCGCCGCCGAGGAACGGAAGACCCGAAGCCCGCGAGCGCAGCTCGCCTCAAGCACTGACTCGCGACGATTGTTTGAGCAGAGCGTAGCGGCGCGAGTTCGGCGCGGGGCTTCGGGTCTGAGTACCGCAGGGAACCCCGAGCGCAGCGAGGGGCGGCGCGGTCGGGGGGAGCTTTTTGCCTACTTTTTGGCGGTCCAAAAAGTAGGTCGCCCGCCGGGGCGAAATCCCGGCATGGGCCTGGGCGTCAACCCAAAGCAACGCCAACACCCATGACCACCTCCCTCCACGACTGGCTCCCCGCCGAGCAAGGCCCCTGGCATCTCGACTTCGAGCAATGGCCGCAGGCGCAGGCCCAGCGCTGGCGAGCTGTGCTTGCCGTCGGTGCCAACGACCGCCGCGTGCTGCTGGCCGAGCGTGACGAAGACGCGATGCTGCTGCAGAGTGTCGAGGCGCGCCTGAACGCGCCCGTCGGCTGGCGGCGCGCGTCGAGCGACGCGGTGACCCACTTCCTCGGCGCTGGCGAGGCGGACTTCCGTGCGCTGTCAGACGTCGAGGATGCGCTGACGACCATCGAGGACCACACCGAGGAGCTGTCAGCCCTCGCACTCAGCGAGCAGGCCAGCCCCGTCGTGCGGCTGCTGAACGCGACGATCTACGACGCGCTGCAGGACACGGCATCCGACATCCACATCGAGTGCACCGCCCGCGGCGCGGCGATCCGCTTCCGCGTCGACGGCGTCATGGCCGTCGTGCGCCAGGTCGAGAGCCCGCAGGTGGCCGAGCAGCTGGTGTCGCGCCTGAAGGTCATGGCCGAGCTGGACATTGGCGAGCGCCGCCTGCCGCAGGACGGCCGCTTCAAGCTGCGCGTGCAGGGCCGCGAGATCGACTTCCGCCTCAGCGTGATGCCCAGCGTGTTCGGCGAGGACGCGGTGATCCGTATCCTCGACCGCGCGGCCATCGCGCGTGCCGGCACGCTGACGCTGGACGCTTTAGGCTTTGGTGACGACGAGCGCGCCGCCATCCGCCACCAGGCGCGCCAGCCGCACGGCATGCTGCTGGTGACCGGCCCGACCGGCTCTGGCAAGACGACGACGCTGTACGCCACGCTGGCCGAGATCCACACCGGCGCCGACAAGATCATCACCATCGAAGACCCGGTCGAGTACCAGCTCAGCGGCGTCGTGCAGATCCCCGTCAACGAGAAGAAGGGCCTCACCTTCTCGCGCGGCCTGCGCTCCATCCTGCGGCACGACCCGGACCGTGTCATGGTCGGTGAGATCCGCGATGCCGAGACCGCGCAGATTGCCGTGCAGGCCGCTCTGACCGGCCACCTCGTCTTCAGCACGGTGCACGCGAACAACGCGTTCGACGTCATCGGCCGCTTCATGCACATGGGGCTGGACCTCTACAACGTCGTGTCCGCGCTGAACGCGGTGCTGGCGCAGCGGCTGGTGCGACTGACGTGCCAGCACTGCGCCAAGCCGTTCACGCCGGACGCTGCGACGCTGGCACGCCACGGTGTCATCAACGGCAACTTTTTGAAGGGCGAGGGCTGCGGCCACTGCCGCGGCACCGGCTACAAGGGCCGGCGCGCGGTGGCGGAGCTGCTGAAGCTGGATGACGGCCTGCGCGACCTGATCGCGGCGCGGGCGCCGATGTCCGAGATCAAGGCCGCCGCGAAGGCGCGCGGCATGAAGTCGCTGCGCGACATGGCGCTGGCCGCCGTGTGCCGCGGCGAGACGACTTTCGAGGAGCTGGAACGTGTCACGCTCGATGAGTGAGCGCCTGCGCCAGCGGATCAGCGCGCGCCTGGCCAGGCCGCGGCGCGTGTTCGTCACGCCCGGCGGCGACGAGTTCGCGGCCTGGTGCCGCGACATGCCCGGCACGGCCGTCGAGTTGGTCGTGTCGGCGCGTGCGCTGCACGAGCTGGTGGCCGAGCCTGGCCTGCCGCTGGCCGACCTGGACGCCGTGCAGGCCTACGCGCAGCAGCAGTTCGCGCATTACTTCGGCGCTTCCGCGCAGCGCTTTGCCGTCGCGCCGTGGCAGCTGGGCGAGGCCGCGGGGGCGTCGGCGCTGCACGGGCTGGACCTGGCCGCGCTGCGTGCGCAGGCCCACGCGGCCGGTGTTCGCGTCGCCGCCGTGCGCCCGGCCTGGGCCGCGTGGCTGGCGTCGCTGCCGGCCGCCACGCGCGCCGGCTCGGGCCGTGCCGTCTGGCACGAGGGCGCGGTGGCCGTCGTCATCCAGCTGGACCGGGGCCGTGTGACGGCGCTGCAGTCGCGCCGCGTGAACACGCTGGCCGACCTGGGTGCCGACGCGCCGCTGGCGGTCGGCACGCCGGCCGACGCCCTGGCGCCGCAGCCTGGCCCGGCCACGCCGCAGCCCGACTTCCTGCCGCGCTCCAGCCGCTCGCCGCTGGCCTGGCCGCTGGCGGTCACGGGTGCGCTGGTGCTGGCTACGGCCGCGTGGAGCGCCGTCGAGAGCCACCGCGCGCTGGACGTCGCCCAGGCCGCGCGCGACCGCGTCGCTGCGCTGCGCCCGGCGGCCGCGCCCAAGCCCGCCGCGCGCCGCGCCGAGCCGGCGGAGAGCCGCTCGGCGCTCGAAGCCCGTGCGCTGCTGGCCATGCCGTGGGAGCCGCTGCTGACGCGCGTGGAGACCGCGGGCGCCGACGCCAAGACCATCGCCTGGCTGGGCCTGGACGCCAGCGCCGGCCGCGGCGAGCTGCGGCTGGAAGGGCTGACACCCGACAAGCTGCTGGCGCTGCAGCTGGCCGAGCAGCTGGGCACGACGCCCGGCTGGCGCCAGGTCGTGCTGTCGCGCTTCTCGGCCGCCGAGACGGGGCTGACCGGCCAGCGCTTCGAGATCAACGCCCGCGTGGCGACGGGAGGCGGCTCGTGAACCACCGCCTGCTCAAAGCCCTGGGTTGGCCCGGCATCGCCGGCATTGCCGCGCTGCTGCTGGCAGTGGTGGCCATCGTGCTGGGCCAGCGCTGGGACGCCCAGGCCGCCGCGCTGCAGGCCGAGGCCCATGCGCTGCGCGCCAAGGCGCGGCCGGCCGTGGCCACGGCCGTGCCCGTCAGCGTGCAGCAGTGGCAGGCCGCGCTGCCTGCCGCGTCGCAACGCCAGCAGCGGCTGGCCGATCTGCTGGAGCTGGGCATTCGCCTCGAACTCAGCGGCGCGCGCACCGATCACCGGCTGGCCACCGCCGAGGGCCTGGAGCGGCTGCGCGTGACCATGCCCGTCACCGGCAGCTACGCGCAGCTGCGTCGCTTCATCGGCGCCGCGCTGGCGCACGACCCGGCGCTGAGCCTGGACGCGGTCAAGCTGCGCCGCGTCAGCCCGCTGAGCGCCGACGTGGACGCCGAGCTGCAGTGGTCGCTGCACGGGAGGGCGCCATGAACCGCCGTCACCTGACGCTGGGCAGCGCGCTGGTGGCGACGCTGGCCGCGACGGCCTGGGTCGCGACCCGGCCGCAGGATCCGGCAGAGCCTGTCGCAGCGCCCGTGCGCCGGCCGGCTGCGGCCGCATCGGTGCCGAGCGCCATGCCCGTCGCTGCTGCCGCGCCCGGCGCGCGCCAGCCCTGGGCCGAGGCCAGCCCGGCCCAGCTCGCGGCGTGGCAGCCGCCCCCGCCGCCGCCAGCCCCGCCCGCGCCGCCGCCCACGGTGGCCGCCCCCCCGCCGCCGCCGATGGCGCCGACCGTGCCGTACCAGATGATCGGCCGCGTCGTCGACGGCGAGGGCGCCCAGGCGGTCGAGATGGCGCTGCTGTCCGGCCCGAGCAAGGCGCTCAGCGTCAAGCGCGGCGACGTCATCGACGGCCAGTGGCGTGTCGAGCAGGTGTCGCCCAGCGGCGTCAGCCTGACGTGGCTGCCCGCCAAGCTTCCCCAGAACATTGTTTTCAAGCAGGTGCCATGAAGCAGCTCCTCGTACTCCTCAGCGCCCTGCTGCTCGCGGCCTGCGCCAACCCGGCGCTGCGCCAGGCCGAAGAGCTGGGCCGCAGCAACCAGTGGCCGGCCGCGCTGCGCGTGCTGGACGATGCCGTCGCCAAAGACCCCACCGACCCGCAGCTGCGCGCCGCCCAGGTGCGGGCCCGCGAGCAGGCCACGGCCCGGCTCATCCTGCAGATCGAAGCCTTGCGCGCGCAGAGCCGCTGGGATGACGCGCAGACGCTGCTGGCCCAGCTCGCGAAGGCCGACGCCAAGCACCCGCGCCTGTCCGCGCTGACGGTGGACATTGAGCGCGGCCGCCGCCACGACAGCGTGCTGGCCAGCGGCCGTGCCGCGCTGAAGGGGGGGCGCATCGAGCGCGCCGAGGCGCTGGCCCGCGAGATCCTGGCCGAGGCGCCGCAGCACCCCGGCGCGCGGCTGCTGGCGAGCCAGGTGGCCCAGTCCCGGCCGCTGGAGACAGCCGTGGGCGAGCTGGGCCCCAACTTCCAGAAGCCGGTGACGCTGGAGTTCCGCGACGCGCCGCTGCGCCAGGTGTTCGAGGCGTTGGCACGCAGCAGCAGCATCAACTTCGTGTTCGACAAGGACGTGCGCGCCGACGCCCGCGTGACGGTCTTCCTGCGCGGCGTGACGCTGGACGAGGCCATGCGTGTCATCCTCGGTACGCAGCAGCTGGACCGCAAGCTGCTGAACGACAGCTCGGTGCTGATCTTCCCCAACACCGCCGCCAAGCAGCGCGAGCACCAGGAGCTGATCACCCGCACGCTGTACCTGAGCAACGCCGATGTGAAGCAGGTGCAGGCCATGGTGCGCACCATCGCCAAGGTGCGCGACATCCACGTCGACGAGCGCCTGAACCTGCTCATCGTGCGCGACACGCCCGAGGTGCTGCGCTTTGTCGAGAAGCTCATCGCATCGGTGGACCTGCCCGAGCCCGAAGTCATGCTCGAGGTCGAGGTCATGGAGCTGGCCACCGACCAGGTCGACGCGCTGGGCCTGGACTGGCCCGACACCGTGCAGTTCGGCCTGCCCAACGTGAGTGGCCAGGTGCTGCTCAGCGAGCGCAGCCAGTTCCGCGGCAGCATCGCCAACCCGGCCATCGTCGCCACGCTGCGCGGCACGGCCGGCAACAACAACATCCTGGCCAACCCCAAGATCCGCGTGCGCAACCGCGACAAGGCCAAGGTGCACATCGGCCAGAAGCTGCCCGTGTTCACGACGACCACCAACTTCACCGGCGCCACATCGGTGGCCGCGTCGGTCAGCTACCTGGACATCGGCCTCAAGCTGGACGTGGAGCCCACGGTGCAGCTGGACAACGACGTCGTCATCAAGGTGGGCCTGGAGGTCAGCAACCTGATCCGTCAGGTCACCGGCCCGGGCGGCACGACGGCCTACGAGATCGGCACCCGCAACACCGCCACCACGCTGCGCCTGGCCGACGGCGAGACGCAGGTGCTGGCCGGCCTCATCAACGACGAGGACCGCAAGAGCGCCGCCGGCGTGCCGGGCCTGTCGCGCATCCCGCTGCTGGGGCGCCTGTTCGGCACGCAGACCGACACGCGCAACAAGACCGAGGTGGTGCTGCTCATCACGCCGCGCGTGGTGCGCAACCTGGCCGTGCCTGACGCGTCGCTGACCCGACTGGCCAGCGGCGTGGACGCCAGCCCCGGCGCCTTCAGCAGCCTGCTGCGTCGCGATGCCCGCGTCGGTGTGGGGCTCAGCAGCGGCGGCGCCGTCGCGGCCGCGCCCGCAGCCGTGGCCACGCCGGCCGCGCCCACCGAGGCCGTGCTGAAGCTGGATGTGACGCCGCAGGTGGCCGCAGGAGGCACCGTGTCGGTGGCGCTGAAGAGCGACAGCGGCCTGCAGCTCAAGGGCGAGCTGGAGTTCGACACCACCAAGCTCGCGCCCGCGCAGGCCACCGCGAACGCCGCCACCGGCCGCCTGCCGTTCGAGCTGCCGCCGCGCGGCGAGCGCGTCATCGTGCTGCGTGCGCTGCCGGCGGCGGCCGGCCAGGTGCTCAACATCGCGCTGAGTGGCTTGTCGGCCAGCGGGCTCAATGGCGAGTCTGCGCCGGTGCGCGTGGACGGCGCCGCCATGTTCACCGTGGAATCGGCACGGTGAGGAAGTCCGGCGCCCGCCCGCCATCGCCCGCCCGTGCGGGGCGGCGGGGCCGTGCGTGGCGTGGCTTCACGCTGATCGAGATGCTGGTGGTGCTGGCCATGCTGGGCGTGCTGGCTTCAGCGGCGCGCCCGCTGCTGGAGTTGTCGGTGCAGCGCAGCCGCGAGCACGAGCTGCGCCAGGGCCTGCGCACGCTGCGCGAGGCCATCGATGCCTACAAGCGGGCCGGCGAGGCCGGGCATATCGCGCAGGACGCCGACGCCAGCGGCTACCCACCCCACCTGCGCGCCCTGGTGGACGGCGTGGCGGACGCCAAGTCGGCCGAGGGCCGCAAGCTCTATTTCCTGCGCCGCTTGCCGCGCGACCCCTTCGCGCCGGCCGAGCTGCCCGCCGCCGAGACCTGGGGCCTGCGCGCCTACGACAGCCCGCCCGACGAGCCCCGGGCCGGCAAGGACGTGTTCGATGTGTACTCCCGCGCCGAGCGCACCGCGCTGGACGGCTCGCGGCTGAAGGACTGGTGACGTGATGTCGGTGTCCCGTCCGCGCGGCTTCACGCTCATCGAGCTCATCGTCGTCATGGCCATCGTGGCGCTGCTGGCGTCCATCGCCGCGCCGCGCTACTTCAATTCGCTGCAGAAGAGCCGCGAGACGGCGCTGCTGCAGTCGCTCACGACGATGCGCGATGCCATCGACCAGTACGCCGCCGACAAGGGGCGCTACCCCGAGTCGCTGCAGGAGTTGGCCCAGGCGCGCTACCTCCGTGAGGTGCCGCAGGACCCGCTCACCGCCAGCCGCGACAGCTGGGTGGAGCTGCCCCCGCCCACCGACATGCAGGCCAGCGGCCGCCTGTGGGATGTGCGCAGCGGCGCGGCCGGCCGCAGCGCGGACGGGCGGCTGTATGCGGACTGGTGAGCCGCGCCGGGCGCGCGCGCAGCGCGGCTACAGCTACCTGGCGGTGCTCTTCCTCGTGGCGCTGACCGCAGCCGGCCTCGCCGCGCTGGGGCAGGCCTGGCGCACGGCCGCGCAGCGCGAGAAGGAGCGCGAGCTGCTGTTTCGCGGTGGCGAGATCGCGCGGGCGATTGCGAGCTACCAGCGGGCCACGCCGCAGCCGCCTGCGCAGTCGCCCCAGAGCCTGGACGATCTGCTGCTGGACCGCCGCAGCGCGCAGCCGCGCCACCATCTGCGCAAGGCCTATGTCGACCCCTTCACGCACGCGGCGGACTGGGAGCTCGTGATGGACCCGGCACAGCCGGGGCGATTCCATGCGGTGCGCAGCCGGTCGGCTCAGCTGTTGCTTCTGGAACACGGCCCCGACGGCGAGCCCGTGCGGCGCGCGCAGGACCTGCTGTTCTCCGCCCAGGCTGCTGACCGCGGGCCGGCGCACCAGGCCGAGGCGGCGAGCGCACCAGCAGCGGCGTCTACCGCGTTGCCGTAGTGCGGCGGGTCGGCCGCGAGCCCGATGGGTGTCTCGGGTAAACCCATCCCCCCATGAATTGATGTCGGGCAACTTTGGATGTGGCGGATGCGCGGCCGCCCCAAGAATCGGCCCCCTTGCGGGCTATGGCCCGCTGGCAGGTGTTGGCCTCGGTATGGGATCGGGCTGACGACAAGGCGAGCCCCACCGGACCACCTTGGCCTGTGCCGTTGGAACCACCTTGCAGGAAAGAGGTTTGTGAAATGAAGAAACTGTGGACTTCGGTCGCGCTCGCGGTGTCGGCGCTGACGCTGACGGTCAGTGCTCAGGCGGGCGTGATGCGCACCGTGATCGACTTCGAGACGCCCATCACCCAGGGCGTGGCCGACTACCTCCCCTACCTCACGCACGACAACATCTTCCTGCAGCCGGCGGCCTATGACCGCTCGGTGTACTTCAACCCGTTCTCGAACAACGCCGCCGCCACGGAGATGGACCTGGTGGGCTATGTCGGCACCGGCGCGGATTGCGGCGGCACGGCCTGCCCGACCAACAACAGCGGCACCTACGTCTCGACACTGAACGACGCGGTGATGTCCTTCGGATTCATGGACGGCTCGCGCTTCTCGCTGAAGAGCTTCAAGGCGGCCTACATCGGCAACGACCAGGACGCCACCATGGCGATTCCGGCCGTCGTGCGCATGCGCGGCGTGAGCGGTGGCAGCACCTTTGACTTCATGGCCTGGCTGACCGGCCCGGATGCACAGGGCGCGCTGGGTTTTGCCACCTACACGCCCGATGCGACCTACGCCAACCGTCAGTTCGACTACGTGTTGGCCTACGGCTTTGCCTGCGCCACCAGTGGCAGCGGCTGCACGGCGTTCAACACCAACCGCGCCCAGTTCGCGCTGGACGACATCGTCGTGGAGCAACTGCCCGAGCCGGCCAGCCTCGCGCTGCTGGGCCTGGCCGGTGTGGCCGCCTTCGCTGCACGCCGCCGTCGCGCCGCCTGACCCCGTCACCTGAAGCAAGGACATCCCATGAAGATGATGCTCAAGCCCGCCGCACTGGCGGCGCTGGTGCTGTTGTCTGGCGTCGCCACAAGCGCGCTGGCCCAGGACCGCAAGACCTACATCGTCCAACTCAAGGACGAACCCGCTGCCACCTACCAGGGCACCGTCAGCGGCTATGCCGCCACCCAGCCCGCGGCCGGCACCAGCTTCCGCTACGGCGCGCCCACGGTGCAGGCCTACGTCGGCTACCTGAGCCAGAAGCAGAACGAGGTGCTGTCGCTGATCGATCGCTCGCAGGTGCTGGCGACCTACGACACGGTGTTCAACGGTTTTGCCGCCAAGCTGACCGAAGCCGAAGCGCTGTCGCTGCGTGCCAACGCGGGCGTGGCCGACGTGTTTGAGGACACGCCGCGCCAGCTGGACACGGTGTCCACCGCCAACTTCCTGAAGCTCACCGCCCCCGGCGGCCTGTGGTCGCAGACCGTGGCCGGCAGCGCGCTCAAGGGCGAGAACCTGGTGGTCGGCATCATCGACGGCGGCATCTGGCCCGAGAACCCGGCCTTCTTCGACCGTGTCGATGCCAACGGCGTGCCGAGCAACAACCCGGCGGACACGCTGGCCTACGGCCCCGCCCCCGCCAGCTTCAAGGGCGGTTGCGTGGCCGGTGAGGGCATCACGGCTGCGCATTGCAACAACAAGCTGGTCGGCATCAAGCACTTCAAGGCAGGCTTCGACGGCACCGGCAACACGCTGCACTGGACCGATTTCGTCTCCGGCCGCGACTCGATCTCCGGCCCGGTGGGCCATGGCAGCCATGGTGACCACACGGCCTCCACGGCCGCCGGCAATGCGAACGTTGCCGCCACCGTTGACGGCCTGACCCTGGGCACGGCCACCGGCGTTGCCCCGCGCGCCCGCGTGGCCAGCTACAAGGTCTGCTGGACCTGGGTGAACCCCGCGGCCACCGACGGCACGGGCAGCCAGAACAACTGCTGGTCCACCGACTCCGTGGCCGCCATCGACGCGGCGGTCAAGGATGGCGTGAACGTCATCAACTTCTCGATCAGCGGCTCGCAGACCACGGTCAACGACCCCGTCGAGCAGGCCTTCTACCGCGCGGCACGCGCCAACGTCTTTGTGGCGGCATCAGCCGGCAACAGCGGCCCCGGCCAGGCCGTGGCCCACATCAGCCCCTGGCTGACCACGGTGGCAGCCTCCACGCATGACCGCACCTTCAATGGCGATGCCACGCTGGGCAGCGGCACCAAGGTCACCGGCGCTTCGCTGGGCAGCACGGGCGTGGCCGCTGGCACGCCGCTGGTGCTGGCCTCGCAGGCTGGTATCGCGGGTGCCGATGCCGACAAGCTGCGCCTGTGCTACACCGCGGCCGACAACAACGGCCTGGCGCTGCTGGACCCGGCCAAGGTGGCCGGCAAGATCGTCGTTTGCGACCGCGGCAACAACGCCCGCGTGGCCAAGAGCGCGGCCGTGGCCGCCGCAGGCGGCGTCGGCATGATCCTGGTGGACAACGGCGCCGGCCTGGTGTCTGAAGTCCACTCGGTGCCCACCGTGCATGTGACGGCAGCCGACGGCGCTGCGGTGAAGACCTACGCCGCCGACGGCGCCGGCACCGCTGCGCTGAGCCCGTTCTACATCGGCAGCACGCCCAATGCGCCGGTGATGGCCGGTTTCTCGTCACGCGGCCCCAACGCCGGTGATGCCAACATCCTCAAGCCGGATCTGACGGCTCCCGGCGTCAGCATCATTGCCCAGGCCACGCCTGACCTGAGCCAGGCCGAGCGTGACCAGCTGGCGGGCAACGATCTGGTGCCGCCGCCTGCCTGGACGACGATGTCCGGCACGTCCATGTCCAGCCCGCACGTGGCGGGTCTCGCGTTGCTGCTGCGTCAGGCGCGCCCGACGTGGTCGCCCTCGGCCATCAAGTCGGCGCTGATGACCACGGCGTACTCGACGCTGAACGACAACCTCGCCGGCGCCCAGAACGGGCTGCTGCCCTGGGCACAGGGCGCGGGCCATGTGTCGCCGAACAAGGCCATCGATCCGGGCTTGGTCTACGACTCCGGTGCGGTGGACTGGATTCGCTACCAGTGCAAGGTGAACCGTGCGGCTGTCCTTCCCGCCAGCGACTGCACGACCTACGGCGTGCTGGACGAGACCTACAACCTGAACCTGCCGTCCATCACCGCCGGGTCCATCTTCGGCAATGGCGTCACGGTGACGCGCCGCGTGACCAACGTCGGCAGCACCACCGCCACCTACACCGGCACGGTCAACGTCCCGAACTTCACGGCCACGCTGAGCACGCCCTCGCTGACGCTGGCCCCGGGTGAGACCAAGAGCTTCACGGTGCGCCTGGTGCCGACCGCCGGTGCCGCGGTCAACACCTGGTACTTCGGTGATCTGGTCTGGAACGACGGTGCCGGCCATGTGGTGCGCAGCCCGGTGCAGGCGCGTGTGGGCGTGCCCATCATTGCGCCGCCGACCGTCGCCACGACCAACGCGACCGGCAACCGCAGCCTGACGCTGAAGACCGGCATCACCGGCCGCATCACCGCGCGTCGTGGCGTCAAGGAAGCCACCGTCGCCGCGCCCGTCACGCTGGCGCCGGCCGGTGGCCTGGACCGCGATCCGCTGATCGAGGCCTGCGCCGCCGGTGCCGACACCGCCGACGTGAAGGTCTACAACTTCAGCGTGCCGGCCAACGCCATCGTCGCCCGCTTCGCGCTGCGTCAGGCGGACACCAGCCACCCGCAGGACGACAACGACATGGTGCTGCTGACGCCCACGGGCGCTGCGGTGTACTCCGGTGCCGCCTTCACCAACGAGGCCGTTCAGGTCAGTGCGCCGGCCGCCGGCAACTACCGCGTCTGCGTCCACGCCTACGGTGGCCAGCCGGAGATGCGGCATGCGCTGTCCAGCTGGATCGTGATGCCGGGCGATGCCAATGGCACGCTGACCGCGCTGTTGCCCAGCCAGGTCTACGCCGGCAGCAGTGCCACGGTGGGCTTGCTGTGGTCGGGCCTGACCCCGGGCAAGCGCTACGTCGGTGGCGTGCAGTGGCTGGACCCGCAGGGCGTGCCGCAGTCCACCACCGTGCTGCGCGCCGATCCGGGCACCGCGGTGCTGAGCGAGGGGCTGGAGCCCGTGGCCAGCAAGCTGAAGCCGGCCAGCAAGTAAGCCAGTGCCAGAGGCGGGGCCGCTGCCCCGCTCACGGCGACAGGCCGCATGCCACGCGGGGGCATGCGGCCTTTTTCATGGTGCCGCCCTGGCGGCGGCGTTCAACGTGCGGCGGCGGGTGTGGCGGTGGTGCAGCGCCCGGCGACACAGGCCGCACCGGGGTCGGTGGTCAGGGCGCAGTTGGAGCGCATGCCGGAGGCGTCGATCTCCCGCCGGTGCGCCTCGGCCTGGCGGCGCGCCAGTGCCTGAACCCGTTCGCCGTCTGTGCCCAGCGTGGACCATGCCCAGTAGCCGGCCGGCCCGCCGCAGGCCTTGGCGCCCACGGCCACGGTGCGGCACTGCGCATCGCTGGTGCAACTGGCCGTGCCGATCAGCGCGCGCAGCTCGCGGGCCAAGCGCACCGAGTCGGCCTCGGTGGCAGACGCAGGGCGGGCGGGGGGCTCGGGATGTGCGCAGGCGCCGAGCGCCAGGCTGCAGCACAGCGCAGCCATCAGTCGGTGGGCTCGGGATGCTCGAGGCGGCATGGGTTGAGCAAGCAGGGGGTGCGGCATGGCGCCATGGTGACCGGCCGCAGCGCCCTTGGCAATCCGGCCAGGCCAGTGGCGCCGGGTGCCGGCCCTAGGATGGGCGCATGCGTCTCGCTCCTGTGATCCTGGCCCTGCTGACTCTCCTGCCGTTCGCCGCGTGGCCCGCCTGCACGCCGCCTGCAGCGCTGGTGGAGGCCGGGCTGAATGCGCTGCGCGGCCAGGCCCGTGCCTGCGGCAGCGTGCGCTGGCCCGCCGCGGCGCCCTTGCGCTGGCAGCCGCTGCTGGCCGCCTCGGCACACCGCCATGCTGTTGAGCTGGCGGGGCAGGACCGGCTCAGCCATGTCGGTGCCGGCGGCACCTCGCTGCGGGCGCGGCTGCGCGAGGCGGGCTATGTGATGCAGGTGTCGGCCGAGAACCTGGCCGGCGGCCCCGAGACGCTGGACGAGGTGCTGGCCCAGTGGCTGGCCAGCCCGGCGCATTGCGAGCACCTGATGGCTGCCGACCTGCAGGAGTTCGGCCTGGCCTGTGCGGCCCACCCGGACAGCCAGCGCCGCTACTGGGTGCTGCAGCTGGCCACGCCCGCTGGCGGTCCGGCGCGTTAGATCCAGCCCAGGTCGATGGCGCGCAGCACGGCCTGCGTGCGGTCGCGCACGCCCATCTTGGAGAAGATGGCCGAGCAGTGGTTCTTGATGACGCCCTCGCTGTTGCCCAGCAGGCTGGCGATCTCGGTGTTGCTGCGGCCGCTCGCCACCAGGCGCAGCACCTGCAGCTCCTTCGGGCTCAGCGGGTCGGGGTGATCGGCGGCCGTGAACGCGCGCTCGCCGCCCTTGGCCTCCATGCGCGTCGTCAGCGACGGGCGCAGCGCCGTGCCGCCGGCATGCACGTCGCGCAGCGCCTGCAGCAGCGTGTCGGGGCTGATGGCTTTCAGCAGAAAGCCCTTGGCACCGGCGCGGGCGGCTTCGTCGAAGGTCGCCGTGTCGTCGAAGGTGGTCAGCAGCACGACCGGCAGCCGCAGCGCGCGCGCGGCGAGCGCGCGGATCAGGCCCAGCCCGTCCAGGCGCGGCATGCGCATGTCGGACAGCACGATGTCGGGCATGGCCTCGGGCGAGGCGCCGGCCAGCCATTCCAGCGCCTCGGCGCCGTCGTTCGCTTCGCCGACCACCTGCACCTCGTCGTGCAGCGCCAGCAGGCCCTTGAGGCCCTCGCGAACCAGTTGCTGGTCTTCCACCAGCAGGATCTTGATCACACCCATCGCGGACATCTCAGCTCGATTCGAAATCCCGGGCTGGTGCGCGTCACGCGCATCTGCCCACCCAGTTCTGTCATGCGCTCGGCCATGCCGGACAGGCCGTTGCCATAGCTCTCGGCGCCGTTGGCGAGCCGGCCCGGCGCACCGCGGCCATCATCGTCGATGCTGACCGTCACGTGGTCGCCCGCGCCCTGCAGCTCCACGCGCACGCGGCGGGCGCCGGCATGGCGCACGCTGTTCGTCACGCCCTCCTGCACGCAGCGCAACAGCGCATGCGCGGTGCGCGGGCCGAGGTCGCGTGCGGCGTCGTCCAGCGCCAGCTCGATGCGCGTGCTGGCAATGCCCTCGGCCAGCGCCTGCAGCGCGGCGGACAGGTCGATGCGCTGCGAGCTGCGCTGCTGCGACACGGCCTCGCGCACATCGGCCAGCAGCTGGGCCGCCACACCCTCGGCCCGCGCCAGTGCCTGGCCCGCGCCACTGGCATCAGACCGCGCCAGCAGCGCGCCGCCCAGCTGCAGCTGCAGGTTCAGCGCGGTCAGGTGGTGGCCCATCAGGTCGTGCAGCTCGCGGGCGATCTGCATGCGCTCGCTGTAGCGCATCTGCTCGGCCAGCAGCTGCTCGCCGGAGAGCTGTTCGGCCAGCACGGCCTGCAGCCAGCGGCGCTTCTCGGCCTCGGCAGCGGCCATGCGCCCGAGGCCGAAGGCCAGGCCGTGCAGTGCCAGCATGGAGGACAGCAGGCCGAACTGGTCCAGCCAGGCATTGGCCTCGGGGCCGGCGTAGATGCCGGTGTTCAGCAGCACCTGCGCGGCGCCGAAGCCCAGCGCCATGCGCGCCGGCAGCAGCACGGCGGCCAGCGCCGTGACGAGGAAGGGCAGGCCCGGCGTCACGCCGTAGGCCAGCAGGTCCACCAGCAGCAGCCAGCCCAGCCGCCGGTTCACGGCGACGACGCTGGCGCCCCGGCTGGCCAGGCGCCACATCAGCGCGACGAAGGCCAGCAGCAGGGACACGCAGATCAGCAGCAGCCCGCGATCGTTGGCGTCGCCGCCGAGCTGGCGCCAGAGGCTGGACACGAGGCCGTCATAGGGCTCGGTGCGCGCGCCGAACAGCGCGGCCCCGGCGCTCACCAACTCCATGGCGCACACCACCAGCGCAGCCAGGCGCAGCACGAGGCCGGGTTCGGCCAGGCGGGCGAGCAGACGGTCCAGACGGTTCATGGCGGCGCATTGTCAGCGTCATTGCGGGTTCATCGGGCGTCGCGAGCATCCGTGCTTCCTCATCACCGGTCGTTGGAGCACACACATGGATCAAGCAGACACGGGCCGCCGCGGCCTGCTCAAGGGGGGCGCCGCCGCCGTAGCGGCCGCCTTCGCCGGCCCCATCGGCGCGCTGGCCACGCGCGTGGCCGAGGCCAACACCGGCAGCTGCGCCGCCGCGGGCGCATCGTCCCTGCTGGACAGCCCCTATGGCGCCACGGCGCCCGTCAATGACCTGACGACCGGCCTGCCGCTCATCGAGCTGCCCGCGGGCTTCAGCTACAAGAGCTACGGCTGGCGCGGCGACGTGATGTCAGACGGCCTGGTGACGCCCGGCGCCCATGACGGCATGGGCGTCGTCGTGCAGCGCCGCGTGGGCCGCAGCACCGAGATCATCCTGGTGCGCAACCATGAGCACAGCACCAGCACCAATGCGGCCAACATCGTCGGCGCGGGCCGCGCCAGCGTGGCGAAGTACGACACCGGCACCACGGGCGTGAACTACCAGGCCGGTGGCAACACCAACCTGATCTGGCGCGATGGCAACTGGGTGGGCAGCTACGCCAGCCTCGGCGGCATCTACCGCCCCTGCGCCGGCGGCGCCAGCACCTGGGGCTCGTGGATGTCCAACGAGGAAATCCGCAGCAACAGCGTGTCCAGCACCGGCAAGAAGCACGGCTATGTGTTCGAGGTGCCGGCCGACACCAGCCTGACGGCAGCCAACCCGGAGCCCATCATCGCGATGGGCCGCATGGCCCACGAGGCCAGCGCCATCGATCCGGCCACCGGCTACTGGTACCTCACCGAAGACCAGGGCAATGCCAACACGCTGTACCGCTTCCGCCCCGCCAACCTGGCGGGCGGCCTGAACAGCCTGCACGCCGGCGGCACGCTGCAGGGCCTGCGCGTGCGTGCGGTGGCGAACGCCGACCTGCGCGACCCCACGCTGTGCCAGGAGTACCTCTGCGACTGGGTGGACGTGGCCAACCCCGACCTGGACGGCGCGACGCTGTCCACCATCAACGGCAATGTGTCGGCCAGCGGCCCCTACCGCCAGGCTTTTGCCAACGGCGCGGCCATCTTCGGCGCCACCGAGGGCTGCTGGGTGGCGGGCGGCATCGTCTACTTCACCGACAAGCAGGTCACCACCAGCCCGGCCCGCGCCGGCCGCATCTGGGCGCTGCACCTGGCCAGCATGACGCTGAAGGCCATCTTCGTCAGCAACAGCCTGCAGGTCGGCAACTCGCCCGACAACCTGTGCGTCAGCCCGCGCGGCGGCGTGCTGTTCTGCGAGGACGGCGGCACCAGCGGCCCCGGCAACACGCCGGCCATCACGGCCCAGCACCTCAAGGTGGTCACGCCCAGCGGCGGCAGCTATGTGTTTGCCAAGCACAACTACAACTTCACCCGCGCCCAGCTCGACGCAGTCGGCAAGACCGGCGCCACCGCTGGCGACCAGCGCAACTCCGAATGGGCCGGCTGCGTCTTCAGCCCGGACGGCCGCGTGCTGTTCGTGAACCTCTACACCGGCGTCACGCTGGCCATCACCGGCCCGTGGACGCGCGGCAGCCTTTGATTGCCGGAGCCTCACCATGACCAAGACCCTGATCGCCGCCGCGCTCGCGCTGGCCGCCGCCTTGCCCGCCCAAGCCCTGAGCTTCGAGGGCGCGCTCACGCAAGGCGCCACCGTGGCCGCCGACTACAGCAGCAACGGTCTGCTGTCCTTCGACCTGGACCTGGCCAACGGCGCGCCCGCCGTGCTGACCTGGCGCCTGGACGAGGACGACCTGCTGGCGCCCATCGGCCTCAACGCCGTCATCCGCAATAACACCGGTGTCGGCCTGCAAGGCCTGACGCTGACGCTGGACCGTGGCAGTTTCGGCAGCGTCGGCAGCGTGACGCGCCTGTTCAGCGGCGAAGCCTCCTCGGTGACGGGCAGCGGCGGCACGCGCACGGTGACGTTCTCGTCCGAGGAGTTCCTGGACGTCGAGCTGGGCAACGCGTTGGGCGGCGCCGGCAAGACCGACTGGACCTTGGCCCAGGCGGGCCTGCAGGCCGGCGACCGCATCAGCCTGACCGTCAGCGCCGTGCCCGAGCCCGAGCAGTACGCGCTGCTGCTGGCCGGGCTGGCCGCCATCGGGCTGGCGGTGCGCCGTCGTCAGGCCTGAGCCGGCAGGGCGGCGGCAATCACACCGCCGCCCAGGCACACGTCGCCGTCATACAGCACGGCGCTCTGGCCCGGCGTGACGGCCCATTGCGGCTCGGTGAAGCGCAGCCGCAGCCGGCCGGCGTCGTCGTAGCCGACGGCGCAGGCGGCGTCGGCCTGGCGGTAGCGCGTCTTGGCCGCGGCCGGGCCGGGTGCGGGCGCGCGGCCGGCGATCCAGCTCAGGTCGTCGGCCAGCAGGGCCGGGCTCTGCAGCAGCGGGTGGTCATGGCCCTGCACGGCGATCAGCGTGTTGGTCGGGATGTCCTTGGCGGCCACGAACCACGGCGCATGCTCGCCGCCGCCGCGCGGCGCCTTCTTGTCCTTCACACCACCGATGCCCAGGCCCTGGCGCTGGCCCAGCGTGTAGAAGCTCAGGCCCACGTGCTGGCCCAGCGTGCGGCCGCGCTCGTCCTTGATGGGACCGGGCTTGTGCGACAGGTATTTGTTCAGGAACTCGCGGAACGGCCGCTCGCCGATGAAGCAGATGCCGGTGGAGTCCTTCTTCTTCGCGTTCGGCAGGCCGATGTCGGCGGCGATGCGGCGCACCTCGGTCTTGGGCAGGTGGCCCACCGGGAACATCGCCTTGCTCATCTGCGCCTGGCTCAGCCGGTGCAGGAAGTAGCTCTGGTCTTTCAGCGGGTCCAGACCCTTGAGCAGCTGGAATTCGCCGTCGACCTCACGCACGCGAGCGTAGTGACCCGTTGCGATCTTCTCGGCGCCCAGGCGCATCGCGTGGTCGAGGAAGGCCTTGAACTTGATCTCGGCGTTGCACAGCACGTCGGGGTTGGGTGTGCGGCCGGCCTGGTACTCGCGCAGAAAGCTCTCGAAGACGCGGTCCTTGTACTCGGCCGCGAAGTTGACATGCTCGATCTCGATGCCCAGCACGTCGGCCACCGAGGCCGCGTCCAGGAAGTCCTGACGCGTCGAGCAGTACTCGTCGTTGTCGTCGTCTTCCCAGTTCTTCATGAAGATGCCGATGACCTCGTGGCCCTGTTGCTTCAGCAAGTGGGCGGTCACGGCCGAGTCCACGCCGCCGGACAGGCCGACGACGACTCGATGTTTTTTCTCGGAACTCATGGCCGGGATTGTCCCAAACGGCCGCATCAGCCCGGCGCGAACAGGCTTTCGGCCCGCTGGTACAGCACCCAGCTCGTCGCGATGTACTTGTCGCCGCCGGTCGGCCGGTTGCCGCGGTGCGTGTGCGTGAAGCCGCCCGGCGCGATCAGCAGGCTGCCGGTGCGCGGCGCGATCTTGCGGCCCTGGTAGAGGAACTCGGTCTCGCCGTCGCTGAAGTCGTCGTTCAGGTAGATCGTCCACAGCACCGCGCGGTGCAGGGCCTCGCCCTGGTCCAGCTTGGGGTATTGCTCGCAGTGCCAGTAGGGGTAGCCGCCCTGGCCGGCCACGTAGCGCTGCAGGTTGATGGCGCCAGGGCGGAAGACCTTGGCGACCAGGCCCATCAGGTGCTCGTCCGGCAGCGTGGCGACGGTGTCCGCGTCGAGCAGCGCGGTCGTGCCGTCGGGCCGGTTCATCTGCAGCTTCAGCGGCGCCAGGGCCAGGTGCGCATAGCGGCGCAGGTACTGCTTGAAGCCGTGGATGACGGCATCGTTCAGCTGCGCGCAGGCATCGGCCCATTCGGGGTGGCGGCTGATGGCGATGTCCCAGCTGTCCTTCAGGCTCACATCCACGCCGCTGCCGGTCTCGCCGCGCTGCACGCGGGGGCTGGCCTTGAAGCGCTCGATCAGCGCCTGGCAGGCTGCGGCGCTCAACACCCCGTCATAGCACTCGATGAAGTCCGTCATCGCTCAGCCCTTCACGAGCGGGGTGGTCAGCGAGGTGTGCGCGAACACCGCGGCCAGCGGCAGCCGCCGCCCGGCCGCATGGTCCTGCACGCACTGCAGCACCAGCGGGCTGCGGTGGCGCTCGGCACAGGCGGCGATCTCGTCCAGCGTCATCCACAGCGTGCGGTGGATGCCCGCGTCCAGCGCGCGGCCGGCGATCTCGTCGCCTGCTGCACCACTGAAGGCCAGCCGAACATAGGTCACATCCTCTAATCGCGCCGGCCGCACGAAGCGGGCCAGGTAGACGCCCAGGAAATGCTCGGGCGTGAAGGGCCGCGCGGTTTCCTCCAGCGCCTCGCGCACGACGGCCTCGATCGGGCTTTCGCCCAGCTCCACATGGCCGGCGGGGTTGTTCAGCATCAGGCCCTCGGCCGTCTCTTCCTCGACAAGCAGGTAGCGCCCGTCGCGCTCAATCACCGCCGCGACAGTGACGCTGGGACGGAATCTCTCTGTGGCAACCATGAAACTTCCTCGCGAATTCCCGCACGGGGCGACACGGGGCATTGTGTAAGCTGGATCGCAACACCTGCCCCTTCGAGGAGCCCGCATGCAGATTGGTGTCCCGCGCGAACGCGCGGCCGGAGAGACCCGTGTGGCCGTCACGCCCGAGACGGCCAAGAAGCTGAAGGCCGCCGGCCACGTGCTGCGCATCGAAAGCGGTGCCGGCATGGCGGCCAGCGTCACCGATGCCGCCTACGAGGCGGTGGGCTGCGAGATCGTCGACCAGGCCGCGGCGCTCGCCTGCGAGCTGGTGCTGAAGGTGCGTGCGCCGGCCGGCGACGAGCTGGCGCTGATGAAGCCCGGCACGGCGCTCGTCGGCATGCTCAACCCCTTCGACCGCGACGGCCTGGCCGCGATGGCTGCCACCGGGCTGACGAGCTTCGCGCTGGAAGCCGCGCCGCGCACGACGCGCGCGCAGAGCATGGACGTGCTGTCCAGCCAGGCCAATATCGCCGGCTACAAGGCCGTCATGATCGCGGCCGACCGTTACCAGCGCTTCTTCCCCATGCTGATGACGGCCGCCGGCACCGTGAAGGCGGCGCGCGTCGTCATCTTGGGCGTCGGCGTGGCGGGCCTGCAGGCGATCGCGACGGCCAAGCGGCTGGGCGCCGTCATCGAGGCCAGCGACGTGCGGCCGTCGGTGAAGGAGCAGGTTGAGTCGCTGGGCGCCAAGTTCATCGACGTGCCTTACGAGACAGCCGAGGAGAAGGAAGCGGCCGAGGGCGTGGGTGGCTATGCCCGGCCCATGCCGCAAAGCTGGCTGGACCGCCAGAAGGCCGAGGTGGCCAAGCGCGTGGCGGCGGCGGACATCGTCATCACGACGGCCCTGATCCCCGGACGCGCGGCGCCGGTGCTGGTTACCGAGGAGATGGTCAAGGCCATGAAGCCCGGTTCGGTCATCGTTGACATCGCCGCGCAGGCCGGCGGCAACTGCCCGCTGACCGAGGCCGGCAAGACGGTCACCAAGCACGGCGTCGTCATCGTCGGCGAGACCAACCTGCCGGCGCTCGTCGCGGCCGATGCGTCGGCGCTGTACGCGCGCAACGTGCTGGACTTCCTCAAGCTCGTCGTCACCAAGGAAGGCACGTTCACCGTGCCGCTGGATGACGACATCGTCGCGGCCTGCCGCGTGACGCAAGACGGACAAGTGACGAGGGCCTGACCATGGAACTGGTTGATCACACCATCATCAATCTCATCATCTTCGTGCTGGCCATCTACGTGGGCTACCACGTCGTCTGGACGGTGACGCCCGCGCTGCACACGCCGCTGATGGCCGTGACGAACGCGATCTCGGCCATCGTCATCGTCGGCGCCATGCTGGCGGCGGCGCTGACCGAGACGCCCTTCGCCAAGGGCATGGGCGTCGTGGCCGTTGCGCTGGCGGCGGTGAACATCTTCGGCGGCTTCCTCGTCACGCGGCGCATGCTGGAGATGTTCAAGAAGAAGGACAAGCCCGCTGCCAAGAAGGAGGGCGCGTGATGAGCATGAACCTGGTCACGCTGCTGTACCTCATCGCCAGCGTCTGCTTCATCCAGTCGCTGAAGGGCCTGTCGCATCCGACGACGTCCATCCGCGGCAATGTCTTCGGCATGACCGGCATGGCCATTGCCGCGTTCACGACGGCGGCGCTCATCGTCAAGCTGGCCGGCTCGGCCACCGGCCTGGGCTGGGTGCTGCTGGGCCTGGTCGTCGGCGGTGGCTTCGGTGCCTGGAAGGCCAAGACGGTCGAGATGACCAAGATGCCCGAGCTGGTGGCGTTCTTCCACAGCATGATCGGCTTGGCGGCCGTGGCCATCGCGGCCGCGGCGGCCTACGAGCCCTGGGCCTTCCAGATCACCGCCAAGGGTGGCGCCATTCCCGGCGGCAACCGCATCGAGCTGGCGCTGGGCGCCTTCATCGGTGCGGTCACCTTCACCGGCTCCGTCATCGCCTGGGGCAAGCTGTCTGGCAAAAGCAAGTTCCGCCTCTTCCAGGGCGCGCCAGTGGTCTTCAAGGGCCAGCATGCGCTGAACGCGGTGCTCGGGCTGGCGGCGGCCTTCTTCGTGTTCGGCTTCTGGCACAGCCAGAGTCAGATGGACTTCTGGATCGTCATCGCGCTGGGCCTGGTGCTGGGCGTGACGCTCATCATCCCCATCGGCGGCGCCGACATGCCGGTGGTGGTCAGCATGCTGAACAGCTACTCCGGCTGGGCGGCGGCGGGCATCGGCTTTTCGCTGAACAACAGCATGCTGATCATTGCCGGCTCGCTGGTGGGCAGCTCGGGGGCGATCCTGAGCTACATCATGTGCAAGGCGATGAACCGCTCGTTCTTCAACGTGATCCTGGGCGGGTTTGGTGGCGACGCCGCGACCGCTGCGTCTGGCGGCGGCGTGCAGCGCAACGTCAAGAGCGGCAGCGCCGACGATGCCGCCTTCGTGATGGGCAATGCCGAGACTGTCATCATCGTGCCCGGCTACGGCCTGGCCGTCGCGCGCGCCCAGCACGCCGTGAAGGAGCTGGCCGCCAAGCTGACCGAGAAGGGCGTGACGGTGAAGTACGCCATCCACCCGGTCGCCGGCCGCATGCCGGGTCACATGAACGTGCTGCTGGCCGAGGCCGAGGTGCCCTACGACCAGGTCTTCGAGATGGAGGACATCAACGCCGAGTTCGCGCAGGCCGACGTGGCCATCATCCTGGGCGCCAACGACGTCGTGAACCCGGCTGCGCATGTGAAGGGCAGCCCCATCTACGGCATGCCGATTCTTGAGGCCTACAAGGCCAAGACCATCATCGTGAACAAGCGCTCCATGGCCGCCGGCTACGCGGGCCTGGACAACGAGCTGTTCTACATGGACAAGACCATGATGGTGTTCGGCGATGCGAAGAAGGTGGTCGAGGACATGCTGAAGGCCGTGGAGTAGGGGGCCTGCTGCCCCGCTATCGAATCCCCTGACCGGCCCACCGCTGGCCATCGGCCAGAATCCGTGCCAACCCATAAGGAGACAAGGCATGGAGCCCATCTGGCTGAAGCACTACCCGGCGGAGGTGCCGCGCGACATCAATGTGTCGCTCTACCCCAGCCTGGTGGATCTGCTCGACACCTCGTTCAAGAAGAACGCCGACAAGGCGGCCTACCTGATGATGGGCAAGAGCGTCAGCTTCGCGCAGGTGGACGAGGCCTCGCGGGCGCTGGCCGCGTATCTGCAGAGCCTGGGCCTGGAGAAGGGTGACCGCGTCGCCCTCATGATGCCCAACCTGTTCCAGTACCCGGTGGCCGTGGCCGCCGTGCTGAGGGCGGGTTATGTGGTCGTCAACGTGAACCCGCTGTACACGCCGCGCGAGCTGGAGCACCAGCTCAAGGACTCGGGCGCCAAGGCCATCGTCATCATCGAGAACTTCGCCTCGGTGCTGCAGCAGGTCATCCAGCACGTGCCCACCAAGCACATCATCCTCGCCGCCATGGGCGACATGCTGGGCCTCGTCAAGGGCAGCATCGTCAACTACGTCGTGCGCAAGGTGAAGAAGATGGTGCCGGCCTTCGAGCTGCCGGGGGCCGTGCGCTTCAACGACGCGCTGGCCAAGGGCCGCAGCCTCACCTACAAGGCGCCCAAGCTGGGCCCGGACGACATCGCCGTGCTGCAGTACACCGGCGGCACGACCGGTGTGTCCAAGGGCGCCGTGCTCAAGCACCGCAACCTGGTGGCCAACATCCTGCAGGCCGAGGCCTGGTACCAGCCAGCGCTGAAGAAGATCCCCGCTGGCGAGCAGGTGGTCACCATCTGCGCGCTGCCGCTGTATCACATCTTCGGCTTCAACACGAACATGATGCTGTCCATGCACATGGGCGGCGCCAACGTGCTGATCCCCAATCCGCGCGATCTGCCGGCCATGTTCAAGGAGCTCAGCGCCCACCGATTCCACAGCTTCCCGGCCGTCAACACGCTGTTCATGGCCATGGCCAACCATGCCGACTTCAACACGGTGGACTGGAGCCGGCTGGTCATCTCGGTGGGCGGCGGCATGGCCGTGCAGCAGGCCACCGCCAAGCTGTGGCTGGAGAAGACCGGCTGCCCCATCGTCGAGGGCTACGGCCTGTCCGAGACCTCGCCCACCGCCACCTGCAACCCGACCGACAGCACCGCCTACACCGGGACCATCGGCCTGCCCATGCCGCAGACCGAGCTCAAGCTGCTCGACGACGACGGCCACGAGGTGCCCGCCGGCCAGCCGGGCGAGATCGCCATCCGCGGCCCGCAAGTCATGGCGGGCTACTGGCAGCGCCCGGACGAGACGGCCAAGGTCATGACGGCTGACGGCTTCTTCCGCACCGGCGACATTGGCACCGTCGACGAACGCGGTTACTTCAAGATCGTCGACCGCAAGAAGGACATGATCCTCGTCAGCGGTTTCAACGTGTATCCCAACGAGGTTGAGGATGTGCTGACGCAAATGCCCGGCATCCTGGAGTGCGCCGCCGTGGGCGTGCCCGACGCCAAGGCCGGCGAGGCAGTGAAGGTGGTCATCGTGAAGAAAGACCCGAATGTCACCGAGGCTGATGTGCGCTCGTATTGCGAATTGAACCTGACGGGCTACAAACGTCCCAAGATCGTCGAGTTCCGCACCGACCTGCCCAAGACGCCCGTGGGCAAGATCCTGCGCCGCGAGCTGCGGGACAAGACCTGATCGCCTGTTTTCCCACGTGACGATGGCCTGACCCCGGCAGCCGCCGGTGGCGGGCGGGGTTCTGCACCGTGCTTGATCAGCTGCTTTCGAAAACCGAGGCCGGCCGCGCCGAAATCCGTGCACGCGCGCTGCCGCTGTCGCGTGCGGCGCGCAACCTGCTGCTGGTGCTGGACGCCACCAAGACCGCCGGCGATTGGCTGGGCCTGGTGGCTGGGGCCACGCCCGCGGATCTCGACACCCTGATCCAGCAGGGCCTCATCGCTGCCGAAGGCCGCGCCGCGCCGCGCGCGGCTGCCGCCATGCCGCCGGCAGCCACGCCAGCTGTTGCGCCCGCGCCCGCCTCGGCGCCAGCTGCAGGCTCGCCGCTGTTGGACCGGGCGGCGCTCTACACCTACCTCAGCGGCCAGGCCACCAAGCTGCTGGGCCCGTTCAAGGGCTATGCCTTCGCTCTCGAGGTGGAGCGCTGTGACAGCCTGCCGGAGCTGCAGGCCCTGGCGCTGCAGCTGGTCGAGCGTGTGCAGAAGGCCAAGGGCGAGGCCGCCGCCGCGGCCGTGCGCGAGGCGCTGGGCCTGCGCTGAGGGGCGCCTGCCCTAGCCTTGCCGGAAGCAGCGCCCGCACACCGAGCGGTAGCGCGCGTTGCCGCCGATCTCCACCTGAGCGCCCTCGGTGACCTTGCGGTTACCGGCGTCCACGCGCATGTTCATCGTCGCCTTGCGGCCGCAGTCGCAAATGGTCTTCATCTCGTCCATCTCGTCGGCCAGCGCCAGCAGCGTGGCCGAGCCGGGGAAGAGTTCGCCCTGGAAGTCGGTGCGCAGGCCGTAGCAGATGGCCGGCAGGTTGTGCAGGTGGGCCAGCTCGTGCAGTTGCTGCACCTGGGGCTTGGACAGGAACTGCGCTTCGTCCACCAGGATGCAGGCCACGCCGGGCGTGTCGCGCATCAGCGCGATGAAGTCGGTGCCGGCGTCGAACTGCTCCACCTCGCGCTGCGGGCCCAGGCGCGACGTGACGAAACCGTGGCCGTAGCGGTCGTCCAGGCGCGCGGTGAAGATGCGCACGCGGTGGCCGCGCTCCTCGTAGTTGTGCGCCACCTGCAGCAGGGCGGTGGACTTGCCGGCGTTCATTGCGGCGTAACGGAAGAAGAGCTTGGCCATGGGGTGTCTGCGAGCGGGATCGCATTGTCCCCGCTCGCTGACCCCGCAGATCAGGGCCGGGTAAGCCCCCGTTTGGCATCGATTGCACACAAAAACTGCGGGCTTGCGAGGTGGCGTTGTCATCTGCGCCGTGCCTCAATGCAGGCTTCACCCCGACCTGTCTGAAGATGAGCAAAGACACCGTCACCGCGGTCCGCCAGGATGGCCTGCGCTATGCGTCGAAAGTGGGCGGTTCGCCCTTCCTCGGCAGCGGCCACACCCGCTCCTGCTTCAAGTGCGGCAAGCACAGGTCGCCGGCCAGCTTGCAATCCATCCGGCTGCTGGGCCGCAACGAGGTGGTCTGCAAGCCCAGCTGCAAGTCGCTGCCCTGATGCTCCGCTGAGCCGCGCGGCGCTCAGGCGCCGGCCCAGCCGCCGCCCAGCGCGCGGATCAGCCCCACCGTCGCCTGGTACTGCGCCGAGCGCACCTGCAACGCGGCACGCCGGTTGGCCAGCTCGCTGCGGCGGGCGTCCAGCAGTTCCAGCTGGCTGACGAGGCCGTTGCGGTAGCGCGTGTCCGACAGCTTGAGCGCCTGGCCCGCTGCGGCCACGGCGCGCGCATTGGCATCGCCCTGTGCCTGCAGCAGCGCCAGCGCGCCGAGTTGATCCTCCACGTCCTTCAGCGCCAGCAGGAACTGCTCGCGGAACGCGATGGCGCTGCTCTCCAGCTGCGCCTGGGCCGCGTTGACGCCGGCCTCGCGGCGGCCGCCGTCGAAGAGGGGCAGCGCGGCCAGCAGGCCCACGCCCCAGGTGCTGGCGCCGCTCTTCAGCAGGTCGGACAGTTCGCTGGACACGCCGCCGCCTTGGGCCGTCAGCGTGAGGCTGGGCCACCAGGCAGCTCTGGCCACGCCGACACGGGCCTGCGCCGCCTGCAGCTGGCTGCGTGCGGCGGCCAGGTCGGGGCGGCGCTGCAGCAGTTCGGAGGGCAGGCCGGCGGGCACGGCGGGCAGTGCGGTGGCCCAGGTCGTCGGCGTGAGGCGGAAACTGGACGCCGGTTCGCCCAGCAGCACGGCCAGCGCCGTCTCCAGCTCGACGCGGCGGCGGTCCAGCGCCAGCGCCTCAGCCTCGTTGGCGGCCAGCTCGGCACGCACGCGGGCCAGGTCCAGGTCGGCCACATCCCCGGCGCGGGCGCGCTTCTCGGTCAGCGCCAGCGTCTCGGCGTAGGCTGCGACGGTGCCCTGCACGAGGTCGCGCTCGGCATCCAGCGCGCGCAGCGCGAGATACCCGCGGGCCACGTTGGCCTGCACCAGCAGCCGCGCATCGGCCAGCAGCTGCTCGCGGGCCAGCGCGTCCAGCGCGGCGGCATTGCGCTCGTGCAGCAGGCGGCCGCCGAGGTCCAGCTCGTAGGCCAGGTTCAGGCCGGCGCTGTACTGCGTTGCGCCTGGTGCGCCCGGCGTCGGCGTGCTGCGGCCGGCGCCGGCGGAGGCGCCCAGCTGCGGCAGCCGCGACGCCTGCGCCGAGCCCAGCGCGGCCCGGGCCTGCGCGAGCCGGTTGGCGGCCAGCTGCACGCTGGTGTTGGCCGCCATCGCGCGGCCGACGAGCTCGTCCAGCACGGGGTCGGCAAACGGCTGCCACCAGCTGGTGGTCAGCGCAGGCGCGGCGTTCGCGGCGGCGGTCTTGTAGGCAGCAGGTGCCTGCGGCAGCTGGGCGGGGTCCACCGAGCCGACCGACGCGCAGCCCGCCAGCAGCAGCGCTGCAAAAAGTGGGGTCAGGGTCAATTTCATGATGATCACTTGCCTCGTTGCGGCAGGGCGTCGACCACAGGCGCGACGTGCTGCGTGGGACTTTCAGAAGCAGCCGGCGCCGCCACATGGCCACCGTGGTGGCGCAGCGGGGCGCTGCCCGTCAGGTGGCGCACGATGACGTAGAACAGCGGCGTCAGGAACAGGCCGAAGAAGGTCACGCCGATCATTCCGGCGAACACTGCCACGCCCATGGCTTGGCGCATCTCGGCGCCGGCGCCGGTGCTAAGCACCAGGGGCAGCACGCCCATGACGAAGGCCATCGACGTCATCAGGATGGGCCGCAGCCGCAGGCGCGCCGCCTCCAGCGCTGCCTGCACCGGGGTGCGGCCGGCGAACTCCAGCTCGCGGGCGAACTCGACGATGAGGATGGCGTTCTTCGCGGAGAGGCCCACCAGCACGATGAGGCCGATCTGCGTGAACACGTTGTTGTCGCCACCGTCCAGCCACACGCCCGCCATCGCCGCCAGCAGGCCCATGGGCACGATGAGCAGGATGGCGATGGGCAGCGTCAGGCTCTCGTACTGCGCGGCCAGCACCAGGAAGACCAGCAGGATGGCCAGTGGGAACACCCAGGCCGCCGAGTTGCCGGCGATCTTTTCCTGGTAGGTCAGGTCGGTCCATTCGAAGCCGATGCCCGGCGGCAGCGTCTCGGCGGCAATGCGCTCCACGGCGGCCTGGGCCTGGCCCGACGAGAAGCCGGGCGCGGCGCCGCCGTTGATGTCGGCGGCCAGGAAGCCGTTGTAGCGCATGGCGCGCTCGGGGCCGAAGCTGGGCTTGACCTTCATCAGCGCAGACAGCGGCACCATCTCGCCCGAGGCCGAGCGCACCTTCAGCGCACCGATGTCCTCGGCGCGGGCGCGGTAGGCGGCATCCGCCTGCACGCGGACCGAGTAGGTGCGGCCGAACTGGTTGAAGTCGTTGACGTACAGGCTGCCGAGGTAGATCTGCATGGTCTCGAACACGTCGGTCACGGCCACGCCGAGTTGACGGGCGCGGGTGCGGTCGAGGTCAGCGAACAGCTGCGGCACGTTGACCTGGTAGCTGGAGAACAGCCCGGCGAGCTCCGGCGTTTGGTAGGCCTTGGCCATGAAGGCCTTGAGCGCCTGGTCCAGCGCCTCGTAACCCACGCCGCCGCGGTCCTGCAGCTGCAGCTTGAAGCCACCCGTCGTGCCCAGGCCCTGCACGGGCGGTGGTGGGAACATGACGATGAAGGCGTCCTCCACCGCGCCGTACTGCGCGTTCAGCTTGCCGGCGATGGCGCCGGCCGACAGGTCCGCCGTCTTGCGTTCCTCGAAGGGCTTGAGCGTCGCGAACACGATGCCCGAGCTGGCGCTGTTGGTGAAGCCGTTGATCGACAGGCCGGGGAAGGTCACCGCGTGCTCCACGCCCGGGGTCTTGAGCGTGATGTCGGTCATGCGGCGGATGACGTCCTCGGTGCGGTCCAGCGTGGCGCCATCGGGCAGCTGCGCGAAGCCGATCAGGTACTGCTTGTCCTGCCCCGGTACGAAGCCGCCGGGCACGGCCTTGAACAGGCCCGCCGTGGCCGCCACGAGGCCCAGGTAGATCACCATCATCAGCGCCTTGCGCGACATCAGCGTCTTCACGCCGCTGCCGTACTTGTCGGCGCTGCGCGCGAACAGCCGGTTGAAGCGCGCGAAGAAGCCGCCCAGCACGCGGTCCATGCCGCGGGTCAGCGCGTCCTTGGGGGCGTGGTGGTCCTTCAACAGCAGCGCGGCCAGCGCGGGCGACAGCGTCAGCGAGTTGATCGCCGAGATCACTGTCGAGATCGCGATGGTCAGCGCGAACTGCTTGTAGAACTGGCCCGTCAGGCCGGTGATGAAGGCCAGCGGCACGAACACCGCGATCAGCACCAGCGCGATGGCGATGATGGGGCCCGAGACCTCGCGCATGGCCTGGTAGGTCGCGTCGCGCGGGCTCAGGCCGGCCGCGATGTTGCGCTCCACGTTCTCCACCACGACGATGGCGTCGTCCACCACGATGCCGATGGCCAGCACCAGGCCAAACAGGCTCAGCGCGTTGATCGAGAAGCCGAAGCCGTGCATCACCGCAAAGGTGCCGACGATGGACACCGGCACGGCCAGCAGCGGGATGATGGACGCGCGCCAGGTCTGCAGGAACAGGATGACCACCAGCACCACCAGCGCGACGGCCTCCAGCAGCGTGTGGACGACGGACTCGATGGACGCGCGCACGAACTGCGTGGGGTCGTAGACGATGCTGTACTCCACGCCCTCGGGCATGGCGGCCTTCAGCTCGGCCATCGTGGCGCGCACGTTGGTGGAGATGTCCAGCGCGTTGCCGCCCGGGGCCTGGAAGATGGGCACGGCGACGGCGGGCTTGTTGTCCAGCAGCGAACGCAGCGCGTACTCCGACGCACCCAGCTCCAGCCGGCCCAGGTCACGCAGGCGCGTGACGGCACCGTTCGTGCCGGTCTTGACGATGATGTCCCCGAACTCTTCGACCGACTGCAGCCGGCCCTGCGCGTTGACCGACAGCTGCAGGTCGATGCCCTGCAGTCCGGGCGACGCGCCGACGACGCCGGCCGCGGCCTGCACGTTCTGGCCGCGGATGGCGGCCACCACGTCGCTGGCGGACAGGCCGTGCTCGGCGACCTTCTGGGGGTCCAGCCACACGCGCATCGCGTAGTCGCCCGAGCCGAACAACTGCACCTGGCCCACGCCGGGGATGCGCGCGAGGCGGTCCTTGACGTTGAGCAGCGCGTAGTTGCGCAGGTAGGTCATGTCGTAGCGCTCGTTGGGCGAGGTCAGGTGCACGACCATGGTCAGGTCGGGGCTGCTCTTGACCGTGGTCACGCCCAGGCGCTTGACCTCCTCGGGCAGCCGCGCCTCGGCCTGGCTGACGCGGTTCTGCACCAGCTGCTGGGCCTTGTCGGGGTCGGTGCCGAGCTTGAAGCTGACGGTCAGCGTCATCAGGCCGTCGGTGGTGGCCTGGCTGCTCATGTAGAGCATGTCCTCGACGCCGTTGATGGCCTCTTCCAGCGGTGTGGCCACCGTCTCGGCGATGACCTTGGGGTTGGCACCCGGGTACTGGGCGCGCACGACGACCGACGGCGGCACGACGTCGGGGTATTCCGAGATCGGCAGCGCGCGGATCGACAGCAGGCCGCCGATGAAGATCAGCAGCGACAGCACGCCCGCAAAGATCGGGCGGTCGATGAAGAATTTGGATAGATTCATGAGGGCTCCTGGCGCGAGCGTTGCGGTTTCAGGCGACAACACGCCCCCCGCAGGCCGGTTTTGCCGGCCCGCAGACAGCGCTCGCGGGTGGGGTTGGGCTTCTTAGGTCAGGAGGTCTTGGCCGCGGCCTGCTGGGCCGCCAGCTCGGGTTTTGCGTCCATGGCCACGTCCTTGGGCGCGAGCACCGATCCCGGCCGCACGCGCTGCACGCCGCCGACGACGATGCGCTCGCCGCCCTTCAGGCCTGAGGTCACGACACGCAGGCCGTTCACGCTGGCACCCAGCGTCACGGGGCGCCACTCGGCCTGGTTGCCGGTGCCGACGACGATGACATAACGCTTGTCCTGGTCGGTGCCCACAGCGCGCTCGTTGACGAGCAGGGCCGCCTCGTGGCGGGCCTGCCCGAGGCGCAGCTTGGCGAACTGGCCCGGGATCAGCGCGCCGTCCTTGTTGTCGAACTGCGCGCGCACGCGCAGCGTGCCGCTCTTGGCGTCCACCTGGTTGTCCACCAGCTGCAGGCGGCCTGTGGTGGCCTTGTCGCTGCCCGCCAGCATCTCGACCGGGATGCGCTCCAGGCCGCGGCGTTCGGCCGCACCGCCGGGCAGCGTGGCCAGCGCGTCGCGGACGACCTTCTCGTCGGCGTCGAAGCTCGCGTAGATGGGGCTGACCGACACCAGCGTCGTCAGCACCGGCGCGCCGGCGCCCGCGGCGACGAGGTTGCCCGTCGTCACCTCGATCTTGCCGACGCGACCGGCCACCGGCGCGCGCACCTGCGTGTAGCTCAAGGAGAGCTGGGCCGACTGCAGCGCGGCCTGCGCGGCGCGCAGGTTGGCGGCGGCCTCGCGGGCGGCGTTGTCCTTCTCGTCGAACTCGCGCTTGGCCACGGCGCGGTCGTCCCACAGGGCCTTGGCGCGCTGTGCCTCGCTCTGCGTGTAAGTCACGCGCGCCTGCGCGGCGGCCACCTGGGCTTCCACGCGCGCGACCTCGGCCTGGTAGGGCGCGGGGTCGATGGTGACGAGCAGGTCACCGGCCTTCACCAGGCTGCCCTCGCGGAAGTGCACGGCCTGCACGGCGCCCGACACGCGGGCGCGCACGTCCACGCGCTCCACGGCCTCGAGGCGGCCGGAGAACTCGTTCCAGGCGGCCACGTCCTGGCGGACGACCTGGGCGACCGACACCGGCGTGGCCGGCGGTGCCGTGGGCGCGCTGTCGGCCTGGGCCGGGCCGGCGCCGAACTGCGCGAAGCCGATGGCGCCGAGCGCGATGACGGCGGCCGCGCCGGCGATCAGGCCGACGCGACGGTGGATGGGGGTGAGGGTGGGCATTTGTTGTTCTCCGAAGAATCGACCGAGCAGGAATCAGGCGGGCAGGGACAAGGCGCGGCGTGCGGCCTCGCGCAGGAACTCGTGGATGGGGTGGTGCGCATGGCCGGCGTCCAGCGCGGGCAGCGCCAGGTCTTGCGCCGGGCTGCCGTGGGCGCGCAGCGCGGCGGCGTAGCGGCCGGCCTCGTCATGGAGCGGGTGGCCGGCCACGCTGAGCACCAGCGCGGGGGCCAGGCCCGCCAGGCGGCGGGCGTTCAGCGGCACGGCGTAGGGGTGGTCGGCATTCGCACAGGTGCCGAGATAGGCCTTCCACCCCATGGCGTAGGCGCAGCCGCTGCCGCCACACTCGCCCTGGCGCATGGAAGGGCTGCCCAGCGCCGGGTCCAGCATGGGCGACAGCAGCAGCTGGCCGGCGAGCGCGGGGGCGTGCTGGTCGCGCGCCATCAGCGCCAGCGCGGCGGCGAGGTTGCCGCCGGCCTCCTCGCCGCCGACGAGCAGCGCGGTGTGCACCGAGCCGGTCAGGCCGGCGGGCCGGGCGGCCAACGCCTGCAGCGCCTGGAAGGCGGCGTCCAGGCTGCTGGGGAAGGCGTGCTCGGGGGCCAGCGGGTAATTAAGCGCCACCACGTCGGCGCCGGCCTCGGCCAGCATCTCGCTGCGCGCCCGGGCCTGCGCCGCCGAGCCGTCGTTGAAGCAGCCGCCGTGCAGCCACAACAGCAGGGCATGGCGCTCGTCGCCCAGCGGGCGCCGGGCCGGGTAGACCTGCGCCTGCAGGCCCGGCAGCGGGCCCAGGCGCAGGGTGGCAGGAATGGCGTGCTTGTCCATGGCCTGAACGATAGAGATTGACGCCTTAGGGATAAACGACCGAAGAACGGACTCACTTTTCCTCCCCGTGGAACAATCGGGGCATCCCTGCCAGCCCTGGGGCCTTTGCGCCTGCCGACCTGCCCATGGACAGACTCCAAGCCATGCAAGCCTATGTCCGTGTCGTCGAGGCCGGCACCTTCACCAAGGCGGCCGACTCGCTGGACCTGCCCAAGGCCACGGTCACGCGGTTGATCCAGACGCTGGAAACCCACCTGCGCACCAAGCTGTTGAACCGCACGACGCGGCGCGTGACGGTGACGCCTGACGGCGCCGCCTACTACGAGCGCGCCACGCGTCTGCTGGGCGACCTGGAGGAGCTGGAAGGCAGCATGAACCAGGCGCGCATGACGCCGCGCGGCCGCATCCGGGTCGACGTGCCCGGCGTCGTGGGGCGCGAGATGATCATTCCGCACCTGCCGGACTTCTACGCCAAGTACCCCGACATCCAGATCGAGCTGGGTGTCAGCGACCGCACCGTGGACCTGATCAGCGACAACATCGACTGCGTGATCCGTGGCGGCGAGCTGACCGATCAGAGCCTGGTGGCGCGGCGCATCGGCGAGTTCCACTTCGTGACCGCCGCGACGCCGGAGTACCTGCGCCGCCATGGCATGCCCACCCACCCGCTGCAGTTGACGCAGCCGCCGCACCGCATGGTGGGCTACTTCTCGGCGCGTTCGGGCAAGGTGATGTCCGATGTGTTCAAGCGCGGCGACGAGGTGGTGGAGGTGGTGGGCAACCACGTCATCGCGGTCAATGACGCGAACGCCTACCTGAATGCCGGTCTGGCCCACTTGGGCGTGGTGCAGGTGACCTGCTTCATGGCCGCGCCGCTGCTCAAGAGCGGCGGCCTGGTGCGGCTGCTGGAGGACTGGACCGTGGACGCGATTCCCGTCTACGTCGTCTACCCGCCCAACCGCCACCTCAGCAGCAAGCTGCGGGTGTTCGTGGACTGGGTCGTGGAGCTGCTGGGCAGCCAGAGCACGGCGGGCCTGAAGGTGCGCTGTGCGCTGAGCTGACGCGGGTTTCCTGGCCCTCAGGCCTCGTCGGCTGCGGTGTTGGCCGTCAGCACCGGTGGGTTGAATTCTTCGCTGGCGGGCACCGGCGCATTGATCGCCAGCATCAAACCCGCCGCCAGCGCCGCAACGGCCGTGGCGGCGGTGATCAGCGTGGACAGGGAACGGGCGTTCATCGTGACTCTCCTGGTCGGGCACACCCGGGTCGGTGTGCGCCATGGATGGTCACTGTAGAAACTTGGGCCCGAATGAGTAAGCCCGTCAGATAGAACGGCGAGTTGCTGCTGGCGGAACAATCGCGCCGCTTCAGGCCTTGCCCGGCGCGCCCCGGCCGCGTGCTTCCAGCCAGGCCTTGGCCGTCGAGAAATGGCCGCAGCCGATGAAGGGCCGCGGCGGCTTGGTGGCCGACAGCGGCGAGGGGTGGTTGGCCTTCAGCACCAGGTGGTCTTGCCCGGCGGCTTCGATCAGCGGCGCCTTGGCCTGGGCGTAGTTGCCCCACAGCATGAACACCTTGGGCGCGGGGTCTTCGGCCGCGGCGCGAATCAGGGCGTCGGTCAGCACCTCCCAGCCTTTGCCGGCATGGCTGGCGGCCTGGCCGTCCTCCACCGTGAGCACGGCGTTCAGCAGCAGCGTGCCGCCTTCGGCCCAGCGCACCAGGCTGCCGGTGGAGGGGAAGGGCTTGCCGAGGTCGCGCTGGATCTCCTTGAAGATGTTGCGCAGGCTGGGCGGGAAGGGCACGCCCTCGGGCACGCTGAACGACAGGCCCTCGGCCTGGCCGGGGCCGTGGTACGGGTCCTGGCCGAGGATGACGACGCGGGTCTGCGACAGCGGCGTCAGCGTCAGCGCGCGCAGCGGCTCGGGCGGGTAGATGGTGGCGCCAGCCGCATGGCGCTCGGCCAGGTAGGCCAGCAGCTTCTGGCCGACGGGGCTGGCGGCCCAGGCGTCGACGACGGGGCGCCAGTCGGTGTCGGGCAGGGTCAGCGGGAAGTTCATCCGAACAAGCTTGCCAGTGCGGCACCCGGTTCGGGTGCGCGCATGAAGGCCTCGCCAACCAGGAAGGCGTTCACGTTCGCGTTGCGCATGCGCTGCACGTCGGCGGCGCCGAGGATGCCGCTCTCGGTCACCAGCAGCCGGTCGGCCGGCACGCGGGGCAGCAGGCCCAGCGTGGTGTCCAGCGTCACGTCGAAGGTGCGCAGGTTGCGGTTGTTGATGCCCACCAGCGGCGTCTTGAGCGTCAGCGCGCGATCCAGCTCGTCGCCGTCGTGCACCTCCACCAGCACGTCCAGGCCGATGGCATGGGCAGCAGCTTCGAGGTCGGCCATTTGCGAGTCGGCCAGGCAGGCCGCGATCAGCAGGATGCAGTCGGCACCCATCGCGCCGGCGTCCATGACCTGGTACTCGTCGACCATGAAGTCCTTGCGCAGCACGGGCAGGTCGCAGGCGGCGCGCGCCTGCTGCAGGTAGCTCGTCGCGCCCTGGAAGAAGCGTTCGTCGGTCAGCACCGACAGGCAGGCGGCACCGTGGCGGGCGTAGCTTTCGGCGATGGCCGCGGGCTGGAAGTCGGCACGGATCACGCCCTTGCTGGGGCTGGCCTTCTTGATCTCGGCGATGACGGCGGGCAGGCCGGCGGCGATCTTGGCGCGCAGTGCGCGTTCAAAGCCGCGTTGTTCGCCGCGGCGGCCTTCGGCTTCTTCGCGCAGCGAGGCCAGCGAGCGCTTGGCCTTGGCGGCAGCGATCTCTTCCCACTTGACCTCGACGATCTTGTTCAGGATGTCGACGCTCATGCTGCGGCTCCCAGGCCCTGCGTGGTTTTCACGAAGGCGTCCAGCTTGGCGCGTGCGGCGCCGCTGTCCAGCGCCTGGCGGGCACGCTGGATGCCGTCGGTCAGCGAGCTGGCGACGTTGGCGGCGTACAGCGTGGCGCCGGCGTTCAGCAGCACGATGTCGCGCGCCGGGCCGGCCTGGCCGTCGAGCACGCCGATCAGCATCTGGCGCGACTGCTCCGGGCCTTCCACCTTCAGGCTGCGGTTGCTGGCCATCGCGAAGCCGAAGTCCTCGGGGTGCACCTCGTACTCGCGGATGGCGCCGTCCTTCAGCTCGCCCACCAGCGTCGTCGCGCCCAGGGAGATCTCGTCCATGCCGTCCTTGCCGTATACGACCAGCGCATGCTCGGCGCCCAGGCGCTGCAGCACGCGCACCTGGATGCCCACCAAGTCCGGGTGGAACACGCCCATCAGGATGTTGGGTGCGCCGGCCGGGTTGGTCAGCGGACCCAGGATGTTGAAGATGGTGCGCACGCCCAGCTCGCGCCGCACCGGCGCGATGTTCTTCATCGCGGGGTGGTGGTTGGGCGCGAACATGAAGCCGATGCCGCACTCGGCGACGCTGGCGGCCACCTGGCGCGGCGTGAGCTGGATGTTGGCGCCCAGCGCCTCGAGCACGTCGGCGCTGCCGGTCTTGCTGCTCACACTCCGGTTGCCGTGCTTGGCCACCTGTGCGCCCGCGGCGGCAGCCACGAACATCGAGCAGGTGGAAATGTTGAAGCTGTGCGCGCCGTCACCGCCGGTGCCCACCACGTCCACGAGGTGGGGCAGCGGGCCGAGCGGCACCTTGTTGGACAGCTCGCGCATCACCTGCGCCGCGGCGGTGATCTCGCCGATGGTTTCCTTCTTCACGCGCAGGCCGGTCAGCAGCGCGGCGGCCATGACCGGCGACATCTCGGCGGCCATGATGCGGCGCATCAGCGTCAGCATCTCGTCGTGGAAGATCTCGCGGTGCTCGATGACGCGGGTGAGGGCTTCGGTGTCGGTGATCGGCATGGCTCAGCTCTTGAAGAAGTCCGCCGCAGCGGCGATGGCGTGGTCGATGCCGGCGGCATCGACGTCCAGGTGGGTCACGAAGCGCAGGCCGATGAGGCCGGTGGCCAGCACGCCGCGCGCCTGCAGGTGCGCCAGCAGCGCCGGGCCGCGGCCGTCGGCCACCTGCACGAAAACGATATTGGTCTGCGGTGGCGTGACGGTGACACCGGGCAGCGCCGCCAACCCCGTGGCCAGGCGCCGGGCCAGCGCATGGTCGTCGGCGAGGCGGTCGACGTGGTGGGTCAGCGCGTGGTCCGCGGCAGCGGCCATCAGGCCCACCTGGCGCAGGCCGCCACCCACCATCTTGCGGATGCGGCGCGCCTGGGCGATGAGCGCGGCCGAGCCCACCAGCATGGAGCCCATGGGCGCGCCCAGCCCCTTGCTGAAGCAGACCGACACCGAGTCGAACGGCGCCGCCAGCGCGGCCACCGGCCGGCCCGTGGCCACGGCGGCGTTGAAGAGGCGCGCGCCGTCCAGGTGCGTGGCCAGGCCGCGCGAGCGGGCCAGGTCGCAGGCGGCCTCGGCATAGCCGGCGGGCAGCACGTTGCCGTTCCAGGTGTTCTCCAGCGCCAGCAGCCGCGTGCGCGCGAAGTGCGGGTCGTCGGGCTTGATGGCGGCGGCGATGTCGTCCAGCGCGATCGTGCCGTCGGGCTGGTTGGGCAGCGGTTGCGGCTGGATGCTGCCCAGCACGGCCGCGCCGCCGCCTTCGTAGCGATAGGTGTGGGCCAGCTGGCCGACGATGTACTCGTCGCCCCGGCCGCAGTGCGCCAGCAGGCCGCACAGATTGCTTTGTGTGCCGCTGGGCATGAAGAGCGCAGCTTGCTTGCCGAGCAGCGCGGCCACGCGCGCCTGCAGCGCGTTGACGGTGGGGTCGTCGCCGAAGACGTCGTCACCCACCGCCGCGCGCGCGATGGCCTCGCGCATCGCCGCCGTGGGCTTCGTGACGGTGTCGCTGCGCAGGTCCACCACGGCGCCTCGGGCGCTTGCGCCGGACGAGGGCGCGTAGTCGCTCACGGCTTCAGCTCGAGGAAGTTGCGCAGCATCGCGTGGCCATGCTCGCTGAGGATGGACTCGGGATGGAACTGCACGCCTTCGCAGGGCGTGGCGGTGCCGGCCAGCGCGCGGTGTCGCACGCCCATGATCTCGCCGTCCTCGCTGCGCGCGGTGATCTCCAGCACCTCGGGGCAGGTGGCTTCCTCGATGACCAGCGAGTGATAGCGGATCACCGAGAAGCTCTGCGGCAGGCCGCTGAACACGCCGCGCTGGTCGGTCGTGATGGTGCTGGCCTTGCCGTGCATCTGGCGCTGCGCACGGATGATCCTGCCGCCCAGCGCCTGGCCCATGGACTGGTGGCCCAGGCACACGCCCAGCAGCGGCTTCTTGCCGATGAAGTGCTGGATGGCCTCCACGCACACACCTGCTTCGTTGGGCGTGCAGGGGCCGGGGGAGAAGACGATGTGATCGGGGTTCAGCGCGGCCATCTCGGCCACGGTGATCTCGTCGTTGCGCACCACTGTCACGTCGGCGCCCAGCTCACCGAGGTACTGGACGATGTTGAACGTGAAGCTGTCGTAGTTGTCGATCATCAGCAGCATGTGGCCTCCCGCTGGGCCGCCCCAAGGGAGGCCGCGCCCCCTCGGGGGGCAGTGAACGAAGTGAGCGTGGGGGTCATCAAAATCCCTCCTCGACGAGTTCAGCTGCACGGAGCAGCGCCCTTGCTTTGGCCTCGGTTTCTTGCCACTCCAGTTCAGGCACCGAATCCGCCACGATGCCGGCCGCGGCCTGCACATACAGCATGCCGTCCTTCACGATGCCGGTGCGGATGGCGATGGCCAGGTCCATGTCGCCGGCAAAGCTCAAGTAGCCGCAGGCGCCGCCGTAGATGCCGCGCTGCACCGGCTCCAGCTCGTCGATGAGTTCCATCGCGCGCACCTTGGGCGCGCCGCTGAGCGTGCCAGCCGGGAAGGTGGCCTTCAGCACGTCCAGCTGGCCCACCTCGGGGCGCAGCGTGCCTTCCACGTTGCTCACGATGTGCATCACGTGGGAGTAGCGCTCCACCTCGAAGGCCTGGGTGACCTGAACGCTGCCGGTGCGTGCGATGCGGCCGATGTCGTTGCGCGCCAGGTCGATCAGCATCAGGTGCTCGGCGCGTTCCTTGGGGTCGGCCTTGAGCTCGGACTCCAGCGCCACGTCGCGCTCTGGCGTGCCGCCGCGAGGCCGGGTGCCGGCCAGCGGGCGGATCGTGACCTTGCGGCTGCCGTCGGCGGCGTGTTCTTCGCGCACCAGGATTTCCGGGCTGGCGCCCACGACCTGGAAGTCGCCGAAGTCGTAGAAGTACATGTACGGGCTGGGGTTCAGCGCGCGCAGGGCCCGGTACAGCGCAATCGGCTCGGCCTTGAAGGGCTTGGCCAGGCGCTGGCCGATGACGACCTGCATCAGGTCGCCGGCGGCGATGTACTCCTTGGCACGCTCCACGGCAGCCATCAGCTCGGCCTTGGAGAAGTCGCGCTGCACCGCGTGCGACTCGCTGCGGGTCACGCGCGGCACGCTCACCGAGTAGTGCAGCTTGTCGCGCAGCACGCTCAGCCGTTTGGTGGCCTTGAAGTAGGCCTCAGGCTGGCGGGGGTCGGCCCAGACGATGAGGTACAGGCGCCCGGAGAGGTTGTCGATGACCGCCACCTCTTCGCTGAGCAGCAGCAGGATGTCGGGCGTGCCCAGCCCGCCTTCCTTGCGGGTGTCGGCCAGGCGCTTCTCGATGGCGCGCACCGCTTCGTAGCCGAAGTAGCCGGCCAGGCCGCCGCAGAAGCGGGGCAGGCCGGCCGGGATCTTGGGCTTGATGCGGTCCTGGTAGGCCGCGATGAAGTCCAGCGGGTTGCCCTCATGCGTCTCGACGACGGCGCCGTCGGTCACCACCTCGCACAGCGTGCCGGTGGCGCGGATCAGCGTGCGGCTGGGCAGCCCGATGAAGGAGTAGCGCCCGAAGCGCTCGCCGCCGACGACGGACTCCAGCAGAAAGCTGTTGCGGCCCTGGCCCGCGCCAGCGCACAGCTTGAGGTACAGGGACAGCGGGGTTTCGAGGTCCGCAAAGGCCTCGCTGATCAGCGGGATGCGGTTGTAGCCCTCGGCGGCGAGGCTCTGGAATTCCAGTTCAGTGATCACGACGTCAAACCTTGAAAAGACAGTTTCAGGGCTTGGCGTGCAGCCCGGGGGAGATCGGGCAACGCGAGGGAGAGCGCGTCAGGGCGCGCCAAGCGGCATCAGGCGGCAGTGAACCAGCGACGCCAGGGCCAGGCTCCCCGGTCGCTCGACCCCGTGATGTGCTTGCGCGTGATGAACATGACGGTCAGTGTATCAGCGGGGTTTTTTGTCGGCCGGGCCATACTTCGGCTCACGGAGACGCCGCCATCGCGGCCAGACAACGGAGAAGAGACATGCGTGCATTCGTGGCTGCGGCCGTGTTGGCCGTCAGCAGCCTGAGCGGGATGAGTGCCTCGGCCCAGACGGTCGAAGTCGGCAATGTGAAGTACGAGTCGGCGGTGGACCTGGCCGGCCAGAAGCTGCAGCTCAACGGCGCCGGCATCCGCTACAAGTTCGTCGTCAAGGTCTACACGGCCGGCCTGTACCTGACCACCAAGGCCAGCACGACCGCCGAGGTGCTGGCCGCGCCCGGCCCCAAGCGCATCCACATCAGCATGCTGCGCGACATCGACGGCAACGAGCTGGGCAAGCTGTTCACCAAGGGCATGGAGGACAACGCGCCGCGCGAGGAGTTCGTCAAGTCCATCAACGGCGTGCTCAAGCTCAGCGAGATCTTCGCCAGCCGCAAGCAGCTGAACAACGGCGACAACTTCTCGGTGGACTATGTGCCCGGCCTGGGCTCCACCGTGCTCCTGAACGGCAAGGCGATTGGCGAGACCATCAAGGAACCCGAGTTTTTCTCGGCCATGCTGCGCATCTGGCTCGGCGACAAGCCGGCAGACACCGGCCTGAAGGAAGCCCTGCTGGGCGTCAAGAAGGCACGTCGAAACTGATCGCGTCCAGGCGCGCCACATGCTGGCGCGCGGCCACGGCGTGGATGTCCTCGCCGTGGTTGTAGCCATAGGTGACGAGCACCACCGGGCAGCCCGCAGCGTGTGCCGCTTCGGCGTCGTTGCGTGAGTCGCCAATCATCCAGGTCGATGACGGCGGCGTGCCGAGCGCCTCGCAGGTTTTCAGCAGCGGCAGCGGGTCGGGCTTCTTGCGCGCGAAGCTGTCGCCGCCGAAAACCTGGGCGAAGTAACCCGCCAGCCCCTTGCGCTGCAGCAGCTCGCGTGCCGGCGCGACCGGCTTGTTGGTCAGCACCGCCAGCGGCAGGCCGCGTGCGCGCAGCGCGTCCAGCCCCTCGATGACGCCCGGGTAGATGGCCGCGTGCGCGCCGTTCACGGCGGCGTAGTGCTGCTGGTACAGCGCCCAGGCGCGCTCGAACAGCGCCGGCGCGGCACCCACATGCGCCAGCGTCTGCCGCACCAGGTTCTCGCCGCCGCGGCCGATGGTGTGCTCGACGAAATCGCGGCCCACGGCCGGCAGCCCGAGGTCGGCCAGCGTCAGGCCCAGCACGGCAACGAAGTCGCCCAACGTGTCGACGAGGGTGCCGTCGAGGTCGAGGATGCAGGCTCGGGGTGTCGTGTGCGTCATGGCTTGATCAATCCGTCGGCCTTGAACATGGCCTTGATGCCGCGCACCGCCTGGCGGATGCGCGATTCGTTCTCGATGAGGGCGAAGCGCACATGGCCGTCGCCGTGGTCGCCGAAGCCGATGCCGGGTGACACGCAGACCTTGGCCTTCTCCAGCAGTTGGCGTGCGAACTCCAGCGAGCCCAGCTCGCGGTAGGGCTCGGGGATGCGTGCCCAGATGTACATGCTGGCCTTGGGGCAGTCCACCGGCCAGCCCGCTTCGGTGAGGCCTTTGTAGAGCACATCGCGGCGGCGCTGGTAGCTGGCGGCGATGTCCTTCACGCATTGCTGGTCGCCTTCGAGCGCGGCAATGGCCGCGACCTGCAGCGGCGTGAAGGTGCCGTAGTCGTGATAGCTCTTGATGCGCGCGAGTGCGGCCACGAGGTCGGGGTTGCCCACCATGAAGCCCACGCGCCAGCCCGCCATGTTGTAGCTCTTGCTGAGGGTGAAGAACTCCACCGCCACGTCCTTGGCGCCGGGCACCTGCATGATGGATGGCGCCACAAAGCCGTCGAACACGATGTCGGCATAGGCGAGGTCGTGCACGACGAGGATGTCGTGCTTCTTGGCCAGCGCCACCACGCGTTCGAAGAAGCTCAGCTCCACGCACTGCGCCGTCGGGTTGGACGGGAAGCCGAACACCATCATCTTGGGCTTGGGGTAGCTGCCGCGGATGGTCTTCTCCAGTTCGGCGAAGAAGTCCACCTCGCTGCTGACCGGGATGGCGCGGATGTCGGCGCCGGCAATCACCGCGCCGTAGATGTGGATGGGGTAGCTGGGGTCCGGCACCAGCACGGTGTCGCCGCGGTCCAGCGTCGCCAGCATCAGGTGGGCCAGGCCTTCCTTGGAGCCGATGGTGACGATGGCCTCGGTGTCGGGGTTGATGTCCACCCCGTAGCGGCGCTGGTACCAGTGCGAGATGGCGCGGCGCAGCCGCGGGATGCCCTTGCTGGCCGAGTAGCCGTGGGTGTCGGGCCGCTGCGCGACCTCGGCGAGCTTGGCGACGATGTGCGGCGGCGTGGCCCCATCGGGGTTGCCCATGCTCATGTCGATGATGTCTTCCCCGCGTCGGCGGGCGGCCAGCTTGAGCTCGGCCGTGATGTTGAAGACGTAGGGCGGGAGGCGGTCGATGCGCGCGAAGCGGCGCTTGCCGCCCGAGGCGGAAGACGAAGAAGTCATGGCAGTGGAACGTAAGCGCCCGGAACCGTCCGAGCGACGTGGCCGGGCCTGAGTGATCCGGTCGACGGCATGGTAAGCGATGGACCTTTGTCCGCTGTTTGGAGGACACGCGTCGGCACTTGTTGCCCACAGAATCTCGCCGCTTTTCACATCACTGGAGACTGCCCATGCGTCCTCGTTTTCTGCAGCAACTGATGCGCCAGACCGCGCTGTTAGCCACCGGCCTCGGCATGGCGGCGCTGGCGCACGCTGGCCCGTACTCCAGCCTCTACGTCTTCGGTGACAGCCTGTCGGACGCGGGCAACGTGCTGCAGATCACGGGCGGTGCTGCGCCAGTGGCGTCCATCTACACCGACGGCACGAACACGGGCCGCTTCACAAATGGCCTGTCCTATGTTGACTACCTCGCCAAGGGGCTGGGCCTGTCGGCTGACCCGTCGCTGCAGGGCGGTACCAACTACGCCTTCGGTGGCGCGCGGGTCAGCTACGTGAACCCCGGCCTGCCGTCCACGGCACTGAGCTTCAACCAGCAGATCAGCGCGTTCACCAGCAGCCACGCGTCGGCCGACGCGGGCGGGCTGTATGTGCTGTGGATCGGTGCCAACGACATGTCGGATGCCATCGGCGCCGCTGTGCGTGGCAACCCTGCAGCCGTGCAGTCCGCGATCGGCAATGCGATGAAGGGCATTGGCGGCGCCATCGCCGAGCTGTCCAGCCGCGGGGCCTCGCATTTCCTGATCCCCAACCTGCCGGACCTGTCCCTGGTGCCGGCCATCCGCGGGGTCAACGTGCCGCAGTTGAGCGCCCTGGCGCAAACGGTCAGCCTGTCCTTCAATGATGCGCTGGAGCGCACGCTGTCGCACGCCGACTTCGCGTCGCTGGACATCCGCACCTTCGACGTTTTCCAGACGCAGACGGACATCACGACCAATCCTGGCGCGTACGGCCTGAGCAACGTCACCAGCGCCTGCTTCACCGGCGAGGTGAGCGGCGCCCCATTGCCAGGCGGCTCGGCGCCGACCCTCTGCAGCGCGCCGGAGAGCTACATGTATTTCGACTATGAGCACCCGACGGCGGCGCTGCATGCGGTGCTGGGCCAGCAGGCCCTGGCCGTGGCCGTGCCCGAGCCGGCGCAGGTGCTGCTGTTCACCCTGGGCTTGGCGACGCTGGGCGGCGTCGCGCGCCGCCGCCGTCTCGGCTGAGGGCGTCTGAGTGCGGGTGGGCCCGCGGGAGCGGGTCCATAAAATCGGGCGATGAGCCGTCCACCCGCTCCCATCGTCTGCATCGGCGGCCTCAACGTCGACCGCAAGCTCAAGCTGCTGTCCAGCGCGCTGGCGGGGTCGTCCAATCCCTGCGAAGCGCATGAGACGCCGGGCGGCGTCGTGCGCAACGTGGCCGAGAACCTGGCCCGGCTGGGCCTGCCGGTGGCGTTGATTGCGGCCGTGGGCGATGACGCCGGTGGGCAGATGCTGATGGCGCAGGCGGCGCAGGTGGGCATGTCCACCGAAGCCGTCATCCGGCTGCGCCGCCACGCCAGCGACAGCTACACGGCCGTGCTGGCGCCCGACGGCAGCCTGCACCTCGGCCTGGCGTCCATGCCGCTGGTCGAGCGGCTCAGCCCCTGGGCGCTGGCCGCCAGCCGGGCCTTGCGGGCCAGCGCGGCGCTGGTGGTGGCCGATGGCAACCTGCCCACCGACGCCTGGCCGCTGCTGCTGGCCGAGGCGCGCGACAGCGGCATCCCGCTGGTGGGCGTGGCCGTGTCGGAGGCCAAGATGGAGCGGCTGCCCGAACAGCTCGGCGGCCTGCACCTGCTGATCCTGAACGCCGGCGAGCTGTCCACCGTGGCCGCCGAGCCGGGCGCAGCGCTGGCCCGGCTGCATGCACGCGGCGTGGGCTGCGTGCTGGTGTCGCAGGGCGCGCAGGGCCTGCTGCTGAGTGAACCCGGCCAGCCGCCGCGCCACTGGGCCGCGCCGGCCGTGCGCGTGGTGGACGTGACCGGCGCGGGCGATGCGCTGTCGGCCGGCGTCTGCGCCGGGCTGCTGCGCGACGCCACCGACTTCGACGCCGCCGTCCGGCTGGGCCTGGACCTGGCGGCGCTGACGCTGCAGACCGAGGACAGCGTCCACCCCGACCTCACCCCTGACTTCCTGTTGAACCGATGAACGACCTGATCCAGCTCTCGCCCGAAGTGGCCGCCGCCTGCGCGGCGGGGCGCGCCGTCGTGGCGCTTGAATCCACCATCATTGCCCACGGCATGCCCTGGCCGCAGAACCTGGACACGGCCCGCGAGGTGGAGGACGTCATCCGCGCCGAAGGGGCCGTGCCGGCCACCATCGCCGTCATCGGCGGGCGCATCCGCGTGGGCCTGACCGACGAGGAACTGCAGCAGCTGGCCCAGGCGCCGGACGCGATGAAGCTCAGCCGCCGCGACCTGCCCTATGCCATCGCCACGGGTCGGCTGGGCGCCACCACCGTGGCGGCCACCATGATCTGTGCGCAGCTGGCGGGCATCGAGGTGTTCGTGACCGGCGGCATCGGTGGCGCGCACCGCGGCGCCGAGACCAGCTTCGACATCTCGGCCGACCTGCAGGAGTTGGCGCGCACGCCGGTGGCCGTCGTGTGTGCGGGCGCCAAGTCCATCCTCGACCTCGGCCTGACGCTGGAGTACCTGGAGACACATGGCGTGCCGGTGCTGTCGGTGGGGCAGGACAACTTCGCCGCGTTCTTCACGCCTGACAGCGGGCTGAAGGCCGACTTCCGCATGGACGACGCAGCCACGCAGGCCCGCTTCATCCGCGCCAAGTGGGCGCTGGGCCTGGGCGGCGGCGTGGTGGTGAGCAACCCGGTGCCGGCGCAGGCCGCCATGCCGCGCGAGGAGATCGACGCCATCACGGCGCAGGCGCTGGCCGAGGCCGATGCGCAGGGCATCACCGGCAAGGCCATCACGCCCTTCCTGCTGGCGCGCATCAAGGCGCTCACGGGTGGGCGCAGCCTTGCGACCAACATCGCGCTGGTCAAGCACAACGCCGTGGTCGGCGCGCGGCTGGCGATCGCGCTGCGCGGCGCCTGAGGGTCAGTTGGCCAGCAGCCGGCCCTCGGCGCTCTGCGCCAGCAGCCGGGTGGCGGCGCGCTCCAGCATGCCGATGACGACATCGAAGCCGGCCACCGGGCCGAAGTAGGGGTCGGGGATGTCCTGGCCTGCCATGTCGGGCAGGAAGTCGCTCAGCAGCCGGATGCGCGCGTGATGCTCGGGCGCGGCCTTGCCGCGCAGCGCGTCGGCGTGGTCGGCTTCCATCACCAGCACGAGGTCGTAGTTGCCCAGCGCTGCTGGGTCCACGCGGCGCGAGCGCCATTTGCGGTCCAGGCTGTACTGGTGCCGCGTCAGCGCGGCGGCGGCGCGGGCGTCCACCGGGCCGCCGCGTGGGTCGGCATGCACGCCGGCTGACGTGATGCTGTTGAATACCCCGCCCAGCTTGGCCTTGAAGATGGCCTCGGCCATCGGCGAGCGGCAGATGTTGGCGGTGCAGACGAGCAGGACGGCGGCCATCGCGCTCAGGCGAGTTGCTGGCGCATCGCGTCGATGACGGCCTTGTAGTCCGGCTTGCCGAAGATGGCCGAGCCGGCGACGAAGGTGTCGGCACCTGCGTCGGCGATCTCGCGGATGTTCTCCACCTTGACGCCGCCGTCGATCTCGACGCGGATGTCACGGCCCGAGCGCGCGATGATTTCGCGCACCCGGCGCAGCTTGGCCAGCGACGACGGGATGAAGCTCTGGCCGCCGAAGCCGGGGTTCACGCTCATCAGCATGACGAGGTCGACCTTGTCGATGACCCACTCAAGCACATCCAGCGGCGTGGCGGGGTTGAACACCAGGCCGGCCTGCTTGCCCTCGCCCTTGATGAGTTGCAGCGTGCGGTCCACGTGCGTGCTGGCATCGGGGTGGAAGGTCACGATGTCGGCGCCGGCCCGGCAGAAGGCCAGTGCCAGGCTGTCGACCGGCTGCACCATCAGGTGCACGTCCAGGATGGCCGGCGTGCCATCGGGCTTCACGGCGTGCTTGCGCAGCGCCTCGCAGATCATGGGCCCGAAGGTCAGGTTGGGCACGTAATGGTTGTCCATCACGTCGAAGTGGATCCAGTCGGCGCCAGCAGCCAGGACGTTGCGCACTTCCTCGCCCAGGCGGGCGAAGTCGGCGGACAGGATGCTGGGGGCGATGCGGTAGTCAGGGGCGGCCATGGGCCGGCATTTTAGAAGCCGGTCTTGGCGCCCATGCCGCGCAGGCAGTGCGCAACCAGCCAGTCCACCACCTGCGCGTCGGTGTAGGCGCCACTGGCGCGCAGCGCGCCCAGCACCGGGTCGCAGGCGCGCGCATACAGCTGGTAGAGCACCAGTTCGGGTGGCAGCGTGGCGTCCAGCTGGCCGTCCTGCTGGGCTTCGAGGATCCACGCGCCCAGTTCGTCCGACAGCTTCATCAGCCGGTCGACGTACACCTTGTCGCCCATCAGCACCGTGCGCAGTGCCGAGCTCTGCGAGGGCAGGGCGGGCATCTGGCCGGCGATCTGCTGCTCATAGGCCCAGCGGGCCACGGCGCCCAGGCGCTGCACCGCGTTCAGCGGCAGGCTGCGCAGCCGCGCCAGTTCGTCGAGCGCACGGTCCAGCACCTTCACCATGGCCGCGGCGGCGAGCTCTTCCTTGGATGTGAAGTGCTTGTACAGGCTGGCCTTGCCGATGCCGACGTCGGCAACCACCTCGTCCACCGTCATGGCCTCGAAGCCCTTCTCGGCCAGCAGGCGGTTCACCGAGGCCACGATGGCCTCTTCCCGAGCCTGAAGCACCTGTTCCTTGAAGCGCACGCGAGTCATGACGCAATTCTAGGGGGACGGGTTCTGCATTGAACCCATCCGGTCATTTTGGAAACCATCAAATCCAGAAATAGACCACACAGTTGACTTTGGGAACTGATCAGTTCAGATTTGAGGCATGCGAGTTCTGAAGCGCAGCCCCATGCCCCGCCCGGCGTTGCCGTGGCCGCCGCCTGCGCGCCGCCCTGACGGCTGAACGTTCGCCGCTCCCCCGCCTTTTGTCCCGCCGATTGCAGCGCCAGCAAGCGCGCTGTGGGTCGGCTCGTCCTGACGATCTTGAAGGAGTTCCTGATGCTCTCTTTGCAGTGGCTGAAACGACTGAGCCTGGTGGCCTGGATGGGCTTTCTGGGTGCCTGCGGTGGCAGCGACCCCGCACCGGACATCGTCGACACGGCGCGCAGCGATGCCCGCTTCAGCGTGTTGGCCGAAGCGATCGACGCGGCTGACCTGGCGGGCACGCTGTCGGGCAGCGGTCCGTTCACCGTGTTCGCGCCGACCAATGACGCCTTTGCTGCGCTGCTGAGCGAGCTCAAGCTCACCAAGGCGCAGCTGCTGGCCGACAAGGCCCTGCTGCGCGCCGTGCTGCAGTACCACGTGCTGCCAGCCCAGGTGCTGAAGGCCGGCGTGCCGGCAGGCCGGGCCATCACGCCGCTGGCGGGCGGCGTGTTCAAGATCGACGCACGCGGCAGCGACCTGATCGTGACCGACGGGCGCAACCGCAATGCCCGCATCACGGCGACGGACCTGACGGTGCGCAACGGCGTCCTCCATGTGGTCGACGCCGTGCTGCTGCCGGCCAACCGCAACATCGTCGAGACCGCGCAGGCCACCGCCGCGTTCAGCACGCTGGTGGAGGCCGTCGTGGCAGCCAACCTGCAGGGCACGCTGTCCGGCACCGGGCCGTTCACCGTGTTCGCGCCGACCAACGACGCCTTCGCAGCCGCGCTGGCCGAGCTGGGCCTGAGCAAGGGCGCGCTGCTGGCCGACACGGCGTTGCTGTCCAAGATCCTGACCTACCACGTCGTGCCCAGCCGCGTGCTGAAGGCCGAGGTGCCGGTGGGCGCAGCCATCACGACGGTGGAGGGCCAGAGCTTCACGGTGGATGCCAGCCTGGCCATCACCGACCGCCTGGGCCGCAAGGCGACCATCGTCGGCACCGATGTGCTGGCGAGCAATGGCGTGGTGCATGTGATCGACAAGGTGATCCTGCCGTCCGACGTGACGCTGCCGAGCCAGCGCACGCTGGTGCAGCAGCTGCAGGCCATGCCGCAGTTCAGCACGCTGGTGGAAGCCGTCGTGGCGGCCGACCTGCAGGACGCGCTGTCCGGCGCCGGCCCGCTGACCGTGTTCGCGCCCACCAACACCGCGTTCGCTGCGCTGCTGACGGAGCTCGGTCTGACCAAGGCGCAGCTGCTGGCCGACAAGCCGCTGCTGACGGCCGTGCTGCAGTACCACGTGCTGGGCAGCCAGGTCACGAGTGCCGCCGTGCCGCTGGGCCAGGCCGTGAGCCCGCTGGCCGGTGGCATCTTCAAGGTCGATGCGCAAGGCAGCGGCCTGGTGGTGACCGATGGCCGCAACCGTCAGGCCAGCGTGGGCTTTGTGGACCTGCGCGTGAAGAACGGCGTCATCCACGCGCTGGACAAGGTGCTGCTGCCGGCCAACCGCGACATCGTGCAGACCGCCCAGGCGCTGCCGCAGTTCAGCATCCTGGTCGAGGCGGTCGTGGCGGCCAACCTGCAGGGGGCGCTGTCGGGCACCGGCCCGCTGACCGTGTTCGCGCCCACCAATGACGCCTTTGCCGCGCTGTTGACCGAGCTGGGCGTCAGCAAGGCTGACCTGCTCGCCAATACCGCGCTGCTGACCCAGGTGCTGACCTATCACGTCGTGCCCGGCCGCGTGCTCAAGGCCGGCGTGCCGCTGAACACGGCCATCACCACGCTGCAGGGTGAGAGCTTCACCGTGAACAGCAGCCTGGCCATCACCGACCAGCGCAACCGCCGCGCCGGCATCGCGGCGACCGATGTGCTGACCAGCAACGGCGTGATCCATGTCATCGACCGCGTGATCCTGCCGCGCCCCTGAGTTCCCCCGCCCGCGGGCCGCACGGGAGCGCGCGGCTCGCTTTCCTTCCCTCACTCACGAAAGCTGACACCATGAAGAAGTTCATCGCCCTCGCTGCTCTGGCGCTGGCTGCCGCTGGCGCGCAAGCCAAGGACATCGTCGACACCGCCGTTGCCGCCGGCAACTTCAAGACCCTGGCCACGGCGCTGCAGGCTGCCGGCCTGGTGGACACGCTGAAGGGCCCGGGCCCGTTCACCGTGTTCGCGCCCACCGATGCGGCGTTCGCCAAGATCCCCAAGGCCGATCTCGACGCGCTGCTGAAGGACAAGGCCAAGCTGACCGCCGTGCTGACCTACCACGTCGTGCCGGGCAAGGTGATGGCCAAGGACGTCAAGGCCGGCAAGGTCAAGACGGTGCAGGGCAGCGAGCTGACCGTTGCCACCACCGGCGGCGTGATGGTGGACAACGCCAAGGTCACGGCGACCGACATCGCCGCGTCCAATGGCGTCATCCACGTCATCGACAGCGTCGTGCTGCCGAAGTGAGTGGTCATGCGGCGGCCGGCGCCCGCGGGCCTGGCCGCCGCACCGCTGGAGCCTTGCCATGAAACGACGTCTTGTACTGCTGACGGCGCTGAGCCTGAGCATGACCACCACCCACGCCATCGAAGAGCCCGCCTACCAGGTGCTGGCCCAGGACGGCGCGTTCGAGCTGCGCCAGTACGAACCCATGCTGCAGGCGCAGGTCGAGGTGGAGGGCGATGCCGGCGAGGCCCGCAACGCCGGCTTCCGCTTGCTGGCCGGCTACATCTTTGGCGGCAACCAGGGCCAGCGCAAGATCGCCATGACGGCCCCCGTCACGCAGGCGCCCGCGCCGGTGGGCGAAAAGATCGCGATGACCGCGCCCGTGACCCAGGCCGCCGCCGGCCCGGGCCGCTGGCGCATCACGTTCACGATGCCGCGCGCCTACACGCTGGAGACCTTGCCGCAGCCCAACGATGCCCGCGTGCAGTTCGTCGTCGTGCCGGGTGAGAAGCGCGCTGTGGTGCGTTTCGCGGGCCTGTCCACCGAGTCCAACCTGGGCCGGCACCAGGCGCAGCTGCAGGCCTGGGTGCAGCAGCGCGGCCTGCAGCCGCAGGGCGACTACGTCACCGCCTTCTACAACGACCCCTTCACGCTGCCCTGGAACCGCCGCAACGAATGGTGGGTGGCGGTGCAGTGAGCGGCGTCGTCAGCGCGGCCGCTGGAAGCTGTCTCGCGCGCGCTGCGCCTCGGCCCAGTGGTGACAGCCGGGCTGGTGGTCGTTGATCAGGCCCATGGCCTGCATCAGCGCATGCATCGTCGTCGGGCCGACGAACTTCCAGCCGCGGCGCTTCAGGTCCTTGGACAGCGCCTCCGACGCCGGCGACTGCGACAGGTTGTGCGCCACCGAGTTCTGTGCCGGCTCGAAGCGCCACAGGTAGGCCGCCAGCGAGCCCTCCTGGGCCACCAGTTCCGCGCAGCGCGCCGCGTTGTGGATGGCCGCTTCGATCTTGCCGCGGTGGCGCACGATGCTGGCGTCCTGCAGCAGCCGGGCCACGTCGGCCTCGCCGAAGCGCGCCACCCGGTGGAAGTCGAAGCCGGCAAACGCGGCCCGGAAGGCCTCGCGCTTGTTCAGGATGGTGCGCCACGACAGGCCACTCTGGAAACCTTCGAGGCACAGCTTCTCGAACAGGCGGAAGTCGTCGCTCACCGGCCGGCCCCATTCCTCGTCGTGATAGCGCAGGTAGGCCTCGTCGCCGGGCGCGGCGGCACACCAGGCGCAGCGCGGGCGGCCGTCGGGCGGGAGGTAAAGCGGTCTGGGGCTCATCGGTATTTCTCGGCCAGTTGGCGCAGCGTGCCGTCCTTGTCGAGCTTGCGCAAGGCGTTGGTGAGGCGCTCCTCATACGCGGCCGGCAGGTCGGCGCGCAGTGCGAGGTATTGGGGCTCTTCCTGAAAGACGGTGCGGCCCAGCTTCACCTGCATGCCCATCTGGGCGTCGCCGATGTGGCGCAGCAGGTTGATGTCCTGGCCGTAGATCAGGTCGGCGCGGCCCAGTGCCAGCATCTGCAGCGCTTCGCGCTCCGAGCCCACCTCAGTGATGGCTACCTGTGCCTTCACGAGGTGGCGCGCGATGGCCGTGCCGCGCATCACCAACACGCGCTTGGCGCGGCTGGCCTGCGCCAGCTGGGCCAGCGTGTCGAAGTGGCGGCCGTCGTCGATGCGCTGCACGACCACGTGGCGGATGGCGTACAGCGGCACGGGCGAGTAGCGCCACTGCCGCTCCCGCTCGGGGGACTTCAGCAGGCAGAAGAACACATCCACCTCTTGCTCTGCCAGCAGCCGTTCCACACGCTTGAGCGGCAGCTTCTGCGTGAGCCCGGTGAAGCGCAGCGCGGGGTCCACGCGCTCGACGGCACGCAGGATCTCCAGGCACAGCCCCGGCCGGGCCGGCGTGTCGGTGTCGTACTTGACGATGGAGCCGCTCTGCTGGGCGGTGCGCAAGGTCAGCGGCGCTTGCGCATGGGCGGCAGCGCCCGCGAGCGCGATCAGCACCCAGAGCCGGTGCAGCACTTAGGATCACGCTTCCTGATCGACATGGGACGAGCATAGCGCCGGCCCGGCAAAATCACCCGATGGCCAACCCCCGATTCAGCTGCAGCGTCACCGTGCAGGCGCTGCCCGAGCAGACGCACCTTGAGCAGGGCTTGTACGCCTACAGCTACACCATCACCATCGAGAACACCGGTGACGTGATGGCCCAGCTGGTGGGCCGGCACTGGGAGATCACCGATGCGCGCGGCCAGGTGCAGCGTGTTGACGGCCTGGCCGTCGTCGGCCACCAGCCCGTGCTGGCGCCGGGGCAGAGCTTCCAGTACAGCTCCTGGGCCCAGATCAGCACGCCGCAGGGCAGCATGCACGGCCGCTTTCTGTGCGTGACCGAGGCGTGCGAGGTGTTCTACACCGAGGTGGCCGAGTTCCTGCTCGCCGACAGCGCGTCACTCCATTGAGCTGGGACCTCACCGCGCTGCTGAACGCAGCCGATCCGCAGGCCGTGCTGGCCGAACGCAACCTGTGGCTGGTGCGGCTGCTGGAGTGGCTGCGCCACGCACCGCGCGAGCCGTCCGCAGCCGGCACGCCGCTGCCGCTGGTGCGGCTCAAGCACCTGCTCAACGTGCTGGAGCGCCACCCCGAGCACGCCGGCAAGTTCGCCGATGTCATTGCCGGCGTGTGGAACGACGTGGACGCCGTCAGCCTGTTTGCCGAGGTGGGCTTTGCGCCGCGCATGGCGCTGTGGCACGAGTTCCTCGGCCGGCTGCGCCGCCGCGTGCTGCCCGCCACCACCGACACGCGTGACCTGGCCGCGCTGTTCGAGCTGCTGTTCGGCGACGAGCAAGACGAGGACTGGATCGCCGCCATCGACGACGAGCTGCTCGCGCGGCTGAGCCTGCTGTTCGGCGCCGCGCCGGATCAGGGCTGGCGCGTGGAGATGCGCGCGGCCGTGACGGTGCTCGTCAGCCATGTGCACGCCGCCGGCCTGGCCGGCGCGCTGCGCGTGCGCATGGACGCGCTGCTGCTGCAGGACCGGCCCTTCCACCAGCTGCCCGCGGCCTGGGAGGCCGTGGAGCGCGCGCTGGCGCAGCCGGGCGGCGAGGCGCTGTCGCCCGCGCTGCAATACCTGCGCGCGCTGCTGGACCGCTGCCGCGCGGCCGCGCTCACGGTGCCCGAGCACCTGGAGGCGCACGGTGTGTCGGTGGACCTGATGTTCTCCGTCGAGCAGCTCACCGCGCGGCTGGACCGCATCGAGGCGCTGCTGGCCTGCCTGGTGTCCACCGCGCCGCAGCGCGAGCTGCTGCGGCTGGTGGCCGGCCTGGTGCGCGTGGTGCACGAGCGGCGCAGCCTGCGCACGCTGTTCGCGCGCCACTACTCGCTGCTGGCGCGCAAGGTGGCCGAGCGCAGCGCCGAGACCGGCGAGCACTACATCACCCGCAACCGCGCCGAGTACCGCGACATGCTGGCCCGCGCGGCCGGCGGCGGCGCCGTCATCGCCGGCACCACCTTCGCCAAGTTCTTCATCGGCCTGCTGGGCTTCTCGGCGTTCTGGGGCGGCTTCTGGGCTGGCGTGAACTACGCGCTGAGCTTCGTGCTCATCCACCTGCTGCACTGGACCGTGGCCACCAAGCAGCCCGCCATGACGGCGCCCGCGCTGGCCGACGAGCTGCAGGGCGTGGACCGCGACGACGGCCTGGAGGGCTTTGTTGACGAGGTCACCCACCTCACGCGGTCGCAGGTGGCCGGCATCCTGGGCAACCTGGCCATCGTCGCGCCGCTGGTGCTGGGCGTGCAGCTGCTGTGCCAGGCGCTGTTCGGCCTGCCGCTGGTGGGCCCGCACGAGGCCGAGTACGTGCTGCACTCGCTGGATCTGCTGGGCCCCTCGCTGCTGTTTGCGGCCTTCACGGGCACGCTGCTGTTCTCGGCCAGCCTGATCGCCGGCTGGGTGGAGAACTGGTTCGTCTTCCACCGGCTGGACAGCGCCATCGCCTGGAACCCGCGCATCGTCTCGCTGCTGGGGCGCGCGCGTGCGCAGCGCTGGTCGCACTGGTGGCGCGCCAACATCTCGGGCCTGGCCGCCAACATCAGCCTGGGCCTGATGCTGGGTCTGGTGCCGGCGCTGCTGGGCTTCTTCGGCCTGGGCGTGGAGGTGCGGCACGTGACGCTGTCCACCGGCCAGCTGGCGGCGGCCGTCGGCGCGCTGGGCTGGCCGGTGATGGCGACCTGGGCCTTCTGGTCCTGCGTGCTGGCCATCGCGGGCATCGGGGTGCTGAACGTCGGTGTGAGCTTCTTCTGCGCCTTCAAGGTGGCGCTGCGCTCGCGCGGCGTGCGGCTGGCCGACCGCCAGCGCGTCTACGCCGCCATCCGCCAGCGGCTGCGCCGCGCGCCGCTGAGCTTCCTCGTGCCGCCCAAGTGATCAGTCGTCCTTGCGCTCGCCCTTGTTGCGGCCCGAGAACATGGTCCACCACACGATGAACACGAGGATGGCCAACGCGCCAAGGGCTTCGAGCAGGATGAGCAGCATGTCAGGCAGGGGGGCGCGTGCAGTGGTGGCGGCGATTCTAGGAAGCCTGGCCGCCTGCTCCTCGCCACCGCTGCAGCCGCCCCAGCAGCCGCCGTCCCGCGAGGCCACGCCCGCGCCCGTAGCGCGGCCTGCGCCGGCCTCTGCCGAGCCGCGCGCGGCCAGCCGCTGGACGGCCGTGGACTGGCAGGCGCTGCCCGGCTGGGGCGGCGACGACCTGCTCGCCGCCTGGCCCGCGCTGCGGGCCGGCTGCCAGCGGCCGGCGCCCGGCTGGGCCGAGTTCTGCGCGCGCGTCGCGCTGCAGCCGCCGTCCGACGCGATGGAGCTGACGCTGCTGCTGATGAAGCACCTGCGCCCCTGGCAGCTGGCCGCTGATGACGGCAGCACCACCGGCCTGCTGACGGGCTACTTCGAGCCGCTGCTGCAGGCAACGCGCACGCGCCAGGGCGCCTTCCAGTGGCCGCTGCACGCGCTGCCGGCCGACCCCGCGCTGCGCCGCCTGCCACGCCGCGACATCGACGGCCACCCGCGCTTCGAGGCGCTGGCGCTGGCCTTTGTGGACGACCCCTTCGCGCTGCTGCAACTGCAGGTGCAGGGCTCGGGCCGCCTGCTGGTGCGCGACGCGTCGGGCGCCGAGCGCCTGAGCCGCGTGGCCTGGGCCGGGCACAACGACCAGCCCTTCCAGTCCGTCGCCCGCGCGCTGCTGGACCGCGGCGAGGTGGCCGACGCCACGCCGCGCACCTTGAGCGACTGGGCACGCCGCAACCCCGCCCAGGTGCGCGACGCGCTGGCCGTGAACCCGCGTGTCGTCTACTTCCGCGAGGAGGCGCTGCCGGACGCCAGCATCGGCCCGCGCGGCGCCCAGGGCGTGCCGCTGACGCCGGGGCGCTCGGTGGCGGTGGACCGCAGCATCGTCCCGCTGGGCACGCCGCTGTGGCTGGACAGCACCGAGCCCTGGTCTCCCGGCGCGGCGCCCACGCCGATGCGCCGGCTGGTGATGGCCCAGGACACCGGCAGCGCCATCACGGGCGCGGTGCGGGCCGACTTCTTCTGGGGCTGGGGCGAGGAGGCCGCGTTGCGTGCCGGCCGCACCCGCCAGCCGCTGCGGCTGTGGGCGCTGCTGCCGCAGGGCCTCACGCCCTGATCACTCGACGACCTTCACGCCCTTCCAGAACGCATAGCGGCCCTTGATCTCGGCGGCGGCGGGCAGCGGGTCGGGGTAGGTCCAGACGGCATCCGGGTTCATTTCGCCGTTGACCAGCAGGCTCAGGTACTTGGCTTCGCCCTTCCAGGCGCAGCGCGTGACGTGGTTGCTGAAGGTCGTGTACTGCGTGTTCAGCGACTCGGCGGGGAAGTAGTGGTTGCCTTCGACGACGACGGTGTCATCGCTCTCGGCCAGGGTGATGCCGTTCCAAACTGCTTTCATGTCGTCTCCTGAGGACAATGCGTTGGATGAAACGCTACCACTCCCACCTCGGCCGCGACATCGTGCTCACCGGCGGCAGCGCGCGCGACCTGGCGCCCGGCCAGTTCGGCGTGCTGGCCATCGACGGCGGCGCGGGCGGCTGGTCCGTCGTGCACAAGGGGCCGGACGGCGAGGTCGTCGAGCTCAACAACGAGATGCACTTCGAGCTGCCCGAAGACGCGCTGGCGTTCGCGAAGGAGTTGATCGAGATGCTGGCGCCGCAGGAAGGCGAGGCCTCATGAAGGCGCTGGCCTTGCTCGCCGCGCTGGCCCCGCTGGCGGCGCAGGCCGGCGGCGACCCGGTGGCCGGCCGCAAGCTGTTCGCCTCCTGCGCCAACTGCCACGCGGTCGGCCCGTCGGCCCGCCACGGCTTCGGCCCGCACCTGAACGCGCTGGTGGGCCGCAAGGCCGGCAGCCTGCCGGGCTATGCCTACTCGCCCGGCATGAAGGCCTCCGGCCTGGTCTGGAACCAGGCCACGCTGACCGCCTACCTCCGCGATCCTGGCGGCGTGGTGCCGGGCACCAAGATGCGTTACTGGGGTGTGGGTATCAACGAGCAGAAGGTGGCGGACCTGCTGGCCTACCTGGCCAACGCGCAGTCGGCCAAGTGAGCCGCCGTCAGTTGCGGCGGCGGCGTGTGCAGGCTGCCAGCAGGCCGACGCCTGCCAGCAGCAGCATGGCGCTGGCGGGTTCGGGCACCGCCGAGACCGCGCCGGTCACCGTGAAGCGGGTGGAGTCGCCGTAGTCCGCGCCGTTGCTGTTGATGACGAAGTCGACGGTCGAGCCGGCCAGCACGCTGGACGAGACGGAGAAGGTCTGCGTGGCGCTGGCGGTGATGCCGTTCCAGATCTCCTGGCCGTCCACCAGCACGCTCAGGCGCGTGTTGCCGAAATCGCCAATGGCGTAGCTGCCCGAGATGGTCAGCGTGCCGGTAGCGCCACTGGTCCAGCGGCGCACGGCATCGTGCTCGCCGCCGGTCGAATTGGCGCCGTTGGGATGGCCGCCGGTATTCCACAGCAAGGTCCAGGGCGCGGGGCTCGCGGCTTCGGACCAGCCGTTCTGCCAGAACGTGCTGTAGTTCGTGAACGTGGTGAACGAGCCGGCGTTGCCGGGGCTGCTGAAATAGCCGTACTGCCAGCCGCCCTGGCCCTGGGTGCCGCTGAACTCGGCGACGGAGTCGAACGTGCTGGTGCCGGCAGCGGCCGATGACAGGCCGGCGCAGAGCATGGCGGCGATCGCGGTCAGCCGCAGGCTCTGGTGCTTGAAACGCATGGAGAGGTCCCTTCCCTTGACGAAGCGCGGGTTATAGGGGCAGCCCGTGCGGGCGACAGCCCCAAGGGTGTGGGGGAAGGCGGCGTTTCGCAACCTTGCGTTACACCTGCCCACCCGCCTTCGCGCCCTTGCCCTGCAGCACCGGCGCATCCGGCAGCCCCAGCAGATCCGCCGCCAGCGCCTCGGCCACTTCGATGCCATCGACACCGGCGCTCATGATCCCGCCTGCATAGCCCGCGCCTTCGCCGGCCGGGAACAGGCCGCGCACGTTGAGGCTTTGATAGTCGCGGCCGCGGTTGATGCGCAGCGGGGATGAGGTGCGGGTCTCCACGCCGGTCAGCACGGCGTCGGGCCGGTCGAAGCCGCGGATCTGGCGGGCGAAGGCGGGCAGGGCCTCGCGGATGGCCTCCAGGCAATACGTCGGCAGCGAGCCGTGGCCCTTGGCCTGCAGGTTGGTCAGCGTGACGCCGGGCTTGTAGCTGGGCAGCACGTCGCCAAACTCCTTGCTGACCTGGCGCTTGATGAAGTCGCCCACCAGCGAGCCCGGTGCCAGGTAGCCGCCGCCGCCCAGCTCGTAGGCGCGGCTTTCCCAGATGCGCTGGAAGGCCATGCCGTCGAGAGGATTCACGGGGCTGCCGTCCTTCTTGCCGTCCTGGCGGTAGTCCTCGGGCGTGAGGCCCACGACGATGCCGGCATTCGCGTTGCGCTCGTTGCGCGAGTACTGGCTCATGCCGTTGGTGACCACACGGTCGGGCTCGCTGGTGGCGGCCACGACCGTGCCGCCGGGGCACATGCAGAAGCTGTAGACCGAGCGGCCGTTCTTGGCGTGATGCACCAGCTTGTAGTCGGCCGCGCCGAGGATGGGGTTGCCGGCATTGGGGCCGAAGCGCGCCGCGTCGATGACCGACTGCGGATGCTCGATGCGGTAGCCGATGGAGAAGGGCTTGGCCTCCATGTGCACGCCGCGCGCGTGCAGCATCTGGAAGGTGTCGCGGGCGCTGTGGCCCAGCGCGATGACGACGTGCGTCGCATCGATCTGCTCGCCGGATTCCAGCGTCAGCCCGCGCACGGCGCCGTTCTCGATGTGCAGGTCGGTCACCTTCTGCTGGAAGCGGATCTCGCCGCCCAGGCGCTCGATCTCGGCCCGCATCTTGATGATCATGCTGACCAGCCGGAAGGTGCCGATGTGGGGTTTGCTGACGTAGAGGATCTCCTCCGGCGCGCCGGCCTTGACGAACTCGGTCAGCACCTTGCGGCTGAGGTGGCGCGGGTCGCTGATCTGGCTCCAGAGCTTGCCGTCGGAAAAGGTGCCGGCGCCGCCCTCACCGAACTGCACATTGCTCTCGGGGTGCAGCTTCTGTTCGCGCCACAGGCCCCAGGTGTCCTGCGTGCGCTCGCGCACCGACTTGCCGCGCTCCAGCACGATAGGCCTCAAGCCCATCTGCGCGAGGATCAGCGCGGCGAACAGGCCGCAAGGCCCGAAGCCGACAACGACCGGCCGCGGGCCGGTGAACTCGCCGACTTGTGCGAGGAAGTGGTAGCCGGTGTCGGGCGTGGGGCGGATCTGGTGGTCGCCCGCAAAGCGCGCCAGCACGGCGGCCTCGTTGACGCCCTCGGCCAGCGTGCAGTCCAGCGTGTAGACCAGCTGGATGTCGCTGCGCTTGCGCGCGTCGTAGCCGCGGCGGAAGACGTGGATGTCGCTGAGCTGGGCGTCGGCCAGCTGCAGGCGGGCCAGCACGGCCGGGCGCAGCGCGTCCTCGGCATGGTTCAGCGGCAGGCGGAGTTCGGTGATGCGGATCATGGTGGTTTGGTCAGTGTCGAGCCGACAAAAACAAACAGGCCCCGCAGGGCCTGTGTGTGGTGGATCTTCAGGCGCTGGGCCCGAATGATCAGCCCGAATGCGGGCGCTTGCCCGGGTTCTTCTTCGAGCGGGTGTGCGCGCCGCGCTCCAGGCTGCGCAGCTGGCCGCGGCCGGCGGTGTAGGTCACGCCCTTGGGGGCGGCGGGGCGGGGAGTGGCCTTGCGGTCCGCTTCGGTGACGATCTTGTTGCCCATGTCTGGCTCCAGTGAAAACTTAGCCCACAGCAGGGGCAATTCGACGAAAGTCTCGGATTTTAGCCTGTCTGTCAGGCCGCATTCCAGCGCTGCAGCAGCAGCCGCGCGGTGCTGACGTTGGTGGCGCAGGGCACGTCATGCACGTCGCAGGCCCGCACCAGTGCGTTGATGTCCGGCTCGTGCGGCTGCGGCGTCATGGGGTCGCGCAGGAAGATCACGCCGTCCAGCTCGCCCACGGCCAGCCGCGCGCCGATCTGCAGGTCGCCGCCCAGCGGGCCGCTGAGCATGCGCTCCACGGTCAAGCCATGCGCCTGCGTCAGCCGCGTGCCGGTGGTGCCGGTGGCCATCAGCGTGCAGCGCTGCAGCAGCGGCAGGAACTCGGCGGCGAGGGCGATCATGGCGTCCTTCCTGCCGTCGTGGGCGATCAAGGCGAGTCTCATCGGGTGGGGGCTCGTGCGGTGCGGAGGCGATGACGTTACACGGCTTCCCGCCCGTCAGCGCCCATCAGCGCCTCGCGTGGCGAGAAGGCGGGCTTCAGCGTTCGATCAGGCTCGGTGCCGGCGACACGCGCAGCTGCAGCTCGCGTGCGGGCTGGCCGGCGGCATCGCGGCTGCTGAGCGTGCCGCGCTCAGTCGGGGCCATGGCGGCGCCGCTGCGGGCGACGGTGTGCCACTGCGCGAGTGGCAGGTCCAGCGTGGTCTGCAGCGCGAGGTCGCCGTCCGTCACGTCCAGCACCACGCGCACCGGCGCCCGCCCGCCGGGCCAGGTGGGCGTGACGGTGAGGCGCTGCACCTGCGTGCGCTCGCCCTGGCGGGGCTGGGCGTGCAGGGCGCGCGGTGTGCGGCCCGTGGGGTCCAGCTCGACCAGCGCGTCCACCCACTGCAGCGGCTCGCGGGTCGTCAGCTGCCGGGCGGCCGGCTGGCCGTTCATCACCTGCAGCTGCTGCACCGGCGGCGGCGCGGGCGGCGCGGTGCGGGTGACGACGCCGGCCCCGCGCGGCGACACGCTGCCGGCCGTGCCCACGACCACGGCGCCGTCCCGCACGCCGGCCTGCGCGGCCGGTGGCAGCAGGGTGTCCACCCAGCGCCATTCCACCTGCAGCGGCACGGCCGGCGGCGCGGCCACGGCGGGCCCCGCCAGCCAGGGCAGGGCCGCCAGCGCGGTCAGGGCGGTCAGTGAGCGGCGCTTCATGGCGGCCAGCTTAGCCGGCAGTGGCGGGCGCGCGCCGGCCCAAAAGCCGGGCGCCGAACAGGTTGATCAGCAGACCACCCAGCACCAGGGCCGCCGCGCCCAGCTTCCACGCGGGCAGTGGCTCGCCCAGCCACAGGCTGCTGGCGCCCATGCCGAACACCGGCACCAGCAGTGCCAGCGGCACGATGCGCGCGGCCGGGTGGCGCGTCAGCAGCCAGGCCCAGCAGCCGTAGCCGAACAGCGTGTTGGCCACCGTCTGCCACAGCACGGCGGCCCAGGTGCCGGCGTCGGCGCTGGCCAGCGCGGCGCTGATGCGCCCGGGCCCGTCCACCAGCAGCGCCAGCAGCAGCAGGGGCGGCACGGCGAAGGCGCTGCTCCACACCACATAGGCCAGCATGTTGACCCGCCCCGCGCGCTTGCCGACGAGGTTGCCGCAGGCCCAGGACAGCGCGGCGGCGAGCACCAGGCCCAGGCCCAGCGGCGTGGTCGTGCCGTCGGTGTGGGCGGCGATGAGGGCGATGCCCGCCACGGCCATCGCCAGCCCCAGCCACTGGCTGGCCAGCACGCGCTCGCCGGCCACGCGCACGGCCAGCAGCAGCGTGAAGAACACCTGGGTCTGGATGACCAGCGAGGCCAGGCCGGGCGAGATCTCGCTGCGCATGGCGAAGTACAGCAGGCCGAACTGGCCGGTCGCGACAAACAGGCCGTAGCCGGCCAGGTTGCGCCAGCCCACGGGCGGGCGGGCCAGGAAGAAGCAGGCCGGCACGAAGGCCAGGGCAAAGCGCAGCACGGCCAGCGTCATGGGCGGCATGACGGCGAGCGCGTACTTGATGACGACGAAGTTGCTGCCCCAGATGGCGACGACAGCGAGAGCGAGCAGCAGGTGGCGCAGCGGCAGGGCGGGCATGCGAAGGGGCGGCGGCCGTCAGGCGTCGCTGGCGCAGATGCGGTCGCGGCCGGCGGCCTTGGCCTGGTAGAGCAGCTGGTCGGCGCGCTCCAGCGTGTCGGACAACGCCTCATGGCGGCGGTGCTCGGTGAGGCCGATGGAGACGGTCACCGACAGCTGCGCGCCGTCGTCGGTGTCGATGCGCAGCGCGGCCGTCTGCTGGCGCAGCCGCTCCATGCCCACCAGCGCGAGCGGCATGGCGGTGTCGGGCAGCAGCACGAGGAACTCCTCACCGCCCCAGCGGGCGATGACGTCGGTGGCGCGCAGCGCGGCCTGGCCCGCGTGGGCGAAGGCGCGCAGCACGGCGTCGCCGGCGGCGTGGCCGTGCTGGTCGTTGACGCGCTTGAAGTGGTCCAGATCCAGCAGCGCGATGCAGAAGCCGTGGCCGTGGCGCAGCGAGCGCTGCAGCGCCTGCTCCATCAGTGCGCTGACCTGGCGGCGGTTGGGCAGGCCGGTGAGGTCGTCCCGCGTGGCGATGGCGCTCAGCTGGGCGAGCGCGCGTTCCAGCTCCTCGCGCTGCGCGGCCAGCCGGTAGCGGATGCGGCTGAGCTTGGCGGTCAGTGTCGCCACGGCCGGCAGCATGATGGCCAGCATCAGGAAGTGGCCCAGCTCGGCCTCGACGGTGTAGATCTGCGGCTGCAGCCGCGTCATGCTCACCATGATGGCGCCGAACAAGGCCAACGCGTAGGCGCACAGCGTGTAGGCGCTGCGGGCGCGCAGCTGGAACATGCCGAACATCAGGATCAGCGTCAGCACCGGGAAGGCGCCGCCGCGCAGCAGGCCGGCCTGGGCGTAGCCGGTGGCAGCCGAGGTGATGGCAAAGGCGATCTGCACCGCGGTCAGCGACGGGTCGGCGAAGCGCCGCGACCAGCCGCTGCGGATGGCCGCATACAGCGCTGCCATGCCGCCGAGCGACAGGGCCGTCCAGGTCCACAGCGGCCAGCCGGGCTGGACGTCGGCCACGCGCACGGCGTAGTGCAGCATGTAGGCGCAGAACACCATCAAGGCCATGGCCAGCGAGGTCTGGCGCAGGCGCACACGCTGCAGCTTGTCCGTGCCCAGCCAGACATCACCCAGTCGTTGGAACAGCGACATTGCCATGCGCCTAGCCTAACCCCTGCGCGGGGGCCGGGTCTTGCCACTTGCGCAGGACTTGCTCACCTGCGGCCGCGCGGCGGCATCAGGTCTGCAGGTGCGCCAGCGGCAGCGCGCCGCCGGCCTTGACCTCGCCCAGCGAGAAGCTGGTGTGGATGTCCTTCACGTTGGGCAGCTTCAGCAGCGTGTTGATGGAGAAGCGCGAGAAGGCGTCCAGGTCCGTCGCCATGACCTGTAGCTCGAAGGTGCCGGCGCCGGAGATGTAGTGGCAGGCGATGACCTCGGGCAGGCGGCGGATCTCGTCCTCCAGCGCCTTGGTGGCCGACGCGGCGCTGCGCTCGGTGTCAACGCGCACGAAGGCCAGAACGCCCAGGCCGATGCGGCGGCGGTCCAGCTCGGCACGGTAGCCGGTGATGTAACCCTGCTCCTCCAGCCACTTCACGCGCCGCCAGGTGGGCGCGGCCGACAGGCCGATGCGCTGGGCCAGCTCGGCGTTGGACTGCCGTGCGTCACGCTGCAGCTCGGCCAGGATGGCGATGTGGTAGCGGTCCAAGTCGTCGGGCGTGGGTCCTGTAGTGCTCATGGTTTGCCCTGAGAGGCGGTGTTGCGATCAATATTGTTCTCCAAGTGAGAAATGAAAAAAGGAAATTGCCGGATGGCGGTTGATTGAGCGAAGAAGAGAAAGCATCCGGCGCCCTGCTTTTCCTACACTGGCCGGCCGGGCCGAGTTGCACCACACTGGCCCGCAGCCCGCGCTGCCGCCTCACAAGGGCCGCACGCCAGCCAACCTGGAGCCCCGCATGAACGCACCGCTGCCCGAGCACATCCTGAAGTCGCTTCAGAACGTCACACTCGACGACAAATACGCCCTGGACACCGGACGGGCCTTCATGAGCGGCGTGCAGGCCCTGGTGCGCCTGCCCATGCTGCAGCGCACGCGCGATGCGATGGCCGGGCTGAACACCGCCGGCTTCATCAGCGGCTACCGCGGCTCGCCGCTGGGCACGTACGACCAGGCGCTGTGGCAGGCCAAGAAGCACCTGGCCAAGCAGAACATCGTGTTCCAGCCGGGCGTGAACGAGGAACTCGGCGCCACCGCCGTGTGGGGCACGCAGCAGCTGGACCTGTTCCCCGAGAAGGCCAAGTTCGATGGCGTCTTCGGCCTCTGGTACGGCAAGGGCCCGGGCGTGGACCGCTGCATCGACGTGTTCAAGCACGCCAACATGGCGGGCACGTCCAAGCACGGCGGCGTCATCGCCATCGCCGGTGACGACCACATCGCCAAGAGCTCCACCGCGGCCCACCAGAGCGACCACGTCTTCAAGGCGGTCGGCTTCCCGACCTTCTTCCCGAGCAGCGTGCAGGACATCCTGGACATGGGCCTGCATGCGTTCGCGATGAGCCGCTTCTCCGGCCTGTGGGCGGGCATGAAAACCATCCAGGAGATCGTCGAGTCGTCGGCCTCGGTCAGCGTGGACCCCGACCGCGTCAACATCATCCTGCCCGAGGACTTCGTCGTGCCGCCGGGCGGCCTGCACATCCGCTGGCCCGACCCGCCGCTGGAGCAGGAAGCGCGGATGATGAACTTCAAGTGGTATGCCGCGCTGGCCTACATCCGCGCCAACCGCCTGAACTACAACGTCATCGAAGGTCCGAACGACCGCTTCGGCATCATCACCAGCGGCAAGGCCTACAACGACACCCGCCAGGCGCTGCACGACCTGGGCCTGGACGACGACACCTGCCGGCGCATCGGCATCCGCCTGCACAAGGTCAACGTGGTGTGGCCGCTGGAAGCCCAGGTGGCGCGCGAGTTCGCGAAGGGCCTGCAGGAGATCCTGGTCGTCGAAGAGAAGCGCCAGATCATCGAATACCAGGTCAAGGAAGAGCTCTACAACTGGCGCTCGGACGTGCGGCCCAACGTGCTCGGCAAGTTCGACGCCGGTGACGGCGAGGGCGGCGAGTGGAGCGTGCCCAACCCCAGCGACCACTGGCTGCTGCGCCCGCAGGCCGACCTGACGCCGGCCATCATCGCCCGCGCCATCACCAAGCGCCTGAAGAAACTGGGTGTGGACAGCGACATCGTCGCCCGCCTGGATGCGCGCATGGCCGTCATCGATGCCAAGGAGGCGTCGCTGAAGGCCGAGGAAAAGACCGCCGGCGGCGCCGACCGCACGCCGTGGTTCTGCTCGGGCTGCCCGCACAACACCAGCACCCGCGTGCCCGAGGGCTCGCGCGCTGTGGGCGGCATCGGCTGCCACTACATGGTGACCTGGATGCCCGGCCGCAACACGGCCACCTTCACGCAGATGGGCGGCGAGGGCGTGCCCTGGACGGGCCAGGCGCCGTTCACCAACGAGAAGCACATCTTCAGCAACCTCGGTGACGGCACCTACTTCCACAGCGGCAGCCTGGCCATCCGCCAGAGCATCGCGTCGGGCGTCAACATCACCTACAAGATCCTCTACAACGACGCGGTCGCCATGACCGGCGGCCAGACGGTGGGCGAGCGCCCCGAGGGCCACACGGTGCTGCAGATCATGAACAGCGTGATCTCGGAGGGCGTGAAGAAGCTGGTCATCGTCACGGACGACCCGGCCAAGTACGAAGGCGTGGCGCTGGCCCCCGGTGTGACCGTGCACCACCGCGACGAACTGGACGACATCCAGCGCCAGTTCCGCGAGATCGAGGGCACGACGGCCATCATCTACGACCAGACCTGCGCCACCGAGAAGCGCCGCCGCCGCAAGCGCGGCAAGATGGTGGACCCGGCCAAGCGCGTCGTCATCAACGAGCTGGTCTGCGAGGGCTGCGGCGACTGCTCGGTGCAGTCCAACTGCCTGTCCATCGAGCCGCTGGAGACCGACTTCGGCCGCAAGCGCCAGATCAACCAGAACACCTGCAACAAGGACTACTCCTGCGTGAAGGGCTTCTGCCCCAGCTTCGTCACCGTCGAGGGCGGCGAGTTGAAGAAGCCCAAGAAGGAAGGCCGCAAGAGCCCGTTCGACACGGCGCTGGGCGTGCTGCCACTGCCGGTCATCCCGAACGCGGAAGAAGCCTGGGGCATCGTCGTTGCCGGCGTGGGCGGCACGGGCGTCATCACCATCGGCCAGCTGCTGGGCATGGCCGCGCACCTGGAAGGCAAGGGCGTCATCACGCAGGACGCCGCCGGCCTGGCCCAGAAGGGCGGCGCGACCTGGAGCCATATCCAGATCGCCAACACGCCCGAGGCCATCCACTGCACCAAGGTCGGCACGGCCGAGGCGCGTCTCGTCATCGCCTGCGACGCCATCGTGGCCGCCAACAAGGCGACGCTGGCCGTCATGCGCGAAGGCCGCACCTTCGTCGCGCTGAACACGCACGGCTCGCCGACGGCAACCCTCGTGAACGACGCGAACTGGAGCTTCCCCGGCGCCGCCTGCGAGCAGGCCGTGGCCAAGGCCGTGGGCGTGGAACACTTCGGCTCGTTCGATGCCGAGGAGGTGGCCGTCAAGCTGCTGGGCGACTCGCTCTACACCAACCCGTTGATGCTGGGCTTTGCGTGGCAGCGCGGCCGCATCCCGCTGAGCTACGACGCGCTGATGCGCGCCATCGAGCTCAACGGCGTGCAGGTCGACAACAACAAGGCCGCCTTCGAATGGGGCCGCCGCTGCGCGCACGACCTGAAGGCCGTGCAGGCGCTGTATGCAGCGCAGGCCGTCATCCAGCTCGTGAAGCGCCAGAGCCTGGACGAGATGGTTGCCAAGCGCGTGGACTTCCTCACCGGCTACCAGAACGCCGCCTACGCGGCCGAGTACAAGGCCTTCGTCGACAAGGTGCGCGCCGCCGAAGCCAAGCTGGGCGCCAAGACCACGCTGACCGAGGCCGTGGCCCGCTACCTGTTCAAGCTGATGGCCTACAAGGACGAGTACGAGGTGGCGCGCCTGCACACCGACGCGGCGTTCACGGCCAAGGTGGCCGGCATGTTCGAGGGCGACTACAAGCTGGTGCACCACCTCGCGCCGCCGCTGCTGTCCAAGACCAACGCCAACGGCGAGCTGGTGAAGCGGCCGTTCGGCGGCTGGGTGCGCCCGGCGTTCGCGCTGCTGGCCAAGATGAAGGGCCTGCGCGGCACGGCCTTTGACGTCTTCGGCCACACCGAGGAGCGCAAGATGGAGCGCCGCTGGATCGTGGACTACCGCGCCGGTGTCGAGAAGGCGCTGGCCGGCCTGAGTGCCGAGTCGCTGCCCACGGCTGTCGAGCTGGCCCGCGTGCCGGAAGACATCCGCGGCTACGGCCACGTGAAGGCCCGCCACGAGCACGCCGCCAAGGCCAAGTGGGACGCGCTGATCGCGAAGCTCTGAGCACGAAGCGCGCCTCGTCCATGCGGGAAGCCGGCGGCGTCGTGCCGCTGGCAGCATGGACCCATGTCTGATCGCCCCGCACCCGCACCCGCACCCGCGCCGCGCCAGTTGATGGTCGGCCTGCTGCTCGCCGTGCTGGGGGCCATCGGCTTTTCCGGCAAGGCCATCATCGTCAAGCTGGCCTACCGCCATGGCGTCGATGCCGTCACGCTGCTGATGTGGCGCATGCTGCTGGCGCTGCCGTTCTTTCTGGCCATCGCGTGGTGGGCCGGCCGCGGCAAGCCCGCGCTGACGCGCCAGGACTGGCGCGACATCGCCGTGCTGGGCTTCACCGGCTACTACCTGGCCAGCTACCTCGACTTCGCCGGCCTGGCCTACATCTCGGCCAGCCTGGAGCGGCTGATCCTGTACCTGAACCCGACGCTGGTGCTGCTGATCTCGGTGTTGTGGTTCAAGCACCGGCTGCAGGCGCGCCAGGTGGTCGCGATGGCGATCAGCTACGCGGGCGTGGTGGCAGTGTTCGCGCATGAGCTGAGCTTCGAGGGCCACCACACGGCCATCGGCACGGCGCTGGTGTTCGCCAGCGCGGTCAGCTACGCGGTCTACCTGTCGCTCAGCGGCAAGGTGGTGCAGCGCCTGGGCTCGCTGCGGCTGGCCGGCCTGGCCAGCACGGTGGCCTGCGTGCTGTGCATCGCGCAGTTCCTGTTGCTCAAGCCCGCCAGCAGCTTCCGGGTGCCCGAGCCGGTGCTGTGGCTGTCGCTGCTGAACGCGACAGCCTGCACCGTGGCGCCGGTGCTGATGGTGATGATGGCCATCGCCCGCATCGGCGCACCGCTGTCTTCTCAGGTGGGCATGGTGGGCCCGATGAGCACGCTGATCATGGGCGTGCTCATCCTGGGCGAGCCCATGAACCTGTGGATCGTGGCGGGCACGGTGCTGGTGCTTGGCGGCGTCTTCGTCGTCAGCCGCGCGGCGCGCCCGCGCTCACCCGCTTAGCCGTACAGCACCTTGGGCAGCCACAGCCCGATCTCGGGCCACACGTACAGCAGCACGATGGCGATGACCTGGATGGCCATGAAGGGCAGCATGCCGGCAAAGATCTGGTTCAGCGTCACATGCGGCGGGCTGACGCCCTTCAGGTAGAACGCCGCCATCGCCACGGGCGGGCTCAGGAAGGCGGTCTGCAGGTTCAGTGCGACGAGCAGGCCGAAGAACAGCGGGTCCACGCCGAAGTGGTCCAGCAGCGGGATGAAGATGGGCATGAAGATCACGATGATCTCGGTCCACTCCAGCGGCCAGCCCAGGATGAAGATGATGAGCTGGCTGAGGATGAGGAACTCGGTCTTGCTGAGCTGCATGCCCAGCACCCATTTCTCCACCAACTCCTGCCCGCCCAGCAGCGCGAACGCGGCCGAGAAGATGGCTGAGCCGACGAACAGCCAGCACACCATGGCGCTGGTCTTGGCGGTCAGGAAGACGGACTCCTTCACCTCGGTCTGCAGCCGCGCCTGGCGGTAGGCCAGCATGGCCCACAGCAGCACGCCACCTGCCGCGATGGCGCCCAGGCCGGCGCTGACGGGCTGGGCCGCCAGCCCCTCCTTGTGCGCGATGAACCAGCCCAGGCAGCCGAAGAAGGGCAGCCACAGCAGCAGCCAGACGATGAACACCGGCCGGCGCTCGCCCGGCCCGCGCTTGTTGATGACGGCGTAGATGGCCGCCAGCACATAGCCGCCGAACGCACCGACGGCGGCCGCCTCGGTGGGCGTGGCCAGGCCGAACACGATGGAGCCGAGCACGGCCAGGATCATCACCAGCAGCGGGAAGAAGCTGGTCAGCAGCAGCTTGAAGATCTCCAGCCGCTGGAAGGTCAGCACCGCGTAGAAGGCCAGCAGCACGCCGCCCGTGATGGCCCAGCCCAGCCAGCCGCGGCCGGGGTCAGGGCTTGCCGCGGCTGATGCGGCGGGCGCGGCGGGTTCGGCGACGGCGGCGGGCTCGCTGACGCTGGCGGCCGGCTGGGCGCCGGGCGGCTCGGCGATGCCGGCGGCTTCGCTGGCGGGGTCCGCGGGCGGCTCGGCCAGCGCGCCGGTGTCCGCCGGGGGCTCGGCCAAGCCGCTGCTGTCTGCTGGCGGCTCAGCCAGGCCACCGGTCTCGGCGGGCGCCGTGGCCGGGGCGTCCGCGCCCATGACCTGCGGCGCCTCGTCGGCCGGGGCTGGTGCGGGCTGCGGGCTGTGCGCGTGCAGCCAGCCCACCGCAGCGATGAACAGCACCAGCGCCACCGGCAGCAGCGCCACGCCCAGCTGGCGCAGCACGGGCGCCTTGGCCGGCTCGCGGGCCAGCGCCTGCAGCAGCGCCGGCAGGGCGGCGCGCGGGCGGCCGCCGCTCAGTCGCTCGGCCAGCGGCGGCAGCGGCACGAAGCGCGCCTCGGCCGACAGCGGCGGCATCAGCGCCGGCTTGAGCTTGGCCAGCAGCACGACGTAGACCACATACAGCCCGGCCAGCATCAGCCCGGGGAAGAAGGCGCCCGCATACAACTGCACCACCGACACGCCGGCCGTGGCGCCGTAGACGATGAGCATGACGGACGGCGGGATCAGGATGCCCAGGCAGCCGCCGGCCGTGATGGCGCCGGCCGACACGCGCACGTCGTAGCCGCCCTTGAGCATCTGCGGCAGCGCGAGCAGACCCATCAGTGTGACGACCGCACCGACGATGCCGGTGGCCGTCGCGAAGATGGCGCAGGTGAAGATGGTGGCCACCGCTAGCGAGCCCGGCACCCGCGCCATGGCCAGGTGCATGCTCTTGAAGAGCTTCTCGATCAGGTTGGCCCGCTCGACGAGGTAGCCCATGAAGACGAACAGCGGGATGGAGATGAGCACGTCGTTGCCCATCACCTTGAAGGCGCTCTGCACCATCAGCGCCAGCGTCTTGCCGGTGTCGAAGTCGTAGGCCAGCCAGGTGAAAAGCATGCCCATGCCCATCAGCGTGAACGCCGTCGGGAAGCCCAGCATGATGGCCACCACCACCAGGGCCAGCATGGCCAGGCCGAGGTGGCCGCGCGTGAGCTGCTCGGCGCTGAGCAGCACGAAGCCCGTGCCGGCGATGATCAGCGCCATCAGCACGAAGCCGAACCACAGTTCCTTGCGGACTTTCATCGGGCGGCTCCGTCGGCGTGGACCATCTGCTTGAGCTTGTCGACGTCGACTTCCTCGACGTCCTGTTCGCGGCTGGGCCACTCGCCGGCCTGCAGGCATTGCACGCAGCGCACGATCTCCACCAGCCCCTGCAGCAGCAGCAGCCCGCCGGCCAGCGGGATGACGGCCTTGAACGGGTAGACCGGCAGCGGCGTGGCGCTGAAGGTGGACTCGCGGATGGCCAGCGCGTCCTGGAAGAAGGTCCAGCCCGCCCAGGTCAGCGCGACGATGCCGGGCAGGAAGAACAGCAGGTACAGCGCCAGGTCGATGGCGGCCTGGGTGCGCGGCTGGAAGAAGCCGTACAGCACGTCGCCGCGCACGTGGCCGCTCTTGGCCAGCGTGTAGGCACCGGCCATCATGAACAGGGTGCCGTAGCCCATCAGCTGGGCGTCGAGGTTCCAGTCATGCGGGGCGTTGAGCAGATAGCGGGAGAACACCTCCCAGCTGATCAGCAGCGTCAGCGCGACGATCAGCCAGGCGAAGGCCTGGCCGATCCAGGTGGACAGGCGATCCACCGCAAGCAGCAGTTGTTTCATGGGCGACGGCAGTCAAGAAAAAAGGGGGCGCGCGGCCCCCTTGTGGTCAGCGGTGTCAGGCCTTCTTGCCTGCCGCCCGGAAGTAGTGGTTGTAGGCCATCTTGAAGTCCACCGTGTAGTCGTTCTGCCAGCCACCGGCGCGTGCGGCAAAGGCCTTCTGGCTGTCCAGGATCTTCTTGAACAGCGGGTTCTCGGCGGCCTTGGCGGCGGTGACCTTGTCCCAGGCGGCGAGCTGGGCGCGCAGCACGCTGTCGGGGGTCTTGTAGAACTTCACGCCGGCCTTCTTCAGCTCGTCGTAGTCCTTGCTGTTGCGCTCGATGGCCTTCCAGCTCATGTCGGCGCTGGACGCCTGCACCGCGTAGTCGATGACGGCCTTGAGCTCGGCCGGCAGGCCGTCGTACTTGGCCTTGTTGAACAGGATCTCGAACTGCTCGCCGCTCTGGTGGAAGCTCTGCAGCATGCAGTTCTTCACCACGTCGGGGAAGCCCAGCACTCGGTCGCTGGAGGCGTTGTTGAACTCGGCCGCGTCGATGAGGCCGCGGTCCAGCGCCGGCACGATCTCGCCGCCCGGCAGCGGGTTGACGGCCGCACCCAGCTCCTTGAACACGTCCACCGCCAGGCCCACGGTGCGGAACTTCAGGCCCTTCAGGTCCTCGGGCTTGGCCACCGGCTTCTTGAACCAGCCCAACGGCTGCGTGGGCATGGGGCCGTACAGGAAGGACACGACGTCGATGTTCAGCGCCGCGTAGACCTCGGCCAGCAGCGCCTTGCCGCCGCCGTAGTTGTGCCAGGCCAGCACCATGTTCGGGTCCATGCCGAAGGCCGGGCCCGAGCCCCACAGGGCCAGCGCGTTGTTCTTGCCGTAGTGGTAGGCCACGACGCCGTGGCCGCCGTCCAGCGTGCCCTTGTTGACCGCGTCCAGCAACTGGAAGGCAGGCACCACCGAGCCCGAGGGCAGCACCTCGATCTTGAGGCGGCCGCCGGCCATGTCGTTCACCTTTTTGGCGAAGTCCTGCGCGTACTCGTGGAAGATGTCTTTCGCCGGCCAGGTGGACTGGAAGCGCAGCGTGGTGGTCTGCGCGGTGGCGATCATGGGGGCCGCCAGGGCACCCGCCCCGGCGGTGGTGGCCGCTGCCGTCTTGATGAAGCGACGACGTGCGCTGGGTTTCTGGGTCATTGGGCTTGTCTCCATCGGTGTAGTGGGAATGCGCCTCGAACAGAACAGAACAACCTCGGCGGCCGGCGCGGGCCGCGCCCTGAATGTCTGGCCCCGGGGCTGCGGCGCGCAACTGGGTCAAACCCCCGCGAAGCCCCGCGGCGGGCCCGGGCTGTTCAAAATCGCTGAACAATGGCGACAAGGCGGGTGAACCGCTGGCCAGCTTGTCGGGAACACACTGCGAGCCATCATGAGCACTGCCACCCGCTACACCCCCATCGCCATCGTGCTGCACTGGTTGCTGGCCCTGGCCATCGTTGGCGCCTTCGGTGTCGGGCTCTACATGACGGAGCTGCCGTTCTCGCCCGCGCGTCTCAAGCTGTACAACTGGCACAAGTGGGCCGGCGTCACCATCCTCGCGCTGTCGGCGCTGCGGCTGCTGTGGCGCCTCACGCACCGCCCGCCGGCCGATGCGCCCATGCCCGCCTGGCAGGCCAAGGCCGCCCACGCCGTGCATCACCTGCTTTACGTGCTGTTCTTTGCTGTGCCGCTGGCCGGCTGGGCCTACAGCTCGGCGGCGGGCTATCCCATCGTGTGGTTCGGCGTGCTGCCGCTGCCCGACTTCGTGCCCAAGGACCCCGGCCTGGCCGACACCTTCAAGCTGCTGCACAAGCTCTCGGCCTACGGCCTGGCGCTGCTGGTGCTGGCCCATGTGGGCGGCGCCATCAAGCACCACTTCATCGACCGCGACGGCCTGCTCGCCCGCATGGGCATCGGCCGCGCCTGACCCCAGGATTCACCATGAAACGACTGCTTTCCGCGCTGCTGATCGCCACCACCGCGCTGGCCGCGCAGGCTGCCGCCACGCTGCAGCCCGCCAAGAGCGAGCTGGCCTTCACCTTCAAGCAGATGGGCGTGCCGGTGGACGGCAAGTTCACGAAGTTCGAGGCCCAGCTGGACTTCGATGCCAAGAAGCCCGAGGCCGGCAAGATCGCCTTCACGGTGGACCTGGGCAGCGTGTCGCTGGGCGACGCCAGCTTCGACGCCGAGGTGGCCAAGGCCCCGTGGTTCGACACCAAACGCAACGGCCGCGCCACCTTCGTGTCCACCGCCATCAAGCCCAGCGGCCCCGGCAAGTACGACGTGGCCGGCAAGCTGACCATCAAGGGCGCCGTGCGCGACGTGGTCGTGCCCATCACGCTGGCCAATGGCGTGGCCGCCGGCAGCGTGGCCATCAAGCGCCTGGACTACAAGATCGGTGACGGCGAATGGGCCGACACCTCCATGGTGGCCAACGACGTGACCGTCAAGTTCAAGTTGTCCTTCGCCGGCCTCTGAGCCGCCTTTCTTTCCTTCCGTCCTTCCCTCACCCCCGGAGACCCTCCCCATGAAGCACACCCTGCTGCTTGCCTCCCTGTTTGCCGCCGCTGGCGCCGCTCAGGCCCAGAGCGCCACCTACGCCATCGACCCGACCCACACCCAGGTCTTCTTCGAGGCCAAGCATTTCGGTGTCAGCACCAACCGCGGCCGCTGGGTGCAGAAGGAAGGCACGGTCACGCTGGACAAGGCCGCCAAGACCGGCAAGGTCGACCTGACCATCGACATGGCCTCGGTCTCCACCGGCATCGGCCCCTTCGACGGTCACCTGAAGAGCAAGGACTTCTTCGCCGTGGAGCAGCACCCGACGGCCAAGTTCGTCGGCGAGCAGTTCACCTTCAACGGTGACAAGGTCGTCAGCGTCGCCGGCACGCTGACCATGCTGGGCAAGGCCAACCCCGTCACGCTGACGGCCAGCAGCTTCGGCTGCTACGAGAACCCGCGCCTGAAGCGCGAGGTCTGCGGTGGCGACTTCGAGACCACCATCCAGCGCAGCCAGTGGGGCATGACCTACGGCCTGCCGGGCATCCCCGACAGCGTGCGCCTGCTGATCCAGGTCGAAGCCATCAAGCAGTAAACCTGCTGCTGGATTGCGCCCAAGCCCGCCGCCCGGCGGGCTTTCGCGTTTCTGGCGTGACGTATTCACGGGCGCGCGGCGGCGGCCCGGCGCGCGCCGTGCGGCCTGTCGGGCGCTCGTGCAGTTCGTCAACGGCGACGGCCGGCGCGTCGCTTCGGCCGCGCCCGCCCGCACCGGCCTGCGTACAGTGTCCCCAACGACACCGAATCACCCCGGCCCCACCGCCCTCCCGGTCATGACTCCCTCCTTCACCCCCAGCCCCCAGCAGAAGCTCTGGATCGAGCGCTGGCAGCGCTTCTCCAGCGCGGCGGTGCGCTACTTCCACCTCTATGCCGGCTGGCTGGTCGGCATCAGCTGGAAGCGCTTTGCGTTGCTGTCCGTGGCGCTGCTGATCGCTGTCAACATCCTGCAGGAGCTGCCCCCGTTTACCTGGCGGGTGAGCGAGCAGATCGAGCGCTCGGACAGCGCCGAGAAGGCGCGGCGCCAGGCCCGCAAGGCGGCCGAGCAGGCGGTGGAGCAGGCCAAGAAGGCGGCCGAGCAGGCGCGCAAGAGCACGAGCAAGGTGCCCTACGAGGTCAAGATCGACGAGCGCGGCGTGCACATCCGCCCCGCCCAGCCGGCCTCGGCCGCCAGCGCGGCGGCCAGCGCCGCAGCGACGGACGCCCCCACCATCGAGATCGAGTTCCCCAAGAGCATGCGGGCCGACGACATCCGCGAGGCGCTGGAGCAGGCCAAGGACAAGCTGGAGGCGCTCAAGCAGGAGGCCGAGGAGGTCAATGACCTGCAGGACGAGGTGGCCCAGGCGCAGCGCGCGCTGGAAGAGCTGGTGGCCAGCCAGGCCGAGGAGACGGCCGAGTCCCGCACCCGCGTGACCGTGGTGCGCCTGGGCGATTCGCTCAACGAACTGGCGGTGCTGTGGATCCTGGCGTCGGCCGTCATCAAGGGCATGTACAAGGGCCGCATCCAGGCCGAGGTCAAGGCGGCGCAGGCCACCGAGAGCGCCGAGGCCGAGGCGCTGAAGCGCCAGGTGATCGAAGCCCGCATGGCCGCCATGCAGGCCCAGGTGGAGCCGCACTTCCTGTTCAACACGCTGGCCAGCATCGACCACCTCATCGAGGTCGATCCGCCCACTGCCAGCAAGATGCAGAAGAACCTCATCGCGCTGCTGCGGGCCTCCATGCCCACCATGCGCGAGGCCAACGCCACCGCCACCCGCGACCTGGGCCGTGAGCTGGCCGTCATCCGGCCCTACCTCGAGATCCTGAAGATGCGCATGGAAGAGCGCCTGCAGACCGAGATCGACGTGCCCGAGGGCCTGATGTCGGCCGAGTTCCCGCCCATGATGATCCAGGGCCTGGTGGAGAACGCCATCAAGCACGGCCTGGAACCCAAGGCCGAGGGCGGCAAGCTGACCGTCAAGGCCGAGATCCTGCACGGCAAGCTGGCCGTCACCGTGGCCGACACCGGCCTGGGCTTCGGTCGCGCCGCCACCTCCGGCACCGGCGTGGGCCTGGCCAACATCCGCGAGCGCCTGCAGCTGCTGCACGGCGCCAAGGCCAGCGTCACCGTCACCGAGAACCAACCCACCGGCACCGTCGTCACCATCACCGTGCCCTATCGCAGTCGCAACGAAGAAGGAGCGTCCGTATGAAAACCGCGTTCAAGATCCTGTTCGCCCTCACCGCACTGATGGTGCTGCTGGCCCTGTTGGCCGGTGCCACGCTGCTGACGCAGGACTTCACCGACATGCATGTCGTCATCAACGATGAGGAGGTCTTCCTCAGCGGCATGGGCGACTGGCTGGGCGCGGGGCTGGGCCTGCTGATCAGCGGCGTCGTGTGCCTCGTCGTCGTGCCGCTGGTGCTGCTGCTGGGCGTGGCGCTGCCGCTGCTCATCGTGGGCGGCGTGGTGGCCGCCGTGATCGCCATGGCGCTGGGCGTGGGCGCCGTGCTGGGCTCGCCGCTCATCCTGCTGGCCCTGCTGCTGTTCGTCGTGCTGCGTAACCGCAGCCGTGCCAACGCCGCGCGTTCGGCGGCCTCGGTCTGATCTAGCATCCGGCGCCATGAGCAACACACCCATCCGCGCCGTGCTGGCCGACGACGAACGACTGATGCGCGAGCAGCTGCGCGCCCGGCTCACCGAGGTCTGGCCCGAGCTGGACATCGTGGCCGAAGGCAAGAACGGCCTGGAGGCCGTCGAGCTGGTCAAGGAGCACAAGCCTGACCTCGTGTTCCTGGACATCCGCATGCCCGGCCTGACGGGCGTGGAGGCGGCCAAGCAGATCGCGCAGCTGCCCGATGACGACGACTGGCTCGTGCCCGAGATCGTCTTCATCACCGCCTACGACCAGTACGCCGTCGAGGCCTTCGAGCAGGGTGTGGCCGACTATGTGCTCAAGCCCGCCGAGCGCGACCGCCTGCAGCTGACGGTGGCCCGCATCAAGAAGCGCCTGGCCCAGCGCGACGCGCCGTCCGCCGACTTCAGCGACAGCGCCCCGGCGCCTCTGCAGCAGTTGCTGCACAAGCTGTCTAGCCAGATGAACCCGGCCGCCGCCAAGCCGCAGTACCTGCAGTGGATCCAGGCCACCGTGGGCCAGGCCATCCAGATGATTCCGGTGGAGGATGTGCTGTTCTTCATCAGCGACGAGAAGTACACCCGTGTGCAGACGGCCAAGATCGAGGCCCTGATCCGCAAGCCCATCAAGGAGCTGGTGGACGAGCTGGACCCGCAGCTGTTCTGGCAGATCCACCGCTCCACGCTCGTCAACGCCCGCGCCATCGACGGCATCACGCGCGACTTCCGCGGCCGCCAGCTGGTGGGCGTGAAGGGCCTGACCGAGAAGCTGGAAGTCAGCCGCAGCTACACGCACCTGTTCAAGGGCATGTGAAGCTGCCGCATGGCGCGGGTTGGGCGCAGGCGCGCGGGCAGACCTAATGCTTCGTGTCCCCCGGCCCGCTGCGCGGACCTCCTCCTTTACCTTCGCATCAGGCCTACCCGCACTCCTGCTCAGCGTTGTAGTCGGTCTTCTCCGCGAAACACAGATGGTGGAGAAGCCGCGTCCAGGCGCACAACGGGCTCGTCGAGGGTCAGTATGCATGCGCGAACATGTTGGGGTTGCCACCCCAACCTACCGAGCTAGCCGTGGGGTACTAGTCGTTGGGGTTCACTGCGTTCACCCCTACCTACTGCGGGGGGATGTGGCAGCGGTCAGGTCTCGCCGCGTTCATAGAAGCGATCAAAGAGTTGTTGTCCCCACTGAAAGGACGGATCTTCGGCAACACCGGCGTCAAGGAACTTAGCGAGATCAACCGCGAGTCGCGCGACAGGGTTCTCAGCGAAGAACTGTTCAGCTCGGTCTTGGGCAGCTTCTGAGTCACTGGGCCTATTGCCGGCGGCACTCATGAGAGCTGGAGAAGCCTTGTTGTGTACGACGAGATTGCGCACGGCTTTGCACTGGAGTGCAGCGTTGCGCAGCCGCGCTGCTACAGAAACCCCAAGCAATGGAAGAAGGACGTCAATCTTCGTGTCGAAGTCCGATCCGCGCAGGGCGTCGGTGATGGTCCCGGCAGAGAAGCCGCGAATTCGGAGAAGTATGCGGATCAAGGCATTGACTTCGCCCTCGATCAAAGTGAACAGAAGTACGACACCCGACTTTGCTTCACCCTCATTCAGGCAGTGCTCGATTAGCCGCATCTCCTCTTCAACTCTAGTGACCAGAATCTCAAACGCGTCGTCGTGCGATTTTCCAAGGCCAATCAATGCGTCAAAGAATTTTTCCCGCGTAACGGTTTCTGGATCGATGCGGCCGCTGTGAATCATCCGGGCGAGCGGCAGGATCACCATGGCAAAGAGCATGTGGCTTTGCTCTGCCTTGGATACGAACTCAACAACGTTGTCCGTGGGCATGCTGGCAAAGATGACGTTTAAAGCCTCACCGGCCCCGCCACACCCCCACCCGCCACCGCCTCTCGCGCCTGCTGCTGCCGCGTCCGGTCCACATAGCTGTCCGCCCGCTGCAGCTGCGCCTCGATGAGCTTGTTGTTGGCGCCCATCGTCGCAATCGCCTTGGACCGGAAGTTGTCCATCGCGTCCATGGCCTGGAAGGTCTGGTCGAACATGGACTGGATCTGCTCGATGCCCAGCATGGGGTTGGACGCGAACTCGGCCGTCTGGTCGACGTGCTGGTTCAGCGCCTGGCCGGTCTGGTTGATGAGGTTGCCGATGGTCGCGTTGACGCCTTGCAGCATCTTCATGACCTCGATCTGGTTGCCGGTGGCGCGCGCCACCGTCTGCGCGACGGCCAGCGCGCTCATGCCGGTGGTGGCCACGCGGTCGCAGCCGATCATCATTTCGCGGCCGGTCTTCTTCAGCACGTCCAGCGCCAGGTAGCCATTCACGCAGACGGCCTGCTGGGTCTGGATGTCGGCGAGGTTCTGGCGCGCGTAGAACAGCACTTCCTGCTCCAGCGCCTTGGCCTTCAGCGGGTCGGTGCCTTTCAGCTGCTCCACGCGCTCGGCCAGCCGCGTGTCCAGCGTGCGGGCGAAGCGGGCGGCGGCGGCGAGGGACTGCATCGCGTCCCACAGCTTGGTGCGCGTGGCCTCGATGTCGATGACGTCCTTCTGGATGCCGTCCTTGGCCGCGTAGAGCTGCGTCATGCTGGTCTGCAGCTGGCTGGCGGCGCTCTCGAACTTGCGGAAGTAGGCCTCCAGCTTGTTGCCGAACGGGATCAGCCCCAGCAGCTTGCGCGGCTGCAGCAGGTCGCCGTCCTTGCCGGGGTTCAGCTCGTCCAGCTGCGCGCGGATGGCGTTGATGGCCTGGTAGGCCGGCGTGTCCGTCGCGCCGACAAAGTTGCGCTGCATCAGGCTGCCTTGCATCAGGCTGGCGGCGAGGCTGATCTCCTGGCGGCCGAGCTGGAAGGCGCTGTCGAGCTTCTGCTTGAACGGCTCGCTGTGCAGGTCTTCCTTCTCCAGCGCGTCGATGAATCGGCGCACCTGCTCGTCGACCTGGTTGGCGAGTTCGGGCTTCAGCGGCACGGCCTCGACGGCCTGCGGCGCCTCGACCGGCGTGATGACCTCCGGCGGCGTCAGCGTGAAGGCGGGCTTGGTGGTGATGTCGCTCATGGGTGCTTGGCTCCGAACTTCTGTTTGAGGAATTCGCTGTGGCGCAGGAAGGCCTGAGCGTCCTGCCCGGCCAGGTCATCGCCCAGCTGCTCGACCTTGGCCTCCAGCTCGGTCAGCACACCTTCGAAGGTGGCCTGCGCCGTCATGCCGTTGCTGAGCAGCTTCTTGGTCGCGAACTGCGGTGGGATGCTGAGGTAGGTGTTCAGCGCATCGGGCAGGTAGCTGATGGCGATGTGGCGCGCATGGAAGCTCTCCTGCAGCGGCAACTGGCCCTTGCTGCGCTCCCACTGGTCCAGCAGGCCTTCGAGCTTGCCGCACAGGTTCTGGATGCGCGTGGCCAGGGCACCGGGGATGCGGTTGCCGGGGTTGTGCTCGGTGAGCCGCCGCACGCCGGACAGCGCCCGGCCCATGGCCTCGCGGGCGTCGCCCTCGTCCTTGAACTGCAGCGCCTCCCACTCGGCTTCCTTGAAGCTGGGCCATCCCCACCACAGCGCGCCGACGACGAGGCCGCCCGCGTAGCCCAGCGCAGCCACGCCGAGGCCCAGGCCGGCCAACAGGCCTAGCGCCTTCAGCACCAGCACGCCGGTAGCGGCGAGCAGGCCGCACCAGTTGGCCGGTGCGTTGAGCCATCGAAACAAGGCGCTCATTGGTAGCTGCGAATGTCTTTGAACACCGCGTAGAGCGGCGTCTTGCGCGCGTCGAACACGCGGCCGCCGGTGATGGACACCAGCTGCTTCAGGTCGCCCTCGGCGGCGTCGCCGTACAGCACCATGAAGACGGGGATGCCGCGCACGTCCTCGGGCAGTTGCTCGTAAGCCTGCTTGAATGCATCGAGGTTGCGGCCCACGGTGTTCTTGCCGTCGGTGAAGGCGACCACCGAGTACTGATAGTCGGGGTTGAGCTTGCGCTGCTCCAGCATGTGGTTGAGCGCGGCCAGCACCGAGTCGTACAGCGCCGTGCCGCCGGCCATGCGCAGGCTGTCGGCGCTGTCACGCACTCGTTGCAGCTCGGCTTTCTTGGCGTCGGTGTCGGCCTGCGGCGCCACACCCTTGGCGACCCGCGTGCCGGCCGGGATCTCGAACAGCACCGGCTCGCGCGGCCGGTCGCTGAAGGGCAGGAACCACAGCTTCTCGCGGTTGGTCAGCTTGGCAACGCGGCCGGTCAGCGACACGTCGGCGCCAGCCAGGTAGTGAATCGCTTCGACGAGCTGCTCGCGCCGCTGGCCCTGCATGCTGCCGCTGGTGTCCAGCACGAAGGTGCTGGCGATGGGCTTGCGGAACTCGTTCAAGTAGGCGTCAATGAGGCCGTCGGCCAGCTGGCGGTCGGGCGAGAACGGCAGCTCCACCTGGAAGCCGCGCGCGGGCAGCAGGTCGGCGACCTGCGCGGCCAGCTCGGCCTTCATCGGCCGGCGCAGTGTCTGGCGTGCCAGCCACAGCTGGGCCGTGTCGCCCTTGAGGTACTCGACGACCTTCAGGTAGTCGGCGCGTTTGGCGTCGTTCAGCAGCATGAACGGGTAGTCGGCTGTCGACACGCCTTCGAACGGGTAGATCAGGTGCAGCTTCTCGCGCAGCTTGCCGCTGGCGTTCAGGCTGAGCAGCCAGCTCTCGTAGTTGATGAAGGCGTTGGCGCGCGTGCCCTGCTGCCTGGTGAACTGCTCGGCGAGATACGTGGAGTTGTCGCCCACGATCTTGTAGCCGGTCAGGAAGTCGGCAATCGCCTGGCGGTCCACGTCCGCGGCGGTCAGCGCCTCGCCCTTGCCACCGGCAGCCGCCACCACGCCCAGCAGCGCCATGAAGCCCTGGTTGCTGGTGGCCGGGTTGCTCAGTGCGTAGCGCAGCTCGCCGCGCTTGGCGGCCTTGGTGATGTCAGCCCAGGTCAGCTTGGCGTCGGGCTTGTTCCAGCCGAAGCGCGCCGCGTCGCTTTCGCTGACGCCCACCGCGATGGGCGACAGCATGATCTTTTCCTGCAGCTTCACGCGCCCTTGGCCGGCGGCGTCGCTGAGCAGGTACTTGGCGTTGGCGAACCAGGCGGCGTCGGCGGTCGATCCGCTCAGCACCTCCTGCGTGCTCTCCATCGTGCCGCCGAAGCGGAAATGCACGGCCACGCCGGTGGCCGCCTCGATCTGCGCGGCCAGCGGCTCCAGGTCCTTGAGGTCGCTGGTGGCCAGCACCTGCAGCGTCGTCTTCGGGGCGGCAGGCGCTGCGGCGGGGGGCGCCGGCTCGTCACGCCTGCTGCAGGCGGTGAGCGCGGCGGCGGCCAGCAGCACGAGGGCGAGGCGTCGCATCATTGGTTCATCTCCCGGCTCACGGTGTCGATCATCTCGAACATCAGGTCGAAGCCCGGCGGGTCCACCACCTGGCGCAGCTGCGTGTCCACGGCCAGGCCGGCCTGCTGGGCCGTGGCGGCAAATGCGGCCGGGTCGCCGGTGCGAAAGCCCAGCTCCAGCGCAATGGCCTGCAGCGCCTTGTTCGTGGCCAGCAGCTCGGCCAGCTTGCGGCCGCGCTCGTTCATGGCCACGATGACCAGCTTGTTGACGATGGTGGGCTGCGGGTACATCAGCACCATCTCCGGCCGCAGCCCGCCGCCGGCCTTCTGCGCCTGGGCCAGCATCTGGCTCTCGTAGATGAAGGCCAGCGGCGTCTTGCCCATGCCGATGGACAGGTAGTCATCGAAGGCGCCGTTGACGTAGTTCTCCTGGAAGCCCTGGCGCTTGAACAGCTCGGCCAGCGTCAGCGCCAGCTCGTTGCCGCGCGCGCGGTCGCTGACGACCTCGCCATTGAGCGCCTGCGAGGTCAGCGCCAGGTACATCGCCGCCGAGTTGCTGCGGCGGATGTCTGTCGTCGACACCAGCACGCTGCGCGACACGGCGTAGTCGCCGCTGTCCTTCAGGTCACGCCAGCGCTTCTTGGCCAGCATGGCCTCGGTCAGCTTCTCCATGTCCAGGCCGTAGACCTTGGGCGCCATGGGCTGGGCCATGCGGTTGGCGACGAGGATCCTGGCCACCGGCTCCCAGGACGCCACCACCAGCGGCGTGTGGAAGGGGGAGCTCTGCGTGGCCGGCTTGTTGGCCTTGCGCGCGGCGTCCAGGATCATGTTGGCGGCCACCACGCCGCTGGCGAAGAAGAAGTCCGGCGCCTCGGCCAGCTTGCCCGCCATGTCGCGGCTGCCCACGCGCTGGGCCTGCACCGGCAGGCGCTCGGCCGCCAGCAGGCGGGCCACCCGCTCGTCCTTGAAGAACGGGTCCATCTCCACGGTCACCAGGCCCTTGAGCGGCGCGGTCTGCGCGATGACGGTCTGCTCGTGCTCGAGCGCCTGGGTCTGCTGGTTGTTGCGCAGCGCCCAGAACAGTGCGCTGCCGAACAAGGCCAGCACGACCAGCGTGCCGGCGATGCGCTTGGGGGTGTTCATCGGGCTTGTCTCGCCTCCTGCCATGTGGACAGGTGCGGAGTGTGCCCCCTCCCGGGGTACAGCCAAAAGTCAGGCCAGGGCAGGAATCACCTGAGGCCGGGCCTGAGCGTCCCTCATGCGGGACGCGCTTGCAGCGCTGCCGCTCCCGCGGCAGCGGCGGAGCTCACTTCTCGACGAATGCGCGCTCGATGACGTAGTCGCCCGGCGTCGTCGTGCTGCCTTCCTTGAAGCCGCGCACTTCCAGCATGGTCTGCATGTCCTTCAGCAGCGCCGGGCTGCCGCACAGCATGATGCGGTCGTTCTCCGGGTCCAGCGGCGGCAGGCCCAGGTCGGCCTGCAGCTTGCCGGTCTGGATCAGGTCGGTGATGCGGCCCATGTTCTTGTAGGACTCACGCGTCACGGTCGGGTAGTACATCAGCTGGTGGCTGGCGTACTCGCCGAGGAACTCGTGCTTGGGCAGGTCCACGGTGAGGTGGTCGTGGTAGGCCAGCTCGGCCACCTCGCGCACGCCGTGCACGATGATGACCTTCTCGAAGCGCTCGTACGTTTCCGGGTCGCGCACGATGCTGATGAACGGCGCCAGGCCCGTGCCGCTGCCCAGCAGGTACAGGTTCTTGCCTGGCAGCAGGTAGTCGATCAGCAGCGTGCCCGTGGGCTTGCGGCCGACGATGATCTTGTCGCCCGGCTTGATGTGCTGCAGCTTGGAGGTCAGCGGGCCATCCGGCACCTTGATGCTCAGGAACTCGAGGTTCTCCTCGTAGTTGGCGCTGACGATGGAGTAGGCGCGCAGCAGCGGCTTCCCGTTGTCGCCGGTCAGGCCGATCATCGTGAAGTGGCCGTTGGAGAAACGCAGCGCCTGGTCGCGCGTGGTCGTGAAGCTGAACAGGCGGTCGGTCCAGTGATGGACGGTCAGGACGGTCTCTTCGTGGAAGGCACTCATGGGCGCTCGCTGAGGTTCGGGTGACGGGTTAACCCGACATTTTCGCCGGGAACTGAGAAGCGGCAGTCGCGCAAGGGTCAACGCTCGGTTTCTATGCGCAGAAGCCTCGCGCCCACGCCGCTCGCGCCGGCCTCGTCCTGCGGGTTGTAGAGCGCGCAGGCCTTCAGCGACAGGCAGCCGCAGCCGATGCAGCCGGTGAGTCGCTCGCGCAGCTGTTGCAGCGCGGCGATGCGGGCATCCAGCAGCGGCGCCCAGCTGGCAGACAGGCGCGCCCAGTCGGCCTTGGTCGGTGTCCGACTGTCGGGCAGTGTGGCCAGCGCCGCCTTGATCTGCGGCAAGCTCAGCCCCACGGCCTGTGCCGCGCGGATGAAGGCCACGCGGCGCAGCACATGGCGCGGGTACTGGCGGTGGCCGCCGGGCGTGCGGCTACCGGCCAGCAGGCCCTCGGCCTCGTAGAAGCGCAGGGCGCTGGCCGCCACCCCGGCGCGCCGGGCCAGCTGGCTGATGGTCAGCGGCGCGCCCGCAGCCGGCCCGGCATCGCTGCTTGACTTCAAGTTAACTTCAACTTCGATCATGGCGGCCATGTTCCCACGATTGGAGTTGCCATGTTGATGACCCCCGCTGCCGCGCCCGCCACGCCGGCCCAGCTGCACCACCTGCTCGAGGCCGGCCAGGCCTGGTCCGCCACCTACCGTGGCCGCATGAGCAACCACCTGCCGATGGCCCAGCAGGCCTTGCTGGATCTGGGCGCCTCGGCCGAGCGGCTGCAGGCCTTCACCGAGGCGGAGGAGACGCATCTCGAGCCGCGTGATCCCGCGCGGCCGTCGCCCGTCGATGTCGCGCGTGACCTTGGCCGTCCGGACAGCGACGTTGCCTGGCGCGCGCATTTCGCCGGCCGTATCACCAAGCTCGGCTCACCTGCCGCGCTGCGCGAGGCCTTGCCGCTGCTGCTGCCGGGCGCCGGGGCGATCGCCTTCCACGGCCTGATCCGTACGGGCCACGCCGTGCTGGCCGGGCACGACGGCGAACTGGCTGCGGGCCTGGCGCATTGGGCATCGAACGCCATGGCGCTGCCCACGGCCGACGGCGCGCCGCTGGCGCTGGCCGACTGGCTGCGGGCGCTGACGTCGCTGCCCCGCCCGGCTTACCCGGCCGGCAGCTTCATCAGCGACCGCATGCAGGCCGCGGGCGGCACGGCCGGCTTCGCATCCATCGCCGGACGGTTGCAGCACGGGCCCGGCACGCTGCGTGACCTCGCGCTGCTGGCTGCGCGCACCTATGCGGCCACCGGCAACTTCACCGTGCTGCACCTGCTGACCGCCTGCCACGCGATGACCGTGCTGCAGCCGGCGTGGCCCTCGCCCGAGCTGCCGCGCGGCTTCAGCGTCGCCGCCGCAGCCGGGCTGCTCGCCAGCGGCGCGGCGCCGTCATACGGGCTGGATGAGCTGCCCTGCCGTCCCTGGCCAGTGCTGATCACCGCCGCCTGCGAGCAGGACGACGCGCACGTCATCAAGCTCACCCACGCCGCCTGGCGTCTGGACCGCCGGTGGCCGGACCCGGCCTGGCGTCGTGCCGTGCAGCGTGCCATTCCAGTTTGATGGAATGCAAATTCCAGTATGCTGGAGGAATGAACGAAGGCATCTCCGAACTCATCGCTCGCCGCCTGCGCGAGTTGCGCGCGGCCGCCGGCCTGTCGCTGGACGCGCTGGCCCACAAGAGCGGCGTCAGCCGTTCCAACATCTCGCTGATCGAGCGCGGCCAGAGCAGCCCCACGGCCGTCGTGCTGGACAAGCTGTCGTCGGCGCTGGGTGTCAGCGTCGCGTCGCTGTTCGAGGCCGGCGAGGCGCCGGCCGCGCCGTCGCCGCTGGCCCGCGTGGCCGACCAGCCCGTCTGGCAGGACCCGGCCTCGGGCTATCTGCGCCGCAACGTGTCGCCGCCGGGCGTGTCGCCACTGCAGCTGGTGGACGTCGTCTTCCCGCCGGGCCAGCGCGTCGCCTTTGAAACGGCTGAGCGCGACAGCGACATCCATCAGCTGATCTGGATGATCGACGGCGCCATGGACATCACCCACGGCGATACGCAGTGGCAACTGGCCGCCGGCGACTGCCTGGCGGTGCAGCTGAACGCGCCCATCCGCTTCTTCAACCCCGGCGCGCAGCCGGCCCGTTACCTCGTCGCCCTGACCGGAGCCCGGCCATGACCATCCGTGAAATCGACGGCGCCGAGGCGCTGGCCCGCGTGGCTGAACTGGCCGAGGTGCTGCGCGACTGCGTGGAGGGCGGCGCGTCGGTGGGCTTCATGCTGCCGCTGGCCGAGGGGCGGCCGGAAGCCTTCTGGCGCCGCGTGGCCGCAGGCGTCGCGGCGGGCGAGCGCCACCTGTTCGTCGCCGAGGACGAGGCTGGCCGGATCTGGGGCACGGTGTCGCTGGTCATCGACATGCCCGACAACCAGCCGCACCGCGCCGATGTCTCCAAGATGCTGGTGCACCGCCGCGCGCGCCGGCAGGGCGTGGCCGAGCGCCTGCTGAAGGCGCTGGAGGCCAAGGCGTGCGAGCTGGGCAAGACGACGCTGGTGCTGGACACCGTCACGGGCAGCGACGCGTCGCGGCTTTATGAGCGGTTGGGGTGGCACAAGGCCGGTGACATTCCGAACTACGCGTTGATGCCCGACGGGCTGCCGTGCTCGACAAGCTACTACTTCAAGCCGCTCTGAAGCCGATGCCCCGCCGCTCGCGCACCTCGGGCTTGGCCCGATGCTCCGCCTCCAGCTGCGCCAGGAACTCGTCCGGCGTGAAGGCCTCGCCGAGGATCTCGACCTGATGCCGCACGGCGGCGAAGTCGCCATGCGCCAGGCAGTCCATCGCCGTGAGCCGTGAGCGCTGCTCGCCGGTGGGCGCCGCGCCGGCCTCGCGCTCGAACATCGTCAGCCGCTGTTCGGGCTTCAGCGCCTTGAAGCGGATCTTGAAGGCGAAGCGCCGCAGCGCGGCCTCGTCGAGGTCGTCGAACAGGTTGGTCGTGCAGATGAACAGGCCGTTGAAGCGCTCCATGCCGGCCAGCATCTCGTTGACCTCGGACACCTCGTAGTTGCGCTCGGCATGCTTGCGGCTGCGCAGGAAGCTGTCGGCCTCGTCCAGCAGCAGCACGGCCCCTTCGGTCTGTGCCGTCTCGAACATACGGGCCATGTTCTGCTCGGTCTCGCCGACGAACTTGCTGGCGATGTCGCTGGCGCGCTTGACCATCAGTGGCCGACCCAGCGCCTGCGCGATGTGCTCGGCCAGTGCCGTCTTGCCGGTGCCGGGCGGGCCGTAGAAGCACAGCTGGCCCCGGCCCTTGTTGCGCAGCGCCTCGACGATGCGCGGGATCTCGAAGCGGCTTTCGCAGTTCAGCAGGTCCAGCGTGTATTGCGTGACGCAGGGGCGCGTGAGGCTGGCGCCATCGTCGCGGCCCAGTGCCTTGTCGGCGTTCAGCAGCTGCCGCTCGATGAGCTTCTCGGCGTCGCCTGCGTCGCCCGCCAGCTGGGCGAAGCGCACGGCGGTGCGGATCTGCGCCGGTGTCAGGCCGGGCCGCTCGGCCAGCTTGGCAACGAAGCCCTCGCTGACGGCTACGTCGCCCAGCGCTCGCGCCACCAGGCCGCGACGCGCGCCGGGCGGTGGCGACTTCAGCTCCAGGTGGTACTGGAAGCGGCGCCGGAAAGCCGGGTCGATCTGCTCGATGCGGTTGGTGACCCAGATGACCGGCACCGGGTTGGTTTCCAGGATCTGGTTGACCCAGGCCTTGCCGCTGACGGAGTTGCCCACGCCGCCCTCGGCGCTGGCATCCAGCCGGCTCAGCAGCGAAGCCGTGTCGCTGGACAGCGGCGGGAACACGTCCTCCACCTCGTCGAACAGCAGCGCCACGTTGGCGCTGGCCTTCAGGAACACCTGGCTGATCTGCAGCGAGCGGTAGCGGTCGCGGCCGGACAGCGAATTGCCGTCGCGGTCGGCGTACTCGACTTCGTAGAGATCGAGGCCGGCCGCGGCGGCGGCCACCTTGGCCAGCTCAGTCTTGCCGGTGCCCGGCGGGCCGTACAGCAGCACGTTGACGCCGGTGGCATGCGTGGCCACCGCCCGGCGCAGCAGGCCTTGCAGCAGGGCGAGGTCTTCGCTGACGAACTGGAAGTCGTTCTCCGCCAGCGGGCTCTTGGCCGCCGGCCGCGTGAACACGGCCATCAGGTCGTGCGGGCCCTGGTATTCGCGCATCAGCACCGGCGGGAGTTGGTCGCTGACCTTCATCAGGTCGGCCAGGTCGGTGATGTTGTGCTCGGAGATCAGGTTCTCCACCATGCCGATGCGTTCGAGCCGCGAGCCGGCGCGCAGCGCCTCGGCCACCTCGCGCTCGTCCACGCCGGCCACCGCCGCGATGGCCGCGAAGGCTTCCTGGGCCGTGTTGACCTTGAACTCCACCAGCGCGCCGCGCAGCTCGCGCTGGTAGCGCGCCAGCGTGCCGTACAGCAGGATGGCGCGCTCGGCCGGGTTCAGCTGCAGCAGCTGGCCCAAGGCATCGATGTTCTTCTCCACCAGCGTGGACTCGCGCTTGAGCTGGCGGTCCAGGTGCTCGCAGGTGGTGGCCAGCAGGGCCATCATGTCCTTGGGGGCGTCCTTGACGTATTCGTCGAGGTAGAAGAACAGCGTGCCTTCGGAGAACGGGCCGCTCCATTGGCCGAAGCGGTCGAGGAAGGCTTCATCGGAGAGCGCGTCATGCCCGCGCCACAGCTCGTTGCCGGCGCAGCGCTGCGCCAGGTAGCCGCGCAGTCGTTGCAGCACCCGGGTGGGCCAGACGAGGTGGCGGCCGGTGAAGGACAGCAGGCCGTTGAAGTCGCGGCGCAGGTTGAAGCGGCCGGCATGCTTGACCGTCAGCGTCAGCACGAACTGCGAGCACATGCGGTCCAGCACCGGCGCGCTGTCCAGGCCGGGGGATGGCAGCACGCGGGCGGCGGAGGCCCGGGGGGCTGTCTCTGCGGCGACTCGCTTGACCATCGGTGGACTCCTTGCGCGGCCTGCAGCGGCCGGTGTGGGCCATCTTGTATCAGGCTTCGCGGCGCCTCAGTGCGACTTCTTGCGCGCTTGTCGGGGGCATTGCACGACGAACGAGGGATGTGCGTGCAGATCGTGCTGCATTGCCAGCTCACCGTTCAGGCATGAAAAAAGCGCGACCCGCCAACGGGCGGGTCGCGCTTGGACAAGAAGGGCGCCTGGCGCGCGTCAGTGCATGACCACCGGCTGCTGGCCCATGCTGGCGTAGCGCTCGATGAAATCGTCGAGTTCGTCCTCGGACGGCTGGCGGTCGCCCATCAGCGCCTGCACGCCTTGCTGGAAGGACTCGGCCAGCGCACCCTCGATGAAGATCTCGCGGCGGGCGAACTTGTCGACGATCTCGAAGCCGCCGCGGTTGAGCTGCCGGCCTGGGTCGGTCTCGGCTTCCGTCAGAGGCACGTCGAACTGGACGACGATGAAGCTGTCGGAGTTGTAGAGCATGTGCATGGTGTTCTCCTTGGGGCTTCAACTGCGGGTGGGTCGGGGCTTTTCAAGCCTTGCTGGCACAGATACTGGCAGAAGGGGCGCCTGTTCGCGGCATCCCCTCGCTTGACAAGGTGTAGCGAAGCGTCAGGAGTTCACGTCGATGAGCACGATTTCGTAACCCCGTGTCTCGGGGTCGCCTTGGCGCAGCCGCGCGGGCCAGTAGCCACGCGCCGGGTCCAGCCACAGCTCGATGCCGGGGTCGTGTTCGCCCAGGCGCAGGCGCCGCAGATGCAGCAGGCCGGCGGCCTCGGGCTCGCTGTCCTGGGCCTCGAACACCCACTCGCGCAGCTCGCCACGCAGCCCGGCCACCCAGACTCGCCAGCGCCCGCCCGGCGTCGGCGCGGCCTGCACCAGGGCGGCCAGCTGCAGCCACCAGGACAGCCGGTCCTGCGCGCCCGCTGGCATCTCGTGGTTGGCCGTGCTGGCCGAGAAGCTGATGCGCTGGTCATCGAGGTCGAAGTTGACGGCCTGCCGGTCGCGCCCGCCGCGCTGCAGCGCAAAGCGTTCCGGCGCCAGGCCGGCCGCGCCGGTGCGGCCCAGGCTTTCCAGCGCGGGCAGGGCGCGCTCGCCGATGCGGCGGGTCAGGCGCAGGCTGTAGCGGCCGTCGGCCTCGGGCCGCCAGTCCAGCTGCGCCTCGCCGTCCTGGCCGCCCTGGCGCAGCCGGTAGCGCCAGGAGGCCGGACCGGCCAGTTGCAGCAGCGGCCCGTGGGTGTCGGCCAGCGGTGTCGGCGGGGGCGGCGGCTCCGCGCGGGACGGTGTCGACGCTTGGGCAGGGCGCGCGGTGGCGGGCGGCACCGGCGCGGCGGGCTCGGGCAGCGCGACCGGCAGCACCGCGGGCGGCCGCACAGCGATGCTCACCGCGCGGGCGGGCGCTTCCTGCGCCGGGCGCTCGGACGGGCCGCCCAGCAGCGCCACATGCGCGAGCACGCTGGCCGCCAGCATCAGCCAGGCGGCGCGGGGCAGGGTGGGGCGAGCGCGCATCGCACAATGCTGCCACTGCTTCCAAGATCCCCCATGAAACTCGCCAGCTACGCCGACGGCTCGCGCGACGGCCACCTCGTCGTCGTGTCGCGCGACCTGTCCCAGGCCCACTACGCCACCGGCATCGCCACCCGCCTGCAGCAGGTGCTCGACGACTGGGGCTTCATCGCCCCGCAGCTGGAAGACCTGGCCGTGCAGCTCAACCACGGCAAGCTGCGCCACGCCTTTCCGTTCGACCCCGACAAGTGCGTGGCGCCGCTGCCGCGCGCCAGCGGCTGGGCCGTGGTGGCGCGCGGGGGCAGCGTGCGCCGCGACGCCGGCCTGTTTGCCGGCCCGCACCAGCCGTTGCGCGCGCCGGCCCGGCCCGAGGCGGCGCTGGCCGCCATCGCGGGCGACCTGGCCGCAGCCAGCGACACCGCCTCGGCCCTGGACGCGCTGCGCCTGCTGACGCTGGCCGTGGACTGGCGGCTGGACGACGAACTCATCGCCACGCAGGCTGCGCCGCTGGCCGTCACACCGGACGAGCTGGGCGAGGCCTGGCGCACCGGCCGCGTGCAGGCGCGCCTGCATGTGCTGCACAACGGCGCCAAGCAGCCGGTGCAGGACATCGACGCCCAGCCCGGCGCCGCGCTGGCCCGCGTCGCGCGGCTGCGTGCGTTGCGGGCCGGCCAGGTGGTCGGCACCGCGTTGGACCTGCCCGACCTGCCCGACCTACCACTCGCCGCGGGCGACAGCCTGCACCTGGACCTCAAGACCGCCGACGGCGCCAGCCTGTTCGGCGCCATCGACCTCGACATCGCCCCCGACGCCCCATGACCCGCCAGCCCATCATCATCGACACCGACCCCGGCCAGGACGACGCCGTCGCCCTGCTGCTGGCCGCCGCCTCGCCCGAGCTGGAGCTGCTGGGCGTGACCACCGTGGCCGGCAACGTGCCCCTGCACCTGACCACGCTGAACGCGCGCAAGGTGCTGGAGCTGGCCGGCCGGCGCGACGTGCCCGTCTGCGTGGGCGCGGACCGGCCGCTGGACGTGCCGCTGGTGACGGCCGAGCATGTGCACGGCGACACCGGCCTCAACGGCGTGGACCTGCCCGAGCCCACGCTGGCCGTGGACCCGCGCCACGCGGTGGACTTCATCATCCAGACGCTGCGTGAGCGCGAGGCCGGCACCGTCACGCTGTGCCCGCTGGGCCCGCTGACCAACATCGCGCTGGCGCTGCGCCGCGCACCGGACATTGCTTCACGCATCAAGCGCATCGTGCTGATGGGCGGCGGCTTCTTTGAGGGCGGCAACGTCACGCCCGCAGCCGAGTTCAACATCTACGTCGACCCGCAGGCCGCGCATGAGGTCTTCACCAGCGGCGTGCCCATCACGATGGCGCCGCTGGACGTCACCCACGAGGTGCTGACGACCGCCAAGCGCATCGACGCGATCCGCGCGCTGCCCAACCGCGTGGGCGCCGTCGTCGCTGCGTGGATGGAGTTCTTCGAGCGCTACGACGAAGAGAAATACGGCCAGGACGGCGGCCCGCTGCACGACCCCTGCGTCATCGCCTGGCTGCTGCAGCCCGGCCTGTTCACCAGCCGCGACTGCAATGTGCGCGTCGAGACGCAGAGTGAACTCACGCGCGGCATGACCGTCATCGACTGGTGGGCCGTGACCGGCCTGCCGGCCAACGCCCAGGTGCTGCGGCACGCGGACGCCGACGGCTTCTTCGCGCTGCTGACCGAGCGGCTGGCGCAGCTGCCCTGACGCCCGCCGCGCTCACTGCAAGGAGCGCGTGACCAGCTTGAAGTCCGGGTCCTCGGGGAAGGGCTTCACGGTGAAGCCCAGGCCGCGCATCAGCTTCAGCATGTCGGCGTTGTTGGTCAGCACCAGGCCTTCGATCTCGGCCAGGCCCTTCTCGCGCGCGGCGTCGGTGATGCCTTCCATGAGCCGCGAGCCCAAGCCCTTGCCGCCGAAGTCGTCAGCCACCAGCAGGCTGAACTCGCAGCTGGTCTGGTCGGGGTTGGTGATGATGCGGCTCACGCCGACGATGCGCTCGCGCTCGTCGAAGCCACCGTCATCGCGCGCCGTGCGCTCGCAATAGACGGCCACCAGCGCCATCTCGCGGTCGTAGTCGATCAGCGTCAGGCGCGCGAGCAAGCCCGGCGGCAGCTCCTTGATCGCGCTGGCGAAGCGGAAGTAGCGGCTCTCGGGCTTCAAGCCGCGCACCAGATCCTGCAGCATCTGCGCGTCGTCGGGCCGTACCGGGCGCACCGTCACCTCGCCGCCACCGGCCAGCGGCCAGACCTGCTCGAAGCGGGCCGGGTAGGGCAGGATGGCCAGGTGCGGGTAGTCGAACGCGCGCGGCATGCCGGTCTGCGGGCCCGGTTGCAGCACCACGCGGGCGTCCACCGCCACCGCGCCGGTCTCGTCGACGATGAGCGGGTTGATGTCCATCTCGCGCAGCTGCGGGAACTCGCACACCATTTCGCTGACGCGCAGCAGCACGCGTTCCAGCGCCTCCAGGTCGGCCGGCGGGCCACCGGCGCGGCCCTCGATCAGCGCCTCGGACACCCGCGCACGCTCGATCAGCCGGCGCGCGAGGAACTGGTTCAGCGGCGGCAGCTCCATCGCGCGGTCGGCAATGAGTTCGATCATGGTGCCGCCCGCGCCGAACACGATGGTGGGCCCGAAGGCCTCGTCAGTCACCAGGCCCACGCAGACCTCCTGGCCGCCGCGGCCGCGCTGGGCGCGGGCCATCTTCTGCACCGTCACGCCGTTGATGCGCGCCTGCGGCTGCAGCCGCTTCACGCGCGCCACCATCTCGTTGTAGGTGTCGCGCGCGGCCGAGCCGCTCTGGATGTTCAGCGCCACGCCCTGCACGTCGCTCTTGTGGGAGATGTCGGGCGAGTCGATCTTCAGCGCGACGGGGAAACCCATCTGCGTGGCCAGCATCATGGCCTCGTTGGCGCTGCGGGCCAGCACGGTCTGCGTGACCGGGATGTGGAAGGCCGCCAGCAGCGCCTTGCTCTCCATCTCGGTCAGCGTGCGGCGGCGTTCGGCCAGCACGCTCTCGATCAGCAGGCGCGCGGCCTCCACATCGGGCTGCGCCAGCGTGGACATGGGCGGCGGCGTCTGCAGCAGCAGCTGCTGGTTGGCGTAGAACGACGCGATGTTGCCGAAGGCGCCCACGGCAGCTTCCGGCGTGCGGAAGTTGGCGATGGCCGCGTCGTTCAGCACACGGCGCGCATCCAGCACCGAGGCGTCGCCCATCCAGCAGCCCAGCAGCGGCTTGGCCGTGGCGGCCTTGGCGGCGGCCACGGCACGCGCGATCTCGGTCGCATCCGAGCCGATCTGCGGTGCGTAGACCACCAGCAGGCCGTCCACCGACGCGTCCTGCGCGGCGGCCCGCACGGCGGCGCCGAAGTGCTCGGGCGTGGCCGCGGCCGACAGGTCGATCAGGTCGGTCAGCGAGGCCAGGTCGGCCAGTTGCGGGGCCAGCGTGCGCGCGGTGTCGGGCGACAGCTTGCCCAGCTGCAGGCCGATCTCGCTGACCCAGTCGGCTGCCAGCACGCCGGGGCCGCCGCCATTGGTGATGATGGCCAGGCGCTTGCCCACCGGCCGGTAGCGCGCGGCCAGGCATTTGGCGGCCGAGAACAGCTCGACGAAGCTGCGCACGCGCACCGCGCCCGCACGGCGCAGTGCGGCGTCGAACACGTCGTCGCTGCCGACGATGGCGCGGCTGTGCGTCAGCGCGGCCTCGTTGCCGGCGCTACGCCGGCCGGCCTTCAGCACGACGACCGGCTTGGCGTGCGCTGCCGAGCGCAGCGCGCTCATGAAGCGGCGCGAGTTGGAGATGCCTTCCAGGTAGACCACGATGCTCTGCGTGCGCGCGTCGGCGGCCAGGAAGTCCAGCACCTGGGCCAGGTCGACAGCGGCGTTCGGCCCCAGCGACACGACCTGGCTGAAGCCCACGCCGTTCTGGCGCGCCCAGTCCAGCATGGCCGAGGTCAGCGCGCCGGATTGCGACACCAGCGCCAGCGAGCCCTCGGCCGCCAGCGGCCCGGCGGCGCTGGCGTTGAGATTCAGATGCGGGCGCTGGAAGCCCAGGCAGTTTGGGCCCAGCAGGTGCACGCCCTCGCGGCGCGCGATGCGCTTGAGCTGCGCCGCCTGGGCGGGCTCGATGCCGTCGCTGATGATGAGCGCGGAGCGGCACGCAATGCGGCAGGCCACCTCCAGCGCGGCGGCGATCTCGTCGTCGGGCAGTGCGATGACGGCCAGGTCGGCGCGCGAGCGCGCCAGCTCGCCCAGCGTGCCGGTGGTCTCGCCGTGCAGGAACTGCACTGGGTGCGGGCCTGGCGCGGCGGCCATCGCGGTGCGCAGCACGCGGGCCTGGCGTGTCTGGCGCTCAGGCTCGTCCGGCGGGCCGGCAAAGACGACCACGGAGCCGGGGGTGAACAGGGGGGTCAGGAAGTGGTTGTCCATGCGGAGACTCTAGTCGGCGCCGATCAGCACCTTGATGTGGGCAGCCGCACTGCGGGCGAGCGGGTTGAGCACGTAGCCGCCTTCGAGGCAGGAAATCACGCGGCCGCGGCAGTGGCGCCAGGCCACGTCCATCAGCTGGCGCGTGACCCAGGCGTAGTCGGCGTCGACGAGGCCGAGGTTGCCCATGTCATCCTCGCGGTGCGCGTCGAAGCCGGCGCTGATGTAGATCAGCTCCGGGCGGAAGGCCTCCAGCGCCGGCAGCCAGTGCGTGGTGACGGCTGCGCGGAAGGCCTCGCTGCCCGAGCGCGGTGGCAGGCCGACGTTGACGAGGTTGGTGGCATCGCGCAGCGAGCGTGCGTCCGGCCCGTTGAACGGGTACAGGCCGGTCTCGAAGATGCTGCACATCAGCACGCGCTCGTCGCCGGCCAGGATGTCCTCGCTGCCGTTGCCGTGGTGCACGTCGAAGTCGATCAGCGCGACGCGCTCAAGGCCGTGCACGTCCAGCGCGTGGCGTATGCCCACGGCGGTGTTGTTGAAGAAGCAGAAGCCCATGGCCGCGTCGCGCTCCGCATGGTGGCCGGGCGGGCGCACCGCGCAGAAGGCCGACGGCGCCTGTCCACCCAGCACCAGGTCGGTGGCCAGCACGGCGGCACCGGCCGCCCGCAGCGCGGCGGGCACGGTGAAGCGGTTCATGCGGGTGTCGGGGTCCACCTGCGCATAGCCCTCGGTGGGCGCGGCGGCCAGCGTGCGCCGCACGTGCAGTGCCGAATGCGCGCGCTCCAGCTGCGCCTCGGTGGCGCGCGGCGCGTCGTGCGGCACCATGTAGTCCAGCAGGCCCTGGATGAGCAGCATGTCGGCGATGGCGCCCAGCCGCTCGGGGCATTCCGGGTGGTCCGGCCCCATCTCGTGCCGGGCGCAGTCGGGGTGGCTGATGTAGACGGGCAGCATGGTGTGGTGTTGTCTCCTGCAGCCAGCTTAGGCAGTGCGGCTGACGTGGCGCTTGACCCAGCGCAACACGGCGGCAGTGGCAACATGGGCGGACTGCGCTTTCTGGAGCATCGCCATGCAACGCCGCTTCGCCCTTGCCGTCCTGCCCGCCTGGTGGGCGCTGCCCGCCCCGGTGTGGGCCCTCAGCGAGAGCGACGCCAACGCCGGCATCCGCGCGGCGCTGGAGCGGGGCGCGCAGGCGGCGGTGGCGCTGCTGGGCCGGCCCGACGGCTTCCTGGGCAACCCGCTGGTGAAGATCGAACTGCCCGGCGCCTTGAAGGACGCCGCCCGGCTGCTCAAGGCCACGGGCCAGGGCGCCAAGCTCGACGAGTTGGTCACCGCGATGAACCGCGCCGCCGAGGCCGCCGTGCCTGCCGCCAAGCCGCTGCTGACCCGGGCCGTCAAGGACATGAGCGTGGAGGACGGCCTGAAGATCCTCAAGGGCGGCGACGACGCCGTGACGACCTTCTTCGCCGACAAGACCCGCGAGCCGCTGAGCCAGCAGTTCCTGCCCATCGTCACCCGGGCCACCGAGCGTGTGGCGCTGGCGGACAAGTACAACGCCGTCGCCCGCAAGGCCTCCGGCCTGGGGCTCGTGCGGAGCGACGAGGCCAACATCCAGCAGTACGTGACGGGCAAGGCGCTGGACGGCCTGTTCCGCCTCATCGGCGAGGAGGAGAAGAAGATCCGCCGCGACCCGGTGGGCACCGGCAGCGCCCTGCTGAAGAAGGTTTTCGGCGGCCTGTAGGCGCTCGCTTTTCGGGGGATGGCGCAGTGGGCGGCCTGATCGCCGACAATCCCGCCCCTTGCCTGTTTGCTGCCGCTGCGTCGGCCTTGCGATGAATTCCGATCTGCCTGATCCCGTCACCCCGTCCGAAGCACCGGCTGTCGAGGCGCCCGCACCCGCTCCCGAGGCCGCTGGCGCCCAGGAAGCGCTGACGCCGGAAGTGGCCGGCGAGGCCACGCCCGCGGCGGCTGATGCGCCCGCCAGCGCCCCGGCCGTGGACGCCACCGCCGAGCTGAAAGCCCTGTTCCCGGCGCTGTTCACCGGCAAGCCCAAGCCCGTCAAGCTGCGCATCCAGGCCGACATCCAGGAGCGCGCGCCGGGCAAGTTCAGCAAGGCCCAGCTCAGCGCCTTCCTGCGCCGGCACACCGGCAGCACCGGCTACCTGATCGCGCTGACGCAGGCCAAGACCCGTTTCGACCTCGACGGCAACCCTGCCGGCGAGATCAGCGAGGAGCACCTCACCGCCGCCAAGGACGAGCTGACCCGCCGCCGGGGCGCGCGCCAGGAGCGCGAGCACGCCGAGCAGGAGCGCCACCGCCTGGAGGCCCAGCAGCGTCGCAACCGCGCGCAGCTGTTGTGGGACTTCGAGCGCACGACGCTGACCGAGACCAACTTCTGCGTGCTCAAGGGCACCACGCCTGAAGAATTGCCGCGTCTGCTGGAGCTGGCCCGCAAGGAGCGCGCCGAGGCCCCGCCCGCGCCGCCGCGCCAGGAGCGTGACGGCCCGCGCCGCGATGACCGCCGCCCCGGCGGTGGCCGGCCGGAAGGCCGCGGCCCGCGCCGCGCGGATCAGCGCCCGGAAGGCCGGCGCGACGCGTCGCGTGGCGACCGTCCCCCGCGCGGTGATCGCCCGCCGCGTGCGGAAGGCGGCCGCCCGCAGCAGCCCGGCCGCAAGCCGGTGCCGCAGCAGCCCGAGCAGCCGGTGCAGTCGCAGATGGCCCAGGCCCTGCAGGCCGCCCGTGCCGCCAAGGCCGAGCCGGCGGCTGACGCGCAGCCGCCCAAGGACGCGGCCGAGTAATCAGGCCGCCGCGTAGCGCTGCTCCAGATAGGCGAGCAGCGTGCGGATGGTCTGCGCCTCGCCGCCCACCGGGCGGCCGGGGCGCGGCGCGTCGTTCCACGCGAACAGGTCGATGTGCAGCCAGTCCTGCTGCGCCGGCAGGAAGTCCTCCAGGAACAGCGCCGCGTTGATGGCGCCGGCCAGCGCGCTCTTGCCCGTGTTGACGATGTCGCCCAGCGTGCTCTCGATGCCCGCGTGGTACGGCGCCCACAGCGGCATGTGCCACAGCGGGTCGTCCAGCTTCAGGCCCAGGTCGACGAGGTCGCGGGCCGTGTCCATGTGCTTGGCGAACAGCGCCGGCAGCTGGGCGCCCAGCGCCACGCGGGCCGCGCCGGTCAGCGTGGCCAGGTCGATGACGAGGTCGGGGTTGCCCTCGGCCGCGTAGGCCAGCGCGTCGCACAGGATGACGCGGCCCTCGGCGTCGGTGTTGCCGATCTCGATGTGCAGGCCCTTGCGCGTCTTGAGGACGTCGCCCGGCCGGTAGGCATTGCCCGCGATCGAGTTCTCGACGGCCGGGATCAGCAGTTGCAGCCGCACCGGCAGCTTGAAGGCCATGATGAGGCCGGCCAGCGCCAGCGCGTTGGCGGCGCCGCCCATGTCCTTCTTCATCTGGCGCATGCTGTCGCCGGGCTTGATGTTCAGGCCGCCGGTGTCGAAGCACACGCCCTTGCCGACCAACGCCAGCTTGGGGTGCTTGGGGTCGCCCCAGTGCATCTCGATCAGGCGAGGTGAGCGCGTGCTCGCACGGCCGACCGCGTGGATGCTGGGGAAGTTCTTTTTCAGCAGCGCGTCGCCGACGATCTCGGAGAACTTGGCGCCGTACTGCTTGGCCAGCGCCTTGGCGGCCGCCGACAGCTCGGCCGGGCCCATGTGCTCGGCCGGCGTGTTGACCAGGTCGCGCGTGGCCGCGATGGCCGTGGCCAGCGCCAGGCCGCGCTCGGCGTCCGGGCCCGGCTTGAGCCACAGCGTGGCCGGCTCGCGCTTGGCCGGCTTGTAGAGGTCGAAGCGGTAGCCGCCCAGCTCCCAGGACATGGCGGCAGCCTCGGGCTGCAGCGCCAGGCCGGCGCCGTCCAGCCGGTACTCGCCGGCCGGCAGCGCCAGCGGCAGGCTGCTCAGCGCAAACGGGTGGGCGGCGTGCGCGACGCCGGCAAACACCTGGGCCAACTGGCCATCGGCGCCGGGCAGCAGCGCGTGGCTGTCGGCCGCGCCGACGAAGCCGACGGTGGCCAGCCAGGCGCGGGTGGCCTCGGGCAGCGTGGGGGCGAGGGCCTGGAAGGCGGCGCGGTCGACGACGGTGATGGGCGTGGCCTTGGCAGGCAGGGACTTCTTGAGCTGGACGGTCATGGGACGCTTCCGGGAATTCGAGGTGTCCATTGTGTCGGGTCGACACGGATGCAAAGAAGTGTGTGGCGGCTGTCAACCGGGCCGCCGAACCCGGCGTTGTGCCTGCAATCGCGCGATATCCCCCCGCGAGACGGCCCGGTAACAGGCCAGACAGCCATGAAGATGCAGACCCGTCAGGAACATTCGCACCGCCGCCTGCCCGCCCCCGAGATGGGCGCCGCCTGGAGTGCCGAGGAGTCGGTCGAGAAGGGCCGCAAGCACGAGGCCTTCGACGCCGGCTTCTACAGCGGCGAGCGCCGCGGGCTGGCCCGCGCGCTGCGGCTGGATCGCAAGCGCTGAGCCGCACACCCCCATCCACCTTCCCCTGAAGCCCGCCCTCCGGCCCCGGACGGCGGGCCTTGTTTTGTCCAGTGCTGCACGTCGGCCGGCTGCCACGGGCCGCAGCTGCGCAGAGAATGGGCGCCCATGAAAGCCGCCCGCCGTTCCACCGCGTTCATTTCCGGCGCTCTGCTGTACTGCAGCTGCATCGCCGCTGCCATGCAATACGCCTCCATCGGTCTGCCGAAGAGCTTCTACGTCCAGTTCGGTGGGCGCAACAGCCTGACCGTCATGCTGGGCGAGGCGGTGGCGGTGGCCGTGCTGGTGGCCGTGGTGGCCGTCGTGTGGGGCTATGTGACGCTGCGCCCCGAGCGGCGGCGCCACCGGCCCTACCTGGCCTGGATGATGTCGGGCGTGGGCCTGGCCTGGGCCGCGCTGCTGATTTTCGGCGCCTTCACCTTCGCGACGGCGCCGCGCTCCTACTCGGCGCCGCTGCAGACGCTGGTGCTGTCGTCCAACGCGGCGCCCTTGTTCGGCGCGCTGAACATCGTCGGCGTGCTGCTGGGGGTGTGGGTGGCGGGCAAGCTGGCGCGGCGCAAGCAGCTCAGCCTGCCGTCGTCGCGCGCGCGTCGGCGCAGCAGCGCACCCGCGCAGCCCGTGCCGGCCGATGACGCGGAGTCCACGCAAGGCCCGGCCACCGTTCCCCCGCCACATTGACGACGCGCCGCCCGCGCTGCTTGCGCTGTGAGCGGCCGCTGTCCACCTGCCTGTGCGCCACGCTGCCGGCGCCGCCGCTCGCGCACCGCACCGAGCTGCTGATCCTGCAGCACCCGGCCGAGGCCGGCCATGCCAAGAACACCGCCCTGCTGCTGGCCCTGGGCCTGCAGCGGGTGCAGCTGCTGCGTGGCGAGGTATTTGACGCCGCACTGGCCGTCCCCGGCACGGCGCTGCTGTACCCCGGCGACGGGGCCACCGCCGCTGCCGCACCCGCTGACGTGCGCCGGCTCGTGCTGCTGGACGGCAGCTGGCGCCAGAGCCGCCGGCTGCTGGCCGCCAACCCCTGGCTGGCCGGGCTGCCGCGCCTGGCCCTGCCGGCGCAGCCCGGCCGCTACGCCATCCGCCGCGCGCACCGGCCTGGCCAGCTGTCGACGCTGGAGGCCGGCCTGCACGCGCTGACGCTGCTGGAGGGCGAGCCCTTCTCGCCGCTGTGGGCCGCGTTCGACGCCTTTGTCCAAGCCGGCCTTTACAGAAGGGCAATGGGATTGGCCTAGGATTTCCGCATGGCTTTCCTGTTGCGATCGTTTTTCTCCGCCCTCCTGACCGTGCCCCTGGTGGCGCTGGCCGCCCCGCCCCAGGCGGCCACCGAGCATGTGAAGGCGCGGCTGGTGCCCGCCCAGGCCTCGGTGGCGCCGGGCCAGCGCTTCACGGTGGCGCTGGAGCAGGACATCAAGTCGCACTGGCACACCTACTGGATCAACCCGGGCGACTCCGGCCAGGCGACGACGATCGAATGGCGCGGCGCGCAGGGCGGCGCCATCCAGTGGCCCACGCCGGCCGTGCAGCCCATCGGCCCCCTGGTCAATTACGGCTACGAGGGCCGGGTGGCCCTGCTGGTGGACGTGACCGTGCCGGCCGACGCCAAGGCGGGCGGCCGCTTCCAGCCGGAGGCGGACGTGCGTTGGCTGGTGTGCAAGGACGTCTGCATCCCCGAGCAGGTGACGCTGGGCCTGGACCTGCCGGTGGTCGCCGCCGAGGCGCAGGCCCAGGCCGGCGCGGAGGCGGCGCAGATCGCTGAATGGCGCCGCGCCATCCCGCAGCCGGCGCCGTTCACGGTGCAGCTCAAGCCGGCGGCCCAGGGCGTGCAGCTCAGCGGCCCGACGGCCGGCGTCACGCGGGCCTACTTCTTTGCCGACACCTGGGGCGCCGTCACCCACAGCGCGCCGCAGCCGCTGAAGGCGCAGGCCGACGGCTGGACGCTGGACCTCACGGCCGGGGAAGACCCCGTCAAGCCGGGGCGGCCGCTGTCCGGCGTGGTGACGCTGACAACGGCGGCCGGCACGCAGGCCTGGACGGTGTCCGCCCCCATGCCCGAGGGCGCCGGCCAGGGCCCGGCCCCGGGTGCTGCGCTGGTCGAGGTGCCCGCGCCGGCCGCCGCTGCCCCCGAGAGCAGCCTGGGCCTGTTGCCGGCGCTGGCGCTGGCCCTGCTGGGCGGCCTGATCCTCAATCTCATGCCCTGCGTGTTCCCGGTGCTGTCCATCAAGGCGCTGGCGCTGGTCAAGCAGGGCGACCACAAGGCCGAGGGCCTGGCCTACACGGCCGGCGTGCTGCTGAGCTTTGCGGCGCTGGCGGCCGTGCTGATCGCGCTGCGGGCCGGCGGCCAGCAGGTGGGCTGGGGCTTCCAGTTCCACTCGCCGGTGTTCGTCGGCGTGGTGGCCTACCTGCTGTTCCTCGTCGGCCTGAACCTGTCGGGCCTGTTCGACATCGGCGGCAGCTTCACCGGCGTGGGCACCAGCCTGGCGTCCCGGCAGGGCCTGGCGGGCAGCTTTTTCACCGGCGTGCTGGCGGCCGTGGTGGCCACGCCCTGCACGGCGCCCTTCATGGGCGCCGCGCTGGCGTTCGCGCTGAGCCAGCCGGCACTGGTGATGCTGGCCGTGTTCCTGGCGCTGGGCCTGGGCCTGGCGCTGCCCTTCCTGGTGCTGGCCTTCTGGCCGGCGGCGCAGCGCTGGCTGCCGCGGCCGGGGCTGTGGATGGACACCTTCAAGCAGGCACTGGCCTTCCCGATGTATGCCGCCGTCGTGTGGCTGCTGTGGGTGCTGGCGCAGCAGGCCGGGCCGGACGGCGTGGCGCTGACGCTGGGCGGGCTGCTGCTGATCGCCTTCGGGCTGTGGTGGCGCCGTGTCAGCGGCTCCCCGGTCGTGGGCACCGCCGCTGCGGTGATCGGCATCGTGCTGGCGCTGGCGCTGACAACGGCGCTGCGCCCTGTGGAGGGGTCGCCCGCGGCGGCCTCGGCCACGCACGAGGCCTACAGCGCCGAGCGCCTGGCTGAGCTGCGCGCGCAGAACAAGCCGGTCTTCGTCAACATGACGGCGGCGTGGTGCATCTCCTGCCTGGTCAACGAGCGCGTGGCGCTGTCCCGCCCCGAGGTGCAGCAGGCCTTCGCCCAGGGCGGCGTGGCCTACCTCAAGGGCGACTGGACGCGGGAAGACCCCGCCATCACCGCCGTGCTGAAGGCGCATGGCCGCTCCGGCGTGCCGCTGTATCTGTACTACGCGCCCGGCGCCGCCGAGGCGCAGGTGCTGCCGCAGATCCTGACCCCCGGCCTGGTCATCGAGGCCATCTCTTCCGCCACCCCTGCTTCCCGGAGTTCGACATGACGACGCTGCTTCGCCGTTCCCTGATCGCCGCTGCCCTCGCTGCACCGCTGCTGGCCGGTGCCAATGTCAACGTGGACGCCCCGGCGCCGGCCTTCACGGCCACCACCGCCGACGGCAAGACCGTGAACCTCGCCGACTTCAAGGGCAAGACCGTGGTGCTGGAGTGGACCAACCACGACTGCCCCTTCGTCAAGAAGCACTACGGCAGCGGCAACATGCAGGCGCAGCAGAAGGACGCCGCCGCCCAGGGCGTGGTCTGGCTGCAGGTGATCTCGTCCGCGCCCGGCCAGCAAGGCCATGTGGACGGCGCCACCGCGAAGAAACTCAACACCGACCGCGGCGCCGCGCCCGCCGCCACGCTGCTGGACCCGACGGGTGCGCTGGGCAAGCTGTACGGCGCGCAGACCACGCCGCACATGTACGTCATCAAGGGTGACGGCACGCTGGCCTACAAGGGCGGCATCGACAGCATCGCCAGCGCCAAGGCCGACGACATCGCCAAGGCCGAGCCCTACGTGAAGCTGGCGCTGGCCGATGTGGCGGCCGGCAAGAAGGTCGAGAAGGCCAGCACCCGGCCCTACGGCTGCAGCGTCAAGTACGGCGGCTGAGCGCGCGCATCACGGTTCGGCCGCCAGCCGCCGCACCGTGACCCAGACGCGGCCGCTGTTGTTGCAGTGCATGGGCCACACGTCGTTGGCGAAGAAGTTCACCGGCCCGTACTGCGCCACCACCAGCGTCAGCCCCGGGGCGCCAATGCGTACCGGGGGCCCGCCGTCCTGGGCCAGGCCCGCCACCATGTAGTTCTCGGTCGGCAGCCGCTTCAGGCTGCTGAACCAGCGCATGAGCCGGTTGTCGGCGCCGTTGTCACCCTGCCGGGGATCGACGGGATCGCGGCCCGCGTCACGCCAGGTCTGCTGGGCCGGCAGCTCGACGCGGTAGCGGTCGCCCGGTGCGAGCACCAGCGGCAGCGGTGTGTTGCGCTGTGCGGAATCGACCCGCAGGCTGCAGGTCTGCCCCACCGGCAGGCGTTCGCCCGATGCGCAGGCCGGCGCGGGCGGTGGCTTGTCGTCGGGCGGCGCGCTGGTGGCGCACGCGCCCAGCAGGGCCAGCGCGGCCAGCGCGGCAAGTGTCGGGCGTGGCAGCGGGCGCGAGGGCCGGGCGGTGTCAGCCACCGTCGGACTCCCGGGGCACGCCCACGTAGCAGGTGGTGCCGTCCGCATCGCACCCGGCCATGTAGACCTGGCGCGGGTACTCGCCGGCCTGGATGTCTGCCGCCGAGCCGAACATGCGGCTGAAGGCGGTGCGGGTCTTGTCGGCGATGCCGTTGTGCACGAAGTAGCCATGCCCGCCCAGGCCCACCGGCGAGCCGGTGAAGCACACGTAGCGCACGATGCCGTTGCGCACCAGCGTGCCGCCGGGGTCGGTGCCCAGCTTGACCTGCTGGCCGTCGACGATGCAGGCGCCCAGCAGCACCGAGTCGCCCTCGTTGTACGTGATGAAGACCTGGCCCTTGGGCCGCAGCCGGCCCACCCAGTCGCCATGCCCCGCCGCGCGCACGCAGGGGGCGATGAGCGCGACGTTCTGCGCCGCGCCCAGCGCCTCGCGGGCCGCCTCGATCTCCAGCGTGTACTGCAGGTAGTGGTTGCCCAGGCTGTGAGCGGCCACGCTGAAGGGCTGGGCGTTCGCCTGCAGCCGTGCGATGGCCATCAGCCGCAGCAGCCGCGCCAGCGCGTCCACCGAGTCCTGCGCGTTGTTCTTGGCCTGGCGGTAGCGGCGCGCCTTCTGCACGATGGGGCCGGCGGTGCGGTTGCTGGCGCGCACGTCGGCGAGGTCGTCCTCGCTGCCCGCGGTGTCGGCCACGCCCGGCAGCGTGTGGCCATCGGGCAGCAGGCCTTCCGATGGCCAGGAGAAGCCGATCACCTCGACGCCATAGATGTCTCCCAGCAGCGCGCAGCGCTCGAAGCACCGCTGCGGCGTGTTGTTGTTGCCGTGGATGTACAGCAGCACCCGGCGCGAGCCCTCGAAGCGCCGCCGCAGCGCGCTGACGATGGCGTCGTCGCTGGCCTCGCTGGCGAGTGCCTGCAGCGACCATGCGCCGCCTTGCTCGCGGGCATCGGCCATGCTCAGCAGGGACTGCGCCGGCTCGAAGGCGCCGCTGAAGGCGGTGTCGCTGCCGCTGCCGCTCACGCGGCGGTTGGTGATGATGAGCATGGCGCCTCCGGCCTCGTTGCAAGGGGCCGCCAGTGTTGAGGGGATGCGCCTTGGCGGCATCCTCAGGCTTGCGGAGTCAGAACACCGACAGCCCGGTCTTCGCGACAAACAGCTCCAGCGCCTGGCGCCCCAGCAGCGAGTTGCCGGTGGGGTCCAGCGCGGGCGACCACACGCACAGCGTGAGGTGGTCGGGCACAACGGCCACGATGCCGCCGCCCACGCCGCTCTTGCAGGGCAGGCCGATGCGGTAGGCGAACTCGCCGGCTGCGTCGTAGGTGCCACAGGTCAGCATCAGCGCGTTCACGCGGCGCGCCAGCGCCGGGCTCAGCACCGGCGTGCCGGCCAGCGGGTGGCGGCCGTCGCGGCACAGATAGCCCGCCGCGCAGGCCAGCTGCTCGCAGGTCATGCGAATAGCGCACTGGTTGAAGTAGACGTCCAGCACGGTGGTGACGTCGTTGTCCAGCGTGCCGAACCCCTTCATCAGATTGGCCAGCGCGGTGTTGCGAAAGCCCGTGTCGTGCTCGGACTGCGCGACCTCGGCATCGATGTGGATCGGCTCGCCGCACAGCCGCGACAGCAGCGCCAGCAGCTCGGCCTTGCCGTCGCCCAGCGTGACGAGGCGGTCTGCCACCGCGATGGCGCCGGCATTGATGAAGGGGTTGCGCGGGATGCCGCGCTCCGTCTCCAGCTGCACCAGCGAATTGAACGGGCTGCCCGAGGGCTCGCGGCCGATGCGCGCCCACAGCGCCTCGCCCAGCGCCTGGATGGCCAGCGTCAGCGAGAACACCTTGGACACGCTCTGGATGGAGAAGGGCACGGCGCTGTCGCCGGCCTGGGCGGTCTGGCCGTCGCAGGTGCGCAGCGCAATGCCGAACTGCGCGGGCGACACCCGGGCCAGCGCCGGGATGTAGCGGGCCACCTGGCCGCCCTGGCCCAGCAGCGGGCGCAATTCGGCGTTGATCTGGTCGAGCACGAGCTGGAAGTCCATGCGGGTGATTCTGACCTTGAGAATGGCGCCCCATGCAAGCCCTGCTCGACGCCATCGCCGCCGCCCCCGACCTGCCCACCGACGCCTGCCGCCTGTTCCACGGCCGCGGCGGCCGCTTCCCCGGCTGCGAGCACCTGGCGCTGGATGTGTTCCCGCCCGTGCTGCTGCTGACGTCCTTCAAGCCGCTGGATGAGGCCGCGCTGGCCGCCGTCGCCACCGCCTTGACGGCGCGCTTCGGCGCCGCGCTGAGCTGGGTCTACCAATGCCGCGGCGAGGGCGCCGAGACGCGGCTGATGGCCGGCGCCGTGCCCGAGCCGCACATCGTCACCGAGGCCGGCGCGCGCTACCTCGTGCACCTGCTGCGCGGGCAGAACCACGGCCTGTTCCTGGACATGGCCGCCGGCCGGCGCTGGGTGCGCGAGCACGTGAAGCCCGGCGCCAAGGTGCTGAACCTGTTTGCCTACAGCTGCGCGTTCTCGGTCGTCGCGCTGCAGGCGGGCGCGGCCGAGGTGGTCAACGTGGACATGGCGTCCGGGGCGCTGAGCACCGGCCGCACCAACCATGAGTTGAATGGCGTGAAGGCGGGCGCCAAGTTCCTGGCCCACGACATCTTCAACTCCTGGGGCAAGCTGACGCGCGGCGGGCCGTATGACCTGGTGATCTGCGACCCGCCCAGCTTCCAGAAGGGCAGCTTCGTCGCCACCAAGGACTACGCGCGGCTGGCCCGCCGTCTGCCCGCGCTGCTGGCGCCCGGCGGCCACGCGCTGCTGTGCCTGAACGCGCCGGAGCTGGGCGAGGCCTTCCTGCGCGACGTGGTGGCCGAGCACGCGCCTGAGCTGCAGTTCGTCGGCCGCGTGGCCAATCCGGCGGTGTTCGAAGACGTGTCGCCCGACCGCAGCCTGAAAGTGCTGGCCTACCGGTTGTAAGAAGTTCCGCAGCGCCGTCACTACCTGCTGCATGACCGCTGATTCATCGCAGGACGCGCTGTACCGCCAGGCCCTCGCCGCCCACGGCGCCGAGCTGGCGCGCTGTTGCGCCGGCTACGAGCGCGACCCTGCATTGCGCCAGGAACTGCAGCAGGAGCTGCACCTGGCGCTGTGGCAGAGCCTGGCCACCTTCCGTGGCGATTGCTCGCTGCGCACCTGGGTCTACCGCGTGGCCCACAACGTCGGCGCGCGCCATGTGCAGCAGCACGCGGGCAAGGCGCCCATGCTGGCGCTCGACGAGATCGAGCACCTGCCCGACGAGCGCCTGGACCCCGGCCACACCGAGCGCCGGCTGGACCTGCAGCGCGTGATGGCGCTGGTGCACCGGCTCGCAGCACTGGACCGCGAGCTGATGCTGCTCTACCTGGAAGGCTTGGACGCCGCCAGCATCGCCGACATCACCGGCCTCTCGGCCCGCAACGTCGCCACCAAGATCCACCGCATCAAGGCGCTGCTGGCCCGCCAGCTCGCCACACCGAGGAGTTCGCCATGAGCCTGGACGACGACGCTGGCCTGCTGTGGCGCGAACAGGCCGTGCCAGCGCTTCAGCCGCTGCCCGCCGATGAGCTCGCTGCGCAGTCCCGCCAGCTGCGCCACAAGCTAGGCCGCCGCAACCGCCGCGAGACCCTCGCGGGCGGGCTGGTGGCGGTGGTGTTCCTGGCCTACGCCTGGATCTTTCCGCACTGGCTGACCAAGCTCGGCGCGCTGCTCAATGTGGCCGGCGTGGGCCTCATGCTGTGGCAGCTGCGGCGCCGCGCGTCGGTGCAGCCGCTGCCCGAGGCGCTGGGCGCCAGCCTGCTGCAGTTCCACCGTGCCGAGCTGGCCCGTCAGCGCGACGCGCTGAGCTCGGTCTGGCGCTGGTATGTGGCACCGATCGTGCCGGGGCTGGTGCTGTTCCTGTGCGGCCGGCAGATCGAGAACGGCCACTGGCAGGCCTGGCCGTTTGTCATCACCGCGCTGGTGTTGGCTGGCGTCGTGTGGATCAACCGGCGCGCCGCGCGCCAGCTGCAGCGCGAGATCGACGCGCTGGATCAACTGACGAAGGAGGCCCCATGAAGCGCATCCCTCTGGCCGGCGCGCTGCTGGCCCTGTCCCCGGGGCTGCAAGCCGCGGGCAGCGCCGCCGATGTCGAGCGCCTGCTGGCGGCCCGCTTCGACGGCGACCGCACCGGCGCCTGCGTGCAGGCCGCCGTCATCGAGGCTGGCAAGGTCTGGCGCGCCCGCCGCTGCGCCGGCACGCGCCCCGACGGCGCGCCGGCGGCGGATGCGGCCTTCGAGATCGGCTCGGTCAGCAAGACCATGACGGCCGCACTGGTGGCCGGGCTGGTGGACAGCGGCCGCTGGTCGCTGGACGACCCCATTACCCGCCATCTGCCCGAGGGCACGACCGTGCCGCGCCAGGGCGAGCGGCAGATCCTCGTGCGCGACCTGGTGACCCACACCAGCGGCCTGCCCGCGCTGCCGGCCGACCTGCAGGGCGGCACCCAGGCCGACCCCTACGCCCGGCTCACCGAGGCCGGCCTGCTCGCGTCGCTGGGCAAGCAGGTGCTCCTGTTCCCCACTGGCAGCCAGGCTGCGTACTCCAACTTCGGCATGATGGTGTTGTCGCTGGCCGTGGCCCGCAGCCTGGGCGGCGACCTGGAGGCCGCGCTGCGCGAGCAGCTGTTCCAGCCGCTGGGCATGGGCACGGCCCACGTTGCCAAGCCCCTGGGGGCCGCTGCCGCGCAAGGCCACCTGCCCGACGGCACACAGGCGCCGGGCTGGACGGTCGCCACCAACCTGGCCGGTTTCGGCATGGTCAAGGCCACGCTGGACGACATGGTGGCCTACGCCCGCGGCCAGCTGGGTGAGGGCCCGCCGGCCTTGGCGGCGCAGCTGCGCCGCACCCAGCAACCGCTGGCCCAGGGCTATGGCATGAACTGGATGCTGCGCCGCGTGCAGGGGCGCGATCTGGTCATGCATGAAGGCGGCACCGGCGGCTTCTCGTCGCTCGTGGCGCTGGAGCCGGGCGCGCAGCGGGCGGTCGTCGTGCTGGCCGACACGGCGCTGGCCGACCTGGGCGGCCTGGGCGACATCGGCTTCGCGCTGCTGGGCCTGGACATGCGGCTGCAGCCACGCCGCCCCGTGGAGCCGCCGGCCGCGCTGCGCCAGGCGCTGGCCGGGGACTACGCGTTGGGCCCCTTGCGTCTGACGATCTGGGAGCGCGACGGCCGGCTGCTGGCCCAGGTGCCGGGTCAGTCCGCCTTCGAGCTGCGCCATGACAGCCGAGGCGACTTCTACCCGCTGGGCTTCTCCGCGCTGCTGCGCCCCGAGCCGCCCGGGGCCGGCCAGCCCGTGGCGCGCTTCACGTGGCAGCAGGGCGGCGGCGCGGTGCTGGCCCGCCGCGTGGGGCGGGTGGAGGCGCCGCCCACCATCACCCACCCGGCCTGGCGCGACTGGGCCGGCGAGTTCCAGCTGGCGCCGCAGTTCAGCCTCAAGGTGTTCGAGCGCGACGGCCAACTGATGGTGCAGGGCAGCGGTCAGCCCGCCATCGCGGCCGAGGTGACGGGGCCGGACCGCATCGAGATCAAGACGGTGGGCGCGGTCGTCGAGTTTGAGCGTGATGCCGCAGGCAAGGTCACGGCGGCCGTGCTGCTGCAGGGCGGGCAGCGGCTGCGCGGGAGCAGGGTGCCTTAGTGTTGCTGTCTCAACGTGAAAGTGAGCGGACGCCCAAGGCCGTCCGATCCAATGGCAGCTTGAGGCGCAATTCGCTCATCCGCGAGGAATCAGGTCGACTACGGCCCAGCGGCCATCGTTCTTCCTGGTCACAACAGTGAAGCAAGCTGATTCCGGGCCACAGAGAACAAACAACGCCTGGCCTGAGAAGTCGCCATCTTTGAATTCAAACGCAGCAAGTCTCTTCAGTGCCACGGACTCGGCTTGGACGCCTAGCTTCGTCGCCACTGCGACCCGACCAATCTCGTATGGCGCAGAGTTCAAGATCCAGACCTGCCCCAGCGCGACGATCGCAACGAACATTGCGGCAACGAAAGTCAAAGTCCCGAAGAACTTCTTCTTTGTCATGCCGGCCCATGGTCGAGTAAACGCTGGCATTGCGCGTCAACGTCGTAGTTCAGCGGGCGCCGAAGGCGTCCGCTGCAAAGAGTGGTTAAGCGGCCGGTGCAAGACGATGCGATTGCAGCTTGGCCAACAGGAACGGGAGTTCCGATAGGGGAAACATTGCACCCTTGTTAAGGGCTCGCCCTCCCGCAATGACATTGACTATGTACCGCAGATCGGGACAGTAGTTGAGATAAAGGCTCGTGCTACCAGGGGGATCGAAAGTCACACCCACCGAAAGCACCTCATATTTGCACTGCCCAACTTTGGTTCGTTGCCTACTGTGAACCTTGATGGCTGTCTTTTCGACTCTTTGAACCTTCCCCGAGAAGGCGACTTCCATTTCGTATTCGTGCTCATCGCCCACCTCAAGAGGAAAGAGGGTCGCAAGATCTGTCAGCGGCCTACGTGTGATCTCGCTGCCGGTGCTACCACTTTGTAGTGTGATAAGGCCCATGTAGAGGATTTCATCATCAGCATTACCGGACTTCCGATAGCGAGTTACCTTTGTGAGGTCGTTCTCCATGAATCGGACCTCGGCCAGCCCAGCGGGCAGATGGCTCACCACGAAGCCGTCAGCAGTTCCCTCGTACGAGGGGCAAAAGAGGGCCGTGGATGTGTCTTGATTGGCCATTGGTTTATTGGGACTAGGTAACTTCGGAGCCGCTTAACGTCGTAGATCAGCGGGCGCCGAAGGCGTCCGCTGCAGCGACCAGTTATGGCGCGACCCAGTTGCAGCACAGTTCCTAGTCTTCATTCCAATTGATCCAGTCCGGCTTTGCTCCGGCGTTCTCAAAAAAGTACGCCATGGCTTTGTAGCACTGCTCAATGTCGATGCACCAGGAGCGCGGATATTCGTCAACCTGCCCGTTGCACAGCCGGAAGGTCGCCGTGCCTGGACGATGGACAGACGAACGGGAAGAGAAGCCGCTATCGCCTTCTTGCCGCAGGTACATGAGCCACGCGTCATCGTCGTTCCTCAGCATGCAAAGAGACCGCCCGTTGGGCGCGAACGCCCATAGCTCGAATTCCTTGGCCTGCTCAACGCGATCAAGCAAACGCCCCACTTCCTCCGGGGACGACGGGTGCAACTCCTCTCCGTTGAAACTGAAGGCGATCATCTAAGCGCCATAACGTGTTTTCGGGAGACAGCCGACGCCGCCTAAGCAGGCGGGCTGCGCCCTAAAAACGAAGCCGCACCCGCGCGCAAGTGCTTGATTCATCGAAGCCCTCCTTGGCTTGGCTGTAGTTTTATACAGTATTGAATTTCCAGCAAAAGCGGCGCGCCGTTACAAGTTCTCGACGAGGCTGGGCGCCCGCTTGGAGGCCGATGATGCAGCCCTGTTGCCTGCGTTGCCACCTCGCAAACACCTGCGGCCCAAACGCGCGGTTGAACTGCCGCCATTGCGCTCAACGCGGGTGCTGGACCAACTGCGTGAACGCCTCCGGCTGATGCACTACAGCCTGCGCACGGAGGAGGTGTATGCCTACTGGGTCAAGGCTTTCATCCGCTTCCACGGTCTGCGGCACCCAGCTGAATTGGGTGGGCCGGAGGTGGAAGCCTTTCTGACCCATCTGGCGGACGCACGCTCGGTGGCCCCCTCGACGCACAACCAGGCGCTGTCGGCGCTGCTGTTCTTCTATGGCAAGGTGCTGGGCCTCGATCTGCCGTGGCTGAAGGAGATCGGTCATCCGCAGCAGCATCGCAGGCTGCCGGTGGTATTGACCGTGGAGGAGGTGCGCCAGGTGCTTGGGGGGCTTGACGGTGAGCATGGGCTGCTGGCACGGCTGCTCTACGGTACCGGCCTGCGCATCAGCGAGGCACTTCAGTTGCGGGTCAAGGACATCGACTTCGGCCTGCATGCCCTGATCGTGCGCGAAGGCAAGGGCGCGAAAGACCGTGTTGTCATGCTGCCCCAGTCGCTCGTGGCCGACTTGCGCGAACAACTGGCCAGGGCCCGCCTCGTATGGGCCGGCGATGTGGAAGCTGGCGTCGCAGGCGTCGAACTGCCTCACGCACTGGAGCGCAAATACCCCCGCATGGGCGCGAGCTGGCCCTGGTTCTGGGTGTTCCCGCAAGACCACCATGCCACCGACCCGCGCAGCGGCGTCGTGCGCCGCCATCATCTGTATGACCAGACCTTCCAGCGCGCGTTCAAGCGTGCCGTTCAGGCCGCCGGCATCGCCAAGCCGGCCACGCCGCACACGTTGCGGCACTGCTTCGCGACGCACCTGCTGCAGTCAGGTAACGACATCCGCACCGTGCAGGAGCTGCTCGGCCATTCAGATGTGGCGACCACGATGATCTACACGCATGTGCTCAAGCTGGGCGGTGGCGCGGTGCGCTCGCCGCTGGACGCGCTGGGCATGCCAGCCGCCTGACGCAGGGCGCCAACCGGCTGGGCAAGGCCCGCGACTGACGGGCCCCGTCAGGCCAGCTTGCTCAGGTCGGCCAGCAACTTCTCGCGGCTCCTGGCGTCGCTCACCGCTTCGCCCAGCCGGTTGAAGAACACGGCCCGGCTGTCCGTGTCGCTGGCGGCGCGCTTGACGAGCACCTTGGCGATCGGCCCCACGTGCTGGGCCAGCAGGGGCACGGCCTTGTCCAGCACGGCATCGGTCAGCGGGCCGCCGATCGTGGTGGCACCGGCAGAGGAGCCCGCCGAGCCCCCGGTGGCGCGCGAGCCGGCCGTGGGTGGCGTGCCGGCGGTGCCGCCGGCCGTCCTCGTGCCGCCGCCGGTGACCTGGCTGGCCTGGCCCAGGAAGAGGTCGCGGGCGCGCGGGTCGGCCACCTGCTCGGCCAGCCGCGCATACAACTCGCCGAGCTCGTGGCACTCGCGGGCTGCGCGCCGCACCAGCACGCTGGCCAGCGGGCCGACGTGTTTGGCCAGCGTCTGCTCGGCCTGCAGCAGAACGGCCTTGTCCCAGTGCGAAGGCGGCGGCGCGCCGCTGGACGCGCTGGACACCGAGGGCGGCGCCAGCGTGGGCGTCAGCGGCGAACGTGCCGGGCGGGGCGGCGCCATCAGCAGCGTCTGCTCCCAGGCGGAGTCGTCCACGCTGCTGCCCACGGCGCTGAGCAGCGCCTGGCGGAACTCGAAGGTGGTTGCGAAGCGGTCGGTGGGGCGCTTGGCCAGCGCGCGCGCGACGATGGCGTCGAACCAGCCCGGTCGGTCGGCCCCTTCGACGATGGAGGGCGGCTCGGGCGCCTCGTTGACGACCTTGTACATCAGCGCCTCGGTCGTGCCCGTGAAGGGCGCGCGGCCGGTGAGCAGCTGGTAGAGCACGACGCCGGCACCGTAGATGTCCACGCGCCGGTCCATGGGCTTGCCCAGGAACTGCTCGGGCGCCATGTGGCTGGGCGTGCCCACCATGTAGTGGGTCTGCGTGAGGTGCTGGGTCTCGATGCGCGCGATGCCGAAGTCGGCCACCTTGAGCCGGCCGCTGCCCATCATGATGATGTTGGCGGGCTTGATGTCGCGGTGCCACACGCCCTTGTCGTGCGCATGGCCCAGCGCGCCGAGCAGCTGGCTCATGATGCCGACGATGTCGGTGTCGGTGAAGCGCACCTTGGCCGTCAGGTAGCTCGCCAGCGAGCGGCCCTCGACGAACTCCATCGCGATGTAGGCCACCTGCTGGTCGCGGCCGTAGTCGTACACGGCGACGATGCCCGGGTGGCCCAGCCGGCCGGCGGCCTGCGCCTCGTTGCGAAAGCGCGAGGCCGGCGCGCCGGGGCTGTCGTCCTCGACGTCCAGGCCGGTGCGGATGGTCTTGAGCGCGACGGTGCGCTGGATGTCGGGGTCGAAGCCCTTGTAGACGACGCCCATCGCGCCCTCACCGAGCACCTCGGTGATGCGGTACTTGCCCAGCTGCGTGGGATGCGTCATGTCAGCCCCTCGGCCCGCGGGTACGCGGCCCGGCCCCCCAGGGGGGCGCGGTCCGGCTTGGGAGCGGCCAGGCGCTCGGCCCGCAGGGGTGGGGTTGGCGACGGCATCAGGCGTCCAGCAGCTTCATGGCCTGCACGACCGAGGCGCGCATGCGGGAGAACGAGTCGGACAGCGTGGCGATCTCGTCGCGGCCGCTGGTCTTGAATTCGGGCGCGTCCAGGTCGCCCTGGCTGACGCGGTCGGCCAGCGCCGACAGCCGCGTGACCGGGCGCACCACCAGCAGCCACACCATCAGGTTGAGCACGACGCCGACGACGACGAACACGCCCACCAGCGCGGTGATGAAGACCTTGAACACGTTGTCCGCGCGCTGCAGCGGCACGCCCAGCGGCACGGAGACGATCTGCGCGCCGATGACTTCGTTGAGGTTCCAGCCGAAGCCGTTGGCCGGGCCGTACTTGGCCACCATGGTGGCGGGCGCGGCTTCCACGCTGCTGTGGCAGGCCAGGCAGGCCGGGTCGGTGATGCGCAGCGGGCGGGCGATGTAGAGCGCCGGGCCGGCGGGCGTGTCGCGCATGCCCACGGTTTCCTTCAGGTCGGCCGCGCTGCGGAACTGGCCCACGATGTCGGCCTCCCAGCTGGTGGCGCGGTCGCGCGGGTTGGTGGGGTTGAGCGCGGCTTCCTTGTAGGCGAACTCGGGGTGCTTGGCCAGCAGCGTGTTCAGCACTTCGGTCGCGGCGTAGCTGGGCACGGTCTGCGGCAGGAACTCGTGCGCCATCTGCGCGGTCAGCAGCGGCTTGACCTGGGTGTTGGTGTAGTTGCGCACCGCCAGCGCCTTCTCCATCAGCATCTGCGCGCTGTTGACGACCTCCTGCTTGGCGTTGTCCTGCAGCAGCTGGCGGGCGATGTAGCCGCTCAGCGCAATGCCCAGGCTCATCACCAGCAGATAGACCAGATTGAACTTGACCAGCAGTTTCATGTCGCTCCCCGAGAGGGCGGCAATGTTAGGGCCCTGGGGTGTCGGCGGCGGTGGGGATATGCACCGGCGCTCGGTGTTGACGAGTCCCAGAAAAACAGGTCAAGCGCCCGGCGGCGGCGCGGGTGCGGCCGGGCCGGGTGGACAGCCCGGCGTCAGCGCGCAGGCGGGTGTGGCGCCATACTGCCGCCCCATGCGCATCCTGCTCGTCGAGGACGACGACCAACTCGTCGAAACCACCGCCCGCGCGCTGCGCTCGCAGGGCTGGGTGGTGGACTGCACCGCCCGTGGCGAGCCCGTGCCGCGCTCGCTGCGCGAGGACGCCTACGACCTGCTCATCCTGGACATCGGCCTGGCCGGCATCGACGGCTTCGAGACGCTGCGCCGCGTGCGGGCCGAGGACCTGCCGGTGCCGGTGCTCATCCTGACTGCGCGCGACGCCGTGGAGGACCGCGTGCGCGGCCTGGAGGGCGGGGCGGACGACTACCTCGTCAAGCCCTTCGCGCTGACCGAGCTCATCGCCCGTGCCCGCGCGCTGGTGCGGCGCAGCCAGGCGCGCACCAGCAACCAGCTGCAGCTGGCGCGGCTGCGGGTGGACATGGAGGCCCGCCGCGCCTTCATCGACGGCGAGCCGCTGCCGCTGTCGGCCCGCGAATGGGATGTGCTGGGTTTCCTGATGACGCGCGCCGGCAAGGTGGTGCCCAAGGAGCACATCGCCATGGCCAGCAATGCCTGGGAGCAGGGCGTCAGCGACAACGCCATCGAGGTCTGCCTGTCGCGGCTGCGCGCCAAGATCGAGCCTGCCGGCGTGCAGCTGCGCACGGTGCGCGGGCTGGGCTACCTGCTCGAAGAAGTCGCCTGATGGCGGCCGCCCGGCCGCGCGCCAGCCTGCAGCGCCGGCTGTTCGGCTGGCTGATGCTGCCGCTGCTGGTGGTGCTGCCGCTGCTGGGCTGGGCGCTGTACCAGCAGGTGTGGCGCAGTGCGCAGGGCTGGCTGGACGACGGCCTGGAAGACACCGCACTGACGCTGGCCGGCCAGATCGACCGGCGCGGCGGCACGCTGCGCGTGGATGTCAGCGCCACGATGGACCGCGTGCTGCGCTTTGACCGGCAGGACGATGTGTTCTACGTCGTGCTCGGCCCGGCCGGCGAGGTGCTGCAGGGCGATGCCGGCCTGGTGGACGTGCAGCCCCGGCCCCAGCCGCTGCCGGCCGGCAGCACCGTGTACAGCAATGTGCGCCTGCGTGAGCGGGCGCTGCGCCTGGTGCAGCTGGGCCGGGCCTGCGGCGAGGGTGCCTGCCAGGTGCTGGTGGCCGAGACGCTGCACAAGCGCGACACGCTGCGCCGCGAGATCGGCGCCCATGTGGTGATGAACGGCCTGGGCCTGGCGCTGCTGCTGGCGCTGGCAGGCTGGTGGGCGGTGCGCCGGGGCTTGTTGCCGCTGACCGGCCTGAGCGCCGAGGTGGAGCGCCGCGACCTGCACCGCCTGTCGCCGCTGACGGCCACGCTGCCGCGCGAGCTGGTGCCCTTGCAGGCCGCGTTCAACCGGTTGTTCGAGCGGCTGTCGCTGGCGGCCGGCACGCAGCGCGAGTTCCTGGCCGATGCGGCCCACCAGCTGCGCACGCCGCTGACCTCGCTGCAGACCGAGATCGAGCTGGCCATGCTGGAGCCGCACGACGCCCGCATGGACCCGCTGCTGGAGCGGCTGCGCCAGCGCGTCGTGCGCAGCGCGCGGCTGGCGCAGCAGCTGCTGTCGCTGGCGCGCACCGAGGAGCGCAGCGTGGACCTCGGCCAGCCGCTGGACCTGCGCGACGTGGCCACCGAAAGCGGGCAGGACTGGGCCCACCGCGCGCTGCCGGCGGGCATGGACCTGGGCTTCGAACTGGCGCCCGCGCCGGCACGGGGCCATGCCCTGCTGCTGCGCGAGGCGCTGGAGAACCTCATTCACAACGCCGTCAGCTATGCCGGCGCGGGCGCGCGCATCACGGTGCGCTGCGGCAGCACGGGCGCCAGGACTTGGATGGAGGTCGAGGACAACGGCCCCGGCATCCCGCCCGCCGAACGCCCGGCGGCCATGCAGCGCTTCCGCCGCGGCGGCCAGGCCAGCGGCACCGGCAGCGGCCTGGGCCTGGCGATTGCGGCCGACATCGCGGCCCGCCACGGCGGCCGGCTGGACCTGCTGGACACCCACGGTGGCCCCGGCCTGCGCGCGCGCATCAGCCTGCCGGCGGCCTGAATTGGCGGGTCCGCGCTGCGCTATTCGGCGCCAGGGCCGGCCGGGGCCGCCCTAGCATGGGGTTCTCATGCACCGTCCCGCCTTTCGCCCCGCGCTGCTGCTGGCCCTGCTGCTGGCCGGCTGCGGCGCGCCCAGCCAGCACCTGCCCATGACCGTCACGCCGGTCGAGGCGCTGCAGATCCGCGGCTGGGTGCCGCAGGCGCTGCGCGGCAGCGTGGGCGTGGCGGCCGTGCAGGGCGGCCAGGAGACCGGGCGCTGGTGGGGTTCCAAGGTCAGTGCGGTCGCGCTGCAACTGGCGCTGGAGGAATCGCTGCTGGGCGTGGGCATGCGGGCGCTGGCGCCCGAGCCGGCCCCGCGCTACGAGCTCAAGGCCGAGCTGGTGCAGCTGGACCAGCCGCTGGTGCCCGCGCTCGGCGTCACCGTCGGCACGGCCGTGCGCTACACGCTGACCGACACGGCCGCCGGCCGCGTGCTCTACCAGCGCCGCATCGCCAACACCGAGGACGCCGGCTTCACCGAGGCCATGCTGTCGCCGCCCGAGCGGCTGCGCATCGCCAACGAGCGCGCGCTGCGCGCCAACATCGCGCTGCTGCTGCGCGACCTCGTCACGCTGCAGCCCTGAGACAGCGTACGCAGAGCCGGCGCGTTCAAAGCCGGCGATGCGCCAGCGCCGGCAGCTGCTGGCGCACCTGGGCCAGCCGGGCGGGGTCCACCTCGGCCACGGCCAGCCCTTCGCCCTCGGGCACCACGGCCAGCACCTCGCCCCAGGGGTCCACCACCATGCTGTGGCCCCAGGTGCGGCGGCCGTTGGGGTGGGTGCCACCCTGGGCCGGCGCGATGACGTAGGCCTGGTTCTCCACCGCGCGGGCGCGCAGCAGCAGCTCCCAGTGCTTCTCGCCCGTCGTGTAGGTGAAGGCGGCCGGCACGGCCAGCAGCTCGCAGGGCGCGTAGGCGCGGTACAGCTCCGGGAAGCGCAGGTCGTAGCAGACCGACAGCCCCGTGCGCAGCCCGCCCGCGTCGAAGGCGGTGGGCGCGCTGCCGGCCTCCAGCACGCGGGCCTCGTCGTAGCTCTCGCGGCCGTTGTCGAACGCGAACAGGTGCATCTTGTCGTAGCGCGCCACCTGCTCTCCGCTGGGCGAGAACACCAGCGTCGTGTTGCGAACGCGGTCCGGTGTGGCAGCGCGGATGGGCAGCGTGCCGCCGATGATCCACAGGCCCAGCTCGCGCGCGGCCTGCGCCAGCATGGCCTGCATCGGGCCCTCGCCCAGCGGCTCGGCGATGGCGAGCTTGTCGCCGTCATGCTGGCCGATCAGGCAGAAGTACTCGGGCAGCGCGGCCAGTTGCGCGCCCTGCGCGGCGGCGGCTTCGAGCAGCCGGCGGGCGGCGCTCAGGTTGGCGGCCACATCGGGGCCGGAGACCATCTGGAGGGCGGCGATCTTCATGCGCGGATGTTAGGGGCCGCTGGCCGCCCGGGCCGGGCCGTCGACCTTCTCGACCTTGGGCTCGTCCCAGCTGCCGGTGATGTGGAACTCGCGCGTGCTGGCCGCGGCCATCGGGCGGCTCAGCAGCATCTGCGCGAGGAAGGCGCCCAGCGCCACGGCCGGGTTGATGGCCGCGTAGGCCAGCGACGCGCCGCCCGCCGACACCTCCGGCACGACGACGACGCGCAGCTTCTGCGTCTCGGCGGCCAGGTCGGTGCTGCCCTCCACCAGCACGGCGGCCTGCAGGCCGCGGATGCGGATGTTGTCGCTGCGCGCCACGCCGGCGGCGATCTTCACGTCGCCCGTCACGCCGTCGAAGGTGAAGCCCTCGGCGAACACGTCGCGGAAGTCCAGCAGGAAGCGCCGCGGCAGCGACTGCAGGCTCAGCACGCCCAGCAGACGGCCCACGCCGGGCTCGGCCTTCAGGAAGGTGCCGGTGTCCAGCCGCACGTTCAGCGCGCCGGCCATGCTGGGGTAGTGCGGGTCCAGCGGCGAGCCGTCCCAGCCCACCTGGCCGGCCAGCTGCCCCTTGCCGCCGCGCAAGGCCTCGCCCTGGCCCAGCCGCGCCAGCAGGCGGCCGGCGTCGGCGATGTCCAGCGTCCAGTCCAGCTGCGTGCGCGCGGCGCCGACGCGCTCGCCCCAGTGGCCGCTGGCGTTGAGGGTGGCATCGGGCGAGCTGATCTGCAGCTTGTGCAGCAGCCAGTCGCGTGCGGCGGCCGGCGCCTGCGCGCGCACCTCCAGCCGGCCCAGGCGCTTGCCGCGCAGCTCGAAGTCGTCCACCTCGATGTCCAGCGACGGCAGCGGGTGGGCCGATGCGGCCGGGCGGCCGGGCTCCATCAGCTCGCTGACCGACTGCGCCTCCGAGCGCGGCAGCGACAGCCGTTCCAGCCGCGCCTGCACGGTGTCGATGCGGTCGCCGCGCACGCCGCGCAGTTCGATGCGGCCCTTGAGCTGCTCGGCGTCGACATCGAGCCGCCAGTTCGCGCCGTCGCGCGCGACGCTGGCCGCCACGCGGCCCAGCTGGCGGCCGGCAATCTTCAGCGCCTGGCTGCGCAGCGCGATCTGGCTGGGCAGCAGGCCGTCGTCGGCGCCGTCGCCGCTGCCACCGGTGGCGGCGCCGCCCAGCGTGGCGAAGCGCTGCTGCCAGGCGTCCAGATCCAGCGCGGCGACGTTGGCCTGCAGCAGCACGCCGGCTGCCGGCAGCGCGGGCAGCTTGTCCTGCACGGCCAGCGCGCCGCGCAGCACCTGCGAGCTGGCGCCCGACACGTCGCGCTGCAGCTGGGCCTGCAGCAGCGGCGCACCGGCGCTGCCCACCTCCAGCCGGATCTCGTCGCGGCCCGCGCCGGTGGGCGTGATCAGCAGGCGCAGCGGCAGCGCCGCCTCGGCCGCCTTGCGCCCGGGCGCGGGCAGGTCCAGCGCCATGCCCTGCAGGTTGCTGGCCACGCTGAGCTCGGGCTGGCCGTCACGCGGCACGGCGAGCTGGAAGCGGTACGCCGCCTGGCCGCTGGCCGCCTGCGCCAGCCGCGCAACGGCGCCCAGCTCGGGCGTGCGCCGCAGGCCATCGGCCGTGGCCTGGCCCTGCACGGCAAAGCGCAGGCCCCCCTCGCGCAGCGAGCCGCCCTCCAGCCCGGCGTCGCCGCCCAGCAGGCGGGCCGTCATGCCGGCGAGCTGCAGGCTTTTCTGGTCGAAGTCGATGCGGCCGCGCGCATTGCCCAGCGCCGGCAGGTCGGGGCGCAGCTTCAGGTCCACGCCGCCCAGCTGCAGCTGGCCCTTGACGGTGGTGCGGGCGGTGTCGTCCAGCGGGATGCTCAGGCCCAGCTTCAGGCCCACGGGGCCCTGGGCGGTGGTGGTGCTCAGCGGGTGGCCCAGCCATTCGTCCAGCGGCGAGGTGCGCATGAAGCGCAGCAGGTCGGTGCCCTGGCCGCGGCCGTTGCCGTCCAGCTGCAGCACGCGGGCATGGTGCAGGTCCTTGATGCCGCCGTTCACGCCGGTCAACTCGTAGCCCAGCACCTTGGCGCGGCCGTCCTTGATGGCCATGCCGCCGCGCTCGAAGACGAGCTCGGCGTCCACGCCCTCCATCACCGGCCAGTTGCCGCCGACGTCGCTGTGCGGCACATAGGCCAGCGTGACGCCGCGTGCCTGCATGGACACGCGGAACTGGCCGCTGGCCTTGGGCGTGTCGAACGGGAACTCGGCCAGCTCGCCCTTGAGCCTCACCTGGATGTTGCGCGCCTCGCCGCCGAGCAGCGCGCGGCTGATGTAGCTGCGCGTGGCGGGCAGGCGCAGCGGGATGTAGCGCGCCACACGCATGGCGTCGGCGCGCTGGGCGCGGCCGCTCAGGTCCAGGAAGCCGGCCGTCGTGGCGCCGGCCGGGCGGCGCCAGGCGATGTCGAACTCGCCGCTGAGGTCGGGGGTGTTGAGTTTCAGGTCGCGCAGGCGCAGCTCCACCTCGCCCGCGCTGCGCGCCGTGGGCTGGGGCAGTTTCCAGCTGAGCTGGGTGTCCAGCCGCGTGATGGGCAGGCGCGGGTCTTCCAGCAGCCCCGGCAGCACGACCTCGCCGTCACGCACCGACAGCCGCGCCGTGCCGCCGCGCTCGGTGGCCTCCAGCGCCAGGCTGGCACCGCGCAGGCCCGGGCGGGCCGGGCGGTCGGCGGGGTCGGCCGTGCCGGCGGCCGCGGCCAACCCGTCCAGCTGCGCCTTGACGCGGTAGCTGCTCGGTGCGTGCACGGCGCCCTGCCACTGGCCCGACAGCGCGGTCAGCACGCCCTGCGGTGCCAGCTCGGCCAGCAGCTTGTGGGCCCGCTCGCCCAGCGGCAGGCGTTGGGCGATCTGCGCCATCAGCGCGAAGTCCAGCCGCTGCGCGCTGACCTCGCCGCCCAGCACCGTGTCGCCCGGGCCGAGCTGCAGCGTGACGCCCCAGTCCGAGCGCGGCCAGGTCACGCCGCTGCCGTCCGGCGCCGAGCTGACGAACCCCAGCTGGCGCGCCTGCAGGCTGAGCCTGTCCTTCGCTCGCGCCAGCTCCAGGCGGCCTTCGATGTGGTCCAGGTCCAGCTCCGGCGCACTCTCCAGCACGCGCATGCGCACGGCGCGCAGCGCCAGGTCCAGTGTCGCGCCGACGGGCTCGCCCTGCTTGATCTGGGCCCAGGCGCGCACGGCGCCGTCGCCCTCGCTGAGCTGGAAGGGCAGGTCCACATGGCGGCGCAGCTGGCGCAGGTCGGCACGCGGCAGCTCGGCGAACAGCTCGCCGCTCCAGTGCTGGAACTCGGCCGGGCGCTTCAGCACGCGTTGCGTGAACTGGCCGCGCAGCGTGAAGCGCTGGCCCCAGTCGGCGGGTGGCGTGGCGTCCAGGCGCAGCTGGTGGCGGCGCAGGCTGTTGCGCAGGATGAAGTTCAGGTCCGACAGCTCCAGCGGCTGCGTGCCGGCGCGCTTCTCGTCGATCCAGCGCACGCGCCCGCCGATGATGGCCAGCTCGGGCTGGCTGAACAGCCAGTCCATGCCGGCCTCGGTGGTGCCGGTGTCGGCGCTGCGGCTGTCGTCCAGCCCCAGCCCGCCGATGAAGATACGGCCCGCCGCGTCGCGGCGGATGACGAGCTCCGGCGCATCCACCAGCAGCTGCGAGAAGCGCGGCTGCAGCAGCACCAGCGACTGGGCCGACAGCACCGCCGACACGCGCGGCAGCGTCAGCGCCGGGCGGCCGCTGGCGTCCAGCACGCGCACATCGCCCAGCTCCATGCGCGGCATCCAGCCGCCGGATTCGACGGCGATGCGCCCGATGCGCAGCTCTACCCCCAATGCCTTTGAGGCTTCCCGCTCCAGCCAGGGCCGCCACTCATTGGCCTGCGGGAGAATGCCCCAGTGCAACACCGCCCAAGCCACGACCGTGAGGCCCCACACCAGCGCGAGCACCCAAAGTGCCAGGCGCAGCACGCGCCAGCACAGGCGCAGCGGCCAGCGCGCGGCGCGGTTGCAGTGGTGGAGGGCGGCCGAGAAGAAGTCAGACACGTTGTCGGGGAAGCGGGGAGGCGGCGCGCGCGGGAGGGCTTGTTCGGCGCTTCCTCGCGCACCTGGTAACCGGCCGGCAGGCAATCTAGCACAGCGACATGAGCGAACTGTTTCCCGTTTTTGCTGAGCACAGCCGCTATGTGCAGCGTGTGCGCCGCCGTTATGCGGCCGACCTGGCGCTGCTGCCGCCGGGGCTGCCGGACCGCGAGGTCATCGCCGCGCTGATTGACACGCTGCAGCCCGCCCGGCCGCTGGCCAGCGCGCTGCGCGTGGCCCGCCACCTGGTGCTGGAGCGGCTGGCGGTGCTGGACATCGAGCAGGGCGCCAGCGTGGCCGAGGTCACGCTGGCCATGACGCACCTGGCCGAGGTCACGCTGGACAAGGCGCTGGCCGCGGCCCGCGCCGAGCTGGACGGCATCCACGGCGCGCCGCGCACGGCCGACGGGCGCGACATCGCGTTCTGGGTGGTCGGCATGGGCAAGCTGGGCGCGCGTGAGCTGAACGTGTCGTCCGACATCGACCTCATCTACGTCTACGAGGACGATGGCGAGACGCACGGCCCCCGCCCGGTCAGTGCCCATGAGTACTTCGCCCATGTCGCCAAGAAGCTCTACGCGCTGATCGGCGACGTGACCGACGACGGCCAGGTGTTCCGCGTCGACCTGGCGCTGCGCCCCAACGGCAAGAGCGGCCCGCCGGTCGTGAGCCTGGGCATGCTGGAGGAGTACTTCCTCGTGCAGGGCCGCGAGTGGGAGCGCTTTGCGTGGTTGAAGAGCCGCGTCGTCGCGCCGCTGACCGGCCTGGGCGGGCCGGCCGACCCGCGCACGCTGGGGCTGCGCGACCTCGTGACGCCCTTCGTCTACCGCCGCTACCTGGACTACGGTGTCTTCGAAGGCCTGCGCCAGCTGCACGGCAAGATCCGCAGCGAGGCCAAGGCCCGCGCCGCCGGCCGCCCCGAGCGCGCCAACGACGTGAAGCTGTCGCGTGGCGGCATCCGCGAGATCGAGTTCATCGTGCAGCTGCTGCAGGTGGTGCGCGGCGGCCAGTTCCCCGAGATCCGCACGCGCTCCACCGTCAAGGCGCTGGGTCGCCTGGCCGAGCTTGGCCTGATGATGCACGAGACCGCCGCCAAGCTGGCCGACGCCTACGTCATCCTGCGCCGCGTGGAGCACCGCATCCAGTTCCTGGATGACCAGCAGACCCACTGCCTGCCGCAGGCCGATGCGGACCTGGCGTGGATTGCGGCCTCCATGGGCCTGGTGTGCTCGCGCGAGAGCTGTGAGCTGTTCGTGTTGCTGGGCGAGGTGCGCGAGCTGGTGGCCACCGAGTTCGACGCGCTGCTGCACGGCGCGCCGCAGCAGGCCGGCAGCTGCACCGGCGGCAACTGCGGCGGGCCCAAGCCCACCGTGGACGGCGAGGACTTTTTGCAGCGCCTGCCCGACGCGCTGGCCACGGCGGTGCGCACACTGGCCGAGACGCCGCGCGTGCAGGGCCTGCGCGAGGAGTCGCGCCAGCGCCTGGCCAAGCTGTTCTACCGCGCGGCGCAGGCGGTCGAGGCAGACGAATGCTCGCTGGACGCCGCCGTGCGCTTCGTCGACTGGGTGGAGCCGCTGCTGCGCCGCGAGAGCTACCTGGCCCTGCTTGTCGAGCGCCCCGCCGTGCAGCAGCGCCTGCTGCATCTGCTGGGCCTGGCGCGCTGGCCCATGCGCTACCTGATGCAGCACCCTGGCGTCATCGATGAGCTGGCCGACCCGCTGCTGCTGAATGCCCGCTTCGACCGCGACGCCTTCCTCGCCGACCTGCGCGACCGCGAGCAGGGCTGGGCCCGCAGCGGGCAGGCCGACGAGGAGGCGCTGCTGGACACCCTGCGCCGCGCCCACCATGCCGAGGTGTTCCGCACGCTGGTGCGCGATGTCGAGGGCCGCATCACCGTCGAGCAGGTGGCCGACGACCTGTCCCTGCTGGCTGACGCCGTGCTGCAGGTTGCCATCGCCTGGGCCTGGAGCCGTTTCAACAAGGCGCACCGCGAGCAGCCGCGCCTGGCCGTCATTGCCTACGGCAAGCTGGGCGGCAAGGAGCTGGGCTACGGCGGCGACCTGGACGTGGTGTTCGTCTTTGATGACGACGACGAGAACGCCAGCGAGATCTACGGCGCCTTCGTGCGCCGCCTCATCACCTGGCTCACGCTGCGCACCGCGGCCGGCGAGCTGTTCGACATCGACACTGCGCTGCGCCCGAATGGCAACTCGGGGCTGCTGGTCACGTCGCTGGACCATTTCGAGGCCTACCAGACCGGCCGTGGCAGCAACGTCGCGTGGACCTGGGAGCACCAGGCCATCACGCGGGCGCGCTTCTGCGCGGGCCACCCCGACCTGGCCGCGCGCTGCGAAGGCGTGCGCCGCCAGGTGCTGACGGCGCCGCGCGACGCCGACGCGCTCAGGCGCGAGGTGCAGGCCATGCGCGAGAAGGTGCGCAGCGCGCGGCCGGTGCGGGCCGGGCTGTTCGATGTGAAGCACAGCGAGGGCGGCATGATGGACGCCGAGTTCGCCGTGCAGTTCCTCGTGCTGGCGCATTCGGCGGCGCACCCGCAGCTGCAGGATGACCTGGGCAACATCGCGCTGCTGCTGCTGGCCGAGACGCTGGCGCTGCTGCCGGCCGGTGTCGGCGTAGCCGCGGCGACGGCCTACCGCGAACTGCGCCGCGTGCAGCACAAGGCGCGGCTGGACGAGCAGTCCACCGCGCTGGATGCCGAGGCCGCTGAGGCGCTGGCCGTGCATCGCGATGCGGTGCGCGCCTTGTGGCGCGCCGTGTTCGGCGGCTGAGCGGCCGGCGCTGGCGCGGCGCTCAGTGCAGCGCCAGCACCACCATCAGGCGGTTTTCGCCGTCCACCCGCTCATAGGCCAGCTCGCGCGCATAGCGGCGCAGCAGGTGCAGGCCCAGGCCGCCGGGGCGCGCGTCGTCCAGCCGGGTCGGCACCACCGGCGCCGGGTGGGCCAGCGGGTCGAAGGGCAGGCCGTGGTCGGCCAGCTGCAGGGTCAGCGCGTCGGGCGTCAGCCAGGCGCACAGGCGCAGCGGCGCCGGTGCCAGCGCGCCGGGGTGGGCATGGCGCACTTCGTTCATCAGCCACTCTTCCAGCACCAGGTCCAGGCCGAAGCTGGCGCGTGCCGACGGCTGCAGCGGCGCGAGCAGCGCGTGCAGCGCCTGCTGCGCTGCCGCGCAGGCGGCGAGCTCGCTGCGCAGCGCCAGCGTCAGCGCAGGCGCCGTGGTGGGCCAGGCGGGTGCGGTCATGGGCCCGTGGCCGTTCAGTCGGCCAGCAGTGCGCGGGCCTGGGGCTCGTCGGCGGCGATGGGCACGACCTGGTCCAGCGCGACATGCTCCAGCACCTCCTGCACCAGCGGCTGGGCGCCGAACAGCACCATGCGTGCGCCCTTGGCCTTCAGCGAGCGGGCCGCCGTGATGAGCAGGCGGATGCCCATGGAGGCGATGAAGGCCAGCTCGGACAGGTCCACGATGAGATCCTGTCCCGGCGCGACGGCGGCGGCGTTCAGACGCACCTCGATCTGGTCGACGGTGGCGGCGTCCAGGCGGCCGATCAGGCGCAGGCGGTTGAGGTTGGGGGCGAGGGGGGTGACTTCGATGTCCATGAGCAGTTCTCGACGAGGGGAGTCGGGCTTCTATCCCTCGCGCGCTACAGGAATGTGACGGCTAGCAGCGAGAAGTCGTCTGCCAGCGGCCCGGGCCGGGCCTGTGCCATCACGGCCTGCTGCAGCCAATGGGCCGGCGCCTCATGGCCTGCTGGCACCTGGGCCAGCAGTGGCAGCAGGTCGGCCAGCGACCAGGCGCGGCCGTCGCGGTCGTGCAGTTCGAACACGCCATCGCTGAACAGGAACAGCCGCGCGCCGGGCGGCACGATGACGTCGGCGGCGCCAAAAACGGCGTCCGGCATCGCGCCGATGACGAGGTTGCGGGTCTTCAGCGGCGTCAGCGCGCCGCTGTCGGCGGCCTGCAGATAGGCCGGGTGGTGGCCGCCCGAGGCGTAGCGCAGCCGCCGGTCGCGGCGGTCGAATACGCCGTACCAGATGGAAAACATCATCCCGTCGTGGCTGTCCATCGGGAAGATGGCGTTCAGCCGCGCCAGCACCTGGGCCGGGTCGCCGAAGTCGGTGTCGGGCAGCACGCGCTGGCGCAGCACATTCATCACCGACACGCTGTGCATCGCAGCCCCGGCGCCGTGGCCGGAGACGTCGATCAGGTAGCCGGCAAAGCGGTGCTCATCGAGCATGAAGTGGCCGAAGGCGTCGCCGCCCAGCTGGGTGGACGGCTGGAAGCACCAGTCGGTGCGCAGCGGCCCGTGGTTCAGCCGTGCCGGCAGCAGGGACTGCACGTAGCGGCTGGCCTTGTCCAGGTCGTGGGCCAGTTCCTCGGCCTGTGCCACCTCGGCCGGTGAGCGGAACTCGTGCACGAACACCTGCCGGCCCAGCTGCAGCACCATGCCCTGGGCCAGGCGCATGCTGCCCTGCACACGGCGCCCGTTCAGGAAGGTGCCGTTGGTGGAGCCCAGGTCGGTGACGAGCGCGTCGCCCACCGAGCCCCGCGCCACCACCTCGCAATGCAGACCGGAGACTTCGGCGTCCCCCAGCAGCACGTCGGCGGGCGCGCGTCGCCCCAGCCGCAGCGGCTGGCGGCCGAAGAGGATGCGCCGACCCGGCTCGTTGCCCTGCACCTGCACGAGGTAGTGCTCGCGCCCGTCCAGGGCCCGCACCGTCGGGCGCGCCACCACCTTCATGACGGTGGTGCGGTCGTCGCTGGCAAATTCGGTATCGCCGGGCGTATCGGCGGGGTGGTCGCTCATGGCGGAGTTAGGCGGGCCGCATCGGAAAAGCGCGAGCGTAACCGTGTTGCGCGACGGCTCGCCATGCCCCTGCGGCGCCCGGTGTCACACTGGCGCGCCCTCCGTCCACCCGGCTTGCCTGCCTGTGTTGCCTGCGCCCTCTGTTGCTCCTGCGGATTCGACCGCCAGCCCGTTGGCGTGGTTGCTGCTGTGTGCGGCGCTGGCCAAGCTGTCACTGCTCGGCTGGCTGTTGCCGCGCGAGGCGCTGGACTGGCAGGCCGGCCTCGTCACCCAGCAGCCCTGGCGCGCCGTCACGGCCGCCTTCGCCCATCTCACGCCGCTGCACCTGGGCGCCAACCTGGCCGGCTGCGCGGTGCTGGCCGTGCTGGGCGTGCGCGCCGGGCTGGGCGCGCGGGCGGCCGTTGCCGCGCTGCTGGCGCTGCCGCTGACCCAGCTGGGCCTGCTGCTGCGGCCCGACCTGCTGCGCTATGCCGGCCTGTCCGGCGTGCTGCACGCGATGGTGGCGATCGCCGCGCTGACCCTGCTGCTGCGCCCGGGCCGCGAGCGCGTGGTGGGTGCGGCCATCGCGCTGGGCCTGGCGGCCAAGCTGGCGCTGGAAGACCCGCTGGGCCCGGCGCTGCGCGTGACCGCCGGCTTCGATTTCGCCGTGGCGCCTTTTGCCCATCTCAGCGGCGCTGTGGCCGGCGTGCTGGCCTGGGGCCTGACAATGCGCGGCTTGCCAAGATCACCGAGGACCCCCTGATGGGACGCGAAGCCAGCTGCACTGCCCGTGTCGGCACCCCCCAAGCGACGGAAAGCGCCGACGTCGCCGCCCTGCTCGAATCGACCCACGTCGTGCTGCGCGGCGCGCTCAAACGCAAGTGGGCCATCGCCGCGCTGCAGAACCTGCGTGTCGAAGGCGAAGCGCTGCTGTTTGACGTGGACGGCGAGGCCGTTGCGCTCGCGCTGGGCGAGAAGGAAGCCGGCAAGTGGCTGGCCAAGCTGCAGGCGCCGCCGCCCACGCTGGCCGCCAAGCTGGGCGTCAGCGCCGACAACCCGGCGCTGCTGATCGGCCCCACCGTGGGCACGCTGGACCCGGCGCTCGCCGAGGCGCTGTCCCACGGCCTGACCGGCAATGTGAAGGTGGCGCGCATGCTGGTGGCCGTCATCAGCAAGCCGGGCGAGCTGGAGCGCATGGCCGACTTCCACGCCACCATGCTGTGCAAGACCGTCTGGGTGGTGCACCAGAAGGGCCGCGACGCCTACCCGTCCGATGGCGAGATCCGCATGGAGCTGCGCAGCCGTGGCTATGTGGACAACAAGACCACCGCGGTGTCCGACACGCTGACGGCAACCCGCTACGTGCGCAAGTAGTCGCGTGCGCCAGACCCGCCTCGGCCCGCAGGCGCTGGCGCTGCTGTTGCTGTGCTGCGTGCTGTGGGGCATCAACCAGGTGGCCGCCAAGGCGGCGCTGACCGAGATCGGCCCGCTGTGGCAGGCGGGGCTGCGCTCTGTCGTGGCCGGGGCGCTGGTGGCGCTGTGGGCCGCGGGGCGCGGCATCCGGCTGTTCGAGCGTGACGGCAGCCTGGGCGGCGGCCTGCTGGCCGGCGCGCTGTTCGCGGCCGAGTTCGCGTGCATCTTCGTCGGGCTGCAGTACACCAGCGCGTCGCGCATGGTGGTGTTCCTCTACCTGTCGCCCTTTGTCGTCGCGCTGGGCATGCCCTTCATTGCGCACGGCGAGCGGCTGAACGGGCGCCAGTGGGCCGGCCTGCTGCTGGCCTTCGGTGCGGTGGCGTTCGCGTTTGCGGAGGGCTTTGCCACGCCGCACAGCCCGCAGCAGTGGTGGGGCGACGCGCTGGGCGTGGCCGCCGCGCTGCTGTGGGCCGGCACCACGCTGGCCATCCGCGCCACCCGCCTGGCCAGCGCGCCGGCCGAGAAGACGCTGCTGTACCAACTGGCCGTGTCGGCGCTGGCGCTGTGCGCGGCGGCCGTGGCCGCGGGCGAGCCGCTGCCGGCGGCCTGGTCGCCGCGGCTCATCGGCCTGTTCGGCTTCCAGGCCGTCATCGTGTCGTTCGCGAGCTACCTGGTGTGGTTCTGGCTGGTGCGCCACTACGCGGCCACGCGGCTGGCCGTGTTCACGCTCAGTACGCCGCTGTTCGGCCTGCTGGCCGGCGCGCTGCTGCTGGGCGAGGGCATCAGCGCCCGGCTGCTGGTGGCGCTGCTGGGGCTGGCGGCCGGCATCGTGCTCGTCAACCGCTGATGTCGCCCCGGCGGCAGGCCGGGCACGCCGCGCTGCCTAGACTGCCAGGCTCACACCCAGGAGACACCCCCATGATCACGCTGTGCGGCATCCCGCTGTCCAACTACTACAACAAGGTCAAGCTGGCCCTGCTGGAGAAGGGCATCCCCTTCAGCGAGGACTACGTGAAGACGCATTCCCACGACGAGGCCGTGCTGAGCGCGTCGCCGCTGGGCAAGGTGCCCTTCATCCGCACGCCGCAGGGCGCGCTGTGCGAGAGCCAGGTCATTGCCGACTACCTGGAGGCCGCCTACCCCGACACGCCGCGCCTGCTGCCGGCCGACCCCTTCGAGGCCGCCAAGGTGCGCGAGCTGATCGCCTTTGTGGAGCTGCACCTGGAGCTGGTGGCGCGCGAGCTGTACGCCGAGGCCTTCTTCGGCGGCAAGGTCAGCGACGGCACCAAGCAGCGCGTGGCCCGCGTGCTGCCCGAGAACATCGCGGCCTTCAAGCGGCTGGCCAAGTTCGGCCCCTACCTGGCGGGCGACACCTTCACACTGGCCGACTGCGCCGGCTGGGTGAGCCTGCCGCTGGTGGCACTGGCCACCAAGACCATCTACGGCGAGGACCTGCTGGCCGCCGGTGGTGTGGACTGGAAGCCCTACGCCAAGCTCATCGGCGAGCGCCCGCACGCCCAGCGCGTGGCGGCCGACCGCAAGGTCGACCAGGAGCGCCTGCTCGCCGCCGCGCGTCCGGCGGGCTGACGGCCGCGCGCCGCCCGCAGCGAAGCGGGCGTTGCGTGGCATTTGTGGCGGGTGGCGGCCGGGGGCGCGCCCTAAACTGAAACGCTCCCCAGCCGCCCCGGCCGCCCTGCGGCCGCTGCCCGTCATGAAGTCCCTGCTGTCTGCCCTTGCCGCCGCCGTGCTGGCCCTGCCGGTGTCGGCCCAGTCGCCCGCCGAATCCGAGGCCCGCGTCATCGTCCGCTTCAAGCCGCAGGCCGACAGCGTGCGTGCCAAGGCGCTGAGCCTGCGCGCCACGCGGCTGGAGGCGCGCGAGATCGCGCAGACCCGCGCCACCGCGCTGGGCATGCGCACCGGCCACGCGCTGCGCGCCGGGCTCAGCCTGGATGAGCGCACCCATGTGGTGATGGCCCGCGGCATGAGCGCCGCGCAACTGGTCAAGCGGCTGGCGGCCGACGCCGAGGTGGAGCTGGTGGCCGTCGACGGCCGCCGCAAGCGCATGGCGGTGCCCAACGATCCGTTGTTTGGTGCCGCCGCCGTCAACCCCGAGGGCACGGCCAACGGCATTCCCAGCCGCACCATCGACCAGTGGTACCTGAAGGCGCCCAGCAGCACGCCGGGCGAGGTGGTGTCCAGCGTCAACGCGCCGGGCGCCTGGGATCTCACCGCCGGCCTGAGCAGCACCACCGTCGTGGCCGTGCTGGACACCGGCGTGAGGCTGGACCACCCGGACCTGGCGGGCCAGTTCGTGGCCGGCTACGACATGATCGGCTACGGCAGCCCGGGCAGCACCTCGACGGCCATCGCCAACGACGGCGGCGGGCATGACAGCGACCCGTCCGACCCGGGTGACTGGGTCAATCAGGCAGACATTGATGGTGGCCAGCTGGGCAGCGGCTGTGATGCAAGCGACATCGGGTCCGGTACGAGTTCTTGGCATGGCACCCGCGTGTCCGGCATCGTGGCGGCCAAGGCCAACAACGGCCAGGGCCTGGCCGGCGTGGGCTGGGGCGGCAGTGGCCAGACCGGCCTGCTCAAGGTGCTGCCCGTGCGCGTGCTGGGCAAGTGCGGCGGCTATGACAGCGACATCATCGCCGGCATGCGCTGGGCCGCCGGCCTGAGCCTGCCGGGCGTGCCGGCCAACACCAACCGCGCCAAGGTGCTCAACCTCAGCCTGGGCGGCAGCGGCAGCTGCGGCACCACCGGCACCGGCGCGCTGTACCGCGAGGCCATCACGGCCATCAACGCCACCGGCGCCACCATCGTCGTGGCGGCCGGCAACTCGGCGGGCCAGGCCGTGGGCCTGCCGGGCAACTGCCCCGGCGTCGTCTCGGTGGCGGCGCTGCGCCATGTGGGCACCAAGGTGGGCTTTTCCAGCGTGGGCACCGCGGTGACCATCGCGGCACCGGGCGGCAACTGCGTCAACGTCGGCGCTGGCCAACCCTGCCTCTATCCCATGGTCAGCACGACCAACCGGGGCACGACCTCGCCCATTGCCAATGACGAGGGCTACACCAACAGCAATGCGTCGGTCGGCACCAGCTTCTCGGCGCCGGTGGTCAGCGGCATCGTGGGCCTGATGGCGGCGGTGCGGCCGTCGCTGACGTCCACCGAGGCCACGCAAATCCTCAAGGCCACGGCGCGCCCCTTCCCCACCAGCGGCGGCTCGGCCGGCACGCTGGCCTGCGTGGCGCCGGGTGCGGCCGAGCAGCTGGAGTGCTACTGCACCACCAGCACCTGCGGCGCCGGCATGGTGGACGCGGCCGCCGCGGTCGCTGCGGCCAAGGCCTTGAACGGCACGACGGTGGCCATCGGGCAAAGCCCCGCCAGCGGCCTGACCGCCGGCCAGACGCTGACGCTCACCGCCACGCCGTCCGGCCTGCCCAGCGGCCGCACGGTGGCGTCCACCGCCTGGGTCATCACCGACAACGGCGGCATCGTCAGCGCCTTCGCGTCAGGCGCCAGCACCGCGACGGCCACCATCACGCCCACGGGCGCCGGTAGCTTCACGGTGCGGGCCGATGTGACCGACAACCTGGGCTTTGTCTACAGCCAGACGGCCACGGTCAGCGTGGCGGCAGCGCCTGTCACGCCCACGCCAACCCCCACGCCCACCAGCAGTGGCGGCGGCGGTGGTGGTGGTTCGGCCAGCCTGGCCTGGTTGGCGTCGCTGCTGCTGGCGGCGTTCAGCCTGCGGAAGCGCCCGATGCGGCCGGCGCTGCAGCGCAGGCCTTGAGCACGGCTGCCAGCGCGGCGTCTTTGCTGGCCTTCAGGCGCTCGGTCTGCAGGCCGTCGGCCTGGAACACCAGCGTGTGGCGGGCCTGGGCCGGCTTCAGCGCCAGCACGCGCAGGCCCTTCATGCCGCGCTTGCCGAAGGCCTCGATCTGCGCCTCGGCGGCGTCCTTGCTGGCGTGGCGGGTGAACACGAACGAGGGCTGCTCGGCGGGCATGCCCTCCAGCAGGTCGTAGCTCAGGCGCAGCTGCTTGTAGGTGGCTTCCTTGCGGGCGCGGAACTCGGGGTCGGCCAGCCGGATGGTGGCCACGGCCCATTCGCCGGCTTGCTGGGTGCTGCGGGTCTGCAGTTCGGCAATGCCCAGGCCGCGCAGCGCGGTCTGGGCGTTGGCCAGGGCGGTGTCCCCGTCCAGCGGGCCCAGCTCCAGGCAGCTGCGGCGGGTCAGCGCGGCGACGGCGCTGGCGGCCAGTGGCTGGATGCGCTCGGGGTGCTGCTGCGCGGCCAGGCGCTGCGGCTCGCGCCCCGCCTGGGCGGGCAGGCCGGTGACGGCGTCCAGCCAGCCTTGCGACCACATGAAGAACAGCGCATTGGCTGCCAGCAGGACGATGACGACGATGCGCATCATGGGGACGGGTTCTCCAGTCTGAGGCTCAGTTCTCCGGCGCTGATGAGGCAGAGGCCGGTGTCGGTGTCCAGCAGCAGCTCGCCGCTGGTGGAGACGCCGCGCGCGACGCCGGTGCGCTCGCCGACGCGCACGGGCCGGCCGGCGGTCAGGTCGCGCCGCGAGAACGCGAGCTGCCAAGGGCCGAAGCCCAGCGTCTCGAAGTCGGCGAGCAGGGCACGCAAGGCCGGGGCCAGCCGGTCCAGCGTGGCCGATGCCGTGGCGGTGGGGTCCAGCGCCTGCAGCGCCGCGTGGCCGCTGGCGTAGGCGCTGCGGTCGGCGTCGGGCGGCAAGGGCTGCAGGTTCAGGCCGATGCCGATGACCACGCCGCGCCGCTCGCCCGGCATGGGCACGGTCTCGATGAGGATGCCGCCGAGCTTGGCCCCGTCCAGGAACAGGTCGTTGGGCCACTTGAGCTGGATGCGTTCGCCGGGGGCATCCAGCACATCGGCGACCGTGCAGCCGACAGCCAGTGACAGGCCGGAGAGGTCCAGCGCGGCCGGCAGCGTGGTGGCGAGCGAGAAGGTCAGCGCCGCGTCATCGCTTTGCCAGGCGCGTCCCAGCCGGCCCCGGCCGGCCGTCTGGCGTGCGGCCGACAGCAACAACGGCCCGCCGCCCGCGCGCAGGTGCGCCAGCGCCTCGGTGTTCGTGGAGCCGCATTCGGCGAGGTGACGCCGCTCCATGGCGTCAGCGGCGCGTCTTGGGGGCGAGCATGGTGCCGCGGCAGGTGAGCGCCCCGCACCAGCAGGCGAACTGCTTCTTGACCTTGGCGGTGTGGCGCTCGTCGAGCACGAGGCCGTAGTCGTAAAACAGCTCCTCGCCGGGCTCGATGTCGCGCAGCGCCAGGATGAAGACGCGGCCGTCGGTTTCGTCGGCCTCGCAGTTGGGCTCGCAGGCGTGGTTGATCCAGCGGGCGTCGTTGCCGCCGTGCAGCGCGTCGATGACCTGGCCGCCTTCGATGTGGAAATAGAAGGTGTGGTTGGGCTGGCTGGGGTCGTGCGGGTGGCGGCGCACCGCCTCGTCCCAGCTGATGCGCTCGCCGGTGTATTCGATGATGCGCGCGCCCGCCGCGATGGGCGCCACCGCGTACACGCCGCGTCCGTGCACGCCGGAGTCTCGGACTTCGATCTTGCGGCGCGGTGTTTTGGTGGCCATCAAACGCTGTGGTACGGTGATTTCATGGGTGCGCGTGCGTGTAGGCGTGCGCGCGAGGCCCGGATTGTAGGCAGGGGATTTCGAGTCCCCGCCGCGAGACAGACCAAGAGACTGGACCTGATGAGCAAGACCCTGATCATTGCCGAGAAGCCCTCTGTCGCGCAGGACATCGTCCGCGCGCTGACCCCTGTGGCGGGCAAGTTCGACAAGCACGACGACTACTTCGAGAACGAGCAGTACGTCGTCAGCTCCGCCGTGGGTCACCTGGTGGAGATCGCGGCGCCGGAGGAGTTCGACGTCAAGCGCGGCAAGTGGAGCTTCGCCAACCTCCCGGTCATCCCGCCGCACTTCGACCTCAACCCCATCGACAAGAACAAGGGCCGGCTCAACGCGCTGACCAAGCTGATCCGCCGCAAGGACGTGACAGCGCTCATCAACGCCTGTGACGCGGGCCGCGAGGGTGAGTTGATCTTCCGCCTGATCGAGCAGTACGCGCAGCCGGCCAAGGGCAAGCTGAACAAGCCCATCCAGCGGCTGTGGCTGCAGTCCATGACGCCGGCGGCCATCCGCGAGGGTTTCGAGAAGCTGCGCAGCGACGCACAGATGCTGCCGCTGGCCGACGCCGCGCGCTGCCGCTCCGAGGCCGACTGGCTGGTGGGCATCAACGGCACGCGGGCCATGACGGCCTTCAACTCGCGCGACGGCGGCTTCTTCCTGACGACAGTGGGCCGTGTGCAGACGCCGACGCTGTCGGTGGTGGTCGAGCGCGAGGAGAAGATCCGCAAGCACGTCGCCCGCGACTACTGGGAGCTGCGCGCCAACTTCGATGCCCAGGCCGGCCAGTACGAAGGCAAGTGGTTCGACCCGAGCTGGAAGAAGAACGACGACGCCGAGCGCCGCGCCGACCGCCTCTGGACGCAGGCCGAGGCCGACGAGATTGCCAAGGCGGTGCTGGGTCAGCCCGCCACGGTCACCGAGGAAAGCAAGCCCAGCACCACCAGCTGCGGCGGTCTGTATGACCTGACGACGCTGCAGCGCGAGGCCAACTCGCGCTTCGGCTTCTCGGCCAAGACGACGCTGTCCATCGCGCAGGCGCTGTACGAAAAGCACAAGGTGCTGACCTACCCGCGGACGGACTCGCGCTTCCTGCCGGAGGACTACCTGGCCGTGGCCAAGGACACGGCGAAGATGATCGCCGACGAAGACCTGCCGGGGCCGCTGCAGGCGCTGGCCGCGCACGCCCGCGTGGCATTGAACAACGGCTACATCAAGCCCACCAAGAAGGTGTTCGACAACGCCAAGGTGTCGGATCACTTCGCCATCATCCCGACGCTGCAGGCACCCAAGGCGCTGACCGAGGTGGAGGCCAAGCTGTACGACATGGTCGTGAAGCGCTTCCTGGCGGTGTTCTTCCCGCCGGCCGAGTTCCTGGTCACCACCCGCATCTCCAAGGTGCTGGACAAGCACCACTTCCAGACCAACGGCAAGGTGCTCGTGAAGCCGGGCTGGCTGGCCGTCTACGGCAAGGACGTGGACGACGAGAACGCCAACCTCGTGCCGGTGCAGCCGAACGAGGTGGTGCGCACCGAGAGCGTGGACGTGAAGGCCCTGCAGACCAAGCCGCCGGCGCGCTATACGGAAGCGACACTGCTGAGTGCGATGGAAGGCGCCGGCAAGCTCATCGACGACGACGAGCTGCGCGAGGCCATGGCTGAGAAGGGCCTGGGCACGCCGGCCACGCGCGCGGCCACCATCGAAGGCCTGATCACCGAGAAGTACATGCTGCGCGAAGGCCGCGAGCTGATCCCCACGGCCAAGGCCTTCCAGCTGATGACGCTGCTGCGCGGCCTGGAGGTGGAGGACCTGACCAAGCCGGAGCTGACCGGCGACTGGGAAAGCAAGCTGGCCGCGATGGAAAAGGGCAAGCTCAGCCGGGAGCAGTTCATGGCCGAGATTGCAGCCATGACCGAAAAGATGGTCGCCAAGGCCAAGGGCTATGACCGCGACACCATCCCCGGCGACTACGCGACGCTGAAGACTGCCTGCCCCAAGTGCGGCGGTATCGTGAAGGAGAACTACCGCCGCTTCACCTGTACCGGCAAGGAAGGTGCTGGCGAGGGCTGTGGCTTCTCCATCGGCAAGATCCCCGGCGGCCGCAGCTTCGAGCTGGCCGAGGTGGAGACCTTCCTGCGTGACAAGAAGATCGGCCCGCTGGAAGGCTTCCGCTCCAAGGCCGGCTGGCCGTTCACGGCGGAACTGGCCCTGGTGTACGACGACGAGATCGCCAACTGGAAGCTGGAATTCGACTTCGGCGAAGACGCCAAGAAGGCCGAGAACGATGGCGAGCCGGTGGACTTCTCCGGCCAGGCCTCGCTGGGCGCCTGCCCCAAGTGCCAGGGCCATGTGTTCGAACATGGCGCCAACTACGTCTGCGAGCACGCGGTGGGCGAGAAGGTGACCTGCGACTTCAAGACCGGCAAGGTCATCCTGACCCAGCCCATCGAGCCGGCCCAGGCGACCAAGCTGCTGGCCGAGGGCAAGACCGACCTGCTGGAGAACTTCGTCTCCAACAAGACACGCCGCAAGTTCAAGGCCTTCTTGGCCTATGACAAGAAGGAAGGCAAGGTCGTGTTCGAGTTCGAGCCGCGCGCCGGCAAGCCCGCGGGCAAGGCCGCTGGCAAGGCAGCGCCGGCCAAGAAGGCGGCCGCCAAGCGCTAATTCGTCTTCTCCGTGCAATTGCGCCTATGCTGCGCCTTCGGCCCGTTCACGGGCCGCGAGGGGAGTCGCTGATGAGCATAGGCATTCAGACACGTCTGACCGCCGGCATCGCGCTGGTGGCCAGCCTGCTCGTGGTCGTGGTCGGCTGGACATGGACGGGCTACGAGGAGCGTGAGCTCGTCAAATCCCTGCAGCAGCGCGAGGGCCGCATGGCCGGCCTCATCGAGCGGGGCTTCGCCGGCCCGATCTGGAACCTGGACCATGTGGCCATCGAGAACCTGCTCGACGCCGTCATGGCCGACCCTGAGGTGCATGCCATCGAGCTGCGCGGCCTGGGCCTGCGTGGCGGGCTGGCTCGCCGTGAGCGCAGCGAGCCTGGGCAAGGCCTGTTGGTGCGCGAGTTCGTCATCGACTACCAGCCCGGCGCGGATGCGCCCGGCGCCCAGGTGGCGACGGCGGTGCTGACCTTCACGCGCGTGCACATCGACGAGCAGATCCGCCGCACGCGCGTGTTCTTCCTGGAACTCATGGCCGTGGTGGTGGTGGGCATCGTGGCGGCCAGTTCGCTGCTGGTGCACTGGCTGGTGCGTCGGCCCGTGGCGCGGCTGGGTGGCCTGGCCCAGCGTGTGGCGGCGGGCGACCTCGGCGCGCAGGAAACGGTGGAGCGGGCCGACGAGATCGGCGAGCTGACCCGGCAGTTCAACGACATGAGCCGGGCGCTGCGCGGTGCGGCCGACCAGGTCGAGCAGTCCTCCCAGACGCTGCGCGTCAGCGAGGCGCGCTACCGCAGCCTGTTTGAGAACGCCACGCAGGGCATCTTCCAGGCCGACGCCGAGGGGCGCGTGCTGCAGCTGAACCGAGAGCTGACCCGCATGCTGGGCTTGGGCGACCAGGCCGTGGCGGGCCGGCGGCTGCGCGAAGTGGCCGGCGTGGCGCGCGACGACATGCTGCGCATTACCCACCTGATGAACGAGCAGGGGCGGGTGCAGCAGGTGCAGCTGCCGCTGCGGGTGCCGGGCGGGGCGTCCCTCTGGGTGGAGCTGAGCGCCCATTGGGTGGACGCCGGCGACGGCCAGCGGCGTGTGGAGGGCATGGTCAGCGACATCTCGCTGCGCCGCCAGGCCGAGGCCGAGCTGGCCCGGCACCGCGAGCACCTGGAGGAGCTGGTGCTGGAGCGCACCGCCGAGCTCACCGAGGCCAAGCTGCGCGCCGAGGCGGCGAACCAGGCCAAGGGGCGCTTCCTGGCGACGATGAGCCATGAGTTCCGCACCCCGCTGAACGCCATCCTCGGCTTCACGCAGCTGATGCAGATGGATGCCGGCGTGCCGGTCGCGCAGAAGGCGCGGCTGCAGTTGATGCGCGACTCCGGCCTGCACCTGCTGGAGCTCATCAACGATGTGCTGGACATGGCCAGCATCGAGGCCGGCAAGGTCAGCCTCAAGCTCGCACCGGTGGACCTGCGTGCGCTGCTGGACATGGCCTGCGACAGCGTGCGCCTGCGCGCCGAGCAGAAGAACCTTGCGTTCGCGGTCGACATCGACCCCCGCCTGCCGCAGCAGGCGCTGGTGGATGGCCAGCGGCTGCGGCAGGTGCTGCTGAACCTGCTGTCCAACGCGGTGAAGTTCACCGATAGCGGCACTGTCAGCCTCGCGGCCAGCCTGCTGGAACCGGTGCAGGCCGGCCAGGCGCGGTTGCACTTCAGCGTGACGGACAGCGGCATTGGCATGACGGCCGCCCAGCAGGCGCGGCTGTTCCAGGCCTTCGAGCAGGTCTCTGACGCGTCGCGTGCCCAGGGCGGCACCGGGCTGGGCCTGTCCATCAGCCAGCAGCTGGTGCGCCTCATGGGCAGCCAGATCCTCGTGCAGAGCACGGCGGGGCAGGGCAGCAGCTTCAGCTTCGAGCTCAGGGTGCCCCTGGCGTGACGTTCGCCGTTGCGTTTCGGGCCGAGCGCCGGGCCGCTCCCAAGCCGGCCCGCCGTGGCGATGTGCGAGCGGCTCCATGCCGCGAGCATCGCCGTCCCCTCGGGGGACCGGCAGGGCTTGCCCGCGTTCAGCGTGGCAAGACCGGACGAGGGGCCTGAATGACCTGGGCGATCGCGTTCAAGCTGCTGGCCATCCTGGTGGCCGTGGCCATCGGCTGGGTGGTGGGCCGCATGCGCTGGCTGGGCGGCGGCGCGGTGGGCAGCGACACCGACCCCGCCCGCGTGCTCGCCAATGCGGCCTTCTATATCTTTGTGCCGGCGCTGCTGTTCCGCACCACGGCGCGGCTGGATACCGATGCGCTGCCCTGGGCCTTCCTCGGCGCGTTCTTCGTGCCGGCGCTGCTGCTGGTGGGGCTGCTGTATGCGCTGTACCGCTGGCGCCGCCCGCCGGGCGAGAACGTCGTGGCGCCCAGCGTCAAGGCCATCACGGCCGGCTTCGGCAACACGCTGCAGGTGGGCCTGCCGGTGGCGGCCGGCGTGTTCGGCGAGCAGGGGCTGGCGCTGCACATCGCCGTCATCAGCCTGCATGCGCTGTGCATCCTCAGCCTGCTGACCACGCTGGTGGAGCTCGACCTGGCGCGCGAGCGCAGCAGCGGCAGCCTGCTGGACACGCTGCGGCAGACCGTGCGCAACACCGTCATCCACCCGGTCGTGCTGCCAGTGCTGGCCGGCCTGGCCTGGGGCGCCACCGGCGTGCCGCTGCCCGCCGTCGCCGACGAGGCGCTGCAGACGCTGGGCACGGCCGTGGTGCCGCTGTGCCTGACGCTGATCGGCATGTCGCTGGCCTACTACGGCTGGCCGCGCACCTGGAACGGCCTGCTGGGCCTGGTGGCCGCCAAGCTGATGCTGATGCCGGCCGTCGTGCTGGTGCTGGCCTACTGGGGCCTGGGGCTGCGCGGCATGCCGCTGGCCGTCATCGTGATGATCGCGGCGCTGCCCACGGGCTCCAACGCGCTGATCTTTGCGCAGCGCTACCGCGCGCTGGAGGCCGAGGTGACGGCCGCCACGGTGGTGTCAACCATCCTCTACGTGGCCACGGCGCCGCTGTGGCTCGCCTTGCTGGCCTGGCTGTCCCCCTGGCCCTGACCAACCGCACTTGCCGCCGCCAGGGCCCTGCGGGCCCAATGCGGCCACCTTTGCAGAAAGCCCTGTTGCATGAGCACTCCCACCCCGCGCCGCCTGTTGGCCCTGCTGGCCCTGGCGGGCCTGTTGAACGCCACCTTGCCGGCCCAGGCTGAGCCCGCGACGGCCGGTGCCGTCAGTGTGGAAGCCGGCCGGCTGGCCATCCGGCATGAGAAGTTCGTGCTGGCCAATGGCTTCGAGGTCATCCTGGTGCCGGACCGCCGGCTGCCGCTGGTGGCCTTCAACCTGTGGGTGCATGCCGGCCCGCGCAACGAGGCGCGGGGGCAGACGGGCTTTGCGCACCTGTTCGAGCATCTGGTGTTCGCCGGCAGCCGCCATGTGCCGCGCGGTGCGTTCGACAAGCACATCGACGCTGCCGGCGGCACCGACAGCAACGGCTCCACCAACTTCGACCGCACCAACTACTTCTTCACGCTGCCCGCCAACCAGCTGGAGAAGGGCCTGTGGCTGAAGGCCGACATGCTGGGCTGGATGATCGACGAGGTGGACTCGGTGGCCCTGGCCAATCAGCAGGACGTGGTGCGCAACGAGCGCCGCCAGACCACCGAGAACCAGCCCTATGGCCTGGTCGAGGAGGCCAAGTACCACGCGCTCTACCCCGAGGGCCACCCCTACCGCGCGGCCGTCATCGGCTCGCACGCCGACATCCAGCGCATCCAGCTCAAGGATGTGAAGGACTTCGCCCGCACCTACTACCGGCCCAACAACGCGACGCTGGTGCTGGCCGGTGACTTCGACCCGGCCCAGGCCAAGGCGCTGGTGCAGAAGTACTTCGGCACGCTCAAGCCCGGCCCCAAGCCGCCCGAGGTGCGCGTGCCCACGCCCGAGATCACGCAGGAGCGCCGCCTCGTCATGACCGATCGCGTGGAACTGCCCCGGCTCAACCTGGCCTGGCACACGCCGCCCATGTACCAGCCCGGCGATGCCGAGCTCGACGTGGCCGCCCATGTGCTGGGCGGCGGCAAGGCCAGCCGGCTGTACGGCCTGCTGGTGCGCGAGAAGCAGCTGGCGCAGAGCGTGGCCGTGATGCAGGGCTCGCAGTCGCTGAGCTCGGTGTTCGACATCGAGGTCGTGGCCCGTCCGGGCGTGTCGCTGGACGAGATCGAGCGCCTGGTGGACGCCGAGATCGCGCGCCTGGCCACCACGCCGCCGACGGCCGCCGAGCTCGCGCAGGCGCGCGCCGTCATCGAGACGCAGGTGCTGCAGCGCATGGAGAAGGTGGCCACGCTGGCCGACCTCGTCAACCACTACAACCAGATGGCTGGCGACCCGGGCTTCCTGGCGCAAGACCTGGCCCGCTACGACGCGCTGACGCCCGCGGCCATCAGCGCCGCCACGGCGCAGTGGCTGCAGCGCGAGCGCCGCGTCGTCATCCACGCGCTGCCGGGCGAGAAACTGCTGCCGCCCGAGGTGCCCACGCCGCCCATGCCCACCCGGGCCGCCAAGGGCGAGCGGGAGTCGCTGAACGGGCCCGAGCCGTGGCGCCTGAAGCCGCCCGCCGCGGCCGCGGCCAAGCCGCTGGCGCTGCCGGCGGCACAGAGCTTCACGCTGCCCAACGGGCTCACCGTCATCCATGCACCCAAGCCGGGCCTGCCGCTGGTCAGCGCCAGCCTGGTGCTGCGCGCCGGCCAGGCCGCCAACCCGGCCGACAAGCCCGGCCTGGCCGGCTTTGTGGCGGCCATGCTGCCCGAGGGCACGGCCACGCGCAGCGCTCAGCAGATCGCCGAAGGCCTGGCCGGCCTGGGTGCCACGCTGACCGCGCAGGCCGGCGCCGAGGAGGCGCGGCTGGCGTTCTCCGGCCGCAAGGCCGCCGCCCGCGAGGGCCTGGCGCTGCTGGCGGAGCTGGCCCTCAGCCCCGCGTTCGCTGACGCCGACATCGAGCGCATCCGCGCGCAGCGCCTGGCCGCGCTGGCGCAGGTGCGCGAGCAGCCCGACCTGCTGGCCGAGGTGGTGGGCCAGCGTGCCGTCTATGGCGAGGGCCACCCGCTGGCCGAGAACGCACTCGGTACCGTGGCCAGCCTGCGCGCGCTGGACGCGGCCGCGCTGCGCGCCTTCTGGCAGGCGCACTACCGCCCGGAGCGCGCCGCGCTGGTGGTGGCGGGCGACCTGAGCGAGGCCGAGCTGCGCGCCCTCGTGCAGCCGCTGTTCGGCGCCTGGCAGGGGCAGGGCGAGGCGCCGGCCCTCGTGCCGCTGCCGCCTGCGCGGCCCACGGCGGCCCGCACCCTGGTGGTGGACCAGCCGGGGGCGCCACAGACGGCGCTGGCCATCGTCGCCCCCGGGCCGACAGCGGCCACGCCCGACGCCGCGCCGCTCAAGCTGATGAACGCGGCGCTGGGCGGGCTGTTCACGTCGCGCATCAACCACCAGCTGCGCGAGGTCAAGGGCTACACCTACGGCATCTACTCCGGCTACACGCTGGGCCGCGAGCGGGGCGAGTTCGGCATCCACGGCAGTGTGCGCACCGACGCGACCGGCCAGGCCGTGGCCGAGATCTGGCGCCAGGTCACCGGCATGCGCACCCGCCCCATGGGTGCGGCCGAGCTGACGCGGGTGCGCAATGCGCAACTGCTGTCGCTGCCCGGCCTGTTCGACACCAACGGCGCGGTCGTGGCCGGCTACGCGGGCAACTGGGCCGTGGGCCGGCCGCTGTCGGCCATCACCGCGCTGCCGGCGCAGTACGCCGCCATCACCGCCGCCGATGCGCTGAAGGCGGCCCGGCAGCACCTGAACCCGTCGCAGCTCATCGTCGTGGCCGTGGGCGACCGCGCCAAGGTGCTGCCGCAGCTGCGCAAGCTGGGCCGCCAGGTCGAGCTGCGCGACGCCGAGGGGCAGCTATCCCGGCAGTGACTCGTACAGCGCCACCAGCTCCTGCGTGAGCTTGTGGCGCGGGTCGAGGTGGATCATGGGCCGGCTCAGCTCGTGTGATTCCTTGACCTTCACGCTGGCCGACAGGTAGGGCTGCAGCACCGGCAGGCCCTCGTCCAGCAGCTCCTGCACCACGCGCTGCGGCAGCGAGGCGCGGGCCTGGAACTGGTTCACGACGATGCCCTCCACGTGCAGGTCGGGTGCGTGGTCGGCCTGGATCTCCTGCACCGCCTCCAGCAGCCCGTACAGCGCGCGGCGCGAGAAGTCGTCGCAGTCGAACGGGATCAGGCAGCCCTGCGCCGCGATCAGCGCCGAGCGCGTGTAGAAGTTCAGCGCCGGCGGCGTGTCGATCCAGATCTCGTCGTACTGCTTCTCCAGCTTCAGCAGCGCGTCGCGCAGCTTGTAGATCTTGTAGCGGCTCTCCAGCTTGGCGTGCAGCTCGTCCAGCTCGGGGCTGGCGGCCATCACGTGCAGGCCGTCCCAGGCCGTCTCGCTGATGAACTCGCTGCCGTCGCTGTCGCGCACGCTGAACTTCAGCGTCTGAGCAAAGAAGTCGGCCGAGCCGGCCAGCGGCTCGTCGGCCGCCTCGCCCAGCAGGTAGCGCGTGGTGTTGCCCTGGCAGTCCAGGTCGATGACCAGCACCCGCTTGCCCTGCGCCGCGGCAATCGCCGCCAGGTTGCTCGTGATCGTGGACTTGCCCACGCCACCCTTCTGGTTGAACACGACTCGCCGCATCGCCGCCACCTCCTGTTGGTTGCGCCGATTGTGCACCGCACAAAAGTCAGCGGGCGGGCCGGTCCTTCAGCGGATGGGGGATGCCGCCGTCAGCTGCGTGTCGACAGGGCCCGCTCGACGAAGCGGCGCGGCACCGTGGTCTTGGGCACGCGCACCGGGAACCAGCTGCGGATGTCGCTGTCGATGCCGATGCCGTGCATGAAGTTGTAGAGCCCCTTCTTCAGCCCCTGGCCCAGGCCGTCGTGGTCGGTCGGCGTGGGGTCGATGAAGGCGATGTCGTTCTTCGCGAAGCGGCCGTCCGCCGGCAGCGGCTGCAGCGTGACGCCGTACTCGGCCGGGTTCATGCCCACCGGCGAATGCACCGTGCACGCGAAGCGGTGGAAAAAGCCGCTGTGGATGCAGCCATGCTCGAACAGTTGGCGCACGTACTCCAGCGCGTCCACCGTGTCCTGCGTCGTCTGCGTCGGGAAGCCGTACATCAGGTAGGCATGCACCAGCACGCCGGCGTCGGCGAACGCCTTGGTGACGCGCGCCACCTGCTCCACCGACACGCCCTTCTTCATCAGCTTCAGCAGCCGGTCAGACGCCACCTCCAGCCCGCCCGAGATTGCGATGCAGCCGCTGTCGGCCAGCAGCTGGCACAGCTCGGGCGTGAAGGTCTTCTCGAAGCGGATGTTGCCCCACCAGCTGATGGCGACGTTGCGGCGCAGCAGCTCCTCGGCCAGCGCCTTCAGCGCCTTGGGCGGCGCGGCCTCGTCGACGAAGTGGAAGCCCGTCTGCCCGGTCTCCCTGACGATGGCCTCGATGCGGTCCACCAGCACTTCGGCCGAGGCCGCCTCGTAGCGCGAGATGTAGTCCAGGCTCACGTCGCAGAAGCTGCACTTCTTCCAGTAGCAGCCGTGGGCGATGGTCAGCTTGTTCCAGCGCCCGTCGCTCCACAGCCGGTTCATGGGGTTGAGCATGTCCAGCAGCGACAGGTAGCGGTCCAGCGGCAGCCCGTCCCAGGTCGGCGTGCCGACCTCATCGAAGGGAATGTCGGGCTCGACGAAGTTCGTATATCGGACGGTGCCTTCCTCGCGCCAGAACGTGCGCACCAGGCGCGTCTTCGAGCGCTTGCCCGCCACGTGTTCCAGCAGCGCCAGCAGCGGCCGTTCGCCTGCATCCAGCGTCACGTAGTCCACGAAGTCGAACAGCCGCGGCTCGGCCAGTTCGCGCAGCTCGGTGTTCACGTAGCCGCCGCCCAGCACGCACACTACCTCGGGCCGCGCCGCCTTGATCGCCTGCGCGATGCGCAGCGCCGCGTAGACCGAGCCGGGGAAGGGCACGGACAGCAGCACGACGTCGGGGTTGTGCTGTTCCAGCGCTTGCAGTGTGAGCCGCTGCAGCGTGCGGTCAATGAGGTGGGGCGGCTCCGCCAGTGCCTCGGCCAGCGGGTCGAAGTGGGCCTGTGCGGCAGCCAGCTTCTCGGCATAGCGCACGAACTCGAAGCGCTCGTCCACCGCGTCGCGCAGCACATCGGCCAGGTCGTTCAGGAACAGCGTGGCCAGGTGGCGCGCGCGGTCCTGCAGGCCCAGGGCGCCGAAGGCCCAGGCCAGCGGGTCTTCACCTTCCTCGCCGATGTAGTGATCGAGTGACGCAAAGCGCGCGCCCTCGGGCAGGAAGCGGCGCGTGTTGATGCGGTGGGCCAGCGTCGGGTCCTGCCCTTGCAGAAAGCGCAGCACGCGCGGCGTGACGGCGGCGAGGGTGTCGAACTCGGCGTCGAACCAGGCGGTCTGCGGCGTGCGGCGGTCGTCGGGCAGGGCCTGGACGGCCTCGCGGATCTGCGCGAGCCCGGTGGGCGAGAACAGTTCCAGCACCAGCGTCAGCGCCAGGTCCACCTGCTGCGCGTCGATCTGCCGCGAGCGCAGGAAGCCGGTCAGGTAGGCCGTGGACGGGTAGGGCGTGTTCAGCTGCGTCATCGGGGGGATGACGGCAAGGACGCGGAGGGACGCTGGAGACATGCCGGAATTGTCGCGGCAGGGCGGGCTGCAGGTCGGTGATGAACGACGTCAAGGCCGACGCGCCGGCGCGCCGCTGGCGTGCTTGGGGGCTAGCCCACCAACCACCCCGCCAGCTTCTCGGCAATCATCAAGGTCGGCGACGCCGTGTTGCCGCTGGTGATCGTCGGCATCACGCTGGCGTCCGCCACACGCAGGCCGCTCACGCCGCGCACGCGCAGCCGGGAGTCCACCACGGCGAGCGGGTCCTCGCGGCGGCCCATCTTGCAGGTGCCCACCGGGTGGAAGATGGTGGTGCCGATCTCGCCGGCCGCGCGGATCAGCTCCTCGTCGCTCTGCGCCTGCGGCCCGGGGCGGTGCTCCTCGGGGCGGAAGGCGGCCAGCGCCGGTTGGGCCACGATGCGGCGCGTCAGCCGCAGGCTTTCAGCGGCGATGCGGCGGTCGCCCTCGGTGCTCAGGTAGTTGGGCCGGATGGCCGGCGCGACGGTGGCGTCGGGTGAGGTGATGTGGACATGGCCGCGGCTGCCGGGGTTGAGGTGGCAGACGCTGGCCGTGAATGCATCGAAGCCATGCAGCGGCTCGCCGAAGGCGTCCAGCGACAGCGGCTGCACGTGGTACTCCAGGTCGGGCCAGGCCTTGTCGGGCGAGCTGCGCGTGAACGCGCCCAGCTGCGACGGGGCCATGCTCATGGGGCCGCTGCGGCGCAGCGCGTACTCCAGGCCGATCAGCGCCTTGCCCAGCATCGAGGCGCTGCGCGTGTTCAGCGTCTGGGTGCCGCGCACCTTGTAGACGGTGCGCAGCTGCAGGTGGTCCTGCAGGTTGGCGCCCACGCCCGGCAGGTCGGCCTTGACGCTCAGGCCCAGCCGCTGCAACAGCGCGCCCGGGCCCAGGCCCGACAGCTGCAGCAGCTGCGGCGAGCCCACCGCGCCGGCCGCCAGGATGACCTCGCCGCCCGCGTTCAGCCAGGGCTGCTCCACGCCATGCGGCGTCAGCACCTCCACGCCGCTGCAGCGCAGGCCGGTGTCGTCCTGCAGCAGGCGCAGCTTGCGCACCTGCGCGCCGGTCCACAGCTCGAAGTTAGGCCGGCCCAGGCAGGTGGGGCGCAGGAAGGCCTTGGCCGTGTTCCAGCGCAAGCCCTTGCGCTGGTTGACCTCGAAGTAGCCCACGCCCTCGTTGGTGCCGGCGTTGAAGTCACTGGTGGCCGGGATGCCGGCCTGCTGCGCGGCCTGCGCGAAGGCGTCCAGCACGGGCCAGCGCAGGCGCTGCTGCTCCACGCGCCATTCGCCCTTGTGGCCATGCATGTCGGCAAAGCCCTCGGGCGCGGTCTTGGGGTCGTCCAGCCGCCAGTGGTGTTCGTGGCGGCGGAAGGCGCGCAGCACGCGGTCCCAGCGCCAGGTGTCGTCACCGGTCAGGTCGGCCCAGTGCTCGTAGTCGCGGCTCTGGCCGCGCATGTAGATCATGCCGTTGATGCTGGAGCTGCCGCCCAGCACCTTGCCGCGCGGGTAGCGCAGGCGGCGGCCGTTGAGGCCAGCCTCGGCCTCGGTCTGGAAGCACCAGTCGGTGCGCGGGTTGCCGATGCAGTGCAGATAGCCGACGGGGATGTGCACCCAGTGGTAGTCGTCCTTGCCGCCGGCTTCCAGCAGCAGCACGCGCTTGTGCGGGTCGGCGCTGAGCCGGTTCGCCAGCAGGCAGCCGGCAGTGCCGGCGCCCACGATGATGTAGTCGAAGCCTTCTTTGGACATGTCGCTCTGCAAGAGGCCGCGCGGCGCACGGCTGGGCCTGAGCGTAAATCACTCGGCTTGGCGCAGGCTTTCACCGCCGAGGCGGTACCAGTCCAGCCGGCGCGTCAGCGTCATCACGACGGCCAGCACCGCGAACAGCAGCACCGCGCCGATGACCAGGGCCGTCTGCTCGCGGCTCAGCAGCACATACAGCGCGCCGTACAGCAGCGCGATGCCGCCGCCGAAGGCCAGTCCGCGCCGCCAGCCGCCCAGCATGGCCGCCGCGTACTGCGTCAGCACGCCGGCCGCTGCCGCGGCCGCGACCAGGTACGCCACCAGGAAGGGCAGGTGCTCCGACAGGCTGAGCAGCAGCAGGAAGAACAGGCTGATCGCCAGGCCCACCAGCAGGTACTGCACCGGGTGCACGCGCCGGCCCGTCAGCAGCTCCGTCAGGCCCACGGTGACGAAGGTCAGCGCGATGAACATCAGGCCGTACTTGATGGCGCGGTCGCTCATGACGTAGGGGTTCACGGGGTCGATGAGTTCGACGGCGAGGACGTCCAGGTTCGTGCCAGCCGCCGCGTCTTCCAGACCGTAGGGGGAGGCGCTGCGGCGCGGCTCGGCCAGCGGCTTGCCCGCCTGCAGGTCGGCCACCGCCGTGCTGGCCAGCGACGACACCGCCCAGCGCGCCGTGAAGCCGCTGACACCCACCTGGTGCGTCAGCGGCAGGAACTGGCCGCCGAAGCTCGGGTGCGGCCAGCTGGACTGCAGCGTGACCTGGGTGTCACCAGCGGCCGGCACCAGGCCCAGCCGCTGGCTGCCGACCAGGCTGAGCTTGAGCGAAACCTGCAGCGGCTCGCCCGCCTTCATCTCGGGCAGCGCGGCGTGCAGCCCCTGGTAGCTGGGGTGGGGCGTGCCGGGCAGCGCGCGCAGGGGCTGGCCGTTCAGGCGCAGCTCCGCCGCGCGGATGCCGCGCGGGTCGCTCAGCGCCACCACCAGCTGCGGCTCGCCGCAGGCCAGGCGGCCATTGGCCTGCTCCGCCTTGGGGGCGGGCAGGGCCAGGCTGTCCCACTGCGCCTGCATGTCCAGCTGCGTGGCGTAGGTGTTGATCTTGAACAGGCCGCGCTGGCGCACCTCGGGGCTCATGCCGCCGCTGACCTGCAGGCGCGCCGGCGCCGCCACCTGCCAGAACACCCGGGATGCGACGACTTCGGTCTTGCTGTCGGGCGCCAGCGTCGTCCAGTGCTCCTTGCAGGCGCGCGCCACCACCGGCCCGGCGAGCGCCTGCGGCCCGGCCAGCGCCTGTTCGACGGAGCGGGCCGCCTCGCGTTGCCGCATCTGGCGCTCGTGCACCAGGCCGCCGATCTGCGCCAGCACGAGGCACAGCAGGAGTGACACCACGGCCAGGATGGCCAGCTTGGAGAAGGTGGGGTTGAGCTTCATGCCGCCAGCATCGCGAGACGCTGTGAGGCGATGACGTGCTGTGTGAAGCCGGCGTGAAGTCAGCGCGGCAGGATGAGCGTCACGCGCAACCCCGGCGCCGCCGCCTCGAACGCCAGCCGCCCGCCATGCAGCTCGGCCACGCGCCGTGCGATGGCCAGGCCCAGGCCCGAGCCCTTCACCAGGCTGCCGGGCCGGGCGGTCGAGAAGAAGCGCTGGCCCAGCTGGCCAAAGGCGGCCTCGGGCACGCCTGGGCCGTGGTCGCGCAGCGACAGGCGCACCGACGTGGGCGTGCTGCTGACGGCGAGTTCCAGCGCCGAGCCGGCGGGCGCGAAGTCGATCGCGTTGACCAGCAGGTTGCCGACCGCCAGTTCCAGCAGCGCGGCATCGGCCGGCACACGGGCGTCGTCGCGGGCGGTCCAGACCACGCGCAGCTCACGCTGCGCCAGCCGCGCCGCCTGCCGCTCGATCTGGGCGTCAGCCCAGGCCGCCAGCGCCAGCTGTTGCCGCTCGCCCAGGCCCACCTGGGCCTCCAGCTGCGACAGCGCCAGCACGCGCTCCACCAGCGTCTGCAGCCGGGCGGTCTGGTCCAGCACCTGGGCCGCGAAGCGCTGGCGGTCGGCGGCGGGCAGTTCGTCCTGCAGCAGCTCGCCGCTGGCGCGCAGCGCGGCCAGCGGGCTCTTCAACTCATGCGTCAGCGCGCGCACATCGTGCTCCAGCTGCTCGCGACCTTCCAGCCGGCGGCGCATGTCGTCCATCGCGTGTGCCAGGTCGCCCAGCTCGCCGGGCACCTCGGGCGGCGCCAGGTTCTGCCCGGCCTGCACCTGCTGCGCGTAACGGCGCAGGCGCCGCACGGTGGCCACCAGCCACAACGTGACCGCCACGCCGACGACTAGGCTGGTCACCAGCAGCGCGGCGCCGGCCCAGAACACGCGCCGCTCGGCGCGCTCGATGAAGTGCTGCACGCTGGCCACGGGCTTGGCCACGCTCACCACGCCCAGCGTGCGCCCGTCCTTCTGCACCGGCGCGGCCACCACCATCACCGTGCTGTCGTGCCGGCCGTAGGGGCCGGCACGGGCGCCGTAGTCGCCGCGCAGCGTGCGTGCCACGTCGTTCCACTGCGAGTAGTCCTGCCCCACGGCCGTGGGCGTGCCGGAGTCCAGCACCACGCGGCCGCTGGCATCGGTGATGTAGACGCGCAGGTCCAGCGTCTGCTTGCGCAGGCCCCATATCAGCGCGTCCACCTCGCGCCGCGTGTAGCGCTGCAACTGCGTGGCCAGCAGGCCATCCGCGCGCGGCGGGCCAGCCGCCAGCTCGTCGGCGGCCACCTCCGCCAGCAGGTGGGCCGTGTCCACCATCAGGTCTTCCATGACCTCGCGCACGCTGGGCTTCACCTCGGCCATGAACACCTTCAGCAGCAGCACCGCGCTGAGGCCGGCGATGAGGAAGAAGCCGAAGAAGACGCGCAGGCCGAGGCGCATGTCAGGCGCCTGTGGCGGGTTGAACGGGCCGAGCGCCGGGCCGCTCCCAAGCCGGCCCGTCAGGGCGATGTGCTTGCGGCTCCATGCCGCAAGCATCGCCGTTCCCTCGGGGGACCGACCGGGCACGCCCGCGTTCAGCGGGGCGGGACTGGGCGAGGGGCCTCATCTCAGGGTTCCAGCGAGTAGCCCAGGCCCCGATGCGTCTTGATCGGGTCGCGCGCCGGTGCCGCGTCGCGCAGCTTGGCGCGCAGCGTCTTGATGTGCGTGTCCACCGTGCGGTCGCCGCTGTCGGCGCTGCTGCCCCAGACGGCGTCCAGCAGCGCGTCGCGGGCATGGATGCGCTGCGGCGCGGCCAGCAGCTTCAGCAGCAGGCCCAGCTCCAGCTTGGTGAGGTTCAGTAGCGTGCCGTCCAGCCACACGCGGGCGCCGTCGACGACAAAGCCGGCGCTGGGGGCCGGCGACGCCTGGGCCCGGCGCAGCAGCGCACGCACGCGCGCCACCAGCTCGCGCGGGCTGAAGGGCTTGGCGAGGTAGTCGTCAGCGCCCAGCTCCAGCCCCAGCACGCGGTCCATCTCCTCGCTGCGGGCGCTCAGCACGATGACGGGCAGGTGCTTCAGCGGCCCGGCGCGCAGCTCGCGGCACAGGTCCAGGCCGTGGCCGTCGGGCAGGCCGATGTCCAGGATGAGCAGGGCCGGCGCGGGCCCCGCGCGCAGCCGCTCGCGGGCCTCGGCCAGCCAGGCCCGGTGCTCCACGGCAAAGCCCTCGCGGCGCAGCGCGAAGGCCACGGTGTCGGCGATGGCCGGGTCGTCCTCCAGCAGCAGGATGCTCACGCGCGCCAGCCCTGCTGCAGCGCGTCCACCAGCTGCGCGGCCGTGCCCGGCGCGCGGTTCAGCGCCAAGGCCTGGCCGGCCCACAGGCTGAGGAAGTCGGCCTGGCCCGCCTTGGCAGCGGCCTGGCGCAGCGGCCGGCTGGCGGCGTTGGGCTGCGGGAAGTCGGGCAGGGCCGCGCCGTCCAGCGCGCGCGTGACGCGGTTGGCCACGCCGCGCGCCAGGCGGCCGGAGAAGGCGCGCGTCAGCGTGGAGTCGGCGTCGCGCGCGGCCAGCAGCGCAGCGCGGTAGGCCGGCGACAGCGGGCATTCGTCCACCAGCAGGAAGGCCGTGCCCACCGCCACGGCGCTGGCGCCCAGCGCCTGCGCGGCGGCCACACCGCGCGCATCGCCAATGCCGCCGGCCGCGATGACGGGGATGTCCAGCGCATCCGCCAGCTGCGGCACCAGGGCCATCGTGCCGATCAGCGCGCCTTCGCTGCTGCCCAGGAAGCCGCCCCGGTGGCCACCCGCCTCGTAGCCTTGCGCCACGACCGCGTCCACGCCGCTGGCCTGCAGCTGCAGCCCTTCGCTTACCTGCGTGGCCGTGCCGACGATGGTGAAGCCCTGCGCCTTCAGCGCCGCCACGCGCGCCGCGCCGGGGTCGCCCATGACGAAGCTGATGACGGCGGGCCGCGCGGCGACGGTGGCGGCCAGCTGGGCCTCGAAGTCTTCCTCGCAGCGCTCGGGCCGCGCGGGCGCGGGCAGGCCCAGCTCGGCATGCCAGGGCGCCAGCCGGGCGAGGTAGGCATCCATCGCGGCGTCGTCGCGCCGCCAGGGCTGGGGGCAGAACAGGTTGATGCCGAAGGGCCGGTCGGTGCGGGCGCGGATGTCGGCTGCCACCTCGGCGATGCGGGCCGGCGCGAGGTAGGCCGCGCCCAGCTGGCCGAAACCGCCGGCCGCGCTGACCGCGGCCACCAGCGCCGCGCTGGCGGCCTCGCCGGCCATGGGCGCCATCCAGACCGGGGGCAGGCCGGCCGGGCTCATCCGACCGTGCGTGCCGCCAGCACCGGGAACAGCTTGATGAGGCCGTCGGCCAGCAGCTCCACCGCCAGCGCAGCCAGGATCAGGCCCATCAGCCGCGTCATGATGTTGATGCCGGTCTGGCCCAGCACCTTGGCGATCTTGCTGCTGGCCGAGAAGGTCACGAAGGTCACCAGCGCCACGACAACGCCGTAGCCGCACAGGACGGCCAGCTCCCACCAGTGCCGGGTCTTGTCGGCGTAGATCACCATCGTGGAGATGGTGGCCGGCCCCGTCAGCAGCGGGATGGCCAGTGGCACGACGGCAATGCTGGCGCCAGCGTCCATCTTGCTGTCGCCGTCACTGACGTCGGTCGGCCGGGCCTCGGCCGGCTTGGCGTTGAGCATCTGCAGCGAGCTGATCAGCAGCAGGCAGCCGCCGCCCACCTGGAAGCTGGCCAGCGAGATGCCGAAGAACTCGATGATCTTCAGCCCGAACAGGGCCGACAGCGCGATGACGATGCCCGCCGTGCTGGCGCTCACCAGCATGGTCTTGCGGCGCTGCTGGCGCGTCAGGCCCGCCGTGAAGTGGATGAAGAAGGGCACCACGCCCACGGGGTTCACGATGGCCAGCAGGGCGACCAGGGGCTTGTAGATATCCATGACAGGCGATTGTGCGGTCGGTGTGAAGATTCACTCGGGTGAGAAGGTGGGCTCGTCAGTCACCGCCAGGTAGACGGCGCAGCAGCCGCGCAGCCACACCAGCGTGGGCAGCGCGAGCGCCAGCGCGAACACCACACCGCCGCCTACCAGCGCAGCCAGCCCGACGGAGCCGCCCTCCAGCGGCACGCCGCTGGCGCTGAGCGTGCGCGGGCCCAGGCCCTGCAGGCCCGCGAGCAGCTGGCGCGCCGGCAACTCGATGCCTGCGCCCAGGATGGCCAGCCCCGCCAGCAGCTTGCCGCCGCTGACGACGACGAAGCTCGCGGCCGCCGTTGTCAGCACCACCAGCAGGTAGACGGTGGCCATCAGCAGCGCCGTCTCGGGCAGGCCGTGGCGCAGTCGCGCACGCAGAAAGGCCAGCACGCCCGCACTGTCGCGGCCCGCCCAGACCGCGGGCCCGGCCAGCGGCCCGACAAGCACCACCAGCACAAAGGCCAGCCCGCCCAGCGTCAACACCCCCAGCGGCAGCGCAACGGCCATCAGCGGCGCACCCACCCATGGAAAGCGTGTGGCCCACAGCAGCGCGGCCAGCGCCGCTACACCTGCAGCGGCCAGCGTCAGGCAGGCCAGCAGCGCCAGCAGCACGCGGTGGCCGCAGCGCAGCGCGTCGGCCAGCGCATCCTGGGGGTCGCGCACCGGCTGGCCGCGCGCCTGGTCCATCAGCATCAGGCCGGTGGTGTTGACGCCAAAAAAGGCGACAGCCAGCGCCAGGCCCAGCCACAGGGCGCCCAGCGCCTCGTCGGCCCTGGCGAAGGCCGACTGTGCCGAGGCCAGCAGCAGCCCGGCCAGGCAAAAGCCTGCCAGCAAGGCGTAGAGCGCGCGCAGATTGCGCGGGGCGTCAATGCTGGCCAGCACGCGCGCGACAGCGGAAATCAGGGGGAATGTCATGGGTTGCGGATGCTAGCGATGACGCGAGCATGAGAAACGGGACTCGACAGGGTTTGTGCTAGCTCTGAAAAACAACACTCGAGCGGGCACCCTGTGGCACTTCGAGGCCTCGCCACCATAATGGTTCGCCTGTGTCTGGACGCCGCACCTTCGTTTGAATGGTTCACGATGGGTTGAAGCTCCACATGGTTTTTTGGTTTTTGAGTTAGAGAAGGGCTTCCCCATGGGAAACAAGCTTTACGTGGGCAATCTGGCCTACAGCGTGCGCGATGAGTCGCTGCTTGAGGCGTTCAGCCAATTCGGCGCCGTGACCTCCGCGAAGGTCATGATGGATCGCGAAACCGGCCGCTCCAAGGGCTTCGGTTTCGTCGAAATGGGTTCGGACGCAGAAGCGCAAGCCGCGATCAACGGCATGAATGGTCAGGCCCTGGAAGGCCGTGCCATCGTCGTGAATGAGGCACGTCCCCGTGAGGAGCGTCCTGGCGGCTTCGGCGGCGGTGGCCGTGGTGGCTTCGGCGGCGGCGGCCGTTCCGGCGGCGGCTACGGCGGCGGCGGTGGCGGCAGCTACGGTGGTGGCGGCGGCTACGGTGGCGGCGGCGGCTACGGCGGCGGTGGCCGTTCCGGTGGCGGCGGCGGCAGCTACGGTGGTGGCGGCGGCTACGGTGGCGGCGGTGGCCGCTCCGGTGGCGGCGGCGGCTACGGCGGCGGCGGCCGTTCCGGCGGTGGCGGCGGCTACGGCGGCGGCTACTGAGCCCTGAACCGCTGATCCCAGCACAATGAACAAGGCGCCCTTGAGGGGCGCCTTTTCTTTTGGTGCGTTGCCGCTGCTCAGGGGGCCGGATGGCGAAGGAAGCCGTGGCGGGCGGGCAACTCGGCCGCCAGGCAGTCCTGCGGCAACCAGCGGCCGGCCTCGACGGCGTCGGCCGCCAGGGCCATGTCCTGCGTGTGCACCAGGCCCAGGCCCAGGTCGGTCAGCAGGTAGAGCTGACCCGCCTCGTCCAGCCAGGCCGAGTCGATCCGTTGCACGGCCTGCCCCGTGTGGCCGAGTACCCGGCCGTCGGGCTGCAAGCGCCAGATCCACGGCGTGCAGGCCAGTTCCACATAAACCCGCTGCGGGCCGTTCTGAAAGTACCAGGCGCCGCGCTCGTCCACACCGTAGTTGCGGCCGATGAAGGCCAGCAGCTTGTCATGCTCGATGCGGCTGCCCTTGACCTGCGGGAAGGGCCCGGCGCGCTGGATGCGCTCGTCGCGCATGTACCAGTCACCTCGGGCATCCAGCGCCAGCCAGCCGTAGCAATGCGGCACGTTGGGCCACTTCTTCAGGGCGGCCAGGACCAGATCATCCATGGGGCGTGTCCTTCAGCGGTGTCGGGCGAGCCAGTCACAGACCTGGCCCGGCATGGTCAGCAGGTGGCCGGGCAGCGGGCCAGCCGGGAAGCCGACATGGCCGCCGTGGCCGGGCTGCCAGAGTGTCACATGGGCCCCGACCTCGCCCGGCCGGGGCAGGCTGTGCCCGGGCACGAAGGGGTCATTGACGGCATTCAACACCAGTGCCGGGATGCGGATGCGGTGCAGGTGCGGCTTGGCCGCGGCACGTGTCCAGTAGTCCTCGGTGTTGCGGAAACCGTGCAGCGGCGCGGTAAAGAGGTTGTCGAATTCGTAAATGGTGGACGCGCGCTTGAGCCGCTCGCCGTCGAACAGGCCCGGGTGCTGCTGCAGTTTGCGCAGCGCCTTCGGGATCATGGTGCGCAGGAAGCGGCGTGCGTAGACCTGCTTGTTGAAGCCGCGGTCGATGGCGGCGCCCGCGGCGGCGAGGTCGATGGGGGAGCAGATCGAGCACACAGCGTGGGCCGCGGTGGCGGCACTGTGGCCAGCCTCTTCGGCCCAGCGCATCAGCGCGTTGCCGCCCAGCGAGACGCCGGCCACGAGCAGCGGGGCGCCGTGGCGGTCGCGCAGGCGCTGCAGGATCCAGCCGATTTCCTCGTAGTCGCCCGAGTGGTAGGCGCGCGGCGCGCGGTTCAGCTCGCCCGAGCAGCCGCGGAAGTGCGGCAGCGCCATCGCCCAGCCGCGTTCGCGCGCCGCGCTGGCGAAGGCGACGCTGGAGTGGCTGGTGCGGTCGCCTTCCAGGCCGTGGAAGAGGACGAAGAGCGGCGCGCCGGCCGGGGCGTCCGCGAGGAAGTCGACATCGATGAAGTCGCCGTCGGGCGTGTCCCAGCGTTCGCGCGTCCAGGTGGGCGGCGGGCCGTCGTGCTGGCGGCTGAACAGCGCGGGCCAGATGGTCTGGAGGTGCCCGCCGGGCAGCCAGCGAGGGGCGCGGTACTGCATGCGCCCGGCGTCAGTGCAGCGTGCCGGCGTCGGCCACCAGTTCCTGGACGTCGCCAGGGTTGCCGGGGCTGGCATGGTGCAGCACCAGGCGCCAGCCCAGCGCCGTCTTCAGGTAGACGTTGGTCGCAATGACCCAGGCGGTGGGCGCGGTCTGGCCGGCCTCGCTGTGCAGTTGCACGCGCTCCAGCACATGGTGGATGGCGCAGTCGCCGCTGTGCAGCCGGCGCACGCGCTCGGGATGCACGCGCACGGCGCCGCGCTCGAACACCGCAGCAAAGGCGGCGCGAATGGCGGGCAGGCCGACGATGCGCGGGCCGCCTGGGTGAACGCAGGCGATCTCCTCGTCATCGGCCCACAAGGCCATCAGGTGCTCCAGGTCGCCCTGCTGAAGGGCCTCGTAGAACTGGGCCTCGGTGTCGTCGGGCGAGGCCTGCAGCACGGCCTGCTGCGCGGGAGTGCGGCGCATGTCAGTGGTGGTGGCCCACCACCTCGCCGGCCTTGAGCTTGTAGGCCGTCCCGCAGTAGGGGCACTGGCCTTGGCCGCCGTGGGTCAGGTCGATGAAGACCTTGGGATGGTTGCTCCACAGCGCCATCTTGGGGTTGGGGCAGAAGACGGTGCCGTTGTCGTTGCAGTCCTTGGCGGTCACTTCGACGGTGGCGGCGGGTGTGGTGTTGGTGCTCATGTGGTGGCTCTTAGACGGCGGTCAGCCAGTCGGCGTACTTGGGGTTGCGGCCGTTGACGATGTCGAAGAAGGCCGACTGGATCTTCTCGGTGATGGGGCCGCGCGAGCCGGCGCCGATCTCGATGCGGTCCAGCTCGCGGATGGGGGTCACTTCCGCGGCGGTGCCGGTGAAGAAGGCCTCGTCGCAGATGTAGACCTCGTCGCGGGTGATGCGCTTCTCGACCAGCTTCAGGCCCAGGTCCTGGCAGATCGCGAAGATGGTGTTGCGGGTGATGCCGTTGAGCGCACCGGCCGACAGGTCGGGCGTGTAGACCACGCCGTTCTTGATGACGAACAGGTTCTCGCCCGCGCCTTCGGACACGAAGCCGGACGCGTCCAGCAGCAGCGCCTCGTCGTAGCCGTCGTCGGTGGCTTCCATGTTGGCCAGGATGGAGTTGGTGTAGTTGGACACCGTCTTGGCCTGCGTCATCGTGATGTTGACGTGGTGGCGGGTGTAGGAGCTGGTCTTCACGCGGATGCCGCGCTTCAGACCTTCTTCGCCGAGGTAGGCGCCCCAGCTCCACGCGGCCACCATCAGGTGCACCTGGTTGCCCTTGGGGCTGACGCCCAGCTTCTCGGAACCGATCCAGATCAGCGGGCGGATGTAGGCGCTCTTGAGGTTGTTGGCCTTCACCACGGCGCGCTGCGCCTCGTTGATCTCTTCGGCCGAGAACGGCACCTTCATGCGCAGGATCTTGCCGCTGTTGAGCAGGCGCTGCGTGTGCTCCTGCAGCCGGAAGATGGCCGTGCCGTTGACGGTGTCGTAGGCGCGCACGCCTTCGAAGGCGCCGCAGCCGTAGTGCAGCGTGTGCGTCAGCACGTGGATCTTGGCATCGCGCCAGTCGACGAGCTCGCCGTCCATCCAGATCTTGCCGTCGCGGTCGTGCAGAGGGGCGGGAACCATCGGGTACTCCAGGGCTGATGAGGAAAGTCCGCGATTTTACGAAGAGCCTATGACGCCTCGCCGGCCCGCAGCAGCCGCCACTCGGCGAGCTTGCCTTTCTTCAGCACCACCTCCACCGCGTCGCCGCCGGTGTCGCGCCAGACGTAGGTGTCCTGGGCCTGCTTGGCCCCCAGGCTGCCGGTGAGCTTGATCAGTTCCACCAGCGTCATGCCCTCGTGCAGCTTGCTGCTGAGCATGATGGCGTTGGCCACCGAACCCATGGGCGCGGCGCCCGCCTTCTGCATCAGCCGCATCAGCCGGCTCATCTGCAGCAGCAGCCAGAAGACGATGCCGGTCGTCGCGAAGACGATGCCCTGCCAGCCGAAAAATGCGCCGCCTGCCACCAGCGCGGCCAGCGCCAGCAGCACGCCCATCCATGCGTTCATGCTTGAGGATCCTGTGTTCCGTCGCTGCGTTCCCAGGCGTAGGCGCGTTCGACGCGGGCCACGCGCAGCGTGTAGTGCTCATACCAACGGGTGCGGCCGGTGTCGCGCGCCGCCTGGTGCTCGGTGTCGCGGCGCCAGCGCGCGATGTCCTCTGGCGTGCGCCAGTAGGACACGGTGATGCCCAGCCCGTCGGCGCCGCGCGTGCTCTCGGCGCCCAGGTAGCCGGGCTGCGCGGCCGCCAGCGCCACCATGCGCTCGGCGGTGTCGGCATAGCCGGCTTCAACGGCCGTGCGCTGGCTCGTGAAGATGACGGCGTAGTAGGGCGGTGCGGGCAGGGCAGGGCTCATGGGGCGCTCGGTCGGGGCGCGCATCCTGCCACGGCCGGCGTCAAGCGCTGACCTTCAGCAGCACGCAGCGCACCCACTGGCCAGACTCCAACGCGGCCTGGTGGCCGTTCAGAAAGGTCTCGGCCGTCGAGTTGCGCGCCGTGAAACTCATGCCGTGCAGCACGCCCATGCGCGGCACGGGCCGCGACCACTTGCGCTCCACCACACCGTTAAACCAGGACACCTGCTCCTCGCCGTCGTCCATGTCGGCGCGGCCCAGCAGCAGCACCACCTCGTACTTGGCGTCCGTCAAGGGCTCGGTGGCGCTGGTCAGCACCTGCAGGCCACCGTCGCTCATGTTCAGCACCAGGCCGGCCGGCCCCTGGCTGAACTGCACCGGCTTGAACACCCAGCCGGGCAGGGAGTCGGCATCGTGTTGGGCACCCAGGAAGTCGGTGCGGGCGTGCTGCCTGAGGTCGGCGGGATCGGACATGGGAGGCTCTCCGGTTGACGCCGCAATCCTAAGCGTCGTTGCCAGCGCCGTGCGTTGTGGAAACCTGCGATCCGCAGGCCCGCTCAGGCCAGGCCGCGCAGCACGTCGATGGCCTGCTCCACGCGCTCGATGGCGTGGATGGTCAGCCCGTCGATGGGTTTCTTGGGCGCGTTGGCCTTGGGCACCACGGCCACGCTGAAGCCCAGCTTGGCCGCTTCCTTCAGCCGCTCCTGGCCGCGCGGCGCGGGCCGCACCTCGCCAGCCAGGCCCACTTCGCCGAACGCGATGAAGCCCTTGGGCAGCGCGCGGCCGCGCAGCGAGCTCTGGATGGCCAGCAGCACCGCCAGGTCGGCCGCCGGCTCGCTGATGCGCACGCCGCCCACTGCGTTGACGAACACGTCCTGGTCGCCCGTGGCCACGCCCGCGTGCCGGTGCAGCACGGCCAGCAGCATGGCCAGACGGTCGCGGTCCAGGCCGACGGACAGGCGCCGCGGGCTCACGCCGCCGCTGTCCACCAAGGCTTGCAGCTCGACCAGCAGGGGCCGCGTGCCCTCCAGCGTGACGAGCACACAGCTGCCGGGCACCGGCTCGGTGTGCGTGCTCAGGAAGATGGCGCTGGGGTTGGCCACGCCCTTCAGGCCCTTCTCCGTCATCGCGAACACGCCGATCTCGTTGACGGCGCCGAAGCGGTTCTTGATGGCGCGCACGAGGCGGAAGCTGCTGTGCGTGTCGCCCTCGAAGTACAGCACCGTGTCGACGATGTGCTCCAGCACGCGCGGGCCGGCCAGCGCGCCTTCCTTCGTCACGTGGCCCACCAGCACCATGGCGCAGCCGCGCGCCTTGGCCGTGCGCGTCAGCTGCGCGGCGCATTCGCGCACCTGGGCCACCGACCCCGGCGCCGACGACAGCTGCTCGGAGTACAGCGTCTGGATGGAGTCGATGACGCAGAAGTCCGGTTCCTCGGCCTCGATGGTGGCGAGGATCTTCTCCAGCCCGATCTCGGCCAGCACGCGCACCTTGTCGCCGGCCAGGCCCAGCCGCCGCGAGCGCATCGCAACCTGGGCGCCGCTTTCCTCGCCGGTCACGTACAGCACCTTGACGGTCTGGCTCAGCGACTCCACCGCCTGCAGCAGCAGCGTGGACTTGCCGATGCCCGGGTCACCGCCGATCAGCACGACGCCGCCGGCCACGATGCCGCCACCCAGCACGCGGTCCAGTTCCTCCTGGCCGGTGGGCGTGCGCTCGTAGTCGCTGGCCTCGATCTCGCTGAGCGTGGCCACCGGCTGGCTCTTGGCCAGCGCCTGGTAGCGGTTCTTGCCGCCGCCGCTGGGCTCGGCGGGGGCTTCCGTCAGCGTGTTCCAGGCATTGCAGTGCGGGCATTTGCCCAGCCAGCGCGGGCTGGTGCCGCCGCAGTCGGTGCAGGTGTAGATGCTTTTGCTCGTGGCCATGCGGCCATTGTCGTCAGGCCGCGCGCCACAGCCTGACAGCATGCGGCAGCGACTCGGCCTGCGGCATCCAGCGGTCCAGCGCCGCGCCCAGGCCCACGCCTGCCAGCAGCAGCACCAGCGCGCCCACCCAGGTGTGGCGCAGCGCGCAGCGCAGCCAGCCGCCGCGGTCGAACTGGCGCTGGTGCCGCCAGGCCAGGCCGGCGGCAAACGCGGCCAGCGCGACCTCGACGGACACCGCCAGCAGCACCTCCACGCCGAACAGCAGCGTCACGCCCGCGCCCAGCAGCGCGGCCAGCGCGACGGCCACCGCCACAGCTGCCGCGAGGGGCAGCAGCAGGATTGCGCCCTCGTCGGCGCCGGCCGCCAGCTCCAGCGCATCCAGCGCCGTGCCGCCGCCACCGCAGCTGCCGTTGTCGGCCAGCTGCAGGCCGAGGTCGGCGAGGTCGGTGGCGTCGCCGTCCGCCCGGCTTAATAGGTAGGCCGCCCACAACCGCAGCAGCCCCAGGTAGGCCGCGTAGCTGAGCGCCAGGCTGAGCCCGAAGCGCAGGGCCAGCCCGTCCACCCCGGCCCAGCGCAGCAGCGCGCCGCTCAGCCACAGGCAGGCCAGGCAGCACAGCGCGATCAGGCCCACATGCAGGCGCAGCCAGCGGTGGCTGCGCAGCCAGCGGCGGGTGCTGAGGATCTGACGTTCGACGGACGGGGTGGCGCTCATGGCGGGTCATTCTGCGGCTGTCGCGTTCGGTGTCTGGCAGGCCGACTTCGTCGCCGCTGGGGCCGCTTCGTCGCGCGGGGGCCCCGCGCGCCGCCCGCCTGCCTACGATGCCGCCGCACAAGGGAGGCGACACATGCAGTGGATGCGGCAAGGCGTGGGGTTGGCGTTGGCGGCATGGGCGGGCGCGGGGGCTGCCGCCGGCCTCAGCGTGGAGCGGGTGGACCTGGGGGAAGTGCCGGGCGAGCAGGCCTACAACCTGCAGGAACAGCGCGACATGCGCGTGTTTGCCCGTTCCGCAGCGCGCTTTCAGCAGGCGCGCCTGTTCCTGCAGCGCCGCGTGGGCGGCCGGTGGCAGGCGGCCGAGCCGCTGCCGTTCAGCGACGCGCGCTGGCGCGACTCCGATCCCCACCTCAGCGCCGACGGCCGCGTGCTCAGCTTCATTGCCCACCGGCCGCTGCCGGACGGTGGCATGCCGGCGCGCCCCGATCTCTTCGAATCACATTGGGCGGACGGCCGGTGGGCCGAGCCGCAGCGCTTGCCCGAGCGCTGGCAGAGCACCGCGTACGAACTGGGGCCGGAGCGCTACGGCGACACGCTCTATTTCTCCTCCAGCCGCGCAGGCGGCGCGGGGCGGCTGGCCGTCTACCGGGCCGACGCCGCCGACGCCGCGCCCGAGCCGTTGCCCTCGCCCATCAACGACAGCGCGCAGAACAGTGACTTCACGCTGAGCCCCGACGGCCGCTTCGCGCTGTGGTGGAGCGACCGCGGCGGCGCCGAGGCCGGTGGCGGCGACCTCTACCTGGCCGAGCGCCTGGGCCCGGGCTTCGGCCCGGCGCTCCGGCTGCCGGCCCCGGTCAACGGCCCGGGCTTCGAGTTCTCGCCCTCGGTCAGCGCCGACGGGCGCTGGCTGTACTTCGCGTCCACGCGGGGCGATGCGCAGGGGCTGTCGGCGGTCTACCGCGTGTCCTGGCCGGACCTGCTGGATGCGCTGGGACCGGCGGCCACTGCGCACAGCCAGGCCGCGCTGGATCAGGCGGTCAGCCGACTGTGGCAGGCCATCGGCCATGCGCCGCAGCAGGCGTCTGATGTGGCGGCGCTGCAGCAGCTGTTTCATCCGCAAGGCCAGGTGTTCGGCCAGCGGCTGCAGGCCAGCAGCCTGCAGGTGGGGGCCTGGCCGGTGGCGCGCTTCCTGGCCGATCTGGCGACGCCGTCGCCGCGTGGCCTGTACGAATGCGAGGTGGATCGACAGCAGCGCCGCTTTGGCGGCCATGCCGAGGTCTACAGCGTGGTGCAGACGCGGCATGACCCGGCCCAGGCCGCGCCGGCCTACACCGGCGTCAACAGCATGCACTGGCAGCTGGGCCCGCAGGGCTGGCAATTGCTGAGCCTGCACTACGCGCTGGAAACGCCCGGCCTGCACCTGCCAGCGGCGCTGGCGTCGGCGGCCTGCCGGCGTTGAGGGCATGACGACCGGCGCCGCTGCCGCCGGTCGGGCACACTGCTAGGCCCGCCCCCGATCACGCCGCCCCCCCGGAGCCCCGTATGGAACTCGCCACCTGGTTGACCTTTTTCGCCGCCTGCTGGGCCATCAGCCTGTCGCCCGGCGCCGGCGCGGTGGCCGCCATGAGCGCGGGGCTGAGCCACGGCTTCCGGCGCGGCTACTTCATGACCTTCGGGCTCATCCTGGGCATCCTGACGCAGGTGCTGTTCGTCAGCGCCGGCCTGGGCGCGCTGATCGCCGCGTCCGAGACGGCCTTCGCCGTCATCAAGTGGGCCGGCGTGGCCTACCTGGTGTGGCTGGGCGTGCAGCAGTGGCGCGCGCCGGCCCAGCCGCTGGCGGCCGCCGACGATGGCGCCGTGCAGGCCACGCGCCGCCAGCTGGTGCTGCGCGGCTGGGGCATCAATGCCGTGAACCCCAAGGGCACGGTCTTCCTGCTGGCCGTGGTGCCGCAGTTCCTGGACCTGGCCGCGCCGCTGGCGCCGCAGTACCTCGTCATCGGCGCCACGCTGGGCTTCACCGACCTCGTCGTCATGGGCGGCTACACCGCGCTGGCCGCACGCGTGCTGGCGGCGTTGAAGAGCGCACACCACATCAAGCTGCTGAACCGCGTGTTCGGCTCGCTGTTCGTGCTGGCCGGCGTGTTGCTGGCCAGCTTCAAGCGCCACGCCTGAAGCCCCCGCCCGTGCCGGCTGAACGCCGGCCGTCCCGTTCGCCCCCCGAGGGGGCGGCGATGCCGGGCGGCTCGACCGCCCAGCACATCGCCAGCGCGGGCCGGCTTGGGGCGGCCCGGCACTCGGCCCGCATGAATTGCCGAACTCCTTCTGCCGCCCTGAGCGGCGTTTTTCTTCGCCGAGTCCATGTCCACTGCATCGCCCAGCCGCTGGCTGTTCTGGGGCCCCACGCTGATCTGGGCCAGCACCTGGCACGTCATCCTGTACCAGCTGGACTCCGGCGTGCCGGTCTTCAACTCCGTGGCCTGGCGCTTCGGCCTGGCGGCGCTGCTGCTGGCGGCACTCGCACGCTGGCAAGGCCTGTCGCTGCGGCTGCCGCTGTGGGCGCATGGCTGGATGCTCGCCACCGGCATCGTGCAGTACAGCGGCAACTACCTGTCGGTCTACGAGGCCGAGCGCCACATCCCGTCCGGCCTGGTGGCCGTGCTGTTCTGCCTGATGGTGTACGGCAACGCGCTGTCGGGGCGGCTGTTCTTCGGCCAGCCGGTCACGCGGCGCTTCCTGGTCTCGGCCAGCGGCGGCGTGCTGGGCGTGGTGCTGATCTTCTGGCCCGAGATCGCGGCCACCGGCGCGCGCCCCAGCGCCTGGCTGGGCCTGGCGCTGGGGCTGTTCGCGGTGCTGGTGGCCTGCATCGGCAACGTGCTGACGCTGACGCTCACCAAGCGCGGCCTGCCGCTGGTGCCGGTGCTGGCCTGGAGCATGGGCTATGGCGCGCTGTTCCTGCTGGGCGTGTCGCTGGCCAGCGGCCAGGGCCTGCATTTCGACCTGCGCCTGCCTTATGTGCTGAGCCTGCTCTACCTGTCGGTGGCCGGTTCGGTGATCGCCTTCGTGCTGTATTTCAAGCTGGCCCAGGCGCGCGGCCCGGCGCAGGCGGCGCTGACGGGCGTGATCATCCCCGTCATCGCGCTGGTGATCTCGGCGGTCTTCGAAGGCTGGCAGGTCACGCCGCTGGCGGTGGCCGGCATGGTGCTGTGCCTGGCCAGCCTGTTCGTGGCCACGCGCCCCATGCGCCCCACAGGCCGCTGAGCCGCCGGCCTTCAGACAACCTTCAGATTCGCTTGAGGTGAGGCCTAGCCGAGCCGGCACAAGATGGGCGCATGCCCGTCCTGTCGCGTCTCGCTGCCACCTTGCTGCCCCGGCCCTGGGCCCTGCAGCGTCTGCCCGGCGCCGGGCCGCAGGTGGTTGGCCTGCGCGATGTGCCGCCGGCCTGGCAGGCCCTGCTGCCGTGGGCGGGCGATGCCCCGGCCGCCGCGCGCCTGCAGCTGCCGTCACTGCCTTCGCTGCCGTCTGCGCGGCCGCAACTGGGTGACGACGAGTCCTTCCGCCTGCGGCTGACGGCCGAGGCCGTGCGCGTGCAGGCTGCCACGCCGGCCGGCGTCAGCCATGCGCTGCATGCGCTGTCGCAGCTGTGGTGGCAGGCGCGCGAGGCCGGCCTGGCCGCGCTGCCGGCGCTGCAGATCGACGACGCACCGCGCCATCCCTGGCGCGGCCTGCTGGTGGACGTGGCGCGCCGGCCGCTGCCCTTCGACGCGCTGCTGGGCCTGCTCGACGGCATGGCCGCCGCGCGCTTCAACGTGTTGCACTGGCACCTCACCGACGACCAGGCCTGGCGCCTGGCCTCGGCCCGCTACCCGCGGCTGCAGACCCACGCCAGCGGCGGCTTCTGCTACACGCTGGACCAGGCCCGCCGCCTGGTGGACGAGGCCGGCGCGCGCGGCATCCGCGTCGTGCCCGAGCTGGATCTGCCCGGCCATTGCTGGGCGCTGGGCCTGGCCCACCCCGAGCTGCTGTGCGCCCCGGCGCCCACCGCGGCGCAGCCTGGCTTCGGCGTGTTCGGCGCGGCCGTCAACCCGGAGAGCGACGCGCTCTACGCCTTCCTCGACAGTCTGCTGGGCGAGTGGGCCGAGGTCTTCCCCGACCCCTTCGTCCACCTCGGCGGCGACGAGCTGGCGCCGGCCGCCTGGACCCGCCTGGCCGAGCAGCGCGGCACCAGCCTGGCCGCGCTGCAGGCCGCCTACCTGGCGCGCGTGGCCGGCGTGCTGCGTCGCCACGGCAAGCGGCTGCTGGCCTGGGACGAGATGGGCCAGTCCACCGCGCTGCCGGCCGGCAGCGTGCTGCAGTGCTGGCGCGGCGACGAGGCCCTGCGCCTAGCGCCGCCCGGGCTGGGCGGCCGGCTGCGCAGCGCTGGCTTCTACCTGGACCAGATCCACCCCGCCGCCTACCACTGGCGGCGGCCGCTGCAGGCGCCGCCGCGCCCGCCCGCGCCGGCCGACGACGCGCCGGCCTGGTCGCTGCGCGCCACCGTGGGCGCCTGGCAGGTCGAGGGGCGGCTGTGGCTGCAGGGCGATGACGCGCGCCTGCACCTGCGCAGCACCGGCACCCTGGACGAATGGCTGGCGCCGCGCGTCGTGCCTGAGCCCGGCGCTGGCCCGACGGGCTGGCGCCTGCAGGTGGACAGCGACCTCGGTGAGCTGGAGCTGTGGGGGCCGGGCGCCGCCGGCTGCGGCTGGCTGCGGGTCAATGCGCTGCGCCAGCCCTGCGACTGGCAGCCGCTGCCGGCCGGGCCCGCGGGCTGGCCGGCGGACAGCGGTGGCCCGGCCGTGCCCATGCTGGGCGGCGAGGCGGCACTGTGGGGCGAGCTGGTCGAGGCGCCCCAGCTGCCGCTGCGCCTGTGGCCGCGCGCGCTGGCCGTGGCCGAGCGGCTGTGGAGCGACCCTGCCGGCGCCGGGCACGACCTGGCCCCGCGCCTGGCCGCCGCGCAGTGCTGGCTGGTGGCCACCGGCCGCCTGCCGGCCGACCCGGCCGCGCCGCTGTTCGCCGCGCTGTGCCCCGACACGGCTGACCGGGAGCGCCTGCGCGCGCTGGCCGCCTGGCTGGAGCCCGGTTCAGGCTATGCGCGCCAGCACGCCAAGAAGCGCGCGCTGGCGTATCACCAGCACGAGCCGCTGGACCGCCTGGCCGATGCGCTGCCGGCCGAGAGCCCGCTGATGGCCGCGCTGGGGGACGACGCCGCCGCCTGGCAGGCCGCGCTGGCGCACGCCCGCGAGCAACTGCCCGCATGGCGTGTGCTGCTGGCCGCCAAGCCCCGGCTCGCGCCCGCGCTGCCGCTGCTGGACGCGCTGGACGACCTGAGCGCGCTGGGCCTGGCGCTGTGGGCGGGCCGCAAGCCCGGCGATGCCCAGTGCCGGCTGCACCGCGGGGCCGCGCTGGTGGACGAGATGCTGCCCGCGCTGGTGCAGCCGCTGCAGCGCCGGCTGGACGCCCTCGCATGAAGCCGCTCGCCCTCGCCCTGCTGCTGCTGGCCGGCAGCGCGCCCGCCGCCGATCTGGAGCTGCTGCATGCCTGGACCTCGGGCAGCGAGGCCGCCATGGTCAGCGAGCTGGCGGCAGCCGCCCGGCGCGGCGGCGTGGACCTCAAAACGACGGCCGTGGCCGGCGCGTCCAATGCCAGCACGCTGCTGAAGGCGCGCTTCCTGTCGGGCCACCCGCCGACCCTTGCGCAGACCGACAAGCCGCTGCGCATCTGGGCCGAGGCCGTGCCGCTGGCCGACCTGGGGGCCGACGTGAGCGCGCAGCTCGCGGCGTTGCCGCATGCGGTCGCCAGCGAGCTGCGCGATGCCGCCCACAAGCCCGCCGCCGTGCCGCTGAACGTGCACCGACTCAACACGCTGTGGAGCAACCAGCGCCTGCTGCGCGCGCACGGCCTGGCCGTGCCGCAGGACTGGGACGCCTTCCACCGCACGGCCGCGCGGTTGCGCGCCCAGGGCCTGCTGCCGCTGGCCATCGGCAGCTCGGCGGGGCAGAAGCTCAGCCTGTTCGTGGCCGTGGTGCTGGGCCGCGCGGGGCGCGACTTCTTCGAGCGCGCGCTGGTCCAGGCCGACCCGGCGCTGCTGGCCGGCGCCCGCATGGCGGCGCTGCTGCAGGAGTTCCGCTCGCTGAAGGCCTACACCGATGCCGGCCAGGTCAGCCGCGACTGGGCCGGCGCGACGGCGCTGCTGCTGCAGGGCAAGGCGGTGTTCCAGTTCACCGGCGACTGGGCCAATGGCGAGTTCCAGAAGGCCGGCTGGCAGCCTGGCATGGACTACGACTGCACCGCCGCACCCGGCAACGCCGGCCTGCATTACTTCGAGTTCGACCGGCTGGTGTTCTTCGCCCAGCCGGCCCGCCTGGGCGCGCAGCAGAAGCTGGCCGGCCTGCTGCTGCAGCCCGACACGTCGGCGAAGCTGGCGCGGCTGAAAGGCGGCATTCCGGTGCGGCGCGATGCCGACCTGTCGGGCTTCAACACGTGTGCGCAGCGCTCGGCGGCGGACTTCCGTGCCGGCGAGGCGCGCGGCGACCTCGTGCTGAGCCTGAGCGCCCGCCTGGGCGAGAGCGCCTATGGCGGCCTGCGCGATGTGCTGTCGGCCTACTGGGCCAGCGAGCGCATGACGGCTCCGCAGGCGCAGGCGCGCCTGGCCCAGGCCCTGAGACAGAGAGACTGACCGTGAGCGAACGACGCACCGCGCTGGCGTGCCTCATCCCCCTGCTGCTCGTCGGCGCCGTGTTCTTCTACGGCTTCCTGCTGTGGACGGGCTGGCTGTCGTTGACGCGCTCCAACCTGCTGCCCAGCACCGAGTTCGTCGGCCTGAAGCAGTACGAGCGCCTGCTGCTGGACCCGCGCTGGCAGGCCGCGCTGTGGAACCTGCTGCGCTTCGGCGCCGGCTTCGTTGTGCTGCCGCTGCTGCTGGGCCTGGCGCTGGCCTTGCTGCTGGACCAGAAGCTGCGCGGCGAGGGCGTGCTGCGCTGGGTGTGGCTGCACCCGATGGCTCTGTCCATGGTCGTCACCGGCAGCGCGTGGCGCTGGCTGATGGACCCGGAGCAGGGCCTCGCCGAGGCGGTGCGCGGCTGGGGCTGGGCGAGCTTCCGCTGGGACTGGCTGGCGCAGGAGGACATGGCCGTCTACGCGCTGGTGGTGGCCGCCGTGTGGCAGATCACCGGCTTCGTCATGGCGCTGTTCCTGGCCGGGCTGCGCGGCATCGACGAGTCCATGCTGCAGGCCGCGCGGCTGGACGGCGCCACCGGCTGGCGGCTGCTCAGGCGCGTCATCCTGCCGCAGCTGGGGCCCAGCCTCGCGTCGGCGCTGCTGGTGCTGCTGCCGGCGGCCATCAAGACCTTCGACCTTGTCGTCGTGCTGACCGAGGGCGGGCCGGGGCAGTCCAGCGAGCTGCCGGCGTTCTACATGTTCCAGATGGCCTTCGAGCGCAGCCGCCTCGGCCTGGGCGCGGCCAGCGCGATGGTGCTGGTGATGATGGTCTTGAGCATCGCGTTGCCGTATGCCGTCGTGCGCTCGCGGCGGAAGGTGGCGGCATGAAGCGGCTGTCTCTTTACCTGCTGGCCGGGCTGGCCGCCGCGGTCATCGCGTTGCCCTTGCTGCTGATGCTGATGAACAGTTTCAAGGGCGTGGCCGAGGCGCAGCAGGGCTTTCTGTCGCTGCCGCGCGAGCCCGGCCTGGCCGCCTGGCGGCTGGCATGGCAGACGCTGTCGGGCAGCTTCGGCATCAGCTTGATGCTGGCCGTGCCGGCGGTGTTGCTGTCGGCACTGCTGGCGGCGCTGAACGGCTTCGTGCTGTGCAAGTTCCGCTTCCGTGGCGAGCGCTGGGTGGGCCTGCTGCTGGTGCTGGCCTTCTTCCTGCCCATCAAGGTCTACCTGCTGCCGCTGGCCATCACGATGGCGCGGCTCGGCCTGGACCGGTCGCTCGCGCTGCTGATCGCCATCCACGTGATCTACAGCCTGCCGCTGGCGCTGTTCTTCCGCAACCACTTCCTGGCCTTCCCCGACGAGCTGCTGCAGGCCGCGCGGCTGGACGGCGCTGGCTTCTGGCGGCTGCTGTGGCGCGTCGTGCTGCCGCTGTCGCGGCCCATCTTCGTCGTCGTGCTGATCCTGCAGTTCACGACGATCTGGAACGAGTACCTGTTCGGCCTCGTGTTCGGCCCCGAGGACGCGCGGCCCATCACGGCGGCGCTGGCGCAGCTGAGCGCGCAGACCGAGACCGGCGCCCGCGCCTACCCGCTGGAGATGGCCGCGGCGCTGCTGGCGGCGGCGCCGACCTTGGTCGTCTATCTGCTGGCCGGGCGGCATTTCACGCGCGGCCTCGTGGCCGGCGCAGTCAAGGGTTGACGATGAACGAAGAAGACACGGGCCTGCGCATCACCGGCCTCACGCGCCGGGTGGGCGCGCAGACCATCCTGGACGACATCACGCTGCAGCTCGATGCCGGCGAGATGCTCATCCTCGTGGGCCCGTCGGGCTGCGGCAAGTCGTCGCTGCTGAACGCCATCGCCGGGCTGCAGCCGCACTGCAGCGGCGAGATCGCGCTGGACGGTCGGCGCATCGAGGCCTTGAGCCCGCGCGAGCGCGACATCGCGATGGTGTTCCAGAACTACGCGCTGTACCCGCACATGAGCGTGGCCGAGAACATCGGCTTCGGCCTGGAGATGCAGGGCTGGCCGCGCGCGAGGCGCGAGGCCCGCGTGCAGGAGGTGGCGCGCATGCTGCAGCTGCAGGCGCTGCTGGACCGGCGGCCCGCGCAGCTCTCGGGCGGCCAGCGCCAGCGCGTGGCCATGGGCCGGGCGCTGGCGCGCCAGCCGCGACTGTTCCTGTTCGACGAGCCGCTGTCCAACCTCGACGCGCAGCTGCGCGCCGAGATGCGCAGCGAGATCAAGCTGCTGCACCAGCGCGTGGGCCGCAGCGCCGTCTACGTGACGCATGACCAGACCGAGGCCATGACACTGGGCCAGCGCATCGCCGTGCTGAAGGCCGGCCGGCTGCAGCAGCTGGGCACGCCGCAACAGGTCTACCAGCGGCCGGCCAACCTGTTCGTCGCGCAGTTCCTGGCCAGCCCGCCCATGACCCTGCTGCCCGCGCGGCTGGAGCCCGAGGGCGAGTTCACGCTGACGCTGCAGGGCGCCGGGGCGATGAGCTGGCGGCCCACGGCGCTGCCGGTGCCGCGTGAGCGCCTGCTGGGCCGGCCGTTGCTGCTGGGCTGGCGCGCCGAGTCGCTGCGCGTGGAAGAGGGCGGTGCGGCGCTCACGCTGCAGGCGCCGGTGCTGCTGGTGGAGCCCACCGGCGTGGACAGCCTCGTGCAGCTGCAGCTGGGCGAGCACCGGCTGCACTGGCGCTGCGCTGGCTGGCCCACGCTGCAGGCGGGTGATACCTTGACGCTGCGGCTGCCGGAGGCGGCCTTGCTGGTGTTCGATGCGGAGACCGGGGAGCGCTTGTAGTCGGCGACGGCAAACCCTGCAGCCGTTGTGCTAGCGGTGCGGTCGGTGTGCAATTCTTTGCGGTGTCACGATGTTGTGTCGCCGCAAAGTGGCGCTTGCTTGGATTTCCTGCATTGACCCCGAGCGCCCGCTGCCACAAGCTCGCGCCCGTCGCCAGTGCCCGGCCCCGGACGCTGGCGGCATGGACTGCACGCTGATCACCCATATGCCCGCTGCCCCGCTGCCCGACAACGAACTCGCCAGGCTTGAGTCCCTGCGCCATCTGGCGGTGCTGGACACGCCGCCGGAGCAGGCCTTCGATGCGCTGGTGGAAGCCGCGGCCCTGACCTGCGGCGTGCCTATCTCGCTGATCAGCTTGATCGACGACGAGCGCCAGTGGTTCAAGGCCAATGTGGGTCTGCCGGGCGTGGCCGAGACGCCCCGTGAGCTGGCGTTCTGCGCCCATGCCATCCTGGATGAGGGCGTGTTCGAGGTGCCGGATGCCGCCCTCGACGCCCGCTTCGCCGACAACGCGCTGGTGACGGCCGATCCCAACATCCGCTTCTACGCCGGTGCCCCCCTGACGCTCAGCGACGGCACGCGCGCGGGCACGCTGTGCGTGATCGACCGGCAGCCGCGCCTGCTCGATGACACCCAGCGCAGCGTGCTGCGCCACCTCGCGCGCGCGGCCGTGCTGGCGCTGGAGGGGCGGCGCGCGCTGGCCTCCGAGCGCGAGTTGGCGGCCCAGATCTCGGCCGCCTCGACGGAGCTCATCGCCAGCCAGGCGCGCTGGCGGGCGCTGAGCGATTCGTCGCCGCTGGGCATCTTCGCCACCGATGCCGATGGCCTGTGCACCTACACCAACGAGCGCTGGCAGGCCATCTACGGCCTGAGCCTGGACGCCAGCCTGGGGCGCGGCTGGGCGTCCACCCTGCATGCCGAGGACCGGGCGACGGTGGTTCGTGAGTGGGAGCGCGCGGCGCATCTGCATGCGGGGCTGGACCTGGAATTCCGCATCCAGCATCCCGTCGACGGCGAGCGCTATGTGCGCTCGCGTGCCCGGGCCGTGCAGGGTCGTGCGGGCACGGTCACCGGCTACGTCGGCACGGTGGAGGACGTCACCGATGCGCGTGCCATCCAGATGAGCCTGCTGTCCAAGCAGCGGCGGCTGGCGGGCGTCATCGAAGGCACGGGCGTGGCCACCTGGGAGTGGCACCTGCCGACCGGTCGTGTGGAGCTGAACGAGCCCGGCCGGCTGCTGACGGATGCCGCCCTCGGTGAAACGGGCACGGTCGGTGCCGAGGCATGGCGCAGCAGTGTCCATGCGGAAGACCGCGCCCATGCCGAGGCGCTGCTGGCGCAACACCTGGCGCGCGAATCGGATTTCTACGAATGCGAGTTGCGCGTGCGGCACCGGGCCGGGCATTGGGTCTGGGTGCTGGAGCGCGGCCGTGTGTTGACCTGGACGGCCGACGGCCAGCCCGAGTGGATGTTCGGCACGCGGCTGGACGTCACGCGGCGCAAGCAGCAGGAGGAAGCCTTGCGCATGAGCGAGGCGCTGATGAATCGCACCGGCGAGGTGGCGGGCGTTGGCGGCTGGGAGCTGGACCTGCTCAGCGGCCGCCTCACCTGGACCGCCCAGACCCGGGTGATTCACGGCGTGCCGGCCGACTACGTGCCGACCCTGGACACCGCGATCAACTTCTACGCGCCCGAGGCGCGTGCCACGATCCAGTCGGCCGTGGAGCATGCAATGAAAACCGGCGAGGGCTGGGACCTGGAGCTGCCCTTCTGCCGCGCCGACGGCCAGTCCATCTGGGTGCGCGCTGTGGGCAGTGTGGAGTTTGCGCAGGGCGAGCCGGTGCGCTTGTTGGGCGCCTTCCAGGACATCACGCAGCGCCGCGCCTTGCACACGGAGCTGGCCGATCAGCATGAACTGCTGCGCGTCACGCTGCAGTCCATCGGCGATGCGGTCATCACGACCGACCGCGACGGCTGCGTGACCTGGCTTAACCCGGTGGCCGAACGCATGACAGGCTGGCCCACCGAGCAGGCCCTGGGCCAGCCCGTCGGCGTGGTGTTCCACATCGTCAACGAGGAAACGCGTGCGCCGACCGAGAACCCGGTGGCCACCTGCCTGCAGCAGGGCAAGGTGGCGGGCCTGGCCAACCACACGTTGCTGATTTCACGTCACGGCGAGGAGTTCGGCATCGAGGACTCCGCTGCGCCGATACGCAACGCGGCGGGCGACATCCTGGGCGTGGTGCTGGTGTTCCATGACGTCACGGAGCAGCGGCGCCTGAGTGGCGAGATGACCTTCCGCGCAACCCATGATGCGCTGACCGGCCTGGTCAACCGCGCCGAGTTCGAGAGCCGTCTGCGGCGCACGCTGAATAAGGCGCACGAGGACCGCAGCGAGCACGCGCTGATGTACCTCGACCTCGATCAGTTCAAGCTCGTCAACGACGCCTGCGGCCACGCGGTGGGCGATCAGCTGCTGCAGCAGGTGGCCAAGCTGCTGCTGGAGTCCGTGCGGGCGCGGGACACGCTGGCCCGGCTCGGCGGCGACGAGTTTGCGGTCATCCTCGAGCATTGCTCGGCGGAGCAGGCGCAGCGCGTGGCGCAGCAGATTTGCGAGCGCATGGACGACTTCCGCTTCGTGCATGACGGCCGGCGCTTCCGCATCGGCACCAGCATCGGCCTGGTGCCGCTGGACCATCGCTGGGGCACGGCCGCCGCGGTCATGCAGGCGGCCGACACCTCTTGCTATGCCGCCAAGGAAGCGGGCCGCAACCGCGTGCATGCCTGGTTCGACACCGATCAGGCCATGCGCGCGCGGCACGGCGAGATGCAGTGGGCCTCGCGTCTCGAGCAGGCGCTGGACGAGAACCGCTTCGAGCTGCACGCACAGAGGATTGCGGCCGTCGTCGGGCCGCAAGACGGCCTGCATGCCGAGGTGCTGCTGCGGCTGCGCGACGATGACGGCCAGCTGGTCATGCCGGGCGCCTTCCTGCCCGCGGCCGAGCGCTTCCACCTCGCGCTGCGCGTGGACCGCTGGGTGCTCAAGCATGTCATCGAGCACCTCGGCGCGCCGGGTGTGCTGGCCGGCGTGTCCTGCCTGAGCGTCAACCTGTCGGGGCAGTCCATCGGTGACCGCGCCTTCCATCGGCAGGCGCTGGAGTTGCTGTCGGGGGCGGGCGAGGCGGTCTGCCGGCGCCTGTGCCTGGAGATCACCGAGACGGCGGCCGTCACCAACATGGCCGATGCCGCGCTGTTCATCCAGCAGGTGCGCGCGCTGGGCATCCGCGTGGCGCTGGACGATTTTGGCGCTGGCGCCTCGTCCTTTGGCTACCTGAAGAGCCTGCCGGTGGACCAGATCAAGATCGACGGCCAGTTCATCCGCGATCTGGTCGACGACCCGCTGGACGAGGCGGCCGTGCGCTGCTTTGTGGACGTGGCGCGCGTGCTGGGCGTGAAGACGGTGGCCGAGTTCGTCGACCGGCCCGAGGTGCACGCGCTGCTGCAGGAGATCGGCATCGACTTCGCCCAGGGCTACCTGATCCATCGGCCGGAGCCACTGGCGCTGCTGATGGCCGGGCACCAGGCCTGAGCGCCCGCGCGCAGCGCAGGGCGGTCATCTAGACTGCCGGCCCCGACGACCCCTGACAGACGAACCGTGCGCGCGCCGCTGCTCTCCCTGCTGTTCGTGGCCAGTGCCGCCACCGCTCAGCTGCCTTCGCTGACCTTGGAGCAGCTGCCCCGCCCGACCATGCCGCCCGGCGAACGCGGGCCGGTCGTGCCGGCGCAGGTGGAGCGCTGGCGCCAGGAGGCCAAAGCGCTGGAGTACGGCGACGGCGTGCCGCGCAACGAGGTGGCCGCCGCCAAGCTGTACTGCCGCGCGGCGCGCTACGGCGACGCCGAGGCCCAGTACAGCCTGGGCTGGATGCTGACGAACTCGCGCGGCATCCAGCGCAACGACGCCGAGGCGGCCCACATGTTTGCCGCCGCTGCCGAGCAAGGCATGACGCAGGCGCAGAACATCCTGGACCGCATGGGCGGCACGCCGCTGGGCGACCCCCCGCCCTGTCTGCGGCCGCCCGAGACCGACCCCACGCCCGTCGCCCCGCCGCCCGCGCCGGCGGCGCGCGGTGCCAAGCCGGCGGTGTCGCTGTGGGCCTCGCTGCCGCTGCCGCCGCAGGCGCCGGCGGCCATCGTCAACTACGTGAAGCTCACCGCGCCCGAGTTCCAGCTGTCGCCCGCGCTGGTGCTGGCGGTCATGGCGCAGGAGTCCGGCTTCGATCCGCTGGCCGAGTCGCCCAAGAAGGCCATGGGCCTGATGCAGCTCATCCCCGACACGGCGGCGCGCTTTCGCGTCACGCGCATCACCGATCCGTCGCAGAACATCCGCGGCGGCATGGCCTACCTGCGCTGGCTGCTGGCCTACTTCGAGGGCGACGTGATGCTGGCGCTGGCCGCCTACAACGCGGGCGAGGGCGCCGTGGACCGCTACCTCGGCGTGCCGCCCTATGCCGAGACGCGCCAGTACGTGCGCAAGATCATGGCCGCGCTGGGCGGCCAGCGCCTGCACCCCTTCGACGCCAAGGCCGCCAACCCCTCGCCCATGCTGCAGCGCGTGAAGGCGCAGATGCAGGCCATCCAGGCGCGTTGACTGTCGGCGGGGTGGGGCTGCCCAGGCGCAGGCCACGCCGAGCGCCAGGCCCAGGCGCTGCGGGACGCGCCGCGCATGCCAGCCGCCGTCTGGCCGGGCGCAGGCGGATGGCGGCTATCGCGTGGTCGTCGTCAGCCCAGGCCCAGCAGCGCCATCCCGGCGCGCCAGCCCATCAGGATGAGCGCGCCGGAGGCCGCCACGGCTCCGGCCCCGACGCTCATGGAGGCCAGCATGAGCAGACCGTCGCGCGCGGCGAGCGCCACGCCGGCCAGCATCAGCGACACGGCCGGCAGCACGTTGCCGAAGGGGATGGGCAGGAAGATCAGCGCCGCCATCGTCAGCGTCATGGGGCCCAACCACCAGCGGGCGCCGGGGCCGGCCAGCAGCGTCATGCGCGGGCGGGTGATGCGGTGGATGAAGTCGTAGAAGCGGGCCAACAGGTTCAGGCTGCGTGAAGCGCCCTCGCGCGGCAGGCTCAGCCGGCCCAGGCGCGGCGGCAGCTCGGCGCGGTGGGCGCAGCACAGCAGCAGGCCCAGCACCGCAAGGCCCAGGCTGAGCACACTGCCCACGCCCGGGATGGGCAGCAGGCAAGGGGTCGCCAGCAGCACCAGCAGGCTGGCCTGCCAGGCGCCGCCATGCGCTTCGGCCAGCGTGGACAGGCTCACCGGCCCAGGCGGCAACTGGCCGGCGGTGTCGCGCAGCCGGGAGGCGAGGTCGCGTGGGCTCAAGTCAGGCCTCCCGGTGCGCGCGACATCAGTCGTTGGAGCTGCCGTAGCCGAACAGGCTGAGCAGGCTCGTGAACAGGTTGAAGATGGACACGAACAGGCTGACCGTGGCCAGCACGTAGTTGGTCTCACCGCCGTTCACGATCTGCTGCGTCTCGTACATGATGAGACCGGCCGACAGCAGGGCCACGACGGCCGAGACCGTCAGCGCCAGCGCCGGGATCTGGAAGAACACGGCCGCCAGGCCAGCCAGCAGCGCGACGATCATGCCCGCGAACAGGAAGCCCCCCATCCACGACAGGTCGCGCTTGGTGGTCGTCGCGTAAGCCGACAGCGCCAGGAACACGGCACCCGTGGCACCCAGCGCCAGCATGACGGTCTGCGCGCCGGATGGCAGGCTCAGCGTGCGGGTCAGCAACGGGCCCAGCGTCCAGCCCATGAAGCCGGTCAGCGCGAACACCAGGCCCACGGCGGCGCCGCTGTTCTTCAGCTTGTGGATGCCGAACAGCAGGCCGAAGTAGACGATCAGCGTCAGGATGATCCCCGGCGCCGGCAGGCTGAACGCCACGGCAGCGCCCGCGACGCCAGCGCTGAACAGCAGCGTCATGGACAGCAGCGCGTAGGTGTTGCGCAGCACGCGGTGGGCGGTGCCGCGATCAAGGGCCGTCCCGTAGGGCACGGCGATGGCGGTGGGGCGGGTTTGCATGGCAGACCTCCGGTTGAAAAATGAGTGCAGGGTAGCCAGGCAAGTCATCAAATAAAAGCAGAGAATCGCGAAAGTTGTCTTCCGATTAACTTGTTGAGTTGCCGCCATGAGCATGAGCTTCAGCTATCGCCACCTGTACTACTTCTGGGCTGTGGCCAAGGAGGGCGGGCTGACGCGGGCCGCCGAGCGGCTGGGGCTGTCGGTGCAGACGGTGTCGACCCAGGTGCGCGAGCTGGAACAAGCGCTGGGTGCGGCGCTGCTGAAGCCTGCCGGCCGTGGGCTGACGCTGACCGAGGCCGGCCAGGCGGCGCTGGAGGTGGCAGACCAGGTGTTCTCGCTCGGCGAGACCCTGCCGGACCGCGTGCGCGAGGCCTCCACCGCGCCGGCCGTGCGGCTGGCGGTGGGCATCTCGGACGGGCTGCCCAAGCTGGTCGTGCAGCGGCTGCTGCAGCCCATCATCGACACGCCGCACCTGCGCCTGTTGTGCCACGAGGACGAGTTCGACGACCTGCTGGGCGACCTGGCGCTGCACCGGCTGGACGTGGTGCTGGCCGACCGCCCGGCGCCGCACAACCCGAACCTGCGCGTGTACAGCCACGCGCTGGGCAGCTCGCCCATGGCCTGGTTCGCCGCGCCGCGCTGGGCGGCGCAGGCGGCCGCGAACTTCCCGGCGTCGCTGGCCGATGTGCCGCTGCTGCTGCCCACGGACCATGCCGCCGTGCGCGTGCGCCTGGACCACTGGCTGGAGCGCCACGGCGTGCGCGCCAAGGTGGCCGGCGAGTTCGAGGACAGCGCGCTGCTGGCCACCTTTGGCGCGGCCGGCATGGGCGTATTCCCGGCGGCGGCGCTGATGAGCGACAAGCTGATCGAGCGCGATGGCCTGGTGTGCGTGGGCGACTGCGCCGGTGTGGAAGAGGCCTTCTACGCGGTGGGTACCGACAAGAAGATCGTCCACCCGCTGGTGCGCCGCCTGCTGCCGCAGCCTGCCGAAGCAAGCCGCTGATCTGCTTTGCTACAGTTGACGTTAACGTCAATTAAACCGCTCGACGGGCCTGGCACAACCGGGCGCCGGACGGGCCGCACTGGAGACTGACCCATGAACCTGCCCGGCCTCAACTTCCAACTCGGCGAAGACATCGATGCGCTGCGCGACGCGGTGCGCGCGTTTGCCGACGCCGAGATCGCCCCGCGCGCCGCTGAGATCGACCGCAGCGACCAGTTCCCCATGGACCTGTGGCTCAAGATGGGCGACCTCGGCGTGTTGGGCATCACCGTGCCGGAGCAGTACGGCGGCGCCAACATGGGCTACCTGGCCCACATGGTGGCGATGGAGGAGATCAGCCGCGCCAGCGCGTCGGTGGGCCTCTCCTACGGCGCGCACAGCAACCTGTGCGTGAACCAGATCAAGCGCAACGGCAACGACGCGCAGCGCGCCAAGTACCTGCCCAAGCTCATCAGCGGTGAGCATGTCGGCGCGCTGGCGATGAGCGAGCCCGGCGCTGGCTCGGACGTCCTCTCCATGAAGCTGCGTGCCGAGGACAAGGGCGGCGTCTACCTGCTCAACGGCAGCAAGATGTGGATCACCAACGGCCCCGATGCCGACACGCTGGTGGTCTATGCCAAGACCGAGCCCGAGCTGGGCGCGCGTGGCGTGACGGCCTTCCTCATCGAGAAGGGCATGAAGGGTTTCTCCATCGCGCAGAAGCTGGACAAACTCGGCATGCGCGGTTCACACACCGGCGAGCTGGTGTTCGAGAACGTCGAGGTGCCGGCCGAGAACGTGCTGGGCGGTGTGAACAACGGCGCCAAGGTGCTGATGTCGGGCCTGGACTACGAGCGCGCCGTGCTGACGGGCGGGCCGCTGGGCATCATGCAGGCGGTCATGGACAACGTGATCCCGTATATCCACGACCGCAAGCAGTTCGGCCAGAGCATCGGCGAGTTCCAGCTCATCCAGGGCAAGGTGGCCGACATGTACACCGTGCTGCAGGCCGCGCGCAGCTTCGCCTACACGGTGGCCAAGAACCTTGACCTGCTGGGCGCCGAACATGTGCGCCAGGTGCGCAAGGACTGCGCGAGCGTCATCCTGTGGACGGCCGAGAAGGCCACCTGGATGGCCGGCGAGGGCGTGCAGATCTTCGGCGGCAACGGCTACATCAACGAGTACCCGCTGGGCCGCCTGTGGCGCGACGCCAAGCTATACGAGATCGGCGCGGGCACGAGCGAGATCCGCCGCATGCTGATCGGCCGCGAGCTGTTTGCCGAAACCCTGTGAAACCCCGGGCCGCGACAATCGGGGCATGACGACCCCGATGAATCACGAACTCCAGGATCTGCTCGACAACAACAAGCGCTGGGCCGCCGACACCGAGACCCGCGAACCGGGCTTCTTCTCGCGGCTGCTCAAGCAGCAGACGCCGCAGTACCTGTGGATAGGCTGCGCCGACAGCCGCGTGCCGGCCAACGAGCTGGTGGACCTGCTGCCGGGCGAGTTGTTCGTGCACCGCAACGTGGCCAACGTCGTCGTGCACTCCGACCTGAACGCACTGTCGGTCATGCAGTTCGCGGTGGACCACCTGAAGGTGCGCCACATCATCATCGTCGGCCACAGCAACTGCGGCGGCGTGAAGGCGGCGCTGTACGACCTGCGCGTGGGCCTGGTGGAGAACTGGATCCGCCATGTGCAGGACGTGCGCCACATGCACAGCGAGTGGCTCTACACGGTGCCCGAGCCCCAGCGCGTGGACGCGCTGTGCGAGCTCAATGTGCTGGAGCAGGCGCGCAATGCCTGCCACACCACCGTCGTGCAGGACGCCTGGGGTCGCGGCCAAGAGGTCGTCGTGCATGGCTGGGTCTACGGCCTGCACAACGGCCTGCTGGAAGACCTGGCACTGACGGCGGGCAAGGCGGAGGACGTGGACCCGGCCTACCGCCGCGCCTTGGCCAACGTCAAGCGGCGCTACGCCCCGCAGGCCTGAGCTCGCCGGCCGGGCCTCGCACGCCCGGCATGACGATCGACCGGGCGTTGGGCGCGCTTCACACTGGGCGCCTTCTCCACGGACAAGGACGCCCATGCCCCGTACGACCTCTCGCCGCTGGCAGCTGCTGGCAGGCCTGTGCCTGAGTGGGTGGGCGGCGGCCTGCGTGGCCCAACCGTCTGCAAGCTCGGGCGTCGCTCTACGACGAGCTTGCCGGCATGGATGCCCGGCTGTTCGACGCCGCTTTCGTGGCCTGTGACCAGGCCGCCTTCAAGGCGCTGTTCACCGAGGACGCCGAGTTCTATCACGACAAGGCCGGCGCGAGTTTTGGCGATGCGGCCCGGACCCTGAAGTCCTGCCCGCGCGCCAAAGGCGTCACCCGAACGTTGGTGCCCGGCAGCCTGGAGGTCTACCCGATGCAGGGCGATGGCGCCATCCAGATGGGGCGCCATGTCTTCGCGCGTGCGGGCGAGCCGGGGTCGGAGGAAGCGAAGTTCGTCCACCTGTGGAAGCGCGGGCCCGACGGCTGGCGCCTGGCGCGCGTGCTGAGCTTCGACCACCAGCCCTCGGCCGTCGCACGCTAGCCGGCAGCGGCGGGCGGCCACGGGCCACCCGCCGGCTGCACGCTCAGGGCTTGACGGTCGTGAACTCGCCGAAGGCCTTCAGCTGATCGGCGATCTTGGCTGGGTCGCCCACCACCACCCAGCTCTGCTCGTCCGGGTTGAAGTACTTCTTGCCGATGGCCTGCACCTCGGCCGCCGTGACCTTCTGCAGCGCCGGCACGAACTTGCCGAGGAAGTCGGCCGGCAGGCCCACCAGCCAGTTGCTGGCCAGCTGGCGGCCTACCGAGCCCTGCAGCTGCGTGCTGACGAGGTAGCTGCCGGCCATGTAGCGCTTGTTCATCGCCAGCTCGGCGTCGGGCACGGGCTCGGCGCCCAGGCGGCGGTACTCCTTGATGTACTCCGTCATCGCGGCGCCGGCCACCTCGTTGCGCACATCGGCGCCGCCGGTGATGGCACCGCCCACGCGCCAGGACACGCCGCCGGCGCTGGCGCCGTAGGTGTAGCCCTTCTCCTCGCGCAGGTTCTGGTTCACGCGGCTGGAGAAGCCCTGGCCGATGACGGTGCTGGCCACGCGCAGCGCCACCTGCTCGTCGCCGCTGGCGGCAATGCCGGGGCGGCCCAGGCGCAGCGTGGCCTGCACGCTGCCCGGGCGTTCCAGCAGCAGGCGCTGCACCGGCGCGCTGGCGGCGGGCGCGGTCAGCTCGGGCGGGGCGTCGCCCTTGGCCTGCCAGTCGCCGAAGGCGGCCTGGGCCAGCTTCAGCGCGGCGGCTGCGTCGATGCGGCCGGTGATGACCAGCAGCGCACGGTCCGGGCGGAAGCGCCGGGCGTGCTCCGCGCGCAGGCCGTCGGCCGACAGCGCCTGGATGGCGGCTTCGGTCTCCTGCGTTCGGCCGTAGGCGTGATTGCCGTAGATGGCGTTGTTCAGTGCCTTGGCGGCGCGGAAGCCCGGCTGGGTGCTGCTGGCCTTCAGGGCTTGCAGTGCGTTGGTCTTGGCCAGCTGCACCTCGTTGTCGGGGAAGGCCGGGCGGCGCGCCACGTCGGCCAGCAGCTGGGACATGCCCTGGGCATGGGAGGCCAGCGCATAGCCCGAGACGGTGATGCCGTCGTTGCTGGCACTGGCGTTCAGGCCGCCGCCCATGGCCTGTGCGGCCTCGGCGATCTGGCGCGAGCTGCGCGTGGCCGTGCCTTCGGACAGCAGGCCGGCCAGCAGCTTGGCGCGGCCCGGCGCGTCCGGCGCATCGGCGCCCAGGCCGGCGCCACGCACGGCCAGCACGAAGTCCACACGCGGGATGCCGTTGCGCGGCACCACCCAGACCTGCAGCCCGTTGGGCAGCGTCTGCTGGGTGATGTTGGGCACGGCCAGGGGCTTGTCCTTGCCGAAGGGCGGCAGCTCGGCGGGCAGCGGCACGGTGGCGGCCTGCGCAGCGCCGGCCAGCACCAGGGCGGCCGTGGCGATCAGGCCGCGGCGGAAGGTGGTGTTGAGAGTGCTCATGTCTGTGGCTCCGGCATCAGGGTTGCGTGGCCGGCTTGGCGGCGGAGGCGGCCGGCGCGGGCGCGGGCGCGGCCAGCATGGCGGCAGGCTTGCGGTCAATGACCGAGCGGTTGGCCTGCGTCAGGTAGGTGGCGGCCACACGCTGCACGTCGGCCGACGTGACGGCTTCGATCCAGCCCGGCACCTTGTTGATGACGGTGGCATCGCCCCACAGCGCCTGCAGCTTGGCCAGGCGGTCGGCGCGGCTGAGGAACATCTCCACGCCGTTGTACCAGTCGGCCAGCAGCGCGGTCTTGAGGTTCTTCAGCGTCGCGGCGTCCACGCCGTCCTTGACGACGCGGGCGATCTCTTCGTCCATGCCAGCCAGCAGCGCGTCGGCCGTGGTGTTGGGCTTGTACAGCGCGAACACCGTGAAGATGCTCGGGCCGTCGTATTCCCACATGCTGGTCAGGCCGTACAGCGAGTTCATGTTCAGCGCGAGCTCGCGGCCCTTGACCAGGCCCTGGTAGAAGCGCGATGCATCGCCGCCGGCCAGCAGCTGGCCCAGCACGGCAAACGGGGCCTGGTCCTTGGAGCCGCGGTCGGGCAGCTTCCACGCGGCGGCGATGGCGGGTACCTGCGCCAGCTTGTCGGGTTGGGTCAGGCGGCGCTCCTTGGTGTTCAGGCCTTCGCGGAAGTCGGTGGGCTTGGGCGTGGGGCGCGCGGCGATCTTGCCGAAGTACTTCTCCGCCAGCGCAAAGCCCTGGGCCGGCGTCACGTCGCCGGCGATGGACAGCACGGCGTTGTTGGGGCCGTAGTAGTCGCGGTGGAAGGCGCGCACGTCATCCAGCGTGGCGTTCTCCAGGTCGACGAAGCTGCCGTAGCCGTCGTGGTTGTTCTCCCACTTGTCGAAGGCCAGGTAGCCGATGTCCAGCCACATGAAGCCGCCGTAGGGCTGGTTCTGCACGTTGACGCGGATTTCCTCCTTCACCACGTCTTGCTGGTTCTTCAGCGTCGTGGGGTTGAAGTCCAGCGTGGTCATGCGGTCAGCTTCCAGCCACAGCATGGTTTCCAGCGCGGAGGAGGGCGCGGTCTCGATGTAGTTGGTGAAGTCGGGCCGCGTGGAGCCGTTGTTGTTGCCCCCACCCGAGGTGATGACCTGGTCGAACACGCCCTTGGGCGCCTTGGGCGTGCCCTGGAACATCAGGTGCTCGAAGAGGTGGGCGAAGCCGGTGCGGTTGCGCGGCTCCAGCCGCATGCCCACCTTGTAGACCACGCTGATGCCCACCGTGGGGCTGCTCGCATCGGGCGAGATGACGACCGTCAGCCCGTTGGCGAGCTTCTTGGTGTGAACGGGGATCTGCCAGCGGTCCGCCTGCGGGGCGGCCTGGGGTGCGGCCACGGCGTGGCCGGCGGTCAGCGCGAGTGCGGCGGCGCTGATGGCGCCCAGCACCGCGCGGCGGGTGGTGGTCAACATGGGATCTCCTGTGGGGGAACGGCGCGGAGTTTCCCCTGGGTTCGCCGGTGTGCCGAAGCGCACGTCGGGCTTGTCCCTAGACCGTGGCCGGGCGCCGAGCGTTCAGCGTGGGGCGTCGCCGCTCAGATCGAAGTCGAAATTCCGCTCTACCAGTTGCGTGTCCGCCGGGCATCGCGCGGCCCTCATCGCATCGGACACGGCGCGAAACAGCGCGCTGTTGAGCACTGGGTCCTTCGGTGCCGTGACGGCGCGGGTGCGCACGGCCAGCAGGCGCCCGTCCCGGACGTCCGCCTGCGAGCGATAGGTCGCTTGGCCGCGCCAGGCCGAACTGGCGGCGGCGGCCGGCAGCGCCGGGCTTGGCACCTCGCAGGCGTCCGGGGTCAGCACGGGCTTCCAGGCCGGCACCGGGGGAACGACGATGGGTTGCTCGCCCTGGCGCAGCGGCTTGGCGTCTTCGGCAGCGAGCGTGGTGGGTTGCTGCCCGGCCGGGCCCTCCGAGCGCACATCGAAGTCGAAACGTTGCTCGAACACATGGTCGCCCGGTTGGCAGCGGGCACCGCGCAGCGCCTGCCCGATGGCCTCGACCAAGGCGCGTTGTGTGCGCCGGTCGACACCGCCGGTCAGCGACGTGATCTCCATCCGCGTGACGCGGCCGTTCCTGACTTCGGCCTTGGCTCGGTAGGCGGCCTGGCCCCGCCACTCCGTCGGCGGCACCTGGGGCTGCTGCACTTGGCAGACGGGTGGCGCGGGTTGCGCCTGTGCGGACGCGGCCAGCAGCAGTGCTGCCAGGCCGGCGAGGAACATCTTCGTCATGCGGTCTCCTTGCGTGCCGGCCCTCAGGGCCGGTATGCGCCGAAGCCTAACGCGGCATCCCGGTGGCCCCCTGCCTCGCCGATCGTTGTGGTGATTGTTTCTGCCTGTTGTGCGGCCGCCAGGCTGTCGCGGAGCATCCCCGACAATGCGCCCCCGCTTCACCGCACCAGAACAGCCATGTCCGATATCGCCGCCTCTCGCCCCGATCTGCCCGACCACCTCAGCGTGGACCCGCGCAGCCCCCATCACGTCGCCGCTGTCTTCGAGCACGACATCGGCATCCGCTTCAACGGCAAGGAGCGCTTCGACGTCGAGGAATACTGCATCAGCGAGGGCTGGATCAAGGTGCCTGCCGGCAAGACGCTGGACCGCAAAGGCCGGCCGCTGTGCATCAAGCTCAAGGGTGCTGTCGAGGCGTTCTATCGTTGACCCCTCGCCCGGTCTTGCCCTGCTGAACGCAGGCAAGCCCAGTCGGTCCCCCGAGGGGACGGCGATGCTTGCGGCGTCGAGCCGCAAGCACATCGCCCAAGCGGGCCGGCTTGGGGCGGCCCGGCGCTCGGCCCGAAACATCAGGCGCGTGCGACGAGCCGCAGCGTGAGCCCGCCCGCCGGCCTCAGCGTGACCGCCATGCGCGGCTTTGGCGCTTCGAGGCTCAGTGGGCTCAGCTCGAAGCGCTGCAGCAGCAGCGCCGCAATCAGCGTCATCTCCAGCACCGCAAAGTGCTGGCCCAGGCAGACCCGCGGCCCCAGGCCGAAGGGGATGTAGGCGCCGCGCGGGATCTCGTCCGGCGCGCCGGGCAGAAAGCGCTCGGGCCGGAATGCCTCGGCCTCGGGCCACCAGCGTGGGTCGCGGTGCAGCAGCCAGGGCGTCACGCGCACCAGCGTGCGGGCCGGCAGTGTCACGCTGCCCACCGTCACCGCGCGCATCAGTCGCCGCGTCATCAGGGCGGCCACCGGCGGGTACAGCCGCATCGCCTCCTTCAGCGTGGCCGAGAGCCAGGGCAGGGCGGCAGCGTCGTCCGCGCTGGGGCTGCGGCCCTGCAGCACCGCGTCCACCTCCGCCTGCGCGCGGGCCTGGGCCTCGGGGTGGGCGGCCAGCAGCCAGCTCCACCACAGCAGCGCCGTCGCGCTGGTCTCGTGGCCGGCCTGGAAGCTCACCATGCACTGGTCGTACACCTCCTGCGGCGACAGCACTTCGCCGGTGGCTTCGTCGCGCAACGCCATCAGCCGGCCCAGCAGGTCGTCGCCGCCGCCGCCGGTCGCGCGGCGGGCGTCGATGTGCTGCGCCAGCAGGCCGTGCAGCAGCCGCGAGGCGTGGCGCTTGGCCGCCTTGCCGGGCAGCGGCAGCCAGTCCGGCAGCGTGACGGGCCAGAACATCTCGCGCAGCGCCGTCTCGCTGAGCACCTGCACGGCCTCGGCCGCGGCCGCCGTGTCCTGCCCGATGGGCGTGCTGAACAGCGTGCGCGAGATCACGTCCATCGTCAGGTGGCTGAACAGTGCGTCCATGGCCACCGCCTGGCCCGCCTCGCCGGGGCGCAGGGCGTCCAGCCCGGCCACGGCGGCCTCGGTCATCAGCGCCGCGTAGCCGGCCACGCGCTTGGGCGCGAACGCCGGCATCAGCATGCGGCGCTGGCGCTGCCAGGTGGCGCCCTCGGTGACGAGCACCGACTGGCCCATCAGGTCCGCAAACACCTCGGGCCCGCGCGCCCAGCGCACGAGCGCGTCGGCATGCTCCACCATCAGCGTGCGCACCAGCTCGGGGTCGAACACGTCCACCGCGCGTTCACCCAGCACCTGCTGGCGCACCAGGTCGCCCAGCGAGCGTTGCGCGTCGATGACGGCCAGGTAGTCGCGCCGCATGGCCAGCAGCACGGGCAGGCCGCCCCAACGGGTGGGGTGGCCGGGCAGGTCGTTCCAGGTGAGTGCAGTCATGGCGGCATCCTCCGTCTGGGTGGGCGGCGAGGTCTTGAACGAATGCGACACTGAAATCATGGATGACGCTGCCACCCGCCTCTGGCTGCCGCCGCTGGCCCTGGCCGGCTGCGTGCGCGGCGTGATGCTGCGCGACACGCGCGGCCGGGCGCTGGACGCCGCCGCGCGCGAGAACTTCTTCCCCGCCACGCCGCTGGTCAGCCTGTTCTGGTGGCTGGACGGTGGCAGCGACTGGCTGGCCACACCTGGTTTCGCGCCGCCGCCCGCACAGCCGGTGCAGGCGCCGGTGATGCTGGGCGGCCCGTTCACGCGGCCCTCGCACACGCGCAACCCCGGCGCGATGCGCGCCTTCAAGCTGCTGATGCTGCCGGACGCCTTCACCGCACTGACCGGCGTGGCGCTGCCGGCGCAGGTGAACCGCATCGTCGACGCCCGCGACGTGCTGCCGCCGGACTGGTGCGACTGGGCCGCCCGCATGGGTGCCGCGCCCGACGACGCCACCCGGCTGCAGCTGCTGCAGGACTTTCTCGTGCCCCGCTGGCAGGCGCTGGGCGCCCGGCAGCCCGGCCAGCGCTATGCCGCCTGGACCGAGGCGCTGGCCGTGCGCGCCGCCACCAGCGCGGCCGGGCGCAGCCTGCGCCAGCTGGAGCGCCGCATCAAGGCCTGGGCCGGCCTGCCGCTGCGCGAGCTGCGGGCCGTGTCGCGTGCCGAGGCGGCGTTCTACGCGGTGGCCGCCGCCGAGGGCCAGCCTGGCTTCAACTGGGCCGACATCGCCGCCGACAGCGCCTACGCCGACCAGTCCCATTTGTGCCGCGAGACGCGCCGGCTCACCGGCTTCAGCCCCGAGGAGCTGCGCCGCCGCATCCACACGGAGGAGGCCTTCTGGGCCTATCGCCTGTGGCGTTGAGGGGTGGGGCGTGGCGCCGGTGGGCGGCGGTCCTGGGCCTGCTGGCGGGCGCCAGCGCGGCGGCAGCTGCCGCCACGCCGCCCTGCCCGCAGCCGCTGCGGGTGGGCTTCAACGACCGTGCCAGCCCGCCAGCGCTGCTGGGCCAGGGGCCCGGCTTTGCCGAGCCACCGGGCTGGGAGGTGCAGGCCGTGCGCGACACGCTGGCGCGGCTGGGCTGCCCGGCGCAGCGCACGCAGCTGCAGCGGCTGCCGGCGCGGCGCCTGAGCGGGGCGCTGATGCAGGGCCATCTGGACATCGCCTTGCTGTACGCCGCGACGCCCGAGCGCCGCCAGGCCATGCGCTTCCCGACCGATGCGCGCGGCCAGCTCGACCTGGCCTGGGCGCCCGCGTTCGGGCATCTGGTGCTGTTCAGCCGCGCCGGCCACCCGTCGCCACCGCCCGGCTGGGACGGGCGCACGCTGGATGCCCGCTGGCGGGTCGGCGTCGTCACGGGCTCGGTGCAGGAGAGCGTGGCCAGCCAGCGCGGCTGGCGCGTGGAGCCGGTGGCGTCGCGGGATGCCGAGGTCGCCATGCTGCAGGCCGGGCGCTTCGACCTGCTGTTCACCGCGCTGGAGGCGCTGCCGCCCGAGCGGCGCCAGGGCCTGGTGGCCTGGCAGCCGCCGGTGGCACGGCTGCCATTCTTCGCGCCGGCCTCGCCGGACTTCGCGAAAGCCCACCCGGCCTGGACGCGTGCGTTCTGGAACGAGCTCTGCCAGTCGGTGCGTCGCCTGCAGCCCGAGATGCGGCCCAGCGAGTGCGGCACCGTGCCGCCCGCCACGCTGCGCTGACGGCGACGCCACAATGGCGGCTTCGTTGACCGAACGGAGTTCTGAAATGTCCGATGCCATCGTCATCGTGTCCGCCGCCCGCACCCCCATCGGCGGCTTGTTGGGAGATTTCGCCGGCCTCGCCGGCTGGGAGTTGGGCGCCACCGCGATCCGCGCCGCCGTCGAGCGTGCCGGCGTGCCGGGTGACGCCGTCGATGAAGTGCTGATGGGCTGCTGCCTGATGGCCGGCCAGGGCCAGGCGCCCGCGCGCCAGGCCGTGCGCAAGGCGGGCCTGCCGGACTCGGCCGGCGCCGTCACGCTGAGCAAGATGTGCGGCTCCGGCATGCGCACCGTGATGTTCGCCCACGACATGCTCGCGGCCGGCTCGGCCGACGTGATGGTGGCCGGCGGCATGGAGAGCATGACCAACGCGCCCCACCTGATGTTCGCGCGCAAGGGCATCAAGTACGGCGCCTCGGCCGTGTTCGACCACATGGCGCTGGACGGCCTGGAAGACGCCTACGAGCGCGGCAAGGCCATGGGCGTGTTCGCCGAAAGCTGCGTCGCCAAGTACGCCTTCAGCCGCGAGGCCATGGACCAGTACGCCATCACGTCCACGCAGCGCGCCAAGGCTGCCAACGAGAACGGCAGCTTCGACTGGGAGATGGCGCCGGTGACGCTGAGCTCGCCCAAGGGCGACACCGTCATCAAGCACGACGAGCAGCCCTTCAAGGCCAAGCTGGACAAGATCCCCTCGCTCAAGCCCGCCTTCAAGAAGGACGGCGCGATCACGGCGGCCACCTCGTCCAGCATCTCCGACGGCGCCGCCGCCCTGGTGCTGATGCGCGAGAGCACGGCCCAGGCCCGCGGCCTGACGCCCATCGCCCGCATCGCCAGCCATGCCGTGCATGCGCAGGCGCCGGAATGGTTCAGCACCGCGCCGGCAGGCGCCATCCAGAAGGCGCTGGTCAAGGCCGGCTGGCAGGCCGCAGACGTGGACCTGTGGGAGGTCAACGAGGCCTTCGCCGCCGTCACCATGGCCGCGATGGCCGAGTTCCAGCTGCCGCACGACATCGTCAACGTGCACGGTGGCGCCGTCGCGCTGGGCCACCCCATCGGCGCCAGCGGCGCACGCATCATCGTCACGCTGCTGGGCGCGCTGAAGCAGCGCGGCCTGAAGCGCGGTCTGGCCGCGCTGTGCATCGGCGGCGGCGAGGCGACGGCGCTGGCGGTCGAGATGCTGTGACGGGGTGCGCCATCTCGTTCTGATCTTCCTGGCCGTGCTCGCGGCTTACGGCCTGTGGCAGCTGGGCGGCCGCCGCAGCCTGCACCGCTGGGCACGTCACGGCGTGCGCCTGGCGGCCGTGCTGGCGCTGCTGCTGGCCGCCCTCGTCCTGGCCTACCACTCCCCCGCACTGAAACTGCTATGAACGCCAAACCCCTGCTGCTGACCCTCGCCGCGCTGCTGGCCGGCTGCACCCAGATCGACACCGGCAACGTGGGCGTCGAGCGCACGCTGGGCAAGGTCAGCGCCGAGGCGCTGCCGCCCGGCATCTACTTCACGGTGTTCAAGACGGTGGACGAGTTCACCGCGAAGGAGATCGGCTTCCAGCTGGCCGACATGACGCCCAAGAGCCGCGACAACCTGACGATGAAGGACGTCGACATCGACATCTACTTCAAGGTCATGCCGGCGGCTGTGCCGGGGCTGTTCACCAAGTACCAGGGCGACGTGATGCGCCATGCCGACATCGTGCGCGACGGCAGCAAGGACCTCGTCATCGCCTACAGCCGCGTGTCGCGCGAGGCGCGCGAGGCGGTCTACAAGGCCGTGGCCGAGATGGACGCGACCACCATGCACACCAAGCGCGCCGAGCTGTCCGAGGCCGTGCGCGCCGGGCTGCAGAAGGAGCTGGACACCAACGACAAGGGCGCCTTCGTCGTGACGGCGGTCAACGTGCGCAACCTGCTGACCGACCCGGCCATCGAGGCCGCCATCCGCCAGCGCGCCGAGACCGACCAGGCCATCGAGCGCAAGCGCAAGGAGGTGGAGCTGGCCAAGGCTGAGGCCGAGCGCCTCATCGTCGAGGCCGAGGGCCAGGCCAAGGCCAACCAGATCCTCAGCGCCTCGCTGACACCGGCGCTCAAGGAGATCAAGCTGGCCGAGCTGCAGCGCGACGCCGCGCTGGCCATCGCCAACAAGGCCGGCAACACCGTGCTGCTGGGCGGCGGCGCGCAGCCGCTGGTCAACGTCGGCAAGTAAGGAGCAGGCCATGCTGGGCACGCACGATCTGCCGCTGTTCGCCGCCACCGTGTTCGTGCTGAACGCGACGCCGGGCGTGGACATGGCCTACACGGTGGCCAGCACGCTGCGTGGTGGCTGGCGCCAGGGGCTGGCTGCGGCCGTGGGCATCATGGCCGGCTGCGTGCTGCACACGCTGGCCGCGGCCTTCGGGCTGGCGGCGCTGCTGGCGACATCGGCCGAGGCCTTCCTGGTGCTCAAGCTCGCGGGGGCGGCCTACCTGCTCTACGTTGCCTGGGGCATGGCCCGCGCGGGCCTGCGCCCGGCCGCGGCGAGCGCCGAGGTCAGCGCGCCGCCGTCGCTGTGGCGCACGGTGCGCCAGGGCTTCTTCACGAACGCGCTCAACCCCAAGGTGGCGCTGTTCTTCCTGGCGCTGCTGCCGCAGTTCATCGACGCGGCCGCGCCGGACAAGACGGCCGCCTTCCTCTTCCTCGGCGCCTGGTTCATCGCCCAGGGGCTGCTGTTCCTGGCGGCGCTGGTGGCGCTGGTCGTCCCGCTGCGCCGCAGCCGGCCGCGCCCCGGGGTGGGCCGCGTGCTCAACCTGGGCGGCGCCGGCCTCTTCACCCTGCTGGCGGCCAAGCTGGCCTTCACCAAACCATGAACGTTCTGATCATCGGCGCCTCGCGCGGCCTGGGCCTTGAGTTCGTGCGCCAGTACCGCGCCGCGGGCGCCCGCGTCACCGCCACCGTGCGCGACGACGCCGGCCGTGCCCGCCTGACGGCACTGGGCGCCAAGCCGCTGACGCTGGACGTGGCCAGCGCGGCCAGCGTGTCGGGCCTGGCCTGGCAGATCGACGGCGAGGCCTTTGACGTGGTCGTCATCAATGCCGGCGTGTTCGGCCCGCGCGCCGGTGCGCTGGAGGCGCCCACGCAGGACGACTTCGACACCGTCATGCGCACCAATGTGCTGGGCCCCATGCGGCTGCTGCCGCAGGTGGCCGAGGCGCTGGCGCCGGGCGCGCGGCTGGCCATCGTGTCGTCGCGCATGGGCTCCATCGGCCTGCGCACGGGCACGCACGGCTGGCTCTACCGCGCCTCCAAGGCGGCCGTGAACTCGGTGATGAAGGACGCCGCGCTGGCGCTGGCCGGCCGGGCCACCGTCATCAGCTTCCACCCCGGCTGGGTGCGCACCGACATGGGCGGCGCCGAGGCCGACATCGACGCGCCCACCAGCATCGCCGGCATGCGCACGGTGCTGGCCAGCGTGAAGCCGGCCGACACCGGCAGTTTCTTCAATTACGACGGCCAGCCGCTGGCCTGGTGAGGGCGCCGCCCGGCATGCGCTAAGGTCACGCCCTGACGACAACATGGCCGGGCCGGGAGCCCGGCAACTCGGGAGATCTCACATGAACGCGACCGCTGACCTGAACGCCACGCCGGCCACCACCACCTTGGTGAGCGTGGGCGAGATCTGCGAGCGCATCGTCCGCTTCAGCCGCGAGGACATCGCCACCTTTGCCCGCCTGACGGGCGACACCAACCCGCTGCACCACGACGTGCAGGCCGCGCAGCGCGCGCGTCATGGCGAGATCATCGCCAGCGGCCAGCAGACCACGGCCCAGCTGATCGGCCTGATCGCCAGCCATTTCTCGCGCAGCGACGATGGCCAGGCGCGCGAGCTGCTGTGCCTGAACTTCAACTTCTCGTTCAAGGCGCCGGTGTTCGCCGAGCAGGAACTGATGCTGTACTGGCGCGTGGCCAATGTGGAGTGGAACGCCACGCTGGGCGGCTGGCTGTTCCATGCCGATGGCCGCGCCACGGTGCGCAACGCCCACCCCTGCGTCATCGGGCGCGGCACGCTGCTGGTGAAGGCCGGCGGCGCCTGAGCGGCCGTCGCGCGGCCGCCCGCGGCGCGGGCCGTGAAAATGAGGGCCCTCACCAACGGGTCACCTCATGCTTCTTACCGAAGACCACCTGGCCGTGCAGGACGCCATCCGCGTCTATGTGCAGGCCGAGATCGCGCCCCATGCCGCCGCGTGGGACAAGCAACACCATTTCCCGGCCGAACAGTTGAAGGGCCTCGCGGCCCTGGGCTGCTACGGCGTGGCCGTGCCCACCGAGTGGGGCGGTGCCGGGCTGGACTACCTGGCCCTGGCCGTCATCCTCGAAGAGATCGCCGCGGGCGACGGTGGCACCAGCACGGTCGTCAGCGTCAACAACTGCCCGGTCTGCTCCATCCTCGTGGCCTTCGGCAATGACGACCAGAAAACGCGCTTCCTGACGCCGCTGGCCAGCGGCGCCATGCTGGGCGCCTTCTGCCTGACCGAGCCGCATGTGGGCTCCGAGGCCGGCGGCTTGCGCACCACCGCCACGCGTGACGGCGACGACTACGTGCTCAACGGCGTCAAGCAGTTCATCACCAGCGGCCAGCATGGCGACGTGGCCATCGTGATGGCCGTCACCGACAAGGCGGCCGGCAAGAAGGGCATCAGCGCCTTCCTCGTGCCCACGGCCACGCCGGGCTACCAGGTGGCCCGCGTCGAAGAAAAGATGGGCCAGCACACCAGCGACACCGCGCAGATCGTGTTCGAGAACTGCCGCGTGCCCGCCGCCAACCGGCTGGGCGAGGAGGGTCAGGGCCTGAAGATCGCGCTGTCGGGCCTGGAGGGCGGGCGCATCGGCATCGCATCGCAGGCGGTGGGCATGGCACGCGCGGCCTTCGAGGCGGCGCTGCGCTACAGCCAGGACCGCGTCACCTTCGGCCAGCCCATCTTTCAACACCAGGCCGTGCAGTTCAAGCTGGCCGACATGGCCACCCAGATCGAGGCCGCGCGCCAGCTGATCTGGCATGCCGCCAGCCTGAAGGACGCCGGCCGGCCCTGCCTGAAGGAGGCCGCCATGGCCAAGCTGTTCGCCAGCGAGATGGCCGAGCGCGTGTGCTCCGAGGCCATCCAGATCCACGGCGGCTACGGCTATCTCAGCGACTTCCCGGTCGAGCGCATCTACCGCGACGTGCGCGTGTGCCAGATCTACGAGGGCACGAGCGAGGTGCAGAAGATCCTGATCGGGCGCGCGCTGGCCGGCTGACCGGCTGCGGCGAGCGGGGGTTCGCGCCGCCGGCTGTCGATTCATCCGCAGCGCCGCACATTCGTCGCACGGCGGCGGTGCCGCGGTGTCGTGCTGCCTAGCATGCCGATCATTCATTTCAGGAGATCGGCATGCAGGAGTTGCTGGTGGCCCGAGGCCTGCGCAAGGCTTACGGGAGCCGCGTGGCGGTGCAGGAGGTCAGCCTCGCGCTGCGCCCCGGCGAGGTGCTAGGCCTGCTGGGCCCGAACGGCGCCGGCAAGTCCACGACGGTGGGCATCATCAGCGGGCTGACCGTGCCCGATGCCGGCAGCGTGACGCTGTCCGGCGGCGTGACGCTGGCCAGCGACCCCACGGCCTACAAGCGCCGCATCGGCCTCGTGCCGCAGGACTTCGCGCTGTACGAGGACCTGCCCGCACGCATGAACGTCGAGCTGTTCGGCGCGCTGTACGGCCTGGCCCCCGACGTGCTGAAGCGCCGTGCCGCCGAGGTGCTGGCCATGGTGGGCCTGGCCGACCGCGCGCGCGACAAGCCGGCCACCTTCTCGGGCGGCATGAAGCGGCGGCTCAACATCGCCTGCGCGCTGGTGCACGACCCCGACATCCTGCTGCTGGACGAGCCCACCGCCGGCGTGGACCCGCACAGCCGCAATGCCATCTTCGACAACCTGGAAGCGCTCAAGCGCGCCGGCAAGGCCCTGGTCTACACCACGCATTACATGGAAGAGGCCGAGCGCCTGGCCGACCACCTCGTCATCGTGGACCACGGCCGCGTGGTGGCCAGCGGCACCCAGGCCCAGCTGTTTGCGCAGCTGCCGGCGGCGCAGCGGCTGCAGGTGGAGATCGACGGCGAGCCGGACGAGGCCGCCCTGCAGGGGCTGCCCGGCGTGACGCGCAGCGGCCAGCGGCTGGAGATCGCGGTCGCTGATGTCGGCCGCGACACGGCGGCCCTGCTGGCCGCACTGGCGCAGCGCGGCGTGGCGGTGCGCGGCCTGGCCACGGCGCGTGCCACGCTGGAAGACGTGTTCCTGGCCCTGACGGGCCGCCAACTGCGCGACTGAACGGAGCCCCCATGCAAGCCCTTGTTGCCCTGGTGCGTGCAGAGATCCTGCTGCACTTCTCCAACCGCCGCGCCGTGCTGCTCAGCATCGTGGCGCCCATCCTGATCGCCGCCTTCTTCGGCAGCCTGTTCGGCGGCAGCGCGCGCGGCGGCAGCATCGCCGTGGCCGTGGTGGACCTGGACGGCAGCCCGCTGTCCCAGCGCGTGGTGGCTGCGCTGCAGGCCGAGGCGGCACTCAAGACCGTCGTCACCGGCGAGGCCGAGGCGCTGGCCCAGGTGCGCGCCGGCAAGCTGCGCGTGGCAGCCGTGCTGCCCCGGGGCCTGCAGGCGCAGGCCGGCGGCGCGATGTTCGGCGGCACGGCCAAGCCCGAGATCGTGCTGCACCACGACCCCTCCCAGGCCAGCGCGCTGGCGGTGGTGCGTGGGCTGCTGGCGCAGACGCTGATGCAGGAGGTCAGCCGCGCCACGCTCAGCCCAGAGGGCCTGGCCCGCCTGCAGCAGCAGGTGCGCGCCGACAGCCAGGTGCCGAGCGACCAGCGCCACGAGCTGCTGCAGATGTTTGCCGCCATCGACAAGGTGCAGCAGCGCGAGGCCGCCGCGTCGGGCGCGGGCGAGCTGCCGGCCGGCCTGGCCATGCCCTACACCACCCGTGACGTGCAGGCCCTGCCAGAGGGCGGCGCCGCGCCGGCGGCCTACAACAGCTACGCGCATGCCTTTGCGGGCATGGGCGTGCAGTTCATCCTGATGGCCGGCATCGACATGGCCGTGGGCCTGCTGCTGATGCGCCGTCTGGGCCTGTGGCAGCGGCTGCGGGCCGCGCCGCTGTCGCGCACGCAGCTGCTGGGCAGCCGCATCGTGGCCAGCACGCTGATCTCGCTGCTGGTGTTCGTCGTGATCTACGCGGTGGCCATCGCGGCCTTCGGCGTGCGGGTGCTGGGCAGCGTGGCAGGCCTGGCGCTGGTGCTGGTGTGCTTCTCGCTGATGACGGCCTGCTTCGGCCTGCTGGTGGCGGCGCTGGGCCGTACGCCCGAGGCCACGCGCGGCCTGGCCATCCTGGCCACGCTGCTGATGGTGATGGTGGGCGGCGCCTGGGTGCCGGCCTTCCTGTTCCCCGACTGGCTGCAGACGGCCTCGCTGGCCGTGCCCACGCGCTGGGCCGTGGACGCGCTGGACGCTATGACCTGGCGCGGCCAGCCCTTCGCCGAGGCGCTGCTGCCCAGCGCCGTGATGCTGGGCTTCAGCGCGGTGTTCGCGGCGGTGGCGGTGTGGCGCTTCCGCTGGGAGGCGTGAAGGCGGGGCAGTATCGTGCTGTGCACTACGGCGCGATGCGCCGCAGCCCCGAGCACGTGTGGGTCAGGCCGTGGCCGGGCTGCCACGTCGGACCGGGCCCACGCGGGCTTCGATCCGCAGTTGCAAATCGCGCAGGGCGCCGATCATGAACAGCAACTCCACGACCACGAACAAGGGGCCGATGATCAGCCCCATCAGGTCGTCCACGAAGGCGGGCTTGCGGCCCTCCCAGAAGTGACCGACGAACTGAAACGCCCAGCCCACGGTGAAACCACCCACACCCAGCGCCAGCCACAGCGCGGTGCTCTGCGTGGCGGCCCACGCGCCGACAGCGACGGCACCCGCGAGCAGTGTGGCCATCAACAAGCCCAGGCGCAGGTTCAGTGCAAGGTAGTACAGCGCAGTCAGCGCGGCCACTACCAGGGCGGGCGACATGGTGAGGCCCGCCACGTTCAGGCTCGGGCGCGACAACAACACCGCCACGGCGACGACGATCAGCGGGATGCCGATGAAATGCGTGGCGATGTTGCGGCTGTCGCGGTGGTAAGCAGCGTAGGCACTCAGTTGCGCTTCCAGGGTCTTCATGGGCGAGGCGGGGGCAGTGGTTGCTCGGACGGCTGGGATCATGGAATAGAACATTCCGTGACTCTGTCCAAAAGCCGACAAAGTGCGCCGGCTGGCGGAGGCTTTGGGGGGCAGCCTGGCGCGCTCAGCGCACTGCCGACAGCCATCGCCGCCAGCGGGGCGCCAGCCACGGGCCGTCCTCCCCCAGCCAGTCGGCCGACACCAGCACGCGGTGCGCCCGGCCGATCAGCTTCTCGCGCGGCACGGGGCCGATGACGCGCGAGTCGGCGCTGAGGTCGCGGTTGTCGCCCAGCATGAAGTAGTGCCCGGCGGGCACGGTGAACTCGGCCAGGTCGCGTGCCACGGCCAGGCCGGTCAGCCGCTGCACGGCGTGCGGGCGGCCGCTGAGGGTCTCGGTGCTGCGCACGGCGTCGACCACCCAGCCCGGCGCCAGCGTCTCGCCGCGCGTGTGGGCGCCGGTTTGCGCCTGCGGCTGGCCGTTGAGCAGCAGCACACCGTCGCGCAGCGCGATGCGGTCGCCCGGCAGGCCCACGAGGCGCTTGATGAGGCGGGTGCCGTCTACCGGCGAGCCGAAGGTGACGATGTCGCCGCGCGCAGGCTCGCCCAGTGGCAGCAGCACCACGTCGGTCAGCGGCAGCTTGAGGTCGTAGGCCAGCCGGTTCACCAGCACCACGTCGCCTTCCAGCAGCGTGGGCCGCATGGACGCGGACGGGATGGGGTTCCAGTCGGCCACGGCGGTGCGCAGCAGCGCGAAGCCGAGCAGGAATAGCAGGAAGCCACGATGGGCGCGCAGGGTGTGGGAGAGCGTCATGGCCGCCATGCTGGCGCGGCGCGGCCGGTGGCGCCGCAGCCGGCGGGCGAATGGCGGTTTGGCCTGCGTGAACGGCAGGCCCGCGCGCTGCGTGGCGGGCCGTGGCCGCCTGGGCGCCGCGACCCCCGACGGTAAACTGCCTTGATGCCTTTTCTGCTTGCCCTCGACAGCTCCACCGACACGATGGCCCTGGCCCTTGTGACGCCCGGGCAGGACAGGGTGGTCGACGCGGCCGGCGGTGCTCAGGCCTCGGCGCAGCTGCTGCCGCAGGCCCGCGCGCTGCTGGCGGCCGAGGGCGTCGCCATGGCGCAGCTGCAGGCCATCGCCTTCGGCCAAGGGCCGGGCGCATTCACCGGCCTGCGCACGGCCTGTGCCGTGGCCCAGGGCCTGGCCTTCGGGCTGAACCTGCCCGTGCTGGCCATCGACAGCCTGATGCTGGTGGCCGAGGACGCCCGCGCCCAGGGCGCCGGTGACGACATCTGGGTGGCGATGGACGCCCGCATCGGCGAGATCTACGCCGCCCGCTACCGCTGGTCGGGCGATGCCTGGCAGGTGCTGGAGGCACCGGCGCTGTACGCGCCCGAGGCGCTGGCCGCGCACTGGGGCCGCCCGGCGGCGGTGGCGGGCACGGCGCTCACCGCCTACGCCGCCGCACTGGGCACGCTGGACAAGGCCTGGCCGCAGGCGCACTCCCGCGCCGCCGCGTTGGCCGCGCTGGCCCGGGCCGCCTGGCAGCGCGGCGAGGGCCGTGACGCGGCCGAGGCGCTGCCGGTCTACGTGCGCGACAAGGTGGCGCTGACGACGGCCGAGCGCGAACAGAAGGCGGTGCCGTGAGCGCCGTGCCGGACCGCAACCCGCCGCCCTGGGAAGCCAGCCCCCTGCGCGTGCCCGACCTGACCGAGCTGATGGCTATCGAGCGCCAGGCCTACCCGGTGCCGTGGACGCATGGCAACTTTGTCGACTCGCTGGCCGCCGGCTATCCGGCCGAGGTGCTGCGCGCGCCGGTCAGTGCCGGGCTGCGGGCGGGCCGCGATTTGCTGGGCTACTGGGTGGCCATGCCGGGTGTGGACGAGATGCACCTGCTCAACATCACCGTGGCGCCCGCCTGGCAGGGGCGCGGCCTGGCCGTCGCGATGCTGGACCGGCTGGTGGCCGTCTGCCGCGAGCGCGCGCTCACGCAGCTGTGGCTGGAAGTGCGCGTCAGCAACCAGCGCGCGCGCGACGTCTACCAACGCTACGGCTTTGCCGAGGTCGGCCTGCGCCGCGCCTACTACCCGGTGCCGCAGGGCCCGCGCGAGGACGCCGTGCTGATGAGCCTGGCGGTGCCCGCATGAGTTGGGACAGCCGCCAGCGGGCCATGCTGGCCGAGATGGGCTTTCGCCTGCCGGCGCCGCCCGTGGAGGTGCCGGCCGAGCCCGCGCCCGGCCCTGTGGCGGCCGCGCCGGTCGTGGCGCCGCCGGCCCCGCTGGCGCCTGCGCCCGTGCGGCCGCCGGCAGCCCCAGTGCCCACTCCAGCCGCTGCGCCTGTGCCGGCGGCCGCGCCGTCCGCCGTGCCCGCCGCGCTGGCCGGGTTGGACCTGGACGCCCTGCGCGCTGCCGTGCTGGACGGCCGCGCCTGCGGCGCCTGCGAGCACCGCAGCCATCTGTTTGGCCGCGGGGCGCTGCCGCGTGCCGACTGGCTGGTGGTGACCGATGCGCCGACCGAGGCCGACGAGGCGGCCGGCCAGCTGTTCGTCGCCGAGGCCGGCCGGCTGCTGGAGCGCATGGTGCTGGCTGCGGGCCAGCGCCTCGCGGGCGACGCGCCCACCGCGTTCGTCACGCCGCTGGTGCCCGGCCGTGCGCCGCGCGGGCGGCCGCCGCAGGCGCATGAGCTGGAGGCCGGCGAGGCGCAGCTGGCGCGCCTGGCCGAGCTGCTGCAGCCGCGCCTGGTGCTGGCCATCGGCCCGCTGGCCGCACGCCGGCTCACCGGCCTGCCCGATCCGCTGGGCCGCCTGCGCGGCCGCGTGCATGCGTGGCGCGGCCTGCCGCTGGTGGTGACCTACGCGCCGTCCTACCTGCTGCGTTCGCCCGCCGACAAGGCCGGCGCCTGGGACGACCTGCGCCTGGCCCTGGCCAGCCGGCCCGCATGAGCGTGGACGTCGCCGCCACGCTGGCCGAGCAGGCGGCGCGCTTTCGCATGCTGGCCGACTACCTGCCGGCCTGGATCGCGCTGTACGAGGCGCGCACGCAGACCTGTTTGTTCGCCAACCGCGGCTATGCCGAGGCTTTCGGGCTGACGGAGGAGAGCATCGTCGGCCTGCGCTTCGCGCAGATCATCGGCGCGGAGGCGGCGGCGCTGATCCAGCCGGCGGTGGACCGCGTCATCGCCGAGCGCGTGGCCGTCAGCTACGAGCGCGAGCTGCCCGAGGCCGACGGCACGCCGCGCTGGATCGAGGTGAACCTGATCCCCCAGCTGGGCGCCGATGGCGAGGCCGTGGCCAGTTGCGTGCTCATCAACGACATCACCAAGCACCGCCTGGCCGAGCGCGAGGCACGCGAGTCTCAGGTGCGGCTGGACAAGTTCATGCGCGCCACGGTGGAGGGCATCCTGTTCCACAAGGACGGCATCACCACCGACGTGAACCCGCCCTGCTGCGAGCTGGTGGGCTACACGCTGCGCGAGATGGTCGGGCGGCACGTGATGTCCTTCATCGCGCCGGACGAGGTGCCCAAGGTGATGGAGGTCATGCGCCTGGGTCGCGAGCTGCGCTACGAGACCGCCGTGCTGCACAAGGACGGCACGCGCATCCCGGTGGAGTTCATCGTGCGCACGCTGGAGCAGGGCGGCGAGAAGCTGCGCATGACCATCGTGCGCGACATCCGCGATCGCCTGGACAGCGAGGCCCGCATCCAGCACCTGGCCCACCACGACGCGCTGACCGGCCTGCTCAACCGCGCCGCCTTCATGGACCGCATGGCCGGCCTGCTCAAGCGCGCCGAGCGCCGCAGCGAGATGCTGGCGCTGCTGTTCATCGACCTGGACAACTTCAAGCGCGTCAACGACTCGCTGGGCCACCTGGAAGGCGACAAGGTGCTGACCACGGTGTCCGAGCGCCTGGTGGGCGCGCTGCGCGGCAGCGACCTGGTGGGACGCTTTGGTGGCGACGAGTTCGTCGTGCTGCTGACCGACCTGAACAGCCGTGCCGACGTCATCGTCGTGCTGGAGGCCCTGCTGTCGGTCGTCGAGGTGCCGGTGAAGGCCGACGGCCGCGCGCTGTCGGTCACGCCGTCCATCGGCGTGGCGCTGTTTCCGGACGACGGCCAGCATGCCGACGAGCTCATCCAGCATGCCGACACCGCCATGTACCGCGCCAAGGCGCGCGGCCGCGCGACCTACCAGTTCTTCGAGCCCTCGCTGGCCGAGACGGCCTATGCCGATCTCGTGCTCGAGGCCGAGCTGGCGCAGGCGCTGACGCGCAACGAGTTCGAGCTGTTCTTCCAGCCGCAGGTGGACATCGCCACCGGCCAGCTCTCGGGTGCCGAGGCGCTGCTGCGCTGGCGCCACCCGCGCCGCGGCCTGCTGGCGCCCGACGCCTTCATCTTCGTCGCCGAGCGCCACCGCTTGATGCTCGCGCTGGGCGAATGGGTGCTGCGCGAGGCCGCCGCCACCGCGCGGCGCTGGCGCGAGCAGGGCCTCACGCCGGGGCCCGCGCCGGTGCGCATCGCTGTCAACCTGTCGCGCATGCAGTTCAACCTGGACGGCTTTGCCGACACCGTGGCCCGCGTGCTGGGCGATGCCGGCGCGCGCGGCCAGTGGCTGGAGCTGGAGCTGACCGAGCGCATGCTGATCGACGACATCCAGCACGCGCCCACCACGCTGGCCCAGCTGCGCGCGCTGGGGCTGACGGTGTCGGTGGACGACTTCGGCACCGGCTACACCTCGCTGGCCCACCTGACCGAGCTGCCGCTGGACAAGCTCAAGATCGACCAGAGCTTCGTCTCGCGCCTGCCCGACGACGTCGGCGCGCAGGCCATCACGCGCGCCATCGTGCAGATGGCCGTGGGCCTGGGCCTGACGGTCACGGCCGAGGGCGTGCGCACGGCGGCCCAGTGGCAGCTGCTGGCCGGCTGGGGCGCCCAGCAGATCCAGGGCGAGCTGGTCGGCCTGCCGATGCCGGCGGCCGAGTTCGAGGCCTGGGTGCGGGCAAGATGATGGAGCCCCTCGTCCAAGGCGTGCCTTGGCCGGTCCCCCAGGGGAACGGCGATGCTTGCCGGCTCAACCGGCAAGCACATCGCCCAACGCGGGCCGGCTTGGGAACGGCCCGGCGCTCGGCCCGCAATTTCGTGCAGGACAACCCTTGAGATGACGCTGGCTGACCGTATCCACGCCGAGATCGCCACCACCGGCGGCTGGCTGCCCTTTGACCGCTTCATGGCCATGGCCTTGTACGAGCCCGGCCTGGGCTACTACACCGGCGGGCGGCGCAAGTTCGGCCAGATGCCCAGCGAGGGCTCGGACTTCGTCACCGCGCCCGAGATGTCGCCGCTGTTCGGCCGCGCGCTGGCGCGTCAGGTCGCGCAGGCGCTGGCGCACAGCGGCTGCACCGAGGTCGTCGAGTTCGGCGCCGGCTCCGGCGCGCTGGCGGCGCAGCTGATCGCTGAACTGGACGCCTTGGGCGCCGGGCTCGCGCGCTACCGCATCGTCGACCTGTCGGCCGAGCTGCGCGAGCGCCAGCGCGAGCGGCTGGCGCCCTGGGCCGACCGCGTCGAGTGGCTGGATGCGCTGCCCGACACGCTGGAAGCGGTGGTCGTCGGCAACGAGGTGCTGGATGCCATGCCCGTGCAGCTCATCGCCTTCGACGGCCAGGTGTGGCGCGAGCGCGGCGTGGTGTCGGCCGGCGCGGGCTTCGCGTTCGAGGACCGCCCCAGCATGCTGCGCCCGCCGCTGCTGGAATCGGGGCACGGGGGCTTCGTGCCCGGCACCGTCACCGAGATCCACCCGCAGGCCGAGGCCTTCACCCGCACGTTGGCCGGCCGGCTGCGGCGCGGCGCGGCCTTCTTCATCGACTACGGCTTCCCCGAGGCGGAGTACTACCACCCGCAGCGCCGCGGCGGCACGCTGATGTGCCACCAGGCCCACCTCGCGGATGCCGACCCGCTGGTGGCCGTGGGCGACAAGGACCTCACCGCCCACGTCAACTTCACCGGCATCGCACTGGCCGGGCAGGACGCCGGCCTCGTCGTGCTGGGCTACACCAGCCAGGCCAACTTCCTGCTGAACTGCGGCATCGCCGAGCTGTTGCAGGGTGCCAGCCTCGGCGAGCGCGCGATGGCGCACCGGCTGCTGGCCGAGCACGAGATGGGCGAGCTGTTCAAGGTGATCGGCTTTGCGCCGCTGCAGGCGCCGTTCGACGCCGTGGGCTTCGAGCGCGGCGACCGGTCGCACAAGCTGTAGGCGCTGGCGCGATGAAGGCCTGGCTGCTGCTGTTGCTGATGGCGCCAGCGCTGGCGCAGGACCTGCATCCCGGCCGCCAACTGGCCGCCACCTGCGCCAGCTGCCACGGCACCCAGGGCCGCGCGCGCGGCGCGGCCATGCCGCCGCTGGCCGGCATGCCGGCCGACGCGATGCTGGCCCGGCTGCTGGACTACCGCAGCGGCCGCCAGCCCGGCACCGTGATGCCACAGATCACGCGTGGCTACAGCGAGGCCCAGCTGCGCCTCGTGGCGGCCTATTTCTCGTCACTGCCCGCCGTGCAGGCCCGGCCGTGATCGCACGCCGCCAGCTCCTGGGCGCCGCCGGCCTGGCGCTGGCCGGCTGCAGCACGCCACGCGTCGCGCGCCTGGGCCGCGTGGTGGTGGTGGGCGGCGGCTTTGGCGGCGCCACGGCGGCGCACTACCTCAAGCTGTGGGGCGGCGCGAGCGTGGACGTGACGCTGGTGGAGCGGCGCGATCGCTTCGTGTCCTGCCCGATGTCCAACCTCGTCATCGCCGGTGCGCTGGCGCCCGAGGCCCTGGAGCATGGCTACGACGGGCTGCGCGCCCTGGGCGTGCGCTGCGTGCAGGGCGAGGTGGTGGCGCTGGACCCGGCAGCCCGCCAGGTGCGCCTGGCCAGCGGCGAGCGGCTGGCCTGGGAGCGGCTCATCGTCGCGCCGGGTGTGGACTTCATGACCGACGACGTGCCCGGCCTGGCCCAGGCGCTGGACAGCGGCCGCGCCGTGCACGCCTGGCAGGCCGGGCCGCAGACGCTGGCGCTGCGCCGCCAGCTGCAGGCGCTGCCCGACGGCGGCGTGGTGCTGATGAGCATCCCGCGCGCGCCCTACCGCTGCCCGCCGGGGCCGTACGAGCGGGCCTGCCTGATCGCGCACTGGCTGCGCCGCGCCAAGCCGCGCGCCAAGCTGCTGGTGCTGGACGCCAACCCCGAGGTGCAGAGCAAGCGCGCGCTGTTCGAGCGGGCCTTCGCCGAGCAGCATGCGGGCGTGCTGGAGTACCGGCCCAACGCGGAGCTGCAGTCGGTGGCGGGCGACGTGGCGCGCTTCGAGTTCGAGGATGTGCGCGCTGACGTGATGAACCTCATCCCGCCGCAGCGGGCCGGCGCGCTCGTGCGCGAGCTCGCCAACGTCAACCGCCGCTGGGTGGGCGTGGACTGGCTGATGCTGCAGGCCCAGGCCGCGCCCGGCGTGCATGTGGTGGGCGATGCGCTGATGGCGGCGCCCGGCATGCCCAAGTCGGGTCACCTGGCCAACCAGCAGGGCAAGCTGGCCGCGGCGGCCGTGCTGGCGCTGCTGCGCGGCGAGCCCGTGGCGCCCGCGCCGCTGGTGATGAACACCTGCTACAGCTTCACCACGCCCGGCGAGGCCATGCATGTGGCCTCAGTCCACCAGTACGACCCGGCGGACCGCACGATGAAGCTGGTGCCCGGCGCGGGCGGGCTGTCGCCCCAGGCCAGCGCGCTGGAGGCGAGCTACGCGCGCGGCTGGGCCGACAACATCTGGGCCGACAGCCTCGCGCTGTAGGGCCTGCTTACCAGCTGCCGGTGTTGGGCATGGACGCCCAAGGCTCGGCCGGCGGCAACGCCGGGCCGGCCTGCAGCAGCTCGATGGAGATGCCGTCCGGCGAGCGCACGAAGGCCATGCGGCCGTCGCGCGGCGGGCGGTTGATGAGCACGCCGTGATCCACGAACCGCTGGCAGGCGGCGTAGATGTCGGGCACGGCATAGGCCAGGTGGCCGAAGTTGCGGCCGCCGGTGTAGACCTCGGCGTTGCCGTCGGCGTCGGGCCAGTTGTAGGTCAGCTCGACCTGGGCGTCCTCGTCGCCGGGGGCGGCCAGGTAGACGAGGGTGAAGCGGCCGGCCTCGTGCTCCGAGCGGCGCACCTCCACCAGCCCGAGGGCGTCGCGGTAGAAGCGCATCGAGGCGTCCAGGTCGTGGACGCGAACCATGGTGTGCAGGTATTTCATGGCGCGGATTGTCGGCGCCGGCCGCGCGGCCTGCAGCCCTGGGGTTGTGTTCAGTGCGGGTCGGCGAAGCGCTGGGCGATGGTGCGGAACTCGCTCTCCAGCGCGATGAAGGCGTCCACCACGTCGGGGTCGAAGTGCCGGCCGCGCCCGGCCACGATGATGTCGCGCGCCTCTTCGTGCGTGAACGCGGGCTTGTAGACGCGCCGGCTGATGAGCGCGTCGTACACGTCGGCCAGCGCCATCAGCCGTGCCGACACCGGGATGGCCTCGCCGGCCAGGCCCTGCGGGTAGCCGGAGCCGTCCCACTTCTCCTGGTGCGACAGCGTGATCTCCTTGGCGAAGCGCAGGAAGGGCATGCTGTGCCCCAGCGAGTGCTCGGCGCGCACGATGGCCTCGAAACCCAGCGTGGTGTGGGTCTTCATGATCTCGAACTCGTCGCGGTCGAGCTTGCCGGGCTTGAGCAGGATGGCGTCCGGGATGCCCACCTTGCCGATGTCATGCGTGGGCGCGGACTGGTACAGCATGTCGATGTTCTCGACCGTCAGCAGCGCCGCGAAGCGTGGGTGGGTGCGCAGTTGCAGCGCCAGCGCGCGCACGTAGTGCTGCGTGCGGCGCAGGTGGTTGCCGGTCTCGTTGTCGCGCGTCTCGCCCAGCGAGGCCATGGCCAGCACGACGACGCTCTGCAGGTCCTGGATCTCGCGGATGCGCCGCGCCACCTCGGCGCCGAGGTAGTCGCTCTTGTCGCGCAGGAAGTCGGCGGCCGCCTTCAGCGTCAGGTGGGTGCGCACGCGCGCCAGCACGATGGGCGGGCTGATGGGCTTGGTGAGGTAGTCCACGGCGCCGAGCGCCAGGCCGTGGGTCTCGTCCTCGATCTCGGACTTGGCGGTCAGGAAGATCACCGGGATGTCGCGCGTGCGGGTGCCGGCCTTGAGGCGGCGGCACACCTCGTAGCCGTCCATGTCCGGCATCATGATGTCCAGCAGGATGAGGTCGGGCGGGTGCTCGCCCTCGGCCAGGCGCAGCGCGCGTTCGCCGGAGTTGGCCACCAGCACGCGGTAGTCGTCCTGCAGCAGGCCGAACATCAACTCCAGGTTCTCGGGCGTGTCGTCGACGACGAGCACGACGGGGGCATGGGGGCGGCGCTCAGGCATGGAGGCTCCTGCTCAGGGGTTGAGGCCCAGCCGCTGCAGGGCAGGCTGCAGCAGGGCCAGCGCGGCTTCGAAGTTGAACTGCTGCAGGTGCTGACAGAAGGCGTCGTGGTCAGCGCCCAGCAGCGCGCGCACGCGCTCGGGATGGGCCTGCAGCGACTGCCGGGCCTCCGCAAAGCCGCCCTGCAGCTGTTGTACCAGTTCGTGCGCGAACCGCGCCGTCTCGGCCGGGTCGGCCAGTTCGGCGGGCGGGGTGCCGTCGGCCTCGCTCAAGCGGGCGGCGATGTCGCGCAGCAACGGGGCGAGCGCATCGCGGGTGCGCGCCAGGGCTGCCTGCACGCTGGCCTCGGCTTCGGGCGGCGCGCCAGCCTCCAGCGACTGGCTGACGCTGCGCTCCAGGGACTCGGCCGCCGCATGCACCGCCGGGGCCCCGAGGTTGCCGGCCACGCCCTTGAGGGTGTGGGCCAGCCGGCGCGCGTCGAGCCGGCGGCCCTCGTCCAGCGCCTGGGTGATGAGGGTGGGCGTCTGTGCCTGGCCCGCCACGAAGCGTTGCAGCAGCGACAGGTACAGCGGCGGCTTGTGTCCGCTGCGGCGCAGGCCGGTGTCGACGTCCAGGCCGCGCACGTCGCGCAGCGATTGCAGCGTCGCCGCGGCAGCCGCGTCATGGGTGGGTGGGGGCGCCGGTGCAACCGTGGGCAGTGCCACGGCTGACGGCTTGATCCAGGCCTGGAGCAGCCCGTAGAGGCGTTCGGGCTCCACGGGTTTGCTGAGGAAGTCGTTCATCCCGGCGTCCAGGCAGGCGCGGCGGTCGGCCTCCATCACGTTGGCCGTCATCGCGATGATGGGCAGCGCCTCGAGGCCTGGCCGCGCGCGGATGACCCGGGTGGCCTGGCTGCCATCCATGACGGGCATCTGCATGTCCATCAGCACCAGGTCGTAGGGGCGTGCCTGCACGGCCTCGACAGCCTGGATGCCGTCGGCGGCGGTGTCGGCCACGAGGCCGGCATCGCGCAGCAGTTCGGCGGCGATCTGGCGGTTGATGTCGTTGTCGTCCACCACCAGGACGCGCCTGCCGCGCAGCGCGCGCAGCCCCGGCGGCGGGGCCTGCAGCGGGCCCTGCGACGGCGAGGCCACCGGGCTGCCGGTGAGCACGGGCAGCAGGTGGTCGATCAGCGCCGAGCCGTGGATGGGCTTGACGAGCACGGCGCCGAACTGCTCGCGCGTGGCCTGTTCCAGCACCTCCTCGCGGCCGTAGCCGGTGATGAGCAGGCGGTGCGGCGGGCGTTGCAGCGGCATCTGGCGCAGGCGCCGGCCGAGCTCGATGCCGTCCATGTCGGGCATCTGCCAGTCGATGAGCACCACGTCGAACGGCTGGCCGGCGGCCTCAGCGCCGACAACCGCCTGCAGCGCGGCCAGCCCGTTGTCGCAGGCCTGCGCGTGAAAGCCCAGCCCATCCAGCAGGTCCAGCAGCACCGTGCGGGCCGTCTCGTTGTCGTCCACCACCAGCATGCGGCGTCCCTTCAGCGCGGCGTGGGCAACGCTGTAGGCGGGCTGTGTGCCCAGGCCCAGGCGGGCCGTGAACCAGAAGGTGGAGCCCCGGCCGGGCTGGCTGTCCACGCCCACCTCGCCGCCCATCATCTCGGCCAGGCTGCGCACGATGGCCAGCCCCAGGCCGGTGCCGCCGAAGCGCCGGCTGGTGGAGCTGTCGGCCTGCTGGAAGCTCTGGAACAGCTGGGCCTGGTGCTCGGGCGCGATGCCGATGCCGGTGTCGCGCACATCGAAGCGCAGCACCACGCTGCCGTCCTGCTGCGAGAGCTTGCGCACCTTGACGCTGACTTCGCCGCGTTCGGTGAACTTGACGGCGTTGTTGCCGTAGTTGATGAGCACCTGACCCAGGCGCAGCGGGTCGCCGATGAGGTGGTTGGGCACATCGCGACCGACGTCGAAGATCAGCTCCAGCCCCTTGGCGGCGGCCTTCTCGGCCACCAGCGTGGCGAAGTGCTCCAGCACCGAGGCGAGCTGGAATTCGATGGCCTCCAGGCCCAGCTTGTTGGCCTCGATCTTGGAGAAGTCCAGGATGTCGTTGATGACGCCCAGCAGGTGGTTGGCGGAGCGCTGGATCTTGGTGAGGTAGTCGCGCTGGCGCAGGTCGAGCTCGGTCTTGAGCGCGAGGTGCGTCATGCCGATGATGGCGTTCATCGGCGTGCGGATCTCGTGGCTCATGTTGGCCAGGAAGCTGCCCTTGGCGGCGTTGGCTTGCTCGGCGGCGTCCTTGGCCTGCTGCAGCGCCTCGGCGGCGAGGTGCTCGGCTGTCGTGTCCTCGACGATGGCCAGCAGCCCGTCCTCCGGGCGCTCGGGCGAGAACAGCTGGCAGGCGACGCGCGCCCAGAACACCTGGCCGTCACGGCGCTGGAACTGCTGCTCGGCACGGAACAGCCGCCCGGCCAGCACCTCGGTGTACAGCGCTTGGCTCAGTTGCTCGTAGGCCTGGTCGTCCAGGAACCAGTCGCGCGTGGCGGCGCCCGCCAGCTCGCCCGGGCCGTAGCCGAAGATCTGCTCCATGTGGGCGTTGCAGCGGATCACGCGGCGGTCGCGCGTGAGCGCGATGCCGACGGTGGCGCTGTCGAAGATGGCGGACAGCTCGCGCGTGGTCTCGGTCAGGCGCGCGGTGCGCTGGGCCACCTGGGCCTCGAGGTCGGCGTTCAGGGCCTTCAGCGCCTCGTCGGCGAGGCGGCGTTCGGTGACGTCGCGCAGGATGACCGTGAAGAAGGATTCGCCATCCACGTGCAGCTGGGAGATGGACGCCTCGGCGGGGAAGACCTCGCCGTCCAGCCGCCGCCCGGCCACCACGGCCTGGCGGCCCATGCTGCGGCTGGTGACGCCGCTGGCGCCGAACGCGCGGATCTGGTCGGCGTGCGTGGGGCGGTAGGCCTCAGGCAGCAGGATGTCGACGGGTTCACCGATCAGCTCGCCATCGCTGGCGCGGAACATGGTGAGTGCGGCTCCGTTGACGCGGCGGATGCGCTGGCCCGCGTCCACGACGATGATGGCGTCCATCGCCGAGTCGATGACGGCTTCCAGTCGCGCCTGGCTGTTCTTGACCTCGCGGCGGCCGTCGCGCAGGCGTTCGGCCATGGTGTTGAAGGCCTGCGTCAGGCGTGCAACCTCGCGCGGCGCGTGGCGCGGCACCGGCAGCAGCCGGTCATCGCCTTCGCCCGCAGACAGGCGCGCGCTGGCGCGCTCCACCTCGGACAGCGGGCGCGTCACCAGCGTGCGCAGCAGCAGGCTCAGCAGGCCCATCAGCAGCAGGGCTGCGCCCAGGCGCGGCAGCAGGCGCAGCCAGGCCTGGTGCGCCACGGCGGCGTACTCGCCGTCGAGGTTGATGTCGAGGAAGACGACGTGGCGGTCGGTGTCGCGCAGCAGGGCTTCCTTGGCTTCGGGCGCGCAGGACAGCCAGACCCGCACGTGCCGCTTGTCGGGCGAGATCTCGACGTCGGGCAGGCGGATGCCGGCGGCGGCGCTCAGGCGGCGCGTGTCAAGGTCGGGCATGACCTCGCGCGCCGACCGCCCGCGCCAGGCCAGGCGGTGGGCGGTCAGCACCTCGCCGTCCGGGCTGATGAGCGCGAGGCGGGCAATGCGGCTGTCCGTCGAGGCGATGGCGAAGTCCTCGCTGACGTCGCGCGGCCGCTGCCGCCAGCTGCGCTCGACGCTGCGCGCGAGTTGCTCGGCCAGCAGCACGGCGTCCTCGCGGCCTTCGTGCAGGGCAGCCTCGCGGCCGCTGGACAGCGTGTCCAGGTGGGACGACACCAGCAATGCGGCCACGGCCAGCAGCAGGCCCAGGGGCAGGCTGGTGCGCAGCGTGTAGCGCAGCGTCCTCATGCCGCGGGCAGGAAGCGGGTGTCGATCAGGTCAGCCAATGGCGCAGCGCGGCGCAGCAGGCGCTGCTCAACCATGAAGGTCTGCAGGCGCTCGGCGCCCTGCTGCACCACGCCACCGGGCTTCAGCAGCTCGTGGTTGCGGGTGACGTTCGGCAACTCCAGCCCGTCGAAGACCTTGGCCACCTCCGCCGGCCTGACCTGCAGGCGCGGCGCCATCAGTGGCGCCGTCACGGCGGGTGCGCGCTGGTGAAGCTCACGTGCGCGGAACAGCGCGGCCACCAGCGTGCGCGTCGAGTCGGGCCGCTGCTGGAGCACATCGGGCCGCATGGCCAGCACGTCGACGATCAGCCCGGGCGTGGCACGGCTGTCGTACAGCCGGTGTGCGCCGCGCTCGGCCAGCTGGGTGGCCCAGGGCTCGGCGGTGACCACCGCGTCGAGGTGCTCGCGCTCGAAGACGTCGGCACTGCTGTTCAGCGACACAGGCACTTTGATCACTTCGTCCACCCGTAGGCCGTGGGCGTGCAGCATGGCGCCCAGCAGCACCGCGCCGGTGGCACCCTGTTCCACGCCGATGCGGCGGCCGCGCAGGTCTTCGGGCCGCCGGATCGCCGGGCGCGCCATGACGACGTCGGCCCCAGCCGACACATCCAGCACGGCCAGCAGCGACAGCGCCAGCCCTTCGGCACGGGCGCTGACGGTTTCGTCCAGCGTCAGCTGGGCCGCCTCCAGCTGGCCCACCGCCAGCGCGCGCAGGACATCCACGCTCGAGCTCATTTCGATGGGGCGCAGTTCGCGCGGGTCGAGCAACTCCAGCTCGCGGGCAAGGAAAAGGAATTCATAACCGGGGAACACGATGCTGCCCACGCGCAGTGGCGGGCGCGGCGCCTGACAGGCAGCCAGCGGTGCCAGTGCCAGCGCAGTCACCATGCGCCGCCGCCCGCTTTGCGAGGGGTGAGCCGGTGGCGCAGCGAACAGCGACGTGCGGGCGGGGGGCATGGGCGTGACCGCAAAAAGGACGCGACCCACTCTAGCATCGGGATTTGCCCGCATCAGGCGCGTACGGCGCCCGGGCACGGTTCGCTGCGCCTTTCCTTGATTGCGCTCAAATCCGGCGTTAATGACGGCCGCGCTGCGGCCGCTTGTTTCAGTAGTCCAGCCACTCCATCGGCGCGGTCAGCGCCGCGCCGCGGATGCGCTCCAGCGTGCCGGTCAGCAGGTCGATGTTGTTGTCGAAGCTGCCGTGGCTGGCCGCGATCTGGTCGCCCGTCTTGGTGCTGCGAACCTTGGGTGTGCTGACGCGCTGCAGCAGTTCACCGGCCGGCCACAGCGTGAGCCAAGCAGTGATGTCGCCCCGCGCGGCGTCGGCCCATTGGTCCAGCGGCCAGTCGGCCTGCGGCTTGAGCAGCGCGCGCTCCATGCCCAGCAGGGGCTGTTTGCGCACGTCGTCCAGCGCCCGCGACACAAGGTAGAGCAGGCTCTTGCCGTAGATGTCGCGCTCGGCGCTGGGCAGGCCGTCGGCGCGTTCGTTGGCGTCGGTCAGCACGTGCAGGCGTAGCGTGGTCAGCGACAGCACGCCGGCCAGTTCGGCCGCGCCGTAGTGCTGCACGGCAAAGGCGCTGGAGCAGGCGGCGGCGTACAGCTCGCAGCTGGCCGCGGGCAGCGGGTCAGCGCCAGCCAGCCGGCCCAGCAGGTGGCCCAGCAGGATGGAGCCCGCCGAGTGGCCGACGAGGTGCAGCTCCAGCGTCTGGCCCTGGCGGGTCAACGCATCGCGCAGTTCGCGCAGCATGTCGGCGGTGAGGTCCAGCACGTGGTCGTCTGTGGCGCCGCCGGCGGCGTTCTCGCGCATCTCGCTCCAGATGCCGCGCGCGAACTGCCGGCCCACGGCCTCGATGGCACGGTCCTTGGCCTCGGAGGCCGCCTCGCGCAGCTTGTCCAGCCAGCCCTCGCTGCGGTCACCGCTGTCGACGATGCGGTGCTTGAGGTCTTCGAGCATGGACTTCAGCGTCTCGCCCGGGCCGGTCTTCCAGGTGAAGAACAGCGGGTAGATGCCGTTGGCCAGGAAGTAGGGCGCCAGCACGCGGATGCGCTGGATGGAGGCGCCCTCGGCGTTCAGCCCGCCATGTGCGTAGAGCGCGACCTTGACGGTCTTGGCCTTGGCCGCCTTCGCCCAGGCCGCGGGGCGCGTGACGACGATGTCGCGGGCCAGGCCGGCGCGGTCGCTGCGCTCGCGCGTGAAGTCGGTGGCCATCAGCTGGCCGTCGTTGCCTGAGACGAGGGTGTGCGTGTAGGCCTCGTCGGTGCGCAGCGGCTGGTAGGGCTTGTGGTCGAAGGCGTGATCGAACGGCCAGGGGTCGTCGCGCGGGTTGTCGGGCTGGCGCAGCGTGGGGGCAACGTCGGCCAGCCCGCGCCCCGCCATCACGCGAAAGCCGCTGGCTGCCGGGGCGGACTTGCGGCCGCCGCGGGCTGGCGCCTGGCGGGCCTTCACGTCCGACAAGTCCTGCGGCACACCGAGCGCCACGGCCCAGGCGTCCGTGGCGTTGGTGACCCAGTCCTCGTACGGCAGCACCGCGAAGCCGCTGGCGCCCCAGCCTGTGCCCCAGCTGTTCTGCACGACGAAGCCGCGCTCGTTGTAGCCCACCAGCGCGAAGGCGTGGCCGCCGGTCTTCTGTGTCATGGGGGCCATGCGCGGCAGCTTGTCGTGGCTGGTGGGCAGGGCGGCAGCGGCCATGGCCCAGCCGTCATGCACCTCGGCCGACACGTAGACGGCGCCGATCTCGTAGATGGCGGCCTGCATGTCGACGATGCTTTTCTTGTCGACGCGGTAGTACACGCCCAGTGGGCGGCGCGTGGCGTCTTCGTCCCAGCCGGCCAGGGGCGGCTTGAACTTGCCATCCGGCGCGTACGGCCACAGCCCCGCACTGCACACGCCGTGCTTGTGCCAGCCCTTGAGCGCGCCCCGGCACGAGGAGCCGTCGTAGTCCTGGCCTGGCCACTCGTCATAGAGCTTGGCCAGCTCGTAGAACATGCGTGGGCTGACGAGCTCAGGCAGCGGGCTGCGAGCCCCGCCGAGGTGGCGCAGCCAGTACAGGTAGTTGGTGACGCAGGCCAGGCCGAAGCCGGTGCAGGCGCCTTCGTTGCCCTGGTTCAGGATGCGGCCCGACTTCACGTAGGCGGGCAGCAGTTGCTTCAGGTCGGCATCCAGCGGCCAGCGCGCCGGCAGCGAGCGCAGCGGCGCGCGGTACATCAGGTCGCGCAGGTCCAGCCGGTCGGGTCGGGCGTCCAGCCGGGGGACAGGGGTTGCCGCGGCGCGGCGGGCGGTGACGGGCTTCTTGGACGGGGTGGCCATGGGTGTCTCCTGAGTGGTCGACCCATGATGGCCAGCGGGATGAGGGCGCGACATCCCCAGTCATGCGCCCGTCCCCAGCCTGAAGGAAGCGTCAGCGCCCCAGGGGGGCGATACCCAGCCAGGCCGCATGCAGCCAGAAGGCGAAAGCCGCCCACAGGGCGACGCCCAGCACGACGGTGGCCACGGTGCCCGCTGCCGTGGGCGCGGCCACGGCCGGCGCCGGGCGGCGGCGAGCCGCGCGGAACACAAGGATGGACCACACCAGGAAGCTGCCGAACAGCATCAGGTCAGCCGCCGTGTTGTTGGCGATCAGGTGCGCGAAGGCCCAGACCTTGACTGACAGCGTCATCGGGTGCTGCAGGCGCGCCTTGATGTGATTGCGCGGCACGTAGACGGCCGCCATGAGCACCATGGCCACCAGCATCAGCGTCGCCGCCGCATGGTTCATGCCGCGCAGGGCTGGCCACAGCACGGCGGGCTGTTGGCGAGCCAGCGAGTAGCCCCAGACGATCAGCACCAGGCCGATCAGGGCGACCACGGAGTAGAACGCCTTCCAGCCCAGCGGGCCGAGCGTGGCGATGCGCGCCTGGCGCCAGCGCGGCGCGAGCGCTTGGGTCAGGTGGATGCCGAGGAAGAGGGCGAGGCCGAGAGAGAGCCAGGTCATCGGAGTCTTTCGTGAGGGGCTAGGTCTGTCGGTCGACGCGCAGCGCGAGCACGACCGAGCTGTTGGTGCGCAGCACGCCGTCGATGTCGCCGATCTCGTCGAGCAGCGCGTCGAGCCGGGCCGTAGTGTCGGCGCGCAGCAGCGCCATGTAGTCGAACTCACCGCTGACGCTGGCGAGCTGGCGCAGCTCCGGCAGTTCTGATAAGCGCTTCACCACCTCGCGTCCGGCCTTGGGGCTGACGGTGATGCCGACGAAGGCCTGCACGCTGCGCCCGGCTTCGTCGCCGCCCAGCCGCGCGGTGTAGCCCACGATGCGCCCGCTGGCCTCCAGCCGCGCCAGGCGCGCCACCACGGTGGTGCGCGCCACGCCCAGCTTGCGCGCCAGCGTGGCCGTGCTGTCGCGCGCATTGGCCTGCAGCAGCAGGATCAGCCGGCGGTCCAGGTCGTCGGTCGCTGAGAGCGTATTTACCCTTGATTCATCCATAACGGCGAATCATCGCGACGATTCGGCGAATCAGCAATTGCTTTCGTCGGAACATCGCTTTCTTTCGTCATCGCCCCTGCCTAGAGTGCGGGCCAACGCAAACACAGCCTGGAGCCCCTCATGAAGATCGCCCTGCTCGGCGCCGGCCACATCGGCCAGACCATCGCCCGCCTGCTGCACGCCACCGGCGACTACCAAGTGACGGTGCTCGACAAGAACCCCGGCTACCTGAAGGTGCTGACCGATGAGGGCATCGCCACCGCCGAGGTGGACAGCGACAACCGCGGCGCGCTGGCCGCCCAGCTGCGCGGCAAGGACGCCGTCGTCAACGCGCTGCCTTACCACCTGGCCATCACCGCCGCCGAGCTGGCGCTGGAGTGCGGCTGCCATTACTTCGACCTGACCGAAGACGTCGCCGCCACCAAGGCCATCAAGCAGATGGCCGAGGGCGCGCGCACTGCGTTCATGCCGCAGTGCGGCCTGGCCCCGGGCTTCATCGGCATCGTCGCCCACCACCTGGCCAGCGGCTTCGACTCGGTGCGTGACGTGCAGATGCGCGTCGGCGCGCTGCCCGCCTTCCCGACCAATGCGCTGAAGTACAACCTGACCTGGTCGGTCGACGGTCTGATCAACGAGTACTGCCACCCCTGCGAAGCCATCCACGAGGGCGACACCATCGCCGCGCTGCCGCTGGAAGGCCTGGAGCACTTCAGCCTGGACGGCACTGAGTACGAGGCCTTCAACACCTCCGGCGGCCTGGGCACGCTGTGCGAAACCTGGGCGGGCAAGGTGCGCAACCTCGACTACAAGACCGTGCGCTACCCCGGCCACCGCGACCTGATGCAGTTCCTGCTCGGCGACCTGGGCCTGAAGGGCGACCAGGAGAACCTGAAGGCCATCATGCGCAAGAGCATGCCGGCCACCATGCAGGACGTGGTGCTGGTGTTCGTGACCGTCTCGGGCATGAAGAACGGCGTGCTGCTGCAGGAAGTGTTTGCCCGCAAGATCTTCGCCACGCGTGACGGCGCCCAGCCGCTCTCCGCCATCCAGATCACCACCGCCGCCGGCATCTGCGCCGCGGTGGACCTGTTCCGCGAAGGCAAGCTGCCGCAGCAGGGCTTCGTGCGCCAGGAGCAGGTGGCGCTGCCGGACTTCCTGGCCAACCGTTTCGGTTCGGCCTACCAGCAAAGCCGTCAGGTCGAGTCCATCTCCTGAGCAGAATGCGGACCATGAAGCAACAAGCCCATTCCGTTCTCGACGCCCTGGGCGTCCATCTCCCGCCCGCGGGTGACCTGACCGTGCGCTCGCCCATCGACGGCAGCGTGCTCGCCCAACTGCCCACGGCCAGCACGGCCGACATGCAAGCCGCCGTGGGTCGCGCGCACGAGGCCTTCAAGGCCTGGCGCGTGGTGCCCGCCCCGAAGCGCGGCGAGCTCGTTCGCCTGTTCGGTGAAGAGCTGCGCGCCCACAAGGCCCAGCTCGCGCAGCTGGTGTCCCTCGAAGCCGGCAAGGTGACGAGCGAAGGCCTGGGCGAAGTCCAGGAAATGATCGACATCTGCGAGTTCGCCGTCGGCCTCTCGCGCCAGCTGCACGGCCTGACGATTGCCAGCGAGCGCCCGGGTCACCGCATGATGGAGCAGTGGCTGCCGCTGGGCGTCGTCGGCATCATCTCGGCCTTCAACTTCCCCGTGGCCGTGTGGGCCTGGAACTCGGCCCTGGCCCTGGTGGCCGGTGACGCCTGCGTGTGGAAGCCGTCCGAGAAGACGCCGCTGACCGCGCTGGCCACGCAGGCCTTGTTCGAGCGCGCCGTGAAGGCCTACCGCGCCGCTGGCCATGCCGCGCCGGACGGCCTGTCCGAACTCGTCATCGGCCGCGCCGACGTGGGCGAGGCCATGGTGGACGACGCCCGCGTGGCGCTGGTCTCTGCCACCGGCTCCACCCGCATGGGCCGCGCCGTGGGCCCGCGCGTCGCGGCGCGCTTCGGCCGCTGCCTGCTGGAACTGGGCGGCAACAACGCCATCATCGTCACGCCCAGCGCTGACCTCGAACTGGCGGTGCGCGGCATTTTGTTCGGCGCCTACGGCACGGCCGGCCAGCGCTGCACGACGACGCGCCGCGTCATCGCGCACGAGAGCATCCACGACGCGCTGGTCGAGCGCCTGGACCGCGCCCGCGCGCAGCTGCCCATCGGCTCGCCGGTGGAAGCCGGCACGCTGATCGGCCCGCTGATCGACGCGCAGGCTTTCGACGCGATGCAGTTCGCCCTCAGCGCCGCGCGCGAGCAGGGCGGCACGGTGTCCGGTGGCGAGCGTGCGCTGGCCGACCGCTTCCCCGAGGCCTACTACGCCGTGCCCGCGCTGGTGCGCATGCCGGCGCAGACCGAGGTGGTCTGCCACGAGACCTTCGCGCCCATCCTGTACACGCTCAAGTACAAGACGCTGGACGAAGCGATCGCGCTGCAGAACGGCGTGCCGCAGGGCTTGTCCAGCGCCATCTTCACGACCGACATCCGCGAGGCCGAGGCCTTCATGAGCTCGTCGGGCAGCGACTGCGGCATTGCCAACGTCAACATCGGCACGTCCGGTGCGGAGATCGGCGGCGCCTTCGGGGGCGAGAAGGAAACCGGCGGCGGCCGCGAGAGCGGCTCTGACGCGTGGAAGGCCTACATGCGCCGCACCACCAACACGGTGAACTACTCCAGCGAACTGCCGCTGGCGCAGGGCGTGAAGTTCGATATTTGAAGAAATTCTTCGCAAGCCTGAAAAACCGGGCTATACTGCGAGGCTCCTGAAAGCCCAGGTGGCGGAATTGGTAGACGCACTAGTTTCAGGTACTAGCGGGTAACTCCGTGGAGGTTCGAGTCCTCTCCTGGGCACCAAACGAAAAAGGCCAGCACGAAAGTGCTGGCCTTTGCCGTTTCTGGGGTGCGCTCAGCGCGTGCCGTGAAACCAGCGCGCTTCGAACTCACCCGCGCTGACGCCCTTCCCAAGCCACCACCCCTGCCCCCAGTCGCAGCCCATCTGTCGCAGGGCCAGCATCTGAGCCTCGGTCTCCACGCCTTCTGCGACGACGTCCAGGCCCAACTCATGCGCCATCGTGACGATGGCTCGGCACAGCGCCAGCGCCTTGCCGCCATCCCCGAGCCCGGCGACAAAGCTGCGGTCTATCTTCACCGTGTCGATGTCGTGGTGCTGCAGGTAGCTCAGCGATGAGTAGCCGGTGCCGAAGTCATCCAGCGAGACGGTCAGCCCGGCGTTGCGCAGCGCGCGCAACCGGTCGACGACGGCCTCGTCGCGCTCCAGCAGCAGCCCCTCGGTGATTTCCACGGCCAGCGCGTCGCCGCCCAGCCCCATGGTGAGCAGATGTCGGGCCCAGTCTGTCTGCGCGCGTTGGCCGCGCTCACCGAGGAACTGCACCGGCGACTTGTTGATGCTGATCTGGAAGCCTGTCTGACCCGCTGCGCGCCAGGCCTGCGCTTGGGCCGCCGCCTCGCGGAATACCCAGTCGCCGATGTCGACGATCAGCCCGGTGGCCTCGGCGATGGGGATGAATTGCGCCGGGCTCACGTTGCCCAGATGTGGGTGCTGCCAGCGCAGCAAGGCCTCGGCCTTGCGCGGCGTGGCGCCAGGATCGTGCAGCGACAGGATGGGCTGGTAGACCAGGCTGAACTGCCCCAGCGCCAGCGCGTCGCGCAACTCTGCAGCCAGCCGCGTGCGTTGATGCGCGGCCTCATGAAGTGCCGGCGTGAACAGGCTCATGCGGTTGCGGCCGGCGCCCTTGGCCTCGTACAGCGCCAGATCGGCATGCTTGAACAGGGCCTCGATCTCCTGGCCGTCGCGCGGCGCGAGGCTCACGCCGATGCTGGCCGACACATAGACGCGCTCGCCGGCCACCTCGAAGGCGTCGGCCAAGGCGCGCAACAGCGTCTGGCCGACGCGCCGGGCTTCGGGCTCGATGGGGGCGGCGGCCAGCATCAGTGTGAACTCGTCGCCGCCCATGCGTGCCACCACGCCGCCAGCAGGCGTGCAGCGCTGCAGGCGTTGCGCGACCTGCACGAGCAGCGCGTCGCCCGCGTCGTGGCCGAGTGAGTCGTTGATCTCTTTGAAGTGGTCCAGGTCCACGAACATCACGGCGAGTTCTCGTGGGCGTGTCAGCGCTTCCTCGAGGTGCTCGCGCAAGGCTCGGCGGTTGGGCAGTCCGGTCAGGGTGTCGATGCGCGCCTGCTGCCAGGCCTGCGCCTCCTGGCGCTTGCGGTCGGTGATGTCGGTGTGCGTGCCCACCATGCGCAGCGGCCGCCCCTGCGCGTCGCGCGCGATGACCATGCCGCGGCTCAGCACCCACTTCCATGTGCCGTCCCGCGCCAGCACACGGTGTTCGTTGCGGTAGATGGGCGTACGTCCGGCGAAGTGGTCCTCGCGGTCCCGTGCCATCTGGGCGAGATCGTCCGGATGCGTGCGCCGGTCGAAGGCCTCGGGCGTCGCTTCGATGTCGCCCGGCTCGAAGCCGTAGAGCCGCAGGTAGCGGTCGGAGAAGTGTTCGACACCGGCCTGCACATGCCAGTCCCACACGCCGTCACCGCTGCTCTCCAATGCCAGCTTCCAGACCGCGTCAGCCTCATGCAACCGTTGCTCGGCGGCGCGCCGGGCGGCGATGTCGGTGTGCGTGCCCAGCCACAGGGGTGAGCCGGGCAGGCGCTGGGCCTGGGCGAGCACCCAGGATCCGCCGAGGCGGTATTCCATCTCGAAGTGGTCATGGGCTTGTGCGCGCGCCCATGCCGCCAGGAAGGCGGCGCGGTCGTCGGCCGCAAGCAACTCGGCCAGCGGTCGCGGCAGTGCCGGGTGCGCCAGCGCCTGTCCCATGCGTGCGTTCATCCACACCACGCGCGCCTGCGCGTCCGCCTGCCAGGCCTGTTGCGGCAGGGCGTCCAGCAGCGAGGCAAAGTGCACGTCGGACGGCATTGGCGATGGATGCGAGGCTTTGCCCCGACTGTATGCGCCACAATCGCGCCCGCCCGAGCCGTTCGGGCGCGTAATTTCGCGAGACCCCCCGCAATGAACAAGACCGATCTGATCGAACACCTGGCCGCCAAGCACGAGCTGAGCAAGGCTGAAGCCGGCCGCATCCTCGAGACGCTGCTGGACGCTGTCGTCACCACCGTCAAAAAGGGTGGTGCCGTGTCGATCCCCGGCTTCGGCTCCTTCAAGCAGCACGCCCGTGCTGCCCGTAACGGCGTGAACCCCAGCACCGGCGCCAAGATCAAGATCGCCGCCGCCAAGCTGCCCAAGTTCACCCCGGGCGCTGGCTTCAAGGCTGCCGTGGACCCCAAGGCTGCTGCCAAGAAGGCTGCTGCCAAGCCGGCCGCCAAGCCCGCGGCCAAGCCTGCCGCAAAGGCCAAGAAGAAGTAATTCTTCGTCTCGATGAGCGCGCGCGGCGGCAGCCCCACCATCGTTGACGTCGCCCGCGAGGCGGGTGTCTCGATCAAGACCGTCTCGCGCGTGCTCAACCATGAGCCTGGCGTGCATGAAAGCACGCGGGATCAGGTGCTCAAGGTGGTGGAGGCGCTGCGTTACCGGCCCAAGCAGTCGGCCCGCAGCCTGGCTGGTGGGCGCTCCTTCCTGATCGGCCTGCTGTACTACGACCCGAGCGCCAACTTCGTGGGCAGCGTGCAGCAAGGTGCCACGCTGCGCTGCCGCGAGCTGGGTTACCACCTCGTCGTCGAGTCGCTGCACAACGATGCGCCCGACCTGCGCCAGCAGATCGACCGCATGGTGCTGGCGCTGCGGCCGGACGGCATGATCCTGACGCCTCCGCTGTGCGACAACCCCGAGGTGCTGGCCGCGCTGCGCGAGAGTGGCACGCCGTGCGTGCAGATGTCGCCCGAGCGGGACATCCGCGGTGTGCCGTCGGTGCGCATGGACGATGTTCACGCGGCCGAGGAGATCACCAACCTGCTGCTCAGCCTGGGCCATCGGCGCATCGCCTTCATCAAGGGGCCGCCGGATCAATCCGCCAGCGCCGCGCGCTACGAGGGCTTCGTCAACGCCCTGCGGGCGCATGACCTGCAGCCCGACGCCGAACTGGTGCGGCCGGGCAACTTCACCTTCGCCAGCGGCCGCGATGCGGCGCACAAGCTGCTCAGTGGCCGGCAGCGGCCGACGGCGGTGTTCGCCAGCAACGACGACATGGCGCTCGGCGTGCTGGCCGCCGCGCATCGCCTGGGTCTGAATGTGCCCAGCGAACTGTCGGTGGTCGGCTTTGACGATTCCTCCACCGCATCGTTGGTCTGGCCGCCGCTCACGACGGTACGCCAGCCGGTGGCGGAGATGGCGCGTGCTGCCGTTGAGATGCTGGTGTTCGGGCACAAGTCCGGTGTTGCGACGACGACGGACGAGGCCGACCTGCACAAGGTGCTGCCGCACGAGCTCATCGTGCGTGATTCCACGCGGGCCTGCTGAACCCACGCGCTGCCGGGCGAGCATGGGCGCGAAGGCCATGCATTCCTTCGCGTTTGCCCCGACAAAGGCACAGAATTTCGTTCACGTTCAGGCGCTAAGCTCCACACTGCACCGGCCGGGGAATTTTCCCGGGTGGCCGGGTGAGCAAGCGACCGAGTTGACGCGCAGCGCGAGGTCGACCCAGTGCCGTGGCAGCGATGCCCGCCGGGGTCGCACCGAGGGGTGCCGTGAGCGTGGGTTTGAGTGAATGCAGGATAGATCAAACGATCCGCTGATCGATGTCAGCCAATTGACCGTCGGGATGTTCATCCACCTGGACCTGGGGTGGATGTCGCATCCGTTTCCGCTGTCCAGCTTCAAGATTGCGTCCAGTGATCAGCTGCTGATCTTGAAGCGGCTCGGCTTGACGCAGGTGCGTTGGAGCCCGGCCAAGAGCGACCTCTCGCTGCAGCCCGTCGTCACGCCCCTGAGTGCGGAGCCTGACGCGCAGGCTGATGTCGAGACGGCCACGCAGGCGGCCGAGCCCTCGCCCGAAGAGCTGGCCCGCGAGGCCCATCGCCGTGCGCTGGCTGCTCAGCGCGAGGCGCTGCGCCTTTGCGAGGCGCAGTACGGCGAGGCGGCTGCGGGCTTTCGCAGCGTCATGGACAACGTGCAGTCCGACCCGCATCAGGCGCGCAGCCTGGCCGAGGGCCTGACGGCTGCATTGCTCGACAAGATGCTGGTCGAAGGCGACCTCAACATGCGGCTGCTGAACGAGGCCGCGGGTGACCGCTCCACGGCACATGCGCTGAATGTCTGCATCATTGCGTTGCTGCTGGGCCGTGCTTTCGGTCTGGGCCGCGACGAGATGATGGATCTGGGCGTCGGTTCGCTGCTGCACGACGTCGGCAAGCTCGAGGTGGCCGCGCGGCTGCGCCATCGCGACGAGAGCTTCACCTCGGCTGAGACGACGGCCTATCAGCAACACGTGGCCAAGGGCGTTGCCATCGCGCAGACGATGGGGTTGGCGCCTGCGCCGCTGCTCATCATTGCGCAGCACCATGAGCATGCGGACGGCAGCGGGTTCCCGCAGCGCATCAACATGGACCGCATGAGCACCGGTGCGCGCATCGTGGCGCTGGTTAACCGTTTCGACGGCCTGTGCAACCCGCTGATTTCCTCCAAGGCGATGACGCCGCACGAGGCGCTGTCGCTGATGTTTGCGCAGGGGCGCAATCGCTTCGATGCGACCATGCTGAATGCGTTCATCCGCATGATGGGCGTCTACCCGCCGGGATCCACCGTGCAGCTGACCGATGACCGCTACGCGTTGGTCGTGTCGGTGAACTCGGCGCGGCCGCTGAAGCCGCGCGTCATGGTTCACGACCCGAAGGTGCCCAAGGAAGACGCCCTCATCCTGAACCTGGAAGAGATGCCCGACCTGGGCATCCGTCGCAGCCTGAAGCCGCAGTTCCTGCCGCGCCCGGCGCTGGACTACCTGAGCCCGCGTGCGCGCATCGCGTATTTCTTCGACGCCGTCAGCACGGGGCCCGGGGAGCTGGCCGCGTGACCAACAGCCGCGAGGCGACCTCAGGCCTGTCTCGCGCACCCGCAGCGCCTTCTGTGATGGAGGCACTGCTCGAAGGCCTGCCCGAACCGGCATGGCTGGTCGACGGCGAGAGCCTGACCGTCAGCGTCATCAACCGAGCAGCATTGCGCCTGCTGGGCCTCAAGCCCGAGCGGGCGCTGGGGCAGCAGCCGGCCACGCTGTGCGGCTCGCTGGAGGATGAGGCTTTCTGGCAGGGGGCAGCGCGCGACCCCTTCGCCCGCATCCGTTCCGACACCGTGCTGACGCACAGCGACGGCCAGCCCCGTTGGGTCAGCCGCGCCATCAGCCCCATTCACACGCCCGAGGGTGATCGCTACTGGCTGGTCATGTTGCACGACCAGACACGGCGGCGACGCGCCGAGGCGGAGCGCGAGACGCTGCTGGCCGAACTGCGGGCGACGCTGGAGTCCACGGCCGACGGCATTCTTGTCGTTGACCTCGCCGGCCGCGTGCGCAGCTTCAACCGACGCTTTGCCAAGCTGTGGGGCCTGCCGGGCGGTCTGCAGCACGAGCCGGGCGACGCCGGGCTGTGGCTGAGCCTGCAGCGCGTGATGCACGACGGTGAGCAGTACCGCATGCGCATCGAAGCGCTGCTGGATGCGCCGCTGATGCGCTCCAGCGACATGCTGCGGCTGGCCGACGGCCGCGTGCTGGAGCAGGTCTCGCTGCCGCAGATGAGCCGTGGCGAGCCCATCGGCCGCGTGTTTTCCTTCCGTGACCTCAGCGAGAAGCTCGCGGCCCATCAGCGCATCGAGGAGCTGGGGCGTTCCGACGTGTTGACCGGCGCACCCAACCGTCGGGCGTTGGCCGACCGCATCATTCAGCAGATGGCTGCAGGCGCCGACGGGGAGCCCCCGCCGGTCTTTGCGCTGCTGCACCTGGACCTGGACCGCTTCAAGCAGATCAACGACACGTTGGGGCACAGCTATGGTGACCGCGTGCTGCGCGAGGTGGTCGAGCGTCTTCAGGGCGCCGTGGGCGCCCATGACACGCTGGCCCGCTTGGGCGGTGACGAGTTCGCACTGCTCATCGACGGGGCTCAGATGTTCGAGGCCGAGGCCGCGGCGCGTCGTGTGCAGCAACTGCTGGCCCAACCGTTCAGCTTCGACACGCTGAGCTTCACTGTCACTGCGAGTTGCGGCATCGCGCTGTACCCCGGCGACGGCGGTTCGCCCGACGAACTGCTGGCCAGCGCCGAGCGGGCCATGCATTGGGTCAAGGAGAGCGGCCGCGCCGGCTTCCGCTTCCACGTGCCGCGCAAGGAAGTGGATTTGCTGTCGCGCATGCGGCTTGATCACGCGATGCGCCAGGCCCTGGCCGAAGGGCGATTCCGGCTGCACTATCAGCCGCAGGTCGAACTCGGCAGTGACCGGGTGATCGGCGCCGAGGCGCTGATCCGCTGGCGCGACCCGCAGCGTGGCGACATCTCGCCGGCTGAGTTCATCCCGCTGGCCGAGGAAAGCGGCTTTGTCGTCGCCATCGGCGATTGGGTGTTGCGTGAGGCGGTCGACCAGGCCGCGCACTGGCTCAGCCGTGGCTTGCGCATGCCGGTGGCTGTCAACGTGTCGGCGCTCCAGTTCCAGCAGGCGCACTTCGTCGACAGCGTTGCCTCGGCACTGCGCGACGCAGCCTTGCCCGCGAGCATGCTGGAGTTGGAGCTCACCGAGGGTGTCCTGGTGGGGGATGCGGACGAGGGCCTCAAGCGCATGCAGGCGCTGGCGGCCTTGGGCGTCACGCTGTCGATTGATGACTTCGGCACCGGCTACTCATCGCTGGGCTACCTGAAGCGCTTCCCCATCCAGCGTCTCAAGATCGACCGCAGTTTTGTGCAGGGCCTGCCCAATGACCCCAGTGATGTGGGCATTGCCAATGCCATTGTCCAGATGGGGCGTGCGCTGGGCTTGCAGGTCATTGCCGAGGGCGTCGAGACCGAGGCGCAGCGCGACTTTCTGGCCCAGGCCGGCTGCCACGAGTTCCAGGGCTACCTGTTCGCGCCCGCCCTGCGCCCCGAGGAGTTCGAGCAGCGCGTGCGGCCGCGGCGGCATGTCGTGGACGCGGCGGTGTCCGGCTGGCTGGGGCTTGCCAGCGCCGGCTGAGACCGGCTGAAGTCGGCGCAGCGCAAGGCGGGCGCAGAATGCCGTCATGCTTTATTGCTTCAAATCCAAGGCGGGTGCCGATGTCGTCATGCTGGCGGAATCGGGCGATGCGGTGTTGCGTCTGATGGGCCGTGAGCCCGCGCCGCGCGGCATCCTGCAGTCGGTGGACCTGCCGGCGCTGCTGCAGGCCTTGCAGGCCGGTGTCGACGCTGACGACGCCGAGTTCCAGCGCCGCGTCGATGCTGCCAAGGCGGCGGGTGAGCCGGAACCGCGCCGACCCAGCGTGACCTTGCGCCAGCGTGCCTGGCCGCTGCATGAGCTGATGACGCGCAGCCAGCGGCACGGTGCCGATGTTGTCTGGGGCGTGTGATGCTTGAGGAGCCCACGCGCGTCATCCTCATCCGCCACGGTGAGACGGCCTGGAACCGGGCTACCCGCATCCAGGGCCATACCGATATTCCGCTGAGTCCGCTCGGGTTGGCCCAGGCGCAGCGTCTGGCTGAGGCGCTGGCGGACGAGTCGCTGGCGGCTGTCTATGCCAGCGACTTGAGTCGCGCACGACAGACGGCCGAAGCGCTTGCAGCCGGCCGCGGGATGCCGGTGCACCTGGACGCTGGACTGCGCGAACGAGCCTTCGGCCGCTTCGAGGGGCTGAGCTGGGAGGAAATCGCGCAGCGCTTCCCGGACGACTCGGTCCGTTGGCGCCGTCGCGAGCCCCATTTCGAGGTCGGCGGCGGTGAGAGTCTTCACGCCTTCAGCGCCCGCTGCGTCAGCGCTGCGCGGCGCGTCGTGGCGGCGCACCCGGGCCAGGCCATCGCGCTCGTGGCCCATGGTGGCGTGCTGGACTGTCTCTATCGAGCCGCCACTCGCACCGCGCTGGATGCGCCGCGCAGCTGGCAGCTGGGCAACGCCACCATCAACCGCGTGCTGGCAACGAGTGAAGGCTTCACCCTGGTCGGTTGGAACGATGACCGGCACTTGGCCGGCTTGGCTGCAGACGACGTCGCGGCCTGAGGCGGTCAGTGCTCCCTAGCCCGACTGTTGCGCAGGAACATCGCCCTTCTCGTCGCGTGAAAACTCGCTCCTATACTTCTTTGCATCTGATTTCGAAGGTAGGTTTTTCCAACCCGCCGCAACCCATCTACAAAGGTTCACGATGAAGAAGATCGCCCTTGTCGCCGCCCTGGCTGCCGCCACTGCTGCCCCCGCCTTCGCACAAAGCTCCGTCACGCTGTGGGGCCGCCTCAACACCACCGTGGAAAGCCAGAAGGTCGGCAACCAGGACCGCAAGTCCGTCGTGGAAAACAACAACTCCCGTCTGGGCCTGCGTGGCACGGAAGACCTGGGTGGCGGCCTGAAGGCGTCGTTCAACCTCGAGCATGGTCTGAACTCCGACACCGGCGCTGCTTCGGGTGGCTCGCAGTTCTGGAACCGCCAAGCCAACGTCGAACTGACCGGCTCGTTCGGTACGGTTCGCCTGGGCAGCTGGTTCCCGGATTCGTACTTCTCGACCGTGGACCGCACCAGCAACCACAACCACGACACCGGCTCGTCGTCTGACGCGCTGTTCTCGTCCTTCGCTTTCGGCTTCCGCACCAACAAGGTCGGCTACTTCTCGCCCACCGTGAACGGCTTCAGCTTCAACGCCAGCCTGCACGCGGGTGAAGGCGCCGCCGGCGACGCCCGCGCGATGGACCTGTCGGCCAACTACGAGGTGGGTGGCCTGCACGTTGCGGCTGCTTACTCGCAAGCCGACACCGCCACGAAGCGCAAGAACTACACGTTCGAAGCCGACTACTCGTTCGGCCCCTTCCTGGTGGCTGGCTACGTGCAGCGTGAAACCGCTTCCCGCTTCAAGTCGCGCAACATCGCCCGCGTGTCGGCCATGTACACGATGGGTCAGTCGGAGTTCCACTTCAACATCGGCGGCACCAAGGCCGGCGCTGACGGCACCTTCCGCACCGCTGGCGCTTCGCAGTGGACGCTGGGCTACAACTACAACCTGAGCAAGCGCACCAAGGTGTACGGCTACATCACCGACATCGACCAGAAGCTGCCCAACGGCGCTGGCGACTTCAACTCGCTGGCTGTGGGCGTGCGCCACAACTTCTGATCCTCGGGATCAGTCAGGAAAAGCGCCCTGCGGGGCGCTTTTTTCATGCCTGCACGGCGGCGGTGCCGCCGCTGGGTACGGGCCGGTGAGGTCAGTCGCCGAACAGCCCGGGGCCGGCCTTGTTGCCCGGTGGCGTCAGGCCTAGGTGGCGGTAGGCCGCCAGCGTCGCGACGCGGCCGCGTGGCGTGCGCTGCAGGAACCCCTGCTGGATCAGGTAGGGCTCGATGACGTCCTCGATGGTGCCGGCCTCCTCGCCGATGGCGGCCGCCACGTTCTCCAGGCCGACGGGCCCGCCATCGAAGCGGTGCACGACGGCCTCCAGGAACTTGCGGTCCATCAGGTCAAAGCCCTGTGGGTCGACGTCAAGCATGGCCAATGCTTTGTCGGCGATGCCGGCGACGATGCGGCCGTCACTTTTCACCTCGGCGTAGTCGCGCACGCGGCGCAGCAGCCGGTTGGCGATGCGCGGCGTGCCGCGCGAGCGGCGGGCGATCTCCAGTGCGCCGTCGGCATCGATGGGCGCGTTGAGCAGACCGGCGGAGCGCGTCACGATGCGCTGCAGCTCGGCCGGCGTGTAGAACTCCAGCCGCGCCACGATGCCGAAACGGTCGCGCAGCGGATTGGTCAGCATGCCGGCGCGCGTCGTCGCGCCGACCAGCGTGAAGGGCTGCAGGTCCAGCTTGATCGAGCGGGCGGCCGGACCCTCGCCGATCATGATGTCGATCTGGTAGTCCTCCAGCGCCGGGTACAGGATCTCCTCGACGACCGGGCTCAGGCGATGGATCTCATCAATGAAGAGGACGTCGTTCTTCTCCAGCCCCGTGAGGATGGCCGCGAGGTCCTTGGGTTTCTCGAGCACCGGGCCGGAGGTCTGGCGCAGGTTCACGCCCAGCTCGGCCGCGATGATGTGGGAGAGCGTTGTCTTGCCCAGGCCCGGTGGGCCGAACAGCAGCACGTGGTCCAGCGCCTCGCGGCGCTTGCGGGCGGCACCGATGAAGATTTCCAGCTGCTCGCGGGCCTTGCTCTGGCCGACGTAGTCGTCCAGCAGCTTGGGCCGCAGCGCGCGCTCCAGCGCTTCCTCGCGGCTGGACTCGGGCGCCGCGCTGACGATGCGTGGTGTCGGGGCGAGGTCGTCGGTCTGGATGCTCATGAGAGTTTCTTGAGGGCCAGCTTGATGCCGTCGCTGACGCCCACGTCAGGCGGCAGTGCCTTCAGCGCCGTGCCGGCGTCCTTCTCGCTGTAGCCCAGCGCGACCAGCGCCTGCAGGATGTCCGCCTGGTTGTCGTTGGCCACGGTGGTGGGCAGCGCGAGGTCGGGGCCGAGCTTGCCCTTGAGCTCCAGCAGCAGGCGTTCGGCCGTCTTCTTGCCGATGCCCGGCACCTTGGTCAGCCGGCCGGCTTCCTGGCGCGACACGGCCTGCGCAAGCTCCGAGACCGACAGCCCCGACAACAGGCCCAGTGCCATCTTGGGGCCGACACCGCTGATCTTGATGAGCTGGCGGAACGTGGCGCGTTCCTCGTGCGTGAGGAAGCCGAACAGCTGGTGCGCGTCCTCGCGCACGGTCAGGTGGGTGAGCAGCACGGCGCGCTCGCCGAGGCTGCCAAGGTTGAAGAACGTGCTCATCGGCACGTCGACTTCGTAGCCGACGCCGGCCACATCGATCACCACCTGGGGCGGTGTTTTCTCGGCGATGACGCCGCTGAGTCTTCCGATCATGGCCCGATTATCCGGGCCGGCTCAGCCTCAGTTGCGACCGAACAAACCCAGCCGCTGCGCTTCCAGCGCGGCCTCGGCGCGCGAGCTCACATTGAGCTTGCGGTAGATCTGCTTCACGTAGTCGGCGATGGTGTGGCGGGACAGGCCCAGCTGCACGCCGATCTCCGGCAGCGTGAAGCCCTTGGCCACGCGCAGCAGCACCTCGGTCTCGCGGTCGGTCAGCGACACCTCGTGCAGCAGCGAGGCGGCGGGCTTCTTCACCTGCGCGGCGAAGTAGGCGATGACCTTGCGTGCGATGGACGGCGACAGCGGCGGCTCGCCCTGGCTCATGCGCTGCAGCTGCTCCACCAGCAACTCGCGCGACTGCTCCTTCAGCAGGTAGCCGAAGGCGCCGGCTTGCAGCGCGGGGAACAGGTGTTCGTCGTCGTCGTGGATGGTGACGATGACGGACTGGACTTCCGGCTGCTTCTCGCGCAGCGCGGCGATGACGTCGACGCCCGAGCCGTCCGGCAGGCCCAGGTCCAGCAGGGCCAGCGTGAAGCGCTGGCTGTTGACCAGGGCCAGTGCGTCCTGCACGCGCGAGCATTCGGTGATCTGCGCGTTGGCGAACACCTGCTTGATCAGGGCCTTCAGCCAGGCGCGGATCTCCGGGATGTCTTCGAGCAGCAGGATGTGGTTCATGGGGGGACCTTCGGGGGAACGAAAACTAGAGCGGGATCGTCAAGCGGATGACGGTACCCCAGCCCGGGCCGGATTCGACCAGGCACTGGCCGTGCATTTGCTTGGCGCGTGACTTCATGCTCGCCATGCCATGGCCACGGTCCAGGCGGCCATCCAGCTCGGTCGGGATGCCCTGGCCGTTGTCCTGGATGGTCAGGATGAAGTCGCCATCCTGCACGGCGCTGGAGATGGTCGCGTTGGTGGCGCCGCTGTGTTTGATGATGTTGCTGACCGACTCGCGCAGGATGCGCGTCGTCTGCACGTAGGAGCGGGCCTGGAAGGTGTGCTCGATGTCCTCGGCCGGGCTCTTCCACTCGGCCAGGATGTTGGCCTGGCCCAGCCGCGACACGACCTCGGCGCGCCAGTCGCCCAGTGCGTCGATGAGGTGCACCGGCTTGCCGGTCAGGCCGCGCACCGACAGCCGCATCTCCTCCAGCGCCTCACGCGCCAGCGTCGAGATGCGGTCGGACTCGCTGGTGTGCACGATGGTCAGCAGCTTGGCGCCGAGGTCGTCGTGCAGGTCGGCGGCGATGCGCTTGCGTTCGCGCTCGGTCACCTGCTCCAGCTTCTGCTCGGCCAGCTGGCTGTGGCTGCGCTCCACCTCGGCAATGCGCTCATTCATGCGCTGCTCGATGGCGGTGGCGCGTTTCTCGGCATCCACACGCGCCTGGGCGACGTTATTCACGACCTGCAGGCCCAGCGCCAGCATCAGCAGCGGCAGTGCCAGGCTCAGCCACGGCGAGGCGGTCAGCCACAGTGATTCACTGAGCGGCGCCAGCGCCAGCTCACCCAGCAGCGCCAGCATGGTGGGCAACAGCAGCAGCGCCATCAGCCGCAACTCGCGCTGCAAGCCGTCGTCGGGGTCGGCCTTCAGCCGCAGCCTGCGCAGCCAAAGCGCCCAGCCCATGGCTGCGACCAGTTCCAAGGTCAGCACCACATTCCACACGGCGGGCAGCACGTCCAGGCGGCCACCGGTCAGCAGCAGGCTGGCCGGTACTACCAGACACTGGATGAGCAGCGCATGGTCTATCCAGCTGCGCTTCCAGGCCATCTGGCGCAGCAGGTACTGCACGCCGCACAGCACCAGCAGCGTCATCAGCAGCGGCCGCAGGCCAGCCGCTGCCGGGGCGCCGGCGGCGCGCAGCACCACCCAGCTCAGCATCATGCCGACGAGGAAGTTGGCCGCGCGCTCGCGGTGGTGCAGGCCGGCCACGAGGCCCACCACGGTGGCCATCAGGGCCAGCATGGCGGCCACCCAGCCGCGCAGGATGGCGGCCCAGTCGGGCGTGGCGAAAGCTTGGGCGTGGGCGAGGGCGGGCCAGCACAAGGCCGCACAGACGAACAGGGCAGCAGGCAATCGCCGAGGCCAGCAGGCCCGCGGCGCGGTCAAAGCAATCATGGGCCGGCATTGTGAGGGAGGCCGCCAGGCCCGGCGGCGGGGAATGCCCCAGCGCGGCGACAATTCAGGCTTTCCGTTTGCCGGTGTCCGCCTTGATTCTTCGCTTTGCCTTCGAACCCGTCGACAACACCCGCCTGGCCCGTGTCTGCGGCAGCGTGGATGCGAATCTGCGCGACATCGAAGCGGCGCTCGGCGTCAAGATCTCGCGGCGCGATGCCGAGTTCCGCGTCAACGGCCTGAAGGCCGCCGCCGAGCGCACGCAGTCTCTGCTGGAGGCCTTGTACGAGCGTGCCCGCCGCCCGCTGGCGGCCGAGACGCTGCAGCTCGCGCTCGTGGAGGCCCAGGCGCCCGCGCCCACCAAGACCGGCCCCGATGGCGATCTGGTGCTGCGCACGCGGCGCGCCGATCTGTCCGCCCGCACGCCGCGTCAGCACCAGTACCTGCAGCAGATCCTGTCGCACGACATCACGTTCGGCCTCGGCCCGGCCGGCACCGGCAAGACCTTCCTGGCCGTGGCCTGTGCGGTGGACGCGCTGGAGCGCGCCAGCGTGCAGCGCATCATCCTGACCCGCCCGGCCGTCGAGGCCGGCGAGCGCCTGGGTTTCCTGCCGGGCGACCTGACGCAGAAGGTCGACCCCTACCTGCGCCCGCTGTACGACGCGCTGTACGACCTGCTGGGCTTCGACCGCGTCACCAAGGCCTTCGAGAAGGGGCAGCTCGAGGTCGCGCCGCTGGCCTTCATGCGCGGCCGCACGCTGAACCACGCCTTCGTCATCCTGGACGAGGCACAGAACACCACGCCCGAGCAGATGAAGATGTTCCTGACCCGCATCGGCTTCGGCAGCCGCTGCGTCGTCACGGGCGACACCAGCCAGATCGACCTGCCGCGGGGTGTGACGTCCGGCCTCATCGACGCCGAGCGCGTGCTGGCCAAGGTCAAGGGCATCGCGATGACGCGTTTCACCAGCGCGGACGTCGTGCGCCACCCGCTGGTGGCGCGCATCGTTGAGGCCTATGAAGCGCGCGCCAAGCGCGAAGCGAGAGAAGCATGAGCCCCCGTCCCGAACTGAGCCTGTCCCTGCAATTCGCCGACCCGCGCCACCGCGCGGTGCTGCCGCGCCACAAAGTGCAGCGCTTCATCCGCGCGGCGTTGGAGCTGCCGGGCGAGCTCACTGTGCGCATCGTCGGCGCCGAGGAAGGCCGCGCGCTGAACCGCGAGTACCGCAGCAAGGACTACGCGACCAACGTGCTGACCTTCGACTACAGCCACGAGCCGGTCGTTGGCGCCGACCTCGTCATCTGCGCCGAGGTGGTGGAGAAGGAAGCCGCCGAGATGGGCATCCCGCTGCTGGATCACTACGCCCACATGCTCGTGCACGGCACGCTGCATGCGCAGGGCTACGACCACGAGGAAGACGACGAGGCCGCCTGCATGGAGTCCCGCGAGACCGAGATCCTCGCCGGTCTTGGCGTGCCTGACCCCTACCGGCGCGGCTGAGTTATTGGCTGCTGAGGTAGCGCTTGCGGCGGAACAGCAGCCACAGGCCCATGGCCAGTGCGCCGATCAGCGCGATCGCTTCCCAGAAGCCGTAGGCGTTCTTGATCAGCGGCATCCACTCGAAGTTCATGCCGAAGATGCCGGTGATCAGGTTCAGCGGCAGAAAGATGGCCGTCAGCACGGTCAGCGTGCGCATGATGCTGTTGGTGCGGTGACCGAGTGCGCTGAAGTGCATCTGCACGGCAGATTCCGCTGACGATTCCAGACGCCGCACGTGCGTCAGCACGCGCTCCACATGCTCCAGCACGTCGCGTGATCGCACGCGCAGCAACTCGCGTTCGCGCGTGACCTGCGGGTCGCCATCGGCCGGCCATTCGTCCAACGCGTCTATCCACTCCTGGATGGCGCTGCGCTGGTCCTCGCAGGTGTCTTCCAGCCGGTGCAGCGCGTCGCGGCTTTCCAGCAGCAGCGGCCAGTCGTCGAAGTCGCTGCTCTGGTCCAGCAGCACGCGCTGCAATGTGCCCAACTGGCGCGTCAGCAGCCGCCGCAGTTCCAGGTAGCTGTCCACCATGTGGTTGACCATGCGCAGCATCAGGTCGGCCGGGCTGGTCGGCAGTCGCGCACCGCCCCGGGCCGGTGCCTTCTCGCGGCCCTCGGTCAGCCGATCCAGCTTGTGGGCAAAGAACTCGCGCACTTGGCAGTCCGTCGGGTGCACGGTGACCAGCACGCGGTCGAACACCGCAAAGCCCACCGGGCTGGTGTCGATCGCGCGCAGCGCGCGCTGCGCCGAGGCCAGCGTGCCGTGCTCGTCATCGACGAACAGGTCCTGGCTGCCCGGCGCCGCAGCCAGGCGGCGGAACACCAGCATGTCGTACCAGGACGTGTAGTCGAAGTGCGAGGGCAGCTGGTTGTTGATCAGGTCCGACACATGCAGGTCGACGATGTTGCCGCAGCCCCAGCGCGACAGCGCCTGCTGCACGGCCGCCTCGCCCACCTCGAACTCGCGCCGCCCGTAGCCCAGCCATAGGAAGCCCTGGGCCGGCAGCGCCTCGGGCAGGGCGGGCAGCTCGGTGAAGCTGTCGGCCTGGATGTGGAAGACCCGCATGGGGCTCAGCCTCGTTTGAGCAGCCGGGCGGCGTCCAGCGCGAAGTAGCTCAACACACCATCGGCACCTGCGCGCTTGAAGGCCAGCAGCGATTCCATCATGACGGCATCGTGGTCCAGCCAGCCGTTGGCGGCGGCGGCCTTGACCATCGCGTATTCGCCACTGACCTGGTAGGCGAAGGTCGGCACGCGGAATTCGTCCTTCACGCGGCGCACGATGTCCAGGTAAGGCATGCCGGGCTTGACCATCACCATGTCAGCGCCTTCAGCCAGATCCAGCGCCACTTCGCGCAAGGCCTCGTCGCTGTTGCCGGGATCCATCTGGTAGGTCTTTTTGTCGGCCTTGCCCAGATTGGCAGCAGAGCCCACCGCGTCGCGGAAGGGGCCGTAGAAGCTGCTCGCGTACTTGGCGCTGTAGGCCATGATGCGCGTATGGACGTGGCCGGCGGCTTCCAGCGCCTGGCGGATCGCGCCGATACGCCCGTCCATCATGTCGCTGGGGGCGACGATGTCCACGCCTGCGTCAGCCTGCACCAGCGCCTGCTTGGCGAGGATCTCGACAGTCGTGTCGTTCAGGATGTAGCCGGTCGCGTCGATGACGCCGTCCTGACCGTGGCTGGTGAACGGGTCGAGTGCCACGTCGGTGAGCACGCCCAGTTGCGGGAAATTGGCTTTGAGCGCCCGCACGGCACGCGGCACCAGGCCGTTCGGGTTCAGCGCTTCGGCGCCGTCGGGTGTCTTCAGCGCCGCATCAATGACGGGAAACAGCGCGATCACCGGCACACCCAAGTCCACGCACTGTTCCGCCGTGCGCAGCAGGTGGTCCAGGCTCTGCCGGGACACGCCGGGCATGCTGGCCACGGCGTCCAAGCGGTTCTCGCCCTCATGGATGAACACCGGCAGGATGAGGTCGCTGGCCTGCAGCGCATGCTCGCGCACCAGCGCGCGGGTGAAGGCGTCGCGGCGCAGGCGGCGGGGCCGGGCGGCGGGAAAGGCAGCAGGTGTCAGAAGTGAGCGGGCCAAGGCAAATCCTAGAGCGGGACAAGCAGTTGAAGAGGCTGCGGCCCGGCGCGTGATGGACGACACATCCCGGCGTCATTTATTCGTGACGCCCCCGCTCAAGCGCGCTAAACTTGAGCCCGAATGATAGCCGCAAGGCCGTTGTTCCCTGCTTTTCCTCCCTGAGCAGGAGCCTTAGCGTGATGACAGCGATAAGGCTTTCTCGGCCCCGGTTTTGACCGGGGCCTTTTTTATTTTCGGCACCGTGTCTGCGCACCCTTGGCGGATCCGATATGGGCAGTGGAAACCCTGCCCATAATCGCCGCCATGCTCTGGGTCAAAGCTTTTCACATCGTCTTCGTCGCTGCGTGGTTTGCGGGCCTGTTCTACCTGCCGCGCATCTTCGTGAACCTCGCCATGGTGCCGGCCGACAGTCACGCCGAGCGCGAACGCCTGTTGTTGATGGCGCACAAGCTGCACCGGTTCACGAGCATCCTGATGGGCGTGGCGCTGGCGCTGGGCCTGTGGGTGTGGATGGGTTGGGGCGTGGGCCGCTTTGCGGGCGCGGGCTGGCTGCACGCCAAGCTGCTGCTGGTGTTGGGCGTGATCGGCTATCACCACATGAACCGTCGTCTGTTGCGAGGCTTCGAGGAGCTGTCCAACCGGCGCAGCCACCGCTGGTTCCGCGTCTACAACGAGGTGTCGGTGCTGCTGTTCGCTGCCATCGTGGTGCTGGCGACGGTCAAGCCCTTCTGACCGGCATGGCAGTTCCCCGCCAGGCGGCGTGCCGCATCGATGGCTGAGCCATGAGGCGTCGGCAGAGCTCCGCCACCTGGCTGCTCCTGGCCCATGTCGGCTTGGTCATCTACGCCAGCCTGTACCCGTTCTGGCCCTGGCGCTGGCCGCCGGGCCTGGGTGTGCCGTGGCTGTTCAGCCTGCCGTGGCCGCGCCAGTTGTTTGCCTATGACCTGGAGGCCAACCTGGTGGGCTACATCCCGCTGGGCCTGCTGGGGTTTGCCGCGGCCATGCGTTCGGGCTGGGGCGTGCGGGGCGGGTTGCTGCTGGGCCTGCTGCCGGCACCGTTGTTGTCGCTCACGATGGAGACGCTGCAGTTCAGCCTGCCCGGGCGGGTCCCGTCCTTGTCCGACTGGGCGCTGAATACGGTGGGCGGCGTGCTGGGGTGCGCGCTGGGCTTGGCGCTGCATGGCCTGGGGGGCTTGCGCCGCTGGGAGGATGTGCGCGACCACTGGTTCGGCAGCAGCAGTGCGCCGGCCCTGGCCTTGCTGGCGCTGTGGCCGGTGGCGCTGCTCTACCCGACGCCGCTGCCCTTCGGCCTGGGACAGTGGCTGCCCTGGTGGCGTGATCTGCTGCTGGAGGCGCTGGCCGGCACGCCCTGGGCGCTGAGCTGGGGCGAAGCGGTCACGGTGGAGCATGAGTTGCCGCCCGGCTTGCAGTCGCTATCCATCGCGCTGGGCCTGGTGGCGCCGGTGCTGCTGATGATCACGGTGGCCCGGCCCGGGCTGCGCCGCCTGGTGCTGGCGGGTGGCGCGATCGCGCTGGGCCTGGCGGGCACGGCGACCTCCACGGCCATGGTGTTCGGTCCGGGCCATGCCTGGGCCTGGCTCAGCGACGCGACCCGGCCCGGCGTGGGCGCGGGCCTGGTGCTGGCCGCGCTGGCCTGCCTGCTACCGTCGCGGGTGGCCGCGGCGCTGGGGCTGTTCGCGCTGTGCGCGCTCATCGGGCTGATCAGCGTCGCGCCGAGCGACCCCTACCTGGCTCTGAACATGCAGGCCTGGGAGCATGGCCGTTTCGTCAACCTCTACGGGCTGACGCGCTGGGTGGCCTGGACCTGGCCCTTTGTGGCCCTGGTCTGGCTCGCCGCGCGGCTCGTGCAGAAATCACAGTGAGCGAGAATCCACCGCGATGAGTTACTACCAGCGTCACGTCTTTTTCTGCCTGAACCAGCGCGCCAATGGCGAGGCCAGTTGTGCCGACCACGACGCGCAGGGCGCTTTCGACCACTGCAAGTCCCGCGTGAAGCAACTGGGCCTGGCCGGCAAGGACGGTGTCCGCGTCAACAAGGCCGGTTGCCTGGATCGGTGCGCGGGCGGCCCGGTCGCCGTCGTCTATCCCGAGGCGGTCTGGTACTCGTGGGTGGATCAGAGTGACATCGACGAGATCGTGGAGAGCCACCTGCGTGACGGCAAGGTGGTCGAGCGCCTGGTGCTGCCGGAGTCCGTTGGCCGATGAACGCGCAGACCGAGAAGCGCCTCGTGCCCGGCCCGGCCGGCCAGATCGAGGTGGCCATCGACCTGCCGCCGGCTGGCGTGGCGCCTGTGGGCATGGCGCTGATCTGCCACCCTAACCCCACGCAGGGCGGCACGATGGACAACAAGGTCGTGCAGACGGTGGCGCGCGCGTTCCTGCAGCTGGGCTGGCGTGCCGTGCGCTTCAACTTCCGTGGCATCGGCCAGTCCGAAGGCGCATGGGACGAGGGCCGCGGCGAGGTGGATGACGCGCTGGCCGTGCTGGACGCCGTGCGCGTGCCCGGCGAGGCGCTGGTGCTGGCCGGCTTCTCGTTCGGCGGCTATGTCGCATCGCGCGCGGCGCAACGTCTGGCAGAGCCTGCGCAGCGCCTGGTGCTCGTGGGCCCGGCGACCAGCCGTTTCGACACCGCGCCCGTGCCGGCCGACACCGTGGTCATCCACGGCGAGGTGGACGACGTGGTGCCGCTCTCGTCCGTGCTCGACTGGGCGCGGCCGCAGAGCCTGCCCGTCACCGTCGTCCCCGGCGTGGGCCATTTCTTCCATGGGCAGCTGCCGCTGCTCAAGTCCCTGGTGGTGCGTGCCTTTGATCCGGCGCGTGCCTGAATTGAATCGATGAAAAGACTGCTTGCTTCCTTCCTCGCCGCCGTGGCGCTCACCGCCCAGGCCCAGGTGCCTCAACCGCCCGAGCTGGCCGCGCGCAACTACGTGCTGATCGACCTGACCGCGCAGAAGACGCTGGCCGAGCGCGATGCCGACACGCCGCAGGACCCGGCGTCGCTGACCAAGCTGATGACAGCCTACGTCGTCTTCAACGCGCTGCGCGACAAGAAACTGACGCTGGAGCAGGCGCTGCCGGTCTCCAAGCGTGCGTGGGACGAGCGCAAGGGCGACCCGTCGCTGATGTTCATCGACACGACGATGACGCCCAAGGTCGACGAGCTGCTGCGCGGCCTCATCATCCAGAGCGGCAACGACGCGGCGGTGGCGCTGGCCGAGGGCGTGGGCGGCACGGTCGAGGGCTTTGTGCAGCTGATGAACCGCCAGGCCCAGGCCTGGGGCCTGAAGAACACCGAGTTCAAGAACGTCACCGGCATGAGTGAGCCCGGCCACAAGGCCAGCGCCCGCGACATCGCCGTCATCGCGTCCCGCATCATTGCCGACTTCCCCGAGTACTACGGCTACTACTCGCAGCGCGACTACACCTTCAACAAGATCCGCCAGGACAACCGCAACTTGCTGCTGCGCCGCGACCCGACGGTGGATGGCATGAAGACCGGCTATACCGAGGCTGCGGGCTACTGCCTGGTGTCCAGCGCCAACCGCGACTTCCCGAACGGCAAGCGGCGCCTGCTGTCGGTGGTGATGGGCACGAACTCCAAGGAGGCCCGCGCCAGCGAGAGCCAGAAGCTGCTGAACTGGGGCTACACGGCCTTTGACGCGGTCAAGGTGTTCGACGCTGGCAAGGCCATCAAGACCGTGCCGGTCTGGAAGGGCGAGTCCAAGGAAGTGAAGCTGGGCGCGGCGGGCGCGGTGTTCGTGACCGTGCCGCGCGGCGACGGCGGCAAGCTGCAGACCCAGGTCGAGCACACCGATCCGCTGGTGGCGCCGCTGAACAAAGGCCAGCGCGTGGGCACGCTGCGCGTGACAACGACCGCCGGCGCACCGGTGGCCGAGGTGCCGCTGATCGTGCAGGAAGCCGTGCCCCAGGCCGGCCTGATGGGCCGCGCCTTCGACTCCATCCGCCTGTGGATCAAGTGAGGCCCGCGCCATGAACCTGCCGCCCGAGATTCCGCCCGAGCAGTCGCTCATCGAGTACCCGTCGCAGTTCCCCATCAAGGTGATGGGGGCGCATGTCGAAGGCTTCGTCGAGGCCATCACGCACGTGGCGCGCCAGTTCGACCCCGGCTTCGATGCGTCCACCATCGAGCAGCGCCCCAGCAAGGGCGGCAACTACCTGGGCCTGACCATCACCATCACCGCCACCAGCCGCGAGCAGCTGGACGAGATCTACCGGACGCTGACGACGCATCCGATGGTCAAGGTGGTGCTGTGAGCGCCTGCCTGCGCCCATGATCGTCAGGCTGCTCGGGCGGGTCGACTACCTGCCCACGCTGGAGGCCATGCGCGCCTTCACGGCCGCGCGGGTGATGAGCGACGCGGACACGCCGGACGAACTCTGGCTCTGCGAGCACCCGCCCACCTTCACGCAAGGCATCGCCGGCAAGCCCGAGCACCTGCTGCTGCCGGGTGATATCCCGGTCGTGCCCACGGAGCGCGGCGGCCAGGTCACGTACCACGGCCCCGGCCAGGTGACGGCCTACCCGCTCGTCGACCTGCGCCGGCTGGGCATCTATGTGAAGGAGTACGTGTTCCGGCTGGAGGCTGCGCTGATCCAGACGCTGGACAGCTACGGCGTGACCGGCCTGCGCGTGGCCGGCGCCCCGGGCATTTACGTGCGACCGGCCGACCCCGGCGCCCACGCAGCATCGGCCGGCCCGGCAGACCCGGCCGATGCCTTCAAGGGCCTGGCCAAGATCGCGGCCCTGGGCATCAAGGTCAAGCAGCACTGCACCTTCCACGGGCTGGCGCTGAACGTGGCCATGGACCTGGAACCCTTCCAGCGCATCAACCCTTGTGGCTATGCGGGCCTGGAAACCACATCCCTCGATAAAATCGGGGTTTGCACCGACTGGCCGACCGCGGCCGGCCGGCTTGCCGAGCGGCTCTCGGCGCAGCTGACACCCTGACCATGTCCGATACCACCTACGACCCCACGATCAAGCAAAAGGCCGAGGCCAAGACCTCGCGCATCCCGATCAAGATCGTGCCGGCCGAGGTGCTCAAGAAGCCGGACTGGATCCGCGTCAAGGCCGGCTCGCCGAGCACGCGCTTCTACGAGATCAAGCAGATCCTGCGCGAGCACAAGCTGCACACGGTCTGCGAGGAAGCCTCCTGCCCCAACATCGGCGAATGCTTCGGCAAGGGCACGGCCACGTTCATGATCATGGGCGACAAGTGCACGCGCCGCTGCCCGTTCTGCGACGTGGGCCACGGCCGCCCGGACCCGCTGGACGTCAACGAGCCGCTGAACCTGGCCAAGACGATTGCGGCGCTGAAGCTCAAGTACGTCGTCATCACCAGCGTGGACCGCGACGACCTGAAGGACGGCGGTGCGGCGCACTTTGCCGAGTGCATCACGAAGACGCGCGAGCTGTCGCCGTCCACGCAGATCGAGGTGCTGGTGCCCGACTTCCGTGGCCGCGCGGACCGCGCGCTGAACATCCTGAAGGCCGCGCCGCCGGACGTGATGAACCACAACCTGGAAACCGCGCCGCGCCTTTACAAAGAAGCGCGCCCGGGTTCCGACTACGAGTTCAGCCTGAACCTGCTGAAGCGCTTCAAGGAAGAAGTGCCGGGCGTGCCGACCAAGAGCGGCATCATGGTGGGCCTGGGCGAGACAGACGACGAGATCCGCCAGGTCATGCGCGACATGCGCGCGCACAACATCGACATGATCACCATCGGCCAGTACCTGGCGCCGTCGGGCCACCACCTGCCGGTGCGCCGCTACGTGACGCCCGACGCGTTCAAGCAGTTCGAGAAGGAAGCCTACGAGCTGGGCTTCACGCACGCGGCCGTGGGTGCCATGGTGCGCAGCAGCTATCACGCGGACCAGCAGGCCCACGGCGTGCTGAACCCGACGGCGGCCTAAGCCTCTTTCAGGAGCTGCTCGACGAGGGCGTGCAAGGCGCCGAAGTCGGGCTCGCCGACATAGCGCTTGACGATCTCGCCGCGCTTGTTGATCAGCAGCGTGGTGGGCGTGGCCTGCACCGGGCCGAAGGCTTTCGCGATGGCGCCGGTGTTGTCGATGGCCACGCCGAACGGCAGCTTGCGCGTCTCGGCGAAGCGGGCAACGAAGGCTGGCGGGTCGTAGCTCATGGCCACCGCCAGCGTGTCGAAGCCGCGGGCGTTGAACTTCAGGTGGGTGGCCGCGATCTGCGGCATCTCCTTCACGCAGGTGGCGCAACTGGTGGCCCAGAAGTTCACCAGCATGACCTTGCCGGCCCATTGCGAGGAGCTGCGCTGGCTGCCGTCCAGCAGCACGTAGTCGACGGCGGGCGCGGTTTCCTTGGCGCAACCGGCCAGCATGCAGGCGGCGAAGGTGGCGCTCAGGGCGGACAGGGCAAGCGTGCGGCGGTTCAGCATGGCCGCCATTCTAGGAAGCGCGTCAATGCCGTTTGGACAGCTCGAACATCAGCAGCTGGGGCAGGGCGTCCGCCAGGTGGCGGCGCGAGATGCGCGCCACGCCGTCCGCGGTGGCGGTGGACAGCTGGGTGCGGTGCTCGCCGTCGAACATCTCGACGAAGGCGAAGTCCGGCGCGTCCTGCGCAATGCCGGCGACCATCTGCAGCAGCGCATCGTCCCGCAGCGCCGCATCGAACAGCAGCACATGCGGCAGGCCATCGTGGCAGAACTGTTCGGCCTCAGCCACGCTGGCGACGGTGTCCACCAGCATGCCCATGTGGCGCAGCGCCGCCTGTGCCTCGGCGCGCAGCTCACGCTGCGCAGCCAGGATCAGCACCTGGCAGCCCGCCAGCGGCCGGGAGTTGCCACCCATGCGCTCGGCCTCGGCCTCCAGCTTGGCGTGGGTGCTGTCGGGCGGCGGAGCTTCGTCCGGGGCCAGCTGGTTGAACTCCAGCGTCAGCAGCGTGATGCCGGCCTCCTGCTCGCGCAGCGGCAGCACGCCCAGCGTGATGGCCGTCTGTTCGAGCAGCCGCCAGGCCAGGGAATCCAGCGCGGACGGCGGCTCCTGCGCGGGGCCCTCGTCGCTCAGCAGGTCCAGCGAGCGGTGCGCGAAGCGGCAGGACAGGCGCGCTTTCACGGGCCAGGGCGTCAGGTCCAGCCGCAGGTCCACCGAGGAGTGCGTGTTGGCCAGCGCCCAGTCCATCAGCGCGTTCAGCAGCGCAAACAGCAGCGCGCCGTCGGCCCAGATCTCAACCGGCTTGAGCGACTGGCGCACCTGCACGCCGCGGGCCTGCGTCTCGCGGCTGCGCTGGGCCAGCACGTTGCGCAGCATCTGGGTCAGGTGCTGGCGCTCGCGGTTCAGGCGCAGGCGCCCCGAGGCCAGGCGGGCCAGCTGCTGGCCCAGCATGCCGGCGGTGCGGGCATCGTCCACGCTGCGGCGCAGCAGGCGCAGGCCCCGGCGATCGATCTGGCCGGTGGTGGCCAGGTTCTGGATCTGCTCCAGCGCGGCGCTCAGCGGGCCGGCGATCTCGGCGCCCAGCTGCTGGACGATGTCGGCCCACTGCACCGGCGTGGGCTCGGGCATGACATCGTTTGCGGCGCTGACGGGCGCGGGAGAAGGCGGAGTGGACATGACCCAGGGGTTGAGATGCCGCGGCGTGTGGTTCTAATTGGCTTCTCGTAAAAGGCCGGCGGCGGTATGGGATGCATGCTGAAGACTGCGCGCCGCTGCCTCCATCCCCCGCCCGGGGGGAAACCCTTGGTTCAGGGGTGGGTTTGCCCGGGCATGGCGCAGGACGCGACGCCGCATCAGGTGATCACGCCAGCGGCTCGCCAGGCCGCGATGTCCGTGTCGGCGCAGCCCGCCTCGCGCAACAGTTCGTCGCTGTGCTGGCCCAGCAGCGGCGGGGCGTGGCGGTATTGCACCGGCGTGGCCGACAGCTTCATGGGACTGGCCACGACGCGCAGGCCGTCCGTCAGCGGGTGCGGCAGGCTGACCACGGCGCCGCGCGCCTGCGCCTGCGGGTCGGCCAGGGCCTCGGCGATGGAGTTGATGGAGCCGCACGGCACCTTGGCCGCTTCCAGCGCGGCCAGCCAGTCGTTGCGCGGGCGCTGGCGGATGGCGTCCTCCAGCAGCGGCACCAGCACGGCGCGGTGGCGCACCCGCTCGGCGTTGGTGGCGAAGCGCGGGTCCACCGCCCAGGCCGGGTGGCCGGCGATGTCGCAGAACTTGGCGAACTGGCGGTCGTTGCCGACGGCCAGGATCAGGTGGCCGTCGCTGGCCTCGAACACCTGGTAGGGCACGATGTTCTGGTGCGCATTGCCCATGCGGCCCGGCGCCTTGCCGCTGCACAGGTAGTTGCTGCCCAGGTTGGCCAGCATCGCCAGCTGCGTGTCGAACAAGGCCATGTCGATGACCTGGCCCTGGCCGGTGGCGTCGCGGTGGCGCAGCGCGGCCAGGATGGCGACGGTGGCGTACATGCCGGTGAACAGGTCGGCCACTGCCACGCCCACCTTCTGCGGGCCGCCACCGGGCAGGTCGTCGCGCTCGCCGGTCACGCTCATCAGCCCGCCCATGCCCTGCACCGCGTAGTCGTAGCCGGCGCGCTCGGCGTAGGGGCCAGTCTGGCCGAAGCCGGTGATGGAGCAGATCACCAGGCCGGGGTGCTCGGCCAGCAGGCTTGGCGCATCCAGCCCGTAGCGGGCCAGGTCGCCGACCTTGAAGTTCTCCACCAGCACGTCCACCTGGCCGGCCAGCTTGCGCACGATGGCCTGGCCCTCAGGCGTGGCCAGGTCCACGGCCAGCGAGCGCTTGTTGCGGTTGGCGCCGAGGAAGTAGGCGGCCTCGGACGTGTCCTGCCCGTCGGCGTCCTTCAGGTAGGGCGGGCCCCAGGCTCGCGTGTCGTCCCCGCTGCCGGGGCGTTCGATCTTGATGACGTCGGCGCCGAGGTCGGCGAGGGTCTGTGTGCACCAGGGGCCGGCCAGCACGCGTGAGAGGTCCAGCACGCGCACGCCCGCCAGCGCTTGTGGGGTTGGCAGTTCTTGCATCGCGGGATTGTCAGCGGCCAGCTATCGATAATTGGGCGATGCCTCGCTCTCGCACCGCCGGATTTGCCCTAATGCTCGGCCTGCTGGCTGCCTGCCAGCCAGCCTTGAACTGGCGCGAGGTGCGGCCGGAGAAGTCAGGCGTCGTGGCGATGTTTCCCTGCAAGCCCGAGGTGGAGCAACGGTCCGGCATGGGGCTGGCGCAGTGTGAGGCCGACGGTGGTCGGTTCTCGTTGTCGTGGGCCGATGTGCCCGAGCCCAGCCAGGCCGGCCCCGCGCTGAACGCCATGGCGGCCGCCGTGGCCGCCAAGTTGGCGCTGCCGCCGCCGCAGGCGCAGCGGCTCACGGTGCCCGGCATGACGCCGTTGCCCGAGGCTGCGCAGTACCTGCTGAACGGGGCTGGCAGCGTCTCCCGCGTGGGGGTGTTCTCGCACGGCGCGCGGGTCTACCAGGTCATGATGTCCAGCCCAAAGGTCGACGGCGTCGCGTGGGACAGTTTCGTCGCCGGCCTGCGCATCGAGATGGGCCGCTAACATCGCAGCCATGCCCCACCTGCTCGTGATCGCCCACGCACCGCTGGCCACTGCGCTGCGGCAGGTGGCCGAGCACACGTTTCCGGACTGCGCGCCGACGCTGACTGTGCTGGATGTTCAATCCGGCCAGTGCGCGGATGACGTCGAAAGCGCGGCGCGCGCGCTGATGGCCGGCGCTGGCGACTCGGAGTGGCTGGTGCTGACCGATGTGTTCGGCGCCACGCCTTGCAACGGTGCCTTGCGCCTGGTCAGCGAGCGGGTGCAGGTCCTCACCGGGGTCAGCGTGCCCATGCTGTGGCGCACGCTGTGTTACGCCGGCCAGCAGCCCTTGACCGAATTGGCCCGGCGCGCTGCGCAGGGTGCAGTCAGCGGTGTCGTTGCGACGCCTCCTTTGCCTCCCGCCGAATGATCACTTCCACCCTCACCATCAGCAACAAGCTCGGCCTGCACGCCCGCGCCTCCGCCAAGCTGACCAAGCTCGCCGGCAGCTTCAAGTGCGATGTTTTCATGAGTCGCAACGGGCGTCGCGTGAATGCCAAGAGCATCATGGGCGTCATGATGCTGGCTGCCGGTTTGGGCGCCACCGTCGAACTGGAGACGAACGGTGAGGATGAGCAGGCCGCTCAGGACGCCATCACAGCCCTGGTCAACGACAAGTTCGGCGAAGGCCAGTAAGACACCGCTGCTCCCGTGGATCGAGCGTAGCGAGACGCTCGGTTGCCCACACGTTCAGAGGCTGATTCGCTTGAAGCGTGCGGGCAGGTCAGCAGTGCGGAGCATGAGCGGCAGATCGGCCGTGTTGAAGTCAGGGTCCCAGGCCGGTTCGCCCATCAGCTTCGCGCCGCAGCGCAGATAGCCTCGGATCAGTGCCGGCGGCTCCACGACCAGATCCTGGCGCAGGTGGTCAATCGGCAGCGGCAGCCGTGGCCGCACCTGACAGTCGATGGGGGCCAGATGCGTGGTTGCGATCTGCTTCCAGAGGCTGGCGGCAAAGTGGCCGCCGTCGCGCATGCTGACGCTGGCGCAGCCGATGACGGTGTCCAGCCCGTTGCGGGCCAGGAACTCAGCCAGCGCGCCCCACAGCGCGATGATGGCGCCGCCGCTGCGGTAGTCGGCATGCACGCAGGAGCGACCGATTTCGGCCACGCGCGCGCGGAGGTTGCGCAGTCGGGTCAAGTCGAACTCGGTGTCGCTGTACAGGCCGCCCGCGCGTTTGGCTGCCGCAGGCGTCAGCACGCGGTAGGTGCCGACGACGGGGCCAGGTTCGCCATCCTCGCCGGCCGCGCGCACCAGCAGGTGTTCGCAGTAGGCGTCAAACAAGTCGACATCCAGGCCACTCTGAGCGCCCTGCATGGGCGTCAGGCGGGCGCCCATTTCGAGCGCGAACACCTGGTAGCGCAGGGCCTGGGCTTCGCGCACCTCGGACTCGGTGCTCGCCCAGCTGACGCTCAGGCGGGTGGATGGAATGCGCTGCGGTTGCTGCAGGGCGGCATGCGACAGCGCATGCGAGACGATGTGGCTGCGATTCATGCCGTCATGCTGGGCACCCGTGTTGACGCAGCAGTGAACGTCCTATGAAAAAACCATGACGCGCGGGTGTGGCTTGAGCGGCTACATTGATCGCGTTCTGCGAAAGGGCGGTGGATGAGTTTCCAGGTGTTCGGCATTGCGGTGTCGCGCGGCGTGGCCATTGGGCGCGCGGTGCTCGTCGCGTCCAGCCGTGTCGACGTGGCGCACTACTTTGTGGCGCCCGACCAGATCGAGGCCGAAATCGCCCGCCTGCTGCGTGGCCGCGATGCCGTGGTGCTGGAGCTCGAGACGCTGAAGGAGGAGTTGCCCGACGATGCGCCGCACGAGTTGGCCGCGTTGCTCGATGTGCACCTGATGTTGCTGCACGACGACGCGCTGACCGGCAGCGCCAGCCAGTGGATCGTTGACCGGCACTACAACGCCGAGTGGGCCTTGTCTGCGCAACTTGAGGTGCTGGCGCGCCAGTTCGACGAGATGGAGGATGACTATCTGCGCGAACGCAAGGCCGACCTGGAACAGGTCGTCGAGCGCGTGCTGGGTGCGCTGACGCACGAGGAGGGCGGCGGCGCTGCACCGGTCACGGCGCGCGACTTCGGCGGCGAAGACCCGCTGCTGCTTGTGGCAGCCGACATTTCGCCGGCCGACATGATTCAGTTCAAGCGCAGCGTGTTCCGCGGCTTCATTACCGACATCGGCGGCAAGACCTCGCACACCGCCATCGTTGCCCGCAGCATGGATATCCCGGCGGTTGTCGGCACGCGCGAAGCATCGCGTCTCATCCGGCAGGACGATTGGGTCATCATCGACGGCGACGCCGGCACCGTCATCGTCAATCCCTCGCCCATCGTGCTGGAGGAGTACCGCTTCCGCCAGCGCCAGAGCGAGTTGGAGCGTGCCCGCTTGGCTCGTTTGCGGCACACGCCGGCTGTCACACTCGACGGCGAACACGTCGAACTGCACGCCAACATCGAGATGCCGGCTGATGCCGAAGCGGCTGTCAGCGCCGGCGCTACCGGGGTGGGCCTGTTCCGCAGTGAGTTCCTGTTCATGAACCGCGACGGAGAACTGCCGAGCGAGGAAGAGCAGTTCATCGCGTACAAGGCGGCGGTCCAGGCGATGAAGGGCATGCCCGTCACGATTCGCACGGTGGACATTGGTGCAGACAAGCCGCTCGACCGACTCAGCGTCTCCGAACTGCGTCACGAGCATGTGCTCAACCCAGCCATGGGGCTGCGCGCCATCCGCTGGAGTCTGGCCGAGCCAAGCATGTTTCGGCAGCAGCTGCGTGCCATCTATCGCGCCAGCGCGTTCGGCAAGGTGCGGTTACTGATCCCCATGGTGGCCCATCTGTCCGAGGTGCGGCAGATCATCGAGACAATCCGCAAGGTTCAGCAGCAGTTGACCGACGCGGGTCACGCGTACACGCGCGTCGAACTGGGTGTCATGATCGAGATCCCAGCGGCGGCCGTCATGCTGCCGCTGTTGCTGCGCCATGTGGACTTCGTGTCTATCGGCACCAACGATCTGATCCAGTACACGCTCGCGATCGACCGTGCCGACGAAGCGGTTGCTCACCTCTACGATCCCTGGCACCCGGCAGTGCTGCAACTGATTTCCCAATCCATCGCGCAGGCGCGCGCGGCGGGCAAGGGTGTCAGCGTCTGCGGCGAAATGGCTGGTGACCCGGACTTCACGGAGCTGCTGCTGGCCATGGGGCTGCGGAGCTTCTCTATGCACCCCTCCCAAATTCCGGCGGTCAAGCAGCGGGTGCTCCGCTCGGATGCTCATCGTCTTGCGGCAGCGTTGCCGCGGGTACTGGATAGTGAAGAGCCATTTGCTGCCGCAGAGAAAGAGCTGGCCGCAGCGCGTGGCGGCGCATTGCACTGAGCAAAATTGCGGGCCACGCACGCGTCTCGGCGTGTCTGGGCGCCGCGGGCCCGCATGGGCCGCCTGGCGGGCGCCGTCAAATAAACACTCGGTGACTCTTGCGCGCCGCTAAAAATCTGTGTCACAATAGTGGGCTTCGCTGCTCGCAACTGGTTTTGTTGCTGAGAAGCGGAGGGGTCGAGAGGCCTGGTGTGTTTGACTCAGTTGAGTGCTTGAAAAAAGTTTTCAAAAGCACTTGACGAAGTCGAAAAGACAGATCAAAATCTCGCCTCTTTGCTGATGAATGCAGAAATCT
>NZ_JAPPUY010000004.1 GCF_026712245.1 Roseateles hydrophilus
AGAGGCGAGATTTTGATCTGTCTTTTCGACTTCGTCAAGTGCTTTTGAAAACTTTTTTCAAGCACTCAACTGAGTCAAACACACCAGGCCTCTCGACCCCTCCGCTTCTCAGCAACAAAACCAACAAAACCAGTTGTGAGCAGCGAAGCCCGCTATTGTGGCACAGATTTTTAGCGGCGCGCAAGAGAAACTGAATCACGCCGGTTAAGCAGACGCCTTCGAGCCTCAAGCTGCTGCCCTGAGGAGGCTGCATGACAGCGAAGCAACCCTGCCCGGAAGAATTCAAGATCGAGGCGGTCAAGCAGATCACGGAGCGAGGCCATCGGGTGGCCGACGTATCCGCCTGAATCGCCCCGGTTTTCCTAGACACCCGTGAGCCGTTGGGAATGGCGTCGTTCGAACTCGACCGGCGAAGTGTCGCCGGCAGTGCCGTGGCGCCGCTTGGGGTTGTAGAACATCTCGATGTAGTTGAAGACGTCGGCACGAGCGTCATTGCGCGTGGCGTAGACCTGCCGACGGATGCGCTCGCGCTTGAGCAACTGGAAGAAGCTCTCGGCCACGGCGTTGTCGTGGCAGTTGCCGCGCCGGCTCATGCTGCTGACCAAGTTGTGGTCGCGCAAGAAGGTCTGCCACTCATGACCCTTGAACTGGCAGCCCTGGTCGGAGTGCACCGTGACGGCATCCCTGGGTTGGCGGCGCCATAAGGCCATCAGCAGCGCATCCAACACCAGGCTGGTGTCGATGCGACTGCCCATCGACCAGCCCACCACCTGACGCGAGAACAGGTCGACCACGACCGCCAGGTACAGCCAGCCCTCGTGGGTGCGAATGTAGGTGATGTCGGTCACCCAGGACTGGTTGGGCTGGGCCACCGTGAACCGGCGCTGCAGGTGATTCGGTGCCACCACGGCAGGCTTGCCGCCGCGCATCCCAGGACGGCGCCTGTAGCCCGTCTGCGAGCGCAGTCCTTCGATCTTGAGCAGCCGAGCCACTCGGTGCTTGTCGCAGCGCTCACCGAGGTCTCGCATGTCCAGCGTCAACTTGCGATAGCCGTACACGCCGCCACTCTCTAGCCATGCCTGCTTGAGCAAGCCGGTCAATCGCTGGTCGTCCTTGGCTCGTGCGCTCTGCGGCTCGGCCTTCCATGCGTAGTAGCCGCTGGGGTGCACCTGCATCACCTTGCACATGCGCCGTACGCTGTACTGCCCCTCGTGCGCCTTGATGAACGCGTACCTCACCCGGACTGCCTGGCAAAGTACGCGGCGGCCTTCCTAAGAAACACCTTCCTGGACCGGCAGCAATGAGAAGCCGAAGCGAGCAGCGCGCCGCTCGAGTTGCTTGACGACGCGTTCACGATACCGTTGCTCGTACTGGTCGGCACCGGGGTCTTGGTACTGCATGCCGAAGCGCATCGCGCGGTAGAAGAGGATCGCGAGCTTGCGCGCCGTGGCGGTCACTGCCTTGGCCTTGCCGATGCGCGCAGCCAGGCGACGGTAGAACGCTCCGAGCGCCGTCTCAGTACACCCGACTTTGACTGCAACCAGGCGGAGCTGTGACGACAGTCGGCTGGAGCTCTTGCGGGTACGTGCGGAGAGCACCTTACCTCCGCTGATCTTGCATCCCGGCGACAAGCACAGCCACGAGGTGAAGTGCTTTTCGGTGGGCCACTTGCTGAGGTCGGTGCCGCATTCGGCGACCAATGACAGCGCGATGCTGGGTCCGAGGCCGTGGATGGAGGTCAGGTCAGTGCCGGTCAACTGGTACAGCATGGCCCGCACGTCGAACTTCGACGCATTGGCTTGCTTGGTCTTGGTGCGCGGCCGCGGTAGCTCCGTCTCAGGATCTGGCCGACCGGCGTTCAGCTGGCGCAAAGAGCTCTCAATCTGCTGGTCGCAATCAGCTATCCGATCCTGGTACGAATCAAACAGCGCAAGCGCTTGTGCCAGCGCAAACACATGTTCGGGCTGGTAGTTGCCCACCAGAGCGGCCCGAATGGTCTGCAGGCTTTCACGGCACCGGACGTCCCGCATAGATGCGAGAACGTCGGGATCACGCTCGCCTGCCACGATGGCGCGGATGATCTTCAGACCTGTGACGCCACTGATATCGCTGAGGACATGGTGCAGCTGAAGGTTCATCAGCGTCAGGGCCTTTTGCATGTGCTGCATGTGGGCTGCCGCGTACTCCAGATGGCGGTCTCGAATCCGCATATAGGCGCGCAGTGCCGCAATGTCCCGGCTTGGATGGAAGCTCGGCCGCAGCAATCCGCACGCATGCAGGCGTTGCAATCACTGGGCGTCGTTCACATCGCTTTTGCGCCCTGGAACGGCCTTGCAGTCACGGGCGTTGGCGAGCAGGACTGTCAACCCGTGCTCTTCCAAGATCTCGTAGACCGGCACCCAGTACACGCCGGTGGACTCCATCGCCACGGTCGTGATGCCGACAGAGACTAGCCAGTTGGCCATCGCCTCGATGTCAGCTGTGAAGCTCCCGAACGTGCGCACGGGGTCGGCGCTCAGTTCGGGCGGCACGGCCGCGACCTGGATGCGCGCACCGATGTCGATACCGGCGGCTCTGGCATTGACGATCGGTAGACCGAGCGCCTTTCCAACCTTGGACATGGCAACCTCCTGTAGGCAAAGCGCCGGACAGGGGAGCGGATCAATCACTTTCCTAAACGGGGTCGCACAAGGCGCCACCACAGCTGGGTCCGCAAAATCCCCAGGGGCCACGTTTTTTGACGGGGACGAAAGCCTCCAAAAAGCTGACGGCCACAGTCCGACTTGGTCAGTGTAGGTATCCCGGTGTTTCTGTCCACCGGGACGGGGCCGCGCCACGATGGCCGTTTTTTAGGATGTCGCGCTCCTCGGTCACGCGCCGCAGTTCGGCCTTCAGTCGCCGCAGCTCCTCTGTCTGCGATGCCCGCGCCTGTTGCTCGGCGGCAGGCGCCGAATACGCCTTGATCCACTTGTACAGACTGTGCTGGCTCACGCCGATCCGGGCGGATACGTCGGCCACCCGATGGCCTCGCTCCGTGATCTGCTTGACCGCCTCGATCTTGAATTCTTCCGGGTAGGGTTGCTTCGCTGTCATGGCACCTCCTCAGGGCCTCAGTTTGAGGCTCGAAGGTGTCTACTGAACCCGGGGCGATTCAGGTTGCACTCATCCCTTAGCACCGCTCATGGCAACGCATCGAGGCGAAACAACAAAAAAGGGATCGCATCCACGCGATCCCTTTCAAGTTTGACTGGCCACATGAAATGCGCCCGCCCAACGAGGCCTCGCTTCAAACGAGGCCAGCGTCACATTACTGCTTGCGCGAGCGACGGCTCACAGCGCCAAGCCCCAAAAGAGCCAAGCCAGCCAAAGCCAGCGAGCCCGGCTCAGGCACGTGCAGACGATCCACCGACGTCGTGGTGGTCGCCTGCAGAGACAGCGAGTAGCTGCCAGCAGCCAAGTTCGCGATCTTCAGACCAAAGCTCTTGAAGCTATCGAACGATGCGTCGTAACCCGACGGATTGAACGATCGCGAACGGGTCACGTTCAGGTTGCCACCGTCATTCAGCTCAGAGCAATTCGCAGCGACGTTATCGTCTTGATCCAAGCAGTTGTTCGTCGTGGTGTTGCCGGACGGGTTCCAGTTCCACTCATCGCCGGTGAGGTTGTTGGACAGCGTGAAGGTCACGTTGGAACCAGCCGACGACGTGTACACACCGCCCAAGAAGTCGGCGATATCGCCCTTGAGGGTCAACAGTGCCTCGAAGGAAACGTAGAGATCCGTGGCGCTGGTCGTGACGAGGGACGTGAGCAGCGTGGTCGTCGACTTAACTTCGGTGTTCGCCTTAGCCGTGCCGTTCAGGTTCAGCAGCGATTCAGCGATTTGAACCGTGTTGGTCTTGGTACCGTCCAGACTCACCAGCTTGGCGGTGGTGATCTGAGAGTCGGCGTTGCTGTAGCTCTGGGTGCCGTTCGAACCCAGAATGGCGAAGTTGTCATCCGCACGCACGGACATCAAGCCAGGCGCATTTGCAACGTTGGCGCTCAGAACCGGGCCACCCAGAGCGTTACAGCCCGTGGTCGGGACGGGCAGCACTTGACCCACGCAAGAGCCACCACCGCTGTCGGTCGCCGTTACACCGCCAGTCGGTGTGAACGAAGCCGTATTCGTGAGGTTGAACGTGTAGTTCGAGGCAGCGCCAACGTCGTTGGCGGGCTCGTTCTTGGCACCCGCTGGAACGATGCCGATGTCCAGATCCTTGATCTCCAGCTTGGAGACGGCGTAGACATAGGCGCTGGCAGGCGCTGCGGCGAACAGAGCGGCGCAGGCGCTGGCGACTGCGGCGATCGTCTTGACTTTCGAATGCTTGATCATGATTCCGACCCTTGGCTAAACCGAGGCAGGTTTGCCCCAGTGACACTGTTCAAAAAGCACGCACCGTGCCAACCATCGCAAACCCCTGTCCCAATTGGATTTTTTTGAATCAACATCGCCGCAACCTCTGCCACTGAAAAGAATCCCGACACCCGTCAGAGCGTGCCCCACAGCCGGGCGACCTCGGCATGAGCGGCAAAGCGCCCCCCCATGTCCTTGAGGGGGGTCAGCTCCTTCTTTGCTGCAGCCTTGTCGCCGGCTTCGATCAGCAGCTTGGCCAAGTTCAGGCGCAAGATGCCGTTGTCCCCGTCCAGGGCGACCGCACGCCGTTGGACTTCGAGCGCGCGGACCAGTTGCTTGTCGGCAGCCAAGACGGTGGCCTGGGTGTCCAGATAGCCGGGGCTGTCAGGCCGCAACTTCAGGGCACGTTCGACGTACGCCATGCCACCTGACTTGCCCTGCCGCGTCATCGCATAGGCAATGTTGTTCAACGCATCGCTGTTCTCGGGCAACAGGTCTACCACCCGACGGAAATGACGCTCGGCAACATCGAACTGTTGCTGGCGCAGGGCGACATCTCCCAAATAGGCCGGGAAGCCAGCATCACGGGGTTGAGCTTTCACCCAATCTTCCGCCCACTGCGCCGCCTCGCCGTCGCGCTTGGCACCACGCAGCGCCATGTGCAGCTTGACCGCCAGGATGCTGGCCGGTCGCGCCTTGACTGCCTTGCGATAGACATCCACCGCTTCGGCAGTCTTGCCTTGCGCCAGGTGAATCTCGGCTTCGAGATCGAAGCCGGTGGTCTCGCTCGACCGCTGCTTTTGCACGTCACGAGCCACGGCAATCGCTTCGTCCGTCCGCCCCTTGGCCAGTGCAATCTTCACCAGCGCCTGCTGAGCCGGCAGGTGTGTCGCGTCCAGCGACAGCGCCTTCTTCAGGTTCTGCTCGGCAGCGGCCGCCTTGCCAGCAGACACTTGCACGCCAGCCAACCTCATGAAGGGGCGGACTGACTTGGGCTCCAGCGTCACCAGCTTGTTGAATGCGGCCAGGGCTTGTTCGATCTCGCCAACGGCCGCCTCGGAACGTCCGAGCGCATCCAGCAGATCGGGCTCATCCGGCAGCGCGCTGATGGCCTCCCGGGCTGTCGCCTGAGCGGCCTTGACGTCCTTGGCGCCAAGTTGCAGCTCGATGAGCTGCAAACGCGGCGCCGGTTCCGTCGGATTGCCGCGAATTGCCTGGGCCAACAGATCCGTGATCACGGTCGGCGAAGCACCCTCGGCCTGCCTGAGCTTCGCCAGGGCCAGCAAGGCCTCCACGTGCTTGGGCTTGGCCTTGAGCAAAGCTTCGAAGCGGCCCTTGGCCGCCACAAGGTTCTGCTGGCGCAAGTCCAGCGCGGCATGACTGGCAACGGCGGGGAAAAACGTGGGGTCAATGGCCAGTGCCTTGTCGAGACTCACCCGGGCACCCGCGATGTCACCCGCCTGCACCAGAACCTTGGCGCGCAGGTTGTGGGGCAAGGGGTTCTTCGGTAGTTTGGCTTCGATGGAATCGATGGCTTTCAACGCTTCCGGAAGTTCCTGATTGGCCAGCAGCAGGCTGGTCAGAGCCAGATCGGCACTGGTCGCAACCTTGTCCTCGGCGGCAATCTTGCGCAGTGACGCCTTGGTTGCCGCGTAACCGGCGGTTCCCTGCTTGGCCAGCGCCAGCTTGGTGAGGCTGGCGGTGTCGTTAGGGTTCAGCTTGACGGCACGCTCAAAATGCGTCCGCGAGGCCTCAAGATGGCCCTGCAGCAGTTCGGCCTCGCCCGCCAAACCGTGCACGACGGCACCAGCGGCGCCGCTCGTCAGCAACGGCTGCAGAGTCGACATCGCCTTCGCTGGCTCGCCCATCCGCAGATAGGTCTGTGCGAGCGTCGCGCGCAGACTCGGTTGGCTCGGCTGGATGCTTAGCGCCTTGCTGAGGGTGCGCTCAGCCTGAAGCAGGGCGCCGCTAGCCAGCTGTACGTTGCCGGCGAGTTGCAGCACGCCCACATCCTCGGGCGCGCCCTTCAACGCCAACTCGGACGAAGCGACGGCTTTCTTGAGGTCACCGGTCGCAAATGCGAGCTTGGCTTCCAGATAACTGATCAGCACCCGGTTGCCAGAGGCCTGCTTCAACTCGCTCAACTGCTGCTCAGCAGCCTTCATGTCCTTGCGTGTGATCAACAATTCCACGGTCGCAGCCCTTGCTGACACGTGAGAAGGCTGGATCTCCAGCGCTTTCTGGAACGCTGCCTCAGCCTTGGGCAGTTCCCGCCGCGCGAGCATCAACAACTCACCCTTTTGGAACCAAGCGGAGGCGTCATTCGGAGCCAGCGCCAATACCTTGTCCACCAAGGCAAGCGCCTCATCGGTACGCCCCTCGTAGCCGGCCAACCTGGCCTGGAGCATCAACGCTTTCGGGTAGTCAGGCACCTTGGCCAGCGCCTGCGCAAGCGCAGCACGGGCCTCGTCGGCCTTGCCGAGGGAGGCCTTCGCTGTGGCGATGGAGGTCTTGAGATCAGCAAATGTGGCCGGCTGCGTCGGCGCCAGTGCGGCGAACTCATCCACCACGACCTTGTGCTGCCCAGCCGCCACCAACGCCCGCGCCAGCGGCGCCACCAACTCGTCCTGCGGGTAGTTCAACTGCTGCGCCTTGCGCAACTCGACGACGGCAGAAGCCGCCTCGCCAATCTCCAGCAACACGGAGCCGAGCATGAATCGCGCACGCGCCGCGTTGGGATCCTGACTGAGCGCCTCCTTCAGCTGAATCAAGGCGGCCTTGGTGTCGCCCTTCTTGACGTAGCCGTCGGCCGACTCCATCAGTTGATCGACGCTCATGCGGCCGCAGGCCGACAACAGCACCGCTGCAATCAGCGCCGGCAGCGCAGCCATCCGGCGTGGCGCGCGCGTTTGGTTTTTCAGTGTTTTCATCTTAGGAACTCCCAAAACCTTGAACTCAGCGCAGCCCGACAGGTCGGTGGCGCCAATAGCTGAACTGCGCAGGCACAGCCGCTGTCCGCCCAAACACCGGCGGCTGGGCATGGAGAGCGAGCGACCTCAAAAACCCACGACTCGCGACCACACAGCACCGCGAACTCAGCCCCTGCCAGAGGCCAGCACAAACCTGGGGGACCGGCACACAGCACTTCACTTCAACTGCAGCCGATTCATCAGGTCATACAGCGTCGGCCGACTCACGCCCAGCAACTCGGCCGCACGCAGAATGTTGCCGTCGGTGCGCGCCAATGCGGTGATGACGGCTTGCCGCTCCGCAGCCTCGCGCACGGCCCGCAAATCCAGCGTCTCCACACCCTGCGCTTCCACCGACACGCTACGCAATCCCAAATCGAGCGCCGTGATGCGGTTCTCGTCCGCCATGATGACGGCCCGCTTGAGCATGTTCTGCAACTCACGAACATTACCCGGCCAGGCATGGGCTTCCAGCGCCCGCACCGCATCGTCAGCCAGCGTGGGGGCAGGACGTCGCATATCGGCTGCAAAACGCCGCGCGAACGCATGGGCCAGGAGCACGGGATCGCCAAGACGTTCCCGCAGCGGCGGGATCTCGACCACGATCTCGGCGAGGCGGTAATACAGGTCCTCACGGAAGCGCCCATCGGCGATGCGCGCTTTCAGATCCTGGTGCGTGGCGCCAACCACGCGCACGTCGATGGGAATCTCCTGGCGCCCACCCACCCGCTCGATGACACGCTCCTGCAGAAAGCGCAGCAGCTTGGCCTGCAAGGGCATCGGCAGATCGCCGATCTCGTCCAGCATCAGCGTGCCGCCGTTCGCGGTCTCGATCTTGCCGATGGTGGACTTGGTCGCTCCGGTGAAGGCGCCGCGCTCATAGCCGAACAGCTCGCTCTCCAGCAGCGTCTCAGGGATGGCCGCGCAGTTGATGGCCACGAAGCGGCCCTTGCGCCTGGAGGCATCATGCAGGCCTTGCGCCAGCACCTCCTTGCCCGTGCCGCTCTCGCCGAGCAGCAGCACGGTGGCGTCGCTGGGGGCGACCTTCTCGATCACGCGGCAGACGCGCTGCATGCCAGGGTCCCGCGTGATGAGGCCCGAGAACACATCGCTGCTCTGCTGCATCTGCAGGCGGCGGTTTTCCTGCTGCAGTTCGTACAGGCGATAGGCACGCTCGACGGTCAGGCTCAACACATCTGGGTCGACAGGCTTGGCCAGAAAATCGTAGGCGCCCATGCGAATGGCACGCAGTGCGTTGTCCTGATCGTTCTGCCCAGTCAGCACGATGACCTTGGCCGCAGGGTCGAGCTCCAGCAGTTTCTCAAGGCACTTGAAGCCTTCCGACACGGAGTCCTGATCCGGGGGCAGGCCCAAGTCCATGGTCACCACGGCAGGCGCGTGCCGCCTGAACTGCAGCACGGCGCTGGCCACGTCGTCCGCCGTCACGGACTCGAACTTATCCAACGACCACTTGAGCTGCTTCTGCAGCGACAGGTCGTCCTCGACGATCAGCAGCGGCGCATGACGAGGCGTCGTCATCGCAGCTCCAGCGCGGTCCGCTGTGCATCGGCCTGCGCATGAAACAGCGGCAGCAGCAGGGTCACCGTGGTGCCCTGGTTCAATTCACTTTGCACGCTGATCTTCCCCCCCAATTCCTGCACGTACTGATAGCTCTCGTGGGCTCCGATGCCCATGCCGCTGACCTTGGTCGTCTGGAACGGCTTGAACAGACGATTCTGTATGAAGTCGTCGCTCATCCCGCAGCCTGTGTCGGTGACACGCACGCGCGCCTGGCTGCCATGCGCGTCCAGCGTGAGGCGCACGGACCCGCCGGGCGGCGTCGCATCGAATGCGTTCTGCACCACATGGCCAAGCACCCGCTCCATGCGCTCGGCATCGCCCCGCGTGCTCACGCCCGCCTGCAACTCCAGCTCCAGCGTCCGGCCTTTGCTGGCCGCCGCGGCGCCCAGCCGCCTTGCGATCTGCTCGAGGTCGACACCGCTGGTCACGCCATGCGGCTTGTCCCCCTGGCGCAGCTGCAACATCAGCTGGCGCATCTTCTCCAGCGAGTTCTCCACCGTGTCCAGCATGTCCTGCTGGAACTCCGGGTTGTCGCGCAGGCGCTTGGCGTTCTTCATCATCAGCGACAGCTGAGTGACGATGTTCTTCAGGTCGTGGACAACAAAGGCCGACATGCGATTGAACGCATCGAACTTGCGCGCCTCCAGCAAGGCCTCCGTGGCCTGCGCCTGCGCCAGATAGCCGGAGGCCTGGCTCGCAGCGGTACGCAGCAGGTCACGCACCTCCCAGTTCAGCTCCACGGCGGCACGCGGGCGGCCCAGCACGACAAAGCCGATCAGGGTCTCACGCACCTGCAGCGGCAGCACCAGCCAGCAACGCGCCTCGTCCACCAGCCATGCCGGCAACGCCAGCCCGGGGTAGGCATCCCGGCGCTGCCGCCATTCATCCACATCGATGATCCAGGCCCGCTCTTCAAAGAATGCTGCCAGCGGCCCGTCGCGCGGCTCGACGCCCGGCTGCGCCGGTAGATTCCAGCGCCCCGCTTGCACGAACTCGCCGCCGGCGTGCCGCTGCAGCCACAGCATGCCACTGGGGCTTTCCACCAGATTGGCCAGTGCGCGAACGACCGTCTCGGCCGTGTGCTGCGGCTCCACGCTGCTGGCCAGCAGCGCCGTGAAGCGCAGCCATTCCTCGCGATAGTCGTAGCGGTAGCTGAAGAAGTTCTTGCTGATGTAGACCCGCAGCCGCGCCCGCACAGAACCCGAGGCCACAAGCAGCGTCAACGCCACCAGCGCGACAAAGATCAGCACCACCGACAGCGCCCGCCCCCACTGCCCCCCGGTGTAGCGGACGTAGTAGCCGACGCCGGCCACCACCAGCAGATAGGCACCCACCAACAGCAGGGTGGCCGAGTGAAAGACCGCCGCGCGCGACAAATGCAGCCGCCCACGCCAATCCCCCTGCCGCTGCGAAGCCACGTAGAGCAGCGGTACCGCCGCCGCATGCACCAGCGAGCGGACGCTTGCCGCATCGCCGTCCAGGCGTTGGAAAAGCACCGCCTGCGCTGCGAGGAACAGGTCGAACACAAAAATCCCACCCAGCCCCAAGCAGAAGGGCTTGACGTTCCAGCGAGCGTCGGCGGCCACGCCGCGCAACAGTTGCTCGACAAGCATCAGCCCAAGGATGGACAGCGCCAGCGCGCCGAACGCTAGCGGCCGAACCAGGGCATCGTGGGGCAACCACTCCGCCCCCAGCAACAGCGCAGCCTGCGCTGACACCACGAGCGCCGCCGCCGGTCGCGCCCAGGCCAACGCGCGGGTTCCAGCGGTCGGCAGCAGCTTCACCAGAAAGGCAAACCACAAGCCGAAACGCACCACATCCAGCAGCGGGCCCAGCCATGTCGGCGTGCGGTCGGACCAGTGGCTGAGCCCGTCGATCAGCGCGACACCCGCCCACGCCGAACTGACGGCCAGCGCAGCCAGGAACACGATGGCAGGAAGCGTGCGCTGCAAGCGGCCACGCAGCAGCCGCTGTGCGAAATAGATGGCGAACGCGCCGTAGGCAGCGCAGCAGACCAGATTGCCGAGGTTGGCAAGCGAGATGAACGAAGCCACGGGCTCCGACAGAGCAAGCGAAGAGGACATCGGTTCCACGTCGGGCATGCGAAATTCAAGCACGCCGGTGGGCAACGGCCATCGGCGCGCGGGCCGACGCCGGCATGACGTTCAGCGCGCGCCCTTGCCGGTCAGCACAACGGCCACCGTCTCCAGCATGATCAGCAGATCAAGGAAGAGGGAGTGGTTCTTGACGTAGTACAGGTCGTACTGCAACTTCTCGACCGAGTCTTCGATCGTCGAGCCGTATTCGTAGCGCACCTGTGCCCACCCAGTCACGCCCGGCTTGACACTGTGACGCACGGCGAAATACGGAATCTTGCTGACCAGATCGTCCACAAAATATTGCCGCTCCGGACGCGGGCCGACCATGCTCATCTCGCCCATGAGCACATTGAACAGCTGCGGCAGTTCGTCAATGCGCACCTTGCGGATGAAGCGCCCGACGCGCGTGACACGGTCGTCGTTCTTGCTCGCCCAGCGCGGCTTGCCATCCTTCTCGGCGTCGGTTCGCATGCTGCGGAACTTGATCACCTTGAAGTTGACGCCGTTCAAGCCCACCCGCTCCTGGCGGTAGAGCACCGGGCCGCGAGACTCCAGCCGAATGGCCACGGCCGTCACCAGCATCAGCGGCCACGACACCGCCAGGATCAGCAACGCAAACACCAGGTCGCACACGCGCTTGATCGCGGCACGCACCATGCCCTGACTGAAACCATCACCAAACACCAGCCAGCCGGCGTTGACGTGCTTGATGTTGATCTGCGCCAGCGTCTTCTCAAAATGCGTAGCAATGTCCACCACGCGCACACCTGCCAGTTTGCAATCCAGCAGTTGGCGCAGCGGCATGCTGCCGCCACGGCGTTCGCTCAGCGCCACGACGATCTCGTCCACGTTCAGCCGCAAAGCGGCCTCGGTCAGATTGGCCCCGTCGTTGACGATCTCCGACGGCGGTACTTCGCGCTGCTCTTCGTTCGGGCCTGCGTAGTAGCCAACGATCTGCGCGTGAGGATCAGAAGCGCGCAGCGTGTTGCCCACCGCACGCGCGGCCGGCCCGACACCGAAGATCAGGATGCGGCTGCGCAACCGCGCCTGAGTCCCAGAGTGCGCGGCGTACACCCGATGCACCATCACCGCCGCAACCGCCGCCATGGCCACCAGCGTCAGCAGGTCGCGGTGACTGGTGGTGGACGGCACCAGGCTGAAGATCAGATACGCCAGCGGCAGGCCGAACAGCAGGCCGAACAGCGCGCGCGCGCACGACTCCGTCACCGACCGGTTGTGCACATGCTGGTAGAAACCTGTCGCGGAATTGATCACGAACATGCAGCCGGCCAGCGACAAGCCGTGCGACGCCGCAAACGGGAGCACGGTCTGCGCCGATTCACCCTGGCTCAACACCACAGCAATCACGGCAAAAACGATCAACCCCAGGTCAAAGAAAACCTGAAGCAGCGTTTGCCTGTGCAGATAATGATTGAATATTCGGATCATCTGTATCCCCGATCAGTTCCGCCGAGCGTCGATCGCGATTTCATTCATTCAACGAAAATCAAACGCACACAATATCAACGGAGCCCTGACGAGCGAATCATCAGCACCTGCGATTCGCCGCCTATCCAAAACCCACTGACTCGTGCGCCGAGACCTCGACACCAGCCAAGGCCGGCACCACGCCCGGCCCTTGATCGCGGCGGCATCATGCCTCCGCCACCCAGGCTTGAAAGCCCCCCGTTTGGAGGGTAGCTCCTCCCAGATCGCCCATGACGGGCCACGGTCGATTGGCAATCTTCACGGGCGCCGCGAGTAGACCCCAAAGCAGGCGACAAGCACATGAAGGCGGGCAGCAAAGCGTGCGAATGGCACAGATCCCGACTTGAAATCCTGGAAAGTGGGCAGCACTGCACATTTCAAACCAAGCCCAGCGACCAGTCCGCCAGTCCTGAATAGCGCGCAAACACACCAATCGACCCATATTGGGTTACCACCCGATATTCAGCGACAGGAGAAATGCAAAAAAGAAAACCCGCCAGCGGCGGGTTTTCGACAACACCCGGGCAGCCCGGGCATTCCGCGTCGGACGTGTGCCCAGTATCAGCGCACCACCGCGATCTGCTCGCGCGCGCCAGCCTTGTAGGTGTACAGCGTCAGCGAGCCGTTCTTGATGTCGCCCTTGGCGTCGAAAGCGATGGTGCCCGTGACGCCCTTGTAGTTGGTCTTGGAGACCTCAGGCAGATACTTGGCCGGCTCGGCGGACTTGGCACGAACCATCGCATCCACCAACACGTGGACGGCGTCATAGACGTACGGTGCGTAGATCTGCACGTCGGTGTTGAACTTGGCCTTGAACTTGGCGCGGAAGTCGTCCATGGACTTCTTGGCCTCGCCCTCGACGCCACCCGCCTCGGCGCAGATCACTTGGCCATCAGCCATGGTGCCGGCCGACAGCTCGGGCAGCTTGCCCGTGCAGATGCCGTCACCGCCCATGAACTTGGCGGTGATGCCCAGTTGCTTCATCTGGCGCAGCATCGGGCCGGCAACGGCGTCCATGCCGCCGAAGAAGACCACGTCCGGCTTCTTGGCCTTGATGGTCGTCAGGATGGTATTGAAGTCGATGGACTTGTCGGTCGTGAACTCGTGGGCCACGACGGTAGCGCCATTGGCCTTGGCACCCTTCTCGAATTCCTTGGCCACGCCCTGGCCGTAAGCCGTGCGGTCATCGATGACCGCGACCTTCTTGGCCTTCAGCGTCGTGGCCGCGTAGCGACCCAGCGTGCCGCCCAGCTGGCCGTCATTGGCCACCACGCGGAAGGTCGTCTTCAGGCCGCGGCTGGTGAACTCGACGGCCGTGGCCGACGGGCTGATCTGCGGAATGCCGGCATCGCTGTAGATCTTGGAGGCGGGGATCGAGGTGCCGGAATTCAGGTGGCCCACCACGCCGTTGACCTTGGAGTCCACCAGCTTGGACGCGGCAGCCGTGCCCTGCTTGGGGTCGGCTGCATCGTCTTCAGCCAGCAGTTCGAACTTGGCCTTCTTGCCGCCGATGGTCACGCCCTTGGCGTTCAGCTCCTCGATGGCCAGGCGTGCGCCCAACTCGTTGTCCTTGCCCAGGTGGGCGATGGCGCCGCTGCTGGGGCCCACGTGGCCGATCTTGACGACCAGTTCCTGCGACATCGCCACGCCGCTGAGCAGCGCAGCCACAGCACCCACCACCACATTCAATTTGACTTGCATGGATCAACTCCGTTTTGGAAGGGAAGAGAGAAAAAGACCAGCGACAACCGTTGAGTCCTCAACGAATTGAACATATCCCAAATCCGAAAGGGCTCTCATACGGGAAAGCATGCCCCTAGGGACTGGACGCAACAGCGCGGCATCAGCCCGCGGCAGAGAAATGGTCCAGCTGTGCGCCCGCCTGCTTGTAGGTGCGATAGCGCTCGCGGCCCGCCTGGACGGCTTGCGGCTCGCGGCCGACCACCTCCAGCACGCGTTCAAACGCCAGCGCGTCGGCGGGCAGTGCCAGCGACAGGTTCAGCAGCAAGCCGCGATGCGGCAGACCTGCGGCGTCACCAACCAGCAGCACCTCGCCCGGCGCAGCCGGTGAGGCGCCATCCCAGCGCCGATGCGGGATGAAATCCGTGGGATCGAAGCTCCACAGCAACTCGTCGAGCCGCGCCGAATCGGGCGCCGCCACACAGACACCCACCGGCTTGCCCGACGCGAGTGCGCGACGGACCAGCCGGCAGGCGAAGTGCAGCGGATCCGCCGCATCGCTGTAGAAGCTGACCTGGACCGGCACGCTTACTTCGCGTGGCCCAGCACAAAGTGCGTCAGCAGGCCGACGGGCCGGCCGGTGGCGCCCTTCGCGGCGCCGCCCTTCCAGGCAGTGCCGGCGATGTCCAGGTGGCCCCAGCGGTATTTGCCGGCGAAGCGCTGCAGGAACTTGGCGGCCGTGATGGAGCCGCCCGCACGGCCGGCGATGTTGGGAACGTCGGCGAAGTTGCTCTTCAGGCCTTCGGCGTACTCGTCGTCCAGCGGCATGCGCCAGCAGGGGTCCAGCGCAGCGTCGCCTGCCGCCGTCAGCGCGGCGGCGAGTTCATCGTCGCTGGCGTACATGCCGCTGCGCACGCCGCCCAGCGCGATGACGCAGGCGCCGGTCAGCGTGGCAACGTCAACCACCACGGCCGGCTTGAAGCGCTCGGCATAGGTCAGCGCATCACACAGGATCAGGCGACCCTCGGCATCGGTGTTCAGGATCTCGATGGTCTGGCCCGACATGGACGTGACCACATCACCCGGCTTGATGGCGCGGCCACTGGGCATGTTCTCGCAGGCCGCGACGATGACGACAAGGTTCAGCTTGGGCTTGAGTTCGGCCACCGCGCGCAGCGTGCCGATGACGCTGGCCGCGCCACCCATGTCGAACTTCATCTCGTCCATCTCGGCACCCGGCTTCAGCGAGATGCCGCCGGTGTCGAAGGTGATGCCCTTGCCGACCAGCACCACCGGCGCCACCGTCTTGGCCGCGCCTTCGTAGCGGGCGACGATGAAGCGCAGCGGCTCGTCCGAGCCCTGGGCCACGGCCAGGAAACTGCCCATGCCCAGCTTCTCGACAGCCTTCTTGTCCAGCACCTCGACCTTGAAGCCGTGCGTCTTGCCCAGTTGTTGCACGACCTCGCCCAGATACGTGGGCGTTGCGTGGTTGCCGGGGCGGTTGGCGCATTCACGGGCGAGCTCGATGCCGGCCGCGACCGCCTCACCGCGGGCCAGGCCCGCCTTGGCTGCCTTCAGCGCCGCCTTGCCCACCAGCAGCGTCAGCTTGGCCAGCTTGGGCGCCGGAGCTGCGCTGGGCTTGGTGTGGCGGTAGACGTAGACCGCTTCCGTGCCGGCCACGGCGGTCTGCTCGGACAGCGCCTCAGCCAGCACCTCGTCAAAGCCGGCAAACACGACCGCCGCGCTCGCGACGCCACGCGGCTTGACCTGGGCCAGCCCCGCCGCCAGCGCGGCACGGGCCGCCGCCAGCGTCGCCTTGCCGCTGGCGGCCAGCACCAGACGCGCTGCTTTCAGGCCCTCGGGCTGGGTCAGCGTGATCGCCTGGCCGGCCTTCAGCGAAAAGTCACCGAGCTTGATCGCGGTCTGCGCATGTTTGGCGACGACGGCGTCCAGGCCTTGAGGCAGCGTGTCGCCGCCGAGCACCACGATGAGCGCGTCAGCACCTGCGGTGGCGAGTGCATCCAACTCTGTGGCTTGAACCTTGAAGTCCATAATGACTGGAAGTAGATAGAAGTGCGTTTGATGTTATTCGATTCATCCACGCGATCCGAGCTCGCCAAGAGCTTTGGCGTCACGCTGGTGGTCATCCTGACCATCATGTTGACGCAGACGCTGATCAAGACGCTGGGCCAGGCCGCCGGCGGCAACGTCGCGCCGCAGGACGTCGTGCTGCTGATGGGCTACGCGACCATCGCCCACCTGGCCACCATGCTGGTGCTGTCGCTGTTCCTGGCCGTCGTCATGACGCTCGGGCGGCTGTACCGCGAGTCGGAGATGACGATCTGGTTCGCCAGCGGCATCCCACTGTCGACCTTCATCCGGCCGGTGCTGCGCATGGCCTGGCCGGTGCTGCTGGCGGTGGTGGTGCTGGAGCTCATCGTCTGGCCCTGGGGCAACCAGAACAGCGCCGAGCTCAAGGAGCGTTATCAGAAGCGCAGCGACCTCTCCCGTGTGGCACCGGGCCAGTTCCAGAGTTCCAGCGACGGCAGTCGCGTGTTCTTCATCGAACGCGACGGCGACGACGCCGCCACGGGCCGCAATGTGTTCATCCTGTCCAACGACAAGGATCGTGAATCCGTGACCACCGCCTCCCGTGGCCGACTGCAGATGGAAGGCGACGACCGCTACCTCGTGCTGGACCACGGCCAGCGCAACGAGACCCAGTTCAAGACCGGCGAGAAAAGCCTGGCCCGCTTCGAGCAGTACAAGGTCATGACCGACCCGCAGGTCATGGCCAACGCCAACCAGTTGCCGCCCAAGGCCATGCCCACGCTGGATCTGCTCAGGGCCCCCACGCCCAAGCACCATGGCGAACTCGCCTGGCGGCTGGGCATGATCCTGGGCGCCTTCAACATGGCCTTGCTGGGCATCGGCCTCGCCGCCTCCAACCCGCGCCGGGCCAACAACTGGAACCTGCTGTTCGCACTGCTGGCCTTCGTCGTGTACTTCAACCTCATCAGCCTGTCCCAGTCCTGGGTCGGCAACGGCCGCATAACGCTGCCCAAGGCACTGCTGACCCTGCATGGCACGGCGCTGCTGCTGGCGCTGGCCGTCATCTGGCTGCGCGACAACGGCAACCGCTTCTGCCTGCGCCGCCGGGCCAAGGCGGTGCCGGCATGAAGACCGTCCGCCGCCTGCTCTACAAGGACATCGCCGGCTCGGTGCTGCTGGTCACGTTGTCGCTGCTCTCGCTGTCCTTCTTCATCGACTTCGTCGAGGAGATCGAGCGCATGGCCCGGGTCGGCGCTGGTGCCGGCAAGGCTGCGCTGCTGGCCGCGATGGAGATGCCCGGCAACTTCTACGAGATGTTCCCCATCGCCGTGCTGATCGGCGCCATCCTCGCGCTGGCGCGGCTGGCGCAGAGCAGCGAGTTCACCATCCTGCGCACGGGCGGCCTGGGCCCGGGCAGGGCGTTGGCACTGCTGGCTGGCCTGGCTGCGGCTTTCGCCGTATTGACCTTCGTGATGGGCGATTACGTGGCGCCTGCTTTCGAGCGCCAGGGCGACGAGATGCGCGCCCGACTGGGCCGCGACAGCGGCAACACCGGCCGCGGCGCCTGGCTGAAGGACCACCGGCAGGTCGATGGCCAGGAACGCAGCTACTCGGTCAAGGTGGGGCGCGTCGGCTCGGGCGGCGAACTGGCCGATGTGCGCATCTTCGAGTTCGATGGCCAGGGCCGGCTGATGTCGCGCACCGAGGCGGCGCGGGTCAGCGTGGACGCCCAGGGCCTGTGGCGCCTGCAGGACGTGGCCCGCACGAGCTGGCAACCGGGCGCCACCGGCAGCCGCAGCGTGGGCCAGGTGGTCGTCACCGAGCAGCGCGTGGCAGCGTTGGACTGGCAAAGCTCGCTGCATGCCGGCGTCATTGCCGCGGCCGTGCTGCCGGCGGTGTCCATGTCGACGGTCGAACTGTTCCGCTACACAGAGCACCTGTCGGCGCAGGAGCAATCCGCCCAGGCGCACAACATCCAGTTCTGGCGCAAAGCCTTCTACCCCTTCGCCTGTTTCGTCATGGTGGCGCTGGCCCTGCCCTTTGCCTACCTGCACGGCCGCTCCGGCGGCATCAGCATCAAGGTGTTCGGCGGCATCATGCTCGGCATCAGCTTCGTGCTGCTGAACAACGTGGCCGGCCATCTGGGCCTGCTGAAGAACTGGACGCCCTGGGCCGTGGCGGCAACGCCCAGCCTGCTCTACATGGCCATGTCCCTGGCCGCCTTCACCTGGCTGGTGCGCTACCGATGATGGATGGATTGCTGCTGTTCGCGCATGGCGCGCGTGACCCCGCCTGGGCACGGCCCTTCGAGATCGTGACTGAGCGGCTGCGCGCCGCCCGGCCCGACACGCCGCTGGCCATGGCCTACCTGGAACTGATGTCGCCCGACATGGAGCAGGCTGCCGCACAACTCGCGGCCGCCGGCTGCACGCGCGTGCACGTGCTGCCGCTGTTCCTGGGCACCGGCGGCCATGTGCGGCGCGATGTGCCCGTGCTGCTGGCGCGCCTGCGCGAGCTGCATGGCGACGCCATCGAGTGGCTGCTGCACCCGCCGCTGGGCGACCAGGAAGCCATGCTGCAGGCCATCACCCAGACCTGCCTGGGCGTACTCGACTGACCGACGCCTTCTCGGCGACTCACCGACCCCGCCATGAATCTCCACCAGTTCCGCTTCGTCCAGGAAGCCGCCCGGCGCAACCTCAACCTGACAGAGACCGCCAAAGCGCTGTTCACCTCGCAACCCGGCGTGTCCAAGGCCATCCTGGAGCTGGAAGAGGAACTGGGCGTGGACATCTTCTCCCGCCATGGCAAGCGGCTGCGCCGCATCACCGAGCCCGGCGAGCAGGTGCTGGCCTGCATCGAGATCATCCTGCGCGAGGTAGCCAACCTGAAGCGCATCGGCGAGGAGTACTCGCGCCAGGACAGCGGCACCTTCTCCATCGCCACCACCCACACGCAGGCCCGCTACGTGCTGCCCGCGCCGGTGGCCCAACTGCGCAAGAACCTGCCGCAGCTGCGCGTCAGCCTGCACCAGGGCAGCCCCGACCAGGTCGCCCGCATGCTCATCGACGAAACCGCCGACCTGGGCCTGGCCACCGAATCGCTGGCGCAGTACCCGGAGCTGGTCACCCTGCCCTGCTACGAATGGCAGCACGTGATGGTGGTGCCGCGCGACCACCCGCTGGCCACGGCCGAGCGCATCAGCCTGGAGCAGATCGCCTCGGAGCCGCTGGTGTCCTACCACCCCAGCTTCACCGGCCGCACGCGCATCGACAAGGCCTTCGCGGCCCGCCACCTGACGCCCAACATCGTGCTGGAGGCCATCGACTCGGACGTCATCAAGACCTATGTGCGCCTGGGCATGGGCGTGGGCATCGTGGCCGAGATGGCCATGCGCGAAGAGCCGCCGGGCAGCGACCTCGTCGCCCGCCCGCTGGGCGCACTGCTGGGCAGCAACGTCACGCGCATCGCCTTCAAGCGCGGCGCCTATCTGCGCAACTACGTGTACACCTTTGCCGAGCTGCTCTCCGAGCGCTTGTCGCGCCGGCTCATCGAGAAAGCCATGAACGGCGAGGCCGACGACTTCGGCATCTGAGCGCCGCCGCTCGCGCTCACTGCTCGCCGAAGCGGGAATCCAGCGGCAGCATGAAGTCCACGCCCTCGCCACGCAGCCCGGCCTCGAACAGGTCACGGGCGACGCTGTAGAGCGTCAGCAGGTCGCGGTAGGCCGGCAGGTCGAAATGCGTCGCCCCGGGGCCGGCCCCGCGGGCCAGCAGGTCGCGCAGCATCTGCATCGCCGCCGACGGGTCCGCCCACACGACCTGCAGATGTGCGATCACGCTGGGGCTCGCATCCAGGCTGCGCCCCCGCGACAGGCTCTGCGCCCAGGCCGGCGCCATCGTGCGGAAGCGCTGCTCAAACTGCCGCGCCAGCTCGGCAAACACCTCGGGCTCGCCGCGCTGCTGGCACAGCTCCATCAGCATCAGGTAGGGCATGGCCCCGGCGTTGCCACGGGCCAGGCGGCCGGCGAGCAGGTCGGCCGCGGCATCGTGCTGGCCGAGCAGTTGCAGGAACTCGGCCTGCTGCTGCAAATCCAGCAACTCATCGGCCACGCTCAGCTCCTGCGACAGCACGGGCACCGTCGCCACCGACGCGGGCACGGCATCCGCCTGCACCGGCAGCGGCTGCGTGGCTTGAAGGCCTGTCGGCGATTGCGCGGGCGCTTCGGGGAGCACCGGCGCAGCAAGAGGCGCGGGCGGCCAGGCCATCGGGCGGGGTTGCGGGCGCGTGGCCTGGTGCTGCCCCTCGTCCGGCAGCGCCACGGCCGACGAAGCCACCGGCGGCGCCATCCCTGGCGAAGCGGCTGCAGGCGCCTGCGGCAGCACTGGCGCCGCATCGGCAGCGCCCTCGACGGCATGCATGGCGCGCCAGTAGGCCCGCTCCCGGCGAGCGCGCTCATCGCGCCAGCGGCTGCCATAGAACGCCGCAGCGCCAGCCACCAGGCTGAGGCCCAGCGTCAGCAGCCAGGTCATGGGATCTCGGTACGCCGACGCGCGTGGCTCGCGCGGCGGCGGCGTGGGGGCCGACGCAAACGGCTCCGGCGTCGGCACTGACGCCGCTTGTGCTGCCTGTGCCGCCACGGCCGATGCGGCAACGAACGCCGCCGGCCCGGCCGCCTGCGCCTGCAACCGCGCCTCCAACTCGGCGCGCAGTTGGGCCACCGTCTGCTCGAGCTGAGCGATCTGCGCCTCCAGCTCTGGCGTCATGTCCGTCTCCGGCACGCCCGGGCGCTGCGGCGCCTGACTGACCAGCACCTCAGGCCGCTCCAGCACCAGGCGGGGTGCCGTCGATTTGGGCCGGGGCTTCGCGCGCGGCCGCGCAGCCGGCGCGCGCGGCGCGGCCGCTGCCGGCTCAAGCACCGCGCGTGAGGCGGCTTCGCCAACGGGCGACAGCACCGCGGCCGGCGCGGCTGGCAATGACGGCGCCGGCGCTGCCGCCGGCAGGCTTGCCGCGGCAGCCTGCGCCGGCGGGTCGATGAAGGCGTTGAATTCGCGCGTCAGGCGCAGCGGGCAACCGAGTGCGAGCGTGATGCGCAGCGCCGGCTCGTCCACGCGCACCAGGCTTTGCAGCCGGATGCGGCGCTCGCCCGCCTCGCCCTCGATGCGCATCTGCAACAAACCGGCCGGCACACGCGCCTCACCGGCCGACACCTCGCCGCGCACACAGGCATCTGTCAGCTGCTCGCCCTCAGCCAGCGTCAGCGGCACGGTCACATCCAGTGGCTTGCCCAACGCGGAGTGCACCTGCGGGCGCCCCATGCCGAGCGCGTCGGCCCCTGGCGGGACGAGGCCGAGCAGCAGTGCCAAGGCGGGTGTGAGAGCACCCAGCAAGGTCGGGCGCGGGGCCGTGATGGGCATTGACTGCGAGCGGCTGACGGTGAGTTGGAGGGGAGGCAGAACGGCGCGGGCGACTCTAGCATGGGGCCACCCGGGCACAATGCCGCCCGCCATGAACGCACTCACCCTCACCCCCGCCGAACGCCAGCAGATCGACCAGGGCGTGTGGTTCTCACGCCTGTCGGAGAGCCTGCGCAACGACATCCTGCAGCGCGCCTACGTGCGCCGGCTGCCCGACGAGACCATGCTGTCCCACCGCGGCGAGCCGGCCGAGGAGTGGTCGGCCGTCGCCAAGGGCGCCGTGCGCGTCAGCTCGGTGTCGTTGGCCGGCAAGCAGATTTCGTTGACCTATGTGGAGCCCGGCACCTGGTTCGGCGACATCGCGCTGTTCGACGGCCTGCCCCGCACGCATGACGCCTATGCCCATGGCGACACCACGCTGCTGTGCGTGCGCAAGGCCGATTTCCACGCGCTGCTGAAGGCCCATTCCGAGCTGTACGACGCGCTGCTGCGGCTGAACTGCCGGCGCCTGCGGCTGATGTTCGACATGATCGAGGACCTCAACACCCGCCCGCTCGCCGCGCGGCTGGCCAAGCAGGTGCTGCTGCTGGCGCGCTCCTACGGCGTGCACGAGGGCGACGAGATCCGCATCGGCCTGCAGCTCGCGCAGGAAGACCTGGCCCAGCTGCTGGGCGCCTCGCGCCAGCGCGTCAACCAGGAACTCAAGGCCTTCGAGCGCGAAGGCGCCGTGCGCGTGGAGCCCACGCGGCTGGTGGTGCTGAGCCGCGACAAGCTGCTTGCCGCAGCGTCGCGCTGAAGACACGCGGGCCGGTGCCCTGCTCGCAGAATGGAAAGTTCACGTCTCGACGAACGATCCCCATGGAAGCATTCACCGGCACCCGTCCCCTTGCCCAGCCGCTGGACACGGCAGCGCTCGAAGCCTGGCTGGCGGCCCGTGTCGACGGGTTCCAGGGGCCGCTGTCCATCGAGCAGTTCAAGGGCGGCCAATCCAACCCCACCTACCTGCTGACGACGCCCGGCGCCCGGTACGTGATGCGCAGCAAGCCCGCGCCGGTGGCCAAGCTGCTGCCCTCGGCGCACGCCATCGAGCGCGAGTTCCAAGTGATGGGCGCGCTGGCCGGCACCGACGTGCCCGTGCCGGCGATGCGCGCGCTGTGCGAGGACGAATCGGTCATCGGCCGCGCGTTCTACGTCATGGAGTTCATGCCCGGCCGCGTGCTCTGGGACCAGAGCCTGCCCGGCATGGGCAACGCCGACCGCGCGGCGCACTACGACGAGCTGAACCGCGTCATCGCAGCACTGCACCAGGTCGATTTCCAGGCCCGCGGGCTGCAGGCCTACGGCAAGCCAGGCAACTACTTCGAGCGCCAGATCGGCCGCTGGAGCAAGCAATACCTGGCCTCGGTCACCGAGCCCAACCCGGCGATGGACGCGCTGCTGGCCTGGCTGCCGGCGCACATACCGGCATCAGCGCGCGATGAAGGCGAGGTCAGCATCGTCCACGGCGACTACCGCATGGACAACGTCGTCTTCCACCCCACCGAGCCGCGCATCATCGCGGTGCTGGACTGGGAGTTGTCCACGCTGGGCCACCCGCTGGCCGACTTCAGCTACCACTGCATGAGCTGGCACATCCAGACCTCCGGCGCCGCGCGCGGCCTGGGCGGCGTGGACCTGGCCGCGTTGGGCATTCCGAGCGAGCGCGACTACGTGCAGCGCTACTGCGAGCGCACCGGCCGCGCCGATGCTGGCGCCGTCATGGCCGACTGGAACTTCTACCTGGCCTACAACCTGTTCCGCATCGCCGCCATCGTGCAAGGCATTGCCAAGCGCGTCGTGGACGGCACGGCCTCCAGCGCGCAGGCGCGCGAAACGGCCAAGAGCGCCCGGCCGCTGTCGGAGCTGGCCTGGCAGTTTGCACAGAAGGCCTGATCGGCCCGGCCGCCTCAGTGATCGTCTGACAACCGCGATGACGGCGACCACGCGATGGACGCCGTCGTCGGCCAGGCCCCGCCGTCGCCCAGCCGCCCACTGACACGTCGCGCCTCGCGCGCAGCCGTCTCCAGCAGGCGCACCAGCGCCTGCACGCGCGAAAGCTCGGCCTCGGCCATCTCGGTGCGCAGGTAGAGGTTGCCGCGCATGCACATCAGCACGAAGGGATGGCCCTCGGGCAGCAAGTCCTGGCTGGCCTGGGCCAGCGCCTCGCTGAGCGAGCCCTCGATCCAGCTGTTGCTCAGGTCCTTGGTGACGCCCACCACGCCGAAGCGCTGGCGCACGATCTGCGACGACGCATTGCCCAGCTTGGGGAACATCACCAGCCAGCGCATCTCCTCCGGCGTGTCGGTGTCCACGCGGGTCTTGAGCGTGTCGGTGTAGGCCTCGAAGACGGCGCCCTCCAGCGTCTCCATCAGCGCGCGGTCCAGCACCATCAGCTGCACGTCGGGGTGCAGCCCCACCTCGCAGCGCATGCGCAACTCGTTGCCCTGCAGATAGCTGCGCTGCGTCGGCCCCCACTCCACGCGCAGCGCGCCGGGCTGCGCATTGGCCTGCTCGATGAGAAAGCCCTGGCCATCACGGCTTTGGGTGAACTCGGCCCCCCGCGCCTCAGCCCAATCGAGGATTGGGCGCCAGCGTGCGGCGTTGGCACGGGTCACGAGCCAGTGCTTGACTTGCTTTACCACCATGAGTCGACAGAATCGGGCTGGATGCCAGGCAGGCCTGGGTCAGGAACGGAGGGGATGAATGCTTGAAGTCTACTCATGGCCCACACCCAACGGGCACAAGGTCCACATCATGCTGGAAGAGTGTGGCCTCGCGTACCGGGTGCATCCCGTGGACATCGGCGCTGGCGAGCAGTTCGCACCGGACTTCCTGGCCCTCAGCCCCAACAACAAGATCCCTGCCCTCACCGACCCCGACGGCCCCGACGGCCGGCCGATCTCGCTGTTCGAGAGCGGCGCCATCCTGCTCTACCTCGCCGGCAAGACCGGCCGCCTGCTGCCGGCCGATGTGGCGGGCAAGTACGAGGTGCTGCAGTGGCTGATGTTCCAGATGGGCAGTGTCGGCCCCATGCTCGGCCAGGCCCACCACTTCCGGCTCTACGCGCCGCAGCAGCTGCCCTACGCCATCGAGCGCTACACGCATGAGGCGCAGCGACTGTACGGCGTGCTCAACAAGCGGCTGGCGCACACCACCTACGTCGGCGGGCGCGACTACAGCATCGCCGACATCGCCGTGTTCCCGTGGCTGCGTTCATGGAAGAACCAGGGCGTGGAGATGGCCGACTACCCGCACCTGAAGGGCTGGTTCGACGAGATCGCCAAACGCCCGGCCGTGCAGCGCGGCGTGGCGGTGCTGGCCGACGCGCGCCGGCCGCTGACCGACGAACGCGCCCGCGAGGCCTTGTTCGGCGAGCGCCAGCAACGCCAGCGCTGACGCGCTCAGGCCGCCGCCCGCTGCGCGACGCGAAAGACCAGGAATTCCGCCGGCTTCAACAAGGCCACACCCACCTCCGCCACCAGCCGGCCGCGCGCCAGGTCGTCGGCCGTCATCGTGCCGTGATCGCAGCGCACGAAGAACGCGTTGTCCGGCCGATCGCCCTGCAGCGCACCGCCCTGCCACTGCAGGAGCAGGAAGTCGCGGATGCTGCGGCTCACCCGGTCCCACAGCGCCGGGCCCGGGGGCTCGAACACCACCCACTGCGTGCCCTGCTCGATCGCCCGCACGAGGCTGGCCAGGCAACGGCTCACGTTGACGTAGCGCGCTTGCGGGTCGTGGCTGAGCGTGCGTGCACCCCAGACGACGTGGCCGCGATGGGGGATGGTGCGCAGCAGATTGATGCCCTCGGGGTTCAGGACTTCCTGCTCGCCCGTGCCCAGCGCCGCAGCGAAGCCGATCGCACTGCGCAGCACCTCGTTCGCGGGCGCCCTGTGCACCCCCCGCAGGATGTCGTTGCGCACGCAGATGCCCGCCACGAAGCCGGATGGCGGCAACTGCAAGGCCTGGCCTGCGTGCGGGTCGGCCACAAGCACCCATGGGTGGTAGAGCGCCGCGCGCCGGCTCTCCAGCCCGGCCCTGAACCGGCGCACGCCGTCAACACCCAGGCCCTCGGGCGCATCCACCAGGGCCAGGCGGTAGCGCATGCGCTCGGCATGGTCGATTAGCGCACGGGCAATGCCGGCTGCGTCACCGGCAGGCGCTCCCGCACGACCGCCACCGCCCGGCGCGGCGACCAGCGCGATGTCGGCCAGCGCCTCGAACGGCAGCAGGCCGCTGGGGCCGTTCGCCCCCAACTCGCCCACGTAGTCGGCCACCTCGGGCCACACCCCGTCGTGGCCGCCGGCCAGTGTGAAGCGCGCGGTCACGCCGCGCGCCAGTTGGGCCGCCAGCGCAGCGAGCTCGTCCTGGCCGGCGGCAGCCCAGTCCGCGGGGGTCACTGCCAGCGGCGGCAGCAGCGCGCGCAGCAGGCCCAGCCCGGCGGCCTCACCCGCGGCGCCGGTGGTCGTCAGCACGATGGGTGGCGGTGGGGCGGCGGTCGTCGCCGCGCCCAAGGCTTGCAGCAGGGCCTGCGGCGGCAAGCCCGCCCACTCACCCCACACCTTGCCGTCAGCGGCCATCACCGTGACGCTGACGCTCAGCACGCAGGCCGCATCGCGGCTGCCGGCCGTCAAGTCCGGCGCGAAGTCGTCCAGCCGCCGCGCGGCCGGCGCCCCCTGCAGCCACCAGTTTCCGCTGGCATCGCGCCGCGCCTGGTACAGCGGCAGCGCCTCGACGCGGCGCCCGGCCAGCGGCCCCGGCAGCTGCGGCACGCAGGCGGTGCGCAGCCACACCAGGGCGCCGTCCGCCTGCGGCGCGAGCACGGGCTGCAGGCTGCCATCGGGCCTGGCCTGCGCCTGCAGCAGGCTGGCGCCCAACCGAAAGCTGAAGCGCAGGCCGAGATTACCGGCCGCGCCCGGATGGCGGGCGCGCAGCTGCACAGCGCCATCAGCGCCCAGGCTCAGACGCGCACAGCCATCGTCAGCCGCCCCAGCGCGGAACACGCGGCTCACGTGCAGGGCCTGGCCGCCCTCCAGAAAAAAGACACGCACCGCATGCCAGAGGTCATTGCTCAGCGTCTGCGCGCTGAAATGCAGAGGCGCGCCATCGCCGTAGCGGCGCTCGAAGTCGCCCAGGCTGGTCAGCAGCGGCGGCACGCCGGCCACCGGCCCGCTGCGGCACGGCCCGACGAAGCCCGTGAGCGTCGTGCCCACGGGCTCGATGGTCTTGGCGCGGAACGCGACCTCCTCGACATACACGCCGGGCGCCTGGAACTCGGGCATGAAGCGCTCCTCGGAAGGGCTGCTCAGCCCTGCGGCGGCAGCGGGCCGGATTGCGGCGCGAACCACGGCCCGGCCGCCACCACCTGGGGATCGGCCGGGTCAGACCGGTAATGCGGCGACATGATCTGCACGCCGTTCTCGTTGAACACGTCCTGGATGTGCGCGTGCAGCTGGCTCATGGCCTCGGCGCGGCGTCGCGGCGCGGCCCGGCTGCCCTGAGCGCACAGGCGGTACTCGACGTAGAAGTCGCTCAGCGCCGTCTGCACGACGTAGGGCGCCGGCTGCGCCAGCACGCCGGGTGTGCGGCGCGCCGCCTCCAGCAGCATGGCGTGCACCTGGCGCCACGGCGTCGCGTAGCCGATGGTGACGGCCGTGTGCAGCACGTACTGGCCGTCGTCCTGCACCAGCCGCGAGAAGTTGCGCACCGGCTGGCCGAACACCACCGCATTGGGCAGGCTCACCTCCTCGCCCAGCCCCGTGTGCAGCCGGGTGGCGAACATGCCCAGCGCTGTGACCGTGCCCTCCACCTCGCCGATGCGCACGTACTCGCCCACCCGCAACGAGCGCGAGTACATCAGCGACAGCCCCGCCATCAGCTGGCCCACGACGCCCGACGCCCCCAGCGACACCATCAGGCCGGCCAGCACCGTCACGCCCTTGAAGGCCTCGGTGCTGGCGCCGGGCAGGTAGGGATAGGCCATGGCCAGCGCAAACAGCCAGACCACCATCGCGACCAGGCGCTGGGTGGGGCCGGCCGTGTCGGCGTCCAGCCCGGCGAACTGCAACTCGCCGCGCTCGACGCGCTCCAGCACGGCGCGCAGCACGCCCAACGCGCCACGCGCGACGAGGAAGATCAGCCCTGCCGTCAGCAGCCCAGGCACGGCGCCCAGCGCGGCGCGGCCCAGGTCCAGCAGTTGCGTGAGCAGCCAGTCGCCCGCGCGCTCGCCCCAGGGCCGTGTCCAGGCGAACTGGCGCAGCACCACGCTGGCCCAGACGTCCAGCACCACCAGCGCCACGCCCCAGCTGGCCAGGCCCACGAGGCCGCGCAGCACCGCGATCGCATGCTCGCCCGACACCTGCCACCACGGCCGGGACGCTGCCGCCGGGCCGGCGCCCAGCTGGCGCACTGCCCGGCGCAACAGCCGGCGCCGCAGCTGCACCAAGGCCCACAGCAGGCCGGCAGCCGCCGCGCTCGCCAGCAGCGAAAAGGCCAACCCCACGGCCCAGGCCTTGGGGTCACGGGCCTCGCGCACCTCCGCCACGGCTTGGCGCAAGCGGCGCTCGGCATCCAGCGCAGCGGCGTCCAGCAAGGGGCCGGCGTGGGCACCGCCCAGGTCGTCGGGCACGAGGTGCAGCACCGCGATGCCGTTGACCAGCAGGCGCACCGCCGGCGGCTCGCCGGGCAAGACCTGGCGCTCAACGCGATCCGGCGCCGGGCCTGCCAATGCCGCCGCCAGCGCCTGCTGGGCCGCCTCGGCGCGCTCGGCGGGCGACTCGCCCTTGAGCGTGGCCCGCAGCGTCACCAGCTTGCGCTGATTCAGGCTCAGGTCGGCCGCCGTGGCCTCGGCGGCCCGGGCGCCCAGCGGCGCCCACAAGACCATCATCAGAATCCAGCACCCCAGTCGTCGCATGCACGCTCCTCTGTCTGCTGGTGGCTAGCTTAGGGCAAGCGCGCGCCCGCTCAGGGCCGCACACCAGGGGGTTGCATCGGCAACCCGGCCGAGCGCCGCGCCAGGTAGACCTGCAGCGCCATCAGCGCCTCGCCGTCCCAGGGCGGCACGGCGGCCCGCACCCCGCTGAAACAGCCACGCAGCCGGCGCTGCAGGCTGCCCAGCTGCTGCCACTCCAGCCGGTAGACGGGGTAGTCGTCCACATGGCCTTGCGGGATCAGGCTGCCGCCCAGGCGCAGACCGGCGCGCTCGTCATGGCATTGCGCGCACGACAGGTTGAGCGCGCCCAGGCGCGTCATGTAGAGCTGCTGGCCCTGCGCGGCGGCGCGATCCAGCTCGGGGCCGCGTGGCGGCTGCAGCTGCAGGCCGCGTGACTGCTGGGCCACCAGCGCCGTCAGCGCCAGCAGCGGCTCGGCCTCGGGCGCCCAGGCCGGCTGGCGCTGGTGCTGCACGCGGCAGCGCTGCACGCGGGCAGGCAGGTCCAGCACGGCCCGTGCGCCGGTGTCGAAAGCGGGGTAGCGCGCCGCCACGCCGCGCAGCTGCTCGGGCTCGCCGTGGCAGCTGGCGCAAGACCTGGCCCCCTGCCCCCACAGCTCGCGGCCCAGGGCCAGGGCCAGCTGCGCCGGGTGCTGGCCGTCATCGGCCTGCAGCGCGCGCAGCGCGGGGCTCATGGTGTCGCGGCCGGAGCGGCGCTCGTCGGCCGCTGCGGGCAGCGTCAGTGCCAGCACCAGCCACAGCACGGCGTGCGTCATGGCAGCGGCAGGCGGCGCGTCTCGCGGTGCTCGAAGCCGCGGTCGCCACGCCACACGAAGCTCAGCTCACCCGGGCCGCTCACCTGCAGCCAGAACGACACCCAGGGGTTGGCCGACACGGCCGCGAACAGATCCGCCGCGAACACCAGCTCGCCGTCGAGCCGGCACTCGAAGCGCCGCACCAGGTCGCGCGGCAGGCGCGCGCCGTCGTCGCCGGTGCGGTAGCCGGTCTCCATCGCATGAGCCACGGTGGCCCGCACCTCAAAGGCCTCGCCCGGCCGGATGACGGCGGGCAGCGTGATGACGGCTCTCGTTGCCATCAGCGCCCGCCGAGCCAGCCCGTAGGGGCCAATGAAACGAGCACGCGTGCGGCCCTCACGATCAGGGCTCCACGCAGGCCGCGAGCGTCACGACGACGTCCACGCTGGCCTGCCAGCAACGGCCGTCCGCCGCCTTGGCGACGGCCACGATGGTCTGGCTGCGCGCCAGCCGCATGCGGGTGCCGAACTCGGGCCGGGCCACGGCCGCGCCGAAGCTCGCCTGCAGCACGTCAGGCTCGGGGTTCAGCGACGTGAACAGCGCCAGGCCCACCACCGGCTCGGCCGCCACCACGCGCACCGGCACGGCGTTGCCGTTCTCCACCAGCTCGGCGATGACGATCTGCAGCGACCCGGGCGCGGGGTCCTGCCCCGCCCAGGCGCGGATGGCGGCGCGCATGGCGCCGTCGCTGGCCTGCGCAACCGGCAGCAGCGCGACAGCCGACGCGGCCAGGGCGAACGCGCGCCGCTTCATTTCGACAGCGTGCCCAGGTAGGCCACGAGATCCTCCAGCTGCTGCTCGGTCAACGCCGGCCGGCCGGCCCAGGCCGGGGCCACGTCGCGCAGGCCGTCGGTCGAGCGGAACGGCGGCATCACGGTGGCCGGGTTGAAGCGCCGCATGTCGGCGATGCGCTCGCGCAGCGCAGCCGGCCCAAGCCGCGCGGCCTGGGCCAGCGGCGGCGCCAGGTTGCCGTGGTTGGCATCGCCCTCGGCGCTCAGCGCATGGCACAGCAGGCACAGGCTCTGCGTGCGGTCAGCCAGCAGCGCACGGCCGCGCTCGACATCGCCGGCAGGCGCAGCGGCCGTCAGCACGAGCGCCAGCAACGCCTGCATCACACGAGGCTGTGCTTGCTCAGCGGCAGGTCGCGGATGCGCTTGCCCGTCGCCGCGAAGATGGCGTTCAGCACGGCCGGCGCGGCCACCGCGATGGTGGGCTCGCCCACGCCGCCCCAGAAGCCGCCCGATGGCATGACGAGGGTCTCGACCGCCGGCATGTGCTCCATCTTCAGCATCGGGTAGGTGTTGAAGTTCTGCTGCTCGACGCGGCCGTCCTTGACCGTGATCTCGCCGAACAGCGCGGCCGACAGCCCGTAGACGAAGCTGCCCTCCACCTGTGCGGCGATCTGCTGCGGGTTGACCGCATGGCCGGGGTCGGTGGCGGCCACGATGCGGTGGATCTTGAGCTCGCCCTTCTTGTTGACCGACACCTCGGCGCAGGCCGCCACGTAGCTGCCGAAGCCCATGATCTGGGCCAGGCCCAGGTGCCGGCCCTTGGGCCGCGGCTTGCCCCAGCCGGCCTTGGCCGCCACCGCGTTCAGCACGGCCAGGTGCTTGGGCGAATTGGCCAGCAGCTCGCGGCGCAGCGCCAGCGGGTCGCGCTTGGCGGCATGGGCGACCTCGTCGAGGAAGCACTCCAGGTAGACCGCGTTCTGGTTCAGGTTCACGCCGCGCCAGAAGCCCGGCGGCACGGTGGGGTTGCGCATCGCGTGGTCGATGAGCAGGTTGGGCACCGCATAGCCCAGCGCACCCTCGGCACCGCCCGCGCTCAGGCCCTGGAACACGGCCGGGTCTTTCCCGTCGCGGATGTTCTGCGGAAAGATGCCCGCGATGATGCTCTGGCCCGAGATGCGCATGTGCAGCGCGGTGAGCTTGCCCGCCTCGTCCAGCCCCGCCGTCAGCTTGCACTGCGTGACGGGGTGGTAGCGGCCGTGGGTCATGTCCTCCTCGCGGCTCCAGATCAGCTTGACCGGCGTGCCGGGCAGCTCGCGCGCGATCAGCACCGCCTGGCGCACCCAGTCGTGCACAGCGCCGCGCCGGCCGAAGCCGCCGCCCAGGTGCAGCTTGTAGACCTCGCAGGCCGACGGCGGCAGGCCGGCTGCCTCGGCGGTGGCGGCCAGCGCGGCCTCGCCGTTCTGCGTCGGCGTCCAGACCTCGCAACGCTCGGGCGTCCCGGGCTTTGCAGGGGTGATGAGTGCCGTGGCATTCATGACCTCCATCGTTGCGTGGTTCTGGTGCGGGTAGCCGTAGACCGCCTCCACGCGCCGTGCCGCGCCGGCCAGCGCGGCCTTCACGTCGCCCTGGCTGCTGCCCACGGCGGCGGTGTCGGCGTCCAGCCCGGCCTTCAGCACGGCAGCGGTGTCGGCGCTGTTCTGCGTCGCGTTGGCGCCCTCGTCCCAGACGATGGGCAGCGCGTCCAGCGCGGTCTTGGCGCGCCACCAGGTGTCGGCCACCACGGCCACGGCCGTGTCGCCCACCTTGACGACCTTCTTCACGCCCGGGCGGCTCTCGATGGCGGCCGCGTCAAAGCTCCTGAGCTTGCCGCCGAACACCGGGCAGTCCTTGATGGCCGCATTCAGCATGCCCGGCAGTTGCAGGTCCATGCCGTAGATCAGCGAGCCGTCGAGCTTGGGGCGCGTGTCGAGCCGCTTCATCGGCCGGCCGGCCAGCTTCCAGTCCTTGGCGGGCTTGAGCTGGATGTCAGCTGGCGCTGCCAGCTTGGCCGCCTCGGCCGCCAGCGCGCCGTAGCTGAGCTTCTTGCCCGCGTGCAGCACATGGCCGGCCGCGGTGCTGCACTCCACCACCGACACGTTCCACTGGTTGGCGGCCGCCTGGATCAGCAGCGCCCGCGCCAGCGCACCGCCCTTGCGCACGTACTCGTGCGAGTCGCGCACGCCGCGGCTGCCGCCGGTGCTCATGCTGCCCCAGACGCGGTTGCGCGCCAGGTTCTGGCCCGGCGTGGGGTACTCGGTCTTGACCTTGTGCCAGTCGCAGTCCAGCTCCTCGGCCACCAGCTGGGCCAGGCCGGTCAGCGTGCCCTGGCCCATCTCGGAGCGGGCGATGCGGATCAGCGTGGTGTCGTCCGGCAGCACCTGCACCCAGGCATTCAGCTCGGGCGTGGGCGTGCCGGCCTGGGCAAGACCCGGCACGTGGAAGCCCACCATCAGCCCGCCGGCCACAGCCGAGGTGGCGCTGAGGAACTCGCGTCGATTCAGCGTCGCGCTCATGCCTGGCCTCCGTCGATGACGATGGGGATCTGCTTGCGCGTCACCTGGCCGGCCGCCAGATGGATGGCGGCGCGCACGCGGTTGTAGGTGCCACAGCGGCAGATATTGGTGATGGCCGCGTCGATGTCGGCATCGGTGGGCTTGGGCTTGTCCTTCAGCAGCGCCGCGGCGGCCATCAGCATGCCGCTCTGGCAGAAGCCGCACTGCGGCACATCCAGCGCGTCCCAGGCATTCTGCAGCGGGTGGCTGGCCGTGGGCGACAGGCCCTCGATCGTGGTGATCTTTTGCGCCGGCGTCAGCGCAGAGGCCGGCATCACGCAGCTGCGCACCGGGGCGCCGTCGATGTGCACCGTGCAGGCGCCGCACTGCGCCACGCCGCAGCCGTACTTGGTGCCCGTCAGGCGCAGCTGCTCGCGCAACACCCACAGCAGCGGCGTGTCCGCCTCCGCCTCGTACGACATCCGCGTGCCGTTGACCGTCAACTCCGCCATGCGCGCTGCTCCTGTTCCGCCACCCTTGGCGGGCGGCAGACTAGCAGGGTCGGCGGCGGCCTGCCAGCCGGCTCAATCCTGCCGCCAGCCGCGCAGGGTCATGCAGCGCTTGTGGGCCGCCACGGCGCCGGCCGTGGCCTGCAGGCGCTGCTGTTCCTCCTGCCCCGCGCAGTGCGCGCCGGCACAACCACGCGGCTGGGCCATGCCCTGCTCCAGCCGCGCCAGGCGCACGGCGTCCTTCTCGCAGGCAGCCAGGTCAGCCTGCAGGTCGGCGCCCGGGGTCTTGGGGTTCACCCAGCGGGGCGAGGCGCAGGCGCCCAGCGCCAGGCAGGTCAGCAGCAACGGCAACAGTTTCATGCCGCCGATGCTAGCGGCCGGTGCGCAGCGCCTGCTCCACCGCGCCCCACGGCACGAGCTTGAAGTTCTGCGGCCCGTGCGGCAGGCGCTTGTGACCGTCCTGCACGACGAGCAGGCCGTCCTGGTACGGGCCGCCGAGGTTGGCGGGCGTCAGGTCCAGGCCGTCGGTCTCGGAGACCGCGTCGATGCCCAGCGCCGCGTTGACGCCGATGGAGAACGTGCCGCGCTGCGCGAACGGCGGGCGGATGTCGTAGACGGCGTAGGAGTCGCTGCCCTGCGACGACACCACCAGCCAGCCGCGCCCGGGGTGGATGGCCAGGCCTTCCACGTCCGGCACCAGGCCCGGACCGGCGGTGATGACCAGCGCCGGCTGGCTGCCCGGCGTGGCCAGGTCCAGCCGCCACACGCCGCGCTTCTCCTCACCGATGAACAGCGCCTGGTGCGCCTCGTCCACCACGCAGCCTTCGGGCTGGCTGGCCAGGCGGTACTCGGCCACGGGCCGGGCCTGCCAGGTGCTGCCGGCCAGCGTCAGGCGCAGGCGCAGCACGCGGCCGTCCTTGTCGTTGGGGTAGACGTCCAGCCCGCCCTCGGCGTTGCGGCCGACACAGATGCCGTAAATGTCGTCCAGCCCGGTGGGCAGGCGGGCTAGCTCGCTGACGCGGCCCGCGGGCGAGATGCCGAACAGCACCAGGCCGGCCTCGTCGCGCTGCGTGGCCACGGCCAGGTCCAGCCGGCGGCCGCCGTAGCGCAGGCCCTGGCGCAGATCCACGTTGTTGATGCGGCCCACGGGCAGGAACTGGCGCTCGCGGCCGTCCAGGCCGTAGACGGCCAGGCCGCGCTTCTTGTCGGTGCCCAGCACCAGGCTCTGCGCGCCGCGCGTCGGGTGCACCCAGATGGCGGGGTCGTCGGCGGCATCACCAGCCTCGCGCACCGGCTGGGTCTGGCCCATGGGCAACACGACCGGGTGCGGTGCCGGCAGCGGCGCCACGGGGTGGGCGGCCAACCACGCCTCCAGCTGGGCATTGAGCGCCTTCTCGCCGGACTCGCTGTCCGCCAGCAGCAGGCGCCGGCCCGGGCGCTCGGCGTTGGCGGACTGGGCCCACAGGCCCACGCCGGGCTCGCTGAGGTAGAGCAGGCCCTCGGCATCGCGCACGCGGCAGGCGCCGGGGTCCAGCGGCGTGGCCAGCGGCTGCATGGGCAGCGCCTCGCCGCCACGGATCAGCCACTGCGCCGACAAGCCCTCCTTGCCCAGCAGGAAGAGCTGCAGCAGGCCTTGCGGGTCGCGGTACAGGCACAGCTGCGCGAGGTCGAACGGCGGCGCGGGCCACTCGGCCTGGCGCTGCAGCCGGCCGGCGCTGGCGCGCCAGAGCTGGAGGCGGCCGCTGTCGGCGTCCTGCAGCACGGCCAGACGGCCATCGTCATGGCGCTGGTCCATGTGCTTGGCGCGCAGCGCGTGGCGGTCCAGCGTGCGGCCAGCGTCGTCGCGCAGCTCCAGCGCGGTCTTGGCGAGCTCGAAGCGCTCGGCGTGCGCGGCGCTCTGCGCGACGGTCAGGGTGGCGCCAAGCGCGAGGGTCAGCAACAGACGGCGCATCAGAACAGGCTCCACTTCAGGCCCAGCTTGATGCTGCGGCCGTAACGCTCGTACTGCGCATTCTGCGCAGGCGCGGACTGGTAGACGTAGTAGGCCTGGTTGGTCAGGTTGGCCACCTCGGCGCTCAGCTCCAGCTGGCGGCTGAACTTGTACTTCAGCGACAGGTCCACACGCCGCTGGCCATCCACGCGCAGATCGCGTGCGGCATCGAACACGTCGCCCACCTCCAGCAGGTAGGACGACTGGTGGTTCAGCGCCAGGCGCGCCGACAGGCCCTGCCCTTCCCAGCCCAGGCTGAGGTTGACGCTGCGGTCGGACTGGCTGGGCAGGCTGATCTCGCGGCTCTTCCACACGCCGCCGTCATAGCCGCCCACGCGCGCCTTGGAGCGCACCAGGCTGGCATTGGCGCCGACGATCAGGTTGTTGAACGGCGCCGGCAGGCTGCGCAGCGCCTGGTTGTAGGCCAGCTCCACGCCGTGCACGCGGGCGCTGGCGCCGTTGGCAAACGTGTTGACCTGGTCGAAGCCCTCCCAGCCCGGTGTGCCGGCCAGGTCGGTCTGGAACACGAAGTCGCGGATGCGCTTGCTGAAGGCATAGGCCGACACCGTGCCGTCCCGGCCCAGGCCCTGCTCCAGGCCGATGTCCAGGTTGCGCGAGCGCAGCGGCTTCAGGCTCGGGTTGCCGAGCTCGGCCTCGTCGCCGTCCACCACGCGGCCGGGCGACAGCTGCTCGAAGCTGGGCCGCACCAGCGAGCTGGTGAAGGCTGCACGCGCCAGCAGCTGGCCGCCCAGATCCTGGCGCAGCATCAGCGCCGGCAGCCAGTGGGTGCTGCGGGTGTCAACGCGGACCGCCGCCACATCGCCGTCCACCAGCGCGTTGCCACGCGCCTGGAAGCGCACCCGCTCCAGCCGCACGCCGCCCAGCAGCTGCGTGCCGCCGCGCTCCCAGGTGGCCTGGGCGTAGAAGGCGTCGACCTGCTCCTTCAGGTCGACATCACCCACCAGCGAGTCCTCGTCGTCGCGGTAGTCGGCCAGCTTCAGCGAACGCCACAGCGCGCGCAGCTTGCCGGCGTCCATGGCCGGGCCGAAGCTGCCGCCCCACGGGTAGTTCACGCCCGCCGTGCCGCTCACGTCGGCCAGGCCGCGCTCGCCGAGCGCGTCGCTGTCCAGCACATAGGTCTCCTGCTGGTTGTCCTTGTGACGGCGCGTGGCCTTGGCGCCGGTCTTGATGGTCAGCTCCGCGCCGCCGGCCAGGTCCAGCGTGCGCTGCACGTCCAGCTTCAGGTGGCGCACGCGGTCGCGGGCGCGGCTGTCCTCGATCTCGACCTCATCCAGCTCGTAGGCGCCGGCCTGGCGCAGGCCGGCCGGCCCCTGCAGCAGCGGGCGGCGGCTGTCGCTGAAACCCAGGCCGGAGAAGTCCGCCTCGAAGGCGGCACCCGCCAGGCCCTCGGGCGTGCGCTCCTCGGCACGGCCCAGGCCGGTCTCGGCCTGCAGCAGCCAGCCCGTCAGTGCCAGCTGGCCGCCCAGCGCGAGCGACGCCGTGCGGGCCGTCTCGCGGCGGGCCTTGAGTTCACGCACGGCCGTGCCGTCGCCCAGCGCGCCGGCCGACTGCGCGTCCTCGAACTCCACGGCCAGCGCCTGGCGCTGCTCGTCGTCACTGAAGCGGCTGGTGAAGCCGCGCAGGTAGAGCTGCTGGCCCGCCGAGGGGCGCCAGTCCAGGCTCAGCGCGGCGCCGGTGCGGGTGCGCAGGATGTCGTAGCGGCGCAGTTCCAGTTCCTCCAGCTTGCCGTCCTCGTCCCAGGCGCCGCCGGTCTCGACGTTGTCGCTGGCAAAGCGCCGCTGGTCGCGCGACACCGACACCGCCAAGCCCAGCTTGCCGTCGGCAAAGCGGTCCGCGAATGTCACGCCCAGGCGCGGCTTGGTGGCGCCCAGGTTGGTGTCATGGTTGGCGCCCAGGTCCACGCTGAGCAGGCGGCCCGCCACGTCAAAGGCCGTCAGCGTGTTGACGCTGACACTGCCGCCCAGGCTGCTCGCGTCCATGTCGGGCGTCAGGGTCTTGTGGACCTCCAGCGAGCGGATCAGCCCGGCCGGCACCACATCCAGGCCCGGCGAGCGGCGGCCGGCCTCGGAGGCGGGCACGGTGGCGCCATTGATGCTGATCGTGTTGTAGTCGGACCCCAGCCCGCGCACGCGCACGAAGCGGCCCTCGCCCTGGTCGCGCTCCAGCGTCACGCCAGGCAGCCGGGCCAGCGCCTCGGCGGCGTTGTCGTCAGGCAGCTGGCCGATGCCGTCGGCATGCACGACGCTGAGCACGCCCTGCGCGTTGCGCTGCTTGTCCAGCGCCGACTGCAGGCTGGCGCGCTGGCCGGTGACGACGATGGTGCCGAGGTTCTCGGTCTTGGTCTGGGCCTGCGCGGCAAAGCCCAGGCCGATGGAGACGGCCAGCAGGCCGAGGCGGGGAATGTGGCGGTGTGCGGTCATGGCGGAAAGTCCGGCGTCGTGTGAATGGCCGGCATGCTGGCGGCGCGCCATGGCGCCTGTTTGAATCGGCTGTCACAAAGGCCGGGCAGCGCAATGGCGCACGCGGCGTGAGCTGATGCGACTCCCCCAGCGCCGCTTCCCAACACTGTCACACGCCATTCATACGATGGCCACATGACTCGCTGGACCCTGCCCCTGCCCGCCTCCGGCCAGCCGCTGCTGCTGCTGGCGCGGGACGCCTTGTACCCCGCACTGGCCGTGCTGCTGACCGCGCCGCTGCTGGCCTTCATCACGCTCGGCGAGCTCAAGCCGCTGGCGCAATGGCAGGGCACGGACGTGCTGGCCGAAGGCGGCATGGCGGCCATGGTGGGCGTGTGGCTGGTGTACGTGCGCGCCAGCCGGCCTGCCGGTCGCGTGACGCACTGGCTGGTGCTGGGCCTGGCGGCCATGCTGGTGGGCGAATGGGTGGACGCACTGGACGAAGTCTGGCGCCTGCCCAAGCACATGCTGTGGGACAACGCGCTGGAGGCGCTGACGCCGCTGGGCATGCTGGCACTGACCGTGGGCCTGCATTTCTGGCGCCAGGAGCAGCGCGTGCTGGCGTGCCAGCTGGCGCAGCGCGAGCGCTTCTTCCGCGACCACAGGGCAGTGGACCGCGTCACCCAACTGGCCGACGCCGGCTACATGGCGCAGCAGATCACGCTGGAGCGCGGCCTCGGCCGCAGCGGCTGCGTGCTGATGCTGGGTTTCGACGGCTTTGCCCACCTCGCCCGTGAGCAGGGCCTGCAGGCTGCCGACCGCGCCTTGGAAGCCGCCAGCCTCACGCTGCAGCTCAACCTGCGCCCGCAGGACCTGCTGTGCCGCTATGCCGGCGACCGCTTTGTCGTGCTGCTGCCCGGCTGCGGCCTGGCCGAGGGCGAGTGCCTGGCCGCCGAGCTCCAGGCCGCGCTGGCCCAGCTCACGCTGAACCTGCGCGACGGCCGCCGCGTGCGCCTGCCGGTGCGCCACGCACTGCGCGCCACCAGCGGCACGCAGCCGCCCGAGCAGCTGCTGCTGGACCTGCTGCAGGCGCTATGACGAGCGGCGCCGCCGACGCGCTGCAAGCCCGGCTGGACGCCTGGCTGCCACTGGGCCTGGGCGGCAGCGACGCGGGGCTGGCGCCCTACGAGATCGACACCGCCTGCCTGCCGGCCACCGACCATGCCGCGCTGCTGGCCGAGTTTGCCCACCACCGCGGGCTGGACGCGGCCTGGCCGGCCCAGCCGCTGATCTCACCGCGCGAGCTGCTGGCGCAACTCGGCCCGCTGCGCGACGCCGGCCCTGACGCCGCATTCACGCTGGGCGCCCTGCTGCTGCCGGGCCACTACGGCCTCGCCAGCCAGGCCCTGCTGCAGGCCGCCAGCCTGCCCGACATGCTGGCGCTGCTGTGCCGCCACGCCGGCCGGCTGACGCCGCTGCTGACCCCGCGCCTGGTGATGGACGAGCGCGAGCTGACGCTGGTGTGGACCGACGCCTGCGGCCTGCCCGCCGGCCTGCGCGGCTTCGTCGTGGACCTGCACATGAGCGCCGTGGCCAGCCTGTGCGCCTGGCGGGCCGGGCGGCGGCTGCCGTGGCGCTTCAGCTTCGAGCGCACCGCGCCACGCGACCGCGCCCAGCATGCCGTGCACCTGGGCACGGCACTGCACTTCGGCTGCCAGGTGGACGCGATGCGGCTGAGCCGCGTCGAGGCCGACGTGCGTTGGCCCGCAGCCCCCGGCCTGGCCAGTGCGGCGCTGGCGCGCCAGGCCGACCCGCAGGCGCTGCGCCGCGGCCTGCTGGCCGCGCTGGGCGACCGCCTGCTGGCCCAGGTCGCACAGCCGCCCAGCCTGGAGACGCTGGCCGCCGAGAGCGGCATGAGCCCGGCCACCTACAAGCGCCGTCTGGCCCGCCACGGCACGCATTACCAGGCCGAGGTGGACCGCCTGCGCGCCCATGTGGCGGTCTACCTGCTGGGGCCTGACGGCTGGGGCCGCGACCGCGTGGCGCAGGCGCTGGGCTACTTCGACGGCGCCAACTTCCGCCGCTCCTTCAAGCGCTGGACCGGGCTCGCACCAGGCGCCTGGGCGCCCGGCTGAGTCGGGCGCAAAAAAAGAACCCCGGCCCGAGGGCCAGGGTTCAAGCCGTCCGCGCTTGCGCGCCGGACGCCTGCTCAGGGAGGAAAAGCAGGGGGCCGAAGCCCGCAGTGACTGTAGTGCCCCGGACACCCCGCCGGTGTAGGACGACAGGCTGCCAGGCTAGGGATGGGCGCACAGGCCGAGGAAGCGGTCCAGCATGTGGAAGTGGTCGTCGTAGAACTGCTCCTCCATCGCCGCCAACTCGGCCACAGGCACCCAGCGCGCCTGCGCGGCGTCATCGGCGCCCTGCACCTCGGGCAGCTCACGGTCGCCCAGGTCGAAATGATGGGCATGCGTGATGGTGCGGCCGCGCTGGCTGCGGTCGGGGTGGTCGAACACCGCCACGCCGCGCAGCGCCCGCTGCAGCACCTCAGGCAGCAGGCGCAGGCCGGTCTCTTCCTCCAGCTCGCGCAACGCGGACTGCAGCAGCGTGTCACGCGGCTCCACAAAGCCACCCGGCAGCGCCCACAGGCCCTGGCCAGGGTCTTTGGCGCGCTGGATCAACAGCACATGGCTAGCGCACTGCAGCACCAGGTCCACGGTCACGAACACCGGCGCGTACGGCGCCGCGGCCCAGGCCTGCCGGTAGGCCTTCAGCATGGCCCACTCACGCCGCAGCGGCGTGAGATAGGGCAGCCGCGCCCAGGCCTGCACGAAACTGCGCGTGCCCGGCGGCACCTGGTCCACCCAGCTGGCGAGCACGCCGTCGACGTCGTCCGGCGCGGCTTCGAACAGCGCCGCGCGCAGGTGGGTCGCGTCCACGCGGTGCTGGCGCGGCAGGCTCAGCAGCTTCCACGGCGAGAAGCGGCGCAGGTAGTCGCTGGTGGCGTCCTTGAAGTGGCCCACCAGCGTGACGTCGCCGTGGCCCACGCGCTGCTGCACGGCGTCACGCACGGCCTGCACCCAGCGCACCTCGTCGTAGAGGTCGCGCAGCGGCACGATCTCCACGCGCTCGCGCTCGGTGTCGGTGAGCGCCAGGCGCAGCATCTCGGCACGCTCCGTCCAGCTGAACGGATGGCGCGGCGAGCGCGCCTGGTGGGCCGAGCCCAGCAGCACGATGACGCGCGGCGCCTCGGCCAGCGCCGCGCGCAGCAGCGCGACGTGACCGTTGTGGACGGGCTGGAAACGGCCGATGAGGACGGCAGTTGAGCTCATGACAACACTCCCGGATAAACCGCCGCGATCGGCATCTGCCGCCCCTGGCCGAAGGCCCGCGCGCGCAGGCGGATCAGCGGTGGTGCCTGGCGGCGCTTGTATTCGCTGCGCTGGATGAGGCGGGCGATCTTCTCGATGAGCGCCCGGCCCTCGCCTGTCTCGCGCAGCGCGGCCAGGCGGGCCTCGGCGGGCTCGCGCTCGCTGGCGGCCAGCCGGTCGCCTTCGACGAGCAGCTTGAGCAGGTCGTCCAGCACCGGGTACGGCGGCAGGCTGTCGCTGTCGCGCTGGCCCGGCGCCAGCTCGGCGGACGGCTCCTTGTCGATGATGGCCTGCGGGATCAGCTCGCGCCCTGCCACATCGTTGACGTGGCGGCTCAGCGCGAAGACCTCGGTCTTGTAGAGGTCGCCGATCAGGCCCAGGCCACCGTTGGTGTCGCCGTACAGCGTGCAGTAGCCCACCGACACCTCGCTCTTGTTGCCGGTGGTCAGCAGCAGATGGCCGTTGGCATTCGAGTAGGCCATCAGGATGGTGCCGCGCACGCGGGCCTGCAGGTTCTCCAGCGTCAGGCCCTGCATGGGCGTGCCGATGCTGTCGGCGAACTGCGCCTTCAGCGCGTCCACTGCGCCGTGGATGGGATGGTTGAGCAACGTGATGCCGAGGTGGCGGCACAGCACCTCGGAGTCCGTCACCGAACCGGCGGACGAGAAGCTGGACGGCATCGTGATGCCGACGACGTGCTCCGGCCCCAGCGCCTCGGCGGCCAGCGCCAGCGTCAGCGCGCTGTCGATGCCACCGGAGCAGCCGACGACGGCTTGCGTGAAGCCGCAGCGGCGCGCGTAGTCGCGCAGGCCCAGCACGATCTGCGCGCGGTAGAAGGCCATCGCGCCCAGGCCCTCGGGCCTGGGGCGCTCCAGCTCACCACCGTCGGGCCCGACGAAGCGGCCATCGACGAAGCCCAGCGTGCGGACGCTCTCGACAAAGCGCTCGGCCTCGAAGACGACGCCGGCCTCGGGCTCGACGGCAAAGCTGGCGCCGTCGTAGACGAGCTGGTCATGCCCGCCGACATGGTTGACGCAGAGGATGGGCAGGCCGTTGCGCCGGGCCGCCGCCGTGAACACCTGATGGCGCTGCTCGCGTTTGCCGAGGTGGCTGGGGCTGGCGTTGATGCTGACGACAAGGTCGGGCGCGGCGTCGCGCAGGCGCTCGAAGGGGTTCACGCCGTAGCCGGCACCGTCGTCGTTCCAGCCGTCCTCGCAGATCAGCAGACCCACCTGGGCCGAGCCGACGCGCAGCACCTTGGCGACGTCGGGGCCGGGCTCGAAGTGGCGGCGCTCGTCGAAGATGTTGTAGGTGGGCAGCAGCTGCTTGGCATAGCGCAGCAGCACCTCGCCGGCCTTGAGCACCAGCAGGCCGTTCTCCAGCGGCTTGCCCGGGCCGTCGCGCAGCAGCGGCGCGCCGAACACCCAGGTCAGGTCGGGCAGCTCGCGCGATGCGGCGCGCAGTGACTGCAGGCCGGCCTCGACCTGGCGCAGGAAGGCCGGTTCATCCAGCAGGTCGCCGGGGTAGTAGCCGCTGACGGCCAGTTCGGGGAAGACGACCAGCTGCGAGCCCGCCCAGGCCGCCTGCCGCGCGGCGGCCACCATGCGCTGCACATTGCCCGCCACGTCACCGACGGTGAGGTTGAGCTGGGCGAGGGTGAGCTTGATCATGACTTGATGCCGAAGACCTGGCGCAGATAGGCCAGAAAGGTCTCGTCCTCGCACAGCGTCTTGCCAGGGCTGTCGCTGAGCTTGGCCACGGGCTGGCCGTTGGCGTGCGTGAGCTTCATGACGATGTTCAGCGGCGTGAGGCCCAGGTCGTTGCTGAGGTGGGTGCCGATGCCGAAGCCCAGCTGCACGCGGTCGGCGAAGTGGCGGTACAGCGCGATGGCCCGGTCCACGGTCAGGCCGTCGCTGAACACGAGGCGCTTGGTGTGGGTGTCGATGCGCAGCCTGGCGTAGTGGGCCAGCGCCTTCTCGCCCCACACGACCGGGTCGCCGCTGTCGTGGCGCAGGCCGTCGAACAGCTTGGCGAAGTAGAGGTCGAAGTCGGCCAGGAAGGCGTCCATGCCGACGACGTCGGTCAGCGCCGTGCCAAGGTCGCCGCGGTACTCCTGCACCCAGTCTTCCAGCGCGGCCTTCTGGTGGTCGCGCAGCCGCACGGTGCCCAGCGCCTGGTAGGTCTGCAGGTATTCGTGCGCCATCGTGCCGATGGGCACCAGGCCCAGCTCCTTGGCCAGCAGCACGTTGGAGCTGCCCTTGAAATGCTGGGGCAGCGCGTCGCGCAGCTGCGTGACGACCTCGCGCTGCCAGGCGCCCGAGAAGCGGCGGCGCAGGCCGAAGTCGAACAGGTCGAACGGGTGGCGCTGCGGGCGCGGCTCGGCGGCAAAAGCCTGCAGCGCGGCGATCTTGGCGCTGAGCCGACGCTGGCCTTCCGCCCTCACCTCGGGCGTGTCCAGGCGGCGGAAGTACAGCTCGTTGACGATGGCCAGCACCGGGATCTCGAAGCCCATCACGTGCACCTGCGGCCCGCGGGCGACGATGTGCAGCTGCTCACCCTCGGTGCTCACGTCGATGAACGCGCGCTGGAAGCGGAAGATGCGCAGGAAGTCGACGAAGTCGCTCTTGATGAAGCGCAGGCCCTGCATGTAGGCCAGTTCGTCCTCGCGGAAGCTCAGGGCGCACAGCGCGTCCAGCTCGCGCTCGACGTCGGCCTTCAGCTCGGCCAGCGGGTAGCCGGGCCGGTTGCGGCAGACGAAGCGGTACTCGCTCTGCGTCTGCGGGTGGCGATGCAGCAGCGTCTGCCACATCGTGAACTTGTAGAGGTCGGTGTCCAGCAGGCTGGTGATGACGGGGGTGTTCATGCGGTTCCTCAAAACTCCGTGCTGAGGGCCAGCTCCAGCCCGGCGCTGCGCATGGCCGCCAGGAACTCGGCCTGCTGGGCCTCGAAGCCCGTCACGGGGCTGATGCAGTCGGTCAGCAGCACCAGCTTGTTCAGTTGCCGGGACGGCAGATGGGCGGCCAGGTGCTCCACCGTGGCGCGCACACAGTGGCTGCCGGCCTCACCCGCGATGAGCACGCGGTCGGCGCGATCCAGCGCGGCCAGCAGTGGCTGGTTCAGCAGCGTGCGCTCGTCGGCGACATCGGGCACCTCGGCCTGCAGCGCGCTGTAGTGCTCGGTCCAGGGGTTCTCGCCCTTGGTGACGATCTCCACCGAGCGGCCGGCGCTGTCGGCCCAGGCATCCAGCGCCGCCTGCAGGCCGGCGTGCACGCCGTGGCCCCAGCTGCCCATCTGGCAGTGCACGGGCCAGACCATCAGTGTGTAGCGGCCCGTGGCCTCCAGCGCGTCCAGGTAGGCCAGCACGCGGCCCAGCACGGCGGCGTCGCGCGGCCGGTAGGCCCCGGCACGCACCTGAGCCGCCGTGATGGGCGTGAAGGCGCCGGGCGCCTGGCAGGTGGCGGCATCCACCCAGAAACCGGGGTGGGCCACATCGATGCGATGGTGAGAGTCCAGCGTCAGCGTGATGGCGCCCAGCGTGCCGCCCAGACGCTGCACCAGCGCGGCAGCCCGCAACATGTCGGCGTGCGCGCCGGCCACCGGCAGCGCCGGGCGCAGCAACTCGCCGCTCACAGGCGAGCGCGGCAGCCAGTACTCGGGCAGATCGCAGAAGTCGTTCTGCGGGTCGATCAACAGCAGGTGGGTGGTCATGGACATCTCCTGGGTGTGTGCGGCCATCATAGCTCCACTTAATTTACGTTTGCAACTAAGTGGAGTGAAGAATCCCTGCCTGAACGCCAGCGTTTATCCTCGCTTCGATGAACACCTCAACGAACTCAGGCGCCGACCACCGGCTGATCTGCACGGTGGACGTCGTGCTGCTCACGCTGCGCGACGCGCAGTTGCAGGTGCTGCTGATCAAGCGGGAACGCGAGCCCTTTGCCGGCGCGCTGGCCCTGCCCGGCGGCTATGTGCACGCCAGCGTCGACCAGGACTGCGCCGACGCCGCCCGCCGCGTGCTGCGCGACAAGGCCGGCCTGCCCAGCCCTTACCTGGAGCAGCTCGCCAGCTTCAGCGGCCCGGCGCGCGATCCGCGCGGCTGGAGCGTGTCGGTCGCCTATGTCGCACTGGTCGCCGCGCCCCAGGCACCGCAGCCCGGGCAGCACTGGCTGCCGGTGGACGAGCTGCCGCAGCTGCCCTTCGACCACGGGCGCATCGTCGCCACGGCGGTGGACCGGGTGCGCAACAAGAGCCAGTACTCCTCGCTACCCGTGCACCTGTGCGCGGAGCCCTTCACGCTGCCGCAGCTGCACGGCATCTACGAGGCGCTGCTGGGCGAGCCCATCAACGCGGTGAGCTTTCGCCGCAAGATGGACGAGCTGGGCATGCTGGAGCCGGTGCCTGGCGCCAAGCTGGCCCAGGGGCCACACCGCCCGGCCCAGCTCTACCGGCTGCGCGACGAGTTCCGCCGCACGCTCAGCCTGGCCGGCCGCGGGCTGAACGCCTGAGCCGGCCCGGCACCGTTCAGCGCAGCGTGTAGCCGCGCCCGTCCATGCAGGCCTCAACGGCGCGCTGGAACACGCCCGCGTCCGCCATCGCGGCCGACTGCGTGGTGGCCCAGCGGTTGCACTCGCGGCTGTCGTACTCCTGCTGCTCCAAGCTCTGGCCCTGGCGCGGATAGATCACCGGCGCAGAACGGCTCGGCACATACACAGTTGCAGGCGGCAGCGGTGCAGGCGGCGGCGGCGTGTAGACCACCTCCGGCGCGCGCTCGGCGCGGTCTGCCTGACGGGCCATCGCAATCAGCGGAACCGCCAGCGCCAGGCCCAGCACCACGGCGCCAACCGCAGCACCATTGGGGCGGTGGTGGCCATGATGGTGGTGATGGTGGTGGTGGCGGTCGTAGTGGCGCGGGCCAGCGACGGCCACCCCTTGCGCGGCCACCAGGGCGGAAACGATCAGAACGCGGGCAATGGTCTTCAAGGCGGCCTCACCAGGAGTTGAAGTCTCACAACGCGCGGCGTCCCCCGACGGTGCACGGCCGGCCAGACCGAAGTTGTAACGCCATGCACCAACAACAACGCCCGGGCTCTGCGGGCAGAGGCCAGGCGTTGCGAGGGGGTGATGTCAGACCTTGGCCTGCCCGGAGGGACTCGAACCCCCGACCTGCTGCTTAGAAGGCAGCTGCTCTATCCAGTTGAGCTACGGGCAGACGGTGCGGATTAGATCAGCACATTGATGATGGCGTTGCCGATGCCCATCAGTGCGGCGCCCGAGATCAGGCCGGCGCAGATGGGCTCCATGCCCTCGACCCAGACGCGGTGACCGCGGGTGCCGGCGGTCTTGTGCTTCTTGCCCATGGCAAAGAAGATGACCGCGCCGACGAACATGGCCAGCACCGACTCCGGCGGCAGCACGACGCCCAGGCCCGTGGCCACGGCGGACAGCTGGAAGCGGCCCTTGGTCTTGATGCGCGCCACTTCCATCGCCACGGCCGCCAGCGCGGCCACGCCCATGGAGATCAGCGCCGACGTCGGCAGGCCCTTCAGGCCCTTGGCGATGATGTCGGACACGCCCTTCCACTGCAGCGCCGACGGGAAGGCGAACTGGTCGGTCACCAGCGTGGTGACGCTGCGCACGCCGTTGGTCTCCGGCAGGAACAGCAGGAAGAACAGCGGCACACAGAACAGCACGCCGGCCAGGTTGCCGATGACATGGCCCACAGCCTGGTGGCGGGGCTTGCCGCCCAGCATGTAGCCGGGCTTGATGTCGGACAGCAGGTTGGCCGCGTTGGACGCGATCTCGGCCGTCATGCCGGCCGGCAGCAGGTTGGAGCCGGGGTTGGTGCGGTCCAGCGTGCCCATCGTGAACTGCGTGATCTTGGACAGCGCACCAGTAGGCGTCCAGGACGTCAGCGCCATCGAGTTGGTGCAGATGACCGTCAACACGAAGATCAGCGGCAGCGACACCAGCGCCAGCCAGAACGGCACGCCGAAGAACACGTGTGTGACATAGCTGCCCAGCAGGCTGAACACCGGCACGCCGACGTAGCTGATCCACAGCGGCACCTCGATGTCCTTGAGCAGGTCGCCGCCGGCGGCGGCAGGCGCGGCCGTCGGCGTGGCGGCCTTGCGCTTGAACATGGCCTTGAAGATTTCCGGCTTGGCCAGCAGGCCCACCAGCGCACCCACCACCATCATCGTGACGCCCCACCACAGCGACCACTGGTTGACGATCTCGGCACGGTTCAGCGGAATCAGCTCGCCATTGGCGCCGATGCGCGGTGCGATGTCGCCCATGTGGATCATCATGGGCGCGAGCACCACGAAGTTGATGAAGGCGCCCAGGAAGCAGCTTGCCGCCACGGCAATGCCCATCAGGCCGCCCACGCCCAGCATGGCCGCGTCCAGCGTCAGGCGCAGGCCCAGCTGGCGGATGTCGGTGCCCATGATGGTGGGGATCAGCGCGGTGCTCTTGCCGGCCCAGGCGTAGTAGTAGTGATCCAGGCGCTCGTGCAGGTGCCAGGGCTGGCTGAGGCCGGCCCACTTGTCCATCATCAGGATCTTGAACTGCACCAGCTTCATCCAGCCGTCGCTGACGATGGCCTGGTACAGCGCCGTGAAGCCCGCCACAACGCCCAGCAGCTTGGCCTTGAACACGCCTTCGTCACCGGCGCCGTGGTACAGCGAATCCAGCACCACGCCGCAAGCGCGGCCCTCGGGGAACGGGGCCTGGTCTTCATTGATGAAGCGCCGCTTCAGCGGGAAGGCCAGCAGTACACCGATCATCGCGACAACGAAGATCCAGATCATCAACTGCCACCAGGCCGGGATGATGCCGGTGACCAGCATGTAGGCCGCGAGGCTGGAGAACAGCGGCGTGATGACGTAGCCCGCCGCCGTGGCGATGGACTGGGTGCAGTTGTTCTCAAGGATGGTGTAGTCCTGCGCGAAGCCGCTGGCATGCAGCGCGCGGAACAGCGCGAACGCGAGGATCACCGACGTCAGGCCCACGCCGATGGCGATGCCGGTCTTGGCGCCGATGTACAGGCCCGTGGCCGACAGGATGCCGCCCAGCAGGAAGCCGGTGAAGCCGGAGCGCAGCGTCAGCTGCGCCATGTCGCCGCGGAAGACGTTCTTGAACCACCACTCGTCCTTTTGGGCACGGCTCCAGGTGGCGATCTGCTCGTCGGTCAGGTGTTGAATGGCCATGGATCTCTGGCGGGGCTTGTGGCCCGGCCGGGTTGCTGCAAAAGCGGGCGATTGTCTGGGCCGACCGTGCGGTCGACTCTGCGGGATGCCCCGGATGCCCGGCCCTCGGATGGGGGCTTCACAAAAGACAAACCCGCCGGTGGCGCGGGGCCAGCGGCGGGTTGCTGAAAAGGTTTGGTCGGGGCGGCGGGATTCGAACTCGCGACCCTCTGCTCCCAAAGCAGATGCGCTACCAGGCTGCGCTACGCCCCGATCAAGCCCGCCATTCTAGCCGACAGAAATCACCCGGCCCTCGCCGCTGATCAACGCGGCCTTCACGGGCTCGCCCGGCTGCAGCAATTGCACCGCCGCCACATAGCCGCGCAGCTGCTCGTGATACGCCTGCTGGGCCTCGGGCGTCAGGCCCAGCTTGTAGTCCAACACCCACCAGCAGCCGTCGCGGCGCTGCACGAGACGGTCGATGCGCCCTTCCCCGCTCGGCAGCGTCACGGCCACCTCGTTGCCGGCCCACAGCAGCTCGGCGGGGTCGAAGAACGGCCGGGCTTCGGCGCTGGCCAGGATGGCGCGCACCGCCGCCTCCAGCTGCTTGCGTCCGGCCGCGTCCAGCCCGAAGGCCTGGCTGCTGCCGGCCAGCAGCACGGCCAGCGGCTGTGTCTGCCCCGGCTGGCTGACCCACTCCAGCGCGCGGTGAAGCGCTTCGCCCACCTGCGCGGCACGGGCGTTGTCAGCCGCGCGCGCCTGCAGCGGCACGCGCTGGCCCTGCCAGGCCGGCAGCGGCCACCAGTGCAGCGCCGGCGCCGCGCCCGCCGCGCCGTCCAGCAGCGGCAGCGGCCAGGGCTGGCCCAGCGGCGCCAGGCGCGCCCACCAGCTGGCCTGCGGCCGCTTGGCCGGCGTGCGGCTGACGATCAGCGTGCGGCGCGCGCGCGTCAGCGCCACGTAGAGCGCGTTGAACTCCTCGCGCTCGCGGGCGGCCTGCTCCTGCGCGACCAGCCCGGCGAGCGACGGCGGCGGCTTGGCCTCGGAGCCGAAGAACGCCGCGCAGGTCGGCGCCGGATCGCCCACCGGCCAGTCCAGCAGCAGGCCGTAGGTCTCGGCCTTCGGCGGCGCGGCCTCGGTGTCCAGCAGGATGACGACTTCGGCCTCCAGTCCCTTGGCGCCGTGAATGGTCAGCAGCTGCACGCCGGCGCCGCCCGCCGTGGCCGCCCAGGTCAGCGGCCGGCTGCGCAGCGCGCGCACGAAGCCGTAGAGCTGGGCATAGCGGCCGCCGTCCAGGTCCAGCGCGGCGCGCAGCAGCGCCTGCACGCTCTGCACGCGGGCCGCCGCCTCGGTGGGCGGGCTGGCGGCCAGCACGCGCGGCAGCAGCTCGCCCTCGTGGACGATGCGGTCCAGCAGCTCATGCGGCGTGCTCAGCGCAGCGGCCTCGCGCCAGCCGGCCAGCAGGCCGCGCGCGCGGGCCAGCGCGGGGCTGGGGTCGGCCAGCGCCTGCACGGCCGCCCACCAGGGCTGCGGTGATTCAGCCGCGGGCGCATCGAGGTAAGCGACGCGGCCCGCCGCGCGGGCGATGCGCAGCAGCTCGTCGTCGGCGATGCCGAACAGCGGGCTGGCCAGCGCCTGGGCCAGCGAATGGTCGTGGCCGGGCGACGCCAGCACGTCCAGCAACGCCAGCAGGTCGCGCACGGCCGGCGCGTCGGCCAGTGGCGTTTCCTCCGGCGCGGCATGCGGGATGCCGGCCGTCGTCAGCGCGGCGCTGAGCTGGCGCAGCGGCTCGCGCTTGCGCGCCAGCACGAAGATGTCCTCGGGGCCCAGGTCGGGCCGCGCCGCCAGCAAGCCTGCGATGCACGCGGCCACGCGCTGCGCCTCGGCGGCACGCCGCTCGAACTCGGGCTCGTGGCGTGGCTCGGTCAGGCTGGAGCGCCAGGCCAGCGGGTCGGTCTCGCGCTCGGCCTTCTCGCCGGGCGGGCCGTCCAGCAGCCACAGGCCGGCCAGCGCGTCGCTGCCCGGCGTGCCCTCGGTGGTGTGCGGGCGAAAGCCGTCCAGCACGCCGTCCAGCGCGCCGTTCACCGCGGCCAACACCTCGGGCGCGTTGCGCCGCGTGTGGTCGCAGGCCAGGCTGACGCCGCCCAGGCCGCCCAGCACGAACTCGCGCGCGGCGATGAACACGCGCGGCTCGGCGCGGCGGAAGCGGTAGATGCTCTGCTTGGGGTCGCCGACGATGAAGACGCTGATCTGCGCGCCGCCGCCCGCGCCGGCATAGGCCTGCAGCCAGCCGTGCAGCGCCTGCCACTGCAGCGGGCTGGTGTCCTGGAACTCGTCGATGAGCAGGTGGCGCACCTGCGCATCCAGCCGCTGCTGCACCCAGCCGGCCAGCTCGGGCCGCGCCAGCAGCGCCAGCGCGCCGCGTTCCAGGTCGTTCATGTCGACGAGGCCGCGGCCACGCTTCAACGCGTCGAACTCAGTGACCAGCACACGGGCCAGCCGGCACATGCGGGCATGCTGCTCGGCGGCGGCCAGCTGGTCGAAGTCGGCCCGCAGGCCTTCGAGCTCGACGAACACGGCGCGCAGCGACGGCAGCGCATCCGTGGCCTTGTCGAACTTGCGCGGCGTGCCGGTCGCCGTGAACAGCGCTTTCCAGACCTCGTCGAAGCTGCCGGCATCCACGAGCGCCGCCGCGGCCGTCTGCGCCTTCGCGCCACCCTGGCCCAGCTCGCGGGCCACGGTCACCAGCGACGGCGCCAGCAGCTCGAAGCGCTCGGCCGGATCCTGCTTGGGTGGCAGCAGGCTGGCCTGCAGCACACCCGTCGCGTCAGCGAGCCCCAGCTCCACCCGCTTGGAGAATGCTGCCAGCAGCCACTCGCGCAGGTTGTGCCGGCCGCGCGCCAGCGTCAGCGCCTGGAAGTCGGCCAGCAGCTCGGCGTCACTGAGTACGACGCCATGGAAGCGCCGCCACAGCGGCGGCATCAGCTCGGCCTCGTCTTCGATGAGCTGCAGCTCCGGCGAAATGCCCAAGTCGGCCAGCAGGCTCATCGGCGCCGCGCGCAGCAGCTGCGAGAACCAGCCGTGGAAGGTGCGCACCTCCACGCCACGCCCGCCGCGCAGCAGCTCGCCGTGCAGCGTGGCCAGCCGCGGGCGCAGTCGCTCAGCCTCGGCAGCATCCACGCCGCGGTCGATCAGCGCCTGGCGCTGCACGGCCTCGTCGGCGGCGGCAAAGCCGGCCAGCCATTCGGACAGCCGCTCGCGCATCTCGCCCGCGGCCTTGCGCGTGAACGTGATGGCGACGATCTGCTGCGGCTCGGCGCCGGCCAGCAGCGCCCGCAGGATGCGCGAGACGAGCATCCACGTCTTGCCGGCACCGGCGCAGGCCTCGACGATGCTGCTGCGCGCCGGGTCGCAGGCGATGGCGTAGAAGCGCTCGCGGGGGATCAGCCGGCCGTCGGCGTAGTAGGCGAAGTTGCTCGTCATGCCCAGTCATCCTTGCGGCACAGGCCGCGGGCTTCGCAGTAGTCGCAGACGCGGCCTTCGCCGAGGGCCGGCAGCGCGGCGCCGCCCAGCACGGCGGACAGGTCGGCCTGCAAGCCATCGCGCAGCACCAGCGCCGTGTCGCTGACGGCCTCGTGCGGCACCAGCTTGAGCGCGTCGGGCTCGTCCAGCGCCAGGTAGGCGGCCTGCAGCGCCGGGTCAGCGCCCATCAGCAGCGCGTAGACGGCCAGCTGCGTGTCCTCCAGCGGCGCCTTCAGCTTGTCGCGCAGCTCGGCGGCCTTGCCGGTCTTGTAGTCCAGCAGCAGCGTGCCCTGGGGCGTCGTGTCGATGCGGTCCAGGCGCCCCTGCAGCGCCAGCCCGGCCAGCGCGCCGTCGAAGGGCTGGCAGCGCTTGTCGACTTCGCCGGCCTCGAAGCGCTGGCCCGCGCCCTCGGTCTCGGCGAGCCAGCTGACATAGCGCGGCAGCACACGCTCGAAGGCAGCGCGGTAGGGCAGGAAGTCGGCCGCATCCAGGCGCTCGCCCTCGATGTCGGCCGCGGCGCGCAAATCAGCCAGGTCGTCGCCGCTGCGATGGTCGTGGAAGCGCTTCAGCACGTCGTGCAGCCAGGTGCCGTAGTCGCGCTTGTCGAGCTCCACCTCCAACTCGTCCGGCTCGCGCAGGCCCAGCAGGCTGCGGCTGAAGAACTGGTAGGGGCAGTTGCGCAGCGCCTCGATGCTGCTGGCGCTCAACGCGGCCGGCAGGCAGGCCGGCACGGCCTCGCGCCGCGTCGCAGGCAGTCGGGCCAGTGGCGCCGCCACGCGCTCGTCCTGCCAGGTCGGCAAGGCCTGCCCCCAGGCCGCCTCCAGGCGCTCCAGCAGCGGGCTGGGCGGCAGCGGCTCGGCGCCGGCATGGCTGCAGCGCAGCAGCGTGACGGCCGGCAGCCGCAGCAGCTGCGCGAACGCCCAGGCCTGCGCCTCGCGCTGCGCGGCCAGGTGCGGCAGGCCCAGCGCCTGCGCATCGGCGTCCGACAGCACGCCGTTGCGCGGCGGCGAGGCGGCCAGCGTCGCCGCGTCCACGCCGGGCAGCACGGCGGCGCCGAAGGGCCGCAGCAGCGCGCGCGCCATCGGCGTGATGACAACGGCTGCCTGCGCGTCCTCGGGCGGGCTGAACTGCCCGCCTTCCAGCGTCGCGTCCACCCAGGCGAGGAATTCGTCGGGCCGCAGCTTCGTCGCGCCGATGACCTGCTCGTGCGCGCTGCCCTCCCACGGGTTGCGGCTGATCCACAGCGCGTTCAGCAGCTCCTCGCCGCCCTCCACGCCCGTCAGCGGCCCCAGGCGACGCAGCACGCGGCCCAGGTCGGCCAGCCAGCCGCCCAGCTTGCGTGCCCCGCCGGCCAGCGGTGCTGCGGCCTCGCGGGCCTCGCGCCACAGCGGCAGGCCCAAGGCATCCAGCGGGCCGGTGGAGCGCCAACCCTTGCGGCGGCACAGCGCCTCCAGCTCGCGCAGCGCGGTGGCGTCCCAGACGGCGCCCAGCGGCGACTTCAGCCAGGCCAGCCAGTCGTCCAGCGTGGGCTGGGCCAACATCGCCCGCAGCAGCGCCATCAGCGCCGCGGCGGCGGGCGTCGTCGCCAGCGTCCAGCCGGTCTCGTCCTGCACCGGCACGCGCTGGCGCATCAGCAGCGTGCGCACGCGGCGCACGACAACGCGGTCCTGCGCCAGCAGCGCCACCGGCGTGCGACCGGCGTTGAGGTGCTGCAGCACGGCCGTGGCGGCCTGTTCCGCCAGGCTCTCGAAGTCGGGGGCAGTCGCCAGACGCAGATCCACACCAGTGACCACGGCGCTGTCCAGGTCCACGTCGGCCTGCAGGCACAGCGCGGGCACGCCTTGGTTCATCAAGGCCTGCGCAAGCGGATCAGGGCCGCCGACCTGCAGCACCAGCCAGGCACTGGGGCGCTGGTCAAACAGGGCATCGGTGGTGGGCCGGCGGTCGTCGGTCGCCACCCACGCCACGGCCACGAGCCCCGACGCACACTCCAGGTCGCCTGGGCCGCCGGCCTGCAGTTGCAGCCGCTCGCGCGCCAGCTCGAAGAACGCATCGCGCGCCGGCAGCGGCCGCTGCACGGCACCGCGCGCCAGCGCATGCGCCGTCTCAACCAATCGTGCGCGCGCGGCCACGTAGGCCTTCTCGTCGTTTGCACGTAGCGCCTGGGCCCAGCTCTGGTGAGCCAGCAGCCCCTCGGCGGTGAAGGCGTCGATGGCAGCGTCCTGGCTGATCTGTCCTGGCGCGGCCAACCGGCTGGGGCCCAGCGACGAGGCCAGGCTGTTGGTGGTGGTGATCAGCGGCGCCCAGCCACCGCGGGCAGCAAATGCGCGCCGCGCGGGCGCAATCTGCTGCGCGAACGGCAGCAGCAGTACAGCGTCGCGCAGCGGCAGCCCTTGCTCGCTCAGCCAGTCCGCACAGGCACCGGCCACCCGGCGCCAGAAACCGTCAACGTCTTCGCCGGGCACCAGGCCCAGATTCATGGCTTGCAATGGAGCCCTCCCGCCCTCACGTTCCCACTGCTTTGGTCACCCCGGTGACCATCCGGGCAAAAGTGGCGATGTCATAATCATTTTTGCCTATTCGGACGGCGCAACGCGGCGACCGTCACCCCTTAGAGGCCAAGGAACCCTCCCATGAGCAGCGAATTGATCAAGCATGTTTCCGACGCGTCGTTCGACGCCGACGTGATCCAGTCCGGCAAGCCGGTGCTGGTGGATTACTGGGCCGAGTGGTGCGGCCCCTGCAAGATGATCGCGCCCATCCTGGACGAAGTGGCCACCGGCTACGGCGACAAGCTGCAGGTCGCCAAGATGAATGTGGACGAGAACCGCGAAGTGCCGGCCAAGTTCGGCATCCGCGGCATCCCGACGCTGATGCTGTTCAAGAACGGCCAGCTGGCTGCCACCAAGGTCGGCGCCCTGTCCAAGGCCCAGTTGACCGCCTTCATCGACGCGAACCTATAATCGCGCCCAACTGCTGCGGCTTTCTGGCGCTCACCGCGCCCGCCGCAGCAGCCAAAGCCAACACGCCCCGGGCTCCACGATGGAGCTCAGCCAGCGTGGACTCGGCTCCCCCTCCCCCATTTCCTGAATCCGCCTCGCTCGCTGTTTGAGCGGTGGCCTTTTCGGTCCTTTCGCGGGGCAGCCGTGGAATCGCCGTTGCGCCTGGGCTGGTGCTGCGGCCCCTGACGGGTATCCACCCATGCATCTTTCCGAACTGAAAGCGCTCCACGTTTCCGCCCTCATCAAGATGGGCGAGGAGCTGGAGATCGACAACGTCACCCGCCTGCGCAAGCAGGAGCTGATGTTCGCCATCATGAAGAAGCGCGCCAAGGCTGGCGAGCAGGTCTTCGGCGATGGCGTGCTCGAGGTGTTGCCGGACGGCTTCGGCTTCCTGCGCTCCATCGAGGCCAGCTACATGGCGTCGACGGACGACATCTACCTGTCGCCCAGCCAGATCCGCCGCTTCAACCTGCACACGGGTGATCTCGTGGAAGGTGAAGTTCGTGTTCCCAAGGACGGCGAGCGCTACTTCGCGCTCGTGAAGGTCGACCGTGTCAACGGCCAGACCCCCGAGGAGAGCAAGAACAAGATCATGTTCGAGAACCTGACGCCCTTGTTCCCCAAGGAGCAGTTCAAGCTCGAGCGTGAAGGCTACAAGGGCGAAGAGAACATCACTGGCCGCATCATCGACCTGACCTCGCCCATCGGCAAAGGCCAGCGCGCGCTGATCGTCGCCCAGCCCAAGACCGGCAAGACCGAGATGATGAAGAGCATCGCCCATGCTCTCGTCGCCAACCACCCGGACTGCCACCTCATCGTGCTGCTCGTCGACGAGCGCCCCGAGGAAGTGACCGAGATGCTGCGCACCGTGCGCGGCGAGGTCATCAGCTCCACCTTCGACGAGCCCGCCGCCCGTCACGTGCAGGTCGCCGAAATGGTGATCGAGCGCGCCAAGCGGCTGGTGGAACTCAAGAAGGACGTGATCATCCTGCTGGACTCGATCACCCGCTTGGCTCGCGCCTACAACAACGTGCTGCCCAGCTCCGGCAAGGTGCTGACCGGCGGCGTGGACGCCAATGCGCTGCAGCGCCCCAAGCGCTTCTTCGGCGCGGCGCGCAACATCGAAGAAGGCGGCTCGCTGACCATCATCGGCACCGCGCTGATCGACACCGGCTCCAAGATGGACGAGGTGATCTACGAAGAGTTCAAGGGCACCGGCAACTGCGAAATCCACCTGGATCGCCGCATGGCCGAGAAGCGCGTGTACCCGTCGATCCTGATCAACAAGTCCGGCACCCGCCGTGAAGAGCTGCTGCTCAAGCCCGAGATCCTGCAAAAGAGCTGGATCCTGCGCAAGCTGCTCTACAACATGGACGAGATCGAGGCGATGGAGTTCATCCTCGACAAGATGAAGGCGTCGAAGAACAACCTGGACTTCTTCGACATGATGCGGCGCGGCGGGTGATCCTTCTCACCCAGAACTAGCCAGACCGAAGGGAAGCCCGCTACAATCGCGGGTTTTCCGCCCCAACACCCCGGAAAGTGCAACAGCGCTGTGCTGATGTGGCTCCCGACCTAAGCCGAGAGGTTCCCATGAAAGAAGGCATTCACCCCAACTACCGCGACGTCGTCTTCGTCGACCTGTCCAACGGTTTCCAGTTCGTGACGCGCTCGACCGTCCAGACCAAGGAAACCATCGAGATCGACGGCAAGACCCTGCCGCTGGTGAAGCTGGAAACCACCAGCGAATCGCATCCCTTCTACACGGGCACGCAAAAGAGCGTGGACAACCTGGGCGGCCGCGTCGAGAAGTTCCGCAACAAGTTCGCGCACCTCAAGAAGTAATTCGCCGACGCGGTGCTTGCACCGCCTCCGCAACGCAAGGGCAGCTTTGGCTGCCCTTTGTCATTTGCAGCTGGCGCTGCCCTGCCGGAACTGCGGCATGATCCCGCCACGTCAAGACCCTCCCAGCGCGTGAATCTCCCCACCCCCGCCATCGTTGCCGAGCGCGGCGTCGAGCGCCTGCCGCGGCTGGCGCTGATCCTGCTGTGCGCCGCCTATCTGCTGCCCGGCATCTTCGGCCGCGAGCCCTGGCGCAATGCCGACCTGACGGCTTTCGGCTTCATGGCCAGCATTGCGCAAGGCCATGCACCCTGGTGGCAACCGGCCATCGCGGGCATCCCGGCCGAGGGCGGCCCGCTGCCGTACTGGCTGGGCGCGCTGGCGATCAAAGCGCTGCCCTTTCTCGATGCCCCCACCGCCGCGCGGCTGCCCTACGCACTGGTGTTGGCCGGCGTGTTCGTCGCCGTCTGGTACGCCTGCTTCCACCTGGCGCGCACCGACGCGGCCCAGCCGGTCGCGTTCGCGTTCGGTGGCGAAGCGCAGGCGGTGGACTACGCCCGTGCGCTGGCCGACGGCGCGCTGCTGGCGCTGATGGCGTCGCTGGGCCTGCTGCAGTTGGGCCACGAAACCTCGCCGGAGTTGCTGCAACTGCTGGCGGTGTCGGTCTACCTGTACGGGCTGGCCGCCGCGCCCTACCGCCGGGGCCGAGCCCGACTGGCCGTGCTGGTGGCCTTGCCGGTGCTGGCTGCCAGCGATGCGCCGATGGTGGCCTGCACGCTCGGCTTGCTGGGCCTGCTGCTCAACCACCGCTCCAGCTACGACGCGGCCAAGAGCCAGCGTGTCTGGCTGCTGGGCGCGCTGACGCTGGCGGTGCTGGCCGCCTGGGCCTTTCATGGCTGGGCCTGGCGCCTGCAGGGCAACACAGACATCGGCTCGCTGCTGAGCCTGCTGGCATGGTTTTGCTGGCCGGCCGGGCCGCTGGCCTTGTGGACGCTGTGGCGCTGGCGCCGCCACGGACTGCGTAGGCACATCACCGTGCCGGCCATCGCGCTGCTGGTACCGCTGGCGGCCTGCCTGGCGATGAACGGCTCGGAGCGCGCACTGCTGCTGGCGCTGCCGTCGCTGGCCATCCTCGCCGCTTTCGCGCTGCCCACCCTGAGCCGCGGCTTCGCAGCGGCGGTGGACTGGTTCTCGGTGTTCTTCTTCAGTGCAGCCGCACTGTTCTTCTGGCTGTACTACCTGTCCATGCACACCGGCTGGCCGGCGCGGCCGCTGGCAAATCTGCGCCGCTTGGCCGAGGGTTTCGAGCCCCGGTTCAGCCTGCTGGCACTGCTGTTCGCACTGGCGGCCACGGCTGCCTGGCTGGCGCTGGTGCGCTGGCGCACGGCCCGCCATCGCCACGCTCTGTGGAAGAGCCTGGCGCTGCCGGCCGGCGGCGTGGCGCTGGGCTGGTTGCTGGTGATGAGCCTGCTGCTGCCGCCGTTGGACTACGCGCGCAGCCTGGAACCACTGGTGGATCGACTGAAGCCCCACTTGCCGGCGCCGCTGTCATGCCTGGCAGCACCGGGCCAAAGCCTGCCCACGCTGGCAGCGCTGGAATGGCACGGCGGCTGGCGCGTGCTGGGGCGTGGGCCATTGGCCGAGTCAGCCTGCAGCCACGCCGTCATCAGCGCTGGGCTGCCGACACCCGCCGGCTGGCGTGTTGTGGCCCAGGTAAAGCGCCCGACGGACCGCAGTGGCAGCGCCGGGCTGACACTGATCACCCGCGACTGATGCACCGGGCGCGCTCAGCGCCCCGCCATTGCAGCGACGCCGAACGCGGCCTCATCGCCGAGCGCCGAGTCACTGGCGAGGCGCACACGCGCAGCCGGGAACACGAGCCGGAAGCGCGAGCCCTTGCCGACCTCGCTTTCGACCATCAACTCGCCGCCGTGCCGCTGCATGACATGCTTGACGATGGACAGGCCCAGGCCCGTGCCGCCGGTCTCGCGCGAGCGGCTGCCGTCCACGCGGTAGAAGCGTTCGGTCAGCCGCGGGATGTGCTCCCGCGCGATGCCCGGCCCGGTGTCGACCACGGCCAGTTCACAGCTGCCGTCGTCCAGTTGCCGCCATAGCAGCTCGATCTGGCCGCCTTCGGGCGTGTAGCGCACGGCATTGGTGACCAGATTGGCGATGGCACTCAGCAACTCGCTCTCGATGCCGGCGAGCTCTGCTCCGGACGCCGGCCGCAGGTTGAGGCGATGACGCCCTGCCGACAACACATCCGCATCCGCGGCAACGCGGGCCAGCAGCCCGTCCAGGGCGACCCAACGATCCGGCGCGGGCCTGGGGCTGCCTTCCAATTGCGCCAGCGTCAGCAGGTCAGCCACCAGTGTCTGCATGCGCTGAGTCTGCTGCGTCATCAGCACCAGCACGCGCTCACGCTCCACCGCCGTCAGCGGCAGCGAGTGCAGGGTCTCGATGAAGCCGGACAACACGGTCAGCGGCGTGCGGATCTCGTGCGAGACGTTGGCGACGAAGTCGCGGCGCATGGCCTCGGAGCGCAGGCGCTCGGTGATGTCCAGCGACAGCACGAGGCGCTGCCCCTCGCCGTACTCGCGCACGATGATGGACAGGCTGCCCGGGCCGCGGCCGTTGCCCAGCACCAGTGGCTCGGCGAAGTTGCCAGCCTGCAGGTAGGCCACGAATGCTGGCGCGCGAACCAGGTTGGTGATGCGCTGGCGCAGGTCACGCTGAGGGTCGAGCGAGAAGTGATCGGCCGCGACGCGGTTGCACCAGACGATCTGCTCCTGCGCATCCAGCATCAACACGCCGTTGGGCGAGGCCTCGATGGCGGACAGGAACTGCGCCAGCTCCAACTGCCCGCGGGCGACCGCACGGTCGCGGTCACGCACCGCGCGCTCGATGCGGTAGCCCACCTCGCCCCACAGCCCGGTGTCACGCGGCGCATTGTCGAACTGGTCGCCCCGCAGCCAGTTCAGCAGCCGGTGGCCGCGCACCGCGTCCACCAGCAGCATCAGCACGACGGCGGTGACAACGCCAGCACCCAACCCCAGCGCGCCCAGGCCGGTGATCTTGCGCACCACCACGCCAATGATGAATCCGAGCAGGGTGGCCACCAGGGCCATCAACAAGCGGGGCAACAGCCAGGACATGGGCGGGCGCTGACGCTCAAGCCGAGAGCGCGCTGCTCTGCTGGGTGAGCCGGTAGCCGGCGCCACGCACCGTCTCGATCATGCGGGCGCACTGCACGCGCTCCAGCGCCTCGCGCAGCCGCTTGACGTGGACGTCGATGGTGCGCTCCTCGATGAAGACGTGGTCGCCCCACACGCGGTCCAGCAACTGCGAGCGGCTGTGCACGCGCTCGGGGTGCGTCATCAAGAAATGCAGCAGGCGGAACTCGGTGGGGCCGAGCTTGACCTCGACACCCTCGCGGCTGACGCGGCGCGTGCCCGGATCCAGCAGCAGCGGGCCCACCTCGACGGCGCTGTCCAGCGCCTCGGGCGCCTTGCGGCGCAGCACGGCACGGATACGGGCCAGCAGCTCGTTCGTCGAGAACGGCTTGGTGATGTAGTCGTCGGCACCCGCATCCAGGCCGGCAATCTTGTCGCCCTCCTCGGCACGCGCTGTCAGCATGATGACGGGCAGCTCCTTGGTGCGCGCCGCACCGCGCCATTGGCGGGCCAGCGCCACGCCACTCTGTCCGGGCAACATCCAGTCCAGCACGACCAGATCGGGCAGCACGCGGTCCACCTCGTACTGTGCCTGCGTGGCACTGCCGGCGATGGTGACCTCGAAGCCGGCATGGCGCAGGTTGATGGAAATCAGCTCAGCGATCGCCGATTCGTCTTCAACAACCAGGATTCGACTCATACAGACGCTCTCAATAGGTTGTGCTTTGCCCAGCCAGCGCCGTGAACCCGGCACAGCCTGACCCTCAGTGGCGCCCCAAACAGGGCGGGCAAAGCCTGTGGGGATGGGTGATCAGCGCACCATGGTCTCAACGGCTTCAGGCGTGTTGTGACGCACGTCCTGGCCCTTGACGACATAGATGACGACTTCGGCCAGGTTCTTGGCGTGGTCACCCACACGCTCGATGGCCTTGGCGACAAACACCAGGTCGATGGACGACGAGATCGTGCGCGGGTCTTCCATCATGTAGGTGATGAGCTTGCGCAGCAGACCGTCGAACTCCTTGTCGATCTCATCGTCATGCTTGAGCACATCGAGCGCACGCTCCACGTCCAGGCGGGCAAACGCATCCAGCGCCTTGCGCAGCTGGGCAGTGGCCAACTCGGCCTCGTAGGCAAGGTCGGACATGGGCACGCGCAAGCGGCTGGAAACGCCGCTGGAGACCAGGCGCTGCACGGTGCGCGCGATGCGCGCCGCCTCGTCACCGACGCGCTCGAGGTTGGCGATGCTCTTGCTGATGGCGATCAGCAGGCGCAGGTCCCGGGCGGTGGGCTGACGCCGCGCGATGATGGTGGAGAGGTCGCGGTCGATCTCGATTTCCATCGAGTTGACGCGGCCTTCGCGGGCCAGCACTTCGTCGGCCGACTCGGCCGAGAACTCGCTCAGCGCCTGTACGGCCTGGGCCACCTGGGCCTCGACGAGGCCGCCCATCTCGAGCACGCGGGTGGAGATGCCGCTGAGCTCGGCGTCGAATTGGGTGGAGAGATGCTTGTCGACCATTCTTTGCTCCCGTATCAGCCGAAGCGGCCGGTGATGTAGTCCTCGGTGTCCTTGCGCTTGGGCTTCATGAAGAGCTCCGCGGTCGGGCCGAATTCGATGAGGTCGCCGAGGTACATGTAGGCCGTGTAGTCCGAGCAACGCGCGGCCTGCTGCATGTTGTGGGTCACGATGGCCACGGTGTAGTCGCTCTTGAGCTCGTGAATGAGCTCCTCGATCTTGCCGGTGGAGATCGGGTCCAGCGCCGAGCAAGGCTCGTCGAGCAGCAGCACCTCGGGCTTGATGGCGATGCCGCGCGCAATGCACAGACGCTGCTGCTGGCCGCCGGACAGGCCGGCGCCGCTCTGGTTGAGCTTGTCCTTCACCTCGGTCCAGAGGGCTGCCTTCTTCAGCGCCCATTCGACGCGCTCGTCCATCTCCACGCGCGGCAGCGTCTCGAACAGCTTCACGCCGAACGCGATGTTGTCGTAGATGGACATGGGGAAGGGCGTTGGCTTCTGGAAGACCATGCCGACCTTGGCGCGGATCAGCGAGACGTCGTCCTTGCTGGACAGGATGTCCTCGCCGTCCAGCAGGATCTGGCCTTCAGCGCGCTGCTCGGGGTAGAGCTCGAACATGCGGTTCAGCGTGCGCAGCAGCGTGGACTTGCCACAGCCCGACGGGCCGATGAAGGCGGTGACCTTCTTCTCGGGGATGTCGAGGTTGATGTTCTTCAGCGCGTGGAAGCCGCCGTAGTAGAAGTTCAGGTTACGCACCGACAACTTGGCGCGTTCACCCACGGGCGTATCGATCTTGGCGTCCATGGTGGGAGTCCTTAGTGTTTGTTCTTGAAGAGCACGCGGGCCAGGATGTTCAGCAGCAGCACACCCAAGGTGATCAGGAAGACGCCGGCCCAGGCCAGCTTCTGCCAGTTTTCATACGGGCTCATCGCGAACTTGAAGATGGTGACCGGCAGGCTGGCCATCGGCGCACCGAGATCGCTGGTCCAGAACTGGTTGGACAGCGCAGTGAACAGCAGCGGTGCTGTCTCGCCGGACACGCGGGCCAGAGCCAGCAGGATGCCGGTGATGACGCCAGCGCGGGCAGCCTTCAGCGTGATGGACAGGATGACCTTCCACTTGGGCGTGCCCAGCGCGTAGGCCGCCTCGCGCAGCGCGTTGGGCACCAGGCTCAGCATGTTCTCCGTCGTGCGGATGACGACCGGGATGACCAGCAGCGCCAGCGCCAGCGAGCCCGCCATGCCGGAGAAACTCTTCATCTTGGCCACCACCATGGCGTAGACGAACAGGCCCACGACGATGGACGGCGCCGACAACAGGATGTCGTTGATGAAGCGAACCGCCGCGCCCAGCCAGTTCTTCTGGCCATATTCGGCGAGGTAGACGCCGGCCAGGATGCCCACCGGCGTACCCACCAGCGTGGCCAGGCCCACCATCATGAAGCTGCCGAAGATGGCATTGGCCAGGCCGCCGCCTTCGCCCTGCGGAGGCGGCGTCATCTCGGTGAACGTGGCCAGGCTCAGGCCACCGATGCCGAGCACGATGGTCTCGAACAGGATCCAGATCAGCCAGAACACGCCAAACGCCATGGCGCCCAGCGACAGGGTCAGCGCCACCGCGTTGACACGCTTGCGCTTCTTGTGCATCGCCAGGCGGCGAGCGTCGAGTGCGGTGCTCATGAACGCGCTCCTTCGTTCTTCTTCAGACGGATCAGCAGCAGCTTGGAGATGGACAGCACCACGAAGGTGATCAGGAACAGCACCAAGCCGAGGTACATCAGCGAGGCCTGATGCAGGCCCTCGCCAGCTTCGGCGAATTCGTTGGCCAGCGTGGACGTGATGCTGTTGGCGGCCTCAAACACCGACAGCGAATTGAGCTGGCTCATGTTGCCGATAACGAAGGTGACCGCCATCGTTTCACCCAGCGCACGCCCCAAGCCCAGCATGATGCCGCCCACCACACCGGTCTTGGTGTAGGGCAGCACAACGCGGCTGACCACCTCCCAGGTCGTCGCGCCCAGGCCGTAGGCCGATTCCTTCAGCATGGGCGGTGTCACCTCGAACACGTCACGCATCACCGAGGCGATGAACGGAATGATCATGATCGCCAGGATGATGCCGGCCGACAGGATGCCAATGCCCACCGGCGGCCCCGAGAACAGCGCGCCGAGATAGGGCACGCTGCCGAACATCGCCTGCAGCGGTTGCTGCACGAAGGTCGCCAGGATGGGGCCGAACACCAGCAGACCCCACATGCCGTAGACGATGGACGGCACGGCCGCCAGCAACTCGATGGCAATACCCAGCGGCCGCTTGAGCCAGCTGGGCGACAGCTCGGTCAGGAAGATGGCAATGCCAAAGCTGACCGGCACGGCAATGATCAGCGCGATGAACGAGCTGGCCAGCGTGCCGTAGATCATCACCAGGCCGCCGAACTTCTCCTGCACCGGGTCCCATTCCGCGCTGGTCAGGAAGCCCAGCCCAAAAGCCTGCAGAGCCGGCGCGGCGCCAACGATGAGCGAGCCGATGATGCCCACCATCAGGGCCAGCGTCAGCCAGGCAGCACCTTGCGACAGCGCAGCAAACAAGGTGTCGGCCCAGGGGGCGACACGGCGACGTTGGGGTTTGGGGCTCATGGGCGACGTCTGCTGCTCACTGCGGTCGATGCCGGCATCGCCGGCTGGGAGGATGGCTGCCAAGTTGCCTCCTGAGGGTGGGGTCAAAGAATCGCGCTGTGGACATGGCAAAGCCCGGCCGGGGCCGGGCCTTGCTCAGCGCATCGGGATCACTTGAAAGCGACGGGCTTGCCGGCCGCATCCTTGATCTGGTCGGCCCACTGCTTGCGCACCAGTTCCTTCACGCTGGCGGGCAGCGGCACGTAGTCGAGTTCGTCGGCCATCTTGTCGCCGTTGGCGAAGGCCCAGTCGAAGAACTTCAGCGCGGCGGTGGCGTTGGCGGGCTTGTCCTGCGACTTGTACATCAGGATGTAGGTCGGGTTGGTCAGCGGCCACGAAGCCTTGCCCGGCTGGTCGGTCGTGATCTGGTAGAAGGTCTTGTTCCAATCAGCACCGGCGGCGGCGGCCTTGAAGGCGTCGTCGCTAGGATTGACCCACTGGCCTTCCTTGTTCTTCAGCTGAACAAAGGTCATCTTGTTCTGCTTCACATAGGCGTACTCGACGTAGCCGATGGAGTTGGGCAGACGCTGGACGAAGGCGGCGACGCCCTCATTGCCCTTGCCGGCGGTACCGGCCAGCCACTTGACCGTCGTGCCTTCGCCAACCTGGCTCTTCCAGGACTCGCTGACCTTGGACAGGTAGTTCGTGAAGATGAAGGTGGTGCCGGAGCCGTCAGCGCGGGCCACCGGGGCAATGGCGGCATCAGGCAGGGTCACACCAGGGTTCAGCGCGGTGATGGCGGCGTCGTTCCACTTGGCGATCTTGCCCAGGTAGATGTCAGCCAGCACGGGGCCGGTCAGCTTCAGCTGGCCCGGAGCCACGCCCTTGATGTTCACCACCGGCACCACGCCACCGATGACGGTGGGGAACTGCACGAGACCGTCCTTGGCCAGCTCTTCGTCCTTCAGCGGCATGTCGGACGCACCGAAGTCGACCGTCTTGGCCTTGATCTGGCGGATGCCGGCGCCGGAGCCGACGGACTGATAGTTGATCCGCGCGCCGCTGGCCTTGTTGTAGGCATCAGCCCACTTGGCGTAGATGGGCGCCGGGAAGGTCGCGCCGGCGCCGGTGACGTCCTGAGCAAACGCAACTTGAGCGCTGAACAGACCCGCGACGAGCGCGAACGACTTGCTGACCTGGACAAAATTCATCTGGAACACCTTCCACAGGCGGTTGAACGATGCCACGCATCCTAGGCACCAAATGTGACGGTTCAGTGACCGTCTCTTGAGCAATCCGGTCATTGGATCGCTTCTTCCCCCAGATGTGAAGCGACACAAACCGCTTTGTGACAGCGTCATATGGAGTTCATGCGACCGTCATATTCGACTTCTAGAGTGACTTCACCCCGTCACCACCTCTCAGATCGACCCCATGAACCGATTCGCCGCCTGCCTGCTGCTCGCCACCGCTGCCCTGCTGAGCGCCTGCGCGACCACGCCCGCGCCCGCACCGCTGGCCGACACACTGGCCCGCGACCCACAGTTCAGCACCTTCACCCGGCTGGCCGCCCAGGCCGGGCTCGCGGAGGATCTGCGCACTGCCGGACCCATGACTGTCTTCGTGCCCAATGACGAAGCCTTCAAGGCCGTTCCGGCCAAGACCATGGAGGCACTGGCTGCTGACCGCACCCAACTCAAGGCCGTGCTGAGCCACCACATCATCGACGGGCGACTGCTCGCCACCGACGTGAAAGCCGGTGCCACCAAGAGCCGCCAGGGCACCAACCTGGCACTCGCCAAGGCCGGCGACTTCGTCACCGTGGACGAAGCCCTGGTGCTCAAGGCCGACATCCTCGCCACCAACGGCGTGGCTCACGCGGTAGACCGCGTGCTGCTGCCGCCCACCAAGAAGTAAAGCCGCCGCTGGTCAATCGACCAGAATGACAAAGCCGCCTGGCGTCAGATCCAGGCGGCTTTGTTGCGTCCGTCGGCGCTCATCCGGAGCGCCGGTGCCAAGGCTTTCAGGCGAAGTTGGCTTCGGCGAACTGCCAGTTCACCAGGTTGCTCAGGAAGGTCTCGACGAACTTCGGGCGCAGGTTGCGATAGTCGATGTAGTAGGCATGCTCCCACACGTCGACCGTCAGCAGCGCCTTGTCGGCGGTGGTCAGCGGGGTGCCGGCGGCGCCGGTATTGACGATGTCGACCGTGCCGTCGGCCTTCTTCACGAGCCAGGTCCAGCCGGAACCGAAGTTGCCGACTGCGCTCTTCACGAAGGCTTCCTTGAAGGCGGCGTAGCTGCCCCACTTGGCGTTGATGGCGTCGGCCAGCGCGCCGCTCGGCTCACCACCGCCTTGCGGCTTCATGCAGTTCCAGAAAAAGGTGTGGTTCCAGATCTGCGCAGCGTTGTTGTAGATGCCGCCGCTGGAGGTCTTGACGATCTCTTCCAGCGTCTTGCTCTCGAACTCCGTGCCCTTTTGCAGGTTGTTCAGGTTCACCACGTAGGCGTTGTGGTGCTTGCCGTGGTGGAACTCCAGCGTTTCCTTGCTGTAGTGCGGAGCCAGCGAGTCGATGGGGTAAGGCAGCGGGGGCAGCGTGTGTTCCATGGTGTGAACCTCAGAGGGTGTTGGGGAAGGAAATCGCGGCGGATTGTAGGGAGCCGCCAATCACCCTGGAGGCAAAGGCCGTACCTGCAGCACCCGCATGTCGACGCTGCCGTCGGCCAGCACGGCGCGCACGTCGTGGCCGGGCAGCAGCGCATGCGCGGAGGTGATCGCGCCGCCCTGCCCGTCGTCCAGCCAGGCATAGCCGCGGGCCAGCACATGCTGCGGGTCCAGCGCCTGCAGCCGGGCCTGCAGCGCATCCAGCCGTGCGGCCTGACGGCGCAGCGTCTCGGCCAGCGCACGCGCCGGGCGCGGCGCCAGGTGCTCCAGCCGCTGGCGCTGCAGTTCGATCCGACGCCCGGGCGCGGCTGCCGCGCGCTGGGCCAGCAGGTCCAGCAGACGGCGTTGGCGGGCCAGCACCTCGCTCGGGCGGGACAACCGCAGCGCGATCCGGTCCAGCCGCTGTGCGACAGCCTGCAGCCGGTGATCCAGCCGCAGCACCAATGCGCGTTCCAGGCTGGCGAGCTGCTGAAGCAAGCCCTCGCGCGACGGCGCAGCCAGCTCGGCCGCCGCTGTGGGCGTGGGCGCACGCAGGTCGGCGGCGAGGTCACTCAGTGTCACGTCGGTTTCGTGGCCGACACCGCAGACAACGGGCAGGGCCGACATCGCCACCGCCCGCACGACGCGCTCGTCATTGAACGCCCACAGGTCCTCCAGCGAGCCGCCGCCGCGTACCAGCAGCAACAGGTCCACCTCGGCCCGCTCGTTGGCCGTGCGCAGCGCGTTCACCAGCGCCGGCGGCGCCTCGGCGCCCTGCACGGGGCTGGGGTAGACAACCACGGCCACCTGCGGGGCGCGCCGCGCCAGCGCCGTCAGCACATCGTGCAGCGCCGCGCCAGCAGCCGAGGTGATGACCCCGATGCGCTGCGGGTGCGCGGGCAGCGCACGCTTGGCGCCGGCCTCGAACAGACCTTCGGCCGCCAGGCGCGCACGCAGCTTCAGGAACTGCTCGTACAGCGTACCGGCACCGGCCCGGCGCATCGCCTCGACGACGAATTGCAGCTCGCCGCGCGGCTCGTAGACAGCCACCCGGCCGCGCACTTCCACCAGCGCGCCATCGGCCGGCGCGAAGTCCAGCATCGCCGCCGCACGGCGGAACATCGCGCAGCGCAGGCTGGCCGCCAGGCCGTCGGCATCCTTCAGCGTGAAGTAGCAGTGGCCGCTGGCCGCCCTCGTGAAGCCCGAGATCTCCCCGCCCACGACGACAACCGAGAAACGCTCGGACAAGCTCTGGGCGACGGCCTCCACAAGGCCAGCCACCCCCCAGACACGCCGATTTGGCGGGGCTTCGCGCGGCTCGATCACGCGCAAACCCAATGCCGGCGGGGGCCAGGAAGTCCACAGCCGCGCCAACACTGGGCTGCCGGCCGATTTCGGCCTACGACGCCCGTCACTCGGCCGTCATGAGCACATAAGGTCTTGTTTTTCAATTCGAAATCCGCTGCTCAAAATCGAGGCAAGTTGTCCAAGGCCTTGATTTGACGGCCTCTGGCGCGTGCCACCCCGAGGTTGCCCACAAAGTTATCCACAGCGGCGGTGGATTGTTGGCACGCCTGCTTTTGGGGGGCTTGGCATTCACGGAGCAACCCTGGCCTGGGCCCATAATCCCGCGCAATTCCCGGCCGGTCAGCGGCCGCTTTTTCTGACGGGGACGCCCTTGTTTTCGATCATACAAGCCGCCGGTTGGCCGATCTGGCCCTTGCTTCTGTGCTCCGTGGTGGCCCTCGCGCTGATCATTGAACGCATCACCAGCTTGCGCGCCAGCCGCATCCTGCCGCCACGGCTGCTCGAGGACGTGCTGAACGTCAGCACGCAGCAGTTGCCCACGCCGGAGATGGTGGACCGGCTGGCCGAGAACTCGGTGCTGGGCGAGGTGCTGGCTGCCGGCCTGCGTGCCGTCACGGCCGAGCCGCAGATGCCCGAGGGCAAGCTGCGCCAGGTGTTCGAGTTCGCCGGCCGGCGCGCCGTGCACCAGCTCGAGCGCTACATGAACACGCTGGGCACCATCGCCACCGCCGCGCCGCTGCTGGGCCTGATGGGCACGGTGGTGGGCATGATCGAGATCTTCGGCAGCCAGACGCCGGGCGGCAACAACCCGGCGCAGCTGGCGCACGGCATCTCCATCGCGCTCTACAACACGGCCTTCGGCTTGATGATCGCCATCCCGGCGTTGATCGCGCACCGCTACTTCCGCGGCCGCATCGAGGAATACGTGCTGGAGCTCGAAGCCGCCGCCGACCGCCTGCTGGGCCAGCTGCGCCGCTACACGGCCTGACGCGCGGGAGGATCACGCCATGCGCTTCCGCTCACCGCAAAGCGAGCCGCCGGAGATCAACCTGATCCCCTTCATCGACGTGCTGCTGGTGATCCTGATCTTCCTGATGCTGTCGACGACGTACTCGAAGTTCACCGAGCTGCAGATCACGCTGCCGGCGGCCAATGCCGACAAGCTCAAGGACCGGCCGCAGGAGGTCATCGTCGGCATCGCCGCCGATGGCCGCTTCGTCATCAACAAGCAGGCGGTCGAGGGCCGCTCGGTGGACATCCTCGTCAGCGCGCTGCGGCAGGCCTCGGGCGGCAACAGCGAGGCCTCGATCATCATTTCGGCCGATGCCGCCACGCCTCACCAGGCCGTCATCAACGTGATGGACGCCGCCCGGCGCGTGGGCCTGATCCGTGTCACCTTCGCCGCCCAAACCGACGCTCAGTGACCGTCTGCAGCGCGAGTGGCTGACCGGCGGACCGCTGGCGGCCGCGCTGCTGCCGCTGAGCGCGCTCTACCGCACGCTGCTGGCCCTGCGCCGGCTGGCGTACCGCGTCGGGCTAAAGCGGGTCGAGACGCTGCCGGTGCCCGTCATCGTCGTCGGCAACTGGATCGTCGGCGGTGCCGGCAAGACGCCGACCACGCTGGCCCTGTTGTCCCTGCTGCAGGCCCGCGGCCTCAAGGCCGGCGTCATCTCGCGCGGCTACGGGCGCGACGGCGACGACGTGCACCTGCTCAGCCGCGCGTCCACTGCCGCCCAGGCCGGCGACGAGCCGCTGCTCATCCACCTGCGAGCCGGGGTGCCGGTGGCCGTGGGCCGCGACCGCGTGGCTGCGGCCCGCGCACTGCTGGCCGCCGAACCCGGACTGCAGTTGCTCGTCAGCGATGACGGCCTGCAGCACTGGCGGCTGCCCCGCGACCTGAGCCTGCTGGTCTTCGACGAGCGCGGCCTGGGCAACGGCCATGTGCTGCCCGCCGGCCCGCTGCGCCAGCCGCCCACCGTGCCGACGGCCCAGGAGCTGGTGGTGTACACCGCGCCCCGGCCCAGCACGGCGCTGCCGGGCTTCGTCGGCACCCGGCAGCTGGCCGGCGCCGTGCCGCTGGCGGACTGGTGGGCCGGGCGAGCTGCCGACCTGGCGACGCTGCAGGCCTTGCGCGGCCAGCCTGGCCTGGTGGCCGCAGCCGGCATCGCGCAGCCCCAGCGCTTCTTCGACATGCTAGCCGGGCTGGGCATCCAGGCAACGCCGCTGCCGCTGGCCGACCATGCCGACTTCAGCACCCTGCCCTGGCCCGCCGACGCCGCCGGCGTGCTGCTGACCGAGAAGGACGCGGTCAAACTGCCGCCCGATCGCGTCGGCACCATGCCGGTCTGGGTCGTGACGCTAGACTTCGCGCCCGGCGCCGGCTTCGCGGCCGCACTGGATCTCCATCTCCAACGCCTGTTCCCGTCGCTATGGATCAACGACTGATCGAAATGCTGGTCTGCCCGCTGTGCAAGGGGCCACTGACGCTGCTGCGCGGCGCCGAGGCCGACCTGCCCGCGCTGGCCTGCCGCGCCGACCGCCTGGCCTTCCCCATCCGCGACGGCATCCCGCTGATGCTGGAAAACGAAGCCCGCCCCTGGGACCCCGAGGCGGTCTCGGCACCACTGCCGCTCGCACCGTGAGCTTCACCGTCGTCATCCCGGCGCGGCTGGCCTCGACACGCCTGCCCAACAAGCCGCTGGCCGACATCGGCGGCCTGCCCATGATCGTGCGCGTCGCGCAGCGCGCGGCGCTCTCCGGCGCGGAGCGCGTCGTCGTCGCCACGGATGCGCCCGAGGTGGCCACCGCCTGCGCTGCGCACGGCGTACAGGCGCTCATGACGCGCGCAGATCACCCGTCCGGCAGTGACCGGCTTGCCGAGGCCGTCGAGCAACTCGGGCTGGCCGACGACGCCGCCGTCGTCAACGTGCAAGGCGACGAGCCGCTGATCGCGCCCGCGATGATCGATGCCTGCGCTGCCACGCTGGCCGCACAGCCCGACTGCGTGATGGCCACCGTGGCCCACGCGCTGCAGGATCCTGCGGAGTTCGCAAACCCCAACGTCGTCAAGCTGGTCACCGACAAGGCTGGCCGGGCGCTGTATTTCTCGCGTGCCCCCATCGCCTGGTGGCGCGACGGCGCAGGCCAACCCAACCAGGCGCTGCGCCACGTGGGCCTGTACGCCTATCGCGCAGGCTTTCTACGCCGCTTCCCGACGCTGGCAGTGAGCCCGCTGGAGCAGATCGAATCGCTGGAGCAGCTGCGCGTGCTCTGGCACGGTGAACGCATCGCCGTGCACATCAGCCCCGAGCAGCCCGGGCCAGGCGTGGACACCCCCGAAGACCTGGCGCGCGTGCGCCTGCTGATCAAGGGTTGACAGCCTCAAGCACGTCAGGCCCCAGCAAGGCCGCGTGCGATACTCCCTCGCTGAGTTGAGGCGGGACTGCTTCACAGCCCCGACACAAGAGGAGACCCATGCGACTGATCCTTCTGGGCGCACCCGGCGCCGGCAAAGGCACCCAAGCTGCCTTCATCTGCAAGCAATTCGGCATTCCGCAGATCTCGACTGGCGACATGCTGAGGGCTGCCGTCAAGGCCGGCACGCCGCTGGGCCAGCAAGCCGAGTCCGTGATGAAGGCGGGCGGCCTGGTCAGCGACGACCTGATCATCGCGCTGGTCAAGGAGCGCATCGCGCAAGCCGATTGCGCCGCAGGCTTCCTGTTCGACGGCTTCCCCCGCACGATCCCGCAAGCGGACGCAATGAAGGCCGCTGGCGTCAAGCTGGACTTTGTGCTGGAGATTGACGTGCCCTTCGACGCCATCATCGAACGCATGAGCGGCCGCCGCTCGCACCCGGCCTCGGGCCGCACCTACCACGTCAAGTTCAACCCGCCCAAGGTGGAAGGCAAGGACGACGAGACCGGCGAGGACCTCGTGCAGCGCCCGGACGACGAAGAGGGCACCGTCAAGAAGCGCCTGGACGTTTACTCCGCACAGACGCGCCCGCTGGTCGACTATTACTCGCAGTGGGCCGCCACGGGCGACGCCGATGCGCCCAAGTACCGCCGCATCGAAGGCCTCGGCTCGGTGGACGACATCACCAAGCGCGCACTCGCCGCGCTGAGCTGAGCCGGCACAGGGCTTCAACGCCCGGCTCGCCCCAACAAGCCGCAGCGCTCTGGCCCTGCGGCTTTTTTGTCGCCGACAATTGACGTTCACGTCAATCAAACCCAGGAGATCCTCATCATGGAAATCGCAGGCAAGGTGTTCATCGTCACCGGCGGCGCCTCGGGCCTCGGCGAAGGCACGGCTCGCATGCTGACCGCACACGGCGCCAAGGTCGTCATCGCGGACCTGCAGGTCGAGCGCGGCGAGCAACTCGCCGCCGAGCTCGGCGGGCGCTTCGTCAGGTGCGACGTCAGCCAGGAGGCCGACGGCCAGGCCGCCGTTGCGGCCGCAGTCTCGATGGGCAAGCTGATGGGGCTGGTCAATTGCGCCGGCATCGCCTCGGCGGCGAAGACCGTCGGCAAGGACGGCGCCCACCCGCTGGCCAACTTCACGAAAACCATCAACGTCAACTTGATCGGCACCTTCAACATGATCCGCCTGGCCGCGGATGCGATGGCCAAGAACGAGCCCGAAGCCACCGGCGAGCGCGGCGTGCTGATCTCCACCGCCTCGGTGGCCGCCTACGACGGGCAGATCGGTCAGGCGGCCTATGCCGCGTCCAAGGGCGGTGTGGTGGCCATGACGCTGCCCATCGCCCGCGACCTCGCGCGCAGCGGCATCCGCAACATGACGATTGCACCGGGCATCTTCGGCACACCCATGCTGTTCGGCATGCCGCAGGAGGTGCAGGATGCGCTGGCCGCCAGCGTGCCCTTCCCCAGCCGCCTGGGCCGCCCGGACGACTATGCCAAGCTGGTGCACCAGATCATCACCAACGACATGCTCAACGGCGAGGTCATCCGTCTGGACGGCGCCATCCGCATGGCGCCGAAGTGATCCACGCTGCTGCGCGCCCATGAAAAAAGGCCCCGAGGGGCCTTTTGTTCTGTACGCGCAGCAAGGATTACTTCTTGGCGCTGCGCGCGTGCACGCCCCACAGGCGCGCGAGTTCGCCGGAGCCGTCGGTGCCCTTGACGCCACGCCAGATGGACTGCGCCTTGCTGGCTTCGCCGGCATTGAAGTACGCCAGGCCCTGGTAGAACTTGACGTCGTCGGCGCGCGTGAAGTTGCCCTTGGCCCCCCCAGCGTCCACCAGCTTCAGGCCGCCGGCCTTGTCGCCCGCAAACACGCGCGACAGGCCCAGCTTGACCAGTTCGTCACCCGTCCTGGCATCGCTCGCCACCTTCTCGGCGTTGGCGGCATCAGCCTTGGCCTCGTTGGACTTCTTGACCATCAGGTCCAGCAGGCGCTTGTGGCGCGCACCTTCGGCGCCCTGGCCGAGGACGTTGGCGGCCAGGCCCTGTTCGACGACTTTCTTGCCTTCGTCCGGATAGCCGGCCTGGGCGGCGAGTTGGGCCATCTCCATGTAGTCGTCGGCCGTCTTCAGGTTGCCCGTGGCCAGCTGCAGACGATAGACGTCCAGCGAGAAGCGGGCCGCGAAGCCCTTCTTGCCCTGCAAGCCGCCCAGCACCTGGGCCCACAGCTCCTTGCGCGGGTAGTAGTTCAGCAGACGCTCGACAGCGTACGACTCCGTCGCAAGGTCGCCCTTCTTCTGTGCTGCGAACAGCAGGATGTTGAGCTTGTCCTGGGTCGGCGCACGGCCGGCCTTCTCTTCCGACTGGATTTCAGCCAGCGTGTCCTTGAGCACAGCGGTCATGTCGCCAGACTTGAACTGCGCCTGCTGCTGCACCTGCTTGACCGTGGGACTGTTGCCACCGGCCGCGAAGTACTTGTTGGCCCATTCCAAGGCCTTGGGGGCGTTGTTGGCGCGCAGGTAGGTACCGGCAATGGCTTCCATGTACTGCAGCTGCTGCGGGCCGCCCAGCTTGGCCTTGAGCACGTCGAACGAGCGCGTCATGGTGTCGGCATCGCCGGCGCCCATCGCGGCCGAGAAACGCAGGCCTTCAATGGCGAAGTTCTCACCCGGCGTGCGGTTGGCCACGGCGTCGGCATCGCGCAGCTTGGCCAGCGCCTCCTTGTGCTTGCCGGCCTTGTACAGCTTGCTCGCCTCACCCAGCGGGGCGCCAACTTCCTTGCGCACCGTTTCCTGAGCGCTTGCTTGGCTGATGCCGAACTCGGCACCGGGCGCACCGTTCAAAGTCAGGGCCAGGGCGCCAACGGCGACGGCCACCACGGTTTTCAAAGTCTTCAATTTGCTCTCCTGCAAAGCAAAAACGCGCCGCCCTTCCGGGCAGCGCGCTCAAAGTTTCGGCGTCAGCTGGCCCGAGCCCACGTCACTTGACGTATTGCTCGTTACCCACCATGCCCATCTTCTTGACGTTGTTGCGCTGGGCCGAAGCCATCACCGCAGCCACCACGCCATAGTCGACGAGCTTGTTCGGCTTGATGTGAACCTCTGGCTGCTCGCTGAGGTTCTTCGCACCGATCTCCTGCATCTTGGCGTTGACCGCGTCGATGTTGGGCAGCGCATCCGCATCCCAGTAGACCGTGCCGTCAAAGTCGATCATGACGGTGTGCACCACCGGGTCCTGCTGCGGCGGCTGATTGCTCGGCGGCGGCATGTCCAGATTGATCGTGTGCAGCTGGATGGGGATGGTGATGATCAGCATCACCAGCAGCACCAGCATCACGTCGATCAGCGGCGTCGTATTGACGTCCATCAGGACTTCAGGCTCGCTGCTCCCCGACGAACTTCCAACATTCATTCCCATGCTTGACTCCCGGGATCAACCACCGCGCGACGGCGGCTCGGTCACGAAGTTGACCTTCATGATGCCGGCGCGTTGCGCGGCGTAGATCACGCGACCAACCGACTCGTAACGCGACTTGTCGTCGCCGCGGACGTGCACCTCGGGCTGCGGATTCTTCACCGATTCCTTACCAAGGCGCTGCACCAGCTCCTCCATGTCAGGAATCAGCTTGGTGTTCCAGTAGACGTCGCCGTCCTTGCTGACCGAGATTTCAATGTTCTCCGGCTTGGTGACACGGATGATGTTGGTCTCCTTGGGAAGGTTGACCGCCACCGTCTGCGTCACCACCGGCACGGTGATGAGGAAGATGATCAGCATCACCAACATCACGTCCACGAGGGGCGTGGTGTTGATGGTTGCATTGACTTCGTCCTCGCCGGAAGAGGATCCGACGTTCATGCCCATGGCATTGGCTCCTGTACGAGCTTCAGCTCAGGGATTAGCGCTTGGCGACAGCGCGGTTGCCCATCAGCACGCCATGCAGGTCGCCGGCGAACGAGCGGACCTGAGCCATGACAGCCTTGTTGCGGTTGACCAGCCAGTTGTAGCCCAGCACGGCCGGCACAGCGACGACCAGACCGATGGCGGTCATGATCAGCGCGGCGCCCACGGGGCCAGCCACCTTGTCGATGGAAGCCTGGCCGGCAACACCGATGGCGGTCAGCGCGTTCAGAATGCCCCACACGGTACCGAACAGGCCGATGAAGGGCGAGGTCGAACCGACGGTAGCCAGGAAGCCCAGGCCCGACGAGATCTTGGTGTTGACGTCGGCGACGGCGCGGTCGACGTTCATCGTCACCCAGCTGCTGTGGTCGATGTTCTCGGTCAGGGCGCCTTCGTGGTGCTCCGAGGCCTCGATGGCGGTGGTGGCGATGTAGCGGAAGGCGCTTTCTTCCTTCAGGCCCTTGACGCCGTCAGCCAGGCTGGCCTTCTTGAAGAAAGTGGCGCGGACTTCCTTGGCTTCCGACGACAGCTTGCTGGTGTCCCACAGACGGACCACCAGGATGTACCACGAGCCCATGGACATGATGGCCAGGATGGCCAGCACGACCTGGTCGACCACGTTGCCGTGGGCAATGATGTTGCCCAGGCTGTACGGATTCTCGGCAGCGGCCGAAGCGGCAGCGGCAGGAGCGGCGACGGGCGCTGCGTCAACGGCGGCTGCCGAAGCGGCGCCGGCCGGCTGCTGGTCTTGCGCATGGGCGGGCGAAACAGCCAGGGTCGCGACCATGGCGATGGTGGCCAGGAAGCCGGTGATACGAGAAATCATGGAGTCAACTCCTAGGGAAAAATTCTGGTTTGGTAGGTTCTGGAAGCGCCTGACTGGCGCGTAGTTCATGCCGACGGTCAGTCGATCTTGAACTGGAACTCCTGCTCGAACACGTGGTCGCCCGGGCATTCGTAAGTTTCTTGCAGCGTGCGGGTGATCTCCTGGACCAGCGCGCGCTGCGCCTTGCGATCGACGCCGCCACGCAGCGGGGTGATCTCCACGGACGTCACACGACCGGCCTTCACGGTTGCAACCGCCTTGTACAGCGCTTCACCGCTCCAGTTGACCGACGGCGCCTCCGGGCGGCCCATCTTGGTACACACCATGCCGGCCGTGATCTTGCCGGTGGGCTTGGGTGCTGCCGGCGGTGCAGCCGGAGCCGGCGGCGGGGCCGGGCGCACTTCCTGCGCAGCAGGCGGCGCAACCTGCGTCGACTGGATGGCGGGCGCCGGCGGCGCGGGTGCCGTGACCTGGAACTCAGGCGGGGGCACGAACGGCGGCGGGGGCGCCTTCATGTCCGGCGGAGGCGGCACGACCTTCTCGGGCGGCGGCGGCGGCTTGACCGGCTCCTCGATGACCTTGGTCTCGATGGGGCCGGTGACCTTCTTCACGATGTCCTTGGCCAGGCCGCTGGCCAGCGCGTAGATGGCCACGACGTGGATCAGGATCACGATGCCGAAGCCCGTGAACCGGGACGCGCCCTGCTTCTCCTGCGCAAAATTCATGCGCGCTCCTTCTTGCAACTACAAATCACAGTCGATGACTTCTTTCAGGAATGCGGCCACTGCTGAACGGGGGAAGTTGCGTCCCGCCCGCCTGCGTGCTCCCGAAGGTCGTGCATTCTAGATGCCGTGGAGCGCGCTCCCGCATCGTCGAAAACACGCAGTCTGTCCTGACGGCAAGCTTGCTATGCACCCGTACTGACAAAAAAAACGCCCGGTGGCCTGAGCCGTCGGGCATGTGTTTCTTCGCCACGAACAGGGAACAGCAACGCTGCACCGCACGGCCAAACTTGGCCTGGGCGGCATCTTAGCCCTGGGGATCAGCCCTTCGCCTGGGGCTAACCCGGACAAGTAAAACAGGCTGATTACATGGGCAGGCTGCGCGGGAACCATGTGCCGCGGCACACGCACGCCAGCCGCATGCCGACGCGGCACGAAAAAAAAGGGCGTGCCTGGCACGCCCTTTCCTGAGACCACCGAGCCTGGGCCCGGCGGGTCAACGGCTTCACTTGAACTGGTAGGTCACCGAGCCGTAGATGAAGCGGCCGCGCGGGTCGGCGAACGAGCCGGCGAAGCCAGCGGCGTGCGAGCCGTAGCTGGACGACGCGACGAACGGCGGATCCTGGTCGAAGGCATTGCGGGCACCGACCGTCAGGCGCAGGTCCTTGAAGCCGCGATAGCTGACGGCCAGGTTCCAGCGGCTGGTGTCCTTGACTTGGTAGGGCGCGTCCACGCCGAGGTTGGTGTTGACCACCGCGGCCGACTCTTCCCAGCCCTTGGTGAACACGTTCTCCAGCGCGACGTTCCAGGAACCCATCGTCCAGTCGAACGACAGCGTGTGCTGCCATTCCGGCACCGGCGGGTTGCCGCCCAGGGACTTGCCGACGTAGTCGGTGAACGGCAGACCCTTGCCGTTCTGCAGTTCGTACTTCAGCGTGTAGGTGGACGCAAAGCCGATACCCAAGCGGCCAAGGCTGCCCAGACGCACGGCCGACTTGATGTCGATGTCGAGGCCCGAGGTGCGCAGCTCGCCCAGATTCTCAACAGGCGTCTCGATGTACGAGATGAAGCCCGCCGACGTGCGCTTCACGCGGTTCTTGTACTGCGCATACAGGCCGGGCTCAGCCATCAGCGTGTCACCGGAGATGACGCCGATCTGATCCTTCTTCAGGATGGCCCAGTAGTCGACCGCGATACTCAGATCACGCACCGGCTCGAACACCGCACCAAACGCGAACTGACGGCTCTTCTCGGGCTTCAGGGCCTTGGAGCTGGACAGCTGCACGTTGAACTGCGTGTTGCACAGCGGGCTGTCCGACTTGCCAGCCGGGCAATCCGGGTCCACCTGCGGGTCGGCCGTGTTGGTGTTGGACACGGGGCTGTTGACGTCCCACAGCGTCGGTGCACGGAAGCCCGTGCCGGTGCTTGTGCGGAACAGCAGCTCCTTCGTCGGCTGGTAACGCAGCGCAACGCGCGGGTTGAAGCTGCCACCGAAGTCGCTGTACTTGTCATAGCGCGCGGCGACAGCGACTTCGAAGCCCTTCAAGACGGGCATCGACAGTTCGCTGTAGATCGCCGAGATGCTGCGGCTGGCCGACGTGGCGGGCACGGAGCCCTCACCACCGATATGCGAGCCCTTCGAGTACTCGATGTTGGTCGGCTTGTCGTCAGCCTTCTCGCGGCGCAGGTCGATGCCCATGGCGATGGCCGCCATGCCGCCGTCCATCTTCATCAGCTCGCGGCTGACCTTGGCGTCCAGCACCATGGTGGTGCCCTTCGACTGGCGAACCTTGCCTTCCAGCGCGGCACCGTCCAGCAGCGCGACGCCTGCGGCGTCGTTCGGGCCGAAGGGGTTGACGTTGCCGGTCTTCATGGCGGCCAGGAACGGCTCCTGCAGCAAGTAGCCGCTGTAATTCAGCGTACCGCGGGCTTGGGCGACGTTCAGGCCGATGTCGTAATCCCAGCCCGAGAACAGGCCCGTGGCGCCAACGACGACGCGGTACTGCTCGTTGGTGTTGTCGCTGACACGGTTGCCGCGGTCCAGCGAGCGGTAAGCGATCTCGGTGTAACCGACGCCATTGATGGTGGCCGACACATAGTCGGCCGGCGTGTAACCCAGACGGGTCAGCAGCGCCGTCGGAAAGTACTTGCTGGTGACGGGCATCAGCACGTTCGGGTAGTTGCCGTCGGCACCCACCTTCATCGCGGAACCGTCGATCGGCGTCGGGGCTGCGCGACCGGTCGTGTGATTGCGCGCAGCCGAGGCCTCAACGAACCACTGGTTGTCCGCATCGATGCGGAAGGTGCCGCGGGCGAACAGGTCGGTCTTGGTGCTGTCAGGCAGGTTGTCCAGCATGGCAGCGTAAACGGCGCGGCAACGCAGCACGGGATCGCCGCTCGGCGTCTTGCCCGCCGCGGTCTGCACAACCGTGTTGGCAGGGTCGCAAGCCGCCATGTTGGCGCCCGGGTTTGTGTAAGCACCGGGGCTGATGCCCAGATCCATCAGGCGACCGGGGTAGGCACGGAACGAGGTCGGGGGGATGGAGCCCGGCACTTCGGTGGCATGGCGCCAGTACCAGCCCTGCTTGGCCGCTTCCAGGCGGGTCTGTTCCTTGATGTTGGCGGTGACCAGGAAGTTGTAGCCGTCCTTGTCCAGATTGCCGGTACCGAAGGCGACCGAGCCGCCATGCTCCTTGCCGCCGACGTTCTTCTCGGGGGCGCCGTAGCGGACGGTCAGCTCACCCTTGTCGTAGTCCTTGCGGGTGATGAAGTTGATGACGCCAGCAACGGCGTCCGTGCCGTAGATGGCGGAAGCACCGTCACGCAGCACTTCGATGCGCTCGATGGCGGCGAAGGGGATGCTGTTCAGGTCCACCGCGACCGAGCCGCCGATGGAGCCGAAGGGGTGACCGGCCAGGCGGCGGCCGTTCAGCAGCACCAGCGTGGAGTTGGCGCCCAGGCCGCGCAGGTTGGCGTTGCTGGTGGCATAGCCGGCGCCCTGTGTGGAGTCGGACAGCTGCGCGGAATTCACCGACAGGCGACGCAGGATGTCTTCAACGTTGACGGCGCCGGACTTCTCGATGGCGTCACGCGAGATGACCGTCACGGGCAGCGCCGTTTCGGACTCGACACGCTTGATGCTGGAACCGGTGACCTGGATGCGCTCAAGCTTCTGGGATTCCTGCGCGACGGCGGCGCCGGCTGTCAGGGCCAGGATGGCGCTGCTGATGAGGGTGACTTTGAACATGGACTCTCCTGAAGAGACAACGGGCCCGCCCGATAACGTGGCGGCACTGACCCGGGGTGCGGGTCGCTCCTTGGCCTGAGCGGTGGGCTCAGATTGGGGTGCCGCAGTTTGTGCGGGTGCAACATGCGACCCGCCCCGTGAATGCACCTAGCACCGCAGAATGTCGCCGCAACCCATTGATTCAATTGGGTTTCCAGACGTTACATCCCCTAGAGTAAATTCCCTAGCCGTTGCCTTTTTGCGACGCAACCAGACCGCCCAACCGAGGCACGGCGGCCAGCAGATCACGGGTGTAGGCCTGGGTCGGCTGCTCCAGCACGGCGGCGCAGTCGCCCTGCTCCACGATGCGGCCGCGCTGCATGACGGCGATGTCGTCGGCGATGTATTCGACGACGCCGATGTTGTGCGTGATGAACAGGTAGGCCAGCCCCTGCTCGCGCTGCAAGTCGCGCAGCAAATTCAGAATTTGCGCCTGCACCGACACGTCCAGCGCGGACGTCGGCTCGTCGCAAACGATGAGGCGAGGCTCCACGGCCAGCGCACGGGCGATGGCGATACGCTGGCGCTGGCCGCCGGAGAACTCGTGCGGCCAGCGCTGCAGCGCGTCGCGGCGCAGGCCGACCTGATCGACCAACCTGTGCAGGCGCTCACGGCGGGCCGTGGCGTCCAGCTCGGGCCGCAGCGCGATGAGGCCTTCCTCCAGCACATCGGCCACACGCATGCGCGGGTTCAGCGACGCGAACGGATCCTGGAAGATGATCTGAACGCTGCGGCGCGCCTGCACCAGCGCGGGGCCCGACAGCTGGAACAGGTCCTGCCCGTCAAACAGCGCCTGGCCGCTGATCTGCGCCTGGCGGCGCAGCAGTTGCACGATGGCCTTGCCGGACGTCGTCTTGCCGCAGCCGGACTCGCCCACCAGCGCCAGCGTGCGGCCGGCATGCAGCTGGTAGCTGACGCCATCGACCGCATCGAAATGGCGCGGGCCGCGGTGGAACAGCGGCGCTTTCAGCGGGAAGCGCACGCGCAGGTCGCGCACATCCAGCAGCGGCGCGGCCTGCTGGGGCGGCTGCGGCGGCGTGACACGCGGCTGCACCGGCGGGCGCGGCAGCGCGTCGCCGGGCTGGCTGTAGAGCAGGCAGCGCACCTGGTGCTGCGGCCCCCCCTCGGTCAGCACGGGCAGCGTGCCGGCGCAGTGCGCCATGGCCTTGTCGCAGCGCGGCGCGAAGCGGCAGCCGGCAAAGTCCAGCCACAGCGGCGGCACGGTGCCGGCAATGGCGGCCAGCGGCTCGCCGCGGCGCGCGGCATCGGGCAGCGCCTGCAGCAGCAGCCGAGCGTAGGGGTGTTTCGGGCTTGCGAAGAACTCGGCCGCCGGGGCCACCTCGATGATTTGACCGGCATACATCAGCGCGACGCGATGGGCCATGCCGCTGACGACGGCCAGGTCGTGCGTGATCAGCAGCACGCCCAGCTGGCGCTCGCGCTGCAGGTCGCGGATGAGGTCCAGGATCTGCGCCTGGATGGTGACGTCCAGCGCCGTCGTCGGCTCGTCGGCGATGAGGAAGTCGGGCTCGGCAGCCAGCGCGATGGCGATCATCACGCGCTGCTTCTGGCCGCCGGACAGCCGGAACGGGTAGTCGTCCACCCGGCGCTCGGGCTCGGGAATGCCCACGCGCTTCAGCCAGTCGATGGCCTTGGCGCGCGCCGCGGCGCCGCGCAGCTCGGTGTGGGCCTCGATGGCCTCGACGATCTGGTCGCCCACGCGCATCACCGGGTTCAGGCTGGTCGCAGGCTCCTGGAAGATCATGGACACACGGCCGCCGCGCACGTCGCGCATGTGGCGCTCGGGCAGCGCCAGCAGGTTCTGGCCGTCCAGCATCACCGCGCCGCCGGCCACGCGGCCGTTCTCGGGCAGCAGTCGCATCAGCGCCAACGCCGTCATGCTCTTGCCGCAGCCGCTCTCACCGACCAGCGCAAAGGTCTCGCCGCGCGCCAGCGTCAGCCGCATGCCGTCGATGGCGCGCACCAGGCCCGCTTCGGCATCGAGCTGCACGCGCAGGTCGGCAATCTCAAGCATGGTCCGCCCCTCGCCTGCGGAAGACGCGCGGCCGGGCCGAGCGAGCCTTGGGGTCGAACGCATCGCGCACGCCGTCGGCAAACAGGTTGGCGGCCAGCACCAGGCTCACCATGAAGCCAAAGGCCGCGGCGAAGCTCCACCAGACGACCGGGTCGCGCGACATCTCGTTGCGGGCCAGATTGATCATGCTGCCGAAGCTGCTGGTCGTCGGGTCCACGCCCACGCCCACGTAGGTCAGCACGGCTTCGTACAGGATCAGTTCAGAGAAGCTCAGCACGACGGTGATGAGCACCAGGTGCATCACGTTGGGCAGGATGTGGCGCGCCATGATGGCCGCGTCGCCCACGCCGAAGGCCGTGGCGGCCTGCACGTAGTCCAACTCGCGCAGCTTCAAGGTCTCGGCGCGTACCAGGCGGCACAGGCCCGCCCAGCCGGTCAGACCCAGGATGACGCACAGCATCAGCATCTTCAGGTCGGCCCGCTCCAGCGCCGTCTCGAACACGTCGGGGTTCTTGTCGAAGTACACCTGCACCATCAGCACGCAGGCGGCGATGAGCAGCACGTTGGGCACGGAGCTCAGCGTCGTGTAGACGTACTGGATGGCTTCATCGACCCAGCCCTTGTAGTAGCCAGCCAGCACACCCAACAGCAGTGCCAACGGCAGCGTGGCCAGCGTGGACAGCGCGCCGATGACGAAGGCCGTGCGCACGCTCTTCAGCGCCTGCACCAGCACGTCGTTGCCGGTGCGGTCGGTGCCGAGCACGTGGTAGTGCGGCATCAGCGCGAGGGCCGAGCCGGCCAGCAGCAGCACGACGGTCAGCGTGATGAGCACGGCGCGCAGCGGGTAGAAGGTGCGGTCCGCGGCCAGGTCGGCCAGCGCGTGGCGCCAGCCGTGGTGCTGGCGGGCCAGCGCGGCGGCCGTCAGCCCGACGAGCAGCGCGGCGACGGCCAGGCCGCCGGCCAGCCCCAGCGCGGCGCGGCGGACCACGTCGCCCGCCCATTGCGTGGCCGGGTCGGCCAGATGCGCGCCGCCGAACTTCAGGCGCGGATAGTCACGGCCGGCCTGCCCTTGCGCGTCGACGATGCTTTCCTTGTTGAACCCATGCGTGCCCAGCGGCACCGAGTAGCTGACCTCGCGCATCTCGAGTTGCCGCGCCAGCAGCAGGTCCAGCGCAGACAGCGTGCGCGTGTCGTAGACGGTGGCCCCGTCACCCGTCTCCAGCGCGCGGCGGATGTGGATGCTGTCGATCAGCGTGAGCAACAGGAACAGCGCCATGATGACGCCGGCACTCGCCGCGACCGGGTCGCGCAGCACGCGTTGCCAGGTGGCGCGCAGGTGGGCCTGGCCGCGCACGCGCACCGCGTAGGCGACGCCCGCAGCCACCATCAGCCACAGCGCGAGGTCGGTCCAGAGCAGCACGAACTTCATTGCAACCTCACCCGCGGGTCCACCCACGTGTAGGCCACGTCGATCAGCGCATTGCTCGCGATGTAGAGCAGCGCACCGAGGAAGACCATGGTGCGCACGATGGCGAAGTCCTGCCCCGTGATGGCCTCGATGACGAAGGCGCCCAGGCCCGGGATGCCGAAAAAGCTCTCGAACACCAAGCTGCCGAGGAAGACGTACGGCAGGTAGCTGCCGGCGCTGGTGATGATGGGGATGAGCGCGTTGCGCAGCACATGGCGGCCCAGCACGCGGCCTTCGGACAGGCCCTTGGCGCGCGCGGTGCGCACATAGTCCTTGCCCATCTCCTCCAGGAACATCGCGCGGTACAGCCGCGCCTCGCCGCCCAGCCGGCTCAGCAGCGACAGCAGGATAGGCAGCGCCAGGAAGCGCACCGCATCCAGCCCGCCCGCGAAGCCGTTCATGGGCACCAGCTTCAGCACGCGGGCGAACAGGAACTGGCCGACGATGATGTAGAACAGGCTGCTGATGGACAGCATCAGCACGCACAGCACGACGCCCCAGAAGTCGATGCGCGTGTGCCGGAAGAACACCAGCAGCAGCGAGAACGCCACGCTGACGATGACCTGCAGGATGAACAGCGGCAGCGCCAGCTGCAGGCTCACGCCCATGCGCACCTTCACCTCGTGGCCGATGTTGATGGCCTGCCGCGCGTCGCTTTTGCCGAAGTCCAGCGCGAACAGGCTCACCGAGCGCTCCCACAGGATGGTGTGCGTGAACCGTTCGACGCCGGTCTTCGCGGCGTCGAAGTACAGCGGCTTGTCGTAGCCGCGCTCCTGCTTCCAAGTGTCGATCTGCGCCTGTGTGACGCGCTTGCCGCCGATGTTCAGCCGCGCCATGTCATCCGGCGTGTTGACCGAGAAGAACAGGAAGAAGGTGAACAGGTTGACGCCAACCAGAATGGCCAGGCCATAGCCCAGGCGGCGCAGCAGGAAGCCCAGCATCAGGCGGCCTCCCCCGTCGCCACAGCCGTGGCCGTCTCGCGGCGGGCCCACGCGCGGCGCGTCGCCACGGCGATCGCCAGGCCCCCCGCCGCCAGCACCAGCAGCGGCCACCAGACCGGCCGGTTCCACGCGGCGATGCTGCTGGCGCGCTCCTGCACATCCACGCGCAAGTAGCGGGCGCGGTCACGCACGACGACGCCCGGCTTGCCGTTGTGCAGCCAGCGCTGGAAGGCCAGGCCCGAGTAGCTCCAGTAGCCCCAGGCCCACGGCGCGTCCTGGCGGGCGATGTCGTTCATCGTCGCCATCACGGCGGCCTTCGCGGGGCCGTCTTCCAGCGACTGCAGCTTGCGGTAGAGCCGGTCGAACTCGGGGTTGGCGTAGTTCGCGGTGTTCTCGCCCTCGTGCAGGCTCTTGGCGTTGGGGCCGTAGAGCAGGAACAGGAAGTTCTCGGCGTCCGGGTAGTCCGCGAACCAGCCCCACCAGAAGATCTGGTGCTTGCCCTTCAGGATCTTTTCCTGAAACTGGTTGAAGTCGGTCGCGCGGATGTCCAGCTGGATGCCCAGCTTGGCGAACTGGCGGATCAGCCAGTCGTTCTCAGCCTTCAGCTCGGGCGTGACGACGCGCTGGAAGTCGTAGTTCAGCACCAGCGGCTTGCCCGTCTTCGCGTCGCGGCCGCCAGGGTAGCCGGCCTCGTTCATCAGCTGGAGAGCGTCTTCGATGGGGCGGCGCTGCACCTTGCCGTTCACCAGCCGGTGCGTCACCGGGTTGAACTCGCCCGGCGCGCCCTCCCTGGACCCGAACACGCCCGGCGGGATGGGGCCGTGTGCGGCATCGCCGCCCTTGTCGCGGAAGATGCGGCCGTAGCCCTCCTCCCAGTCGATGGCGATGGAGATGGCCTGGCGCAGCGCGCGGTTGCGGCGCTGCTGCTCGGGCGTGTCACCGCGGCCCACCACCGGGTCCAGCCAGTTGAAGCCCAGGTACCAGTTCGTGATGTCCACGTTCATGGGCAGCTGGAAGCCGCGCTCCTGGAAGAACCGCTTCACCTCGTCGGAGTCATCGCGGTCCACGGCCAGGTTCACGCCCCAGTCCGAGCGGTCCATCTCGGGCAGGTCCAGGTAGCCCTGCTTGAACAACTCCTTGCGCGGCACCGCCTCCTTCACATTGATCGCGACGACCTTGTCGACGAAGGGCAAGGGCTTGCCGCAGTCGGCCAGCAGGCCGGCCTCGGCGTCGCCGGGGCTGCCGTCGCAAGGGTAGGTTTCGTGCCGGTAGTGGGGGTTGCGGCTCATCACGTGCCGGCGGTCCTGCACGTACTCGGTCATCATGAAGGCGCCCGTGCCCACCGGCCACTGGTTCCAGCTCATGGAGTTGGTCGCCATGCCGGGCTGGGCGTAGAAGGCATCCACCTCCCACGGGATGGCCGCGGTGAACGTGGTGGCCAGCCAGTACTGCCACTGCGGGTAGCGGCCTTTCAGGCGGATACGCAGCAGGTGGTCGTTGACGGCCTCGGCGCCGGCCAGCGGCCAGCGGCGCAGGTCCAGGAAGGGCTTGTCGGCCAGGTTCTCGGGCAGGCCGGCCAGCTGCTTCTCGCTCTCGCGCTTGAGCGTGGCGATGTAGTCCTTGAGCCCGATGATGTGCTCCGAGAACACCGCCGCCACCGGCGCCTCCAGCCGCGGGCTGGCGTGGCGCTTGAGCGCGTAGACGAAGTCGGCCGCCACCACTTCGCGCGTGCCCAGGTGCTCGAACGCGAACGGGCTGCGCTTGTCACCCAGCTCGCCGGGCTTCAGCTGGTGATAGCGGTAGTCACCCCGCGCGTCCTTCGCGAACGCGGGGTGCGGCGACCACTTCAGGCCCGGCTTGATGGCGATGTCGTAGACCGCCTCGGCGATCTGCTCGTCGGGCGCGTCGTCGGGCAGGCGCTTGCCTTGGGCGTCCAGGTAGTAGGGCTTGGCCAGCGCCTCGGCCGTGCGCGGGATCAGCGTGTAGGGCCGCTTGAGCGGGTGGTAGCCGTAGGGCGGCTCGCTGATCTCGTAGACATAGGTGCTCTCGGGCGCGGCGTAGGAGGACGTCGGGTCCAGGTAGCGCGGCGAGCGCTCGGCGAAGGCCATGTAGAGCGTGTTCTCGCGCTCGGCGCCGTGCGGATGCGGGCTGTTGTTGCAGCCGGCCAGCAGCACGACCGCGACTGCGCCCACGCACGCCTTCACCCAACCGCTGACTGTTCCCACGCCGACGCCCTCGAAAAACACGACGCCCCGGCACAAGCCGGGGCGACGGTCGAAATCATAGTCGGGCCACTCGTCTAGACAGGCTGTCGCAGCGCGCAAAGACGGCCAGGAAAACCCGTGCGACTTCAGTGATGGTCGTGGCCGCAGTCGGCGCCACAGTCCGGCCCGTGGTCGTGGTGGGCGGCGTGGGCCAGCCGCGGGTCCGACTGCCAGCCCAGGATGGCCTCGCGGCCCTGCACGTACAGGTCCACCGTACCGCCCACCGGCAGGCACACCTTGGTGCGCACATGGCCGAACGGCAGGCCGGTCAGCACCGGCGTCTTGGTGCGGGCGCGCAGCGCAGCGATGGCATCCTTCAGGCCGTAACCGCGGTCGTTGGGCGTTTTGGCCGCGCCGCTGAAGTCGCCCAGCAGCACCGCCGCCTGGTGGTCGATGACGCCGGCCTGCTGCAGCTGCAGCAGCATGCGCTCGACGCGGTAGGGGTGCTCGTTGATGTCTTCCAGGAACAGGATGCCGCCCTTGACCTTGGGCCAGTGCGGCGTGCCCAGCAGCGAGCACAGCACGGTGAGGTTGCCGCCCCACAGGCGGCCACGCGCTTCCAGACCGTCGAACTCGGCGCTGGGCGCGCGAAAGCCCACGGCCTCCAGCGCGCCGCTCATGGCCTCGGTGAAGCAGTCCTGCGTCACCTCGTCGACGCCGCCATCGGCCTCGCTGCGGCCGAAGTCGTCACAGGCCAGCGGGCCGCTCCACATCGCCAGGCCCTTGTGGCGCGCGATGAAGCCGTTTTGCAGCGCCGTCAAGTCGCTGTAGCCCACCCAGCGCGTGCCGCGCTCCACGCTGCCGGCAATGCGCGCCCAGTCGATCTGGCCCAGCAGCCGCGTCAGGCCGTAGCCGCCACGCGAGGCCAGCGCCACCGACGGCGCCGCGTCGGCAATGCGGTGCAGCGCGGCCAGCCGCGCGGCGTCGTCGCCGGCAAAGCGCTGCTGGCGCGACAACGCATCGGCATCGATGCTCACATCAAAGCCCAGCGCGGTGAGCCGCTTGGCGGCGCGCTTCAGCGCATCGGCCTTCTGCACCGCGCCGGCCGGGGAAAACAGGGTGAGCGTCGTCATGGGGTGTCATCCAGGTGGGTGGCCTCGCCGGTGGGGATCAGCCCCTGGCGTTCGGCGCGCCGCGCACGCGCGGCCTCGCGGCGTTCGGCAAAAAACTCGCGCAACAGCTTGGCGGAGGCATCGGCCATCAGCCCTCGCTCGATGCGCGTGTGGTGATTGAGCTGCGGCAGCGCGAACAGGTCGGTGACGGAGCCCGCCACGCCCGTCTTGGGGTCGGTGGCCGCGAACACGATGCGCTTGAAGCGCGCGTGCATCAGCGCCATCGCGCACATCGCGCAGGGTTCCAGCGTGATGAAGATCTCGCACTCCGGCAGCCGGTAGTTCTCCAACAGCGTGGCCGCGTGGCGCAGCGCGACGATCTCGGCATGGGCCGTGGGGTCGTGCGTCGTGATGGGGCGGTTGTAGCCGGTCGCAATGACCTGGCCGCCGCGCGTGATGACGGCGCCCACGGGCACCTCGCCCACCAGCCAGGCGTTGTGGGCCTGGTCCAGCGCGAGCCGCATCGCGTACTCGTCGGCGGGCGTGAAAAGAGGGTCGGTCATCGGGGCGGCAGTTTAGGCGACGGCTCTGGCATGCTTTCGGCCATGCGCGCGTTGTCCGTCCATCCTCTCGGCGAATCGGCCCTGTGCTGCACGCTGCCCGCGCCCCTGTCGCTCGACCAGCAACAGCGCATCTGGCAGCTTGCGGCCGCGCTGGGCGAGGTGGACGGCGTGCAGGAACTCATCCCCGGCATGAACAACCTGACGCTGCTGTTCGACCCGCTGCGCACCGAGCCCGCCGCGCTGGAGGCCGCCGTGCAACAGCTGTGGGCGCAGCCGCCACGCCGCCGCGCACCGGGCCGACGGATCGAGATCCCGGTGAGCTACGACGGCCCCGACCTCGGCGACGTCGCCGCGCACTGCGGCTTGAGCGCCGACGAGGTCGTACGCCGCCACACCGCGGCCGAGTACGTCGTCTACTTCCTCGGCTTCCAGCCCGGCTTCGCCTACCTGGGCGGGCTGGACGCGTCGCTGCACACACCGCGCCGGAGCGAGCCGCGCGTGGCCGTGCCCGCCGGCAGTGTGGGCATCGGTGGAGCGCAGACGGGCATCTACCCGCTGGCCACGCCCGGCGGCTGGCAGCTCATCGGCCACACCGCCATCCCGCTGTTCGACCCGCAAGCCGAGCCGCCCACGCTGCTGGCGCCCGGCGACCGCGTGCGCTTCGTCGCCGCATGATCGAGATCGTTCGCGCCGGGCCGCTGGCCACCGTGCAGGACCTCGGCCGCCCCGGCTGGCGCGATCGCGGCCTCAGCCTGTGCGGCGCGCTGGACGACCTTGCGCTGCAGGCCGGCAATCTGCTGGTCGGCAACGCGCCCGGCGCGGCGGGGCTGGAGTTCACGCTGGGCGGCGCCACGCTGCGCTTTCATGCCGACAGCTGCATCGCCATCACCGGCACCGATGCCGACGCCCAGCTCGACGGCCGCCCCGTGCGCCCCTGGTGGCGCCAGCGCGTGCGTGCCGGCCAGACGCTCAAGCTCGCCGCGCCGCGCGAGCGCATGCGCAGCTACGTGGCCGTGGCCGGCGGCGTCGACGTGCCTGTGGCGCTGGGCTCGCGCAGCACCGACCTCAAGGCCCACTTCGGCGGGCTGGCCGGCCGCGCGCTGCGCGACGGCGACCGCCTGCCGCTGCACACCGGCGCCGCCCTGCCCTCACGCACCGTCGGCATGCGCCCGCCCGCCTGGGACGCCAGCGTGCGCGCGCTGCCCGGCCCCGAGCACGACGACTTCCCGGCCGACGCCTTCTGGGGCGCCGACTGGGCCGTCACGCCACAGAGCAACCGCATGGGCTACCGCCTCGCCGGCCCGGTACTGGCGCGTGAGCGCGGCGCGGAGCTGCCGTCGCACGGCGTGCTGCCGGGCGTCGTGCAGGTGCCGCCGTCGGGCCAGCCCATTGCGCTGCTGGCCGACGCGCAGACCACCGGCGGCTACCCCAAGATCGCCGTCGTCATCCGCGCCGATCTGTGGAAACTCGCCCAGCTGCCGCTGGGCGCGCGGCTGCGCTTCGTGCGCTGCACGCCCGACGAAGCGCGGGCCGCGCTGCGCGCACAACAACTGCTGTTGAACCAGATGAGGAACGGGCTGTGAACGACGCCGCCTTGCATGTCGACCTGAACGCCGACCTCGGCGAAGGCGCCCCCGACGACGCCGAGCTGCTGGCCCTCGTCAGCTCCGCCAACATCGCCTGCGGCTGGCATGCCGGTGACGCACGGCTGATGCAGCGCACCGTGGCCGCCGCGCTCGACCGCGGCGTGGCCATCGGCGCGCACCCCAGCTACCCCGACCGCGAGCACTTCGGCCGCCGCGAGATGGCACTCCGCCCCGACGACGTGCGCGCGGACGTGACCTACCAGATCGGCGCGCTCGCCGCGCTGGTGCGCGCGCAAGGCGGCGAACTGCACCACGTGAAGCCGCACGGGGCGCTGTACAACCAGGCCGCGCGCGACCCGGCGTTGGCCGATGCCATCGCCGCCGCCGTGCTGGATGTCGACCCGTCGCTGGCCCTCTACGGCCTGGCCGGCAGCGAGCTGCTGCGCGCCGCCGAGCGCGCCGGCCTGCGCGCCGTGGCCGAGGTGTTTGCCGACCGCGGCTACCGCGCCGATGGCAGCCTCGTGCCGCGCAGCCAGCCCGGCGCGCTGGTGGACGACGTGGACGAGGCCGTGGCCCGCACGCTGCGCATGGTGCGCGACGGCAGCGTGCAGGCCGTGACCGGTGAGACCGTGCGGCTGCGCGCCGGCACCCTCTGCCTGCACGGCGACGGCCCGCATGCACTCGCCTTCGCGCGCGCCATCCATGCCGCGCTGACGGCGGCCGGCGTGCAGCTGCGGCCATGAGCGATCAGGACGACCTCTTCGGCACCGCACCCGACGCGCCAGAGACTGCCAGGCCGCGCACGCGCGGCGTGCAGCCCGCGCCGGTGCTGGCCGACGATGCCGCGCTCGCCGAGCGGCTGTCGCCGCAGGTCCACCTCGGCACATCGACCTGGAGCTACCCCGGCTGGCAGGGCCTGGTGTGGGCGGGCCGGCACAGCGAGTCGACGCTGTCGCGAAGCGGCCTGCCAGCCTATGCCGCGCACCCGCTGCTGCGCGCCGTGGGCATTGACCGGGGCTTCTACCGGCCGCTGGCGGCGTCGGAGTTCCAGCGCTACGCCGAGCAGGTGCCGGCGGGCTTTCGCTTCACCGTCAAGGCACCCAGCCTCGTCACCGATGCGCTGCTGCGCGACGAGGACGGCCGCGGCCAGCAACCCAACCCGCTGTTCCTGGACCCCGCCACCGCGCTGCAGACCTTCATCCAACCCGCCTACGAAGGCCTGGGCGCCACGCTGGGCGCGCTGGTCTTCCAGCTCAGCCCGCTGCCCGGCGCGCGGCTGGCGCACATGCACGAGCAGTTCGACCGGCTGCACGCCCTGCTGCGGGCCTGCCCGCGCCCGCCCACCGGCGTGCTGGCGGTGGAAGTGCGCGACGCCGCCTGGCTGACGCCGGACTTCGCCGCGCTGCTGCGCGACACCGGCGCGCGCTACTGCGTGGGCCTGCATCCCAAGCTGCCTCCGCTGGCCGAGCAGCTGCCGCTGCTGCGCGCGCTGTGGCCCGGGCCGCTGGTGGTGCGCTGGAACCTGAACCGCCTGCACGGCGCCTATGGCTACGAAGAGGCCGAGAAGAAGTACGGTGAATTCGCCGACATGCTGGACCCCGACCCCGAGACCCGCGCCGAACTCGCCCGCATCATCCGCGGCACGGCCGGCGCCGGGCAGGACTGCTTCGTCACCATCTCCAACAAGGCCGAAGGCTCGGCGCCACTCAGCGTGCGGGCGCTGGCGCAGGCGGTGGTGGCCTGAGTGACAGCCATGCGGTGCCGCCCGCCGGCTGACGCCGTGCAGCCGAACGCGAGCCCTGCAGGCAACGATCCAGCAGCCGCTGCGCGAGCGACTACCCGGTGCGGCGCGCCAGCAGTCGCTTGCGCACGGCGTTGATGTTGTTGCGCAGCGCGTAGAGCTCATCCGCGTACGACAGCGGCACCGCGATGCGGTGCGTGACGCGGTCCAGCTCGTCGAGCTCGTCGAGCAAGGCCTCGCGATCACCTTCACCCGCCTCAAGCCGAGCCTCGACCTCGCGCAGCCGCGCGTACCAGCGGAACACGCGCGACCGCACGCGGAAGGTGTAGAGCGGCGGCACCACGCGCGACAGCGGCAGCATCAGCACCAGCAGGCCGCCCACCACCAGCCACATGCGCTCCAGCAGGTTGCCCGCCCAGAACGGCAGATAGCGCGCCCAGCCGGGCGGCGTGCCGTTGATGGCGCGGTCGCCCTCGGCGCTGACCGGCAGCTCGCTGGTGCGGGTGTTGGGGAAGTCGCGCGCGCCGTTGAACCAGCCAGCCTCGCCGTGCTGGCCCAGCGCCGCCTGCGCGAACAGCTGGCGCAGCGCAGGGTGCGTCTGCTCGCGCGCGAGCAGCGCCGTGGTGGTGGCCAGCAGCGGCACATCCCGCGGCGGCAGATCGGCGGCCAGGTCCACCACGCCGCGCGGCAGGCTCACGGTCGACAGGAAGGGCAAGTGGCGCGAGTAGGCCTCGCTCTGCTCAAAGGGCATCAGCGCGATGGCGGGGTCGCGCAGCAGCGCCCGGATCACACCGGCCTGGGGCGCGGAGATGAGCACGGCCGCATCGACCCGGCCCTCGCGCAGGGCCGCGCCGGCGGCGTCGGGCGCGAGGTTGGACAGCCGCAGGTCGGTGGATTGCAGCTGGTTCAGCGCGAGCAGCTTCTCGACGATCTGCGGCACGCCGCTGCCGTCCTGGTCGACATTCACCCGAAGACCGCGCAGCTGGGTCAGGCGCTGCAATTCGCCGCCGGGCTGGCGGCGCGCGATGGCGAGGTCACGGCGGTAGAAGACCCAGAGCGGCTCGTAGAACAGGCTGCCCAACGAGACGATGCCGGCCTCGGTGTCGGCCACGGGGTCTGCCATGCCGCCGCGCACGAAGCCCACATCGGCCGTGCCGGCGCGCAGATGGGCCAGGTCGTCGAGCGCGCCTTCGCTGGCCAGCAGCGCCACCTGGATGCCCTCACGTGCCAGCAGCCGGGCATACCCCTCGCCGAACGTCGCGTAGGCGCTGCCGGCCGGGCCGGTGGCCAGGCGCACCTGGCGCGGGGGCTGCGGGTCCAGCCACACGTAGGCCGCCACCAGCAGGCCGCCGCCGAGCAGCAGCACGGGGCCCATCGAGACCACCATGTCGCGCACGGTCTGCAGCAGCAGGCGCAGGCTGCGGGCGGCGGGGCGTGGCGACATGGGCATCACGGCGCCCGGTTCAACGCGCGCGGGGCGCACGCGTCAGCGGCGATCGAACGGATGACCATGACCGTGCGCCCGGGGCGTCGCCTCGGCAGCGTCATTGCCGGCTCGCACGGCACGCGCCGGCAGCACGGCGAATCACTCCCACTCGATGGTGGCGGGCGGCTTGCTGCTGACGTCGTAGGTCACGCGGTTGATGCCACGCACCTCGTTGATGATGCGGCCCGACGTGCGCTTGAGCATCGCGTAGGGCAGCTCGGCCCAGTCGGCCGTCATGAAGTCGCTGGTCTGCACCGCGCGCAGCGCGACGACGTAGTCGTAGGTGCGGCCGTCGCCCATGACGCCCACGCTCTTGACCGGCAGGAACACGGCGAAGGCCTGGGAGGTCAGGTCGTACCAGCTCTTGCCGGTGGCGGGGTCGATGGTGTTGCGCAGCTCTTCGATGAAGATCGCGTCGGCCCGGCGCAGCAGGTCGGCGTATTGCTGCTTGACCTCGCCGAGGATGCGCACGCCCAGGCCCGGGCCCGGGAACGGGTGGCGGTAGACCATCTCGGCCGGCAGGCCCAGCGCCACGCCCAGCGCGCGCACTTCGTCCTTGAACAGCTCGCGCAGCGGCTCCAGCAGCTTCAGGCCCAGTTGCTCCGGCAGGCCGCCCACGTTGTGGTGGCTCTTGATGGTGGTGGCCTTCTTGGTCTTGGTACCACCGCTCTCCACCACGTCAGGGTAGATGGTGCCCTGGGCCAGGAAGGTCGCGCCCTTGTGGCCGCCATCGCCCGCCTTGAGCTTGGCAGCTTCGGCCTTGAAGACGTCGACGAACAGGCGGCCGATGATCTTGCGCTTCTGCTCGGGATCGGTCACACCGGCCAGCTCGCCCAGGAAGAGCTCGCTCGCGTCCACGCGGATGACCTTGGCGTGCAGCTTGCCGGCGAACATGTCCATGACCATGTCGCCCTCGTTCAGGCGCAGCAGGCCGTGGTCCACGAACACGCAGGTCAGCTGGTCGCCGATGGCGCGGTGGATCAGCGCCGCCGCCACCGACGAATCCACGCCGCCCGACAGGCCCAGGATGACTTCCTCGTCGCCCACCTGGGCGCGGATCTTCTCGACCGCCTCGGCGATGTAGTCGCCCATGATCCAGTCGCCCTTGCAGCCGGCGATGTCACGCACGAAGCGGGTCAGCATCGCCTGCCCCTGCACGGTGTGGGTCACCTCGGGGTGGAACTGCACGGCGTAGAAGCCGCGGGCTTCGTCGGCCATGCCGGCGATGGGGCAGCTGGGCGTGGAGGCCATCAGCTTGAAGCCTGGCGGCAGCGCCGTGACCTTGTCGCCATGGCTCATCCAGACCTTGAGCATGCCGTGGCCCTCGGCGGTGGTGAAGTCGGCGATGTCCTTCAGCAGCGCGGTGTGGCCGTGGGCGCGCACCTCGGCGTAACCGAACTCGCGCGTGTCGCTCCAGCTCACCTCGCCGCCCAGCTGCACGGCCATGGTCTGCATGCCGTAGCAGATGCCCAGCACGGGCACGCCGGCATCCCACACGGCCTGCGGCGCGCGCAGTTCGTGGTCTTCGTAGGTGGACGCGTGGCTGCCGCTGAGGATGATGGCCTTGGGCGCGAACGACTTGATGAAGTCGTCGGACACGTCGTTGGGGTGGATCTCGCAGTACACGGCTGCTTCGCGCACGCGACGCGCGATGAGCTGGGTGACCTGGGAACCGAAGTCGAGGATGAGGACCTTGTCGTGTTGCATGGCGCGTCTTTCAGGCGGGCTGCGGTGCCGGTTGGCTGCGGAAGAAACGGAGGGTGACGAGCAGCGCCGCCGCTTGCAGCGCGGCGCAGGCATAGAAGGGCAGGCCCATCAGCAGGTCGTCCTGGCCCCGGTGCGAGACCAGGCCCAGCAGACTGAGGCCCAGCAGCGGCGCGACGACGGCCATCAGGCTGTTCAGCGAGGACACGGCGCCCATGGCCTGGCCCTGCCGGTCGGCCGGCGCGGCGTTGGAGATGATGCTCTGCAGCGCCGAGTTCGCCACGCCGCCCAGCAGGTTCATGCCGATGATGGCGTAAATCCACGCGGCCTCGGTGGCCAGGCCGAAGCCCAGGTAGGCGAGTGAGGCCGAGCTCATGCCGATCATCGCGACGCGCTGCGCGCCGAAGCGCGCCAACAGCGGCCGCAGCAGCACACCCTGGCTGAGCACCGACACGATGCCCACCAGCAGCAGCGAGCGGCCGACGTCCGCCGGCCCCCAGCCGAAGCGGAACTTCGTGTACAGCACCCAGACCATGTGCAGCATGAACTGCGCCAGCGACGACAGCGCGATCACCGACACCAGCGGCCCCACGCCCCGCAGCGCAGCCAGCCCGCGCAAGGCCGTCACGGGATTGGCCTTCTTCCAGTTGAAGGGGCTGCGGCGGTCCAGCGGCAAGGACTCCGGCAGCACGAAGAAGCCGTAGCACCAGTTCACCAGCGCCAGGCTGCCCGCCAGCAGGAAGGGCCAGCGCACGTCATGGTCGCCCAGCCAGCCGCCCAGCGCCGGGCCGAGGATGAAGCCGATGCCGAACATCGCGCCCAGCTGGCCGAAGCGGCGGGCGCGGTCCTCGGGCGCGGTGATGTCGGCCACGTAGGCATTGGCGACGGCGATGTTGGCCTGCATGGCGCCGGAGAACAGGCGCACCGCCACCAGCATCCACAGCGCCGTGGCCATGGCGGTGACGAAGAAACTCAGCGCCAGCCCGGCAAAGCCGATCAGCAACACCGGTCGGCGGCCGAAACGGTCGGACAGCGCCCCCAGCACCGGCGAGCCCAGGAAGTTGGCCACGCCAAACGCCATCGTCACCAGCAGATAGGCCGAGGTCTGGGCGTCGTTGCCGTCCGTGAACGTCCCGACGATGTGCGGCAGCACCGGCACCATCAGGCCGATGGAGATCATGTCGATCAGCACGGCCACCATGATGAAACCCATGGCCGGGGTGCGTTGCGGGGAGGAACTCATCGCTTGGCGGAAAAGAGAAACGGGGCGAACTGGCGTCGCCCCGTTGTCATCGCACGCAGCTCACTCGCTGCGGTAGTTGGGTGCTTCCTTCGTGATCTGCACGTCGTGCACATGGCTTTCGCGCATGCCGGCGGTCGTGATCTCGACAAACTCGGCCTTGCTCTGCATCTCGGCGATGGTGGCGCAGCCGCAGTAGTGCATGGAGGCCTTCAGGCCGCCGGCCATCTGGAAGATGACCTGCACGACCGAGCCCTTGTACGGCACCTGGCCTTCAATGCCCTCGGGCACCAGCTTGGACGTGTTCGGGTTGTTGGCCGACGTGTCCTGGAAGTAGCGGTCCGCACTGCCCTTGGCCATGGCGCCCATGGAGCCCATGCCGCGGTAGCTCTTGAACGTGCGGCCCTGGTACAGGATGGTCTCGCCCGGGGCTTCCTCGGTGCCGGCGAAGGCGCCGCCCATCATGATGCAGTCGGCACCCGCGGCGATGGCCTTGGCCACGTCGCCGGAGTAGCGGATGCCGCCGTCGGCGATGACCGGCACGCCGGTGCCGCGCAGCGCGGTGGCGACGTTGTCGACCGCGGTGATCTGCGGCACGCCCACGCCCGCGACGATGCGCGTCGTGCAGATGGAGCCGGGGCCGATGCCGACCTTGACGCCGTCAGCGCCGGCTTCCACCAGCGCCAGGGCCGCCGCACCGGTGGCGATGTTGCCGCCGATGACGTCCACCCCCGGGTAGTTGCGCTTCACCCAGCGCACGCGCTCCAGCACGCCGGCGCTGTGGCCGTGGGCGGTGTCCACGATGATGGCGTCCACGCCGGCCTTGACCAGCAACTCCACGCGCTGCTCGGTGTCGTCACCGAAGCCCACGGCCGCACCCACGCGCAGGCCACCATGGGCATCGCGGGCAGCGTTGGGGAAGCTGGTCTGCTTGGTGATGTCCTTCACCGTCATCAGGCCGCGAAGCTCGAAATCGTCGTTGATGACGACGACGCGCTCCAGCTTGTGCGTGTGCATCAGCGCCTTGGCCTCGTCCAGCGACGCGCCTTCCTTGACGGTGATGAGCTTCTCGGCCGGCGTCATGATCTCGCGGACCTTGGCGTCCATGCGCGTCTCGAAGCGCAGGTCACGGCCGGTGACGATGCCGACGACCTTCTTGCCCTGCACCACCGGGAAGCCCGAGAAGCCGTGCAGGCGGGTCAGCTCCACCACCTCGCGCACGGAGGCGTCCGGGCCGATGGTCAGCGGCTCGCGGACAACGCCGCTTTCGTAGCGCTTCACGCGGGCCACCTCACGCGCCTGCGCCTCGGCCGACAGGTTCTTGTGCACGATGCCGATGCCACCCTCCTGCGCGATGGCAATCGCCAGGCGCGCCTCGGTCACGGTGTCCATCGCGGCGGACACGAGCGGCAGGTTCAGGGGGATGTTGCGCGACAGACGGGTCGCAAGGCTGGTGTCGCGGGGCAACACCTGAGAGAACGCCGGCACCAACAACACATCGTCGAAGGTGAGCGCTTTGCCGAGAAGGCGCATGTGCAAAGCTCCTGAGGAGGGTGGGAACGGGCCGCTGCCGGGCCGTTCCTCCCAAAGAACCGGGCTTGCGACTTTCGTCGCGCCCGGCTCAAGCACAGCCAGGTGTGCGGGTTCGGGGAGCACTGGATTGTATCAGCGCCCTCGCCGCGGCGCCGGGGCGTGGGCCACTCAGGTCGGCTCGGCCGCCGCCACCATGCGCCGCACCAGCGGATGCACCACGCGCCGCTCGGTACTGATGCCGTAGAAGTGCTCCACCACGCCCTCCAGCGCATCGATGCGCTGCACACCGTACTGCGCCAGCAGTTGCTGGTGCACGAGCTCGGCAGCCGGGAACACGCCCATGCCGCCTGCGCCGAAGATCTTCAGCAGCGCCGAGTCCTCGAACTCGCCGCACACCTGGGGCGTGAGCGCGTGCTGCGAAAACCAGCGGTCGATGTGCGGGCGCACCGAGGCGTGGGCTGAGGGCAGCAGCACCGGCACATCGGCCAGGCCCTGCGGGAAGCGCTTCTTCGCCCGCGCAGCCAGCTCCGGCGTGCCGTACCAGGCCAGCTGGGACGAGCCCATCGCATGGCTGAACACCTTGAGCCCCGCATGCGGCGGCGCCGGCCGGTCGGCCAGCAGCAGGTCCAGCCGGTGCACGGCCAGGTTGCCGAGCAGGTCGTCGAAACCCTGCTCGTGGCACACGAGGCGCAGGCCCGGCGTGTCCAGCACTGGCTGCACGAGATGGCGCACCACCAGCTTGGGCAGTGTGTCGCTGATGCCCAGCGCCAGCCGCACCGTGGGCGCTGCGGCCACGCCGGCGCGCAGCAGCCCGGGCAGGGCCTCGCCGGCCTCGAAGATCACCTCGGCCTGCTGCAGCGCGCGCTGGCCCGCCTCCGTCAGCGCCACGCCACGGCCCGCCGGGCGCAGCAGCTGCACGCCCAGCGAGCGCTCCAGCTCGCGCACCTGCGCGCTGACCGTCTGCACCGCCATGTCCAGCCGCGCAGCGGCCCGCGACATGCCGCCCTCTTTGGCCACGACCCAGAAGTAGTACAGGTGCCGGTAATTGAAGTGCTGGGACATATTCCTGTTTTACGGGAAATTCATTGCGAGAGTGTCTGCTTTTTTAGATGAATTTGCCGCCCTATCGTGCAGTCCTCCGTTGCCAAGTGGCGACCCCAACACCTTCACTTCGAGAACACCGTGGACACCTTGCTCGCGCTGCTGCACACCCCCTGGCTGGACAAGCCCCTCTGGGCGTGGCTGGCCTTCATGACCGTTGTGGTCGTTCTGCTGGCGCTGGACCTCGGCGTGCTGCACAAGGACGAGCGCGAGATCGGCGTGCGCGAGAGCCTGCTGCTGTCGGCCGGCTACATCAGCATCGCGCTGCTGTTCGGCGCGTGGGTGTGGTGGTACATGGGCTCGCAGTCGGGCATCGAGTACTACACCGGCTTCCTGATCGAGAAGTCGCTGTCGATGGACAACGTGTTCGTCATCGCGATGATCTTCGGCTTCCTGGGCATCCCGCGGGCCTACCAGCATCGCGTGCTGTTCTGGGGCATCCTGGGCGTCATCGTCATGCGCGCCGGCCTGATCGGCGTGGGCGCGGCGCTGGTGCAGAACTTCAGCTGGGTGCTGTACGTGTTCGGCGCCTTCCTCGTAATCACCGGCATCAAGATGTGGCGCGCCGCAGAGGAAACGCCCGACATGGCCAGCAACCCGGTGCTGCGCTTCCTGCGCCGCCACCTGCGCGTGACGGACGAGCTGCACGGCAAGGCCTTCTTCGTGAGCAAGCCCGACGCCAGCGGCCGCATGGTGCGCTACGCCACACCGCTGTTCCTGGCGCTGGCCATGGTGGAGATCGTGGACCTCGTGTTCGCTGTGGACTCCGTGCCTGCCATCTTCGCGATCACGAGCGACCCGTTCATCGTCTACACGAGCAACATCTTCGCCATCCTGGGCCTGCGCGCGCTGTACTTCGCGCTGGCCGCGATGATCCACCGCTTCCACTACCTGAAGTACGCACTGGCCCTGGTGCTGGTGTTCATCGGCACCAAGATCTTCCTGGTCAACTTCATCGGCAAGTTCCCGCCGGCCCTGTCGCTGGGCGTCACCTTCGGCCTGATCGCCGGCGGTGTGCTGGTGTCCCTGTGGAAGACGCGTGACACATCGATGACCGAACGCACCGCCTGATCGGTGCGCGGGCCGCCCAGGCGCTGCCGGGCGGCCCGCTTTCTTGACCCAGCGCAAGGCCGGCGGCCGAGCCCCTGCCTACGCTGGCTGCTCCGAGCCTGACCGCAGGAGCCGCCCATGCGCACGATGAAAGCCGCCGTTGTCCACGCCTACCGGGAGCCCCTCGCCATCGAGGAGATGCCGGTGCCCGAGGTGCCACCGGGCCAGGTGCTGGTGAAGGTTGCGGCCTGCGGCGTCTGCCACACCGATCTGCATGCCGCCGATGGCGACTGGCCCGTGCAGCCGCCCCTGCCCTTCATCCCCGGCCACGAGGGCGTGGGCCATGTGGCCGCCGTGGGTGCCGGCGTCAAGGGCATCCGCGAGGGCGACCGCGTCGGCGTGCCCTGGCTGCACACCGCCTGCGGCGGCTGCGAGCACTGCCTGACGGGCTGGGAGACGCTGTGCGACCACCAGCAGATGACCGGCTACACCGTCAACGGCAGCTTTGCCGAGTACGTGCTGGCCGACCCGGGGTATGTGGGCCACCTGCCTGCCGGGCTGTCGTTCGAAACACTGGCGCCCATCCTGTGCGCCGGTGTGACCGTCTACAAGGGCCTGAAGGTGCTGGATGTGCGCCCCGGTCAGTGGGTGGCCATCGTCGGCGTGGGCGGCCTGGGCCACCTGGCCGTGCAGTACGCCCGCGCCATGGGCCTGCACGTGGCGGCCGTGGACATCGACGCCGCCAAGCTGCGCATGGCACGACAGCTTGGCGCCGAACTGTGCATCAACGCCGCCGAGGACGACCCGGTGGCCGTGTTGCAGCGCGAACTGCGCGGCGTGCATGGCGCACTCGTCACCGCGGTCTCGCGCGAGTCCTTCAGCCAGGGCCTGGGCATGCTGCACAAGCGAGGCACCATGTCCATGGTGGGCCTGCCGCCGGGCGACTTCGCGCTGCCCATCTTCGACGTGGTGCTGAACGCCAAGACGGTGCGCGGCTCCATCGTCGGCACGCGGCAGGACCTGCACGAGGCCCTGCAGTTCGCCGCCGACGGCAAGGTGCACGCCGCCACCACGCCACGCCGGCTGGAGGACATCAACCGCATCTTCGACGAGCTGCGCACCGGCCGCATCGACGGCCGCGCGGTGTTGAGCTTCACCTGAGCCCATGCCACAACGCCACCTCGACCGGCTGCTCGCGCCGCGCTCCGTCGCCGTCTTCGGCGCCTCTGACAAGCCCGCCCGCGTGGGCACCACCGTCTGGCGCAACCTGCTCGCCGCCGGCTTCGAGGGCGAACTCGCGCCCGTGAACCCCCGCCTGCGCCAGCTGGGCGAGCACCCTTGCTACGCCAGCGCAGCGGCCCTGCCCTTCGTGCCCGACCTGGCCGTGCTGTGCACGCCACCGGACACCATCGCGCCGCTGGTGGCGCAACTGGCCGCACGCGGCACCCGGGCCGCGGTCATCGTGACCGCGGGCCTCACGCCTCAGCAGAAGAAGGCCGCGCTGGACGCCGCCCGGCCCCATGCCCTGCGCCTGCTTGGCCCCAACTGCATCGGGCTGCTCAGCCCGCACAGCCGGCTCAACGCCAGCTTCACGCAGGCGTGCGCGCTGCCGGGCGAGCTGGCGCTGGTGTCGCAATCCGGCGCGCTGCTGACGGCGCTGCTGGATTGGGCCAACGCCGAATCCATCGGCTTCTCGCACCTGGTGTCGCTGGGCGAGCATGCCGATGTCGACGTCGCCGACCTGCTGGACCACCTCGCCGCTGACCGCCACACGCGCGCCATCCTGCTCTACCTCGAGAGCATCACGGCGCCGCGCAAGTTCATGTCGGCCGCGCGCGCGGCGGCGCGGGCCAAGCCGGTCATCGTCGTGAAGGCCGGCCGGGCGCCGGCGGGCATGCGCGCGGCCGCGTCGCACACCGGCGCGCTGGCCGGCGAGGACCTGGTGTTCGACGCCGCGCTGCGCCGCGCCGGCCTGCTGCGCGTGGACACGATCAAGGAGCTCTTCATCGCCGCCGAGACGCTGGCGCGCTTTCGCGACAACGCCAGCCGCGAACTGATGGTGATGACCAACGGCGGCGGCGCCGGCGTCATGGTGGCCGACGCCGCCAGCGCCATGGGCGTGCCGCTGGCCCGCCCCGGTGCTGCGCTGATGGTGCAGCTCAACGCGCTGCTGCCGCCGAACTGGTCGCACGGCAACCCCGTCGACATCATCGGCGACGCCCCCGCAGGCCGCTACGTGGACACGCTGCAGACCCTGCTGCAGGCGCCCGAGGCCGGCGCGCTGCTGTTTGTGCAGGCGCCCACCGCCATCGTGTCCAGCGAGGCCGTGGCGCGCGCCTGCGCGCCGCTGCTCGCGGCTCACCCCGGCCGCGTGCTGAGCTGCTGGCTGGGCGGCGCCACCGCAGCCGCGGCAAGGCGCGTGTTCGACGAGGCCGGCATCGCCGGCTACGAGACACCCGAGGAAGCCGTGCGCGCCTTCGCGCTGATGCAGGCCTACCGCGACAACCAGGCCCTGCTGCGCGAGACGCCCACCAGCGCCGCGCCCCAGCCGCCCGACCTCGCTGCGGCCCGGCGCCTCGTGGCCGACGCGCTGGCGACCGGCCGGGAGTGGCTGGACGAGGTCGACGCCAAGGCCTTGCTGGCGGCCTTCCGCATCCCCGTGGCGCCCACCGTGCGCTGTGCTGCCACGCCGCAGGCGGCTGCCGAGGCCGCGCGCGCCATCTCCGGGCCGGTGGTGCTGAAGGTGGTGTCGCCAGACCTGCTGCACAAGTCCGATGCCGGTGGCGTGCGCCTGAACCTGCAGGGCGAGGCCGCCGTGGCAGCCGCTGCGGCCGACATGCTGACGCAGCTGCAGGCCCAGCGCCCCGAGGCACGCATCGAGGGCTTCGCGGTGCAGCCCATGCTGCGCCGGCCGCATGCGCAGGAGCTCATCGTCGGCGCCCATATTGACCCGCTGTTCGGGCCGGTGCTGATGTTCGGCCAGGGTGGCGTGGCGGTCGAAGTCGTGGGCGACCGTGCCGTCGCGCTGCCGCCGCTGAACCGCACGCTCGCCCGCGAGCTGGTGGGGCGCACGCGCGTGGCGCGGCTGCTGGCCGGCTACCGCGGCCGGCCACCGGTGCGCATGAACGCGTTGTGCGACACGCTGGTGGCCGTGGGCCAGATGCTGGCCGACATCCCCGAACTGGCTGAGCTGGACATCAACCCGCTGCTGGCCGACGCCGAGGGCGTGGTGGCGCTGGACGCACGCGTCCGGCTGTCTGCGGCCGCGCCGGCCGGTGGCGCTCGCTTTGCCATCCGCCCTTACCCGGCGGAGCTGGTGCGCACCCTCACCTGGCAGGGCCAACTGCTGCAGCTGCGTCCCATCCGGCCCGAGGACGAGGCCCTGCACCGGGAGTTCCTGCAGGCCTGCAGCCCGCAAGACCTGCGCCTGCGCTTCTTCAACGCGCCGCATGCGCTGACGCATGACGAACTCGCACGCCTGACGCAGATCGACTACGAGCGCGAGATGGCCTTCATCGCCGTCGACGAACAGGCGCCAGGCCGCCCGCAGACGCTGGGCGTTGCGCGCCTGGTGCGCGATGCCGACAACGAGGACGCCGAGTTCGCGCTGCTCGTGCGCAGCGACCAGCAGCGCCGCGGCCTGGGGCGGCTGCTGATGCAGGCACTGATGGCGCATGCCGCCACGCGCGGCACGCAGTGCCTGGTGGGCCATGTACGGCGCGACAACGCGCCCATGCTGCACTTGCTGACGGCACTGGGCTTCCACCGCGCGGCGGCTGACGACAACCAGGCCGACGACACGGCCGACGTGGTGCGCATGGTGCGGGCCGTCACCGCCGCGGCCACCGGGCGCTGACCGGCAGCCCTGCGGGCCGCGCTACACCAGCGCAGCCAGCAGCATGGCCTGCACCAGCCAGCAGCGCCGCTGCGGCAGCGGCGCGGGGTCGGCCCAGTCGCTGGCCAGGTCGGCCAGCCAGTGCGAGGCATCCGCCAGGCCATCGAACACCGGGACATTGCCGGCTGCCGCCAGTTGCTCCACCACCGCCGCGCCCAGGCCCTGACACTCCACCGCCTCGTACAAGCGGCCCAGCAGGCGGCCGATGTCGTCCAGCTGCTGCGGCCCCACGCGCGCTTCGGGCGGCGCGATCAGCGCCACATAGGCCCCCAGGCCGCGCGCGGCGCGCTCAAACAGCCGGGCATCCTCCCCGTCGGGCGTGGCGCTCATCAGCCCCAGCCGCCGCCCCTGCAGCACCTGCTCGTACCGGGCCGGCAGGCGCTGCAGCTCGCGCGCACGCTGCAGCAGCGACTGCGCAGCAGCCTGGCCGGGTGGGTCGGCAGCCGCCGGGCGGGCCTGCCTGGGAGCGGGAAACATCGTGCAGCCTTGCGTCTCGTCGTTGTAATGCGTGCAGCCTAGTGACGCACGCGTCATCAGGCTTGACGTTGATCAAGGGCGCGAGACGCCGCCGTGACCAGTTGCAACGCCGCACGACCCGTTTACCGTCTGTTTGCAATTCGTTGACGCAGCGTCACCAACCGACGCCCGGCATTGCCACGGCATTTGCAGCGCCTTCCTAAGCTGACGGCATTCCTTCAGGAGATGGTGATGCACAGCAGCGACGTCTACGCTTCTTCCCCGGCAATGCATGGCAACGCCCTGACGGCACTGGCCTGCGGGCGCGCGCAGACGGGCCCAAGCGGTCAGCGCATCGCCGAAGCGCTGCGGCTGCTGAGCAGCACGGTAGACGTGCAGCGCCGCCTTGTGCGTGCCGGCGACACGGTCTACCAGACCGGCCAGCGCTTCAGCCACCTCTACATCCTGAACTCGGGCATCTTCAAGCTGCTGAGCCTCTCGTCCGACGGCCGGGAACAGGTGGCGGGGCTGAAGTTCCGCGGCGACTGGATGGGCTTTGCCGGCATCGCCAAGGGCCACTACGTCTGCGATGCGGTGGCCATGGACACCGGCGAGGTCTGGGCCGTCCGCTACGACACGCTGCTCGCCGCCTGCGCCCGCCAGCCCGAGCTGATGATGCTGCTGCACGAGGCGATGAGCGCCGAGATCGTGCGCGAGCGCGAAACCATGCTGTCGGTCTGCACCTTGCCGGCCGACGCCCGCGTGGCCGACTTCATCAGCTACTGGGCTGACAGCCTGGCCAGCCGCGGCCTGCGTACCGACCAGATCACGCTGTGCATGACGCGCGCCGAGATCGGCAACTACCTGGGCCTGACGCTGGAGACGGTGAGCCGGGCGCTGTCCAAGCTGGTGCGCGAGCGGCTCATCAGCTTTGAGCAGAAGGGCCGGCGCGACATCAGCATCCCGGACATGGGCCTGTTGAGGTCGTATGCCCAGCGCGGCCAGACCGCTGCCGGCCACACGCTGCAGTAAGCCCGCACACGCCCACGACACGGCACCGGCAGGCTCGCATGACGGAATCACTGCAGCCCCCCGGCTTGCGGCGCCACGGCTCGCCCTACGCGCCAGCGATGCACGGCGCGGACGCAGGCGTCCGCCGCAACGACCTCTCCCACTGGCAGCAGTGGGCGATGGCGTTTGAGCACATCCGCGACGGGGTCATGATCACTGACGCCGCCTGCCGCATCCAGACCGTCAACGCGGCCTTCAGCGCCATCACCGGCTACAGCGCCGCCGAAGTGGCCGGCCAGACGCCGCGCCTGCTGCAATCCGGCAAGCACGCGCCCGACTTCTACCGGCAGATGTGGGGCGCGCTGACGCTGCACGACCACTGGCAGGGCGAGATCTGGAACCGCCGCAAGAACGGCGAGGTCTACCCCGAACTGCTGACGCTGAATGCGGTGCGCGATGCCGACGGCACCGTGACGCATTACGTGGGCGTGTTCACCGACATCTCGCACAGCAAGAGCACCGAGGCCCAGTTGGAGCGGCTGGCCCACTACGACCCGTTGACCGAGCTGCCCAACCGCGCGCTGCTGCAGGCACGGCTGGAGCAGATGCTGCTGCGCGCGCGGCGCCAATGCGCAACGACGGCGGTGCTCATCATCGACCTGGACGGCTTCAAGACCGTCAACGACAGCCTGGGCCACCCGGCTGGCGACGAATTGCTGGTGCGCGTGGCAGGGCGGCTGCTGGCCTGCATGCGCACCGACGACCTGCTGGGCCGACTCGGCGGTGATGAATTCATGGTGGTGCTGGAGGACTGCGGCTCACCCGAGGCCGTGGCCCGCCTCGCGCGCGAACTGCTCGACACCCTCACCGAGGCGGTGCCGCTGAGCTGCGGCCAGCCGGTTTTCGTGACCGCCAGCATCGGCATCAGCCTGCACCCGGTGGACGGCAGCCTGGGCCTGGTGGAGCTGCTGCGCGACGCTGACACGGCGCTCTACCGCGCCAAGGAGGAAGGCCGCAACCGCTTCTGCTTCTACACCAGCAACATGAACGCCCAGGCCGTCGCCAAGCTGGATGTGGAGGCCGCGCTGAGCCGGGCACTGGAGCGCGGCGAACTGCTGCTGCACTATCAGCCCAAGGTCGACGGGGCCAGTGGCCGCATCGTCGGCGCGGAGGCGCTGCTGCGCTGGAACCGCAACGGCAACGGCCTGGTGCCCCCCGGGCACTTCATCCCGATTGCCGAACAGAGCTGCCTCATCCAGCACATCGGCGCCTGGGTCATCAACGAAGCCTGCCGCCAGATCCGCGCCTGGCTCGACGCCGGCCTGCCCGTCGTGCGCGTGGCCGTCAACGTGGCCGCACGGCAGTTCGCGGCCGGCGACCTGGACCAGGTGGTGGCTGGCGCGCTGCAGCGCCACGGCGTCGACCCGCAGTGGCTGGAGATCGAGATCACCGAAGGCATGCTGATCACCGACCCGCAGGGCGCCACGCTGATGCTCATGCGCATCAAGGCCCTGGGCGTGAAGCTGTCGCTGGACGACTTCGGCACCGGCTTCTCCAGCCTGGCCTACCTGCAGCACTTTCCGCTGGACGCGGTGAAGATCGACCAGTCCTTCACCCGCCGCATCGGCGAGGAGCCCGACGGCGCTGCACTCGTGGACGCCATCATTGCGCTGGCCCATCGCCTGCATCTGCGGGTCGTCGCGGAGGGCGTGGAGACCGAACTGCAACGAGACTACCTGTTGCAGCAGGGCTGCGACGAGTTGCAGGGCTACCACTTCGGCCGCCCGGCGCCCGCCGCCACCCTGGAGCAGCACCTGTTGGAACAGACCCGGGCGCCCCTGACGCCGCCCCCGCTCACCTTGACCTGACCTGACCCGACCCGCCGTCCGCGCCACAAGGAGAAAACATGCGCAGCAACCTGCCCGTGACCCAGAGCGAATACCTGCTGCCCACGGGCCGCAATCTGGTCTCCACCACCGACCTCAAGGGCCGCATCCTGCATTGCAATGCCGCCTTCGTGGAGGCCAGCGGCTTCACGCGCGACGAACTGCTGGGCCAGCCGCACAACCTCATCCGCCACCCGGACATGCCGGAGGAGGCCTTCCGCGACATGTGGGCCACCATCGCGGCCGGCCAGCCGTGGTCGGGCCTGGTCAAGAACCGCCGCAAGGACGGCGACCACTACTGGGTCAAGGCCAACGTCACGCCGCTGCTGGAAGGCGGCCGGCCGGTGGCCTACCTGTCGGTGCGCTCGCGGCCGGAGCGCGCCGACGTGCAGGCCGCCGAGGCGCTGTACGCCACCATGCGGGCCGAGAAGCAAGCCGGGCGGCTGATCCACACGCTGGAAGGCGGCCGCCTGCGCCGCAGCGGCTGGGCCGCACAGGCCGCGCAGCTCTTTCGTGCCCGGCCGTGGCTGAGCCACTTGCCCGGCTATGCCGTCATCGGCGGCGCGGGCGTGCTGCTGGCCAGCCTGCCCTGGTGGGCGGCCGTGGCCGGCGTGCTGGGCGCAGCAGCCGGCGCCGCCTGGCTGACGCAGTGGCGCTTGCGACAGGGCATGAGCCAGATCGAGGACTACGCCAACCGTCTTGCGGCCGGCGACCTCAGCCAGGACCTGCAACCGTCCGGCGCGCCGCACGGCAGACGCCTGGAGCGCGCGCTGGCGCAACTGGCGGTCAACATGCGGGCGCTGGTGTCCGACACCGCCGCCGAGCTGGAACACATGAACCAGGTCAGCCGCGAGATCGCCCAGGGCAACCAGGACCTGGCACAGCGCACCGAGTCCCAGGCCGCCAGCCTGGAAGAGGCCGCCGCCAGCATGGAGCAGATCACCGCCACCGTGCGCCAGAGCACCGACACCACCCACATCGCCAGCGGCGTGGCCGGCCAGCTCAGCGATGTGTCCAAGCGCAGCGCGACGGTGGTGCATGCCGTGACCGAGACCATGGGCGGCATCACGCGCTCGTCGCAGAAGATCGGCGACATCGTGCAGGTCATCGAGAGCATCGCCTTCCAGACCAACATCCTGGCGCTGAATGCGGCGGTCGAATCCGCACGCGCTGGCGAGCACGGCCGGGGCTTTGCCGTCGTGGCCGGCGAGGTGCGCGCACTGGCCCAGCGCAGCTCGGTCGCCGCGCGCGAGATCAAGCAGCTCATCGACGCTTCCACCTCGCAGGTGCAGGCGGCGGAGCAGCAGTCGGCCGATGCCCGCAGCAGCATCGACACCACGCTGCAGTCCGTCGAGGCCTTCACGACGCTGATCGGCGACATCGACCGCGGCGCCCAGGAGCAGCTGCTGGGCATCTCGCAGATGCAGGAGGTCATCCAGCAGATGGACGGCTTCACGCAGCAGAACGCCGGCCTGGTGCAGCAGCTGGCCGGTGCGGCTCAGCAGGTGCTGACGCAGTCGGAAGAAGTGGGCGCCGCGCTGCGCGTGTTCCGGCTGCAGGCTGGCCAGTCGCGCGCCGCGCAGCCCGACGCCGTGGAACTGCGCCGCGCAGCCCGCCGGGCCTAGATGCCCCGCCGCGCCAGCGTGCTGGCGATCGCCCGCGCCAGCTGGCTGCGGCTGTAGGGCTTGGGCAGCAGCTCCCAGTCAGCGGGCGACTCGCGGTCGGCGTCGAGCAACTCGGCCGAGAAGCCCGACATCAGCAGCACCGCCAGCCCCGGCAGGCGCTGCTGCGCGACGCGCGCCAGCTCGGTGCCGCGCATGCCGGGCCCCAGCGCAATGTCACTGATGAGCAGCTCGACATCGGCCTCGGGCGTCAACAGCGGCAGCGCCTCCTCGGCATTCGCGCAGATGCGGAAGCTGCAGCCCAGGTGCGTCAGGAAATGCTGCGCCACCTCGCGCACCTCGGCGTCGTCTTCCACCAGCAGCACGCGCAGGCCGACGGGCACGCCATGGCTCTGCACCTCCTCGTCCGGCGCGGCCACCTGCGCCCCCCCAGGCACCGGCAGGTACAGGCGGATGGTGGTGCCCTGCCCCGGCGCGCTGTCCAGCGCCACCGCGCCGCGCGACTGCTTGACGAAGCCATACACCGCGCTCAGGCCCAGCCCCGTGCCGCGACCGACCTGCTTGGTCGTGAAGAAGGGCTCGAAGGCCCGCTCCTTGACGCTCTCGGGCATGCCGGTGCCGGTGTCGGCCACCGAAATGCAGATGAAGCGCCCCTCGCCCAGCTCCTCGCGCAGACGCGCGCCCAGCACGGGCAGGTCGGCCGCCGCCGCGCGGAAGCCGAGGTGGCCGCCGTCCAGCATGGCGTCCCGCGCATTGATGGCGATGTTCAGCAGCGCCGCCTCCAGCTGGCCGGGGTCGGCCAGCACCGGCGGGCAGCCGGGCTCGACCTCCACGGAGATGCGGATGCGCTGATCCAGCGTGCGCCGCAACAACTCGGCCAGCGGGTTCAGCAGGGCCGGCACATCGACGACGCTGGGCTGCAGCACCTGCCGGCGCGAGAAGGCCAGCAGCTTGCCGGTCAGCTCCGCGCCACGCCGCGAGGCACGCATGGCCGCGTTCACGAGCTGCTGGCCCACGCCGTCCTGCGCCAGCGCCGGCAGCTCCTCCAGCACCTGCAGATTGCCCTGGATGACGGTCAGCAGGTTGTTGAAATCGTGCGCGATGCCGCCGGTCAGCTGGCCCACGCTTTCCAGGCGCTGCGCGTGGTTGAGGGCCTCCTCGGTCTGGGCCCGCTGCAGGCTGGTGCCCAGCAGACTGGCCAGCGACTCCAGGAAACGCTGCTCCTCATCGCCAAAGCGCCGCGGCTGGCGCGAGCGCACCAACAGCGCCCCGATGACGCGGCCCCGGTCCAGCAGCGGCACGGCCATGCTGCTGGCCAGGCCCGCTGCCAGGCACTCGGGCGACGCGGCGAAGCGCGGGTCGGTGCGGCAGTCCTCCACGATGACCGGCTGCCCCTGCGCCATCACCAGGCCCAGCGGCGTGTCGCTGCGCGGCACCAGCGTGGCGCCCAGCGCCTCGGCGGCCAGCAGCCCGACGCCAGCGGCCACACGCAGCGCCAGCCCACTGTGCTCCAGCAGCAGCACCAGCGCGGTGTCCACCTCCAGCGCCTCGGCCGCGATGGACGGCACGCGCTCCAGCAACTGCTGCGGGTCACGCGCGTCCACCGCCAGCCGGCCCAGCTGCGCCACATGCTCGCTGTAGCGCGCCCGCTGCAGCGCCTGCTTCACACGCGGGTACTCGGCGATGTCGCGGATGGCCGCCACCACGTAGGGCAGGCCATGGTCCTGCAGCGGGCTCAGCGCGATCTCCACCATCGCCTCCGAGCCATCGCGGCGGCGCGCCACCAGTTCCATCTGCGTGCCCATGGGGCGCGTGCGCGGCGCCTTGGCATAGGCCTCGCGGTAAGCGGCATGGCGCTGGCGGATGCCGTCAGGCACCAGTGCGTCCACGCTGCTGCCGACGAGTTCGTCCACCGCATAGCCCAGCAGACTCGCCGCCATCGGATTGGCCATCACGATGCAGCCCGCCGCATCCACCAGCAGCAGGCCGTCCGGGTAGGCCGAGAACAGCGAACGGAAGACGGTGCCGCCGTCCAGGCCCGCAGGCAGGGGCGCAGGCGTGGGCGCGCTCATGACGACGCCCGCAGATCGCGCGCCGTGGCCGACACCGCCGGCGTGAACAGGTAGCCGGCGCTGCGCACCGACTTGATGATCTGCGCCGTGGGCGCCTGCGGCTCCAGCTTCTTGCGCAGGCGGCCGACCTGCACGTCGATGGTGCGATCAAAGGGCCCAGCCTCGCGGCCGCGCGTCTGCGACAGCAGGAAGTCGCGCGACAGCACGCGCCCCGGATGCTGGGCAAAGGTCTGCAGCAGGTCGAACTCGCCGGCCGTCAGCACGACCTCCTGGCCCTGCGCATCGGTCAGCCGACGCGCCGACAGATCCAGGCGCCAGCCCTCAAAGCACAGGCACTCGCGCGCGGCCTCGGGCACGGCCGGGGCCGGCGGCGCGGGCGCCACCGGCCGCTCCGCCACGGGCTCTGGCAGCTGGGGCGGCGCCAGCCGGCGCAGCACGGCGCGGATGCGGGCCAGCAGCTCGCGCAGGTCGAAGGGCTTGGTCACGTAGTCGTCGGCGCCCACTTCCAGGCCGACCACCTTGTCAACCGCATCGCCCCGCCCCGTGATGATGACCAACCCGCAGCGCCAGTGCTCGCGCAGTTGGCGGGCGATGGCCAGGCCGTCCTCCCCGGGCAGGCCCAGGTCGAGCAGCACAAGCTCGGGCGGGTCGGTGGCCAGCGTGTCCATCAGCGCGCGGCCCGAGGGCAGCGGCGTGACACGGAAACCATGGCTCGACAGGTAATGCGCCAGCAGCTCGGTGATGGCGGCTTCGTCGTCGACAACGGCGATGTGCTGGAGGGTCAAGGGTGAGGCGCGTCGGTCGCGTGATGGAACTCGGCGACATTGTGTCGCCTAACGGCGCGCCGCCGGCCATCACCCGCCGCCGCGCCCGCCTACTGGGCGCCGTCGGCTCAGAAGCTGGAATCCAGCTGCGAGTCGCCCGACGGCCGCTGCGGCAGCTGGATGCGGAACACCGCCCCGCCGCCAGGCCGGTTCTCGGCGCTGATGCGGCCGCCATGCACGTCGATGATCTTGCGGCAGATGGCCAGCCCGAGGCCCGTGCCGCCAGAGCCGTCCTTGGTTTTGCTTGACTGCACGAAGGCATCGAAGATGGTCTCGATCTCGGCCGGGGGGATGCCGGGGCCGCGATCGGCCACGGTGAGCCAGACCTCGCCGTCGCTCGTTTCGGCCGCCTGCACGTCCAGCTGCCCACCCTCGGGCGAGAACTTGATGGCATTGGCCACGACGTTGCGGATGGCCTGCTGCATGCGCAGCGGGTCGACCTTGACGCGCAGCGGCTGCTCGGGCAACACGACCGACAGCCGCAGGCGGCGCTTGCCGACCAGCGGCGCCAGCTCGCGCAGCACCGCGTTCACGAGTGTGCGCAGGTCGCAGCGCTCCAGATCGAAAGTGCCGACGGCGCTCTCGATCTTGGAGACATCCAGCAGGTCGTTCACCAACGCCAGCATGCGCTGGCCGGAGTTGTGGATGTCGTTGAACATGCCGGCCAGGCGCGGGTTGTCCAGCCCACGCGTGTAGCCCAGCTCCGAGAAGCCGAGGATGGCCTGCAGCGGCGTGCGCAACTCGTGGCTGATGTTGGCGACGAACTCGGACTTGGCGCGCGAGGCCTCCTCGGCGGCGTCACGCGCCTCACGCGTGGCGCGCTCGGCATCGCGGAACTCGCTGACGTCCATCAGCGTGCACAGGATGCCCGCGGGCCTGCCGTCCTCGCCGGGCACCAGCACCTTGGTGACCACCATGTCGCGCAGCGAACCATCGCGGTGCTGCACACGCGTCTCGTAGCGCAGGCGGCCGCCACGCGCCATCAGCTCGGCATCTTGATCGGCGTGCAGCGCGGCGGCCTCAGGTGACAGAAAGTGCCCGACCGATGTGCCCACCACCTGCGCACGCGTGCGGCCGACGAACTCCTCCCAGGCATGGTTCACCATCACGTAGCGGCCCTGCACGTCGAACATGGACACCGGCAGCGGGCTCATCTGCAGCAACAGCTCGGTGAACGCCAGCTGGTGCTGCAGCTGCTGCTCGGCCGCCACCCGCTCACTGACGTTGACCGCACTGCCGGCGAAACCCACGATCTGCCCGCCCTTGAACAAGGGCACCACGGCCAGCACGAAGTGACGCGGCCGTGCATCGGCTGCGGGGATGCAGACCTGGGCTTCACGCACGCCGGACAGGTCGCCCACGCTGAACAGCGCGGCCGTGCGCGCCCGGTCGGCGGCAACGACGAGATCGCTCAGGCAGCGCCCGCGGGCCTGCTCCAGCGGCTGGTCGCTGATGGCGGCCCAGCGCGCGTTGACGAAGGTGATGGCACCCCGCGCATCGGTGCGGAAGATGACCTCCTGCACGCTCTTGAGCAGCACGCTCAGCTCGCGCTCGCGCAGCGCCACCTGCTCGTGGGCGCCGTCCAGCGCGCTGCGGGCGCGCTCGCGGGCGTTCATCGCGCGCAGCAGCGTCATCGCGCCGCTGGCAATCGCCAACAGCACCACGCCGCCGGCTGCGGCCAACCACCACACACGCTCGTACCAGGTGTGCAGCGCAGCCCCGACCGGCAGCTCCACCGTGACCACCAGCGGCCGGGTGCGCGACGCGCGGAAGGCAACCACCTGCGGCCCCTCGCGCAGGCCGGCACCGATGTACTGGCCATGCTCGCGCGCGGGCAGCCAGCTGTCGAAGATGGGGTGGCCCTCAATGCGGCGTCCGGGCGCGACCGGCAGCCGGTCACTGGCCACGATCAACTGGCCGTCGAAGCCGGCCAGGGCCGCCACGCCGTCCTCCCCCGACAACGCCACATGCTGGAAGTTGGCCAGCACGCCCGGGTTGATCAGCGCCACCAGCAGCAGCTTCTGGCCACCCGGGCCGCGCAGTGTGCGCAGCAGCGGCAGCATGTCCACGCCCGGGGCCGGGCGCGCCACCACGCCGACAGCCAGGTCAGCCAGGCTGCGCCCGTGGCGCAGGGGCAGCAGCACGTCGCGCTGCTCACCCGGTGCGTTGCCCAGACGGGCCAGATCAATGCGCAGCCCGTGCTCGTCGGCCACCGAGCTGGCGAGCACAACACCCCGCTCGTCCAGCACCGCGGCGCCGCGCAGATAAGGCAGGCTGGCCAGCAGCGTCTGGCTCAGCAGCGACTGCAGACGGGCCGGGTCGGCCGAGGGCTGGCGGGCCACCGCCTCGCCCAGCGTCTGCATCACCAGCGAGGCCGAGCCGATGGTGCGGGTGACATGCTCCTCCAGCGTGCGGCTGATGAGCTCGGCGCGGGCCTGCGCGTTCTCCAGCGTCTCGCGGCGCTCGTACTCCGCCAGGCCGGCCAACGCGGCCAGCACACACACGGCGACCAGCGTCGCCAGGGCCTTGGCCAGGAACTGTGCACGGCCCAAAGTCGGCCGCTCGGCAGCGCCCGTGCTCGCTTGTCCGCGGCGTCTCCACATGCCTCAGCGGGACACGACGATGTCGCCCAGCCCGTGGCGGCGCGCGGCGGCCATCAGGCGACCATCGCGCTTGATGCCCGCCACGAACTCATCGAGCCGCGCCAGCCAGCGCGCATCACCGCGCTTGACGGCATAGCCATAGGGCAGCACGTGGAAGGGCTTGGGCGGGGCCACCAGGCGGGCCCAGTCGGCGTTGTCCAGCAGGCGCCGGCTGTAGGGGTAGTCGGTCATGAACACGTCCACGCGGCCGGCCTCCAGCTCCTGCTCGCGCGTGGCGGGCGGGCGCACCACCACCATGCGGGCCTGCTTCAGCGCATCGCGCATGACGGGCTCCATGAAGGTGCCGGCCTGCACGGCGACGACAACGCCAGGCTGGTCGATGTCGCTCCACTGCCGCACGCTAAGGCTGGCGCGCGTCGTGACGCCGTAGATGTCGCTCTGCAGGTAGGGCTGCGTGAAGTCCAGCACCTCCTTGCGGCTGGGCAGGATGCCCACGGCGAACATCGCGACGTCGCAGCGGCCGCCGTTCACGTCAGCCACGAGCTGCGGGAAGGACGAATCCACGTACTCCACGCCGACGCCGAGCTCGCGCGCCAACTCGGCAGAGAGGTCGATGTCGATACCGGCCAGCTGCTGCGTGCGCGGGCTGCGGAAGGTGATGCCGTAGTAGTCCGGCCAGATGCAGACCTGCAGCTTGCCGCGCGCGCGCACGCGCTCCAGCGTCTGCGCCTCAGCGCCAGCGGCGGCCACGCCAAGCCAGACCGCAAGGGTCGCGGCCACCAGCCGGCCGAACACGTTCATTGCCATGAGTGATCCCCTTCCAAGTTCAGTCCACGGCCGCCAGCTGCTCGAAGCTGGGCGTCTGCCGATTGATGCGTTCACGCAATTCAACAAGGCCCGCCGCGTGGGCCACGAAAGTGTCGACCACCCAGGGGTCAAACGCCACGCCGCACTGCTCGGTCAGCATGCGCAGCGCCACATCGTCGGCAAAGGCCTTGCGGTAGCAACGGTCCATGGTCAGCGCGTCGAAATAGTCCACCACCGCCACGATGCGGCCCGACAGCGGAATCGCGTCGCCGCACAAGCCGCCGGGATAGCCCGAGCCATCCCAGCGCTCATGATGCGTCAGCGCCACCTCGGCGGCGAGCTGGAACAGCGGCACGCGCGAGCGGCCCAGGATGTCGGCGCCCATCTGCGGGTGCTGGTTCATCACCTGGCGCTCCTCGGGCGTGTAGCCGCCGGGCTTCTTCAGGATGGCGTCGGGAATGCCGATCTTGCCCACGTCATGCATGGGCGCAGCGCAGCGCAGCATGCGCGCCCACGCGGCCGGCTGGCCCAGCGCCAACGCCAGCGCCTCGGCCAGATAGCCGATGCGCACCATGTGCACGCCGGTGTCGTCATCACGGAAATCGGCCGCGCGGGCCAGCTTCAGCAGCACCTCCTGGTGCGCGCGTGTGACCTCGCGCAGCGCCTCGTTGCGCTCGTGGTACATCTGGCGCAGGTCCATGACGATGCGCTCCATCTGCGCCGCCGCCGCGGCGTCGAAGCTGTGCGCCGGCTCGGCAGCGAGGCCTGCGAGCGGCTGCTCGTCGGCCGTCACGCCGGAGCCCAGAGTTGGGCAATGCAGTTGATGAGTTGCAGCGGGCTGAAGGGCTTGACGAGGTAGGTGTCCGCCCCCGCCTGCAGCCCGGCCTCGCGGTCACTCGCCTGCCCGCGCGCACTCAGCATGATCACGCGCGGCGCGGTGGCCGTGACGTCGGCCCGCAAGCGCCGGCAGACCTCCAGGCCGTTCACCGTGCCGGGCATCATGACGTCCAGCAGCACGAGGTCCGGCTTCAGGGTCTGCGCCATGCGCAGCGCGCTCTCACCGTCCCCGGCTTCCTCGATGGCGTAGTCCTCGAACTCCAGCGTCATGCGGATCAGACGGCGGATGTCCGCATGGTCATCGACGATCAGGATCTTTTTCATTGCCGCCCCTCGCTGCAGTGGTCGCGTTGGTGAAATTATCATTTATAGCGATTGCCACCTGCAAGCCGCAGGCCAAGAAAGCGCCGGCAAAACCGGGAAAGTTCCCGAAAACCCACAGCCACGCGGCGGCGCACTGCATTGACACGGTCGCCAGGCGGTGCCGACGCGGTGGCCCCGCGATCGCCAAAACTTCGCCAACATCCCGAAAAAACTCCGCCGCCACCGCGCGCGGCCGAGGCGATCGCGCGGAGCTGAGCGCGCAGGACGTCACGCGCGCCACCCCGGCGGCTGCGCGCCGCACGCGGAATGGATATCAAATATATCAATCAGCACAAATCACCCGGCCTGCACGTGACCGCCCTCACCACCACCGAACTCAGCGCCGTCCGCGCGGCCATGCCCCGCGAGATGCTCACCACCCGCCTGGGCGATGTGGAGTACGCCCTCGATATCCTGGCCGTGCAGGAAATCCGGCGCCTCGAGCCCCCCACGCGCATCGCCAACGCGCCGGACCATCTGCTGGGCATCAAGAACCTGCGCGGCGTCGTCATGCCCATCATCGACCTGCGCTGGCGCCAGGGCTTGCCCGCCGTCAACGACGTCCACACGGTGACGGTGGTGGTGACGCTGGGCGAACGCACGGTGGGCCTGGTGGTGGACGCGGTGTCGGACGTCGTCACCATCGAACCCGAACGGCTGCAGCCCTGCCCCCGCTTCGGACCGCGTGGCCACGCGGACTTCGTTGCCGGCATCTACCAACTGCAGCACGAGGGCACGACGCGGCTGCTGATGGTCACCGACCTGACCGCGCTGCTGCGCGAGATCTGACGCGCCGCCGTCCTCAGGCGTCGAAGCGGTAGCCCACGCCGTAGATGGCGCGGATGCGGTCGGCCCCGGCGCCGGCCTGCTCCAGTTTTCGGCGCAGGTTCTTCACATGGCTGTCCACGGCCCGCTCGGTGACGGCGCGGCCGTCGTCATGCAACAGCTCCAGCAGCTGCGCGCGTGCGTAGACGCGCCCCGGCTGCGCGGCCAGCGTGCGCAGCAGGCGGAACTCGATGGGCGTGAGGTCCAGCGCCTGGCCCTGCCAGCTGGCGCGCCAGCCGGCGTCGTCCACCTGCAGCGGCGACACCGCCTCGGGCGCAGCCACGGCCGGCGCGGCGGCGGCACGGCTGCGCCGCAGCACGGCCTTCACGCGCGCCATCACCTCACGCGGGCTGAAGGGGTTCTTGGCGATGTAGTCGTCGGCGCCCAGCTCCAGGCCCAGCAGCCGGTCGGCCTCGTCGGCGCGTGCGGTCAGCATCACGATGGGCACGCTGCTGCGCGCCCGGATCTCGCGGCACACGCTGAGCCCGTCCAGCCCCGGCAGCATCAGGTCCAGCAGGATGAGGTCGTGCCGGCGCGCCGTCCAGGCCGGCAACACCTCGCGGCCGTCGGCCACGCACTCGGGCTCATGGCCGGCGGCGCGCAGGTAGTCGGCGAGCAGCGTGGCCAGGCGCGGTTCGTCCTCCACCACCAGCACGCGCGCCGGGCCGGTGTCCAGCGGCAGCGTTGGCTCACCCATGGCTGGGCAACTCCACACGCAGCCACAGCCCGCCCAGCGGTGAGGTGCGCGCTTCGATGCGCCCCTCGTGCGCCTCGACGATGCGCTGGCAGATCGACAGCCCCAGCCCCGCCCCGCCGCTGCGGCGGTTGCGCGAGGCCTCGGTGCGGAAGAAGCGCTCGAACAGCCGCGGCAGCTGCTCGGGCAGCACGCCGGGCGCGCTGTCCTGCACGTCGATCACGGCATGCCGGCCCTCGCGCCGCGCGCTGATGCGCAGCGCGCCGCCGGCGTCGGTGTAGCGGCAGCTGTTCTCCAGCAGGTTGTTGAACAGCTGGCGCAGCCGGCGCTCGTCGCCGAAGGCCGGCAACGGCGCCTCGGGCAGCGCCAGCTGCAGGGTCAGGCCGCTGCCCTGGATGCGCTCGCCGAAGGCACCGGCCGTGCCGGCGATGAGCTCGCGCAGATCCAGGTCGGCCTTGCGGTAGGCGAGCGCGCCGACGTCGGCCAGCGACAGCTCGTACAGGTCGTCCACCAGCTTGTGCAGCGTGGACACCTCGCCCTTGAGCGCGCGCAGCGCGGCGCCGTCCAGCCGGCGCACGCCGTCCTCCAGCGCCTCCAGTTCGCCGTGCAGCACGCCCAGCGGCGTGCGCAGCTCGTGCGACACATCGGCCATGAACTCGCGCCGCATGGCCTCGTTGCGCTGCAGCGTGTGGGCCAGCTGGTTGAAGTCGCGGCCGAGCTGGCCGATCTCGTCCTTGCCGCGGCCCTCGGCCACGCGGGTGGTGTAGTCCCCCGCCGCCAGGCGGTGCGTGGCGGCGGCCACGCGGCGCACCGGCCGCAGCAGCCGCCGCGAGGCCCAGAAGGCCACGGCCGCCGCCAGCAGCACCGCGCCGCCGCCCACGCCCCAGGCCACCCGCGCCTGCGCGTCGGCGAAGCGCTTCTCGGCGCCGGAGCTGACCGACTCGAACGGCGTCAGCACCAGCCAGCCGACGGTCAGGCCATCCACGACGATGGCGCGCTCGATGGCATTGCTGGACGGCAGCGGGAAGCCGGCGATGCGCTGGCGGTCGGCGTCGAACAGCGTGAAGCGGCGCGTGGCGCCGGTCAGGTCGGCGGGGCTGGTCTTGACGGCTGGCGCCTCGGCCTCGGGCACGCGCGGCTTGAGCAGCCAGCCCCACTGCGAGGGCTGCTCGCGCAGGAAATCCCAGCTGTTGCCGTTCTCGACATAGCCCGCCGTCACCGACACCCGCGCGAGCTCCAGCCGGCTGACGGCCTGCTCGTTGAGGTAGCCGAGGAAGTCGCGGTTCAGGTTGATCTGGGCCGAGACGCCCATGGCCAGGGCCACCGCCATGGCGGTGGCGAACACGGCAGCGAACAGTTTGGCGGCGAGACTGAGGCGGGGCAGATGGAACATGACGAACGGCATGGTGCGCGAGAGCTGCGACGCGGGCAATGCATGGCGCAGCCCGGCGCAGGCCCTTCAAGCTCTCTCCACATTCTGCGGGCAGCATCCGCCCCATGCGCAAGAACCTGCCCTTCCCCTCCTTCGCCCTGGGCGCCGTTGCAGCCTCGCTGCTGCTGCTCGCGGGCTGCCAGAAGTCCGACACCGATGCCGCCGCCAAGCCCAAGGGCGGCGCGCCCGAGGTGGGCGTGGTCAGCGTCGGCACGGCCGACGCGCCGCTGGAGCTGTCCCTGCCTGGCCGGCTTAGCGCCAGCCAGGTGGCCGAGATCCGGCCACAGGTCACCGGGGTCGTGACCAAGCGCCTGTTCACCGAAGGCGCCACGGTGCGCGTCGGCCAGCCGCTGTACCAGCTGGACGACGCCAGCTTCGAGGCCGAGCGCGCCCGCACCGCTGCCGCGCTGCAGAAGGCCGAGGCCCAACTGGCCGTGGCGCGCAGCCGCGCAGCCCGCGACGCCGAACTGCTGAAGGCCGACGCCATCAGCCGCCAGAGCGCTGACGACAGCGCCGCCACGCTCAAGCAGGCCGAGGCCGACGTGGCCGTGGCGCGGGCCGCGCTGGACGCGGCCAAGGTGCAGCTCAGCCGCGCGCGCATCACCGCCCCCATCAACGGCCGGGCCGACATCTCGGCCGTCACGCCCGGCGCGCTGGTCACCGCCAATCAGACCACCGCGCTGACCACCGTGCAGCAGCTCGACCCCATGCAGGTGGACATCGTGCAGAGCAGCAGCGAACTGCTGGCCCTGCGCCGCCAGCTGGAAGGCAAGAGCGGCAGCAGCCAGATCCGCCTGGTGCTGGAGGACGGCAGCACCTACCCGCTGCCGGGCCAGCTCACGGTCAGCGGCGTCAGCGTGGACCGCAACACCGGCGCCGTCACGCTGCGTGCCAGCGTGCCCAACCCCAAGGGCCAGCTGCTGCCGGGCATGGTGGTCACGGCCAAGCTGATGGCCGGCGTGGACCGCGACGCCATCCTCGTGCCCCAGCAAGGCGTGAGCCGCTCGCCCACCGGTGACGCCACGGCGCTGGTGGTCGGCGAAGGCAACAAGGTGGAGCGCCGCCGGCTGAAGCTGGAACGCGCCGTGGGCAACCGCTGGCTGGTGACAGAAGGCCTGAAGGTGGGCGACAAGCTCATCGTCGAAGGCCTGCAGCGCGCCCGGCCCAACCAGCCGGTCACGCCGGTGCCGGCCGGCTCCGCGCCCAAGAAGAAGGGCGACAAGCCCGCCGGCGCCGCCTCGGCCCCGGCATCCCAGGCCAAGGGCAGCTGAACCATGGCCTCGTTCTTCATCGACCGGCCCATCTTCGCGTGGGTCATCGCCATCGTCATCATGCTGGCCGGCGCCGGCGCCATCCACAAGCTGGCGCTGGAGCGCTACCCCGACATCGCGCCCACGCGCGTGTCCATCAACACCAGCTATCCCGGCGCCTCGGCCAAGGCCATCGAGGACTCGGTGACGCAGATCGTCGAGCAAAGCCTCAAGGGCATCGACGGGCTGCTGTCCATCGAGTCCACCAGCAGCGCCACCGGCAGCGCCAGCACCACGCTGACGTTTGTGGCCGGCACCAACCCCGACACCGCCCAGGTGCAGGTGCAGAACAAGGTGCAGTCCATCATCAGCCGGCTGCCACAGGCGGTGCAGGCGCAGGGCGTGCGCGTCACGAAGTCGGGCACCGACTTCCTCATGATCGCCATGCTCACCAGCGACGACCCGAGCACCAGCTCGGGCGACCTGGGCGACTACCTTAACGCCACGCTGGTGGACGTGATCAGCCGCGTGGAGGGCGTGGGCGACGTCAACGTGTTCGGCTCCGGCTACGCGATGCGCATCTGGCTGGACCCGCTCAAACTGCAGCGCTACAACCTCGTGCCCGGTGACATCCGCACCGCGCTGCAGCAGCAGAACACCGAGGTCTCCGCCGGCCAGGTGGGCGCGCTGCCGGCGCCCGAGGGCCAGCGGCTCACCGCCATCATCACGGCCCGCTCCAAGCTCACCACGGCCGAGGAGTTCAAGGCCATCGTGCTGCGCGTGCAGGCCGACGGCTCGGCGCTGCGCCTGGGCGACGTGGCCCGCGTGGAGCTCGGCCGCGACAGCTACACCACCAACGTGCGCTCCAGCGGCAGGCCGGCCGCCGGCCTGGCCATCTTCCCGGCCAGCGGCGCCAACGCGCTGGCCACGGGCGACGCGGTGAAGGCCAAGCTCAAGGAGCTGGAGCCCTTCTTCCCGCCCGGCTACAAGGCCACGGTCACCTACGACACCACGCCCTTCATCCGCGTGTCCATCGAAGGCGTGGTGCAGACGCTGATCGAGGCCATCATCCTCGTCGTGGTGATCATGTATCTGTTCATGCAGAACCTGCGCGCCACGCTGATCCCCGCGATCGCCGTGCCCGTGGTGCTGCTGGGCACCTTCGGCGTGCTGGCGGTGGCCGGCTTCTCGATCAACTCGCTGACCATGTTCGGCCTGGTGCTGGCCATCGGCCTGCTGGTGGACGACGCCATCGTCGTGGTCGAGAACGTCGAGCGCCTGATGCGCGAGGAAGGCCTGTCGCCCAAGGAGGCCACGCGCCAGAGCATGAAGGAGATCACCGGCGCGCTGGTGGGCATCGCGGTCGTGCTGTCGGCGGTGTTCATCCCCATGGCCTTCTTCGGCGGGTCCACCGGCATCATCTACCGCCAGTTCTCCATCACCGTGGTGAGCGCCATGGTGCTGTCGGTGCTGGTGGCCATGACGCTATCGCCCGCGCTGTGCGCCACCGTGCTCAAGCCCGTGGCCAAGGGCGAGCATGCCGCGCACGGTGGCCCGCTGGGCAAGCCGCTGGACTGGTTCTTCGGCGGCTTCAACCGCCGCTTCGATGCGTTCACCGAACGCTATGTGCGCGGCGTCTCCTGGCTGACGCGCCGCGGCGTGCGCAGCTTCGTGGTGTACCTGGCCGTCATCGGCGGCATGGCCTGGATGTACAAGAGCCTGCCCACCTCCTTCCTGCCTGATGAAGACCAGGGCGGCCTGCAGATCCAGGTGCGCATGGCGCCCGGCGCCACCAACGAGCGCCTGGAAGCCGTGATGCAGCAGCTGGAGGCCTATCTGGCCGAGCAGGACGACGTGCTGTTCTACAACGTCGTGCGCGGCGCCGGTGGTGACCAGGGTTCGGGCCAGGGCTTCATCCGCCTCAAGGACTGGAAGGACCGCCCGCGTGCCGAGCAGGGTGCCGCGGCGCTGGCCGAGCGCTTCACGCGCGAGTTGGGCCGGCGCGTGCGCGATGCCAACATCTTCATCGTCATGCCGCCCACCGTGCGCGGCCTGGGCGGCAGCGCTGGCATCCAGCTCTTCCTGCAAGACCTGGGCGGCCTGGGGCAGGACAAGCTCATCGAGGCGCGCGAGCAGCTCATCGAGCTGGCCAACCAGCACCCCGAGCTCAGCCGCACCCGCACCAACAGCCTGACCGAGACGCCGCAGCTGCAGATCAGCATCGACGACCACAAGGCCGGCGTGCTGGGCGTGCAGCCCAGCGTCATCAACGACACCATGTCCATCGCGCTGGGCGGGGCCTACGTGAACGACTTCATCGACCGCGGCCGCGTCAAACGCGTGCTGGTGCAGGGCGACGCAGCCTTCCGCGCCGACCCCGACGCCATCAAGCACTGGTACGTGCGCAACACCGCCGGGCAGATGGTGTCCTTCGCCGCCTTCGCCACCACCAAGTGGACCAACGGCCCGCGCCAGCTGGTGCGCTACAACGGCAGCTCGGCCTACGAGATGCAGGCCGACGTGCCGCCGGGCGTGAGCTCGGGCGCCGCCATGAAGGCCATGGAAGAGGTGCTGCGCGAACTGCCACCGGGCATCGGCTACGAGTGGTCCGGCCGCTCCTACCAGGAGCGCCTGTCGGGCGACCAGGCGCCGCTGCTGTACGCGGTGTCGGTGCTGTTCATCTTCCTGTGCCTGGCCGCGCTGTACGAGAGCTGGTCGGTGCCCTTCAGCGTGATGCTGGTGGTGCCGCTAGGCATCTTTGGCGCGCTGGCCGCCAGCCACCTGGGCGGGCAGAACAACGACGTGTTCTTCCAGGTCGGCCTGCTGACGACGGTGGGGCTGAGCGCCAAGAACGCCATCCTCATCGTCGAGTTCGCGCAGACGCTGATGCAGCAGGGCATGAGCCTGATCGACGCGACGCTCAAGGCCAGCCGCCAGCGCCTGCGCCCCATCCTGATGACCTCGCTGGCCTTCATGATGGGCGTGCTGCCGCTGGCCTACAGCAGCGGCGCCGGCTCCGGCTCGCAGCGCGCCATCGGCATCGGTGTGCTGGGCGGCATGGCCAGCGCCACGGTGCTGGGCATCTTCTTTGTGCCGCTGTTCTACCTGTGGGTGCGGCAGCGCTTCGCGCGGCTGCCAGCCGCCGCCACCCAGGCCGAGGGCCAGGCATGACACCGCAACACCTGACCCTGACCGCGCTCGCCGCCCTGCTGCTGAGCGGCTGCGCCAGCCTTGTGCCGGCCACCGACAAGCCCACGCCGCCGCTGCGCGAGGACTTCCGCGCCACCGCCGCGCCCTCACCCGCCGTGGCCACGGCCGCCGCCGAGGCCGCCCATGACTGGGACGCTTTCTTCACCGACGCGCGGCTGCGCCAGGTGGTGGGCATCGCGCTGGCCCAGAACCGCTCGCTGCGCGCCAGTGCCGCCGCCGTGGAGCGGGTGCGGGCGCAATACCGCATCACGCAGGCCGACCGCATCCCCGACCTCAACGCCAGCGCCTCGGCCACGCGCCAGCAGGCGGCCGGCGGCAGCGCCACCAGCAGCTACGCCGTCAACCTGGGCCTGGCGAGCTACGAGATCGACCTGTTCAACCGCCTGGGCAGCCTGGAGGGCGCCGCCCTCGCCCGCTACCTGGCGCAGCAGGAAACGCAGCGCAGCGCCCGCCTCAGCCTCGTGGCCGAGGCCAGCAACGCCTGGCTCACGCTGGCCGCCGAACAGCAGCGCCTGACGCTGGCGCGGCAGCTGCGCGACAGCCAGCAGCGCACGCTGGCGCTGACCACGCAGCGCCACCAGCTCGGCGCCGCCTCGGGGCTGGAGCTCGCACGCGCACAGACCGCCTTCGAGGCCGCCCGCGGCGAGGCCACCCGGGCCCAGGCCGCCGTCACCCAGGCGCGGCTGCAACTGGAACTGCTGGCCGGCCAGCCGCTGCCCGACAGCCTGCTGCCGGCAACGCAGGACCTCGCCCCCGTGACCGCCCTGCCCGCCTTGCCACCCGGCCTGCCGGCCGAGGTGCTGCTGCAGCGCCCCGACCTGCGCGCCGCCGAGCAGGCGCTGCAGGCCGCCGCCTTTGACGTGGGCGCCGCGCGCGCCGCGCGCTTCCCGCGGCTGACACTGACGGCCAGCGCCGGCACGCGCTCGCCCGAGCTGGACGGCCTGTTCAAGAGCGGCACCGGCTTCTGGAGCCTGCTGCCGCAGCTGGACCTGCCGCTGTTCGACGGCGGCGCGCGGGCCGCGCAGGTGGAGGCCAGCGAGGCCAGCCGCCGCCAGGCCCTGGCCAGCTACGAGGCGGCGCTGCAATCGGCCTTCCGCGAAGTGGCCGATGCGCTGACCGTGCGCGACAGCCTGGCCGAACGGCTGCAAGCCCAACAGGCCCAGGTGGCCGCCGCCGAGCAGGCGCTGCGGCTGGCTGAGGCCAGCTACCGCCTGGGCGGCAGCAGCCAGCTGGACCTGCTGGACGCCCAGCGCCAGCTCGCCACGGCCCAGCAGGCCCTGGTGACGCTACGCCAGACGGAGCAGGCCAACCGCATCACGCTGCTGCGCGTGCTGGGCGGGCGCTAGTGCGCCGAAGTCCTCGCGCTGGCCGGGTGGGCGGCGCGGGGACTGTGCAGTCGACGCCCTGTTGAAGCGTTGGGCCGCGCGCGATGCGTTGCGATGCGGGGCTGCGGCCGGGCCGGGTGTTTGGCGTCCAGCTTTCGCCCCCTGCCATGGCACTGCTTGCCGGCTTGCTGAACCGGTATGCAGCGGCTGCTGCCAGTCAACACTGCCGCGTAGGAGGGCAGGTCTCGGCCAGGAACTGCCCACCGCGAGGGCTGCTTTGGTCAGGATCAGCAGGCGCGTTACGCGGACAGCGACGCACGGTATTCGCCAGCAGTCGGCAGCGGAAATCGCCAGTCGATCAAGCACTTGCTCATGCCAGAAGGGCGCTCATGACGCGGCACGGGTCTACATTACGCAGACTGTCGACAACACGTTAGGGTGCTTAGATTGCAGCCTCAATCTCAATGGTGCTTAATTGGCAATGTACTCGCAGCCAATAAGCATTTTTCAGTTGGCACAAGGGTTTTCTGTCTCCCGGCCCAATGGGGTGATGGTTACAAGAAAGTCGTCGCCATTGGTGTGCGCCGCGGTTCAAGAAAACTAGCACGCGTCATTGTTCCAAGCTCAAGCATTTCAAATTGGCGGGCCAAGGTTGTGTACTCACCGTCCATTCTTCAACTAATAAGCGAATGGTGTACTCAGCCAGGTCATTCAAACTGGAACAGCCAAGACCACGTTGTCGAATACTTAGAATCTTTAAACAATGACGCCGCACCCTAACCTTTCGGTCAACGTTACGACCCAAAGCTGCGCTTTGGGTTCCCTTCATGCCTGCGGCATTCCGGCCGCACGTTACCTCCAACGTTAAAGCGCATGCGACTGCGACGCCGCTGAACTTTGCGACAGCCTCCACAGCCGCGCCCGCGCGGCCACGCCGTCGGCCCCGGGCGCCCTCCACCGCGCCTCAGCCGCCAGGCGCACGCAGCCGGCGCTGCGCCCAGCGGGCCAGCGCGCCCAGCACGGGGAGCTTGGCGTACAACTCCTCGGCGGCGTCCCAGTAGTCGCGGTGCACGGCCACGTGGCCGTCGGCGTCGAACACCAGGTGGCTGGCGCCGCGGATCACCAGCGCTTCGACCGTGGGCCGGCTGCGGCAGTGGAAGTCCCAGGTCAGGAAGGCGTGGTCGCCCTGGCACACCGCGACGGTGACGACGAAGCGCGCCTCGTGCAGCGTCTCGAACATGTGCGCGAACACGCGGCCGATGGCGGCGCGGCCCTGCACTTCGTTGAAGGGATCCTTGAAGCGGGCCGTGTCGGCATACAGCGCCAGCAGCGCCGGCAGCGACGCGGGCGTGAGGCGCTCGTAGGCGGCGGCCAGCGCGGCAACGCGGGGGTCGGTGGCGTCGGTGGAGGCAGTGGGCAGAGGTGTCACGGCGTCAGTGTCCCGTCATGCGCCGCACGGCGGCAAAGTACCAACTGTTGGGCAGGCAGCGCAGCAGGCGCAGCCAGGCCGTGAAGCGGCGCGGGAAGTTCATCTCGAAGCGACCCTGGGCCCAGCCGCGCAGCATGTGGCGCGCGGCCTCCTCGGGCGTGATGAGCGCCGGCATCTTGAAGCCGTTTTGCGCCGTCAGCGGCGTGTCGACGAAGCCGGGGTTGACGATGGACACGCCCAGGCCGTGCGGGCGCAGGTCCAGGTAGAGGTTCTCGGCCAGGTTGTTCAGCGCGGCCTTGGTGGGCCCGTAGGCCAGCGACATCGGCAGCCCGCGGTAGCCCGCCACGCTGCCCACGAGGCTGAGGTGGCCCTCGCCGGCCGCGAGCAGCTGCGGCAGCACGGCCTGCAGCAGGTGCAGCACGCCCTGGTAGTTGACGGCCAGGTGGCGCTGCATCTCGGGCAGGTCGAACGCGGTGGCGCGCTGCGCGCGGTAGTGGCCCGCGCAGTACAGCACCAGCGCCGGCGCCCGCCCAGCCAGCGCCTGCACGGCCTGCGCGGCCTGCGTCACGGCGGCGGCCTCGGTGACGTCCAGCGGCAGGGCGTGGCTGCCCGGGTGCATGGCGACAAAGCGGCCGAGCGCGTCGGCGTTGCGTGCTGACACGACGACGCGGGCGCCCTGCCCGTGCAGCGCCGAGGCCACCGCGCGGCCGATGCCCGTGGAGGCGCCGACGATCCAGACCCAGCGGCCTTGCCAGTCGGTGAGCGGTGGGTTCAGCGGCACGGGTCAGCCCTTCGTGAAGGCGAGCGTCACATCGCCGAGGTGGATGCCGAACTTGCTCATGGCCGTGCGGTTGAGCACGGTGCGCGCGTCGACCATGTACATCCAGTCGTCCATCGCCACATGCCACACGCGGCCGTCCACCGGCAGTGCCAGCGTGTAGCGCCAGCGGAAGGCGTTGCCCGAGGTCTCACCCAGCGCCTCGCCGATGACGTCGTCGGCCCGGCCGCTGTAGCGGCCGTTGCCGAGGTCCTTCAGGCGCCAGACGCGGCGCTCCTTGGTGCCATCGCTGTAGGTGAAGTGCTCGTCCAGCACGCCGCTGTCGCCCTGCCAGGTGCCGGTCATGGTGACGGTGAAGCGTTTGACGACGCGGCCCGAACGGTCGGTGAACATGCCGTGCGCCGTCAGCGGGCCGCTGAGGTAGTCGCGCAGGTTGAGCACCGGGGTTTCGCGGGCGTAGTCCTGCACCTGCGGGCCGGCGCAGCCGGTCAGCGTGAGCGCCGTGCCGGCGGCAAGCAAGGTGGTGGTGAAGCGTCGGCGGTTCATTCGCGGTCCTTCCAGTCGGTGTGCCAGCGCTCGGCGCGCCACAGCCAGGTGGCGGCGGCGATCTTCAGCAGGCAGGGCAGCCCGCCGTAAGCCCAGGTCAGGGCCTGCAGGCCGGCGTCGTCCTGCCGGCCCGGGGTGTAGCCGGCGAGTGCCAGCAGCGGCAGCGCCAGGCCGGCGGCCAGCGCGAGGTTGAGCTTGGTCATGCAGGCCCACCAGCCCAGGTAGCGGCCCTCGCCGCGCTGGCCGTCGCCGGCCGCCTGGATGACGCCGGTGAGCAGCGCGCCGGGCAGGGCCAGGTCGGCGCCCAGCATCAGGCCGCTGGCCGCGCAGACGAGGCCGAAGGCCCAGGCGTCGCCCGCGCCCAGCAGCGGCGTGACGGCGAAGGCTGCCACGGCCGCGAGCATGCCCGCCCGCCACGCCGGCGCCAGGCCCCAGCGCGCGCCGGCCTTGACCCACAGCGGCAGGCCCACGACGGCCGCGCCGAAGTAGGCCAGCAGCAGCACGGGTTGCAGGTCGGGTGCCTGCAGGCGGTCGGCAATGAAGAAGGGCAGCAGCGTGGCCGGGATGGCGGTGGCGATGCCGTTGAGCATGAACACCACGGCCAGCCGCCGGAACGCGGGCTGGCGCCAGGGCGTGGCCGTGGCCGCGCCGGCGTCCACGGCAGGCAGCGGCGCCGGCACACGGCGCAGGCCCAGCAGACCCAGCAGCAGCAACCCGGCCAGCACGGCGCTGGTGACGCCCCAGCCCGCCAGGGCTGGCAGCGCGCTGGCGAACAGCACGCCGGCCAGCGTGCCGGCCTCGCGCCAGCCGGCCACGCGGGCGCGCAGCTCCGGCCCGCCGCCCCAGCGCGTGCCCCAGCTCTGGTGCACGATGCCCACGCCGCTGTAGGCCAGCGTGCACAGCAGCAGCGCGCCGGCCAGCCAGGGCAGCACGACAGTCGGCCCGCCCTGCGGCGGCCACCACAGCGCGGCAAAGGCCAGCGCCATGACAAGGGCGCCCAACGCCGCCGCCAACCAGGCGCGGCCGCGGTTGAACCAGCCATCGGCCAGCCGGCCCAGCGCGGGGTCGATCACCGCGTCCAGCGCCCGCACGGCCAGCACCACGCCGCCCAGCGCCGCCAGCGGCATGCCGAAGGCGGTGGCGTAGTGGTACGGCAGGTTCACGTACAGCGGCAGCGACACGAACGCCAACGGCACGGCCAAGCCGGCGTAGGCCAGGCCACGCGGCCAGGGCAGGCGCAGGGCGTCGGTGGGCATGCCGGTCTCGTCAGCGCGCCGCGCCGAGCAGGGCGTCGCGCAGCGCGGGCGCGGAGGTCTGCGGCGACAGCCAGATGCCGAAGAACAGCCGCGCGTACTCGGCGTCGCTCACGCTGGCGGTCTGGCGGCCGTTGTGGAAGAAGCGCACATCACCGCCGCCGTCGTGCAGGCCGAGCAGGCGGTCGCCCGGGACCACATCGGGGAAGGCCTGCTTCATCAGGGCCAGCCAGCGGGCGGCCTGGGCGTCCTCGAACTTGCCGACGCGGCGCATCTCGGCCACCGAGCGCTCGGCGATCGCCGCACCTTCGAGCTTGCGGTCGTAGCTGAGCTCCAGGCCCAGCGGCTGGCGCGCGTAGTCGGCCGGCTCGAAGCCGGGCTTGACCCACAGCCGCGCCTCGTACACGCGCAGCCCGAAGAAGCGCAGCACGCCGCTGCCGCGCAACTGGGCCTGGGGCACCACGGGCTGGAGTTCGGCGGGCGCGGGCGGTGCGACCGGTGCGGCCGGCGCGGTGGGTTGGGCGTGGGTGGTGGTCATGGCAGGCAGGGCGAATGCGGCAAGGGTGACAAGGGCCGCGCGGCGCGGGGTGGCCATGGCGCTCAGGCCGCCGGCTTGCGCAGCGTGAACTGGATGACGTCGGTGCTGCCGGCGTCGAAGGCGGCCTCGCAGTAGGCGAGGTAGAAGGTCCAGATGCGCTGGAAGCGCAGGTCAAAGCCCTGGCGCTGCACGGCGTCGATGTCCTTCAGGAAGGCGTCGCGCCAGCGGCGCAGCGTCTCGGCGTAGTCCCGCCCGAAGGCCAGCTTGTGCTCGACGACGAAGCCGGCGCGGCGCGCCTCGGCCTCGAAGGCGCTGGGGCTGGGCAGCAGGCCGCCAGGGAAGATGTACTGCTGGATGAAGTCGGTGGAGCGCAGGTAGCGCTCAAACAGGTCGTCGCGGATGGTGATGCTCTGGATGCAGGCGCGGCCACCGGGCTTGAGGCAGGCGTTCAGCGTCTCGAAGTAGCCGCGCCAGTACTCGTGGCCCACGGCCTCGAACATCTCGATGGAGACGATGGCGTCAAAGGGCTGGTCGGCATGCTGTTTGGGCAGGTCGCGGTAGTCCTGGTAGACCAGCTCGACGGCCTCCTGCAGCCCGGCGTTGCGCATGCGCGCCTGGCCCCACTGCAGCTGCTCGCGGGACAGCGTCACGCCGGTCACGCGGGCGCCGAACTCGCGCGCCGCCATCTCGGCCAGCCCGCCCCAGCCACAGCCGATCTCCAGCACGCGGGCGCCGGGCTTGACGCCGGCTTCGCGCAGCGCGCGGCGCACCTTGGCGTCCTGCGCCTCGACGAGGCCCACCTCGCGCGGGTCGCGGCCCTCGAACCAGGCCGAGCTGTAGCTCATGCCGGGGTCCAGCCACAGGCGGTAGAAGTCGTTGCCCAGGTCGTAGTGGGCGTGGATGTTCTTGGCGCTGCCGCTGCGCGAGTTGCGGCGCAGCAGGTGGCGCAGGCGGTAGGCCAGGCGGCCCCACCAGCGGCCGTAGATCAGCCCGTCGATGTGCTCGCGGTTGGCCAGGGCCAGGCGCAGCAGGCCGGCGAGGTCGGGCGTGTCCCACTCGCCATCGATGAAGCTTTCGGCCAGGCCGATGTCGCCCGCCTTGAGCACGCGCTCGAACAGCGACCAGTGCTGCACGCGCAGCGCCGCGCGCTCGCCGTCGCCAGAGCCGAGGCTGAGCTGGCGGCCGTCGGGCAGTTGCAGGTCGAGCCGGCCGTGCGGCAGGCGCTCCAGCATGCGCAGCAGCCGGCGCGCGGCGGCAGGCGCCCGTGCGGGCAGGTCTTGGGATGCGGAGAGGGTGGTGGCGTTGGTCATGTCAGCGACTCACGAGGTGATCGGGGGCCTGGGGCTTGCTGAAAAAAGGCACGCGCTTCAACCACAGGCGCAGGGCCTGCCAGTGGATGCGTGCCACGACGCCCAGCGTCATGAAGGGCATGCGCAGCACGGCCAGCCGCGCGCTGGCCGCGGTGAGCGGCTGCAGCGCGCCGCCCACGCTGGTTTGCAGCAGCGGGCCTTGCGCGTCGTGCAGGTCCACGCGCACCAGCGTGCGCTCGGCGCTGCGCTCGAAGCGGAAGCGGTACTGGCCCTGCGTGCTGCAGAACGGCGAGACGTGAAAGACCTTGGTGGCGCGCTGCTCGGCGCCGAAGGCCAGCTCGGGCCCGGCCAACAGGTAGGCGTGGCGCTCGCCGAAGGTGTTGTTGACCTCGGCCAGCGCCGCGGCCAGTGAACCGTCGGCGCGGTGCGCGTACCAGAAGCTCACCGGCTTGAAGGCAAAACCCAGCATGCGCGGGAAGGTGTGCAGCCAGACCTCGCCGTCGGCGTCGGTGATGCCTTCGCGGGCCAGCAGGCCGTCGAACCAGGCGAGCGCGTCGTCGCTACCATCGCCGTGGTCGCGGTCCTGGAAGCTCAGCCAGCCGCGGCCGTTGCGGTTCAACGCGGCGCAGCCCTGCTCGCGCAGCCGGCGCATGGGCAGCAGCAGAAAGCAGCCGCCATAGCGAAACTCGTGCGCGACCGGGCGCAGCCGCCGGTGCCAGACCGGGCCGAAGCCGATCAGCGGCACGGCAGTGCTCATGCGGCGCCCCGCTCGGTGCTCGCCCAGATGTCCAGCGCGGCCAGCACGCCGTCGGCGGCGGCCAGGCCCGAGCGCAGGCCGTCTTCATGGAAGCCGTAGCCGCACCAGGCGCCGCAGTACCAGGTGCGGTCCTGCCCCTGCAGCTCGCCCACACGGCCCTGAGCCTGCAGCGCGGCGAGGTCGAACACGGGGTGGGCGTACTCGATGCGCTGGTGCACGCGCGACTCGTCGATGGGCCGCACGGGGTTGAGCGACACGACGACGGGCTGCGTCCACGGCAGCGGCTGCAGCCGGTTGAGCAGGTAGTGCAGGCAGACCTGGGCCTGCTCGCGGCGGCTGTCGGCCGCGCGCTCGTAGTTCCAGGCCGCCCAGGCCAGGCGCCGCGTGGGCAGCACGCCTTCGTCGGTGTGCAGCACGGCCACGTTGGGCTGGTAGCGGATGGCGCCCAGCACGGCGCGCTCGTCGGCGCTGGCCTGCTCGCCCAGCAGGGCGAGCGCCTGGTCGCTGTGGCAGGCCAGCACGATGGCGTCGAAGCTTTCCGTGCCGCTGGCCGTGCGCACCAGCACCTGGCCGGGCAGGCGCTTGAGCCCGAGCACCGGCGTGTTGAGCCGCGCATCGGCCAGGCCCGCCAGGATGCGCCGCACGTACTGCCGCGAGCCACCGCGCACGGTGCGCCACTGCGGCCGGTCGGTCACCTGGATGAGGCCGTGGTTGTGGCAGAAGCGGATCAGCGTGGCCATCGGGAAGGCCAGCATCTGCTCCGTGGGGCAGGACCAGATGCAGCCGATCATGGGCAGCAGGTAGTCGTCACGGAAGGCGTCGCCGAAGCCGTGGCGCGCCAGGAAGTCGGCCACGCTGCCCTGCTCCTGCAGGCCCAGCTCGCCGGCCGCCATGGCCGTGGTGAGCTGGTTGAAGCGCAGGATCTCGCGCAGCATGCGCAGGAAGCGCGGGCGCAGCAGGTTGCGCTTCTGCGCGAACACCGTGCGCAGCGAGCTGCCACTCCACTCCAGGCCGGGCCCGTCGGCGCGCGGCAGCTGCACCGAGAAGGACATGTCGGCGTCCGCCACCTCCACGCCCAGCTCGGCGAACAGCTGCGTCAGCAGCGGGTAGGTGCGCTCGTTGTAGACCAGGAAGCCGGTGTCCACGCCATGGCTGACTCCGTCCAGGCACAACTCCACCGTGTTGGCATGGCCGCCGAAGTGCGCGCCGGCCTCGAACAGCGTGACCTGGTGTGCCCCCGGCGCCAGCGTGAGGCGCCGGGCGGCGGCCAGCCCTGAGATCCCGGAACCGATGACTGCGATGCGCTGCATGTGACGCCCTTGTTGAACTTTTCAGATCAAAACGTGAACTGGTGAGTTCATACAATAACTCATGAGTTCAAAAATTGCACCTAGAAGTTTTAAGGCCCATCGAAACACCTAGAATCGCGTCATGGGAGCCCGTCCTTCGATCCGAGAGCAGATGCAGCGCGTCCGAGAGGACGCCATCGTCACCGCCGTGAACCGCCTGCTGGCCCGCAAGGGCTACGACGCGATGACGGTGGACGAGGTGGCCGCCGAGGCCGGGCTGTCCAAGGCCAGCCTGTACAAGCTGTTCACGTCCAAGGAAGAGCTGGCCGGCGCGGCGATGGTGGGCGTGCTGGACCGGGCGCTGGCCTTCATCGACGAACTGCGCGCCCGCGCCGAGGCCGGGCCCGTGACGCCGCTGGAGCAACTCAAGGCCGTGACCGGCTGGGCCATGCTGACGCAGCTGGAAGGCGAGATGCCGTCGCTGCCGGCGCAGAACTCCAGCCTCAGCGCCGCGCTGCAGGCCAACGACGCCTACATGGACCGGCTGATCTCGCTGAGCAACCGCCTCAGCATCTGGATTGCCGAGGCCCAGACCAGCGGCCAGATCAAGGCCGATGTGCCCGCCGAGCTGGTGCTCTACACGCTGTTCGCCCGCGCCTGCGACCCGGTCGTCGCGCTGCTGAAGGACTCGGGGCAGTACACCCGCGCGCAGATCATCGAGTGGGTGAACAGCACGACGTTCGACGGGCTGGCGGGCTGACGGTCGTCAGTCCTCTTCCAGCGGCGCCAGCAGCAGGTTCAGCTCGGGCGCGCTGAACTTGGTCAGCAGCGAGCCGTCGTCGCTGCCCAGCAGGCCATCGGCCAGCGCCTTCTTGCGCGCCTGCAGCTCCAGCATGCGCTCCTCGATGCTGCCCTGGGCCACCAGCTGGTAGGCAAACACCGGCTGGTCCTGCCCGATGCGGTGCGCCCGCGCGCTGGCCTGGGCCTGCACGGCCGGGTTCCACCAGGGGTCCACGTGGATGACGGTGTCGGCCGCCGTCAGGTTCAGCCCCACGCCGCCGGCCTTCAGGCTGGCCAGCAGCACCGGCACCTCGCGCGCCTGGAAGCGCCGCACGATGTCGCCGCGCTGTGACGCGGGCGTGTCGCCCGTCAGCCGCAGGTGCGGCACGGGCACCTCGGCGGCGATCAGGTCCAGCATCTCCGTGAACTGCGAGAACACCAGCACACGCCGGCCTTGCGCGACGAGGTCGGGCAGGTGCTCGCGCAGCCATTCCAGCTTGGCGCGCTCGGTGTGCGGCGCCATCTCCACGCCCTTGACGAGGCGCGGGTCGCAGCACACCTGGCGCAGCTTCAGCATCGCGTCCAGCACGCTGATGAGGCTGGTGGGCGTGAAGCCGTCGCGCTGCAGGATGCGGCGCACCATGTGGTCGGCGGCGACGCGCACGCTCTCGTACAGCTGCTTTTGCTGGCCGACGAGCGGCACGCGCTTCACCAGCTCGGTCAGCGGCGGCAGCTCGGTGGCCACCTCGGTCTTGAGGCGGCGCAGGATGAAGGGCCGCACGCGCGCCGCCAGCAGCCGCGCGCGCGGGCCGTCGCGGTTGACCTCGATGGGCTTGCGCCAGTGGCGCCCGAACGTGCGCGAGTCGCCCAGGAAGCCGGGCATCAGCAGGTCGAACAGTGACCACAGCTCGCCCAGGTGGTTCTCCAGCGGCGTGCCAGTCAGCGCCAGCAGGTGACGCGCGTCCAGGCGGCGCAGCGCGCGCGCCGCACGGGCCTGCGCGTTCTTCACCGACTGGGCTTCGTCCAGGATGAGCAGGTGCCAGGGCCGGGCCGACAGCGCGCGCAGGTCGCGCCAGACGAGGTTGTAGGTCGTCAGCACGACATCGGCGCCGCTGAGGTCGAGCGCCGCACGGTCGGCCCCGTGCCAGGTCTTGACCGCCAGTCCTGGCGCGATGCGCGCGGCCTCCTGCTGCCAGTTGAACAGCAGCGACGTGGGCACGACGACCAGCGCCGGGCGGTCCAGCCGGCCGGCCTGCTTCTCGGTCCACACATGGGCCAGCGCCTGCGCCGTCTTGCCCAGGCCCATGTCGTCGGCCAGGATGCCGGCGAGGTTCTGTGCACGCAGGTATTGCAGCCAGGCCAGCCCGTGGAGTTGGTAGGGCCTCAGTTGCAGGCCCAGCCCGGGTGGCTGCTCGAATGCGGTCGGCGCGCCCGCTGCCAGCAGCCGCCGGCCCAGCGCCTTCAGGCCCGCATCGCCATGGATCTGCCAGCGGCCGCGCGACTCGTCCTCGATGACACGGAGGCGATCCGCATCCCATTCATTCAGCTTGAGCGGCTTGCCCTTGTCCAGCTCGGCGGGCTTGAGCAGGTCCAGCAGCGCCAGCATCATGGCCTTCAGCGGCGCAGCAGCGGCGTGATAGCGCCGCCCGCCCGGCGCGCGCAGCGACACGATGGCGTCGTCCTCGATCGCGGCGATGGCCACGGCGTCCAGCCAGCGCTTGTCGCGGCGCAGCAGGTTGGCGATCAAGGGTGCCAGGTCCAGCGTCTTGCCGTCGACCTCCATGCCCAGGCTGACGAGCCAGGCACCCGTGCGGCGCGCCAGCGCCAGGCCTTCGACGCGGCGGCTGGGCTTGGGCGCCTCTTGCTCGGCGTCTTCCGTCAGCCCCAGTTGCCAGCCGCTGACGAACTGGCTGTGGTGGGCGAAGCCGGGCTCGGTCGTGACCTGCCAGCCCTGGGCCTGCAGCTCGGGCACGGCCTCGGCGTGGAAGTCACCGAAGAAGTCTTCCTGCGGCGTGGTCCAGAGCGACTCGCCGCCCAACGGCAGCGGCGATCCGCGCCACTGCAGCAGCGCGGGGTCGAGGGCGATGAGGCCCTGTTTGATGAGGATTTGCTCGGCGTCGGCATCCCGCCGCGCCAGCGTCGCCACCGTCACCTGTTCGCCCCGCGGGCCCAGTGAGCCACGCGGACGCAGGCCCAACAGGCCATCGCCGCGCGTCAGCGTGCGCAGCGTGAGGTGGGGTGGAGCAACAGACATCGCGACAGTCTCGCAGGGCCGCAGCCCGGCGCAGTCAGCGAGCCACCGTCACGTCTGGCTTGGGCACCTTGACGCGCTCGACAATCTGCTGCGCCATGAGCTCAGCCTGGTGGCGGATCGCGTCCGTCAAGCCGTCCTGGTTGAACCGGAACCCCAGCTTGCCTGCAGAGAAACCCGCGAGCGATTCCGCCACGCTCACGTACGGCCGGATCAGCGTGCCGACCTCCGGATCGTTCGCGGCAATCTCGAAGGCCAAGCGCAGGCTGCGTTGCTGCTCCAGCGAGATACCGAACAGTGACGCTTTGTGTGACGTCACGGGAATCAGTGATAACACATGCCCGGCGACCGCGTCGCGCTTGACACCTTGCAGCACTTCCGGCTTGCGCTGCCCGAGATTGAAGCTTTCCACCGCAGCGCCAACCACGCCATGTGCTACGGCGACGTCCAGCAGTGCCAGCTGCAGTTGAACAGGGTCACCCACCACCGTCTGGCAATTCGCAAAGATGCGCTGGTATGTCTGGAACTGGGCATCACGGGCCGCTACGAGCGCAGGGTCGCTGCCCGCCGCAACGACCCTCGCGATCGCTTGCGGCTGCATCAGCCGGGTCGTGAGTTCGCACTCCCGCAGCTTGCGCGCCAGATCTGCGGCCATGACGCCATCGGGTGTCTGCAAGGCCTGCTGGATCTGCGTCTGCAAGGTGCCGGGATAACGGCCCCAATCAACGGGCACCGAGACACGCGGCCCACCAGCAGAAGCCACGCTGCCCACCACGGACTGCGGCGCGGCAGCCAGCATCACTGGAGACGACACGTCAGGCTGCGGCAGGGCTGCACGGGTGGCGGCCCTCGACGGCAGATCAGTGGCTGACGCTGTGGGCTGCCGAGCAGCATCCAGCTCGGGCGCCGGGCCAACACTCGTGAGCACCAGACCGATCACCACAGCCACACCGACCGCAGCAACGAGCCACTGTCTGATTTGCTTGTTCATGACCCATTCTGGCTGCCGGCAGCCAACAAGCACGAAGGGCGAGCTGGCGCTCCCGGCCGCTCGCCCTTCTCAGGCACGGGACTGCAGCCAGCCCAGCCGCAGCTGTCTCAATCAGCTCGCCAGCACACCCTTGATGTGGGCGGCGATGGCGTCGTCCTGGCAGTTCGTGAAGAACAGTTCCTGGAACTTCTCGCCCGACACGGCAGCCTTCAGCAGGTCCTGGTCGACGCTCTTCAGCACCGTCAGCATGTCCTTGCACGAAGCGGCCTTCAGGTCCTTCAGGATGCCGCGGTTCTTGGCCATGATGGCGGCGCGTTCCTTGGGGTAGCCGGCGCCGCGCTCGTTCTCGAGCAGCTTGCGGTAGCAGTCCTGCAGGTTCAGCTCGGCGGCCCAGCCGAAGCCCTTGGCGTAGGGCATGGACATGGCGTTGCCGTCGTTGATCTGGCCGAACAGGAAGGCGTCGGTCGGGTCGATGACCAGGCCGCAGAACACGCCGGGCATGCTGTTGCAGGCCAGCATGGAGCCCATGCCCGTGCCGCAGCCGGTGATGACGAAGTCGGCGGCCTTGCTGTTCAGCAGGATGCCGGCCAACAGGCCGTTCATGACGTAGGTCAGCGAGGCCTTGTCTTCCGGCGTGTACATGCCGTAGTGGTGGACCTGGTGGCCCAGCGGCTCGGCAACGGTCTTGAGCGCGTTGTGGACGATCTCGGACTTGGCGGCCTGGCTGTTCTCGATGATGAGGGCGATCTTCATGGCGGGGGCTTTCTGAGGCGAATCGGGTGGGGGCAAAGCCGGTTCGGCTCGGGCCAGAGGGGCCGCAAGCGCAGACCGTCGGGCCAGGGGTTGGTCCCCACAGGGGCGGACGGCATGGTCCGGGTGCCCACCTGGCCCGCCGCGCACCTCATCGGCGAGGTGCTGGCGCAGCGCTATTGTGCCCGTTATTGGAACGTCGTTTCAGAAAGCCACCAATCCCGAGGGCGGCTCGGGGTCAGGCCGGCCCGGTCGTGCCGCCCGCCGCTGCCGGCGTGAGCGTGTTGAGCCGCCGGCCTTGCGTGGGCAGCGCCTTCAGGTACTTGAAGGTGCCGGTGGCGTGGGCGCAGAGCTGGCCGTCACCGCCGAACACCGAGCCCTCGCAGAAGGCCATGGTGGCAGTGCGGTGCAGCAGCTTGGCGTGGCAGCGCAGCTCACCCTCGCCGGGGCGCATGAAGCTGGTCTTCATCTCCACCGTCACCACACCCGGCCCCATGCCGGGCTGATGGCGGTGGATGCTGCGTGCGGCGTGGGCCATGGCCACATCCAGCAGCGTCATCAGCACGCCGCCGTGGGCCACCTCCCACGAGTTGAGGTGGCCTTGCTGCAGGTCGACGCGGATCTCAGCCTCGCCGTCGCCCAGGCTGTGCAGCTCCAGCCCGAGTTGCTGCACGAAGGGGATATGGACGGGGAAGTTGAGGGGAGGCGCGCGACGAGTCATGGGCGCATTGTGTGCCGGTCAGCCGCCGTGAACGGCGCTGACGCCACCGTCCACTGCGAGGATCTGGCCGGTGATGTGCTTGCCGGCGCGCGACGCGAACAGCAGCGCGGCGCCCTTGAGGTCGTCGTCGTCGCCGATGCGGTTCAGCGGCGCATGCGCGGCCATCTTCTCCTCGCCGACCGCGGCGAGCAGCCCCTTGGTCATCTTGCTCGGGAAGAAGCCCGGCGCCAGCGCATTGACGGTGATGCCGTGCTGGCCCCACTCGCCCGCCAGTGCGCGCGTGAAGTTCACGGCCGCGCCCTTGCTGGTGTTGTAGGCGATGGTCTTCATCGCGCCCAGGTTGCCCGACAGTCCGGCGATGGACGCCACGTTGATGATGCGGCCTGACTTGCGCGGGATCATGCTGGCCTTGGCCACGGCCTGCGCGAAGACGAAGAGGCTGCGGATGTTCAGGTCCATGACCTTGTCCCAGGCCTCCAGCGGATGGTCTTCGGCCGGCGCGCCCCAGGTGGCACCAGCGTTGTTGACGAGGATGTCGATCTGGCCGAGGCGCTCCATCGTCTCGGCCACCACGCGGTGGGCCTCCTCGGGCTTGGCGGCATCCGCCGCAATCCAGCGCGCATCGATGCCGCGCGCCTGCAGGTGGGCCGTGGCTTCTTCGAGGTCGGCCGCCTTGCGCGAGGTCAGCATGATCTTGGCGCCGGCCTCCCCCAGCGCCTCGGCAATCTGCAGGCCGAGGCCACGCGAGCCGCCGGTGACGAGGGCCACCTGGCCGGTCAGGTCGAAGAGGTCTTGGACGTTGGTGCTCATGGTCTTGTCTCTCAGAAGTATTCGGGTTGGATCTCGCGGCACAGCGGCTCGCGGCGGGCCACGACGTCCAGCCACGCGGCGATCTTGGGCAGTTCGTACGCGAAGAAGTAGCGGGCCGCGGCACGCTTGCCGTGGGCGAAGTGGCTGTCGCCGCTCACCGCCAGCGCCACGTCCAGCCACAGCCAGGCCAGCACCGTGTGGCCAAAGGCCTGCAGATAGGGCACGGCGTTGGCCAGCGCCTCTTCCGGCTCGCCGGTGCTCCAGGCCTTCTTGGTGGCGCCACCCACCTGGGCCAGCGCTGCGGCGAGTTGGTTGGCCTGCGGGGCCCAGTCGGTCTGGATGGCGCGGGCTATCGTCTGCTGCACGCGCGCGGCCAGCGCGGCCAGCGACGCGCCGCCCTGCTGCACCACCTTGCGGCCCAGCAGATCCAGCGCCTGGATGCCGTGCGTGCCCTCGTGGATCATGTTCAGGCGCTGGTCGCGCCAGTACTGCTCGACGGGGAAGTCGCGCGTGTAGCCGTAGCCGCCCAGCACCTGGATGGCCAGCGAGTTGGACTCCAGGCACCACTCGCTGGGCCAGCTCTTGGCGATGGGGATGAGCACGTCCAGCAGCGCCTGCGCTTGCGTCTTGTCGTCGCCCGTGGCGAGTTCATCGACCAGGCGCGCGCAGAACAGCTCCAGCGCCAGGCCGCCCTCCACATAACTCTTCTGTGCGAGCAGCATGCGGCGCACATCGGCGTGTTCAATGATGGGGCGCTGCCGGCTGGAAGCGTCCTTGCCCGCCGCCGTCATCGGCCGACCCTGCGGGCGCTGCTTGGCGTAGTCGAGACTCGCCTCGTAGCCGGCGTAACCCAGCATCACCGCGCCCAGGCCGACGCCGATGCGCGCCTCGTTCATCATGTGGAACATGGCGCGCAGGCCCTCGCCGGGCTTGCCGACGAGGTAGCCGACGGCACCCTTGCGCCCGCCCGGCGTGAAGCGGCCTTCGCCGAAGTTCAGCAGGCAGTTGGTGGTGCCGCGGTAGCCCAGCTTGTGGTTCAAGCCGGCCAGGCTCACGTCGTTGCGCTCGCCGGTCAGCTCGGCGCGCTCGTTCACCAGCTTCTTGGGCACGATGAACAGCGAGATGCCCTTGGTGCCCGCGATCAGCTTGCCATCCGGCCCCGGCACCTTGGCCAGCACCAGGTGGATGATGTTCTCGGTGATCTCGTGCTCACCGCCGGAGATCCACATCTTGTTGCCGGTGAGGCGGTAGCGCGGGCCCAACGCGTCGGTTTCGTCCTCCAGCTCGGCGCGGGTGGCGATGTCGGACAGCGACGACCCCGCCTGCGGCTCGCTCAGGCACATGGTGCCGAACCAGCGGCCGGCGAACTCGTTCTTGGCGAACACCTCGCGCTGCAGCGGCGTGCCGTGGGCCATCAGCAGGCTGGCGTTGCCCGAGGTCAGCATCGCGTAGCCGCCCATGGCCACGCTGGCCTTGCTGAAGAAGGCGTTGCCCGCCATCTCGATGACGCAGGGCAGCTGCATGCCGCCCACGTCGTAGTCCTGCGCCGCGGCCAGCATGCCGGACTCGGCATAGGCCCGCGTCGCGTCATGCGTCGCCTGCGGCAGATGCACGCGCTCGCCGTCGAAGTGCGGCTCCTGCGTGTCGGCCAGGCGGTTGAACGGCGCGAACTTCTCGCGGGCGATCTTTTCGCAGGTGTCCAGCACCGCCGAAAAGGTTTCCGCCGAGTGCTCCGCGAAGCGCTCACGTACGGTCAGGTCGCCGGCCTTCAGCCAGTCGAACAGCAGGAAATCCAGGGTCTGGCGCATGGGCCCTCCTCGATGAAAAAAGAGCGGCGCTGCATCGCAGCTGCCGCCCTTCGGCCGGAGCAGGTGTCAGAGCACCTCAAACACGCCCGCCGCGCCCATGCCGCCGCCGATGCACATCGTCACGCAGACGCGCTTGGCGCCGCGGCGCTTGCCTTCGATCAGGGCGTGGCCCGTCAGGCGCTGGCCCGACACGCCGTAGGGGTGGCCCACGGCGATGGCACCGCCGTTGACGTTGAGCTTGTCCATCGGGATGCCCAGCGTGTCGGCGCAGTACAGCACCTGCACGGCGAAGGCTTCGTTCAACTCCCACAGGTCGATGTCTGCGACGGTCAGGCCCAGCTTCTTCAGCACTTTGGGCACGGCGAAGACAGGGCCGATGCCCATCTCGTCCGGCTCGCAACCCGCCACCGCGAAGCCGAGGAAGCGGCCCAGGGGCTTGAGGTTGTGGGCCGAGGCGTACTGCTCGCTGACCAACGCGCAGGCGCCGGCGCCGTCGCTGAACTGGCTGGCGTTGCCGGCCGTCACGAGGCCGCCGGGCACGGCCGAGCGCAGGTCCTTGATGCCTTCGTAGGTGGTGCCTTCGCGCAGACCTTCGTCGGCGCTCACGGTCACTTCCTTGCTCATCAGGCCCATGACCTTGTCGGCCACGCCCATGGTGGTGGTCACCGTGATCAGTTCGTCAGCGAACTTGCCGGCCGCCTGGGCGGCGCAGGCCTTTTGCTGGCTGGCGGCGCCGTACTGGTCCATGCGCTCACGCGAGATGTTGTAGCGCTTGGCCACGTTCTCGGCGGTCTGCAGCATGTTCCAGTAGATCTCGGGTTTGATCTTGGCCAGCGACGGGTCGGCCAGCATGTGCTTGTTCATTTCCTGCTGCACGCAGGAGATGCTTTCCACGCCGCCGGCGATGTAGACATCGCCCTCGCCCGCGATGATGCGCTGCGCCGCCATGGCGATGGTCTGCAGGCCGCTGGAGCAGAAACGGTTGATGGTGACGCCGCTCACCGTGATCGGCAGACCGGCCTTCAGCGCGATCTGGCGGGCGATGTTGGCGCCCGTAGCGCCTTCGGGGTTGGCGCAGCCCATCAGCACGTCTTCGATGGCGCCGGCTTCGATGCCGGCGCGCTCGACGGCGGCCGCCACGGCCCAGCCGCCCAGCGTGGCGCCGTGGGTCATGTTGAACGCGCCCTTCCAGCTCTTGGTCAGCGGGGTGCGGGCGGTGGAGACGATCAGTGCGTTGCTCATGTCTAGTCCTAATCAGTTGGTGCCAGAGCTACTCGCTTCGCTCGATCGGTCTGGCACGCAAAACATTCAGATGCGCGATCAGGTGAAGGACTTGCCTTCAGCCACCAGGCGGGCCAGCAGCGGCGCCGGCTTCCAGAATTCGCCGTCGTCCATCGGGTTCTGCGCAAAGCGCTTCATCGCCTGCACGACGTTGAACAGGCCCACCGTGTCGGCGTAGCACATGGGGCCGCCGCGCCAGATCGGGAAGCCGTAGCCGGTCAGGTAGACCATGTCCACGTCGGACGCGCGCTGGGCGATGCCCTCTTCCAGCAGGTGCGCGGCTTCGTTGACGAGCGCGAACACCAGGCGGTGCACGATCTCCTCGTCGCTGATGTCGCGCTTCTTGGCGCCAATGGCCTCACGGTGCTTGGCCAGCATCTCGTCCACCACGGGCGACGGGATCGCATCGCGCTTGCCCGGCAGGTAGTCGTACCAGCCGGCGCCGGTCTTCTGACCGAAGCGGCCCAGCTCGCACAGACGGTCGGCGCTGGCCGAGTACTTCATCGTGGCGCGCTCGACGGCGCGGCGCTTGCGGATGGCCCAGCCGATGTCGTTGCCGGCCAGGTCGCCCATGCGGAACGGGCCCATCGCGAAGCCGAACTTCTCGACGGCCTTGTCGACTTGGCTAGGGCTGCAACCTTCATCCAGCAGGAAGCCGGCCTGGCGGCTGTACTGCTCGATCATGCGGTTGCCGATGAAGCCGTCGCAGACGCCGGACACGACCGCGGTCTTCTTGATCTTCTTGCCAATGGCCATGACCGTGGCCAGCACGTCCTTGGCGGTTTCCTTGCCGCGCACCACTTCCAGCAGCTTCATCACGTTGGCCGGGCTGAAGAAGTGCATGCCCACCACGTCCTGCGGACGCTGGGTGAACGAGGCGATCTTGTCCACGTCCAGCGTGGAGGTGTTGGAGGCCAGGATGGCGCCGGGCTTGGCGACCGCATCGAGCTGCTTGAACACGGCTTCCTTGACGCCGATCTCCTCGAAGACGGCCTCGATGATGAGGTCGCAGTCCTTCAGGTCGTCGTAGCTCAGCGTGGTGGACAGCAGCGCCATGCGGGCGGCGTACTTGTCTTCCTTGAGCTTGCCCTTCTTGACCTGGGCTTCGTAGTTCTTCTTGATCGTGGCCACGCCACGGTCCAGCGCTTCCTGCTTGGTTTCCAGGATGGTGACCGGCAGGCCGGCGTTCAGGAAGTTCATCGAGATACCGCCGCCCATGGTGCCGGCGCCGATGACGCCCACCTTGGCGATGGTGCGCAGCGGCGTGTCTTCGGGCACGTCGGCGATCTTGCTGGCCACGCGCTCCGCGAAGAACAGGTGGCGCAGGGCCTTCGATTCCGGCGTCAGCATCAGCGCGGCAAAGCCCTCGCGCTCGGCACGCATGCCGTCGTCGAACTTCAGCTTGACCGCACCGGCCACAGCTTCCAAGCAGCGCAGCGGCGCGGGGTAGTTCTTGCTCATGCCCCCCACCATGTTGCGGGCGAACTGGAAGTAGGCGTCGGGGTTGGGGTGGCGGGCCTTCAGGTCACGCACCTTGGGCAGCGGGCGCTTGTCGGACACCTCCTGCGCGAACTGAATGGCCGCGCCCAGCACGTCAGCGTCCACCACCTTGTCGAAAAGCTTCTGGCCCGGCACCATGGCCAGCATCTGCGCCTCCACCGGCTCGCCGCTGACGATCATGTTCAGCGCGGGCTCCACGCCCAGTGCGCGCGGCAGGCGCTGCGTGCCGCCGGCACCCGGCAGCAGGCCCAGCTTCACTTCCGGCAGGGCCACCTTGGTGCCGGTTTGCGCCACGCGGTAGTGGCAGCCCAGGCTCAGCTCCAGGCCACCGCCCATGCACACGCTGTGGATGGCGGCCACCACCGGCTTGCTGCAGTTCTCCACCACGGCAATCAGGCTCAGCAGATTGGGTTCGGCCAGCGCCTTGGGGCTGCCGAATTCCTTGATGTCGGCACCGCCGGAGAACGCCTTGCCGGCACCGGTGATGACCACCGCCGTGACGGCCGGGTCGGCCTCGGCGCGTTCCACGCCGGCAGCGCAGGCCGCGCGGGTGGCGAAACCCAGGCCGTTGACCGGCGGGTTGTCGAGCGTGATCACGGCGACGCTGCCGCGGACTTCGTAATGAGCTGTCATGGGCACGACCTCGGAGTCGAAGAGGGAAGGAAATAGAACGATCGTTCGATTCTAGGCAGCCCGCTTCGGCAGGTCTTGTCCCTGGCGTGACAAGCCCGCATTGCCCTCGCCCGGCGGGCCGCCTAGAGTGCGCGCCCATCGCGCCAGGCCTGGCCCGCGCCTACCGACAATCCCGCCATGCTCATCCCGGTCGTCTACCCTCCGCCCGACGCGTCGCCTCCCAAGGTCTTCACGCCCACGCCACCGCCCCAGCGGCCGGACGAGATCACGCCGCCACCGCCCCCGCCGCCGCCGCCGGCCGGCGGTGAGCCGCCCGCGCCACGCCCCGAGGGCGATGTGCCGCGCCTGCTCTACCTGCTGCGCGTGCTGTGGCTGTGCGCTTTCCCGGTGGGCATCGTGCTGGCCGGCGTGGCGGTGCTGCTGGGGCTGGACCAAGCCCGCGAGACGCTGCTGGCGCTGGAGGTGGGCAGCGTGCAGACCGCGCTGCTCGTCGCCACCTTCGGGCTGTGGCTGCTGCTGGGCTGGTACACCAGCCGGCTGCTGCTGGACCGCCGCTTCACGCCCGACTCGCTGGGCGAATGCACCCACCCGCGCTTCGCGCTGGCGCTCAGGAGCTGGCTGCCGCGCGCACTCATCCCGATCGGCGGCCTGCCCCTCGCGGCCTTCTTCCTGCTGCAACCGCGCGAGCGGCTCATCGGCGTGGCGCTGCTGGCGGTCACGGCTGTGTTGACGCTGTTCGTGCACAAGCGCCGCGCCTGGCTGCTCAAGCTCGGCGAGGGCTCGCGCCTGGCCCGCTGGCTGGCGCTGGACTGGCGCCGCGACGCCATCGCCAGCTTCGCCCGTGAGGACCGCATGAGCACGCCGTCGCGCGCGCTGGTCGCCGCGATGCTGGTGCTGCAATGGGCCGCGTTCGCCGCGCTGCTGGCCTGGCCCGAGGCCACGGCGCGCGCCTTCGGCGCCCCGGCGCTGGTGCTGCTGGCGCTGGGCAGCTGGATCGTGTTCGGCGGCATCCTGCTGACCTATGTGCCCAAGGCGCTGATCGGCTATCCGCTGACGGCGCTGCCGCTGCTGCTGTTCGCGCTGTTCGCGCCGCTGAACGACAACCACCGCGTGGCCGACCCCGAGCGCAGCGCCGCCCGCCCCAACCTCAACCGCCAGCCCGCCGAGGCCTGGCTGCAGGGCTGGCTGAACACCGTGGGCGCCGACGGCAAGCGCCCGCTGGTCATCGTGGCCGCCGCCGGTGGCGCGTCGCGCGCCGCCTACTGGAGCAGCGCGGCGCTGGCGCGGCTGCAGGAGCTGGGCGAGCAGGAGGGCGTCAACTTCGCCGATGCCGTGTTCACCATCAGCGGCACTTCCGGCGGCGCGCTTGGCGCGGCCAGCTTTGTTGCCGCGCTGGACGCGCGCCGCCAGGCGCAGGACAGCGCCGCCTGCACGCCCTGGAAGCTGGTGCGCGACTTCACCGGCCAGGACCACCTCGCCGCGCCCGTGGGCGGCCTGCTGTATGCCGACCTGATGCAGCGCTTGCTGCCGGTTGCCTTCCCCGGGGCCGACCGCTCGCTGATGCTGGAGCAGGTGTGGGCGCGCGACTGGCCGCGCAGCCTGGCCCGCCACTGCCCGGCCCGCGCCGCCGCCCACGCCAACCCCTGGGACGACGCCTTGACGGCGCTGCACGGCCGCGCCACGCCCGCCGAGTGGCTGCCGCTGCTGGCGCTGAACAGCGCCGCGCTCGCGCGCGGCCAGCGCGTCTACCAGAGCGACTACCTGCTGAGCGGTGGCGATGGCCTGGACCTGCTGGACCCGACGCTGGGGCTGGACGTGGACCGCCTGACCCTGGCCCAGGCCGTGCACAACAGCGCACGCTTCCCCTACATCAGCCCCAGTGCGGCCGTGCCCTTCAAGCAGGCCCACAAGGGCGGTGAGAGCGGCAACCCTGACGACGCGAGCGACAAGGGCCGCGTGTGGGACCGCCTCGGCGACGGCGGCTATGTGGAGGCCAGCGCCACGCTGGCGCTGTCCGACCTGCTGCGCGAGCTGGAAGCCGGCGGCCGGCTCAAAGCCTGCAAGCCCGAGGACGACTGTGCGGCCAACGGCATCCTGGATCGCTCGCGGCTGCGTCTGCTGCTGCTGGTCAACAGCCCATCCGAGGTCGAGGACTGGCTGTGCCGCGACGCCCCGCAGGCCGCCGACGCGCAGCCGCTGGACAGCCGCCGCTACCGCGCGCGCGACATCCCGCTGCACGAGCTGGCCGGCCCACCACTGGGCATCCTGAACGCCAACGACGCCCGCGGCCGCGACAGCACGGTGGAGCTCATCAAACGCGTCGGTGGCTGCGGCCAGGTGGCCGAGCTGCGCCTGCCCGCCGTGCGGGGCCAACGGCCGCCCTCCATGAACTGGATGCTGAACGCCGACTCGCGCCGCTTCATCGACGCCGCGCTGCTGGAGAAGCTGCCGGTCAGCGACTCGACCGTCGGCCCGGCCCAGGCCCAGCTCAACGCCCACCTGCGCCAGGCCAAGGGCTGGCTGATGCAGATGAAGGCCGCCACGCCCTGAGCGGCCACACCACCGACATGGGCGCGGGCCACAATGCGGCCCGCCATGTCCCGTCTGCTGACCCTGTTCCTCGCGCCCGCGCGGCGCCCGCTGTGGCGGGCCCTGCTGCTGGCCCTGCTGGCCACCATCACCTGGCTGGCCCTGTCCCCCAAGCCGCCACCGACGGCCGACACCGGCTGGGACAAGGCCAACCATGCGCTCGCCTTCGCGGCGCTGGCCTTCAGCGCTGTCTGGGCGCTGTGGCCGCGGCCGCGCCAATGGCTGCTGTGGCTGGCGCCGGCCCTGCTGGCCTACGGTGGCTTCATCGAGATCGCGCAGAGCTTCACGCCGCAGCGTCAAGGCGACTGGGCTGACCTGCTGGCCGACGCGGTCGGCATCGCGCTGGGCCTGCTCGCCGCCTGGGCCGTGGGCGGGCTGGCCCGCCGGCAAACCACCGACATCCTGGGGATGCCGTCGTCGCACTGACATCACGCTGGCAGCAGGCTGCGCTAGCGTCGGCGCATGACGCTTGACGCCCTGCCCTCGTTGCTGCTCCGCACCCGCGCCCACTCGCTGGCCCTGGCGGCGCCGCTGTCCGATGAAGACGCGCAACTGCAGTCCATGCCCGATGCCAGCCCGGCCAAATGGCACCTGGCGCACACGACGTGGTTCTTCGAGACGCTGGTGCTGGTGCCGCACCTGCCGGGCTACCGCGTCTTCGACGAGCGTTGGCCGCGCCTGTTCAACAGCTACTACGAGAGCCTGGGCCCGCGCCACGCGCGCCCGCAGCGCGGCCTGCTGAGCCGGCCCTCGCTGGCGGAGGTCAAGGCCTACCGCCAGCATGTCGATGCGGCGCTGGCCATGTTGCTGCCGCAGGCCGATGACGCGGCCCGCCACCTCATCGAACTCGGCTGTCACCACGAGCAGCAGCACCAGGAGCTGCTGTTGACGGACATCCTGCACGCGTTCTCGTGCAACCCGCTGCTGCCGGCGTATGACGCGTCCGCACCCGCGTCGATCAGTCCCCCCGAGCAGACCTGGCTGCAGCACCCCGGCGGCATCGTTGACATCGGCCACGCCGGCCACGGCTTCGCGTTCGACAACGAGAGCCCGCGCCATCCCACCTTGCTGGCGCCATTCGAGATCAGCAGCCGCCTCGTCACCTGCGGCGAGTACGCCGACTTCATCGCGGCCGGCGGCTACCAGGAGCCGCTGCTGTGGCTGTCCGACGGCTGGGCTGCCGTGCAGGCCCAGGGCTGGCAGCGGCCGCTCTACTGGCTGGAGGACGGCCGCGTGTTCGGGCTGCACGGCGCGCAGGCGATGGACGCCCAGGCGCCCGTCACGCAGCTCAGCTTTTACGAGGCCTGCGCCTTCGCCGAATGGGCCGGCGCGCGGCTGCCCACCGAGTTCGAGTGGGAAGCCGCCAGCGGCTTGCCCGGCTTTGCCCAGGCCGCCGATCAGGCCTGGCAATGGACGCGCTCCAGTTACGCGCCCTACCCCGGCTTCAAGCCCGCCGCCGGCGCCGTCGGCGAATACAACGGCAAGTTCATGGTGGGCCAGCAGGTGCTGCGCGGCGGCAGCGGCGCGACACCGCCCGGCCATGCGCGCCCGAGCTACCGCAACTTCTTCCCGCCAGCGGCGCGCTGGCAGTTCAGTGGCGTGAGGCTCGCACGATGACACCAGAACTCGATGGGCACAGCACCGGCGCCCCGGCCGAGAACAGCCCGTTTGCAGCCGACCTGCATGCGGCGCTCGGCCGCACGCCCAAGGCCATCTCGCCCAAGTACTTCTACGACGAGGCGGGTTCCCGGCTGTTCGAGCAGATCTGCGAGCTGCCCGAGTACTACCCGACGCGCACCGAGCTCGCGCTGCTGCAGGCGCATGCCGCAGACATGGCCACACAGTTCGGCCCGCAGGTGCAGCTGGTGGAGTACGGTGCCGGCGCGCTGCGCAAGGTGCGCCTGCTGCTGGACGCGATGCCGCGCGACGGCGTGCAGTTCGTGCCGGTGGACATCTCAGGCCCGCACCTGCTCGCGGCGTGCGACGGCCTGGCCACCGACTACCCCGGCCTCGCCATCCAGCCGCTGGTGGCCGACTTCACGCGGCCGCACACGCTGCCGCCCTGCCCCGGCGGCACGCGCCGCGTCGGCTTTTTTCCCGGCTCCAGCATCGGCAACTTCACGCCGGCCGAAGCCGACGCCTTCCTGCGCCTGGCCGCGGCCGAACTGGCCGGCGGCGGGCTGCTGATCGGCATCGACCTCGTCAAAGACCACGGCGTGCTGCACGCGGCCTACAACGACGCGGCCGGTGTGACCGCGGCGTTCAATCTCAACGTGCTGGATCGCGCTCGCAAAGAGTTGGGCACCGAGTTCCCGGCCGATGGCTTCGAACACCTGGCCTTCTACAACCCGGCCTACCAGCGCATCGAGATGCACCTGTGCGCAACGCGGCCGCTGGCGCTGCAACTGGGCGGCGAGGTCTACACCTTCCACGAGGGCGAGACGCTGCACACGGAGCATTCGCACAAGTACACCGTGACGGGCTTCCAGGCGCTGGCGCAGCGCGCCGGCTTCAAGCCGGGCCAGGTATGGACGGATCCGAACCGGTGGTTTGCGGTGTTGTGGCTGGAATCCCAGGCCGCTTGATGCACGTGCTCAGATCGCCAGCCGCTCCCGCACGCTGTCGGCTTTCATGTCGGCCCCGCGCCCGCGCATGACGATCTCGCCGCGCTGCATCAGCAGGTACTGGTCGGCCAGTGCCTCGCAAAAGTCGTAGTACTGCTCCACGAGCACCACGCACAGGCCCTTGTCGTGGGCCAGGTGCTTGATGACGCGGCCGATGTCTTGGATAACGTTGGGCTGGATGCCTTCGGTGGGCTCATCCAGCAGCAGCACCTTCGGGCCCGGCGCGAGCGCACGGGCGATCGCGAGCTGCTGTTGCTGGCCGCCGGAGAGGTCGCCGCCGCGGCGGTGGCGCATCTGCGCGAGCACGGGGAAAAGCTGGAACAGCTCGTCGCGCAGCGGCGTGCCGGCGGGCTGGCTGGCCAGGCCCATCTGCAGGTTCTCCAGCACCGTGAGCCGGCCAAAGATCTCGCGGCCCTGCGGCACGTAGCCCAGGCCGGCGCGCACGCGCTGGTGGGTCTTGAGCTTGTCGATGGCCTCGCCGGCCAGCGTGATGCTGCCGGACGTGACCGGCACGACGCCCATCAGGCTTTTCAGCAGCGTCGTCTTGCCGACGCCGTTGCGGCCCATGACGACCGTGATCTCGCCCGGCTTCAGATCGAAGCTCAGGCCGCGCAGGATGTGCGAGCCGCCGTAGTGCTTGTGCAGATCCTGCACTTTCAAGATGTCATCTGCCAAGGTACACCTCGATCACTTTCTCGTCGGACTGCACCGTCGCCATCGTGCCTTCTGCGAGCGTCTTGCCTTCATGCAGCACGGTCACCGTGCGATGCGCACCGGCCAGCGTCGCGACAAAGCTCATGTCGTGCTCCACCACCACCAGCGAGTGCTTGCCCTCCAGGCTCAAGAAGAGCTCGGCCGTGCGCTCGGTCTCCTCGTCCGTCATGCCGGCGACGGGCTCGTCCAGCAGCAGCAGCTTGGGGTCCTGCGCCAGCAGCATGCCGATCTCCAGCCACTGCTTCTGGCCGTGGCTGAGCAGGCCGGCAACGCGTTCGCGATCCTCGATCAGATGCACAGTCTTCAGCAGCTCATCCAGCCGGTCACGCTGCGCGCCGCTGAGCCTGGCCCGCATCGCGACCCTTGCGCGGCGGTCGCCGGCCAGGGCGAGCTCCAGGTTCTCGGTGACGGTCAGCGCCTCAAACACCGTGGGCTTCTGGAACTTGCGGCCGATGCCCGCACGGGCGATCTGCTGCTCGTTCATCTGCCGCAGGTCGAGGTTGCTGCCGAAGAAGACGCGCCCGCTGTCGGGCCGGGTCTTGCCGGTGATGCAGTCCATCGTCGTCGTCTTACCCGCGCCGTTGGGGCCGATGACGCAGCGCAGCTCGCCCACGCCGATAGTGAAGCTCAGGCCGCCCAGCGCCTGGAAGCCGTCGAACGCGACCTTGAGGTCTTCGACGTACAGCGCCACGCCCTGGTTGAAGATGGGCTCGCCGGCAGTGGCGATGCGGGTGATGGCGCGCGAGCGTGTCTCGGCGCCGGCTTCGAGCAGTTCGGGGGTCATCGCTTGAACCTCTTGGCCAGGCCCGCCAGGCCGGTCGGCAGGAACAGCGTCACGGCGATGAACAAGGCGCCCAGCACATACAGCCAGCCCTCCGGCCACCAGACCGTGAACACCGACTTGGTGCCGTTGACGAAGAAGGCGCCCAGCACCGGCCCGATGAGCGTGCCGCGGCCGCCGACGGCCGCCCAGATGGCCATCTCGATGCTGGCCGCCGGGCTCATCTCGCTGGGGTTGATGATGCCGACCTGGGGCACGTAGAGGATGCCGGCCAGCGCGCACATCAGCGCGGAGATCACGTAGGCGCTGAGCTTGAACGCGACCGGGTCGTAGCCCAGGAAGCGCACGCGGCCTTCGGCATCGCGGATGGCCTGCAGGATGCGGCCCCAGCGGCTGTTCGTGAGCCAGCGCGCCACCAGGTAGCAGCCGATGAGCGCCACGCCGCTGGCCACGCACAGCGCCACTTTCATGCCCGGCGTGTTGATCGCGATGCCGGCGATGCGCTTGAAGTCGGTGAAGCCGTTGTTGCCGCCGAAGCCCGTCTCATTGCGGAAGAAGAGCAGCATGGCTGCGACGGTGAGCGCCTGCGTGATGATGGAGAAGTACACGCCCTGGATGCGCGAGCGGAAGGCGAAGTAGCCGAACACGGCGGCCAGCAGGCCCGGCACCGCCAGCGCCAGGAAGACCTGGCCGACCAGCGAATCGCTCAACGCCCAGTGCCAGGGAAGCTCCTTCCAGTTCAGGAAGACCATGAAGTCCGGCAGGTCCGACTGGTACTGCCCGTCGCGCCCGATCTGGCGCATCAAATACATGCCCATGCCATAGCCCCCGAGGGCAAAGAAGAGCCCATGGCCCAGCGACAAGATGCCGCCGAAACCCCAGATGAGGTCCAAGGCCAGGGCACAAATGGCAAAGCAAAGAAACTTGCCCAGCAGGCCCACGTAGAACTCGCTGAGGTGCAGCGGGTGGCCCGCCGGAAAGGCGAGGTGCAGAAAGGGCACCAGCAGCGTGAGGGCTGCAACGGCGATGAACAGCGTCTTTTTCATTCGACGCTCCGGCCCTTGAGGGCAAACAGGCCTTGCGGCTTTTTCTGGATGACGAGCACGAGCAGCAGCAGCAGCGCGATCTTGGCGAGCACCGCGCCCTGCCAGCCTTCCAGCAGCTTGGACAGCACGCCCAGGCCCAGGCCCGCGTAGACGGTGCCGGCCAGCTGGCCCACGCCGCCCAGCACCACCACCATGAAGGCGTCGACGATGTAGCTCTGGCCCAGGTCCGGGCCGACGTTGCCGATCTGGCTCAGCGCGCAACCGGCCAGGCCGGCGATGCCGGAGCCCAGCGCAAACGCCATCGTGTCGACCTTGGCGGTGTTGACACCCACGCAGGCGGCCATGCGGCGGTTCTGCGTGACGCCGCGCACCATCAGGCCCAGGCGCGTCTTGGCAAGCAAGGCGCCCATGCCGACGAGCACCAGCGCGGCGAACACGAGGATGGCCAGACGGTTGTAGGGGAGCGTGAGGTTGGGCAGCAGCGCCCAGCCGCCGGACAGCCACGCGGGGTTCTCCACCGCCACGTTCTGCGCCCCGAACAGCGTGCGCACGGCCTGCATCAGCACCAGCGAGATGCCCCAGGTCGCCAGCAGCGTTTCCAGCGGCCGGCCGTAGAGCCAGCGGATGACGCTGCGCTCCATCGCGGCGCCGACCAGCGCCGCGACGAGAAAGCTGGCGGGCAGCGCCAGCCACAGGTAGTAGTCGAAGGCCGCGGGCGCCCAGGCACGGAAGCCCTGCTGCACCAGGTAGGTCGCATAAGCGCCCACCATCAGCAGCTCGCCGTGCGCCATGTTGATGACGCCCATCAGGCCGTAGGTGATGGCCAGGCCCAGGGCCACCAGCAGCAGCACCGAGCCCAGGCTCAGGCCCGAGAACAGCAGCTGCGCGCGCTCGCCCCAGGCGAGACGGTCGGCGATGTCGGCCGCGGCCTTCTGCATGGCGGACTTGGCGGCCAGGTCGGTTTCGGCGGCCAGCTTCTCCAGCAGCAGCGCCCGCGTGGCGGGGTCGGCACTGCCGGACAGCTCGGCCGCGGCGGCCTTGCGCTGGGCCGCGTCGGCAGACGACAGCTTGGCGCCGGCCACCAGTGCATGCAGTTGCTCGCGCAGCTTGGCGTCGGCTTCGGTGGACAGCGCCTTTTCCAGCAGCGGCAGCTTGGACGCATCGGCGTCATCGCGCAGCGTGGCCAGGGCCTTGGCGCGGGTGTCACGGTCAGGGGACAACAGGTCCAGGCCCGCGAGCGCCGACTCGATCTCGCGACGCATGCGGTTGTTGAGCAGCGGCTCTTCGGCGTCGGCCGGCGGCTCCGCGCCCTCGGCAATGACCACGGCCTGCCCCGCCTTGACGCGCACACGGCCGTCCTGCAGCGCACGCAGGAAAGGCCCGAGCGAGGCGTCGCCCGCGGCCAGCGCCTGCTGCAGCGCCGCGACGCGGTCGTCACTCTCCCCCGCCGCGATGCGGCTGGCCAGCTCGGGCGACAAGGCCCACGCCGACCACCCGCTCAACGCCAGCAGGCATCCCAAAAGAAGTCGTTTGATCATGACGCCCTAGGCGAACAAAACCAGCGCCGTGCGGACGCACGCGCGCCCCTCAAGCAGCCGCCGTGGAACTGGCTTTGCCAGGCCGCTGGCGGCGCCCCCTGGGGGGAGGCGCCTTGGCGCCTCGGGGGGGTCTTATTTCGTCGGCTCGTCCTTCTTGCCCTTGTTCTCAGGGATGTGCGGGCTCCACGGCTGGGCCTTGACCGGGCCGGGCGTCTTCCACACCACGTTGAACTGGCCGTCCGCCTTCACCTCGCCGATGAAGACCGACTTGTGCAGGTGGTGGTTCTTCTCGTCCATCTTGGACGTGATGCCCGACGGCGCCGTGAAGGTCTGGCCGGCCATGGCGGCGATGACCTTGTCGGTGTCGGTGCTCTTGGCCTTGGTGACGGCCTGCGCCCACATGTTGATGCCGATGTAGGTGGCCTCCATCGGGTCGTTGGTCAGCGGCTTGTCCTTGTGGCCGGCGATGTTCTTGGCCTTGGCGTACGCGGCCCACTTCTTCGTGAACGCGTCGTTGGCCGGCGACTTGATGGACATGAAGTAGTTCCACGCGGCCAGGTGGCCCTGCAGCGGCTTGGTGTCCACGCCACGCAGTTCTTCCTCACCGACGGAGAAGGCCACCACCGGCACATCGGTCGCCTTCAGGCCCTGGTTGCCCAGTTCCTTGTAGAAGGGCACGTTGGAGTCGCCGTTGATGGTGGACACGACGGCGGTCTTCTTGCCCTCGGACGCGAACTTCTTGATCTTCGCGATGATGGATTGGTAATCCGCGTGGCCAAAGGGGGTGTAGTCCTCCATGATGTCGGCATCGGCCACGCCCTTGCTCTTCAGGAAGGCGCGCAGGATCTTGTTCGTGGTGCGCGGGTACACGTAGTCGGTGCCCAGCAGCACGAATCGCTTGGCGCCGCCACCGTCCTTGCTCATCAGGTATTCGACGGCGGGGATGGCCTGCTGGTTGGGCGCAGCACCCGTGTAGAACACGTTCTTGCTGAGCTCCTCGCCCTCGTACTGCACGGGGTAGAACAGCAGCGAGTTGGTCTGCTCGAACACCGGCAGCACCGACTTGCGGCTCACCGAGGTCCAGCAGCCGAACACGACGGCGACCTTGTCCTGCGAGATCAGCTGCTTGGCCTTCTCGGCGAACAGCGGCCAGTTGGAGGCCGGGTCCACGACCACCGGCTCCAGCTTCTTGCCGAGCAGGCCGCCCTTGGCGTTGATCTCGTCGATGGCCATCAGCACGGTGTCCTTCAACACCGTCTCAGAAATGGCCATGGTGCCCGACAGCGAGTGCAGCACGCCGACCTTGATGGTGTCGGCCGCATAGGCGGCGGGGGAGAGAAAGGCGGTAGCGGCAGACGCGGCGAGAGCCAGGGCAGAACGGCGAAGCATCGGGAATCCTCCAGGGGGTTGGGGTGAAGTTCGAGTAGCCACCCTCCCCTAGCGCAAGCCCCGTGCCAGCCCGTGAACTTCGTCACACCCACCCTGGCCCCATTTGGGCGCACGGCGCGCCACCCCTAACGGCCCTGTCACGGTGCGCCGCGCACCGGCGTCGCACAAGCGCACGCAGCGCCGCACCGAAAGGAGACGCGCCGCCACGGCGCGCCCCGTTTTGTGGCTCACGAAGCCGCCTTTCGCCGCTGCCGGCGGCTTGCGAACTCAGGCCGGCAGGATCACGCCATCACACGCCCCGAAGCCGATGCGCCGGAAGCCCTCTTTCTGGGCGCTGGCGCGCAGGCCGAGTTGGTCGCCATCCAGCAGGAAGGTGCGCGTCTCGCCGTTGGGCAGCGTGATGGGCTGCTTGCCGCCCACCGTCAGCTCCAGCAGCGAGCCGGACTCGGCTTGCGTGGGGCCGCTGATGGTGCCCGTGCCCAGCAGGTCGCCCGGCTGCAGGTTGCAGCCGTTGCTGGCATGGTGCGTGAGCACCTGCGCGAGCGACCAGTAGGCATGGCGCAGGTTGGAGCGCGACAGGCACACCGGCTCGGTCATGGACGGGGTCTTGAGCCACACCTCCAGGTCGATGTCGAACGCCGCATCCGCACGGTGCGCGGGGGAGTCGAGGTAGGGCAGCGGCTGCGGGTCTTCGGCCGGGCGCGTGAACGGGATGCGGAAGGGCGCGAGTGCTTCCATCGTCACGATCCACGGCGAGATGGTGGTGCCGAAGTTCTTGGCCAGGAAGGGGCCGAGCGGCTGGTACTCCCAGGGCTGGATGTCGCGGGCGCTCCAGTCGTTCAGCAGCGTGAGGCCGAAGGCGTGTTCGTCGGCGTCGTCAATGCCGAACGGCTCGCCCAGCGCGTTGCCCGGGCCCACGAACAGGCCCAGCTCCAGCTCGCAGTCGATGCGGGCGCTGGGCTTGAACACGGGCACCTCGGCATCCGGCGGCTTGACCTGGCCCTTGGGGCGGCGCAGCTTTGTTCCGCTGACGACGATGGAGCTGCTGCGGCCGTGGTAGCCGATGGGCACCCACTGATAGTTGGGCAGCAACGGGTTGTCCGGCCGGAACAGCTTGCCCACGGCGCGGGCGTGGTGGATGCCGGTGTAGAAGTCGGTGTAGTCGCCGATGCGGCAGGGCAGCGCGAACTCAGCCTGCGCCTGCGGCACCAGTTCCACCTCGGGTGCGCCGGCCTTGAGGGTGTCGAACAGGCGGTGGCGCAGCGCGCGGCGCTCGGCACTCGGCCGGGCCATCACGGCGTTGAGGTCGGTGATGCCCCAACCGGTCAGGTCCAGGATCTGGTCGCCAATGCCCACGCCCACGCGGAAGGGCTCCAGGGAGCCGGCGCGGCGGAAGCTGCAGAACGGCAGGTTCTGCAGCGGGAAGTCGGTGGCGGGGTCGTTGGCCGAGGCCACCCAGGACAGGGCGGCGGCGTCGTGCGTGTGGTCGAGTCGGGAATCAAGCATTTTGGAATTCGTCCTTCAGTCCTTGCCAGCACTGGGCGTAGGTGGTTTCGAGCGGCGCGTCGTTCAGCGCCCAGGCGGTGGGCTTGAGCGGCCAGCGCGTCTCGAACATGAAGGCCAGCGTGGCGTCCAGCTTGTGGGGCTTCAGGTCGGCGTGGCTGGCCTTGTCGAAGGCCTCGGTGTCGGGGCCGTGCGGCACGTAGCTGTTGTGCAGGCTGGCGCCACCGGGTTTGAAGCCCTCGGGCTTGGCGTCGTACTGGCCCAGCACCAGGCCCATGAACTCGCTCATCACGTTGCGGTGATACCAGGGCGGGCGGAAGGTGTCTTCGGCCACCATCCAGCGCGGCGGGAAGATCACGAAGTCCACATTGGCCCAGCCGGGCGTGTCGCTGGGGCTGGTGAGCACGGTGAAGATGCTCGGGTCCGGGTGGTCGAAGCTGACGGTGTTGATCGTCATGAAGCGCGACAGGTCGTACCGGTACGGCGTGAGCGTGCCGTGCCAGGCCACCACGTTGAAGGGGCTGTGCGCCTGCGTGGCCCGCCACAGCTGGCCGCCGTGGCGCTTCACGATTTCGTAGGCGCCCTGCGCCTGTTCATGCCAGGCCACCGGCGCTTCAAAGTCACGCGCGTTGGCCAGGCCGTTGGAGCCGATGGGGCCCAGCTCCGGCAGACGAAAGGCCGCGCCCAGGTTCTCGCACACGTAGCCGCGGGCGGGCGTGTCCAGCGGGTCCACCTTGAAGGCCAGGCCGCGGGGCAACAGTGCGATGAAGCCCGGCGCCACCTCCAGGCGGCCCAGCTCGGTGGTGATGAGCAAGCGGCCCTGCTGAGGCACGACGAGCATCTCGCCGTCGGCATTCACCAGCGCGCGGCGGCCCATGGGGCGGTGGGCGACGAAGGCCAGCGCCGTCATGCCGCCCACGCCGGGCTCGCCGTTGACGGCGTAGCTGCGCAGGCCGTCGATGAAGTCGCCCTCGCCTTCCGGCGGCGTGGGGCCCCAGCGCAGCGGGTCCGGCGGCGCGGCCTCGCCTTGCGCAGCGCCGCTCTTCCAGCCGGCATGGTCCAGCGCCTGGTAGCCACCCACCACCACCGAAGGCTGGCGGCGGTAGAGCCACGTGCGCTGGTTCTCGGCGCGCGGCGCGGTGAAGGCGCTGCCGGACAGCAGCTCGGCGTACAGGCCGTGGGCGCAGCGCTGCGGGCTGTTGCGGCCCACGGGCAAGGCACCGGGTACGGCCTCGCTCTGGTGTTGGTTGCCGAAGCCGGCCAGATAGGTCAGGTCAGTCATGGTTCGGTGAGGCCTTGTGGGCCTGCGGGTGAACAGTGGAACGGGTGAGGGGTAAACAGGTCAGCGGGGCGCGTGCGGTGGCACGCCGGGGAGATCGTGGGCGGGCCTGTCAGCGGATTCGCGCGCGAGCGCGAAAGCCTGCCGCAGCACCTGCCGGTCGCCGATGTGGTTGCACAGGATGAGCGTGAGCCGCGCCATCCAGTCGGCCGCGGCGTCGTCGGACAGGCCGGCCTGGGCGGCGATGAGTTCGGCGTAGAAGGCATCGGCTTCGGCGCCGAAGTTCGGGTGCAGGTTCAGGTCGCTCATTGGGGCCTCCCGAGGGCGCGGGCGTGGGCGTGGGCGCGGGCGTGCGCGTTCTGCACGGCCGTGGCGTCGAACCGGTGCCAGCGGGCAGCCACGATGGCGTCGGGCCGAACCAGCACCACGCTGCCCGGTGCGGCGCCGTAGCGGCGCGCCGCCAGGCCCTCGCCCGGCAGGGTGATGACGCGCAGGCCCGGCACCTGCACCGGCCAGCCAAAGGCCAGCAGCGCAAAGTCGCCGGCCAGGGCGTGCAGCAACCAGCTGCCGTCGTCCAGCGGCGCGTCCACCGCGGGCCAGCCGGGCGCGGGGCCGGCAGCCCAGTGGGCATCATCCGGCGTGCTCAGCGGCGACTCCAGATGCTCGGTGGGCAGCGACAGCCGCCCGCTGTTGACCAGCGGCTTGGCGAACTCGGTGCGGGCGGCCAGGTCCAGCGCGGCGCGGCGCAGGCGGCGGCTCAGCGCGCTCTTGGGGCTGATGAAATCGGTGGCGCGGGTGGAGTGGCCGATGTTGTCGTCCGCCGCCTCCAGGCGCTCGAACTCGTAGGCATCCAGCAGCGCCTCGGTGCCCTCCCCGCGCAGCACGGCGGCCAGCTTCCAGCCGAGGTTGTCGGCATCCTGCACGCCGCTGTTGGCGCCGCGCGCGCCAAAGGGCGACACCTGGTGCGCCGCGTCCCCCGCCAGCAGCACCCGCCCCACGCGAAAGCGTTCGGCCCGCCGGCAAGCGAACTGGTAAATGGACGACCACGCCAGCTCGAACGGCGCGCCGTCCAGCATCGCCGCCACGCGCGCCTTGATGCGCTCGGGCTGCCGCTCGGCCTCCACATCGGCGTCGCGGCCGAGCTGGAAGTCGATGCGCCACAGGCCGCCGGCCTGCGCGTGCAGCAGGACGGACTGGCCCGGGTGGAACGGCGGGTCGAACCAGAACCAGCGCTCGGGCGTGGCCGGGTCCAGCCCACGCGGACGCGCGCCGGGCTCCAGGCGCACGTCGGCAATCAGGAACCGGTCCTCGAACACCTGGCCCGCAAAGCCCACACCCAGCAGCGTGCGCGTGGGGCTGCGCGCGCCGTCGCAGGCCACCACCCAGTCGGCCTGCAGGTCGAACATGCCGCCGGGCGTGCGCACGGTCAGCGTCACGCCGGCGGCGTCTTGCTGCAGGTCGATCAACTCGTGCTGGCCGCACAGGGTGATGCGGGCGTCCTGCTGCACCGCGCGCACCAGGCGGGCTTCCACCTGGTCTTGCTGCAGGTTGACCATGGCCGGCATCTTGTGGCCGGGCTCGGGCAACAGGTCGAACTGGTAGGCCTCACGCTCGCCATGGAACACCCGGCCGCGCTGCCAGCGCACGCCGGCCTGGGCGATGGACTCGCCCAGGCCCAGGCGGTCGAACACGTCCAGCGTCTTCTTGGCCCAGCACACCGCGCGCGAGCCGCTGCCGATGCGGTCGTTGTCGTCGATCACCACCACCGGCACGTCGCGCTGCGCGAGGTCCAAAGCCAGCGTCAGGCCCACCGGGCCCGCACCCACGATGACCACAGGCCGCCGGGGCGACGCGGTGCCCTGCTGCTCGGGCAGCGGGGCGTAGGGGTAGCGCGGCAGTTCCACGGTCAGGCGCCCTCGAGGGCTTTCCACATCTCGATGTCGCGCTCGGCCGTCCAGATGCGCGGGTGGGCCGTGCCGCCGGCCTCGTCGTAGGCGCGGGTCACGTCAAAGGGCATGCAGTGGTCAAAGATCACCCAGTGGCCGTAGGTGGGGCGCAGCGCGGCCATGGTGCGCTGGTACACGGCCTTCAGTTCCTCGCCGGCCTGCACGCCCGCTTGCACGGCGGCGTACAGCTCGCTCACGAAGGCGCGCGTGCCGGCCAGGCCCGCGGCCACCTGCTCGGCGCCCTTGAGCGCGGGGCCTCGCCCCGGCACCAACGCGGCGGCGTCCAGCTTCGCGATGGCATCCAGCGTGGCGGGCCAGTCGGCAAAGTGCGCGTCGCCGCAATACGGCGTGGCGTCGAACTCCACCAGGTCGCCGCTGAACAGCACGCGCTCGCCCGGCAGCCAGGCCACGGTGTCGCCGGCGGTGTGGCCGCGGCCGGGGGAGAACATCTCCACCTTCACGCCGCCCAGATCCAGCGTGAGCTTGCCCGAGAAGGTGAGCGTGGGCCAGGTGAGGCCAGGCGGCACCGATTCGACATTGCGGAACAGCCGCGGGAAGCGGCCGATCTCGCTGGCCTTGTCTTGCTCTCCGCGCTCTTGGATGAGCGCCAGCGTGGCGTCGCTGGCAATCACCTGCTCCAGGCCCTCGGCCTTGAAGGCGCTGGCACCCAGCACCCGCACCGCGTGATAGTGGCTGAGCAGCACGTACTTGATGGGCACGGCGCTCACCTCGCGGATGCGGCGGATGACGTCGGCCGCCATCACCGGCGTGGCCTGGGTGTCGATGACCATGGCCGCGTCGCGCCCGATGACGATGCCGGTGTTGGGGTCGCCCTCGGCGGTGTAGGCCCAGGCGTGTTCGGACAGGCGCTCGAACGTGACCTTCTTTTCTTCCAGGTCGGCTTGTGAGGCAAAGGCTTTGGCGGTCATGGGGCGGTCTCCAGCAAGGCCTGAAATTTAGCCTATTGCGAATCAATTCAGCAATATAGAATTTTCCGCATGACCGACGCCGACCCGTCCAGCCGCGAGCCGCGCGGCATCCAGAGCATTGAAGTGGGCGGCCAGTTGCTGCTGGCCCTGGCCCACCACGGCCGCCCGATGGCGCTGAAAGACCTGGCGCGCGACGCCGGCATGACGCCAGCCAAGGCCCACCCCTACCTGGTGAGCTTCATCAAACTGGGCCTCGTGGAGCAAGACGGCGGGGCCGGCCGCGCCGGGCTCTATGGCCTGGGCCCGCTGGCCATGCAGCTGGGCCTGATCAGCCTGCAGCAGTACGACCCGGTGCGGCTGGCCACACCGGTCATCGAGGAGTTGGCCCTGCGCCTGGGCCACACGGTGGCCATCGCGGTGTGGGGCACGCAGGGGCCCACCATCGTGCGCGTGGCGGAGGGGCCGACGCCCGTGCACATCAGCATGCGTCACGGGACCGTGATGAGCCTGGCGGGCACGGCATCCGGCCGGCTGTTCGCCGCCTGGCGCGAGGTGGAAGCCGCAGCGCTGCACCAGCCACTACCGGCGGCCGAAGCGCTGGCCGACATCCGGGCCCAGGGGTGCGCCACGTCGCGCGACAGCGTGGTGGCCGGCGTCAGCGCAGCGGCGGCGCCGGTGTTCGACGCCTCAAGGCGCCTGGTGCTGAGCCTGACCGCCATTGGCGCCAGCGCCGGCTTCGACACCGCGCTGGACGGGGCGCCTGTGCTGGCCTTGCGGGAAGCTGCCGTCGGGCTGTCACGCCGACTGGGCGGCGCGGCTTGAGCCGCTGCGCGGGCTCAGCTGATCTTGGCCAGCATCGCGGCCTCGGTGGCCGCATCCCAGAACAGTGGGTACAGGCTGCGCGAGGTGGCCATCTTCTCGGGCTGCCCACCCAGCAGCGAGATCTGCTCGCGCGCATGGGACAGCTCCATGCTCATCAGCACGGCCGGCGCGTCCACACGGGGGTTGTGGCGCGCCGAGGTGTAGGGCATGAAGCCCAGCCAGCGGCGGTAGAAGGCGACGTGGCGCGGGTTCACCTCGATGACCAGGCGCTCAAAACGCGCGCGGCGGTGCGCGTGCAGGTAGCCCAGGTGGAAAACCTGGGCCAGCAGGCGCTTGGGGTCGTGCGAATGCTTGTCCACCGCCAGCGCACCGAACTCACAGAGCTTGATGCCAGCGGCCCGCCACTCAGCGAGCTCCTCGGCGAACAGCAGGTCGGCCTTGAGGCCGCCCACGCCATCGAAGCGCACGCTCAGCGTGCCGACGATCTTGTCGCCGTCCCGCGCCGTGCAGACGACGTCGCCGTCCTCATTGCGGCTGCTGAAGCGCTCACGGCTCACCGCCAGTCCGCGGTCGCCATAGCGGCGCTCGACCAAACCCAGGGCTTCGCCGTCCAACGAGCCGAAGTCGCTGTTCAACTCCAGGGGCGGGCCGCCAAAGGGGTTGAGGGGCGCACGCCGGCTTTCTTGAAAAAGGGAAATCATCAACGGCATCCAGGCAAGGTCGCCAAAAAAGGCGGAGCGCTGGAGTCTAGAGACGTAAACGTGACTTTTCCCAGCGCCACACACATGGATACATGTGATTTCCCCTAGTACTTGGGGTAAGCAAATGTGGGATGCAGCGCTGCAACCGACACGACGCGGGCGACTGGGGCGAGAAAAAAGGCCACGCATGCGTGGCCTTGGGGCTGCGGGCGCAACGGCCCGCTGCTAGACAACGAGGCGCGGGCTCAGGCCGCGTAGCGGGCCGCCAGGCGGTTCATGTTGCCCATGGACAGGCGGTGCAGCTCGATCAGGCCGATCAGGCCGTTGCGGTGCAGCTGCAGCACCTTGTCGTCAGCCAGCTCGCTGTACTTCTTCTCGTCCAGCGCCAGGAAGCCTTCAACGTCCAGCTTCTCGCCGTTGGGCAGCGTGGCCTCGAAGCGCATGTCCTGCAGCAGGTCCATCTCGACCAGCAGGTTGCAGATCAGGCGGGTGCGCTCGGCTTCCTGCTCGAAGTTCTCGAGGAAGGTGCGGGCATTCAGCAGGAACTCGGTCGGCTCGCCGTTGTTGAACAGCGCCTCGCCGGTGGTCTCGTTGAAGCCTTCCCACTTGCTGTCGAAGCAGACAGCCAGGTTGTTGGCGTTGCCGTCCAGGCGGGCCATCGCGAACGGGTAGCGGCGCACATAGGCCGGCACGTAGTTGGCGTCCCACTTGTCGCCATCGACGAACAGGTTGGAACCGGCCTTCAGGCCCAGCACGGCCAGCGGGGCCACGGGCGGCTTGCCGTCAGCGCCGGGCTCGCCTGCGCGCACGAAGACGATGGGGAACTCCTTGCAGGCATCACCGAACTCCACGGCAGCCAGGAAAACCGAGTTCTGGTCGGCCACGCGGCTGACGACCGGCTTGGCCGTGTCCAGCTTCAGGTTCTTGTGGGCCTCGCGGTCCAGCGGCGCCAGTTCGCCGTACATCGGGGGGTTGCTCATGAGCTTCTTTCTTCAGTTTCCACAGCCAGTCGGCTGACCAGCACCTTGTCTACACGCTTGCCGTCGAGGTCCACGACCTCGAATCTCCACGCGTCCCACTCCACCACGTCGGTCGTGCGCGGCAAGCGCCCCAGCAGCAGCATGATCATGCCGGCCAGGGTGTTGTAGCGCCCACGGTCCTCCTCGGGCAGTTCTTTCAAACCCAGACGGTCCTTCAGTTCGGGGACTGGAATCAGGCCATCGATCAGCCAGCTCCCGTCCTCGCGCTGCACCGCCCAGGCATCGCCATCACTCGGAGCGTTGAACTCCCCGGCGATGGCTTCCAGCACGTCGCGCACGGCGATCACGCCCTGCACCTCGCCGTACTCATCGACGACGAAGACCAGCGGCGCATCCGACACGCGGAAATGTTCCAGCAACTCCATGCCCGACAAGGTCTCGGGCACGTACAGCGGCGCTTCCAGCCCGGTGGCCAGATCCAGCGCCTGGCCTTCCAGCGCACGCGCCAGCAGGGTCGGCGCATGCGCAATACCCAGCACCTCGCTGAGGCTGCCACGGCACACGGGATAGCGGCTGAAGCCGTGTTCGCGCAACACGGCCAGCACCTCGGCCGGTGTCGCATCGACCTCCAGCCAGGCGATCTCGGCGCGCGGGATCATCATGGAGCCGATCTGGCGCTCGTCCAGGCGGAACACATTGCGCACCATCTGGTGCTCGTGCTCCTCGATGACGCCGGCGTCCAGCCCCTCTTCCAGGCTGGCCGCGATCTCTTCTTCCGTCACGCCGCGCTGGCCCTTGTTGCGCAGGCCCAGCAGGCCCAGCGTCGCCTCGGTCGTGAAGCTCAGCAGCCGCACCAGCGGGCGCGTCGCCGTCGAGATCATGTTCATCGGCGGCGCCACCAGGCGCGCCACCGTCTCCGGGTAGATCTGCCCGATGCGCTTGGGCACCAACTCGCCAAACACGATGGTCAGCAGCGTGATGATGACCACGACCAGCGCCGTTGCCGCAATCTGCGTGGCCTCCGGGTTCAGGTGGAAGCTCTCGGTCAGCCACTGCGACAACGGGCCGGAAAACGCCGCATCGCCCACGATGCCGTTCAGCACGCCGATGCCGGTGATGCCGATCTGCACAGTCGACAGGAACTTGGTGGGGTTCTCGTGCAGGTCCATCGCGGCCTGCGCCCCGCCCTCGCCGCTTTCCACCATCACTTGGAGCCGGGCCTTGCGGCTGGCCGTCAGCGCCATCTCGGACATGGCAAACAGGCCGTTGAGCAGGATCAGGAAGAGAACGAGTGCGGTGTCCATTGAAGGCGCCAAGCAACCAAAACCAAGGCCGGCGCGGGGGAAAAATCGAGCGCGCAAGACTAGCAGATGGCTGTGACGGCGCCCACAGCGCATTCCCGAAGCCGCGCCGGCCGCGCCCGGCGACCCGCGTAGCATGCCGGCCGATGAACTACCTGATCGGCGACCTCCAGGGCTGCTGCGACGCCTTCGAGCGCTTGCTGGCCCGCATCGACTTTTCGCCGTCACGCGACCGCCTGTGGCTGCTGGGCGACCTCGTCAACCGCGGCCCGGCCTCGCTGGCCACGCTGCGCAGGCTGCAGGCGCTGGATGGCGCAGCCACCTGCCTGCTCGGCAACCACGACCTTCACCTGCTCGCCGTGGCCCACGGCGTGCGCCCACCGCACCGCAGCGACACGCTGACCGCGCTGCTCGACGCTCCCGACCGCGAAGCCCTGCTGCACTGGCTGCGCCACCAGCGCCTGGCCGTCTTTGACGCCGGCTGGCTGATGGTGCACGCGGGCGTCATCCCGGCCTGGAGCCGGGACGACACGCTGGCCCTGGCTGCCGAGGTCGAGGACGTGCTGCGCGGCCCGGCCCTGCCCGACTTCCTGCACGCCATGTACGGCAACGAACCGGCCCGCTGGTCACCCGGGCTGACCGGCACGCCACGCCTGCGCTTCACCGTCAACGCGCTGACCCGGCTGCGCTTTTGCACGCCGGACGGCGAGATGGACTTCAAAACCAAGGACGGCGCTGGCGCCGCCCCCGAGGGCCACCTGCCCTGGTTCGACGCACCCCACCGGCGCACGGCCGACACACCCATCGCCTTCGGCCATTGGTCCACGCTCGGCCTGCTCGACCGCCCGACGCTGCTCGGGCTGGACACCGGCTGCGTCTGGGGCGGCCGCCTGAGTGCCGCCCGCATCGACGGCCCGCGCCGCGAAATCATCCAGATCGACTGCGAACAAGCCCAGAAGCCCGGCCGCTGAGCGCGACGCCCTTAGAATGCGGCTCTTCGGAAGCGTGGGAGAGTGGTTTAATCCAACGGTCTTGAAAACCGTCGAAGGTGTGAGCCTTCCGTGAGTTCGAATCTCACCGCTTCCGCCACGCAAGTCGTTGATTTCCAAGGAAATCATTGAAAAACAACGGCTTAGCACCAGAAACTGTGACAGTTCACTGTGACGCTTTGACCATCTTCAACCCATGAAGAAGACTATGGCAAAGCCTCTCGGAGTGCAGCCGGCCACCAAGGGCCGCGCACCGTCAATTCGCATCTGCGTCCCTCTGGACCTCCAGGCCCTCTACGGTGGCCGCAAGGACTTCCGTATCAGCCTGGGAAGGGGGGCCGACTCCGCAGCCGTCAAGCTCAAGTCCGCCCTACTTCGTGCCCAGTACGAAGCGGAGTTTGCGCAGAAGCGAGCCGCGATGCTCGCCGGACGGACGCTGACGCCCATCACCGCGATGCCTACAGAGGTGGCCCAGGCCATCGCCCGCGAGGTGTACGCCGCCGGGATGGCCCAGGATGACGACCTGAGGGAATCGCCCGAAGGAGTCCAGGCCCTCCGCGAGGTGGCGGCCGTGACCCGCAGCGCCCTCGGCATACCCCAGCGTCAACCCATCGCGGCAGATGGCCTGACTGCCGGTGAAGCCGCTGCGCTGGCTGGCCTGAATGCGCTTGCTGACGGTGCCGCTGCTACTGACCTCGCCCGCCGCAAGACCTCCCGCGTGCTGGTCGCCGCCGACGATGCGGCCCGCCGCCTGGGTCTGGACGTGGACTGGTCCGATGACAGCAGCCAGCAGGCCCTCCGCCTCAGCCTGGAGCAACACCGGCAAGCCTGGAAGGACCGCAGTGCACGCGACCGGGGCGAAGTTGTGCCCACTCCTACGCGTCAAACTGGGGTGACGCTTCCCAAGCAACACACCCTCCGCGATGTGCTGAAGCTGTGGGAGGCCACCAACCTACCCGGGCGTACTCTGGTCAGCAAGGCCAAGAGCGGCATTGCGCTGGTGGACGAGTGCCTGGGCAAGCTGCCCTTGACTGCCTACACGAAGCCCCAGGGGGCCACCGTCGTGGCCCACTTCCTCGCCACCTGCAAGACGCAGAAGACGGCCCTGGACAAGTTCAACGCCGTGAAGAGCCTGCTGAACTACGCCGCTGGGAAACAGGGCTGGATCGACTACAACCCCTGGGAGGCCCACACCGTCATCGTGAAGAAGAGCCGCAAGCGGGTTGACCTGTCCCCCGAGGCACTCACCAAGCTCTTCACTTCGCCCCTGTTCCAGCGGTACGAGTTGCCGGAGTCCACCAGTGCAGGCGGGGCGGCAGCGTACTGGGTGCCTTTGCTGGGACTCTACACAGGCGCTCGCCAGTCCGAGCTGTGCCAGCTCCGCATCGAGGATTTGACTGACCACCCCGTCCTGGGCCTCAGCATCAACGTCCTGGCCGATGCTGGCGACGAAGACGAAGACAGCCCGGAGACCACGACCAAGGGCGACAGCGGGCGCAGGCGCACCCCGATCCACTCAGACCTAATCACCCTGGGCTTCGCCGACTACATCAGGGACACCAAAGCAGCCGGCCACACACGCCTGTTCCCAGACGTGAAGTACCCCGAGGGAGAGCCTGCCGGGACGAACTTCACAAAGTGGTTCAGCAGCTACCGCAAGGCGCAGGGAGTGGGGCGCCGTTATCAGGACTTCCACGCCTTCAGGCACACGTCCCGAACTCGACTGACCGATGCAGGAGTGGAGGGCGTGATTTCCGATGCCCTGCTGGGGCACACAAACGGGCAGTCCACCGGGCGGAAGGTCTACGACCACTCACTGGCGACCTTACGGGGCAACTTGGAGAAACTGAAGTTCCCCGAGTTGGGCCTAGTCCGCTGCTACGGGCGCTGATTAGCCGCAGGGGTCCCCGGACTTTCCGGCACAAAAAGTCAGCGGGTATCAGATAGAACACAGGGCCGGTTTCCCCCCGTGCCCCCTCGGTTCCCCATACGGCAGCCAGAAGGCCGCCAAACGCCCCAGGCGGGTCGAACGATGGGCGCCAAGGGGGTCAGGTCTTGCCGCTGTACCGCAGCCTCCTGGGCGTGCTACGCCAATGTCAAAGGTCCCCTGACCGTCCCGCTTCGACAACCGTTCCCCTCAAGAGACCTTCCGCCTTGTCGGACCGTCCCGCTAATTGGACGATTGAGCGTCAGCCGGCGCCGAGCATCATATCGGCCCGGTCCATCGGAGCTTCATCGACTACCGCCGAGGGGTCCCCCACAGCCACAGTCCGGTCACCGCGAGAGGCGGTAGCTGCCGGATTGGGAGGGCCCCGCACCGGGGACCACCGAGCAGCGCGGAACCCGAAGAATGACGATAATTGAACGCGCCCGCTGGGTCGGCTGGACCTTGGATGACTGGGCGGTCACGACCGTGGATGGCCTCGTGAAGCTGACCACCTGGGCTCTGCGGGGGTACACACCCGTGCGGGGAGGCGGGTTGATTCACTGGGACCGGAGCTACTGGCAGGGGGGCCCGTGGTTCGATGCGTGGGTTGAGCCCTGGGGCGAGGGCCGGGCCTTCACGATGCGCCTGCGGGGCTACGAACTCATCATCGACCTCGCCGGGCGCCGGCAACCCTGACCGTTACGATGCTGCGGTCAGCGTGGCGAAACGGTAGACGCACGGTCGCAACCGTCCCCGCGAGGGGTGCAGGCTTCGACACCTGCCGCTGACACCCTCCTGAAGCCCTGGGCCTCCCGGCCTGGGGTACTGTCGTTTCTGGCTGGTCAGGCGGTGGCGCCGTCCCGCACGGCAATGATGGTGGCCCGGCTGACCTCGTAACACCGGGCCAGCTCAGACACCGACTTGCCGGCGGCCAGCGCATCCCGGATGGCGGACCGTTCTACCTCGGTAGTCTTCGCGGGCCTTCCCAGCTTTGTCCCTTCTGCCTTCGCCCTGGCGAGCCCCGCCTGGGTCCGCTCGATGATGAGGGCCCGCTCGAAGTCCGCCACAGCGGCCAGCATCTTGACCATCAACTCGCCGGCCGGGCTAGTCAGGTCCAGATTGCCGAGTTGGAGGACCACCAGCCGGATGCCTTCCCTGGTGAATCGCTCGACCGTCTGCTGAACGTCGATGGAGTCCCGCCCCAGCCGGTCCAGCTTCGTCACGACGAGCGTGTCCCCCTTCTCTAGCCGCTCCAGCAGCTTGACGAAGCCAGGACGCTGGCTGGCCGGCACCGATCCAGAGACCTGTTCCTCGACAAACCGGCGTGGCTCTACCGCATAGCCGGCGGCAGCAATCTCCCCGCGCTGGTTCTCGGTCAGTTGCTCGACCGTGGACACGCGGGCATAGGCAAAGACTCGGGACATGGACACCTCAAACTGTCGGAAAACGGTGTAAGTATCTCCAGCATGTTGAAAAGTGTCAATGGGCTATATTTTCGACATGAATGCGGAGGGTGTTGGAAATTGACCGATTCCCTACACCCCCTTCGCCACCGAGCTGCGCGTCATCGACCGTGACGGCGCCCCCTGGTTCATCGCCAAGGACTTGCTGCTGGCCCTGGACATCGGCGGCAGCCTGAGCGCAGGCCCTTCGCCCTACCTGAAGCACCTCGGCGACCACGAGAAGGGCCTAGTTGCTGTCTTGACCCCCCGTGGCGGCGAGCAGCGGGTCCTGGCCGTCAACGAGTCCGGCTTCTACAAGCTGGTCCTGAAGTCCCGCAAGCCCGAGGCCCGCAAGTTCCAAGACTGGGTGACTGGCGTGGTCCTGCCGTCCATCCGCAAGGACGGCGGCTACATCCTGGGCCGAATCGGCATGCCGGATAGGGACTTAACCGCTGCTGGGCCTGCCGGAGGGCGTCCAAACCCCGACCTTAGCTAGCCGCCCCACCGGTCCACTTACTGTTCTCTAGGGTAGCCGGACATCCGCAAGGACGGTGGCTACATCCTGGGCGAAGAGAAGGTGGCTACCAAATCGCTAGGTGCATCAACGAGATGGCGCCCGCAACAGGCGCCAAACGCGGCCAATACCCTTTCCTTAGCCAGCCGCCCCGCCGGTCCACTTACTGTTCCCTTGGGTGGCCGGCCGGCACGCACTGAGTCTCCGGCCGTTGTCGCGGCCTCCAGACCGCCCATCCCTGAACACCTGATTTTCACAACCCGTCCCCGAAAGGTCCCCCAATGGCAACAGCCGTCACCACCAGCAAAGGAACCGGAGTCACTGACCTCCGCAAGTTCGCCCCGCCCTCCTCGGCCACTCATGGCTCCCACGCAATCGCCCCAGCCCAGGGCAACGTCTTCGAGGACATCGGCCAGGGAGTCACCGCCGGTTCCACCGTAACCGGCCCTTCCCGTGTCCGAGCCGTGGGCAGGGATGTGGTGGCGGTCGGTCAGGCATCCAACCCTGGCACCATCACCATCGAGACCAGCCAGGACGGTGGCACCACCTGGCCCCTGACGGACTCCGAGGCCATACCGGCTGGCGAGTACGTGGTCAGCCGGGCCGTGGTCAACAGTGCCACGACCCACTACCGCGTCAAGTTCACCTGTGGCCCCGTCGGTGCATCCAAGGTCACCTTGACCACCCAGGCCCGGACCTAACACTGCCCCTTCAGCCAGCGCATCCCACGGCGCTGGTCACCTGCTCACCGGCTCCCCGCCGGTCATCGTCCGGTTCTCCGCCGGCCCACCTCTGCACCTCCGCAGAGCTTCGCCCCGAGCCCCCGCGTGGGGCTCCCCCTTTGCAGCCCAGGCGCCTGGAGTTCTCCCGGCTGCCCTCCCGCGTCCGTCCGGCGCATCCATCCCCATGACCAAGAAACGACCTTTCCAGCCCCGGGAGCGCACAACGCTGACCCTCGGCCGCACCCACACCCGCCACAACACCATGCTGGACTTCCCGGCCTGGGTGGCGCTGGCCTATGCGCAGGCCCAAGCCAAGCACCTGGGGGGCCTCAAGGTGCCATCCGCTGCCATCGTCCGCCGTGCGCTGCTGGTCTATGCGCTGCACCTCCAGCGTGAGGCAGCCGCCGAGGACGCTAGCCGGCGCCTGACCGAATGGCGAGCCATCAAGGCAGCCACGGCAGGCGGCATAGCGGGCGACGCCCTGCACGGCACAGGCACTGAAGCAGAAGCCCAGGCACAGGCCGAAGGGCGCCTCCAGGCCCTCGCGCTGATCCCGGAAGGGCAACCCCTGCCCAGCTTCATCGAAACGCTTGTAGGCCCCTCCGTGGTCGCTGCCCGGGCCGCCGCACGTGCCGAACTGGACCGCCGCCTAGATGCGATGCCCGCCTTCCATAACGCGGAGCCCGTCCGCATCGCCAACCCCAACACCTAACCCCCTCGCCACCATGACCACGCTCACTCTCTCCATTCCCTCCGCCCTGACCATGCCTCAAGTCCCGACCGCCGCTGCGCTTGTTCGCGTGAAGGGCACCCGCGCCAAGTACACGCCCCAGCAGAAGCTCCAGGCCCTTCTGATGGCCGAGCAGGGCCGGCCGCAGGCAGCCATTGCCCGCGAGCTGGGCATCCTTCCGAACACGGTCTATAGCTGGGTGCACGCTGCACGCGAAGCCCTGAAAGCCAGCCAGCGCGACATGGCGGCCCAGCCCGATGCCCCGGTGGGCACCTTGCGTGCTGACCTGCTGGCCTTGAGGGGTTCACTGAGTCGCCGCCTGGATGCGCTGGAGCGCGAACGCGAAACCATCCTGAAGACCATCGCCAGCGTCCGCGATGCGCTGGACCTGTAACCCAACCGACTACCTGACCGCACCATGGCGCACCGGACGGAGCGATGAACCTAGCACATCGCGCCGGGGCCCCTGGCTGGGGCTAGTGGCGCCAACTCAGTCCAATTCAGCACCCGAGGTGGCACGGCTCACCCCGCGTGCCTGCTGCCTCAACTGGTGATGCGCCTCGGCGTGGTGGTTCTTGCACAGCACCGTCACATCCTTCAGGGTGGTCTTGCGGACACCTTCGGCAATCGGGTCCAGGTGGTGCACGTCCAGCAAGTGCTTCTGCGTGATGTCGCACCCTTCCCAGCGGCAACGCGTCCCGTAGTGCTTGAGTGCCGCATTGCGGAGGTTGGGGTCACGCTCCGCCTTGCTCAAGACCACCTCGGCCCGCTGCCCCTCGTCAAACTCCGTGCGGGACCCCCACGCCTCCAGAAACCGAGCGGGCACGAACTGGCCCACCTTGGATGCCCGCTGGTCCAGCATGATGATGGTGCATGCCGCATCGGGGGACCTCAGCCCGCGCCCAATCACCTGGCGAAGGCGGCGCTGGGCCATCGTGCGGGCATCGAGGTAGCTGCTCACCACCTCACCATCGAGGACCACGGGCTGGCCGAAAGGGACGGTGGGCACAACGATGCTGCGCCAAGGCACAGGCACATCCAGACCAGCCCACGCGCCAGCCTTGATGAGTACGTCATCCCGCGCCCCGACGGCAGCAAGAAGGCGGGCGGTCAACTCATGTGAGGTGGTCGCCACCAGTGTGGGCCTGGGCGCGTCTTCAATGGCCTCGACGGTGGCGTCGAACCACTCCTGGGTGCCGACCTCCAGCGCATGCAGTTGGAACTGAAGATGACCATGCTGCCGAGGCTCAATGGCGCAGGACAGCCGGCTTATCTCGCCGATGCCCATCACGTTGCGGAAGTTGTCGAACCGCTCCGAGACCGTCAGCGTTGCGCTCACAAAGGCCACCCCTGCCCTGTTCGCAACCTTGGTCAACAAGCGGCCAGGAAGCCGATGGGACAGCGCCACCGTGCCGTCATCCTCGACCCCGACCCGCTGCCAAGGCTGGGGGTCCTCCAGAACCTCCAGCATGACCCGTGCGGCGGCCCGCATTTCTGGGTCAATGACCCGGGCTGGCGCGTCAGCCACCCGCCTCAGCGTGTCGGGGACATCCGTGAACGCAATCCCAGCCTCACTCAAGGCAGCCCGCGTGATGCGCATGTCTGACTGAAGCGCCGCCATCTCTGGCAGTTGGTCGGCCTCATCGAAGACCAGGTAGTCCCGCCCCAGGGCCCCACAGTATTCGCCTCGCAAACGCTGGTCGATGATGACGGCCGCCGAGGTGCAGACCATCACCCGCGCTGCCTGTGCTGCTGCCCGCCTGGCCTCGTAATCTGCGCGCTTGTCAAACATCGCCGCCGGCCTGAAGTCCACCACATCCAAGCCAACGGCCGCGAGGTCTGCACTGGCCAGCAGTTGGTCGATGAGTTGGTGCGTGGGCAACACCAAGGCCACCCGGTGCCCGCTCATGACGACGGCGTGCAGGTAGGCGCGGGTCTTGCCGATGCCCGTCCCGCCCTCCAGCAGCAACGGGGCATCCTGCAGTGCCATGTGCTTGCCAAGCAAGGCTGCAAAGTCGGCCTGCTCGGTCGAACGGAACTTCACAACGCTCCCAGCGGTCATGCCGTCACTTGGCTCCGTGCTGCACCACTGGCCTTGGCCCGGTCCGCCTTGAGTCTCCACAGGACCTTGTGGGTGCGGCTGCCGGTTGCAGGGTCGGGCTCGGCAGTCCAGTCGAACACCTCCATGCCTTTCGGGCCGCAGATCACCACATGCCGCAGGTCCAAGGTTCTCGCCAGGTTGCCGGCCGGAATGGGCTTCTTGTCGAACTCCAGCAACATCACCGGCCTGCCATCGAAGGCCTCCAGGCAATCCAGCCATGCCTCGTACCGCGTGGCTTCGCTGTAGGTGATGCCCTCGGCGGCCAGCTTGAATTGCATCGTGGCGCCCGCCTCCGTCAGCACGGCCCATCCTGAGGCGATCCGCTGAGGAGGTCCCCCCTTCGCCATGCGGTGGCCGCTTGACAGGGCCCGCTGCGCATCGCCCAGTGCATCACCGCTGGGCTCGACCAGGCGACAGCCGAGCAGGCGATTGAAAAAGTCCAGGGACGACTCGGGCATCGTGACCTCAGCAGACATAGCAGGGGGCCTTGTGTCGGGGGTCCCAGTACGCAGGACGCCAGCAAACATCGGCCAGCACATGCTTGTGCTCGCCCTTCCAGAGCCACGCCGGCACAGGCCGCAATGGCTCATCGGCGTAACCGACCACACCATCGAGGTCCCCATCCGTGATGCTCCACTGGAGGACCTCGGTGCTGCGCTTCTTGCCAATCATGGGGAGTGCCTCCAGCAGCGGCCAAATGGCATCGGGGTCCCCCTCGCAACTCCAGCTCACTTGGTCCGCATCGAAGGCGCGGTAGCTGCTCAGGATGTTGTCGGGCATGTTGGAGAACGCCCGATGGACGTTGCCGGCCGCGTTCTTCTTGAGCCAGGGAAACAACTCTGGCCCGGGTCGCATGCCCTGCACGATGGCTCGGCGGCCCACCTGAAGCGGCTCCAACAACGCCGCGCTGGCGTGGTACATGCCCCCCGTGCGGGCCAGAGGCAGCCGCTCATGGGCCTGCTCCAGGTCTTGGGTCTGTGCGAACACAGCCGCTGCCAGAAGCCCGTCGAACGTCATGTAGCCCCCGCCGGAAATCAACGGCCCCTTGATGCGGGCCGTCACGGTCAAGGTTTTCAATGCAATGTCCTTCCAAGGTCATGGGGCCGGCGCTCCAGTTGGTCCCCTAGCAACCACCCATCTACCGGGTGGCTTGAACAAGCACGACCAACTGGACGAGCGACAGCCGGTTCCAGGAGCCACCCATCTACCGGGTGGCTTGAACAGTCCCGCCAGGCTTGGCACGCCGGATACCGTTCCAGGAGCCACGCATCTACCCGGTGGCTTGAACCAGCTGGGAACGGCAGTTCTCGGTCAAGGAGTTCCAGGAGCCACCCATCTACCGGGTGGCTTGAACAGGCGAGGGGATGACGACGCTGGCCTGCTTGTTCTAGGAGCCACCCACATACCGGGTGGCTTGAACGTTGAACCCGGCACATTCCCGCTGGCTCATGTTCCAGGAACCACCCATCTACCGGGTGGCTTGAACCGGCTCCGACGCCCACTACACGCCTGGCCCGTTCCAGGAGCCACCCATCTACCGGGTGGCTTGAACGCGGCGCCTGGGTGCGCCCCGAGTTCCCCAGTTCCAGGAACCACCCATCTACCGGGTGGCTTGAACGTGGCTTCACAGCCGTTGATGCTGGCACTGGTTCCAGGAACCACCCATCTACCGGGTGGCTTGAACGTCGACGCAGCGCAGGTGTGGGGGCATTCCGTTCCAGGAGCCACCCATCTACCGGGTGGCTTGAACTGACGCGGCCGGCTACGTGGCGAAGTACATGTTCCAGGAGCCACCCATCTACCGGGTGGCTTGAACGGAAGAACCTGTCAGCCCGAAAGAGCGGTCGTTCCAGGAGCCACCCGTCTACCGGGTGGCTTGAACCGACGGCGTGATTGGCCCGCAGACGATCACGTTCCAGGAGCCACCCATCTACCGGGTGGCTTGAACCCCGCTCCAGTGCTCGTAACTCTTGGTCTGGTTCCAGGAGCCACCCATCTACCAGGTGGCTTGAACCGGTGCAATGGACAGCGGCGGCACCAACACGTTCCAGGAGCCACCCATCTACCGGGTGGCTTGAACGCCGCTGACATCGCTGACGCCCAGCTCTGGGTTCCAGGAACCACCCATCTACCGGGTGGCTTGAACTGGCCTGGTGGGCTACTTCAGCGCCGTCGGGTTCCAGGAACCACCCATCTACCGGGTGGCTTGAACCAAGGCCGCGGCGCGCTTTGGCACCGACTAGTTCCAGGAACCACCCATCTACCGGGTGGCTTGAACCTGCTGGCTCTGCGCCCACGGGGCCGACGAGTTCCAGGAACCACCCATCTACCGGGTGGCTTGAACGGCTACGACCGAATGCACCTCGCGTCTTTGGTTCCAGGAACCACCCATCTACCGGGTGGCTTGAACCGGGCCGCCGTCGTTGACGGGTGCAGGCTGGTTCCAGGAACCACCCATCTACCGGGTGGCTTGAACTCGATAACTGCAAGTCCATGACGCTGTTCAGCTTTCAGGCAGTAGGGCAGTTCAAAAACGCTCCACCTGCATGGCCTGCCAGCCCTGTGTCGTGACGATGCTGTGCAAAGCGCCATCCACCCTCACGACAAACCGGCCGCCCACCTCCCCGCAGCCCCGCGCCACCTGGGCGCCCAGCAGGGGCCGCCTGGACAATGCATCGAGGCCGACGAGCAGCAAATCCAGGTCTCGCTCGCGGGCACGCTCGACGACCAGCTTTCCCGACAGCGCCAGCCCTGAGGGCAGCGCATAGAACGTCGTGATGGTGCGGCTGCTGTTCTGCATGTCCCCCATTGCAGCCTTGGCACTGGCGGCCTTGGCTTCAGCTTCCGCGAGGGCGGCCTCCAGGTCTGCCGCGTCCGTACCTGCTTTTTTCGCCTTGCGCAACTTTGCCTTGATGCCACTGACCAGGGCCTCCGCAGCCGCACGGTCCGCGTTTGCATCGGAGCGGCCAAAGTAGGCCGCACGGTCACCGTCGGTCAGTGCCTCCAGCACGCCCTCCGTGTCCTCCAAGTCCTTGCGGGTGCCCGTGATGGGCTCTGGCAACACCGGAACGGCGGGCATGAAGTTGGAGACCAGCAGGCGGCTCTTGAACGACCACCGGCCAAACAAATCGAGGATGGGGTCGGCTTCACGCTCCTTGGACATTTGCAGCAAGTCCACCTCTTCTTTGCCATCACCAGCCTGGCCCAGGATGTCGCTGTACGCCTGCTGCATCGTGGTGTTGCCAGGACCTCGGGCCTGCATGGCCGCCATCGACACGGCCCGCCGCAAGAACCCACGCACGGTGCTGGCGGGCAGGTATCCGGTGCGTCGGAGTTGGCCCGCATCGTCCAGGCCCACCGCAGTCACGGGGAAGTTCTTCCACTCGTTCTCCTGCTGCCCCTCGGCGACAGGCATGGCGATGGACAGCGGCGCCACCGTGGTGATGGTGGCCTCGATAAGGATGGTGTTCATAGCAGTCTCTCCCTCGTGATTGGCTTGTGGTCTGCCGCTGGTCACAGGCACAACATGCCCATACCGAACGCTTTGCCTGTGCTACCCACGCCTTGGCTCAGTGCCTCGCCAAAACGCTCGACATCCAGGACCTTCAGGACCCCGGTGAAATCGGTCTGGTCAATGGAGAACCTGCGCCCCGATGCCTCGATGAGGGCCATGCGGGCAGTGCAATGCACCGAGATGACCTCAAACCCGTGCAGTGCGGCCTTGCGGTCAAGCCAGGCATGCCGGCTGCGCCAGTCATTCGTCGGCCAGTACCGATGGCGCCCTTTGACCTTGGCACCAGTTGATGCCCTCAGCGTGAAGCCCAGGATGCTGCCGACCGAGAACTCCCGCAGGGGCACGGGGGTAGCGCCCTCCAGGGGCTCGGCGACACGGACCACCAGGTGGTCCCCTCGGTCAACGAACTGGGCCGCCTTGCCATCCAGGAGGCCGGCAACAGCTCGATGCACTGCGTAGCCAGTCAACGCTGCCGGCTTGGTGATGATGTGATCCACGTCGCTCCCTTGCGAATCTCTGCCCGTGTGACTGCGATGTTAGACGGCCAGCTTTGCAGTGCATGAGGCGCAACCCTGACCGCGCAGCTCTGCTGATCCGCCTCAGCCCTCAGGGAGCCCGGCCTAGTCCTCCAGGCCGGTCAACAGCAGCGGGAACAGGCGAGTGCCCTGAAGACCCACTACCGGGGGCACGGCCCTCCAAGCGGAGCGTGACCTCGCCTATCGGTCCTCGGCTGACTTTGCCCCCTGACTCGGCACAGCATGGGTCGAATACTGTATAAACATACAGCATGTGGGTGGATGCAATCAGGACAAGGCAGCGAGGCATGAAGCTGGCGCAGGCCGAACTGGAAATGATGGTGCCGCAGCGCGGCCGCCTGTGGGTCTCCGTGATGCGCGGCTGGGCCGACGACGGCGAGCGCAGGCCCCTGACCGCTTCGCTGCTGGGCTCGCGGGGCGAGGATCGGCTCATCTGGCAACTCGACAAAGTGCGGGTCAAGGTAAGGGACGGCCAAATCATGGTCTTGGGTTACGAAGACCTTGGGACCCACTACAAGAGCCCGAAGCTGTTCCCCCAGGTCTGGTGGTGTGACCCGGTGCGTGAGGCTGTGGATGACGCGGAGGCCCGCGCCAAGGCCCGATTTCCACCCACCGCCGGCAAGGGCAAGCCAAGGGCCGTGCCCGCGCCTGACATCGACCCCAGGGGCATGGTGCCGGCCTGGGTGCATGACGTTCCTCCAGGAGGTCCCCCATGACCTACGACGACACCCACCTGAAGCCTTTCCAACTCACCGGAATCGACGCGGCCGCCTTCGACATGGGCGTGATGACCGACGACTCCGGCAAGCCGATGCGCTACCTGTACAGCACACCACTCCCGGGGCATGCTTACCGCGTGGGCTGCACCCGCTGGCGCCGGCTGGTGGTCCGTGTGGACGATGTGGACGCCCCTGGCATCGAGGAGCGCGTGCTGGACGCGCTGGGCATCGAGTTGATGGATGTGCCGTTCTGACCCGGCTTCCCCCTTTTGGGGGATACGAGGGGGATACGGGGGGGGCGCCATCCCCCATCGCTCCCACCTCTGGGTGATAGCTGCCACACCGGCTGAGGCCGAGACTGGCTCTACCAACACGAAGCGCCGGTCATGCAAACCACCACCATCTCTACTCGCACCGCTGCCCTGCTGCACCGGATGCCCCGCTGGTTCACCGCCCAGGCTGTGGATGCGGCCAGGGTCGGCCGAGAACGTCAGGCACGTGCGGATGGCAACCGCGAGTTGGAGTTCCTGTGCGGGGTCGAGGTGGTCGAGTCGGACTTCGGGGAGTGGCTGGACACGGTGGCGACGTTCAGCCAGCGATGATGGGCGCACGGCGACCACCGCCAGCCACATAAACGGGAGAGGTAATGAAGCGCGACATGGAACTGGTCAGGACGATCCTGCTGACCTTGGCTGCCGTGCCTGAGGGGCAGCACATACCTAATCCGCTGGTGATTGATGGGCACACTGAACAGGCAGTAGGCCATCACGTCTCTCTGATGGGACAGGCGGGACTTCTTAAGATTGCAGACATCACGACGATGAGCGACGCATTCAGCCAGGCGCTTCCGCTGGAAATCACTTGGAAGGGCCACGACTTCATTGAAACGATGCAGTCGCAAGAGGTGTGGGAGCGGACCAAGCAGGCCATGAAGGAGGCGGGCGGCGGCGGCTTCAGCATGATGATGGAGTTCGGCAAGAAGGTAGCCGAGGGCTTCCTGAAGAAGAAGCTGAAAGACGCGACCGGCATCGACTTGGGGTAGGCGCCGAGGCTGGACAGAAGTGGTTCGCTGCGGCTTGCAGAGGGGGTACTATCCAGGCTCGCCGCGTGACAGATAACTGTGACAGTTGGAGGCCGGCAGAAGTGAACTAAGTAGTTGATTTCAAAGGGAAATTAGTAAAAACTTCTTGAGTTCGAATCTCACCGCTTCCGCCAGGAACCCAATAGCAGAGCGCCCAAATGGGCGCTTTTCTTTTTTCCGCCATCCCGTCCACCAACGCAAACCGGATTGCATGGGCGCGTGCAGTGGCCGCCGTGGTGACGGCCCGGCGCGGTCCTGCCCCTTCGCGCAGTAGACTGATTGCGCAACGTTCAGCGCACCATGAGCGGCGCGGGCACAGCCCCCCCCCCCCCCCCCCCCCCCCGCAGGCGGCGGCCCTCCATCTGCGTGCAACGACCGCGAGGCTAGCTTGGACGAATCGATGGCAGGTGCGGCCCGGCACGCCCTGAATCTTGAGTTGCCAGCGCCCCCCTTGGCGCTTCTGCAGATGGCCGCCTTGCTGGCTGAACCCAGCTGCGACATCGACGCCCTCGCCGACATTATCGAAACCGATATGGCGCTGAGCGCGGCCCTGCTCAGAACCGTCAATTCCGCATTCTTCAAGCTTTCTGGACGCGTGCAGACGGTGCGCGAGGCGATCACCTACCTGGGCTATCGCGAAGTCGGCTCGATCACGCTCCAGAATGGCCTGCGCGCCGCGTTCCCGCCGGCGCCGGAGCTCGAGTCGCTTTGGCAGCGGTCCACGGAACGCAGTCGATGGATGGGTGCCGTGGCTCAGGCGCTCGGGTTTGATGCGTGGGCGGCGCACTCGGCCGGCCTGTTCGAGGAATGCGGCAAGGCCTTGCTGTTTCGCCATGCGACTTCGGCCTACCGATCGATCTGGCAGCAGGCGCCGACCGACGACGCCGCGCTGGTGCTGCATGAGATGCAGGCGTTTGGCGCTTCGCACGACATCCTCGGCGCTGCCTTGTGCGAAACCTGGGGCTTGCAGGCTGCAGCCGCACACAGCGTGCGCTGTCATGTGGCCATGCACGCCACGCTCGCACTTTCCGGCCCAGTCGGACATCGGCGCATCGCGGCGGTCTCCGTGCTTGCACATCACGCCACGAAACCCGCCCATGAACTTGAGCGCTGCATCGAGAGCATCGCGCAGCAGCTGGAACTGCCCAGTGCACGGATCAGAGCTGCCATTCCGTCGCCGCGCGCACGCGCAGAAACATCCACGTGAAACGTCACTGACCTGACTTGGCCGGTTCAGCGAGCAACGCGTCGATGGGCTCGGGCCGGTGGATCAGGTAGCCCTGGGCGTAATCCACGCCGATCAGCTGAAGTCGGTGCAAGGCATCGGCGCTGTCCACGAACTCCGCCACGGTCTTGATGCCCATCAGCTGCGCGACGTCGACAAAGCAACGCACGGCGGCATCGTCCAAGGCCTCCGTCACCAGGTTGCGGATGTACTGGCCGTCGATCTTGAGATAGTCCACCTGCAAAGCCTTCAGGTAGCCAAACGACGAGGCGCCAGCGCCGAAGTCGTCCAGCGACACCTTCACGCCCGCCTGTCGAACCTGGCCGATGAACACCGCGGCGTCCGCCAGGTTGGTTACCGCAGCGGTTTCAGTGATCTCCAGACACAGCCTGCTGCACACCGCGGGCCCGGCATCCGCGAGCAGTTCCAGCACCCAGCCATGAAACGCGCGGTCACCAACGGATCGCCCTGACAAATTGACGCTCAGGCTCTCGATGCCGCAGGGCTGCGCGCGACTGCGCAGCCAGGCGACCGCCCGACTCAAGACCCAGCGGTCAATCCGCGAGACCAGATGGAAACGCTCGGCAGCCGGAAGAAACGAACCCGGCTGAACCCACGAGCCATCGTCATTGCGCATGCGCAGCAGCACCTCTGCATGCAGGCCCTGGGCCTGCCCGTTCAGGCACTCGAAGCGCTGCGCGAACAACGCAAAACCGTCGTGATCCAGCGCGCTCTCGATGCGAGACGTCCATTGAATCTCGTGGCTGCGAGCCCGCATGGCGGCATCCGTGTCGAACCAAGCGTGCACCCGATTGCGACCGGCCTCCTTGGCGGCGTAGCAGGAGGTGTCCGCGGCCTGCTGGATCGCTGCCGTGCTGGCCCAGCGCTTGTCCACCGGCACCAGGCCGATGCTCGTGCCGATGCGAAACCGACGGTCTTCGTGGATGAATCGGAAATCGTCCATGCGGTCGCAGATCTTCTGCGCCACACGGCCTGCCTGCTCCATGTTGCAGTGCTCGAGGATGATCGCGAACTCGTCGCCGCCCAAGCGGGCCAGGGTGTCACGTGCTCGCACGGCATCACCCAGCAGCTTGCTGACCTGTTGCAGAAGTTGGTCGCCGACGGAGTGGCCGCAAGCGTCGTTGACCAGCTTGAACTGGTCCAGGTCGATGTACATCAACGCATGCTGGCTGTCGTGCTCCTGGGCGTGCCGCAGCGTTCGGAGCATGCGCGTCTCGAACTCGGCGCGGTTGACCAAGCCCGTCAGTGCATCGTGGGTGGCGCGGTAGGTCATCTCGCCGCTCAGGCGGCGCTGTTCGCTGACGTCGTGGAACACCAGCACCACGCCCAGCATCTCACCCTGGGCGTTCAGGATGGGCGCAGCCGAGTCCTGGATGCCGTACTCGGTGCCGTCCTTGGAGATCAGCAGCGTCTGGTGCGCCAGGCCGACGATGCGCCCTTCGGCCAAGCAGGCGGCGACCGGGTCAGGTGCCGACTCGCGCGTCTCTTCATTGACGATGTGGAAAACCTGCAGCAAGGGACGCCCCACCGCCTCGGAGGACAGCCATCCGGTCATGCGCTCGGCCACCGGATTGAGCCAGCTGATGAGCCCGGCAGCATCGGTCGTGATCACGGCGTCACCGATCGAGCGCAGCGTCACCCGCATCAGCTCATGCTGATCGGCCAATTGCATGCTCAGCCTGGACAGCGCCTCGTCACGCCGCTTGCGCTCGGAAATGTCGATGTGGATGCCGTAAACCCACTCCGGGCGCCCATCTGGTGTGCGGGTGATCAGACGCCCGCGGTCTTCCACCCAGATCCAGTGCCCATCCCGATGCCTCAACCGGGCTTCGGTGATGTAGGCGTCCGAGCGCCCCGCGAAGTGGTCCCGCAGCAGTCGCCTGGTGTGGGGCAACTCATCCGGATGCGCAATATCGACACGGAACTGGTTGGTCACCGTGCCCAGTTCGTCAAGCGACCACCCGAGGATGGTCGCCCATCGCGGGTTGACGATCACCTCACCGGTCTGAACGTTCCACTCCCACGTCCCCGCGTTCGTGCTTTCGATCAGGTTGCGCAGGCGCTCATGCTCGCGGGCCAGTTCGCGCTCCGCGCGACGGCGCAAGGTCACATCCTGGACCACGGACAGGCTGCGTTCACCGTCGACCAGCCCATCGCGCTCGAGGATGGCCGACAGGAGCACGTCGACGATCTCGCCCCCGCGGGTCACCATCTCATAGGGCACATCGTCGCAGCGGCCGAGCTTGAAGAAGGCGGGCAGCACCTCCTCGCGCGCCCGCCGCCGGGAATCGTCCGTGAGGAAGTCTGTGATGGGTCGACCGATCACCTCGCTGCGTTCGTAGCCCAAACGGGCCAGCCACGCATCGCTGACGTGCAGCAGGCGTCCTTGCGCGTCGATCGAATGCAGCAGCGCCGGCGTGGTTTCGTACATCGAGCGCAGACGCCCCTTGGCGGCCAGCAGGGCTTGCTGCTGCTCTTTGCGCAGGCTGATCTCCTGCACCGTGCCCCGCAGTCCTTGGACCTTGCCCTTCGAATGACGGACAAGCTCGCCGCGCGCATCCACCCAGCCCACGGAGCCATCCGGGCGCCAGTACCTGAGCTCCATCTCATACGGTTCGCCCGACACCAAGGCAGACTCGACCTGCCGACGCAGGCGCTCAAAATCCTCCGGCAGGTAGAGCGCCGACTGCTCGACGAAGCTGGGTGCCGGGCCGTTTGGATCCCGCCCGAAAATCGCGAACAGCTGCGGCGACCAGGCAACCACATCCCCCTCAACGCGCCAGGTCCAACTGCCGATCTGGCCCAGGCGCTGCGCCTCTTCCAGCACCGTCTGGCTTTGCTTCAGGGCAGTCACGTCATTGACGAGCACGAAGAAGCCCTGCACCTCCCCGTCCACCAGATCAGGGATGTAGTGCGCCAGCGTGTGCGCCGTGCTGCCGTCCGCCCTGGCCAGACTGCGCTCGAAGATCTGCTCCTGCCCGGCGAGCGCGCCCAGGATGTATGGCTCGTTCAGCGCGAAGACGCTGCCGCCCAGCAGATCGCGAAGCGAGGTGCCCATCAATTGGTCAGGGTCCTGCCCAAACCAATCGAGGTAGGACCTGTTCGCAAACCGGCAGCGCAGGTCCTTGTCCCAGTACCCAACCAGCCCCGGAATCGCATCCGTGACGCCCTTGATGAATCGCTGCTGATGCAGCAGCGCCTGATTCCGGGACTCGGCCAGGTTGCGCTGCTCCACCAACTCGGCCTCGAAGCGATGCCGATCGACAGCTGAAAAGATCGTCCAGTAGTAGGCCGGCCCGCCCTGGTGCTGCCCCAGGCGGGCATTCAACAGCACCGGCAGCCTGGCGCTGCCTTCACCCTTGAATTGCAGGTGGATCTCGTTCAACCGCCCATCGCGCAACAAGGTCGGCCACAGGTGCGTCTGCAGGAAGATCCGACTGGCCGGCGGCAGCAGGTCCTCGATTGAACTCCCGACCAGGCCGTGCCGGGAGGCGCCCACCAGTTCAGCGAGACCTGCATTGACGCCCAGGATGCGTCCCGCACGGTCGGTGATCACCACGGCGCATGGGAGCTCGTCCAGGAGTTCCATCACTCAGCAGTGATCTCAGACGGCGGCGGCGGGAGCCAGGTACTGCTGCATCGCTTCGATGACCAGCGCCGGGTTGCTCAGGTGCGCACAGTGCCCTTCGACGTCCAGAACCCGCAAGGTGCTCTGCGGCATCTGTGCATGCATGTATTCACCCACGCCCAGGGGCGCCAGACTGTCTTTGCGGTGCTGCAGCAGCAGCGAGGGCACCGGCACGCGGTGCAGGTCTGCGCGGTTGTCCGCAAAGAAGGTGGCCCGCGCAAACACGCGCGCCACGGCCGGGTCCGTCGAGCAGAAGCTTTCGTTCAAGGTGCCCGCCACGGCGTCGCCGCCGGAGGCGCCCGCCACGACGGGCGCCAGGTATTGCGCCCAGCCCATGTAGTTTTGATCCAGCAAGGTCAGCAGGCCTTCAAGGTCTTCCGGCTCGAAGCCGCCCAGATACGCTGGCGGGTCATTCAGGAACGATGGCGAAGGCCCGATCAAGATGAGTCGGTTGAACAAGGCGGGGCGCTGGATGGACGCCAGCATGCCGATGCTGCAGCTCACCGAATGCCCAACGAAGGTCACGTCTTCCGTCAGGCCCAGCGCGTCACACACGTCCAGCACATCACGCGCGTAGCCCGTGAGGTTGGCGTAACGCAGCGGATCGAACGCTGTGCGATCGGAATTGCCGCTGCCAACGTAGTCGAACACGACCTGGCGGTGGGTTTCTGCAAACGCCGGCAGGATGTGGTTCCACATCTCCCGGTTGCAGCCGAAGCCGTGGGCGTAGAGCAGAACAGGCCCGCGATCGCCCAGGACTTCCACGTTGTTGCGCTTGAGAAGGTTCATGGGACTTTTCATGGGCAACGGGGGCGCAGCACAGCGAGCATCACAAGTCGCTTGCTCATCAGGCAGCGCCGCGACTTTAATCAACTTCAGCGGCACCGCAGACGCGTGTCGAGGTTTCGCCAGCGCGGACGACTCGCGGGCGAACAGCGCTCGCTCAGCGTCACCGCCGGCGCCAATCGCCAGGCGTCTGGGCTGGTGCTGAGCGCCCATGCTGGCGCCCGGGCCATGTCAGGGCTGCGCCGTGTAGCGCGTGTGCAAGCGCCGGCCCTGCGGGTCCATGGCCTGCAGCCACAACTCGGTGGTGACCGTGACGGCCGGCGTGAACGGCGTGGCGAGCGTGACGCTGGTCTTGGGCGGCAGCGGCACGGCCGTGTCCAGCACCGTGGGGGCGCTGCCGTCGGTGGGGCGAAAGACTCGCTTGATCTCGATGAGGCGCAGGTCCGGATTGGCGGCCGCCCAGGTGCGCCAGTCGAGCTGCAGCGTGCTGCCCTGCAGGTCGATCGCGCGCAGCAGTGCACTGCTGTTGACCGTGTCCAGCGCCGGGAAGCGCGCGGCGGCCGGCTCGCCGGGCACGTCCGCGTTCAGGTAAATGCTGCGGTCTTCCAGCGCCGTGGTGACAAGGAACTTGGCGCCTCGCGTGCTGTCCACGCCGCCCACCCAGCCGATGGCGGCGCGCTGGATGGCGATGTCGGCCACGCCGCCGGTGGGCACGACGCTGGCCGTGCCCGCGGCGGAGGACATGCACAGCAGGCTGCGGCCGCAGTCGCGAAAGGACAGGCTGAAGCCGCCGGTGAGCTGCACAGTGGCGCTGCTGATGAGCACGCTGGCGTCGGCTGCCAGCGCCTGGATCTCCACCTGCAGGCCGATGCCGGGGTTGGGGCTCTGCGTGCTGTCGGCGCTGCCGTCGGCCTTCTTGGCCGCAAAGGCCAGCGGGTGCACGGCCACTGCCAGCTTCTTGCCGTTGCCGGCCAGATTCCACTTGTGCGTGGTCGTGGCGCTCTTGTTGTAGCTGACGGCATCGCTGAAGACATCGACGATGGCGCCGGTCGAGTCGCTGACCGCCGCAGCCACCAGCACCTTGCTGCAGTCGCCGGTGGTCGCCGCGCCTTCCGCGCAGCCCAGCAGCTGGAAGCGGCCGAGCTGGCGGTTGGCGGCCGAGTAGCTGGCCAGCAGCGTGGCCAGGCCGGCGGCCGTGCGGCTGTTGTGGCGGTCGTAGCTGGTGGTCAACAGCGCATCGGCCTGAATGGCGGCGCTGTCCTTGCCCTGCACGATGAGCTTGTTCAGCGCGGCGCCCAGGTCATCCAGGCCCGACAGGTTGGGCAGCAGCTTGGAGGCGCTGGTGGCGGCCTTCAGCGTGGACGTGATGGCGTTGGCGGGCGTGGCGCCGGTGGCCTTGAGCAGTTCCGTCTGCGCTGTGGGCAGCGCCACAACCACTTCGGGCGCCGTGCTGGCGAGGAACTTGTTGCTGATCTGCAGTTGCGGCACGTTGGTGCTGGAGCGCGCAAAGTCCACGCGCACACTCTCGATCAGCAGGTCGTGCGTGCCCTTGTTGGCCGCGAAGCTCGCGTCGGCGAGCGGGTCCAGCGTCGCTGGGTCGGTGATCTTCAGGTCGGTCAGCTGGGTCTTGACCAGGGTCTTGAGGAAGTCCTTGGCGGCCGTCGTGGCGCTGGCCATCTGCGTGAGCTGGCTGGTGCTGGTGGCCGCGGCGGCGAACACCGGCGCCGGCTCGGTGCCCAGCGCGAGCGCGACGACGGCGTCACTGAGCGGCGTGACATGGCCCACCATGGTGGCGGCGACGACGGGCACGATGGAGTGCAGCACCTGCATGCGACCGGCGGCGTCCACGCCGCGCGCCTGGATGAACAGCGGCGCCGCCGGGCTGGTGGCCGACAGCGTCAGGCTGTAGCTGCCGTCCGCCGCGTGGGTGGTGGCCGAGCCGACGAGCTTGCCCTGGCCATCGACGACGCTGACCTGTGCATTCACCAGGGGCGCGCCGGTGGCTGCGATGCCGCGCAGCGTCGGCGGCGTCGTGGCTGCCGGTGTCGAGCTCGCCTCGTCCTTGCCACCACCACCGCCACACGCGGCGAGCAGCACAAGCAGGGGCAACACGAGGGCGGCAAAACGGTACGGCATGGCGCGGTCTGGAACTGGGCTTGAGCCAGTTTGCCGCGCCGCGCGCCGCTGCAGTGCGCAGTTAAGCGCCGGGATTCAGCGCTTGATCTGCACCCAGGCCAGCTCGACGAAGTTGTCGGCGCGGTGCACCGCCGTCACCGCAGCCTGCATGGCCCAGGGGATGACCTGCCGGTGCAGCGGGATCACGTTCACCTGCTCGCGCCATTCCGCCAGTGCACCGCGGATCAGCTGCTCACGCTTCTTCGCATCGGTCTCGACACTGCTCCGCGCGGCCAGCGCATCGGCGCGGTCGTTGCGGAAGGCACCGTAGTTGTAGTCGCCCACACCCTTGACGCTGCGGTTGCGCAGCACGGGCGTGAGCATGACCTCGGCGTCGGTGATGCTGCCGCCCCAGCCGTACAGGAACAGGCTGCTGTCCAGCTTCTCCAGCTTGGGGAAGTACAGCGCGCGCGGCATCGCGTTGACCTTCACACGCACCTTGATCTGCGCCCACATGGCGGCCAGTGCGGCGCAGATCTCCTCGTCGTTGATGTAGCGGTTGTTGGGGCAGTCCAGCGTGACCTCGAAGCCGTCCGCATAGCCGGCATCGGCCATCAGCTTGCGGGCGCCCGCGACATCCAGCGGCAGGCGTGACTGCAGCGCCGGGTCGTCGAAGGACGCGTTGGCCGACGGCGTCAGCGCGCCGGTCGGCTCGGACAGGCCGGCCATCAGCTTGAGCTTGAGCGCCTGCACGTCGATGGCCTGGTAGAGCGCGCGCCGCACGCGCACATCCTTGAACGGATTGCGGTCGCCGGGTGCGCGGCCGTAGAGCAGCTTGTCGCGCGCCTGGTCCATGCCAATGAAGACCAGCCGGTTCTCGGGCCCGTCGATGATCTTCACACCGGGCGTGCTGCGCAGCCGCGTGATGTCGCGCGGCGCCGGGTCGTTGACCAGATCCACCTCGCCCGACACCAGGGCCGCCAGCCGCGTGGCGTCACTCGCGATCGGGGTGTAGACCACCTCCTGCACATTGCCGTCGGCGCGCCCCCACCAGGCCGGGTTGCGCCGCAGCACGGTCTTCACGCCAGGCTGGCGCGTGACCAGCTGGAAGGGCCCCGTGCCATTGGCGTTGACGGAGGCGTGGCTCTCCTCGCGCCCCTTGAAGTCCAGCGGCTGCACCACGCGGTGGGTCTCACACCACTTGCGGCTCATGATGGGCAGCTGCTCGACGTGCTGCAGGAAGATGGGGTTGAAGGCGGCGAGTTGGAAGTCCACCGTCAGGTCGTCCACGCGCTTGGGCGTGCCCACCGCATGGGCATAGACGGCGATCTGCGATGTGGGCGCCCGCGCGCGCTGCAGCGAGAACACGACGTCATCGGCCGTGAACGGCGTGCCGTCGTGGAACTTCACGCCCGGCCTGAGCTTGAAGCGCCAGCTCAGCGGCCCGGTCTGGGCCCAGGATGTGGCCAGCCCCGGCACCAGCGCCAGCCGCGCGTCGCGGTGGATGAGGCGCTCGTAGATCTGGGAGTTGACGTTGTTCGTCAGCGTCTCATTCTGCGAGTGCGGGTCCATCGTCTGCGGGTCACCCTGGCCCGCCCAGCGCAAGGTCTGCGCCGACGCCACCAGAGCCCAGCCCAGCAGCGCGGCCACCGCCATCCATCGTTTCATCGTCCCACCCCAAGAACTGCAAGGCCCGGCAGTTTAGGAGCGCCCCCAATCACCTTTTCAGATTTGGATTCCAGAGCTCTTCCAGATGATTGAAGCCCCAGTTCTCCGGCGGCTCGCGCCCGGCGATGCGGTCGGTGGCGCCCGGCGCCGACAAATCGAGCAACTGCACCGGGATGGGCATGTTGGACTTGGTGGAATAGAACACCTTCACGCGCGGCGCAATCAGCGCCTCGGGGTTCTGATCCACCACCACGCCCAGGCGCCCGGACTGCAACCGCACCAGCGTGCCGGTGGGGTAGATGCCCACGCTCTTCACGAAGGCCTGGAAGACCACCGGGTCGAACTGCCCCTTCCACTGCGCCATGCGCTGGAGAGAACCGGCCGGGTCCCAGGCTTTCTTGTAGGGCCGCGTCGAGGTGATCGCGTCATAGACATCGCAGACCGCGCCCATGCGCGCCAGCAGGCTGATCTGATCGCCCGCCAGCTTGTGCGGGTAGCCCGTGCCGTCCACCTTCTCGTGGTGGTGCAGGCACACATCCAGCGCGGCTTCAGGCACATGCGTGCCCTCGCGCAGCATCTCCCAGCCCCGCTCGGGGTGGCTGCGCATCACGTTGAACTCCGCGTCGGTCAGGGAGCCAGGCTTGTTCAGCACGTCCAGCGGCATCTGCATCTTGCCGACGTCGTGCAGCAGGCCCGCCAGGCCCGCCTCGCGCACCTCGGTGTCGCTCAAGCCCATGTGGCGCCCCAGCGCCACCATGAGCCCGCACACGGCCACCGAGTGCATGTAGGTGTAGTCGTCCTTGTCCTTCAGCCGGGCCAGGCTCACGAAGGCGGACGGGTTACGGGCGAGCGACGACGCCACCTCATCGACGATGGGCAGGCAGACCTCGCTGTCGATCGCCTTGCCCAGCCGGGCCTCGTTGAACAGCGCCATGACGGCCGCCTTGGAGCGGTTCAACACCTGACCGGCGCGATCCAGCTCCGCCTCCATGCTGACACGCGCAGCCGGCGGTGGTGGTGGTGGAGGCGGGGGTGGCACAGCCGCAGCGACCGGCGCGGGAGACGCCACCGTCATGACAGGGCTGGGCTTGGGGTCTTCGACGACCGCCACATCCGCGCCCTTGCTCACATCAATCCACACCGCCGGCACGCCGCTGGCCTTCAGCGCAGCCAGGTCGACGGCATCCGTCAGCACGAACTTGGTTTTCCAGAATGGGTGGGACAGCCAGGCCCCCTCCATCGATTGCAGGTACATGCCCAGCCTGGCCTCAGAGGTCGGGATCTTCTTCAACATGACAGCGTCGTTTCCATCCAACCGAGTATCGGTTCAGGGCCAGGGCCGGCAGTGTGCAGCCCTGCACAGTTTGCCCGAGGCGAAAAAAAGCCGCCTCGGTCGAGGCGGCTCTTTCACAGGCGCGCGCCGTGTGCGTCAGCGCATCTTGCCCTGCGGCACGGTGGCCAGCTCGCCCGGCAGGCTGGCGATGTAGCCTGAGATGGCCTTCAGTTCGGCGTTGCTGAACTGCTTGACCTGGCCCGCCATGACGCCGTTGCTGCGGCCGATGTTGGCATTCTTCTCGGTCTTGTAGGACTTCAGCGCCACGGTCAGGTAGTCGGCGTGCTGACCGGCGATCTTGGGATACGCCGGGTCGATCGGCTTGCTGAAGTTGACGCCGTGGCAGGAGATGCAGGCCCCCTTGGTCAGTAGCTCGGCCACATTGGCCGGCGCAGCGGGCACGCTCTCCGGCACGGCCGGCTTCTTGGCCTGCTGCTCGTAGAAAGCGGCCACGTCGAGCATGTCCTGCTCGCTCATCGAGGTCGCGATGCCGCGCATGGTGGGGTGCTTGCGCTCGCCCTTGGCATAGGCCTGCAGCGACGCCACGATGTACTTGGCGTTCTGGCCCGCGATCATGGGCACCTTGTGGATCTCGGGGAAGCTGGCCTGGTAACCCGGAATGCCATGGCAGCCGATGCACATCGCGATCTTCTTTTCACCGGCCTTCACGTCCTGAGCCTGCGCGGAGGCGGCGCCAAACAGGGCGGCCAGGGTGATCGAGATCTGCAGCAGTTTTTTCATGTCTCGTGGGGTCTGGGTTCTTAGGCGGCCGCGATTATAGGAGGGCTCCTATACTGAAACCGCCCCCTTCCTGCCCCGGTTTTCCCCATGAAATTCCAAGGTTCCGACCAATATGTGGCCACCGCCGACCTGATGCTGGCGGTCAACGCGGCCGCCACGCTGCAGCGCCCGTTGCTCATCAAGGGCGAGCCCGGCACGGGCAAGACCATGCTGGCCGAGGAGGTGGCCGCCGCCCTCGGCATGCCGCTGCTCCAGTGGCACATCAAGAGCACCACCAAGGCCCAGCAGGGTCTGTACGAGTACGACGCCGTCAGCCGGCTGCGCGACAGCCAGCTCGCTGGCATCGAGGGCAGCGAGCGCGTGCGCCAGATCGAGAACTACATCGTCAAGGGCGTGCTGTGGCAGGCCTTCGAGGCGGACCAGCCCGTGGTGCTGCTCATCGACGAGATCGACAAGGCCGACATCGAGTTCCCGAACGACCTGCTGCGCGAGATCGACCGCATGGAGTTCTACGTCTACGAGACACGCCAGCTCGTGAAGGCCAGGCACCGCCCGCTGGTGTTCATCACGTCCAACAACGAGAAGGAGCTGCCGGACGCCTTCCTGCGCCGCTGCTTTTTCCACTACATCAAGTTCCCGGACGCCGAGACGATGGCCAAGATCGTCAACGTCCACTTCCCCACGCTCAAGAAGGATCTGCTGGCTGCGGCGCTGAAGAACTTCTACGACGTGCGCAACCTGCCGGGCCTCAAGAAGAAGCCCAGCACCTCGGAGCTCATCGACTGGCTCAAGCTGCTGGTGGCCGAGGACGTGCCCGTGCAGGCGCTGCAGGCTCAGGACGAGAAGGTCAGCATCCCGCCGCTGGTCGGGGCATTGCTCAAGAACGAGCAAGACCTGACGCTGTTCGAGAAGCTCGTATTCATGCAACGCAACAACCGCTGAGATGGCCCAAGACTTCAACCGCGCGATGCGCGAGGCGCTGGCGGATGCCGTCGGCTTTGTGGGCGGCGCGCTGGCTGGCTGGGGCCTGGGCCGGCAGTTCGGCATCGACTTCGTCGCCAGCACCGACTGGAACGCACAGCAGCTGCTGGGCCTGCTGCTGATCGTGGCCGGCTGCGGCGTGGGCCGCTGGGCCGCGCGACGCATGATGCTGCGAGACCCGTCTTGAGGCCCGTCCTGCCGGTTGAGCTGGCGGCCGGGCCAATCCGGCTGGTGCCGCTGACCGCAGCGCACGCGCCCGGCCTGCAGGCAGCCGCGGCCGACGGCGAGCTCTGGAACCTGCGCTTCACCAGCGTCCCGGCGCCGGACGAGACAGCCGCCTACATCGACACCGCCCTCGCCGGCCAGGCCGCCGGGCACCGCCTGCCCTTTGCGGTACTGGATGCCCGCAGCAGCGAGGTGCTGGGCTCCACCAGCTATCACGACATCGTGCCGGCCATCGCGCGGCTGGAGATCGGCTACACCTGGTATGCCCAGCGCGTGCAGCGCAGCGCGGTCAACACCACGGCCAAGCTGCTGCTGCTGACGCATGCGTTCGAGACCTTGGGCGCCCAGCTCGTCGGCTGGCGCACCGACAACTTCAACCACGCCTCGCAGCGCGCCATCGAGCGCCTGGGCGCGCGGCGTGACGGCGTGATCCGCCACCACGCGCTGCGCCGTGACGGCACGGTGCGCGACACCGTGATGTACAGCCTGACCGCCGGCGAATGGCCCGAGGTCAAGGCCCATCTGCATTGGCAACTCACCCGCCCCCGACCATGACCCGCAACGCCGCCCCCGTCTTCGATGTCGATGCCCTCTGGGCGCTGGACCGCCTCGGCGCCCCCAGCCTCAGCCCCGACGGCGCGCAGGCCGTAGCTGCCGTCACGCGCCACGACATGCAGGCCAACCGCGCGCAGGCCAGCCTGTGGCTGTTCTCCACGCTGGGCGGCGAACCGCGCCGGCTGACCGAAGCGGGCGACAAGGACGGCCAGCCGCTGTGGAGCCCGCAGGGCGACCTGATCGCCTTCACCGCCAAGCGCGAGCAGGGCGGCGTGAAGGACGACGAGGCCCAGCTCTACGTCATCCCGCCCGACGGTGGCGAGGCGCGCCGCGTGGGCCAGGTGGCCACCGGCGTGGGTGCCTTCCGCTGGTTTCCGGACGGCCGGCGCATTGCCTTCGTGTCCTGGGTGTGGCCCGACCGCAAGGCCGCCGCGCAGGCGGACGCGCTGCGCGAGTTCAAGGCCCGCAAGGAGACGGCCTACGTCACCGACGAAACGCTCTACCGCTTCTGGGACCACCACATCCCGCAGGGCCGCGTGCCGCACCTGCATGTGATGGACGTGGCCACCGGCAAGGTCCGTGACCTGTTCGAGGGCAGCGCCTGGGAACTGGAGCGGGCCGAGCCCGAGGCCACCTGTTTCGATATCTCGCCCGACGGCCGGCGCATCGCCTTCGCCTTCGACCCCAGCGCCGAGAAGCGGCTGGACGGCCGCCAGGCGCTCGCCGAGATCGACGTCAAGACGCGCGCCGTGCAAACGCTGCTGCAGGACGCCGACTGGGACTTCGGCGCGCCGCGCTACAGCCAGTCCGGCGCCCACCTCGCCTTCCTGGCCAGCCACCAGGCGCGGGGCCACAACCAACCCGACCGCCTGGCCGTGCTGGACCAGCGCGGCCACTGGGCCGTGTTCAGCGAGGACTGGGACCACGAGGTCACCGCGCCGCTGCAGTGGACCGAGGACGACCAGGCCGTGCTGTTCACGGCCGAAGCGCGCGGGCGCCGCCACCTGTGGCGCTTCGCGCTGGGTGATCGTTGCGCCGAGTGCGTGTTCGAGGGCGGGCATGTCGGCGCCTTCGCGCAGGCCGGTGGCCTCACGGTGGTGAACCATGACGGCATGGCGTTCCCGCCACAGTTGTCGGTGCTCGATGAAGACGGCCGCGCGCAGCGCATCGAGCACCTGAACGAGGACCGGCTGGCTGCGCACCGCTTCGGCCGCCAAGAGGAAGTCAGCCTTACCGGCGCGCGCGGCGACGCCGTTCAGATGTGGCTGACCTACCCGCCCGGCTTCGACGCGAAGAAGAAGTGGCCTGTCATGCACGTCATCCATGGCGGCCCGCACACCGCCTTCGGCGACAGCTGGCATTGGCGCTGGAATCACCAGGCCTTCGCCGCCCAAGGCTACGTGGTCGCGAGCGTCAACTACCACGGCTCCTCCAGCTTCGGCCATGAGTTCCTGGACAGCATCACCGGCCACTGGGGCGAGTACGAACTGCAGGACATCGAGGCTGGCACCGACTGGCTGCTGCGCCAGCGCTGGGTGGACAAGAAGCGCATCGTCGCCACCGGCGGCAGCTACGGCGGCTACATGGTGGCGTGGATGAACGGCCATGTGGCGCCCGGCCGCTACCAGGCCTACATCTGCCATGCCGGCTGCTACGACTGGCAGGCCATGTACGCGGACGACGCCTACGCCTGGCACCGCAAGGAACTGGGCGCCGCGTACTGGGACGACCCGGCCCGCGTCGCCGCGCAGAGCCCACACGCATTCGCCAAGCACTTCAAGACGCCCACGCTGGTCATCCACGGCGCGCTGGACTACCGCGTGCCCGACGCTCAGGGCCTGGCCTACTACAACACGCTGAAGTCGCTGGGCGTGCCGGCGCGGCTGGTGTGGTTCCCGGACGAGAACCACTGGATCCTGAAACCGCGCAACAGCCGGCTCTGGTACGGCGAATTCTTCGCGTGGCTCGCACAGCACACTGGCCAGACGCGAAGCTGACCCCCCCAGGTTGCGGGTGGCGCGCGGCCGGTGCGCACGGGCGCGCGCCGACACAATCGGCGGGTTCCGCCCTGCGGCCATCACAACGAGACACGCCGATGAAGATCCGTCACACCCTGGCTGCCACCCTCGCCGCCGCGCTGGTCAGCGCCGCCCCCGCCGCACAGGCCCTGGACATCGTTTTCGATTACAGCCTGGACACAACCGGCTTCTTCACCGCCGCCAAGCGCGAGACGCTGAACCAGGTCGCGTCCATCTTCGAGAACAACCTGACCACCTCGCTGGCGGCGCTCACCAGCGTCGACTTCAGCACCGGGCTGATGGACGGCTACGCTGGCACCGCGCTGTCGGTCACCAACCGCAACATCGCCGCCAACACGCTGGTGTTCTACGTCGGTGCCGTCGACCTGCGCGACAGCACCATCGGCCTGGCCTACGTCGGCACGGCCAATCCCAACCGCGTCAACTCGAGTGACAACGGCTTCTTCTCGGGCTGGGGCGGCCAGATGCTGTTCGACAACGGCGTCAACTGGTACTACGACAGTGACATCCGCAGCACCGAGACCGTGGCAGGCACGCTGGACTTCGCCACCGTCGCCATGCACGAGATGGGTCATCTGTTCGGCCTGGTGCACGAGGGCACCGTGCCGGGCGACAACATGTACCCCACCACCAACGGCACCCGCAACCTGTTCGGCGTCAACGACTGGCTGGACATGCGCACCGAGGGCTGGGCCGTCGCCTCGACCACGCCCAACCTGAACCAGGTCGTCGTCGTCAGCACGCCCGTGCCGGAACCCTCCGCCTACGCGCTGATGTTGGCCGGCCTGGCCGCCGTCGGCCTGCGCGCGCGCCGCCGCAACACCCGCTGACAACGGCGCATGGCCCGACTCCGCATAATCGGCGGGCCATGCTGATCCAGTTCTTCTACACGCTGCGCGCCGCCAAGCTCAAGGTCACCGTTCCGGAGTACCTGACGCTTCTGGAGGCGCTGCGCGCTGGCGTGATCGCGTCGCCCGAGGACGGCGGCGTCGCACGCATCGACGACTTCTACCACCTGGCCCGCGCCAGCCTCGTCAAGGACGAGACCCAGTACGACAAGTTCGACCGCGCCTTCGCCGCCTACTTCAAGGGCGTGGAGATGCTGACCGACTTCACGGCCGAGGTGCCGCTGGAGTGGCTGAAGAAGAACCTCGAACTCAACCTGACGCCCGAGCAGAAGGCCGCCATCGAGAAGATGGGCTGGGATGAGCTGATGGAGACGCTGAAGAAGCGCTTCGAGGAGCAGAAGGAGCGCCATGAGGGCGGCAACCGCTGGATAGGCACCGGCGGCACCAGCCCCTTCGGCAACGGCGGCTACAACCCGCAGGGCGTGCGCATCGGCGGCGCAGGCGGCAACAAGAGCGCCGTCAAGGTCTGGGAGCAGCGCGCCTACCGCGACTACGACGATTCGCTGGAGCTGGGCACCCGCAACATCAAGGTCGCGCTGCGCCGGCTGCGCCGCTTCGCCCGCGAGGGGTCGGACCTGGAGCTGGACCTGGACGGCACCATCCACGGCACGGCCGCCAACGCCGGCATGCTGGACATCAAGATGCAGCCCGAGCGCCACAACAAGGTCAAGGTGCTGCTGCTGATGGACGTGGGCGGCACGATGGACGAGCACGTGCACCGCGTGGAAGAACTCTTCAGCGCCGCCAAGAGCGAGTTCAAGCACCTGGAGTTCTATTACTTCCACAACTGCGTCTACGACTTCGTCTGGAAGAACAACCGGCGCCGCTTCGCCGAGAAGCTCGACACCTTCGAGCTGATCCGCAAGTACAACCGCGACTACAAGCTCATCTTCGTCGGCGACGCGACGATGAGCCCCTACGAGATCCTGCAGCCCGGCGGCAGCGTCGAATACAACAACGACGAGACCGGTGCCGAATGGCTGCAGCGGCTCACGCACGCCTTCCCCAAGTACGCCTGGATCAACCCCGAGCCGCAGGGCGTCTGGCAGTACCGCCAGAGCATCGCGCTGATCCAGCAGCTGATGCAGCAGCGCATGTTCCCGCTCAGCCTCTCCGGCCTTGAAGGCGCGATGCGATTGCTCAGCAAATGACGCGACTGCTCGTCGGCCTGCTGCTCGTGGCGGTACTGAGCGGCTGTGCGACGGCCCCGGCGCCCAACGCGTCGCCCCCCGCCCCGCCCGCTGCCCCGTCCCCGCCCGCTGCCGAGGCACCAGCCGTCTACAGCCTGGACATCGAGGTCGACGGCGACTACCGCGACGACCGCCTGCGCAAGCTGCTGCAGCAGCACCTGGACCTGGCCCGCTACCGCGCCAGCGAGGCCGCACTCAGCCGTGGCGAGCTGGCTCGGCTGGCCGCGGCCGCGCCCGCCCAGGCCCAGACCCTGCTGGAGACCGAGGGCCACTTCAACGCCAGCGCCACGGTCAGCCGCGCCGCGGACGACGCCTCGCGACTGCGGCTGCTCGTCAAGCCCGGGCCGGTGACGCGGGTGGCCCGGGTCGAATTACTGTTCACTGAGGCGCTGGGCCACGATGACGCGCAGGCCCTGCGCGACGCGCTGCGCAGCGCCTGGCCGCTGGGCGAGGGCGTGCCGTTCACGCAATCGCCCTGGGCGTCGGCCAAGAGCGAGCTGCTGCTGCGCGCCCGCCAGGGCGGCTACCCGCTGGCGCGCTGGGCCGAGACCGCCGCGCAGGTAGACACTGACAGCCACACCGCCGAGCTGCGCCTGGTGATGGCCAGCGGCCACCGCGCCCGGCTGGGCGAGCTGCGCATCGAAGGCCTGCAGCGCCAGGCCCGCCAGACCGTCGAGCGCCTGACCGGCTTTGAGCGGGGCGCTCCCTACACCGAGCAGGCGCTGGCCGACTTCCAGGAGCGCCTGGTCAAGACCCAGCTGTTCGACGCCGTGCGCGTGCAGCTGCAGTCCGAGGTGGTGGACGCCGACGGCAGCAGCCCCGTGCGCGTCACGCTGACCGAGTCCGCGCTGCAGCAGGCCACCGTCGCCGTCGGCTACCACGCCAACGACGGCCAGAGCCTCAGCATCGAGCACCTGCACCGCCGCCCCTTCGGCCAGTCGGTGCGCGCGCGCTCCAAGCTGCAGCTCAGCCGTGACGTGCATGGCGTGGAGCTGGAGCTCAGCTCGCACCCGCAACCCGACCTGAAGCGCAACCTGATGTCGCTGCAGTTCGAGCAGGACCGCAGCAGCGACACCATCGCGCAGAACCTCGGCGTGCGGCTGGGCCGGCTGTACGAGGCGCCGCAGGACGAACGGCTGACCTATGTCGAGCTGCTGCGCGCCCGCGAGACCACCGGCAGCCAGGTCAACACCAACCTCGCGCTGTCGCTGAACCAGCAGTGGGTGCGCCGCCGCCTGGACAGCACGCTGCTGCCCACCGACGGCCACCAGGGCCTGCTGCTGCTCGGTGCCGGCCATGTGCGCGGCGGCGGCAGCGACGACAGCGGTCCCTTCGGCCGGCTGCAACTCAAGCTGGGCTACTACCGCCCGCTGGGCGGCTGGTTCGGCACGGCGCGCGCCGAGCTGGCCCAGGTCATTGCCCGCGAGCAGGTCGGCGTGCCCGAGAAGCTGCGCTTCCTGGCAGGCGGCGACGAGTCCGTGCGCGGCTACGCCTACCGCAGCCTGGGCCCGGTCGAGAACGGCCTGACCGTCGGCGGCCGCGTGCTGGCCACCGCCAGCCTGGAGCTGGCCCGCCCCTTCACCGCCAGCCTGCCCAGCGTGCTGGGCGCCGTGTTCGTGGACGCCGGCAATGCCGCTTCGCGCTGGGCCGACTACCGCCCCGTCGTCGGCATCGGCGCCGGCCTGCGCTGGCGCAGCCCGGTCGGGCCGCTGCGCATCGACGCCGCGCGCGCGCAGGAAACCGGCAAGTGGCGCCTGCACTTCAGCGTGGGGATCACCCTATGAAGCTAGACGCTGCGACGTGGTCGAACAGCGTGGGGATCACCCTATGAAGCTAGACGCTGCGACGTGGTCGAACAGCGTGGAGATCACGCGGTGAACCGGCCCCTGCGCATCGCGCTGATCGCGCTCGCCGTCACGCTGTCCACGGTGACGGCCGCGCTCGGCTGGCTGCTGCTGCGCCCGGCCGGCAGCGCCTGGCTGCTCGCCCGCCTGCCAGGCGTGCAGGTGGAGGCGCCCGAGGGCACGCTGCTGGGTGACTTCCGCGCCCGACGCCTGCTGCTGAGCTGGGCCGGCGGCACGGCCGACCTGCGTGGCCTGCGCTGGGCCGGCCTGGGCCTGCGCGACGGCCGCCTGGCCGCGCGCGAACTGGTGGTGGACGAGCTCACGCTGCGCACCCAACCCAGCAGCGGCCCGCTGACGGCGCCGGCCGAGCTGTCACTGCCGCTGGGCCTGCGCCTGCCACGCCTGGCCATCGCCCGCCTCAGCTGGGCGGCCGACCAGCCGCCCCTGCTCGGCATCAACGCCGACCTGGACCTGCCCCGCCACGGCACCCACGACCTGCGGCTGAACAGCGCCAGCTGGCAGCAGGTGCAGTTCACGGGCCGGCTGCAGCTGACCAGCGCCCAGCCGCTGCAAACGCAGCTGCAACTGTCCGCGCAACAGCGCGAGGGCAGCGCCCTGCCCTGGCAGGCCGTGGCGAGCGCCCGCGGGCCGCTGGCGCAGCTGGCTCTGCAGGCCGAGGTGACGGCTGGCGGCCAGACGCTGCAGGCCAGCGGCGAGCTGCGCCCGTTCGCGCCCTGGCCCGTCAGCGCGCTGCAACTGCAGGCCCGCCAGTTCGACCTCGCCGCGCTGGCCACGCTCGCCCCCGGCCTGCCGCGCACCGCCCTCACCGGCCAGGCCCGCCTGCACGCCCCGGCCCGCGATGCCGAAGCCACGTTGCAAGCCGACCTCAGCAACACCGCCCCCGGCCGCTGGGACCAGGGCGCCCTGCCCGTGCGCCGCCTGCAGCTGGCGCTGGCCGGCCGGCCGGACCAACCCACCAGCCTGCGCCTGACCACGCTGGACGCCGTGCTGGAAGGCGGCGCCCGCGTGCAGGGCCACGGCCGCCGCGAGGCCGACGGCCGCTGGCAGCTGGACGCCCGCGTCCAGGCGCTGCGCCCCGAGCTGCTGGACGCCCGCGCCGCGCCGGCCCGGCTGGACGGGCCGCTCGCACTGGCCGGCGGCGGCACGGCGCCGCTGCAGGCACGGCTGGACCTCACCGGCACGCTGGCCGAGCGCCCGCTGCGCCTGCTGGCCCGCGTGCAGGGGCGGCTGCGCGACGGCGGCAGCCGCTGGGACGTCGACGAGCTGCGCCTGGCCAGCGGCGCCAGCCTGCTGAGCGCCAGCGGCAGCCTGCAGGCCCCGCAGACCGGCCTGCCCACGGCCCGCCTGCAGGCCCAGCTGCGCCAGTTCGACCCACGCCTGCTGTGGCGCGGCGCGCCCGACTCGGCCTGGGCCCGCCTGCCCGGCAGCACCCAGCTCAATGCCGACCTCGCGCTGGACCTCAGCGGCCACCGCGCCAACAACGCCACCGGCCGCGCCGAGGCCACGCTGCTGCCCAGCCAGCTCGCCGGCCTGGCGCTGGACGGCCGGCTGCAGCTCACCCGCGCTCGCGCGGCCGACGCCGCCACCTTCGAGCTGAACTCCCGGCTGGGCAGCAACCGCATCCAGGCCGCCGGCCAGGCGCGGCTGGACGCCGTCACCGCGCGGCTGCAGCTCAACGCGCCCAAGCTGGCCGAGCTGAACCCGCTGCTGGCGCTGGCTGGCCAGGGGCCCGCTGCCGGCCAGGCCGATGGCGAGGGCGAGCTGCAACTGCAGCGCGGGCCGGCATCGTCCCTGCCCGCCAAGGCCGCCACCACGTGGCAGGTCGGCGGCAGCGGCCAGGCGACGCTCAAGCGCGTCAGCGCCCAGGGGCTGGTGCTGGACAACGCCCAGGCCCGCTGGGCGCTGCCCGCACCGGGCACGGCGGGCGACGCCCCGCTGTCGCTGCAGCTGGAGGCCGGCGGGCTGCGCCACCCGCAAGCGCGGCTGCGCACGCTGAAGCTCACGCTGCAGGGCCGGCGCAGCGCGCACGAGCTCCAACTGCAGATCGCCGGCCAGTTGCCGCGCGCCGAGCAAGACATCCCGCTGGACGCCACGCTGCAGGCCCAGGGCGGCTGGGACGGCCAGGCCTGGGCCGGCCGCCTGGCGCGGCTGGACATCGCACCCCTGCGCCCCGGCCTGCCGGCCACGCTGGCGGCGGCCGGCATCAGCCTGCGCGCCGCGCTGACCGACAGCGGCTGGGACCTCAGCGCCGAGCCCGGCCGCGCCGAGGTGGGCGGTGCCTTCGTGCGCTGGCAGCAATTGAGCTGGCGAGGCGGCGAGCGCCCCGAGGCCCGCGTCGAGCTGCAGCTGGAAGACCTGGCCGCCGCGCCGCTGCTGGCGCGCTGGCAGCCCGACTTCGGCTGGGGCGGCGACCTGCGCATCACCGGCCACGCCTCGCTGCTGCTGACCGACACGCTCAGCGCCGACGTGCTGCTGCAGCGCCAGGGCGGCGACCTGCGCGTGACCGACGAGTTCGGCACCCGGGCGCTGGGCCTGAGCGACCTGCGCCTGGCGCTGAACGTGCGCGACGGCGTGTGGATGCTGGCCCAGGGCCTGGCCGGCCAGGAGCTGGGCGGCCTGGGCGGCGCACTGACGCTGCGCCCCACCGGCCGCTGGCCCGACGCCGACACGCCCGTGCAGGGCGTGCTGCAGGCCAATGTGTCGGACATGGCCACCTGGGGCCGCTGGGTGCCGCCGGGCTGGCGCGTGGCCGGCCGCGCGTCCGCGACGGTGCAGCTCGGCGGCCGGCTCGGCGCGCCCGAGCTGCACGGCCGGGCCGAGGGCGACGGCATCGCGCTGCGCCACCTGCTGTATGGCGTGGACGTCACCGAGGGCCGCTTCACGCTGGACCTGCGCGGCCGGCACGCCGAGCTCACGCAGCTGCAGGCCCGCGCTGGCGACGGCTGGCTGCGCGCCACCGGCCGCGCCGAGCTGGGCGCCCAGCCCACGGCGCGCATCGAACTGGTGGCCGACAAGCTGCGCGTGCTGTCGCGCGTGGACCGCCGCGTCGTGGCCAGCGGCAACGCCACGCTGGCGCTGGATGAGCAAACGCTGCAACTGAACGGCAGCCTGCGCGCCGACGAAGGCCTGTTCGACTTCAGCCGTGCCGACGCGCCCACGCTGGCCGATGACGTCGTCGTGCGCCGCGGCCCGCGCGACGCGGTGCCCCCCGAGGCCGACGCGCCGTCACCCCGGCTGCGCCGCGGCTCGCGCATCGCGCTGGCGCTGGACTTTGGCCGCGACTTCAAGGTCAGCGGCCGCGGCCTGACGACCACGCTGCGCGGCCAGCTGCAACTCACGCAGAAGGACGACAGCCCGCTGCGCATGACCGGCAAGCTGGCGGCCGACGGCGGCCAGTACGCGGCCTACGGCCAGAAGCTGGAGATCGAGCGCGGCGACATCAGCTTCACCGGCGCGCCCGACAACCCGGCGCTGGACCTGCTGGCCGTGCGCCCCAACCTTGATGTGCGCGTGGGCGTGCAAGTGGGCGGCACGGCGCAGGCCCCGCGCATCGGCCTGTATTCCGAGCCCGAGATGAGCGACACCGACAAGCTGTCCTGGCTGCTGCTGGGCCGCGCGCCCGATGGCCTGGGCCGCACCGACACCGCGCTGCTGCAACGCGCCGCAATGGCCCTGCTCAGCGGCGAGGGCGAAGGCGCCACCGGCCGCGCACTGCGCCAGCTGGGGCTGGACGAGCTGTCGCTGGCGCAGAGCGACGACGACACCCGCGCCACCATCGTGCGCCTGGGCAAGCAGATCTCGCGGCGCTGGTACGTGGGCTACGAGCGCAGCCTCAACGCGACGACGGGTTCCTGGCAGCTCATCTACCGCATCGCCCAGCGCTTCACGCTGCGCGCACAGAGCGGCGACGACACGGCGCTGGACCTGATCTGGCAGTGGCGCTGGAACTGAGGCCATGAAAAAAAGGCACCGCCCTGCGGCGGTGCCCTCGTCATGACCGGTGTGGTGCCGGTGTCAGCGCAGGTCGAAGCGGTCAGCCTCCATCACCTTCACCCACGCCGCCACGAAGTCGTCCACGAACTTGCGCTGCGCGTCGGCGCCGGCATAGACCTCGGCCAGCGCGCGCAGCTGCGCGTTGGAGCCGAACACCAGGTCGGCGACGGTCGCCGTCCAGCGGCGCGCGCCGGTCTTGCGGTCCACGCCTTCCAGCACGCCGGGCTCACCGCTGGCCTGCTTCCACGTCGTACCCATGTCCAGCAGGAGGGTGAAGAAGTCGTTGCTCAGGACGCCGGGGCGCGTCGTCAACACGCCATGCGCACTGCCCCCCGTGTTGGCGCCCAGCACGCGCAGGCCGGCCAGCAACACCGCCATCTGCGGCGCGGACAGCGCCAGCAGCTGGGCCTTGTCGATCAGCCGCTCGGCCGCCGACGCCGCCGGCAGGCCCGGACGCAGGTAGTTGCGGAAGCCGTCGGCCTGAGGCTCCAGCACGGCGAACGAGGCCACGTCGGTCTGCTCCTGCGTCGCATCGGTGCGGCCGGCGCGGAAGGGCACGCTCACGTCGAAGCCGGCCGCCTTGGCCGCGGCCTCCACGGCCGCGTTGCCGCCCAGCACGATGAGGTCAGCCAGCGAGACCTGCTTGCCGCCGGTGGCCGACGCGTTGAAGTCCCGCTGCACGGCCTCCAGCGTGGCCAGCACGTGGGCGAGCTCGGCCGGCTGGTTGACGGCCCAGTCCTTCTGCGGCGCCAGGCGGATGCGCGCGCCGTTGGCGCCGCCGCGCTTGTCGCTGTCGCGGTAGGTGGAGGCCGAGGCCCAGGCCGTGGACACCAGCTGCGCGGTGGTGAGGCCCGAGGCCAGCAGGCGGGCCTTCAGTGCGGCAACGTCCTGCGCGTCCACCGGCGCATGCGTGGCCTTGGGCAGCGGGTCTTGCCAGATCAGCGTCTCCTGCGGCACCAGCTTGCCGAGGTAACGGGCGATGGGGCCCATGTCGCGGTGCGTGAGCTTGAACCAGGCGCGGGCGAAGGCGTCGGCAAAGGCCGCCGGGTCGTTCAGGAAGCGGCGCGAGATCTTCTCGTAGGCCGGGTCCATGCGCAGCGCCAGGTCGGCGGTGGACATCATGGGCGCGTGGAACTTGGTCGGGTCGTGCGCGTCGACCACGTCGTTCGCGCCGGCACCGCCCTTGGGCACCCACTGGTGGGCGCCGGCCGGGCTCTTGGTCAGCTCCCACTCGTACTTGAACAGGGTCTCGAAGTAGCCGTTGTCCCAGGTCGTGGGGTTGGGCTTCCAGGCGCCTTCCAGGCCGCTGGTGATGGCATGGCTGCCCTTGCCGCTACCGTAGCTGCTCGTCCAGCCCAGGCCCTGCTCGGTGATGTCAGCGGCCTCGGGCTCCTTGCCCACGTGGCTGGCCGGGCCGGCGCCGTGCGCCTTGCCGAAGGTGTGGCCGCCGGCTACCAGGGCGACGGTTTCCTCGTCGTTCATGGCCATGCGGGCGAAGGTGTCGCGCACATCGCGGGCCGACAGCAGCGGGTCGGGGTTGCCGTCCGGGCCCTCGGGGTTCACGTAGATCAGGCCCATCTGCACCGCGGCCAGGTGGCCAGCGAGTTCGCGGTCGCCGCTGTAGCGGCTGTTCTCGGCCGTGCTGGGCGCCAGCCACTGGGTCTCGGCGCCGAAGTCGATGTCCTCAGGCTCGTAGATGTCCTCGCGGCCGCCGCCGAAGCCGAAGGTCTTGAAGCCCATGGACTCCAGCGCAACGTTGCCGGTCAGGATGAACAGGTCCGCCCAGGAGAGCTTGCGGCCGTACTTCTGCTTGATGGGCCACAGCAGGCGGCGGGCCTTGTCGAGGTTGCCGTTGTCGGGCCAGCTGTTCAGCGGCGCGAAGCGCTGGCTGCCGGTGCCGGCGCCGCCACGGCCGTCGCCAACGCGGTAGGTGCCGGCCGCGTGCCAGGCCATGCGGATGAAGAAGGGGCCGTAGTGGCCGTAGTCGGCCGGCCACCAGTCCTGCGAGTCGGTCATCAGCGCATGCAGATCCTTGACGACGGCGTCCAGGTCCAGCGTCTTGAACTCGGCGGCGTAATCGAAGCCGGGGCCCATGGGGTTGCTGGCCGACGGGTGCTGGTGCAGCGCGTTGACGTTGAGCTGGTTGGGCCACCACTGGCGGTTGGTGCGGGCAGGTGCCGCGGGGGCAGACGTGGCACCAGAGAAGGGGCACTTGGCTTCGGTCGAGGACATGGGGAATCTCCTGTTTTGGGGACCTGGGCAGTCTAGGAATCTCCCCATGACGGAGCAATGCAAGCCTCGCAATGGCAGCGATAGCCGCAACCTGCACCGAAGCGCGCCGCAACGCCCATGCGAGAATCCGCGCCCTCAGCGGGCTACCCGGCCCGTGCGTGAAGGCTCTCCGTAGTTCAATGGATAGAACGGCCGCCTCCTAAGCGGCAGATACAGGTTCGATTCCTGTCGGAGGGACCAGGCCCACGCTCACCCGGCCACCGCACCTTGGGATGCGGACCCGGCCGTCAGTTCGCTGCAGTGGCTGCCGGCACCGGAGCGCCGGCCATCGGATAACGCCAGCAGTCGCCATCTGCGCTGCGCTCGGCGCCTGGCAGGTCGACGAGCACACGGTCCATCACGTCCACGCCCATCTGCGCCAAGGTCTGCAGGCGGAATTGCCCGTCGTTGGGGAACCCGCGCCGCGTGCGGTGCAGATTGAAGCGATCCGACAACGCGCCGAAGCGCTGCTCGATCGCCGCCGGGCCGAGCATCAAGCCATACAGCCCGCCCCAGGTGGCCGCCGGGTTGTCCGAATCCCAGCCCGCCAGCACCGCGATCTTGAGGGTCTGCTGCATGTCGCCCGCACCGTAGAACAGGCTCACCAGGCTGGCCGCGAAATTGATGCCGGCCGCGAAGCAACCGTTGCAATACAGCCGTCGGCGGGTGACTTCATAGCCGTCGCGCTGCTCGACCTGGTAGCGCCGGTACAGCGCATCGCGCACCTGCTCCCAGGGCTGGCCGGCGCGGTGGCGCGCACGCACGAAGTCGTACATGCGGGCCGGGTACTGGTTGGACGGCAGTGCGCGGCGCGCCTCATCCGCCAACGCCAGCACCCGGGTGCGCAAGCGGGCGGCGTCCGCCACCTCGCCGGCCGGCAACACCGCAGCGCCGGCATGCAGCGCGACGTAGAACTGCGCAATGTCGGCCGCCTCGGCCGCAGCGGTGGTGCGAATCGGCAAGTCCGCCAAACGCGCCGCCACATCGGGGCGGCCCGGCGCCAAGGTGCCGAACAGCTCGGTGGTGAGTTGCGCGTCGATCATGTCGTAGTGGGGGTTCTGCGGCGGCATGCCGGTCAACGGCGGCAGCCACCCCTGCTGCATCAGATCGAAGGCCTGCTGGTTCGAGACCCACAGGTAGTTCTCGGGCTTGCCGTCGGCGGTGCGATGCGGCGTGTCGGCATCGCTGTAGATGTGGCGCAGCCAGCCCTGGCGGATCTGCTCGGCGCTCAACAGCGGCTGGCCGCTTTGATGCATCAGGTGCAGGTAGATGAGCTCGATGTCGCTGTCGTCATCCGAGCCCCACACCTCGCCGGGGCGGCGCACGACCCAGTCGATGGTGGGCGAGAGGTCACTGGGAACGCCCTGCCCCCAGATGCTGGGCTGATCCGGCTTGCCCCAGTCGGCACGCGTGTAGAAGCGCCCGGCCGGGCCAGGGCCGCCGATCTTGTCCATCTCCGTCACGAGGCCGGTCCAGTTGCCGATGCTCAGGCCCAACCAAAAGCCGTGCAGCCGCTGCGCATAGGCCCGGCGCGACACCGCCAGGCCGCCTGGCGCCGCGCGGCACTCGGCCGGCGGCGCGGCAGCCGCGTTCGAGGGCGGCTCCGCCGCGGCGTGCGCGGGCGCGCTCAGGTGCAGCCCGGCCGACAGGACGAGGCAGGAAACGAACAGGCGCATGACGACATCCAACGAATATGAAAGCGCTTTCATGTTCGCGGCGGTGGCGACGGACGTCAAGCTGCGGCAGGGCCTGCAGGCCGCGGCTCAGGCGCCGCGGCAGCCGCGCAGCACTCAGGCCTGGCGCCGCACCCGCGTCCACACCCGCGGCAGCACCAGCACGGCCACCAGCAGCACCAGCAGCCCCTGCGACAGCGGCCGCTCGATGAACACGCTCCAGCTGCCGCTGCCGATGGACAGCGCGTTGCGCCCCTGGGCTTCGGCCAGGGGCCCGAGGATCATGCCGACGACGACCGGCGCCGTCGGGAAGTCGAAGCGCCGCATGACCACACCCACCAGCCCCAGGCCCAGCATCAGAAACAGGTCGAACGCGCTCTGGCGCATGCCATACACGCCCACCGTCGCGAAGATCAGGATGCCCGCATACAGCTGCGGCTTGGGGATCTTCAACAGCTTCACCCACAAGCCCACCAGCGGCAGGTTCAGCACCAGCAGCATCACGTTGCCGATGTACAGCGACGCGATCAGCGCCCACACCAGCGCCGACGACGTCGTGAACAGCTGCGGGCCGGCCTGGATGCCATAGTTCTGCAGCGCGCTCAGCAGGATGGCGGCCGTCACCGAGGTCGGGATGCCCAGCGTGAGCAGCGGCACCAACGTGGCCGTCACGGCCGCGTTGTTGGCCGCCTCGGGGCCGGCCACGCCTTCGATGGCGCCGGTGGTGCCGAACTCATGCTTGTGGTCGCTGAGCTTGCGCTCGGTGGCGTAGCTGAGGAAGGTCGGGATCTCCGAGCCGCCGGCCGGGATGGTGCCGAAGGGGAAGCCGATGACCGTGCCGCGCAGCCAGGCCGGGATGGAGCGCTTCCACTCCGTCTTCGTCATGTGCACGCTGCTGAGCTTGTTGACCTCGGACTTGCTGCGGCCCTCGTACAGCGCCATGTAGAGCGTCTCGCCGACGGCGAACAGGCCCACGGCCACCAGCACGGTCTCGATGCCATCCATGAACTCGGGCACGCCGCCCGTGTAGCGCACCTGACCCGTGATCTGGTCCAGCCCGATGAGGCCCAGCGCCAGGCCGATGAACAGCGCCGTCATGCCGCGCAGCGTGCTCTTGCCCAGCACGGCGCTGACGGTCGTGAACGCCAGCAGCATCAGCAGGAAGTACTCCGGCGGGCCCAGCGTGACGGCGAAGTCCGCCACGACCGGCGCGAACAGCGTGACGAGCACCGTCGCCACCGTACCGGCGACGAAGGAGCCGATGGCCGCCGTGGCCAGCGCCGCGCCGGCGCGGCCGCTCTTGGCCATCTTGAAGCCCTCCAGCGCTGTCACCATCGTGCCGGTTTCGCCCGGCGTGTTGAGCAGGATGGACGTGGTGGAGCCGCCGTACATCGCGCCGTAGTAGATGCCGGCGAAGAAGATCATCGACGCGGTCGGCTCGACCTGCGACGTGATGGGCAGCAACATGGCCACTGTCACCGCCGGGCCCAGGCCCGGTAGCACGCCGATGCCGGTGCCGATGACGCAGCCGAGGAAGGCCCACAGCAGGTTGACGGGCGTGCCGGCGGCGGCGAAGCCGCCCATCAGCTGGTTCCACAGATCCATCATGATCGGCCGCTCCTCACAGCCAGCCGCTGGCCGTCAGGCCCGGCAGGTTGATGGCCAGCAGCTTGCTGAACATCCAGAACACCGGCGCCGCGATGGCCACGCCGGTCAACAGGTCGATGCCGCTGCGCTTCGCCCCGCCACCCGGCTTGCCCTCCGCCATGCGCAGACCGCGCACGGCGAGCGCAAAGCACAGGCCGCAGGCGAGGATGAAGCCGATCGTCGTGATGAGGCTGGCGTTGGCGACGACACCGCCCACCACCCAGGCCACGGCGCGCCAGTCGCCACGCTCGGCGCCGGACGGCGCCTCCATCTCACGGTAGCCGCCCGTGCGCGCCTCCCACACCAGCCAGCCGCCGCACAGCATCAGCACGACGGACACCAGCCACGGCAGCGCGTTGGGGCCAACACCCGCGTAGCCGGCATCCGACGGGATGAAGGTGGCGCCGAACGCCATGACGGCGCCGACGACGAAAACGCCGGCACCCACCAGCGCCTGGCTGGTGGTGGAAGGATTCACGCTGCTCATGGAGCCGCCTCCGTGTTTGTATTGGGCCGAGCGCCGGGCCGCCCCAAGCCGGCCCGTCTGGCGATGTGCTTGGCGGTCGATCCGCCAAGCATTGCCGTCCCCTCGGGGGACCGACCAGGCTTGCCGGCGTCCAGCCGACGCAAGACTGGGCGAGGGGCTTCAGATCATTCCACTCTTGACCATGATGGCGCGCAGCGTCGCGAACTCACGGTCGACGAAGGCATCGAACTCGGCGCCGGCCAGCAGAGCCGGCGTCCAGCCGTTCTTGTCGACGGACTCCGCCCAGCTCTTGCTCTTGGTGGCGGCCACGACCAGGGCCGTCAGCGCCTTGCGCTGCTCGGGCGTGATGCCCGGCGGCGCATACACGCCGCGCCAGTTGCCGATCTCGACATTGATGCCCAGCTCCTTCAGCGTCGGCGCGTTCACACCCTTCAGCCGTTCGGGCGAGGTGACCGCCAGCGCGCGCATCTTGCCGCTTTCCAGATAGGGCTGGAACTCGCTGAAGCCGCTGCCGCCGATGGTGACATTGCCGCCCAGGATGGCCGCCGTCGCCTCGCCACCGCCACGGAAGGGCACGTAGTTGATCTTGGCGGCGTCCACACCGACATCGCGCGCAATCATGGCGGCCGCCACATGCTCGGTGGCGCCGCGCGAGCCGCCGCCCCACTTGACGCTGCCGGGGTCCTTCTTCAACTGCTCGATGACGTCCTTCATCGTCTTCAGCGGCGAGGCTGCGTGGACGACGAACACGTTGTACTCGCTGATCAGGCGCGCAATGGGCGTGGCCTGCGTCAGGCTCACCGGCGGCTTGCCCGTGATGATGCCGCCCAGCATGACGGCACCCATGACCAGCAGCGCATTCGGGTCGCCCTTGCTGGCGTTGACGAACTGGGCCAGACCCAGCGCGCCGGCCGCACCGCCCTTGTTCTCGAACTGCACGGACGAGGCCACGCCCGCATCCTGCAGCGCCTTGCCGAGTGCACGGCCCGTGGTGTCCCAGCCGCCGCCGGGGTTGGCGGGGATCATCATCTTCATCGGCACGCCGGCCGCGCTGGCGCCCAGTGGCAGCGCGCCGGTGGCAGCCAGCGCCGCCAGGGACTTGAGGAAGGTGTCGCGACGCATGCTTGTCTCCTTGGTCTTGTCAGCTCAGAACGAGTGGTAGATGCCGGCCTCGATGCCGCGCGAATCGTCACCCAGGGCGATCGCCGACCCACCGGGGATCAGGAAGCGGCCCGTCTTGCTATTGTTGACCTGCGAGATCGTCGAGTAGAGCGATGTGCGCTTGGAGAGGTTGTGCACATAGCCCAGCGCGAACAGCTTGCCCGTGTAGTCCTCGCCATTGGCGCTGTTGCGCGACTGCGCATTGACGAAGCTGGCGCGGACGATGCCGCTGCCCAGCGCGTAGTGCGCGCCGATGACGAGGTTCTTCTGCTCGCGCGTCGTCTGCTTGCTGTTGTGCACCAGGCCCAGCAGCTTGAGCGCGCCGACCGTGTAGCTGCCGCCCAGGTTGACGACCTTGAACTTGGCACCGGCGGCGGTGTTGGTGGTCTCGGACACGCCCAGCGCCACGTCCAGCCCGTTGCCGGCCCAGCCCAGGCGCGCGCCGACGTAGCGGCCCGTGCTGCCCTCGCCCGCCGCCACCATGGCCTGGCCGTAGACGCCGCCCAGGTTGTCGGGCAGGAAGTAACCCACCGAGTTGTCGGAGCGGATCACGGTCTTGGCCGTGCTGGACGCGCCGTCGAAGCCGTAGACCAGGTTGCTGGCCGCGCCCACACCGTTGGTGCCGAAGGCGTTGAACTTGCTAATGTTCCAGAAGGTCGGCGTGTAGTCGCGGCCCAGGCGCAGTTCGCCGGCGTCCTTGCTCGCCACGCTGACCGTCGCGCGGCGGCGCCAGTCACCGCCCGAGCCGACGTCGGGGCCGATGGCGCCTTCGAGGTGGAAGCTGGCGCTCAGCCCGCCACCCAGATCCTCGCGGCCGCGGAAGCCGATGCGGCTGGTCTGCAGGCCGTCGATGCTCTCCAGGTTCAGCGTCTTGTTGCCGTTGGTCAGGCGCTGCACGCCGACATCGAGCACGCCGAAGATGGTGACGCTGGAGGACTGGGCCGAGGCCAGCGTGGCGGTGCCCGCCAGCAGGGCGGCGACGAGCGCCTTCGCTTGGAAGTTCATGGTTGTCTCCTGTGTATGACTTATGGGAGCCGCCATGGTTGAAAGCGAGGCTGTCAATCGGCTGTCCAACGCGTCGGGGTAAACCTCAGGCCCTGGCCCCATGCGCGCGGGTGCTAGCGTGTCGCCCATGAAGTTGCTGGTCATTGAAGACAACGCCGCGATGCAGACCACGCTGCAGCGCTCCTTCGAGCGGCGCGGCTTCAAGGTCGTCATCTGCGACGACGGCGCCAAGGCCTTGGGCCGCTGGCATGCGGCCGTGCCCGATGTGGTGCTGCTCGACCTGTCCATGCCCGGGCAGGACGGCCTGGACGTGCTGGCCCAGGCGCGCGCCGAGGGGCTGACGACGCCCGTCATCATCATCACGGCGCGCGGCACGCTGGGCGACAAGATCCTGGGCCTGAACACCGGCGCCGACGACTACCTGCCCAAACCCTTCGACCTGGACGAATTGGAGGCCCGCATCCGTGCGCTGGTGCGGCGCCAGGGCCAGGCCAGCGAGGGCTTCCGCGCGGCCGAGGCGCCGAGCTTCTGCGGGCTGCGCGCGGACGCCGACAGCGGCGCCGTCTACCACCACGGCCAGCCGCTGGACCTGCCGCCGCGCGAGGCGGCGCTGCTGCGCGCGCTGCTGGTGCGGCCGGGCCAGGCCGTGGCCAAGGACCGCCTGTTCGAGCTGGTGTTTGCCGACGCGGCCGACGCGCAGCCCGATGCCATCGAGGTGGTCGCGTACCGGCTGCGCAAGCGGCTGGCCGCCACCGGGGCCAAGCTCGTCACGCTGCGTGGGCTGGGCTACCTCCTGCAAGCCGATGACTGAGCTCGGCCAGCGCCTGGCCGGCCTGTCCATGCGGGCCCGGTTGCTGTGGGGCATCCTGCTGCCGGTGGGCCTCATCGTGGCCATCAACACGGTGAGCCTGTACCGCGACACGCTCCGCGCCGTGGACACCGCCTACGACCGCACGCTGCTGGCCTCGGCCAAGGCCATCGGCGAGCTGCTGGGCGTGGACGGCAGCGGCGAGCAGGCGCGGCTGGTGGCCGCCGTGCCCTACGCAGCGCTGGAGGCCTTCGAGACCGACAGCCGCAGCCGGCTGTACTTCCGCGTGCTGGGCTTCAAGGGCGAGATGGTGTCGGGCTACGAAGACCTGCCCGCGTGGCAGGGCAAGCTGCCCGACCAGGGCGCCTACCCGGCGCTGGTGGACTTCTATGACGACCACTACCGCGGCGAACCGGTGCGCATGGCGGTGCTGCTGCAGCCGGTGTCGGGCCAGACCGGCATGGGCCTGGCCACCATCCAGGTGGCCGAGACACTGGCGCTGCGCCGCAGCCTCGCGCGCCAGGTGCTGCTGCACACGCTGTGGCGGCAGGCGGCGCTGCTGGGCGTCATCGCCATCGTCGTGTGGGCCGTGGTGCAGCGCGCAACGCGGCCGGTGCGTGCGCTCAGCGCCGCGCTGCGCGAGCGCGACGCCGACGACCTCAGCCCGCTGCAGGCGCCCGACATGCCGGCCGAGCTCGCGCCGCTCATCGTCGCCACCAACGACGCGCTGGCCCGCCAGGCGCGGCTGCTGGAGCACCAGAAGCGCTTTGTGCGCGATGCGTCGCACCAGTTGCGCACGCCGCTGGCGGTGCTGAAGGTGCAGGTGCAGTCCGCCCGCCAGGGCGATGTGGAGCCGCAGCAGGCGCTCGCCGAGATCGACACCACGGTGGCCCGCGCCACGCAGCTGGCCACGCAGATGCTGGCGCTGGCCCGTGCCGAGCAGATGCGCCAGCAGCGCGACGACATGCCGGTGCTGGACTGGGCCGACATCGTGCGCGCGATGGCGCTGGACCTGGCGCCGCTGATCGCCAAGCAGGGGCTGGATTTCGACATCCACACCGAACCCGCCCCCATCACCAGCCATGAGTGGGCGCTGCGCGAGCTGACGCGCAACCTGCTGCACAACGCCATCCAGCACACACCGCCCGGCGGCCGGCTGGCCATCACGCTGAACACCGAAGGCCGCCACGCCCGGCTGCTGATCGCCGACGGCGGCCCGGGCCTGACGGACGCGCAACAGCAACGCCTGTTCCTGCCCTTTGCCACGGGCGAAGGCGGCAACGGCTCGGGCCTGGGCCTGGCCATCTGCCAGGCGCTGGTGCAGTCGCTGGGCGGTCAGATCACGCTGCGCAACCGGCTGCTGGAGGGGCGCATCGCCGGGCTGGACGCCTGCGTGGAGTTGCCGCTCAGTGGCCCGGCGAGCCCGCACGACGCACACGGCTGAAGCGCACGCTCGCCCTCACCCCCGCAGCGCAGCCGCCCGCGCCAGGTGCACACGGGCGCGGCTGTCCAGCCAGTTGTGGCGGTGCGTGCCGGCGGGTGGCGCCCACAGGTGCAGCAGCTGCTCGTAGCAATGGCCCAGCTCCAGGAAGCTCTGCGCCAGGTCGTCACGCCGCGTCAGCTGCGCGGCCAGCGCCTGCACCGCGGGCCCGCTGGGCTCGCAGCCGCAGCGCGCCGCCAGCTCGCGGGACTTGCCGTACTCGCCGTCCAGGCCCGCGATCAGCACCTGCGTGCGCCGCACGCCCACGCCGCGCAACAGCCGCTCGCCCTCCGGGTCACGGCAAACCTGCGCCAGGTGTGCCAGCAGCGCAAGCAGCCGCGTCCACAGGCGCTGCATCGCCTCACCCTGCAGCAACGCCCCAGGCGCCACGGCCCCAGGCCCGGCTGCGGCCTGAGCGGCGCGCATCACACGCTGCCGTCGGCAGGCAGCCGCAGGCCGTGGGCCAGCGCGGCCTCCAGCGGCCAGCGGCTGGCGCCGAGCACCGCCATGCTGCAGCGGCAGGCGTCCATCAGTGAGGTGAGCATGCGTGTCTCCTGCGCGCGAGCGCCGTGGTCTTGTGCGGCCGCCGCGCCCGGGGCCGAGGGGCCACGGCGCGACGCCTGGCCTGCAGTATTCGCAGGCGGCGGCGCGGTGGCCAGTTGCGTTTGTTGATGGCAGCCATAGCGCCAGGCTCGCAAGAACCCGCGCGCCAGCACGGCCGCGGCCGCTGCGGCACAGTGCCGCGCATGCCTGCTTGCCTGCCATTGCCTTCCCGCCAAGCCCGCGCCGCGCTGTCCTTGCTGGCCCTGCTCGCCCTGCTGGCGTGCATGGCGCTGATGAGCGGCTGCGCCAGCAGCCGCGACTGCGATTCGCCCTACGCCGCCTCGCCGCAGTTCCGCAACTGCCAGTTCACCAACCCGCCCAACCCGGCCACACCGCCCAGCGCCAGCGGCTGGCAGATCTGGTCGCGCTTCATCTTCGGAAGCAAGGTCGGCACGGTACCGGTGGACGCCATCCCCGTGCGCCCCGTCACGCGCGCGCAGCTGGACGCGCTGGACCCGCAGGCCAACCATGTCGTGCGGCTGGGCCATTCCTCGCACCTGCTGAAGCTGCAGGGCCGCTACTGGCTCATCGACCCGGTGTTCGGCGAGCGCGTGTCGCCCTTCAGCTTTGCCGGCCCCAAGCGCTTCCATGCGCCGCCGCTGGCGCTGCGCGAGCTGCCGCCCATCGCCGGCATCATCCTGTCGCACGACCACTACGACCACCTGGACGTGCCCACCATCGAGCACCTCGCCACAAAGGCCGAGCGCTACTTCGTGCCGCTGGGCGTGAAGGCGCGGCTGGTGGACATGGGTGTGCCGGCCGAGCGCGTGCAGGAGTTCGACTGGTGGCAGGCCGCCACGCATGCCGGCGTGACGCTGACCGCCACGCCGGCCCAGCACTTCTCGGGCCGCACGCTGGCCGACCGCAACCGCACGCTGTGGGCCTCCTGGGCGCTGGAGACCGGCGGGCAGCGCCTGTTCTACAGCGGCGACACCGGCTACTTCGACGGCTTCAAGGCCATCGGCGAACGCTTCGGCGGATTCGACCTCGCGCTGATGGAGAACGGCGCCTACGACAGCTACTGGCCCGCCGTGCACATGACGCCCGAGCAGAGCGTGCAGGCCTGCCAGGACCTGCGCGGCCGGGTGCTGTACTCGGTGCACAACAGCACCTTCGACCTGGCCTTCCACACGTGGCGCGACCCGCTGGACCGCATCGCCGATCTCACGTCGGCCCGCGGCATCACGCTGGCCACGCCCGAGATCGGCGAGGTGCTGACCGTGGGCGTGCCGCGCGAGAACCGGCGCTGGTGGACGGGGCTGAAGTGATGCAGCGCGCAGTCGTGGCAGCATCCGCCCCATGAGCCTGCATGTCGCCTGCCTGTGTGCCGCCTGGTGCCGCACCTGCGAGTCCTACCGCGAAGTCTTCGAAACCGCCTGCGCCGAGCTGCCCCAAGACGGACTGCGGGTGCACTGGATCGACATCGAGGACGAGGCCGAGCTGATCGGCGAGCTGGACATCGAGACCTTTCCCACGCTGCTGATCGCCGACGACGGGCAGGTGCGCTTCGCCGGCCCGCTGACGCCGCAACCCGAGACGCTCAAGCGCGTGCTGCGCGCCCATCTGGCCGACGCCGCGCCGGCCCGCGTCGAGCCCGCCTACGCCACGCTGGCACAGCGGCTGCGAGTCCGCAGCTGAACAGCTTCAGCCGGGTGCAGACGACCGTAGCACCCCGGATGCCGTTGCGCATCGCGACGCGCCAGAATCAGGCCGTCCGTCACAGGAGACCGCCCGCGTGAACGCCCGCATGCGCACCGTTGTTGCCAGCCTGGCTGCACTCGCCGCGCTGGGCGCGCAGGCCAGCTGCCCGCGCCCACTGCAGGTGCCACTCGCGCCCATCGGCGTGAGCGTCAGCTTTGACGGCAACCAGGCGACCGGCATCTACCCGACGCTGCTGCGCGAAGTGGCCGCCGACACCGGTTGCCAGCTGGAGGTGCAGCGCGTGCCACGCGCGCGCCAGCAAAAGCTGTTCGATGCGGGGCAGGCCCACCTGCTGGTGCCAGCATCGGCCACGCCGGCACGCGACGCCAAGGCGGAGTTCGTGCCGCTGATCCAGGTGCGGGCCAGCCTGCTGACGCTGGGGAGCGACCCCGCACCACCGCGCTCGCTGGCGCAGTTGCTGGCGAAGCCCGACTACAAGCTGGTCGTCGTTCGTGGCTTTTCCTTCGGCGCGGCCTATGACAGCGCCATCGCAACACTGCGCCAGCGCCAGCGCCTCGTCGAGGAGGCCGACACCGTCGGCGTGGCCCGCGCGCTGCAACGCGGCCTGGCCCAAGGCACCGTCATGACGGCCAGCATCCTCGTCGGCACGCTGATGGTGGAGCCCGAACTGCAGCCGCTGCTCAAGCAGCTGCAGAGCTCGCCCCTGGATGAGCTGGGCTGGAACGCGAGCGGGCTGTACCTGTCCAACAGCAGCCTCAGCAAGGCGGAGCGCGACACGCTGCGCACGGCCTTCGGCCAAGCCGCCCGCAACGGGCGGGTCTGGCAACTCTTCAACGAGCACCATCCGCCGGGCAGCCTGAGCCAGAGCATCCGCCCCCTGCCCTGAGCGACAGCGCCGGGCTAGTACTCGTCGCGCTCCACGCCCACGTAGCCTGGCGCGAGGTTCTCGAACTTGGTGTGCATGCGCTGGAAGGCCAGCTTCACCGTGCCCACCGGACCATTACGCTGTTTCGCAATGATGATCTCGGCCACCCCAGGCTCCTTGCACTCATCCTTCGTGTAGTACTCATCACGGTAGATGAACATGATGATGTCCGCGTCCTGCTCGATGGCGCCGGACTCTCGCAGGTCGGACATCATGGGCCGCTTGTCAGGCCGCTGCTCCACCGAGCGGTTCAGCTGCGACAGCGCGATGACGGGGCAGCGCAGCTCCTTGGCCAGCGCCTTCAGGCCCCGCGAGATCTCGCCCAGCACCGTCGCGCGGTTCTCCTCGCTGCCGCCGCCGTTGCCGGTCATCAGCTGCAGGTAGTCGATGACGATCAGCCCCAGCTGGCCGCTGATGCGCGCCTGCCGGCGTGCGCGGGCGCGCACCTCACTGGGCGACAGGCCCGGGCTCTCATCGATGTAGATCGCGGCCTTGCCGAGCTTGTCGACGGCCTCGGACAGCCGGCTCCATTCGTCGTCCTTGAGCTGGCCGGTGCGCAGGTGGCTCTGGTCGATGCGGCCGATGGAGCCCACCATCCGCAGCGCCAGCTGCGCGGCGCCCATTTCCATCGAGTAGATGACAACCGGCAGCCCCTCGTTGATGGCCACGTTCTCGGCGATGTTGACGGCGAATGCCGTCTTGCCCATGGACGGGCGCGCGGCCAGCACGATGAGGTCGCCCGGCTGCAGGCCCGCGGTCTGCTTGTCCAGGTCGTAGAAGCCGGTGCGCACGCCGGTCACGTCCTGGTGCCCGGCCTCGGCCAGCTCGTTGACGCGGTCGATCAGCGCGATGACCAGCCGGTCCATGCTCTGGAAGCCCTGCTGGCTGCGCGAGCCTTCCTCGCCAATCTTGAAGATCTTGCCCTCGGCCTCGTCCAGGATCTGGTTGACGGCCTTGCCCTGCGGGTTCATCGCGGCGGTGGCGATCTCGTCGGACGTCGCCACCAGCTTGCGCAGGATGGCGCGCTCGCGAACGATCTCGGCGTAGCGGCGCAGGTTGGCGGCGCTCGGCACGCTCTGCGCCAGCGCATTCAGGTAGGCCAGGCCACCGCATTCCTCGGCGCGGCCCAGCGACGTCAGCTCGTCGAAGACAGTCACCACGTCGGCCGGCTTGCCCGCGTTGACGAGCTTGCCGATGGCCGCGAACACCTGCTTGTGCTCGAAGCGGTAGAAGTCGCTCTCGGTCAGCAGGTCGGCCGCCTTGTCCCAGGCGGAGTTGTCGATCAGCAGGCCGCCGAGCACGCTCTGCTCGGCCTCCACCGAATGCGGCGGCACGCGCAGCCGCGCAACCTCATCGTCTTGCGGCGCAGTGGAAGGGGAAGCAGGGAAGATCGCAGACATGCCTGTGGATAAAGCTGTGGACGGCCTGGGAGCAAGCGGTGGGCGGAGCGGGACAACTCGGCCCTGAAAGACAGAAGGCCGAAACCCTCAGGGTATCGGCCTTCGTTGGATGTTGCGGCGACAAGCTGTCACCGCGCATCAGGGGAAGCGTTTATTCCGCTTCGGCAACCACGTGAACGGTGATCTCGACGACCACGTCCGTGTGAGCGGCGATGCTGACCGGGAACTCGCCCACGGTCTTCAGCGGGCCGTTCGGCAGGCGCACCTGAGCCTTGGCGACGGCGGTGCCGGCCTTGGTCAGTGCGTCAGCGACGTCGGCGTTGGTCACCGAGCCGAACAGACGGCCGTCCACGCCGGCCTTCTGGGCGATGCGGACGGTCTTGCCGGCGATGGCTTCACCCAGCTTCTGGGCTTCGGCCAGCTTGGCGGCGGCGATCTTTTCCAGTTCGGCGCGCTTGGCTTCGAATTCCTTGATCGCGGCTTCGGTGGCGCGACGGGCGGCCTTGGTCGGGATCAGGAAGTTGCGGGCGTAGCCGTCCTTGACCTTGACGACATCGCCGAGGTTGCCGAGGTTGGCGACTTTTTCGAGCAGGATCACTTGCATGTCGTCAGCTCCTTAGACCTTGTGCTGGTCGCTGTACGGCAGCAGGGCCAGGAAGCGCGCGCGCTTGATGGACACCGTCAGCTGACGCTGGAAGAAAGCGCGCGTGCCGGTCAGGCGAGCGGGCGTGATCTTGCCGTTTTCGGCGATGAAGTCGCGCAGCGTGTCGACGTCCTTGTAGTCGATCTTCTCGACGCCAGCGACGGTGAAACGGCAGAAACGCTTGCGGCGGAACAGCAGCGACTGTTGGTTGCGCTTGGGCTTCTTGTCCTTGGAGAAGCGACCTTTGCCACGAAGAGGGGGCATGTTGGACCTCTGTTAAATCTATCCGGATCAATCAATGTCCGGGTTCTGCGACTCAGCGGGTTCGATCACGGTGACGTGGGCGACAAAGCCCCGGCCGTTGCGCTGGTGGGTCAGGAAGCCGCGAAAGATCGCGTGGCCACCGATTCCCAGCGCCTGCAACTGCTTGGCCACCTCGCCCACCGCGACCGCCTTGATCTCCAGGGAGACCTTGCGCGGCTTGCCGGCTTCGATGACTTCGGACTCGGCCTTGAGGGCGGCGTCCAGGGCCATCAGCCCGGCGGGTGTGTAGCGAACTTGTCCGAGTTGCTGGATCTGTGCCTGCAGGTGAAGTTGATTCACGCTGTCGGCACGCTGTTCGAAAAACCTGGTTCTTCAGCGATGAGCGTCAGCTCAGGCCGCTTCTTGCTGCGGCGCCTTGCGGGCTTCTTCGCGCTCGACGGCCTTCATCATGACCGAGGGGGTCGTGATGGCCTTGTCCTGCACCACGGTCAGGTGGCGCAGCACGGCGTCGTTGAAGCGGAAGCCGGTCTCGAGCTCAACGAGGACTTCCTTGCTGGCTTCGATGTTCAGGCACAGGTAGTGGGCCTTGGCGAGCTTCTGGATCTGGTAGGCCAGCTGACGGCGGCCCCAGTCCTCGACACGGTGCACGACACCGCCGCCGGCGGTGATCAGGCCCTTGTAACGCTCCAGCATGGCCGGAACCTGTTCGCTTTGATCCGGATGGATCAGCAGAACGATTTCATAGTGACGCATGAGTACTCCTTGTGGATTCCAGCCCGGCATGGTCGGAAGTGACGGCCGGCCTGAGGAAGCCGCGCCACGGCGTCTACTCGTGGTGCGGCAAGGCGAAGCCCGTGATTCTAGCCCGCAACCTGAAAAATCCCAAACCGGCGCCGCATCAGCGCGGTGGCGGCGTGCGCAGGGTCTCAACGATCTCCCGCTCGCGGGGCCCGGGGGGCGCCGTCATCAGGCTGGCCAGCACCAGCACCAATGCCCCGGCCGGCACGCCGAACACGGCCGCCGCCGCCGGCGGAATGCCCCACAGCAAGGACGCCGGCCCTGCCAGGCCGAACAGCGACCGCAGGTCGGGGTGGGCCATGGCCAGGTAGGCCAGGCACACGGCCAGCCCGCTCAGCATGCCAGCCAGCGCGCCGACTCGATTGGCGCGCCGCCAGAACACGCCAGCCACCAGCGCCGGGAAGAAGGTCGAGCCGGCGATGGAGAACGCCGCCGTCACGACGGCCAGGATGTCCGCCGGCCGGCTGGAAGCCACGGCCGCCGCCGTCAGCGCAGCAGCCAGCAGCAGCGCCTTGGACAGCGTGACGCGCCGCGTGCGTGAGGCATCGGGGTTGATGGACTTGAAGTAGATGTCGTGCGAGAGCGCGCTGGAGATGGCCAGCAGCAGCCCGTCGGCGGTCGACAACGCCGCGGCGAGCCCGCCGGCCGCCACCATGCCCGAGATCACATAGGGCAGGCCCCCCAGTTCCGGCAGCACCAGCATGACAAGGTCGGGATGCAGCCGCAGCTCGCCCAGCTGCAGGCGGCCGTCGCCATTGAGATCCACCGCCGAGAGCAGCGCGGGATCGACGCGCTGCCACTGGCGTATCCAGGCCGGCAACTGGTCGAACGCCGTGCCCACCAGGCCGTTGAACACCTCGGTTTTGACCATGACGGCCAATGCTGGCGCCGTCAGGTAGAGCAGGCAGATGAACACCAGCGACCAGGCCACCGACTCACGCGCCGTCGCCACCGAGGTCGTCGTGTAGTAGCGCGTCAGCAGGTGGGGCAGGCCGGCCGTGCCCACCATCAGGCACAGCGCCAACGCGATGAAATTGCGACGCGAATCACTGCCCGGCGCGGCATCCTCCGCATTGCCGCGGGGCGAGGCCTCGGGGAATGGCTGGGAATGCGGCACCAGCCCGGACAGCGGACGCGCACGCTGGGTCTCGCTGGCCTGCTCGCGGCGCCATTGCTCCTCTGCTTCGGCCGGCGTGCGCGGCATCGCGGCGCGCTGCTTCTCCGCCGCCTGGATGGCGGCCAGCGGCGCGCCCTCCGCCTTCAGCGCAGCAACGCGTGCAGCGGCCTCGGCCTGCGCCTTGGCCAGCGCGGCAGGCACATCCTGCAGCCGGGCGGCCGCGGCGTCGGCGCGCTGCTGGTGCAGCGCCCGCACCTGCAGCTCGGCGGGGTCGTGGATGAGTTCGCGCTCGCGCTCGGCCAGCTGGTGCAGCTGCTGGCCGTACACCAGCTGCGGCAGCGGCCAGCCGGTCTGCTTGACGCTGAGCCAGATGACCGGCACCAGGTAGGCCAGGATCATGATCAGGTACTGCGCCACCTGCGTCCAGGTGACGGCACGCATGCCGCCCAGGAAGGAGCACACCAGCACGCCGCCCAGGCCCACGAACACACCCACCTCGAAGGCCAGGCCGGTGAGCCGCGTCGTGATCAACCCCACGCCGTAGATCTGCGCGACGAGGTAGACGAAGGACACCAGGATGGCGGCGGCGGCGCCCAGCAGCCTCAGCGCACGGCTGTCGAAACGCTCGCCGAGGAAGTCGCCCAGCGTGAACTGACCGAAGCGGCGCAAATAGGGCGCGATGCACAGCGCCACCAGCACGAAGCCGCCCGTCCAGCCCAGCACATAGGCCAGCCCCGAGTAGCCGCTGGCGTACAGCGTGCCCACGAGGCCGATGAAGCTGGCCGCGCTCATCCAGTCGGCCGCGGCGGCCATGCCGTTGTAGAGCGGCGGCACGCGCCGGCCGGCGACGAAGTACTCCGCCGGATCCGTGGTGCGGCCCAGGATGCCGATGACGGCATAGACCGCCACCGTCGCGCCCAGGAAGGTGTAGCCGATCCATGCCTTGGGCATGCCGCGCTGCTCGGCCACGCCCAGCGCGACGACGAGTGCGATGAAGCTCAGCGCGAAGACGGCGTAGCGGCGGTGGAGGCGGTTGGCGAGCACGGCCGCGATGATGGCAACAAAAAGCCCGGGTTCCCCTTACGGAGAACCCGGGCCTCGGGTCGTCAGCGGTGAAGCTTTACTTGGCGGCCAGGCGCTGCCAGGTGTCGATCACCGTATCGGGGTTCAGCGAGATGGACACGATGCCTTCCTCGGCCAGCCAGTCGGCGAAGTCCGGGTGGTCGCTGGGGCCTTGGCCGCAGATGCCGATGTACTTGCCGGTGGCACGGCAGGCACGGATGGCGCGCGAGATCATGGCCTTGACGGCCGGGTCACGCTCGTCGAAGTCGCCGGCCAGCTGCTCCAGGCCGGAGTCGCGATCCAGGCCCAGCGTCAGCTGCGTCAGGTCGTTGGAACCGATGGACATGCCATCGAAGTGCTCCAGGAACTGCTCGGCCAGGATGGCGTTGCTCGGCACCTCGCACATCATGATGACGCGCAGGCCGTCCACGCCGCGCTTCAAGCCCCGCTCGGCCAGCATGTTGACGACCTTCTCCGCCTGCTTCACGGTGCGCACGAAGGGCACCATGATCTCGACGTTGGTCAGGCCCATGTCCTTGCGCACGCGCTTGAGCGCTTCGCACTCCATCGCGAACGCGTCCTGGAACTCGCCGCTGATGTAGCGCGACGCGCCACGGAAGCCCAGCATCGGGTTCTCTTCGTCCGGCTCGTAGCGGCTGCCGCCGATGAGCTTGCGGTACTCGTTGGACTTGAAGTCCGACAGGCGCACGATGACCGGGCGCGGGAAGAACGCGGCGGCGATGGTCGCCACGCCTTCGGCCAGCTTGTCCACATAGAACGCACGCGGCGACGCATGGCCGCGGGCCACGGACTCGACGGCCTTCTTCAGGTCGGCGTCGATGTTCGGATAGTCCAGGATGGCCTTGGGGTGGACGCCGATGTTGTTGTTGATGATGAACTCGAGGCGGGCCAGGCCCACGCCGCCGGACGGCATCTGCGCGAAGTTGAAGGCCAGCTGCGGGTTGCCGACGTTCATCATGATCTTGATGGGGCAGTACGGCAGCTCGCCGCGGTGCACCTCGCTGACCTCGGTCTCCAGCAGGCCGTCGTAGATGTAGCCGGTGTCGCCCTCGGAGCAGGCCACGGTGACCAGTTGGCCGTCCTTGAGCTTGTCCGTCGCGTCGCCGCAGCCGACGACGGCCGGGATGCCCAGCTCACGCGCAATGATGGCCGCGTGGCAGGTGCGGCCGCCGCGGTTGGTGACGATGGCGCTGGCGCGCTTCATGACCGGCTCCCAGTTGGGGTCGGTCATGTCGGTGACGAGCACATCGCCGGGCTGCACGCGCTCCATGTCGGCGACGTTGTCGACCAGGCGGACCGGGCCGGTGCCGATCTTCTGGCCGATGGCGCGTCCCTCGGCCAGCACGGCGCTGTGGGCCTTGAGCTTGTAGGCCAGCTCCACCTGGCCGGCCGCCTGGCTCTTCACCGTCTCGGGGCGGGCCTGCAGGATGTAGAGCTTGCCGTCGATGCCGTCACGGCCCCACTCGATGTCCATCGCGCGCCCGTAATGCTGCTCGATGATCAGCGCGTACTGGGCCAGCTCGGTGACCTCGGCGTCGTTCAGCGAGTAGCGGTTGCGCGCCTCGACGGCCGTGTCCACCGTCTTCACCAGCTTGCCGCTGGCCGCCTTTTCCTCCGGCGTCGAGAACTCCATGCGCAGCAGCTTGGAGCCCAGGTTGCGGCGGATGATGGCCAGCTTGCCGTTCTTCAGCGCGGGCTTGTGGACATAGAACTCGTCCGGGTTTACGGCGCCCTGCACCACCGTCTCGCCGAGGCCGTAGCTGGAGGTGATGAAGACAACGTCCTGGAAGCCGCTTTCGGTGTCGATGGTGAACATCACGCCGGCGGAGCCCAGGTCGGAGCGCACCATGCGCTGCACACCAGCGGACAGCGCCACGTCACCGTGAGCGAAGCCCTTGTGCACGCGGTAGCTGATGGCGCGATCGTTGTAGAGCGAGGCGAACACCTCGCGCATCTTGTGCAGCACCTCGTCGATGCCGTGCACGTTCAGGAAGGTTTCCTGCTGGCCGGCAAAGGACGCGTCGGGCAGATCCTCGGCCGTGGCGGAGGAGCGCACGGCGAAGGTCGCGTCCGGGTTGTCAGCGGTCAGCTGCGCATAGGCGGCTCGCACGCCGGCTTCCAGGTCTGCCGGGAAGGGCTGGTTCTCGATCCAGCCGCGGATCTCGGCACCGGCCTGGGCCAGCGCACGGACGTCGTCGGTGTTGAGCGAGCTCAGCCGCGCCGCGATGCGCGCGTCCAGGCCCTCGTGCTTGAGGAACTGCCGGAAGGCATGCGCGGTCGTCGCGAAGCCCCCGGGAACGCGCACGCCGCTGGCGGCGAGCTGCGAGATCATTTCGCCGAGGCTGGCGTTCTTGCCGCCAACTGCCTCGACATCGGTCATCCTCAGGTTCTCAAACGGTACGACCAGGGCGGTCGCCTCGAACAGGGTGGACATGAAAAAACTCCGGGAGGTTGAAAAACCGGTGTCGTCGCGTCGTCCGGGCCCGGTGCCGAGCTCAGGGGCTCAAGGCAGGCGCGGCTCCATCCATTTCTGGATTCTTCTTGGAGGATGGCGGCGCGCATGGGGCTGATCGCGAGGAATTGCGGCTGATTCTAGGCGGTTCGTACCCGCGCGTAACCTGCGCCGGACGTGCGAAAGGTCCGCTGTTGGGAAACACCCCCCTCGCCCCGGGGGCGCTGGCTATCATGGCCGGAACATCGACTTCCGAGCGCTTCGCCATGACCGCCAGAACTGTCTATTTCGTCTCTGACGGCACCGGCATCACCGCCGAAACCTTCGGCAACTCCATCCTGGCGCAGTTCTCCATCAAGCCGCGCCATGTGCGCCGGCCCTTCATCGACACGGCTGACAAAGCGCATGCCGTGGTGGCCGAGATCAACGAGCTGGCCGTGCGCGAGGGCGAGCGCCCCATCGTGTTCGCCACGCTGGTGGACCGCGACGTGCTGAAGATCGTGCGCGAGCACTGCCAGGGCCGCGTGATGGACATGTTCGGCACCTTCATCGAGCCGCTGGAAGACGAGTTCGGCATCAAGAGCAACCACCGTGTGGGCCGCTTCTCGGACGTGGCGCAGAGCCAGGAGTACCACGACCGCATCGAGGCCATCAACTTCTCGCTGGCGCACGACGACGGCCAGTCGGCCAAGAACCTGGACGTGGCCGACGTCATCCTCGTCGGCGTGTCGCGCTCGGGCAAGACGCCGACGTCGCTGTATCTTGCGATGCAGCACGGCATCAAGGCGGCCAACTACCCGCTGATTCCGGAGGACTTCGAGCGCCGCAAGCTGCCGCCGGCACTGGTGCCGCACCGCCGCAAGTGCTTCGGCCTGACCATCGACCCCGAGCGGCTGTCCGGCATCCGCAACGAGCGCCGCCCCGGCAGCAAGTACGCCGACGCGCTGAACTGCCGCTACGAGGTCAACGAGGCCGAGGCCATGATGAAGCGCGAGGGCATCTCGTGGCTGTCGTCGACGCACAAGAGCATCGAGGAGATCGCGACGACCATCCTGCGCGACATCCGACCCGACCGGCTGATCTACTGATGCCGGCCTGATGCCCGCTTCGGCGCTCGCGCTCGTCCTCACCGCCGCCCTGCTCCACGCGCTGTGGAACCTGGCCGCCAAGAAGTGGGGCGGCGGTCCGCATTTCGTCATGAGCTGCGCCATCGGCGTCGTGCTGCTGTGGCTGCCGGCCGCCGTGTGGCTGGGCATGGACGAGGTGCCGCGCTGGACGCCGCTGGTGTGGGGCTTGGCCCTGGCCAGCGCCGTCGTGCACCTGCTGTACTTCAACTGCCTGGTGGCCGGCTACCGGGCGAGCGACCTGACGGTGGTCTACCCGGTGGCGCGCGGCAGCGGGCCGCTGTTGTCTGCGCTGGCGGCCGTGCTGCTGCTGGGCGAGCACCTGGGCGTGCACGGCGCGCTGGGCCTGGCCGGCGTGGTGGGCGGCATCCTGCTCATCACGCTGGGGCCACGCCTGATCGGGCGCGGCCTGACGCATGACGCCGACGCGGAGCGCCGCCGCCGGCTGGGCCTGTGGTGGGGCGCGGCCACCGGCGCGCTGATCGCGGGCTACACGGTCATCGATGCCTATGCGGTCAAGCTGCTGGCGGTGTCGCCGCTGCTGCTGGATTGGGTGGGCAACCTGCTGCGCATGGTGATGCAGGCGCCCGTGTCGCTGCGCCAGCGGCACACGTTCTGGGCCGAGGTACGGCAGTCGTGGCGCGGCATCCTGGCCGTGTCGGCGCTGGGGCCGGCAGCCTATGTGCTGGTGCTTCTGGCCGTGAAGGAGGCCCCGCTGTCGCGCGTGGCCCCGGCGCGCGAGGTGTCCATGCTGATCGCGGCGCTGCTGGGCGGGCAGTTGCTGGGCGAGGCCGAGCGCGGCTGGCGCCTGGCCGGCGCGGGCCTGATCGCGCTTGGCGTCGTGGCGCTAGCCGTGTAGCAGGTCGGCGTAAAGGTCCACGTAGCGCGCGGCGGCCGTGTCCCAGCCCAGGCGCTGCTGCATCGCTACCGCGCGCACACGCGCCCAGCACGCGGGGCGCTGCCACAGCACGAACGCCCGCCGCAGCGCGCGGCGGTAGGCATCCAGCGCGTAGGCGTCGAAGACAAAACCCGTCGCGCTGCCGGCGTCCAGGTCTTCCAGCGTGCAGTCGACGACTGTGTCGGCCAGGCCGCCAACGCGGTGCACCAGCGGCAGCGCGCCGTAGCTCAGACCGTAAAGCTGGGTCAGGCCGCAGGGCTCGAAGCGGCTGGGCACCAGCACCACGTCGATGCCGGCGTAGATGCGGTGGGCCAGGCCCTCGTCCATGCCGCTGCGCAGGGCGACGCGGCCGGGGTGACGGGCCGCAGCGGTGGCGAACTCGGCTTCCAGCCGCGCGTCGCCGGCGCCGAGGATGACGAGCTGGCCGCCGGCCGCCACCAGCTCGTCCAGCGCCTGCAGCACCAGCGGCAGGCCTTTCTGCTCGGTCAGGCGGCTGACGACGCCTAACAGCGGCGCCTCGGCCGACACGGCCAAGCCGCACTCGCGCTGCAGCGCGGCCTTGCAGGCGGCCTTGCCCGCGATGTCGTCGGCGCTGTAGGGCGCGGCGATGGCCGCATCGGCGGCCGGTGACCAGATGCGGTAGTCCACGCCGTTCAGGATGCCGTGCAAGGCGGCCGACCGATGGCGCAGCAGCCCGTCCAGGCCGCAGCCCTGCTCGGGCGTCTGGATCTCGCGGGCATAGGTCGGGCTGACGGTGGTGATCGCGTCGGCGAAGTGCAGGCCGGCCTTGATGAAGCTGACCTGGCCGTAGAACTCCAGCCCTTCAACCGCATAGTGCTCGGCCGGCAGGCCCAGCTCGCCGAACTGGCTGGCCGGGAACAGGCCCTGGTAGGCCAGGTTGTGCACCGTGAAGACGGTCTTGGCCGTGCTGCGCTGGCGCGCGCGGCTGGCGGCGACATGGGCGCAGGCCAGGCCGGCATGCCAGTCATGCGCATGCACGATGTCGGGCCGCCACTGCGCATCCAGCCCTTCCGCCAGCCGCGCGGCGGCCAGGCCCAGCAGCGCGAAGCGGCGATGGTTGTCGGCATAGGCCGTGCCGTGCTCATCGGCATAGGGGTTGCCGGGGCGGTCGAACAGGCCCGGCGCGTCCAGCAGGTAGACAGGCTGCTCGAAGCCGGGCAGCCGCCCGCGCAGCAACGCCGCACGCCCCTCGCTCCACGGCAGCGCGACAGGCGCAACGGCGCATGCCTGCACCAGCGCTGCGCGCAGCGCCGGGAAGCCCGGCACCAGCAGCCGTGGCTCGGCACCGGCCGCGGCCAGCGCGGCGGGCAAGGCGCCGGCCACGTCGGCCAAGCCGCCAGTCTTCAGCAGCGGGAACAGCTCCGCGCTGACTTGCAGCACCCGCATGTCAGAGCTTCTTGAGCATCTGCTTGGTGATCAGCACGACTCCGTTGTCCGTGCGCTCGAAGCGGGCCGCATCCAGCGCGGCATCCTCACCGACGACCAGGCCGTCGGGAATCTCGCAGCCGCGGTCGACGATGACCTTGGTGAGCCGGCAGTTGCGCCCCACGCTGACGCCCGGCAGCAGCACGCTCTGGTGGATGTTGCAGAAGGAGCGGATGCGCACGTTGCTGAACAGCACCGACTGCACGACGTGCGAGCCCGACACGATGCAGCCGCCGCTGACCATGGTGTTGACCGTCATGCCGTGCATGCCGTTGTGGTCGGGGATGAACTTGGCCGGCGGCAGCTGGCGCTGGTAGGTCCAGATGGGCCAGTCGGTGTCGTAGATGTCCAGCTCGGGGTTGATGGAGGCCAGGTCCAGGTTGGCGGCCCAGAACGCGTCCAGCGTGCCCACGTCGCGCCAGTAGGGCGCGGCGCCGTTGGGGTTGTGGATGCAGCTCATGCCGAACGGGTGAGCCACGGCGCGGCCCTCGCCGACGACCTTGGGGATGACGTCCTTGCCGAAGTCGTGGCTGGAGCTGGCGTCGGCCAGGTCCTCAGCCAGCAGGCGGTAGAGGTAGTCGGCGCTGAAGATGTAGATGCCCATGCTGGCCAGGCAGGTGTCGCTGCGGCCAGGCATGGTGGGCGGGTCGGCGGGCTTCTCCTGGAAGGCTGTGATGCGGCGCTCGCCGTCCACGGCCATCACGCCGAAGGCGCTCGCCTCGCCCTTGGGCACCTCAATGCAGCCAACCGTGCAGCCAGCGCCCGTGGCCACGTGGTCCACCAGCATGGACGAGTAGTCCATCTTGTAGATGTGGTCGCCGGCCAGCACGACGATGTAGTCGGCCTCGGTGCTCTGGATGATGTCCAGGTTCTGGTAGACCGCGTCGGCGGTCCCGCGGTACCAGCTCTCTTCGTCCACGCGCTGCTGCGCGGGCATCAGGTCCACCGTCTCGTTCAGCTCAGCACGCAGAAAGCTCCAGCCGCGCTGGATGTGACGCAGCAGCGAGTGGCTCTTGTATTGCGTCACCACGCCGATGCGGCGGATGCCCGAGTTCACGCAGTTGCTCAGCGCGAAGTCGATGATGCGGAACTTGCCGCCGAAGTAGACCGCAGGCTTGGCCCGCGAGTCGGTGAGCTGCTTGAGGCGGGAGCCACGGCCGCCGGCCAGCACGAGGGCGATGGCGCGGCGGGCGAGCTGGTGGGGCGATGCGACGGGGGCCATGAACCGATCTCCACGAGACTGCAAACGATGGCAGTTTGCCGCCTCCAGTGTGCCGGTCTTTCTCGGGGCTTGCCCTCAGGTCGGCAGTGCGCTGCCTTCGCTCGCGGCGGCCTGAGCCAGCGCACGTTCGAAGGCACTGCGGCTGGGCGTCTCGACGAACACGCAGCGCTTGTGGTGGCGCTTGCAGTGGTCCTTCACGCGCCAGTAGGCGTCGTGGCTGATGCAGCCGGTCTGGCAGATGACGAGGTCGGCCGCAGCGAGCTGGGGCTCCAGCTGCGCGGGCTTGTGCTCGGCGCCGCCGTCGTGGTGCAGAAAGTGCGCACCGCAGCCCTCCACGGCCTGGCGGTACTGCGGCACGCTGCCACCCCGGCCGCCCACGCACAGCACCACGCGATGGTCCAGCTTGACGGGCAGGGCCAGGTCTTGCGCCGGCGCGGGCAACGGCGCCGCGTGCGCTGGCTCTGCCGCCACCGCGCGCGGCGTCAGCCGGGCCAGCTCGCGTTGCAGCGCGTGGTTGCGCTCGGTCTGCTCGGCCAGGCGCTCGCGCAGCTGCTCGCGCTCCGGCAGGTCGGGGCGCAGCGACTGCCAGTGCAGCAGCTGCTCCTGGGCCTGGGCCAGCTGGGTCTGCAGCGAGATCACGAGCGCGCGCTGCTGCATGCGCTCCTGCTCCCAGGCCTGCTGCTCGCGAGCGCGCTCCTGGCTCCAGGCGGTGACGCGCTGTTGCGCCTCGGCGTACTCGCGCGACAGCGCCTGGTGCTCGGCCAGCAACTCGCGGTGGCGCGCCATGTCCACCCGCTGCGCGGCGCCCACCTGGTGCTGCAGCATGTGCACCTGGCCGAGCACGCGCATCTCCAGCCACTCGTCGCAGCGCGCATGCGTCAGCGTGGCCCACAGGGCGCCGGCAATCTCGCCCTGCGCGGCGCGGCTGCGCCACCAGGTCATCAGCGACTCGCGGCATTTCGCCTGGCCGGCGCTGCGGATGTCCAGCGTGAAGCGCTGCTCCAGGTCCTTCTGCAGCGCCTCGGCCACCGCGTTGCGGCGTGCGGCCGCGGTGACGAGGCTGCAGTGCAGCGTGTAGTCGTCCTCGTCGCCCTGCAGCACCAGCAGCTTCTTGGCCAGCACGCGCACGCGCTCCAGCGGCACGCACACACCGATCACCGGGCAATGCGCATGGCTGCCCAGCTCCCACAGGCGGCGGCGGCGCGAGCCCGCCGTGGGCAGCACAGCCGCATGGGCGGCGCAGCAGGCCTCAGCCATGACGCCCTCCCCGCAGCGCGTGCCGCTGGCCTGGATGCAGACGGGAATGGGCGGGGCCAGCAGCGGCCCGCACAGCAGGGTTCGTCAACATGTGAGCTCCGAAAAAGAGCGCGGGCTGGCGAGGGCTGGCTGGCGCGGGTAACGAGTGAAGGCGGGCGCGAGCCCGGGCGCTACTTGGTCAGGATGAGCTTGCCCAGGCTGGTGACACGCAGGCGGTAGACCTGCTGCTGGTGATGGATGAGCACCTCGCCGCCCGGGCCCAGCAGCGCGGCGCTGTCGATATGGCGCAGCGGCCCGGCGCCCGGCAACGGCACCGAGGGCAAACGGGACGGTGGGCGTGGGTCGTGATCAGCAAGCATGCGACGACTTTAATGAGAACAGTTCTCAATTGCAAGTCATTCGCATCCTCTGTCCCCTGTCAGGGGCTCGAGACCGTTTCAGCCGCGCTGGCGCTCGCTCTCGTACAGGCAGATGGCCGCGGCAGCCGCGACGTTCAGCGACTCCTCGCCACCGGGCTGCGGGATGCCCACCGTGAGGGCGCAGCGCGCCATCAGCGCGGGCGACACGCCCTGCCCTTCGTGCCCCATGACCCAGGCGCACGGCGACGGCAAGGCCACCTTGTGCAGCACATGCTCGGTGTGGGAGCTGGTGGCGATCATTGGCACGGCGAGCTGGGCGAGGTCGTCCGCCGCCAGGCCTTCGATCAGGCGCAGACCGAAGTGCGCGCCCTGCCCGGCCCGCAGCACCTTGGGCGACCACAACGCCGCCGTGCCCTTCAGCGCCAGCACCTGGCGCACGCCGAAGGCTGCCGCACTGCGCAGGATGGCGCCCACGTTGCCGGCGTCCTGCAGCCGGTCCAGCACGACGCTGGCCGCGCCGGGGTCGATGGCCGCGGCCGGCGGCAGCGCCAGCTCGGCGCCGATCTGCGCGGGCGACTCCAGCCCGCTCAGGCCCTTGAACAGCGCCGCGGGCACGACCAGCGCGCGTGCGGCCGCCTCGGCCAGTGCGCGCAAGGCCTCGTCCTGCAAGGCCGCTTCGGTGACGACCACCAGCCCCAGCGGCCAGCCGCGCTGCCGTGCTGCGCGCAGCAGGTGGTCGCCCTCCAGCCACACGCTGCCGCTCTTGCGGTAGCCGCCGGGGTCGGCCGCGAGTTTGCGCAGCCTCACCAGGGCCGGGTTGTCGCGCGAGGTGATGTGATCCAGCTTCATTCGGTACAGACCGCCCGCACGGGCGCAAAACTGCGGCGGTGCCAGGGGCTGGCGCCATGGGCCTTCAGCGCCGCCAGGTGCTCGGCCGTGCCATAGCCCTTGTGGGCGGCAAAGCCGTACTGCGGGTGGCTCGCGTGCATCTGCTCGCAGAACAGATCGCGCGCAACCTTGGCCAGGATGCTGGCGGCCGAGATGGCGGGCACAGTGGCATCGCCCTTCACGATGGCCTCGGCCGCCATGGGCAGCACCGGCAGGCGGTTGCCGTCCACGCGCACCAGCGCCGGCTTGAGGCGCAGCCCGTTCACCGCGCGCTGCATGGCCAGCATCGTTGCCTGCAGGATGTTGAGGCGGTCGATCTCCTCAATGGACGCCTGCGCGATGCAGAAGCACAGCGCCTTGGCGCGCACCTCGTCGTACAGCCGCGCACGCCGCGCCGCCGTCAGCGCCTTGGAGTCGGCGAGGCCCGCGATGGGCTGCAGGTCGTCCAGGATGACGGCGGCGGCGAACACCGGGCCGGCCAGCGGGCCGCGGCCGGCCTCGTCCACGCCAGCGACGAGGCCGGGCGGCGTCCAGTCCAGCGACACCTGTTCAGGCACCGATGAGCGTCGCGATCGCATCACTGGCGCGCCGCGCGGTGTCTTGCCGCAGCAGCTCATGGAGTTGCACAAAGCGCTGGTGCAGCGCGGCACGGCGCGGCGCATCGGCCAGCAGCGCCTCGGCCTCGCGGGCCAGGTTCTCCGGCGTGCAGGCGTGCTGGATCAGCTCAGGCACGAGGAAGTCACGCGCCAGGATGTTGGGCAGGCCCACCCAGGGCAGCAGGCCCTTGTCCTTCATGCGCCACCAATTCAGCCAGTGCATGCGGTAGGCGATCACCATGGGCCGCTTGAACAGCGCCGCCTCCAGCGTGGCCGTGCCGCTGGCCACCAGCGTCAGGTCGCAGGCGGCCAGCACGGCGTGCGACTGGCCGTCAACGAGCTGGATGTCGGCGCCCTGCAGCATGGGCTCCACCAAGCCCCGCAGGCCCGGCACTACGGGCATGACAAAGCGTCGCCCCGGTTTGGCCAGCAGCCTGGCCGCACCGATCAGCGCCGGCGCGATGTACTTGATCTCGCTCTTGCGGCTGCCGGGCAGCAGCGCAATGACGGTGTCCTGCTCGGGCAGCTTCAACGCCTCGCGGGACGCGGCGCGCGGCGGCTCCAGGGGAATCGCATCGGCCAGCGGATGGCCCACGTAGGTCGCGCCGATGCCGGCCTGGTGCAGGATCTCGGGCTCGAACGGGAACAGGCACAGCACGTGGTCGGCCGCCGCCCTGATCTTCTCGACGCGCTCGGGCCGCCAGGCCCAGATGGACGGGCACACGAAATGAACCGTCTTGATGCCCGCCTCGCGCAGCCGCGTCTCCAGGCCGAAATTGAAGTCGGGCGCGTCGACACCGATGAACACATCGGGCTTGTTGGAGATCAGCCGCGTGCCCAGTTGCTTGCGGATGGACAGCAGCTCGCGGATGTTCAGCAGCGCATCGACATAGCCGAAGATGGACAGCTTGCTGTGCGGCCACCAGGTCTCGAAGCCCTGGGCGATCATCTTCGGGCCGCCGATGCCTTCGGAGGCCAGGCCGGGCCAGCGCTCGCGCAGACCCTGCAGCAACAGGCCGGCCAGCAGATCGCCGCTGGCCTCGCCGGCCACCATGCCGAGGCGGGGCGCGGTCGTCATCAGTTACCGAACAATGCCGCGGGTCGACGCGGCGAGGAAGGTCAGCATGGTGTCGATGTCGCCATCGGCCGCGCCGCCCTCCGTGCCGCGCAGCGCGGCGATCGCCGCCTTGGCCTCGTCCAGCGTGTGGCCCATGCGGTAGAGCAGCTTGTAGATCTGGCGGATGACGCCGATGCGCTCGGCGCTGAAGTCGCGGCGCTTCAGGCCCACGACATTGACCGCGCGGGCCGCCAGCGGGTTGCCGTCCACCGTCATGAAGGGCGGCACGTCCTGCGCCACATGCGCCTGGAAGCCGATCATCGCGTGGTCGCCGATGCGCATGCGCTGCAGGATGCCGGTCAGGCCGCCGATGGTGACGTGGTTGCCCACGTGCACATGGCCGGCCAGCGTCGCGTTGTTGGCCAGCACGCACTCGTTGCCGATGACGACGTCATGCGCCAGGTGGCAGTACGCCATGATCCAGTTGTCGTTGCCCAGCGTCGTCTCGCCGCGGTCCTGGACCGTGCCGACGTTCAGCGTGCAGAACTCGCGGATGGTGTTGCGGTCGCCGATGACCAGCGTCGTCGGCTCCCCGGCGTACTTCTTGTCCTGGTTGACCGCGCCGATGGAGCTGAACTGGAAGAAGGTGTTGTCGCGACCGATGGTCGTGTGGCCTTCGATGACGCAATGCGGGCCGACCTTGGTGCCGGCTCCGATCTTCACGTGCGGGCCGATCAGCGTGTAGGCGCCGACCTCGACGCTGCTGTCCAGCTGCGCGCCGGGGTCGACGATGGCGGTGGGGTGGATGGCCATCGCGCGCGTCCTCAGGCGTCCAGGCGGCGCATGGTGCACATCAGCTCGGCCTCGGCCGCGAGCTGGTCGCCCACCAGCGCGCGGGCGCTGAACTTGTAGATGCCGGCCTTGGCGCGGCCCAGCGTCACCTCCAACACAAGCTGGTCGCCCGGTTCAACCGGGCGCTTGAAGCGCGCGCCGTCGATGCCGGCGAAATAGACCACCGATTTGTCGTCCAGCACCATGTCCATGCTGCGCAGTGCCAACAGCGTGGCAGCCTGGGCCATGGCTTCGAGGATGAGCACGCCCGGCATCACGGGCCGGTGCGGGAAGTGGCCCAGGAAGAAGGGCTCGTTGATCGAGACGTTCTTGATCGCGCGGATGCGCTCGCCCTTGACCAGCTCGACCACGCGGTCCACCAGCAGGATGGGATAGCGGTGCGGCAGGCGCGTCAGGATTTCATGGATGTCCATCGTGATCGTCTCGGTCGTCATTTCTTTTCCAGCGCGCGCACACGCTCTCTCAGGGTGTGGAGCTGGCGCAGCGTCGCCGCGTTCTTCTGCCAGCTCGAGTTTTCTTCGAAGGGATGGGGGCCGCTGTAGACGCCCGGCTCGGCGATGCTGCGCGTGACCGTCGTCGCCGCGGAGATGTGCACACCGTCCACCAGCGTCAGGTGGCCGATGATGTTGGCGGCGCCACCGATGGTGCAGTTCGCACCGATGCGGGTGGAGCCCGCCACCGCCGCGCAACCCGCCATGGCCGTGTTCTTGCCGATGTGCACGTTGTGGGCGATCTGGATCAGGTTGTCGAGCTTCACGCCGTCCTCGATGACGGTATCGGCCAGCGCACCGCGATCGATGCAGGTGTTGGCACCGATCTCGACGTCATCGCCGATGCTCACATTGCCGAGCTGTTCGATCTTCACGTAGCCCTGCTTGCTCGGTGCGAGGCCGAAGCCATCGGCGCCGATGACGACGCCGCTGTGCACCAGGCCACGCGCGCCGATGCGGCAGCCATAGCCCAGCACCACGCGCGGCGCCAGCCGCGTGCCCTCGCCCACCTGCGCATCGCGTTCGACAACACAGTGCGCGCCGATGCGTGCGCGGTCGCCGATGACGGCCCCCGCCTCCACCACGGCCAGCGGGCCGATCTCCACATCGCGGCCCAGCGTCGCCTCGGGCGACACGATAGCGCTGGGGTGCACGCCCACGCTCGCCGCCGGGCGCGTGCGGGCCGCCCACCATTGCGTCAGGCGGGCGAAGTAGAGGTAGGGGTCTGGTGTGACGATGGCCGCACCGCGGGCGGCGGCCGCCTCGGCAAAAGCCGGCGCTACGATGACGCAGCCCGCCCGCGTCGTGCCCAGCTGGGCCTGGTAGCGCGGGTTGGCGAGGAAGCTGATGCAGTCGCCGTCCGCCTCGTCCAGCGGAGCGATGCGGGCGATGCGGACTTCGGACCCACCAAGCAAATCGCCGCCCAAGGCGGCGATCAGCTCGGTGAGCGCGACGGTCGTCGAGCTCATGGTGGCCAGCGGCTTACTTCTGCGCGTTCAGCGCGTCGATCACCTTCTTGGTGATGTCCACGCGGGCGCTGAAGTGGATGGCGTCTTGCAGGATCAGGTCGTACTTCTCGGCGTCGAAGATCTGCTTGATGACCTTGTTGGCGCGTTCGACGACGACGGACAGTTCCTCGTTCTTGCGCTGGGTCAGGTCTTCCTGCCACTCCCGGCGCTTGCGCTGCAGGTCGCGTTCCTGTTCGACGACATCGCGCTGGCGGCGATTGCGCTCGGCTTCGGACAGCGTGGGCGCGTCCTTTTCCAGCTTCTCGGCGGCACCGCGCAGCTTGGTTTCCAGGTCACGCAGGTCCTTCTCGCGCTTGCCGAACTCCGTTTCCAGCTTGATCTGTGCCGTCTTGGCCAGGTTGGCTTCGCGCAGCACACGTTCGCTGTTGACGTAGCCGATCTTCAGTTCCTGGGCTTGCACGGCCGAGGTGGCCACCATCATCGACGCGGCCAGAGCCGCCGATTGCAAGAGCTTGCTCATCATCAGAATGCAGTCCCGATCTGGAATTGGAATTTCTCGATTCTATCCGTGCGTTCCTTGCGGATAGGCTTGCCGTAGCTGAGGCGCAGCGGGCCCATGGGCGAGAGCCACGACAGGCCGATACCGGCCGAGGCGCGCACGCTGTCGAGCTTGAGCTTTTCGTGCTCGCCCCAGACGTTGCCCGCGTCAGCGAACAGGAAGATGCGGAAGCTCTTGTCGTTGCCGCTGCCGGGCACCGGCAGGTAGAGCTCGGCATTCAGGTTGAAGCGGCGGTTGCCGCCGCTGTAGGAGCCGGTGGGGTCCACCGGGCCCAGCGTGCCAGCCTCGAACACCCGCACGGAACCCAGGCCACCCGCGTAGAAGTTCTTGAAGATCGGGTAGGGCCGTCCGCTCAGGCCCTCACCCCAACCGAGCTCGCTGTTGATGCCCAGCGTGATCTTGTTGGTGATCTCGAAGTACTCCTGGTGCTGCAGGTTCAGGCGCGCAAAGCGCACGTCGCCCAGCGTGCTGAGCTCGAAGTTGGCGCGCTGGTAGCGGCCCTTCATCGGCGTGATGACGCTGTCGCGGCTGTCGCGCTGCCAGCCGATGGTCAGCGGGATGGAATCGCTGCGCGTGCCGAAGCGGTTGACGTAGTCGAAGTAGCTCTGCGGCAGGCCGCGCGAGGTGGTGATGTCCGTCTGCTCGTAGCCGATGCCGAAGAACACGGTGTCAAGCTCGGAGAACGGCACACCGAAACGCACCGAGCCGCCCTTGGTGACGTACTCGTACTCCTCGCCCAGCGTGTTGATGGGCTTGGTCGTGCGGTAGAACACGTCGAGCGCGCGGGACACGCCATCGACCGTGAAGTACGGGTCCACCGTGGAGACCTGCAGCTGGCGGCCGGTGCGGGCCGTCGCGATGTCGATGCCCAGGTAGTTGCCCGAGCCGAACACGTTGTCCTGGCGGATGGAGCCGGTGAAGGACAGCTTCGTCTGGCTGGAGTAGCCGGCACCCACCGTGATGGCGCCCGTGGGGCGCTCGACGACGGTCAGGATGACATCCACCTGATCCTGCGCGCCCGGCACCTCCTGGGTGTCGATGTTGACTTCCTTGTCCTTGAAGTAGCCCAGGCGTTCCACGCGGTCGCGCGAGGCCTTGATCTTCTGGCCGTCGTACCAGGCCGACTCGAACTGGCGGAACTCGCGACGGATGACCTCGTCACGGGTGCGCGAGTTGCCGGAGATGATGACCTTGCGCACGTAGACGCGGCGCTGCGGCTCGGCGACGAAGGTGACGACCACCTGGCCGGTCGCACGGTCGATCTCGGGGCGGCTGTCCACGCGGGCGAAGGCGTAGCCGTAGGTGCCGAACAGGTCGCTGAACGCACGCGTCGTGGCGGCCACGGCCTCGCCCTGGTAGGCCTGGCCGGGCTTCAGGAACACGAGGTGCTTGAAGTCCTCCTCGCGGCCCAGGAAGTCGCCTTCCAGCTTCACGCCGGTCACCGTGTACGGCTGCCCCTCGCTGATGGTGATGGCGATGCTGATGCTCTGCTTGTCCGGCGAGATCGTGACCTGGGTGGATGTGACCGCCACCTCCAGGTAGCCGCGGTTCAGGTAGTGGCTGCGGATGGTTTCCAGGTCCGCGTTCAGCTTGGCGCGCGAGTAGCGGTCGGTCTTGGTGTACCAGGTCAGCCAGCCGGAGCTGGTCTGCTCCAGCAGGCCCAGCAGCGTGCTCTCGGAGAACACCTTGGTGCCCAGGATGCGGATTTCGGCGATCTTGGCCGGCTCGCCCTCGGTCACGTTGAAGCTGACGTTGACGCGGTTGCGCTCGATGGGCGTGATGGTCGTCGTGACCTCGGCGCCGTAGAGGCTGCGGGTCAGGTATTGCCGCTTAAGCTCCTGCTCGGCGCGGTCGGCCAGCGCACGGTCGAAGGGCTTGCCTTCGCCGATGCCGACGTCCTTCAGCGACTTGGACAGCGCCTCGGTATCGAACTCCTTCAGGCCGACGAAGTTCACGTTGGCGATGATGGGGCGCTCGTCGATGATGACGACGACGGCGTCACCCTCGATGCTGATGCGCACGTCCTTGAACAGGCCGGTCGCGAACAGCGCGCGCAGTGCGGCCGCGCCCTTCTCGTCGTTGTAGGTGTCGCCGATGCGGAAGGGCAGCGACGCGAACACGGTGCCGGGGTCGGTGCGCTGCAGGCCTTCGACGCGGATGTCTTTCAGCACGAAGGGGTCGACGGCCCAGGCCAGCCCCGACTGGAACAGCCCCAACAGAGCCAAGGCCAGGACTGAGGGGCGACGTTTCTTCGCTCCCGAACGTAGAAAAAAGGACATGGAGACCGGGAGTTTCAGTGCCAGCCCGCGAGGCGGGCGACGTCGTTGGAAAGGGCCAAGGCCATCATCAGCATCAGGATCAGCAAGCCGACTCGCTGCAGTTGCTGCTGCCACCGTTCAGACACGGGGCGGCCGCTCAGACCCTCGAAAAGATGATACATGAGGTGCCCGCCGTCCAGCATTGGCAGCGGCAGCAGGTTCAGCACGGCCAGGCTCATGGAGATGCTCGCGAGGAACGCGAGGTAAGGCACCAGGCCCGCCTGTGCCGACTGGCCGGCCGCACCCGCAATGGCCACCGGCCCGCCCAGGTTCTTGAGCGAGGCTTCACCCACCAGCATGCGGCCGATCACACGGATCATGGTGACCGCCGTGTCCCAGCTCTGCTGCGCGCCGCGCCCAATGCTGTCGAGCAGCCCGTAGCTGACAAGCACCCGCTCCGGCGCAGAACCGGGGTACAGGCCCAGTCGCGCCACGCTGCGGCCGCCTTCCTGGACGATGGCCGGCGTGGGCGTGAGCTCCACGACCTGGCCCGCGCGCTCCACCTGCCAGACCATCGTGCGCGGCTGATCGCCATCGCGGGCACGCAGAATCGCATCGCGCAGTTGCCCAGCATCGGCCACCGCTCGGCCATCCACCGACAGCACACGATCGCCCACCTGGATGCCTGCCGCCGCTGCGGGCTCGCCTGGCGTCACCTTCTGGATCAATGGTTCGCTGAGCGGAAACAGGCCGATGTCGTCCGCCAGGCGGCGGTCGGCCGTGCGGCTGGCCAGTTGGTCGATGTCGAGCCGGGCGCTGCGGGAGCCGTGGCCGCTCGCATCGCTGATGGTCAGGTGCACCGCCTCGCCCAGTGCCTGGGCCTTGGCCACCTGCACCATCAGGTCGGGCATCGCCTGCACCTCATCCCAGGACTGGCCGTCATGCGACACCGCACGCACCCAATCACCCGCACGCAAACCGGCCCGCTCCGCCAGCGAGCCGGCCGGCGGCGTGCCCAGCACGGCCTTGGGCACCTCACTGCCCAGCCACGCCACCGCCGCGAACAGCACGATGGCCAACAGCCAGTTGGCCGCAGGCCCGGCCGCCACGATGGCCGAGCGCTGGCGCAGCGGGCGCTGATTGAAGGCTTGCGCACGCTCATGCGGCAACACCAGCCCATCGCGCTCGTCCAGCATGCGCACATAGCCGCCGAGCGGGAATGCGCACAAGGTGAACTCGGTGCCGTCGCGGCCGACTCGGCGCCACAGCACGGGGCCGAAGCCGATGGAGAAGCGCAGCACCTTGACACCGCAGGCCCGCGCCACCCGGTAGTGGCCCCATTCGTGAATGGTGATCAGCAGCGCCAGCGCGGCGAGGAACGCAAGCGGCGTGATCACAGCAGCGTCAGGGCGTGAGCCCGCGTGCGGGCGTCGAGATCCAGCAGCGCCTCGATGCTGCCGCAGTCGCCCGGCTGCACATCGGCCAGGCATTGGGCATTGAGCGCCGGGATGCGGTCAAAGCGCAGGCGGCCGTTCAGGAAGGCGTCCACCGCCACCTCGTTGGCCGCATTCAGCACCGCCGTGCTGCCCTCAGGGCCGCGCAGCGCCTGCCAGGACAGGTGCAGGCCAGGGAAGCGCGTCGCATCCGCCTCTTCGAACGTGAGGCTGGGCGTGGTCAGCAGGTTGAGCTGGCTGGCACCCGACGTGATGCGCTCGGGGAAGGACAGGCCATAAGCAATGGGCACGCGCATGTCCGGCGTGCCGAGCTGGGCCAGCACGGACTGATCCCGGCAGACCACCATCGAGTGGATGATGCTCTGCGGGTGGATCAGCACCTTGATCTGCTCGGGCGCCAGGTTGAACAGCCAGCGGGCCTCGATGACCTCCAGCGCCTTGTTCATCATGGTCGCGGAGTCGACCGAGATCTTGCGGCCCATGACCCAGTTCGGGTGGGCGCAGGCCTGCTCGGGCGTCACGTCGGCCAGCGTCTTGGGGTCGCGGGTGCGGAACGGGCCGCCGGAGGCGGTCAGCACGATGTGGTCGATGCGGTCGTGCCAGGTCGTGCGGTCTTCGGGCAGGCACTGGAAGATGGCCGAGTGCTCGCTGTCGATGGGCAGCAGCGTGGCACCGCCCTGCTCCACCGCCTGCATGAACAACGCGCCGCCGACAACGATGGCCTCCTTGTTGGCCAGCAGCAGCCGCTTGCCGGCACGCGCTGCGGCGATGGCCGGCGCCAGGCCAGCCGCGCCGACGATGGCCGCCATGACGGTGTCCACATCAGGGTGCGCAGCGATATCGGCCAGCGCGGCCGCACCATCCAGCACCTCCGTGGTGCTGCCGGCCTCGCGCAGGCGCTCGCGCAGCCGCGCCGCCGCGGCCGACTCGGGCATCACCGCAAAGCGCGGGCGCCACTGCAGACATTGGGCCAGCAGCTCATCGACGCGGCTCATCGCGCTGAGCGCGACGACCTCGTAGCGGTCGGGATGGCGGGCCAGCACGTCCAGCGTGTTGACGCCGATGGAACCGGTGGAGCCGAGGACGCAGACGCGTTGGCGGGTCATGACAGAGGAACTCAAAGGCTGATCAGGGCCAGCGCCAGCGGGAACACCGGCAGCAGTGCGTCGATGCGGTCCAGCACGCCGCCATGGCCGGGCAGCAGGCCGCTGCTGTCCTTGGCGCCTGCTGCGCGCTTGACCAGGGATTCAAACAGGTCGCCGACGACGCTCATCGCGGCAAGGAAGAACAACGCCAGCAGCGACACCACGCCATGCCGCTGCACCAGCAGCGTGTAGAGGCTGGGCGAGTCGACCGCGACGCGCACATCGATGACATGCACCCACACAAAGCCCAGCAGCACAACACCGGCCATGCCGCCCCACACGCCCTCCCAGCTCTTGCCCGGGCTGATGGCCGGGGCCAGCTTGCGCCGGCCAAAGGCGCGGCCGCAGAAGTAGGCGGCGATGTCGGCCATCCACACGAGGCAGAACACCGACAGCAGGAAATTGATGCCCAGCACCTTGGCCTGGGTGATGGCCAGCCACGCGCCCCACAGCAGCACCGCGCCCAGCACCAGCCGCCCACCGCGCGCCAGATGCGGCCAGCCAGCCGGCCCGGCGCGCAGCGCATACGCGCCGCCCAGCACCCACAGCCCGGTGGCCAGCCACCAGATCCAGGCCGGCGGCGCCTGCAGACCGCCGATCAGCAGCGTCCACACGCAGCCCAACGCTAGCGCGACGCCAGCCGCCAGCGCGCCGGTGCCGGGCAAGCCATTGAGCCGGGCCCATTCCCAACCGGCCGCGCCGATCAGAGCGACCGTGAGCCACGCGAACGGCCAGGGCGAGGCCTGGAACAGCACGGGCAACAGGATGGCCAGCAACACGACGGCGGTGATGACGCGGGTCTTGAGCATGGCAGGACCGCGGTCAGGCGGCGTTGGGTGCGTCTTTGACGCCGCCGAAGCGGCGGTCGCGGCCGTGGAAGGCATCGATGGCCGCATCCAGTTGCTGGGCGCCGAACTCGGGCCACAGGCAGTCACTGAACACGAACTCGGTGTACGCCACCTGCCACAGCAGGAAGTTGCTGATGCGGACCTCGCCGCCGGTGCGGATGAAGAGGTCGGGGTCCGGCGCATGGGCCAGCGCCATGAACTCGCTCAGCTTGTCCTCGGTCAGCTCATGGGCTGGCACGCCGGCCGCGATCGCCTTGCGGCTGGCCTGCACGATGTCCCAGCGACCGCCGTAGTTGAAGGCAACGTTCAGCGTCAGCTTGGTGTTGTGGGCGGTGCGCGCCTCGGCACCGTCCCAGGCCTGGCGCAGCTTCTCGGCGATGCTGTCGCGATCACCGATGACGCGCACGCGCACACCCATCGCGTCGAGCTTGCTGAGGTAGCGCGACACGGCAGCCAGCACCAGGCCCATCAGACCCGACACCTCGTCGCTGGGGCGCTTCCAGTTCTCGCTGGAGAACGCGAAAACGGTCAGGAATTCGATGTCGCGATCGATGCAGGCCTGGATGGTGCGGACGACCGCATCCACGCCGGCCTTGTGGCCGAAGAAGCGCGGCAGAAAGCGCTTCTTGGCCCAGCGGCCGTTGCCGTCCATGACGATGGCGACATGGCGCGGTGGCGCCGGGCGATCCTGCGCCACGACAGACGCGCTCAAACCGCCATGACCTCGGCTTCCTTCGCCGAGATCAGCTTGTCGATCTCGCTGATCACGCGGTCGGTGAGCTTTTGCACCTCGTCGAGGCTGCGGCGCTCATCGTCTTCGCCGATCTCCTTGTCCTTCAGCAGCTTCTTGGCCTGCTCGTTCGCGTCGCGGCGCAGGTTGCGCACGGCCACCTTGGCGTCCTCGCCCGTGTTGCGCACGACCTTGGTCAGCTCCTTGCGGCGCTCCTCGGTCAGCGGCGGCATCGGCACGCGGATCAGGTCGCCCTGCGAGGCCGGGTTCAGGCCCAGATCGCTCTCGCGGATGGCCTTCTCGATCTTGGCGCCCATGCCCTTTTCCCAGGGCTGGACGGAGATGGTGCGGGCATCCAGCAGGCTGACGTTGGCCACCTGGCTGATGGGCACCATGGAGCCGTAATAGTCGACGCTGACCTGGTCCAGGATGCCCGGGTGGGCGCGACCGGTGCGGATCTTGTGCAGTTCGTTCTTCAGGGCCTCGACGGACTTGGCCATCTTGGCTTCGGCGTTCTTCTTGATGTCGGCAGTGCTCATGATCGATACCTATTCATTGCGGGGCGCCCGTCAACGCGCGCCCCCAGCGGACGCAGCTCAGACGTGGACCAGCGTGCCCTCGTCCTCGCCCTGCACGACGCGCTTGAGCGCGCCGGGCTTGAAGATGCTGAACACCTTGATCGGCAGCTTCTGGTCGCGGCACAGCGCGAAGGCGGCGCCATCCATGACCTGCAGGTTGCGGCCAATGGCCTCGTCGAAGGTGATGGCCGAGTAGCGCTTGGCCTCGGGATCCTTCTTGGGATCGGCCGTGTAGACACCATCGACCTTGGTGGCCTTGAGCACGACCTCGGCGCCGATCTCGGCGCCGCGCAGCGCGGCGGCGGTGTCAGTCGTGAAGAAGGGGTTGCCGGTACCGGCAGCGAAGACGACGACCTTGCCCTCTTCGAGGTATTGCAGCGCCTTGGGGCGCACATAGGGCTCGACGACCTGCTCGATGCCGATGGCCGACATCACGCGGGCCACCATGCCCTCTTGACGCATCGTGTCGGCCAGGGCCAGCGAGTTCATCACCGTGGCCAGCATGCCCATGTAGTCGGCGGTGGCGCGGTCCATGCCGACCGAGCCGCCGGCCACGCCGCGGAAGATGTTGCCGCCGCCGATGACGACGGCGACTTCCACGCCCATCTGCGTCACTTCGCGGACCTCCTGCACCATGCGCACGATGGTGGCGCGGTTGATGCCGTAGGCGTCATCGCCCATCAGGGCTTCACCGGAGAGTTTGAGCAGGATGCGCTTGTACGCGGGCATGGTGTCCTCAGTGGTTGGGGGCCTATGGTGGGCCGCAAGTTTAAAGGGCGCCAACTTGGCGCCCTTCTCTATCGCAAGAGTCTTTACTGACCCTTGGCAGCCGCAACCTGCGCGGCCACCTCGGCGGCGAAGTCGTCGACCTTCTTCTCGATGCCTTCACCCACGACGTACAGCGTGAAGCCCTTGACGGTCGTGTTGGCAGCCTTCAGGTGGGCACCCACGGTCTGCTTGCCGTCGGCGGCCTTCACGAAGACCTGATCCAGCAGCGAGACTTCCTTCAGGAACTTCTGCACCGAGCCTTCGACCATCTTGGCGACGATGTCGGCGGGCTTGCCGGATTCGGCAGCCTTCTCGGTGGCGATCTTGCGCTCCTTCTCGACCAGGTCGGCCGGCACGTCGGCGCTGGACAGCGCGGCGGGCTTCATGGCGGCGATGTGCATCGCGACGTCCTTGGCGGCCACGTCGTCACCTTCGAACTCGACGACCACGCCGATGCGGGTGCCGTGCAGGTAGGTGGCCAGCTTGGAGCCGGTGTAGCGCTGGAAGCGGCGGATCGTCATGTTCTCGCCGATCTTGCCGATCAGGCCCTTGCGCACGTCTTCCACCGTCGGGCCAAAGCCTTCCTGCGACAGGGGCAGGGCCGACAGGGCAGCGACGTCAGCGGGAGCATGCTCGGCCACCAGGCCGGCCAGGGCGCCCACGAATGCCAGGAAGGCATCGTTCTTCGAGACGAAGTCGGTCTCGCAGTTCACTTCGATCAGCGCGCCGTTGCCGTTCACGACGGCCGACGAGACCACGCCTTCAGCCGTGATGCGCGAGGCCGCCTTGCCAGCCTTGTTGCCCAGCTTGACGCGCAGGATCTCTTCCGCACGGGCCAGGTCGCCGTCGGCTTCCGTCAGCGCCTTCTTGCACTCCATCATCGGGGCGTCGGTGCGGGCACGCAGTTCGCCCACCATGCTTGCAGTGATTGCAGCCATTGTTCTCTCCAGATTTCGGTTGGCCAAATTCAGTTGGCAAAAGGGGCCTCGCGGCCCCTTTCAGATGCAGGGTCGAAAGGGCTTAAGCCTCTTCCGAAACCTCGACGAACTCATCGCCAGCGGGGGCGACAGCAGCCAGCACTTCGTTCGTGGCGTTGGCCTTGCCTTCCAGCACGGCGTCGGCAACAGCGCGGGCATACAGCGCCACGGCCTTGGCCGAGTCGTCGTTGCCGGGGATGACGTAGTCGATGCCTTCGGGCGAGTGGTTGGTGTCAACCACGCCGATGACGGGAATGCCCAGCTTCTTGGCTTCGGCGACGGCAATCTTGTGGTAGCCGACGTCGATCACGAAGATGGCGTCCGGCAGCGCGGTCATGTCCTGGATGCCACCGATGTTCTTTTCCAGCTTGGCGATGTCGCGCTGGAACAGCAGGGCTTCCTTCTTGATCGCGGGCTGGGTGCCAGCCTCGACCTGGGCCTGCATGTCCTTCAGGTTCTTCAGCGAGGTCTTGACCGTCTTGAAGTTGGTCATCATGCCGCCCAGCCAACGCGAGTCGACGTAGGGCATGCCGGCGCGCTGCGCTTCAGCGGCGATGAACTCACGGGCCTGGCGCTTGGTGCCGATCATCAGGATCGTGCCGCGCTTGGCAGCCAGCGAGCGCACGAACTTCATCGCATCGTTGAACGCGGGCAGCGTCTTCTCGAGGTTGATGATGTGGATCTTGTTGCGATGGCCGTAGATATACGGGGCCATCTTGGGGTTCCAGAAGCGGGTTTGGTGGCCGAAATGGACGCCGGCTTCCAGCATCTCGCGCATCGTGACAGACATGGGTCTTACTCCGAAGGTTGTGTCTAAAATCCAGCCCGAATTGCGTCGCAGCGCCTTGAAACACCTGTTTCTCGAGTCGCCGCAAGCCGCAACACCTTTGTGTGGCCGGTTTGCGATTTGTTGCTACGCGTGGAAGCCTGTCTCCAGGCGCCACACCTCACAACCGTTTTACCGAGGGCGACGGCGGCTCAACGAGCCACCCCCTCCGGCAAAACCCGCAGAGTATACACAATCCATGGCCTCCCACTGCCGACCCCGCCTGCCAGCGGTCGCCTGCCCCGTCGTCACGCCCCTGCGCGGCATGTCGCTCGAGGTGCACGCTTGAGCCGCAGCGTTGCCGTGGTGGGCGCCGGGCTGGCAGGCGTGACGACGGCCTACGAACTCGCCGCGCTGGGCTGGCGCGTGCAGGTGTTCGAGCGCTGCGCCAGTGTGGCAGAGCAGGCCAGCTTTGCCAGCAACGCACTGCTGGCGCCTTTCGTCCCAGGCCTGGCAGATGCAAGCCCGCCCGCCCCACCCGCCTTCCGCCTGCGGCGCTGGCGGGCCGCACGCAAGCCCAGCGACGCACCCAAGCAACTCTGTACCCTCAGCCAGCTGGGGCTGGCACGTGCCGCACAACTGCGGCGCGAACTGGGGCTGGACGACGAAGCCGCCGATGGCCTGCTCGTCGCACTCGCTGATGCGCGACGCGTCACCGCAGCCCACACCCGGCTGGCCGATTGGCAAGCGCTGGGGCTGCAGCTGCAGCTCATCGAGGCCGGCGAGGCGCGCCTGCGCGAGCCCGGCCTCGACAGCCAGGCGCCGTTTGCCGCCGCACTCGCCATCGCCCAAGGCGGCGTGGGCAATCCGCGCCTGTTCGCTCAGCAACTGCGATTGCAGGCGCAGCGGCTCGGCGCGGAGTTCCGTTTTCACACGACCGTGCGCCGCCTGCAGAGGGATGCCACCGGCATCACCCTGCGACACGAACACACGCCGCCCACGGAGCCTCCGACCCGCAGCGCGGAGCGCGAAGCCGGTGACACCCAGCCCCAGGCCCTCGGCGCCCAGGAGCAGCGCTTCGATGCCGTCGTGCTGTGCAATGGCCTGGATGCACTGGATCTGCTCGACAAGCGGCTGCGCCTGCACGCCCACCACGAGGCGTCCATCACCGCCCCACTGCGCCAGCTCGAGGCCCATCCGGACCTCGGACCCAAGGCCGCGTGGGCAGACCTCGCGACGGGCATCACCATCACGCGCATCGGCCAGCGCGTGCGCGTCAGCGGTGGCGCCACGATCGGCGCGCCAGGCAGCAAGCCCACACCCGACTTCGAAGCCCTGCACCGTGCGCTGCAGCATTGGTTCCCGGGCTCGGTGCTGCACCAGCAGGCCCAACAGCGCAGCAGTCGCCGCGCTGCAGCGCCCGACGGCCTGCCCCTGATCGGCAGCACGGCGCAGCCGGGCGTGTGGCTGAACCTGCCGCTGGGTGGCCACGGCTGGGGCAGCGCCTGCGGCAGCGCCCAGGTGCTGGCACAGATGATCACCGGCCAACCGCCGAGCACCAACATTTCAGGACTGAGCCCGCAACGCTTGACCTAAGCTCGCGGGCATGCGCCTGCTGCTGCCCACGACCGCCACGCTGCCGCTCTTCGACGTTGCCGCCAGCCGGCGCATCGAGGCGCGCGCCCTCACCCACTCGCCCGACCTGATGGCGCGCGCCGGCCTGGCGGTCGCCAAGCTCGCATTGGCCCTGCGCCGCGGCGACGGGCCGGTATGGATCGCCTGCGGCCCTGGCAACAACGGCGGCGACGGGCAGGTGGCCGCGCAGCGCCTGACCGAAGCGGCCGTGCCCGTGCATGTGGGTCACGACGCGCCGCACCGCCCGTCCCTCGTCATCGACGCCTTGCTGGGCCTGGGCCTCAACCGCGCGCCCTCCACCGAGATGCAACTCAGCTTCGCGGCGATGGCAGCCTGTGGCGCACCGGTGCTGGCCGTGGACCTGCCCAGCGGGCTGCTGGCCGACACCGGCCAAGCGGCTGGCGGCCATGCGGTGCGGGCCGACCACACGCTGGCGCTGCTGACACTCAAGCCCGGCCTGTTCACCGGCGAAGGGCGCGCCCACTGCGGGCGCCTGTGGTTCGACGACCTGGGCATCGCGCCGGACGAGGCGCCTTCCGCCGAACTGCTGGGCCCCACGCCGCGCCCAGCGCGCCGCGCCACCAGCCACAAGGGCAGCCACGGCCAGGTGCTCGTCGTCGGCGGCGCGCCGGGCATGCAGGGCGCGGCGCGGCTGGCTGCCCGGGCCGCCCTAGCCTGCGGCGCCGGGCGGGTCTATGTGGACCTGCTTGACCTGCCAGCCGATGAGCTTGCGGACGCCGGCCGCCCCGAGCTGATGCGCGGCACGCTGGGCGAGTTGCCGCAGGCCGTGGGCGTCGTCGGCTGTGGCGCTGGCGCAGCCATCGCGGATCAGCTCCCCGCGCTGCTGCAGCAGCTGCCCCGCCTTGTGCTCGATGCCGACGCGCTGAATGCCGTCGCCACACACCCGCGCCTGCAAGACCTGTTGCGCGCCCGGCCGGCCGGCACCACCGTGCTGACGCCCCATCCGCTCGAAGCTGCCCGGCTGCTGGGCCGGGACACCGGCGCCGTGCAGGCGGATCGCCTGACCGCCGCACGCGACCTGTCGGCCCACCTGAATGGCTGTGTCGTACTGAAAGGCTCAGGCAGCGTCATCGCTTCTGCGGGGGCGCGACCGGCCATCTGCGCCAGTGGCGGCCCGGCCCTGGCCACCGCCGGCAGCGGGGATGTGCTGGCCGGCTGGCTGGGCGGGCTGTGGGCCCAGCAGCCAGACGCAGACGCACACACCATCGCCTGCGCGGGCGTGGACGCACACGGCCGCGCCGGCGAGGTTGACGGCGTGCTGCGCGCGGGCGATCTCATCGAACGCCTGGCCGCGCTGCGCTGACCCTCAGCGGCGCTTGCGCGGCGTCGACTTCGCCGCCGTCTTCTTGGCCGCCTTGCCGGCCGCGCGCTTGGCCGCTTGCTGCGCCGCCTTGACCGGGTGCAGCGCGGCAACCACGGCCTTGCGGCTCTGCTTCACATCGCGGTCGGCCTGGCGCACGTCTTCCAGCGCCTCAACGGCAGTTTTGGGGGCGCGCTTTTTCGCCGCCACCTTGGCCACCGGCTTGCCAGCGACGGCACGGCTGGGCGCCCGTGCCTCGTCGGTCTCGCGCACCAGGCGGAAGTCAATGCGGCGACCGTCCAGATCCACGCGGCTGACCTGCACCTGCACACGCGCGCCGGTGGCGTAGCGAATGCCCGTGCGCTCGCCGCGCAGCTCCTGGCGCACCTCGTCGAAGCGGTAGTACTCGCCGCCCAACTCGGTGATGTGCACCAGGCCCTCAACGTAGAGCGCATCCAGCTGCACAAACAGCCCGAACGACGTGACCGCGCTGACGGTGCCGGCGAACTCCTCGCCGAGGTGGTCGCGCATGTAGCGGCACTTGAGCCAGGCCTCGACATCACGGCTGGCCTCGTCGGCGCGGCGCTCGTTGGCGCTGCAGTGCGCACCGACGACTTCCCAGCGCTCGGCCTCGTTGCGGGCGTCCGCCGGGTTGGGTGGTGCAGCGCGGCCGGGGCGTTTGGGCGCCTGCGGCACGTTCATCTTGCTGGCATCCAGCGTGCACTTCTTCGCCGCCAGCAGCGCCTTGATGACGCGATGCACCAGCAGGTCCGGGTAGCGGCGGATGGGGCTCGTGAAGTGCGTGTATGCCGGATAGGCCAGGCCGAAGTGGCCGGAGTTGGTGCCGGTGTAGATGGCCTGCTGCATGGAGCGCAGCAGCATCTGGTGGATCTGCTGCGCGTCAGGACGATCCTTCGTGGCGGCGGCGAGTTGCTGGAACTCGCGCGGCGCCGGATCGTCGGAGATGCCCAGTGAGATGCCCAGCGAGCGCAGGTAGTTCTGCAGCGTCTGGCGCTTCTCGGGCGTGGGGCCCTCGTGCACGCGGAACAGCGCGTGGTGCTTGTTGGTGTGGATGAAGTCGGCCGCGCAGACGTTGGCGGCCAGCATGGCCTCTTCGATCAAACGGTGCGCATCGTTGCGCGTGCGCGGGACGATCTTCTCGATGCGCCCGTTGTCGTCGCAGACGATCTGGGTCTCGGTGGTCTCGAAGTCGATCGCACCGCGCCGGCCGCGCTCGGACAGCAGCGCGCGGTAGACCTCGTGCAGGTGCAGCAGGTGCGGGACGAGCTCTCGCCGCTTGGCGGCCTCAGGGCCATGCGTGTTGCCCAGGATGGCCGCGACCTCGTTGTACGTAAAGCGCGCGTGCGAGCTGATGACGGCCGGATAGAACTGATAGGCGGTGACCTCGCCGTCGGTGGACACGAGCATGTCGCAGACCATGCTGAGCCGGTCCTCGTACGGGTTCAGCGAGCACAGGCCGTTGGACAGCTTCTCCGGCAGCATGGGGATCACGCGGCGCGGGAAGTAGACCGACGTGGCACGCTCATACGCATCGGCATCCAGCGGCTCGCCGGGCTTCACGTAATGCGACACGTCGGCAATCGCCACCAGCAGCCGCCAACCGTCGAAGGCCTTCTTGCCGCGGCCCTGCTTGAAGGGCTCGCAGTAGACAGCGTCGTCGAAGTCGCGCGCGTCCTCGCCGTCGATGGTGACCAGCGGCACATCGCGCAGGTCGATGCGGTGCTTCAGGTCGACGGCGCGCAGCTTCTCGGGCAGCTTGGCGCTCTGCGCCAGAGTCTCCGGGCTGAAGCGATGCGGCACGTCGTACTTGCGCACGGCGATCTCGATCTCCATGCCGGGGTCGTCGATCTCGCCCAGCACCTCGACGACGCGACCGACCGGCTGCGAGTACAGCGACGGCGGCTCGGTCAACTCGACCGCGACGACCTGCCCGGCCGTCGCATTCGCAATGCCGTTCTTGGGGATGAGGATGTCCTGGCCCATGCGCCGGTCCTCGGGCGCGACCAGCCAAACGCCAGACTCCAGCAGCAGGCGCCCGATAAGGGGCCGCTTCTTGCGCTCGAGGATCTCCAGCACCTTGCCTTCGGGGCGGCCACGCTTGTCAAAGCGCATGACGCGCACGCGCAGGCGGTCGCCATGCATGACGGCATGGGTCTCCTGCGAGGACAGATAGACGTCGGCGGAGCCGTTATCGGGAATCAGGAAACCATGGCCGTCGCGATGACCTTGCAGCGTGCCTTCGACTTCGCCGAGCAGCCCGGCACCGTCGGCATGGGAGGGATGTGTTGTGTTCTTCAAGTTTTTGATGCTATAGTCCGCGCTTTCCTGAAACGGCTCAGGGCTTCGGAAGAAGTTTTGAGAACCTTGCCCAGGTGGCGGAATTGGTAGACGCACTAGTTTCAGGTACTAGCGGGTAACTCCGTGGAGGTTCGAGTCCTCTCCTGGGCACCATAACAAGAAACGAAAAGGCCAGCACGCAAGTGCTGGCCTTTTTGCTTTGTGCGCCCCGGCGAGGCCGAAGGAGAAAAAGCGACGGCGCCCAACGCGTCGGGCACCGCCTTCGAGGGGCGCATCAGCGAATCCTGCCGGGCGCCCATCTTCACGTTCAGACGACGAATTTCTTCGCCAGGGCTTCGGGACCCATGCCGTCGTATTCCTCGAACGGCTGGTGGATCCACGGCGAGGTTTCGAGCATCTCGACGTAGTAGTCCGGCGTGTAGGCTGAGACCTTCTTCGTCCAGATGACGGCCGAGCGCAGTTCGCTGATGGCCGGCATGCCGCGCAGGCGTTCCACGACCGCCTTCAGCGTGACGCCCGAGTCTGCCAGGTCATCCACCAGCAGCACGCGGCCCGCCAGCTCGCCCTTGGGCATGGTGATGTACTTGGCCATGTCCAGCCGGCCCTGGATGGTGCCGGCCTCGGCGCGGTAGGAACTCGTCGACATGATGCCCAGCGGCTTGTCGAACACACGCGACAGCACGTCGCCCGGGCGCATGCCGCCACGGGCCAGGCAGAGGATCTGGTCGAACTCCCAACCCGAGGCATGAACCTTGAGCGCCAGGCGCTCGGTCAGCAGGTGGTATTCGTCCCAGGATACGTAAAGGTGCTTGCCGTCGTCGGTCAACATGGTGGTGTTGTCTCCGTGGTGTGATGGTGGTCAGGAGGCGGAATACGGGTGGCGCAGCACGATGGTGTGCTCGCGGTCAGGGCCGGTGGAGACCATGTCGATGGGCGCACCGATGACTTCCTCGACACGCTTCAGATAGGCGCGCGCGTTGGCCGGCAGCGCATCCCAGCTGGTCATGCCGAAGGTGGTCTCGGTCCAGCCCGGGAAGGTCTCGTACACGGGCGTGCAGTCCTCGATTTCGTCGGCATCCAGCGGCAGGATGTCCAGCAGCTGGCCGTTGAGCTGGTAGCCCACGCAGACCTTGATCTCGGCCAGACCGTCCAGCACGTCCAGCTTGGTCAGGCACAGGCCGGTGATGCCGTTGATGATGATGGAACGCTTCAGCGCGGCGGCGTCCAGCCAGCCGCAGCGGCGCGCGCGGCCGGTCACGGTGCCGCGCTCCTGGCCCACGGTGGACAGGTGGTAGCCGACAGTGCCAGGCTTTTCCCAGTCCAGCTCGGTCGGGAACGGGCCCGAGCCCACGCGCGTCGTGTAGGCCTTCGTGATGCCCAGCATGTAGTGCAGCATCTGCGGGCCCACGCCGGCACCGGCGGCGGCATTGCCGGCCACGCAGTTGCTGGATGTGACGTAGGGGTAGGTACCGTGGTCGATGTCCAGCAGCGTGCCCTGCGCGCCTTCGAACAGGATGTTGGCGCCGGCCTTGCTGGCCTTGTGGATCATGTAGCCAACGTCGGCCAGCATGGGCTTGATGGCTTCAGCCATCTTCATGGCCTGCTCGAAGATGGGCTCGAAGGCCAGCTCCTCGCCCTTCAGGTAGCCCCGCAGCGCGAAGTTGTGCAGTTCCAGCAACTCGCGCAGCTTCTTGGCGAAGCGCTCGGGATGCTTCAAATCCTGAGCGCGCAGCGCGCGGCGGGCCACCTTGTCTTCGTAGGCCGGGCCGATGCCCTTGCCGGTGGTGCCGATCTTGCCGCTGCCGCTGGTCTCACGCAGCGCCTCGCGCGCCTTGTCGACGGCGACATGGAACGGCAGGATCAGCGGGCAGCTCTCGCTGATGAAGAGGCGCGAACGCACCTCGACGCCGGCAGCCTCGAGACGCTCGATCTCGCTGAGCAGATGGGTCGGGTCCAGCACCACACCGTTGCCGATGTAGCAGGCCACGCCGTCACGCATGATGCCGCTGGGGATCAACTGCAGCGCCGTCTTGATGCCCTTGATGACCAGCGTGTGGCCTGCGTTGTGGCCGCCCTGGAAACGCACGACGCCTTGCGCGTGATCGGTCATCCAATCGACGACCTTGCCCTTGCCCTCGTCGCCCCACTGGGTACCGACGACGACCACATTGCGTCCACGCGCGGTTTGGCTTTGCATGTTGTTTGCCTGCTTGTAGCTTGGAAGAAAGTGGGGTCGTCGCGCTTTACAGCGCCCGGACGACCCAGCCAGTGTGCTCGCGAATCAGTTCGCGGTCACAGTCGAATTCATCGGCCTCGTGCTCATGGCCCGGCAGCACGCAGACCACCGTCTCACCCTGCTCACGCAGCGCGCGCACGGCCTGGCGCAACGACGCATCTTCACCCCAGGGGGCTCGCACGGCCGCGCGCAGCTTGGTGGCGGGCACCAGCGTCACCAGCGTCTTCAGGTCCAGGCTGAAGCCAGCTGCCGGGCGGCGGCGGCCAAACACGGCGCCCACCTCGTCGTAGCGGCCGCCGCGCAGCACGGCATCCGAGCAGCCCTCGGCGTAGGCCGCAAAGCGGATGCCGGTGTAGTAGGCATAGCCCTGCAGATCGGCAAGGTCAAAGCCCAGGTTGACTGCCGGGTGCACGGCAGCCAAGTGGCCTGCCAGCCAGTCCAGGTCAGCCAGTGCAGCCTGAACCAGCGGATGGGCCGGCAGCCGGCGCGCCGCCTCGGCCAGCACCTCACGGCCGCCATAGAGGCTGGGCAAGGCCAGCAGCGCATCGCGGGTCACAGCCGGCAGGCCTGCGGTCAGCTCGGTCAACACGGCGACGTCCTTGGCTGCCAGCGCGGCGGTCAGCGCAGCCAACGCCTCGGGCGACAGCTTCACGCCATCCAGCACGCCCTGCAGCAGGCGGGCATCACCCAGATCCAGCATGACCTTGTTCAAGCCCGCCCGGCGCAGCGCATCTAGCGCCAGATCCTGCACCTCCAGATCGGCTTCCAAGCCGGCATGGCCATAGATTTCGACGCCGAACTGCAGCGGCTCGCGGCTGGTGTTGAGGCCGTCAGGACGCGTGTGCGCGACAGGTCCGCAGTAGCACAGGCGCGTCACGCCGCGGCGGTTCAGCAGATGGGCATCAATGCGGGCGACCTGCGGTGTCGTGTCGGCGCGCAGGCCAAGCGAACGGCCGGACAACTGATCGACGAGCTGGAAGAGCTTGGTGCCCGAACCGCTGTCAGCGCCGGACAGCAGCGAGTCCAGGTGCTCCAGCAACGGGGGGATGACCAGCTCGCAGCCGTAGCCGCGGGCCATGTCGAGCAACTCTCTACGCAGCTCTTCGATGCGGCGCGCCTGCGAAGGCAGGACATCGGCGATGTGCTCGGGCAGCAGCCAAGCAGAGGACATGGGCGCAGGCTAGGCGGTTAAAAACGGCATTGTACCTATGCCCTTCCCGCCGCCACACACCGCGAGCCTTCAGATCAGCGCAACCACAGCAATCCCAGGGCGCCGAGCACGATGCTGACCAGCCCGATGAAGCGGATCTGACCGTCACTCATGGCCAGCACGCGGCTGAACACCTCGCGCCAGCGTGTGGGGCTGATCAAGGGCATCAGGCCCTCGATGATCAACACCAGCGCCAGTGCGCTGAGCAGCTCGGTCACTTGCGGGCGGGCGCCGCCGGCGCAGGACCAGCGCCCCGCATGGCCTTGAAGAAGTCGCTGCTAGGGTCGACGACCATGACGTCGCTCTTGCTCTTGAAGCTGGTGCGATAGGCCGTCAGCGAGCGGTAGAACTGCGCGAACTGCGGATCACGGCCAAATGCTTCCGCGTAGAGCGCGGATGCCTGGGCGTCGCCCTCACCCATGACCTTCTGGGCATCACGATAGGCCTCGGACACGATGACCTCGCGCTGGCGGTCGGCATCGGCCTTGATCTTCTCGCCCTCGGCCGCGCCGGTGGAACGCGCCTCATTGGCCACGCGCTTGCGCTCCGACTCCATGCGGCGGTAGACCGCCTCGGTGATGTCGGATGCAAAGTCCACACGCTTGATGCGCACATCCACGACCTCGATGCCGAACTGCTTGGCCTCGTCGGCCAGACGCTTCTGCACATCGTTCATGACCTTCTCACGCTCGGTGGCCAGCACCGCGATGACGGTGCGCTTGGTCACTTCCTCGTTGAACGCCGCCTGCACGATGGGCGAGAGGCGGTTCTCGACGTTGCGGATGTCGGCCCCGCTGTTGCGGATGAACTGGCGCGGCTCGGTGATGCGCCACTTGATGAGCCAGTCGATGACCAGGCTTTTCTTTTCGGCCGTGAAGATGGGGCGCGACTCGGCGCTGTCCAGCGTCTGCACGCGGCGATCCAGCAGCACCACGTTCTGGAATGGCGGCGGCAGCTTGCCGTGCAGGCCCGGCTCGGTGATGACTTCCTTGATCTCGCCCAGCGCGTAGACCGCAGCGAACTGGCGCTGGTCGACCACGAACAGCATGGACGAGGCCAGCATCAGCGCGACGAGGACGCCGGCAACGATGGCGGCAATTCGGTTCATGTCAGGGCTCCTCGATCAGCGGCCGTCGCGGCTGCGCTGGTTGTCACGGCTGCGCAGGTCGGTCGCGTTGGGCACGACCTGCGGCTCAGGCACGGTGGTGGGCTGCGGCGGCGACACCGTCACGGTCGCATTGCCCTGCTGCAGCAGCTTGTCCAGCGGCAGGTACAGCATGTTGGAGCCGGTGCGGCTGTCCACCATGACCTTGCTGACGTTGCTGTAGATCTGCTGCATCGTGTCGATGTAGAGCCGGTCCCGGGTGACCTGCGGCGCCTTCTGATACTCCGCGAGCACGCTGCGGAAACGCTGCGCATCACCCTCGGCGGTGGCGATCACGCGCGCCTTGTAGCCCTCGGCCTGCTCGCGCAGCTTGGCGGCCTCGCCCTGCGCGCGCGGGATCACCTCGTTCGCATAGGCCTCGGCCTCGTTCTTGATCTGCTCCCGGTTCTGCCCGGCCTTGAAGGCATCGGCAAACGCAGCCTGCACCTGCTCGGGCGCCTGCACGCTCTGCACGTTGACGTTCTTGACCTGGATGCCGGCCTTCAAGCGGTCCAACTGGGCTTGAATGGACTTAACGAGGTCGGTCGCGATGGCGTCGCGCTGCTCGTAGAGCACGGAGTCCATCTTGCTCTTGCCGACGATCTCGCGCACGGCGGATTCCGCCGCCAACAGCACAGCCTGTTCGGGGTCGCGGTTCTCGAACAGGAAGTCCTTGAGGTCGCGCACGACGAACTGCACCGAGAAGCGGATGTCGACGATGTTCTCGTCCTGCGTCAGCATGGACGAGTCCCGCAGCCCCGTGGCCGCAACCACCGAGTTACGACCCACCTCCACCTGGCGCAGCTGCGACACCGGCTGCACCTCGTGCGCCTGGAACGGGAACGGCAGCCGCCACTGGAAGCCCGCCTCCACCGTCTTGCTGTACTTGCCAAAGGACGTCACAACGCCCTGCTGGCCTTCCTGCACGATGAAGAAGCCACTGGCCATCCAGCCCAGTGCCACGACACCGGCGATCAGCCCGGCACCGATGCCCGCGCCCTTCATGTCGGGCGCACCACCGCCGGACGGGCCCACCGGGCCGGTCGGGCCTCCCGGCTTGCCGCCGAACATGCCGGAGAGCTTGCGATTGAAGTCGCGCCACAGCTCATCGAGATCGGGCGGGCCATCGTTGCGGCCGTTGTTCAGCAGCCGGCCAGCGGCGCGCGCGACCGGCGTCAACAGACGCCGGGCCCAGGGACTGCGGGGCGATGTGTGGGAAGTGCTGCTCATGCCTGGGTGGGGTCTGAGGATGAAGACTCGGGGTCGTCCGACGGGTAATCGTCGAAACGTGGGTCCCGCTCGTCGGGAATCAAGGGCTGCGCCTGCATGGCCGTCGCAATCAGCTGGCGCAACTCAGCCAGGCCGTCGCCTTCAACGGCACTGACAAACACGCGCGGCGTCGGCTCGGTGGAGCCGTTGGGGCGCAGCATCGCATCGACGATGTCGCGCGGGCGCTGGTCGTCGGCCAGCAGATCCTGCTTGTTGTAGACCAGGATCTGCGGCACATGACCCGCGCCGATTTCCTCCAACACACGCTCGACCTCGGCCATCTGCTCGTCCAGCACCGGGCTGGCGGCGTCGACGACATGCAACAGCAGATCGGCGTCGGCCGCCTCCTGCAGCGTCGCACGGAAGGCCTCGACGAGCTTGTGCGGCAGGTCGCGGATGAAGCCGACCGTGTCGGACAGCGACACGCTGGCCTCGGCCTGCTCCAGATAGAGCGAGCGGGTGGTGGTGTCCAGCGTCGCGAACAGCTGGTTGGCTGCGTAGCTGCGTGCCTTCGTCAGCGCATTGAACAGCGTGCTCTTGCCCGCGTTCGTGTAGCCGACCAACGAGACCTTGAAGACGCCGTTTCGGGAGCGCGACTTGCGCTGCGTGCTGCGCTGCTTTTGCACCTGCTTCAGGCGCTCCTTGGTCTTCTTGATGCGGTCGTCGATCATGCGACGGTCCAGCTCGATCTGCGCCTCGCCGGGGCCGCCGCGCATGCCGATGCCGCCACTCTGGCGCTCCAGGTGGCTCCAGCGGCGCACCAGGCGCGTGGCCAGGTACTGCAGCCGCGCCAGCTCGACCTGCAGCTTGCCCTCGTGGCTCTTGGCGCGCTGAGCGAAGATTTCAAGGATCAGCGCCGTGCGATCGGCGACCGGCACACCCAGCACCTTCTCGAGGTTGCGCTGCTGCGCGGGCGAGATGGCCTGATCGAACAGCACCGTGTGGGCCTGGTGGGCCTGCACGAGCAGCTTGATCTCGTCGGCCTTGCCGGAGCCCACGAACAGCGCCGCGTCGGGCGCGGGGCGGCGGGCGATGACCTTGGCGACCGGCGTATCGCCGGCTGATTCGGCCAGCAGCGCCAGTTCGTCCAGGCTTTCGTCAAAGCCCTGCTTGGCGGCGTGTCGACCGAAATCGACACCCACAAGAATGGCGCGCGCCGCCTCGGAGGGCGGCGTCGCGGCGTTGATAGCTGTCGAAGACAAGGGGGTGGGATCAGGCGTCCGCGGGAGCGTCGCCGGCGTGGAAGTTGACCGCGCGGCCCGGCACGACGGTAGAGATCGCGTGCTTGTAGACCATCTGGGTCACCGTGTTGCGGAGCAGCACGACGTATTGGTCAAACGACTCGATGTGGCCTTGCAGCTTGATGCCGTTGACCAGGTAAATGGAAACCGGCACGTGCTCTTTGCGCAGCAGGTTCAAAAAGGGATCCTGCAAAAGTTGGCCTTTATTGCTCATCGGTATGCTCCGAGTTATTCGGGATGTGGACTACGGGTAAGACCTTAACACAGCGCCTTTAACCCTCCGGAAGTCAGCCTAGGTCTTTTCGTCGAAGGGATTCTTCGAAGAACGCAGCTCAATCTTGAGCGGCGTGCCGACCAGTTTGTAGTGCGCGCGGATGCGGCCTTCGAGGTAACGCTTGTAGACCTCGGTGACGCCGTCCAGCGCGTTGCCATGGATGACGACGATGGGCGGGTTCTGGCCACCCTGGTGGGCGTAGCGCATCTTGGGGCGCGACACGCCCGAGCGCTTGGGCTGCTGGTGCTCCACGGCCTCGTGGATCAGGCGGGTCAGCACCGGCGTCGTCATCTTGCGGTAGGCGGACGCATATGCATCGGCCATCGCGTTCCACAGCGCAGCCAGCCCCTGGCGCTTGAGCGCGGAGATCTGGTGCATGGGCGCGAACTTCAGGAAGGCCAGGCGCTGTTCGATCTGGCGCTTCAGCGTCTCGCGCTGGTAGCTGTCGACGGCATCCCACTTGTTGCAGGCCAGCACGACCGCACGGCCGCTGTCGAGGATGTAGCCGGCGATGTGCGCGTCCTGGTCGGTCACACCTTGCGTCGCGTCCAGCAGCAGCAGCACGACATGCGCGTCCGCAATGGCCTGCAGCGTCTTGACCACCGAGAACTTCTCGATGGCCTCGAACACCTTGCCCTTGCGGCGCAGGCCTGCCGTGTCGATGAGCTTGAACTTCTGGCCGTTGCGCTCGAAGTCCACCGCGATGGCGTCGCGCGTGGTGCCCGGCATGTCGAAGGCGACGAGGCGCTCCTCGCCCAGCCAGGTGTTGATCAGCGTGCTCTTGCCGACGTTCGGCCGGCCGGCCACCGCCAGGCGGATGACATCGCGATCCTCGGCCTGGTCGTCGCGCTCGGTCGCGTCAAAGGGCTCCAGCACGGCATCAAGCAGACTGCGGATGCCTTGGCCGTGTGCCGACGAGATCGGGTGCGGCTCGCCCATGCCGAGTTCGTGGAACTCGGCCAGCAGCGGCGACTCGCTCATGCCCTCGGCCTTGTTGACGGCCAGGTGAACGCGCTTGTTGACACTGCGCAGGTAGCGGGCGATGTCGCTGTCGTGCGCCGACAAGCCCAGGCGGACGTCGACGACGAAGATGACGGCATCAGCCTCGGCAACGGCCTGCTTGGTCTGCTTGGCCATCTCCTTGACGATGCCGGTCGAGCTGTCGGGCTCGAAGCCGCCGGTGTCGATGACGATGAACTCGCGGTCGCCCAGGCGGCCGTCACCGTAGTGGCGGTCGCGCGTCAGGCCGGCGAAATCGGCCACGATGGCATCGCGCGACTTCGTCAGGCGGTTGAACAGCGTCGACTTGCCCACGTTGGGGCGGCCGACCAGGGCAATGACAGGCTTCATTCGGTCTTGATGGCGAACAGGCCGCCATTCCTGGTGGCGACAAGCGCCGTGTCGCCCAGCAGCGTGATGGCCGCGATGGGCGTGCCGTCGGTGGCGATGCGGGAGCGGGTCTTGCCGGTGTCGCGGTCCAGCAGGTGAACCTGGCCTTCGAAGTCACCCACGATGATCTGCTTGTTCAGCACCACGGGTGCCGACAGCTTGCGCAGCTGGAACTGGTCGGCCGACCACGCGAGGTCGCCATTGGCCAGCTTCCAGGCCGACAGGCGGTCCGACGCGTCACCGGCCACGACGACCTGGTCGTCAGCGCCAACACCGTTGGTACCCCCGACGATGCGGTTCCACAGCGCACTGCCGCGCTCGGCGTTCACACAGCCCACCGACGACTGGAAGGCGCGCGCGCAGATGACCTCACCCTGGCGCACGGCCGGGCCGACGAGGTCAGCCAGGCGCTCGACCTCGTTGGTGCCGCGCGGCGTGGCCACGCTGGCTTCCCAGCGCAGTTGGCCCTTGAGCGGGTCGATGCCCGCCAGGCGCGCGCCCTGGCCGACGATCAGCGTGTCCTTGTACGAGGTCAGCACGCCGGCTTTGGCCAGCGTCAGCGGCTCGCCGGGGCGACGCAGTTCCCAGATCTTGCGGCCGTCCAGCGCATCGAAGGCGATGACCTGACGGTCCAGCGTCAGCGCGAAGACGCGCTCGCCGGCCACCAGCGGCGCGGCGATGACGGGCGTCGGCAGGGCCTTCTTCCAGACCACGCGGCCGGCGTCCAGCACGACCAGTTCGTTGTCGCGGTTCACCACGGCTGCGAAGCGGCCGTCGCTGCCGACACCGGCGACCAGCTTGGCGCCGGCCGTGCCGCGCCACAGCTCGCGGCCGTCGGCAGCGGCCAGTGCGCGGACGGTGCCGTCGACGCTGGCGACGACGAAGCGGTCACCCGGCGCCGCGATGCTGAGCGGGAACGTGATGTCATCGCCCTTGGCGCTCCACAGCACGCGACCCGTCGCGGGGCCGCTCAGCGCCTCCAGCGCGGCCGGGCGGTTCTTGCCGTCACCGAACCAGCGGTCCCAGGTGTTGCTGATCGTCGAGCAGCCCGACACGCTGGCCGCCGCCAGCGCGATCAGCGAGATCTGGACAAGGCGCCTCATTGCGCAGCTCCGGTGGTGGGTTCGACCGCAGTCGGCACGCCCAGCGTGGCCAGCTTGGCCTCGATGATGCGGCGGTAGTCCTGCGTCTTCTCCAGGCCTGCCAGCGCCTTCTGGTACTCGGCCTTGGCGGCATCGCCCTTGCCCTGCAGCAGCAACGCGTCACCGCGGCGGTCGGCCACGAGCGCGGCGAACTCCGTGGACTTGATGGCGTCCAGCGTCTTCAGCGCATCGTCAAAGGCCTTGGCATCCAGTTGCAGGCCGGCCAGGCGCAGGCGGGCCAGGTCACGGTAGGACGCCTCGGCGCCCTTCTCCGCCACCCAGGCCAGGCTCTGGCGGGCGTCGTCGGCCTTGTCCTTGTCCATCTGCAGCTTGGCGATCTGCAGACCGGCCTGGGCGGCGAAGCCCGTGCCGGCGTAGCGCGACTTCAGGTCGCCCGCGGCCGTGGCGGCCTTGTCCAGGTCCTGCGCGGTGAAGGCGCGCTCGAACTCCTCGTACATGGCGCCGGCCTTGGCGGCCTGGTCACGCTGGTACCAGGTCCAGCCCTGCCAGGCGGCAAAGGCGGCCAGCGCGGCGGTGATCACCCAGGTGATGAGGTTGCCCCAGCGCTTCCAGAAGGCCTTGAGCTGGTCGAGTTGTTCTTGTTCTTCGAGGTCGAGATGCGATGCCATGGGAGGAAGTCAGCGTGTGCGGGCCAAGGCCCGGGATTATGCGGTGCGCAGTTCGGCCGCCCAGGCGGCCACGTCGGCGAGGGGGCGGCAGGTCTGCTCGGCGCCGTCGCGCAGCGGCTTCACAGCCACTTCGCCACGGGCCAGTTCGTCGCCGCCGAACACCAGCGCGTAGCGGGCGCCGGAGCCGTCAGCCTTCTTGAACTGCGACTTGAAGGAGCCGCCGCCGGCGTGCATCTGCACAGCCACGCCGGCCGCGCGCAGCGCCTCCAGCGCGGGCAGGATGCGCGGCAGCTCGGCAGGGTCGGGCACGACGGCGTAGACATCGGGCGCCGCGGCGGGCGCCTGCAGGCCCAGCGTCTCCAGCAACAGCAGCAGGCGCTCCATGCCCATGCCGAAGCCCACGGCTGGCGCCGGCTTGCCGCCCAGCTGCTCGATCAGGCCGTCGTAGCGACCGCCGGCACACACCGTGCCCTGGGCGCCGAGCTTGGTCGTCACCCACTCGAAGACGGTGAGGTTGTAGTAGTCCAGCCCGCGCACCAGGCGCGGGTTGATGCGATAGGCAAGCCCGACCGCATCCAGCAGCGCGCGCACGCCGTTGAAATGGGCCAGCGAGGCCTCCCCGAGGAAGTCCAGCAGCTTGGGCGCCGCTTCGGCCATGGCCTGCATCGCGGGGTTCTTGGTGTCCAGCACGCGCAGCGGGTTGCTGTACATGCGCGACTTGGCTTCCTCGTCCAGCACGTCCTGGTGCTGCTCCAGGTGAGCAATAAGCGCAGCGCGGTGCGCAGCGCGCTCCTCGGGCTGACCCAGGCAGTTGATCTCCAGCGTGACGTCTTCGCCCTCCTTCAGCCCCAGCTCACGCCACAGCGTGCGGGCCAGCAGGATGACCTCGGCGTCCACATCGGGGCCGGCGAAACCCAGCGCCTCGATGCCCATTTGGTGGAACTGGCGGTAGCGGCCCTTCTGCGGCTTCTCGCGGCGGAACATGGGGCCGACGTAGTAAAGCCGGCGCGGGCTGTCGCGCAGGTAGCTGTGCTCGATCATCGCGCGCACGACGCCGGCCGTGCCCTCGGGGCGCAGCGCCAGGTGCTCGGCCTGGCCGTGCTTGTCGGCACGGTCTTCGAAGGCGTACATCTCCTTCTCGACGATGTCGGTCACTTCGCCGATGCCGCGCACGAACAGTGCCGTCGGCTCCACGATGGGCACACGCACGTTCTGGTAGCCATAGCGCGCCAGCACGCCGCGCATCGTCGCTTCGAGTTGCTCCCAGCGCGCCGAATCCGGCGGCAGGATGTCGTTCATGCCCTTGACCGCTTGCAGCGGCTGGACTTTCTTGGTCTCGCTCATGGGGTTCGTGTTCAGGCCGTGGCCTTGGCGCCGAAGCGCTTCTCGATGTAGTTCTCGACCAGCGCGTGGAACTCCTGCGCGATGTTGTCGCCGCGCAGGGTCACGGCTTTCTCGCCGTCGATGAAGACGGGCGCCGCGGGCGCCTCGCCGGTGCCGGGCAGGCTGATGCCGATGTCAGCGTGCTTGCTCTCGCCGGGCCCGTTGACGATGCAGCCCATGACGGCCACCTTCATCTCCTCGACACCCGGGTACTTGTTGCGCCAGACCGGCATCTGCAGGCGCAGGAAGTCGTCGATCTGCTTGGCCAGTTCCTGAAAGGTCGTGCTGGTCGTGCGGCCGCAGCCCGGGCAGGCCGTGACGCTGGGGTTGAAGTGCCGCAGGCCCAGCGACTGCAGGATCTCCAGCGCGACGACGACTTCCTGCGTGCGCGCCTCGCCCGGCTGGGGCGTGAGGCTGACGCGGATGGTGTCGCCGATGCCCTCTTGCGCCAGGATGCCCAGTGCAACGGAGGACGCCACCGTGCCCTTGGTACCCATGCCGGCCTCGGTCAGGCCCAGGTGCAGCGCGTAGTCGCAGCGGCGGGCCAGTTCGCGGTAGACCGAGATCAGGTCCTGCACGCCGCTGACCTTGCAGCTGATGATGATGTTGTCGGGGTTCATGCCCAGCTCGCGGGCATAGGCGGCCGACGTCAGCGCGGACTCGACCAGCGCCTGGTACATGACCGGCTTGGCGCCCCAGGGCGTGGCGCGCTTCGCGTTCTCGTCCATGAACTGGGCGAGCAGTTCCTGGTCCAGGCTGCCCCAGTTGACGCCGATGCGCACGACCTTGTCGTAGGTCATCGCCGCTTCGATCATCTGGGCGAACTGCTTGTCCTTCTTCTCGCCCTTGCCCACGTTGCCGGGGTTGATGCGGTACTTGGACAACGCCTGCGCCATCGCCGGGTAATCGGTCAGCAGACGGTGGCCGTTGTAGTGGAAGTCGCCCACCAGCGGCACATCGATGCCCATGCGGTCGAGTTGCTCGCGGATGTAGGGCACCTGCTCGGCGGCCTCCGGTGTGTTGACGGTGATGCGCACCATCTCGGAACCGGCAATGGCCAGCTCCTTGACCTGGATGGCGGTGCCGATGGCGTCCACCGTGTCGGTGTTCGTCATGGACTGCACGCGCACCGGCGCGTCACCGCCGACCGTGACCACGCGATTGCCCCAGACCACACGGGCCTGGCGGCTCTTGCGAGGCGCCGGCGCGGCCTCGGGAATGATCCATTCGCTCATCACTTCAACTCCAGACGGGCGACATTGTTGGTGGCGCTGGCGGCCAGGTCGACAGCAGCGCCGCGCCACTCCAGGCGCGTGCCACCGACGTTGCCGATGCGCAGCTTGTACGGGGCGGCGCCGGAGAACTCCTGCTGCTCCCCCTGCCGCAGCAGACGCGACAGCAAGACCTGGCCCTTGGCGTCGACCACCTCGACCCAGCTGTCGGCCGTGGTCGACAGACGGAGCGCGGCGGCGGCTGGCGCGACTGCACTCGGCGCCGGCACGCTGGCGGGCACAGCGGCGGAGGCGGCTGCCGGCACCGACGCTGTCACAGGCGACGGCGCAGACGCGGGCACGGCCGAAGCCGCCACCGGCGTCGATGCCGCCGCAGGCGCCGGCACAAAGTCGATCACCGGCGCACTGGCTGCGGCACTCACCACCCCGGACGCCGGAGCGACGCCCTCGGGCTGTGAGTCGCTGCCGCCCTGAGGTAGCCAGCCCGCCGGAATCCAGTAGATGGCGGCGGCTGCGGCCACCAACAGCAACGGCCCCCACACCTTGGGCCGCAGCAGGGCGGTCAGCACGGCGCCATCCAGCATGGCGCCGCCCGCACGCTCGCGGAAGGGCTGGTTCAGCCCCGGGCGCATGTCGAACTGCTGGTCGCGCGTGCTCGGCAACAAGGCCAGCACCGGCCCGGCATCAACCTTCAGCGCGCGGCACATCGCTGTGGCGAGTGCGCGTGCGAAGGTCGCGTCAGGCAACTCGTCATAGCGGTCGCCCTCAAGCGCTTCGAGCTTGGCCTGCGGCACCTTGAGCATGACGGCCAGCGCCGCGATGTGCAGGCCGCGCTGCTGGCGAGCCTGCCTCAACCAGGCGCCTGCGGTGGCGGGCTGGGGCTCGTGCCCCTCGGAGATGGGTTGCATCGTCTCGTTCTTCGGTCGGCCGCGAAGCGGCTCAGTCTTCGTAGCGGCCGGCGTCCAGCGCCTGCGTTTCGGGGGCCTGCGGGAACTTGCGGCGCAGGATGAGGGCCAGATCGTCGACGATGCCCGTGTGGCCCAGCTTGCGCTCGATGCGCAATTGCAGCCACACGCTCTGCGCATTGAGCTGCTCCGGCTGGTCGTTGACACGCTTCACGTAGAAGCGGGCGCGCTCCAGCTCACGGTTGCGATAAAGCACCTCGGACAGGTTGACGGCAATGACGGGGCTGGCCGGGTCCAGCTCGAAGGCGCGCGACAGCGTCTTTTCGGCCACCAGCAGGCGGCCGGCACGCGCCTCGCAAACACCCTTGGCCAACAGCGTGCGCGCCGGGGCGCGGTAGGTGGGCTGGGCCAACGCCTGGTCGAACAGCGAATCCGCCGTGGGCCAGCGGCGCTGCTGGCACAGGAACCAGCCGTAGTTGTGCAGCGTGTCAGGATCGTTGGGGTAGACGGCCAGCGCACGGCGGAAGGTTTCCTCGGCCAGCTGCATCTCGCCCATGGACGCGTAGATGAGGCCGCGCAGGTTGACAGCCTCGCGCATGTCGGGCTTGGCCTGCAGCGCGAGCTTGAGCTCGTCCAGCGCCGTCGGGAACTGACCGCGCGAGAAGTAGCCCTGCGCCAGCTCCAGCCGGATGGCAGCCCGGCGGTCGACATCGGTCTGGTCGGAGTCGGTCTTGATCTCGCGGTCGGCGGTGGGCGCGGTGCCGGTGCTCGCGCAGGCGGCCAGCAGACAGGCAGTCAGGACGGTCAGCAGTCGCTTCATCAAATCCTCGTGGTAGGACACCCAGCGTGTCACGGCGTGGATTTGGCCACCGTCACGGGGGCCCTGACCATGCGGATATGCGCGCGGGTGCGGTCCTGCACCTCACCGGCCAGCTGACCGCAGGCGGCGTCGATGTCGTCGCCGCGCGTCTTGCGCACGGTGGTCACGATGCCGGCCTGGATCAACACCTCGGCGAAGGCCTGCACGCGCGCATTCGTGCTGCGGATCAGGCCCGACGCCGGGAAAGGGTTGAACGGGATCAGGTTGATCTTGCAGTTGACGTGGTGCTTCACCAGCCGCACCAGCTCACGCGCCTGCTCGGGCGAGTCGTTCACCTCCTGCAGCATGCAGTACTCGAAGGTGATGAAGTCGCGCGGCGCCTTTTCCAGATAGCGGTTGCAGGCATCCAGCAACTCGGCGATCGGGTACTTCTTGTTCAGCGGCACGAGCTGGTCGCGCAGCGGGTCGGTGGGCGCGTGCAGGCTGACAGCCAGCGCGACGGGGCAGTCCTTGCGCAGCCGGTCGATCATGGGCACAACACCCGAAGTCGACACCGTCACGCGGCGGCGACTCAGGCCGTAGCCATGGTCGTCCAGCATCGTCTTCAGCGAAGGCACGAGCTGATCGTAGTTCTGCAGCGGCTCGCCCATGCCCATCATCACGACGTTGGAGATGACGCGCTCATCGGTGTTGAGGCGCTTGCGCAGCGAATGCTCGGCAAACCACAGCTGGGCCGTGATCTCGGCCGTCGTCAGGTTGCGGCTGAAGCCCTGGTGCCCGGTCGAGCAGAAACGGCAGCCAACCGCACAACCGGCCTGGCTGGAGATGCACAACGTGCCGCGGTCGTCTTCAGGAATGAAGACAGCCTCGACCGCGTTGCCGGCACCGACATCGAACAGCCACTTGATGGTGCCGTCGGCGGACACATGCTCGGAAATCACCGGCAGCGCGGTGATGTGCGCACGGCCCTTGAGCTTGTCGCGCAGGGACTTGGCGAGGTCGGACATCTGATCGAAGTCCGACGCGCCCTTTTGGTGGACCCAGCGGAACAGCTGGGTCGCACGGAACTTCTTTTCGCCCAGTTGCTCGCAGTAGGCGGCCAGGCCTGGCAGATCAAAACCGAGCAGGTTGACCGCGTCCATACGAACTTCCTGGGCCGGGGTCTCCCGACCCCGTTGGGGGTTTACTTGGCAGCGTAGACGTTCATGCCGGGGAAGAAGAACGCCACTTCGACGGCGGCCGTTTCGGCGGCGTCGGAGCCGTGCACGGCGTTGGCGTCGATGCTGTCAGCAAAGTCAGCACGGATGGTGCCCTTCTCGGCCTTCTTCGGGTCGGTCGCGCCCATCAGGTCACGGTTCTTCAGGATGGCGCCTTCGCCTTGCAGGGCCTGGATCATCACCGGGCCGCTGATCATGAAGTTGACCAGGTCGTTGAAGAAGGGGCGGGCCTTGTGGACGGCGTAGAACTGCTCGGCTTCGCCGCGCGACAGGTGCACCATCTTGGCCGCCACGATCTTCAGGCCAGCGGCCTCGAAGCGAGCGTAGATCTGGCCGATGACGTTCTTCGCCACGGCATCGGGCTTGATGATGGACAGGGTGGTTTCGATCGCCATGGTGTTCTCCTGATGGGATGTATTGGACAAAGCCTGCGATTGTAGCTCTGCGGGATGACCCTAGTTGTGGGTCACCCCCTGCACTCAGCGGTTGCGCCCGCCAAAGCCGCCGCCCGAACGGCCGCCGCCGCCCTTGCCGCCGCCACGATTGCCGCCGCCGCCACCGCCGCGACGCAGGTAGGCATCGCCGCCGATGTAGCCCACCGAGGTCTGCATGGGATCGGGCTCACGCGGGCCGCCGCCCTTGTTGCCGCCCCGGGCAGGCCGGTCACGCTGCTGACTGCCGCCAGCGCCGAAGCCCTGCGGAATGCCGCGCTTGCCGCCGGATGCGTGACGACGGTCGAAAGTCTGCTCCAGCGGGTTGATGTGATGAGGGATGAAGTCGTCATCGTCCTCATCATCATCGCGGCGCACGCGCTCCTCGCGCGGCGGGCGCGGCTGCTGCGGCTCGGGCGGCCGGCTGGGGCGCGGGCCAACGCCGCTGTGGCGGTCGTCGGATCGACGCTTGTTGCGTTCGCCGCCCTTGCCTCCCTGCTGCGGCTGCTGCTGCCCACGGCCTTGGCCCTGCGGCTGCGCCTGGCCGTTGTTGGACGTGTGGCCGGCCAGGCGGCGGATGACGCGCACATCGTCGTCGCCCAACTCCACCCAGACACCGCGCTTGAGACCACGCGGCAGTACGACCGTGCCATAGCGGATGCGGATCAGCCGGCTGACGACCATGCCCACTGCCTCGAACAGCTTGCGCACCTCGCGGTTGCGGCCTTCGGTGATGGTGACGCGGTACCAGCGGTTGGCGCCTTCGCCGCCGCCGTCCTCGATCGCCTTGAACGCGGCCGTCTGGCCGTCGACGCTGACGCCCTCCAGCAGCTTGGCACGCTGCTCATCACTCAGCGAGCCCAGCACACGCGCCGCGTACTCGCGCTCCACGCCGAAGCGCGGATGCATCAGCTGGTTGGCCAGCTCACCCGAGTTGGTGAACAACAGCAAGCCTTCGGTGTTGATGTCCAGGCGACCGACGGACTGCCACTTCTGGCCCTGCACGCGGGGCAGCGAGCGGAACACGGTCGGGCGGCCCTCGGGGTCGTTGAAGGTCGACACCTCGCCGGTGGGCTTGTGATAGGCCAGGATGCGCGGGTTGGGCGGCGAGATGCGCACGCGCACTTCCTTGCCATTGACGCGCACACGGTCCCCGAACGAGATGCGCTGGCCGACATGGGCGACCTCGCCATTCACCTCGATCTTGCCCTCGGCAATCCACTCCTCGATGTCGCGGCGCGACCCGATGCCGGACTGCGCCAGCACCTTCTGCAGCTTGGGCGCATCGGCGTCCGGCGCGAGCACGCGCTTGCCCTCGCCGTCGACGGCCTCGGACTCCTCCAGCTCTGGGCGCAGCTGGGGCAACTCGCCGACGGGACCTTCGGATTCGGCATCCAGATTGCCCGACAGCACGTCGGCGAAGCGCGCACCAGCGGCTTCGACAAGCTCGTGCGTCAGCGCTGGCGCCGGCGGCTCGCTGCCGCCAGTGGCCTGCACAGCCGCGCCGTCCGCCGCCGCGCGCTCGCCCCGCTCCTTGCGGTTGCGGCGCCGGTTGCGACCGCGGCCACTGCGCTCACCTTCATCACCATCGCCACCACCCTCGCCGCCGTCGTCGCTCCCCTCGCTCGCCGGCGTCTCGCCCGCCACCACCGGTGCCTCGGCCGCCAGCGTGAACAGCGGTGCTTGCGCGGGCGCCACCTCGACGACCGGCTCAGCCGCTGCCGCCGTCTTGCGCGGCGCACGTTTGCGCGCAGGCGCTGCGGAAGGCTCTTCGGCCACGGCCTCGGGCACCACCCCAGCCGCGGCCTCAGCCGCAGCCGACTCCGCCTTGCGCCGCGTGCGCTTCACCGGCACGGCGGCCTCTGCGCCTTCGGGCGCAGCATCTGGCGCCACCTCCGCGGCGGCCTTGGCCGTCGTGCGGCGGCGCTTGGGCGCTGCTGGCGCCTCGGCGTCGGCAATGGGGGACAGGGGCTTGTCTTGATCAGCAGCGTCGTTCATTCGGTGATTCAGTGCAGGGGTTGCGGGGGCGTGTCGGTGGGATCGGGAGTCGGCAAGGCGGGCGTGCCGTCAGCGCCAAACAGGCTGGTGGATGCAATCGGCAGCTCGGCAGCCACCGGAGGCTGTGCCGCGGCGTGCAAAACCTCGGGCAACACCTGGGCAGCCAGCGCTGCCGCGGACTCAGGCGCCGGCTCGGTGTCGTCCACGCTGACCACTGGCAGGTCGTCGGTCGTCAGCGCCGCAACGGTGGCGTCCACCGCCACCGGCTCAGCCGGCGCCTCGTCGACCTCATCCAGCAGTTGCCCTTGCAGCGCCTCGAAGGCCGGTGGCGCACTGCCGACGTCCAGCGCGGGCAACTGCTCCAGGCTGGCCAGGCCCAGGTCGTCAAGGAAGGCCTTGGTCGTCGCATACAGCGCCGGCCGGCCAGGCGTCTCGCGGTGGCCGATGGCGTCAATCCAGCCGCGGTCTTCCAACTGCTTGATGATCTGGCTGGCCACCACGACACCACGGATGTCCTCGATGTCGCCGCGCGTGACCGGCTGGCGGTACGCAATGATGGCCAGCGTCTCCAGCACGGCGCGCGAGTAGCGCGGTGGCTTCTCGGGGTGCAGCCGGTCCAGGTATTCGCGCAGCTCGGGCCGGCTCTGGAAGCGCCAGCCCGAGGCCAGTGCCACCAGCTCCACGCCCTTCCCGTCCCAGTCGCGGCTCAGCTCGTCGAGCAGCCCGCGCAGCGTGTCAGCGCCCAGCTCATCGGCGAATAGGCTGCGCATCTCGCGCAACGTCAGCGGCTGCGAGGCACAGATCAGCGCGGTTTCAAGGACGCGCTTGGCATCCTGGGTATTCATGAACTCAACTTCGCACCCTCAATGGGTAGAGCTCTGGCGATGGCACTTGGGGCCTGGGCGCTCTGTCCAGAGCGCTCGTCAGGTGGACGGGTCAGGTCTTGCACGGTGCGCCGCAGCCGGCCTTCAGGGCACGGACAGATCGGCGAATGGGGTTGGCGGCTTGCGGGCGGACTGCAATCCCGCTGCACATCGCGCCTGCTCGGCACGGCGCTGTGGCGCGACAACCGGGCTGCATTGTAGCCATGTCAATCGGACAGGTCGCCAGCGCCCACCGCGGCCCAGGCCAACGCCATGTCCGACGGCAGTGCCGAGCGCAGGCTCAGCGCCTCGGCGGTGATCGGGTGTGCGAACGACAGCCGGGCCGCATGCAGGGCCTGGCGGGTCATGCCCAGCGCTGGCACGCCGCCGTACAACGTGTCGGCCAGCAGCGGGTGGCCGCTGTGCATCAGGTGCACGCGGATCTGGTGGGTGCGGCCGGTGTGCAGCACGCAATGCACGGCGCTGACGGGCCGCGCCTGCCCGTTGACCTGCACCTCACCCACGCCCAGCGGAAACACGTCGGTGCGTGCCGGCTTGCCGAGGTTGGCGGGCGCGATGGCCATCTTCACGCGCGACACCGGGTCGCGGCGCATCGCCTTCTCAACGACGAACGGCTCCTCGACACGCCCCCACGCCAGCGCCAGGTACTCGCGGTGCACCTCGCGGGCGGCGATCTGGCGGCTCAGCGCCGTGACGGCCTCGAGCGTCTTGCCGACCACCATCAGCCCGCTGGTGTCCTTGTCCAGCCGGTGCACGATGCCGGCGCGCGGCAGCGTGGCGGCAGCCGGGTGGCGCGCGAGCAGCCCGTTCATCAGCGTGCCCGACCAGTTGCCGGGCGCCGGGTGCACCACCAGCCCCACCGGCTTGTCGATGACGGCCAGGTGCTCGTCCTCGTACACCACGTTCAGCGCCATCGCCTCGGGTCGGAAGGCGCGACTCTCGTCGGTGGGCTGCAGCTCGATGTCCACGCGCTGACCGGCGCGCAGCTTGAGCGCCGGCTTGGCCAGCGGGCGCCCGTCGGCCGTCACGCAGCCACGCTCGATGAGCGCCTGCAGGTGGTTGCGCGAGAACTCCGGCGCCAGCCCGGTCAGCCAGCGATCCAGCCGCTCCCCATGGCCGGACGCGTCGACTTCGGCGCTGCGCCGCTCCGGGGCATCGTCCGCGCCGTCGTCTTCCGGGTCTGTCAGACCCCCCGCCCTATACTCCGCGTCCATTGTTCCCCGTGACCAGCCGGCAGCACCGCCGTCGACTTCAGACATGTTTGTTGAGAAATTCAAGGCCGGCCGCATCGTCGCCGGCACCGTGCTGATGGCCTTCGCGCTCGCGCTCAGCGGCTGCGGCTCCACGGCCAAGGACGACCCGAACTCCCAGGCCGCGCTCGACAAATTGTATGCAGACGCCAAGGACGACCTGAACGCCGGCAGCTACGACCGCGCGATCAAGACGCTGGAGCGCATCGAGGGCCGGGCCGCTGGCACGCCCATGGGCCAGCAGGCGACGCTGGACCTGGCCTGGGCTTACTACAAGACGGCTGAGCGCGCGCAGGCGGTGTCCACGCTGGACCGCTTCATCAAGCTCAACCCGTCCAGCCCGGCGCTGGACTACGCGATCTACATGAAGGGCATCGTCAACTTCAACGAAGACCTGGGCCTGTTCGGCCGCCTCGCCAACCAGGACGTCTCCGAGCGCGACCAGCAGGCCTCGCGCGAGGCACTGCTGGCCTTCCGCCAGCTGATCGAGCAGTTCCCCGAGTCCAAGTACACGCCCGACGCGCAGACCCGCGCCAACTTCATCTCCAACACCCTGGCGGCCTACGAGGTGCACGTCGCGCGCTACTACTTCAACCGCAAGGCCTACGTGGCCGCGGCCAACCGCGCGCAATCGGCCGTGGCCGAATTCCAGAATGCCCCTGGCATCGAGGAAGCGCTCTACATCATGAGTGAGAGCTACGACAAGCTGGGACTCACGCAGCTGCGTGACGACGCGCGCCGCGTGCTGGACAAGAACTTCCCCGACAGCCAGTACGCCTCCAACAGCGGCAAGAAGAAGAAACCGTGGTGGAAAGTCTGGTGAGTTGAATGAACGGGCCGTCAGGCCCGTTCTTCATTGAGCAGCTGCAGCCAGGCCAGCGCCTCGGCCTCGTTGGCCACCGGCGTCATCGGCGGCAGCGCGGCGCGCAGGCGGCGGCCGTAGTTCATGCCGGCCATGCGCGGATCGCACACCACCAGCAGGCCACGGTCGGTCTCGGTACGGATCAGCCGCCCGGCGCCCTGCTTCAGCGCAATGGCGGCCTCGGCAATGAAGTAATCGGCAAACGCGTTGCGCCCCTCGGCCTCCAGCCGCTGCACGCGTGCCTCCACCAGCGGGTCGTTGGGCGGCGGGAACGGCAGCTTGTCGATGACAACGCACTGCAGCGCATCGCCCGGTACGTCAATGCCTTCCCAGAAGCTGGCCGAGCCCACCAGCACCGAGGCCGGGTTGTCGATGAAGCGTTGCAGCAGCACGCGCTTCGGCAGCGCACCCTGCTGCAGCACGGCGATGGCGTCACCGCCCTCCTCGAAGCGCTCGCGCAAGGCGTCGGCCACGGTCTGCAGGTTGCGCAGCGTCGTCGTCAGCACGAAGGTGCGGCCACCGAGGGCCCGCGCCAGGCGGGACGCCAGCAGCGCAACGCTGGCCGGATGCGTCGGTTCAGCCGGCTTGGGGAAGCCGCGCGGCACGTACAGCCGCGCGTGCGCCGGGTAGTCGAACGGGCTGCCGACACGCAGGATCTCGGCGTCCTGCAGCCCGGCGGGCTCGGTGAACCAGGTGAGCCCCTCGTCATCGCCCAGCGTGGCGGACGTGAACACCCACGCCTTGGGCGGGCCTTCGAGCTGCTGCTGCATCGCGTCGCGGATGTCCAGCGGCGACTCGACCAGCCGCGCCGCGTGCGGGCTGATGTCGATCCAGCGCACATCGCCCGGGTCGGGCTCGGCGGCGAACTGCCTGGCCAGGTCGCGCAGCTGCTGGGCGCGTTCGCACAGGCGGGCGAAGTCCGGCGCCGCCTCGCGCACGCCGGTCAGCGCCTCCAGCGCCTGCTCACAGGCGGCCGCCACGCCGGCCAGCGCGGCGCCAAACGCCGGCTGTGCGGCGCGCTCCTTCCAGCCCAGCTTCAGCGTGCCACGCAGCTCGCGCCCGGCCGTGGCCAGCGCGCCGGCAGCGGCCAGCCGCAGCTCGCGCGCGGACTTCTCGATGGCAGCATGCAGCCCCTGCCAGTCGTTCACGCCGCGCGCGTGGGCCAGGCCCTGGGCCAGCAGGTCCCGCGCAAAGTCGATCAGCGCCGCCGTGCCCAGCACGGTGCCCAGGAACTGCACACCGGCCTCGGCCAGTTGGTGGGCCTCGTCGAAGATGGCGATCTCCACACTGGGCAGCAGCTCGGCCACGCCGGTGTCGCGCAGCGTCATGTCGGCGAAGAACAAATGATGGTTGACGACGACGACGTCGGCCTCCATCGCCTCGCGCCGCGCCTTCACGACATAGCAGGCCTTCCAGTCCGGGCACTCCTGCCCCAGGCAGTTCTCGCGGCTGGAGCTGACGATGGGGATGATGGGCGAGCGCTCGTCCAGGCCATCGATCTCGGCGAAGTCGCCCGTCGCCGTGCCCAGCGCCCAGCGCTCGATGCGCGCCAGCGACAGCGCCGTGCGGCGGTCCGGGAACTCGCCCGACACGCGCGCCTCCTTCATGCGGTGCAGGCACAGGTAGCTGCTGCGGCCCTTCAGCAGCGCGAGCCGCACCGGCATCCTCAGCGCCTGGGTCAGTCGCGGCAGGTCGCGCAGGAAGAGCTGGTCCTGCAGGCTCTTGGTGGCCGTGCTGATCAAGGCCCGGCTGCCCGCCAGCAAGGTGGGCACGAGGTAGGCAAAGGTCTTGCCCACGCCAGTGCCGGCCTCCACCACCAGCGCCTGGCGACGGCTCAGCGCGCGCGCGACGGCGCGGCTCATCTGCAGCTGCGGCTCGCGCGGTTTGTAGCCCCGGTCCAGCTGCGCCAGCGGCCCGCCGGCATCGAACGCAGCCTCCACAGCCTGAGCGAGTTCGTCGGCGGCGGGTGGGGCGGGCGGGGTGGCCTGGTCGAGCGCATCCAGCCAGTCGTCGAGATCAGGCAGGCTCATCCGGCTCCGTCTCGGCTTCCAGCCGCGCAATCATGTCGCGCAGCGCGAGGCGCCGCTTCTTCAGACGCTGCACGCCCAGTTCATCTACGGGCGCCTGCTCGCTGAGCCGGTCGATCGCGGCATTGAGGTCCGCGTGCTCCATGCGCAGCTCGATGAGGCGCCGCGTCAACGAGTGAAGTTGTTCATCCATGACGGGTTAACGAGAGCGGCTCGCGGCAGGTCGGGGGCGGGCGGGCCAGTATAGTTTTCGCCATGGCTCCTCCCTCCTCCGCCACCGGATTCCGGCTCAGTGCCGCCACGGGCACGCACCGCGGCGACCGGGCCTACCAACAAGACCAGGTCGCGGTGATCGCCCACCCGCGCATCGCCGGCTGCATGATGGGCATCGTGGCCGATGGCATGGGCGGCAAGAGCGGTGGCCGCAAGGCCGCCGACCAGGTCATCCTGACGGCCCACCAGCTGTTCGAACGCTACTCGCCCGATGACGAATCGCCAGCCGAGTTGCTGGGCCAGATCACGTCCGAGGCGCACCTGATGATCAAGCTGACGGCCATCTCCGCCGAGGAGGAGCCGCACAGCACCATCGCGGGCTTCGTCATCACCAGCGACCGCTGCGCGCACTGGATTCATTCCGGCGACTCGCGCATCTACTGGTTCCGCGGCGCACGGCTCGTGAAGCGCTCGATGGATCACTCCTATGTGCAGCGCCTCGTTGACGAAGGCCAGCTCAGCGAGGCCGAGGCGAGCTCCCATCCGCAGAGCAATCTGCTGACCTCCTGCCTGGGCACGGTGCAGGACCCGACCTCCTCATCGGAACGCTTCGAGGGCCTGGAGGTGGGCGACTCGTTGATGTGCTGCAGCGACGGCCTGTGGCACTACTTCACCGCCCAGGAACTGGGCAGCGTGCTCTACAGCCTGCCGCCGCGCGAAGCGGCGGAGTTGCTCGTCAGCAAAGCGCGCCAGCGCGCGCGCGGCGGCGGCGACAACCTGTCGCTGGCCATCGTCAAGCTCGAGAGCCTGGACTGATCAGCGCGACGCCGCCGAGGCGCCCGGACGGGGCAGCGGCGCGGCGGCCGGCTTGGCGCGGACGTCTTGCTGTGACTGCTGCGCGGCCAGGCGCTCGCGCACCCGCTGCTGCCGCTCCTGTGCGCGCTCGCGCCGCTCGGCGGCCTGCGCCTCGGCCTGACTGGCGGCCAGGCGCTGCCGTTGTTCCGCAGCCTGCGGGTCGCGCGCCCGGATCACGGGCGAAGCCGACGCAGCCGATGAAGCCGACGGGGGCGGCGCGTCCGCGATCAGGCGCTGACGGCGCTGACCTTCATCCTGCGCCGCGGCCAGCTCCCGCTCACTGACCCGCTGGCGCTGCGCCGCCGCGCGTGCGAGGCGCTGCTCCGCCGCCAGCGCCTGCTCCTGGCGCACCACGGGCTGCAGCGCGGCCTGGCGGCGCTCCCGCACCTCGTCCAGGCAGGGTGTGACCGCGAAGCGCGTCTCGCAGGCCTGCCGTTCGCGCTCGAAGCGCTGCTCAATGGCGGTGCGCTGCGCCGCCAGCTCGGCGGGCGAGATGGTCGGGGCGGGCGCGGACGCCGCAGCGGCCGCAAGCAGGGCAAGCAAGGGTGTCATCAGGTCAGCGAGGTGTCGACGTCGCGGCGGGCCAGCGCCAGGTACTCGGCCGAGCGCATCTCCTGCAAGCGCGACACGGTGCGCGGGAACTCGTGCGCCAACGGCCCTTCGGTGTAGAGCTGCTCGGCCGGCACGGCAGCGGAAATGATGAGCTTGACGCGGCGGTCATAGAGCACGTCCACCAGCCAGGTGAAACGCCGCGCCTCGCTGGCCAAACGCACCGGCATTTCGGGCACGTCAGACAGGATGACGGTGTGGAACTGGCTGGCCAGCTCCAGGTAGTCGTTCTGCGAACGCGGGCCGCCGCACAGGGTCTGGAAGTCGAACCACACCACACCGCCCGCGCGCCGCCGTGCCCACAGGGCGCGGTGCTCGATCATCAGCTTGCGGTCTTCGTCCTGCGCCTCGGCGAGGGCGTCAAACGCCTGGGTCAACGCCGCCTCGTTCGCCTCGTTCAGCGGCGTGAGGTAGAGGTTCATGTCCTCCAAGGTGCGGCGCCGGTAATCCGTGCCGGCATCGACGTTGATGACCTCCAGGTTCGCCTTCAGCAACTCAATGGCCGGCAGGATGCGGTCGCGGTGCAGGCCGTTGGGGTAGAGCTCGTCGGGGTGGAAGTTGGACGTGGTGACGATGGACACGCGGTTGCGGAACAGCGCATCCAGCAGGCGGTGCAGGATCATCGCGTCGGTCACGTCGGCCACGTGGAACTCGTCGAAGCAGATCAGCCGGAAGCGCCGCGCGATGCGCTTGCCGAGTTCTTCCAGCGGGTCGGCAATGCCCTTGAGCTCCTGCAGTTCGCGGTGCACCTCGCGCATGAACTCGTGGAAGTGCAGGCGCGTCTTGCGCGTCAGCGGCACGGCCTGGAAAAAGCAGTCCATCAGGAAGCTCTTGCCACGCCCCACGCCGCCATACATGTAGACGCCGCGCGGGATGGGCGGGCGGACGAGCAGCTTGGTCACCGCATTGCTGCGGCGGGCCTTGTAGGCCTCCCAATCGTCCTGGCAGCGCTGCAGCGCCGTGATGGCGCGCAACTGGGCCTCGTCGGCCTTGAAGCCACGCTCGGCAAGGGTCTGCTGGTAAAGCTCGGTGACAGTGGTCATGGCAAAAAAAGGGGCGACTGTTCGGCCGCCCCTTCTCGAATCGCGTGGTGTGCGATCAGAAGTTCAGCGTGCGCTTGTCCACGGCCAGCGCCGCTTCCTTGGTCGCTTCGGACAGCGACGGGTGGGCGTGGCAGATGCGGGCGATGTCTTCGGCCGAAGCCTTGAACTCCATGGCCACCACGGCTTCCGAGATCAGCTCGGATGCGAACGGGCCGATGATGTGCACGCCCAGGATCTCGTCGGTCGTGGCGTCGGCCAGGAACTTGACGAAGCCGGTCGTGTCACCCAGTGCGCGCGCACGGCCGTTGGCCAGGAACGGGAACTGGCCCGCCTTGTAGGCCACGCCTTCGGCCTTGAGCTGTTGCTCGGTCTTGCCGACCCAGGCGATCTCGGGGCTGGTGTAGATGACCCAGGGGATGGTGTTGAAGTTCACGTGACCATGCTGGCCCGCCATGCGCTCGGCCACCGCCACACCCTCTTCCTCAGCCTTGTGCGCGAGCATCGGGCCGCGCACGACGTCGCCCACGGCCCAGACGCCGGGCAGGTTGGTCTTGCACTCGTCGTCCACTTGAATAGCGCCGCGCTCGTCGAGCTTCAGACCCACGGCCTCCACGTTCAGGCCGATGGTGTTGGGCACGCGGCCGATCGAGACGATCAGCTTGTCGACCACCAGCGTCTGCTCGGCGCCCTTGGCGTCGGTGTAGGCGATGGTGACGTCCTTCTTGCCCTTGGTGACCTTGCTGATCTTGACGCTGAGCTGGATGTCCAGGCCCTGCTTCTTGAAGACCTTGGCGGCTTCCTTGGCCACGCCTTCGTCGGCCGCGGCCAGGAAGGCCGGCATGGCTTCGAGGATGGTCACCTCCGAACCCAGGCGGCGCCAGACCGAGCCCATCTCCAGGCCGATCACGCCCGAGCCGATGACGCCCAACTTGCCCGGCACGGCCGGGATGCGCAGCGCGCCGTCGTTGGACAGGATCAGCTCCTCGTCGAACTCCGCGCCGGGCAGCTGGCGGGCGTTGGAACCCGTGGCCAGGATGACCTGCTTGGCGAACACGGTCTCGTCGCCGGCCTTGAGCTCATAACCGCCATCCTTGGCGGCGACGAAGCTACCGCGGCCGTGGAAGAAGGTGACCTTGTTCTTCTTGAACAGGTAGAGGATGCCGTCGTTGTTCTGCTTCACGACGGCGTCCTTGCGGCCGACCATCTTGGCGATGTCGATCTTCAGGTTGTCCAGGCTGATGCCGTGCTCAGCGAAGTGGTGGCCGGCGTGGTCGAAGTGCTCCGACGACTGCAGCAGCGCCTTGGACGGGATGCAGCCCACGTTCGTGCAGGTGCCGCCCGGGGCCGGGCCACCCTTGTCGTTCTTCCACTCGTCGACGCAGGCGACGTTCATGCCGAGCTGCGCCGCGCGGATGGCGGCGATGTAGCCGCCGGGGCCGCCGCCGATGACGACGACGTCGAATTGCTTGGTGGTCATTCAGTTCTCCAAATCTTCGTGAACGCCCCTGTCGGAGCGTAGCGAGCGGCTTCAGGGCAAGGCGCGGGTGCCGAGGCACCGGAACGTAGCAGCGCTACGTGAGGATGCCGAGGACGGGCCCCGCAACGCCACCATGGAGCCGCGCAGTAGCTCCGACTTAGATGTCGAACAGCAGGCGCGACGGGTCTTCCAATGCATCCTTCATGGCCACCAGGCCCAGCACGGCTTCGCGGCCGTCGATGATGCGGTGGTCATAGGACATGGCCAGGTAGTTCATCGGGCGGATGACGATCTGGCCGTTCTCCACCACGGCGCGGTCCTTGGTGGCGTGCACGCCCAGGATGGCCGACTGCGGCGGGTTGATGATGGGCGTGGACAGCATGGAGCCGAAGGTGCCGCCGTTGGAGATGGAGAAGGTGCCGCCGCTCATCTCGTCGATGCCGAGCTTGCCTTCCTGGGCCTTCTTGCCGAACTCGGCGATCTTCTTCTCGATGTCGGCGAAGCTCATCTGGTCGGCATTGCGCAGGATGGGCACGACCAGGCCGCGCGGCGAGCCGACGGCGATGCCGATGTCGAAGTAGCCGTGGTAGACGATGTCGTTGCCGTCGACCGAGGCGTTCAACACCGGGTACTTCTTCAGCGCGTGCACGGCGGCCTTCACGAAGAAGCTCATGAAGCCCAGCTTGGTGCCGTGCTCCTTGGTGAAGCTGTCCTGGAACTTCTTGCGCAGCTCCATGACCGGGGCCATGTTCACTTCGTTGAACGTGGTCAGGATGGCGTTGGTGGCTTGCGACTGCAGCAGGCGCTCGGCGATGCGGGCGCGCAGGCGGGTCATGGGCACGCGCTGCTCGGGGCGCTCGCCGAGATTCGCCAGGCTTTGCGCCGGGGCGGCGACGCTGGGCAGCGGCTTGGCGACGGCAGGCGCCGCAGGCACGACCACCGGGGCGGCGGCGGGCTTGGCCGAGGCGGCCAGCGCGTCACCCTTGGTCACGCGGCCGTCCTTGCCGGAGCCGGCGACGTCGGTGGCCGCCAGGCCCTTCTCGGCCAGGATCTTGGCGGCGGCGGGCATGGCCACGTCACCCTTGTTGCCGCCGGTGGCAGCGGGGGCGGCGGTCGCCGGTGCAGCGGCAGCCGGTGCGGCCGCCGCGGCGGGCGCGGCGGCGCCAGCCTTGGCTTCGGTGTCGATCTTGGCGAGCAGCTGCTGGCTGGTGACGGTGCTGCCGTCAGCCACGCCGATCTCGGTCAGCACGCCGGTGGCCGGTGCGGGCACTTCCAGCACGACCTTGTCGGTCTCGATCTCGACGAGGGTCTCGTCAACAGTGACGGCTTCGCCGGGCTTCTTCTTCCAGGTCAGCAGCGTGCCTTCGGAAACGGATTCGGAGAACTGGGGAACTTGGACGTCAACGATGGCCATGGTGTGAGGCTCCGTGTCTTGTATTTGGGTGTGGGGTGCGCAGGCGCAGGCAAGCGCAGCGCCGGGTCTTCGTCAGAAGGGGCGCTGCGTCATGCGGTCTTACTTGGTCAGGATGAAGCCCTTGAGCTTGGCGAACGCCTGGTCCAGCAGAGCCTTCTGCTGGTCCTGGTGCAGGTGGGCGTAGCCGCAGGCCGGGCTGGCGCTGGCGGCACGGCCGGCGTAGCCGAGCTTCTGGCCGTCGAGCATGTTCTCGTGCACGTAGTGCTGCACGAAGAACCAGGCGCCCTGGTTTTGCGGCTCGTCCTGGCACCACACGATGTCGGTGGCGTTGGGGTACTTCTTGAGCTCAGTCGAGAAGGCCTTGTGCGGGAAGGGATAGAGCTGCTCGACGCGCACGATGGCAACGTCGTTGGCCTTCTTCTCGGCACGGGTCTTGACGAGGTCGTAGTACACCTTGCCCGAGCAAACGATGACGCGCTTGACCTTGTCGGCCACGATGCTGTCGTCACGCTCGCCGATGACGGTCTTGAACTCGCCCTTGGTGAACTCGGTCAGCGGCGAGGTCGCATCCTTCGCACGCAGCAGGCTCTTGGGCGTCATGATGACCAGCGGCTTGCGGAACATGCGCAGCATCTGGCGGCGCAGCACGTGGAAGATCTGCGAGGCCGTGGTCGGCTGCACGATCTGCATGTTGTTGTCCGCGGCCAGCTGCATGAAGCGCTCCAGGCGGGCCGAGCTGTGCTCGGGACCCTGGCCTTCGTAGCCATGCGGCAGCATCATCGTCAGGCCGTTGGAGCGGCCCCACTTCACTTCGCCCGAGGCGATGAACTGGTCGATGACGACCTGCGCGCCGTTGACGAAGTCGCCGAACTGGGCTTCCCAGATGGTCAGCGTGTTCGGTTCGGCGGCGGCATAGCCGTACTCGAAGCCTAGCACCGCCTCTTCGGACAGGATGGAGTCGATGACGGTGAACGGCGCCTGGCCGTCGGCCACGTTCTGCAGCGGGATGTAGGTGCCACTGTCCCAGTTGGCGCGGTTCTGGTCGTGCAGCACAGCGTGACGGTGCGTGAACGTGCCACGGCCGCTGTCCTCGCCCGACAGGCGCACCGGGTAGCCGGAAGCCACCAGCGACGCGAAGGCCATGGACTCACCCATGCCCCAGTCGACGTTGATCTCGCCACGGCCCATCGCGGCGCGGTCGGTGTAGAGCTTGGCGACGAGGTTGTGCGGCGTGAAGTCCTTGGGCAGCGTCGTCAGCTTCTCGGCCAGGCGCTTCCACTCGGTGGCGGGGATGGCCGTGTCGCAGCTGTCCGTCCATTTCTTGCCCAGGAAGGGCGACCAGTCGGTGGCGAACTTGCTCTTGAAGTTGGTCAGCACCGGGTCGACGGTGTGGCGGCCTTCGTCCATCGCGGCGCGGTAGGTCTTGACCATCTCGTCCGGGCCATCGGCCGGCAGCACGTTCTGGGCGACCAGCTTGTCGGCGTAGACCTTGCGCGTGCCGGGGTGGGCACCGATCTTCTTGTACATCAGCGGCTGGGTCAGCGCTGGCGTGTCCTGCTCGTTGTGGCCCAGCTTGCGGAAGCAGACGATGTCGATGACGACGTCCTTCTTGAACTCGGCGCGGTAATCCATCGCCAGCTGCGTGGCGTAGACAACGGCTTCCGGGTCGTCGCCGTTCACGTGCAGCACCGGGGCTTCGATCATCTTGACGACGTCGGAGCAGTACCAGGTCGAGCGCAGGTCGCGCGGGTCGCTGGTCGTGAAGCCGATCTGGTTGTTGATGACGATGTGCACCGTGCCGCCCGTGCGATAGCCGCGCGTCTGGGCCATCGCCAGGGTTTCCTGCACGACGCCCTGGCCGCCGAAGGCCGCATCACCGTGCACCAGCACCGGCAGCACCTGAGCGCCGGCGGTGTCGCCGCGGCGGTCTTGACGGGCGCGCACGCTGCCCTCAACGACCGGGTTGACGATTTCCAGGTGCGACGGGTTGAACGCCAGCGACAGGTGGACCGGGCCGCCGGCAGTGGACACGTCGGAGCTGAAGCCCTGGTGGTACTTCACGTCACCGGCGGGCAGATCCTCGGCCGCCTTGTGCTCGAACTCGGCGAACAGGTCGGCAGGCATCTTGCCCAGCGTGTTGACCAGCACGTTCAGACGGCCGCGGTGGGCCATGCCAATGACGATTTCCTGCACGCCGCGTTCACCGGCGCGCTTGATCAGCTCGTCCATCGCGGCGATGAAGCTCTCGCCACCTTCCAGCGAGAAGCGCTTCTGGCCGACGTACTTGGTGTGCAGGTAGCGCTCCAGGCCCTCGGCAGCCGTCAGGCGCTCGAGGATGGCCTTCTTCTTCTCAGCGCCGAAGCTGGGCTTGCTGCGCGACTTCTCCAGCCGCTCCTGCCACCAGCGCTTCTCGGCCGGGTCGGAGCCGTGCATGAACTCAGAGCCGATGGAGCCGCAGTAGGTCTCGCGCAGCGCCTGCACGATCTGGCGCAGCGTCATCGTCTCGCCGCCGAAGTAGCTGTTCACCGCGCTGAACGAGATGTCCATGTCGGACTCGCTCAGGTCGTAGAACGCGGGGTCGAGTTCGGGGATCTTGGGGCGCTCGGCGCGCTTGAGCGGGTCCAGCTCCGCCCAGCGGTTGCCGAGGAAGCGGTAGGCCGCGATCAGCGACTGCACGTGCACCTGCTTGCGGGCGACGGCCAGATCAGCGCTGGAGGCCTTGTTGGCGAAGGTGTTGGCCTTGGCCCGTTGCGCGAAAGATTCGATGACCGGCGCGTGGGCGACGTCGCGGGCCTCGCTGCCGTCCACGGCGGGGACGTGCTGGAGGGCGTCGAAGTAATCGCGCCAGTTGTCGGGCACGGAGCCCGGGTTGTCGAGGTAAGCCTCGTACATCTCCTCCACGTACGGGGCATTGCCCCCGAACAGGTAGGAGTTCGACCTGTATTGCTGCATCATCTTTCGCTCACCTCATGCCCCGGTTTCCAGGGAGTTGGCTGGTTGAAGAACCTTCCGCGACACGGCTCGACCGGTTGGCGGATTGCGACCCACCTTCGCTGTTGACCAGGCAAAAGGGACGGGAAGGACCATAAGTCTCAAGGGGCCGAACTCTAGCACCTCGGGTTTGCCCGGCGCAGTCACGCGGTCGCGACAAACTTCACTGATCAAGCTCGAATAAAGTTGACTGCCTCGTAAACTTGCGCCCGCGACAGCCCCGCGATTGAATGGCTGCGCCACGGGACAACGAGGATTCCCCATGCAAGTCCAGGTCGTCGACTACCGCGCTGCGGACGCAGCCGAGAAGTTCACCCGCTCCCTGCACGAAACCGGCTTCGGCGTGCTGACCAACCACCCCATCCGCCAGGCCCTGGTCGAGAAGATCTACGCGGACTGGCTCGCGTTCTTCAACGGCGAGGGCAAGGACGCCTACGCGTTCTCGCGCGAGACCCAGGACGGTTGGTTCTCAACCGAGATTTCAGAAACGGCGAAGGGCTCCACGCAGAAGGACATCAAGGAGTACTTCCACGTCTACCCCTGGGGCCGCATCCCGCCGCAGCTGAAGGAAGACGCCCTCACCTACTACCGGGAGGCCAACGCGCTGGCCGAGGAACTGCTGGGCTGGGTGGAGCGCTACACGCCGCCGGAGATCGCTGCGAAGTACCGCGAGCCGCTGTCCCACATGATCCAGGGCAGCAACAAGACGCTGCTGCGCGTACTGCGCTACCCGCCGTTGACGGGGCAGGAGCCGGCCGGCTCGCTGCGCGCCGCAGCGCACGGCGACATCAATCTGCTGACCATCCTGCCCGCCGCGAACGAGCCGGGTCTGCAGGTGCTGGGCAAGGATGGCGCCTGGCATGACGTGCCCTGCGACTTCGGCACGCTCACCATCAACATCGGCGACATGCTGCAGGAAGCCTCCGCGGGCTACTACCCGTCGACGCAGCACCGCGTCGTCAACCCGACCGGCGAGGGCGCGAAGAAGAGCCGCGTGTCGCTGCCGCTGTTCCTGCACCCACGCGACAACGTGGTGCTGAGCGACCGCTACACGGCGGACGCCTACCTCAACGAGCGCCTGCGCGAGCTGGGCGTCAAGACCTGACGCGGCAGGTCATTGAAATCCACCCCGACGCGCCGCCCAAGCCGGCCGTCGGGGCGGCCTGCAACGGCTGCGGCGTGTGCTGCCTGGCCGAACCCTGCCCGCTGGGTGTGTTGCTGAGCCGGCGCCTGCAGGGCGCCTGCGTTGCGCTGCGCTGGGAGGGTGGCCGCTATGTGTGCGGCGCGCTGACGGCACAACCGAGCGGCCTGCGTGGCTGGCTGGTGAAGCGCTGGATCGCATCAGGCAGCGGCTGCGACTGCTCGCTCGAGGTCACGGGCAAGCCCTAGCCGGCCGCGGCCGGCGCGTCGCTACATTTTTCGGCTTCTGTCCTTCCCCGAAGAAGCCGCATGACCGCTGTTCTCCGCCTGCTGCCGCTGCTGGCCGCCCTGACCCTGGGCACCGCCCTGCCCTCAGTGCAGGCCGCCCCGCTGCGCTGGGCCGCACAGAACGACATCCTGACGCTGGACCCGCACGCGCAGGACCACAACACCTCCAACGCCATCGGCGCCCACATCTACGAGGGCCTGACACGGCTGAGCAAGGACTACCGGCCCGAACCCTCGCTGGCCACCACGTGGACCTACCTCTCGCCGACGCAGGTCCGCTTCGAACTGCGCAAGGGGGTGAAGTTCCACGATGGCTCGCCGTTCACGGCCGACGACGTGGTGTTCAGCTTCGGCCGCATCACGCAGCCGCAGGGCACCAAGCAGACCTATGTGTCGGGCATCAAGGCCGTGAAGAAGGTCGACGACCACACCGTCGACCTGATGCTGGAAGCGCCCACGCCGATGCTGCTGCAAAACATCATCAGCTTCCCCATCATGAGCAAGCTGTGGTCCACGAAGCACAACACGACCAGCACGCAGGACTACAAGGCCAAGGAAGAGACCTACGCGTCGCGCAACGCGAACGGCACGGGGCCGTACAAGCTCGTGAGCTGGCAGCCCGACCAGGCTGTGAAGATGGTGGCCAACCCGGCGTGGTGGGACAAGAACCCGGGCAATGTCACCGAGCTGAGCTACCTGCCGATCAAGAGCGCGCCCACGCGTGTGGCGGCGCTGCTGTCGGGCGACGTGGACCTCGTCACCGACCTGCCGCCGCAGGACTTCTTCAAGCTCAAGACGGACGGCCGTGTGCGCCTGCTGGAAGGCCCCGAGATCCGCACCATCTTCTTCGTCATGGACCAAGGCAGCGACGAGCTGCGCGAGTCCAGCGTCAAGGGCCGCAACCCGTTCAAGGACCGCCGCGTGCGCGAGGCGCTGAACCTGGCGCTGGACCGCGAGGCTATCCAGCGCAGCCTCATGCGCGGGCTGTCGGTGCCGGGCGCGCTGATGATCCCGCCGGGCGTGAACGGCTACGACGGCGCACTGGACGAGCCACTCAAGCCCGACCTCGCCAAGGCCCGCCGCCTGCTGGCGGACGCGGGCTACGCGAACGGCTTCGAGCTGCCGCTGCACTGCCCCAACAACCGCTACGTCAATGACGAGCAGATCTGCCAGGCGGCCGTCTCCATGTGGGCCAAGGTCGGCGTGAAGGCGCGGCTCGTCGCCGCGCCTTTTGCCACCCACAGCCAGACCTTCCAGCGCATGGAGTCGGCGTTCTTCATGCTGGGCTGGGGCGTGTCCACCTACGACGCGCTGTACGCCATGCAGTCCTGGGGCCACACGCGCACGGCCGGCGCGGACGGCAACTTCAACTTCGGCCGCGTCAGCGATGCGCGCCTGGACGCCCTGATCCAGCAGATCAAGTTCGAGCCCGACGTGGCCCGGCGCAACGCACTCATCCGCGAGGCCGTGCTGCGCATCCGGGATGAGTTCCTGTTCATCCCCGTGCACCACCAAGTGCGGCCCTGGGCGCTGAAGCCCGGCGTGCAGACCACGCACCGCTCCAACGACTACTTCGAAGCCCGCTACACCACCGTGAAATAGCCGGCGACTTCGGCGATCATGCGGCCTCCCAACCCAGGAGGATCGCCGATGAAACTGCGCATGGCCACCGCCGCGCTTCTGGTGTGCGCTTCGCTCGCCACCACTGCTCCCGCCACCGCCAACACGCTGCGCTGGGCCGCGCAGAACGACATCCAGACGCTCGACCCGCACTCCCAGAACCACTCGGCCACGACGACCATCTCGGGCTACGCCTACGAAGGCCTGACACGCTACACCGAGAAGTTCGACGTGGAGCCGGCGCTGGCGAGCAAGTGGACGATGGTGTCGCCCACGCAGATGCGCTTCGAGCTGCGCCGTGGCGTGAAGTTCCACGACGGCACGCCCTTCACGGCGGACGACGTGGTGTTCAGCCTGCAGCGCATTAAGCACCCGGCCAGCAACATGATCATCTACGCCTCCGGCATCAAGGAGGCCAAGAAGATCGACAGCCACACGGTGGACCTGATCCTCGACGGCCCCAACCCCGTGCTGCTGCGCAACCTGACCTTTGTGCGCATCGTCAGCAAGGCATGGGCGACCAAGAACCGCTCCGAGAACCCGCAGGACTTCAAGGCCAAGGAAGACACCTTCGCGGCCCGCAACGCCAACGGCACCGGCCCGTTCCGCATCACCAGCTGGACGCCGGACCAGAAGGTCACGATGGTGGCCAACAAGGACTGGTGGGACAAGCCCAAGGGCAACATCAGCGAGGTGGTCTACCTGCCCATCAAGTCGGACGCCACGCGCGTCGCCGCGCTGCTGTCGGGCGCGCTGGATCTGCTCACCGACCTGCCGCCGCAGGACGTCACCAAGCTCAAGGCCGACCCGCGCCTGAAGGTCATCGACGGGCCGGAGAACCGCACCGTGTTCTTCGCGCTGGACATCGGCAGTGACGAGATCAAGGGCGCCTCCGTGAAGGGCAAGAACCCGTTCAAGGACAAGCGCGTGCGCGAGGCCATGTCGCTGGCCATCGACCGCGAGGCCATCAAGCGCAGCCTGATGCGCGGCCTGTCCATCCCGGCGGCCGTCATGGTGGCGCCCGTGGCCTACGGCTGGTCGCAGGAGCTGGACACCGTGGCCAAGGCCGACGTCGCCCGCGCCAAGCAGCTGATGACGGAGGCCGGCTACGGCGACGGCTTCGAGGTGCCGCTGGCCTGCCCGAACGACCGCTACGTCAACGACGAGGAGATCTGCCAGGCGGTGGTGTCGATGTGGGCCCGCATCGGCCTGAAGGCCAAGCTGCAGACGCAGCCCATGACCCAGCACTCCGCCGCGCTGCAGCGCTTTGACCTGCCGCTGTACATGTATGGCTGGGGCGTGACGACCTTCGATGCGCAATACACGCTGCAGGACATCGTGCACACCAAGACCTCGGGCGCCGATGGCAAGGGCAACTACTCGCGCGTCAGCGACGCCAAGGTGGATGCGCTCGTGCAGCAGATGAAGGTCGAGACCGACGCGCCCAAGCGCCTGGCGCTGATGCAGGAAGCGCTGAAGCGCACGCGCGACGAGTTCCTGTTCATCCCCATCCACCACCAGGTGCGGCCGTGGGCGATGCGGGCCGGCGTGACCATCCCGCACTCCGCCAACGACGCGCCGCAGGCCCGCTGGGCCACGATGAACTGAGGTCGCCAGGGCGGCGTCAGTGCCGCCCCCTGACCGAGCCTTGCCGGGCGGGCGCGGGACAATCCGCTGGATGAGCGACGTCCCCTTCCAGCCCACCGGCATCAGCCCCAGCGCCGAGCAGCTGGCCATTCAGTTGCGCCGAACCCGCCTCCTGATCGTGGAGGCCAATGCCGGCGCGGCAAAGACGACGACGCTCGCCCTGCGCATCGCCCAGGCGCTGCAGCGCGGCGCGCAGCCCGAGACGGTGCTGGCCCTGACCTACACGGCGCCCGCCGTCACGGCACTCCAGCAGCGGCTGACCGGCATCGGCGTGCCCCGGGCGGTCGTGCAGAAGCTGCGCATCCAGACCTTCGAGGCCTTCAGCCTCGCGGTACTGGCGGCCGCGCAGGGCGAGGCGGCCCGCGTCATCACCGCGCCCGAGCAGGCCCGGCCCTACGTGGTGCGCGCCATCGAGCGCGCGCAGTCGCTGCCCGACGAGCGCCACCCTGACGAGCTGATGGCCGACGCGCAGCCGCGCGACCTCGTCGAGGGGCTGCTGAAGTCCTTCGACGTGATCAAGGGCCGCATGCTGGTGGAGCACCTCGACCCCGAGCAGCGCATGACGCCCGCGCTGGCCGATGAACTGGGCTTCGGATACCTGACGATGCGCGCCTGGGCCTGCTATGAGTTCGCGCGCAAGGGCGGCCACCCCGACCGGCCCGAGTTCCGCTTCCACGGCGACGGCACCTACGACCTGGCCCGCGCGCTGCTGAGCGGCGAGATCGACGCGGGCGACGATGCGCTGCGCCAGGGCCTCACGCTGATCTGCGTCGACGAGATGCATGACGTGAACCGCGCCGCCTTCACGGTGCTGAAGGCCGTGCTGGCCGCCAACCCGCGTGCGGCCTTCGTCGGCGTGGGCGACCGGGACCAGGTCATCCACGCGCAGACGGGTGCCGAGGCCGGCTTCATGCACGAGCACTTCCGCGCCGAGATCGGCCCGCCCGAGGTGCTGCCGCTCACGCGCAGCCACCGCTTCAGCCCGCAGCTGGCCCGCCACGTGGGCGCGCTCGCCGGCAAGCCCTATGCGGCGGACGAGGCACTGCAGACGCTCGTCCGCCTGGAGCCCTGCGACACACCCCGGCTGGCCGCCGCCTTCATCGCCCGCCAGGCGCAGGCCCACCAGCAGCAGAAGGAGCTCGCCAGCCTGCGGGTGCTGCTGCGCCACCCGGCGCAGTCCGTGCTGATCGAGCATGAGCTGCTGCGCCTGGGCGTGCCCTACGACACCGTCGGCTTCGCGCCCTACCTTGAGCGCCCCGAGACGCTGCTGGTGCGCGGCCTGTATGCCATCGCCTGCCAGGACGACACGGGCTTGGAGAGCCCGGCGCAGCGGGCCGCGCTGCTGGACGCGCTGCTGCTGTTCTCAGGCGCTCGCGTGGACAGCATCGAGCTGCGCCACCTCGACAGCGCCGAGGCCCAGCGCGTGGCCGTCGCCGAGGCCGCCGCCAGCGCCGACACGACACGGGCCTTCGTCGACGCCCATGTGCTGCGCAGCGCCCACCCCGCCGCCCGGCGGCAGCTGGACGCCGCGATGAGCGTGCTGCGCACGCGCGACGCCGACGCCTTCGAGGCCTCGTTCCTGAACGCGCTGGACCCGCTGGCGCTGGCCAGCCGCGTGTTCGTGCGCCAGGACGACGCCGCGCAGGTGCTGGACAACATCACCCAGCTTCACCGCGTCGCCGTGGCCGAGGAGGCCGGCGTGGACGGGGCTTTTCGCATGTTCGCGGCCATGGACGCCGCGCGCCGCCGCCTGCGCAGCCACGACCGCGTGGCGCTGTCCAGCATCGAGGCGGCCAAGGGGCTGGAGTTCGACCACGTCATCGTGCCGCACCTCTCCCGGGGCGAGTTCGGCGACGGCTCGACCGAGACCCGCAACCTGCTCTACGTGGCCATGACGCGCGCACGGCGCCAGCTCACGCTGAGCTTCGACCCGCAGCGCCCGTCCCGCTTCCTGCGTGACGCGGCCCTGATCGACTGACACCGCAGGCCTCGCGATGAAACCTCCCGTCATCAACTTCTCGACGCTGCAGTCCGTCGTCGAGGTCTCGGCCACGCTGGCCTTCGCGTTGTCCGGCCTGCTGGCCGGCGCGCGCAAGCGGCTGGATGCGGTCGGCCTGTGCGTCGTCGCGGGCCTGTCGGCCTTCGGCGGCGGCACGCTGCGCGACGTGCTGCTGGACCGCCGGCCCTTCTTCTGGGTCGAGCACGCCGACTGGCTGTGGGCGCTGATGGCGCTGGCCTTCGGCGCGATGCTGTTCATGCGTCGCCGCCACCTCGCCGTGACGGAGCGCGCCATCGAATGGCCCGATGCGCTGGGCCTGGGCCTGTTCACCGCCAACGGCAGCTGGATCGCACTGCAGGCCGGCATGCCGGCCATCGTGGCGGTACTGATGGGTGTCATCACCGCCACGTTCGGCGGCGTGCTGCGGGACATCGTCTGCAACGAGATCCCGGTCGCCTTCCACGACCACCGGCCCTACGCGCTGTGCAGCTTCGTCGGCGGCTGGGTGGTGGTGGCGGCGGTGCAGCTGCAGGTGCCGCAGTGGGCCGCCATCAGCGCAGCCGCCACCATCACGGTGCTGCTGCGCGCGCTGGCGCTTTGGACGGGCTGGACCTTGCCCGCCTGGCGCATGGGCAAATAGCGCGGCCTGCGCAATGACGCGCGCAGGCCGCGCCCGCCGGCTTACCAGCCGATGGTGTAGGTCACCACGGTCGGCGCCGAGGTGTGGATGGACGGGCTGAAGTCCCCCACGTCGTCATAGGCGAAACCGTAGGCCTTGCGGTTGATGCTGTGGTCGTGCCAGAACTTGGAGTACCAGTTGCTGAGCTGGCCCGCCGGGTGGTGCGCGTTCTGCACGTACCAGTTGGCCGGCGTCTGCAGCACATGGCGGTTCAGTGCCGCGCACACCTGCGCCTGGATCTGCAGTTGCGTGCCGATGTTGGTCGGGTTGCCGCTGGCATCGGCCAACAGGCCCGCGCCCAGCAGCACCATGGCGGTGTCCGGCTTGCCGTTGATGTAGAAAGTGCCGGCCGGTGAGCCGCCGGTGAAGATGAAGCGGTCCCCGTTGACGCGGCCACGGAAGGTGCCGAGGTTCTGCAGCGTGAAGACCAGGTCCTCGTTGCGGTAGCGGGCCCACATCGCGTCGATGTAGGGCTGCAGGTAGTTGGCGTTGACCTGGCCCGGCTTGAAGGTCGCATGCGCGGGCGCAATGATGCGGTACGGCGCGTGCGGCGCCTGGGCCAGCGAGCGGAACTGAGCCGGCACCTCGGCCTGGAAGTGGCTGAAGAGCTGGTCACGCGTTTCCGCCAAGGCCTCGCCCACCGTCTGGTCGAAGCCGCCCAGGCCCTGCACGCGCAACTTCAACGGGAACCCGAAATGGTCCACCCGCGTCGTGTTGATGAAGATGCCTTGGTTCGGATGGCCCTGCGGCAGGATGGCCATCTCGCCGAAGTCGAAATAGACGTCGATGTTGGGGTCGGTCGGGTTTTCGATGTTGGCCCCCGCGTAGCCCACGTTGCCGTTGCCGTCCACGACCACGCGGATGTACATGGGCGAGCCCACGGACAGCATGATGCGCGCCGAGTCCAGCGCCGGGATGGTGACCGAGCGCGTGTTGCTGAGCCGGTGGAAGTAGTTGGAATAGGTCACGCCGTTCTTGCTCAGCGCGCCGTTGTCCGCCACCGACATCGGGATCAGGTTGCCCGCCGCGTCCACGCGCACGAAGCGCCCCGTGGCCCAGTCGCGGCCGATGATGGCCCAGTAGACCTGATCATCCGCCCAGCGGCCACGGGTCTGGTTGACGATGTTGAAGGTCGTGCGGCCGTTCCAGCTGCCGCCATTGGTGGCCACGCGGTAGGACGAGGCCAGGTCGTTGAAGCCGCGGTTGACGAGATTGGGCTCATCGCCCGTCAGCGCGAGCGAGCTGCCGCCGAAGTTGATGTCGTTGAACAGCGTGACGCGGTAGCCCGGCGCCACCTTGACCGACGAGATGCGGTCGTTCCAGGCACTGCCGATCCAGCCCGAATCCGCGCTGACGCAACTGCTCGCACCCGTGTAGTTCACGTCGGCAAAGAAGCACACCGGCCCGGTGGCGGTGTTGCCATTGACCGTGTAGCTGAACCGCGGGGTGTCGTAGGCAGGGCTGCCGTTGTTGTAGGTGAACCAGTAGCCGATGACGTTGCCACTGGCCACCGTCAGCTTCAGCTCGTAGCGGCCATTGGCCGCGGTCATGCGCACGTTTTGCTGTGCGCCGTTGTTGAGGCTGTAGTGCGCATCCACCCAGCTGGTGGCCACGTTGGATTTGAACCAGAGCGTCGCCGTTGTGCCGCTGACTTCCACGCCCTGCGTGTAGTCCTGCGCCAGCGCCGCGGGCGCGCCGAAGAGGCCCAACACCAGCAGCCACAGGGCGCCCCACAAGCGCCAGCCATGCATCAGAAGTTTCACCGTTGTCTCCTTCGCCCGCTTCAGGCGGGTCGTCGCTGCGGCCCCGCGCCATCAGCGCGAGACCGCGTTACGGCTGCGCGGGCCCGAAACACATCCATGCATGCAGCCGCTGCCGGACCGGACCACTGAGCGAAAGCAATGAAAGCGCTTTCAATCTCGGGCGGCATCGTCCCGGGAAGAGCAAGAAAGCGGTTTCATGGAATACCCGTGTCACGCCGGGCATGGCGTCACCCGCTCACGGGACAGGCAATCCAGCAAAGACAACGGCCGCCCGCAGGCGGCCGTGTTGGCGGAGGCTGAGCGCCTCAGCCCAGCGACAAGCGCGCACGTGCGGCGAGGTACTCACGCTTGAAGCGCGCCACCAACTCGCCAGCGGGCTGTACCGCCTTGATGGCACCAATGCCCTGACCGCTGCCCCAGATGTCCTTCCAGGCCTTGGCCGCGCCGCCACCGAAGTTCATCTTGCTGGGGTCGCTCTCGGGCAGGTTGTCCGGGTCCAGGCCGGCAGCCACCACCGAGCCGCGCAGGTAGTTGCCATGCACGCCGGTGAAGAGATTGCTGTAGACGATGTCATCGCTGTTGCTGGCCACGATCATCTGCTTGTAGTCGTCGCTGGCGCGGGCCTCGTCGGTGGCGATGAAGGCCGAGCCGATGTAGGCCAGGTCCGCACCGCAGGCCTGCGCCGCCAGGATGGCGTCGCCCGACGCGATGGAGCCCGACAGCGCCAGCGGGCCGTCGAACCACTCGCGGATTTCCTGGATCAACGCGAACGGGCTCTTCACGCCCGCATGGCCGCCCGCACCTGCTGCCACGGCGATCAGGCCGTCGGCGCCCTTCTCGATGGCCTTCTTGGCGAACTTGTTGTTGATGACGTCGTGCAGCACGATGCCGCCCCAGGCGTGCACGGCCTGGTTCACGTCTTCACGCGCGCCGAGGCTGGTGATGATGATGGGCACCTTGTATTTGGCGCACACCGCCATGTCGTGCTCAAGCCGCTCGTTGCTCTTGTGCACGATCTGGTTGATCGCGAACGGCGCAGCCGGCTTGTCGGGGTTGGCCTTGTTGTAGACCGCCAGTTCGGTGGTGATCTCGTTCAGCCACTCGTCCAGCAGTTCGGCCGGGCGCGCGTTCAGCGCCGGCATGGAGCCGACGACGCCGGCCTTGCACTGTGCAATGACGAGCTTGGGGTTGCTGATGATGAACAGCGGCGAGCCGATGACGGGCAGCGGCAGGTTTTTCAGGATGTCGGGCAAAGCCAAGGGGATGTCTCCGTCAGAAAGCTTCGAGGCTCAGTTCGGTCACGCTGTCGGCGCCGTCGACGATGGCGCTGCGCAGCGCGCCGGTGCGCGGCAGGATGTGCTCGGCATAGAAGCGCGCGGTGGCAATCTTGGCCTCCATGAACGGCTTGTCAGTCGCCAACATGTCTTCGGCCACAAGCAGCGCGCGGGCGAGCTGCCAGCCGGCGACCAGATTGCCCGCCAACATCAGGTAGGGCACCGAGCCGGCATAGGCAGCGTTGGGGTTGGCCTTGGCCGAGCCGGCGATGAAGTCCACCACCGCCAGGTAGTCCTCACGCGAAGCCCGCAGCGCCCTCAGCACGGCGCGCGCTGCCGCGCTGTCGCGCTGGGCGAGTTGGCCTTCGGTGAGCTCGATCTGACCCGCGATGGCGCGCGCCAACTGGCCGCCGTCGCGCGCTGTCTTGCGGCCGACAAGGTCGTTGGCCTGGATGGCGGTCGTGCCTTCGTAGATGGTCAGGATCTTGGCGTCACGGTAGTACTGGGCCGCGCCGGTCTCCTCGATGAAGCCCATGCCGCCATGCACCTGCACGCCGAGCGACGTGACCTCCAGGCTCATCTCGGTGCTGTAGCCCTTCACCAGCGGCACCATGAACTCGTAGAACGCGGCGTTCTGCTTGCGGGCGTCGGCGTCCGGGTGATGATGGGCGGCATCGAACGCAGCGGCGGCCGTGCTGGCCATCGCGCGGCAACCTTCCGTCAGCGCGCGCATCGTCATCAGCATGCGACGCACGTCCGGGTGGTGAATGATCGCGGCGCTGCCGGGCTTGGAGCCGTCCACGGGGCGGGACTGCACGCGGTCCTTCGCGTAGCCCACGGCCTTCTGGTAGGCGCGGTCAGCGATGCCGATGCCCTGCACGCCCACGCCGTAGCGGGCCGCGTTCATCATGATGAACATGTACTCCAGGCCACGGTTCTCTTCACCGATCAGCTGCCCGATGGCGCCGCCGTGGTCGCCGAACTGCAGCACCGCAGTGGGGCTGGCCTTGATGCCCATCTTGTGCTCGATGGACACGCAGTGCGCATCGTTGCGCGCGCCCAAGCTGCCGTCGGCATTCACCAGGAACTTCGGCACGATGAACAGGCTGATGCCCTTCACGCCCTCCGGCGCGCCGGCCACACGGGCCAGCACGAGGTGGACGATGTTCTCGGCCATGTCGTGCTCACCGTAGGTGATGAAGATCTTGGTGCCGAAGATCTTGTAGGTGCCGTCGGCTTGAGGCTCGGCGCGCGTGCGCACCAGGGCCAGATCCGAGCCGGCCTGCGGCTCGGTCAGGTTCATCGTGCCAGTCCACGAGCCGTCCAGCAGCTTGGGGATGAAGACGGCCTTCTGCTCATCGCTGCCCGCGGTCAGCAGCGCCTCAACGGCACCGTCCGTCAGCAGCGGGCACAGCGCGAAGCTCATGTTGGCCGCTTGCAGCATCTCGTTGCAGGCTGCGCCAATGGTCTTGGGCGCGCCCTGGCCACCAAAGTCGGCCGGGTGCTGCAAGCCCTGCCAGCCGCCTTCGGCATAGGCACGGAAAGCCTCCTTGAAACCCGGCGTCGTCGTGACCTGGCCGTCCTTCCAGCTCGACGGGTTTTTGTCGCCCTCCCAATTCAGCGGCGCGATGACGTCCTGCGTCAGCTTGGCGCACTCCTCCAGCACGGCGCCAGCGGTGTCCAGGCCGAAATCCGCAAACGCGGGAATCTGTTGCGTCAGCGTCTCCAGACCGGCGAGGTGCTGGATGTTGAAAAGCATGTCCTTGACGGGGGCTTGGTAACTCATTTGTTCCTCCTGGAGGCGACAAAAAGGGCGCCGCGACGTGTCGGTCGGGGCGCCCAGCAGTGACAGTTCGGCGGGTTTACAGCTGGGACACCAGTTCCGGCACGGCCGTGAACAGGTCGGCCTCCAGGCCGTAGTCGGCCACCGAGAAGATCGGGGCTTCCGCGTCCTTGTTGATGGCCACGATGACCTTGGAGTCCTTCATGCCCGCCAGATGCTGAATGGCGCCAGAGATGCCGGCGGCCACGTACAACTGCGGCGCAACGATCTTGCCGGTCTGGCCGACCTGCCAGTCGTTGGGCGCGTAGCCAGCGTCGACCGCAGCGCGCGAGGCACCCAGCGCGGCGCCGAGCTTGTCGGCCAGCGGCGTCAGCACTTCCATGAACTTCTCGCTCGAACCCAGCGCACGGCCGCCCGACACGATGATCTTGGCGGCGGTCAGCTCGGGGCGGTCGCTCTTCGTCACCTCACGGCCGACGAAGCTGCTCTTGCCGCTGTCGGCAGCCGCAGCGGCGGATTCCACGGCGGCAGAGCCTCCGGTGGCGGCGGCCGGGTCGAAGCCGGTCGTGCGCACGGTGATGACTTTCACGGCATCGGTGCTCTGCACGGTGGCGATGGCGTTGCCGGCGTAGATCGGGCGCTCGAAGGTGTCAGCGCTGACAACCTTGGTGATGTCGCTGATCTGGCCCACGTCCAGCAGGGCCGCCACGCGCGGCGCGACGTTCTTGCCCGAGGCGGTGGCCGGGAACAGGATGTGGCTGTAGCCCGAAGCCAGCGCGATCACTTGCGCGGCCACGTTCTCGGCCAGGCCTTCGGCCAGCGAGGCGGCGTCGGCATGCAGCACCTTGGCGACGCCAGCGATCTGCGCAGCAGCCGCAGCGGCGGCACCAGCGTTGTGGCCGGCCACCAGCACATGCACATCGCCACCCAGAGCGGCAGCGGCGGTGACGGTGTTCAGCGTGGCGCCCTTGATCGAGGCGTTGTCGTGTTCGGCAATGACGAGTACGGTCATGTCAAAGTCTCCAGAGTCTGTGCGTTAGATGACCTTGGCTTCGGTCTTCAGCTTGGCCACCAGGGCAGCAACGTCGGCCACCTTCACACCAGCACCGCGCTTGGGCGGCTCACTGACCTTCAGCGTCTTGATGCGCGGCGCCACGTCCACGCCCAGGTCGGCCGGCTTCACCGTTTCCAGCGGCTTCTTCTTCGCCTTCATGATGTTGGGCAGCGTCACGTAACGCGGCTCGTTCAGGCGCAGGTCGGTCGTCACCACGGCGGGCAGGCTCAGCGACACCGTTTCCAGGCCGCCGTCCACCTCACGCGTCACGTTGACCTTGTCGCCGGCCACTTCCACCTTGGATGCGAACGTGCCTTGCGGCAGGCCCGCCAGCGCGGCCAGCATCTGACCGGTCTGGTTGCAGTCGTCGTCGATGGCCTGCTTGCCCAGGATCACCAGGCCCGGCTGCTCCTTGTCCACCAGCGCCTTCAGCAGCTTGGCGACGGCCAGCGGCTGCAGTTCGGCGTCGGTCTCGACGAGGATGGCGCGGTCGGCGCCGATGGCCATCGCCGTGCGCAGCGTTTCCTGGCACTGCGTGACGCCGCAGGACACGGCGATCACCTCCGTGACGGCACCCTCTTCCTTCAGGCGCACGGCCTCTTCGACGGCGATCTCGTCGAAGGGGTTCATCGACATCTTGACGTTGGCGATATCAACGCCCGTGCCGTCGCTCTTCACGCGCACCTTGACGTTGTAGTCCACGACACGTTTGACAGGGACCAAGACCTTCATCGAAAACTCCAGCTCGAATTGACGTAAACGTTAATCGGATTCTACGGGGCGCTCCGGGCGGAGCCGTGCAGAAAAAAGCACGATCGTTCGATTCTAGCCATGGCGCCAGCGGCGTCGAGCGTAGTCTTTTTGGAGAGGCCTCTCGAATCCGTGAAGCTAGACTGCTTTTTGCCCATGCAGACAGACTTCCCCACCCGCCGCGAGATTGGCGTTTTCGACTCCGGCGTCGGCGGCTTCACGGTGCTGCGCGAGCTGCGCGCCCTGATCCCCGGCGCCCGCCTGCGCTACCTGGCCGACACGGCCTACGCCCCTTACGGCCCCCGCACGCCAGACGACATCCGCGCCCGCAGCGTCGCGATCACCGAGCACCTCATCGCGCAAGGGGCCAGCCTCATCGTGATTGCCTGCAACACCGCGACGGCCCACGCCATCGAAGCCCTGCGCGCCCGCTGGCCCGCGGTGCCCTTCGTTGGCACCGAGCCCGGCATCAAGCCGGCGGTTGCGGCCTCACGCAATGGGCGCATCGGCCTGCTGGCCACGGACGCCACGGCGGCGAGTGCAAGGTTGCATGCGCTGATCGAACGCCATGCGAGCGACCATCAGGTCGTCGTCCAAGGCTGCCCGGGCATCGTCGACCACATCGAAGCCGGCGACCTCGACAGCCCTGCGCTGCGCGCGCTGGTCCAGCGCTACTGCGCGCCACTGCGCGCCGCGGGCGTCGACACCGCGCTGCTGGGCTGCACGCACTACCCGCTGATCGAGCCCCTGTGGCACGAGGCGCTCGGTGCAGACGTGCAGTTGCTGCGCATCGAGACAGCCGTCGCCCGCAGGGCCGCGGACTTGTGGCAGCCAGACGCCGGACCGCCTGTGCTGAACATCGACACCAGCGGCGACCCGGCCGCGCTGCGCGGCTGGATTGAGCACGTGCTGGACTGGCGCGCGCCGGATGTGCGCCGCTGGCCGGCGGCGGCCGGCTGAACTCGGCGCTCAAGTCAGCGCAGAGACGGCCGATAGCGGACGAATGAACATCGCCAATTCCGCCAGCGTCACCGCGGTCGTGAACAGCGCCTCCAACGGTGAACCCGGCACCGTCCAGGCCGCCGTCAGCATGCGGGTGCTCAAGCAGGCCCTGCAGACGCAAGCCGAAGGCGCCGTTGCGCTGCTGAACGCCCTGCCCCAGCAGCCCGCACTGGCCACTCAGGGCAACCTCGGGCGCCATGTGAACACGTTCGCCTGACACTGGCCTCCCGGCCAATTCGGCGCAACGATGGTGCGCGGGACGGGTACTAGCATCTTGCAAAAAGATGGACAGACGCCCGGCTGGCAAATTCAATGACTTAGCGCAGCCCGCGCTGTCCATCGTTTGAACTAAAAAATGGACACGCAATAGCTAGCTTGTCCATTCCTACAGCGGTAGTTCGTCGCATGTCGTCGCGCGGGCCAACCGCGCGCCCCCTGCTTCGCAGGGGCAAGCGACCGATGCTCCTCTACAGGGGGCATATTCGGCCTACACCTATTGTCTTGAAGAATCTTTGCCGCCCGGCAAGGCGACGATTTTGCCAGCGGTATATGCCGCCAACTGAGCCTTTAGCGTATATATCTCATCGATAAGATTTATTTCGCGCTCAATAGACTCATCAAGCAGCTGACGCAACGTCTTCTTTTCATCACGCAATTGGACGAGCTTCGCCTCGGGCTGCGCCCGCTTTGCTACCTGCTCAGCGGCGGCTTCGTCAATGGCTTTAATAAGCTCTTCGAAAACCGGTCGAGACCGCTTGATTGAACCCTTTTTATTACCGGCCTCAATAGCAACAGTGTCGTTATTGATTTTCGCGCCGCGCTTCTTCAGACGCTCCAGCGCTTCGAAGTAGGCAACAATTGCGTCAGACATGCTTAGGTGCCTCGTTAAGTCGGTCTTTGGCGCGCAGAAGAACAGACAGGTTGGCGGCCTCGAGTCGATGCTCCACCGAACCAGGCGAAGTTGTCGCCAGCGCTGAAACGACAACCTGCTGCGACTCAATTACGTGCGATAAGCGCTTTCCGAAAACAACCAGATTTTTGCAGTTTGATTCAAGACAATCATACGGTATAGGTTCCAACGGACTTGATTTGCACTGCTCCGTCGCAGTGCAGCCGCCAAGAGGCGTTTCCCGATAGGCAAGTTCACCTCTGCGAAAAAGTTCCAAGCCATGCGCTCGAGAATAGACAGATACAGGTGAAGATTTGACCTTCTCGCTTCTAGCCCAAGCCGACGCTCCGCCAAATACCTCATCATCGTTCAAGAGAAGGCCTAAGACGTAGCCGAAGTAACTTGATTCCGCTTTAGCCGAGTTCCATTCGTGCGAAAAGTGTTCTGAATCAAAAACTAAAGATGCCGCATTTTGAAATCCGGCAGAGTAATACAGCGTCATCTCCTCAGTGATGTGCTGTAGCTGGCCTTTAAGCGACGGCAAGGTCACCATACCACTTCGATGAGCATAAACGGCTAGCGCACGACGAAATTGATGGGTTCGCAGCGGCCAATGTTTGCCAACGCTAATTCCGCTCAACTCCCAATCTCGACCTAGCTGCATCGTGGTCAGCTCGGAGAGGTCCGCTTCATCGACAATGGGACACCTGTCAGCAAGCAACTCCCAGTAGTCTTTCCATTTACTAGAAATTCGTTTATATCCTGATTCGGTACCGCAAAAGAGCAGCGGATAGCGCGAATCTTCTCGGGGCGCCCGTCCAAACGAATCAACCGCCTTAGCAATTGCTTGTGCAGCGATGACAGCCCTTCGGCCAATATCGTTAGTTACCCAAGAAGTTTCTTTAAGTTCACCGCTCTCCAGCTTATACGTGAATCCTTTAACAATCCAATGAACCCTCCCTTCGTGTTCAAAGGAAGTAAGACATTCACGCGGCAAGTTAAGGGCTTCACCGACACGCATCCCGGTGAAAGCCATTACTAGTGCGATTAGCGTGACTTGCTGTTCTACGACTTTTCCGCGCAGAAAGTTTAATCGACTTGCCCCGGACGGTTCGAAACCGATGCGATTAAGCAGAGGCAGTATCCCGTCCAACGCCTCCCGGCGGCGTTTAGCTGCGGCCGACCTCGCGATATCACTAGGTAGGGACGCATGAAACAATTTAGTCTCAATAAGGGCTTTAGCTATCTCGCCATCAGAATGCTCGATTGCTTCTAGGTTCGCTATTAGCAGGCCTAAGACGCCAGAATATATGCGCGACGGCATTAGTGGCGTCTGCTGAAACTGTTTGCCCTGGGCCCGTAATCTTGAGATTTCGTCGCGCACAGCGTGCAAATCAAACGCAACGTTAAAGAGCTTGCGATTTCGATAGAGCACTTTCAAAAGTGCACTGGAGAACTTAAGTTCGTTGAGGTTGCCGGGGTCGATGTTTTCGGCGACCAACTGGGGGCTACTCAAAAGGTCAAATAGTGAGACTCCCAGTTTATAGCTCCGAGACGCCCACCTTTGAATTACGATATTACCGCCATATATCGTGCCAAAAGCAAGCGGTACGCCGCTAGCTGACTGATATGCCCACAGCAGAGCCTTACTTTGCAGCCTGATTCGCAAGGCCAGTTCATCCGCACGCTGGAAGTGCGCATGCTCGTGTTGAGGAACGGCTTGGTTTGTCGGGGCGTGATGGATGCGTTTACTGTGGTTTTTTGAGACCGAAGAGTAGTCCCACACGTCATCTTTGAAACGAGATAACGGCGCCCCATTCCGGTCCCATGTAACGGCGGTCTCTGGAGGGAAGTATTCTGGAAGGTTGACATCATCGTCCCCCGCGCTAATCGAAACTTCCAGCCTGTTATTCATGCGAGCCCCAGAAACGCCAGTTGTTGCACTTTTGCGGACCAGTAGGGCGACAATCTATTCTCTCTGTCGACCTCAATCTCTACGCGCTCGAATGTTTCACAGTTGCGCTCCCGTAGTTCTATAAGGATTTTCTCAACCGAGTCCAGCGCTAACCCATACGCACGGTCGACGGCTTCAGCTGAACCTTGTAGCGGAACGAGTTTCTTCATCGCATACCGAAAACTAAGCAGTTTTCGCATGTCCACTTCGTCGGCGTGTACGCGGTACTTGTCGCAAAAGAGGCACCCTTCCTGCCTTCGGCAGTTCGGCTCCACCGGCGCGCCAGGCAGCGCCTGCTGCGGCTCGCCAAAGGCGGAGCAGCCTCCAATGGGAATTTCCGCCTCAGAACGGCCTCCTGAGCCGTCTACGACGCTCTGGACGAGCGAGTCTAGGAACGAGCCGAATTCACGGGCCCGGTCGGCCTTCCGACCGTTGCTGTAGGCCCGTACCGCCGTCTCGATGCTGTGCCCCATCACCGCAGCGGCAATGGGCAGCGGCTGCGTCCTGACTACGTGATTTTGCTTATACGCGCGCCATTCCCGGGCCGTGATATTCGGCAAATTAATACCAACGCTTTTCATACGCCGACGCAGCCGTGAAAGAAAATCCTGCGCGATACCTATAGGTGTACGTCCACGAGAGACCGTCACAAATAAGGCTTGAGCTTCAGCTCCTTGTAGCAACCACTCTCGAAGCGACAAATACGTTCTTAAGCGCTGAACGGCCGCAAGAGAAAGCGTAATGGGCACGTACCGTCCGCCAGCGCGAAATTTCACTACCCGCTGTCGGGCAGACGAAACATCGGGCCTACGAATTTGCTCAACAATCTCGGATTCGAAATTGAGACTCAGCAGCTGGGCAAGGTTGGAACCCGAATCGGCAAGTGTCAAGGCAGCTGCAGAAAGTGCTGCCAAAACAGCAACCTCCAGCTCTTTTCCTGGTTCCCCAATCTCAAAGTTGTGTGGATGGCCACCGACGATTATTTCCAATGAGAACGGAGCTTTGTCGCCCGCGATTATTGAGCTAGCGGTTTGGTCGAAGAATTGAGTAATGGAGCTCAAAAATTCGGCGACCCTAGCCTCTTCCGGAACCTGGGTATGGTTGGTTTTCCGCTTTTGTTTCAATAGCGGTATGTCATCGGCAAAAGTTCTGCCATGCATAAGCTCAAGTCCAACGCGTGCCGACTCGACGAGCATCGCCGCTGTAGACAGCTTGATTTCTCCACGGCTAATCCGCGCCTTTTGAAAATTGTTGTACTTTTCAATGGCAGCTCTTGCGCTCGTATTACTAGCCAGCAGGTTGAGCGAATCAATTCCATTGGCGCCATCATCACACCAAGTAAGAAACCTACCGAAATCTCCGAGATAGCTTTCAATGCTTGACGAGCGCCATCCCGTAATCTTGACCTTTTCGTTGAGACGCTCAACGAAGGTCCAAAGTTCTCGGGCCCGGGTTAGCAATATGGATGACTTGTCAATTTCCCAATACTTCGGATGCGAACCGCTTGTCCTTCTACGCAGGTAGCACCAGGTCCACAAATGGATACGGCGCGGGCTGCCAACATTGAGTATTAGTCGGTCAACACTTACGACGTCTGGTGCATTTGTAAAAGGGAACTGAAGAGTCAGTAGCCCATCAAACAAAGATGTGTCGGCAATCATTCGGAAGCGCCCACACACAGAAGGTGAATCAGATGAGAGCCCCAACCATCTTCTGCGCTTTTCAGCATATGCATGTTTCGGCGGTAATCGACATACCTTTCCGTCGTTGCGAGACTTTTGTGCCACATCAGCTCACGTAGCTGGTTCATCACCCATTTCCGCTTTTCGCGGTTCATCTCCATCTGCTTCTCGAAGAAGTCGACGAAGTTCATGCCAAATGTGGCACGCAAGTCATGGAAACTGTACGAGAAGTCGGGATTGTTCAATTTCGCGCGCACCGCTGGAACCACCCGTTCGGCGATGAATTTGCGGAGCCCCTGGCCGATTTTCGCAGACCTCAGGAGCGTATCCGAGTCGCGGTCCGCCGCTCTGTCATCCACGCTCTCGTAGAATGATTTACCGTGTTGCGTGAGAAAGAGATAATTTTCAGGAGATTCTTTTAGTTTTGATTTCTCCCTTCTCAGCCTCGCGCGCTCACTATGGGCATAAATGTAGAGGCGCTCGTAAAACAGCTTGGGAATTGTCAGGTAGACGTCCGCTTTTTGTCGCTTCGTGTCGATACCCGTCCCCGGACCGCAGCGCAGTTTGTAGTCCCCAGTTATTTCGCTAGGCGGTCGGCTGAAATGCTTTAGCCTAAAGGTCAACACAGTTTGAGCACGTGCTCCGGTGAGAAGTGCTGACTCATGGATGAGCGACATTTCAGTATTTCCGAGCTCTCGTAGCACGGCAATAACGGCCTCCTGCTCTTCTTGGGGCAGTGGACGCAACTTTCCGCCATCGTCGATAGTCTTTTCCCAAGCGTAGGAGGATTTTGGACTCGCGATACTGATGTCAGTGGTCGTTATTCCCAGTGCTTGTTCGAATCCTTGCGCGTCGCGATAAGAAATGCTTGCGGATTTCTCCTGCCAGGGCGAAAAGGCCGGCCTAAAGGCGAAACGGTCACGGCGCTGAACATGTCGATAGAAGGAGATGACATTCGCCATCCGGCGGCTCGCAACGCTGTTGGAGACCCTGCCCGCCCTTATCTCGTGCAATAGATGTGCACGATACTGATAAGTAGGCAGGCCAAAAGGTTCAGCGGAAGAGAAGTCGTCCCAGCGGAAGTCAAACTCTTCCAGGAAAGCGCGATATTGTGCTAAGTCACGCGCAATCGAGCTGAGCGTGCCGATTGCCTGTGGTTTGAGCTTTGCCCTGTCAATTAAATAGAGGCATGCGACGTCCCAGGGACTGCCATCGCCGCAAAGCACAACGGGGAATTTGGTGAAGCGCGTTGTCCTTATTCCCTTGGCTTGAACCGGCTCCCGATAATAGGTGCGCTTTCCTGCCTTACCAAGGAGAACCACCTGCCGCGCACCTGCCGAATCAGCATCGCAGACACGGCTAAGTTCGAATATTGGAAGGTGCTCGCAGCGAGGCGTGATATCAGGCATCAGTACTCCATGGAGTCGATGCCAATCACGTGTGCTGGGGACGGGACTCGAACCCGTACGGGGTTTTCGCCCCGGCGGATTTTAAGTCCGCTGCGTTTACCGATTTCGCCACCCCAGCTCAGGATGGAAGGACATCGACGACGTGTCCATGTCCATTTTACCAGAAGATGCTTGTAACGGGAACCAGCTTAGAAGGTGCTGGTAGACGGGACTTGAACCCGTACGCCTGTTGAGGGCGGCGGATTTTAAGTCCGCTGCGTTTACCGATTTCGCCACCCGCGCTCCGGCCGAATTATCTGCGGCCGCAGAAAAGAAAACGGGAGACTCGATTGCTCGAATCTCCCGTGAATTTGGAGCGGGTAACGAGGCTCGAACTCGTGACCTCAACCTTGGCAAGGTTGCGCTCTACCAACTGAGCTACACCCGCGCATTTCGCCTGATCTTGCGATCAGACATCGGTGCGACCGATTTCTAACTGGAGCGGGTAACGAGGCTCGAACTCGTGACCTCAACCTTGGCAAGGTTGCGCTCTACCAACTGAGCTACACCCGCATGGTGTCTTTTTGGAGGCGCGGTCCGGAGTCGAACCGGACTAACCGGATTTGCAATCCGGGGCATAACCGCTTTGCTACCGCGCCGCCGTAAAACCCAAATCAACGCCGTTGGTGCGACGTCGACACTGACTGATGAAAAAGGGAAGCCGGGGCTTCCCTTTTCTAAAACCTGGAGCGGGTAACGAGGCTCGAACTCGTGACCTCAACCTTGGCAAGGTTGCGCTCTACCAACTGAGCTACACCCGCATTGCGTCAGCTTTCGCCAAGCAATTTCGCCAACTCGTTTCGATTTCTCTCAGCGATCTAGCGAAGCTGGCATTGTAAGCCAGTTTTTGCCAGGGCCGCAAGCCCTGACGCGTTTTTTTCAGTGCGGCACCGCTGCAGTCTTGCCGGCGACCTCTTCAGGCTTGGCCGCCGCAACGGGCACTTCCTCGTCCGGCAGGGGCGTCGGCGCGGCTTCAAGTGCCACTTCCAGCACACGTTCGATCCAACGAACCGGCACGATCTCGAGCTGGTTCTTCACGTTCTCCGGAATGTCCTGCAGGTCCTTGACGTTCTCTTCCGGGATCATCACGGTCTTGATGCCGCCGCGGTGGGCCGCTAGCAGCTTCTCCTTCAGGCCGCCGATCGCCGTCACCTCGCCACGCAACGTGATCTCGCCGGTCATCGCGACGTCAGCGCGCACCGGGATGCCCGTCAGCGCCGACACGAAGGCCGTCGTCATGGCCGCGCCAGCGCTCGGACCATCCTTGGGCGTCGCACCATCGGGCACGTGCACGTGGACGTCGCGCTTCTCGAAGACCTCGTCCTTGATGCCCAGGCGGCGAGCGCGTGAACGCACCACGGTGCGAGCCGCTTCGACGGACTCCTTCATCACATCGCCCAGCGAGCCGGTGCGGATGATGTTGCCCTTGCCCGGCATGGCCGTGGCTTCGATGGTCAACAGATCGCCGCCCACTTCCGTCCACGCGAGGCCGACGACCTGGCCGACCTGGTTCTTCTTCTCGGCACGACCGAAGTCGTACTTGCGCACGCCGAGGAAGTCGTGGAGGTTGTCCTCCGTGACGACGACCTTGCTGTCATAGGTCTTGAGCTGGATGCCCTTGACCACCTTGCGGCAGATCTTGGACATCTCGCGCTCGAGCGAGCGAACGCCGGCTTCCCGCGTGTAGTAGCGGATCACGCCACGCACCGCGGACTCGGTGACTTCCAGCTCCTCGTCCTGCACGCCGTTGTTCTTGCGTTGCTTGGGCAGCAGGTAGGTCTGCGCGATGTTGACCTTCTCGTCCTCGGTGTAGCCCGACAGGCGGATCACTTCCATCCGGTCCAGCAGCGCCGGCGGGATGTTCATCGAGTTCGACGTGGCAACGAACATCACGTCCGACAGGTCGAAGTCGACCTCGATGTAGTGGTCGCCGAAGGTGTGGTTCTGCTCGGGGTCCAGCACCTCCAGCAGCGCCGACGACGGGTCGCCGCGGAAGTCCATGCCCAGCTTGTCGATCTCGTCGAGCAGGAACAGTGGATTGCGCGTGCCGACCTTGGTCAGCGACTGCAGCACCTTGCCCGGCATGGAGCCGATGTAGGTGCGGCGGTGGCCACGGATCTCGGCTTCATCGCGCACGCCGCCCAGCGCCATGCGGATGAACTTGCGGCCGGTGGCGCGCGCCACGCTCTGGCCGAGCGAGGTCTTGCCGACGCCCGGAGGGCCGACCAGGCACAGGATGGGCGCCTTGACCTTGTCGACGCGCTGCTGCACCGCGAGATATTCAAGGATGCGGTCCTTGACCTTCTCGAGGCCGTAGTGGTCTTCGTTGAGCACGTCCTCGGCGTTCTTGAGGTCGTGCTTGATCTTGGTCTTCTTGCTCCAGGGCAGGTTGACCAGGGTGTCGATGTAGTTGCGCACCACGGTCGCCTCGGCGGACATGGGCGACATGAGCTTGAGCTTCTTGAGCTCGGCGTCGGCCTTCTTGCGGGCCTCCTTGGGCATCTTGGCGGCGAGGATCTTCTTCTCGAGTTCCTCCATGTCGGCGCCGTCTTCGCCGTCGCCGAGTTCCTTCTGGATGGCCTTGACCTGCTCGTTCAGGTAGTACTCGCGCTGGCTCTTCTCCATCTGGCGCTTGACGCGGCCACGGATGCGCTTCTCGACCTGCAGGATGTCGACTTCGTGCTCGAGCAGGTCGAGCAGCTTCTCCAGGCGCTTGGCGACGTCGGCCAGGTCGAGCACGGCCTGCTTGGCGTCGAGCTTGAGCGGCAGGTGCGCGGCGATGGTGTCGGCCAGGCGGCCCGGGTCGTCGATGCCGCCGATGGACGTGAGGATCTCAGGCGGGATCTTCTTGTTGAGCTTGACGTACTGGTCGAACTGCTGCGTCACGGCGCGGCGCAGGGCCTCGACTTCGGGCGCGTGCTCGGTCTCGGGCGGGATGGGGGTCACTTCGGCGACGAAGTGCTCACCCGGCTCGGTGATGGACTGCGTGGTGGCGCGCTGCAGGCCTTCGACCAGCACCTTCACGGTGCCGTCGGGCAGCTTGAGCATCTGCAGGATGCTGGAGACGCAACCGACCTCGAACATGTCTTCGGGCTTGGGCTCGTCCTTGCCAGCGGCCTTCTGCGCAACCAGCATGATCTGGCGGCCGGCTTCCATCGCGGCTTCCAGCGCCTTGATGGACTTGGGACGCCCGACGAACAGCGGGATGACCATGTGCGGGAACACGACCACATCACGCAGCGGCAACAGCGGCAGCGTGATCGGGTCGGCGGGGAGGATGGGGTGTCCGGACATGAAGACCTCTCTTTCTCAGACCCATGTGCGGCCTGAGGGGGCGATTGCAAGTTGAGGGCTTGGCGCGTGCTCAGGCACTGGCCTTGGCTTGCTCGCGATAGACGAGCAAGGGACGTGCCGACGCGTCCTCGATGTTGTGCTCGTCCAGCACAACCTTCTCGACGCCTTCCAGCGCCGGCAGGTCGAACATGGTGTCGATCAGGGACTGCTCCATGATGCTGCGCAGGCCGCGCGCGCCGGTCTTGCGTGCCAGCGCCTTGCGCGCGATGGCGGCGAGCGCCGGCTTGCGGATCTCCAGCTCGACGCCGTCCATCTCGAACAGTTGCTGATACTGCTTGACCAGTGCGTTCTTCGGCTCGGTCAAGATCTGGATCAGCGCGTCCTCCGTCAGCTCACCCAGCGTCGCAACGACGGGCAGGCGGCCCACCAGTTCGGGGATGAGGCCGAACTTGATGATGTCCTCGGGCTCGCACTCGCGGAAGACCTCGCCGACCTTCTTGTCGGACTTGCTCTTCACGGTCGCGCCGAAACCGATGCCGGACTTCTCGCTGCGGTTCTGGATGACCTTTTCCAGGCCGTCGAAGGCACCGCCGCAGATGAACAGGATGTTGGTCGTGTCGATCTGCAGGAAATCCTGGTTCGGGTGCTTGCGGCCGCCCTGCGGCGGCACCGAGGCCATCGTGCCTTCGACGAGCTTCAGCAGCGCCTGCTGCACACCTTCGCCGGACACGTCGCGCGTGATGGACGGGTTGTCGGCCTTGCGCGAGATCTTGTCGATCTCGTCGATGTAGACGATGCCGCGCTGCGCACGCTCGACGTCGTAATTGCAGTTCTGCAGCAACTTCTGAATGATGTTCTCGACGTCCTCGCCCACATAGCCGGCTTCGGTCAGCGTCGTTGCATCGGCGATCACGAACGGCACGTTCAGCAGCCGTGCCAGCGTCTGGGCCAGCAGCGTCTTGCCGGAACCCGTGGGGCCGATCAAGAGGATGTTGCTCTTGGACAGCTCGACCGATTCCTTGGCCGTTGCCATGTGGCGCAGGCGCTTGTAGTGGTTGTAGACGGCCACGGCCAGCGTGCGTTTGGCCACGTCCTGGCCGATGACGTACTGGTCCAGGCTGGCCTTGATCTCGCTGGGCACGGGCAGGTCAGACTTGCCGGCGCGCGCAGCCGGCGCGGGTGCAGGAACCTCGTCGCGGACGATGTCGTTGCAAAGCTCAATGCACTCGTCGCAGATGAAGACGGACGGGCCGGCGATCAGTTTCTTGACCTCATGCTGGCTCTTGCCGCAGAAGGAGCAGTACAGAACTTTCTCGCTGGAGGTGCCTTTTTTCTCGGCCATGAAACTGCTCGATGAGAGGCGGAATGCCTCGAATGATGATAGTCCAAACGGTCACGGGACCCTTGTGGAGATAAGGGTCCCGATTTCGCTGCGATTCCCTGGGGCCGCTCGCGGCCCTGCAGAACTCAGGGGCGGTGTTCCAGCACCTGGTCGATCAGACCGTAAGCCTGCGCCTCAGCGGCGGACATGAAGTAATCGCGTTCGGTATCCGACTGGATTTTCTCCAGCGTCTGGCCCGTGCGCTCGGCGAGGATGCGGTTCAGCGCCTCACGCGTCTTCAGGATTTCACGCGCATGGATTTCAATATCCGTGGCCTGACCCTGTGCGCCGCCCAGCGGCTGGTGAATCATGACCTTGGCATTGGGCAGCGAGAAGCGCTTGCCTTTGGCGCCGGCCGACAGCAGGAAGGCGCCCATGCTGGCCGCCATGCCCATGCACAGCGTCGACACCTCGGGCTTGATGAAGTTCATCGTGTCGTAGATCGACATGCCGGCGGAGACGCTGCCGCCCGGGCTGTTGATGTACAGCGAGATCTCCTTGTCGGGGTTCTCGCTCTCCAGGAACAGCAGTTGCGCGACGACGAGGTTGGCGACAGCGTCGTTGACGGGGCCGACCAGGAAGATGATGCGCTCGCGCAGCAGGCGCGAGTAGATGTCGTAGGCGCGCTCACCGCGGCCCGACTGTTCGATGACCATGGGCACCATGCCCAGGTTGCTGGTTTCAAGCGCGCTCATTCAGATCCTTGGAATTCAATACGTCCTGTGATGGGGGCAGATTATGGCCACGCAAGAAAGAAGGCGCCGGGCCTTGCGGCGCGGCGCCTCATCTGAGGTGTGGCTTCTTAGTTGCCCTGGGCCATCAGCTCGTCGAACGGCAGGGCCTTGTCGGTGACCTTGGCGGTCGCCAGCACGAAGTCCGTCACGTTGTTTTCAACGACGACGGCTTCCACTTCGGCCATGCGCTCGCGGTCGCTCAGGTACCAGCGCATCACTTCGGCGGGCTTCTCGTAGCTCTGCGACAGTTCTTCGATGTGCGACTGCAGCTGGGCCGGCTTGGCCTGCAGGTTGTTGGCGCGCACCAGTTCGGCCACCACCAGACCCAGGCGCACGCGGCGCTCCGCCTGGGGCTTGAAGATGTCGGCGGGGATCTCGGCCTTGTCGGCATCCTTGACGCCGCGCTTCTTCAGGTCCTCACGGGCCTGACCGACCATGCGCTCGGCTTCGCCCTGCACCAGCGCGTTGGGCACGTCCAGCTCGGACACGGCCACCAGTGCGTCCATCACGGCGCCCTTGTTGCGAGCCAGCACCCGGAACTTCACCTCGCGCTCGAGGTTCTTCTTGATGTCGGCGCGCAGGGCTTCGACGGTCGCGTCCTTGATGCCCAGCGACTTGGCGAACGCCTCGTTCACTTCGGGCAGGTGCTGGGCTTCGATCTTCTTGACGGTCACGAGGAAGTCGGCTTCCTTGCCGGCCACGTCCTTGCCGTGGTAGTCCTCAGGGAACTGCAGCGGGAAGGTCTTGCTCTCGCCGGCCTTCATGCCGCGCACAGCGGCGTCGAACTGCTCCAGCATCTGGCCTTCGCCGATCAGGAACTGGAAGCCTTCGGCCTTGCCGCCCTGGAAGGGCTCGCCGTCGATCTTGCCTTCGAAGTCGATGGTCACGCGGTCACCGGCGGCAGCCACGTCGGCGGCGGCGCGCTGGGCGAAGCTGCGGCGCTGCTTGCGCAGGATCTCGACGGTCTTGTCGATGGCTTCTTCGGTCACGTCGCTGGTGACGCGCTCGACTTCAGCCGCGGCCAGGTCGCCGATCTTGACTTCGGGGTAGACCTCGAACGTCGCCTCAAAGGCCATCTGACCTTCAGGCGCTTCGTTCTTCTGCTCGATGCGCGGCATGCCGGCAACGCGCAGTTGCGCTTCGTTGGCGGCGTTGTTGAAGGCGGCGCCGAGCTTGTCGTTGACGACTTCGTACTGCACCGAGTAGCCGTAGCGCTGGGCGACGACGTTCATCGGCACCTTGCCGGGGCGGAAGCCGTCGGCCTTGACGGTGCGGGCCAGCTTCTTGAGGCGGGCTTCGACTTCGCTGTTGATCTCAGCGGCCGCCACGTGCAGGGTGATGCGGCGTTCCAGCTTTTCGAGGGTTTCGACGGTGACGGCCATGTTGGACTCGGGAACAGTTGAAGGACAGTGGTGCGCGGGGCCGGACTCGAACCGGCACGCCCGTGAAGGCGTCAGGACCTAAACCTGGTGCGTCTACCAATTTCGCCACCCGCGCAACGGGTTGGTTCTGGAAGGGTTGCCCGTCGTTTCAGACGCTGGCAACCCCGTTAGACACGATTCGGGCGATTCGGCAAACCGGCGATTGTAGCGACCCCGCAAGGTTTGGCCGCCGCCCCGGCGTGCGGGGCGGCAAAACCCTAGGGTGCGTGCGGCGTCAGGCCTCGGCGGGCAGCTCGCTGTGCAGGCGGCTGTGCTCTTCCTCGGCAGGCCGCACGACGCGGAACCAGGCCGCGTACATGGCCGGCAGCGCCAACAGCGTCAGCACGGTGGCGACGATGAGGCCGCCCATGATGGCCACGGCCATCGGGCCCCAGAACACGCTGCGCGACAGCGGGATCATGGCCAGCACAGCCGCTGCGGCCGTCAGCACGATGGGGCGGAAGCGCCGCACCGCCGACTCGACGATGGCCGACCAGTCCGGCACGCCACGGGCGCGGTCCTGCTCGATCTGGTCGATGAGGATGACGGAGTTGCGCATGATCATGCCCATCAGCGCGACAACGCCCAGCAGCGCGACGAAGCCGAACGGCCGGTTCAGCACCAGCAGCGCCATCGCCACGCCGGCAATGCCCAGCGGCCCGGTCAGGAAGACCAGCATCGCGCGGCTGAAGCTCTGCAGCTGCAGCATCAGCAGTGTGAAGGTGATGAACAGCATCACCGGCACACCCGCCGCGATGGAGCCCTGGCCCTTGCTGCTTTCCTCGACGGCGCCCGCAATGGCAATGCCATAGCCGGTGGGCATCTGCTTGCGCAGCTCGTCCAGCCGGGGCCAGACCTCCTTCGTGACAGTGGCACCCTGCAGCCCTTCGGCCACGTCGCCCTGCACGGTGACGGCGTACTGGCGGCCCTCGCGCCACATGACGCCGGGCTCCCAGTCGAACTCGATCTTCGCGATCTGCGTCAGCGGGATCGCACGGCCGGTGCTCGTGGGCACGTAGGCGTTGCCGATGTCGGTGATGACGGCGCGCTCGTCGGCCGGCTGGCGCAGCACGATGTTGATGAGCTTGTCGGCCTCGCGGTACTGGCCGACGGTGGTGCCCGACAGCAGCGTGCGCGCCGACTGCGCCAGGCCCTGGCTCGTGACGCCCAGCGCGCGCGCCTTGTCCTGGTCGACGTTCAGGCGCAGCGTCTTGACGTTCTCGTTCCAGTTGTCGTTAACGCCGCGCATGTTGGGGCTGGCGCGCAGGATGTCCTTGGCCTTGTCCGCCCATTCGCGCACGACCTTGGGATCGGCACCCGTGACGCGGAACTGCACCGGGTAGGGCACCGGCGGGCCGTTGGGCAGCAGCTTCACGCGGCCGCGCGCCTCGGGGAACTCCTCGGCCAGCACGGCCGGCAGGCGCTTGCGCAGCTCCTCGCGCTCCTCCAGGCCCTTGGGCAGCAGGATGGACTGCGTCACGTTGGAGGCCGGGAAGATGGTGTCCAGCGGCAGGTAGAAGCGCGGCACGCCCGAGCCCACCCAGCTCGTCACCGAGGCCATGCCCGGCTCCTTCAGCATGCGCGCCTCGAAGCGCTTGGCCAGCGCCTCGGTCTCCTGGATGGTGGCGCCCTCGGGCAGCGTCAGGTCGACGAGGATCTCGGGGCGGCTGGAGTCAGGGAAGAACTGCTGCTGCACGCGCGTCATGCCGAACAGCCCCAGGCCGAAGACCAGCAGCGTGATTGCGATGGTCGTCCAGCGGTTCTCCACGCACCAGCGCACCAGGCTGCGGAAGCGGTTGTAGAACGGCGTGTCGAACAGCTCGTGCACCTCGCCGTCGGCCGAGGGCTTGCTCTTCAGCAGCAAGGCGCCCAGATAGGGCACGAAATACACCGACGCCACCCACGACACCACCAGCGCCGCGGCCGTCACCGCGAAGATCGCGAACGTGTACTCGCCGGTGGTCGACTTCGCCAGCCCGATGGGCAGGAAGCCCACCGCCGTGATCAGCGTGCCGGTCAGCATGGGCATGGCCGTCACGTCGTAGGCGAACGTGGCGGCGTGCATCTTGTCGTAGCCCTCTTCGAGCTTTCGCACCATCATCTCGACGGCAATGATGGCGTCGTCCACCAGCAGGCCCAGCGCAATGATCAGCGAGCCCAGCGAGATCTTGTGCAGGCCCACGCCCCAATAGAACATGGCAACGAAGGTGATGGCCAGCACCAGCGGGATGGTGATGCCGACCACCAGGCCCGGCCAGATGTCGATGCGGAACCCGCCGCCCGCCTTCTTGTGCAGGCCCAGCGACAGGAAGCTGACCGCCAGCACGATGACGACGGCCTCGATCAGCACGTTGACGAACTCGCTCACCGAGGTCGTGACCGCCTTGGGCTGGTCCTGGATCTGCGCCAGCTGGATGCCGGCTGGCAGATCCCGCTCGATGGCCTTGGTCGCCACGCCCAGCGCCTTGCCCATCGCGATGATGTCGCCGCCCTTGGCCATGGAGACACCCAGCGCCAGCACGTCCCGGCCCTGGTAGCGCACGGTCGTGGTGGGCGGGTCGACGTACTCGCGCTTGATGGCGGCGATGTCGCCCAGGCGCAGTTGGCTGGCCGCACCGGTCTGCGGGTTGACGGCGCGGATGGGCACGTCGGCCAGCGCCTGCACCGACGTGAACTGACCCTGCACGCGGATCTGGAAATTCGCGCTGCCCGCGTTCATGACGCCGGCACCCTCGACCGCGTTCTGCGCGCCGATCTGGTTGATGACCTGGCCGAAGTCCAGGCCCAGCTGCGCCAGGCGCTTCTGCGACACCTCGATGAACAGCTTCTCGGGCTGGATGCCGTAGATCTCGACCTTGGCCACGTCCTTGACCTGCAGCAGCGCCTGGCGCACGCGGTCGGCGTGCTCGCGCAGCTCCTCGCGGCTGAAGCCATCGGCGGAGAGCGCGTAGATGGAACCGTAAACGTCGCCGAACTCGTCGTTGAAGAACGGGCCGATGACGCCCTGCGGCAGCGTCAGCCGCATGTCGCCCACCTTCTTGCGCACCTGGTACCAGATGCCGGCCACTTCGGCGGGCGGCGTGCTGTCCTTGAGCTGGAAGATGGTGATGGACTCGCCGGGCTTGGTGGACGAGCGGATCTTGTCCGCGTAGTTCACCTCCTGCAGCGTCTTCTCGATCTTGTCGGTGACCTGGTCGGCCATCTGCTGCGCCGTCGCGCCCGGCCAGAAGGCCTGCACGATCATGACGCGGAAGGTGAATGGCGGGTCTTCGTCCTGCCCCAGCTGGAAGTAGGCCGCGAAGCCCATCAGCATCAGCACCACCATCAGGTAGCGCGTCAGCGCCGGATGCTCCAGCGCCCAGCGGGAGATGTTGAAGCGGTCGCCCAGCGCGGGCTTGTTCGGCGGGATGTTCATGCGCGGGCCCGGCTCAGCGAGAGGCGGCCGGGGCAGCCGGCTGCGGAGCGGCGCTGCGCGGCGGCACGTAGCGCTTGACCTTCTGGCCCGGAGTCAGCACGTGCACGCCGGCCACGACGACCTCCTGGCCGGCGCTGAGGCCGCTGGCAACCACGACCTCGTTGCCATCCGCGCCGCCCACCTGCACCGCCACCGGCTTGACCGTCATCGTCGCGCCGTCCAGCACCCAGACCGAGGTCTTGCCCGACTGCTGCAGCACGGCCGTCAGCGGCAGCTTGATGATGTTGGCCGTCTGCGGCAGGTCGAGCACGACGGTGGCCGTCTGCCCGGGCTTCACATCCAGCTTGCCGGCATCCGCCTTGATGAGGAAGGTGCGCGTCACAGGGTCTGCCGCACCGGCCACCTCGCGCACCTTCAGCGGCGCTGTCGCGTCGCTGCCCCACAGGCGCACCTTGAGTGCGCCCGGCTGGCTGGCCGCTGCCCGCACGCGGCCGATCTGATCTTCGGGCACCGAGAAGACGACATCGCGCGGCCCGTCCAGCGCCACCGTGACCACCGGCGTGCCCGCAGCCAGCACCTGTCCGGGCTCGGCACTGACGCCCGTGACGACCCCGGCGCCATCGGCCAGCAACTGCGCATAGCCAGCCTGGTTGGCTTGCACATCGGCCTGCGCCTTGGCCTGATCCAGCTGCGCCTGGGCCGCCTTGAAGACCGAGTCACGGCGCTCCAGCTCGGCCGCGCTGATGAAGCCCTGGCGCTGCAGATCCACGAAACGCTTGTAGTCAGCGCCGGCCTGGTCCCGGTTGGTGCGCGCAGCTGCAACCGCCGCCGTGGCCGCCGCCTGGGCCAGCTTGAGATCCTGCGCATCCAGCCTCGCCAGCACCTGGCCCGGCCTGACGGTCGCCCCGAGGTCCACCTCGCGGCTGGCAAGCTTGCCGCCGACGCGGAAGGACAGGCGAGACTCGACGCGCGCCTTCACCTCGGCCGCATACTGATGGCTGGCGCTTGCCGATCCCGCACTCACCACTTGCGTGCGCACGGCGCGCTCGGGCTCTGGCGCAGCGGCCTGCTTGCCACAACCGGTCAGCAAGGCCGAAAGCAGAACCGCCAGCAGCAAGGGCGGCGCGAGACGCAGGAGATGGGACATGCAGACCTCGGCAAGAAGGGACGGCCGGCTTGGAAATTTAATGACCGGCGGGTCAGTAATGTATTCAGACCCTGTGACCAGTGTCAAACCTCGGGGAGGTTCGCTGGAACGGCGGGCATTTGCAAGCGGAACTTGAGAAACAGCTTGAGCGTCGACCACTACGAGAACTTTCCTGTTGCATCGCTGCTGTGTCCGCCCGCGCTGCGGCCGGCGGTTGTGGCCATCTACCACTTCGCACGCACGGCCGACGACCTGGCCGACGAGGGCGTGGCCCCGACTGCGCAGCGCCGGCAGGACCTGCAGGCCTACCGCGCCGACCTGGCAGCCGTCGTCGCCGGGCAGGCGCCCTCCCCGCGCTGGGACCGGGTGTTCACACCACTGGCGCATAAGCTGCACCGGCTGCAGCCCGCGCTGCTGCACGATCTGCTGGACGCCTTTGAGCAAGACCTGGCGCCGCCCCGCTACCGCGACCGCGCCCACCTGCTGGACTACTGCCGCCGCTCGGCCAACCCGGTCGGGCGACTGCTGCTCGGGCTGTATGGCGTGGACGACGCCGACTCGCTGCGCCGCTCAGATGCGATCTGCTCGGCACTGCAGCTGATCAACTTCTGGCAGGACTTCAGCCGCGACGGCCCCAACGGTCGGCTCTACGTGCCGCAGGACGACCTGGACCGCCACGGCATCACCGCTGACGACGTGCTGGCCTGCCGCGACAGCCCCGCCGCCCGCGCGCTGATCCGCGAGCTGTGCGGCTGGGCACGGACGCTGATGCAGGACGGCGCGCCGCTGGCGCTGAGCCTGCGCGGCCGCGCCGGCTGGGAGCTGCGCCTCGTCGTGCAGGGTGGCCTGCTCATCCTGGACAAGATTGCTGCCGGCGGCCACGACAGCCTGCGGCGCCGCCCCGCCATCACGGCCTGGGATCTGCCCCGCTTGCTGTGGCGTGCGCTGACAATGCGGGCCACATCATGACCCCAGAGCAATACGTCCAGGAGAAGGCCGCCGCGAGCGGCTCGAGCTTCTATTACGCCTTCCTGTTCCTGCCGCCGCCCCGGCGCGCAGCCATCACGGCCTTCTACGCGTTCTGCCGTGAGGTTGACGACGTCGTCGACGAAACGCAGGACGCTGGCGTCGCCGCGACCAAGCTGGCCTGGTGGCGCAAGGAAGCCGCCGCCGCCTTTGCCGGCCAGCCCAGCCACCCGGCCATGAAGGCGCTGATGCCGCACGTGCAGGCCTACGACATCCGGCTGGAGCACCTGCTGGCCGTCATCGAAGGCTGCGAGATGGACCTGCAGCAGACGCGCTACCTGGACTACGCCGGCCTCGCCCGCTACTGCCACCTGGTGGCCGGCATCGTCGGCGAGGTGGCCAGCGGCATCTTCGGCCGCACGCAGCCGCAGACCGTCGAGTACGCCCACAAGCTGGGCCTGGCCATGCAGCTGACCAACATCATCCGCGACGTCGGCGACGACGCGCGGCGCGGCCGCATCTACCTGCCGGTGAACGAACTGCAGCAGTTCGGCGTCAAGGCCAACGAGATCCTGCTGCGCAGCAAGCCCTGGGGCTACAGCGAGCGCTTCACGGCATTGATGCAGTTCCAGGCCGAGCGTGCGCACCGCCTGTACGACGAGGCCGTCGCCCTGCTGGCCGACACCGACCGCAGCGCCCAGAAGCCCGGCCTGATGATGGCCAACATCTACCGCGCGCTGCTCGTCGAGATCGAGCGCGAACAGTTCCAGGTGCTGCACCAGCGCATCGCGCTGACGCCGGTGCGCAAGCTCTGGATCGCGATGAAAACCAACTGGCGCGGGCGTTGAAGGTCGCCATCGTTGGAGGCGGCTGGGCCGGCATCTCGGCGGCCGTCACGCTGGCCGATGTGGGCCATGAGCTCACCGTCTTCGAGATGGCGCCGCAGCTTGGCGGCCGGGCGCGCAGCGTGGCCGGAGCGCCCGACTACGACAACGGCCAGCACATCCTCATCGGCGCCTACGGCGACAGCCTGGCGCTGATACGCCGCCTCGGCGTCGACCCCGAACAGGTACTGACGCGGCTGCCGCTGGCCCTGCCCTATCCCGGCGAGCCCGGCCTGCAACTGCACCCCGGGCCGCCGCTGATCGCCTTCGCGCGCGGCGTGCTGGCGCACCGCGGCTGGCCGCTCGGCGCCCGGCTGGGGCTGCTGGCCGCCGCCGGCGGCTGGCTGGCGCGCGGGTTTCGCTGCGGTGAGCAACTGAGCGTCGCCGAACTCTGCGCCGGCCTGCCGGCGGTCGTGAAGCGCGACCTCGTCGAGCCGTTGTGCGTCGCCGCGCTGAACACGCCAGCGCCCCAAGCCAGCGCGCGCGTGTTCCTGCGCGTGCTGCGAGACGCGCTGTTCAGCGGCGCCGGCAGCGCCGACCTGCTGCTGCCGCGGCGGCCACTGTCTGCGCTGCTGGCCGGGCCGGCGACGGCGTGGCTGGGCGAGCGGCTGCGCCTGGGCGCGCGCGTGCGGCAGATCGAACCCGGCTGGCGCGTCGACGGCGAGCCCTTCGACGCCGTCGTGCTGGCCTGCACCAGCGTGGAGGCCGCGCGACTGACCGCGAGCATCGCCCCCGTGTGGTCGGCCACTGCGCAGGGCCTGGGCTTCGAGCCCATCATCACCGTCTATCTGCACAGCCCCGGCAGCGCGCTGCCCTCACCGATGCTGGCGCTGCGCGAGGGCGCCGACGCACCGGCCCAGTTCGTCTTCGACCACGGCGCGCTGGGCGGGGCAGCGGGGCGCTTCGCCTTCGTCGTCAGCGGCGCCGCGCCGTGGGTGGCGCGCGGCGGCTGCGGCGAGGCCGTGCTGGCGCAGGCAACGCGCGAGTTGCACTGGGCCACGCCGCCCGTCATCGACAAGGTGCTGACCGAAAAGCGCGCCACCTTCGCCTGCACGCCGGGCCTGGCGCGCCCGCCGGCCTGCGTGGCGCCCGGCCTGTGGGCCGCCGGTGACTACATCGACGGCCCCTACCCCGCGACGCTGGAAGGCGCCGTGCGCGCCGGCCGCACTGCCGCTCAGGGCGTCGCGGCTGGCGGGGGCAGAGGCGCGAACGGCGCCGCCAGCGGCTCGCCGACAAACACGCCCTGCGCCGGCCAGGCCACGCTGCGCCAGTAGGCCTCCAGCGCGCTGACGCCCTGGCCGTAGGCCTGCATCAGCGCCTGCGGGTGCGGGAACTTCTGGACGTGGTTGCACGGCTCGCTGACCGTGCCGTAGCTGGCCGTCGCGCCGGCATCGATCCAGTCAAGCACGCTCATCTGGCCTTCGCCGGCCGGGCGGTCAAGCTGGCCGCCAAATGACGTCAAGTGGTCCGCCAGCGCCCCCGGCAGCCACTCGCCACCCAGCGGCGCGGGCACACGCGCCAGGCCGGTCTGGTAGACCAGCGTGCGGCGCATGTCCGGCAGCGCGCTGCTGTGGACGCGCACCACTTCCAACGCCGCCACGCCGGGCACCGCCCCCGCGGGCGGAAACAGGCGTTCGCGCACGTTGCGCGCGGCATCCGGGGTGGCGGCGAGGTAGGCCTGGGCCGGCACGGCACCGGGCGCAGCCAGCATGTGGTCAGACGCAATGCCCCGCTCGATCATCGCCAGCGCCGCCGGTACCGAGCGGGCGGCCAGCTGCATCGCGGGCCGCATGCCCAGCACGGGCCAGGGCCGCGCGCCGCTGTAGCCCGGGTAAGGGCTGGGCCGTGTGGCCGCGCAGGAGTTCGCGCACAACTCCGGCAACAGGCCCAGCGCCAACGCACTGGTCAGCGCATTGCACGCCACCGCATAGGGCTGCACCCAGGCCAGCGCCAGGCCGTTGACGCCCTCGGGCATGTGCCCGCGCACGGCTTCGTCCAGCGCGCTGAACTCCTGCGGCGTCAGGCTGGCGCGCAGCGGCAGCTGCACGCGCAGCACCTGGGCATCGGGGATGCCGCGCCGCCGGGCGTAGAACTCGCCCACGGACACCGAGTACGGGTCGGCCGTGTTGATCACCAGGCCCAGGCTGCCGGCCGTGATGCGGCCATGCAGCCGGGGCCAGGATGACCACCGCGTGCCGGAGTCCGCCGCGGCCGCCTGCGGCGGGGCCACCAGGCCCAGCAGCGCCAAGGCCAGAATTTGCCACGTTCTGAACGCCGCTTTCGCCATACAAAACAACCGCAATCTCCCCGACAATGGCCGCATGAAACCCAAAGAAGCGCAGACGCCCGCGATCCAGGTGCTGGAGCGCATGTTCGCGCTGCTGGATGTGCTGGCCCAGCACCAGGACCCGGTGTCGCTGAAGGCGCTGTCCGAGGCCACCGGCCTGCACCCCTCGACGGCACATCGCATTCTGAATGACCTGACGCTGGGGCGTTTCGTCGACCGCCCCGAGGCAGGAAGCTACCGCCTGGGCATGCGCATGCTGGAGCTGGGCAACCTCGTGAAGGCCCGGCTGGACGTGCGCGATGCCGCACTGCCGGCCATGCGCGAGCTCCACAAGTTCACCCACCAGCCGGTCAACCTGTCGGTGCGCCAGGGCGACGAGATCGTCTACATCGAGCGCACCTACTCCGAGCGCTCTGGCATGCAGGTCGTGCGGGCCGTCGGCGGCCGCGCGCCGCTGCACCTCACCTCGGTGGGCAAGTTGTTCCTCGCCAGCGACGACAGCCTGCGCGTGCGCGCCTACGCCACGCGCACCGGCCTGGCCGGCCACACGCGCAACAGCCTGACCGAGGTCGGCGCGCTGGAGCGCGAGCTCGCGGCCGTGCGCCAGCGCGGCATCGCGCGCGACGACGAGGAGCTGGAGCTGGGCGTGCGCTGCATGGCCGCCGGCATCTACGATGACCAGGCCAAGCTGGTGGCCGGCCTGTCCATCTCCGCGCCGGCCGACCGACTGGAGGAAGGCTGGGTGGTGCGGCTCAAGGAAACGGCAGCGCAGATCTCGGCGGCGCTCGGCTACCGCGGCTGACTCAGCCCGTCACACCCGCCAAAACAAACGCGGCGCCTTGGCGCCGCGTTTGTTTTGGCCTGCCGCCTCAGAGCTTGGCGGCAGCCGGCGCGTCGCCCTGCAGCGACGTGAGCCACTTGCGCATGCGCTCGGCGTCCGCGATCCGCGCGCTCTTGCCGCTCGAATCCAGGAACACCATGATGAGCTTGCGGCCCGCCATGCTGGCCTGCATGACGACGCACTTGCCGGCCTCGTTGATGAAGCCGGTCTTCTGCAGGCCGATGTCCCACAGCGGGTTGGCCAGCAGCCCGTTGGTGGAGCGGAACTGCACCATGCGCTTGCCCAGCGCCACGCGGGCCTCGCGCGAGGTGGACATGTCGCGCAGGATGGGCACCTGGCTGGTCACATCCACCAGCTTGGCCAGGTCGGCGGCGCTGCTTTGATTGCGGCTGGACAGGCCGGTGGGCTCGACGTAATGCGTGTCCGTCATGCCCAGGCTGGCAGCCTTGGCGTTCATGGCTGCCACGAAGGCGGTCAGGCCGCCGGGGTAATGCCGGCCAAGCGCATGGGCAGCGCGGTTCTCGCTGGACATCAGCGCCAGGTGCAGCATCTCGGCACGCGTCAGCGTCGTGCCGAAGGCCAGGCGTGAGCCGGTGTTCTTCTCGGTGTCCTTGTCCTCGACCGTGACGGTCAGCTTCTCGTCCATCGGCAGGCCGGATTCGACGACCACCAAGGCCGTCATCAGCTTGGTGATGGACGCGATGGGCAGCACCGCCTGCGGGTTCTTAGAGAACAGCACCTCGTTGGTGTCCTGGTCCAGCACATAGGCGACGCTGGACTTGAGCGACAGCGGGTCGTCCGCCTCATGCAGGCCAGCCGCCTGGCCGAAGGTGGGCGCTGCGCGCACCACCGGCTTGCGCACGACAACCGAACGCACCTTGCGCGTGGGCGCAGGCGCCGACTTGGCCTTGGTGACTTTGGCAACTTTGGCGGTCTTGGCCTTGGTGGGCTTGCTGGCAGCCGCGGATTGGGCCGCAGCGCTGTAGGACGACAGGCCCAGGCAAAGACTCAGGAAGGCGGCGGCGAATGGAATCTTCAACGGTGTCCCCAACAGCAGAGCGGCAGTGTAAGTGACGCCAAAAACATCGACAAGATAAGAACTTAGGCCACAAACCTCAAGTGAGGTCTCGGGCCTGCCGTTCCCGGCCTGGCGGCGATTTCCGCGCGATCAAGTAGGCCTGGGCCGACGGCACAGCGGTATCGGGATCAGCCCGCAAGCGGCAGCCATCGCCCCACGCCTTGATTCTGTTGGCATCCACCCCGCCCGGTGCGGGGAGCACCCCGGCGTTTGCGCGCCAGATTCCACGCCATGCACCCAGGCGAAGCGCGCCGGCCGCCTCCCGGCGGCAGCCCGGTGCACCGCGCCGATCAGCCCTGGGCGGCGACGCGTTCACCCTTGCTCTGCAGCTTGTTGAGGGCACTCAGGTAGGCCTTGGCGGACGCGACGACGATGTCCGGGTCCGCGCCCACGCCGTTGACGACGCGGCCGGCATGCTGCAGCCGCACCGTCACCTCGCCCTGGGACTCGGTGCTGCCGCCGGTGATGGCATTGACCGAGTACAGCAGCATCTCGGCGCCGGACTGCACGACCGACTCGATGGCCTGCAGCGTCGCGTCCACCGGGCCGTTGCCGTCGCTCTCGGCGCGGTGCTCCTGCGCCCCCATCGCAAAGACGATGGCGGCGTGCGGGCGCTCGCCGGTCTCGCTGCGCTGGGACAGCGACAGCAGCCGGAAATGCTCCTGCTCGGACGTGACGGACTCGTCCATGACGAGGGCGATGATGTCCTCGTCGAAGATCTCGTTCTTGCGGTCGGCCAGGTCCTTGAAGCGCACAAAGGCCGCGTTGACCTCGGCCTCGCTCTCCAGCTGGATGCCCAGTTCCTGCAGGCGCTGCTTGAAGGCGTTGCGCCCCGAAAGCTTGCCCAGCACGATCTTGTTGGCCGCCCAGCCCACGTCCTCGGCGCGCATGATCTCGTAGGTGTCGCGCGCCTTCAGCACGCCGTCCTGGTGAATGCCACTCGCATGCGCGAAGGCATTCGCGCCGACGACGGCCTTGTTGGGCTGCACGACGAAGCCGGTGGTCTGCGACACCAGCTTGGAGGCGGGCACGATCTGCGAGGTCTCGATGCCGACATCCAGGCCGAAGTAGTCACGCCGCGTCTTGACGGCCATGACGACCTCTTCGAGCGAGCAGTTGCCGGCGCGCTCGCCCAGGCCGTTGATGGTGCACTCGATCTGCCGTGCCCCGCCGATCTTCACGCCGGCCAGCGAGTTGGCCACCGCCATGCCCAGGTCGTTGTGGCAGTGCACGCTCCAGACGGCCTTGTCAGAGTTGGGCACCTTCTCGCGCAGGCGGCGGATGAAGTCGCCGTAGAGCTCGGGGATGCCGTAGCCGACCGTATCCGGGATGTTGATGGTGCCGGCGCCTTCGCGGATCACGGCTTCGCAGACGCGGGCGAGGAAGTCGATGTCCGAGCGGTAGCCATCCTCGGGCGAGAACTCGATGTCGCCGCACAGGTTGCGGGCGAAACGCACCGCCAGCGTCGCCTGGTCCAGCACCTGCTCGCGCGTCATGCGCAGCTTCTTCTCCATGTGGAGTTCGCTGGTGGCGATGAAGGTATGGATGCGCGCGCGGTTGGCGGGCTGCAGCGCCTCGGCGGCGCGCGCGATGTCGCGGTCATTGGCGCGGGCCAGCGAGCAAATGGTGCTGTCCTTCACGGCCGCGGCAATGGCACGCACGGCCTCGAAGTCACCGTTGCTGGACGCGGCGAAGCCGGCCTCGATGACGTCGACCTTCATGCGCTCCAGCTGACGCGCGATGCGCAGCTTCTCGTCACGCGTCATGGACGCGCCGGGCGACTGTTCGCCGTCACGCAGCGTGGTGTCGAAGATGATGAGCTTGTCGGTCATTGCGCGTTTTCCTCTCGTTGTTGGGGCACGGTCACCGGCGCGCGCGCCAGGCCGGACAGGACGGCCTGCATGGACGCACGCACGATGCTGCCATCGATGCCCACGCCGTGGCGCGTCACGTCGCCGACACGGATTTCCAGATAAGCCACGGCGCGGGCATCGGCACCGCTGCCGATGGCGTGCTCGTGATAGTCCAGCACACGCACGTCCTCGCCGAGCCGGGTGGACAGAGCCTGCACGAAGGCGTCGATGGGGCCGTTGCCCTCGCCCTGCACATGGCCCACCCAGCCGCCCAGCACGACCTCGGCCGACACCCGCATCGTGCCGCCCGCGACCTCGCTCATCTGCGGCTGCACCACGGCGGCGGCGGCATCGCCGATGCCGTACTCGCGCTCGAAGATGGCGTAGATGTCGGCTGCGGTCAGCTCCTTGCCAGCGTCGTCCATCACGCGCTGAACCACCTGGCTGAACTCGATCTGCAGCCGCCGCGGCAGTTCCAGGCCGTACTCGGCCTCCAGCAGGTAGGCAATGCCGCCCTTGCCCGACTGGCTGTTCACGCGGATGACCGCGTCATAGCTGCGTCCCAGGTCCTTGGGGTCGACGGGCAGATAAGGCATGTCCCAGATGTCGCCGTCCTTGCGGGCCGCGAAGGCCTTCTTGATGGCGTCCTGGTGGGAGCCGGAGAAGGAGGTGTACACGAGATCGCCCACGTAGGGGTGGCGTGGGTGGACCGGGATCTGCGTGCAGTGCTCAACGCAGCGGCGCACCTCGTCGATGTCCGAGAAGTCCAGCTGCGGGTCCACACCCTGGGTGTAGAGATTGAGGGCGATGTTGACGAGGTCGACGTTGCCGGTGCGCTCGCCGTTGCCGAACAGGCAGCCTTCGATGCGGTCGGCACCGGCCATCAGTGCCAGCTCGCCGGCCGCCGTGCCCGTGCCGCGGTCGTTGTGGGGGTGCACGGACAACACGATGCTGTCGCGCCGCTCCAGGTGGCGGTGCATCCACTCGATCATGTCGGCAAAGATGTTGGGCGTGCTGTGCTCGACGGTGGACGGCAGGTTGATGATGCACTTGCGCTCGGGCGTGGGCGCCCAGACTTCCGTGACCGCGTCGACGACGCGCTTGCTGAAGGCCAGCTCCGTGCCGGAGAACATCTCGGGCGAGTACTCGAAGCGCCAGTCGGTGCCGGGGCGCGCATCGGCCAGTTCCTTGATCTGGCGGGCATGCGTGGCGGCGAGTTCGACGATGCCGTCTTCGTCCTGCCCCAGCACGACGCGTCGCATGATGAGCGCGACCGCGTTGTAGACGTGCACGATCACGCGCTTGGCGCCGTCCAGCGCCTCAAAGGTGCGCTCGATCAGGTGGCTGCGCGCCTGCGTCAGCACCTGGATGCTGACGTCGTCGGGGATGTGGCCACCGTCGATGAGCAGGCGAACGAAGTCGAACTCGGTCTGCGACGCCGACGGGAAACCGACCTCGATCTCCTTGAAGCCGATCTTCACCAGCTGCTGGAACATGCGCAGCTTGCGCGCGATGTCCATGGGCTCGATGAGGGCCTGGTTGCCGTCACGCAGGTCGGTGCTCAGCCAGATCGGCGCACGGGTCAGCACGGCATCGGGCCAGGTGCGGTCCGGCAGTGCGATCGGGGCGAAGGGGCGGTACTTGAGCTGCGGTTGCTTCAACATGGGAGGTCCATCCGAGAGGTGGGTGGCGCAACCGGCAGCCTTGGAAAACACGAACGGCCCGCTGCGGTTGCAAACGGGCCGTTGGGGTCAGGGGAGCGTGCGTGCGAACAGGCGTGACTGACTAGCGAACCCGTGGTTCCTCTAGGGCTAGTAGCAGTTGAATTCGCGCGGCGCCTTGCATGGGGCTGGAATCTAGCACGAACGCCTATTGATGCAAGCCGCGCTCATCGGGCTCGTCGGTGCTTGTGGAGATGACCGAAACCGGCTTGCCCTTGGCCTTGCGCCAGGCATAGATGACATAGCCCGACAGGCCGTAAACACAGAAGGCACCGAACAAAACGCGCGATGGGTCCAGTGCCGCCAGACCAATGGCGAGCATGATCAGCACCAGCACGATGAAGGGCACGCTGCGCCGCCGATCGAAGACTTTGAAGCTGTAGAAGGGCGCATTCGTGACCATCGAAAGCCCGGCGAACAGCGTGACGCCGTAGGCCGTCCAGGCCACCCAGCCGCCCGGCTCGACACCGCTGTAGCTGGCTTGATCCACCACGGCCCAGATCAGGCCGATGACCAGCGCCGCCGCCGCCGGGCTGGGCAAGCCCTGGAAATAGCGCTTGTCGACCACGCCGATGTTGACGTTGAAGCGCGCCAGCCGCAGCGCCGCACCGGCGATGTAGACAAAGGCCGGGATCCAGCCCGGCTTGCCCATGTCCTTCAGCGCCCACATGTAGACGATCAGGGCTGGCGCAGCGCCGAATGCCACCATGTCGGACAGGCTGTCCATCTGCTCGCCAAACGCGGACTGCGTGTTGGTCATGCGCGCGACACGGCCATCCAAACTGTCCAGGATGGCGGCGGCGAAGATGGCCACGCAGGCCACCTCAAACCGGCCATTCATGGCCATCACGATGGCGTAGAAGGCACTGAACAGCGAAGCCAGCGTGATGGCATTGGGCAGCGCGTAAATGCCTTTGCGGCGGGGGCGGACAGCGAGGCTGGGCTCGTCGTCCTCGATAGGGTCAGGAGTCATGGCCGGCAGGATAGCAGCGCGACAAAAGCAAAAGGCCGCGCCCTCGCGGACGCGGCCTTTCTCAGGGAGCCCAGGCTCAGTTCTTGGCCTTGTCGACCAGCTTGTTGGCCTTGATCCAGGGCATCATGTCGCGCAGCTTGGCGCCGACGACTTCGATCTGATGCTCCTCGGTCAGGCGGCGGCGGCTGATCAGCGTCGGGGCACCGGCCTTGTTCTCCAGGATGAAGGACTTGGCGTACTCGCCCGTCTGGATGTCCTTCAGGCACTGGCGCATCGCGTTCTTGGTCGCCTCGGTCACGACGCGCGGGCCGGTGACGTACTCGCCGTACTCGGCGTTGTTCGAGATCGAGTAGTTCATGTTCGCGATGCCGCCTTCGTAGATCAGGTCGACGATCAGCTTGAGCTCGTGCAGGCACTCGAAGTAGGCCATCTCGGGCGCGTAGCCGGCTTCGGTCAGCGTCTCGAAGCCCGCCTTGATCAGCTCGACGGCGCCGCCGCACAGCACGGCCTGCTCGCCGAACAGGTCGGTCTCGGTCTCTTCACGGAACGAGGTCTCGATGATGCCGGCCTTGCCGCCGCCGTTGGCTGCCGCGTAGCTCAGCGCCAGGTCGCGGGCCTTGCCGGTGGTGTCCTGATAGACGGCGATCAGGTGGGGCACGCCGCCACCCTGGCGGTAGGTGCCGCGCACGGTGTGGCCGGGGGCCTTGGGGGCGACCATCCAGACGTCGATGTCAGCGCGCGGCTGCACCTGGCCGTAGTGCACGTTGAAGCCGTGGGCGAAGGCCAGCGAGGCGCCGGCCTTCAGGTTGGGGGCGACTTCCTTGTTGTAGACATCGGCGATCTGCTCGTCGGGCAGCAGGATCATGACGACGTCGGCCGACTTCACGGCCTCGGCGATCTCGGCAACCTTCAGGCCGGCGCCTTCCGCCTTGGCCCACGACGCGCCGCCGCGGCGCAGCGCCACGGTGACCTTGCAGCCGCTGTCGTTCAGGTTCTGCGCGTGGGCGTGGCCTTGTGAGCCGTAGCCGATGATGGTGACGTTCTTGCCCTTGATGAGGCTGAGATCGGCGTCCTTGTCGTAATAGACGTTCATGATGGGTCGCTCCAGGAAAAAAGGGTGGTGTTGGGGGTGAAGACGGATCAGACGCGCAAGATGCGCTCGCCGCGGCCGATGCCGCTGGCGCCGGTGCGAACGGTTTCCAGGATCGCCGCGCGGTCGATCGCGTCGATGAAGGCGTCGAGCTTGCCGGCGTCGCCGGTCAGCTCGATGGTGTAGGTCTTCTCGGTCACGTCGATGATGCGGCCGCGGAAGATGTCGGCGGTGCGCTTGATCTCCTCGCGCTCCTTGCCGACGGCACGCACCTTGATGAGCATCAGCTCGCGCTCGGTGTAGTTGCCCTCGGTCAGGTCGACGACCTTGACGACCTCGATGAGGCGATTCAAGTGCTTGGTGATCTGCTCGATGACCTCGTCGGACCCGGTGGTCACGATGGTCATGCGCGACAGCGAGGCATCCTCGGTCGGCGCGACCGTGAGGCTCTCGATGTTGTAGCCGCGGGCGGAGAACAGGCCGACGACGCGCGAAAGCGCTCCGGGCTCGTTCTCGATGAGCAAGGCAATGATGTGTTTCATGGGTTTTCGTCCTTCGCGCTCTTCAGCGCCACCGGCGGTAACCGGCGCGCCTTGGCAGCGGGTTCGATTCAGTCAGAGGAGGCCTGCCGGGTCGGCTGTGCCCGCCATCCGCCGCCGGCATCAACGAGGGCGGCAACCCTCGCCAACACCTGCGGCTTCAGCCGGTCACAGGTCTTCCGACCCCAGCAGCATTTCCGAAATGCCCTTGCCCGCCTTGACCATGGGCCAGACGTTCTCGGTCGGATCGGTGCGGATGTCCAGGAACACGGTGCGGTCCTTCAGGCGCATCGCTTCCTTCAGCGCCGGTTCCACATCCGACGGCTTCTCGACCAGGATGCCGACGTGGCCATAGGCCTCAGCCAGCTTCACGAAGTTGGGCAGCGCGTCCATGTAGCTGTGTGAGTAGCGGCCTTCATAGTCGAGCTGCTGCCACTGGCGCACCATGCCGAGATACCGGTTGTTCAGCGAGACGATCTTGACCGGCGTCTTGTACTGGAAGCAGGTCGACAGCTCCTGGATGCACATCTGGATGCTGCCCTCACCCGTGATGCAGAACACATCCGATTCCGGCTTGGCCAGCTTGATGCCCATCGCATACGGCAGGCCCACGCCCATGGTGCCCAGGCCACCGGAGTTGATCCAGCGACGCGGCTCGTCGAACTTGTAGAACTGTGCGGCCCACATCTGGTGCTGGCCAACGTCCGACGTGATGTAGGTGTCGCGCTCGCGGGTCAGCTTCCACAGCGTGTCGACCACCATCTGCGGCTTGATGACCTCGTCCGAGCTCTTGTAAGCCAGGCAGTCGCGGCGGCGCCAGTCGTTGATCTGGCCCCACCAGGCGTTGACGGCGTTCGCATCCGGCTTGGTCTGTGCATCCTTCAGCTGAGCAATCAGCTCCTGCAGCACCTCCTTGACGTCGCCGACGATGGGAATGTCGACGCGCACGCGCTTGGAGATCGACGACGGATCGATGTCCACATGGATGATCTTGCGCTCAACCTGTGCGAAGTGCTTGGGGTTGCCGATGACGCGGTCGTCAAAGCGCGCGCCCACGGCCAGCAGCACGTCGCAGTGCTGCATGGTCATGTTGGCTTCGTAGGTGCCATGCATGCCCAGCATGCCCAGGAAGCGCGGGTCGGTGCCGGGCATGGCGCCCAGGCCCATCAGCGTGTTCGTGCAGGGGAAGCCGAGCAGGTCGACGAGCTGGCGCAGCTCGGCCGTGGCCTCGCCCAGGATGACGCCGCCGCCCGTGTAGATGTAGGGGCGCTTGGCCTGCAGCAGCAACTGCACGGCCTTGCGGATCTGGCCGCTGTGGCCCTTCTTGGCCGGCACGTAGGAACGCATCTCGATGCGCTCGGGGTAGTGGAAGGTCGTGCGGGCCAGCGACACATCCTTGGGGATGTCCACCACCACCGGGCCGGGGCGGCCGGTGCGGGCGATGTGGAAGGCCTTCTTCAGCGTGACGGCCAGGTCGCGCACGTCCTTGACGAGGAAGTTGTGCTTGACGATGGGGCGGGTGATGCCGACCGTGTCGCACTCCTGGAAGGCGTCCAGGCCGATGGCCGGCGTCGGGACCTGCCCGGTGATGATCACCATCGGGATGGAGTCCATGTAGGCGGTGGCGATGCCGGTCACGGCATTCGTCACGCCCGGGCCCGACGTCACCAGCGCCACACCCACCTCGCCGCTCGCCCGGGCAAAACCGTCAGCGGCGTGCACGGCAGCCTGCTCATGACGCACCAGCACGTGCTGGATGCTGTCCTGCTTGTAGAGCGCGTCGTAGATGTAGAGCACCGCGCCACCGGGGTAGCCCCAGAGGTGACGCACCCCTTCGGCCTGCAGGCAGCGAACGAGGATCTCGGAGCCGTTGAGCTCCGCGGTGGAGGAATTGGGGGAGAAGGATTGCGGCTGCGCCAGGGTGGCGCGCTTCGTTTCCGCGGCAGACATGTCCATTTTTTAGAACCTCTGTGAATTTCTCTAACGAAAAACCATTGGTGCCCCTCTTCTCGCCCTCGTGAGGCGGATTCGGAGCCTGCGCGGTCATCAGATGACGCCCCAGTCGGGCGGCCACTGGGAGACCAGACTCATTGTGCGAAGCAGCATTATGCCGACGGAAAAGCGTCGAGCCTTCGTATGAGACGAATGCCATAATCCGCGCCGCTCCTTGCGACGCCTTCAGCCTTGGCCACCGACAAAGAACTCAACGATTTCCTGCGCAACGTGGACCGCCGCGCATTCAAACGCACGGCCTACCTCGTCCGCGACGACGATGCCGCGCTGGACATCGTGCAGGACGCCATGATCAAGCTGGCCGAGAACTACTTCGACCGCCCGGCGGCGGAGTTGCCCCTGCTGTTCCAGCGCATCCTGTCCAACGCCACGATGGACTATTTCCGTCGGCAGAAGACACGCAACGCCGTCATGACCAACATGTCGGAGTTCGAAGGCGGTGGCGCCGACGACGACTTCGACCTGCTGGAAGTGCTGGAAACCCAGGACGGCGCGCTCGGCGCCCTGAGTGCGGCCGATGAGGTCAGCCGCGCACAGATCTTGCAGCGCATTGACGCGGAGGTGCAGGAACTGCCTGCCCGTCAACGCGAAGCCTTCCTGCTGCGTTACTGGGAGGAACTGGATGTTGCCGAGACTGCCGCCGTGATGGGTTGCTCCGAGGGCAGCGTGAAAACGCACTGCTCCCGGGCCGCTCACGCATTGGCGAAAGCGCTCAAGGCCAAGGGGATCACGCTATGAAGTCGCCAAATTTTTCTGCCCCTGCTGACGAACTCGACGCCCGCGTCTCGCGCTTTGGCCGCCAGGTGGCGGCCGGCCTGACCGAGCACAGCGCGGCGTTGCCGCACGACGTGGCCGAACGGCTGCGCTTCGCGCGTGAGCAGGCGCTCGCGCGCGCCGCCCAGGCCCGCGCGGCCCAGGCAGCCAGCGCGCCGGCCGCCGTGGTGATCGCCCAGGCCGAGGCGACGCTGGCACTGGGCGGCGACGGCCGCCATGGCGGCGGCAATGGCGGCACAGGCGGCACAGGCGGCAACGGTTTGTGGGCCAAGCTGGTGTCGGCGTTGCCGCTGATGCTGCTGGTGGCGGGTTTGATGCTGATGCAGCGCAGCCACATGAACGAACAGATCGCTGCCACCGCCGAGGTCGACTCCGAACTGCTCAGCGACAGCCTGCCGCCTGCCGCCTTCAGCGACCCCGGCTTTGCCGAGTTCCTGCGCGATGCCGAAGAATGACCGCATGCGCATGAGCCCAGGCACGCTGACCACCCCCTGCTTCCGGCTGCTCCTGACCCTGCTGCTCGGCGCGGCAGGGTTTTCTGCTTTTGCACAGACGCCGGAAGCGGCTGCTGCGCCGACTGCAGCAGCTTCCGACGCCGCGCCCGCAGCAGCCCGCACGCGCCCGCTGGCCAAGCCGGTGGCGCCGACCGCCTTGAGTACGCCGCCCGCCACCTGGGCGGCGCTGACGCCCAAGCAACAAGCCCTGCTCGCACCGCTGGAGCGCGACTGGGCGGGCATCTCGGACGCGCAGCGCAGCAAGTGGCTGAGCGCCACGCCGACGCTGGCCACCATGTCCGGGGAAGAGATCAAGCGGGTGCACGACCGCATCCGCGACTGGACGGCCATGAGCCCGGCCGACCGGCTGAACGCGCGCATCGGCTTCCAGGTCGCTCGCCAACTGACGGCTGAACAACGCCAGGCACGCTGGGAGGCCTACCAGGCCCTGCCCGCCGAGGAGCGCCAAGCCCTGGCCGACAAAGCACTGGCACGCCGACAGGCGCAGACGGCCGCACGCCCGGCCAAGCCGCTGGCCGCCCAACCGAAGTCCAACATCGTGCCGGCCGCGCCCAAGCTCGTGCCGGCAGTGCCCGTGGCAGCCAGCTTGGTGCAGGCCAAGCCCGGCGCCACGACGGTGTTGATGACCCGCCGGCAAAGCCCGCCCGGCCACCACACAGCGGGGGAGACCAAGGTCGTCGCCGACCCGGCCCTGGTGGACCCGAAGACGCTGCTGCCCCTGTCGCTGAAGGCGCCTGCGGCGTCCGCCCCGCGACCATGACCACGCTGCCGCCCGCCGACGCCACGCCTCCGAGCTTGGCGCGCCGCTTCGCCGCGCTGCTGTACGAAGGCGTGCTGCTGTTCGGCGTGATGTTCTTCGCCTGCTTCGTCTACGTCGTGCTGACGCGCCAGAAGGACGCCCTGTTCGGCCTGCCCGGCTATGTGTTCGCATTCGTGGTGCCGGCCGTCTACTTCGTGACCTTCTGGACCCGCAGCGGGCAGACGCTCGCGCTGAAGACCTGGCATCTGCGCATCGTCGACGGCCACGGCCAGCCGCTGGGCAGGGCCCGCGCGCTGGCGCGCTACGCGCTGGGCTGGCTGTGGGTGCTGCCCGGCCTGAGCCTGTGGCAGTTCGGCGTGCGCGGCTGGGCGCTGGCTGGCGCGTTGCTGGGCTGGATGCTGCTTTACGGTGCGCTGTCGCGCCTGCTGCCGCAGCGGCAATTCCTGCATGACGTGCTCTGCGGTTCGCGCGTCATCACCCAACTTCCGTTGCGCCCATGAGCAACCCGCACAAGGGCCGCACCGGCCTGGATCGCATCCTGCACGCCGCCGGCTATTCCTGGGCCGGGCTCAAGGCGGCCTACACCGGCGAGAGCGCGTTTCGGCAGGAGACCTGGCTGGTCATCGTGGCCACGCCGCTGGCGTTCTGGCTGGGCCACGACTGGGTGCAGGTCTCGCTGCTGCTGGGGTCGCTGCTGCTGGTGCTCATCGTCGAGCTGCTGAATTCGGCCATCGAGGCCGTGGTGGACCGTGTCTCGTTCGAGCTGCACGATCTGTCCAAGCGTTCCAAGGACATTGCGAGCGCCGCCGTGCTGCTGTCGCTGCTGCTGGCCGGCGGCGTCTGGGGTGCTGCGCTCTGGCAGCACCTGCGCTGAGGCAACGCTCAGACGGCGGCTTCGTCCGTCTCGCCGGTGCGGATGCGGATGACCTGCTCCACCGGCACCACGAAGATCTTGCCGTCGCCGATCTTGCCGGTCTTGGCGGCCTTCAGGATGGCGTCGATGCAGCGGTCGACCTCGTCATCCTTCACGACGACCTCGACCTTCACCTTGGGCAGAAAGTCGACGACGTACTCGGCGCCACGGTAGAGCTCGGTGTGGCCCTTCTGGCGGCCAAAGCCCTTGACCTCGGTGACGGTCAGGCCGGACGCGCCGACTTCGGCCAGCGCTTCGCGGACCTCGTCGAGCTTGAAGGGTTTGATGATGGCGGTGATCTGCTTCATGGGGCGAGGCTCCTGGGTTCGTCTGAGGTCGATTTAAGCATGTTCGTCCGGGATGCGATCCAGATCGGCCAGCCAGACGGCCGCCTCTGAATCGCTGGGCGCCCGCCAGTCACCGCGCGGCGACAGCGAGCCGCCGCTGCCGACCTTGGGCGCGTTCGGCACGCAGCTGCGCTTGAACTGGCTGCCCTTGAAGAAGCGCTGCACGAAGATGCGCAGCACGCGCTTGATCTCGGCCAGCGCGTAGCCATCCTGCCAGGCATGCCGCGCCAGGAAGGCGATCTTGGCCGGCGCGTAACCGTGGCGCAGCGTGTAGAACAGGTTGAAGTCCTGCAGCGCATAGGCGCCGACCGTGGCCTCGGTGCTCTGCAGGCTGCCGGGGATGAGCTCGGGGCTGATCTCGGTGTCGAGGATGTCCAGCAGCACCTGCGTGTCCGTGCCGGCGCCCAGCTGATGAGTGTCGGCCACCCAGCGCACCAGGTGCTGGATCAGCGTCTTGGGCACGCTGGCGTTCACGTTGTAGTGCGACATGTGGTCGCCCACGCCGTAGGTGCACCAGCCCAGCGCCAGCTCCGACAGGTCGCCCGTGCCCAGCACCAGGCCGCCGCTCAGGTTGGCCAGGCGGAACAGGTGGTTGGTGCGCTCGCCGGCCTGCACGTTCTCGAAGGTGATGTCGTAGACGGGATGCTCGTCACGGTGCGGATGGCCGATGTCCTGCAACATCTGCAGGCAGCTGGGGCGGATGTCGATCTCGCGCGCCTCGCAGCCCACGGCCGCCATCAGGCGCAGCGCCTGCGCGCGGGTGCGCTCACCGGTGGCGAAACCAGGCATGGTCACGCCGATGATGTTGGTGCGCGGCAGGCCCAGTGCGTCCATCGCGCGGGCGGCCACGAGCAGCGCGTGCGTGGAGTCCAGCCCGCCCGAGATGCCCACCACCAGCTTCTGGATGCCGCTGGACGCCAGGCGCTGCGTCAGGCCCTGGACCTGGATGCTGTAGACCTCCTGACAGCGCTCGTCGCGGCGGCCGTGATCGGCTGGCACATACGGGAAGCGCTCGACGCGACGGCGCAGCGCCAGCGGCTGCTCGCGGTCCAGGCCCAGCGTGAACGCCTGCCGACGAAAGCCCGCCAGCAGCGCTGCATGCAGCCGCACGGACTGGCCGAAGCTGGTCTGTCGCATGCGCTCGCGGGCCAGGCGCTCCAGGTCCACGTCGGCCGTCACCAGCTGCGAGCGGCGCTGGAAGCGCTCGGACTCGGCCAGCAGCTCGCCGTTCTCGCAGACCAGCGCCTGGCCGTCCCAGGCCAGGTCGGTCGTCGACTCGCCTGCGCCGGCCGATGAATAGACGTAAGCCGCCAAGCAACGAGCCGACTGCTGCGACACCAGCTGGCGCCGGTAGCCCGCCTTGCCGACAACGACGTTGGAGGCCGACAGGTTGAGCAGCACGGTCGCGCCGGCCAGCGCGGCGAACGACGACGGCGGGATGGGCGTCCACACGTCCTCGCAGATCTCCACATGCAGGCGCAGCAGCGGCAGGTCATCGGCAGTGAAGATCTGGCGACTACCAAAGGGCACGGCCTGGCCCAGCAGCGTGAGCGTGTCGACCGTTGCCTCCTCGCCCGAGCAGAACTGGCGCGCCTCGTAGAACTCGCCGTAGTTGGGCAGGAAGGTCTTGGGCACCACACCCAGGATGCGGCCGCGCTGCAGCACCACCGCGCAATTGAACAGCCGCTGCTCGACGCGCAGCGGCAGGCCGACCACCGCGACCACGGGCAGATCCGCCGAGGCCGCCAACACCGCCGCGAGCGCCGCCTCGCAGCCGTCCAGCAGCGCGCGCTGGTGGAACAGGTCGTCGCAGGTGTAAGCCGACAGGCCCAGCTCCGGGAAGGCCACGACGGCCGCACCCTCGGCCGCTGCCTGGCGCAGCAGGGTGATGGTCTGCTGGGCGTTGAAGGCCGGGTCGGCCACACGGCACAGCGGCACGCCCACGGCGAGGCGGGCGAAGTCATGGCTGTAGAGATTGTCAAAACGCATGGGCCGCATCCTGCCATCAAGCGGCACACCACGAGAAACCCCGCCAGCCCGCGCTGAATGCCCGGAGGCGATCCAATAGCGGCATGCCGACCTTGCGCGTCCACGACTCCCCCGCCGCCCTGCCCCGCGACGCCTGGAACCAGCTGCTCGACGCCGCACCGCGGCCCACGCCCTTCATGCGCCACGAATACCTGCAGGCGCTGCACGATGCCGGCTCGGCAACGGCCGACACCGGCTGGCAGCCGCTGTTTCTCGGCCTGTGGGACGACGAGCGCCTGCTGGCCGCCTGCCCGGCCTGGCTGAAGACGCACTCCTACGGCGAGTACGTGTTCGACTGGGCCTGGGCCGACGCCTACCATCGCCACGGCCTGCGCTACTACCCCAAGCTGCTGGTGGCCGTGCCCTTCACGCCGGTGCCGGGCAGCCGGCTGCTGGCCGTGGACGACGAGGCCCGTCAGCTGTTAGCACATGGGCTGCGCAACCTGGTCAACGAGACCAAGGCCTCATCGCTGCACGTGCTGTTCGGCGACGAGGCCGACCAGGCCGCACTGGCCGCTGCGGGCTGCGCCGCGCGCAGCGGCGTGCAGTTCCACTGGACGGCCGAGGGTGACACCGACTTCGCCGCCTTCCTCGCGCGGCTGCACCGCGACAAGCGCAAGAAGATCCAGCAGGAACAGCGCCGCGTGCGCGAGGCCGGCGTCGTGTTCGAGGCCCGCGAGGGCACGGCCATCACGGTCGAGGACTGGGACTACTTCTACCGTTGCTACCAGCAGACCTATCGCGAGCACCGCAGCACGCCATACCTCAGCCGCGACTACTTCGCCCGCATGGCCAGCACCATGGCCGAGCACTGGCTGATGTTCACCGCCCTGCGCGCCGGTGAGCGCGTGGCGACCTCGCTGATCGCGCTGGACCCGGCGCGCCGCGCCGCCTTCGGCCGCTACTGGGGCGCCACCGAGCACATCCCCAACCTGCACTTCGACGCCTGCTACTACCAGCCGCTGGCTTGGTGCATCGCGAACGGCTACGCGCGCTTCGAGGGCGGCGCGCAGGGCGAGCACAAGATGGCTCGCGGCCTGATGCCCACGCCAACCGCCTCCAGCCACTGGCTGGCCCACCCTGGGTTCGCCGACGCCGTCAGCGACTTCCTGGCCCGCGAGGGCGAAGCCATGACGGGCTATCTGAGCGAACTGAGCGAGCACGCGCCTTACAAGACCGCCTGAGCGACTCGACAAAACAAAAGACGCCGCAGGTGCGGCGTCTTTTGAATCAAGCGCGGGGCCGGATTACTTCTGCTCGGCCTTGGCGTAGTTGGCCATGCCGTCGGTGATTTCCTTCTTCGCGGCCTCGGGGCCTTCCCAGCCCTTGACCTTGACCCACTTGCCCTTCTCCAGGTCCTTGTAGTGCTCGAAGAAGTGCTGGATGGCCGACAGGCGCATCGGGTTCACGTCCTCGATCTTTTCCCAGTGGCTGTACATGGGCAGGATCTTATTGGTGGGCACGGCGAGCAGCTTGGCGTCGCCACCGGCCTCGTCGTCCATCATCAGCACGCCCAGCGGGCGGCAGGTCACGACGACGCCCGGCGTCAGCGCGAACGGCGTGATGACCAGCACGTCCACCGGGTCCCCGTCGTCAGCCAGCGTGCGCGGGATGTAGCCGTAGTTGCACGGGTAGTACATCGGCGTGGTCAGGAAGCGGTCGACGAACAGCGCGCCGGTTTCCTTGTCGACCTCGTACTTGATCGGGTCGGCATTCATCGGGATCTCGATGATGACGTTGAACTCTTCGGGCGCCTTGGCGCCGGGGGACACGTTGTGCAGGCTCATGGTCGTCGTTCTAAGGGGCTGGAAAACCCGCATTCTAGTTTTGCTGGTAAACGCTCCCCTTACAGCGCAAGACCCGCCCTTAAGCTCCGCCGCGCAGGCCCCTCGCAGCCCGCGTGGGTCCACCAGATAACACGCACCTGAGGAGACGAATCGATGTCGACGGAGATGGCGCTGTATTTCGCACTGGCCTGTGGCCTTGCGGCGGTTCTTTATGGGTTCATCCAGCGCAGCTGGATCTTGGGCCAGGACGCGGGCAATGCCCGCATGCAGGAGATCGCGACGGCGATCCAGCAAGGCGCGGCGGCCTACCTGGGCCGGCAGTACCGCACCATCGCCATCGTGGGCGTGGTGCTCGCGATCGCCATCGCGGTGTCGGGCCTGGGGCTGACGACGGCCATCGGCTTCGTCATCGGCGCTGTGCTGTCGGGCATCTGCGGCTTCATCGGCATGAACATCTCGGTGCGCGCCAATGTGCGCACCGCGCAGGCGGCCACCAGGGGCATCGGCCCGGCGCTGGACGTGGCCTTCAAGGGCGGGGCCATCACCGGCATGCTGGTCGTGGGCCTGGGCCTGCTGGGCGTGGGCGGCTTCTACATCGCCATCGGCGGCGGGCATGACAGCACCGCGCTCAAGCCCATGCTGGGACTGGCCTTCGGCTCGTCGCTGATCTCCATCTTTGCGCGCCTGGGCGGCGGCATCTTCACCAAGGGCGCTGACGTCGGTGCCGACCTCGTCGGCAAGGTCGAAGCCGGCATCCCGGAGGACGACCCGCGCAACCCGGCGGTGATTGCCGACAACGTGGGCGACAACGTCGGCGACTGCGCCGGCATGGCCGCCGACTTGTTCGAGACCTACGCCGTCACGCTGATCGCCGCGATGGCGTTGGGCGCGCTGATGGTCACGGGCACATCCGCTGCGGCGGGTGTCATCTACCCATTGGCGCTGGGCGGCGTGTCCATCATCGCGTCCATCATCGGCTGCATGTTCGTCAAGGCCAGCGACGGCATGAAGAACGTGATGCCAGCGCTGTACAAGGGCCTCATCGTGGCCGGCGTGCTGAGCCTGATCGCCTTCTTCTTCGTCACCAGGGCGATGTTCCCCGGCGAGGTGGCGCTCAGCGGCGGCGGCAGCACGACGGCGATGGCGCTGTTCGGCGCCTGCGTCGTCGGCTTGGTGCTGACGGCCGCGATGGTCTGGATCACCGAGTACTACACCGGCACGCAGTACCACCCGGTGCAGCACGTGGCGCAGGCCTCCACCACCGGGCACGGCACCAACGTGATCGCGGGCCTGGGCGTGTCGATGAAGTCCACCGCCTGGCCGGTGCTCTTCGTCTGCGCGGCCATCTACGCGGCCTATGCGCTGGCAGGCCTGTACGGCATTGCCGTCGCGGCCACGTCCATGCTGAGCATGGCCGGCATCATCGTGGCGCTGGACGCCTACGGCCCCATCACCGACAACGCCGGCGGCATCGCCGAGATGGCCGAGCTGCCCGACAGCGTGCGCGACATCACCGACCCGCTGGACGCCGTGGGCAACACCACCAAGGCCGTCACCAAGGGCTATGCCATCGGCTCGGCCGGCCTCGCGGCGCTGGTGCTGTTTGCCGACTACACGCACGCGCTGGAAGCGCGCGGCATGCACGTCGCGTTCGACCTGTCCGACCACAAGGTCATCCTGGGCCTGTTCATCGGCGGGCTGATTCCCTACCTGTTCGGCGCCATGGCCATGGAAGCCGTGGGCCGGGCCGCGGGTGCCGTCGTCGTGGAAGTGCGCAAGCAGTTCGCCGACGGCGCCATCATGGCCGGCAAGCGCAAGCCCGACTACAGCGCCGCTGTCGACATGCTGACCACGGCCGCCATCAAGGAAATGATCGTGCCCTCGCTGCTGCCGGTGGCCGCGCCCATCATCGTGGGCCTGGTGCTGGGCCCGGCGGCGCTGGGCGGGCTGCTGATGGGCACCATCGTGACCGGCCTGTTCGTTGGCATCTCCATGTGCACCGGCGGCGGCGCGTGGGACAACGCCAAGAAGCTCATCGAGGAGGGCTTCACCGATGCGTCCGGCGTGCTGCACAAGAAGGGCGGCGACGCGCACAAGTCCGCCGTCACCGGCGACACGGTGGGCGACCCCTACAAGGACACCGCCGGCCCGGCCGTGAACCCGCTGATCAAGATCATCAACATCGTGGCCCTGCTCATCGTGCCGCTGCTGCCAATGTCGGTGGGCAGCCATGCACCAGCCGCGGCTGCGGCTACCGCCGCGGCACCGGCAGCCAGCCCAGCCACGTTGGCGGCGCCTGCGGCCTCGGCAGCCTCGCAATAGCGCCCCGGCAGGCCCACCCCGAAAAGCCCGCGAATTCACGATTCGCGGGCTTTTTTCGCATCAGGCCCACGGCAAAATTGCACACATGGCGAGCATGGCGATTACGAGGCACGAACTGACGCGGCGACGCGAGCAGTTGCAAGACCTCCAGCGCTACCTGGCCGTGCTGGAGGCTGACCACGACGGCATCCGCGCCAAGCTGATGAGCTTCAGGCTCCGCTACCTGGAGGCATTAGGCCCGCTGATGCGTGAGCTTGATGAACTGGAAGCCGAGCTGCAACGGGCCACCGTGCTGCTGGCCGAGGCGCTGCAGCGCCAGGGCGTCGACGCCCCCATGCCGGCCGCGCCGCGCGCCAAGCCCTGGCCCGACATCCCGGGCCTGCCCGACCCGGTGCCGCTGCCGCCCGAGCCCACCGGCCCCATGACCGACCTGCCGCCGCCCAGCCTGAAGACGCTGTACCGGCGTGCGGCCATGCGCTTTCACCCCGACCTGGCGCCCTCGGGCCCGGAGCGCGAGGTGTGCGAACAACGCATGATGGTGGTCAACGAGGCCTATGCCAGCGGTGACCGCGCCAGGCTCGAGAGCCTGTTGCTGGCGGCGGGTGAGTTGCCCGAGAAGGTGATGGGCGGCCCGGCCGACGCCGTGCGCGCCTGGCTGGGCCTGTGCGAACACATGGTGCAAAGCCGTATCCGCATCGTGCAGGCGCAGACGCTGGTGCTGCAAAACCTGCAGATGCACCAGCTGCGCGTGGCCATCGAGCGGGCCGAAGCAGGCGGCATGAAGCCGCTGGACATCATGGCCAACCGGCTGCGCGCGCAGATCGCGGAACGCCGCCAGGAGCTCTACATCGGCGAGCGGGTGGGCGGCGACGCAAACCTCGCTGTCGACTTCCTGCGCAAGCGCTCGCAGCGCCTGGCCTGAACCACGACTCACTGGTCGCCGTTGGTGACTTCCGGGTCGCTGCTGGGGTAGAGCGTGGCCACGGTGCCCCGCGTCGAGAAGATGAGCACCACGCCCTTGGTCACGATCTGCTCAGACGGCATGGTGATGCTGACCGTGCCCGACTGCGCAGCCGCGAAATTGTGGTCGGTCATCACGGCGCTGTGCCCCAACGTCTTGTAGGTGGCGCCCAGCAGCACCAGCTCCGATCCGGCGGCCTCGGTGATCAGGCAGGCCGCGGTGCCAGGCGGCACGGCCAGCGCATTGGGCGGCACCGGCTGCGTGCACGCCGGATCGCTGAAGTAGCTGCTGGCGGCGAAGGCGCCTGCGGGCTGGGCTTTCACGTAGTAGGTCGTGGTCATGTCGAAGGGCCTCAAGTGAAGGGGCTGCCACCCTAACAGCCGCATACGACGGGCCCGTGCGCTTCAGGGGCCGGAAGCGGCGGTGGCGCGGGCATTTGCCACGGGTATCGCGTCTGCTGCGCTGCCACAGCGGGCCGCTGCGCGCGCGAGCTCGCCCACCAGTGGGTCGTGCGCCACCAGGCTGTGCAGCAGCGCCAGGTCTTGCCGGGCCGCGTCGCAGGCATGCGGGTCGGCAGGCGCGGCTGCCAGCAGGACAGTGTCCAGCCGCGCCAGCGCCCGCGCCAGGCGGAGCTGTCCAGGGCGCGGCCGCAGCGCATCACGCAGCGAGGTGCGCACGGCTTCCAGGGTCGCCAGCGCCGCAGCCCGCCCGTCGGCTGGCGCGGCACGCCACATCAGCAGCGCCCAGCGGGCCCGGTCAGGCAGACGGCGCACGCGCACGGCGTCGCCCGCCTGCGCCAGCTGATCGAGCTGCGCGCCGAGGGCCTGCAGCTGGGGGCGCAGCACCGCCGGCGGCGGTGTGGCCACTTCCAGCGCCAGCAGCTCGGTGACCAGCGCGTCGGTGCGCCACAGCCGGTTGGAAGCATCGCGCGCGACCAGCTCGGCAAACCCTGCCTGCGCCGCCTGCAGCGCCACGCGCGCTTCGGCCGCCTGCCCCTGGGCGGCCAGGGCTTCGCCCAGCCAGCGGCTCAGGATGGCCTCCCGGTTTGCCAGGGATGCGTCACCGGGCTGCGCGCGGCGCAGCGGCTTCAGCATCTCGAGGGCCTCCCGGAACGTCGCCGCAGCCACGTCCGCCTCACCCAGCCACAGCCGGGCCTGGCCCAGCCAACTGAGGCTGCCCGCCATGTCGACAAGCGCCCCGTTGCGCTTGTCGTCAGGCAAGCCGACCAGGGCGCGGCGCTTCAGCCCGACGGACTCGCCGAACGCCCGCGCCGCCTCGGCCACCTGGGCTTCGCTCTCCAGCGCCAGCACGCCCAGGTTGGTCTGCGCGGAGGACAGCTCCAGCATCGCCTCGCGGTCCTGCGGCGCCTGGGCCAGCCAGGCCTCGCTCACCTGTCGATAGGCCTCCCAGTCCTGCCGGGCTGCGCCGAAGTCGCGCTGCAGCTGGTGCACCTGCCCCGCCCAGAACGCCGCTGCGCCCTGGGCCTTGCGCCAGGCTGCGGTCAGCGCGGGCTCGGGTGGGTCGCCGGCCAGCAGCGCCCGCGCGGTCGCCAGGGGCGCCAGTGCCTCGTCCAATTCCCTGCGCGTGACACGCACCTCGCCGATCACCGTCAGCGCCTTCGCGCGGTTCAAGCGCTCGGCCGCATGGCGGGGCTGCTCGGCCGACAAGTGGCCCAGCGCGCGCCCGCCGATGCTGTCCAGCAGCTCCAGCTTGCCGACGGGCCGCAACTTGTCCGCGAAGTCGCCCAGCATGTAGGCCAGCAGCTCATCCGCCTGCTGGCGGCGCTGCTCGGCCTGCTGCTCGGCCGCCTCGGCGCGGCGGGCCTGCAAGGCGCTGACAGTCGTCAGGCCCAGCAGGGCCAGCACGGCGAGCGCGCCGCTCGCCACCCCCAGCCGGTGCCGCCGCACGAAGCGCCGGAACACGTAGAGCCGGCTGTCCGGCCGCGCACTGATGGGCTCGTGCGCCAGCCAGCGGCGCAGGTCGCTGGCCAGCGCCTCAGCGTTCGCGTAGCGGTCAGCGGGCGACTTCTTCAGCGCCTTGGCGACGATAGTGTCCAGGTCGCCGCGCAGTTCGCGCGCCTGGCCGGCGATGGCCTCGTCCGGCTGGCTGGCCGCGACCTCGGACAACCGCCGCGGCACCAGCTCGACGACGGCCTTCAGCCGGTCGAGCTGCGTCTGCGTGTCGTCTGCCGTCGGGTGGCTGCCGCTGAGCAGCAGGTAGAGCAGTACGCCCAGGGCGTAGACGTCCGTGGCCGTCGTCACGTCGGCCTGTTGCACCTGCTCGGGCGCCGCGAACTGCGGCGTGAAGGCGCTGCCAGCACGGCGCGTGAGCTCGGTGGCAGCCGCGCCCTGGCTGGCCTCGGTGGCATCGCCCAGCAGCTTGGCGATGCCGAAGTCCAGCAGCTTCACGTCGCCCGCGGGCGTGACGAGGATGTTGCTGGGCTTGAGGTCGCGATGCAGGATGAGGCGCGCATGGGCATGCGCCACGGCGGCCAGCACGTCCAGGAACAGGCGCACCCGCGCCTGCACGTCGAGCTGCTGCACGCGGCAGTAGACGTCGATGGGCTGGCCATCCACGTACTCCAGCACGAGGTAGGGCTGCTGGCCCTGGTGCAAGCCGGCGTCCAGCAGGCGCGCGATGTGCGGGTGGGACAGGCGGGCGAGGATCTCCCCCTCACGCGCGAAACGGCCGCTGTCGTGCTGGCCCAGCAGGCCAGCCATCAGGAACTTGACGGCCACCCGGCCCTCGAAGCGCCCGTCGGCCCGGCGCGCCAGCCAGACCGTGCCCATGCCGCCCTGCCCCAGCTGGCGCTCCAGCACATAGGGGCCGATGGCCTGGCCAGCAAGGTCAGGCAGCACTGGGGCAGCGGCAGCGCCGGCCAGCCCTGGCTGGAGCAGGTCCACCGCGGGCGCGGCCATGAAGCCCTGCTGCTCCAGGCCGTCGGCGCGGGCCAGCAGATCGCGCAGCGCGGCGGCCGTGTCCGGGTCGCTGGCCTGCAGCGCCTGCAGGCGGGCCGCGCGGTCGGCGGGGTCCAGGTCCAGCAATTCGTCCAGCAGCGGGCTGAGGGCGAGCCAGCGGCCCTTGTCCAGCGGTTTCATGTGTCAGCCCAGGCTCATCGAGAGGAACAGCCGCGCTTTCTGCCAGTCGCGCTGCACGGTGCGCTCGGTGACGCCGAGCGCCTCAGCGATCTCCTGCTCACGCAGGCCGGCGAAGTAGCGCATCTCCACCACCTGAGCGAGGCGGGGCTCCACCTGCGCGAGCTCGTCCAGCGCCTCGTGCACGCGCAGCAGCGTGTCGTCGCCGTGCGGCAGCTGCTCGGCCAACAGCGTGTCCAGCGTCAGGTGTTGCTGGCCGCCGCCCCGGCGTTCGGCCTGGCGGGCGCGCACAAGGTCGATGACGACGGAGCGCATGGCCTGGGCGGCATAGGCGAGGAAATGGCGGCGGTCGGGGAAGTCCTTGCCATCGCCCCCGGCCAGGCGCAACCACGCTTCATGCACCAGAGCGGTCGTGTCCAGCAGTGTCATGTGCCCGGCCTGGCGCACGTGACGGCGCGCAAGCCGCTGCAGGTCGGTGTACAGCTGGGCCACCACGGCGTCGGCGGCGGAACGATCGCCCTGGTGGGCAGCCTGCAGCAACAGGGTGATGTCTTGCACGGCACGGACTCTAACGGCGGATGGCCGCCGCTCTCCCGCACAAGACCCCGCCGCAGCCATGCATAGAAAACTTTTTTGCGAACGATGTCGGGTTTCGGCGCCACGCCCCGTTTGTCACGGGGAGAGTTGGTGGCGATCGAGGCCAGGGAGGCGGCAACAGCCGGGGCCGGGTTGCCACCGACGCTCACCCGACACCGCGTGCTGGCCGGCAGCGCGCGCAGCCAGCCTCCATCACGACAGCACCATGTCTCCAGCGCCCCTGATCACCACCGCTTCTAGCTCTGCGCCGCGCACGAGCGCCACGTCGCGGCTGCCGTTGGCCGAGTCCACGGCCGCGTTCGGCCTGCGCGTGTCACGTCAGTTTGCACAGTGCCGCCGCGAGAACGGCCAGCTGGCGCTGCTGTGGATCGAGGCGGACGCCCCCCCGGCAGCCGGTGCCGAACCCGGCACTGCCGAGCACGACGCGCTGATCCAGACGGTGAGCCTGCGGCTGCGCAACCGCGTGCGCGGCACCGACGAGGTGGTCTACATGGGCGGCTCGGCGTTTGCCGTGCTGCTGCTGGCAGCCGGCGCTGCCGAGGCGCGGCTGGTGGAGCAACGCCTGACGCAGGCGCTGCGCGGCACCTACTGTGTGGAGAGCCGCCTCATCCAGCTCGGCGTGCGCGTAGGCACCGCGCTGTTCCCGCAGACGGGCCGCAACGGCTGCGATCTGGCCGAAGCAGCCCGCCACAACCTCGGCACGCCCGTCTGAGCCTCAGCCTTGACGGCGGGGGCTCAGACCTCCAGCCACTCCTTGCGGATGTAGGCATTGCTGCGCAGCTCGGCCGGCGTGCCCTCAAACACGATGCGGCCGTGGCCCATCACGTAGCAGCGCTCGGAGATCTCCAGCGCGATGGCCAGTTTCTGCTCCACCAGCAGCACCGCAATGCCGCGGTTCTTCAGCTCCTTCAGGTACTCCGCCACCAGCTCGACGATCTTGGGCGCCAGGCCCTCGGTGGGCTCGTCGATCATGATGAGGTCGGGGTCGCCCATAAGCGTGCGGCACAGCGTGAGCATCTGCTGCTCGCCGCCGGACAGCACGCCGGCCTCGGTGTGCTGGCGCTCCTTGAGCCGCGGGAACATGCGGTACATGTCGTCGAAGCTCCAGCGCGGCGACTTCTTGCCCGACTTCTCGCCCAGCATGAGGTTCTGGTGCACGGTGAGCTTGGGGAAGATGTCGCGGTTCTCGGGCACGTAGCCGATGCCGCGGTGTGCGATCTCGTAGGCCTCGCGACCCACCAGCTCCTCGTCGCCCCACCGCACCGAGCCCTTGGCGTCGACCTGGCCCATGATGGTCTTGACCATCGTGGAGCGGCCCGCACCGTTGCGGCCCAGCAGGCTGACGATCTCGCCCGGGTTCACCTGCAGGCTGACGCCGTGCAGCACATGGCTCTTGCCATAGAAGGCGTGGACGTTGTCCAGCTTGAGGATGCGCCCGCTCATTGATTCCCCTCATCCTGCGAAAACGCCCGGCGCGCCGCACTCATGCTGTGGCTCCCGCGGCCTGCTGTTCGGCCAGCACCGATCCCAGATAGGCCTCCTGCACACGCGCATTCGCGCGCACGGCGTCCGGCGTGTCGAAGGCGATGACCTCGCCATAGACCAGCACGGCGATCTTGTCGGCCAGGCCGAAGACGACGCCCATGTCGTGCTCCACGGTCAGCAGCGTCTTGCCGACGGTCACTTCCCGGATGAGCTGGATGAAGCGCTTGGTCTCGCTCTTGCTCATGCCGGCGGTGGGCTCGTCCAGCAGGATGACGCTGGAGCCACCGGCGATGGTGATGCCGATCTCCAGCGCCCGCGCCTCGGCGTAGGTGAGGTTCATGGCCAGCACGTCGCGGCGCTTGTCGAGCTTGATCATCTCCAGGATCTGCTCGGCACGGTCGTTGGCATCGTCCAGATCGGCGAGGAACTTCCAGAACGCATAGCGGTGGCCCAGGCTCCACAGCACGGCGCAGCGGATGTTCTCGAACACCGACAGCCGCGTGAAGAGGTTGGACACCTGGAAGCTGCGCGACAGGCCCTGGCGGTTGATCTCGTAGGGCTTGCGGCCGTCGATGCGCGAGCCATGCAGATGGATCTCGCCGGACGTCGGCGCAAAGCGGCCGCTGATGAGGTTGAACAGCGTGCTCTTGCCGGCGCCGTTGGGGCCGATGATGGCGACGCGCTCGCCGGCCTGCACGGCCAGGTTGGCGCCACGGATGATCTCGCTCTTGCCGAAACTCTTGCGCACATCGCGCAGTTCGAGGGCGTAACTGCTCACAGCGCTTCCCTCCGCTTGATTTCTTTCTCGATGTCTTCCTGGATGGCGCCCCACTGCTGCACGTAGTGGCGGCGCGCCAGCTCGAACAGGCCGACGCCCACGACGATCATGAAGCCGGCACCGAACCAGGCGTCCACGCCCGAGCTGTTGAGCGTGGCGCCCATGAAGCGCAGCTCAGGCCCCAGCGCCTCGTTGAGCTGGCGGTGATAGAGCATCTCGATCATGGCCGCCGCGCCCACCAGCGCGGCCAGCGCCGCGCCGCCCAGGGCCAGGTAGGACGTCCAGATCTTGCCCAGCTTGCCGAAGGCCGCAACGCGCAGGTTCATCAGGATGAGGCTGGCGACGCCGCCGGGCGCGTACATGACCATGAACAGGAACACCAGGCCCAGGTACAGCAGCCAGGCCTTGGTCAGCTCGGCCAGCATGACGCCGCAGAACACCATCAACACCGCGCCGATGATGGGCCCGAAGAAGAACATCGCGCCGCCCAGGAAGGTGAACAGCAGGTAGGCGCCAGAGCGCGCCGCATGCAGCACGTCGCCGCCGTTGACGATCTCGGTGTTGATGGCGCCCAAGCCGCCCGCGATGCCGGCGAAGAAGCCCGACAGCGTGAACGCGAGGAAGCGCACCCAGTGCGTGTCGTAGCCGATGAACTCCACACGCTCAGGGTTGTCGCGCACGGCGTTCAGCATGCGCCCCAGCGGCGTGCGCGTCAGCGCGAACATCAGCGCCGTGCAGACGAAGCAGTAGACGGCCACGAGGTAGTAGACCTGGATCTGCGGGCCGAACGTGATGCCCATGACCGGCTGGCCGACGACGCGGTTGCTGGACACACCACCCTCGCCGCCAGAGAACTCCGGCAGCATCAGCGCCAGCGCGAACACCAGCTCGCCGATGCCCAGCGTGATCATCGCGAACGGCGTGCCCGCCTTCTTCGTCGACACGTAGCCGAGGAACACCGCGCACAGCAGGCCGGCCAGGCCGCCCACCAGCGGGATCAGGCTGACCGGGATGCCCAGCGTGCCCGCACCCGCCATGTTCAGCGCATGGATGGTCAGGAAAGCGCCCATGCCGCTGTACACCGCATGGCCGAAGCTCAGCATGCCGCCCTGCCCGAGCAGCATGTTGTAGGCCAGGCAGGCAATGATGCCGATGCCCATCTGCGTGAGCATGGTCTGCGCGAGGCCGCTGGTCCAGATCTTGGGCGCAACCAACAGGATCAGTGCGAAGAAGCCCCAGACGATCCAGCGACCGACGTTGAGCGGCTTGAAATGAAATTCTTTGGGCTTGCTCATCAATCCTCCCGCGTGCCCAACAGACCCTTGGGCCGGAAGATCAGGATCAACACCATCAGCAGGTAGGGCAGGATGGGCGCGACCTCGGCCATCGTCAGCCGCAGCAGCGGGTAGCCCGGCGTGGCCTGCGTGACGGTGAAGCCCAGCGACGTCATCAGCGTCGCCAGCGAGCCGTTGACCGTCAGCGGCAGCGTCTGCAGCAGGCCCACGACGATGGAGCCAACGAACGCGCCGGCCAGCGAGCCGATGCCGCCCACGACGACAACGACAAAGATGATGGCGCCAATGAAGGCAGCCATATTGGGCTCGGTCACAAAGGTGATGCCGCCCACCACACCGGCCAGGCCGGCCAGCGCACAGCCACTGCCGAACACCAGCATCAGCACACGCGGCACGTTGTGGCCCAGGGCCTCCACCATCTCGGGGTGCGTGAGGGACGCCTGGATCACCAGACCCACCCGGGTGCGCGTCAGCAGCAGCCACAACGCCAGCAGCATCAGCAGCGCCACGGCCATCATGAACACCTTGGTCAGCGGGAAGTTGGAACAGGACACCGCAGCCGCGCAGACGTCCGGCCCGGCCTTGCCCAGCACCAGGGACATGCCCTGCGACGCATGCGACACGATGGTGAACGCCGAGCCCTGCAGCTCCGGCGGCGGCGTGAACGGCACGGCCGTGCGGCCCCACACCAGCTGCACCAGTTCCAAGATGACGTAGGACAGGCCGAAGGTGATGAGCAGTTCCGGCACATGGCCGAACTTGTGCACGCGCCGCAGCGCCAGCCGCTCGAAGCCCGCGCCCATCACGCCCACGGCCAGCGGCGCCAGCAGCAGCGCCGGCCAGAAGCCCAGCACACCCACCAGCGAGTAGGCCACGTAGGCGCCCACCATGTAGAAGCTGGCATGCGCGAAGTTCAGCACGCCCATCATGCTGAAGATCAGCGTGAGGCCCGAGCTGAGCATGAACAGCAGCAGCCCGGAGGACAGGCCGTTCAGCAGATTGATGAAGACTTGATCCAAAACTGCCCCTTCAGAAACCACGCTCCCAGCTGAGCTGGGTTGCGTCGCGAGCGGGCCGAGGCCGAGTTCGGGACGCGCAGCCGTACACGCGTACGGCGAGCATCACGAGCCCGAGATCGGCCCGCGCAGCAGCAAGACGGCTTAGCCGGGCCGCTTCATTTGGCAGGACGTGGGGGTCGACGACACATACGAGTCGTACTGCTTCACCGGCGCCAGCGTCATGCCCGTCTTCTCGGGGCTGTACGGGAACTTGGCATCGGCCTTCTGCCAGACCGAGATGAACAGCGGCTGCTGCAGTTGGTGGTCGGTCTTTCGCATGGTCACATCGCCATTGAAGCCCTTGACCGTCAGACCTTCCAGCGCCGCGGCCACCTTCACCGGGTCGGTGGACTTGGCGTTGGCCATGGCCTGGCTCAGCATCGTGTAGATGTTGTGGATGCTGAGGGTGTACATGTCGTCGTTGAAACGCTTGTTGTACTCCTCGGCATCCTTCTGCACCTGGCCGCCCATGTTGTAGTGGCTGTAGGCGACCTGGAACACACGGCCCGCACCACCTGTGCCCAGCGCCGTCGGCGTGCCGGTCACGCCGGTGTAGTAGGTGAAGAACTTGCCGTTGTAGCCCGCCTCGTTGGCGGCCTTGACCAGCAGCGCCAGGTCGGAGCCCCAGTTGCCGGTGATGACGGTGTCGGCGCCGCTGGCCTTGATCTTGGCGACGTAGGGTGCGAAGTCACGCACGGAGGCCAGCGGGTGCAGGTCCTCGCCGACGACCTGGATGTCCGGGCGCTTGCGGGCCAGCGTCTCCTTGGCGTACTTGGCGACCTGGTGGCCATGCGCGTAGTTCTGGTTCAGCAGGAAGACCTTCTTCACGTCGGCCTGGTCCTTGATGAAGGACGACATGGCTTCCATCTTCATCGACGTGTCGGCGTCAAAGCGGAAGTGCCAGTAGCTGCACTTGCTGTTGGTGAGGTCGGGGTCCACGGCCGAGTAGTTCAGGTAGACGATTTCCTTGCCGGGGTTGCGCTCGTTGTGCTTGGTGACCGCATCGCTCAGCGCCAGCGCGACGCTGGAGCCGTTGCCCTGCATGATGTAGCGGATGCCCTGGTCGGCGGCAGCCTTCAACAGGTTCAGCGACTCAGCGGGGCTGAGTTTGTTGTCGAAGGTGACGACCTCGAACTTCACGCCGGCCGGATTGCTCTTGTTGAACTTCTCGCCGAGGAACTGGAAGGTCTTGACCTGGTTCTGCCCCACGGGGCCCATCAGGCCGGAGAGCGCGTCGATATAGGCCAGCTTGACCGTCTCGCCCTTCTGGGCATGGGCGGCACCGGCCGCGAGCACGAGGGCGGCAGCTGCCGTGAGTGCGCGCACGGGAAAGCGGACCGAGGTGATGTCCAACATGCTTGTCTCCTTTGTTGTGGATGGGAACGGGAATCGGGACGCCCAGCGACAGCGGATCACGCCGTCGGCAGGCGGTGGTCCTTGAGCTGATCGCGCAGCTTCAACTTCTGGATCTTGCCGGTGGCGGTGTGCGGGATCTCGCTGACGAAGACAACATCGTCCGGCACCTGCCACTTGGCGATGCGACCGTCGTAGAAGGCCAGCAGTTCCTCGCGCGTGACGGTGGCATCGGGCTTCTTCACCACCACCAGCAGCGGGCGCTCATCCCACTTCGGGTGGCGCGCCGCGATGACTGCCGCCTCGAACACGGCCGGGTGGGCCATGGCGATGTTTTCCAGGTCGATGGACGAGATCCATTCGCCGCCGGACTTGATGACGTCCTTGCTGCGGTCGGTGATCTGCATGAAGCCGTCGGCATCGATGGTGGCCACGTCGCCGGTCGGGAACCAGCCTGGCTCGCCGTCCACGCTGACCAGCGGCGACGCATCGTTCTTGAAGTACTGGCTGATGACCCAGTGGCCGCGCACGACGAGGTTGCCTGCTGATGCGCCGTCCCACGGCAGCGAGCGGCCGTCGTCGTCAATGATGGCCATGTCCACGCCGTAGATGACGCGGCCCTGTTTCTCCAGCAGGCGCTGCTGCGCGTCGGCGGGCAGCCCCAGCTGACGCGTCGTCAGCTTGGACAGCGTGCCCAGCGGCGACATCTCCGTCATGCCCCAGGCGTGGATGACCTCGATGCCGAAGTCGTCCTGCAGCGACTTCATCATCGCGGGCGGGCAGGCCGCGCCACCGATGACGGTGCGCTTGAAGCTGGAGAACTTCAGGCCATTGGCCTTCACATAGTTCAACAAGCCCAGCCACACGGTCGGCACGCCGGCCGAGAACGTGACCTGCTCGCCCTCGAAGAGCTCGTACAGGCTCTTGCCGTCGAGGTGCGGGCCGGGAAACACCAGCTTGAAGCCCACCAGCGCCGCGCTGTACGGCAGGCCCCATGCGTTGACATGGAACATCGGCACAACGGGCAGGATGACGTCACGGCTGGAGCAGTCCATCGCGTCCGGCAGCGCCGACGCGTAGGCGTGCAGCACGGTGGAGCGGTGGCTGTAGACGGCGCCCTTGGGGTTGCCCGTGGTGCCGGACGTGTAGCAGATGCTGGAGGCGGTGTTCTCGTCCAGTGCTGGCCAGGTGTAGTCGCCGCTCTCGGCCGCCAGCAGCTCGTCGAAGCACAGCAGGTTGGGAATGGCGCTGGCCGCCGGCATGTGGGCGCGCGACGTCATCAACACGAAATGCTGCACCGTCTTCAGCAGCGGCGCGATCTTTTCGATCAGCGGCAGGAAGGTCGCGTCGAAGCACAGCACGCGGTCCTCGGCGTCGCTGGCGATCCAGACGATCTGCTCAGGGAAGAGGCGCGGGTTGATGGTGTGGCAGACCAGGCCCGAACCCGAGGTGCCGAAATAGATTTCGAGGTGGCGGTGGCCATTCCAGGCCAGCGTGCCGATGCGGTCGCCGGGCTGGCAACCCAGCCGCGAGAAGGCCTGCGCGGCCTGGCGCGAACGCAGCGCCACCTCGCGCCAATTGCTGCGGTGCAGGTCGCCTTCGACCCGCTTGCTGACGATCTCGGTTTCGCCCGCATGCCGCTCGGCGTGCTTGAGCAACGACGAGATCAGCAGCGGGTCCGACATCATGCGGCCCATCAATGCCATGGTTGTCTCCTGGCCATCTTGTCGGTTCAGTCTAGCGTCGCGCGAGAGCCCCTAAACGTCACAACCGCGACCCTCAGCCCCCGGGGAAACACCCAGGCCGGCGAGGCTCACAGGCCTCTCACTAAACTGGTGCGATGACACCGCTGGATGGCCTGCACTGGCCCAACCGCTTCGCCGCGCTGGGGACCGATTTCTACACCGAGCTGCCGGCCCAGGGCCTGCCTGACCCGCACTGGGTCGCCACCAGCCCGGGCTGCGCCGAGCTGCTGGGCTGGCCCGCCGATTGGGCGTCGCGCAGCGGCGCGCTGGACACGTTCTCTGGCAATACCACCTGGCCCGGCATGCGCCCGCTGGCCTCGGTCTACAGCGGCCACCAGTTCGGCGTCTGGGCCGGCCAGCTGGGTGACGGCCGCGCGCTGTGGCTGGGCGAGGTCGACGCGCCCGGCGGCCCGCTGGAGCTGCAGCTCAAGGGCGCCGGCATGACGCCCTACTCCCGCCGCGCCGACGGCCGCGCCGTGCTGCGCTCGTCCATACGCGAGTTCCTGTGCTCCGAGGCCATGGCCGCACTGGGCGTGCCGACGACGCGGGCGCTGTGCATCACCGGCTCGCACCTGCCGGTGCGGCGCGAGACCCTCGAGACCGCCGCCGTCGTCACGCGCGTCGCGCCCAGCTTCATCCGCTTCGGCCACTTCGAGCACTTCGCACACCACGGCCAGCCCGACGCGCTGCGCCGCCTGGCCGACTGGTTCATCGCCCACCACGCGCCGGAATGCGCCAGCGCGCCCGAGCCCGCCGTCGCGCTGCTGCAGAAAGTGGCGCTGCAGACGGCCGACCTCGTTGCGCATTGGCAGGCCATCGGCTTCTGCCACGGCGTCATGAACACCGACAACATGTCCCTGCTGGGCCTGACGCTGGACTACGGGCCCTTCGGCTTCATGGATGCGTTCGACCCCGGCCACATCTGCAACCACAGCGACGACCGTGGCCGCTACGCCTATGCGCGCCAGCCCGGCGTGGCGTTCTGGAACCTGCATGCGCTGGCCCAGGCGCTGATGCCGCTGCTGCCCGTCGCCACCGAGCAGGAGGCCGAAGCGTCGGGCGAGCGGCTGCTGGAGGCCGTGGACGCCTTCCGTGGCCGCTTCGCGAGCCAGATGCTCGGCCGCATGCGCGCCAAGCTGGGCCTCACGGGCGAAGACGACGGCGACCAGGCGCTGGCCGACGACTTCCTGAAGCTGATGGCCGCGTCACGCGCCGACTTCACGATCACATTCCGCCGCCTGTCCCGCGCGCTCTCCGACCCCGAGCCGCTGCGCGACCTGTTCATCGACCGCGATGCGCTGGACGCCTGGCTGGCCCGCTGGCGCACCCGCGTGGCGCCCGACGCCGAGGCGCGCATGCTGGCCGTCAACCCCGCCGTCGTGCTGCGCAACCACCTGGCCGAAGGCGCCATCCAGGCCGCGCAGCGGGGCGACTTCAGCGAAGTCGGGCGGCTGCTGAAAGTTCTGAGCCGCCCGTTCGACGAACCCGAGAACCCGGCCGACGCGGCCCTGCCGCCCGACTGGGCCCACAGCCTCGAAGTCTCCTGCTCATCATGACCCACGACAGCACCAAGACCTACCCCGTCCAGAAGACCGACGCCGAATGGCGCGAGCAGCTGGACCCGATGCAGTACCAGGTCGCCCGCCATGCGGCGACGGAACGTGCCTTCACCGGCAAGTACTGGGACCACTTCGAGAACGGCCACTACAACTGCGTCGGCTGCGGCACGCCGCTGTTCGAGGCCGACACCAAGTTCGATGCCGGCTGCGGCTGGCCCAGCTACTGGGCGCCGGTGAACAGCGAGGTCATCGAGCGCGTCGTCGACCGCAGCCACGGCATGGTGCGCGTGGAGGTGCGCTGCAACCAGTGCGGATCGCACCTGGGCCATGTGTTCCCGGACGGCCCCGAGCCCACCGGCGAGCGCTACTGCATCAACTCGGCCGCCATCGACTTCGTCGGGGAGAATTAGCCCACTACCTACTCGCTCCGCGAGCCCCCTCAAGGGGCACGGCCAGCGGCCCGGCAAAGCCGGTTCCGCGGCAGTCGCTTGGGAAGGCACTCCGCCTCGACGGTCCATTGAAGATGAAATTACTGCTCGACTTCCTGCCGCTCATCCTGTTCTTCATCGCCTTCAAGGGCGCGGAAGGCAACCCCGAGGCTGCGGCCGCATTCGCGACACAGCATTTCGGCTTCCTCGTACAGGGCGGCGTCGTGGGCCCCAAGGAAGCGCCCGTGCTGCTGGCCACCGTGGTCGTCATGCTGGCCACGCTGGCGCAGGCCGCCATCCTCAAAGTGCGCGGCCAGAAGATCGACCTGATGCTGTGGATCAGCCTGGCGCTGGTCGTCGTGCTGGGCGGCGCGACGATCTGGTTCCACAACGAGACCTTCATCAAATGGAAGCCCACCGGCCTGTACTGGGCCATGGCGCTCACGCTCTGGCTCTCGCTGGCCGTGTTCGGCAAGAACCTCATCCAGGCCATGCTGGGCGCGCAGCTCAAGCTGCCCGATGCCATCTGGGCCACGCTCAACCGCGCCTGGGTGCTGTTCTTCGCGGCGATGGGCGTCGTCAACCTCTACGTCGCCTACAACTTCTCCACGTCGGCCTGGGCCAACTTCAAGGTCTTCGGCGTCACCGGCCTCATCCTGGTGTTCACCGTCGCACAGAGCGTCTACCTCGGCAAGCACCTGCCGCCCGAGGAGGACAAGCCATGAGCATCGCCGCCGACATTGAACGCCGGCTGCAGGCCGAGCTGGCCCCGTCGCTGCTGACGATCCGCGACGACAGTGCCGACCACGCCGGCCATGCCGGCGCCCGCGAGGGGGGGCACTTTCATGTGACCATCGTGTCGGCCCGCTTTACCGGTCTGCAAAGAATCGCGCGCCACCGCCTCGTCTATCATTGCCTGACCGACCTGATGCAGCGCGGCATCCACGCCCTGGCGATTGACGCCAAGGCGCCGGGTGAAGCCTGAAGGCCGGGCGTGACCAAACCACGCGCCCAATCCGGGCGCGATTTTTTTAGCACCACCTGATCTCTCCATCCATGAAGAAGTTTGCGCTCGCCGCCGCCGTCGCGGCACTGGTCCCGGCCGCTGCCATCGCGCAGAACATCGCCACCGTCAACGGCAAGCCCGTGCCCAAGGCCCGCATGGAGACGCTGATCCAGCAGGTCACCAAGAGCGGCCAGCAGCAGCGCTCGCCTGAACTGGAAGCCCAGGTCAAGGACGAAGTCGTCCGCCGTGAGATCTTCATGCAGGCCGCCGAGAAGGCCGGCATCCCGCAAAGCAGCGACTACAAGGCCCAGATGGAACTGGCCCGCCAGATGCTGCTGATCCGCGGCCTGATGGAAGACTTCAAGGCCAAGAACCCGGTGGCCGACGCCGAGGCGCAAGCCGAGTACGACAAGTTCAAGGCCGCCAACACCGGCAACGAATACCGCGCCCGCCACATCCTGGTGGACAAGGAAGAAGACGCCAAGGCCCTGATCGCCCAGATCAAGGGCGGCGCCAGCTTCGAGGAACTGGCCAAGAAGAACTCCAAGGACACCGGCTCGGCCCAGAACGGCGGCGACCTGGACTTCGCCAACCCCAACAACTTCGTGCCCGAATTCAGCAAGGCCATGACCGCGCTGCAAAAGGGTGAGATGACGCAAGAGCCGGTGAAGAGCCAGTTCGGCTACCACATCATCAAGCTGGAAGACACCCGCGCTGCCACCTTCCCGGCCTTTGACGACGTCAAGGCCCAGATCAAGCAGCGCATCGAACAGCAGAAGATGGCCGAGTTCCAGGACGGCCTGATCAAGAAGGCCAAGACCGACTACACCTTCAGCAAGTAAGCTGCTCAGCAGACCTACGCCAAGACCCGCTCCGGCGGGTCTTTTGCCATCTGAGCCCCACGCCATGACTGACGCCCACGACGCCCTCAGCACCCGCCTCGTCCACGCCACCGGTGGCGACCGCCATTCCGGCGGCGTCCACGCGCCCGTCCACCCGTCCGTGCAGTACGCCTACGACAAGGTCGAGGACCTGATCGGCGTGTTCCAGGGCAAGGTCAAAGGCAGCTTCAACTACGCGCGTCAGGGCACGCCGACGACGGCAGCGCTGGAAGCCGTCATCACCGAACTGGAAGGCGGCACCGGCAGCATCAGCTTCGCCACCGGCATGGCAGCGCTGACGGCGCTGTTCCTGACGCTGCTCAAGGCTGGCGACCACCTCGTCACCAGCGCCCGCGTGTTCGGCAACACCAACAGCCTGTTCCAGACGCTGGAGGGCCTGGGCATCGCCGTCAGCCGCGTCGACGCCGGCGACGTGGCTGCCGTGCGGGCCGCGCTGCGGCCCGAGACGCGCATGGTGTTCGCCGAGACCATCGCCAACCCCAGCACGCGCATCCCCGACCTCGAAGGCATTGGCGCGCTGTGCCGTGAGCACGGACTGCTGTACGTCGTCGACAACACGGTCACGTCACCGGCGCTGTGCCGGCCGAAGCACTTCGGCGCCGGCCTCGTCATGAACTCGCTGACCAAGACGCTGGCCGGCCACGGCGAGGCGCTGGGCGGCGCGGTCACCGACACCGGCTGCTTCGACTGGTCCAGCTACCCCAACATCTTCCCGGCCTACCGCCAGGGCGACCCACGCGGCTGGGGCCTGCAGCAGATCCGCAAAAAGGGCCTGCGCGACATGGGCGGCACGCTGTCCAGCGAAGCGGCGCACCGCATCCTCGTCGGCATGGAGACGCTGGAGTTGCGCCTGAAGCGCAGCAGCGACACGGCGCTGGCGCTGGCCCGCCATCTGGCGGCCCACCCGGCCATCGCCAAGGTGCACTACCCGATGCTGGACAGCCACCCCGAGCACGCCCGCGCCCGCGACTGGTTCGGCGGCGGCTCGTGGATGATGGCCTTCGAGCTGGGCGACGCCGGCCGCCTCGTCGACGTGCTGAACCGGCTGCGCCTGCCGCTGAAGGCCACGGGCCTGGCCGACACGCGCTCGCTGATCATCCCGGTGGCGCCGACCATCTTCTGGGAGATGGGCGCCGAAGCCCGCGCCGCGATGGGCATTGCCGACGGGCTGGTGCGGCTGTCGGTGGGGCTGGAAGCGGCGGAAGACCTGATCGCTGACTTCGACCAGGCGCTGGCCGCCTGACGGACTGCCCGGGCCGAGCGCCGGGCCGCCCCAAGCCGGCCCGTCGGGCGATGTGCTCGCGGCTCGATGCCGTGCGCATCGCCATCCCCCGGGGGGCCGACCGGGCGCGCCCGCGTTCAGCGAGGCCAGACCGGGCGAGGGGCTCAGGCGACAGCCAGCCTGCCCGCCTCGATGCGCAGCTGGCGCTCACAGCGCGCCGCGATCTCGCGGTCGTGCGTGACGAGCACCAGCGTCGTGCCGGCCTCGCGGTTGAGCTCGAACATCAGTTCCATCACGGCCGCGCCGGTCGCGAAGTCCAGGCTGCCGGTGGGCTCGTCGGCCAGCAGCAGCGCAGGCCGCTGCACAAAGGCACGCGCCAGCGCCACGCGCTGCTGTTCGCCGCCCGACAGCACGCGCGGGTAATGGCCCAGGCGTTCCCCCAGGCCCACACGGCCCAGCATCGCAGCCGCCTGGTCACGGGCATCGCGCGCGCCGCGCAGCTCCAGCGGCAGCATCACGTTCTCCAGTGCCGTCAGGTTGGGCAGCAGCTGGAAGCTCTGGAACACGAAGCCCAGCTCCTGTGCGCGCACGGCGGCGCGCTGGTCCTCATCCAGCGTGAACAGGTCCTGCCCGCGCAGCTTGACGGTGCCCGCGCTGGGCACATCCAGGCCCGCCAGGATGGCCAGCAGCGTGCTCTTGCCGGAGCCCGATGCCCCCACGATCGCGACGGACTCCTGCGCGGTCAGCTCGAAACTGATGTCATGCAGAATCGTCAGCTCCCCGGTCGCGTCGCGCACGCGCTTGGTGATCTGATCAACTTGGACAAGGACTTCGGGCATGTCGGGACTGCGGCGGCGTTGGTGGTTGGCGCACTTTAGCGTTGGGGCGCTGGCCAGCTGGACGTCAGGGGTCACTGCGGCGGCCGAAGCGCCCGTGGTGCTCGTCGTCGGCGACAGCCTGTCGGCCGAATACGGCATCGCCGCCGGCAGCGGCTGGGTGGCACTGCTGCAGGCGCGGCTGGCGCAGCAGAAGAAGCCGCATCGCGTCGTCAACGCCAGCATCAGCGGCGACACGACGGCGGGCGGCCGCAGCCGCCTGCCCGCCGCGCTGCGCACGCATAAGCCGGCCATCGTCATCCTCGAGCTGGGCGGCAACGACGCGCTGCGCGGCCTGCCGCTGAGCGGCACGCGCGACAACCTGCTGGCCATGGCACGCGCCGCGCAGGCGGCCGGTGCCAAGGTCGTCATCGTCGGCATGCAGGTCCCGCCGAACTACGGTGCCAGCTATGGGCGCGAGTTCGAGGGCCTGTTTGGTGACGTGGCCAAGCAGGTCAAGGCCGGCCTCGTGCCCTTCCTGCTGAAAGGGGTGGCCGACCGGGCCGACGCGCTGGAATGGTTCCAGCCCGACCGCATCCACCCGCTGGCCAAGGCCCACCCGACGATGCTGGACAACGTCTGGCCGGCGCTGCGGCCGCTGCTCTGACGCGGCGCCCGCGCGGGCGCCGGGCCTGACTCAGCGCAGGTCGTGGCCCTGGCGCTGCGGGCCGTCGGTGTTGCGGCGCTCGGGGCGCTCCTGGCGGGCCGGCACGCCGTCCTGGCGTGCGCGCTGAGGGCTGTCGTTGCGGGGCTGCTGCGCCTCGCGAGGCGGCTGGGGCATCTGCGCACGCGGCTCCTCACGGCGCATCGGCAGCTCGCGCTGCTGCATGTCGCGCTGCTGCTGGAAGGCCTCACGGCGCTGCTGCATCTCGCGTTGCTGGGCTTCGCGCTGTTGCATCTCGCGCTGTTGGGCCTCGCGCTGCTGCATCTCGCGTTGCTGCATCTCGCGTTGTTGGGCCTCGCGCTGCTGCATCTCACGCTGCTGCATCTCACGCTGCTGGGCTTCGCGTTGCTGCATGTCGCGCTGCAACTGCTGTTGCTGCTGTAGCTGTTGCTGCTGCTGCTGTTGCTGTTGCGCCGCGCGCTGCGCCTGCTCGCGCTGGAACTGCTCCTCACGGCGCATCTGGTGCTCGCGCTGCGGGCCCCAGGGCACGTTCTCGGGCCCGCCGCGCGGCGCCTCCTGCGCCGGCCGGGCTGGCTGCGCCGGCTCCTGGGCAACCGGCAAGCCCGGCAGGCCCGGCTGGGCAACGGGTTGCGGCGTGACGGGGCGCTGCGGCGCGGTCACCACGGCGGCCGGCGGCGTCGCCTCCGACCCGCGGCGAGGCTCGCGGCGCAGGGGCAGCTGGTCGTCACTGCGCCAGCCCATGCCGGGCTCGCGGTCTCGCTCGCGCTCCCGGCGATGCGGCATCTCGGCCTCGGCAGGCCGCGTCGGCAGGGCCGGCAGCACAGCGGCCAGGTCACCGCGGCCCGGCGCCACCGGCAGCGGGCGGTTCCAGCCCGGCTCGGGCTTGCGGTCAGGGCCGCGCACCGGCAGCGGCTGGATGGCCGCGCCCGGGGCGGGCAGCGTGCTGACGGCATGCGGCACGTCGCGGTAGCGGTGCGGGCGCTGCACGGTGACGGGGTCGCGCGCCTCACGCCAGGGGTTCACGCGATGCACATGATGCGGCGTGTGGCGATAGGCGGGCACGTAGACCTCGCGCGGCGCCAGCGGGTACCAGCCAAAGCGCGGCGGTGGCGCCCGATGGCCGATGCTGATGCCCACGCTCACCGAGCCACCGCCCACCCAGCCCACCAGGGCCGGCGCGTAAACGGGGCGATGCACGTAGGGGCCCGGCGCCCAGCACCAGCGGCCGCGCCAGCTGACCCAGCGCCCGTAGTGGAAGGGCGCGAAGCCCCAGGGAGCGTCGTCCACCCAGGTCCAGCCCCAGTGGCGCGACCACACCCAACGGCCGTGGCGGTACGGCGCCCAGTCGGCCACCACCAGCGTGGTGGGGATCCACAGGTTGCCGTACTCGGTCGACGTCTCCCAGCGGCCATGGCGGTCCAGGTCCTCGGCGCCAGTCATTTCGGGCGAGATGTAGCGGGCCACAGGGCGGTCGCCCTCGGCGCGGCTCTCGGCCAGCACCCAGTCGCCGAAGCCGTCGGCGTACAGCGAGCTGCGCTCCGCGCGCGGGCCGTCAGGCCACCACAGCTCCACCTGCTCGCCGCTGCCCAGCGACACCGGCGCCGCACCGCGGGCCCAGTCAAAGCGCAGCCGGCCCTGCCAGACGTAGACCTTGGTGCCACGGTCCAACTGCTCGACGCGGTACAGGCCCTCGCGCTCCGGCTGGGCCGTGCCCTCGCGGGTGCGCAGCCGCGTCTCGGCCACGTTCTCGGCGTTGCGCAGCCGGATGGCAACGTCGCCGCGATCGACTTGCAGCAGCGTCTGCCCGTCGTCCAGCTGGGTCAGCTCCAGGTCGCTGCGCTCGTCCAGCCAGATGGAGGTGGAGCCGGCACGCAGCGACACGCGGCCGCGCTCGTCGGTGCGCACGCGGTCGCCCTCGCCCACGGTCTGGTTGCGCGTAAGGCGGGTCCATTCGCGGGTGTCGTGGTCGAACAGCCAGGCGTCGCCGACGACCTCGACGACACGGGCCGCGCGCGCGGGCGGGTCGCGGTCAGCCTCCTGCGCGCGGGCGCCGGGGGCGATGGCCACCAGCAAGGCCATCGCAAGGATGCGCCACTGGCGGCGCGACAGGGCGAGCGGAGAGTCGGTGAAAGTGTTCATGAGCTGCTGCTCCTTTGCGCCTGCGCAACGCGGGCGGCCCGCGGGCGGTGCACCGCGCTTACAAGTTTTTCAATTGGGCCGGGCTGGGGCTGGCGTCAGTCGTCGTCGCTGTTCGGGTCCAGCTCCGGAAACAGCACCGACGTGAAGCCGAAGCGCGTGAAGTCGGTGACGCGCATGGGGTACAGGATGCCGTCCAGGTGGTCGCACTCGTGCTGCACCACCCGGGCATGAAAGCCGTCGGCGATGCGGTCGATGGGGTGGCCGTCGGCATCGAAGCCGGTGTAGCGGATGCGCTCGTCCCGCTCGACGACGCCGCGCAGCCCCGGCACCGACAGGCAGCCCTCCCAGCCCTCGGTGCGGCCGCCGTCCAGCACCTCGATGACCGGGTTGATCAGCACCGTGGGCGGCACGGGCGGGGCCTCCGGGTAACGGGGGTTCTTGGAGTAACCGAAAATGACGAGCCGCAGGTCGACGCCGATCTGCGGCGCGGCCAGGCCGGCGCCGTTCGCGGCGGCCATGGTCTCGAACATGTCCGCAATCAGCGCTTTCAGCGCCGGCGTGCCGAATTCGGCGACCGGCTTGGCGACGCGCAACAGGCGCGGGTCCCCCATCTTCAGGATCTCGTGTACGGCCAAGCGGGCCTCCCAGGTCAGAACGTGGCCGATTCTAGAAACTCACCCTCATGCTCGACTTCCTCGACGACCTCGGCCACGGCATCTACGCCATCGACACCGGCTTCCAGCGCCCGCGCTTCGACGCCGCCTACCTGATGGTGGAAGACGGCCGCGCCGCCTTCATCGACACGGGCACCAACCACGCCGTGCCCCGCCTGCTGGCCGCGCTGGAGGCACTGGGCCTGGCGCGCGACGCGGTGGACTGGGTCATCCCCACCCATGTGCACCTGGACCATGCCGGCGGCGTGGGCCTGCTGATGGACGCCCTGCCCCGCGCCCGCGCGCTCATCCATCCACGCGGCCTGCGCCACCTGGTGGACCCCAAGGCGCTGTGGCTGGGCGCCATGGCCGTCTACGGCGAGGCCGAGATGCTGCGCAGCTACGGCCGGCTGGTGCCGGTGCCCGCCGAGCGCGCCGAGGCCAGCCATGACGAGCAGGTGCTGATGCTGGCCGGCCGGCCGCTGCGCCTCATCGACGCGCCCGGCCACGCGCGGCATCACCACGCCATCTGGGACGAACGCAGCCGCAGCTGGTTCACCGGCGACACCTTCGGCCTGTCCTACCGCGTCTTCGACGTGGACGGCCGCGCCTGGCTGACGCCGACGACGACGCCGGTGCAGTTCGAACCCGAACCACTGAGGGCCACCACGCAGCGACTGCTGGACGCCCGGCCCGAGGCCATGCTGCTGACCCACTACGGCCGCGTGGGCGGCTCGGGAGCCGAGGTGCGCCGGCTGGCGGCGCAGATGCTGGCGCAGGTGGACGCGATGGTGGCGCAGGCGCAGGCGCTGCGCGATGCGCCGGACCGGCACGAGCGGCTGAAGGCTGCGCTGCTGGACGGCTACCTCGCGCAACTGCGCGCCCACGGCCACGCCGCGGGCGACGACGCGGCCGATTGGCTGGCCATGGACGCCGAGCTCAACGCGCAAGGCCTGGAAGTCTGGCTGGACCGCCCGCCGCGCTGAGGCGTCGCACTGGGGCCGGGCGGCACCAGCACCATGCGGGTGCGGCGCCGGGCCGCATCCGCACCACCCCCGTGCTGGGCAAGCCCACCCGGCCACCGCCCGCCCGGGCCTGGGGCGGGCATGGCTTTTGCAAATGCCCTGTCGAGGCGCCGCGCGAAAGCGGGCTCCCGATCTCTTCAAACCATCGCCAACGGCGGCGAGTGCCTCGCAAGCAGTCCTCCTCTCGGGGCAGGCCTGCGCAGGCAGTCTCTTCAAACCGCGCCCGACAGGGTGCCGCCGAGGGTGCTGGCTTTGCTGTCGGCCCGTGGGCGGCTGTTGTTGACAGGAAAGCCATGCATATCGTCCTCATCGGCCACGGAATGGTGGGCCAGAAATTTCTCGAATCCCTCGCCGAGGGCCCCGCGGCTGCACAGGTGCAGGTGACGGTGCTGTGCGAGGAGCCGCGGCCGGCCTATGACCGCGTGCACCTGTCCGAGTTCTTCTCGGGCAAGACGGCCGAGGACCTGTCGCTGGTGCCGGCCGGGTTCTTCGAGAAGCACCCGCACTTCCAGCTGCGCCTGGCCGCCAAGGCCACCGCCATCGAGCGCCGCGACAACACCGTGACGCTGGCCGACGGCTCGGTCATCCGCTACGACAAGCTGGTGCTGGCCACGGGCTCCTACCCCTTCGTGCCGGGCGTGCCGGGCCGCGAGCGCCCGCACTGCCACGTCTACCGCACCATCGAAGACCTGGAGGCCATGCAGGCCAGCGGCCAGGTGAGCAAGAGCGGCGTCGTCATCGGCGGCGGCCTGCTGGGCCTGGAATGCGCCAAGGCGCTGCGTGACATGGGCCTGCAGACGCATGTCGTCGAGTTCGCACCGCGCCTGATGGCCGTGCAGGTGGACGACGGCGGCGGCCGCGTGCTGCGCGAGAAGATAGCGGCGCTGGGCGTGCAGGTGCACACCAGCCGCAACACGGTCGAGATCACCGACGGCGTGAGCGCCCGCCACCGCCTGGTGTTCACCGACGGCACCTGGCTGGAGACCGACATGCTGGTGTTCTCCGCCGGCATCCGCCCGCGCGACGAGCTGGGCCGGCAGAGCGCGCTGGCCATCGGCCCGCGCGGCGGCATCGTCGTCGACGACCAGTGCCTGACCAGCGACCGCCACATCTACGCCATCGGCGAGGTGGCCTCGTGGCGCGAGCAGACCTTCGGCCTCGTGGCCCCCGGCTACGAGATGGCCCGCGTGGTGGCCCGCCACATTGCGGGCGACGCCGAGGCCGCCTTCGCTGGCGCCGACATGAGCACCAAGCTCAAGCTGATGGGTGTGGACGTGGCCAGCATCGGCGACGCGCACGGCAAGACACCGAAGAGCCGCAGCTACCAGTTCGTCGACGAGCGCAAGCAGATCTACAAGAAGATCGTCGTCAGCGAGGACGGCCAGTTCCTGCTGGGCGCCGTGCTGGTGGGCGACGCCGAGGAGTACGGCACGCTGCTGCAGATGGCGCTCAATGGCATCAAGCTGCCGGCCGACCCCGAGTTCCTGATCCTGCCGAGCAGCGACGGCAAGGCCAAGGTCGGCATCGGCCCCGACGCGCTGCCCGACAGCGCCCAGCTGTGCTCGTGCAACAACGTCACCAAGGGCCAGATCTGCGCGGCCGTCGGCGAGGGCTGCACGACCATCGCCGACATCAAGGCCTGCACCAAGGCCGGCGCCACCTGCGGCGGCTGCGTGCCGCTGGTCACACAGGTCATGAAGCTGGAGATGGCCAAGCGCGGCATGGCCGTCAACAACCATCTCTGCGAGCACTTCCCGCATTCGCGCCAGGAGCTCTACCACCTGATCCGCGTCGGCGGCATCAAGACCTTCAGCGAGCTGCTGGCCAAGCACGGCAAGGGCCTGGGTTGCGACATCTGCAAGCCCGCCGCGGCGAGCATCTTTGCGTCGTGCTGGAACGACTTCGTGCTCAAGGCCGAACTCGCCAGCCTGCAGGACAGCAACGACTACTTCCTCGGCAACATCCAGAAGGACGGCAGCTACTCCGTCGTGCCGCGCATGCCGGGTGGCGAGGTCACGCCCGACGGCCTGATCGCCGTGGGCCAGATCGCCAAGAAGTACGGCCTGTACACCAAGATCACCGGCGGCGCCCGCGTGGACATGTTCGGCGCGCGGGTGGAGCAACTGCCGCTGATCTGGGAGGAGCTGATCGCGGCTGGCTTTGAGTCCGGCCACGCCTACGGCAAGAGCCTGCGCACGGTGAAGAGCTGCGTGGGCAGCACGTGGTGCCGTTATGGCGTGGACGATTCGGTGGGCCTCGCCGTCGAGATCGAGAACCGCTACAAGGGCCTGCGCGCGCCGCACAAGATCAAGTTCGGCGTCTCCGGCTGCACGCGCGAATGCGCCGAGGCCCAGGGCAAGGACGTGGGCATCATCGCCACCGACAAGGGCTGGAACCTCTACGTCTGCGGCAACGGCGGCATGAAGCCGCGCCACGCCGAGCTCATCGCCAGCGACCTGTCCAAGGCCGACCTGATCAAGTACGTGGACCGCTTCCTGATGTTCTACGTGCGCACGGCCGACCGCCTGCAGCGCACCAGCACCTGGCGCGACAACATGGAAGGCGGCCTGGACTACCTGAAGAGCGTCGTCATCGACGACAAGCTGGGCCTGGGCGCCGAGCTCGAAGCCCAGATGCAGGCCGTCGTCGACAGCTACCAGTGCGAGTGGAAGACCGCCGTGACAACGCCCGAAGTGCGCCAGCGCTTCCGCAGCTTCGTCAACAGCGACAAGCCGGACGAGCACATCGTCTTCGTCGAGGAGCGCGGCCAGATCCGGCCCGCGCGCGCCGAAGAACGCGAAGAACAACCCGCCTGAGCCCAGCCAAGGAGTACCGCATGAGCCAGTCCTTCACCCCGATTTGCAGCGTCGAGCAGATCCTGCCCAACACCGGGGTCGCAGCCCTGGTGGACGGCCGCCACGTGGCGGTGTTCCGCGTCGGCACGGACCGCTTCCACGCCATCGACAACATCGACCCGCGCTCCGGCGCCAGCGTGCTGTCGCGCGGCCTGGTCGGCAACCTCGGCGAGCGCATCGTCGTCGCCTCGCCGCTGTACAAGAACCACTTCGACCTCAGCACCGGCGAGTGCCTGGAGGTGCCCGAGCAATCGGTGCGGGCGCACGCCGTGCAGGTGCAGGACGGGCGCGTGCTGGTGGCCCTGAGCTGACGACGCGGCGCGGCCGACACGCGGCGCCCAAACAACAACGGCCGGCGTGCAACATGCCGGCCGTTCTGCCTTGCGGCCCGCCCTGATCAGACGTCCAGCCCCAGCTCCTGGATCTTGCGCGTGATCGTGTTGCGCCCGATGCCCAGCTTCTGCGCGGCCTCGATGCGGCGGCCGCGGGTGATGTCCAGCGCGGTCAGGATGAGCTGGGCCTCGAAGCGCTTGGTCAGCGCGTCCCACACATCCGGCTCGCCGGCCGCCAGGCGGGTGCGGGCGTCGGCGGCCATGTCGGCCAGCCAGCCTTCGCCGCTGCTGGTGTTGGCCGGCGCGGCCGGTGCCGCCGACGCGACGGCCGGCGCGGCAGCCAGGCCGGGCGGTGGCGCCGGGGGCGACAGCGGCGCGGCACTCACGTAGCCCGGCTGCAGTTCCTCCGGCAGGTCCTCGGGCTCCACCACCTGGCTGGGCGCCATGACGCTGAGCCAGTGGCAGATGTTCTCCAGCTGGCGCACGTTGCCGGGGAACTCGAAGTTGGTCAGCACGGCCAGCGCGGCGTCAGACAGGCGCTTGGGCTCCACGCCCAGCTCCGTCGCGCTGCGCTGCAGGAAGTGGCGGGCCAGCGCGGGCACGTCTTCCTTGCGCTCGCGCAGCGGCGGCAGGCGCAGGCGGATGACGTTGAGGCGGTGGAACAAGTCCTCGCGGAACACGCCCTGGCGCACGCGCTCTTCCAGGTTCTGGTGGGTGGCCGCGATGACGCGCACGTTGCTGCGCATGGGGCTGTGGCCACCGACGCGGTAGAACTGGCCGTCGGACAGCACGCGCAGCAGACGCGTCTGCAGCTCGAACGGCATGTCGCCGATTTCGTCCAGGAACAGCGTGCCGCCGTCGGCCTGCTCGAAGCGGCCGCGCCGCGACGCCTGCGCGCCGGTGAAGGCGCCGCGCTCGTGGCCGAACAGTTCGGACTCCAGCAGGTCCTTGGGGATGGCCGCCGTGTTGATGGCCACGAACGGGCCCTCGCCGCGAGGGCTGTGCTTGTGCAGCGCGCGGGCGACCAGCTCCTTGCCCGAGCCGCTCTCGCCCGTGATCATCACGGTGACGTTGCTTTGCGATAACCGTCCGATCGCGCGGAACACGTCCTGCATCGCCGGGGCCTGGCCCAGCATCTCGGGCACCTGCGCGGCGGCCTCCTGCTCGCCGGCCTCACGCTGGCTTTCCTCCTGCGCGCGGCGGATGAGTTCCACGGCGCGCGGCAGGTCAAAGGGCTTGGGCAGGTACTCGAAGGCGCCGCCCTGAAAGGCCGACACGGCACTGTCCAGGTCGGAGTAGGCCGTCATGATGATGACGGGCAGCGCGGGCAGGCGCGCCTTGACCTTGGCCAGCAGCTCCAGCCCCGAGCCGCCCGGCATGCGGATGTCGGAGACCAGCACCTGCGGCGAGTCCTCGTCAAGCGCGGCCAGCATGTCGCGCGCATTGCTGAAAGACCGCACCGGCAGCCCCTCGCGGGCCAGGGCCTTCTCGAGCACGAAGCGGATCGAGTGGTCGTCGTCTACAACCCAGATGGATTTCATGCGTGTCCTCGGCTGCCCCGTGGCCTTGTGGGGTTAGGGCAGCGGTAGCGTGATTCTGAAATTCGTCTTGCCCGGCTCGCTTTCGCAATCGATCATGCCCTGGTGTTGCTGGGCGACCGTCTGCGCGAGCGTGAGTCCGAGGCCCGAGCCGCCTTCCCGCCCGGAGACCAGGGGGAAGAAGATGCGATCCCGGATCTCGGCGGGGATGCCGGGACCGTTGTCCTCGACATGCAATTCCAGTGCCAAGCGCCAGCGCTGCTTGCCGATGGTGACCTGCCGGGCCACGCGCGTGCGCAGCAGGATCTGCGCATCACCCGCCGCCATGCGCGCGCCAAGCACCTGGGCCGCGTTCTGCACGATGTTCAACACCATCTGGATGAGCTGCTCGCGGTCGCCGCGGAAGTCGGGCAGCGAGGTGTCGTAGTCGCGCTGGATGGCCAGGCCCTTGGGATGCTCGATGAGCACCAGCGCCCGCACGCGCTCGCAGATCTCGTGGATATTGACGTCGCCCACCACCTGCGCCTTGCGGTGCGGCGCCAGCAGCCGGTCCACCAGGCTTTGCAGGCGGTCGACCTCATGCACGATGACCTGCGTGTACTCGGTCAGTTCGGGGCTGCCGTCCTGCAGCTCCAGCGCCAGCAGCTGCGCCGCGCCGCGGATGCCGCCCAGCGGGTTCTTGATCTCGTGCGCGAGGTTGCGCGTGAGCTCCTTGGTGGCCTGCACCTGGTCGAGGTTGCGCTCGTCGCGGTCCTGGCGGGCGAGCTGGCCAATCTCGATGAGCTCCACCAGCACGCGCGGCGTGCCGGCTGAAGAGGCTTCCATCTGCGAGACGATGACATGCACCGGCAGCCCGTCCTCATGGGCCCAGGCGCCGCGGCGCAGCACGGCGTCGAAACGGCTGCTGGAGTAGTGGTTGGCGGCCACGCCGTCCAACGTCTCGAGCAGACGCTGGGCGTCATCGAACCAGTCGGGCAGTTGAGCCCGCTGCACCGCACGGCGCGACAGCCGCATGGTGTCCTCGAACGCGGCATTGGCGAACAGGCATTCGCCGGCCGCACTGGTGACGACGACCATGGTCGCCAGCAGGTCCAGGCCGGCGAACTCGGCCGGCAGCAAAGAGTGATCAGTCATGGCGCACGGGATCTCCCGCCGCGCCAGGCGCGTCAGGAGGGGAGTTTGGCGATTTCGCGCTTGAGGGCCTGCACATCGGCCTCGAAGCGGGAGACGTTGTCCTTGAGCTCGGCCATGCGGTCGAGGTACTTCTGGTAGTTGCGCTCGTCGCCGCGGCGCTCCTGGCCCGCCGAGAACTCGCGCTGCGCATTGGCCAGGCGCTCCTCGGCCTGGCGCAGCTCGGTCTGCAGCACGCGGCGACGCTCGTCGTCGCGCACCCGCTGCTGGCCGGCATCGACGCGGCCCTCAGCACCGCGCGCGCCTTCTGCCGCCGGAGCCGGCGCCGACGAACGCGGCCGGGGCGTCTGCACCACCGTGATGGGCGAGCCCTCGATCGTGCGACAGCCCTTCTCCTGCGCCTCCTTGGCGGAGAGCGCGTCGGTGTAGAGCACCGGCGGACCGGGGCAGCGATAGACCGTGCCCTGGGCCTGCGCGCCCAGACTGGCGAGAACGAGCAAGGGGGCCAGCAGTCGGTTCAGCATGGCGGCATTGTGGACCAGGCGCGAAGGCCGGATGAGCCAACAAAAAGGGGCCGCAGCAGCGGCCCCCTTGGCGGAGGATGGTCAAGGCAGCGTTGACGCTGCGGCCCGGGCGGGCGGCAGCATGTGTGCTGCCTCGGCTCATCACAGCGCGTAGTACATGTCGAACTCGACCGGGTGCGTGGCCATGCGGAAGCGGGTCACTTCCTGCATCTTCAGCTCGATGTAGGCGTCGATGTAGGCGTCGGTGAACACGCCACCCTTGGTCAGGAACGCGCGGTCCTTGTCCAGGTATTCCAGGGCCTGATCCAGGCTGTGGCAGACGGTCGGGACCAGCTTGTCCTCTTCCGGCGGCAGGTGGTACAGGTCCTTCGTGGCGGCTTCACCCGGATGGATCTTGTTTTCCACGCCGTCCAGACCAGCCATCAGCAGGGCTGCGAAGCACAGGTAGGGGTTGGCGGACGGATCCGGGAAGCGCGCTTCCACGCGGCGGCCCTTGGGGTTGGCCACGTAGGGGATGCGGATCGAGGCCGAGCGGTTCTTGGCCGAGTAGGCCAGCTTCACCGGGGCTTCGAAGCCCGGCACCAGACGCTTGTACGAGTTCGTGCCCGGATTGGTGATGGCGTTCAGGGCACGGGCGTGCTTGATGATGCCGCCGATGTAGTACAGCGCGAAATCGCTCAGGCCGGCGTAGCCGTCACCGGCGAACAGGTTCTTGCCATCCTTCCAGACGGACTGGTGAACGTGCATGCCGGAGCCGTTGTCGCCGACGAGCGGCTTGGGCATGAAGGTCGCGGTCTTGCCGTAGGCGTGGGCGACGTTCTGGACGATGTACTTCTGCAGCTGGGTCCAGTCGGCGCGCTCAACCAGCGAGCTGAACTTGGTGCCGATTTCCATCTGGCCGGCGTTCGCCACTTCGTGGTGGTGAACTTCGACGGGGATGCCCATCTGTTCGAGGATCAGGCACATCTCCGAGCGCATGTCCTGGCCGCTGTCGACCGGGGGCACGGGGAAGTAGCCGCCCTTGACGGTGGGACGGTAGCCGGAGTTGCCGTGCTCGTATTCCTTGGACGAGTTCCAGGCGCCTTCTTCCGATTCGATCTTGAAGAACGAGCCGGACATCTCGTTGCCCCAGCGCACGCTGTCGAACACGAAGAACTCGGGTTCCGGGCCGAAGTAGGCGGTGTCGCCCAGGCCGGACGACTTCAGGTAGGCCTCGGCGCGCTTGGCCAGCGAGCGGGGATCGCGCTCATAGGCCTTGCCATCGGTCGGGTCGATGACGTCGCAGGTCAGGATCAGCGTCGGCTCTTCGAAGAAGGGGTCGATGTTGGCCGTGTTGGGATCGGGGATCAGCAGCATGTCCGATGCCTCGATGCCCTTCCAACCCGCGATGGAGGAGCCGTCGAAAGCGTGACCCGACGTGAACTTGTCTTCGTCGAAATGGGACACCGGCACGGTGACGTGCTGTTCCTTGCCACGGGTATCGGTGAAGCGGAAGTCGACGAACTTGACTTCGTTCTCCTTCACCAGGTTCATCACATCGGCGACGGTCTTGGCCATCAATTGCTCCTACGGGATCGAGGGGGTGGGTTGCCGCTGAGAACGCACACGCGCTTCAGCCACGGGGGAAAGCAAAGCAGTTTGCATGCCAGATGCACCGACATGGGTTGCAGCTCGGCTGCTCAACTCATTATCGTTGTGAGGCCGGTTACAGCCAGGGTTCTATCGCACCAGTTCGGTGCTTATGGATGCACCAAATGAGATCACGCCCTGTTTGAGTGCAATATAGGCCGCATCGAGTCGTTCGGCATCGCCCTTCACACCCAGTTCGATGCAGCGGCCCCACTGCGGGTGATCGACGCTGGGCAGGCTGAACACCTTGATGCCGGCGAAGCTCGATTCCACCTGCTCCATCAGAGGCGTGAGGCTGGCTTCCATGGCGCCCTGGACGATCAGCGAGCGCTCCTGCACCCCCACCTGGCGGTGCAGTTGCGGGTAGCGATCCAGCACCCAGCCCATCATCGGATGGGCCATGACGGGGAAGCCCGGCACGAAGTGGACGTTGCCGACGAAGAAACCCGGAATCTTGTTGTACGGGTTCGGAATGATCCCCGCGCCCTCGGGAAACACGCCCATTTCGAAGCGACGCACCGTATCGGGGTGATCCTCGGCCGCCACCTGCCCCTGCTCTGCCGCCGTCTGCTGCACGCGCTGCCAGATCAGTTCACGCGCCCCGGGGTGCAGCGCCAGCGGCCGACCCAGGGCGGCCGCGGCAGACTGGCGGGTGTGGTCGTCGGGCGTGGCGCCGATGCCGCCGCAGCTGACGACGAGGTCACCGCTGGCGAAGGCCTCGCGCAGCCGCGCCGTCAGGCGCTCGCGGTCGTCGCCCAGGTATTGCGCCCAGGACAGCTGCATGCCGCGCTCGGCCAGCAGTTCGATGAACTTGGCGAGGTGCGAGTCACGGCGTTTGCCGGACAGGATCTCGTCGCCAATGATGATGAGGCCGACGTGCATGGCTTCAGGCTCCCGGGAGGACTTCGGAGATGACGACCGGCTCGCCCGCGCGCTGCGCCTGCAGCGCCGCCAGCGCGTAGTGGCTGAACCAGGCCGTGGAGAACGCGAACACCAGCGTGTACAGCCAGATGGCGACCAGCACCGTCAGCGGCGCGAAGATGATGCCCGCCACGCCGGACACGGCCCACACCAGCGACGGCACGGCGCCCAGGTAGCCGCACATGACACCCATGGTCAGCAGCGGCACGCGGTGCGCCTTGAGCAGCGCGCGGCGCTCGTCGGCCGAGGCGTGCTCGGCCAGCACGTCGAAACCGAACACGCGGTAGGTCAGCCAGCCCCAGATCAGCGGCGGCAGCACCATCACCAGCGGCGGCACCAGCCACAGCGGCATGGACAGCACGATGAGCACCAGCGCCAGCAGCGTGGCGCCCAGCGACGCCACGACGCTCTGCGCCAGCGTGCCGCCGTGCTTCTTCTCCAGCAGCGGGAAGCGCCGCTCGGCGACGAGCCGCACGATGGCCGGCGTCATGCACAGCGCCACCAGCAGCAGGCTCAGCAGGATGACGACGGGCAGCACGCCGGCCAGCACGACGATGTTGGCCAACACGCTGCGGAAGGACTGCAGGCCGAAGGAGTCCAGCCAGCGCAGCAGGCTCTCCACGAGCAGCCAGCTCTCCAGCGTGGCCCGCACGCTGGCGATGGCGCCCTCCCAGAAGAAGAACATGAAGCCGAACGCCAGCACGCCGCAGATCAGCAGCGGCAGCAGCGACAGGCCGATGACGCGCGGGTGCAGGCAGTAGGCGGCGGCGCGCCAGAAGGAGTCGATCAAGCTGTTCATCGGGGCCGGAGTATCCCCGGCCGCGGCAGGCCGTGACTCAGGGCACGGTCAATGCCGCACCAGCCGCACCAGCCCCAGCCACTGCTGGCGCCAGAAGCCGCGGCCATAGTCGCGGCCGCCCTCCTCGGGCAGCTGGTCGCGCACGCCGGTGGGGTCGTAGCGCAGGTCGAAATTGGCGGTGCCGAACAGCTGGTCCCACACCGGCAGCAGCACGCCGAAGTTGTGGCCGCCCAGCGTGCCGCGGCCGTCGGCCTCATGGCCGATACCGATGCTGTGGTGCAGCCGGTGGAAGCGCGGGCTCACCAGCAGCCGCTCGCCCACGCGCCCGAAGTGCAGGCGCAGGTTGGCATGCTGCAGGCTTTCGTGCAGCTGCGTGATGACGGTGATGGCGACGAACTGCCCCGGCTCCACGCCGATGAACCGCGCGACCATGGCGAACACCGTGGCGACGATGATGTCATCCAGCAGGTGGTTGCGGTTGTCGCTCCACATCGTCATCTGGCGCTGGCTGTGGTGCAGGCTGTGCAGCGCCCACCACCAGTGCCAGCCGTGCTGCCAGCGGTGCAGCCAGTAGCCGACAAAGTCGAACGCCACCAGGTACAGCAGCAGGCTGACCCAGGCGATGTCGGTCACGCCGGGCCAGAGGGCGTCCAGCTGCCAGGTGGGCAGGCCGGCCAGGCGCAGCTGGCCGGCGGCCGCATCCCACAGCGGCTCAATGCTGAAGAACATGGCCAGCCGCACCAGGCCCAGGCGGTGGATCAGCGTGTAGGCGACGTCGGTACGCACCGCCGCGCGGTCGGTCAGCGGCTCCACCGGCCAGCGCCGCTCCAGCAGGCGGATGCCCAGCAGCATGATGGCGATCTGCAGCAGCCCCAGCAGCAGCCAGCCGGTCGCGGCAAACGCGTCCTCCAGCAGGTTGCCCAGGCCGATGCCGAACACCACAGGCTGCACGACATGCTCGTACAGCGCGAGCTGCAGGTTGTCGAAGGTGTTGGAGATCCAGTCGATCACGGCTTCTTGAACAAACGGGCATAGCGGGGATGCTCCCGCAGCGGCGCGAAGCATAGGCCGCGCTGGGAAAGCCCGTGGAGCAGCGGGTCCAGCACCGCCGGCGCCCAGGGGTCTTGGCGCTCCCAGATACCCAGGTGGGCCATCAGGATGTCGCCCGGCCGCACATCGCGCAGCGCCTTCTCCAGCAGTTGGGCATTGGGATGGGCCTGGCTGTTCAGCTCGTCACCCAGGAAGCCGGCGCGGCTCCAGCCCACATGCGTGAAGCCGCAGGCCTGGGCGGCGGCCAGCAGGGCCGGCGAGGTGCGGCCACCCGGCGCGCGGAACAGCGGCGCCAGCGCTTTGCCCGTCATGGCGGTGAAGCGCTCACCGACCTGCTTCAGGCTGGCGCAGTACTGCTCGGCCGTCAGCTCGCGCACGACGGGCTTCTGCACGCCGGCCTGGGTGCGCACGCGAAAGCGCGTCACGCGCCCATCGGCCTCGGGCAGGTCAGCCAGCCAGATGTCGTGATCCCAGGTGTGGGAGCCGAAGTCATGGCCCTCGGCCACACGCTCGCGCCACCACGGCGCCCAGGTCGCGTCCAGCGTCGTGCCGCCGGTCTGCGTGGGCTCGCTGGCCAGAAAGAAAGTCGCGCGCGCGTCGTACTTCTTCAGCGTCTGCGCGATCAGCGGCGCCACGCCCATGTGGCCGGTGTCGAAGGTCAGGTAGACCGGCTTGTCGCAGGTCGCGCCGGCCCATGGGGACACCACCGCACAGGCCGCGGCGAGCGCCAGCAATCGCGCCTTCATAGCCGGGGTTTGTGATCCAAGGTCCAGATGCCGTGCGGCGACTTGCCGACCTTGACCTGCCGCACCACCTTGCGCGTGCTGGTGTCGATCTCGGTGACCTTGCCGGCCCAGCGCGAGGTGACGAGCAGCGTCTTGCCGTCAGACAGCAGCTCCATGTCGTCCGGGCCGGACGGCCCCGGGAACTGGTCGACCACGCTCATCGTCGTCAGGTCGATCTTGCTGATGGTGTTGGCCGCGCGGTTGCTGACCAGCACATGGCGCTTGTCGCCCCAGGCGCGGAAGGAGTGCGCGCCGTTGCCGGTCGGGATGCGCTTGGCCAGCTTGGGCGCGGCGCCGCTGACGTCCCACACCTCCACGAACTTGTCGCCCGTCAGGCCCACCAGCAGGTGCTTGTCGTCCGGGGTCAGGTAGATGTCGGCCGGCATCTTGCCGACCTGCGTCTTCCACTTGATCGCCTGCGTCCCCAGGTCAATGGCCAGCAGTTCGTCGCTGTCCTGCAGGCTCACGTAGACCGTGGTGCTGCGGGTGTCGATGTTCAGGTGGCTGGGCGTCTTGGGCGCGTGGATGCGCTTGACCAATTGCAGCGGCTCGGCCGCCGTGCTGCCCTGCCAGCGGTACAGGTCCACATGGTCCAGCCGGTTGGCCGCCGTGACGAACCACTTCATGTCCGGCGAAAAGCGCAGGTGGTAGGGATCGGAGATGTTCCGCACCACGCGCTGCACCTCGGCCGTGCGCGGGTCCACGAAGGTCAGCGAGTCGCCCAGCGCATTGGCCACGATGAGGGACTTCTCATCCGGCGACAGGTAGAGGTGATGCGGCTCCTTGCCGGTGGGGATGCGCTTGGTGACGGTGAAGCTCACCGGGTCGACGACGGCGATATCCGCGCTCAGCGAATTGAGCACAAACACCGGCGGACGCGCCGGCTGAACGGACTGGGCCTGCGCCCCCAGCGCCACCACCAGCCCCAAGGCCACCGCCCAACTGCGCAACATCCCGAACTCCCGTCGACCACGAAAAAGGGCGGCCCACGCCGCCCTGCAAAACCAGTTTACCCGGGGGGCCTGCGCGGCCAGCTGTCCCAGGTCAAACCGCGCGCGCTGCGCGTTCAGTCGTCGCGGTCGCCGCCGAGCAGGCCGCCCAGCAGGCCGGCGCCGGCAAAGCCGCCCAGCACCGAGCCCTCCTCGCGGCCGCCGCCGCCGGTCTGCGGCGCCGCCGCGAAGATGCGCGAGGCCAGGCGCGAGAACGGCAGGCTCTGCAGCCACACCTCGCCCGGGCCGGTCAGCTTGGCCAGGAACAGGCCCTCGCCACCGAACAGCGCCGTCTTGATCTTGCCGACGTACTGGATCTCGAAGTCCACGCTGGGCGTGTAGGCCACCACGCAGCCGGTGTCCACCAGCAGCGTCTGGCCCGGCTGCAGCGTGCGGCGCACGACCGTGCCGCCAGCATGCACGAAGGCCAGGCCGTCGCCCTCGAGCTTCTGCATGATGAAGCCCTCGCCGCCAAAGAAGCCGGTGGACAGCTTCTGCTGCAGCGCGATGCCCAGCGACACCCCGCGCGCCGCGCACAGGAAGGAATCCTTCTGGCAGATCAGCATGCCGCCCAGCTGGCGCAGATCCATCGGCAGGATCTTGCCGGGATAAGGCGCGGCGAAGGCCACGCGCTGCTTGCCGTGGCCGTTGTTGGTGTAGACCGTCGTGAACAGCGACTCACCCGTGATCAGGCGCTTGCCGGCACCCAGCAACTTGCCGAAGAAGCCGCCGCCCTGGTTGGCCGAGCCGTCGCCGAACACCGTGTCCATGTGGATGCCGGCATCCATGAACATCATGGAACCGGCCTCGCCGATGGCCGCCTCGCCGGGGTCCAGTTCGACCTCGACGAACTGCATCTCGGCACCCTTGATCTCGTAATCGACTACATCCATCGCCATGTCGGCTCTCCTGAAAAAAGCGCGCGCATGATGCCACGGGTCTCCAAACGCCCTTTAATTTCTGTGTTGACAGAAATTTCAGGCGATGTACGCTGCAGGTCATGGAACTCACCGACATCAGCCGCCGCTTCATCGTCCACTGGGGCGAGATGGGCACGAACTGGGGCGTCAACCGCAGCGTCGCGCAGATCCATGCGCTGCTGTTCGTGCACGGCCGCCCGCTGCACGCCGAGGAGATTGCCGACACCCTGGTGCTGGCCCGCTCCAACGTCAGCAACAGCCTCAAGGAGTTGCTGAACTGGCGGCTCATCCGCGTCACGCAGATGCTGGGTGACCGCCGCGATTACTACGAAACCTCCAGCGATGTGTGGGAGCTGTTCCGCACCATCGTGCGCCAGCGCAAGGAGCGCGAGTTTGACCCCACCGTCGCGCTGCTGCGCGACCTGTCCGTCGACCCCGCGCTGGCCCAGGAGTCGCCCGAGATGCAGGACCGTCTGCGCAGCACGCTGGACTTCATGCAGACCCTGGGCAGTTGGAGCGACGAGATGCTGCGGCTGTCGCCCGCCACGCTGGAGAAGATCCTGCGCCTGGGCGCCCAGGTGCAGCGCTTCGTGCGACCGGCGGACGCGCCCGACGCGCCAGCCGCCGCCTTCCCCGCCATGCCCACCCTGCCCCCGATGGGATGAGGCCGCACCGGGCGCAGCTGCGCCCTCTTTTTTTGCCCTTCAATTTCTCTTTCAACAGAAATAACAGCCATGACAGCCAGTTCACCCAGCCACACGGTCTTCTACGACGGCGACTGCCCGCTGTGCCGCAACGAGATGGGCGTGCTGATGCGCGACAACCGCGCCGGGCGGCTGCGCTTCGTCGACATCGCCCGGCCCGGCTTTGAAGCCGCGGCGCTGGGTGTCACGCAGGCCGCGCTGATGGCGCGGCTGCATGTGCTGCGCGAGGACGGCCGCTGGCTGGTGGGCGTGCCGGCCGTGCAGGCCGTCTATGCCGCGACCGGCCATACACGCATCGCCGCCGCGCTCGCCCACCCCGTGCTGGCGCGGCTGGCCGGCCCGGCCTACGACTGGCTGGCCGACCACCGCTACCGACTGCCGCGCTGGCTGCTGCGCCTCGTGCACCTGCACGCCGGCCGCTGCGCCCCGGACGGCGCCTGCCGCACCCATTGAGATCACCCCCAAGGAGAGCACCATGTCGGAACTGAACTTCGTCCTCACCCTCGTCATCGCCGTGCTGGGCCCACTGCTGGCCATCGGCTACCTGAGGCCCATCCTGCTTGTCGTGCTGGACGCGCTCTGCGCGACGCCCTTGCCGGGCCAGGCTGGCGCGCAGTTCTGGCTGCGCAGCGCCCATGTGCTGGTCATCGCCGGCGCGCTGGTGCTGGCCCTGAGCTTCGGCGCCTTCGACGGCAGCCTGCTGGATGCGCTGCGCCGCGCGCTGTGGCTGGCGGCGGCGGGCAGCTTCGTCAGCATCGCCGTCATCGCGCGGCAGGTGTGGGCGCCGGTGCGCGAGCGGCTGGCTCGACCTGCAGCACCGCGGGCCCCGGTCGCGGCAGCCGACCGGTGGGTCTGAGCCATGAACATCCTTGTCATCGGTGCCGGCGGCTTCATCGGCACGCACGTCCGCCACGCGCTGGCCGACGCCGGCCACACCCTCGTGCGCCCGTCCTTGCCGCCTGTCACGACCTGGGACCGTCCCGAAGCCTGGCGGCCGTTGCTGGCTGACGTGGCCGGCGTCGACGGCGTCGTCTACGCCGCCGGCTGCCTGCGCGACCAGGCCGGTGGCGTGACGAACCTGCTGGACCTGCTGCACCACCGCGCCCCGGCCGCCCTGGCCGACGCCTGCGAGGCTACCGGCATCCGGCGGCTGGTCCATGTGTCCGCGCTGTGCGGCGGCATCAGCGCCTATGCGCGCAGCAAGCGCGCCGGTGAGGTGGCGCTGGCCGGCCGCGCCTGCATCGTGCGGCCCAGCCTGGTGGTCGGCCCCGGCGGCGTCAGCAGCCGCCTGCTGGATCAGCTGGCCCGCCTGCCGTGGCTGCCGCTGCCGGCCGAGGTGGCGCGCTGCCGTGTGCAGCCCATCCGCGTGGAAGACCTGGCCGCCGGCATCGTCCAGGCGCTGGGCAGCGAGGCGCTCATCACCTGGACGGCCGTGGGCCCTGAGGCGGCGCCGGTGGCCGACTGGATTGCCCGCCGCCGCGCGGCCCGGGGCCGGTGCCCCGCACGCGCCATCGCCCTGCCGGGCGCGCTCACGCGGGCGTCCGCACGGGTGGGCGACCTGCTGGCCCTGGGCCCCTGGTGCAGCACCGCGCTGGACTTGCTGGCCCACGACAGCACCGCACCGGCGGCGCCCACGCCGCTGGGCCGGCCGCTGCGCGATGCAATGCAGGGGGCCTGGGCATGACATCGCTGCGCATCGCCCGCGCCTCCCTCGTGCTGCTGTGGTGCGGCACGGTCGCAGCCAGCCTGCATGACGGCGGCGCGGCCGGCATCGCGCTGCTGCAACAGGCCACCGGTATTTCCACAGGCGCCGCGCGGGCCATCGTGCTGCTCGGCTGCGCCTGGGACGCCGCCATCGGCCTGCTACTGCTGCTGCGCCCCGACGCCCTCACCTACCGGCTGGCCGCACTCGGCGTCGTCGGCATGACGATCATCGCCACTGCCCTCATGCCCGCGCTGTGGCTGGACCCCTTCGGCGCGCTGCTGAAGAACCTGCCCACGCTAGCCCTGCTCGCGCTGCTGGGCGAGAAGGACGCCCACACATGAACGCCTACCTGCTTGTCAAATGGCTGCACATCGTGTCCAGCGTCGTGCTCGTCGGCACCGGATTTGGCTCGGCCTTCTACCTGTTCTTCGCCAACCGCTGCGCCAGCCTCGAGGCCCGCGCGGTAGTCGCGCGCCTTGTCGTGCGGGCTGACCTGTGGTTCACGACGCCCGCCGTCATCGCCCAGCCGCTCACCGGCCTCTGGCTGGCCCACACGGCCGGCTGGCCGCTGACCACACCGTGGCTGCTGGCCTCGCTGCTGCTCTTTGCGCTGGCCGGCGCATGCTGGCTGCCGGTGCTGTGGCTGCAGCTGAAGATGGCACGCGAGGTGGAGGCCGCGCTGGCCGAGGGCCGCGGACTGTCAGTGCAATACGGGCATTGGCAACGCGCCTGGGAATGGCTGGGCTACCCGGCCTTCGCGGCCATGCTGGCGGTGTTCTTCCTGATGGTGAACAAGCCGGCATTGGGGGGCTGAGCACGGCGGGCCGCCGGCGCAAGAAAGCCGGCTGCGTGCGCAGCCTGCTGCTCATGCGGCCGAGGCCGCGTCAGCCCATGTGCAGGCCGCCGTTGCAGGAGAAGTCCGCACCGGTAGTGAAGCCGCTGTCCTCACCGGCCAGCCAGGCGACGACCGAGCCGATCTCGTCCGGCGTGCCCAGGCGCTTGACCGGGATGGTGGCGACGATCTTCTCCAGGATCTCGGGCTTGATGGCCTTGACCATGTCGGTGCCGATGTAGCCCGGGCTCACGGTGTTCACCGTCACGCCCTTGGCCGCCAGCTCCTGGGCGAGGGCCATCGTGAAGCCGTGCATGCCGGCCTTGGCAGCGGAGTAGTTGGTCTGGCCGGCCTGGCCCTTCTCGCCGTTGACCGAGCTGATCTGGATGATGCGGCCCCAGCCCTTTTCGACCATGCCCGGCACGACCTGCTTGGTCACGTTGAACATGGAGTTCAGGTTGGTGTCGATGACAGCCTTCCAGTCGTCCGGCGTCATCTTCAGGAACATGCGATCGCGCGTGATGCCGGCGTTGTTGACCAGCACATCAATGGCGCCATGCTCCTGCACGGCCTTGGTGAAGGCCTCGACCGTGGAGTCCCAGTCGGCGACGTTGCCGACCGAGGCGTAGAAGGTGTAGCCCAGCGCCTTCTGCTCATCCAGCCACTTCTGGTAGTCGCGGCTCGGGCCGCAACCGGCGATGACCTTGAAGCCTTCCTTGTGCAGGCGCTGACAGATGGCGGTACCGATACCGCCCATGCCCCCGGTGACGTAGGCAACTTTCTGGCTCATGGGTGTCTCCTCGTAGTTGGAGTGGTGGGGGAAATGAAGCTCAGCGCTCAACGGTCAGGGCCACGCCCATGCCGCCGCCGATGCACAGCGACGCGATGCCCTTCTTGGCGTCGCGCTTGACCATCTCGTGCAGCAACGTGACGAGCACGCGGCAGCCGCTGGCGCCGATGGGGTGGCCCAGCGCGATGGCGCCGCCGTTGACGTTGACCTTGCTCGTGTCCCAGCCCATCTCGTTGTGCACGGCGCAGGCCTGGGCCGCGAAGGCCTCGTTGATCTCCAGCAGGTCCAGGTCGGCCGGCTTCCAGCCGGCACGCTCCAGCGCCTTGCGGGCCGCGGGCACAGGGCCCATGCCCATGTAGGCCGGATCCAGGCCGGCCGACGCGTAGGACGCGATGCGCGCCAGCGGCGTGAGGCCCAGCGCGGCGGCCTTGGCGGCCGTCATCACCATCACGGCGGCGGCGCCGTCGTTCAGGCCCGAGGCATTGCCGGCGGTCACGCTGCCGGCCTTGTCGAAGGCGGGGCGCAGGCCGGCCAGCACTTCGGCGTTGCTCTTGCGGTTGATGAACTCGTCGGCCGCAAAGACGATGGGTTCACCCTTCTTCTGCGCGATGCTGAAGGGCACGATCTCGTCCTTGAAGCGGCCCGCATCCTGCGCGGCGGCGGCCTTCTGCTGCGAGGCCAGCGCCAGCGCGTCCTGCTGCTCGCGGGTGATGCCGCACTTCTTCGCGATGTTCTCGGCAGTGATGCCCATGTGGTACTGGTTGTACACGTCCCACAGGCCGTCGTTGATCATGGTGTCGACCATCTTCCAGTCGCCCATGCGCTGGCCGTCGCGCGAGGCGGGCAGCACGTGGGGCGACAGGCTCATGCTCTCCTGGCCGCCGGCAATGACGATGTCACTGTCACCGTCGCGGATGGCCTGCGCGGCCAGCATCACGGCCTTCAGGCCCGAGCCGCAGACCTTGTTGATCGTGAACGCCGGCACGCCCTGCGGCAGGCCGCCCTTGATGACGGCCTGGCGGGCCGGGTTCTGACCCACGCCGGCTGTCAGCACCTGGCCGAGGATGACCTCGTTGATCTGCTCGCCGGCCAGGCCGGTGCGGCGCAGCAGGTCCTGGATGACGGCGGCGCCCAGCTCGCTGGCGGGGGTCTTGGCGAGGGTGCCGCCGAACTTGCCGATGGCGGTGCGCGCGGCGGCGACGATGACGATGTCTTGCTGGCTCATGGTGTCTCCAAAAAAGTGATCAGGCTTTGACTTTCACGTAGCGACCGGGCGCGGGCTCGATGGCCTTGTACTTGCGGCTGCCCGGCGCCTTGGGCGCGGGCTTCTTCGCACCGGCGTGCGAGGCCAGCCAGGCGGACCAGTCGGTCCACCAGCTGCCCGGGTGTTCGGTGGCGCCCTGCAGCCAGGCCTCGGGGTCGGCCGGCAGGGCCGTGCTCTTGGCAATCCAGTGGCTGCGTTTGCCCTTGGCCGGCGGGTTGATGACGCCGGCGATGTGGCCCGAGGCGCCCATCACGAAGCGGCGCGGCCCCTTGAAGATCTGCGTGTTCCGGTAGGCCGCCTGCCAGGGCACGATGTGGTCCTCGCGCGAGCCGTAGATGTAGACCGGGCAGGCAATCGCTGACAGGTCCAGCTTCTCGCCGCACACGGTCAGCCGGCCCGGCACCTTGAGCTCGTTCTGCAGGTAGGTGTGGCGCAGGTACCAGCAGTACATGGGCCCCGGCAGGTTGGTGGAGTCGCCGTTCCAGTACAGCAGGTCGAAGGCCGGCGGCGCCTCGCCCTTCAGGTAGTTGCCGACGACGTAGTTCCACACCAGGTCGTTGGGGCGCAGGAAGCTGAAGGTCGTCGCCAGTTCCTGGCCGTGCAGCAGCTGCGGGCCCTTGGGCGAGTCGGGGCCCAGCGTGGCCTCGCGCAGGCGCACGCTGGCCTCGTCGACAAAGATGTCCAGGATGCCGTTGTCGGCAAAGTCCAGCAGCGTGGTCAGCAGCGTCAGGCTGGCGGCCGGCTGCTCGCCGCGTGCGGCCAGCACGGCCAGCGCGCAGGCCAGCAGCGTGCCGCCTACGCAGAAGCCCAACGTGTTGATCTGGTCCTGGCCGGAGATGGCCTGCACGACACGGATGGCTTGAACAACGCCCTGCTCGACGTAGTCGTCCCAGGTCAGGTGCTTCACCGACTCGTCCGGGTTGCGCCAGCTGACGACGAAGACGCGGTGCCCCTCGGCCACGGCGTAGCGGATCAGCGAGTTGTCCGGCTGCAGGTCGAGGATGTAGAACTTGTTGATGCAGGGCGGCACCAGCAGGAAGGGCCGGGCATGCACCTGCGGCGTCAGCGGCGCGTACTCGATGAGCTGGAACAGTTCGTTCTCGAACACCACGGTACCGGCCGTCGTGGCCACGTTCTTGCCGACCTCGAAGGCGCTTTCGTCGGTCTGCGACACATGGCCGCGCTGCACATCGCCCCACAGCTGCTGCAGGCCGCGCGCCAGCGTTTCACCATGGCTGTCCAGCGCAAGCTTCTGCGCCTCGGGGTTGGTTGCGAGGAAGTTGCTGGGCGAGGCCGCATCAACGAACTGCTGCACCGCGAACTTGATGCGGGCCCGGGTCTTGTCGTCGGCTTCCACGGCCGCGGCCATCTGCTGCAGTGTGCGGCCGTTGAGCAGGTAGAGCTGCGTCATGAAGCTGGCGGCCGGGTTGGCCCGCCACTCGGGCGCCGAGAAGCGCCGGTCGCTGACCGCCGGCACGTCACTCTGACCCAGTGCGCTGTTCCACAACGCGGCGGCCTGCTTCAGGTAGTCGGCCTGCAGTTCGGCCAGCGTCGCGGGAGAGATCTGCGGCAGGTGCGTCATCTGCTGCATCAGCTCGGCGAAGGGCTGCGCCTCGGCGCCGAGCGGTTCGTTCTTCTTGCGGGTGGCCATGGATCTCCTGGGAACGCTTCGTCGAGACAGTCTCGCCGTGAACCATTGCAATAAGCTTGCCACATGCCGGCAGCCGCAGGCTTTGTACCCTGATGCGCCGACACGCCCATGACAAAGGTCAACCGCTCCTCATGTATCTGATTGCCATCGCCTGGGCCTACGTCGCATTGATGATGGCCGCCGCCGAAGCCATGAGCCCGCAGGGCACGCTGTTCGGCGCCTTCATCACCTTGATGCTGTACGGCGTGCTGCCACTGGGTTTGCTCATGTACATCCTGGGCACGCCGGGCCGGCGCCGCCGCGCCGCCCAGGACTCAGCGCAGGCTGATGCAGGCAGCCATGCGCCCCCGGGGCCGGCCGAGCGCCTCCCCGCGGAACGAGAAGAACCGTGAATCGTCGGTCAACGTGCACCAGCCGCCGCCGCTGATTTGCGCGACACCGGCCGCCTGCAAGGCTTCGCGAGCCAGCAAGGCCAGGTCAATGCGCCAGCGAGGCTCGGGGGTGGGCCGGTACAGCACACCGGGCTGATCGCGCGCCAGCGGCTCGCGGCCGAAGGCGGCCACCACCTCCGGTCCCACCTCGAAGGCCTGCGGCCCGATGCAGGCGCCCAGCCAGGCGCGCACGTCGCCCGGCGCGCAGCCCGTGGCCGCACACAGCGCGCCCACCGTGTTCTGCAGCACGCCGGCCGCCAAGCCGCGCCAGCCCGCATGCGCACCGGCCACGCCGCCCGGCGCGCTGAACAGCACGGGCAGACAGTCCGCCACCAGGATGGCCACGGCCAGGTCGGGGTCGGTGGACACGGCCGCGTCGGCCGGCGGCGCGTTGTCGTCGTGCCAGTCGGCACGCAACTGCACGACGTCGGCGCCATGCACCTGATCCAGGAACACCGGCCGCGCGCCGAGCAGCGTCGCCAGCGCGGCACGGTTGGCGCGCACCTCGCTGGCATCGCCCGCCTTGCGGCCGAAGTTGGGGCCGCGCCCGGTCATGAAAGCCGTGACGCCCGGCCAGCCCGGGCTCAGCCAGGTCGCGTCAGGCTGCATCGGGGCAGGCCTCGGGCCGGGTGCTCGCGAACGCCGGCAGCGCCAGGCAGGCGGCGTTGATCCGCATCACCGTGGGGTAGGCGTCCAGCGGGCAGTCGAAGCGCTGCGCGTTGTAGACCTGCGGCACCAGCAGGCAGTCGGCCAGGCCGGGGGCGTCACCGAAGCAGAATCGCCCCGCGCTCGCCGCCAGCCGCCGCTCGACGACCGCCAGCCCGGTGGCGATCCAGTGGCGGTACCAGGCGTCCACCTCCTCCTGCGTGTGGCCCAGCTCACCCTTGAGGTGGCGCAGCACGCGCAGGTTGTTCAGCGGGTGGATGTCGCAGGCGATGTCCTGCGCCAGCGCGCGCACCTGGGCGCGGGCCAGGGGCTCGCGTGGCAGCAGCGGCGGCTCGGGATGCACCTCGTCCAGGTACTCCAGGATGGCCATGGACTGGCCCAGCCACTGGCCGTCGTCCAGCACCAGCGCCGGCACCAGCTGCGAGGCCTGCTGTGCCGCGAAGGCCGCGCCGAACTGCTCGTTCCTGGCCAGGTGCACGGGCAGGTAGTCGTAGGCCAAGCCCTTGAGCGCCAGGCCGATGCGCACCCGCCAGGACGCCGAGGAGCGGAAATAGTTGTAGAGCTTCATGCTGTCATTTTGGTGCTTCTAAACTCGGCCGCATGCCTCTGCACAGCCGCTTCCAACATTGCTCCAGCTGCGGCGCTGCCGTGGACTACCGCATCCCGGCCGACGACAGCCGTGAGCGCGCCGTGTGCACGGCCTGCGACACCATCCACTACCAGAACCCGCTGAACGTGGTCGGCACGCTGCCGGTGTGGGAGGCCGACGGCCGCGTGCTGCTGTGCCGCCGCGCCATCGAACCCCGCCACGGGTTGTGGACGCTGCCTGCCGGCTTCATGGAGCTGGGCGAAACCTCGGCCGAGGGCGCGCTGCGCGAGACGCATGAGGAGGCCGGCGCCGACATCGAGATGGGCCCGCTGTACACGCTGCTCAACGTCGTGCGGGTGGGGCAGATCCATCTGTTCTACCGCGCCACGCTGCGCTCCACGACCTTCAACCCCGGGCCCGAGTCGCTGGAGGCGCGGCTGTTCGCCGAGCACGAGATCCCCTGGGACGAGCTCGCCTTCCGCACCACACGCGAGACGCTGCACAGCTTCTTCGAGGACCGGCGCACCGGCAGCGGTTTCGCGTTGCGCTGCATCGACATTCCCTGAGCGCGCGCGCATGATGCCGGCCATGCAGACACGACGCCACTGGCTGGGAAGCATGGGTGCACTGGCGCTGGCCAGTCACGCGCAGGCGGCACCGCTGCGCGCCGTGGGCACACAGTTCGCGCGCCTGTTCGAAGGCAGCGAGGGCAAGCCGCCACGCGGCCTGGCCGTGGACCTGCTGACCCAGCTCTTCGGCACCAACGTGCAGTGCGAATGGCTGCCCTGGCAGCGCGCGCAACTGATGCTGGAACAGGGCGAGGCCGACATCCTCGTCGGCCCCTACCGCACGCCCGAACGCGAGGCGCGCATGCTGTTCAGCGTGCGTTCGTTCTACTCGGACGCCATGGTCTGGTACGCCCGGCGCGGCGAGGAATCGCGCTGGACGGGCGAGTTCAGCAGCCTCGCGCAGGTGCCGGTGGCCGGCGTGCGGGGCTGGGCCTATGGCAGCCGCTTCGAGCGCATGAAGCCCTCGCTCACGCAGCTGACCTGGGTCAAGAACGTCGAGGCCGGGCTGCAGATGTTGCACCGCCAGCGCGTGGATCTGTTTGCGGCGAACGACCGCAACTGTCAGCCTGTGCTGCAGCAACTCGGCCTGGGTGACGCGATTGCGCGCTGCTCGCCGCCGCTGGACGTGCTGCACGGCCACATGGCCTTCGGCCGCAGCGCGGCGGGTGAGGTGCTGGCGCAGCGCTACGACCAGGCCTTCGAGCGCTGGCTGCGCCTGCCCGAGGCGGCCGAGCTGTACCGCCGCTGGGGCGTGGAGCGCCCGGCCACGCCGAGCTGACCTCGCTCAGCGGCCGCCGCCCAGCAGGCGCGCGGGCAACAGCACGATGGCGCGCAGCAGCTCGAACACGCCTTCGACCGCGATGCCCAGCAGCCGGAACGGCAGCGTGATCAGCCACACCAGCGGCCACAGCAGCAGCGCCAGCAAGGCCAGCGGCCAGCAGACGACGAACAGGATGCACCAGAGCAACAGGCCGAGCATCGCGGGACTCCTTGTGAACGGACGGCCGCCACGGTAGGGGGCGCCGCCCTCCCCGTCACGCGGCGCGCGACGAAGCGGCGATCACGCCGGACAGCCCGTCAAACGCGCTGACGGCCGGCCACGTAGCAGGCGGCCAGGTTGCGCTCGTCAGCCAGCGTCATCCACGCGAACACGCGCTCGTGCAGCTCGTGGGCGGCGGCGTCGCGCACCTCGGCCACCGGCCCGTGGGCCCAGTCCCACACGCACAGGTCAGCAGCCTGCCCCGCCGACAGGCCGCCGATCTCGTGGCCCAACTGCAGCGCCTCGGCCGCACCCCGCGTGGCCGCGTGCAGCGCCGTCCAGGCGGTCAGCCGCTGGCCGCGCAGCGCCTGCACCTTGTAGGCGTCACCCATGTTGCGCGGCAGGCTCAGCGAGGTGCCGCCACCGACGTCGGACGCCAGGCTCACGTTGAACGGTGCCGCTGTCCAGTCGAACAGCCCACTACCCAGGAACAGGTTGCTGGACGGGCAATGCGCCACCTGCGCGCCGCGCTCGGCGATGAGCGCCTTGTCCTGCGCGTCCAGCCAGATGCCGTGGGCCAGCACGGCCCGCTCGTGCACCAGGCCCACGCGCTCGTAGACGTCCAGGTAGCTGCGCGCCTCGGGAAAGAGCCGCGCCACCCACTCGACCTCGGCGCGGTTCTCGGCCACGTGGGTCTGCATGTAGAGGCTGGCGTCGGCGCGGCACAGCGCACCGGCCATGGCCAGCTGCTCCGGCGTGCTGGTGGGCGCGAAGCGCACCGTCACCGCGTACGACAGCCGGCCCTGGCCGTGGAAGCGCTGGATCAGATCCACGCAGTCGCGCTCGGCGCGGGTCACGTCGTCGCGCAGGCCATCGGGCGCGTGGCGGTCCATCAGCACCTTACCGGTGATGAGCCGCATGCCGCGCGCCATAGCGCCCTGGAACAGGGCCTCGGCACTGACCTTGTGCACGGTCGCGAACACCACGGCCGCCGTGGTGCCGCTGGCCAGCAGCGCGTCCAGGAAGACCTCGGCCCCCGCCCGGCTGCGGGCCGGGTCGGCAAAGGCGCATTCGCTGGGGAAGGTGTAGCGCTCCAGCCAGTCCAGCAGCTCGGTGCCATAGGAGCCGATGACCTCCAGCTGCGGGCAGTGCACATGGGTGTCGATGAAGCCCGGCAGCACCAGCTGGCCGGCATGGTCCTTGCGCACCCAGCTGGCATCGGGCTCGTGGGCCTGGCGGCCGACGATGCGGCCGTCTTCGATCAGCAGCCAGTGGTCGCGGTCGAAGCGCACCGCCGCGGACGCCACCTCGCCCCAGGCCGGTGCGGCCGTGAAGTCCAGCAGGTCGCCCCGCAAGGCCCAGCGGCGCGGGGCCGGCTCGAAGTTTTTCTGGGTAGTAAAACTCATATGGCAATTCTGGATCAAGCCTCGACAATCGACGGCAGCATGAATACCCGCCCCATCCGCTTCTTCCACCGTGGCGCCGTCGTCGAGCTGGACGGCCTGCCGCCCACCACCACGGTGCTGCACTACCTGCGCGAGCATGCCGGCTGCACCGGCACCAAGGAAGGCTGCGCCGAAGGAGACTGCGGCGCCTGCACCGTCATCCAGGGTGAGCTGGATGCCAGCGGCCAGCTGCAGCTACGCAATGTCAATGCCTGCACGCAGTTCCTGCCCACGCTGGACGGCCGCGCGCTGCTGACGGTGGAGGATCTGGGCGCCCCCGGCGCGCTGACGCCGGTGCAGCAAGCGCTGGTGGACTGCCACGGCTCCCAGTGCGGCTTCTGCACCCCGGGCTTCGTGATGACGATGACGGCCTGCTACGAGGCCCACCAGGCCGCCGGCACCCGCCCCACGCGTGAGCAGCTGGCCGACGACCTGGCCGGCAACCTGTGCCGCTGCACCGGCTACCGGCCCATCCTGGAGGCCGGCGAGCGCATGTTCGACGCCCCCGCGCAGCCGCTGGACCGCGCGCCCCTCATCGCCGCGCTGCAGCGCCTGGCGGCCGATGCGCCGCTGCACTACCAGCACGGCGCGCTGCGCTTTCATGCGCCGCAAGACCTGGCCGAGCTCGCCCGCCTGCGCGAGGCCCATCCCGAGGCCACGCTGCTGGCCGGCTCCACCGACATTGGCCTGTGGGTGAACAAGCAGTTCCGCGACCTGCCCACGCTGATCTACACCGGCCGCGTGACGGCGCTGCGCGAGATCCGCGCGCAGGACGACGGCCTGTGGATAGGCGCCGCCGCCGCGCTGGAAGACGCATGGGCGGCGTTGACGACGATGGCGCCGTCGCTGGCCGAGCTGTGGCGGCGCTTTGCGTCGCCGCCGGTGCGCCATGCGGGCACGCTGGGCGGCAACATCGCCAACGGCTCGCCCATCGGTGACGGCGCGCCGGCCCTCATCGCGCTGGGCGCGGACGTGCTGCTGCGCAAGGGCGACCAGCAGCGCCGCCTGCCGCTGCAGGACTTCTACCTGGACTACATGAAGAAGGACCTGCAGCCCGGCGAGTTCATCGAAGCGCTGTGGGTGCCCAAGCCCGACACCAGCTGGGCCATCAGCGCACACAAGATCTCCAAGCGGCATGACAGCGACATCTCCGCCGTCTGCGCCGTGCTGGCCGTGCAGCTGCGCAATGGCACGGTGCAGCAGGCGCGCTTCGCGTTCGGCGGCATGGCAGCCATCGTCAAGCGCGCAGCGCAGGCCGAGGCCGCCGTCGTCGGCCAGCCCTGGGTGCAGGCCACGGCCGACGCCGCAGCCGCCGCGCTGGTGCACGACTTCCAGCCGCTGACCGACATGCGCGCCAGCCACGCCTACCGCCTCAAGGTCGCGCAGAACCTGCTGCGCAAGCTGTGGCTGGAGACGCTGGACCGCCGCACCATCACCGTCTGGCGCAGCGCGAGGCTGGCCGCATGAACAAGCCCGAACACCTGCCCCTGACGCCGCCCGTCGTCGGCCATTCGCGGCCGCACGAGTCTGCCCACCTGCATGTGCGCGGCGCGGCGCCCTACACCGACGACCTGCCCGAGCCTGCCGGCACGCTGCATGCCGCGCTGGGCCTGTCGCCCCTCGCCCACGGGCGGCTGACCGGCATCGACCTGGATCGCCTGCGCCAGCAGCCCGGCGTGGTGGCTGTGCTCACCGCGGCCGACATTGCCGGCGAAAACAACTGCGGCCCGCTGCTGCATGACGACCCCATCCTCGCCGCCGACGAGCTGCGCTACGTGGGCCAGCCCGTGTTCGCCATCATCGCCACCGATCGCGAGCTGGCCCGCCGTGCGGCGTCGCTCGCGAAGCAGGTCATCCAGGCCGAGCCGCTGCCGGCCGTGCTGACCGCGCTGGACGCGCACGCCCAGGGCCAGTACGTGCTGCCGCCCATGCACCTCACGCGGGGCGAGCCCGCTGAGCAGCTGGCCCGCGCGCCGCACCGCCTGCAAGGCAGCTGGCACCTGGGCGGCCAGGAGCAGTTCTACCTGGAAGGCCAGATCAGCCTGGCCGTGCCGCAGGAAGGCGGCGAGAGCCTGCTGGTGCACTGCTCCACGCAGCACCCCAGCGAGATGCAGCAGCTGGTGGCGCACGCGCTGGGTTGGCACGCCCACCGCGTCACCGTGCAATGCCGGCGCATGGGCGGCGGCTTCGGCGGCAAGGAGAGTCAGTCGGCGCTGTTCGCCTGCGTGGCGTCCCTCGCCGCGCTGCGGCTGAACAAGCCGGTCAAGCTGCGCCTGGACCGCGACGACGACTTCCTCATCACCGGCCGCCGCCACGGCTTCGACTACCGCTGGGACGTGGGCTTCGACGACGACGGCCGCATCCTCGCCGCCGACATCGAGCTCGTCTCCAATGCCGGCCACAGCGCCGACCTCTCCGCGCCGGTGATGGCCCGCGCGCTGTGCCACTTCGACAACGCCTACTGGCTGCCCCACGTGGCCATGCACGGCTACTGCGCGAAAACCAACACGCAGAGCAACACCGCCTTCCGCGGCTTCGGCGGCCCGCAAGGCGCCATCGCCATCGAGATGATCCTGGACGGCATCGCCCGCCGGCTGGGCTGCGACGGCACCGAGGTGCGCCAGCGCAACTTCTACGCCCCCGGGCAAGACGTGGCCCCCTACGGCCAGCGCGTCGAGGAACTGCACGCCCAGACGCTGACGGCGCAGCTGCTGGCCAGCAGCCGCTACGCCGAGCGCCGCGCCGAGATCGCCGCCTTCAACGCCGCCAGCCCGGTGCTCAAGAAGGGCCTGGCCTTCACGCCGGTCAAGTTCGGCATCTCGTTCAACGTCGTGCACCTGAACCAGGCCGGCGCACTGGTACATGTCTACACCGACGGCTCGGTGCTCGTGAACCACGGCGGCACCGAGATGGGCCAGGGCCTGAACACCAAGGTCGCCCAGGTCGTGGCGCACGAGCTGGGCATCCCGTTCGAGCAGGTACGCTGCACGGCGACCGACACCAGCAAGGTCGCCAACACCTCGGCCACCGCGGCCTCCACCGGCAGCGACCTCAACGGCAAGGCCGCGCAGGACGCCGCGCGCAAGATCAAGGCACGGCTGGCGGCGCTGGCGGCCGAGCGCTTCGGCTGCGCGGCCGAGCGGGTGGCCTTTGACGGCGGGCAGGTCAGCGGCGGCGGGCAGTGCCTGTCGTTCCAGGACCTGGTGGCCCAGGCCTACCTGCAGCGCGTGCAGCTGTGGAGCGACGGGTTCTACGCCACCCCCGGCCTGCACTGGGACAAGGCCAAGCTGCAGGGCCACCCCTTCTACTACTACGCCTGGGGCGGCGCCGTCTGCGAGGCGCTCGTCGACACGCTGACCGGCGAGAGCCGCATCACGCGGGCCGACCTGCTGCACGATGTGGGCAACTCGCTGAACCCCGCGCTGGACATCGGCCAGGTCGAGGGCGGCTTCATCCAGGGCATGGGCTGGCTGACGATGGAGGAGCTCGTGTGGCACCCCACCACCGGCCTGCTCACCACGCACGCGCCCAGCACCTACAAGATCCCCACCGCCAACGACTGCCCCACCGAGCTGCACACCGCGCTGTTCGGCGTGGCCAATGCCAGTGACACCATCCACCGCAGCAAGGCCGTCGGCGAGCCGCCGCTGCTGCTGGGCTTTGCGGCGCTGCTGGCCATCAAGGACGCCTGCGCCGCCGCCGGCCCCGAAGGCTGCGACCCGCCACTGCGCGCCCCGGCCACCGCCGAGGCCGTGCTGGACGCCATCGACGCCGTGCGATGACACGCCCCCTCACCGCCCTGGCCTCCCTCGCTGCAGCCCTCGCGCTGGCCGGCTGTGCCACCGCACCGCCGCCGCCACCCGCACCACCCGCGCCAGCCATCATCGAGGTGGCCGCCTGGGGCGGCACGCCCGCCAGCACCACCGCGCCCGCCCAGCCCATCCACAAGATCACGCTGCACCACCAGGGCGAGGTCTGGAAGGACGGCACGGACGTGGCGGCCTACCTGCGCCGGCTGCAGCAATGGTCGCGCCTCACCAAGCGCTGGGCCGACATCCCCTACCACTACGTCATCGCCCCCGACGGCCGCATCTACGCGGCACGGCCCCTGCAGCAGCCGGGCGACACCAACACCGACTACGACCCGCGCGGCCACGCGCTGCTGATGCTGGTCGGCAACTTCGAGGTGCAACAGCCCACGCCCGCGCAACTGGACGCCGCCGTGCAGCTGACCGCCTGGCTGGCCCACCAGCACGGGCTGGGGCTGGACGACATCGCCAGCCACAAGGACTACAGCGCCCAGACCGTGTGCCCGGGCCAGCACCTGTACGCCCACCTGACGTCAGGCTGGTTCAAGGCCGAGGTCGCGCGGCGGCTGAACGGCCGGTGATGCGGCGCGGCTGCCGTGCGCGGCCAGCACGGGCCGGCACCAGCGAGTGGGCGGCTGTGCGTGGCGGTCAGTGAGCATGCGGCGACCGAGGTCGGCTGATGGCCAACAGCGATATTTCGCTCCAGCACGGTCAGATGCAGGTCAAAGCCGGGATGCTGCTGACCAACGTGAAAGTGAGCGGACGCCGAAGGCGGTCCGCTCCAATGGCAGGTTAGCCGTCATTGCGGGGAACCTGTGGCAAGAGCTCTGCATACGCATCTCGCGCTTCCCTAAGCGTTGCGTCTGAATGCGCGGCTCGGAATACCTTGATGGCTTCCGCCTCGTGCCGTGCGGCAACGGCTTGGAGCACGCCAATGGGGACAGATCGGCCACTCTTGAGAGCAACGTTCGGATGGTCGGGGTTCCAAGTTCCCCAATCGAGGGTGCGTGGGAAGGCTCCCCACTTCGCGCGCTCAAAGTTGCAAACGAAGCCACGTGCTTTCTCCAGCTCGAGGAAGCGACAGCGCTCACACTTAGCCGGGACGAATACCTTGCTGGTGTAGTGCTCGGTTTCGACGATCACCGGGTCAGTTGGCCCTCTCACTGGGCACGGGCCATGATCGAGTGCGAGATACCCATGGACCTGCTCCATGGCGCGAGTGCATCCACCTTCAAACATGTTCTCGCAGGCGCGGCACTTGGCAGGTATCGCCCCGGTCATGAAGTGCGAATATGGAACGGGCTGGAGTGAGCCGACGACGACGCATCGGGGAATGGCGGTCCGATACATGACGGCTAACGAATGAAAGGGACTTCCCCGTCCCGAACTAGCCGCGTTGCGGCAAACGGCAACCAGGTGCCACGATGGGAAGTGCGATCTCTCATCAACTCATCCGGAAGGGGAAGTCCATGACGATTCTGACCGTGGGTATCGACCTCGCCAAGAACGTTGTTGCGGTTCATGGCGTCAACGAGGCCGGCAAGGCCGAACTGATCCGGCCGGCGGTGCCGCGCGACAAGCTCCACGAGCTCATCGCCAGCCTGCCACCGTGTGTCATCGGCATGGAGGCCTGCTCCGGCGCCCACCACTGGGCGCGGCTGTTCCAGGCCTCGGGCCACACCGTGCGGCTGATCGCACCGAAGTTCGTCACGCCTTACCGCATGACGGGCAAGCGCGGCAAGAACGACGCCGCCGACGCTGCAGCGATCTGCGAGGCCATCCAGCGGCCCCACATGCGCTTCGTGCCGCTCAAGAACCTCGAACAGCAGTCGCGCCTGATGGTGCACCGCGCCCGCCAGGGGTTTGTCGAGCAGCGCACCGCCACGATCAACCGCATCCGCGGCTTGCTCAGCGAGTTCGGCATCGTGCTGCCGCTCAAGGCCGCCACCGTGCGCCGCCGGGCCTGCGAGTGCCTGGAAGAGCTGCCGGGCCACGCCAACACCGTCATCGGCGACCTGCTCAGCGAGGTCACCCACCTGGACGAGCGCATTGCGCAGTACGACGCCCACATCCAGGCCATGGCCAAGGACGACGAGCGAGCCCGGCGGCTGATGCAGCTCGGCGGCGTGGGGCCCACCACGGCCACCTGCCTGCTGGCCATGATCGGCAACGGGCACGACTTCGATTGCGGCCGCCAGTTCGCCGCTTGGCTGGGCCTGACGCCGGGCCAGTACAGCTCGGGTGGCAAAACCCGGCTCGGGCGCATCACCAAGGCCGGCGACGCCTACCTGCGCAGCCTGCTTGTACTGGGCGCCAAGGCGCTGCTGGCCGCCGCCAAGAACAAGGCCGACCCCGTCAGCCGCTGGGCCCTCGCCTTGGCTGAGCGGCGCGGCTACTGGCGGGCCGTGGTGGCCATCGCAGCCAAGAACGCACGCATGGCCTGGGCGGTCCTGCGGCGCGGCGATGAGTTCGTGCTGCCTGCTTGACCCAATCCGACCCGACTCACCACACACCGAAGCCAGAGAAACACAGAACCACCGCCGTGTGACGGCAAGCGTTGATGACAACAGGTTTGGACCTGCGCGGGGCGTGACCGATGAATTCAAGGGCGGCGCAAGCTTGCCGGCTAACGAATGGGTCCCCCGCGTGCGTCCTTCATCAGGGTCCGTGGCATCGAACGCCACATCGATGACCGTTTGTAGTTTGGCCAGTCCGCACCTTGTTGTTCTTCTCGCCAGCCCACGCTAACGCCACGGTGGCAGGTCTAGAAGGGAATGCAGATGAAGAAATGGCCCGCACGGCGGGCCATCAGGGATTCGTTTGGCTTGACGGACGGGGAAGCCCTTGTAGAGCTGAGCCGCGAGCGGCGGCTTGCCGACGCGAGTCGGCTCGAGCGATTGGTTAGCCGCCATTCTCACGCACTAGCCGAATAGGGCAACAAGCCCGGTCGTCGCGCCGAAAACTAAGAAGGCCAGGAGCACTAGAAGTGCCCACTTGGCGCGGTGCGAGTTCCCAGGCGCAAAAGGGCTTTCGCCCTTCCTCTTCTGTTTCAAAAGCGCTTGCAGCTTGGCCGGCTCCACGTAGTTCCAGAGGCAGCCGCAGTTCGTGCACGCGACGAACCCCTGATCTCCCAGAACAACGACTGATCGGCGAATTGCGGTGAACTTCAGGTTTTCTGGAAAGAAGCGTCCGTTGAACCTTTCATCCTCGTCCGATGCAACAAGACTGCCCTTGACGACAGCGTCACCAGCACAGGACGGGCACTTGATATCTGCGACCGATTCGTTGGGCATACAAGCAGCCATGACGGCTAACGTGAAAGGTGAGCGGCGCCACGCAGTGGCGTCCGTTCTAGCGACAGGTTCTCTGGAGCTTCTGCGGGGCACGCTCGAACGGGGTTTTGCGCACCGCTCTGTGCACAAAACAGCCTACGCAAGGCTGATACGTTCACGCTGCGTTGCTGGCTCGTCCGCACCAAGCTCGCTTGGGCGTGCGCGCCTGCTACGCAGCGCAAGCTAGCAGTTTTTCGATGCTGTATAAACATACAGTCTTTCGATTATCCTGTTAGGTTTGCTGCAGCAGATGATCAAGGGAACGTGTTTTCGGGAGACACCCACTGCTGCTTAAGCAGGAACGGTGCGCCACAACACACCGCCGGTTGAATGCTGCAAGCACTTGACGCATCAGCAGTTTCCAAAAATATCGACGGGCGAAACGGTCATTAAATTTCCGACAAAAGCGGCGCGTTGTAACAAGTTCTCTTCGCCCGAAGAACGGCGTCTGTCGTTCGCAAATGATGCCAGCCCCCCGTTCGCACGAACTCGGTGAAAACTGCCGTGCGCCCGCCCGGGCATCTGACGCAACGGCGGGTGGCTGCGCCACGGCTGTTGCCGTTGGGTGAGTGACGATAACGGGCCGATCACCGCCCACCACGCGGGCGCCGCCGGCAACCGCATGCAGCCCGTCACCGCCCGCGTTTTTGCGTCGCAATCAGCACCGCCTGCGTGCGTGAGTTGGCGCCGAGCGCCTTCAGCACGGCGGCGACGTGGTCCTTCACGGTGTCCACACCGATGTTGAGTTCGCGGGCGATCTCCTTGTTGGACAGGCCGCGCGACAGCAGGTCCAGCACACCCTTCTGGCGCGGTGTCAGCGGCAGGTCGGCCCAGGCCTGGCCAGGCTCGGCCGATGCGGGCGCGGGCTCGTCGGCCAGGCGCTTGAGCGGCGGCACATAGGTGCCACCGGCCAGCACCAGGTGCAGGGCCTGCACCAGCGTGCCCAGGTCGCTGCGCTCGGGCACATAGCCCATGGCACCGGCGCCCAGTGCCTGCAGTGCGTCTTCGGTGTCGTCGCTGCCGGAGATCACCACCACGGGTAGCAGCAGGTGCTGCTGGTGGATCTGGTTCATCAGCTCGAAGCCGCCGTCAACGCGCAGGTCCAGCAGCACGAGGTGCGGCACCTGCTGCGCCAGCGCGGCCCGCGCGGCGGCGGCGCTGTCCACACCCAGCACCTGCGCGCCCGCAAAGTGCTGCTCGATCAGGGCCGTCAGCGCCGCGCGCACCATCGGAAACGCATCGACCAGCAGAACCTGCATCACCCCTCCTTGTGGACGCGGAAGATGATAGTCAACGCAGGGCGGCGGCCAGCGAGCTCTTGCCGGCGCCGCTGACGCCGGCCAGCACGAAGATCGGCAAGTCAGGCGGCCTTGCGGCGGGGCTTGGCGGCCTTCACGGCAGCCTGGCCGACCGCCTCGGGCGCCATCGCGAACGCGTCGGCCAGCGCCTCGCCCTGGCCATGGCCCTGCATGCGCGCGAACATCGCATCGAACTCGCCGCTCAGCGCGCCCAGGTCGGCCTCCGCGGCGCGCTGCAGTTCGCGGTAGCGCTCGACCGGCATCAGCACGAAGGCCGGCTGGTCGTGCTTGGTGATGAGCACGGCGCCATGCGCAGCCACCGCGCGGCCCAGCTTCTGGATGCCGGCCACGAGTTCGGTGACCGTCACGCTGGGCAGTTGGTCGGCAATGGCTTGTTCGACGGCGGCAGACATGGGCGGCTCCTGGTCAGGCCCGCCCATGGTCCCTATTTTGGAAAAAATAGGAAATCAATGCGCCTCTTCCCAGTTGCTGCCCACGCCCACCTCGGCCAGCAGCGGCACCTTGAGCTGGGCCACGCCGGCCATCAGGCGCGGAACCTCGGTGCGCATCCAGTCCAGCTCGGCCTCGGGCACCTCGAACACCAGTTCGTCGTGCACCTGCATGACGATCTTGCTCTGCTTGCCGGCCCGCTCCAGCTCGGCCTGCACGGCCAGCATGGCGAGCTTGATGAGGTCGGCCGCCGTGCCCTGCATGGGCGCGTTGATGGCCTGGCGCTCGGCGCCGGCACGGCGCTGGCCGTTGCCGCCGCGGATCTCCGGCAGGTAGATGCGCCGGCCGAACAGCGTCTCGACGTAGCCGCGCTCGGCGGCGCCGGCCTTGGTCTCGTCCATGTAGGTCTTCACGCCGGCAAAGCGGGTGAAGTAGCGGTCGATGTAGTCCTTGGCGGCCTTCTGCTCGATGCCCAGCGCCGAGGCCAGGCCAAAGGCGCCCATGCCGTAGATCAGGCCGAAGTTGATGGTCTTGGCGTAGCGGCGCTGCTCGCTGGACACCTCGTCCAGCGGCACGCCGAACACTTCGCTGGCGGTGGCCTTGTGCACGTCCTGGCCTTCCTGGAAGGCGCGCAGCAGGCCGGCGTCCTGGCTGATGTGGGCCATGATGCGCAGCTCGATCTGCGAGTAGTCGGCGCTGACGATCCTGCAGCCCGGCGGCGCGACGAAGGCCTCGCGCACCTTGCGGCCCTCGGCCGTGCGGATGGGGATGTTCTGCAGGTTGGGCTCGTTGCTGGACAGCCGCCCCGTGACCGCCACGGCCTGCGCGTAGTTGGTGTGCACGCGGCCGGTGTGGGCGTTGACCTGCAGCGGCAGCTTGTCGGTGTAGGTGCTCTTGAGCTTGGCCAGGCCGCGGTACTCCAGGATCTTGGCCGGCAGCGGGAAATCGGCGGCCAGCTCGGTCAGCACCTCCTCGTCGGTGGACGGCGCGCCGGTGGCCGTCTTCTTGACGACCGGCAGGCCCAGCTTGGTGAATAGGATCTCGCCGATCTGCTTCGGGCTGCCGATGTTGAAGGGCTGGCCGGCGATGTCGTAGCACTGCTGCTCCAGCGTGACGAGGCGCTGGCCGATCTCGTGGCTCTGCTGCTGCAGGCGCTCGGTGTCGATGAGCACGCCGGTGCGCTCGATGCGCGCCAGCAGGTCGGCGGTGGGCATCTCCAGCTCGTAGATGCGCTTGAGGCCGGCCTCGGCCTGGATCTGCGGCCACAGCACGCTGTGCAGGTGCAGGCACATCTCGCTGTCTTCGCCCGAGTAGGTGGTGGCCTTGTCGACCGCCACCTGCGCGAACGGGATCTGGTGCACGCCCTTGCCGCACAGGTCCTCGTAGCTCAGGCCCTTGCGGCCCAGGTGGCGCTCGGCCAGCGCTTCGAGGTTGTGGGTCTTGTGCGCCTCCAGCACATAGCTCTGCAGCAGCGTGTCGTGCTGCACGCCGGCCAGCTGGATGCCGTGGTTCAGGAACACATGGCGGTCGTACTTGAGGTTCTGGCCGATCTTCTTGGCCGACGCGTCCTCCAGCCAGGGCTTGAGGCGCGCCAGCACCTCGTCAAACGGCAACTGCTCGGGCGCGTCCGGCCCGCTGTGGCGCAGCGGGATGTAAGCGGCCTGGCCGGGCTGGTCGGCAAAGGAGATGCCAACGATCTGCGCGGCCATCGGGTCCAGAGAGTCGGTCTCGGTGTCCAGCGCGCACAAGGGAGCGGCGCGCAGGCGGGCGATCCAGGCGTCCAGCTGCTCGAACGTGAGGATGGTGTCGTACTGGCGGGCCAGGTCGGCGGCACCGGCGGGCGGCTCGGGCTCGTCGAACAGGCCGGGGCTGGCCGCCGCGGCGGCCTTGGGCTTGGGCGCGGGTGCCGCGCCGGTCAGTTCCTCCAGCCAGGCCTTGAAGCCGCTGCGCGTGTAGAACTCGGCCAGCGGCGCCTTGTCGGGCGCGCGGAAGGCGAGTTCGTCCAGCGACGGCCAGCCCTTCACGTGGTCGGCCAGCTCGCAGTCCAGCTTCACGGTGACGAGCTTGCGGCCCATGGGCAGCCAGTCCAGCGCGGCGCGCAGGTTCTCGCCGGCCTTGCCCTTCACGCTGGCCGCCGCAGCGATGACGCCGTCCAGCGAGCCGTACTCGGCAATCCACTTGGCCGCCGTCTTGGGGCCCACACCGGTCACGCCGGGCACGTTGTCCACCGTGTCGCCCATCAGCGTCAGGTAATCAATGATGCGGTCCGGCGGCACGCCGAACTTGGCCAGCACGCCGGCCTCGTCCAGCCGCTCGTTGCTCATGGTGTTGATGAGCTCCACGTCGGGGTTCACGAGCTGGGACAGGTCCTTGTCGCCGGTGGACACGATGACGCGGTGGCCCTGCGCCACGCCGACGCGGCACAGCGTGCCGATGACGTCGTCCGCCTCCACGCCCGGCACCGTCAGCGTGGGCCAACCCAGCAGCTTGACGACCTCGTGGATGGGCTCGATCTGCGCGCGCAGCTCCGGCGGCATGGGCGAGCGCTGGGCCTTGTACTCGGGGTACCACTCGTCGCGGAAGGTGGGGCCGGAGGCGTCGAACACGCAGACGGCGTGCTCCGCGCCGATGTCGCTCTGCAGCTTCTTCAGCATGGCCACCATGCCGCGCACCGCCCCGGTGGGCTGCCCTTCGGGCCCGCGCAGGTCGGGCATGGCATGGAAGGCGCGGTACAGGTAGCTGGAACCGTCGACCAGCAGCAGGATGGGTTTACTCATGGCGACGGATTCTCGGACACCTCCCACCTAGAATCCGCGCCATGCTTCGCCCCTCCCTCCTCCTGCTGCTGGCCGCAGTCGCGACCGGCGCCCTGGCCGACCCGCCGCCCGAGCCCAAGGTCGAGCGCAACGTGGCCGAGGACGACCAGGTCCGCATCGAGGAGCTGAAGGTGCGCGGCGAGACCAAGAAGGTCACGGTGAAGAACAAGCTCACCAAGGCGCCGGAGTACGAGATCGTCGTCAACGACGCGGGCCGCGAGTCGGCCGGCGGCACCGGCACGGGCCTGCCCAAGAGCGGCTCGGGCACGCGGGTCTGGAAAGTCCTCAAATTCTGATGTCACGCGGCCTCGCGCCGTGTTCCCTGTAGCCCATGGCCGTTTTCACCGAAGTCAGCCCCGCGCAGGCGCAAGCCCTGCTGGACCACCTCCACCTGGGGCAACTCAGCTCGCTGCGCGGCATCGGCGCCGGCATCGAGAACACCAACTACTTCGTCGACTGCACCGGCGACGACGGCCACCTGCACCGCTACGTGCTGACGCTGTTCGAGCGCCTCACGGCCGAGCAGCTGCCGTTCTACCTGCGCCTCATGCAGCACCTGGCCCAGCGCGGCGTGCCGGTGCCCGAGCCGCATGCCGACGCGACGGGCGAGATCCTGTTCGAGGTGGCCGGCAAGCCGGCGGCCATCGTCGACCGCCTGCACGGCGGCCACCAGATGGCGCCCGACGCCTTCCACTGCGAGCAGGTGGGCGCCACGCTGGCGCAGATGCACCTGGCCGGGCGCGACTTCCCCATGCACCAGCCCAACCTGCGCGGCCTGGCCTGGTGGCAGCAGGTGGTGCCGCAGCTGATGCCCTTCCTGGACGCTGCACAGGCCGAGCTGCTGACAGCCGAGCTGGCCTACCAGCAGCACCTGGCCGCGTCTGCCGACTATGCCCACCTGCAGGCCGAGCTGTCGGGCCCCATCCACGCCGACCTGTTCCGCGACAACGTGATGTTCGAGCCCGGCGAGGGCCCGGGCCGCGAGCGGCTGACCGGCTTCTTCGACTTCTACTTCGCCGGCTGCGACACCTGGCTGTTCGACCTCGCCGTGTGCCTGAACGACTGGTGCATCGACCTCGCCGACGGCCGCCTCATCGAGGAGCGCGCCGCCGTATTCGTGGCCGCCTACGAGCGCGTGCGGCCACTCACCGGCACCGAGCACCGGCTGCTGCCGGCGCTGCTGCGCGCGGCGGCGCTGCGCTTCTGGGTGTCGCGCCTGTTCGACCTGCACCTGCCCCGCGAGGCCTCGCTGCTGAAGGCCCATGACCCGCGCCACTTCGAGCGCGTGCTGCGCGAGCGCATCGCCACGCCGTGGCACGCCCTGAAGGAGAACGCATGAGCCGCGCTGCGCCGGGCCGCCCCACGCCAGCGGCCCTCCCCTCGAGCGAGGGCACGCCATGACCATGCAGCTGCATCTGCAGGAGGTGCCGGCACGCAACGGCCGGCTGTGGATACGCCACGGCTTCAAGGTGTTCCAGCGCCAGCCGCTGGCGCTGTCGGGGCTGTTCGGGCTGTTCCTGTTCTTCGGCTTCGTCGCCATGCTGCTGCCGGGCGTGGGGCCACTGCTGACCTTCGCGTCGCTGCCGCTGCTATCGCTGGGCTTCATGCTGGCCACGCACCTGGTGCTGCAAAAAAAGATGCCCACGGCGGCGGTGTTCACCGCGCCGTTCAAGCTCACGCCGGAACGCCGCCGCAGCCAGTTGCTGCTTTGCGTCAGCTACGCGCTGGCCGTGGTGTTCATCAGCTGGCTGGCTGACTGGGTGGACGGCGGCAGCACGCGCGAGCTGCAAAAGCTCATCGCCGAGAACGCTGACAACAGCGACGCCGTCACCAACGCCGCCACCGACCCGCGCCTGTTCTGGGGCATGGCCACACGCCTGGGCCTGCTGGCGCTGCTGGCCGTTCCCTACTGGCATGCGCCGGCGCTGGTGCACTGGGGCGGCCAGGGCGTGGCGCAGGCGCTGTTCTCCAGCACGCTGGCGCTGTGGCGCAACAAGGCCGCCTTCGCGCTGAACGCGCTGCTGTGGGGCGCGCTGCTGATGGCGGCGGCCGGCGTCATCAGCCTGGTGTTCGGCATGCTGGGCCTGGCCGGCCTGGCGCCCGTGGCGCTGATGGCCACCGGCTTGCTGCTGTCCACGGCGTTCTACGCGTCGCTGTACTTCAGCTTCGTCGACTGCTTCATGTTCGGTGCGCCGCAGGACGTGCTCGACCACTGAGCTGCGCCGGGCAACGCCGGCCGCGGGTGTTTAACAGCGGTTTCACGAAGGCCACATAGTCTGTTCGGCTGTGTTCCAACCCTCGTGATGTCACATCCATGACCCGCCCCTCTGGCAAGTCCATCCTGCCCCTCGCTGCCTCGTTTGACGACGAAGATTCCAACCGCTCGGCCAACCCCAGCTTCGACAGCGTGCTGCAGGCGCGCCTGAGCCGCCGCAACATCCTGCGCGGCGGCTTCGGCACCGCGATGACCGCCGCCTTTGGCGCCACCGCCCTGACCGCCTGCGGCGGCGGCGACGACAACCCGCTGACGCCCCAGCCCCCGCAGCCCAAGCCCACCGAGACGCTGCTCTCCTTCGCGGCCGTCGACAAGAACCTCAACGACACCATCACCGTGCCGGCCGGCTACACGGCCGCGGTCGTGTTCGCCACCGGCGACCCGATCTTCGCGGGCGTCTCGGCCTACAAGAACGACGGCACCGACACCGGCTTCGACAAGCGCGCTGGCGACTGCCACGACGGCATGGAGTACTTCGGCCTGTCCGCCAACGGCACGCCCGACGCCAGCAGCAGCGACCGCGCGCTGCTGGGCATGAACTTCGAATACATCACGCCGCAGTTCCTGCACGCCAAGGGCCCGAGCGCCCTGCCGCGCCCGGCCAGCGAGGCCGACATCGAAGTGGACGCCCACGGCGTGGCCATCGTCGAGTTCCGCAAGTCCTTCGGCAAGTTCGCCTATGTGCAGGACTCCGCCTTCAACCGCCGCATCACCGGCCTGACCGAGATCGAGATCTCTGGCCCGGCGCGCGGCAACGCGCTGCTGGTCACCAAGTTCTCGCCGTCGGCCACCAAGACGCGCGGCACGCTGAACAACTGCGGCACCGGCAAGACGCCCTGGGGCACGCTGCTGACCGGCGAGGAGAACTGGACCGGCTACTTCTTCCGCGCGATGGGCGACAACGCCAAGCGCAGTGCCAACGCCAACGTCGCGCTGGCCCGCTACGGCCGCAACGCCACCGCCACGGCTGCCGCCGCCAGCCGCTACGGCTGGGAAACCGCCGGCACCGCCGACAAGTACGCCCGCTGGAACACCAGCGTGACCGGCGTGTCGGCCGACGGCAGCGACGACTACCGCCACGAGATCAACGGCCAGGGCTACATCACCGAGATCGACCCCTACAACGCCACCTCGGTCATCAAGAAGCGCAGCGCGCTGGGCCGCTTCGCGCACGAGGCTGCCGCCTTCAGCAAGCCGGTGGCCGGCAAGCCGCTGGCCGTCTACATGGGCGACGACGCGCAGAACGAGTACGTCTACAAGTTCGTTAGCAGCGCCAACTGGGCCGCCGCCGACGCCACGCCCACGGACCGCATCGCCGCCGGCGACAAGTACCTGGACAGCGGCAAGCTGTACGTCGCCAAGTTCAACGCCGACGGCACCGGCACCTGGATCGAGCTCAGCATGGCCAACCCGACGGTGGCCGGCTACACGGGCTACACCTTTGCCAACGACGGCGACGTGCTGATGCACGCCCGCCTGGCCGCCGACGCCGTGGGCGCCACCAAGATGGACCGCCCCGAGTGGTGCGGCACGCATCCGGTCACCGGCGAGGTCTACTTCACGATGACCAACAACAGCAACCGCCGCGTGGCGCCCACCGGCTCGCAGACCCAGGTCAACGCCGCCAACCCGCGCGCCTACAGCGACATCAAGGACGCCTCGACCACGCAGCAGGGCAACGTCAACGGCCACATCGTGCGCGTCAAGGAAACCGGCGGCGAGCCGGGTGCGGCCAGCTTCAACTGGGACGTCTACCTGTTCGGCGCCGAGTCCACCGCGTCGCCGGGCTTCGTGAACCTGTCCGGCCTGACCGCCGACCAGGACTTCTCCAGCCCCGACGGCCTGGTGTTCAGCCAGAGCACCGGCATCTGCTGGATCCAGACCGACGACGGCGCCTTCACCGACACCACCAACTGCATGATGCTGGCCGCGCTGCCGGGCACCGTGGGTGACGGTGCGGCGCAGACGCTGAACTACGGCACGGTCTCGGTGACGACGCCGGTGGGCAAGAAGCCGACCGATGCCACGCTCAAGCGCTTCCTCGTGGGCCCGAACAACAACGAGATCACCGGCATGTGCGAATCGCCGGACGGCAAGGTGATGTTCGTCAACGTGCAGCACCCGGGCGACGACACGCCGGTGTCGGCCCTGGCCGACCCGAGCAAGTTCACCAGCCACTGGCCGGGCAACAGCGGCTACGGTGCCGGCGGCGCCACGGCCCGCCCGCGCTCGGCCACGGTGATGATCACGAAGAACGACGGCGGCCGCATCGGCAGCTGACGGGGTGTGATCAGCGCTCCCTCGGGAGCGCGTAGGTGCCGGTGGCGTGCGCCACCGGCTCGTCCTCGCCATCGGACTGCAGCCACACCTCGCCCACGGCGAGCGTGCGCCCCAGCTTGATCAGCCGGCAGCGCGCCAGCAGGCGCCGGTCGGCGCGTGGCTTGCGCAGGAAGTTGATGGAGAGATTCGTCGTGACCGCCAGCGGCACGATGCCGATGCGCGCCAGCACGGCCACATACAGCGCCACGTCGGCCAGCGCCATCATCACCGGCCCCGACACCGTGCCCCCGGGGCGCAGCTCGGCCTCGGTGATGGCATGCGCCAGCGTGACGCCGTCGGGGTCGATGGCATCCACCGTCACCCGCGTCTGCGGGAACTCGGCCGCCAGGAAGGCGGCCATCTCGTCGCGGGTGAGCAGCGGCGTCACGGGGCCCGCCCTCAATCGATGGGCGTGAGCTTGGCCACCGACAGCGCCAGCCACTTGGTGCCATGCCGGCCGAAGTTGACCTGCGCCCGCGCATCGGCGCCCGCGCCTTCCAGCGTCAGCAGCACGCCCTCGCCGAACTTGGTGTGGAACACGCCCTTGCCCACGCGCAGGCCGCCGTGTTCTTCCGAGACCTTGGGCTTCATGCTCGCCGGCACCGGCGGCTCCACCCAGGCGGGCTTGGACACATTGCCCGCGCCCACCATGCCCTTGAGGCCCGAGCCACGGTCCCAGGCGTTCTGGTACTCGCGCGCAAAGCCCGAACCAAAGCCCTGGTTGCGCGGCGTCAGCCACTTCAGCGCGTCCTCGGGCAGCTCGTCGAAGAAGCGGCTCTTGATGTGATAACGCGTCTGTCCGTGCAGCATGCGCGTCTGGCAGAAGCTCAACGACAGCTTCTTGCGCGCCCGCGTGATGGCCACGTACATGAGGCGCCGCTCCTCCTCCAGCCCGTTGGGGTCGGACATCGCGTTCTCGTGCGGGAACAGGCCTTCTTCCAGGCCGGTGATGAACACCGCGTCGAACTCCAGGCCCTTGGCGGAGTGCACCGTCATCAACTGCACGGCGTCCTGCCCGGCCTGCGCCTGGTTGTCGCCGGCCTCCAGCGACGCGTGCGTCAGGAAGGCCACCAGCGGCGACATGATCTCGCCGGTCTCGGCGTCGGGCACCGCGCCCGGCGTGCCAGGCTGGGCTGTCTCGTCCACCGGCAGGCCGACAGCGTTCTTGCCGAAGCCCTCCTGCATGACAAAGGCCTCGGCCGCGTTCACCAGTTCGTCCAGGTTTTCCAGCCGCTCGGCGCCGTCCTTGTCGGTGCGGTAGAAGTCCAGCAGGCCCGAGGTCTGCAGCACCTGCTCGATGATCTCGCGCAGCGTCATGCCCTGCGTGAGGTTGCGCGTGGAGTCGATGAGGTTGGTGAAGGCCAGCAGGTTGGCGCCGCCCTTGCCTGCGATGGCGCTGACGCTCTGGTAGAGGCTGCGGCCCGTGGCCTTGGCGGCGTCCTGCAGGTTCTCCAGCGTCTTGGCGCCGATGCCGCGCGTCGGGAAGTTCACGACGCGCAGGAAGCTGGTGTCGTCGTTCGGGTTCTCGAGCAGCCGCAGGTAGGCCAGCGCGTGCTTCACCTCGGCGCGCTCGAAGAAGCGCAGGCCGCCGTAGACGCGGTACGGGATGCCCGAGTTGAACAGCGCCGACTCGATGACCCGCGACTGCGCGTTGCTGCGGTAGAGCACCGCGATTTCCTTGCGGTCCAGCCCGCCGCGGTGCAGGTGCTGGATCTCCTCGATCAGCCACTGCGCCTCGGCGAAGTCGCTGGGCGACTCCTGCACACGGATGGGCTCGCCCTGGCCGGCGTCGGTGCGCAGCGTCTTGCCCAGGCGCTGGCTGTTGCGGCTGATCAGCTCGTTGGCGGCATCAAGGATGTGGCCGAAGCTGCGGTAGTTCTGCTCCAGCTTGATGACCTTGCGCACGCGGTACTCGCGCTCGAAGTCGATCATGTTGCCCACGCGCGCGCCGCGGAAGGCGTAGATGCTCTGGTCGTCGTCGCCCACGGCGAGCAGGCTCTGGCCATGCGCCGAGCCCGGCGGCGCGAACATCTTCAGCCACGCGTACTGCAGCTTGTTCGTGTCCTGGAACTCGTCGACGAGGATGTGGCGGAAGCGGTTCTGGTAGTGCTCACGCACAGCCGGGTTGTCGCGCAACAGCTCGTAGGAGCGCAGCATCAGCTCGGCGAAGTCCACCACGCCCTCGCGCTGGCACTGGTCCTCGTAGTTGGCGTAGATCTCGACGAGCTTTCTCGTCTGCTCGTCATGCGCCACCACGTCGCCCGGGCGCTGGCCGTCTTCCTTGCAGCCGGCGATGAACCAGCCGACCTGCTTGGGCACGAAGCGCTCCTCATCGAGCTTCATCGCCTTGATGACGCGCTTGACGGCCGAGGTCGTGTCACTCGCATCCAGGATCTGGAAGGCCTGCGGCAGGTGGGCCAGCTTCCAGTGCGCGCGCAGGAAGCGGTTGCACAGGCCGTGGAAGGTGCCGATCCACATGCCGCGCACATTGAAGGGCAGCATGGTGGCCAGGCGCGTCTGCATCTCCTTGGCGGCCTTGTTCGTGAAGGTCACGGCCATCACGCCGCCGGGGCTGACCTGGCCCGTGTTCAGCAGCCAGGCGATGCGGGTGGTCAGCACGCGGGTCTTGCCGGAGCCGGCGCCGGCCAGGATCAGGGCCGGCTCGGCCGCTGCCGTCACGGCGGCGAGCTGCTCGGGGTTGAGGTTGCGCAGGAGGGGGCTGGAAGCAGCGTCGGCCGCGGCACCGACAGGGGAAGAGGTCATGCCGGCATTTTAGAGAGCGCCCCCGGACGGGCTGCCGTCCGACACCGCGGCCCGCCAGCGCTGGGGATACTGCCGGCTTTTGCCGCAGTACCGCTCGCTCGCCTTGATGACCCGTTCCACGCTCCTGCTCGCCGCTCTTTGCCTCACCTGCCCGGCCGTCCTGGCGCAAGACACCCCCGACGGCCACTGGCACGGCGGCCTCAGCCTCTCCGGCGCGCTGGCCAGCGGCAACACCAGCAGCCGCACACTGGCCGCCAACGCCGACACCAGCCGCGCCACGGCCGATGACAAGATCAGCCTCTACGGCCTGGCCAACTACGGCCGCAGCCGCGTCGGCGGCGTCACCACCACCACGGCCGACCTGCTGCGCCTGGGCGGCCGCTACGACTTCAACCTCGGCGCGCGTTGGTTCTCCTTCGGCGGCGCCGAGGGCGAGACCAACGAGGCCGGCGGCGTGCGCGACCGCTACAGCCTCAACGGCGGCGTAGGCCACCACCTCGTGAAGAACGACGCCCACCTGTGGGACGTGTTCGCCGGTGTGGGCTACACCGACACGCGCGCCACCGACGGCACGCGGGCCAACGGCGCACAGGCCCTGTTCGGCGAGGAGTCCAGCCACAAGCTCAGCGACACCACGTCGCTGAAGCAGCGCCTCGTCTACTACCCCGACGGCGGCGAGCTCGGCGACCGCGCCACCTTCGACGCCAGCCTGGCCACCACGCTCAGCGGCAGCTGGACGCTGAACGCCGGCCTGTCCAGCCGCTACAGCAGCCGCGTGCCGGCCGGCACGCGCAAAACCGACAAGCTGCTGACCATGGGCTTCGGCTACAAGTTCTGAGGCAACCGCCGCCCCGGGCAGGCTCAGCGCCCGCGCCGCACCTTGCCGGCCCGGCCGGCCTTGCTCCACTCATAGACCTCGCCGTCGGGCGTCTTGCCGCCCTCCACGGCGGCCACGCCGGGCCGACCGACATGGTCGGCCAGCTCGGTGGAGATGCTCACATGGCCATGCCCCTGGCGGCGCTGGGCCTCGGCGCAGGCCAGCGCCTGCGTCAACTCATGGCCGGCGAAGAACTCGCACACCGGCCGCCAGTCCGCACCGTCCGCCTCCAGCCAATACACCACGATGCCCACAGGCGCCTCCTTGCAACAGGGGCGCAGCGTAGCGCGTCGCGCACCAGCAGCGTGCAAACCATGCGCCAGACGCGGGCGCTGGCACACCGCCTGGGCCCATCTCACGGTGAATGCTGGCACGCTAATTGCGCGCACCGGGCGCCATGAGCAGTCCCCAGGGAACCCGTGTACCGCCCGCCCTCGTCCCCACCTTGGCTCCGCGCGTGAACAGCCCGGCCGACGGGCTCGCCGACCTGGAGCGCGCCGCCGGCTTCGGCCAGTGGTGGCACGACCCGCTGACCGGCCAGACGCAGCTGTCCCCCGTCGCCTGCGACTACCTGGAGCTGCCCGGCGCCGCCGAAGTGCCCGACAACCTGTACGCCTGCTTCGGCCATGTGGTGGAGGAAGACCTGCCCGGGCTGATGCAGCTGTGGACCACGCCGCAGGCGCTGGCGCCGCTGGACATCCGCGTCATCGGCCTGGCGCGCGGCATGCGCTGGCTGCGCGTCACGCCGCTGCCGCCCGACCCGCTGCGCCCGCGCTGGCGTCGCGGCCTGCTGCAGGACGTGACCGACCTGACCCACGCCGCCGTGCGCGAGCGCCTGGGCTACGCGCTGACGGAATACCTCGTCGGCACGCACACGCTGCAAGACGCCATCACCAACGTCATCCAGCTGATCTGCCGCAACCTGGGCTGGGAATGGGGCGCCTACTGGCGCATGGAAGACGCTGGCGGCGCGCCGGGCCAGCTGCATTGCCGCCACTTCTGGCACCCGCCGGACCGCGACCTGGAGCAGTTCAGCGTCGTCAGCGCCGGCCTGGGCATGGCGCCGGGCGAGGGCCTGGTGGGCCGCGTGTGGGCCACCGGCCAGGCCGAGTGGGTGGAGGACATGAGCACCGATGCGCGCTTCCTGCGGCGCGGCAGCGCGCAGATGTGCGGGCTGTGGTCGGGCTATGTGTTCCCGGTGACCTATGTGTCCGACGACGGCAGCCAGCACTGCCCCGGCGTGCTGGAGTTCTACAGCAGCCTGGCGCGCCAGCCCGACGCGCAGCTGCCCAAGGTCTCGGCCACCATCGGCGCGCTGATCGCGCAGACCGCGCAGCGGCTGGAGACCGAGGCCGTCATCCGCCGCCTGGCCCAGGTGGACGAGATGACCGAGCTGGACAACCGCGGCTACTTCTACGCCCAGCTCAACCAGCATTGCGCGCTCAGCCAGCGCCAGGGCCGGCGCTTCGCGCTGATGTTCATCGACCTGGACCGCTTCAAGCCCATCAACGACGCCTTCGGCCACGAGGCTGGCAACGCCGTGCTGCAGGGCTTTGCGCGCCGGCTGCAGGCCCTCGCCCCGCCGCCCGCGCGCGTGGGCCGGCTGGGCGGCGATGAGTTCGCCGTGCTGGTGCCCGACAGCGGCGACGAGCAGGCCCTGGCCGCGCTGGTGGACGCCGTGCTCGCCGCCGCCAGCCGGCCCTTCCTGTACGAGAACGTGTCGCTCAACGTGTCGGCCAGCATCGGAGTGAGCCGCTTCCCGGAGAACGGCGTCACCGGCCCCGAGCTGCTGCGCAGCGCCGACGCGGCCATGTACCGCGTGAAGCAGAACGGCCGCAACGGCAGCACGGTGTTCTCCACCAGCAGCCCCGACACGCTGGCCCAGCAGCGCGCCAAGCTGGCCCAGCACCTGGCCATCGAGACCGCGCTGCACGAGGCGCTGCACACCGGCCAGCTCTACCTGCTGTACCAGCCCATCGTCGACATCGCCTCGGGCGCGCTGCACGGTGTGGAGGCGCTGATCCGCTGGCACCGGCCCGACGGCGAGACCGTGCCGCCGGACGTCTTCATCCCCATCGCCGAGCAGAGCCACCTCATCATCGACATCGGCCGCTGGGTGCTGGGCCAGGCGCTGCGCGACCTGGCGCTGCTGCAGCGCAGCGGCCTGGCGGCGCTGAAGATCCACGTCAACATGGCGGCCTCGGAGTTCACCAGCAGCGCGCTGCCGCAGATGCTGCGCACGATGTCGGCCGAGCTGGCGGTGCCGCCATCGCAGGTGGTGCTGGAGCTGACCGAGAGCATGCTGATGCGCCAGCCGGAACAGGTGAAGCGCGTGATGCACCAGCTGCGCGACATCGGCTTCGAGATCTCGCTGGACGACTTCGGCATGGGCCACTCGTCGCTGGCCATGCTCAAGAGCCTGCCCATCCGCTCGCTGAAGATCGACCGCAGCTTCGTGCGCGACCTGCCCACCGGCGAGCGCGACCGCGCCATCGCGCAGACCATCGTGCACCTGGGCCAGCACCTGCAGCTGGAGGTGATCGCCGAGGGCATCGAGAGCGCGGAGCAGCTCGCCGTGCTGGCCGACTGCGGCTGCCGCTTCGGCCAGGGCTGGCTGCTGGGCCGGCCGCTGCCGCTGCAGGGCCTGATCGCGGCCTTCCCGAACGGCCGCCCGCGCTGAGCCCGGCGCCCGTTACAGTCGGCGCGCACGCCCGGCGACGGTGCCGGTCGCGCGCTCGGCCTCGGGAGCGGAAAGGCAAGCGATGGACATCTCCACCTTCGTGGCGGCGGCGGCACACGACATGAAGAACTCGGTCAGCGTCATCTCGGCCTACCTGGAGGATGCGCTGCAGCAACTCGCGCGCACCGACACGCCGCCGCCGCCCGGCGTGGCCGAGTCCACCGCCCAGGCGCTGTACGAGACGCAGCGCGTCAATGGCAACCTTGTGCAGATGATGGCGCTGTTCAAGATCGAGGAAGGCATGTACCCCTTCCAGCCGCAGCCGGTGGCGCTGGATGAGTTCGTCGACGAGCTGCTGGCACGCGTACGGCCGCTGGTGAAGCTCAAGGGCCTGACGCTGCAAGTGAACGCACAGTCCGCGCCGCCCGACTGGGTGTTCGACCGCGACCTGATCGACAGCGTCGTCGTGCAGGCCCTGTTCAACGCGGTGCGCTATGCCCGCCACACCGTGGGCCTGCAACTGCAGCGCGAGGGCGACGGGCTGGCCATCGAGGTGGCCGACGACGGCCAGGGCTTCCCGGCCTTCATGCTGGCCCAGGGCTTCCCCACGCGCCAGGGCATCGACACCCGCACCGGCAGCACCGGGCTGGGCCTGTACTTCGCGCGGCTGGCCGCCGGCCTGCACCGCCACGGCGAACTCAGCGGCAGCACCCAGCTGGCCAACGGCGGCGCACTCGGCGGCGGCCGCTTCATCCTGCAGCTGCCATGAAGGAAATGCCCGCTCACCTGGACCCGCTGCGCAGCCTGGACTTCCTGCTGGTGGAGGACTTCGAGGCCATGCGCAGCGTGCTCAAGGGCCAGCTGCTGCGCAGCGGCGCCCGCCGTGTGGACACCGCCAGCGACGGTCGCGACGCCGCCGGCATGCTGGCCGCGCGCCGCTACGGCGTCGTGCTGTGCGACTACAACCTCGGCGCCGGCAAGAACGGCCAGCAGCTGCTGGAGGAAGCCCGGCTCAAGGGCTGGGTGGACCCCGCCACCGTGTGGCTGATGATCACCGCCGAGAAGACCAGCGCCATGGTCTCGGCCGCCGCCGAGGACGCGCCCGACGACTACCTGCTCAAGCCCATCACCGAGAACATGCTGCAGACGCGGCTGCTCAAGCTGGTGGAGCGCAAGACGGCGCTGGCCGGCATCGCCACCGCCATGAAGGCGCGCGACTGGCGCGGCGCGCTCAAGCTGTGCGAGGAGCAGATCGCCGCCGGCACCAAGTGCCTCGCCGAGGTGCTGCGCCTGCAGGCCCAGCTGCACCAGAAGCTGGGCGACTGGGCGCGCGCCCAGGCTGTCTACGAAGGCGTGCTGCAGCGCGGCCCCATCGCCTGGGCGCGCCTGGGGCTGGCGCAGGTGCGCGCACAGGCCGGCGACCTGGCGGGCGCGCGCACGCTGCTGCAGACCGCCGTGCGCGAGCACCCGCAGTACCTGGAGGCCTACGACGAGCTGGCCCAGGTGCTGCACGCGCAGGGCGAGGACGCGCAGCAGCTGGCGCTGCTGGAGCGCGCCGTGGCGCTGTCGCCCAACACGCCGCAGCGCCAGTCCGCGCTAGGCGTGGCTGCGCTCGCCCAGGGCCAGCACGAGCTGGCCGAGCGCGCGTTCGCCCGCGCCATCAAGCTCACCGAGCACAGCGCCGTCGAGACGCTGGACCCCTTCCTCGGCATGGCGCGGCTGCACACCGAGGCCGGCAACCCCGGCGAGGCGCAAAAGCTGCTGGCCACCATGACGCAGCGCTACGACAGCCATGACGCCCAGTTGCTCGCCAAGGCCGAGACCGTGCGCGCCGTGCAGGCCACCGGCGACGCCGAGGCGGCCGCCCGGCTGGCGGCCGAGCTGGTGGCGCTGAGCGCCGACGAGACCTCCGACCATGCCGCCGATCTGGCCGTGCGCATCGCCGAGACGCTGATCGAGTCCCAGCAGGCAGACGCCGCCACGCGGCTGCTGCAGCACGTCACGCGCAACAACTACGACGACGAGCGCCTCATCCAGCGCTCGCAGCGCGCCTTCGAGCGCCTGGGCCTGGGCGCCAGCGGCGGCGAGCTGGCCGCAGCGGCGCGCCGCGAGGCCACGCACGCCATGAAGGACGGCATGCAGCGCATGGCCGACGGCGACCCGCAAGCCGCGCTGGAAAGCCTGCGCAGCGCCAAGATCTCCATGCCGCGCAATGCCCGCGTGCTGCTGAACTTTGCCGCCGTCGCCATGACCGTGCTGCAGCGCCACGGGCGTTCGGCGGTCCTGGAGGCCGAGGTGCTGCAGAGCATCCAGACCGCCCAGGCCCTGCGCCCCGGCGAGCCGCGCGCGGCCGAGCTGCTGCAGCAGCTGTCGCGCTGGACGGCCGAGTCGTGATCCCTGACCGCGCCCGCAGGGCATGATGCGGCCCCCATGAACGCGCCCACGCCCTGCCCCTGCGGCCTGCCCGCCGCCTATGCCGACTGCTGCGGCCGCCTGCACGCCGAACACGCCACCAGCGGCCGGCTCGCCGCCGCCACGCCCGAGGCACTGATGCGCTCGCGCTACAGCGCCTTCGTGCGCGACCTGCGGCCCTACCTGCTGGCCAGCTGGCACGCCAGCACCCGCCCGGCCACGCTGGAGCCGCCCGAGCCCGGCCTGCGCTGGCTGGGCCTGAGCGTCAAGCGCCAAGCGCTGCAGGACGCCGATCACGGCCTCGTTGAGTTCGTCGCGCGCAGCAAGCTGGGCGGCCGCGCCCACCGGCTGCACGAGGTGAGCCGCTTCGTGCGCGAGGACGGCCAGTGGTTCTATGTCGACGGCGACATCAGCGGCGCCTGACGACCTTGACGCTGACCCTGCTTTATCAGGACGAGCACCTCGTCGCGATCGACAAGCCGCCGGGGCTGCTGGTGCACCGCACGCAGCTGGCGGCGCGCGAGGGCGAGGCCGCGCTGCAGCTGCTGCGCGACCAGCTGGGCCGGCCTGTGTGGCCCGTGCACCGGCTGGACCGCGGCACCTCGGGCGTGCTGCTGTTCGCGCTGTCGGCCGAGGTGGCCGCGCTGCTGGGCGCGATGTTCGAGCAAGGGCGCATGGACAAGCGCTACCTGGCTCGGGTGCGCGGCTGGCCGCGCGAGGACGCCGGCCTCATCGACCACCCGCTGGCCCGCGACCCCGAGCTGCCCTCGGCCGGCCAGCCGCTGCTGGCGGCACAAACGCGCTGGCACGTGCTGCAGCGCGAGGAGTGGCCCGTCAGCACCGACCCGCGCTTTGCCACCACCCGCGTGGCGCTGCTGGCGGCCGAGCCGCTGCAGGGGCGGCGCCACCAGATCCGCCGCCACCTCAAGCACATCGCCCACCCCATCCTCGGCGACGCCACGCATGGCAAGGGCCCGCTGAACCGCGCCGTGGCCGCCCACCTGGGCGTGAACCGGCTGTGGCTGCACGCCGAGCAGCTGACGCTGGCGCACCCGGTCAGCGGCGCGGTGCTGACGCTGCAGTCGCCGGCCTGGGGGCCGGCGGCGGCCGCACCGGCTGCGGCGCCACCAGCCAGCGCGCCCGGATGCGCGCCAGCTCCCCCTGCGCATCCAGGCGCAGGATGGCCTCGTTGATGCGCCGCACGGCGGCCTCGTCGAAGCGCTTGCGGCTGAGCTTGTAGGCCACCACGTCGCGGCTGACCGGCTCGGCCAGTTCCACCAGCGCCAGCCCTTCGGCCTGTGCGGCATGCAGCACGGCCAGCCGATCGCCCAGCAGCACGTCGCCCCGGTCATAACGCAGCAGCTCCAGGCCCTTGGCATAGTCCTCGAAGCCAGTGAGGCGGTCACGCGCGGCGAACGCGTCGACCAGCGGCACGACGCTGGGCCCGCGATGGGCCAGCAAGCGCAGGCCGGCGTCCAGCGCGGCGTTCAGCGACGGCGGCGGCGACGCCGCGCGCGGCGAACCGGCGCGCATGAAGGCCGCAAACTCCTCGTTGCGATAGGGCCGCGTGTACCAGGACACGTCCGCGCCCGGGCCGTCGTAGGAGGCCGCCACCAGCAGGTCCAGCTCACCGCTGGCCAGCTGCGGCAGGCGCCGGTTGCGTGGCAGGTTGGGCACGTAGCTCACCGTGCAGCCCAGCTCACGCGCCAGCGCGGCCAGCAGTTCCACCTCCAGCCCGGCAGGGCGGCCGGCGGCATCCAGAAAGGCATAGGGCCGCCAGTCCTCGAACGGCACCCGCCAGGGCCGCGAACAGGTCGCTGCGGCCAGCAGCGGCAGGCACAGCAGCAGCGCAGTCAGCAGGCGTCGGGGCATGGCCATCGCACGGGTGGGCATCGAGTCGCCAGCATAGAGGCCGGGTCAGCGCGGCGCGAGCACCTTCACGTCCAGGCCCGAGGCCTGGCCCTGCCAGCGGTATAGGCGCTGCGTGGCGGGCTGGAAGTCCTCGGGCCGCGCGCTGCGGATGGGCACGAAGGTCTGCGGGTTGCGGTCGATCAGCGGGAACCAGCTGCTCTGCACCTGCACCATGATGCGGTGGCCGCGGCGGAAGCTGTGGTTCACGTCCTGCAGCGTCACGCGCAATTCCTCCACCTGCCCGGGCACCATGGCCCGTGGCGCATCGAAGCCGTGGCGGAAGCGCCCGCGCAGCGGGTCGCCGCGCACCAGCTGCTGGTAGCCGCCCAGCGGCGCCTCGGGCGGTTCAACGTCATCGCTGCGCGGCTTGCGCTTGCGGGCGGCGTCCTCGTCCAGCTCGGGCGGGTAGACGTCGATGAGCTTGACCACCCAGTCGGCATCCGTGCCGGTGGTGGACGCAAACAGCCGCGCCACGATCGGGCCCGCGATGACGACATCCTCCTCCAGCACCTCGCTGCGAAAGGTCAGCACGTCCGGCCGCGTGGCGGCGAAGCGCTGGTCGCTGACCATGTATTCCTGCGGCACGCCCAGCGCGGCATAGCCGACAAAAGGCACGGGCTTGTTGGGATCGCTGACCCAGCTGTCGAAGGCAGGCGCCGTGTCGGTGGGCGGCGTGAAGCTCAACCGGCCGCCGGGCGCGAAGTACAGCGTGCGCGGCTGCGCCTCGCGCGGCGGCCAGGCCTCATAGCGGCGCCACACATTGGTGCCGGTCTCAAATACCGTGGCCCGCGCCAGCGGCACCTTGGGCGCTTTGCCCTCGCCATCGGGGCGCAGGTGCTGCTCGAAGAAGGGCAGCAGCACGTCCTTCTGGAACTGTTCCGACGTCGGCTGCTGGAACTGCACGCGGCCCAGCTGCCGGCCCGGCGCGCCGACCCAGCCGCCGTGCACCCACGGTCCCATGACGAGGCGGTTGTCCGTCGCCGGGCTCTGCGTCGCGATGGCACGGTGGATGGCCAGCGGGCCGGCGAGGTCCTCGGCATCGAACCAGCCCCCCACCGTCAGCACGGCGGCGCGGATGTTCTTCAGGTGCGGCGTGATGGCGCGCGCCTGCCAGAAGGCGTCGTAGGTGTCGTGCTGGATCTGCACGTCGAAGTACGGGTTGGGGCCGCCGTCGCGGGCCAGCCGGGCTGACAGCGCGTCGAGGTTGCCGTGCTGCAGGTAGAACTCGTAGCCATCCAGCGTGCCCCAGTCGAAGGACGACCAGGTCTTGGGTGGCAGCACCGGCGTGCGCTGCGGCTTGAAGCCAGTGTAGAAGCCGAAGTTGGCAGCCAGCATGAAGGCGCCGCCGTGGTAGCTGTCGTCGCCCATGTAGAGGTCGGCGATGGGCGCCTGCGGCGAGGCGGCCTTGATGGCGGGGTGGGAGTCGATGATGGACGCCGCCGTGTAGAAGCCCGGGTAGGAAATGCCCCACAGGCCGACGCGGCCGTTGTGGCCAGGCACGTGTTCCAGCAGCCATTGCACGCTGTCATGCGTGTCGGCGCTCTCGTCCACATCGGCCGCGGTCTTCTTGACCGGCTTGTGCGGTGTCATCTCGATGAACTCGCCCTCCGACATGTGGCGCCCGCGCACGTCCTGGCAGACGAAGATGTAGCCCGCCTTCAGGAAGTCCTCGCTGGGCGCGAGGCGCCGCACGCCGTCGCGGTCCACGCCGTAGGGCCCGCAGCCGTAGGGCGTGCGCACCATCAGGAACGGGTGGCGACGGCTGGCGTCCTTGGGCACGTAGACGGCGGTGAACAGCTTCTTGCCGTCGCGCACCGGCACGCGGTACTCGTACTTGGTGTAGTGCTCGCGCGGCTCGTAGGCGGGCGCGTCGGCATGGGCCGGGGTGATGGCGCCAAGCGCAGGCGCCAGCAGGCACGACAGCGCGACGCGGCGCAACGGACGAAGGGCATGGGCAGCAGGCATGGCCGGAGTCTGACACCACGGGCCGCGCCGCCCGCGGCGCCGACAGCGCCGCGCGCCTGCCGAAAACCCTGAGCCGCCGGCCCCGACTCAGCCGGCGCGCGTGCTGAACACGCTGACCTCGTCGGCCAGCCGCTGCGCCTGGTCGCGCAGGCTCTCGGCCGCGGCGGCGGACTGCTCCACCAGCGCGGCGTTCTGCTGCGTGACCTGGTCCAGCTGGCCCACGGCCTGGTTGACGCGGCCGATGCCCTCGCTCTGCTCGGCGGCGGAGCGCGCAATGTCACCGATGAGCTGGGCCACCTGCTGGGCCGCGCCCTCGATCTCGCGCATGGCCGTGGCCGCCGACACCACCAGACCCGAGCCGGCCTGCACCTGCTCGGTGGACTGCGCGATCAGCCGCTTGATGTCGCGCGCGGCCTCGGCGCTGCGCTGGGCCAGCGCGCGCACCTCGGAGGCCACGACGGCAAAGCCCCGGCCTTCCTCGCCCGCCCGGGCCGCCTCGACGGCCGCGTTCAGCGCGAGGATATTGGTCTGGAAGGCGATGGAGTCGATGAGGCCGGTGATGTCGGCGATGCGGCCGGCGCTGGCGTCGATGGCCTGCATGGTGGTCTCCACCTGCTGCACGACGCCCGCGCCGCGCGAGGCCGAGCCGGCCGCGCCGCTGGCCAGTGCGTGGGCCTGGTTGGCGGAGTCGGCAGTCTGGCGCACAGCCACGGTCAACGAGTCCATGGACGAGGCGGTGGACTGCAGGCTGGCCGCCATCTTCTCGGTGCGCACCGACAGGTCCTGGTTGCCGGCGGCGATCTCGGCGCTGGCGCCGTCGATGCTCTTGGCCGCCGTCTGCACCTGGCGCACCACGCCGTGGATGCGGTCCACCGCATCGCGCAGCAGCCCGGCCGTGCCCTCGGCGCCGGTGATGTGGCCGGTGTCCAGGTTGATGCGCTCATGCGCGGTGAGGTGCTCCACCAGGCCCACCAGCGCCGACTGCTCGGCTGCGCGGCGGTACATCTGGCGCGCGATCAGGATCTCGAACACCGTCTGCCCCACCACGTAGCCCGCATGCACCATCACGCGCGAGAAGCCGGGCTCGGTCAGGCAGTACACGCCCAGGCCGGCGGCCTGCAGGCGGTCGAACAGCACATGGTGCACGGCGATGGCCGCCGCGCCGGTGACGATGGGCGCCCAGTGCCGGTAGGTCAGCAAAAAGGCCAGCGTGACGAACACGCCGAAGTGGAACTCCAGCATGCCGCGCGCGAGCTGGATCTGCAGCGCCACCATGCCCATGGCCGTGACGGCCATGGTGTGGGCGGACAGCGCCGTGCCGCCGGCCAGCAGGTGGGCCGCGAGCGCGCCGCCGGCCAGTACCAGGCTGCCCCCAAGGGCCAGGCCCAAGCCACCGAAATGCAGGCCCAGCGCCAGCGCGATCAGCACGTGCAGCGCCAGGCCCATCAGCATCAGTCGGTCGGCGTCGCGCCATGACGCCTGCCGCGCGCTCTCGCGCTCACCCTGCCCGCTCTGCCAGGTCTCGCTGCCCATGCCGGTCTCCTCATCGCGTTGTTGGGGAGACCATGCTAGAAGCGCCGGGGCCTGCCCGGCAAGTCGGTCAACCGAACTTGACGGCGTAGATGGGCGGCAGGTGGGCCGAGACGGTCTGCCAGCTGTCGCCGCCGTCGCCACTGGCCCACAGGCCGCCGGTGGTGGAGCCCATGATGAGCTGCTGGCCGCTGTCGTCCACGGCCAGGCCGTGGCGGTAGATCAGGTCGTAGCAATGCTGCTGCGGCAGGCCGTTGCGCAGCACGTCGAAGGTCTTGCCGCCATCACGCGTGCGGGTCACGCACAGTGCGGCGTCGACGGGGATGCGGCGCTCGTCCTTGATGGCCGGCGCGAACCAGGCCGTGCCCGGGTCCTGCGGATGCGCGGCCACGGCGAAGCCGAAGCTGGACGGCTGGGCCTGCAGCTCGTCCCACGTCGCGCCGTTGTCGGTGGAGCGGAAGATGCCGCAGTGATGCTGGCACCACAGCACATCGGGCGCGGCGCGGCAGCGGGCAATGAGGTGGGGGTCCTGCGAGTTCTCGTCGCCGGCCAGCTCGGGCGGCATGAAGTCGGCGCGCATGCCCTTGGCGCGCAGCGCCCAGCTGGCGCCGCCGTCAGTCGTGCGCCACGCGCCGCCGCAGGACACGCCGATCAGCAGCTCCTGCGGCTGCGTGGGATGCGGGCAGATGGAGTGCAGCGCCGGGTTGGGGTTGCCGCCGCCCATCCACTCGGTGCGGCGCGGGTCGCGCCACAGCGCTTCGGCCAGCTGCCAGGACTCGCCCCGGTCATGGCTGACGAACAGCCCGCCCGGCACGCTGCCGCACCAGATGGCGTCGCCCGCGCGCTCCAGCGCGAACACTTGCTCCAGCTTCCAGGCCGGGCCCTCGGCGCCATCGGGCTGCGGCGGGAAGCTGGGCGCCGCCACCTCGCGCCAGGTCTGGCCGGCGTCGTCGCTGGCCTGCAGCTTGGCGCCGAAGTGGCCGAGGTTGAGCCCGGCCAGCATGTGGCCCGAGGCGTCGGGCGTCAGCAGCATGGTGACCGGGTCGGCGGTGAAGCTCAGCCGCTCGATCTGCCATTGGCCGTTGCGGCGGCGCAGTTCGAACAGGCCTTTGCGGGTCGCGGCCCAGGCGCGATCAGTTGCCATCTCAACCTCCAGAGAGTGCTTGCAGAACATGAACCCGGCTGTCGGGGCCGAGGGGGTCGGTCAGGCCGCGCAGGTCGCGCGCACGCCGGCCGTCGATGAAGACGACCACGTTGGGCCGCAGGTGGCCCTGGTCGTCCAGGATGTAGCCACGCAGGCGGGGATTGATCGCGAACGCGGCCGCCAGGCCGTCGCCCAGCTGCGTGGCGGCGGTGTCGAGCACGGGCGTCTCGACGAAGCGATGCAGTTGCGGCGTGAATTCGATGCGGGCCATGGGGTGACGACGAACGGGACCGGCCCGATTCGACGGCGACACCCCGGTGACGGCACCGGGGATTACCCGCAACGAGAATGCCGGCGATGAATGCTGGTGTTCTCTATGCCCTCGGCGCCTACCTGAGCTGGGGGCTGTTTCCGCTGTACTTCCGCCAGATCGCCGCCATCCCGGCGCTGCAGATCGTGGCGCACCGGACGCTGTGGTCGCTGGCCTTCGTGGCCGGGGTGCTGCTGCTGAGCGGCCACCTGCGCTGGCTGCGCGAGGTGCCTGCCGCCACCTGGCGGCGCTTCACGGTCTCGGCGCTGCTGATCGCCGTGAACTGGCTGACCTATGTGTGGGCGGTGGGCCATGGCCACGTCATCGACGCCAGCCTGGGCTACTTCATCAACCCGCTGGTCAACGTGGCGCTGGGCTTTGCGGTGCTGCACGAACGGCCGCGCCCGGTGCAGTGGCTGGCCGTGGGCCTGGCGGCGTTCGGCGTGCTGTGGCTGACGGTGGCGGCCGGCCGGTTGCCGTGGATCGCGCTGGTGCTGGCGGTCAGCTTCGGCCTCTACGGCCTGATGCGCAAGACCGCGGCGCTGGGCGCCATCGAGGGCCTGGCGCTGGAGACGCTGATCCTTGCGCCCCTGGCCCTGGCCGGGCTGGCCTTCTGGGCGCAGGCCGGCGCTCTGGCCGGACAGACCGCGGTGGACTGGGCCTGGCTGATCGGCACCGGGCCGGTGACGGCCGGGGCGCTGCTGCTGTTTGCGGCCGGCGCGCGCCGCATTCCGCTGGCCACGCTGGGCATCGTGCAATACGTGTCGCCGACGCTGCAGTTCCTGCTGGGCGTGTTCCTGTTCCAGGAAGCGATGGACGCGACGCGGCTGGTCGCGTTCGGCTTCATCTGGGCGGCGCTGGCGGTCTACAGCGCGGAAGGCCTGTGGCAGGCCCGCCGCGCGGGAGTCGCCCGGCCGGCTTAGCTGCGCATCAGGTGATCGAAGGCGCCCAGGGCCGCCTTCGCACCGTCGCCGGCCGCGATGATGATCTGCTTGAAGGGCACGGTCGTCACGTCGCCAGCCGCGAACACGCCGGGCACCGAGGTCGCGCCCTTGGCGTCCACGATGATCTCGCCGTGCTTGCTCAGCTCCACCGTGCCGCGCAGCCACTCGGTGTTGGGCACCAGGCCGATCTGCACGAAGCAGCCGTCCACCTCCACGCGCCGGGCCTCGCCGCTGACACGGTCGGTGTAGTTCAGGCCGTTGAGCTTGCCGCCAGCGCCGGTGAACTCGGTCGTTTGCGCGTTCTTGAGGATGGTGACGTTGGGCAGGCTTTCCAGCTTCTTCACCAGCACCGCGTCGGCGCGCAGCTGGTCACCGTACTCGATCAGCGTCACGTGCTTGACGATGCCGGCCAGGTCGATGGCCGCCTCCACGCCCGAGTTGCCGCCGCCGATGACGGCCACCGGCTTGCCCTTGAACAGCGGACCGTCGCAGTGCGGGCAGTAGGCCACGCCCTTGTTCTTGTACTCGGCCTCGCCGGGCACGCCCACGTTGCGCCAGCGCGCGCCGGTGGACAGGATGACGGTCTTGCCCTTGAGCGTGGCGCCGTTGGCCAGCTGCACCTGGATCAGGCCGCCGGGTTCGGTGGCCGGGATGAGCTTCTCGGCGCGCTGCAGGTTGTGGATGTCGACCTGGTAGTCCTTGACGTGGCCCTCCAGCGCGGCAGCGAACTTGGGGCCGTCGGTCATGGACACGGAGATGTAGTTCTCGATGCCCAGCGTGTCGTTCACCTGGCCGCCGAAACGCTCGGCCGCCACGCCGGTGCGGATGCCCTTGCGCGCCGCGTACACGGCGGCCGCCGCGCCGGCCGGGCCACCGCCGACGATCAGCATGTCGTAGGGTGCCTCGGCGTCCAGCTTCTTGGCGTCGCGGGCGGCGGCGCCGGTGTCGAGCTTGGCGACGATCTCCTCCAGGCTCATGCGGCCCGACGCGAAGGGCTGACCGTTCAGCCACACGGCCGGCACGGCCATGATGTCGCGGCCCTCGACCTCGCGCTGGTACAGGCCGCCGTCGATGACGGTGGTGCGCACGCGCGGGTTGACGATGGCCATCAGCGACAGCGCCTGCACCACGTCCGGGCAGTTGTGGCAGGTCAGGCTCATGTAGATCTCGAAGTCGTAGTCGCCATCCAGCGCCTTAACGGCATCGATCTGGGCGGGCTCGACCTTGGGCGGGTGGCCGCCGGTCCACAGCAGGGCCAGCACCAGCGACGTGAACTCATGGCCCAACGGAATGGCCGCGAAACGCAGGCTCTGCTCGGTGCCGGTGCGGCGCAGCAGGAAGGACGGCGTGCGTGCGTCCGTGCCGTCGGTGCGCAGCGTGATCTTGTCGCACATGCCGGCGATCTCGCTCAGCAACTCGCGCATCTCGGCGCTGCTGGCCGAGTCGTCCAGCGAGGCAACGATCTCGAAGGGGAGCTTGACGTGATCCAGGTAGCCCTGGAGCTGGGTCTTGAGGGCGGCGTCCAACATGGTGAGGTCCTTTCAGTGAGGCGTGGCGAGTCCGGCCACTGCTGAAAGGGTCCCCGCACCGAAGCGGCTGGAGGCCCTTTCAGCAGAACCTGTGAGGCTCTGCGGAGGGAAGGAGCCCTCCCGGGCTCCTTGCAAGCGGCATGCGCGTGACTTAGATCTTGCCGACCAGGTCCAGCGACGGGGCGATGGTCTTGGCGCCTTCCTTCCACTTGGCCGGGCAGACCTGGCCGGGGTTGGCGGCGGTGTACTGGGCAGCCTTCAGCTTGCGCAGGGTTTCCGACACGTCACGGGCGATCTCGTTGGAGTGGATTTCGGCCGTCTTGATCACGCCTTCCGGGTTGATCACGAAGGTGCCGCGCAGCGACAGGCCTTCTTCGGGGATGTGCACGCCGAAGGCGTTGGTCAGCGTGTGGGTCGGGTCGCCCACCAGCGGGAACTTGGCCTTGCCGACGGCCGGCGAGGTCTCGTGCCACACCTTGTGCGAGAAGTGCGTGTCGGTCGTGACGATGTAGACCTCGGCGCCCAGCTTCTGGAACTCGGCGTAGCTGTCGGCCGCGTCTTCGACTTCGGTCGGGCAGTTGAAGGTGAAGGCGGCCGGCATGAAGATCAGCACGGACCACTTGCCCTTCAGCGTCTCGTCGCTGACGGTGATGAACTTGCCGTTGTGGAAGGCTTCGGTCTTGAAGGGCTGGACTTGGGTGTTGATCAGGGACATGAAACGCTCCGTGGGGGCGGGTTGATGGGATAGACGGAACTATAGATAAAACCTGTTTTCGGTTGAAAACATTTATCAAATGACCGTTATTGGCGCTGCCTATGGCGCGGCGTCGGCCGGGCCGCAGCGCGCCGTGTTCAGGCCTCGTAGCGCCGGTCGTAGAGCTGGTGCGGGCTGAGCTTCACGCGCAGCGCCTGGGCCGTCGCCAGGCCCACCACGGCGTACTCGGGGCTGGCGGTGTCGCGGCGGACGGGGGTGCCCAGCGCGTCGCCGTGCCGGTTCATGACCACGCTGACCAGCGGTGCCGTGCCCGCGGTGCCGCGCCGCACCGCCACGCCCAGCTCGCCGCTGGCCAGCTTGACCAGCGTGCCGGGCGGGTACATGCCCAGTTCCTTGATCAGCAGCGCCGCCATCGCATGCCCGCCCGCCCCGGTGTAGAGCGCCTTGGCGGCTTGCGGCGCCGACAGGCCGGCACGCCCGCCACGGCTGGCAAGCTTGGCCAGAAAGATGTCCACCAGGCGCAGCAACTGGGCCGCCTCGATTGGCGCGGCCATGCCCTGCGGATAGCCGCCACCGCCCGGCACCTCGTGGTGCTGGGCCACCGCCTGCAACCACTCGGCGTCGTCCAGACCCGCCGCTTGCAGCAAGGCCAGCGCCTCATCCGGATGGCGGGCAATCGCCGCCCGCTGCGGCGGCAACAAGCGCCCGCCCCGTGACGCGAGGCGACCTTGCAGATCGATGATGGACAGGTTCATCGTCAGGGCCGCCCCGACGAGGCTGCGCTGCCGCTGCGACGGCCATCCCAGGCGACGCGACAGCAGCGCGCACAGGGCCGCGCTGTGCAGCAGGTGCGCCAGCCCATAGACCTCGTGACGGCTGTGATCGTGCTGGATCACCACGTACAGCAACTGGTCTGCAAAGCGCTCGGCCCAGGCGCACAGCTGGGCGGCGCATTCGCGCACGCGCGGCAGGAACAGCGGCTCCTGCGGGGCCCGCAGCAGGACGGTCAAACGCGTCTGCAGGGCTTCCCAGCGGGCAAAGAAGTCCTCGCCCCCGCTGCCATCGTCATTGCCGCGGCGGGTTGCGTCTTTGAGCTCGTCCAGGTCGACGAAGACGCCCCGGTTCAGCAGCGCCTCGCGCATCTGCTCGTTCGGCACGACCTGACCCTTGGCGAGCAAGAGCTTGCCCTCGGCGTCTCGCACACCAAATGGCAGCGGTTCCGCAGCCTTGATGTGGCCGCCCACCTGCTGAATTGGCACCAGTTTCATGACCGGATGATGAGGCCATCCGGCGCTAACGCCCCCTCAGAGGGCCGCGGCCAGCGCGCTGACGACGCGGTCCTGCTGCTCGTCCGTGAGGTCTGCACTCATCGGCAGGCTCATCACGCGCTGTGCAGCCAGCACGCTATGCGGGCAGGCCTGTGCGTCGGCATAGCGCGCATAGGCCGGCTGGTGATGCAGCGGCCGGGGGTAGTGCACCGCGGTCGGGATGCCGGCTTGCTTGAGGCGGGCCTGCACGGCCTCGCGCTCGTCGACAAAGACGGTGTACTGCGCCCAGACGCAATCCCGGTCGCCCCGGACAGCCAGCAGTTGCAGGCCCGGCACAGCGGCCTTCAGCTTGCGCGCGTAGGCGTCGCCCAGCGCCAGGCGACGCTCGATCTCCCAACCGAAGCGGTCCAGCTTGCCCAGCACGACGGCACACTGCAGCGTGTCCATGCGCCCACCCACGCCCACGCGGGTGTGCAGGTAGCGCTGGCTCTGGCCGTGGGTGCGGATCTCGCGGCAGGCCTGGGCCAAGCGGTCGTCGCTCGTGAAGATGGCGCCGCCGTCGCCATAGCAGCCCAGCGGCTTGCTGGGGAAGAAGCTGGTGCAGCCGAAGGTGGAGAGGTTGCAGCTCTTCTTCGACTGGTAGGTCGCACCGAAGCTCTGCGCGGCGTCTTCGATGACGGCGAGGCCGTGCTTGTCGGCAATCGCGTTGATGGCGTTGATGTCCGCCACCTGGCCGTACAGGCTGACCGGCATGATGGCTTTCGTGCGCGGCGTGATCGCCGCCTCGATCAAGGTCGCGTCGATATTGGCCGTGTCCGGCTCGATGTCGACGAACACCGGCACGCCGCCGGCCAGCACGATCATCTCGGCCGTCGCCGCGAACGTGAACGGGCTGGTGATGACCTCGTCGCCGGGTTGCAGGTCCAGCGCCATCAGGCAGATCAGCAGCGCCTCGGTGCCGCTGGCCACGCTGATGCAGTGCTTGGCGCCGGTGTAGGCAACAAGGGCCGCTTCCATCTCCTTGACCTCGGGGCCCAGGATGTACTGGCCGTGGTCCAGCACCGCCTGCATGCGGGCATTGATGTTGTCGCGCAGCGCTGCGTACTGGCTCTTGAGGTCGATGAAGTCCATCAGATCAATGTCAAGGTTTGGCCGGTCAGGCGGTAACGGTCGCCCGTGTGCGGGCAGGTGGCTTCGAGGGGCTCGGCACTCTTCACGGGCAGGGCCAGCTTCTCGCCGAAGCGGCTCATCCAGCCGATCTGCTTGGCCGGCACGCCCACCATCAAGGCGAAGTCCGGCACGTCGCGGTTGATGACAGCGCCGGCGCCGACGAAGGCATAGCGGCCGATGGTCGTGCCGCAGACGATGGTGCTGTTGGCGCCCAGCGTTGCGCCCTGCATCACGCGTGTGCGGCGGTACTCGTCCTTGCGCGTGACGGCCGAGCGCGGGTTGTAGACGTTGGTGAACACCATGCTGGGGCCGCAGAACACGTCGTCCTCCAGCGTGACGGCGTCATAGACGGACACGTTGTTCTGGATCTTGACGTTGTTGCCGATGAGCACGTCGCTGCCAACGTACACGTTCTGGCCAAACGAGCACCTGGCGCCGATGCGCGCGCCGGCCGAGATGTGGACGAAATGCCAGACCCGGCAGTCGTCACCGAGCTGGGCGCCGTCGTCGACGATGGCGCTGGGGTGGACGGTTGTCGCCATCAGTAGTTCAAAGGCAGGTTGACCCGCTTGCCGTCGCGCGCACTCATGTACATCGCAATCAGCAGCTCCAGCGACTTGAGGCCCTCGCGCCCATCGGTCTCTGCCTGGGCCTCGCCACGCAGCGTCTTGATGACGTTGTCGTAGTACAGCGGATGGCCAAAGCCGTAGACCGACGTGGTCTGGTAGCTCGCGTCGGCGATCTGCGCGTCCATCTCGTGCGGCGTGTCGAACTGCCAGTGCGTGATCTCGTTGACGGCCACGCCGCCAATGCGCACCGAGCCCTTCTCGCCCAGCACGGTGATGGAGCCTTCCAGGTTCTTGGGGTAGGTCAGCATGCTGACGTTGACGGTGCCCATCGCGCCGTTGCGCCACTTCAGCGCCGCCACGCCGCTGTCCTCCACCTCGATGTTGCGCGCCAGCGTGCCGGTGTAGGCCATGACGCTCTCCACCGGGCCCACGATCCAGTCCAGCAGGTCGATGTAGTGGCTGGCCTGGTTCATGAACGCGCCGCCGTCGAACTCCCAGGTGCCGCGCCAGTCGGCGCTGTCGTAGTAGGCCTGGGGGCGTGTCCAGAACACATTGACGGCCACGTTGTAGAGCCGGCCGAAGCGGCCCTCGGCCACGGCGCGCTTGAGCAGCTGCAGCGTCGAGTTGCGGCGGTTCTGCTTGACGACGAACAGGCGCACGCCCGCGTCGTCGCAGGCCTTGACCATGGCCAGGCCGTCCTGCCAGCGCGTGGCCATGGGCTTCTCGGTCATCACGTGGACGCCGGCCGCCGCCGCCTCGATGGCCTGGCGCGGGTGCAGGCCCGACGGCGTCGTCAGCACCACGCAGTCGGCCTGCAACTCGCCTTGGGCGGCCAGCAACTCGGTCAGCGCCGCGAAACCACGCGCACCACTGCGCGTCACAGCAGCGGCCAGCGCCGCAGGATCGGAGTCGCAGACGGCCACCAGCTCGGCGCGCTCGGCATGGCGCTCGATGGCCTGGAGATGGTTCTGCGCGATACGGCCGCAGCCGATCAGCGCGAAGCGGACCTTGCGGCCCTGGACGGGCGGGCGTGACAGATGCATGAGCGGTTCAAGCGGAACGAAGGCCGCATTGTCCCGCCTTCGGCGCCGTGCCAGCCCTCAGAGCTCCAGCGCCAGCAGCTCTTCGACGGTCTGGCGGCGGCGGATCAGCCGGGCAGCCTCGCCGTCCACCAGCACCTCCGCAGCCAGCGGCCGGCTGTTGTAGTTGCTGGACATCGAGGCGCCGTAGGCCCCCGCGTCGTGGATGACGAGCAGGTCGCCCACCTGCGCATCGGGCAGCGCACGCGTCAGCACCTCACCGCCCGGTCCTTGAGTGAACACGTCGCCCGATTCGCACAGCGGGCCCGCAACCACGGACTCGCGCACCGGCCGCGCCACGCCGTCCGCCGGCAGCAGCGTCATCGCGTGGAAGCTGCCGTACATCGCGGGCCGCATCAGCTCGTTGAAACCGGCGTCCACCAGCACAAAGCGGTTGGCACCAGCGTTCTTGACCGCCCTCACCTCGGCCAGCAACACGGCGCTTTCAGCGACGAGGTAGCGACCGGGCTCCAGCTCCAGCGTCAGCTTGTGGCCCACCAGCGCCTCGGCCTCGCGGCGCGACGCGTCCCACAGGCCGAAGTAGTGGTCCACATCAATACCCGCATCGCCCTCGCGATAGGGAATGGACAGGCCACCGCCCGCCGAGATCGCATGCAGGTCGTGGCCGGCGTCGACGGTCTGCTGGACGAGCCCCACCATGGCCTGGCCGACCTGGGCCAGGTGGCCATAGTCCACACCCGAGCCAATGTGCATGTGCAGGCCCACGAGCTTGAGGCCGTGCTGGCGAACGGCGGCCAGCGCCTCGGGCAGGTCGGCGTGCCAGATGCCGTGCTTGCTGTGTTCGCCGCCGGTGTTGGTCTTGTGGCTGTGGCCGTGGCCGAAGCCGGGGTTGATGCGCAGCCAGACGGGGTGCCCTGCAGACGCTGCCCCGAGCTGGTGAAGCATGTCGATGGAGCCGGCGTTGACCGGGATGCGGTGCTCGACAACGGTGGCGAGCGTCGCGTGGTCCAGCAGGTCGGCCGTGAAGACGATCTCGTCGCCACCGGGTTGGTAGCCCGCCGCGAGCGCGCGCAGCACCTCGCCGCGGGACACCGAGTCCACCTTGACGCCGGCCTCGCGCAGCAGCTTCAGCACGTGGATGTTGGAGCAGGCCTTCTGCGCGAAGCGGACGACATCAAAGCGCTTCAGCGACGCGGCGCGGGCGCGGATGGTGGCGGCGTCGTAGACCCACAGCGGCGTGCCGTGCTCGGCGGCCAGGGCTTGCAGGCGGGCGGGGGTCAGGGCGGCAGGCAGGGGCTTGGTCATACCTCGCAGCATGCCGGCGCCGACCCATTCAATCAAATTGCAAGTTGTCGTTGGACAATCCATTCCTGATATGGATATCCAGCACCGCCACATCGAAGTGTTCCGCGCCGTGATGACCGCCGGCAGCGTCACAGGCGCTGCGGCGCTGCTGCACACCTCGCAGCCGACACTGAGTCGCGACCTGGCGCGGCTGGAGCAGCTGCTGGGCTACGCCCTCTTCGAACGCGAGCGCGGGCGGCTCAAGGCGACGGCCCGGGCGCGGGCGCTGTTCGACGAGGTAGAGCGCAGCTTCCAGGGCTTGGGCCGCGTCATCGAACGCGCGCAAGCGCTGGGGCGGGACGAAGGCGCGGAGCTGTCCGTGCTGTGCCTGCCGGCGCTCAGCCATGCACTGCTGCCCACCGCCCTGGCCGCCCTGCTGGCAACGCACCCACAGGTGCGTGTCGACATCACGCCGGCCGAACCGCCGTTGCTGGACGCCTGGATGAGCGAGCAGCGCTTCGACCTGGGTCTGGCCGAACAGGCCACGCCGCTGCCCGGCGTGCGCGTGGAGCCGGTGCTGGAGGCCGACGAGGTGGCGGTGCTGCCCGTCGATCACCCGCTGGCGTCCCGCGCGCGCTTGCAGCTCAGCGACTTCGCCGCCCTGCCCTTCATCAGCTTCGCCAGCGACGACCCCTACCGGCGCGAGATCGATGCGCGCTTTACCGCCGCCGGTGTGCAGCGCCAGCTGCGGGTGCAGACCCACAGCGCCGTGGCGGTGTGCGAGCTGGTGCGCGCCGGGCTGGGACTGGCCATCGTCAACCCGCTGACTGCAGCCGCCTGTGCGGGCGATGGGCTGGCGGTGCGGCCGCTGGCGGTGTCGATTCCTTATCGCGTGTCGGCGCTGCTGCCCGTGCACCGGCCGGCGCAACCCTTGGTCGAGGCCCTGCTGCGCCACCTGCGCGCGCGGGCTTGACTGGCGGCGACCAGCCGGCCGGACGTCACCCGGCGGAGGCGCGCACGACCTGCGGCTTACCGCCGAAGCGCTTGACGATGCTGGCCTCGATGCCGGCCGCGTCCAGCCCGCACAGGCTCATCAGCTTGGCCGGGTCGCCATGCTCGACAAACTCGTCCGGCAGGCCCAGTTGCAGCACCGGGATGGAGATGCCGGCAGCGTTGAGCGCCTCGGTCACCGCACTGCCCGCACCGCCCATCAGGCAGCCGTCCTCGACGGTGACGAGGGCGTCATGCGTGCGCGCCAGTTCGGCGACGAGCTCGGCATCCAGCGGCTTCACGAAGCGCATGTTGGCGACCGTCGCGTCCAGGCGCTCCGCCGCTTCCAGCGCGGGATAGAGCAAGGTACCGAAGGCCAGCATGGCGATGCGCTGACCTTGGCGACGGACTTCACCCTTGCCCCAGGCCTGGGCCGTCATCTGCTTGACCGGCACCACGCCGGCACCGGCGCCGCGCGGGTAGCGCACCGTCACCGGGCCGTTGTGCAGGAAACCGGTGTACAGCGCCTGGCGGCATTCGTCCTCATCGGCCGGCGTCAGCACGGCCATGTTGGGAATGCAGCGCGTGTAGGCGATGTCGTAGTTGCCGGCATGCGTCGCGCCGTCGGCGCCCACCAGGCCGGCACGGTCCAGCGCAAACAGCACCGGCAGGTTCTGGATGGCCACGTCGTGGACCATCTGGTCGTAGGCGCGCTGCAGGAAGGTCGAGTAGATCGCGACGACCGGCTTGATGCCTTCGCAGGCCAGGCCCGCGGCGAAGGTCACCGAGTGCTGCTCGGCGATGCCCACGTCGTGATAGCGCTGCGGGAAGCGCTTGTGGAACTCCACCATGCCCGAGCCCTCGCGCATGGCCGGCGTGATGCCCACCAGTCGCGGGTCGGCCTCGGCCATGTCGCACAGCCAGTCGCCGAACACCTGCGTGAACGTTGTCTTGGGCGGCGTGGCCGGCTTGACGAAGCCCACGGCGGGGTCGAACTTGCCCGAGGCGGCGTGGTACTTGACCGGGTCGGCCTCGGCCAGCTTGTAGCCCGCGCCCTTCTTCGTGACGATGTGCAGGAACTGCGGGCCGCGCTTGTCGCGCAGGTTCTCCAGCGTCGGGATCAGCGCGTCCAGGTCATGGCCGTCGATGGGGCCGACGTAGTTGAAGCCGAACTCCTCGAAGATGGTGCCGGGCACGACCATGCCCTTGGTGTGCTCCTCGAACTTGCGCGCGAACTCGTACAGCGGCGTGTTCTTCAGCACGCTCTTGGCACCCTCGCGAGCCGCCGCGTAGAAGCTGCCGCTCATCAGGCGGGCCAGGTACTTGTTCAGCGCGCCGACCGGCGGGCTGATCGACATGTCGTTGTCGTTCAGGATGACGAGCACGTCGCCCATCAGGCCGCCATGCGCCACGCCGGCGTTGTTCAGTGCCTCGAAGGCCATGCCGGCCGTCATCGAGCCGTCGCCGATGATGGCCACGGCCTTGCGGTCCTCGCCCTTGAGCTTGGCCGCCATGGCCATGCCGTGGGCGGCGGAGATGCTGGTGGACGAATGGCCAGTGCCGAAGGTGTCGTACTCGCTCTCGTCGCGGCGCGGAAAGCCACTGATGCCGCCCAACTGGCGCAGCGAGCCCATGCGGTCGCGGCGGCCGGTCAGCACCTTGTGCGGATAGGTCTGGTGGCCCACGTCCCACACCAGCCGGTCTTCCGGCGTGTTGAAGACGTAGTGCAGCGCCACCGTCAGCTCGACGGTGCCCAGGTTGGAGCCCAGGTGGCCGCCGGTCTTGGAGACGCTCTCCAGCACATAGGCGCGCAACTCGTCGGCGACCTTCTTGAGGTCGGTGCGCGGCAGCCGGCGCAGGTCGGCCGGGCTGTTGATGCCGTTCAGCAGCGTGTAGTCCATCGCAAACCCTCTCAGTTCACGCGTTCGACGACCGAGTCGGCCAGCAGGCTGAGGTGGCTGACATCAGCCAGGCCGCTGGCGGCCAGCGCCGCCTTGGCCTCAGCACGCAACTGCTGGGCCAGCGCCCGGGCCGGCTCCAGGCCCAGCACGCTGACATAGGTGGGCTTGTTGGCGTCCTGATCCTTGCCGGCGGTCTTGCCGAGCACGGCGGAGTCCTGCGTCACATCCAGGATGTCGTCGACGACCTGGAAAGCCAGGCCCAGCGCGGCGCCGTAGTCCGACAGCGACTGGGTCGCCAGTGCCGACGCCGGCCCGCAGGCCGCACCCATCATGACGCTGGCCTGCAGCAGCACGCCGGTCTTGCGGCGGTGCATGTCGCGCAGCGTGCATTCGTCCAGCTGCTTGCCGATGCTGGCCAGGTCGATGGCCTGGCCGCCGGCCATGCCGTCGTAGCCCGACGAGCGGGCCAGCAGCGCGCACAGCCGCGCCTGCAGCGCCGGCGCGATGCCGTCATCGGGCGTCAGCACATCGAAGGCCAGCGCCTGCATCGCGTCGCCGGCCAGCATGGCCTGGGCTTCGCCGAAAGCCACGTGCGTGGTCGGCTTGCCGCGGCGCAGCACATCGTTGTCCATGCAGGGCATGTCGTCATGCACCAGCGAGTAAGCGTGGATCAGCTCGACCGCACAGGCTGCGCGCATCGCCGCGAAGCGGTCGCCGTTGACGGCCGCGCAGCTGGCCAGCACCAGCAGCGGGCGCAGCCGCTTGCCGCCGCCCAGCACGGCATAGCGCATCGCATCGCCCAGGCCCGCGGGCGCTCGGGCAGGCACGAGCTCATCCAGCGCCGCCTCGACAGCGCCCAGCGACTGGTCCACCCAGCGGCCGAAGTCTTTTGCTTCCATGTTCAGGAGCCCTCCCAGGCCTTCAGCTCGTTGCCGTCCAGCAGCTTCACCTGCTGCTCCACGGCCTGCAGTCGGCCACGGCACAGGGCCAGCAGTTCGGCGCCACGCTTGTAGGCCTGCAAAAGCTGATCCAGCGGGAGCTGCTGGCCCTCCATCGCCGCCACCAAGCGTTCCAGCTCGTCGAGCGCCTGCTCGTAGCTGGTTTCGGTGCCGTCTGTCGCGGCGGACTTGGTGCGGGAAGAGGGCTTTGTCATTTCAAAACGCGAAACGGCAATTGTAGTCAGCGGGTTTTGACATTCCCCCACGGCGGAAGGCCCGCTGTCGTGGACAGCCGACGGCCTGGGTAGAATCCCGACCCTTCTTTCCGCGGCCGCGCGCGTGCGCGATCCGCAGCCCCATCCACCACAGCAACCTGGCCGACTCGGCATGCCGAGATGCGCCGGAGGGACGCAGCACCCCTACCCGCCTGAAAGACCCGCCTGGATCATGTCCGACCTGAGCCTCCCTGTCTCGGCGCTACAACGCAGCCAGACCCAGCTCCCGGTGAGCGCCTATTTCGATCCCGATCTGTTCCAGCGCGAACAGGCCAGCATCTTTCAGCGAGGGCCCCGCTATGTCGGCCATGCACTGGCCGTCCCCGAAATCGGCGACCACTATGCGTTGCCGCAGGAGGGGGAAGGCCGGGCGCTGGTGCGCTCCGCCCAAGGCATCGAGCTGATCTCCAACGTCTGCCGGCATCGCCAGGCGGTGATGTTGAAGGGGCGCGGCAACACGAAGTCCAACATCGTCTGCCCGCTGCACCGCTGGACATATTCACATCAGGGCGAGCTGATCGGCGCGCCGCACTTCGACCACGACCCCTGCCTGAACCTGAACAATTACAAGCTGCGGGAGTGGAACGGCCTGCTGTTCGAGGACAACGGCCATGACGTCGCCGCCGAGCTGGCCCAGCTCGGGCCGCGTGCACAGCTGGACTTCTCCGGCTTCGTGCTCGACAAGGTGCAGGTTCACGAGTGCAACTACAACTGGAAGACCTTCATCGAGGTCTACCTGGAGGACTACCACGTCGGCCCCTTCCACCCCGGCCTGAGCGGCTTCGTCACCTGCGACGACCTGGCCTGGGAGTTCGGCAAGCACCACTCGGTGCAGACGGTCGGCGTGCACCAAGGGCTGGAGCGACCCGGCTCGCCGGTCTACCAGCGCTGGCACGACCAGCTCATGAAGTACCGCGAAGGCCGGCCGCCCGAGGCCGGCGCCATCTGGCTGACTTACTACCCGCACATCATGGTGGAGTGGTATCCGCATGTGCTGGTGGTGTCCACGCTGCATCCGCAAGGCCCGCAGAAGACGATCAACCTCGTCGAGTTCTACTACCCCGAGGAGATCGCGGCCTTCGAGCGCGACTTCGTCGAGGCCCACCAGGCCGCTTACATGGAAACCTGCGTGGAGGACGACGAGATCGCCGAGCGCATGGATGCCGGCCGCAAGGCGCTGCTGATGCGCGGCGACAACGAGATGGGCCCCTACCAGAGCCCGATGGAAGACGGTATGCAGCACTTCCATGAATGGTTCCGCCAGCAGATGGGCATGAACGAAGGTACCGGCGCCTGATGCCCGCCCCGGTGCTCATGGTCCTGGCGACCTTCCTGTTCGCCACCATGGGCGTCTGCGTCAAGCTGGCCAGCGAGCTCTACGCGGCCAGCGAGATCGTCATGTACCGCGGCCTGGTGGGCATGGTGATGATGGCCGTGCTGGTGCGCCAGCAAGGCCTCAGCCTGGCCACCCGGGTGCCTGGCATGCACCTGTGGCGCAGCATCTCCGGCGTCACCTCGCTGTGCCTGTGGTTCTATGCCATCGGCAAGCTCCCGCTGGCCACGGCGATGACGCTGAACTACATGTCCTCGGTCTGGATGGCGCTGTTCCTGCTCGGCGGCGCTGTGCTGATGGGCGCGCAGAAGCTGGACTGGCGGCTGATGGCCGCCGTGCTGCTGGGCTTCGTCGGCGTCGCGCTCATCCTGCGTCCCACGCTGGACCAGCAGCAGCTGTGGCACGGCCTCGCGGGCCTGCTGTCCGGCATGATCGCCGCGATGGCCTACCTGCAGGTCACCGCACTCGGCCGGGCCGGCGAGCCCGAGCTGCGCGTCGTCTTCTACTTCTCCGCCGGCGGCTGCGTCGCCGGCGCCGTCATCACCGGCATCACCGAAGGCGGCCTGCAAACCCACACGCTGCGCGGCGCCGCGCTGCTGCTGGCCGTGGGCCTGCTGGCCACGACGGCCCAGGTCTGCCTGACCCGCGCCTACGCCATCGGCCGCCCGCTGGTGAACGCCTGCCTGCAGTACCTGGGCATCGTGTTCTCCTTCGGCTACGGCATGCTGCTGTTCAAGGACCCGCTGACCTGGCTGGCGGCCCTGGGCATGCTGCTCATCATCGGCGCCGGCATCGCGGCCACCTTGCTGCGCGCCCGTGCCGCGCCGCCGCCCAAGGATAGCCAGTTCAACCCCAACGAGTCCTGACCCATGGCCTACACGACGCTGATCTCCGCCGCCGAACTGCGCGCGCTGCACGACCCGCTCGTCCTGGATTGCAGCTTCGACCTTGCCGACACGGGCGCCGGCGAGCGCGCCTACGCGGCCGGCCACATCCCCGGCGCGTTCTACCTGCACCTGGACCGCGATCTCGCCGGCCCCACCACCGACGCAGACGGCCGATTCCACGGCCGCCACCCGCTGCCGGCACGCGACACCTTTGCCAGCCTGATGCGCAGCCTGGGCCTGCGCGCAGGCCGCCAGGTCGTTGCGTACGACCGGCAGGGCGGCATGTACGCCGCCCGCGCCTGGTGGATGCTGCAATGGCTGGGCCATGCCGAGGTGGCCGTGCTGGACGGCGCCTGGGACGGCGACATGACGACCGCGCTGCCGGCCGCCGCGCCCAGCACCTGGCAGCCCGGCGCGCCGCTGGTGCAACAGATCAGCGCCGAGGCGCTGCTGACGCAGCTGGGGCGCGTGCGCCTCATCGACGCCCGCGCCGGGGAGCGCTTCCGCGGCGAGGTCGAACCGCTGGACAAGGCTGCCGGCCACATCCCCGGCGCCGCCAACCGTTTCTTCAAGGACAACCTCGGCGCCGACGGCCGCTTCAAGCCCGCCGCGCAGTTGCGCACCGAGCTGCAGGCCTTGGCCACCGGCAGCGTCGTGCACCAGTGCGGCTCCGGCGTGACGGCCTGCCACAACCTGCTCGCCATGGCCCATGCCGGCCTGGGGCTGGGCGTGCTCTACGCCGGCTCGTGGAGCGAGTGGTCCGCCGACCCCGCGCGCCCGATCGCCAAGGGTTGATCTCCGACAAGCGCATGACACAGGCATGCGCCACACTGGGGTTCTCCGCAACGACGACAGGAGGACTGCATGTTCAAGCGCATCCTTGTTCCCACCGATGGCTCTGACATCACCACCCACGCGGTGGACATGGCCATCCAGCTCGCCAAGCTGCACGGCGCGCAGCTGCTGACGCTCAGCGTCATGGACCCCTTCCCCTACAGCGCGGTCTCGGAGATCCAGCCCGTGCCGCCGCAGGAGTTCATTGACGCGCAGCAGCGCCTGGCCAGCAAGCGCGTGGAAGACGTGTGCGCCGCGGCTGCGGCCGAGGGCCTGGCCTGCCAGGGCCACACGGTGGAAGCCGTCCACGCCTGGGAGGCCATCGTCGACCACGCCAAGGATCAATCCGTCGACCTCATCGTCATGGCCTCGCATGGCCGCAAGGGCTTTGCGGCGCTGCTGATGGGCAGCGAGGCGCAGAAGGTGCTCACCCACGTCGACCTGCCGGTGCTCATCGTCAAGTGATCTTTGGCCGGCCTTGAGGTCGGCTGGACACAATGCCAGCATGCACCTGCTGCTGATCGAGGATGACCTGGACTTGGGGCGCAGCCTGCAGGCCGCGCTGCGCCAGCAGGGCATCAGCTGCGAATGGCTGCGCCGCACCCACGATGCGCCCGCGCAGCTGGCCGACGTGGCGGCCGATTGCGTGCTGCTGGACCTGAACCTGCCCGACGGCTACGGCCTGGACTTGCTGGCCCGCTGGCGCCGCGCCGACGCCGCCACACCTATCGTCATCATCACCGCGCGCACCGCGCTGGAGGACAGGCTGGCAGGCCTGGACGGCGGCGCCGATGACGTGGTGCTCAAGCCGTTTGTGATGCCGGAACTGGTGTCGCGCATCCACGCCGTCGTGCGCCGCAGCGCACGGCAGGCGCAAGACACCTGGAAGCTGGGGGATCTCAGCATCACGCCCCGCGCGCGCACGGCTCAGCTTGCCGGCGCGCCGCTACCGCTGACGCGGCGCGAGTTCCAGCTGCTGATGGAGTTGGCCCGCGAGCCGGGCAGCGTGGTGCCCAAGAGCCGCATCGCCCAGCGCCTCGCGCCGCTGGATGAGCCCCTGGACAACGCCACGCTGGAGATGCACATCAGCAACCTGCGCAAGAAGCTGGGGGCAGAGCGCATCCGCACGGTGCGCGGCATTGGCTACCAGCTGCTGACCCAGGCAAGCGATGCCTGAGCACGCGGGCGGCGTCAGCGCGTGGTTGCGGCCGCTGTGGCGGCCCACGCTGCTGCGACGCATCGTCAGCGCGCTGCTGCTGGCCTTTGCGCTGACCGGCGTGCTGCTGCTCGGGCTGAACTTCCTGGAGTTCAAGCGCGAGATGGCCGAGCGGCCCGGCGCACTGGCGGTGGTGCAGGCGCTAGCCGCGTCGCTGGCCGGGCAACCCGACGCGCGCGATGCCCGGCTCATCGTGCAAGCGCGTGCCGAGGAGCTGAACCACCTGCGCCGCCAAAGCGGCCTCGCGCTCGGTGACGTTGAGCTGGGCATCAGCGACGCCCAGGGCCACGCGGTCTACCAAACCCCGGGGCTGAACCGCGTGCAGGCGCACAGCCACTGGATCACGCGCGCACAGTCTGGGCCATGGCAGCTGACGCTGGCCGAACCGCGGCTCGCCGACCGCCAAGTGCTCGCCTGGCTGGGCGCCGACCTGCTGCCCTCGCTGTTGGTGGCACTCCCGCTCGTGCTGCTGCCGGTCTGGATTGCGACCCACGGCGGCATGCGCCCGCTGGTGCAACTGGCCAACCGCATCGCACGCCGCGATGCGCAAGACCTGGCGCCGCTGGACTTCCAGCCACGACATGACGAACTGCGCACGCTGGTGACCGCCTTCGACGCCTTGCTGGCACGCCTGCGCGCGCAACTGCGACGCGAGCGCGCCTTCGTGCAAGACGCAGCGCATGAGTTGCGCACACCGCTGGCCGTTGTGGCCACGCAAGCCCACCTGCTGGCTCACGCCGTGGACGACGCCAGCCGCCAAGAAGCGGCGGCGGCCCTGCAGGCCGCAGTGCAACGCAGCGACCAGCTGAGCCGCCAACTGCTGACCTTGGCGACGCTGGAAGACGGCAAGCATGCCGGCAGCCAAACGCTGGACCTCGCCGCGCTTGTGCAAGAGGCGCTGGCCACCGCAGCGGACGAGGCCTTGGCGCGCGGCCTGGAACTGTCCCTCGACGCGCCGGCCAGCCTGCCCGCGACGCTGCACCGCGAGGCCTTCGAGTCCGTCCTGACCAACCTCGTCAACAACGCGCTGCTGTACGTGCCACGGGGCGGGCACATCGTCGTCACGCTCGCTCACCGCGGCGACCGCATTCGCCTCGATGTGGCGGACGACGGCCCAGGCATCCCACGCGAGCAACGCGAGATGGCCTTCGACCGCTTCTGGCGCGGCGAGGCCGCGCGCGACGTGCGCGGCACCGGCCTGGGCCTGGCCATCGTGGCCCAGGCCTGCCGCCGCCTGGGTGGCCAGGTGCGACTGGGCGATGGCCTGCAAGGGCGCGGCCTGGGCGTGACCGTGGAGCTGCCCACCTGATCTTTGGCTGCGCTTGGGGTGCGCTGCGAAGAATGCGGAGCGTCTTCACTCTGACGCCTTGCCCATGTTCTTCCGCACCCTCACCCTCGCCCTGATCGCCGCCACGGCACTGACTGCCTGCGGCGGCGGCAACAGCAGCACCACAGACACCGCGCTGCAGCGCAGCGCCGATCAGGCGGTGCGCGCCGGCCTGGTGGGCGTGGCCATCAGCCACCTCGGCAGCACCGAGACCACCCATGCACACGCCGGCGTGCGCCGCATGGCGAGCACCGCCCCGCTGCGCGCCGACGACAGCTTCATGATCGGCTCCACCACCAAGGCCATGACCTCCGCCCTCGCCGCACGCCTCGTGGAACGCGGCGCGATCGCCTGGACCACATCGCTGGCCGACGCCCTGCCCGAGCTGGCCGAAGTGATGCTGCCTGCCTACCGCAGCGTGACGCTGGAGCAGTTGCTCGCGCATCGCGGCGGCGTGCTGGCCCTGGATGGCGACGACGACGCCGCGCGGCTGGTCAGCTTCCTCGCCGAGCGCACGGACAGCCTGCCCACCACCGCGGCGGGCCGCCTGCGCCTGTTGGCGACCTGGGCGTTGACGCAGGAACCCGCAGCCCGCCCCGGCCAGGACTTTCTCTACTCCAATGTCGGCTACGCGTTGGCCGCGCTGATGCTGGAAGCTGCCACGGGCCAGCCCTATGCCGAACTGATGGCGCGCGAGCTCGCCCAGCCCCTGGGCCTGCAGCTGAGCTGGACCACCGCCGCCGCCCCCCTGACCGACCGCCCCGCCGGCCATGCGGGCGCCAAGGGTCAGCAAACGCCGGTCGCGCCGGAGGACCCTGAGCTCGCCGCGTGGCTGGACCTGCTGGCCCCAGCCGGAGGCGGCACCACGATGAGCCCCGCCCAGTTCACCCATTGGGTGCGCTGGCATCTGCGCGCGCTGCGCGGCGAGGCCACGCCACTGCCCGACGGCTATGTGCGCCGCCTGCGCACGCTGAAGGCAGGCGAGTACGCGCTGGGCTGGGCTGGGAGCGAGGTCGACGGCCGGCCTGTGCTGGCCCACGACGGCGGCTGGCGCGGATTCACGTCACTGGTGATCGTGGACCAGCGCGGCCGCAGCGCCAGTGCGGCATTCACCAACACCGGCGATGCCGACTGGGTCGCGCCGCTGCTGAACCAGACCGTGCTGGACCTCGAGCGCGCCCGGCCGCCGGCCCCGTGACGCCAGCGCGCCGCGCGGCTCAGTGCGCGTGCGAACCGTGCAGCAGCGTCGACACGCCGAGCGACAGCGCCAGGCCCACGGCCAGCCAGGCCACCTGCGCGATGGTCTCGCGGATGGCCAGGCGCTGCTGCAACTGCGGCAGCAGGTCCGACACCGACACGTAGATGAAGCTGCTGGACGCCAGCACCAGCAGGTAAGGCAGCGCCAGGTCGAACTGGCCGATCAGCAGCCAGCCCAGCACGCCGCCCAAGACCGCCGCCATGCCCGACAAGGCGTTGAACATCAGCGCCTTGGCGCGGCTGAAACCGGCGTTCAGCAGCACGATGTAGTCGCCCACCTCCTGCGGGATCTCGTGCGCCACGATGGCCAGCGCGGTGGCGACGCCCAGCTTGGTGTCGGCCAGGAAGGCGGCCGCGATGATGGCGCCGTCGCAGAAGTTGTGGATGCTGTCGCCCACCAGCACCGACAGCCCGCCCCGGCCCGCCTGCTCGGCGTCGAAGTGGTGATGGTGGTGGTGGCCGTCGCCCTCGTGGTGATGCACATGCCGGTACAGCTCCACCTTCTCCAGCAGCCAGAAGAACAGCAGGCCGCCCAGCAGCACGGCGAACAGCGTCTGCGGCTCGGCGGTGTGGCTCTCGAAGGCCTCGGGCAGCACGTTCAGCAGCGAGGTGCCCAGCAGGATGCCGGCCGACAGGCTGACCAGGCTCTTCACCAGGCGGGTCAGCACGCCCACGGTGAGGCTGGCGGCCACCAGCACCGACAGCAGGCCGCCCGCAAAGGTCGCGAGCACGATATAGAGAAGCGTCATGAAATCTGCCAAAGCAACGGGCCGCAGCTGCGGCCCGAGTGCGTTCAGCGTAGCAGAGCTGTCAAGCCTTCACGCCGTGGGCGGCCAGCCAGGCCAGGCAGCGCTTCCAGCCGTCCTCGGCCGCGGCCTTGCGGTAGCTGGGCCGGTAGTCGGCATGGAAGGCATGCGGTGTGTCGGGGTAGACGACGAACTCGCTCTTCACGTTGCCGGCCGCCTTCAGCGCCGCCTCCAGCTGCGTCAGCGTCTCCACCGGGATGCCGCCATCGGCCGCGCCATACAGCGCCAGCACCGGCGCCTTGATGGCCGCGGCCAGCTCGACGATGGTCTTGTCACCCGGGTGGTAGGCCCGCGCCACCGGGCCGTACCAGGCCACCCCTGCCGCCACGCGCGGGTTGTGCGCCACGTAGCGCCAGGTCGTGCGGCCGCCCCAGCAAAAGCCGGTGATGGCCAGCCGGGCGGTGTCGCCGCCTTGGGCGGCCGCCCAGGCCACCGTCGCGTCCAGGTCGGCCATCACCTGCGCATCGCTGGCCTTGCTGACCACCTCGGCGATCAGCCGTGCCGCCTCGGTGTAGGCCCCGGCGTTGCCCTGGCGCACGAACAGTTCCGGCGCGATGGCCAGATAGCCCGCCTTGGCGAAGCGCCGGCACACATCGGCAATGTGCTCGTGCACGCCGAAGATCTCGCTGGCCACCAGCACGACCGGCAGCTGCTGCTTGCCGGCCGGCCGGGCGCGGTAGGCGGGCATGGCGAAGTCGCCCACCGGGATGGTCACCGCGCCCGCCTCCAGGCCCGCCGCGTCGGTCGTGACCGTCTGCGCCGTCACCGGCAGCACAGCCGCCGCAAAACCGCTGCCCACCGTGGTCTGCACGAAGCTGCGCCGGCTGAAGTCGCGTGCGGGGCTGAGGCTGTCGATGTCGTCTTTCAGCATGGGCGCTCCAGGGGCCGTGAGTTACGAAGGAGCGTCAAATTTTGCCCCGACAATCCGCCGCCATGACGACGCGCCCCGAACCCGCCGGCCAACTCTGGGCCTCCATCGACATCGGCTCCAACAGCTTCCGACTCGAGCTGGCCCGCCTCAGCGGCGAGCGCTATCAGCGCGTCAGCTACATCAAGGAAAGCGTGCGCCTGGGCGCCGGCCTGGACGCCGAAGGCATGCTGACCGAGGCCGCCATGCAGCGCGGCCTGAACTGCCTCAAGGGCTTTGGCGCGCAGCTCGCGGGCATCCCGCCGGAGCGCGTGCGGGCCGTGGCCACGCAGACGCTGCGCGAAGCCCGCAACCGCAACGCCTTCCTGGCACGCGCGCAGGCTGTGCTGGGCCATCCGGTGGAGGTGATCGCCGGCCGCGAGGAGGCCCGCCTGATCTACGCCGGCGTCGCCCGGCTGCAGCCGTCGGACAAGCCGCGGCTGGTCATCGACATCGGCGGCCGCTCCACCGAGATGATCCTGGGCACCGGCCGCAAGGCCGTGCTGGCCGAGTCCTACAGCGTGGGCAGCGTGGGCCTGTCCATGCGCTTCTTCGGCGATGGCCGCTACACGGAGGAGGCCTTCCGCGCCGCGCAGGTGGCTGCCGGCGCCGAGTTGGAGGAAGGGCTGACGCTGTTCCGCCCCGAGCTCTGGAAGGAAGCGCTGGGCTCGTCGGGCACGGCGGGTGCGGTGTCGCAGGTGCTCGCGGCGTCGGGCCAGACCGACGGCCGCATCACGCCGGCTGCGCTGCGCTGGTGCATCAACCAATGCCTGGCCGCGGGCTCGCAGGACAAGCTGCAGCTGCCCGGCATGAAGGACGACCGCCGCCCGGTCGTGGCCGGCGGCCTGTGCATCCTTTACACGCTGCTGACGCAGTTCGGCATCGACGAGTTGCTGCCCACCAAGGGCGCGCTGCGCCAGGGCGTGATCTTTGATCTGGCCGAACGGCTGCAGCCCAGCGGCGCCCGCGACCCGCGCGCCGATGCCGTGAAGCAGCTGCAACAACGCTTCAGCGTCGACCAGGCGCAAGCGGACCGCGTGGCCGCCAAGGCCGAGAAGCTCTACCGCCAGCTGGTGCCCAAGCCGCTGGCCGAGCCGCTGCGCGAACTGCGCTGGGCCGCCGCGCTGCACGAGATCGGCATGCTGGTGTCGCATCACGACCACCACCGCCACAGCGCCTACATCCTGGGCCACGCGGACGCGCCGGGCTTCTCCACCAACCAGCTGCAGCGGCTGGCCACGCTGGCGCTGGGCCAGCGCGGTGGGCTGCGCAAGCTGGAGGCACAGCTCGGCGAGACCGGCCTGCTGGAGCAGCTCATTGCATTGCGGCTGGCCGTCATCCTGTGCCACGCCCGCACGGTGCCACCGAGCGTGCCCACGCTGGAGCGGGCCGGGCGGCGCCTGACGCTGCGCAGCCCGCGCAATTGGTCCAACAAACAGGCGCGCACCCGCTTCCTGCTGAAGGAAGAGGCCGAGGCCTGGGCGCGCGGCGATCTGCTGGAACTGATCGTCAGCTGAACGGGGCGCCGGGCGGGCGGGAAGCCGCCCCGGCTACAGCGCGTCCGGCCCCTGCACGGCGTGCAGCGTCACCTCGGGCGCGCCGTCGCGCTGACGCCAGCGCAGCCACCAGACAGCGCCCTTCTTCACCGCCCAGTCCTGCTCCACGCCGGCCAGCAGGTGCGCCGCCAGCTGGCCCAGGGTGGGCTGGTGGCCGCAGATCAGCACCGGCTCGCTGGCCTTGGGCCAGCGCGCGGCCTCCAGCAGCGCCTGCAGGGGCGCATCCGGCGCCAGGGCCGGCACGATGCGCACCTCGCGGCCCAGCGCATCGGCCGTCTGGCGGCAGCGCAGCGCCGGGCTGACCAGGACACGCGTGGACGCGGCCAGCCGATGGTTCAGCCAGGCGGCCATGCGCCGCGCCTGGCGCTCGCCCTTGGGCGTCAGCAGGCGCTGCAGGTCGTCCTGGCCGGGCGCGATGACCTCGGCTTCGGCATGGCGCCACAGGATCAGGTCCATGAGCTCACCTTGTTCGAGCGTTGCGGGCGCAGGGACTCAGACATCGCTGCTGTAGCGCCGCATCAGCGCCTGCTGCGCGCTGACGCCACGCTCGCCACCGATGCGCACCGAGTGGCCGTCCGGGCCCAGCTGCCAGGCGTCCAGCGTGTCATGCAGGTAGGGCTGCAAGGCCTCGTCGATGACGCGCTGGCGCAGCCGGGCGTCCAGCACCGGCCAGGCCACCTCGATGCGGCGGAACATGTTGCGGCTCATCCAGTCGGCACTGGACAGGAACAGCGCCTCACCCTCGTCGCCCTCCGCCCAGCGGAAGTAGCAGACCCGCGTGTGCTCCAGGAAACGGCCCACCACCGAGCGCACGACGATGTTGTCGCTGACGCCGGGCAGCCCTGGCGGCAGCATGCAGGCGCCGCGCACGATGAGGTCCACCTTCGCGCCGGCCTGCGCGGTGCGCAGCAGCGCCTGGATGAGCTCGGCGTCGGTCAGCGCGTTGATCTTGACCACCACGCGCGCGGCCTTGTAGCCGGCGCGCGCCGCAGCCTCCACCTGGGCCAGCAACTCCACCATGCGGCTGTGCATGTTGAACGGCGCCAGCAGCATGCGGCGCAGCGCCTTGAACTTGCCCAGCGACGCCAGCTGACGGAACACCGAGTCGGCATCGGCCGTCAGGTCAGGGTCGGCGGTCAGCAGGCCCACGTCGGTGTACAGGCGGGCCGTCTTGGGGTTGTAGTTGCCGGTGGACAGGTGGGCATAACGGCGCAGCTTGCCGCCCTCGCGGCGCATCACCATCAACAGCTTGGCGTGGGTCTTGTAGCCCACGATGCCGTACACCACCTGCGCGCCCACGGCCTCCAGCCGCTCCGCCCAGTTGATGTTGGCCTCCTCGTCGAAGCGCGCCTTCAGCTCCACAACGGCCATGACCTCCTTGCCGCGCCGCGCCGCCTCGATCAGCAGGTCCATCAACTCGCTCTTGGCGCCGGTGCGGTAGATGGTCTGCTTGATGGCCAGCACGTCCGGGTCGTTGACGGCCTCGCGCAGCATCTGCACGACGGGATCGAAGCTCTCGAACGGATGGTGCAGCAGCACGTCGCCCTTGCGCAGCTTGTCGAAGATGGACTTGTGACGTGGCAGCCGGCCGCTGGGCCAGGCCGGCTCGAAGGGCGCGAAGCGCAGCGCAGGCGCGTCGGTCTGGTCGATGAGCTCGTTGAGGCGCACCAGGTTGACCGGCCCGTTGACGCGGTACAGCGCCGCCGCGGGCAGGCCGAACTGCTCCAGCAGGAAGGCAGACAACTCGGCCGGGCAGGTGTTGACCACCTCCAGCCGCACGGCGCGGCCGAAGTGGCGCGTCGTCAGGCCGGAGCGCAGCGCATGGCGCAGGTTGGCGATCTCCTCCTCGTCCACCTCCAGGTCGGAGTCACGCGTGACGCGGAACTGCGAGAACGCCTCCACCTTGCGGCCGGGGAACAGTTCCTCCAGGTGGGCGCGGATGACGCTGGTCAGCAGCACGAAGGCCTGATGGCCGTCGGACAGGTGCGCCGGCAGCTTGATCACGCGCGGCAGCACGCGCGGCACCTTGACGATGGCGATGCGGTTGTCGCGGCCGAAAGCGTCCTTGCCCGACAGCCGCGCGATGAAGTGCAGCGACTTGTTGGCGACCTGCGGGAAGGGGTGGGCCGGGTCCAGGCCCACGGGCACCAGCAGCGGCTTGACCTCGCGCTCGAAGAACTTGCTCACCCAGGCACGCTGCGCGTCGTCGCGGTCGGCGTGGTTGAGGATGACGATGCGCTGCTTGCGCAGCAGCGGCATCACCTGCTCGTTGAACACGTGGTACTGCTCGTCGATCAAAGTGTGGGCGGCGCGGCCTACGCGGTCCACGTCCTGGCCCGTTACGGTGCTCAGCGGGTCGCGCGCGGCGTCCAGCATGTCGGCAAAGCGCACCTCGAAGAACTCGTCCAGGTTGCTGGACACGATGCAGATGTAGCGCAGCCGCTCCAGCAGCGGCACGTCCTCGCGCTGGGCCTGGGCCAGCACACGGCGGTTGAACTCCAGAATGGCCTGCTCGCGATTGAGCAACTTCAGCGGTGTCGACGAATGGGCAGCGGTCATGATGAAAAGTGTATGAACGCTTTGTGACAGCCATGTGAGTCGCCGTCGAGCCTGGCGAGGGCTGTCCGGATAATCCGGTACATGCACCTGATGATTCCCCATGCCGCCGCGCTGGACGACGCCGCGCGACATGCCTTTGCCGGCCTGGCCCTGCCCCATCTGGCCGCCCAGCTGGCCCGGCTCAGCCCCGCCGAGACCTGGGGCAGCGACGAGTTCTCGCCCCAGCCGCCGCACCACCTGGCGCTGGCCGCGCTGCGCGGCCAGGCCGAGCCCAGCGCTGCAGCCTGGGCCGTGAACGCCGGCCCTGAGCTGCGCTGGGCGCTGATGACGCCGGTGCACCTGGCCGTCGGCACCGATGGCGTGGACGTGCTGCCGCCTGCCGCGCTCGCACTGTCGGAATCCGAAGGCGCCCGCTTCGCCGCCGTGCTGCGCGAGCTGTGGCCCGAGGCTGAGGGCTGGCAATGGCGGCTGCTGGATGCGCAGCGCTGGGCCATCGGCCACGCCAGCGCGCTGGACAGCCTGCAGGCCGCCAGCTTCGAGCGCGCCGCCGGCCAGCACATCGAGCCCTGGCTGCCGCAGCATCGCACGCTGCGCCGCTGGCAGAACGAGGCCCAGATGCTGCTGCACGGCCATGCACTGAACGCCGAGCGCGAGGCGCGTGGCGAGCATGTCGTCAACTCGGTCTGGATCGGCGACATCGGCCGCAGCAACGGCCAGCCCGTCGACATCACGGTAGACGACCGCCTGACCGCGCCGCTGCTCAACGGCGACCTCGCCGCCTGGGCCGAGGCCTGGCAGCGGCTGGATGCCGGCCTGCTGGCGCAGCCGCTGACCAGCCTGACGCTGTGCGGGCAGCGCTTCGCGCGCCGCTTCACGGCCCAGCCGCTGACGTGGATGGAGCGGCTCAAGCGCCGCTTCCAGGCGCCCGAGCTGGCCAGCGTGCTGGAGACGCTGTGAACGCGCCGCGGCTGGTGGAGCGCGAGGTCAACCCGCGCAGCGCCTGGGCGCTGGAGCAGGCCGGCGTGGCCCCGCTGCTGGCGCGGCTGCTGGCCGCGCGCGGCGTGCGCGAGGCCGCCGAGCTGGACGAGAACCTCGGCCAGCTGCTGCCGCCCTCCGGCCTGCTGGGGCTGGACGCGGCCGCCACGCTGCTGGCCGACACGCTGCAGGCCGGCCGGCGCATCGTCATCGTGGCCGACTACGACTGCGACGGCGCCACCGCCTGCGCCGTGATGCTGCGCGGCCTGCGCCAGTTGGGCGCCCGGCCCGACACGGTGGGCTACGTCGTGCCCGACCGCGCCGTGCACGGCTACGGCCTCACGCCCACCATCGTGGACCTGGCGCTGGCACAGCAGCCCGACCTGCTGGTGACGGTGGACAACGGCATCGCCAGCCTGGCCGGCGTGGCCCATGCCCGCGCGCGCGGTCTGCAGGTGCTGGTGACCGACCACCACCTGCCCGCCGTCGTCGACGGCGCCGTTGTCGTCCCCGAGGCCTCGGCAATCGTCAACCCCAACCAGCCCGGCTGCAGCTTCCCGAGCAAGTCGCTGGCCGGCGTGGGCGTGGCCTTCTACGTGCTGCTGGGCCTGCGCGCCGAGCTGCGCCGCCGCGGCGCCCTGCCCCAGCCCGAGCCGCGGCTGGACGGTCTGCTGGACCTGGTGGCGCTGGGCACGGTGGCCGATGTGGTGAAGCTGGACGCCAACAACCGCCGCCTCGTCGCCCAGGGCCTCAAGCGCATGCGCGCCGGCCGCGCCCAGCCGGGCGTGATGGCCTTGTTCAGCGCCGCCAAGCGCGATGCCAGCAAGGCCCAGGGCTTTGACCTCGGCTTTGCCTTGGGCCCGCGCATCAACGCCGCCGGCCGGCTGTCCGACATGACGCTGGGCATCGAGGCGCTGACCACCGACGACCCCGAGCGCGCGCTGGCGCTGGCCACGCAGCTGGACAGCATCAACCGCGAGCGCCGCGACATCGAGGCCGGCATGCGCGAGATGGCCGAGGCGCGGCTGGACGGGCTTGTCGAGGCGCTGCAGGGCGCACTGCCGCCAGCCGTGGCGCTGTTCGATGCCGACTTCCACGAGGGCGTGGTGGGCATCGTCGCATCGCGCATCAAGGATCGCGTACACCGCCCCACCTTCGTGTTCGCGCGCGGTGCCGACGGCCAGCTCAAGGGCTCGGGCCGTTCCATCCCGGGCTTTCACCTGCGCGACGCGCTGGACCTTGTGGCCAAGCGCGAGCCCGACCTGCTGGCCAAGTTCGGCGGCCACGCGATGGCGGCGGGCGCCACGCTGGCCGTGGACGACATCCACCGCTTTGCGCTCGCGCTGGCCCGGGTGGCCGAGGAGTGGCTCAGCGAGCAGGACCTGACCCGCACGCTGCGCCATGACGGCGCGCTGCCGCCCGAGGCTGCCACGCCCGAGACGGCGAGGCTGCTGGACGCACAGGTCTGGGGCCAGGGCTTCGAGCCGCCGGTGTTCTGCGACCGCTTCGAGCTGGTCTCGCAGCGCCTGGTCGGCGAGAAGCACCTCAAGCTGCGGCTGCGCCAGGCCGGCCGGCTCATCGACGGCATCTGGTTCAACCACGTGGACATGCTGCCCGAGCGCGCCACGCTGGCCTACCGGCTCAGCCTGGACGAGTGGCAAGGGCAGCAGCGACTGCAATACGTCATCGAGGCCGCGGCCTGAGCCGCTGAGGCGCTGAGCCCCCCCCGCGCGCCCGGGGCGTGACGCAGTTGGCAGGAGCAACACCCGGGCTTACCCGCGTCACGGGACTGTCACAACCGCTTCCAAGAATGGGCAGCGGTGGCTCTGTCGGCTGTTTCGGCAGGGCGCGCCGCTCGGAGCCCTCATGCGCGAATCGGCGCCAGACCCTCTTGCCCACGCCCTGGACCGGCTGATCGCGCAGCGCAGCTTCGACATCCATTTCCAGCCGCTGGTCGCCATCGACCGCGCCGACATCTACGGCTTCGAGGCCCTCACGCGCGCGCCGGCTGACGGCCCGCTGCACTCGCCCCTGGTGCTGTTCGAGGCCGCAGCGCGTTTGGGCCGGCTGGTGGAGCTGGAGCGGCTGATCGTGCAGCGCGCAATGCAGCGCTTCAAGGCACTGGGCCTGCCCGGCAGCCTGTTCCTCAACGTCACCGCCGACACCCTGCTGGGCGCGCGCGAGCATGCCGGCCGGCTGGCCGCGCAGCTGCAGGAACTCGGCCTGCCGACCTCCCGTGTGGTCATCGAGCTGACCGAGACGCGGCCCATCGACGACATGGCGCAGCTGGATGGCGCCTTGCAGGCGCTGCGCGAGCGGGGCTTTCGTGTTGCGCTGGATGACCTTGGCGAAGGCTTTGCGTCGCTGCGCCGCTGGATGGAGATGCGGCCGGACTTCGTCAAGATCGACCGCCACTTCATCGACGGCATTGCGCAGGAGCCGCTGAAGCAGCAGTTCGTGCGCTCCATCGTCGAGATGGCTGCCACCAGCGGCTGCGAGGTGGTGGCCGAGGGGCTGGAGCAGGAGCCTGACCTGGACGTGCTGCGCCGCCTGGGCGTGACGCTGTGCCAGGGCTACCTCTTCGCCCGCCCCAGCGCCACGCCGCGCGCATCGCTGAGCGTGCCATGGAGCGCGCGCCTGGCCACCGCTGCGCAACCCCGCCTGCTGCAGAACGATCTGGCGCTGCCGCTGGGCCAGGGCGCCATCACGACCGCGGCACAGCTGGCTCGCCGCGGGCTCACCGTCACGCCGGACACCAGCTGCCGCAGCATCGTGGACCTGTTCCACGGCGACGACCAACTGCTGGCCATTCCCGTGCTCGACGACCAGCAGCGCCCCATCGGCGTGCTGCGCTCGCTGCATGTGCTCAAGCGCAGCACGGAGCGCTTCTTCATGGACATCTTCGACCGGCGCAGCTGCGTGGAGCTGATGGACCCGCACCCCCTGGTGTTCGACGTCGCCACGCCGCTGCGCGCGATGAGTGACGCCGTGGCCAACCTGGACGAGCGGCTGATGATCGACGGCTTCATCGTCACCCGTGAGGGCAGCTACTTCGGCGCCGGGCGCAGCTCCGACCTGCTCAAGGCCGTCTCCGACCTGCAGGTACACGCCGCCCGCTACGCCAACCCGCTGACGCTGCTGCCCGGCAACGTGCCGCTGGACAACCACCTGGAGCGCCTCATCGAGGCCGGCGAAACCTTCGCCGCCGTGGTGTGGGACATCGACCACTTCAAGCCCTTCAACGACGTCTACGGTTACCGCATCGGCGACGACATCATCCGCCTGGCGGCGCGCGTGCTGACCCAGGCGGTGGACCCGCAGCTGGACTTCGTGGGCCATGTGGGTGGCGATGATTTCGTGCTGGCCATGATCAGCCCGGACTGGGAGGCACGCCTCACCCGCATCTGCCAGGCCTTTGATGCCGGCGTGCGCAGCTTCTTCTCCGCCGAGCACCTGGCTGCCGGCGGCTACGTGACGCTGAACCGCCAGCACCAGCCCAGCTTCCACCCGCTGCCCACCTTCTCGGCGGGCGCCATCCTGCATGTGCCCGGCTCGTTCGACAACGCGCGCGCACTGAGCGCCGCGCTCGCCGAGCCCAAGCGCGTGGCCAAAGGCCGCGCCGGCAACAGCCGTTACTTCATCGACCGCCGCCATCCCCAACCGCGCCACGACCTGGCCGCCTGAACAACCCCACCCATGACGCTACTCAAGTTCTCCGAACACTGGAGCCTGCGCACGCGGCTCGGTCTTGTGGCCGTGCTGTCGCTGATGCTGGGCCTGTTGCCCAGCAGCGCGCTGCTGAACCAGTACATCGAGCAACTCGATGTCGTGTCCACCGAACAACATGGCCTGCCAGCCAACCAGGCCTGGCAGGCGCTGCTGGCCGCGCTGCAGCATCAGCGGGGCCTGGGCGCCGAGGCGCTGAGCACCAAGCCTGAGCTCAAGCCACAGGCCGTCGCCGCCACGCAGCAGGTGCTGCAAGCGCTGCAAGCGCTGGAGCAGGCGCTGGCCGACGACAAGCTGGCGCCGGCCCTCGTCGCCCAGCAGCGCGAGCGCGTGTCGGGGCTGCGGGCACTGCAAGCCACCCTGACCAAGGCGCTGACGGAGGGCCCGCTCGATGCGGGCCGCCTCATGACCGCACAGCGCCAGCTGGCGCACCTGGCGTTCGAGGCCATCGCCGAGCTCAACGCCGGCACAGGCCTGCTGCTGGACCCACAGGCCTCGTCCTACTTCGCCATCATCGCGGGCCTGCAGGCAGCACCCCGGGTGCAGGACGCGCTGTCCGAGCTCGGCGCCCTGGCCCGCGCCGCCGCTGTGGACGACATGGCCAACATGGCGGCCGCGCACACCCGCTACCGCGAGCACGCCACACAGATGCAAATCCATCTGCAGCTGGCGCTGCAGGCCGACCAGGGCGCGCTCAGCGAACGCCTCAAGCCCCTGGCGGACAAAGCCAAGGCGCAGCGCCAGCAGGTGGACGAGACGCTGGCGGCCGCTGCCAGCGACGTCAACTTCCCGTTGGATCAACTGGCCGCCCGCCTCGCAGAGGCTGCTGCGCTGCAAAGCCAGCTCAGCGCGCAGGTGGTCGAGGCGCTGCAGGCCGCGCTGGCCGACCGGGCCGACACCGCCCGCACCTCGCGCAACGCCGTGCTCGTGCTGCTGCCGGCAACGCTGGCGCTGATGGTCTTCATCATGGTGCGCTCCATCCGGCAACTGCTGATTCCGGTGGGGCAGATGGTGGACGTGACCGAACGCATCGCCGCCGGTGACCTCAGCCAGACCGTGCCCGCGGGCCGGCGCGACGAGCTCGGCCGCGTGCTCAGCGCACTGGGTCACATGCAGCAGCGCCTGCGCGACCTGGTGGAGCGCATCCACACCGACGCCGCAGGCATACGCCATGCCGTGCACGAGATCGCGGCGGGCAACCAGGATCTTGCCGACCGCACCGAGCAGGCCGCCGCGCGCCTGCAGCAGACCGCCTCCAACGTCCAGTCCCTCACCGCAGCCGTGCAGCACAGCCGGGCCTCGGCACGCGACGCCGAGGCGCTGGCCAGCTCGGCGGCCGGCGTTGCCGCGCAGGGCGGGCAGATCGTCGGCGAGGTCGTCGCCACGATGAAGGGCATTGAGGAGGCCAGCCGCCGCATCGGCGACATCACGGGCCTGATCGACGGCATTGCCTTCCAGACCAACATCCTGGCGCTGAACGCCGCGGTCGAGGCCGCCCGGGCCGGCGACGCTGGCCGGGGCTTCGCCGTGGTGGCCACCGAGGTGCGCGCGCTGGCCCAGCGCAGCGCCACGGCGGCCCGCGAGATCAAGTCGCTGATCGGTCAGTCCGTTGAGCGCGTGGAGGCCGGCACCGCCCAGGCCGCTGAGGCGGGCAGCGCCGTCGAGGCCATCCTCGGCAAGGTGCGTGACATGAACACGCTCATCCACGCCATGGCTGAACAGACGCGCGCCCAGGCGCAACAGACCGACGAGGTGGGTGACGCGGTGCGGGCCATCGACGCCATGACGCAGCAGAACGCGGCGCTCGTCGAGGAGGCCGCCGCCGCGGCCGACAGCCTGCGCGGCCAGGCCCAGGGCATGGACGACACCGTCAACGCCTTCCGGCTGTGAGCAACAAGCCCTGCTGACGGTAGCGGCATGGCCGGCCTGCCAGAATCAAGCTGTGAACCTCGCCGCCACGCTCAACGCCGACCTGCACTGCCACTCCACCGTCTCGGACGGCACGCTGACGCCCGAGGCGCTGGCCGCGCGGGCGCACGCGGCCGGCGTGCAGCTGTGGTCGCTGACCGACCATGACGAGATCGGCGGCCAGCAGCGCGCCATCGACGCCGCCCGGGCGCTGGGCCTGCCCTACCTGACGGGCACCGAGATCTCGGTCACCTTCGCGGGCCGCGTGGTGCACATCGTGGGCCTGGGCTTCGACCACACCGCGCCCGAACTGATCGAGGGCCTGCGCGCCACCCGGGGCGGCCGCGAGGCCCGTGCCCGCGAGATGGCAGCCAGCCTGGCAGCGGCCGGCATCCCCGGCGCGTTCGAGGGCGCGCTGAAGTACGTCGGCAACCCCGACCTGATCTCGCGCACTCACTTCGCCCGCTTTCTGGTGGACGGCGGTCACTGCAGCGACGTGCCCGAGGTCTTCCGTCGCTTCTTGACCGAGGGCAAGCCCGGCTTCGTGGCGCACAAGTGGGCCAGCCTGAAGGATGCGGTGGGCTGGATCACCCGCGCGGGTGGCGCCGCCGTCATCGCCCACCCTGGCCGCTACGACTTCACGCCCACCGAGGAATACGCGCTCATCACCGAGTTCGTCGCCCACGGCGGCCGCGGCATCGAGGTGGTGACCGGCAGCCACACGCCGGCCGAGTTCACAGAATACGCAGACATCGCCCGCGAGTTCGACCTGCTGGCCTCGCGCGGCTCGGACTTCCACTGCCCCGAGGAAAGCCGCGTCGATCTCGGCACGCTGCCGCCGTTGCCCGCCAGCCTCACACCCGTGTGGGCGGCCCTGGCGGATCGCATCCACCGCCCGACAACTGTAGGCGGCTGAGTCATCGCGCGTTCAGCCGCGACGACTTGGCCGGCGCCCCGCCGCCAGCCCAGCCAGCGCCAGACCCACCAGCGCCAGCGAACCCGGCTCGGGCAGCGCCTCGGCGCGTTGCAGTTCGGGATAGAGGAATTGGCGGGTGCCGTACTCGTCGTTGGTCAGCGGCACGGCCGTGCCCAGCGGCAACGCGGCGCTGATGCCCAGGCCACGGGACTCCATCAGCAGGTTGACCCCGGCAGCCGTGCTGCTGGCACCGATGCCGTAGCGCTGCAGGCCCGCCGAACTCGAAGGATCGAACGGGTCCACCAGCAGCGCCCAGGAGTTGCTCATCGTACCGGCCGGGTCGGCCGCGCTGAAGTTGTCGTCGATGAAGCTCCCCGGGTTGATGTCGCCCTCCACATCACCCAAGCCCAGCGCATGGCCCAGCTCGTGGGTCAGCAGCCGCTGGAAGATGTCCAGCGTGTAGGCCGCGCCGCTGTTGCTGTTGAGATAGACGTCGGCACCCGAGATCGCACGGGAATGCGCGTAATTGGCGACACCGGAGGTCAGCGTCACCGGCGAGCCGATGCCGTTGAACCAGGTTTCGCCCTGCAAGCCGTTGTCACCGACATTCCAGAACCTGGCATCGGCGGTCGCGATCAGGTCGATCTCAGCCCCGTTGATGTCGATGCCACCGCCCGCCACCCCCTGCACCGACGTGCCCAGGTCCGCCACGAAGCTCAGGGCCGTGCCCAAGCCAGTGACCGGGTCCACCGAGGCCCAGGCGGCGAAGGAGTCCTGCACCGCCTGGGTGAAGGCCGCCACGGTGGGCGCTGCGCCAGACCAGGTGAAGCGGTCACGGAAAGCCTCGAAGGAGCCGCCGGACATGGAATAGCGCAAGCCGCCGTCCAGCGAGCGCTCATTGCCGTCGATGGTGCGGGCCGCAGCATCCCATCGGAAGACGCCGCCGGTCAGGCCGGTGGGGTCCATGCCGAACACCACCCCGGCCTGCGCAGGCGGCGCCAGCAACGCGGCACCCATCGTCAAGACCAGACTCCAAGCGCGAATGGATTTCATGGCAATGCCTCGCTATGAAGGGAGGCCTGCCCAGGTCGCAAGTTCCAGGCCATTGGCCGCTGCTCATGGGCGCGCGGACCAACAACCCGCGGCAGATCGCCTGCGTCTGTAAAGCGAATCGACATCGGCGCTGGCCGGTAGGATCGGCCGCATGGCCCAGCTCTTCGAAGTCCACCCCGACAACCCGCAACCCCGCTTCCTGCGCCAGTGCGTGCAGATGCTGCAGGCCGGCGGCATCGGCGCGGTGCCGACCGACTCCAGCTACGCCTTCGTCTGCCACCTGAACGACAAGTCAGCGGCCGAGGCCCTGCGGCGGGTGCGGGGGGTGGACGACAAGCACCACCTGACGCTGCTGTGCCGCGACCTGTCGGAGCTGGCCACCTACGCGATGGTGGACAACCGGCAGTACCGGCTGCTGAAGCTGGCCACACCGGGGGCGTACACCTTCATCCTGCCGGCCACCAAGGAAGTGCCGCGGCGCCTCTCGCACCCCAGCCGCCGCACCATCGGCCTGCGCGTGCCGGAGCACCGCGTCACGCAGGACCTGCTGGCGCTGCTGGGCGAGCCGCTGCTGTCCACCACGCTGATCCCGCCCGGCGACAGCGAGGCGCTGAACGACGCCAGCGAAGTGGCCGAGCGGCTGGACCGGCAGCTGCAGTTCATCCTTGACGCCGGCGCCTGCCCGGCCCAGCCCACCACGGTGCTGGACCTCAGCCAGGGCGACGAGCCCGTGTTGGTGCGCCAGGGCCGGGGCGACGTGGCCCGTCTGGGCCTGCAGCTGGGCTGAACGCGGCTGAAACCGGCGCCGCGGGTTACCACTCATCCCGCCTTGCTGCAGTTCATCCGGCGCGGCCCGCGATTGATCGCAGTCGGGTGGCGGGGCCCGGCCCCATTGCAGACACTGACTCCATCGAACAAGCAATCACGCGGTTCGAAACCCACCGAATGGAGTCCATCATGAACCTGCAAGACAAGCTCTTCACCGCCGTCATCGCCGCTGCTGCTGGCCTGACCTTCTCCGTCGCCGCCACCGCCGCGCCGCAGCCCACCGTCAAGCTGGAACGCGTCGTCGTCACCGGCAAGGCCGTCCGTGCCGAAGCCCCGGTCATCGCCCAGTTGCCCCGCGTCATCGTGACCGGCACGGCCGTGCGCACTGAGGCACAAGTGGTGGCCCAGTTGCCGCGCGTCGTCGTCACCGGCTACAGCGAAGCGACGCTGCTGCGCCACACCACGCTGGCCGCTGCCAAGCCCGCCACCAAGCGCATCTGAGCCGGGCGTCCATTTCATGCGAATGACGCCTTTTTCCACTGCCGCCGAGTCGAGTCGCCAGCGCTGCTGAGTCAGCGCTGCCGACTCGGCTCGGCCTTGTCGTCCAGGATCTGCAGCATGCGTGCGCGGTCGAAGCCGATCACCGTCTGCCCGCGCACCAACAGCGTGGGCGTGCCGCGCCCGCCGCGGGCCACATAGTCCGCACGGCACTGCGCATCGCGCTCCAGAAAGCACTCCTGGAACGGGATGCCCTCGCTCGTCATCCAGCGCCGCGCGGCAGTGCACCAGCCGCAGGTCTCGGACGAGATCATGCGGATGTCGCCCGGCTGCACGTGCGCAGCCAGCTGGCGCGCATCCTGCGCAGACACATGACTGCGCCAGCCCCAGGAGGCGAGCGACGCGACGGCGATGACCGCCAGCAGAGACCAGGGCAGCTTCATGCCCCGGATGTTAGGAGCTGCTCAATACACCTCGGGCACGATGAGCTCGGCCGGCACCGGGTGCCGGATGTAGTCCTCGCGCCGCTCGCGCGCCGGCAGCTCGATGTCGGCATGCGGCACCTCCTGGTAGGGCATCTGGCTCAGCAGGTGGTGGATGCAGTTCAGCCGCGCGCGCTTCTTGTCGTCGGCGGGCACCACCCACCAGGGCGACTCGGGGATGTGCGTGCGCTCCAGCATCACCTCCTTGGCCTTGGTGTATTCCTCCCAGCGGCGGCGCGACTCCAGATCCATGGGGCTCAGCTTCCACTGCTTGAGCGGGTCATGGATGCGGCCCAGGAAGCGCACGCGCTGCTCGTCATCGCTGATGGAGAACCAGTACTTGATGAGCTGGATGCCCGAGCGCTGCAGCATGCGCTCGAACTCGGGGGCCGAGCGGAAGAACTCCTCGTACTGCTCGTCGGTGCAGAAGCCCATCACGCGCTCCACGCCGGCGCGGTTGTACCAACTGCGGTCGAACAGCACGATCTCGCCGGCCGCCGGCAGGTGCGACACATAGCGCTGGAAGTACCACTGCGTGCGCTCGCGGTCGTTGGGCGCCGGCAGCGCGGCCACGCGGCACACGCGCGGGTTCAGCCGCTGCGTGATGCGCTTGATGACGCCGCCCTTGCCCGCCGCGTCGCGGCCCTCGAACAGGATGACCACCTTGTGGCCGGTGTGCTGCACCCAGTCCTGCAGCTTCACCAGTTCGCTCTGCAGCCGGAACAGCTCGCGGAAGTAGCGCTTGCGCTGCGCGGACACCTCGGGCGCTGCGTCGGCACCCGGGTCGCTGAAGTCGCGGTCCTCCAACTCCAGCTCGAGCTCTTCGTCGAAATCGTCCTGCAGATCGCGGTGAATGCTCTTTACCAGCTCGTCTTCGATGTGCCCCAAGTTCGGCTCCCGGCTGAAAGCCGGCAGCCTAGCGGCCGCGTGTGGCGCGGCCATGACAGCGCCGCCGCCTCAGAGCCTGTGCATGAATCCGGCGCGCCCGAGTGGCGGCGTTTGGGGCGGCCGAGCGGGTGTGCTGGACGGGTTCACAGGCTCTCAGCCCGGCACGCGGTAGTTCGCCGGCCCGAACAGGTCCACGCCGCATTCCAGCTGCTCCACCCAGGCGATGAACTCCTGCACCGCCGGGCCCACCATCGGCGCGCCGTGCTGCGGCGCGATCATCTGGATGTCCAGCTGCCGCACCATGGCCGCCCACAGCCGCAGCACCTTGTTGCTGACCATGTAGCGGCGGTGGAAGCCCTCCATGCGCGGGATGTGCGCGGCCAGCGACGTGACCGGCTGCTCCGGGTTCAGGCTCACGCCCAGCGACGCGCCCAGGTCGCCCGAGAACAGGATGCGGCTGACCGGGTCGTAGAACTGGAAGTTGCCCTCGGCGTGCAGGAAGTGCGCCGGCAGCGCCCACAGCTCGAAGCGGTCTGCCCCCGTGCCCAGCCGCAGGCGCTCGCCCGCGTCGGGCAGGCCCACGATGCGGCCGGCCGTCTTGCCCGGCTTGCAGAAGTGCGGCGCAAAGCGCTCCCAGATGCGCGAGATGTAGACCGGCGCCTCGGTCGCCGTCATCCAGCGGTCCAGCGAGGCAATGATGTCGGGGTCGGCATGCGAGGCCACGATCGCGGCCAGCTTGTGGGGCGCAAAGAAGGCCGACATGCCGAGGTAGAGCTCGTTGTAGGCAATGTTGCCGCCGGGGTCCAGGATGGCGCCGGTGTCCCCGTTGACGAGCAGGAACTGGTTGGACTGCACCGCATCGCCGCCCTCGTCACCCAGCCGGGCAAACATGACGCAGACATGCCGGTCCTGGCGGAACAACTCGATGGACATCCTGGCGACCCGGTGAGTGATGGTGGTGGCTGCGCAGGCTAACCGCGCCACACGTGGTGCGTCTTGAGCAAGATCAAGGTCGGCCGGATGCTGTATGCATTTACAGTTTCACCCTCCCTGTTTTCGACCAGCCAGATGCCATGAGCCTCGCCGACATCCGCGCGGCCTTGACCGCCGAGCTCTCGGCCACACCCGAGTACTACGACTTCAAGGTGCTGCACGCCGAGCGTGACGGCACGCTGTGGCGCGTCACGCTGGAGCCGGGCTATGTGTTCGCCGAAGGCCAGCGGCCCGGCGCCGCCTCCGCCCAGGCGCTGCTGGACGACAGCCTGGACGGCGCCGCTGCCTGGTGGGGCAGCCCGGCCAAGGGCGGCGCCAGCGTGCTGGCCGTCGTCGTGGAGGACGACCAGCTCGTGCTGCAGAACGCCAGCAGCCCACCGCCGCCGGCCGGCCACCTGATCCGGCTCTACCCCACGCGCTTCCTGAACGCCGTGGCCGATGCCTGGTGGGACACGCCGTGGGCCGAGGCCGCGCTGGCCTGCCTGCCGGATCTCTCGGCCCCCCGCCCGCTGCGCGGCGGCACGCCGCTGACCGGCGAGCCCTTCCGCTGGCTGCGGCCGGCGCAACGCGCCGCGCTGGCGCTCACCGGCTTCAGCAGCGCCTTCCTGTGGGGGCCGCCCGGCACCGGCAAGACGACCACGCTGGGCGTGCTGCTGGCCGAGTACCTGGACCGCCACCCCACGGCGCGTGTGCTGCTGCTGTCCACCACCAACCAGGCCGTGGACCTGGCCACGCTGGCCGTCGACAAGGCGCTACAAAAGGGCCGGCGCGAGCCCCTGCGCGCCGCCGTGCAGCGCCTGGGCACGCGCTTCGACGCCGCCGCCTACGACGGCCGCGAGCACCTCATCCCCACGCAGGACCGCGAGCTCATCGCCCGCCTCGCCCGCGCCGAAGCCGCCCGACCGCCCAGCCGCGACGCGCACGCGCTGAAGGCCTGGGCCGACCGCGTGAGCGACCTGCGCGACGAGCTGCGCGCCTCGTCGCTGAAGGTGCTGCAGCGCTGCCGCCTGGCCAGCATGACGACCACGCGCGCGGCCTTCACGCTGAAGACCCTGCGCGAACTGGCCCCCGACGGCGAGCCGCCCTTCGACCTGCTGGTGTTCGACGAAGCCAGCCAGGTGAGCCTGGCCCACACGCTGGCGCTGATGCCGCTGGGCCGCGCGCGGCTGTTCGCGGGCGACCCGCAGCAGCTCTCGCCCGTACAACGCAGCGAGGATCGGCTGGCCCGCCGCTGGCTGGGCCGCTCTGCCTTCGCTGAGATGCCGCGAGGCACCGGCGCGCAAGCCGCGTCGGTCGCGCTGCTGGACGAGCAATCGCGCATGGCGCCGCCCATCGGTGAGCTCGTCAGCCAGCTGTTCTACGACGGCCTGCTGCGCGTGGCGGACGACGCCGATCGCTCGCCCGACTGGCTGGCCGCCCGGCAGCGCACGCTGGGCGACATCCCGGCCGACGCGCATGTGCACGTGCACCGCCTCAAGACCGACGGCGGCTGGGTGGCCGCCGAGCGCGGGCCGGTGCGGCGCGAATCGGCCGAGGCCATCGCCGAGCTGCTGACTCAGGCACTGGCCAGCGGCCAGTGGCAGGCCGAGGAGGTCATCGTGCTGACGCCCTTCCGTGCCCAGCGCGCGCTGATCCGCCAGCGGCTGCGCGCGCGCGGGCTGCCGGAGCAGCTGCGCGTCAGCACCGTGCACCGGGCGCAGGGCAGCGAGGCGCCGGTGGTGCTGTTCGACCCCGCCGACGGCGCCCAGCCCTTTCTGCACGGCGAGGAAGCGCAGCGCCTGCTCAACGTGGGCCTGAGCCGCGCGCAGGCCAAGCTGGTGCTGTTCGTGTCGCCAGCCGATGCGGCCAGCCCGCTGCTGGCGCCGCTGATGCAGCGGCTGCGGCTGGCGGGCGACACGCGCGCGGCCACGCCCCTGCTGGAGTTGGCCGCGCGGCCGGACTTCCCGGCCAACACCGTCGGCCAGCGCGTGCGCGCCGGGCGGCACGAGGGCGAGGTCGCGCGCCTCAGTGCAGACGGGCAAGCGTTCTGGCTCGTCAACGCGCGCACCGGCGCCGAACAGCTCATCGACGCGGCGTTCTGGCGAAGGCGGGCGCAGGGTGTCGGTTGAAGGTGTGGGGTGATGCGGCGGCTGGCTGAGGGGATCAGCTGCAGCCGATATGCGCGCTGCTTGCTGTCGACATTTTCTGGATGGCGGCTGTGCAGCGGTTGCTGACGGTCGCGGTTTGCCTCCGTACGGCAGCAATGTGCCCAAAGCCGAAATTGATCGGGTGGCAGCGGGAGGGTGACTGCTGTCGCTCGCTGGAGACCCACTCGGTCGCTCCTATCGACTCATCGCGGACATCAGTTAACTAAGGCGAGTTGCTGGCAGGAAGCCGCCATCCGGACCGATGCTCACCATAGGCGAACGTGAGCTGTCACGTGGATCGTCCTCCGGTGAATAGCTTTTCGATCGATCTTGCTGTGGTCACTAGGCTGTCCACGCGACATACGGCGAAGCCGACGTTACCAATCAACTGCTCGCCCCGTTGCAGATATGACGTCGAGGCGTTAAATCCAGAGAGCGTGCGGTTAGCACAAGACTCCATGCATTGGCATCAGGAGCATTCCGACGCAGCTTTGGATGACCGCGCCGGACTCATTTGTCTGGCGCAGGTCCCATAGCATTTCGGAACTAGGCCGCAGGCTAGCTGACGGTCACCAACCCGCAGAGGTCCAGGGAGATGAATGTCAACGTCCGACGCAAAGCGTGCCGCAGTGCCGCTATTCCGACCTGAGGTTGGAGAAGCCCAGCAAGCCCAATGGCTGGGCAGCATCCGAGTCGGTCGTCCGTTGAGCTTCAGTCTCGCAACAGGCGCTGCGTTTGCGATGGCAGCTCTTCTATTCGCCTTCGCCTTCTGGGGAACATTCAGCCGCAAGGCCACCGTTCGAGGTCTCCTACTTCCCACCGGTGGCCTGATCACCATCAAAACGCCGCAGGCTGGTGTTATCGCGGAAGTTTTGGTTAACGAGGGTGACCTCGTTAGCGCCGGACAGCCGCTGCTGCGGGTCAGGAGTCAGCGCATCACTGCTGCTGGAGATCTCGGTGTCTTGAACGACCACGCACTTCGCAGCAGACGTGCCAGTATTGACTCGGAGCGAAGGCTTACTGAACAGAGCTTGCTGCAGCGCAGGGAAAGTCTCCAACAGCGAATGCAAAGCCTCCAGGCGGAGGAACGCCAAGCACTCTCCGAGTTGGAGACTCATCAGTTGCGCTTGCAACTTGCCAGGAAGACCGTAGAACGTCAGCAGCAGCTTGCCAACGACGGATTCGTGGCAGCAGCGCAGGTCCAGTCGAGACAAGAGGAACTGCTTGATATTGAGCTTCGTGTGCGCAACGCAGAGCGGAATCTTCAAGCGCTCACGCGAGACCGCCAAGGAGTGAACGCGGATCTGCAGGCGCTCGTGATGCAAATCAGGGCCAACCTGGAGCAGCTCGATCGCACTCGCGCCGCTTTGGATCAAGAAGCAGTTGAGGCCGACGGCCGCAATGGCCTCACCGTCACCGCGACGAAGGACGGTCACGTCAGTGCCATCACCCTGGAAGTTGGTCAGAGCGTCCAGCCCGGCCAGACGCTGCTGAGCCTTGTCCCAAAGTCCGCCGCTGATCCAGCGAGCCGCGATGTCTCTGAACTGCAGGCGCAGCTTTTTGCACCGAGTCGAACGTCGGCCTTCGTACGAACGGGGCAGAAAGTGTGGCTGCGCTACGCGGGATTCCCCTATCAGAAGTTCGGCATGGCGAGTGGCGAAGTGATCGAAGTAAGTAGGAGTCCGATCGCCGCGTCAGATCTTCCTGCTGGTCAGGCCCTATCCACAGAAGCTGCTGAAGCTTTATATCGAATCACCGTCCGGTTGTCGTCACAGACAGTGATGGCGTATGGACAAGCTATCCCGCTGACGACGGGAATGCGTCTTGACGCTGACATCCTGCAAGAACAGCGGCGGATCTGGGAATGGCTGTTGGAACCTGTGCTGTCCATCGCCAAGTCCGGTATCGGCCGATAACTCGAAATAAAAGAACTCCGCGATTGCCGCCGGCGGACTGAAATAAACGGCGGTGTTTCTCAAATGGAAGAACCATGAACGATCAATCGATGCACTCGAGCGCTGGTACTAATCAACTGCTGCACCGCAGCGTCGCCGTTGAACTGACGCTTGAGCAACTGGATGACATCGCGGGTGCGCAGACCACTCGCTATTACATGACGGGCTGCGACGGCTGCGGCGGTTGCGATGCTGACTACGGACGCGACAACGACTGAGGCCTGCCGTTGACATGACTTGAGCCCACCTCGGTGGGTTCATTCAAAGGTGGTTGAGAAGATGAGCATCCTGATCGTTTCAGAGAGCAGTGACATTCACGCCAACGTGGTCCAACATGCATTGACCACGCATGGGATTTCGACGACAAGACTCGCCAGCGACCGGCTCCCCCGGGAGCAAACGCTCAGCCATCTCTTTATTGACGGCGACGAGCTTTCGCGGGTCAATGGACAAGAGGCATCCAACTTTGAAACAGTGTGGCTCCGTCGACGGGGCCAGCCGAAGAATTTCGAGGACTGCCTAGATAGCGTCGATGAGCAAATCTCGAAGCAGGAGGTTGGGGAATTCTGGAAGCATTGCCAGTTTGCGCTCGCGCCAGGTGCGCGGCAGATAAATCGCTTATCCGCCAAATTAAGAGCGCAAAGCAAAATTTATCAGTTGAGGGTGGCGCAACATGTTGGCCTAAAAATTCCAAAAACAATCATCAGCAATGACGCTGCTGAAGTGATTCGCTTCGCTCAACAACTTGGAACCTTGGCATTCAAGTCATTTTCTCCCGTTCACTGGGACGCGCCATCTGGAAAAATCAACACTTCGACCAACGCTTTATTTACCACCAAAGTATCTTGTGCTCAGGTAATGGATCATTCCGCCTCCATTTCGCGCGCACCGGCAATTTTCCAGGAACTCGTCCCGGCCGCAAGAGAGTACAGGGTTACAGTGTTCGGCAATCAATGTATAACAGCCACAGTTGAGTCGACACACCAGTATTCATCTCTTAGCGATTGGCGCGCTGGCCCCCACTCATCATTGAAAGTGACGCCAAGTGACATTCCTGAAGCACTGAAAATCTTACTTTTCAAATTCATGGATGTCGCGGAGCTTGGATTTGGCACTTTCGACATCCTCGAAACTGGGGATCGGGAATATGTTTTCCTCGAAGTGAATGAAGCGGGGCAGTTCCTTTGGATCGAAGACCGAAATCCAGATATTCAAATACTGAAACCGTTCTGCGATTACTTGGTGGGAAACTCCGCATGGTCAGGTCCCCTTGCGCTCGCCGAAGTTGCAAAAACAGTACGGCCCAGCCGCACCTCGCAACACGCTTAGGAGACCCCGATGACGACACGCAAGCTCCCATCAACTTTTGTCCGAATCAGCGCAATTTCAGCGCTGCTTTGGTTCAATCTTGCAAATGCGGGGACAGTGCAAGACGCTGACTGCCTTGGTGACCAGTCTGATCGGAAGAACTACGACAAAGCGGTTGGCGCGAGCAATTGGGCCGCCATTGCGGAGCGGGACGCAAAACGTCAACGCCAAGTCGTTTCGCAGCTGAAAACCCATCGCGTCCGCTCCGCCCGAGATTTCTATTGTTCGTCATTGATTCTCCTTCACGCGGGAGATGAAAAGAGCCTGCAGTTGTCATACTCCCTTGCGGTTCAAGCCAAGTTGCATTTTCCTGAAGAACGTAAATTCGTCAGACTTTCGGCCCTTGCATGGGATCGGCTAATGATGGCCAGACGACAGCCTCAATGGTTTTCAACCCAATTTGAACAGAATGCATCGAAAGCCGGTGCTTTTCATTTGTACCCCGTTGCAGAAGGTTTGATGAGTGAATCCGAACGCGTGAAGTTGGGAGGCTTGAGCGACGCAGAGGTTAGCGCTGAGCTGAAGACGCTAAATGCTGCTCCTGCAGCAACAAGCCAATCCCCCTCGGCATCGCTGGTTCAGGACAATGCTGCCACGCGTTTCGAGCTGAAAATCGACGCGGCCCTACTGACCACTGCCGTCGACGCAGACGCTAGTTTGGCGACTTTTCTTGCACTCGCAAAGCAAACAGGATTTCTCGCAAAGACTTCAGACAACGGCGTGCTCACAGGTCGTCGAATCTTCCTTCCTCGCACCAGGGAAGCTCTTCGTCCATACTTTGACGGAACCGTTTCGACATTTCCGCGTCCAGAAGGTTCCGCGACGCCCGTCTCCGGAAGTGGCGCCGAGTACAAGATCGAACCGGCGGTTGACGGTGTTCGCCGGATGACCGTCGGCATCGACGACAACGTTCAGGCCGCCGCCACCATGGTCGTTCACCCATCACGTTTTTTTGAACTGACCCTGTTGCAGGACGGCCCCACTGAACTTGTTGTGAAGAGCCTTGGCGCTTCGCCGTCGCGCTGAGCGACATGGCATACGAGTTGCCAGCGCTCGAGGCAGGCGAATGCGGCCTGATGTGCATCGCGGACATCGCAGCGCATCATGGTCGGCACTCAGTACTCGATGAACTGCGAAAGGCTCGAAGCGTCGGCAGGCGTGGCCTAACGGCGCGAGACCTTCTGGTGATCGCCGCGGACCTTGGCCTTTCCGGACGCGCCGTGCGGGTGGAGCTTGAGTCGCTGGCCACCCTTCGACTGCCTTGCATACTGCACTGGGATTTGAATCACTTCGTCGTGCTCAAGAGGTTTCAGCGTGGACATGTCGTCATCTTGGATCCTGCCTTCGGCACGCGCAAGCTCCCACTTGCTGAGGTCTCCAAGCATTTCACAGGTGTTGCGCTGGAACTCACGCCCACTGCAGAGTTTCAGTCGCGGCCGCCTGAGCGGCGCCTGAGTCTTTCCAATTTGACCGGCAGAGTGACAGGTGCATGGACGTCTATTGCTCAAATCCTGTCGGTAGCGGTGGTGTTGGAGATGTTCGCCCTGGCGGCGCCGCTGTTCCAACAATTGACTGTGGACGAGGTCTTAACGTCGTCCGATCATGATCTGTTGACCGTGCTGTTACTCGGGTTCGGGCTGCTTTTGCTGATTCAGACGACGCTTGGACTCGCTAGGTCTTGGATGGTTGTAGTGCTGTCGCAGACGCTCTCGCTGCAATGGGCAACGAACGTGTTCTCGCATCTAGTTAAGCTGCCAATCGCATTCTTTGAACGGCGCCACCTCGGAGACATTACGTCGCGATTCAGCGCCGTCCAAGCAATACAGAAGACGCTGACTACATCGGTGATAGAGGTCGTTCTCGACGGAGTGATGGCCATCGCAGCACTCGCGATGATGCTGATCTACGCGCCGCGGCTGGCCTTGGTGACGATGGGCGCACTCGTGGTATACGGATTGCTGCGCTGGGCGTGGTACGCCCCGTTAAGAACGGCCTCGGCAGAACGCCTTGCCGCCGCCGCCAAGGAGAATTCGCACTTTCTAGAAACGCTGCGCGCCATTGCTCCGTTGAAGCTGTTTGGCCGGGAAGACGAACGTCGCGCCCGTTGGCAGAATCTCATCGTCGAAGTGCAGAACCGCGATGTACGCACAGCTCGCATAGGCATCGCCTTCTCGGCCGCAAACGGTCTGATATTCGGGTTGGAGAACCTGCTTGTGTTGTGGTTGGGAGCTCGACTCGTCATGAACGGTGCGGGCGACGGCACGTCCGCCTTCACTGTCGGAATGCTTTTCGCGTTTATTACCTACAAGACCCAGTTCGCGACTCGCGTGACTGCGCTCATCAACTGTGCGGTGGAGCTCAAGATGGTCGGTCTGCATGCCGAACGCTTGGCAGACATCTGTTTAGAGCCACCAGAGAAGGACGTGGTGCCGCAACATGACTTGAGCCATTTGGCGCCTGCCGTCGAACTACGGAATGTGAGCTTTCGATACGGCGATAACGAGCCGTGGATTCTCAAAGATGCGAATCTCCTGATCGACGCTGGAGAGAGCGTTGCTATTGTGGGATCCTCTGGCACCGGCAAGACAACCTTGCTCAAGGTCGCATTGGGCTTGCTGAAGCCGACTGAGGGAGAGGTGCTGTTCGGCGGTCACCCTGTTCGCCACCTTGGATGGCAAAACTTTCGTCGGCAAATTGGGACGGTGATGCAAGAGGACGTTTTGCTGACTGGCAGCCTTGCCGACAACATCTCCTTCTTCGACGAACGTCCCGATCGCGCATGGGTAGAGGCCTGTGCTCAGATGGCTCAACTGCACCACGAGATTTGCCGCATGCCCATGGGTTATGAGACCTTGATTGGCGATCTCGGCTCAGGCCTGTCCGGCGGGCAGCGCCAGCGTTTGCTCTTTGCCCGCGCGCTTTACAAGCGACCTCGCGTGCTGGCTCTAGACGAAGCCACGAGTCACCTGGATGTCGAGAACGAACGCGCCGTAACTGCAGCGATCGCGCACATGAAACTTACGCGATTGGTGATTGCTCACCGTCCTGAAACGATTGCTGGCGCCAAACGCGTCGTGCAGATGCGAGACGGCAAGGTCTTAGACCTGGCGCGTTCGATGCCAATCCCATCTGTGTCTAGGTGACGGTGACCTGCCCCGGTTTCTCAGAGACATTGATTTCCCTCACACCGGAGAGCGCGCGATGAACAGGCGCAGCGCTTGCGCACTTTTGGCGGCCTGGTGCTGGCCAACGGCTCCTTTGGGCACTTTGCAGCCGCTCGACTGCCTGATCCGGGCGGCTGCAACCAGCCTAAAGCCGTCACTCACCGATCCAGCCTCCCGGCCAAACGCACAACTTCCTATCGCCAGCCAGGAACACGCCCATGAAAAAAGGCGGCCCGCCAGCGCCATCAACGCTGACCAGGCCGCCCTTGTCGAGGCGGATGAGCGATCCGATCAGACCGCTGCGGTCACGACGATCTCGATCTTCCACTCCGGGCGGGCCAGCGCGGCCTGCACGGTGGCGCGCGGCGGGGTGTGGCCCGGCGTGACCCACTGCTCCCACACGCCGTTCATGGCGGCGAAGTCGGCCAGGTCGACGATGAAGATCTGCGCGCGCAGGATGCGGCTCTTGTCGGTGCCGGCGCGGGCCAGCAACTTGTCGATGGCGGCCAGCACCTGGGCCGTCTGGCCCTCGATGCCCTGGCTGCCGTCTTCGGCCACCTGGCCGGCCAGGTAGGCCACGCCGTTGTAGACGGCCATCTCGGACATGCGGGGACCGACGTCGTAGCGCTCGATGCTGTTGCTCATGGGGTCACTTCTTTCGTGAGGGGTGGTGATGCGAATGCCCGGCCGGGCGGGGGCCGGTGCCGTGCGGATGCTTCTTGCTGGTGCCGGCGGCCGGCGTTGCGCCCGCGGCCTTCTGGCCCAGCTTGCTCTCGGTGCCGGCCATCAGTTTCTTGATGTTGGCCTGGTGGCGCCACACCAGCAGCAGGCCCATGATGATGAGGGCCAGCGCGGTGGGGCCGGCTTCCCAAATGAGCAACTGATACATCGGCGCGAACGCGGCCGACACTATGGCGGCCAGCGATGAGTAGCGGCTGAACCAGGCAATGATGGCCCAGGTGGCCAGCGTGGCCACGCCCAGCAGCGGGTTCAGGCCGAAGATGACGCCGGCCGCCGTGGCCACGCCCTTGCCGCCTTCGAACTTGAAGAACACCGGCCACAGGTGGCCCAGGAAGGCACCCAGGCCCACCAGCGCAGCCGTGCCCTCGCCCAGGCCGTGGGGCGCGCCCCAGAGGTAGACGGCGAGCACCGGCAGGTAGCCCTTCAGCGCATCGAACACCAGCGTCAGGATGGCCGCGGCCTTGTTGCCGGAGCGCAGCACGTTGGTGGCGCCGGGGTTGCCGGAGCCGTAGGAGCGCGGGTCGGACAGGCCCATCGCGCGGCTCACGATGACGGCGAAAGAAAGCGAACCGATCAGGTAGCCGCCAACGGCGGCGATCAGGGGAATGAGAGTCTCTTGCATGGCGTCATTGTCCGTTGGCGCACTGCACCGGGCGGGCGCCCAGCAACTCGGTGAGAACCCGGGGCGCGATGCCCACGAGGTAGCCGCGCCGGCCGCCGTTGATGCAGATCTTGTCCAGCGCCAGGATGCTCGCCTCCACGAACACCGGCATGGCCTTGCGCACGCCGAAGGGCGAGGTGCCGCCGACCTGGTAGCCGCTGTGGCGCTGCGCCACCTCGGGCTTGCAGGGCTCCACCTTCTTGCACGGGATCTGCCGGGCCAGCTCCTTCAGGCTGACGGTCTTGTCGCCGTGCATCAGCACGATCAGCGGCTCGGCGCGCTCGTCCTGCATCACCAGCGTCTTGACGACGGCGTGCTCGTCCACGCCCAGCTGCTTGGACGACTCGGCCGTGCCGCCGTGGTCCACGTAGTCGTACACATGCTCGGTGAAGGCCACGCCGGCGCGCTTGAGCATCTGCGTGGCCGGGGTCTCGCTGACATGGGTGCTCTTCTTGCTCATGCCGCCATTCTCGGGGGGATGTGAATATTCTGTTTCCCGGCAACGATTTATTGTTTTACAGTAAGTTTTTCTCGTTTCACGAAGGCGTGCATGCCGGACTCCTTTTCCACCGACGGCCACCGGCGCATCCGCCGGCTGGCCTGGATCGTGCGGCTGCTGAGCCTGCTGGGCGCGTTGTTCATCGGCACCCTGCCCTTCGTGTTCTGGGCCCAGCCCGACTGGGTGGCCGAGGTGGCCGCGCGCACCTGGAGCCTGAGCACCGTGCAGCTGGACCTGGGCTCGCGGCTGTGGGGCCTGGCGGCCATGCTGCTGCCCACGGCGGTGAGCCTGTTCACGCTGTGGCAGATGTGGTCGCTGTTCGGCTGCTTCGCCCAGGGCGAGCTGCTGGCGCGCCGGCCGGCCGCGCACCTGCGCCGCCTGGGCCTGGGCGTCAGCAGCCTGGCCGCCGCCCAGCCGCTGGGCCACACACTGGCCATCCTGGCGCTGACCTGGGGCAACGGCAAGGGCGAGCGACGGCTGTGGTTCGGGCTGTCGTCCGACCATTACCTCGCGCTGCTGTTTGGCCTGCTGCTGCTGGCGCTAGCCCAGGTGCTGTCTGAAGCTGCCCGCGTGGCGGACGAGAACGCCGAGTTCGTCTGATGCCCATCATCGTCACGCTCGACGTCATGCTCGCGCGGCGCAAGATGCGCTCGCGCGAGCTGGCCGAGCGGGTGGGCATCACCGAGGCCAACCTCTCGCTGCTCAAGAGCGGCAAGGTGCGCGGCGTGCGTTTCGACACGCTGGCGCGCATCTGCGAGGTGCTGCAGTGCCAGCCCGGTGAGCTGCTCGCCTGGGAGCCCGGCCCCGAGCCTGAGCCCGATGGCGACACCCCGCCCTGACCGCCTCATTCACCGATTTCTGTCAACCCACTTCATGCCGACCCTCGCCCCGCGCCTGCTCCTGACCACCGCACTGCTGAGCGCCTTGCCCGCCCTGGCCGCCGACACGCTGGTGCTGCCCCCCGTTCACACCGAACTCAAGCGCGACGGCACCGTGCTGCCCTACCGCCAGCTCAACGAGGTGCTCACCAAGCTGCGGCTGCACGGCAGAAACCTGTTCCGCATGGACTTCCGGGTCGACCGCGAGCGCACCAAGGTGCCGCTGGCCGATGTGCGCATCGCCGTGCGCACCGATGACAAGGACTACCCGCTGAGCATCGACCCGCAGGGCCTGATCCAGCTGCCCATCCTGCCGGAGGCCGAGGCCAAGACGGCCGACTTCGCCACCAACACGCCCAAGGGCCACCTCAAGGCCAAGATCTCGCTGGAGCTCAACCTCGCGCCGGAGCAGCTGACCATGGGCAAGGTGCGCGAGATCGTCGCGCTGGGCCGCACGCTGCGCGAGGAGCTACTGCCCTGGGCCGTGCGCTGGCTGGTGCCCGGCATCGAAGGCGTGCGGGTGTGCAGCACCACGCCCACCTGGGAGCTGGAATGGCCCGAAGGCGGCCAGCTGATGGGCCTGGCCCTGCCCGCCACCGCCGGCGAGCGCGATGCGCAGGACGCCAACAGCCCCCGGCCGCGCCCCTGCGCGCTGCTGACCGGCCAGGAAAGCTGGCCCGACAGCGCCCGCCTGCTGCCGCCGGAAAACACCCACCTCAGCGTCAAGCTGCGCGGCAACTGACCGCCTCACCCACCCCCAACGCCTGCGAGCCCGCCATGCGCCCCCTGCTCACACCCCTGTTGCTAACGTCGCTCCTGATGGCCAGCTCGGTCACCCCGGCCCAGGACACGCAGGTGCTGCCCGCCGTGCGCACCGAGCTCAAGCGCGACGGCAGCGTGCTGCCCTACGCCCAGCTCAACCAGCTGCTGAGCAAGCTGCGCCAGCATGGCGAAGGCCTGTTCCGCATGGACTTCCGCGTTGACACCGCCAAGACCAAGAAGCCGCTGACCGAGCTGCGCATGGCCGTGCGCAGCGACGAGGCCGACCACCCGATCAAGCTCGACGCCGAGGGCCGCTTCGACCTGCCCGTGCTGCCCGAAGCCGAGGCCAAGACGGCCGACCTCGCCACCAACGCGGCCAAGGGGCAGATGGCCGTCAGCGGCACCGTGAAGCTCACCACGCCGCCCGAACAGCTGGACCTGGCCACCGTGCGCCGCATCATGCAGGTGGGGCGCAAGCTGCGCGAAGAGCTGCTGCCCTTCTACCTGCGCTGGCTGTTCCCGCGCGGCCAGGGCGTGCGCATCTGCAGCGACACGCCCACCTGGGAGCTGACCTGGACGGAGAACGGCCAGCTGCTGGGCCTGCCGCTGCAACCGGCCACGGGCGAGCGCGAGCCCGAGACCAAGAAGGGCGAGGCCAGCCGCCCGTGCACCGTGCTGACCGGCCAGGAGAACTGGCCCGACGCGGCACGCCTGGTGCCGCCGCCCGGCACCAAGCTGTCCATCAAGCTGTAGCCACCGCCATGGCCACGCCGCACCGCTGGGCCGCACGCGCGTTTGTCATCGCGCTGCACGCGGCGCTGCTGGTGGCGGCGCTGCTGCACCGACCGCCCGGCTTGGCCCCGGCGCGCGAACGGCAGGCCACCAGCGTGCGCCTGATCGCGCCGCCGCGGCAGCAAGCGCCGCTGCCCGACCCGAACCGCTTCGCCGCGCGCCGCCCATCCACGGCGCAGGCGCCCAGCCTCTCGATCGCGCCAACGCGCGACGACACTGAGATCGCCGCGCCCACCTCCCCGGCCACCCCGGCGCCGCCTGCGCCCACGGCTGTACCGCCGGCCGAGCCCCCACGCATCACGCTGAAACTGACGCTGCCGCCCGGCTACGCCGCCTCGTCGGCCACAGCACGCAACCCAGCGCTCAACGACCCGCGCAGCAACACCGCCCGCACAACGCTGGAAGACCGCATCGCCGACGCTACCGGCGGTGCCGGCGCCTGGGTGGAGGAGCACACCAGCGACAACCGCAACCAGGCCGTCGGCGCCCTCGGCGAGCACCGCCGCGTCATGCGCCGGGGCAACACCTGCGTGGAGATCTTCCGCTCCCGCATCGCCGACTCCGACCCCTTCAACGGCAACGTGGCCCCCATCGCCACGCCGATGGCCGGGCGGCCCTACAAGTGCAAGTGAGCGGCGGGGACGGCACCCGCGTCACGGCAGGCGACGGGCAGCCAGACAGCGGTGCTGCACCGGCGATGTCGCATGCGCTTTGGGCACCTTCACCACGCGGTGCATCGCACGTGGGGTCGCGGCGCTCACCGTGGCCTACGAAGCCCCCGCGCCCAGCCCGGCGCGCTGCTGCTCCTGCAGCCGCAGCACGCGCCGCTGCACCTTGCCGGTGGTCGTCATCGGCAGCGCGGCGATGAACTCGACCTCCTTCGGGTACTCGTAGGGCGCCAGGCGCGCCTTGACGTGGGCCTGCAGCGCGGCCACCAGCGCGGCGTCGCCCACATGCCCGTCGGCCAGCACGACGTAGGCCTTCACCAGCGCACCACGCTCGGCGTCGGGCTTGGGCACGACGGCGGCGTTGGCAACCGCCGGGTGCTTGAGCAGGCAGTTCTCGATCTCGCCGGGGCCGATGCGGTAGCCGGCGCTCTTGAACACATCGTCCGCGCGGCCCTCGTACCAGAAGCTGCCGTCGGCCTCCATGCGAGCCAGGTCGCCGGTGCGGCACCAGCTGTCGGCCGGGTCGCCGGTGAACTTGGCGCGGGTGGCGGCGTCGTTGTTCCAGTAGCCAAGGAAGAAGACCGGGTCGGGCACGCCGTGGCGGTCGCGCGCGTGCACGGCCACCTCGCCCACCTGGCCCGGTGCGCATTCGCGGCCGTCGTCGTCGATGACGGCCACGCGGTGGCCGGGGTAGGCGCGGCCCATGCTGCCGGGCCGCGCCGGCCACAGGCGCTGGCAGTTGCCGAGCACGTAGTTCATCTCGGTCTGGCCGAACATCTCGTTGACGGGCACGCCCAAGCACTCGCGGCACCAGGCGAACACCGCGTCGCCCACGGCCTCGCCGGCGCTCATCAGCGTGCGCAGCTTGAGGCCGAGGCGCTTGGGGCGGGGGGCGGCCTTCATCATGGCCTTGAGCGCGGTCGGGAACAGGAAGGCGTGCGTGACGCCATAGGCCGCCATCAGCTCGAAGGCCTTGTCCGCCGTGAAGCGGCCCTGCCAGGCCACGATGGGCCGGCCGAAGTAGAGGCTGGGCAGCAGCGCATCCATCAGCCCGCCCGTCCAGGCCCAGTCGGCCGGGCTCCAGAAGACGGCATCGCTCGGCTTGCTCTCGTCGAAGGGATCGAAGCCGAACCAGTCCTGGCTGGCGATGAAGCCCGGCAGGTTGCCGATGAGCGCCTGCTGCGGCAGCAGCGCGCCCTTGGGGTTGCCGGTGGTGCCGCTGGTGTAGAGCAGCAGCGCCGCGTCGCTGGCGCGCGTGGCCACGCGGGTGAAGCTCGCGGCCTCGGCCTGCAGCACGTCCATCCACGCGAGCTCATCGCGCGCGGTCGTGCAGTCGCCCACGACGATGACGCGCCGCAGCGCCGGGCAGTCCGGCCGGGCCGCACGCAGCGCCGGCATGGCCTCGCCGGCGGCAATGGCCAGCACGGCGCCGCTGTCCTGCAGCCGGTAGGCCAGCGCCTCGGCGCCGAACAGCATGGACAGCGGCAACGCCACCGCACCGATCTGCTGGATGGCGATGTGGGCCACGGCCGTCTCGAAGCGCTGCGGCAGCTGCACCGCCACGCGGTGGCCGCGCCGCACGCCCTGGGCCATCAGCGCGTTGGACAGGCGGTTGGCAGCGCGCTGCAGTTGCGCGTAGCTGTACTGCGCGCGGCAGCCGCTGTCGCTCTCGAAGTAGATGGCGGTGGCCTTGGGCGTGGCGCGCGCCCAGCGGCCGCAGCAGGCCTCGGCGAGGTTGAAGTCCGGCGGAACCTGCCAGCGGAAGGCGGCATGCAGCGGCTCGTAGCGGTCGTCGGCCATCAGCCCCCCTGGTTGAGCGAGGCGCGATGCTAGCCAGCCCACCCGGTGCCGCCACTCGGGGCTAGCCCGGTGTGCCGCCCTCGAGCGGGCGCAGCCGCTCGCCGTCGCACAGGTGGCGCGACAGCAGCGCCGCGGTGAACGCCCAGCTCTGTGGGTGCATGCCGCGCTGGTTGTAGTGCGTGCGCGTCAGCGCGACGACGGCGCCCAGCGTGGGCAGGCCCAGCACGAGGTTGCCGCCGTTGCCGGCCATCATCCAGCCGCTGTGGCGGCCGCAGGCGAGCTCGAAGTCGCGGCGCCAGAACAGCTCGCCATAGTCCATGCCGAGCGGCGTGCTGCGGTGCGCGCTCAGCACCGTATCGACCTGCGCCGGCGCCAGCAGTTCGCGGCCCTGCCACTGGCCGCGCTGCAGCAGCAGCTGCATCAGCGCCGCCCAGTCGCGCGTGCGCAGCCGCAGGCCGCCGCCGCTCATGGTTTCGCCGCTGGGCGAGTGGTGCCATTGCACGGTAGTGATGCCCAGCGGCCCGAAGAGGCGGCGCTGCGCATAGGCCTCCAGCCCGCCGGGCATGCGCCGCTCCAGCAGCTGGCCCAGCAGCACAGTGCCGGCGGTGCAGTAGGCCCAAGGCGAACCCGCCGGCACGGCGCGGGTGGGCAGGTCCACAGCCCAGCGCAGCCAGCGCGGCAGCGGGTACATGCGCTCTTCGTTGCCGGGGCTGGCGTCCTGGTTGTCATCGCAGTCGAGCGCGGAAGACATGGTCAACAGGTCGGCCACGACGATGGCCTGCTTGGCCGGGCCATCGTGCGCCAGGGGCTGCAGGTCGGTGAAGGCGGCGAACACGGGCGTGTCACGGCGCAGCGCACCGTCCTGCACGGCGGCGGCCACGAGCAGCGCGGTGACCGACTTGCCCACCGAGCGCGTGTCATGCAGCGTGTCGGCGCCAGCGCCGCGCGCATAGTGCTCGGCCAGCACGCAGCCGCCGCGCTGCAGCAGCACGCTGGTGCCGCCGGGCAGGGCCTGCAGCGCGGCCAGGTCGGCGGTGTCCACCAAAGGCTCGGCGGCGCGCGCGGCGCCACCAAGAAGGAGGGAGAAGCTCAGCGCCAGCAGCGCCAGGGGTCGTGAAGCGGTCATGGAGCCATGCTCGCCGGCACCGGGCCGGGGCGTCTAGAACGTTTTGAACCCGCCCCGCCAGGCCGCCGGCGTGCAGCCGTACTCTGCGCGGAACAGGCGCGTGAAGTGGCTCTGGTCCGCAAAGCCGAGCTGCGCAGCCACGTCGGCAATCGGCTGGCCCTCGCGCAGGCGGCGCGCCGCCAGGTTGAGCTGAGCCCGCCGCTGCAGCGCGCCGGGCGAGAGCCCGTAGTGGCGCCGGAAGGCCCGCGACAGCGACACCGGGTGCACACCCGCTGCCGCGGCCAGGTCAGCCAGGCGCAGCGGTTGCGCGCAGTCGTCCACCAGTTGCTCCATGCAGCGCCGCAGCCAGGCCGGCTCTCCGCGGCCACGCGCCGCAGGGTCGTCAGGCGCCGCCTGGGCACGGCTCAGCGCACAGAGGCGGTGGCACTGCTCCTCGATCTGCAACAGCCCGGCCAGGTCGACGGCCACCGGCTGGCGGGCCAGGTCTTGCGCAACCGCTTGCGCCGCAGCGGCCAGGCGCCGTGCGCCGCCGTCCAGCAGCGCGAGGTCGGCCACCTGGCGCGCGCCCAGGCTCAGCGCCACGAAGTGGCTGCCCAGGTCGAGGAAGCTGTCCTGGTGTCGCGTGCCGGGCGGGTTCCACAGCACATCACCAGCGCCGAGCAGCCGGTCGGCGCCGCGCGCGCTGCTGCGGTAGCGGCCCGACAGCACGACGATGAAGTGCCCGTCCGCATGCTCGTGCGGCAGCACCTCGTGCGCAGGCGTCTGTGCGGTCAGCCGCGCGAGGCTGAAGCCCGCCACGTCGCAGCGCGTGTCGAAGTGGCCGTAGAACTGGGCATGCCGCAGGCGCATCGGTCAGCAGGCCCGGGCAAGCAGCGCAGGCCTAAAGGCCCAGCCAGGCGGAGGGCGACCACCGGCTGGGGCGCTCGCCGTCGCTGTAGCGCTCCAGCGCGTCGCCGGCGAGGCGGCAGATGCGCCACTCGGGCATCACGTCAGCGCCCAGCGACTCGTAGAAGCGGATGGCGTCCTCGTTCCAGTCCAGCACCGTCCAGTCGAAGCGGCCATAGCCGCGCTCGCAGGCCAGCCGCGCCAGGTGGATGAGCAGCGCGCGGCCCAGGCCGCTGCGGCGGTGCGCGGGGCGCACATACAGGTCTTCCAGGTACAGACCCGGCCGCGACAGGAAGGTGGAGAAGTTCTTGTAGAACAGCGCGAAGGCCACCACCTCGCCGCCCACCTCACCCACCACGCACTCGGCCGCCGGCTCGTCACCGAACAGGTGAGGCGCCAGGGACTCGGGGGTGACTTCCAGCAGGTGGCTGAGATTCTCGAACTCGGCCAGCTCGCCGATCAACTGGACGATGACGTGAAGGTCGCGGGGCTCGGCGGGGCGGATGTCTGGGCGGGGCATGAGCGCATTGTCGGGGCTGCGCCGTCGCCTACAGTGCGGATATGCCCCATGTCTACACCGTTCATCGCCCGCATCACAGTGAGTTCCTGACGCTGCGCAGGCTGCGCCACCACCTGCTGCGCTGGGGTCAGCCCTTGCCGGGCCGCCCGCCCCTGGTGCTGGTGCATGGCTGGATGGACGTGGGTGCCTCGTTCCAGTTCTTCGTCGACGCGATGCACGAGACGCGCGAGGTCATCGCGCTGGACTGGCGCGGCTTCGGCCTGAGCGACGCGGGCGGGGCCGACTGCTTCTGGTTCCCCGACTACCTGGCCGACCTGGACGCACTGCTGGACGTCGTCAGCCCCGGCGCCCCGGTCGACCTGGTGGGCCACAGCATGGGCGGCAACGTGGTGATGAGCTACGCCGGCGTGCGCCCGCAGCGCGTGCGCCGGTTGGTGAACCTGGAAGGCTTCGGCATGCCCGACGTGTCGCCCGCCGCGGCGCCCGAGCGGCTGGCGCGCTGGCTGGACGAGCTGAAGGACCCACCCTCGCTGCGCCCCTACGCGACGCTGGCCGACGTGGCCGAACGCCTGCGCAAGAACAACCCGCGCCTGCCGGCCGACAAGGCTGCCTGGCTGGCGGCCCACTGGGCGCGTCCTGCGTCCGATGAAGAAGCGACAGGTTTCCAGCTCAACGCCGATGCGGCGCACAAGCTGTCCAACCCGGTGCTGTACCGCAAGGCCGAGGTGCTGGCCTGCTGGCAGCGCATCACGGCGCCCACGCTGTGGGTGGAGGGCAGCGACGACCAGCTGACGCGCTTCTGGGGCGGGCGTTACCCGCGCGACGAGTTCGAGTCGCGGCTGGCCGTGGTGCCCGACCTGGCCCGCACGGTGCTGCAGGACGCCGGGCACATGCTGCACCACGACCAGCCCGAGGCCCTGGCCGCGGCGGTGGAGGCCTTCCTCGGCGCAGCCTGAACGCACTCAGCGGCGCTCGGCGAACTCCTCGTCCAGCCGGCGCATGCGCCGCGCGTAGACGATGACGATGGCGCAAAAGCCCAGCAGCGCGCCCTGCGAGGCCAGCCAGAAGGCCAGCGGCCAGCCGAACAGCTCCACGCTGAGCTCGCGCGCGAACACCACGGGCACGAAGGCCACCAAGGCCCAGGCCAGCAGCAGCGCGGCGGTGAGCCGGCGCGTGCGGCGCCAGTAATCGCCGTGCCCGGTCTCAGTCATTCAGCAAGCCCCACTGCTGCAGCATGAAGGCGTAGGTGCGCGCGGTCTCGCGCAGCGCGTCGAAGCGGCCGGAGGCGCCGCCGTGGCCGGCCGTCATGTTGATGTCGAACAGCACCGGCGCGCTTCCCTGGTTCAGCTCGCGCAGCTTGGCCACGTACTTGGCAGCCTCCCAGTAAGGCACCTGGCTGTCGTTGATGGCCGTCTTGGCCAGCACGGCCGGGTAGACGGCGGGCTTGAGGTTGTCGTAGGGGCTGTAGGCGCGCATCCAGGCGTACTCGTCGGCCTTGTTGGGGTTGCCCCATTCGATGTATTCCTCGGTGGTCAGCGGCAGGCTGGCGTCCAGCATGGTGTTGAGCACATCGACGAAGGGCACCTGGGCAACCACGGCCTTGAACAGGTCGGGCCGCAGGTTGGCGGCCGCGCCCACCAGCAGGCCGCCAGCGCTGCCGCCGTGGATGATGAGCTGGCTGGGCTGGGTGTAGCCCTGCTTCACCAGCGCCTCGGCGCAGGCGACGAAGTCGGTGAAGGTGTTCATCTTCTTGCCGAGCTTGCCGTCCAGGTACCACTGGCGGCCCAGGTCGCCGCCGCCGCGGATGTGGGCGATGGCGTAGATGACGCCGCGGTCCAGCATGGACAGGCGCGGGCTGGCAAAGCGCGGGTCGCTGGGGATGCCGTAGCTGCCATAGCCGTACAGCCACAGCGGCTGCGGGCCGGCGCGGCGCTTGTCCTTGCGGTAGACCAGGCTCACCGGCACCTTGACACCGTCCGGCGCCGTCACCCACACGCGCTCGCTGGCATAGAGGCTGGCGTCGTAGCCGCCCTGCACGGGCGCCACCTTGAGCAACTGCAGCGCGCCGGTGGCCAGATCGGCCTCGTAGGTGCTGGCGGGCGTGGTGAGCGAGTTGTAGGCGAAACGCACACGCGGCGCGTCGAACTCGCGCTGCGGGGTCAGCACGGCGTTGTAGGCCAGCTCCTGGAAGCTGATGTCACGCGGCTTGCCAGCGCTCAGCGGGTAGATCCGCAGCTTGACCGAGCCGCCCTCGCGGATCTGGGCGACGGCGTGGGTCTTGAAGGCCACTGCCTGCTCCACCATCGCGTCGGCGCGGTGAGGGATGAGCTCCTGGGCGCGCGCCAGATCGGCCGGCTTGAACAGCGCACCGGCGCCGGCCTTCATGGGCAGGCGCAGCAGACGGAAGTTCACGCCGCGGTCGTCGATGCGCAGCAGCAGCTCCTTGCCGAAGGGCGTGACCGCGTACTCCTGGCCGGTCTTGCGCGGCAGCACCTCGCGCCAGCGGCCCTCGGGCTGGTCGGCGGGCAGCACGCGCCAGTCCATGGTGTCCTTGGAGCGCGAGCCCAGCATCAACGTGCGGCCGTCCAGCGACTTGGCGAGCATCAGGTTGAACAGCTCGTCAGGCTCCTCGTGCACCAGTTGGTCCTGCACGGCGCCGAGGCGGTGGCGCCACAGCTGGTGCGAGCGGCGGGCGTCGTTGTGGCGGATGTAGAACAGCGTCTTGCCGTCAGCCGACCACTCGAACGCGTCGGCATGCGGTGTGGTGGCGATGACGCGGTCTTCGCCGGTCGTCAGGTCGCGCACGTGCAGCTCGAAGTCGCGCGCGCCGGTCGCGTCCACGCCATAGGCAACCCGCTGCTCATCGGGGCTGATGGACACCGCGTTGAGGTTGACGAACTTGCGCGTCTTGGCCAGCTCATTGAGGTCCAGCACCACCTGCTCGGGCGCCTGCGGGTCGTGCAGCCGCTGCGGGCCCTGCGCGGCGCGGCGCACGTAGACGGGGTACTGCTGGCCGACATCGATGCGGCTGACGTACCACCAGCGCCCTTCGCGCTGCGGCACACCCTGGTCGCGCTGCTGCACGCGGCCCTTCATCTCCTCGAACAGCCGGGCCTCGGCGGCCGCATGGGGCTTGAACCAGGCGTCCGCGTAGGCGGCCTCGGCCTTCAGGTGGGCCTGCACCTCGGGGTCGTCCTTCTCGCGCAGCCAGAAGTAGTCGTCGATGCGGCGGTCGCCATGCACGCTGACGTCCTTGGGCTTCTTGGCGGCAACGGGCGCGCGCGGCGCGTCCTGGGCGCGGGCGGCGCTGGTGGCGCAGATCAGGCTGGTAGCGAGCGCGGCCGTGTGGGCCAGCGCGCGCCAGGTGGGCAGCAGATGCATGGGTGGGCTCTCCGGCCGGGCGCTGCCCTCGGCAGCCTGGCCCCGGCGGCGCAGAGTGTGCCTGCTCGGGCGCATGCAAAAATCGCGGCCTTTCCCGAACTGCACGCTTGTGCCCGTCATGGACATCGAACACATCAACCAAATCGGCAACAGCCTTGCCGACCTCTCAGCGCGCACCGACGCGCTAAGGGGGTATCTTTGACTTCGATCGCAAAGCACTGCGACTGAACGAAGTCAACGCCGCCCTCGAGAACCCCAACGTCTGGAACGACCCCAAGCGGGCCCAGGAGCTCGGCAAGGAGAAGCGGACGCTGGAGACCGTGGTCGACACGATCACGCACCTGACGACCTCGCTGGCCGACAACGCCGAGTTGTTCGAGATGAGCAAGGAAGAAGGCGATGAGGCCGGCATGCTGGCCATCGAGGAAGACGCCAAGGCCCTGCAGGCCAAGGTCGAGGAACTCGAGTTCCGCCGCATGTTCAACAACCCGGCGGACCCGAGCAACTGCTTCATCGACATCCAGGCCGGCGCCGGCGGCACCGAGGCCTGCGACTGGGCCGGCATGCTGCTGCGCCAGTACCTGAAGTACTGCGAGCGCAAGGGCTTCAAGGCCACGATGGAAGACGAGACGCCGGGCGATGTGGCCGGCATCAAGAGCGCCACCATCAAGGTGGAAGGCGAGTACGCCTTCGGCTTGCTGCGCACCGAAACCGGCGTGCACCGCCTGGTGCGCAAGAGCCCGTTCGACTCGTCCGGCGGCCGCCACACCTCGTTCGCGTCGCTGTTCGTCTACCCGGAAGTCGACGACTCCATCGAGATCGACATCAACCCGGCCGATGTGCGCACCGACACCTTCCGCGCCAGCGGCGCCGGTGGCCAGCACATCAACAAGACCGACTCGGCAGTGCGCCTGACGCACATCCCGACCGGCATCGTCGTGCAATGCCAGGACGGCCGCAGCCAGCACAGCAACCGCGACGTCGCGTGGCGCCGCCTGCGCTCGCGCCTGTACGACCATGAGATGAAGAAGCGCATGGAAGAGCAGCAGAAGCTGGAAGACACCAAGACCGATGTCGGCTGGGGTCACCAGATCCGCTCCTACGTGCTGGACCAGAGCCGCATCAAGGACCTGCGCACCAACTACGAAACCTCGGCGACGCAGAAGGTGCTGGACGGCGATCTCGACCAGTTCATCACCGAGTCGCTTAAACAAGGCATCTGATGCCGCCCGGGCCGCGCTTGCGGCCCTCTTTCTTTCGATTCCCCAAGGAAGCCCCTCATGCGTGAAGGCACCGCTCCCCTGATCCAGCGGCTGGACTACCAGCAGCCCCCGTTCTGGATCCGCAAGGTCGACCTGAGCTTCGACCTCGACCCCGCCAAGACCATCGTCACCAGCAAGATGCAGGTGGAGCGCAACCGCGCCGTGCCACACGGCCCGCTGCGCCTGCACGGCGAGGAACTGAACCTGCTGCGCGCCCTCATCAACGGCGCGGGCGTGTCCTTCCGCCAGGAAGGCCATGAGCTGGTCATCGACAACCCGCCCGACGACGACTTCGCGCTGGAGATCCGCAACACCATCGCGCCGGAGAAGAACACCGCGCTGTCGGGCCTGTACACGTCGGGCGGCAGCTTCTTCACGCAGTGCGAGGCCGAGGGCTTCCGCCGCATCACCTACTTCCTGGACCGCCCGGACGTGATGGCCGTCTACACGGTCACGCTGCGCGCCGACGCGGCCAAGTACCCGGTGCTGCTGTCCAACGGCAACCTGACGGACAGCGGCACGCTGGAGAACGGTCGCCACTTCGCCGTGTGGCACGACCCCTTCCCCAAGCCCAGCTACCTGTTCGCCGTCGTCGCGGGCGACCTCGTCGCGCGCGAGCAGCGCGTGCGCACCCGCGCCGGCAAGGACCACCTGCTGCAGGTGTTTGTCCGCCGCGGCGACCTGGAGAAGACCGAGCACGCGATGAACAGCCTCATCGCGTCCATCGTCTGGGACGAGGCCCGCTTCGGCCTGCCGCTGGATCTGGAGCGCTTCATGGTGGTCGGCGTGTCCGACTTCAACATGGGCGCGATGGAGAACAAGGGCCTGAACATCTTCAACACGGCCGCCCTGCTCGCCTCGCCGGCCACCGCGACGGATGCCGACTTCGCCCGCATCGAGTCCATCGTCGCGCACGAGTACTTCCACAACTGGACCGGCAACCGCGTGACCTGCCGCGACTGGTTCCAGCTGTCGCTGAAGGAAGGCCTGACCGTCTTCCGCGACCAGGAGTTCTCGATGGACATGGCCGGCAGCGCGTCGGCCCGCGCGGTGTGCCGCATCCAGGACGTGCGCCAGCTGCGCGCGCTGCAGTTCCCCGAGGACAGCGGCGCCATGGCCCACCCGGTGCGCCCGGACAGCTACAGCGAGATCAACAACTTCTACACGGCCACCGTCTACGAGAAGGGCTCGGAAGTCGTCCGCATGTACCAGACGCTGGTCGGCCGCAAGGGCTTCGAGGCCGGCATGAAGCTGTACTTCGAGCGCCATGATGGCCAGGCTGTGACCTGCGACGACTTCGCGCAGGCCATCGCCGACGCCAACCCCGGCTCGGCGCTGGCCACGCGGCTGGACGCCTTCAAGCGCTGGTACTCCCAGGCCGGCACGCCGCGCGTGAAGGCGCACGGCGAGCACGACGCCGCCGCCCGCACCTACACGCTGCGCCTGGCACAGCACACACCCGCGACGCCGGGCCAGCCGACCAAGCTGCCGCAGGTCATTCCCGTCGTCATGGGTCTGCTGGACCGCCATGGCGCCGCGCTGGCGCTGAACGCCGCGGGCGACACCGAGACCGTGCTGGTGCTGGACCAGGCCGAGCAGACCTTCGTCTTCGAGAACATCGACGCCGAGCCGGTGCCGTCGCTGCTGCGCGGCTTCTCGGCGCCGGTGGTGCTGGACGACGGCCTCAGCGACGCCGCGCTGCTGGTGCTGATGCGCCACGACAGCGACCCGTTCAACCGCTGGGAAGCCAGCCAGCGCCTGGCGCTGAACCGCATCCTGCATGCGCTGCGTGCCGGCCAGCCGCTGCAGCTCAGCCCCGTATTCATCGACGCGATGCGCGGCCTGCTCAACCACCCTGAGCTTGACGCCGCCTTCAAGGAACTGGCACTGACGCTGCCGGGCGAGGCCTACATCGCCGAGCAGCTGGACGTCGTCGACCCGCAGGCCATCCACGCCGCGGTCATGGCAGCTCAACAGCAGCTCGCCAGCGCGCTGCGCGACGACTGGGCCGCCACCTTCGAGACCAACCAGATCGCCGGCGGCTACACGCCGGATCCGGTCTCCAGCGGCAAGCGCGCGCTGGCCAACCTGGCGTTGTCCATGCTCGTGCTCGATGCACAGGCCACCGGCGACACCGTGTGGCCCGGCAAGGCCTACCAGCGCTTCAAGGACGCGTCCAACATGACGGACCGCCTCGGCGCGCTGGCCGCGCTGGTCAACGCCGGTGCCGAGCTGGCGCAGCCCGCGCTGGAGCGCTTCCATGCGCTGTTCAAGGACGACGCGCTGGTGATCGACAAGTGGTTCGCGCTGCAGGCCCGTGCACCGGAGAGCGAAGGCCGCGTGTTCGCCCGCGCCAAGGCGCTGACCAAGCATGCCGATTTCACGCTGAAGAACCCGAACCGCGCGCGCAGCCTGCTGAGCAGCCTGTGCATGTTCAACCCGGCGGCATTTCATCGCGCTGACGCGGGCGGCTACGTATTCTGGGCAGAACAGGTGCTGGCCGTGGACGCGATCAACCCGCAGCTGGCCAGCCGCATCGCCCGCGCGATGGACCGCTGGTCGGTGCTGGCCGAGCCCTACCGCAGCGCCGCCCGCGAGGCCGTGGCGCGCGTGGCGGCCAAGCCGGATCTGTCCACCGACGTTCGCGAAATCGTCGAACGCGCACTCGCTTCAGGCAACTAAGAGCAGTCCCATGTCACGACAGACCAGTCTCACCCAATACCTCATCGAACAGCAGCGCGAGCACGGCCACATCCCGCAGGAACTGCGGCTGCTGATCGAGGTGGTCGCCCGCGCCTGCAAGCGCATTGCCATCGCCGTCAACAAGGGCGCCCTGGGCGGCGTGCTCGGCTCCGCCGGCAGCGAGAACGTGCAGGGCGAAGTCCAGAAGAAGCTGGACATCATCGCCAACGAGGTGCTCATCGAGGCCAACGAATGGGGCGGCCACCTCGCCGCCATGGCCAGCGAGGAGATGGACAGCATCTACGTCGTGCCCAACCGCTACCCGCAGGGCGAGTACCTGCTGCTGTTCGATCCCCTGGACGGCTCCAGCAACATCGACGTCAACGTGTCCATCGGCACCATCTTCAGCGTGCTGCGCAAGGTGGGCCACTCGCGCGGCGTGTCGGAGGAGGACTTCCTGCAGCCCGGCAAGCAGCAGGCTGCGGCTGGCTACTGCGTCTACGGCCCGCAGAGCATGCTGGTGCTGACCGTGGGCGACGGCGTCGCGATGTTCACGCTGGACCGCGAGACCGGCTCCTGGGTGCTGACGCAGGATGAGGTCAAGATCCCGGACGACACCAAGGAGTTCGCGATCAACATGTCCAACATGCGCCACTGGGCGCCGCCGGTGAGTCGCTACATCGACGAGTGCCTGGCCGGCTCCACCGGCCCCCGCGGCAAGGACTTCAACATGCGCTGGGTGGCCAGCATGGTGGCCGACGTGCACCGCATCCTGACCCGAGGCGGCGTGTTCCTGTACCCCTGGGATCAGCGCGAGCCCGACAAGCCCGGCAAGCTGCGCCTGATGTACGAAGCCAACCCGATGGCCTTCCTCATCGAGCAGGCCGGTGGCGCCGCCGTCAACGGCACCGAACGCATCATGGACCTCAACCCCACCAAGCTGCACGAACGCGTGGCCGTGGCGCTGGGCTCGAAAAACGAGGTTGAACGCATCGCCGCGTACCACCGCGAGGCAGCTCAAAAATAGTGGCTATAATGGCGGGCTCTTGAGGGCCGCAGCACTGCGAACCACAAGGCCGGCATAGCTCAGTTGGTAGAGCAGCGCATTCGTAATGCGAAGGTCGGGGGTTCGACTCCTCTTGCCGGCACCAGACACCCAACAAAGCCCAGCGCACCCCGCTGGGCTTTTTCGTTTCTGGGCCACGGCAGGGCTGACGTGCAGCCTGCCGGCCTGCGCATCACGCCGTCACAGCCAGCTGATCAGGCGCTGCAACCAGCGCGGCAGCGGGCGGCTGGGGGTGTAGGTCTGGCGGTACTGGCTGAGCATGGTGTGGGCCTTTCGTTGAAGCTGTCTATTTATACAGTACTCACAGCGCAACGCCAAGCGAACCCTCCCGCACCTGAGCAAATTGATAGCGATATCATTTTGCAAAACACCAGGAGACGCCCGCATGACGCCGCAGCTTGCCCCGCCCACCCGCCCGCACCCGCATCGGCTTTGGGGCGCCTGGGCAGCCATCGCGTTGCTGCTGGTCGGATGCGGGGCCACGCCACGCAGTGCCGGCCCCGCGCCGTGGCTCGCCGCCTGGGGCAGCGCCCAGTTGGAGCAGCAGCCCGCACCCACCGCCCCGGGGGCGGCGGTCGCGTGGCAGGCGCCGCTGCGCGATGTCAGCCTTCGCCAGATCGTGCGGACGACCGCCGCGGGGCAGACGCTGCGCGTGCAGATCAGCAACCTGTTCGGGCGCGAGCCGCTGCGGCTGGGTGCGGCAAGCGTGGCGCGGGTCCAGCCGGGTAGCGAGAGCGGCAGGCCGGTGCTGCAGAACGGCCCTGTGACGCCGCTGCGCTTCCGAGGCCAGCGCGAGCTCGTGCTGGGCCCCGGCGAGGAAGCCTGGAGCGACCCGGTCGCCCTGGAACTGCCGGCCCTGGCCGACGTGGCGGTGCAGATGCACATCGTCGCGTCGCCCGCGCAGGCGACGGTGCACCCGGGCGCCCGCATCCACAGCTGGGCGCTGCCGGGCCCACATGCAGACACGGTCGACTGGCCGGATGCCGCTGCCCAGCCGGGCTGGTGGCACCTGGCTGCGGTGGATGTGGGCGGCGCGGCGCCGCAGCCGGTGCTGGTGGCCACCGGCGACTCCATCACCGATGGCTACGGTGTGCCGCCCGGCAGCTACCAGCGCTGGACGGACGCCCTCGCCCGCCGCCTCACCGCGCAGGGCCGGCCGGGTTCGGTCGTGAACACGGGCATCGGCGGCAACCGGCTGTTGCAGGATGGCCTCGGGCCCCGACTGCTGTCGCGCTTCGAGCGCGACGCGCTGTCACGCAGCGGCGTCACGCACGTGATGCTGTTGGCAGGCGTCAACGACCTGGGCAGCAGCCATCGCCAGCGCGCCACGACGCCCGACTCGCGTGCGGCACTGCTGGCCGAGTTGAAGCAAGGCCTGACCATGCTCGCAGCCCAGGCGCGCGAACGGGGCGTGTGCCTGTTCATCGGCACTGTCATGCCCTACGGCGGCAGTGGCTACTACCAGCCGGGGCCTGAGAACGAGGCAGATCGGCAGGCGCTGAATGCATGGATACGCGTGCCCGGCCGCTTCGACGCCGTCGTGGATTTCGACAGCCTGATGCGCGATCCGGCCCGGCCCACCCACCTGCGCCGGGAGTTCGACAACGACGGACTCCATCCGTCACTGGCCGGCTACCAAGCCATGGCGGACTTCTTCCCGCTGCCGTTGCTGGAGCGACGCTGCACGGCCCAGTGAGGCGTGCGGCTGTTAGCGCCGCCATCCAAAGCCCTCATAGCGAAAAGTGTGATGCCCTCAAGCACTTGGCAACACAAAAGATAGCGCTCACAATTCGTGCCAACCCAACAGTTCTCTGGTCGGGTGCCCCGGGTTGGTGGGGTGTCCTGTCACTTTCGGCGGCTGCGCGAGCAGACCGCCGTTTTTTTGCTCACCGCGCTCAGGCGCCGACCGCCGGCACAAACTTGCCCGTCTGGATGGTCACGAAGAATGGCTTGCGCTGCAGGTTGTCGCCGTTGACATCGAAGGCCACCGGCTGCTGCAGCCCGTCGAACGGGCCCTGCGTGCGCAGGGCGTCTTTCAGCGCCATGGCGTGCGCCTTGCGGCGCAGCGCGTCCAGCACCGCCGTGGCCGCGTCATGCCCGCCCACGCTGCCGAAGCCGGGCATCTCCCGGAACTGCTTCTCGTAGCGCTGCGTGAAGCGCGTGAACCGCGCGGACTGGTCGTGCCGGTCGTAGAGCTGGATGAGCTCCACCCCCTCCACGGCCTGGCCGCCAAGCTCCAGCAACTGCTCCGACGCCGCCCACTCGGACACCAGGATGGGCAGATCCGCCCGCTGCTTGCGCAGCAGCTGCGTCAGCCGCGCGGCATCCACCGCGTTGCCGATGATGACGATGGCCTGCACGCCGGCCAGCTGCGCCAGCTGCCTGGCCACCTCCACCAGCGAGTCGCTCAGCGAATCAAAGTCCACCTGCTGCACGACCTGGCCGCCCAAGCCTGTCAGCGCCGTCGTGAACTCGCGGGCCCAGCTGTCCGCAAAGCTCTTGTTGCGGGCCGTCCTGGCCACCGCCACCCGGCGCAGCCCGCGCTTCTCGGCACAGCGGCGCGCATAGGCCAGCCCGTTGTCACGCGTGGTGCCGTTGATGCGGAACAGCAGGTCGTCGTGGCCGTGCAAGTCCAGCGAACTGGCGGTGGGCGACACAAGCAGCAAGCCCCGTGGCGTGGCGGCGTCGAGCAGGCGCTGCGTGCCTACGCTGGTCACGGCGCCGATGGCGGCAACCACGCCGGCCTGCGTCAGCTCTTCGACGGCGCGCTGCGCATCGGCGGGCGTGGCGCCGAGATCGCGCACCACCAGCTCAACCGGCCCGAGCGCGCCACCTGCCTCGTTGGCCGCCTGCACGGCCAGCAAGGCGCCGTTGCGTGCGGTGCGCGCCAGATCGGACGAGGTGTCATTGAGCTCCGCCACAAAGCCCAGCCGCACCGGCCCCGGCGCACTGCAGCCCAGCGGCAGGCCGGCGGCCAGCAGGCAGGCCAGGGCCTGGCGGCGTCGTTCATCAATGCGCGGTAAGGCCATGCGTGCAAGCTTCCAAGTGCGTCTGCAATGACCCTAACCGAAACCACCGCCGCCGGCCATAGAGCCCTTCCGCGACGGCGGAGCCCGCTCAGACTGGATCGTGGCCGAAGCGGTGCAGCGTGGCTGAACGGAACACCTCGCCCGGGCGCAGCACGGTCGACGGCCAGTCCGGCCCCACCGGGCGGTTGGGCGAGTCGGGGCTGTGCTGGGTCTCCAGGCAGACGCCGGCCCCGCGCGTGTAGCGCACGCCATCGGCGCTGCCGAGCGATCCATCCATCCAAATGCCGGCATAGAACTGCAGCGCCGGCTCGGTGGTGGCCATGCTCATCCAGCGGCCCGACACCGGATCCACCAAGCGTGCAGCGTCATGCAGCTGGCCGTCCAGCGGATGGTCCAGCAGCCAGTTGTGGTCATAGCCCATCTCGCCGCCGATGACGCGCTCGGCGCGGAAATCGAACGGCGTGCCCGCCACCGGCGCATGGTGCAGCGGGATGCTGTGCGCCCCGGGCACGGTGTAGCGGCTGGCCAGCAGCTGCAAGCGGTGCCCCAGGGCCGACCCGGCCCGGGCGCCGCCGAGGTTGAAGTAGGCATGCGAGGTCAGGTTGACCACCGTGGGCCGGTCCGTCGTGGCCTCGTAGTCCACGCGCCAGCTCATGTCCGCGCCCAGCGTGTAGCGCACGCGCACATCCATCGCGCCAGGGAAGCCCATGTCGCCATGCGGGCTGTGCAGAGCCAGCGTGAGGCTGGCGCTGCCATCGGACGCCGGCTGCGCGTGCCACAGCGACGCGCCAAAGCCGGCCGGGCCGCCGTGCAGGCAGTTGGGGCCGTCGTTGGTGACGAGCTGATGGCGCTGGCCGTCGAGCACGAAGCTGCCGCCGGCAATGCGGTTGGCATAGCGCCCCGCGATGACGCCCAGGTGCGAGCCCGCACCGGCCAGGTAGGCGTCCAGGCTGGCAAGGCTCAAGACAACGTTGTCAGATCGACCCGAAAAATCAGGCGCCCACAGACCGGTGACGATGCCGCCCCAGTCCAGCGCCGTCAGCACCAGGCCGCGGCCGTTGTCGAGGCGGTATTCGTGGACGACGCGGCCGTCGGGCAGACGGCCGTACTCGCGTTGGGTGACGGCAGGTTCAGCGTTCAACGGACAAGACCTCGGGCATGGACATAGAGGGCATACAGCGAATGGCTGCTGGCCATGAAGAGCCGGTTGCCCTTGGCGCCACCGAAGCACAGGTTGGCACAGCGCTCGGGCAGGTGGATGTGGGCCAGCGGCTGGCCCTGCGGGCTGTAGACGCGCACGCCGTCCAGCGGCGCCGGGTCCACGCCCGGCTGGCCGCCGCCGCCGAAGCCGCACCAGATGCGGCCCTGCGTGTCCAGCGCGATGCCGTCGAAGGCGCCAGGGCCTTGGGCGTCGATCAGCAGACGCTTGTCGCTGACCGTTGCGCCGCTCACCGCGTACGACCAGATCAACCGGTGCGGCTGCGCGCGGCTTTCCACCACCAGCAGCCGGCCTTCGGGCGTGAAGGCCAGGCCGTTGGGGCCGGCGAGGTCGTCGATGGCACGTTGCAGTTCGCCCGTCTGGCCGTCGAGCCGGTAGACGCCATGCGGCTGCTCGCGCTCGGCCGGCGCGCCTTCCCAATCGCCGCTGATGCCGAACTCCGGGTCGGTGAACCAGATGGCGCCGTCGGGCGCGACGGTGATGTCGTTGGGCGAGTTCAATGGCTTGCCGTCGAAGCGGTCGGCCAGCACGGTGATGCGGCCGTCGAACTCGGTGCGCGTGATGCGCCTGCCCAGGTGCTCGCAGCTGATGAGCCGGCCCTGCGCATCACGCGCATGGCCGTTGGCGTTGCCGGCCGGTTGGCGGAACACGCTGACCTGGCCGCTGCAGTCGTCCCAGCGCAGGATGCGGTCGTTGGGGATGTCAGACCACAGCAGGTAGCGCCCGTCGCCAAACCACACCGGCCCTTCGGCCCACTGCAGACCGGTGGCGAGCTGCTCCACACAGGCGGAGAACAGGCGCAGCTCGCGGCCCTCGGGCGCGAGGATCTCGAAGGCCGCGTCCGGCAGCCGCGATGCAGGCTGGAAGGGGATGGCCGGCCCGTGCACGTGGCTCATGCGCCCTCTCCGCCCGGCTGGCCGGCGAAGGGGAACGGCCCCTGCGTCACGAAGACGCCGCCCTGGTAGCGGGCCTCGGGGCGCGTGGGGTCGATGTGGGGTTGCTGGGCCTCCAGCTGTGCGCGCCAGGGCTCGGAGCTGTCCTGCGGCCGGTAGCCGACGTGGCGGCCCTGGGCGTTGTCCCACCAGGTGGTGCGGTTGTCACTGCAGCCGTAGACGATGCTGTGGCCCACGACGGGCGCGCTCAAGGCGGCGACGAGCAGGCGCTCCATGTCGTCGTGGCTGAGCCAACTGGCCAGGTGGCGGCGGTCCTGCGGCTCGGGCAGGCAGGAGCCGATGCGGATGCTGACGGTCTCCAGGCCGTGGCGGTCGAAGTAGTACTGCGCCAGGTTCTCGCCAAAGGCCTTGGACAAGCCGTAGAAGCTGTCCGGGCGCGGCACGACGTTGGCCAGGATGGTCTCGCCCTGGCCGTAGAAGCCGGTGACGTGGTTGGAGCTGGCGAAGACGATGCGCTTGGTACCTTGGCGGCGCGCGGCTTCGTAGAGGTTGTAGGCGCCCACGATGTTGGCCGGCAGCACGGTGGAGAACGGCTTCTCGACGGACACGCCGCCGAAGTGCAGCACGGCATCCACGCCCTCCAGCAGCGCGAGCATCGCGGCCTCGTCTTCCAGCGGCGCGATGACGACTTCCTCGCCGTCACCGGCGGGCTCCATCGCAGCGAGGTCGGAGACGCGCAGCGTCTCGCAGTAGCGCTTCAGGCGCGGGCGCAGCATGCGGCCCAGGGTACCGGCAGCGCCGGTCAGCAGAAGGCGCTTGAAGCGCAGTCCGGTCAGTTCTTGCATGGCGGAGCGGGCCCGGTATCGGGCCGCGAGCAGGGGGACGAGGTCAGGCACCGGCTCCCAGGCGCAGCGGCGGGCGCAGGCGCGGGGCGGCGTCGGACTGGCGTCGGACCAGTTCGAAATCCTTGAGCTCGTGCTCGCAGGGCAGAGACTCGCCAGAGCGGCGCGCCTTGATGTGGCGCACCAGCAGATCCACCGCCGCGCCGGCCATCTCCATGATGGGCTGGCGCACGGTGGTGAGTTCGGGCCAGATGGTCGTGGCCAGGGGGGCGTCGTCGAAGCCGACGACAGTCAGGTCGCTGGGCACGTCCAGGCCCAGCCGGTGCGCGATGGCGACGGTGGCAGCGGCCATGTCGTCGTTGCTGGCGAAGATGGCCGTGGGGCGGCGTTCCTGCGACAGCAGCTGCTCGGCGGCATCCAGGCCCGAGCGGTAGGTGAACATGCCCTGGGCCACCACCTCTTCTTCCTCGATGTTCAGGCCGGCATCGGCCATCGCGGCGTGGAAGCCCGCCAGGCGGCGCGCGGCGCTGCTCTGGTAGGGGTCACCGATGATGAAGCCCAGGCGGTGGTGGCCCAGGTTCAGCAGGTGGCGCGTCATCTCGTAGGCGGCCTGATAGTCGTCGATGCCGACGGCGCAGACATCCGCCGGCGGCTGGCCGGCGGAAACGACCACGGCGGGCGTGTCGGTGCGGGCCACCAGCTGCAGCAGCGGCTGCGAATCGCAGAACGGTGGCGGCAGGATGAGGCCGTCGATGCCGTTGGCAATCATCTCGGCCACCGGCGCCTCCTCACCGTCACGCGCGGCATCGCAGCGCTGCACGATGAGCTGCACATGGCGCAGGCTGGCCTTGTTCAGCAGACCGATGAGGAACTCGTTAAGGTAGCCGGCCGTCGGATCGATGTAGAGCATGCCGATGCGGATGGGCTCCGAACCGGCGAGGCGGCGGGCCGCCTGGTTGGGCACGTAGTTCAGCTGCGCGATGGCGGCCTGCACCTTCTCGCGTGTGCCGGGGCGCACATTGAGCTCACCGTTGACCACCCGCGACACCGTCATCGGCGACACCCCGGCCAGACCGGCCACGTCGGCAATGGTGGCGACCTTGGTGCTGCGACCCTGGCGCGCGTTTGGCTTCACTCTGCACCTCGACTCATCGTTGTTCTTGGCCGCCGCTGGAGCGCGGCATGGCTGCGGGCGTGATTCTCTACCAAGCCCATGGTGACGCGAACTCAGCGCCCCGGCGCATGAGGAAACTGCAGCGCCTGGTAGTCCGCCAGGCTGCGTTCGGGTGGCCGCGTGCCGGCCGGCAGGGGCAGGCCCGAGACCGACTGGAAGTAGGCGATGCAGGCATCGCGCCACCAGCGCGCCTCGCGCGCCTGCACGGTCAGGTAGGCCGTCACCTCGGCATGGCGCTGCGGGTCGATGTCGGGCTTCAAGGCCGCCCAGCGCCGGGCCATGCTGTCCACCGTGGCCACGCCACGGTCGTAGCGGGCGACGAGCTCGGCCCACAACGTGCGGCCCGAGGGCATGGCGTGGTCCCAGGGCAGGTGGTGAAACCACAGCAGCAGCTCCGGCGGCGTGGTGCGCGGGTCGCCCCAGCTGCGCGCCAGCGCCGGCGCGTACTGCGCCACGGCCTTGCTGCCACGGGCGCTGCGGTCAAAGCCGATGCCGCTGCGCGAGGCGCGGTGGAAGTAGGTCGGGTTCCAGTCGGCGCGCTCCAGGTTGTCCACCCAGGGCGCCGGCCCGTAGTGATGGCCGGTGCCCATCAGGTGGTGCAGGCCCAGCGGCGTCATGTAGTCCACGACGGCCTCGCGCGAGTCCGCCATCAACGCCACGATGGCATCACGCGCCGCCGGGCGGGCCGTGAAGGTCTGCGCCACCCACTCGCGGGCAACGTCGGCGGCGGCGAGGTCCGGGTCCCACGCCTGGCGGCCGAAGGCGTACCAGTTGGCCTGGTCGAACTGCGAGCCGCTCCAGTTGCGATCAGTGCCGATGTTGGCCACGCCCGCGATGGCCTTCACGGCGCCCGCCACCGTGGTGCCGTGATGGGTGTCGGCCTTCAGCACTTCCTCGAACAGCGGGCCCAGGTGCACAAGGTGGGTCGAGAAGCCCAGGTACTCCTTGGTGATCTGCAGTTCCAGCGCCAGCGGCGTCTTGGGCATCGCGCCGAACAGCGGGTGGAAGGGCTCGCGCGGCTGGAAGTCGATGGGGCCGTTCTTCACCTGCACGATGACGTTGGGCGCGAACTGGCCGTCCAGCGGCTTGAAGTCGTCGAAGGCCTGGGCCGCACGGTCCTTGGCCTCGGGCGCGTAGACGAAGGCGCGCCACATGACGACGCCGCCGTGGGCGCTGAGCGCCTCGGCCAGCATGTTGGCGCCGTCGGCATGGCTTCGACCGTAGTCCTGCGGGCCGGGCTGTCCCTCGGAGTTGGCCTTGACGAGGAAGCCGCCGAAGTCGGGAATCAGTCGGTAGATCTCGGCCGCCTTGGCCTGCCACCAGGCGCGCACGGCCGGGTCCAGCGGGTCCGAGGTCTTGAGCCCGCCCAGCTCGCGCGGTGCCGAGAAGCGCGCCGACAGCCAGACCTTGACGCCCCAGGGCCGGAACACGTCCGCCAGCGCCGCCGCCTTGGCGAGGTAGGGCGCCGTCAGCGAGTCCGCCTTGGCATTGACGTTATTCAGCACGGCGCCATTGATGCCCAGCGACGCGTTGGCGCGGGCGTAGTCGGTGTAGCGCGCATCGACGATGTCGGGCAGGCGCCACCAGTCCCACAGCGACGCGCCGGCATAGCCGCGCTCGACATGGCGGTCCAGGTTGTCCCAGTGGTTGAGCAGCCGCAGGCCCACCTTGGGCACCGAGCGCTCGTTCAGCCGCGACAGGTCGGCGCCGGTCTGCGCCGCGCGCAGCCAGGCGAAGCTGCCGTACAGCAGGCCGCGGTCGGTGCTGGCGGCGATCAGCGTCACGCGCCGGCCCTGCAGCACCAGGCTGCGCAGCACATAGCCCTCGGGGCCCAGCGCCGCCCAGTCGACGCTGACGCCGGCCGGCGCCCGGCCCGGCAGCGCCAACAGCAGCGCCCCTGGCGCCACGCTGCCGCGCAAGGCCGGCGCCCGCCCGGCCATGCCGGCCACGCCGCGCTGCAGCTCCGCCACGGCGGCCCGCAGCGTGGGCGAGTCCGGCGCCGCCAGCACGATGCGGCGCGCCTGCGTCTGCAATTGCGCCAGGGCCGGCGCGGCCAGCGGCCGGTAGCGCAGCCACAGCTCGTAGCCATCCTCAGCCGCAGCCCAGCCGGGCAGCAGCGCCAAGGCCGTGGCCAGCAGCAGGCCACCCAGTCTTGCAAAAAAGGTGTTCATCCCGTCTCCAAGGGTGCGCCGCGCCGGATGCGCGAAATTCCGGCTTGCGCAAATCCAAATGGTAGCGCTACATTTGCATCCCGCAAGCCGCCACAACCCCACATTCGCAGCGGCGCTTCCCTCGGAGACATCGTTTGAAACACGCCCCCCCCGGATCAACCCGCAGGTCGCCCCGGCGACACGGGTTTACCCGGCACATCGCTAGCGCTACCAGCCGCTGCGCAAGGGCTGCGTGATGAGGGCAGGCATGTCGGCGGCACCGGGCCGCACGCGCTGGTGGATCTGCGCGCTGCTGTTCGCGGCCACCACGATCAACTACATCGACCGCAACGCGCTGTCGGTGCTCAAGACCCGGCTGCAGCAACCGCTCGAAGCCGGCGGCCTGGCGCTGACGGACGCCGACTACGGCTGGATCACCTTCGCCTTCACGGCCGCCTATGCGGCCTTCCCGCCGCTGATCGGCACGGCCATCGACCGCTTCGGCGTCAAGCGCAGCCTGGCCGTGGCGCTGATCCTGTGGTCGCTGGCCTCGGCGGCGCATGGCCTGGTGGCCGGTGTGTTGGGCCTGGTGCTTGTGCGCTTCCTGCTGGGCATGGCCGAGGCGGCGCACTTCCCCGCCGCCATCAAGGCCGTGGCGATGTGGTTCCCGCAGCAGGAGCGCGCGCTGGCCACGGGCCTGTTCAACGCCGGCACAGCGCTGGGCATCATCGCGTCGCCGCTGACCGTGTGGCTGGCCATCAGCTTCGGCTGGCAGGCCGCCTTCATCGCCATCGGCGCGGCCGGTCTGCTGTGGCTGGTGTTCTGGCAGCGCGGCTTCCAGACGCCGGAACAGCATGCCGGCGTGTCGGCGGCCGAGTTGGCCCACATCCGCGCCGGCCAGCCGCCCGCCACCGACGCGCTGCGCCTGCCGTGGACGGCGCTGCTGCGCTATCGCCAGATCTGGCCCTTCCTGCTGGGCAAGCTGCTGACCGACCCGGTGTGGTGGTTCTTCCTATTCTGGCTGCCGTCCTACCTGGAGCGCGAGCGCGGCCAGAACCCGCTGAAGAGCGCGGGCCTCGTGGCGCTGATCTACCTGGGCTCCAGCGTCGGCTCCATCCTGGGCGGCTGGCTGTCGGGCCACCTCACCCAGCGCGGCTGGCCGGTGGGCCGGGCGCGGCTCACGACCATGGGCCTGTTCGCCGCCTGCATGCCGGCCAGCATCCTGGCCTACAGCACCGACAGCTTCGCCGTGTGCGTGGCGCTGATCACGCTGGCCACCGCCTGCCACCAGGCCTGGTCGGCCAACCTGCTGACCTCGGCCACCGACCTCTTCCCCACGCAGGTCTCGGGCGCCGTCATCGGCCTGGGCGCCACGGCGGGCGGCATCGGCGGCATGTTCATCACGCTGCTGACGGCACTGACCGTGCAATGGACCGGCACGCAGCACTGGGCCTTCGTCTATGCCGGCGCCATGCACCTGACCAGCCTGGCCATCTTCTGGCTGTGGTTTCGCAACGGCTTCGCGCGTGTCGATCTGGGCGGCATGCCCGACTTCAACCGCCCCCATCGCCCGCTGCTCGGCGCCGGCGCGGCGCTGGCCCTGCTGGGTGCGGCGCTGCTGTGGCTGATCACCGCGAACTGGGACGCCTGCGTCGCCGCCGCCAAGCTGTCCGGTGCCGCCCAGGCCGCCACCGCTGCCGGGGGCCTCGTTGCCATCGGCGCCCTGCTCTTCCATGCCGGCCGGCCGCAGCGCCGCCCGGTCTCCCTGCTTCCCCTGACCACCTGAAGATGATCGCCAATCCCATCCTGCCGGGCTTCCACGCCGACCCCTCCATCTGCCGCGTTCCGGGCCCGGACGGCGACGATTACTACATCGCCACCTCCACCTTCGAGTGGTGGCCTGGCGTGCGCATCCACCACTCCAAGGACCTGGTGAACTGGCGCCACCACAGCTACGCCTGCACGCGCACCAGCCAGCTCGACATGACCGGCCACCCGGACTCCGCCGGCGTCTGGGCGCCCTGCCTGACCTACGCGGGCGGCCAGTTCTGGCTGATCTACACCGACGTGCGCTCCACCATCGGCGCGTTCAAGGACACGCACAACTACCTCATCACCGCGCCCAGCATCGACGGCCCGTGGAGCGAGCCCATCTACCTGAACAGCTCGGGCTTCGACCCCAGCCTCTTCCACGACGCCGACGGCCGCCAGTGGCTGGTCAACCAGCAATGGACGCACTGGCCCGGCAAGAACCACTTCAACGGCATCCTGCTGCAGGAGTACGACCACGCGCAGAAGAAGCTCGTGGGCCCGATCAAGAACATCTACCGCGGCACCGAGCTGGGCGTGGTGGAAGGCCCGCACATCTACCGCCGCAACGGCTGGTACTACCTGCTGACGGCCGAGGGCGGCACCTTCTACGAGCACGCCGTGACGCTGGCCCGCTCGCGCCAGCTGGATGGCCCCTACGAAACCCTGCCCGGCAACCCGCTGCTGACGGCCTGGCAGAAGCAGACAGACGGCCTGCAGCGCAGCGGCCACGCCAGCCTGGTGGAGACGGCCGACGGCGAATGGTTCCTGGCCCACTTGTGCGGCCGCCCGCTGGAGCGCAGCGGCCCGCACGCCGCCGCCAACCGCCCCGAGAACGGCTACGAAGGCCTGCACTGCCCGCTGGGCCGCGAGACGGCACTGCAGCGCATCCGCTGGCGCGACGATGACTGGCCGGAGATCGTTGGCGGCCATGGCCAACAGCCCAGCGTCAACGTCGAGCTGCCCAGCCTGCCGGCCCACCCCTTCCCCGCCGAGGCCGCGCGCGACGACTTCGACACGCCGGTCTTCAACGGCCACCTGAACTCGCTGCGCAAGCCCTTCGACGACAGCTGGGCGTCGCTGACCGCCCGCCCCGGCCACCTGCGCCTGACGGGTCGTGAGTCGCTGATGAGCCTGTTCGACCAGAGCCTGGTCGCGCGCCGCCAGCAGCACTTCAACTGCCGCGTCGAAACGCGCGTGGACTTCGCGCCCGAGAGCTTCCACCAGATGGCCGGCCTGGTGGCGTACTACAACACGCGCAACCACGCCTACCTGCACATCACCTGCGAGCCCGACAGCACGCAGCGCGTGCTCTACCTGACCGTCAACCGTGACGCCGCCATCAGCGGCCCCGCCGCGCCCGTGCCGCTGGCTGACGGGCCCGTGGACCTCGCCGTGGAGTTCAGCCACGACACCTACCAGTTCTCGTTCCGCCAGGGCGACGCTGCCTGGCAGCCCTTCGGCCCGGCACTGGACACGGCCATGCTCAGCGACGAATACGCCACGCGCTTCGTCAACGGCTTTGCCAGCAGCTTCGGCTTCACCGGCAACTTCGTCGGCATCGCCTGCCAGGACCTGGCCGGCACGCGCAAGCATGCTGACTTCGACTACCTGAGCTACGAAGCCAAGCCCTGATTCCCGAGAGCCCCTCGACGGGCCGCGACATCACAAGACCGGAGACCTATGACCCACCATCGACTTTCCTTCCTCGAGAAGGCCGGCTACAGCTGCGGCGACGCCGCGGCGAACTTCGTCTTCATGACGATGGTGCTGTTCCAGCTGAACTTCTACACGGACGTGTTCGGCCTGTCGGCCAACACGGCGGCCGCCATCCTGCTGTGGCCGCGGCTGTGGGACGCCTTGTTCGACCCCGTCATGGGCGTGCTGGCCGACCGCACCAACACGCGCTGGGGCAAGTTCCGCCCCTGGGTGCTGTGGACGACGATCCCCTGGTGCGTGGTCATGATCGCGGCCTACACCACGCCCGACCCCAGCTGGGGCTGGAGCACCGGCATGGTCATCGCGTACGCCGGCATCACCAACACGCTGCTGATGACGCTGTACTCGATGAACAACATGCCCTACTCGGCGCTGGGCGGCGTCATGACGGGTGACCTCAACGAACGCACCAAGCTCAACTCCTACCGTTTCGTGTCGGTCAACGTGGCGCAGTTCATCGTCGGCGGTTTCACGCTGCCGCTGGTGGCCAAGTTCGCGCAGGGCCATGACCGCGCCCACGGCTGGCAGGTCACGATGACGATCTGGGCCGTGCTGTGCCTGGTGCTGTTCCTCATCACCTTCTTCACGACCAAGGAGCGCATCCAGCCCATCGTGGAAACCAAGGCCTCGCCCAAGGAGGACTTTCTCGACCTGCTGAAGAACGGCCCGTGGATCGCGCTGGTCTGCTACACGGTCTTCAACTTCGGCATGCTGACGCTGCGCGGTGGCGCCCACTTCAACTACTACCACCACTATGTCGACAAGGCGGCGATGTTCGACTTCGTTGCCGCGCTCGGCCTGACCACGCCCGACCCCAACCCCACCGGCAGCCTGGCCGACTGGCTGGGCTACATCGTGCACGGCACACGCGACAGCCTGGCCAGCTCCAACGTCGCCGACGTGTTCAACAGCATCATCAACATGGCCGGCTTCGGCACGACGCTGGTGGTCATCATGCTGTCCGCCGGCCTGTCGGCCACCTACGGCAAGCGCGCGGTCGCCACGGTCGGCTTCGCGCTGTCCACCGTCGCGGCCTGCGCGATGTACCTGCTGCCGCCCGACGCCGTCTGGCTGATGCTGGGCCTGCACGTGCTCGGCGCCGTGTTCTACGCGCCGACCATCGCCGTCATGTGGGCCATGTACGCCGACGCCGCCGACTACTCGGAGTGGCAGACCGGCCGCCGCTTCACCGGCATGGTGTTCGCCACCATCGGCTTCTCGCTGAAGTCGGGCCTGGCGCTGGGCTCGGCCGTTTTCCTGTGGTGCCTGGCCGGCTTCTTCGGCTACGACACGCAGAACCCGACGGCCGCCAACGCCATCGAGGGCTACCGCGTCATGTCCAGCTTCGGCGTCGGCTTCTGCTTTGCCGCCTGCACCGTCTGCCTGCTCGCCAACAAGCTCACCAAGCAAACCACCCTGCAGATGGCCGACGACCTCGCCCAACGCCGCCTCCAGGCCGGTGTGGCGCCAGCGGCCGCCTGACCCTCCCCCTCCACAAACTATCCCCGCAGTAAGGACCTCACCATGAGCACCGCCTATTCCGATCTCCCCGTCGTTCAATACGAAGGCCCCTCGTCCACCAACCCGCTGGCCTACCGCTGGTACGACGCCCAGCGCGTCGTGCTGGGCAAGACGCTGGCCGAGCACCTGCGCCCCGCCGTCTGCTACTGGCACAACTTCTGCTGGAAGGGCGAGGACGTATTCGGTCTGGGCAACACCGTGTTCCAGCGCCCCTGGTTCAACGAGGCCGACCCGGTCAAGGCCGCCTACATGAAGCTGGACGCCGCGTTCGACTTCTTCGGCAAGCTGGGCCTGCCCTACTGGTGCTTCCATGACCGCGACGTGGCCCCGGAAGGCGCCACGCTGGCCGAGTCCAACCGCATCCTCGACGGCCTGCTGGAAGCCGCCGCCAAGAAGATGCAGGACGGCAAGGTCGGCCTGCTGTGGGGCACGGCCAACCTGTTCTCGCACGGCCGCTTCATGAGCGGCGCGGCCACCAACCCCGACCCCGAGGTCTACGCCTACGCCGCCGCCCAAGTGAAGCACGTGCTGGAGTGGACAAACCGCCTGGGCGGCGCCAACTACGTGCTGTGGGGCGGCCGTGAAGGCTACGAGACCCTGCTGAACACCAACCTCAAGCGCGAGATGGCCAACTACGGCCGCTTCCTGACCTCGGTCGTCGAGCACAAGCACAAGATCGGCTTCAAGGGCACCATCCTCATCGAGCCCAAGCCGCAGGAGCCCACCAAGCACCAGTACGACTACGACAGCGCCACGGTCTACGGCTTCCTGAAGACCTACGGCCTGGAGAACGAGGTCAAGGTCAACATCGAGGTGAACCACGCCACGCTGGCCGGCCACAGCTTCGAGCACGAAGTGGCCACCGCCTGCGCCCTGGGCATCTTCGGCTCGCTGGACGCCAACCGCGGTGACGAGCAGCTGGGCTGGGACACCGACCAGTTCCCCAACAACCACGTGCAGCTGGTGCCGGCCATGCTGGAGATGATCCGCGCGGGTGGCTACACCACCGGCGGCACCAACTTCGACGCCAAGGTGCGCCGCCAGTCCATCGACCCGATCGACCAGCTGGAAGGTCACATCGGCGGCATGGACACCATGGCCCGCGCCTTCCTGGCCGCCGCCGCGCTGTACGAGAGCGGCCAGCTGGAGAAGGCCGTGGCCGACCGCTATGCGGGCTGGGAAGGTGACCTGGGCAAGAAGATCACCGGCGGTGCTTCGCTAGACGATCTGGCTTCGCTGGTTCACGCGCAAGGCATCTCGCCCCAGCCGCGTTCGGGCCGTCAAGAGCGGCTCGAGAACATCGTCAACGCGTTTGTTTGACCCCTCGCCCAGCTCGCCCTGCTGAACGCGTGGCGAGCTGATCGATCCCCCGAGGGGATGGCGATGCTTGCGGCATTGGGCCGCAAGCACATCGCCTGACGGGCCGGCTTGGGGCGGCCCGGCGCTCGGCCCGAAAGCCCAATACCGAATTCAAGACACCATGTTTCTTGGCATCGACCTCGGCACCTCCGAGATCAAGCTGCTGCTGCTCAACGAGCAGCACCAGATCATCGCCACCACCGGCGTGGCGCTCACCGTGCAGCGGCCGCAGCCGCTGTGGAGTGAGCAGAACCCCGCCGACTGGTGGGCCGCGCTCGATGCCGGCATGGCCAAGCTCAAGCAAGACCACGGCGCTGCGCTCGCGCAGGTGCGGGGCATCGGCCTGTCCGGCCAGATGCACGGCGCCGTGACGCTGGACGCAGCCGGCGCGGTGCTGCGCCCGGCCATCCTGTGGAACGACGGCCGCAGCGGCCCGCAGTGCGCCGAGATGATGGCCGCCTGCCCCGAGCTGCCGGCCATCACCGGCAACCTCGCGATGCCGGGCTTCACGGCACCCAAGCTGGCGTGGATGCGCCAGCATGAACCCGAGCTGTTCGCCCGCGTGGCCCAGGTGCTGCTGCCCAAGGACTGGCTACGCCTGCAGCTGACCGGCGAAGCGGTGAGCGAGATGAGCGACGCCGCCGGCACGCTGTGGCTGGACGTCGCCCAGCGCCGCTGGTCACCCGTCGCCCTTGCGCTGACGGGCCTCAATGAAAGCCACATGCCGCGCCTCGTCGAAGGCAGCGAAGCCAGCGCGACACTGAAGGCCGAGCTGTCCACGCGCTGGGGCCTGCCGGCAGGCATCCCCGTCGCTGGCGGCGGCGGCGACAACGCGGCCAGCGCCGTCGGCATGGGCGTCGTGAAGCCCGGCGACGGCTTCCTGTCGCTGGGCACGTCCGGCGTCATCTTCCTGTGCAATGAGGCGTTCAGCCCCAACCCGGCGCGGGCGGTGCATGCCTTCTGCCACGCGCTGCCGAACACCTGGCACCAGATGAGCGTCATCCTCAGCGCCGCCAGTGCGCTGCGCTGGGTCACGCTGATGCTGGGCATGCCGGGCGGCGAGGCCGACCTCATCGCCAAGGCTGCAGCCTTGACCGACACGCAGCGGCAGCAGGCGCCGATCTTCCTGCCCTACCTCAGCGGTGAACGCACGCCGCACAACAACGCCAACGCGCAGGGCGTGTTCTTCGGCCTCACGCACGAGCATGGCGCCGCCGAGATGGGCTACGCCGTGCTCGAAGGCGTGGGCTTCGCACTGCTGGACGGCTGGCAAGCGTTGCAGGCTGGCGGCGGCCATGCAGAACAACTCTGGCTGGTGGGCGGCGGTGCGCGCAGCGAATGGTGGGCCCAGCTGCTCGCGTCACTGCTGAACGTGCGCCTGGTCAACGGTGTCGGCGCCGAAGCCGGCGGTGCGCTCGGCGCCGCCCGCCTGGCGTGGCTGGCCACGGGCGGCACGGTGGACGAGGTCTGCCGCACGCCCGACATCGCCCGCATCGCCGATCCCGACCCCTCGCTGGCTGCCGCACTGAAGCCTCGCTTTGAACGCTTCCAGCGCCTGTACGCGGCGCTGCGCAGCGAGTTCAGCTAACCCATTTCTCAACTGCACAGGCTCATGCTGTCGTTGGACGGCAGGGCCGCGCTTCGCCCATGAACAGCCTCGACCTCCTCCGCCAACACACCACCGTCGTCGCCGACACGGGCGACTTCGACCAGCTTGGCGCATTCCGCCCGCAGGACGCGACGACCAACCCCTCCCTCGTGCTAAAGGCCGTGCAGCAGCCGCGCTACCGCACGCTGCTGGCGCAGGCCGTGGCGGCCCAGCCGGGCGCCAGCGCGACGACGGTGGCCGAGCATCTGCTGGTGGCGTTCGGCGTCGAGATCCTGAAGCTCGTGCCGGGCCGCGTGTCCACCGAGATCGACCCGCGCCTCTCGCACGACACGGCGGCCTCGGTCGCCACCGCCCAGCGCCTCATCGCGCTGTACGCGGCCGCCGGCGTGCCGCGAGCGCGCGTGCTCATCAAGCTGGCGTCCACGTGGGAAGGCATCCAGGCCGCGCGCGCGTTGGAGCAGCAAGGCATCCGCACCAACCTGACGCTGCTGTTCAGCCTGGCCCAGGCCCAGGCCTGCGCCGATGCGGGCGTGCAGCTGATCTCGCCCTTCGTGGGCCGCATCTACGACTGGTTCAAGAAGACCGCCGGCAAGAGCTGGGACGAAGCCGCGATGGCCGGCCCCAACGATCCTGGCGTGCGCTCCGTCGTCGAGATCTACCGCCACTACAAGCGCCACGGCATCAGGACCGAGGTGATGGCCGCGAGCTTTCGCAACAGCGGCCAGATCCTGGCGTTGGCCGGCTGCGACCTGATGACCATCAGCCCCGCGCTGCTGGCCGAGCTGGCCGGTGCGAGCACACCGGTAGCACGCCGCCTGTCCCACGACGGGCGCATCGAACCGCGGCCCGCCGCCCTGACGCAAGCCCAGTTCCACGCCGCACTGGCCGCCGACGCCATGGCCCACGAGAAGCTCAACGAAGGCATCCAGCAGTTCATCGCCGACACCGAGACGCTGGAACAGCTGATCCGCTCCATCCAAGCCTGAACACCATGCAAGACCTCACCCTCGCCGCCAACGCGCTGCGCCTGCTCGCCATCGACGCCGTGCAGCAGGCCAACTCCGGCCACCCCGGCATGCCCATGGGCGTGGCCGACATCGCCGCCGTGCTGTGGAGCCGCCACCTGCGCCACAACCCGGCCGACCCGACCTGGCCCGGCCGCGACCGCTTCGTGCTGTCCAACGGCCACGGCTCCATGCTGCTGTACGGGCTGCTGCACCTCGCCGGCTACGACCTGCCCATCGAGGAGCTGCGCAACTTCCGCCAGATGCACAGCAAGACGCCCGGCCACCCCGAGGTGGGCCTGACGCCCGGCGTGGAGACGACCACCGGCCCGCTGGGCCAGGGCCTGGCCAACGCGGTGGGCATGGCGCTGGCCGAGCAGCTGCTGGCCGCCGAGTTCAACACAGCAGACAACGCCCTTGTCGACCACCGCACCTTCGTCTTCGTCGGCGACGGCTGCCTGATGGAAGGCCTCTCGCACGAGGCCTGCTCGCTGGCCGGCACCTGGGGCCTGGGCAAGCTCGTCGTCATCTACGACGACAACGGCATCTCCATCGACGGCGACGTCAAAGGCTGGTTCGGCGACGACACGCCGGCCCGCTTCGAGGCCTATGGCTGGCGCGTGATCCGCAATGTCGACGGTCACGACTTTGACGCCATCGACGCGGCGCTGAACGCAGCGACCGAAGACATCGGCAAGCCCACGCTGATCTGCGCCAAGACCACCATCGGCCAGGGCTCACCCAACAAGGCCGGCGGCCACGACGTGCACGGCGCGCCGCTGGGCGCTGCCGAAGTGGCGGCCGTGCGCGACGCGCTGAACTGGCCGCACCCGCCCTTCGTCGTGCCCGCCGAGGCCCGCGCGCCGCTGGACGCCCGCGAGCGCGGCGCCGCTGCCCAGCGCGCCTGGGAAGCCCTGCTCGCCACGCACCCGCGCGCGGCCGAGTTCATGCGCCGCATGCGCGGCGACCTGCCCGCCGGCTTCGACGAGCAAGCCGCCGCCCAGCTCGCCGCCGTCGCTGCCAAGGCCGAGACGATCGCGTCGCGCAAGGCCTCGCAGAACAGCATCAACACGCTCGCGCCCGGCATGCCTGAACTGCTGGGCGGATCGGCCGACCTGGCGCCGTCCAACCTCACGCAATGGGCGGGCTGCCGCTCGGTCGAGAAAGCTGCCACTGGCGGCAACTACCTGCACTACGGCGTGCGCGAGTTCGCGATGGTCGCCATCCAGACCGGCATCGCGCTGCACGGCGGCTACCGGCCGTTTGGCGGCACCTTCCTGATGTTTTCGGAGTACGCCCGCAACGCCATCCGCATGGCCGCGCTGATGCGCACCAATCCCATCTACGTGTTCACGCACGACTCCATCGGCCTGGGCGAGGACGGCCCCACGCACCAGCCGGTCGAGCAGGTCGCCACGTTGCGCATGGTGCCCAACCTGGACGTCTGGCGACCGGGTGATGCCGTCGAGACGCTCGTGGCCTGGCAGACCGCCGTGCGCCACCGCCACACGCCCACCGCGCTCATCCTGTCGCGCCAGAACCTGCCGCACCAGCCGCGCAACGCCCAGGCGCTGGCCGACATCCAGCGCGGCGGCTACGTGCTCGTGCGTGAGGTCACCGACAGCCCGCTGCAACTGGTGCTGATCGCCACCGGCTCCGAGCTGGACCTGGCCGTGCAGGCGCACCAACGGCTGGCCGAGCAAGGCGTGAACGCCCGCGTCGTGTCCATGCCGTCCTGCTTCACCTTCGAGCGGCAGAGCGCCGCCTGGCGTGCCAGCGTGCTGCCCGCCGGCGTGCCACGCGTGGCCGTGGAAGCCGGCGTCACCGGGCCGTGGCGCCAATACGTCGGGCTGGAGGGCGCCGTGGTGGGCATCGACACCTTCGGCGAATCGGCGCCGGCTGCGGCGCTGTACGCGCACTTCGGCATAACGGTGCAGGCGGTGGTGGCAGCGGCGTCGGCGCTGTTGCGACACCCTGGCTAGCGCCTCCGGGCTCACGCCGGCCAGGCCGGCGTGCGGAAGGACTCAACCAGGAAGTCCACCAAGCGGCGCACCTTGGGCGCCAATTGCTTGCGACTGGGATAGACCGCGTAGATGCCGAGCTCAATCGAACGGTACTGCGGCAACACCTCCACCAGCCTACCCAAGCGAAGCGGCTCGCCGACGAGAAAGCTGGGCTGAAGCACCAGCCCCTGGTGCTGCAAGGCGGCCTGAACGCAGGAGTCACCGCTGTTGCTGCGCATGCGCGGTGTGACCTTCACGGACACCGGCCCTTTCGGACCTGTGAAATGCCACTGATCTCCCGTGCTCAGCAGCTTGTAGGCGAATACCGTACGCCCGGCGAGCTCGTCGATGTGGTTCAGCTCGCCGTGCTGCTGCAGGTATTGCGGCGAGGCGCACAGCACCAGTCGGGTGCTGGCCAGCTGGCGACAGACCAGCGATGACGCAGGCAGCCGCGCGATGCGCAGCGCCATGTCGTAGCCCTCATCAACCAGATCAACGAAGCGGTCGGCCAGCGTCACATCCAGCAACAGCTGGGGATGTCGCGCCATGAAGGCCGGCCACAACGGCGCCAACTGCTGCAGCCCAAAACTCACCGGTGCGCTGACACGCAGCTCGCCAATCACCTCACCCGCGTGACGCGTGACCTCGGCCTCTGCATCGTTCACATCGGCGAGCAGATGGCGACACCGCTCTAGAAAGACCTGGCCCTCTGGCGTCAGCGAGAGCCTTCTGGTCGTGCGCTGCAGCAGCCGCACACCCAGCCTGGCCTCCAGGTCCGCCACAAGCCGCGAGATCACGGACTTCGACAACTGCAAGGCGTCTGCACCACGCACGAAGCTGCCGCTGTCCACCACCGCCGCAAAGGCCTGCATTTCAAGAAATCGATCCATGCCGGATTGTCCTGATTTTCGAACCTATCAGTCCCTACAAAGGCCATTTATCCCACTCACAAGGATTCATAAAGTGCCGGACATCGCAGCAAGCCCGCTGCTTTCACCACCAGGAGTCAAGCAATGAAAGTCACCGTCATCGGCGCCGGCAACATGGGTTCAGCCTTCGTCAGTCAACTGGTTCGCGCCGGCCACGAGGTCAGCGTCACCGCTCGCGACCCGGCCAAGGCCGCCGCAGTCGCGGCGGCGCATTCCGGTGCACGTGCAGTACCCGCGAACGGCGCCGCCCACGGCGCAGACATCGTCGTGCTGGCCACCGGCTACGCCGATGCCATCGCAGCGCTGCAGGCGGCAGACATCCAGCCCGCGCAGGCCGTGATCGACATCACCAATCCGCTGACGCCCGACTACATGGGCCTGACACTCGGCCACAGCACCTCCGCTGCCGAGGAGATCGCCAAGTCGGTCCCAGCCGCCGCGGTGGTGAAGGGGTTCAACACCGTCTTTGCCCAGGTGCTGGCCGGTGGCGCGGACTTCGGCACCGCCGGTAAGGTGCCCGTCTTTCTCGCCAGCGACGACGCCGCTGCCAAGCAGCGTGCCGCCACACTGGCCGCCAGCATCGGTTTCGACACCGTCGACGCCGGCAGCCTGAAGAACGCACGCTACCTGGAACCGCTGGCCGGACTGAACATCTATCTCGGCTACGGTGCCGGCCTTGGCACCGCGATCGCACCCACTTGGCTGCGCAAAGCCTGACCCTAGCCCATGGCGCACTACCACCGCATGCCCGTGCCATGAACGACCTGATCGTCCAGCAGCCTGACCTCAACGGCACCCCGGCCGCGCATCTCTTCCTGCTCTTCCACGGCGTCGGCGGGAGCGCCGAGGATCTGCACGCTCTGGGTACTGCACTTGCCATCCGCCACCCACGCGCATGGATCATCAGTGTGCAGGCATCGCAGCCCTCTGATCAGGGCCTGGGCTGGCAGTGGTTCTCGGTACGAGGTGTCACAGACGACAACCGTGCCGACCGTGTCGCCAATGCAATGCCGAGCTTTCTGCAGGCCGTGGCCCGCTGGCAGCAACACAGCGGTGTACCCGCCAGCCACACGACGCTGTTGGGTTTTTCGCAGGGCGCCATCATGGCGCTGGCGACCACCCAGCAAGCATTGCCTGCAGCCAGCCGCGTGGCTGCGCTTGCGGGCCGATTTGCCGTCGCGCCAACGCAGGTGCTGCCCGGCATGCGCATCCACCTGCTGCATGGGCAGGCCGACACCGTCGTCCCAACCCAGGCATCGGTCGACGCCTACACCCAGTTGCAAGCGCTACGCGCAACCGTGACGCTAGACATTTTTCCGCACCTTGGCCACGGCATCGATGCGCGCGTCGCTGCCCGCTTGTGGGAACGCCTGGCCGACGGTGCAGGCTGAGCCGGCATCCCGATCCACCGCGCCTGCGTGCCAAGCCCGGGCCTGCCCCCACGTTCACCCCACGCGCCGCAGGCGCTCACCCCTCTCAAGGAGCTCCCATGCCCGTTGTTCGCATCAGCTGGTTCGCCGGCAAAGACACCCCCACCAAGCAGGCCGTCGCAGCCGACGTGACCGCCAGCATCGCGCGCCACACCGGCACCGATCCCAACTACGTCTACGTCATCTTCGAAGACGTGCAGCCCACTGACTGGGCGGGCGCTGGCAAGCTCTATGGCCTTGGGCCTGACACCGCCGACAACGGCGCCACGACGGGACCGTAGATCGAACACGTTGCCGGCAGGGGCACGTGCCTGGACTCGGGCCAGCGGCCTGCGACACCCGCTTGGCATGGCTTGGTCGGTGAACAGATCTCTGTTTGCTGCCGAGATATCGGGCATCGCTACGGCATCGCCATGCAGGGCGTGATCAATTCAGACGCACCGCCGTGTCGAACTGCCAGCTGCGCCGGATCTCCACCACGTCGTAGTCCCGCAGCAGCCCCGGCGGGAAGGCCGGGTAGTTGGCTTGTGCACGCACGATGCGTGTGATGGCCTCGTCCACCGCGGGCACACCGCTGGAGCGCACGAAGGTGACGGCCTCCACCGAGCCGTCGCTGCGCACGGCCACCGTGACGACGGCGGCACTGTGCGGCTGGCGGGCCAGCTCGCGCACGGTGTCGGGTGGCGTGTTGTTCTCGATCTTGCGCGCCCAGGCCTCGCCGTAGAGCGCCAGCTCGGCATGGCTGTCGATGCGGCCGAACAGGCGGCCGCGCCGCGCCGGCACCCAGTCGGGGCGCTGGCGCTCGGGGTCGCGCTGGGCGTCGCGGCGGGCGGCCTCTTCGTCCAGCTGGCGGCCGATGGCGCGCTTGCGGGCCTCGCGTTGCTCCTCCTCGGCGCGGGCCTGCGCCTGGGCGGCGGCCAGCCGGGCGGCCTGCTGACGGGCGGCCTCGGCGCGCTCGGCCTCCTGGCGTGCGGCCGCGAGGCGAGCCGCTTCGGCGTTGGCCGCTTCGGCGCGTGTGACCTCGGCCTGGGCGGCGGCCAGGCGGGCGGCCTCCGCCTGCGCCGCCTGCACCGCCTGTTGCCGCGCCAGCTCGGCCCGCGCGGCCGCCTGGCGGGCCGCCTCGGCGCGCTCGGCAGCCAGGCGCAGCGCCTCGGCGCGTGCCGCCTCCAGCCGCTGGGCGTCCTGGCGCAGCGCTTCCTGGCGGGCGGCCTCCAGCTGCTGCGCGCCCTGCTGGGCCTGCAGGCGGGCAGCGTCCAGCTGGGCGATGTCGGCGCCACGGTCCGCGGCTGCGCCGCCGGCCCGCAAGGCCTCGCTGCCGCGCCGCAGCGCCTGCACGCTGCTGCCGGCGGTCAGGCCCAGTGTGGAGACGACGGCTGATGGCAGCGCGATGCCCTCGGGCCGTTCGCCCGGCAGCGTCGGGCCGGCCCGCTCGCCGAGCAGGCGCAGCGCATCGCCGCTGCGCTTCACGCGCTCCACGGCGGGGCCGGACGCGGCGGTGAGCGCTGCCACCACGGCCGCGGGCGCAGGCGGCTGCACGGCGCCCAGGTCGCTCACGACGTCGCTGCGGGGCTGCAGGCGCTCGCGCTGCAGGGCTTGCACGGCCGGGCTGCTGGCGCCGGCCATCACGGCCACGGCAGCCGCCGGCACGGCCGAGGCCGCCGGCAGCGCCCAGGCCGCCACGGGGCGCGGCGTGGTGAGCACGGCGCGGGCGGGCGGCGCCTCCACGGTAGCGTCGGCCGCCGGCGCGGCCAGCAGGCGCACCTCGGGCACTTCTGGCTTGGCGGCCGCATCGCCGGCACCCGGCGCCGCTTCCGCCAGTGCGCCAATGGCCGCCGGCTCATCCGTCGGCCCGGCAGGGGCGGTGGCCACCGCGGCCGCGGCGTCCTGGGGCAGTTCGGGCGCGGGCAGCGCCGCCTGCCCGGGCGGGGGCGACGCCAGCACGACGCGCAGCTCAGGCGCTTCGACGCGGCGCTTCTGCCAGGGGAAGTCCAGCCCCGGCAAGCCCTGACCCTGGCCGAAGCTCAGCGACAGCAGCACTCCATGCGCCAGCAACGACAGCAGCGCCGCCGGCGGCAGCGGCCAGCGGGGGCGTCGGCGTGGCCAGGCGGGCACGGCGCCGCTCAGGCCCATGCCCATGCACCTACCCTGCCCTGATCCGCCTGGATGCTTGCCCTCCGCATGCGCGCGATTGTCCCCGGCCGCACGCGGCGGCGCGGCCAGGGCGGCCCCCTCAAAGGCGGGTCAGCGCGCCAGGGGCAAGGGCGCTCAATGCGCGTGGCCCGGCCAGCAGGCGTGGGGCTGGGCCGGCTCGCTGGCCTCGTGGCCAAACACGGGCACCACCACCGGCAGGGCGATGGCGGCCGACGCGAAGCGCGGGTCCAGCGCCTTGGCGATGCCGTCGCCCAACGCGGCGAGGTGGGCACGGCGGCCCATGTCGCCGCGCGAAGCCGCAGCAGCCAGCACGCGCTGCAGGTCCACCAGCTCGGCGCGGATGAGGGCTTCGCCGTCGTCGCTGCCGAGCAGGTTGCGCGCGCTCAGCCGGCTGGTCAGCGTCTCCACCAGCGCGCGCTGCAGGCTGCGGCGCGGCGCGCTGATGGCGGCCGCGCCATCCAGCTCGCCGAATGCACCACGCCGCAGATCGGCCAGCAGGTCCTGCAGCCGGTAGGCGCCGCTGCCCAGCGTGGCCTCCTGGGTCACCAGGCGCAGCGTGCGCGCGGGCGCCAGCAGCTGGCGAAGCAGCGAGCGCTGCTGCAGCGTCAACAGCGTGCCGGCCGCATACGGGCTCAGGCGCTGCGTGATGGCGGGGTCCAGAAGCCAGTCGGGCGTGGCCAGCACATGCCGGGTCAGGAAGGCCATGGCCCGCGCCTGCTGCGCGCGCGGCACGGGCTTGGCGATGGCGCCGGGCTGGTCGTTGTGCTTGTTCTGCACCTCGTAGCCGCCGACGACAGCCACCACATGGCCCATCTCACGCGCCCATTGCTGCCAGGTGGCCTGGTACAGGCGCAGCAGCAGCTGATCGTCGCCGCCGTCCTGCGGCACGGCGGCGGGCAGCATCTTCATCACGCGCTGCAGGTTGGCCAGGCCCAGGCCGGTGGCGGTCACCGCATCGGCGTCGCCCACGGCCTCGGTGTTCTCGCCGACATCGCCGCCCTCGGCCTTGGGCGCGTTGAAGCGCAGCCAGGGCTTGGCCTCCTGCTCGCGGGCCCACAGGTTGAGCTGCTGGCGCTCGTCCTCGGGCGTCTTGGCGCTCGGGATGGGCGTGTAGCCCCAGCGCGTGGCGAAGATGTCGTAGGGGCCGATCTTGGGGATGAGCAGCGCCGGGTCCAGCTTGTCCTCGGGCTGCACGAGGTAGTTGAAGCGGCTGTAGTCCATCAGCGTGGGCACATGGCCCATGGTCTTGAGCCACTCCGCGTCGCGCAGCTTGGACACGGGGTATTGCGAGCTGGCCTTCATGTTGTGCGGAAAGCCCAGCGAATGCCCCACCTCGTGCGTGACGACGTAGGCCACCAGCTCGCCCATCAGGTCGTCGGGCAACGGCAGCTTGCGGGCGCGCGGGTCCAGCGGGCCGACCTGCGTGACGTACCAGTCCTGCTGCAGCTGCAGGATGTTGTGATACATGACGATGTTGGCGTTCAGGATCTCGCCGCTGCGCGGGTCGGCCAGGTGCGGGCCGTAGGCGTTCGGGATGGGCGACGGCACCCAGCGGATGACGCTGTAGCGCACGTCCTCGGGGTCGAACTCGGGGTCTTCCTCGGCCGTGGGATAGGGCCGGGCCTGCACGGCGTTCTTGAAGCCGGCCGCCTCGAAGGCGATGTTCCAGGCCTCGATACCCTTCTTGACGAAGGGCACCAGCGCCGTGGGCGTGGCCTTGTCGATGTACCAGACGATGGGCTTGACCGGCTCGCTGAGCGCGGCCGCGGGGTCTTTCTTCTCCAGGCGCCAGCGGGTGATGACGCGCTGCTGACGGGCCTCCTGCAGGCCGGCGCCGAAGTCCATGCGGCTGACGCTGAAGAAGCCGACGCGGTCGTCCAGCAGCCGCGGCTGCATGGGCTGCTCGGGCAGGCGCACGATGTTGTAGGCCACGTTGACCGACACGCTGCGCGGTGCCGGCCCGGCCACGAGCACCGGCACGCCGGGTGCGGCGGGCACGGGCGTGGGGGCGACGCTGTAGGTCTGTACCGCATCCACGCGGACGCTGCCCGCGAAGGCCTTGGTGCTGTCCACATAGCTGCGGCTGGCATCGGCCGAACCGCGCACCACCGAGCGTGCGCTGAAGTCGCCGAACTCGGACGCGAACAACCGCGTGACCTCGATGACCGGCGCGCCGCCCTTGCCGAAGGCCTCGACCGGGAACACGGCCAGGATGGCCTCGCGCTGCGACTGCGCCACCGCGTCGGCCATCACGTTGCCGGGCGCCGTGACGGCGCTGTGCGACACGCGCTGTACCAGCACGCGGTTCTGGTGCAGCACGAAGCGCAGCACGTCCTGGTGCAGCGCGCGGCCGACGTGGTCCTGCCCGGCCGGCACCGCGGTGGCATTGGCCACCATCAGCAGTGGCTGGTCGAGCAGCGCCTTGGGGATCTCGAAGTACAGCTTGGCCTTGACGCGGTGCACCGCGAACAGGCCCTGCTGGGTCTTGGCGTCCGAGGTGATGACCTTGTCGAAGGGCTTGGGCTCGGACGGGTCAGGTAGCACCACCGGCGGGCGGGCGCCGGCAGCCGCAGCGGCCGACGCGGCCCCAGCCGGCGGCACGGGCGGCGTCTGCGCCCAGGCCTGGCCGGCAGCGAGCGTGAGGGTCAGGAGCGCGAGCCGCGCACGGCCCCGGTGGTCTTTCTGCATGGCATCCCTTGGTTGCACGCACCGCGGTGCGTGCGGGCGATGTTAGGGACAGCCACCCCGCCCTCGGCTCAGCGCCCTGCGCGTTTGCAGGTGAATCTCACCAGGCCTTGAAGCGCCCCGTGATGTGCAGCAGGTTCATGAACTGCAGCAGGCCGTCGTAGTAGCGCCACTGGCCGGTGGGCGGCTCCAGCGCCCAGAGGGCGTTGACAAAGGGCGCGGCCTGCGCCTCGTCCACCAGCAGCGCGGCCACCGCATTGCAGGAGATCAGGCCCTTGGATGGCTCGTCGTTGAGCGGCTTGCCGTCCAGCGTGTAGAGGTGGGTGTAGGGCTGCTTCTGCGACGCGAAGAAGTTCAGCAGCTTGTGGCTCAGGCCGTAGGCCGCCGGGTTCTTGCCCCACCAGGCCTGATCCACGCTCCAGTTCACGGCGGTGCGGAAGGCGTCGTAGCGGAAGTCCTCATGACCCTCCAGCACCTTGGGGCGGCCGTCGAAGTGCGCGTAGTCGGGCGTCAGGCCGGTGCGCGGGTGGGCGGCCTTGGAGAAGTAGGCGCGGCTGATGTCGGCGATCTCGCGCCAGCGCTGGCGGTCCTCGGCCTTGGCGGCACGGCGGGCCCAGATCTCGTAGAACGCCGGCAGGTGGTAGGACGGGTCGCTGAAGTCCGCCGCGTCGCCCACCGGCACGAACACGACCTGGCCGTGCTGCGGCGAGAAGATGGCGCGCGCGCCGTCCTTGATGCCGCCGTTCATCGTCTCCTTGTGCAGCATGGCGGTCAGGAGTTCCTGCGCCTGGGCGTTGTAGTCGTAGATGCCCTGACCGTTGCCCCAGCGCGAGGCCGCCATCAACAGCGCGGTGGCGAAGTACTCCTCGCCGTCGGAGGCGGGCACGGCATCCTTGCCGAAGCCGGCGCAGCCCTCGGGCTTGCACTGCCAGCGGAAATAGCTCTGGCGCGGGCCGCTGCGGTAGCGCATGTGCGTCCAGGCCCAGTTCCACAGCGCGTCGAACTCGGCCTTGCGGCCCATCTGCACGGCCACCATCATCCCGTAGGACATGCCCTCGCTGCGCACGTCGTTGTTGCCCACGTCCAGCACATAGGCGGCGGGGCCGTCGGGCGTGGCGGCGGCGGGGTAGACGATGCGCTGATCCTTGCCACCCTCGAACAGCGAGCGCCAGTAACTGTCCAGCTTGGCGGTGATGTCGGCCTCGGTGATGTCCGGGCGCAGCTCACGCAGCAGGTTGCGGTACTGGCCGGTCTCGGCGGCGGCGGAGCGCAGCACCGCGTCGCCTACGTTGCCCGGCACCAGCACCAGGCGCTGCAGCACGGCGTTGTCGTCCAGGCGCCAGAGGCGCACGACATGCTTGCCCGCCGGCAGCTGCACTGGCGCCGCCCGCAGCACGACGTTGTTGTCGATGACGGCCTTGGACCAGTCCTTCTGCTCGCGCGTGTCGGCCGACGTGGCGGTGGGCACGAGCTGCAGCGTCAGCGTCTGCGGCGCCCGGTCGCCGATGGCCACGGCGATGCGGATGCCGCCGGCCTTGCGCACGTCGACGGTGGGCACCATGTGCAGCTCCAGCGTCCAGCGCTGGGGCTGCTCGGTCTGCACCTCGTACTCCAGCCTGACGTCGTCGGCCAGCGTGGTGGCGGCACGGCCCTGCGGCAGCGAGAGCACGGCGCCTTGGTGCTGGCCGAGATTGGGGATGGCCGTCCAGCTCAGGCCCTTGGCGTTGTGGGCGCGCACGTACTGCGTGGCCTCGACGACCTGCGGCGCGAAGGGCCCGGCGGGCTGGGCGTGGGTCAGCTGCCGCTGCACCACCGCGGCATCCACCGAGCCGGCCACGCGCTTCACGGCCGGCATGAGGTTCTTCTCGGGCTGCTGCCAGGTCGTGTAGCCGATGTGGACCTGCAGCATCATGCCGGCCCACTTGCCGCCGGCCAGCGCGTGGTACTGGTCGCTGATGGCCTGGTCGCGCTTGAACAGCGCCTCGGCCTGGTCGGCAAACACGTTGGCGCGCGGGTCGTTCTTGGCGGCCAGCGCGCGGTTCCAGGCCACGGCGTAGTAGAGCCGGTAGAGGTTGGCCAACGCGATGACCGGGTGCTCGACGAGCTGGAAGTAGGCGTCGAGCTGGTCCGGCCGCAGCTGCGCCTTGACCTGGGCGACGCGGGCTTCCAGCACGTCCCACTCGGCGATGCGGCGGCCGAAGTCACCGCCCACCAGCGCGTCAGGCGTGATGGGCCCGAGACGGAAGCTGTTCGCATCCACCAGCTCTGGCTTGCGGCGCGCGGCGTACTGGCTGTAGCGCGTGACCAGCTCGGCAATCTCGGCCGCCTGTGCGGCGCCGAAGGTGGATGCCGCCCAGTGGCGCGGGTAGGCCTTCAGCGCGTCCGGCGTCATGGCCTGGGGCGCCCAGGCCATGTCGAGGAAGAAGTGCGTGGGGAACTCCACCGGCTTGATATCGCCCACGTTGACGATCCACAGCGCATCGGCGCCATGCGCGCGGGCCAGGTCCATCTGCTGCCAGGTCTTCTCGATCTGGTTGGTGTTCAGCCACTTGTAGTTGCGCGGGCCGCCGACGTAGTCGAAGTGGTAGTACACGCCGTAGCCGCCGGGCCGCCGGGGCGCGGCCGGGTCGGGCAGGCGGCGGATCTGGCCCCAGTTGTCGTCGGCGAACAGCAGCAGCACGTCGTCGGGCACCTTGAGCCCGGCGTCGTAGTAGTCCTGCACCTCCTTGTAGAGCGCCCACATCTGCGGCGTCTTGTCGGCCGGCTGCTTGGTCACCTCGGCAATGAGGCGGCGCTGGTCCTTGACGATGGTTTCCAGCAGCGTGGTGGCGGTGTGCTCGCTCATGGGCTCGTCGCCGTCGCCACGCATGCCCACGGTGACCAGCGTGTCGAAGGCGCTGCCGTCGGGCCGGCCCATCATGCGCTGGATGCCACCGCGCCAGAACTCGCGCAGCTGCGGCGCGTTCCTGGTGTAGTCCCAGGCGCCGCCCTTGAAGCGCTGCCATTCGTCGTGCGCGCGGCTCATGGGCTCGTGGTGGGAGGTGCCCATCACGATGCCCATCTCGTCGGCCAGCACCATGTTGCGCGGGTCATCCGCGTTGAAGGCGCGCGGCGCCCACATCGCCGGCCACAGGTAGTTGGCCTTCAGGCGCAGCAGCAGCTCGAAGACATGCGCATACATCTTCGCGTTCGCGCCGCCGAACTTGGCCTGGGCCCAGGTGCTGAGCGCGGGCGCCTCATCGTTGATGAAGATGCCGCGGTACTTGACGCCCGGCTGGTCGCGCCGCGCGCCCGGCGTGATGAACACATCGGCCCGGCGCGCCACCGGCACGTCGGCCCACCAGTGCCAGGGGCTGACGCCGATGCGGGCCGACAGGTCATAGCCGCCGAACACGGCTCCGCGCCGGTCCGAGCCCGCGATGACCAGCGCGCGGTCCACGCCCGGGAAGGGCTGCTCCACCACCACCTGCCGGAACGCCTCCCACTGCCCGGCCAGGTCCGCCGTCTGCAGCTTGCCGGCCTGAGCCAGGGCGGCCAGCAGCGGACTGCGGCCCAGCTGCGCCACCAGCACCAGCTCGCGCGGCGCCCGGGCCACGCCGTCCAGCAGCGCTGCCGGGCGACCCGCCACGCGTTGCAAGTCGCCCGCCAGGCTGCGGCCCAGGTGTTGCAGCGCGGGGTCGGCGCCGGCCTCCACGACCACAGCCGCCGGCTGCCCGCCGCGCACCAGGCCAAAGCTGTGGCCCGCGTCGCGGTCGCAGACGGAGGCCGGCGTGTCGCAGGCCAACGCGCCAGCGCTGCAGAACGCCAGCCCGAGTGCGAGGCCCCGCAGCGGCGCCCGCCAAGCAAGGCCTGGCATTTTGAGAATCGTGATCATGTCTCTGAATGTTTGCGCAATCATTTTGAGTTTAAGAGCCGACCCTGCGAGCCAGACACCCTGGCAAACCACTAAGCCCGAGATTCGCGTCGATTTCTATGATAGCGATACCAACAAGACAACCCGCTTGGACAGGCATGCCCCTCTCTCGACGCCTCGCAACCCAGGGCCTGGCCCTCGGCGCCGCCGGCCTGGCGCTGGCCGGCTGCACCACGCCGTTGGCCACACCCACGCCGGCTGGCACACCCGCGCCCGCGGCGGAACCGTCGCTGGATGCGCTGGCCCGCGCCAAGGGCCTGCGCTTCGGCAGCACGCTGGGCAGCCTGGGCCGCAGCTCGCGCTTTCACGACCTGGCCTACCGCGAGCTCACGGCCCGCGAGTGCAGCGTGCTCGTGGCCGAGAACGAAACCAAGTGGCAAGCCCTGCGCCCCGACCCGGGCAAGGCCTACAACTTCGCTGCCGCCGACGAGATGTTCAGCTGGGCGCGCGCCCAGGGCATGGCGCTGCGCGGCCACACGCTGCTGTGGCTGGAGCCCAAGTGGCTGCCGGCCTGGGTCAATGCGCTGAACTTCGGCGCGACCGATGGCGAGGCCGCCCGGCGCGTGCTGGCCGAGCATGTGAGCACCACCTGCCGCCATTTCGGCGACAGCATCGAGAGCTGGGATGTCGTCAACGAAGCCATCGCACCCGAGACCGGCGAGCTGCGCCGCAATGTGTTCAGCGCGCCCATTGGCGGTGTGGCGCAGATCGACCTGTGTTTCCGCCTCGCGCGCGAACACGCGCCCCGAGCGCAGCTGGTCTACAACGACTACATGAGCTGGGGCGGCGGCAACAACGCCCGCCACCGCAGCGGCGTGTTGAAGCTGCTGACCGAGCTCAAGCGCCTGGGCACGCCGGTGCAGGCGCTGGGCATCCAGGGCCACATCGTCGCGCGGCCGCAGGCCAGCGCGGCCGACGTGACCGAGTGGCGCCGCTGGCTGGACGAGGTGCAGGCGCTGGACCTGGACCTGCTCATCACGGAGTTCGACGTCAACGACAAGGGCCTGCCCGCCGACTTTGCGCAGCGCGATGCCGGCGTGGCCGCCGTGGCGCGCGACTGGCTGGACGTCACGCTGGCCGCACCGCGGCTGCGCCGCCTGCTGTGCTGGGGGCTGATGGACAAGCACAGCTGGCTGCACGGCTTCGACCCGCGCGACGACACGCTGCCGCAACGCCCCCTGCCCTACGACGACGAGCGCCAGCCCAAGCTGCTGCGCACCGCCATCGCGGACGCGCTGCGCGCCACGCCCGCCCGTTGACATGAGCAAGCACCCCGAGGGTTTGCGCAGCGCGCGCTGGTTCGCCAAGGACGACTTCCGCAGCTTCGGCCACCGCAGCCGCGTGCTGCAGATGGGCTATTCGCCCGAAGACTTCATCGGCAAGCCGGTGATTGCCATCGTCAACACCTGGAGCGATGCCAACCAGTGCCACACCCACTTCAAGCAGCGCGTGGAGGACGTCAAGCGCGGCATCCTGCAGATGGGCGGCTGGCCGCTGGAATTGCCAGCGATCTCGCTGAGCGAGAGCATGGTCAAGCCCACCTCCATGCTCTACCGCAACTTCCTCGCGATGGAGACCGAGGAGCTGCTGCGCAGCCACCCGGTCGACGGCGCGGTGCTGATGGGCGGCTGCGACAAGACCACGCCCGGCCTCTTGATGGGCGCCATCAGCATGGGCCTGCCGCTGATCTACCTGCCCGCCGGCCCCATGCTGCGCGGCAACTGGCGCGGCCAGGTGCTGGGCTCGGGGTCGGATGCCTTCAAGTACTGGGACGAGCGCCGCGCCGGGCGGCTGAGCGACCAGGCCTGGGCCGAGATGGAAGCTGGCATCGCCCGCAGCCACGGCACCTGCATGACCATGGGCACGGCCGCCACCATGATGGGCATCGCCGAGGCGCTGGGCGTCACGCTGCCGGGTGCGTCCAGCATTCCCGCGCCTGACGCCAACCACATCCGCATGTCCGCCGACTGCGGCCGCCGCATCGTGCAGATGGTGTGGGACGACCTGACGCCGGCCAAGCTGCTCAGCCAGGGCAGCTTCCAGAACGCCATCGCCGTCGCGATGGCCATGGGCTGCAGCACCAACGCCATCATTCACCTGGTCGCCATCAGCCGCCGCGCGGGTCTGCCCGTCACGCTCGACGACTTCGACGCCGCCAGCCGCCACATCGGCGTCATCGCCAACATCCGACCCAGCGGCGACCGCTACCTGATGGAAGACTTCTTCTACGCGGGCGGCCTGCCGGCGATGATGAACGTCATGCGCGACAAACTGGACCTCAGCGCGCTGACCGTCAACGGCAAGACCGTGGCCGAGAACATCACCGGCGCCGAGGTGTTCAACGACGACGTCATCCGCCCGCTGGACAAACCCATCTACGCCGAAGGGGCGCTGGCCGTGCTGCGCGGCAACCTCGCGCCCGATGGCGTCGTCATCAAGCCCAGCGCGGTCGCGCCGCACCTGCTGCAGCACACCGGCCGCGCGCTGGTGTTCGATGACTACCCGAGCCTGAAGGCAGCTGTGGACGACCCGGACCTGGACGTCACCGGCGACGACATCCTGGTCTTGCGCAACGCAGGACCGAAGGGCGCCGGCATGCCCGAGTGGGGCATGCTGCCCATCCCGACCAAGCTGTTGAAGCAGGGCGTGACCGACATGCTGCGCCTGTCCGACGCACGCATGAGCGGCACCAGCTACGGCGGCTGCCTGCTGCACTGCAGTCCCGAGGCCTTCGTTGGCGGGCCACTGGCGCTGGTGAAGACGGGCGACCGCATCACCGTCGACGTGCCCGGACGCACGATCCATCTCGACGTCAGCGACGAAGAACTGGCCGCGCGCCGTGCCGCCTGGACGCCGCCGCCCGCGCGCTATGAGCGCGGCTACGGCTGGATGTTCGGCCGCCACATCCTGCAGGCCCACGAGGGCTGCGACTTCGACTTCCTCGAAACCCAGTTCGGCGCGCCCGTGCCTGAACCCGTCATCTACTGAACATGAACCCCGACACCCGCAAGAAGCTGATGGGCGTCAGCACCGCCACGCTGTGCACCGCGCTGTTCAAGCGGGGCCTGAAGCACCAGTTCATCCAGGGCGTGCTGCCGCTGAACCCCGGCCTGCCCACCATGGTGGGCCCGGCCTACACGCTGCGCTACATCCCGGCGCGCGAGGACCTGAACGGCATCGAGGTCTTCAAGGACCGCAGCCACCCGCAGCGCGTCGCCGTCGAGCAATGTCCGCCCGGCGCCGTGCTCGTCATCGACAGCCGCAAGGACGCACGCGCCGCGTCGGCCGGCGGCATCCTCGTCGCGCGGCTGATGGTGCGCGGCGTGGCCGGCGTCGTCACCGACGGCGGCTTTCGCGACAGCCCCGACATCGCCAAGTACACGATGCCGGCATACCACGCGCGCCCCAGCGCCCCCACCAACCTGACGCTGCACCAGGCCATCGCCCTCAACGAGCCCATCGGCTGCGGCGACGCGCCGGTGTTCCCGGGCGACGTCATCGTCGGTGATGCCGAAGGCGTCATCGTCATCCCCGCCCACCTGGCCGACGAGATCGCCGACGAGGCGGTCGAGATGACGGTGTTCGAGGACTTCGTGCAACAGCAGGTGCTGGCCGGGCGCAGCGTGCTGGGGCTGTACCCGCCCACCGACGCCGAGGTCGCCGACCAGTTCGCCGCCTGGCGCGCCGAACAGGGCCGCTGATGCTGATGAACACCGCCAGCGCCACCGGCCAGGCCCAGCTCAAGCATGGCAACCGCATGGCCATCATCCGCCAGCTGCGGGTACAGCCCGGCCAGTCGCGCGTGGAGCTGGCGCAGGCGCTGGACCTGACCAAGTCCACCGTCAGCGCGCTGACGCGCGAACTCATTGACGAAGGCTGGCTGCTGGAGCGCGAGGTGCTCGTCACCGGCGACATCGGGCGCCGCCCCACACCACTGTTCATCGACCCCACACGGCTGCTGCTGCTGGGCACGCAGGTCGGCATCGGCCATGTGCGCGTGGTGCTGACCTCGCTGACCGGCGAGGTGCTGGCCGCGCAGAACGCGCAGTACGACACCGGCCAGGACGTTGAGGCCTGCATCCAGCTGCTGAAACGCACGCTGCTGGCCACCACCCGCCTGTGCCAGACGACGCAGCGCATCATCGGCATCGGCGTCGGCCTGCCCGGCGGCGTGGACCAGGCGCGCGACCAGCTCGTCTTCGCCCCGCATGTGAACTGGCATCACGTGCCGTTCGGGGCGCTGCTGCGGCAGGCGCTGCACGGCACGCCGCTGGCTGGCGTGGCGGTCTTCCTGCAGAACGACGCCGACGTGGCCGCACTCGGCGAGACCGAGTTCAACCCCACGCCGCAGGCCGACCCGCTGCTGCTGGTGCTGGTGGGCGAAGGCGTGGGCGCCGGCCTCGTCGTCGGCGGGCGCCTGCTGACCGGCGTGCGCGGCCTGGCCGGCGAGGTGGGCCACATGGTGCTGCAGGTGGACGGCCCCCGCTGCTCCTGCGGCCGGCGCGGCTGCGCCGAGGCGCTGATCGGCAGCCGTGCGCTGCTGCAGCCGGGCAAGACACCCGCACCGGCGGCCGTGGCCCAGGCCGGCCAGTACCTCGGCGTGCTGCTGCAAAACCTCTCGGCCGCCTACGACCCCGGTTGCATCGTGCTCGGCGGCCCGGCCATGGCGCTGGGCGACGCGCTGCTGACGCCGGTGCGCGACACGCTGGCCGAATACGCGCAGGCCGCCGGCCTGCCCGAGCCTGCGCTGCGCGTGGCCCGCTTCGGCGCGGACGCCATCGCCGTCGGCGCCGCCGCGCTGGCCGGCTACCGGCTCACGCAGCCGACGCTGGCGTAGGGCGCATCACGCCTGGCGCCATCAACCCGAGCGCTTCTTGATCCGCTCGATGCCGGCCTTGGCCAGGTCCAGCGTGCGCTTGGCGGCGCCCTCGACCTGATCTGCCGAGGGCAGCTTCTCCTGCGCCCAGGCGGCAGCCTTCTGCACGCCCTGCTCGACCTGGCTCGCAGCCATGCTGGTCGCCGCCTGCAACTGTTCTGGCGTGGGCAGGCGCGCGCGTGTCCAGTCGGCCGCATCCTTGGCCGACGTGCCCAGTTGCTCGACCGCCTGGCCAGCACCCGACCTCGCCGTGGCCCAGGCCTTGGCGAGCGGGCCATCCGGCTCCTCGAGCAACAGGGCCAAGCTGGCGGCCAGCGCGGCCTCCTCGGCGCTCGTCAGCGGGCCACCCGCCTCCAGCAGCCGGCGCAGGAACTGGCCGACATCGGTGGCGATGGCCCGGTGGTTGCAGTCGGGGTTGGCATGCAGGAAGGCGGACAGCTCGGCCGCCATCTCGTCCACCGAGCCCTGCATGACGCCGGGCTCGATGCGCTCGATGGCGCGCGCCACGAAGCCGGCATCCAGGCCCCAGTCGTCCACCAGGTGCGCGGCCAGCGCGGCGCGCTCGGCCGGCTCGATGGCCCCGTCCACCGCCGCCAGTCGCAGCGCCAGCGGCGCGATGAGGTCGAACAGCGCCAGGCCCAGCGTGTCCAGCGGCGTGTTCAGGAACTTCGGGATCTCGATGACACGCTCGCCCTTGGTGTTGCCCAGCCAGCGGTACAGGCCGTAGCAGGCACCGCCCGACGCCAGCGCGGCGATGGCGACCCAGCCCACCGGCGTGGCGGCTGCGCCCAGCCCCATCGCGGCCGCCTTGGCCAAGGCGGCGCCGCCGCCAGCGGCACCCAGCACGTCCCAGATCTCGCGGGTGCGGTTGATCATGCGCAGCGACTTGTAGGCGTTCTCGCCGATGGCGAGCTTGGCCTTGAAGCGCAGGGGCTCGGCGACGACTTGGGTCACGCCGTCGAACACGACGACCGGGTTGTCCTGCTTCACTCGCGACCTCCGTGTGATGGAGGCGCCAGCATAGATCGTGATCAGGTCACCGGCGCCGGATTGAACAGCACCAGCGCGTTGTGCAGCTTCCAGTGCTCGGCCCAGGTCTTCTTGCGGCCCGAGGCCACATCGAGCAGGAACTGGAACATGGCCCAGCCGGTTTCCTCGATCGTCGCTTCGCCATCGGCGATGCGGCCGGCGTTGATGTCCATCAGGTCGTGCCAGCGGCGTGCCAGGTCGCTGCGCGTGGCGACCTTGACGACCGGGCATTCGGCCAGGCCGTAGGGCGTGCCGCGGCCGGTGGTGAAGATGTGCAGGTTCATGCCGGCGGCCAGCTGCAGCGTACCGCAGATGAAGTCGCTCGCCGGCGTGGCGGCGTAGACCAGGCCGCGCTGGTCACGGCGCAGCTTCTCGCCGGGCGACAGCACATGGCTGATGGCCGAGCTGCCGCTCTTGATGATGGAGCCCATGGCCTTCTCGGCGATGTTGGAGAGGCCGCCGGCCTTGTTGCCAGGCGTGGTGTTGGCGGCGCGGTCGACACGGCCGCGGTCCAGGTAGCGGTCGTACCAGCCGAGCTCGCGGATGATGGCCTCGGCCACTTCCGCGTTGGCGGCGCGGCTGGTGAGCTGCTCCACGGCGTCACGCACCTCGGTGTTCTCGCTGAACATGACGGTGGCACCGGCCCGCACCAGCAGGTCCGCGCAAAAGCCCACGGCCGGGTTGGCCGTCACGCCGGAGAAGGCGTCGCTGCCACCGCACTGCACGCCGACGATGAGCTCACTCGCCGGCACGGTCTCGCGGCGGCGCGCGTTCAGGCGTTCGAGGTGCGGCTTCGCGGTCTGCAGGATGTCATCCAGCATGGACATGAAGCCGACGTGCGCATCGTCCTGCAGGCAGACCGTCTCGGGGCCGGCGTCGGCGCCGCGCTCGTCGGTGATGGGGAAGGAGCCCGGCGGCAGCAGGCGCGCGGGCTGCAGCTTCTCGCAGCCCAGGCTCACCACCATGACCTCGCCGCCGAAGTTGGGGTTCAGCGAGATGTTCTTCAGCGTGCGGATGGGGATGATGGCGTCCGGCGCGTCGATGGCCACGCCGCAGCCGTAGCTGTGCTCCAGGCCGATGACGTCGTCGACGTTGGGATACAGCGGCAGCAGCTCGGCCTTGATGCGCGCCACGGCCTGCGCGACGACGCCGGCCACGCACTGCACGGTGGTGGTGATGGCCAGGATGTTGCGCGTGCCCACCGAGCCGTCGGCATTGCGGTAGCCCTCGAAGGTGTAGCCGTCCAGCGGCGCGTGCACGGGCGGCGTGACCGTCGCCAGGGGCAGGCCCTCCAGCGCGCGGGCCGAAGGCATCTGCAGCAGGCGCTCGTGCACCCAGCTGCCGGCGGGGATGGCCTTGAGCGCGTAGCCGATGGGCACGCCGTAGCGCAGCACCACGTCGCCTTCGGCGAAGTCCGTCAGCGCGACCTTGTGGCCTTGCGGCACCTTGTCCCGCAGCACCAGGCCGGCGCCGGGCACCCCGGCCGGCAGCACGGTACCTGCCGGCAGGCCACCGTCGTTGGCGACGATGGCGACGTTGTCCTCGTCGCGCATGCGGATGGTCAGCGGGGGGTTTACGGCATTCATGGCGGGCGTCGCAGTGGCTACAGTGGGAACAGCTTCTGTTGTACGTCGTCTAGTTGTCGTACAACTCACCTCACTGTAGACGCCTTGCCTGTTTCAAATCCCCGGGAAAACCCGCGAATGCACGCTTCCACCGCCCGCCGCCGCCCGCGCACGCTGGCCCTTGAACTCGTCGAACGTTTCAGCGACCGCATCCGCGGCGGGCAGTTGCAGGCCGGCGAGAAGCTGCCCACCGAGGCGGCCATCATGGCGGACTTCGAGGTCAGCCGCACGGTGGTGCGCGAGGCCCTGTCCAAGCTGCAGGCCGCCGGCCTGGTGGAGACCCGCCACGGCATCGGCACCTTCGTGCTCGGGCCCGGGGACGGGCCGTCGTTCAAGATCACGCCGGAGCAGTTCGGCACGCTGCAGGACGTCATCGCGGTGCTGGAGCTGCGCATCGGCCTGGAGACCGAGGCTGCCGGCCTGGCCGCGCAGCGCCGCACGCCGGAGAACCTGGCCTCGCTGCGCCGGGCCTTGGACGCGGTGATCGCGGCCGTCGAGGCCGGGCAGGACTCGGTGGCGGCCGATTTCCAGTTCCACCTGGAGATCGCCCGCGCGACGCAGAACAGCCACTTCGCCGACCTGATGACCACGCTGGGCGCGCAGATCATCCCGCGTGCGCGGCTGGAGCCGGCGGCGGAGATGAGCGCCGAGCGCCAGGCCTACATGCGCCGCGTCAACACCGAGCACGAGAACATCCTGGACGCCATCGCCAGCCAGGACGTCGAATCGGCGCGCGCAGCCATGCGCACCCACCTGTCCAACAGCCGCGAACGCCGCCGCCGAGCAACTGAGGCCCCTCGTCCGGTCTCGCCCGGCTGAACGCTGGCGAGCCCAGCCGGTCCCCCGAGGGGACGGCGCTGCTTGCGGCGTTGAGCCGCAAGCACATCGCCCAAAGCGGGCCGGCTTGGGGCGGCCCGGCGCTCGGCCCGCAAAGCAAAACGAAGTGCGGGTTTCCTCCAATCCGTGTGGATTTGATTCAAGTTGTACGATGACCTACAACTTATTCGTCATCACTTCCACGGAGACCCGCCCATGTCACCCCAAGAACTCAAAGCCGTCCTCGAAGCCGGCCTGCTGTCCTTCCCGCTGACCGACTTCGACGCCCAGCTGAACTTCAACCCCAAGGGCTATGCCGACCGTCTGGAGTGGCTGCAGCCCTACGGCGCCTCGGCGTTGTTCGCGGCCGGCGGCACGGGCGAGTTCTTCTCGCTGGAGCCGGGCGAGTACAGCGACATCATCAAGGTGGCACTGGACACCTGCCGCGGCCGCACACCCATCCTGGCCGGCGCCGGCGGTGGCACGCGCGTCGCCATCCAGTACGCGCAGGAGGCTGAAGCGCTGGGCGCGCAAGGCATCCTGCTGCTGCCGCACTACCTGACCGAAGCCAGCCAGGAAGGCCTCATCAATCACGTCGAGGCCGTCTGCAAGAGCGTGAAGTTCGGCGTCGTCGTCTACAACCGCGGCGCCTGCAAGCTGACGCCGCAATCGCTGCAGATCCTGGCCGACCGCTGCCCCAACCTGATCGGCTTCAAGGACGGCCTGGGCGACATCGAGAAGTTCGTCGCCATCCGCCAGACGCTGGGCAACCGCTTCGCCTACCTCGGCGGCCTGCCGACGGCCGAGGTCTTCGCCGGTGCCTACAAGGCCATGGGCTGCCCGGTGTACTCGTCCGCCGTCTTCAACTTCATCCCCAAGACGGCGATGGAGTTCTACAACGCGCACGCCGCGAACGACACGGCCACCTGCGACCGCCTGATCCGCGACTTCTTCCTGCCCTACCTGGCCATCCGCAACAAGGGCGAGGGCTATGCCGTGTCCATCGTGAAGGCCGGCGCCACGCTGATCGGCCACAGCGCCGGCCCGGTGCGCCCGCCGCTGTCGGACCTGCTGCCGGCCGAGGTGGAAGCGCTGTCCGCCCTGATCGCCAAGCTGGGCCCGCAGTAACGCGCCCGCGGCCCCACCACGACAAAACACATCCCCAGGAGACAACCCATGAAGCGACTGCTGACCTCCGTGCTGCTGAGCCTTGCCGCCACCGGCGCCGCACTGGCCCAGGCCTGGCCTGCCAAACCCGTGACGCTGCTGGTGCCCTTCCCGCCCGGCGGCTCCACCGACGCCATCGCCCGCGTGCTGGGCAACAAGCTGCAGGAGCGCCTGGGCGGCAGCTTCGTCATCGACAACCGCGGCGGCGCAGGCGGCACCATCGGCACCACGGCCGTCAAGCGCGCCGCGCCCGATGGCTACACGGTGCTGGTCACATCGCTGGGCCCGCTGGTCATCGGCCCGCACCTGCTGAAGAACCTGCCCTACGACCCGACCAAGGACCTGGACTACGTGACCGTCGCCGTGCAGGCGCCGAATGTGCTGGTGGTGCCCGCCGCGTCGCCGCACAAGACCATGGCCGAGGTGCTCGCCTTCCTGAAGGCCCACCCCGAGAAGATGAGCTTCGCGTCGTCGGGCAACGGCTCCAGCGACCACATCACCGCCGAGCTGTTCTGGCAGCAGACCGGCACCTCCGGCCTGCACATTCCCTACAAGGGCGGCGGCCCCGTGATGACCGACCTGCTGGGCAACCAGGTGGACGCCAGCTTCATGAACATCAACACCGCGCTGCCGCAGATCAAGGCCGGCAAGCTGCGCGCGCTGGGCATCACGAGCGCCAAGCGTTCGCCGGTGCAGCCCGACGTGCCGACCATGGACGAGCTGGGCATCAAGGGCCTGCAGGTCTACTCGTGGCAGGCCGTGGCCGCGCCCAAGGGTCTGCCGGCCGACATCAAGGGCAAGCTGCACGCGGCCATCGTCGCCACGCTGAACGCGGCGGACGTGAAACCCAAGCTGCTGGAGCAGGGCTTCGAGATCGTGGCCAACACGCCCGAGCAGTTCACCGCCTTCCAGGCCGCCGAGTTCGAGCGCTGGAAGAAGGTCATCACCGATCGCAAGATCACTGCAGATTGATTGAGCCCACCCCCGAGGCGCTCACGCGCCTCCCCCTCAAGGGGGCGCACCCAATGGCCTGGCAAAGCCAGTTCCATGGGTGCCACTTGGTGGGGCACTACATCTTTGAAGTACTGATATGACCTCGACCCCCGTCATCAAAGAGCTGCGTGTCATCCCGGTCGCCGGGCGTGACGGCATGCTGCTGAACCTCAGCGGCGCGCATGCGCCCTTCTTCACGCGCAACCTGCTCATCCTCACCGACAGCGCCGGCAACACCGGCGTCGGCGAGGTGCCGGGCGGCGAGAAGATCCGCCAGACGCTGGAGGACGCCCGGCCGCTGGTCGTGGGCCAGCCGGTGGGTTCGCACCTCAACGTGCTGCAGCGCGTGAGCCAGGCCTTCGCCGACCGCGACCGCGGTGGCCGCGGCCTGCAGACCTTTGACCTGCGCACCACCATCCACGCCGCCGCGGCGATCGAGTCGGCCTTCCTGGACCTGCTGGGCCAGCACCTGGGCCTGCCGGTGGCGGCCCTGCTGGGCGAGGGCCAGCAGCGCGAGTCGGTGGAGATGCTGGGCTACCTGTTCTTCATCGGCGACCGCACCAAGACCGACCTGCCCTACCACTCGGAGCCCGACGCCGACAACGCCTGGTGCCGCCTGCGCCACGAAACGGCGATGACGCCCGAGGCCATCGTCAAGCTGGCCGAGGCGGCGCGCGAGCGCTACGGCTTCAACGACTTCAAGTTGAAGGGCGGCGTGCTGCGCGGCGACGAGGAAGTGGACGCCGTGCGCGCGCTGCACGAGCGCTTCCCCGACGCCCGCGTGACGCTGGACCCGAACGGCGGCTGGCTGCTGAAGGACGCCATCCGCCTGGGCCAGCAGATGCGCGGCGTCGTCGCCTACGCCGAAGACCCCTGCGGCGCCGAGGAGGGCTTCTCGGGCCGCGAGGTGATGGCCGAGTTCCGGCGCGCCACCGGCCTGCCCACGGCCACCAACATGGTGGCCACCGACTGGCGCCAGTTCCAGCACGCGCTGTCGCTGCAAAGCGTGGACATTCCGCTGGCCGACCCGCATTTCTGGACCATGGCCGGCTCCGTGCGCGTGGCCCAGACCTGCCGCGACTGGGGCCTGACCTGGGGCAGCCACTCCAACAACCACTTCGACGTGTCGCTGGCGATGTTCACGCACGTCGGCGCCGCCGCGCCGGGCAAGGTCACGGCCATCGACACGCACTGGATCTGGCAGGACGGCCAGCGGCTCACCAAGGAGCCGCTGCAGATCGTCGGTGGCCATGTGGCGGTGCCCAAGAAGCCGGGCCTGGGCGTGGAACTGGACATGGCGGAGGTCGAGAAGGCCCACCAGCTGTACAAGCAGCACGGCCTGGGCGCGCGCGATGATGCGATCGCGATGCAATACCTGATCCCCGGCTGGACCTTCAACCCCAAGCGCCCCGCGCTCGATCGCTAGAAACTAGCCCACCCCCGACCCGCTTCGCGGGCCCCCTCAAGGGGGCGCACCCCGTGGCCTGGCAAAGCCAGCGCCACGGGTGCCGCTTGAGGGACCGGGCCGCACAGCGGCCCTTCACTGAACACCTCTGAGAGTCTGCGATGTACAAGAACTTGATCAACGGCGAATGGCTGGAAGGCCACAGCGTCTCGCGCAACATCAACCCGTCCGACACGCGTGACCTGATCGGCGAGTACGCCCAGGCCGACGCGGCCCAGGCCGACCTGGCCATCACGGCCGCCACGGCCGCCTTCCCGGCCTGGAGCCTGAGCACGCCACAGCAGCGCTTCGACATCCTGGACGCCGTGGGCACCGAGATCCTGGCCCGCCGCGCCGAGCTCGGTGACCTGCTGGCCCGTGAGGAAGGCAAGACGCTGCCCGAGGCCATCGGCGAGGTCGTGCGCGCCGGCAACATCTTCAAGTTCTTCGCCGGTGAGGCGCTTCGCCCGGGCGGCGAGAGCCTGCCCTCGGTGCGCCCCGGCGTCGGCGTGGAAGTGACGCGCGAAGCCATCGGCGTCGTCGGCCTCATCACGCCGTGGAACTTCCCCATCGCCATTCCGGCCTGGAAGATCGCACCGGCGCTGGCCTGGGGCAACACAGTGGTCTTCAAGCCGGCCGACCTGGTGCCGGGCTCGGCCTGGGCGCTGGCCGAAATCCTGTCGCGCGCGGGCCTGCCGGCCGGCGTGTTCAACCTCGTCATGGGCCGCGGTTCGGTGGTCGGCGAGCGCCTGCTGCACGACCCGCGCGTGGCGGCCGTCAGCTTCACCGGCTCGGTCGCCACGGGGCAGAAGGTCGCCGCCGCCTGCGTGTCCCGCATGGCCAAGTTCCAGCTGGAAATGGGCGGCAAGAACCCGATGATCGTGCTGGACGATGCCGACCTGGGCGTCGCGGTGAACGCCGCTGTCAACAGCGGCTTCTTCTCGACGGGCCAGCGCTGCACGGCGTCCAGCCGCCTCATCGTCACCGACGGCATCCACGACCGCTTCATCGCCGCCATGGTCGAGAAGATGAAGGCGCTGAAGATCGACGACGCCCGCAAGGCCGGCACTGACATCGGCCCCGTCGTCGACGCCAGCCAGCTCGGCCAGGACGTCGACTACATCGGCATCGCCAAGGCTGAAGGCGGCACGCTGGCGCAAGGCGGCGAGCGCATCGAGACCAACGCCGACGGCGCGCCGGGCTTCTACCTGACGCCCGCGTTGATCACGGGCACGACGCCCGAGATGCGCATCAACCGCGAGGAAGTGTTCGGCCCGGTCGTCAGCGTCATCCGCGCCCGCGACTACGAGCACGCGCTGGCACTCGCCAACGACACGCCCTTCGGCCTGGCCGCAGGCATCGCGACCACGTCGCTGAAGCACGCCACGCACTTCAAGCGCCACTCGCAGGCCGGCATGGTGATGGTCAACCTGCCGACGGCGGGTGTGGACTATCACGTGCCCTTCGGTGGCCGCAAGGGCAGCAGCTACGGCCCGCGCGAGCAGGGCCGGCATGCCGCCGAGTTCTACACAACGGTCAAGACGGCCTACACCCAGGCCTGATCAGACCGGGCGCCCCTGCGCTCAGCGCGGGGCCCAGGCCTCGTAGGCGTCCAGCGTCTTCTGCGGCCAGCTGCCCCACCAGGCATAGCCGCGGCGGCGCTCGGCGCTGATGTCGTGCACGTCGTCGTGCAGCGACTTGTCACGGTCGCCGAACACCGGCTTCAGCGTGGCGGCGTCGTAGTAGCGCGACCACAGCGGGCCGGCGCCGGGCTGCTCGACGAGGCGCTTGCCCTGCTGCGCGTCCACCATCACCCAGACGCGGTCGCGCACCGCCAGGCGCTTGAGCATCGCCACGCCACCCTTCACGGCCGCCACGACGGCCGGCGACGGCGCGGGCATGGCCATCAGGTAGGCCAGCACCTGCGCGCTCTCGCCGCTGCTGAGCGCGGGCGGCTCGTAGTTGCGGGCCGAGGTGGGCACCAGCGTCAGCACGTCGTGCTGCTGTGCCCACAGCGCAGGCTGGCCGTCGATGCGGACCTGCAGGGCCAGCAGCAACTGCACCGCACGTGCCTCAGCCGCGGCCAGCTCGGCGCGCAGCGCGCCGCCCAGGAAGGCCAAGCCGGCCTCGCCGCGCGACGCCATGCCCAGCAGCGCCATCACGTCGATCATGGCGTTGTCGTTCAGCGTGATGGCATCGTGATAGCCGCCCTGCAGCGGCCACACCTGCGGCCAGCCGCCGTTGGGGTACTGCGCCGCCAGCAGATAGCGCAGGCCGCGCTCGGCCGCCTGACGGTAGGCGGCGCCCGCGTCGCCCGGGTGCGCCTGCGCCATGCGCGCCAGGAAGCGGATCTCCCAGGTCGTCGCGTCGTTGTCGATGGTGCCCACGTAGCTCCAGTGGCCGGGCTTGTCGAAGTCGCCCGGCGACGGCGCCTTGGGGTTGCCGTCGGCCACATAGGCCTGGCCACGCTGGCGGGGCGCGGCGTCGCGCGGCTGGTTCTTGCCCCAGCCGCCGGCCGGCGTCTGGTAGCTCAGGATGTTGCGGGCCACGGCCCGTGCGGGCTCGCTGGCGTACCAGTCTGTCGGCCGGTCCAGCGGCATGCTGGCCGCGCCATTGCCGCTCTGCGGCGGCGCCGGCAGCTCGGCCAGGCCCTGGCGCTCGGCGGCCAGCGCAGCGCGGTCGGCAGCGCGCTGCGCATCGGAGCGCGCCAGGTAGGCCAGCCAGGCCGCCCGCTCGGCGAGAGGCAGGGCCGCCACGCGTGCGGTGGTCAGCGCCTCGGCAGGCGGGATGGTGCCGATCTGGGCGGCGAAGGCCGACGAGGACAATGCCAGCGCAAGCACGGCAAGACGGTGGGCGAGAGGCATGGCGGGCAGCGAAGTGGGCGTGGCCGGCAATCTAGCGGCCGCGCGCCCTGCGCCGGGCGCTAATCTCCCGCCGCTCACACAGTTGATCGACACATGATTCATCGCGCGCGTTTCTGGGCCGGGCCCGCCCTGACCACCCTGCTGGCCGTGGCCGGCTGCGCCCACCCGCCGCCGCCTGCACCGCCCGCCGCGCCCGTACCGCTGGGCGTACAGCAAGCCTGGGTGCAGGCCGTGGCCGGCCCCGGCTGGCAGGTGCGCGCCCTGACCGACGAGGCCAGCTGCCCCATGCTGAGCTGGGCCGGCGGCCAGGCCCCGATGACACCGCGCAGCGAGCCCGGCGAGGTGCCGCCGCCGCCCGGCAACACCCAGCCCGAGCGCAAGCCCACCAGCTTCACGCTGCGGGCCTGCGAGGCCGCATGGCCGGTGGGCGTCGCCAGCGTGCAGTTGGGCCAGTTCACGCTGCGCGCACCGGCGCGGGAACTGCGCCGCATCGTCGTCATCGGCGACACGGGCTGCCGCTTGAAGGCCTCAGATGACGCCTGGCAGCCCTGCAACGACCCTGGCCAGTGGCCCTTCGCCCGCATCGTGGCGCGCGCGGTCGCGCTCAAGCCCGACCTGGTGGTGCACGTGGGCGACTACCACTACCGCGAGAGCCCCTGCCCGGCCAGCCAGCCCGGCTGCGCCGCCAGCCCCTGGGGCTATGGCGACGACGCCTGGCAGGCCGACTTCTTCCGCCCCGCCCGCGCGCTGCTGGCCGCTGCGCCCTGGGTGTTCGTGCGTGGCAACCACGAGTCCTGCCGGCGCGCCGGCCAGGGCTGGCTGCGCTACCTGGACGCGCAGACCGGCGCCGCCCGCGCCTGCGCGCCGGCCGCCGACGGCGTCGACGAGGGCGACTTCACGGCGCCGTTTGCCGTGCCGCTGTCCTCGCGCAGCCAGCTCATCGTGTTCGACTCGGCCGACGTGGGCAGCCGACCCCCAGCGCGCGGCTCGAGCGCCTGGACGCGCTGGCGCGAGCAGCTCGACCAGGTGGCGCTGCTGGCGGGCCAGCGTGCGCAGAGCCTGTTCGTCAGCCACCACCCCAGCCTGGCCTTCGGCCCCAGCACCAGCGGCCGCCCCGAGCCAGCCCGCTCCGGCCTCACGCCGCTGCTGCAGGACGCCCAGCCCGGACGCCTGTTCCCGCCCGGCGTGCAGGCCACGCTGCACGGCCACCTGCACATCCACCAGCTGCTGGGCTTCGCCAGCAACCACCCGGCCAGCCTGGTCATCGGCAATGGCGGCTCGGCCGCCGAGGGCCGCCTGGACGCGCGTACCGCGCAGCAGGCACAGCCACTGCCTGGCGCCCGCGTGGAAACCTTCCAGAGCCACACCGACTTCGGCTTCACGCTGCTCAGCGCCACGCCGCAGGGCTGGCGGCTGCAGGCCTACGACGCGCTGGGCCAGCCGCTGGCCAGCTGCACGCTGGCGGGCCAGAAGCTGCGCTGTTGACGGCCGCTGCCCGGCCTGACTTCCGGCACCCGGCCGGGGCCGCGCGGCGGCCGCAACAGCCGGCCAATCCGCCAATTCGGCCCGTATCTGAAGGGTTTCCGGCGGGTAAATCGGCCGTCTGCCGCCACCCCCACGCTTACACTCGGGCCACCTGTCAAGGTGTGTCGACAGGATCACGCAGATAGAGGACTCGGCCGCATGAGCTCGAAGTTGAAAGTCGCTGGTTGGGTGGCCCTGGGGGCGCTGGCGGGTGGCCTGACCACCATGCAACTGCAGGCCAATGCGCGCAGCAGCCTGTCCCCGCTGCCGCTGGATGAAATGCAGCAGCTCGCCGCCGTGTTCGGACTCGTCAAGGCGGAGTACGTCGAGCCGGTCGACGAGAAAAAGCTCATCAACGACGCCATCTCCGGCATGGTGTCCGGCCTGGACCCGCATTCCCAGTTCTTCGACAAGAAGTCCTTCAAGGAATTCCGTGAAGGCACGTCCGGCAAGTTCGTCGGCGTGGGCATCGAGATCGGCATGGAAGACGGCCTGGTCAAGATCGTCTCGCCCATCGAAGGCTCGCCCGCCTTCCGCGCCGGTCTGAAGAGCGGCGACCTCATCAGCCGCATCGACGACACCGCCGTGCGCGGCCTGTCCATCGACCAGGCCGTCAAGAAGATGCGCGGCGACCCGGCCACCAAGGTCAATCTCACCATCTACCGCAAGGCGGAGAACCGCAGCTTCCCCGTCACCATCGTGCGCGAGGAAATCAAGGTGCAGAGCGTGCGCGCCAAGGTGGTGGAGCCCGGCTACGCCTGGGTTCGCGTGAGCCAGTTCCAGGAGCCGACGGTCGATGCCTTCGTCAAGAAGGTCGAGGAGATCTACAAGCAAGAGCCCAAGCTCAAGGGCCTGGTGCTGGACCTGCGCAACGACCCCGGTGGCCTGCTGGAAGGCGCCGTGGCCATCTCGGCAGCCTTTCTGCCCAAGGGGGTGGAGGTGGTGTCCACCAACGGCCAGATCCCCGAGTCCAAGGCCACCTACAAGGCCGACCCCGACGATTACCGCCGCCGCGGCGGTGACGACCCGCTCAAGCGCCTGCCCGTCGCGCTGAAGACCGTGCCGCTGGTGGTGCTGGTCAACGAGGGTTCGGCCAGCGCCAGCGAGATCGTGGCCGGCGCACTGCAGGACCACAAGCGCGCCACCATCATGGGCGCCCAGACCTTCGGCAAGGGCTCGGTGCAGACCATCCGCCAGCTCGGCCCGGAAACCGCGCTGAAGATCACCACCGCCCGCTACTTCACGCCGCAGGGCCGCGCCATCCAGGCCAAGGGCATCACGCCCGACGTGCTGCTGGACGAGACCGCCGAGGGCAACGTTTTCGCCGCACTGCGCACGCGCGAAGCCGACCTGGAAAAGCACCTCGCCAACGGCCCCGAAGATAACGACGCCCGCCAGAAGGCCCGCGAGGAAGCACGCGCCAAGCTGGAGGCCGAGTACGCCAAACGCGCCGAACCGCCCAAGCCGCTGCCGGAGTTCGGCTCGACGGAGGACTTCCAGCTCGCACAAGCGCTGAACAAGCTCAAGGGCCAGCCCGTCATCGCAGCCAAGGCCGCGACCGAGCGCAAGGCCGAGGCCAAGCCGGCCGAGTGATCGTCGAACCGGCCGCACGCCGCTTGAACACGGGCTCCCGACGGAGCCCGTTTTTCATGGCACCTCAGCCGGCGATGCGCGCGTAGACCGCGGTGTCGCGCGGCGTGCCGTCCACACCCAGCGCATCGTGGCGCAGCACGCCCTCCAGCGCGAAGCCCGCGCGCTCGGCCACCGCGCGACTGCGCGTGTTGCGCGCGTCGCAGCGGATCTCCACGCGCAGCGCCGCGAGCCGGTCAAAGGCCAGTGCCGTCAACAGCTGCACGGCCTCGCCCACCAGGCCCTGGCCGGCCGCATCGGGCCGTATCCAGTAGCCGATCTCGAAGCGGCGCACCGTCCAGTCGATGCGGTGCAGGCCCGTGCCGCCCAGCAGCCGCCCCGGGCTGCCATCGGCGCGGCGGGCATGGAGGTGAAAGCAGAGATCCCGCCGCGCGATGAAGTCCGCATGCATGCGGCGCACCACGGCCTCGGCGCTGGCGGCCGAGGGTGGCTCCTGCGCCCAGGCCATCCACGGCCGCAGGTGCGACAGCGACTGCGTGACCACCAGCGCCATCTCGGCGCCTGCGCCGGCACGCGGCATCAGCAGCAGCGTGCGCGGTCCGTCCAGCCGCTCCGGCACGTCCAGCAGCACCGGGTCGCTCATGCCGTGGCCACCTCCACCGGCTTGGGCAGTTCGCGCACGCTGCGCAGCACCGGGTGCCGCCAGGCCCACAGCCCCACCAGCACGCAGCCCGCGCCGGCAAAGCCCAGCGCCGCGCGCAGGCCCAGGTGCTCGCCCAGCCAGCCGCCCAGCAGCGCGCCGGGTGCTGCCGGCAGCAGGATGAGCCAGCGCATGGTGCTCGTCATGCGGCCCAGCATGGGCGCGGGCGTGACGGCCTGGCGCAGCGACAGGAAGTTGATGAACATCAGCACCGCGCCGACGCCCCAGGTGAACAGCATCAGCGCGAAGCTGGCCACGCCCCAGCCGCCGGCCGGCGCAAAGGCCAGCTGCAGCCAGGCCAGGCCGCACAGCAGAAAGCCCAGCAGCAGGCAGGGCCCGGGCCCCATGCGGCGGCTGATGCGGTGGCCCAGCACGCTAGCCAGCACCGTGCCGGCGCCGATGGCGACGTAGGACCAGCCCACCGTCTGCGGCGCCAGCTTGAGCTCGCGCGTGGCCAGCAGGATCTGCGTCACCAGCGCGGCGTTGTGGAAGAGGTTCCAGCAGGCCATCAGCATGGCCATGGTCACCAGCAACCGCCGCTCGCGCACGAAATGCAGGCCGGCCTTCAGCTCGCGCCAGAAGTCCTGCGCCTGGCGCACGGGCAGCGTCTCTTCGACGCGGATGCCGCGCAGGATGAGCACGGACAGCGCCAGCATCAGCGCGTCCACCGCCAGCGCCAGCGGCGCACCCACCAGCTTGATCAGCAGGCCGGCGAGGCCCGGCCCGGCCACCTCCGCGCCCGACGAGGCCAGCGCGTTCTTGGCATGCGCCTCCACCAGGCGCTCGCGCGGCACCACCTGCGTCAGCACGATCTGCGCGGCGCTGCCCGCCGTGGTGTGCACGGTGCCGATGACGAAGCTGACCAGATACAGCCACGGCATGCCCAGCAGGCCCAGCCAGGCCGCCAGCGGCACGGATGCCACAGCCAGTGCCAGCACGGCCTCGCCGACGATGTAGACCGGCAGCTTGCGCACCCGGTCCAGCAGCACGCCGGAGGGCAGCGAGAACAGCGCGAACGGCAGCACGCCCAGCGCCTGCAGCAGGCCCATCTGCGTGGGGCTGGCGTCCAGCAGCACGGCGGCCGTCAGCGGCAGCGCCAGCAGCGTGATCTGGCCGCCCAGCGACGCGCACAGGATGGACGTCCACAGGCGCCGGTAGACGGCGTCGCGCAGCAGGTCGTTGGGAGCGAGGGCGAAGAAGGAACGCAGGCGGGACAACATGACGGCAAGGACTGGCAGGCTCGACGGAGCAAAAGCGCCCCGGCGGGGCGCGGCGACGCGGCGCAGGCGCGTCAGTCGAGATCGAGCAGCTTGGTCACGCGTGCCATGCTAGCAGCGTGGTCAGGCGCCAGCTGTCGCACGCGCGAAGCTCGCGGCGCCCGGCCTACCACCCCACCGCTGCACCGTCACGGCGCGGGTCGCTGGCCGCCACATAGCCTGCCGTGCCCGGGTCGCCCAGCCGCCAGATGAACTGGCCCGCTCCGAAGTCCTGGTAGCTGTCGTGGATGTCGCCGACCTGGTGGCCGCGATCGCTCAGACCCTGGATGGTGGCCGCAGGCATGTGCGGCTCCACGTTGATGGACAGGCCCTCGTTGAAACGCCAGCGCGGCGCATCGCAGGCCGCCTGCGGGTTCTGGCCGTAGCTCAGCATGCGCACCAGCGTCTGCATGTGGCCCTGAGGCTGCATGTTGCCGCCCATGACGCCGAAGCTCATGACGGGGGCGCCGTCCTTCGTCAGGAACGCGGGGATGATGGTGTGGAACGGCCGCTTGCCCGGGGCTACTTGATTGGGATGGCCCGCCTCCAGCGTGAAGCAGTGGCCACGGTTCTGCAGGCTCACGCCATAACCAGGCAACACCAGGCCCGAGCCGAAGCCCATGTAGTTGCTCTGGATGAAGCTCACCATCATCCCGGACTCGTCGGCCGCCGTCAGGTAGATGGTGCCGCCCTTGACGGGGTTGCCGGCGCCGAAGACCTGCGCCCGCGTGGGATCGATGAGCTTGGCGCGCTGCGCGAGGTAGTCGTCATCCAGCAGCTGCGCCGGGCTGACCGTCATCGCGCCGGGCTCGGCGACGAAGCGGTAGACATCGGCAAAGGCCAGCTTCATCGCCTCGATCATCAGGTGCTGCGCCTCGGGGCTGTCCACCGCGTGGTCGGTCACGCGGCAACGGGCCAGCAGGCCCAGCGCCATCTGCGCTGCGATGCCCTGGCCGTTGGGCGGGATCTCGTGCAGCGTGTGACCCGCAAAGTCCTTGGCCAGCGGCGTGACCCACTCGGGCCGGTAGGCGGCCAGGTCGGCCTCGGTCAGCGCCCCGCCGTTGTCACGCGCGAAGCGGGCCAGCGCTTGCGCGATCTCGCCCCGGTAGAAGGCCTCGCCGCGGGTCTCGGCGATGAGGCGCAGGCTGCGCGCAGCCTCGGCGAAGCGGAACAGTTCCCCAACGGCCGGGGCCCGGCCGTGCGGCAGAAACGCCTGCGCGAAACCGGGCTGCCCAGTGAGCTCGGGCAGGGCCGCCGCCATCGCCCACTTGCCGGCCACGATGGGCGGCACGGCGTAGCCGCGCTCGGCGATCTCGATGGCGGGCTGCATCAGGTCGGCAAACGGCAGCCGGCCGAAGCGCTCGCTGAGCGCCACCCAGCCACCCACGGCGCCCGGCACCGTCACCGAGCCCCAGCCGCGCCGGGGCATGACCTGACCCTCGAAGAAGCCCGGCGTCCAGGCCGCCGGAGCCGGGCCCGAGGCGTTCAGGCCGTGCAACTGCCGGCCGTCCCACAGGATGCAGAACGCGTCCGAGCCCAGGCCGTTGCTGCAGGGCTCCACCAGCGTCATGCAGGCGGCCGTGGCGATGGCTGCGTCCACCGCGTTGCCCCCCTGGCGCATCACCTGCAGGCCGGCCTGCGCCGCCAGCGGATGCGAGGTGGACACGATGTTGCGCGCGAACAAGGGGCTGCGCTGGCTGAGATAGCCGGTGCGCCAGTCAAAGCGGTGCGGGGTAGTCATGACCCGGATTCTGCGCGGGGTGTAAGGCTTTGCAACGCCGTCAACGTGCGGCGCCGAGGGGTCGTTGTGGTCACAAGCTTTCGCGAAGCCGAATCCCCCGAAACCTTCCCAGGAGCACTTTGATGAACACGCTGAAGACCACCATCGCCACCGCCCTCATCACGCTCGCCTCGGGCGTTGCCATGGCCCAGGCCGCCGCGACAGCCACCACTGCGGCCACACCGGCCCCCACCGCAACGCCGGCTGCCACGCCCGCCGCGACCGCGACTGCGACTGCCCCCACCGCCGCCCCTACCGCAGCACCCGCTGCCAAGACGGCACCCGCCGTCGCCGCAACCGACGTGGCCGCGACGAAGCCTGCAACCGCCAAGCCGGCGGCTGCCAAGACCGACAAGGCCGCCGTCAAGAAGGCCGAGGTCGCCGCTGACGTGAAGGTCGCCGCCAAGCCCGACACCAAGACGCCGTAAGCGCAAACGCGCTCGGCGCAGGCCGCAGCCCTCACCGGCTGCGGCCTTTTTCGTGATGGAGTGCCAGGGTGGGTCGTGAACTGCGTCGCGAAACGCATCGGCCACCCCCGCGTCGAGGCGTGACGCGATCGCGGGCCGCTTCCTAGACTGCCGGCCATGCATTTCCTGACCCGCCTGCTCGCCCTCACCGCCCTCTCGGCCGCGGCCGCCGCCCATGCTGCGCCGATCAACCTTGGCCTGGACCCCAGCCTCAATCTGCTGGCCTTCGGCCACATGAGCGTGGCCAGCAGCGACGTGGAAGGCCGCGTGGCCGTGGGGGGCAATGCCAGCATCAACGGCTACTCGATCAACACCAAGACCGGCGCCGCCGCGCTGTATGCCGGCACCGGCCTGGTGGTGGGCGGCAACCTCAGCTTCACCAACGGCACCATCTGGGGCGGCGCCACCGTGGGCGGCCAGTACACGCCCAGCAGCAGCGGCAACCTGATGGGCACGCCCGCCACCGGCGAGGGCTTCGCCTTCGCCACCGAGCAGCAGCGGCTCACGGCGCTGTCGCAATCGCTGGATGCCCGCGCCAACACCGGCTCGGCCGTCAACCAATGGGGCACGCTGCACTTCGACGCTGCCGGGCAGATGCTGGCCGTGTTCGACATCCTGGCCGCCGACGCCGCCCGCAATCTGCAGATCGACAACCTCGCCGACGGCGCGCAGGTCCTCATCAACATCCACGGCAGCAGCGTGGACTTCGGCAACCACGGGTATACCGGCTTCAACAAGGGTCAGGTCTTGTTCAACCTGCCGGACGCCACGCAGGTCATCCTCAACGGCGGCATCAACGCATCACTGCTGGCCACGCGGGCCAGCGTCGCGCAGGGCTGGGGCCAGATCAACGGCCAGGTGATCGTGAAGGACTGGAACAGCAGCGTGCAGGTCAATGACGCGCCGCTGCGTGTGCCGACCCCGCCGGTCTCGGGCTCGACGCAGCAACTGCCCGAGCCGGCCTCGCTGCTGCTCGCCGGCTTGGCGCTGGCGGCTGCAGGCCTGGCCCGTCGCCGCGCCCTCTGAGCCTCAGCGGATGGGCGCGACCTCGCGCAGCGCCCGCACCGCGCCCGCGCCCACGCTGGCACCGAAGCGCTTGACCAGCCGCTCGGCGACGTTGTCGCGCGGCGTGTAGTCAATCACCTCCTCGGCCTTGACGACCTCGCGGGCCACATGGTCGAGGTTGCCGTAGTCGTCGGCCAGCCCCATGGCCACCGCCTGCTCGCCGTTCCAGAACAGGCCGGAGAAGGTTTCCGGCGTTTCCTTGAGCCGCTTGCCACGGCCGTCACGAACGACCGTGATGAACTGATGGTGGATCTGATCCAGCATGGCCTGGGCATAGGCCTGCTGGCGCGGGTTGACGGGGCTGAACGGGTCCAGCATGCCCTTGTTGTCACCCGCTGTCAGCAGCCGGCGCTCGACGCCCAGCTTGCTCATCAGCCCGGTGAAGCCGAAGCCGTCCATCAGCACGCCGATGGAGCCCACCACCGAGGCCTTGTCCACGTAGATCTCGTCGGCCGCCGCGGCAATGTAGTAGGCGCCCGAGGCGCAGATCTCCTCGACCACGGCGTACACCGGCTTGCCGTGCAGCTTCTTCAGCCGCTTGATCTCGTCATGCACGATGCCGGCCTGCACCGGGCTGCCGCCAGGCGAGTTGATGCGCAGCACGACGGCCTGCGCGGCCTCGTCCTTGAAGGCATCCTTCAGTGCCGCGAGCAGCAGTTCTGCGCTGGCCTCGGTGTCCACGGCGATCTCGCCGCGCACCTCCACCAGCGCCGTGTGCGGCACGGTCGTCGGCGTCACATGCCGGCCCTGCTGCCACAGGCTGTAGACCAGCAGCGCCGCCAGCCCCAGCCAGAACAGCCGGAACACCGTGCGCCAGCGCCGCTCCAGCCGCCGCTCGCGCAGGAAGTCGCGCGCCAGTTGCGCCAGCAGCACCTCGTTGGGCGTCGCGGCGGGCGCCGCCGCCGTGGCGGCCGGCGCGGCGGGGACGCCGACCGGCTCGGGCATCGGGGGCGGCAGGGTGTCGTCGGAGGAGCTGCTCATCTCAGTCTTCAAAAGCGGGTTGGGTGTCGCGCGTGGGGTGCCAGTAGACCTCACCCTCGCGCTCCGTCAGTTCGATCTTGGTCAAGCGGCCGCGCTGGCAGGGGCCTATCACGCAGTGGCCCGTCAGCGGCTCGTAGGCCGCGCCGTGGATGCTGCACATGATGTAGCGGCGGTCGCGGTCCAGGAACTCACCCTCCTGCCAGTCCATCTCGGTCGGCACGTGGGCGCAGCGGTTCAGGTACGCCACCGCCTGGCCCTCGTAGCGCAGTGCGAAGGCACGCACCGGCTCGCGCCACTGGATGACGTCGAAGCTCACCGCCTTGCCGCGCTCGGCCAGATCGGCTGAGGCGCACAGGCGCTGCAGCGGCCGTGGATCAGACTCAGGCATGCGTGATCAGCCAGTCATGCAGTTCGCGCGTCGAGTGGGCCACGAACAGCGGGTTGTGCGCGGCGAAGGTCTCGTGATCATGCGCACCGAAGCTCACGCCCACGCTCGCCACGCCGGCGTTCTGGGCCAGCAGCAGGTCATGCGTGGTGTCGCCGATCATCAGCGTGCGCTCGGGCTCCACGCCGAACTCGCGCATCAGTTCCAGCAGCATCTGCGGATGCGGCTTGGAGCGCGTCTCGTCGGCGGTGCGGGTTGCGTCGAACATGCGGGTCAGCTCGGCATGCGCCAGCACGCGGTCCAGGCCCACGCGGTTCTTGCCGGTGGCCACGGCCAGCCAGTGGTGGCGCGCCTTCAGCGCCTGCAGCATGGCCAGGCTGCCGTCGAACAGCGTCACATCGTTCTCGGACGCCAGGTAGTGGTGGCGGTAGCGCAGGCCCAACTCCTGGTAGCGCTCGGCCGGCAGGTTGGGCACCACATGCTCCAGCGCATCGCGCAGGCCCAGGCCGATGACGTACTTGGCACGCTCGAACTCCGGCTCGGGCAGGCCGATGTCCACCGCCGCGCGCTGGATGCTGCGCGCGATCAGCGCGGTGGAGTCGAACAGGGTGCCGTCCCAGTCAAAGGCGATCAGGTCGAAGCGTTGGGGTCGCATGCTCATGGCCGCATTGTCGGCGCAGCCCGCGAGCCTTCACGCGGCGCGCCTAGAATGCGCCCCTCGTCATTGGGGAGTAGCCGTCCTGCGCCTGCAGGAGCCTGCGTCAACACACTTGGCTCGATGGGCCATGGCGCAGGCAGCTCCAACAGCCTGGCAAGACCTTTGACCGCACTGCCTCCGGGAAGGGCCGGGAGGCGCGCGGTCGTTGGTTTCCGTTCGGCCCTTTGGAGATTGTTTTGGAAGCATTCCTCGTGTCCACGGGCGTCGTCGCGCTCGGTGAAATGGGCGACAAGACGCAGTTGCTGGCCATGGTGCTGGCCGCCACCTTCCGCCGTCCGCTGCCCATCCTGCTGGGCATCTTCGTGGCCACCGTGCTCAACCACGCCGCCGCCGGCCTGCTGGGCGGCTGGGTGGCCCAGGCGCTGGGGCCGGACGCGCTGCGCTGGGTCGTCGGCCTGTCTTTCATCGCAATGGCCGGCTGGATGCTGATCCCCGACAAGCTGGATGACGACGAGGCCCAGCGCGGCCGGCGCTTCGGCGTGTTCGGCACGACCGTGATCGCCTTCTTCCTCGCGGAGATGGGCGACAAGACCCAGATCGCCACCGTCGCGCTGGCGGCCCGCTACACCGAGGTGGTGCAGGTGGTGCTGGGCACCACGCTAGGCATGATGCTGGCGAACGCGCCCGCCGTCTTCCTGGGCGACCGCATCGCCAAGCGCGTCTCCATGCCGCTGGTCCATGGCATCGCGGCGGCCATCTTCGCGGTGCTGGGCGTGCTGACGCTGCTCAACGTCGGGCAGGTGTTCTGACCCTCGCGCCTGCGAGTCAGGCGGTCAGCACGGCTTGGCAGTCTGCCGGCAAAGGCGCTTCGCAGGTCACCGTCTCACCGGTGGCCGGATGCTGGAAAGTCAGCCGTCGTGCATGCAGGAACATGCGGTCGAACTTGGCCGCCCCGCGGGCCAGCTCGCGGTTCTTGTCGAAGTCGCCGTACTTCGGGTCGCCCACGATGGCGTGGCCGGCCTGCTGCAGGTGCACGCGGATCTGGTGCGTGCGGCCGGTCTTGATGGTCACGTCCAGCAGGCTGAAGCGCGGCGTCTTCTGCATGACCTTGACGAGGCTGATGGACCGCTTGGCGTCGGGCTCGTCGGCCTTGCCGGGGCGCACCCAGCGCTCGCCGTCGCTGCCGATGAACTTCACCAGCGGCACGTCGATGACCTTGAGCTTGGCCGGCCACTCGCCCCACACCAAGGCGGCATAGGTCTTGCCGGTCTCTCGCTCGCGCAACTGATCCTGCAGGTTCACGAGTGCGCTGCGCTTCTTGGCGATCATCAGCAGGCCCGAGGTCTCCTTGTCCAGCCGGTGCACGAGTTCCAGGAACTTGGCCGTTGGCCGCGCGCGGCGCAGCGCCTCGATGACGCCGTAGCTGACGCCCGAGCCGCCGTGCACGGCCACGCCGGCCGGCTTGTCGATGACCAGCAGGTGCTCATCCTCGAACACCACCGGGAACTCTCGCGCCGGCACCGCGGGCGCCTCGGCCTTCTCCGGCACGCGCACCGGCGGGATGCGCACCTCGTCGCCGAGTTCCAGCCGCGTGTCGGCCTGCGCACGGCCCTTGTTCACGCGCACCTCACCGGCGCGGATGACGCGGTAGACATGCGTCTTGGGCACGCCTTTGAGCTCGCGCAGCAGAAAATTGTCCAGCCGCTGGCCGGCCGACCCCTCGTCCACAAGCACCCGCCTGACCACGGGTTTGTCCGTACCCTGGGCGGCTGTCAACCCCGTGGCCGGGGCCGCAGGGCCTGCCCCTATAATCCTTTTCACCACGTTGCTGCCGTAAGTGTTTGATTTTTTTGATTTTAGCGGCGACAACGCGGGGCCCGGCGGGTTTGCCCACGGGCCACACACAGGCGATGCAACGCATCCTGAAGCCGGCAGGCAGCTTCCCCAAGTGAAGCGGCGGTCGGCGGCGCGGTGCGGCAGAGCGATGACACACGGAACCCTCCGGCCCCTCCACCAGGGCCCGGTGGCCAAACAAGGTTTTCACGGCGTGAGAGCGCGCGGTTCGCACCGCAACAGCTCGCGCCAGCGTCCAGCCCTCCTTCGCGGATGAGCCCTTCCCTCCCCCTCCCGCTGCGCCCCGCCGCGCGACCCCAGCCAGAAGCTGCGGTGGTCGTGCGCTCCGGCGCGCCTGCATGCGGCCGGGTCGAGACAGGGCACACCCGAGAGGTGGTGGCACGGTCGCATGCGCCAACGCCGCTCGGCGTCTGACCTCCGTCAGAAACCCGAGCGGTCCAGGGCACTCCTTCCACGGTTCCACGCTGTCGCTCGTGCGTCTTGAACGCCACCTCCGGGTGGCATGACGTGGCGCGCTCCCACACGGGGCGCGCGAAGGAGTGATGACATGAAACGCATGCTGATCAACGCGACGCAGCCGGAAGAACGGCGCCTCGCGATCGTTGACGGGCAAAAGCTGCTGGACTTCGAAACCGAAATCGAAGGCCGCGAACAGCGCAAGGGCAACATCTACAAGGCGGTCGTGACGCGGGTCGAGCCCTCGCTCGAAGCCTGCTTCGTGGACTACGGCGAGGACCGCCACGGCTTCCTGCCGTTCAAGGAAATCTCGCGCCAGTTCTTCCGCGAGGGCACCGACGTCAAGAACGCGACCATCAAGGACGCGATCAAGGAGGGCCAGGAACTGCTGGTCCAGGTCGAGAAGGAAGAGCGCGGCAACAAGGGCGCGGCGCTGACGACCTTCATCTCGCTGGCCGGCCGCTACCTGGTGCTGATGCCCAACAACCCGCGCGGCGGTGGCGTGAGCCGCCGCATCGAGGGCGAGGACCGCGAAGAGCTGAAGGAGAACCTCGACCAGCTCGAGTACCCCAAGGGCATGAGCCTGATCGCCCGCACCGCTGGCATCGGCCGTTCCGCTGCAGAACTGCAGTGGGACCTGAACTACATGCTCAAGCTGTGGTCTGCCATCGACGAGGCGGCCAAGGGCGGCAAGGGTGCCTACCTGATCTACCAGGAGTCCAGCCTGGTGATCCGCGCGATCCGCGACTACTTCACCGCCGACATCGGCGAGATCCTGATCGACACGGACGACCTGTTCGAGCAGGCCCACCAGTTCATGAACCACGTGATGCCCGACCAGGGCCATCGCGTGAAGCGCTACCGCGATGACGCGCCGCTGTTCAGCCGCTTCCAGATCGAGCACCAGATCGAGACGGCCCACAGCCGCACGGTGAACCTGCCCTCGGGCGGCGCCATCGTCATCGACCACACCGAAGCGCTGGTGTCCGTCGACGTGAACTCGGCGCGCGCCACCCGTGGCGGCGACATCGAGGAAACCGCGACCCGCACCAACCTCGAAGCGGCCGATGAGATCGCCCGCCAGATGCGTCTGCGCGACCTGGGCGGCCTGATCGTCGTCGACTTCATCGACATGGAGGAGAGCAAGAACCGCCGTGACGTGGAACAGCGCCTGCGCGATGCGCTGCGCAACGACCGCGCCCGCGTGCAGTTCGCCTCCATCAGCAAGTTCGGCCTGCTGGAAATGAGCCGCCAGCGCCTGCGCCCGGCGCTGTCCGAAGGCAACCACATCACCTGCCCGCGCTGCAACGGCACCGGCCACATCCGCGACACCGAGTCCTCGGCACTGCAGATCCTGCGCATGGTCCAGGAAGAGGCGATGAAGGACAACACCGCCGCCGTGCACGTGCAGGTGCCGGTGGAGGTCACGTCCTTCCTGCTGAACGAGAAGCGCACCGAGATCACCAAGATCGAACTGAAGCAGCGCGTGACCGTGCTGCTGGTGCCCAACAAGCACCTCGAGACGCCGAACTACAAGCTGGAGCGCCTGCGCCACGACGACCCGCGCCTGGAGAACCTGCAGGCCAGCTACACGATGATCGAGGAGCCGACCGACGAGGTGGGCATCACGCGTCGTGGCGACGTCGAGAAGAAGAACAAGCAGGAGCCGGTGATCAAGGGCATCCTGCCCGAGCAGCCGGCGCCCGTGGCCGCACCGGCCCCGGTCGTGGCACCGCCGCCGCCGGCACCGGCACCGGCGCCCGTTGTGGCCGCCCCGGCGCCCAAGGGCTTCTTCAGCCGCCTGTTCAGTTTCTTCAGCGGTGGCGACACCGCCGCCCCGGCGCCTGCACCGGTGGTCGAAGCGCCGGCACCGGCCGCTGCCACCACGGGCGACAAGCCCAAACGTGAAGGTGGCCGCGATGGCCGCCGCGACGGCCGCCGTGGTGACCGTGGCGAGCGTGGTGAGCGCGGCCAGGGTGGCCGCCGCGACGGCAAGCCGCAGGAAGCCCGTGGCGAGCGCGCTGAGCGCGGCGACCGTCCGGAGCGTGGTGATCGCAAGCCGCGCACCGAAGGCGGCGACAAGCCCGAACAGCAGCAGCGTGCCGAGCGCGGCGAGCGCCAGGAACGTGGCGAGCGCGGTGAACGCGGTGAGCGTGGCGAACGCCGCCCGCGCGGCGAGCGCCAGGACAAGGCACCGGTCGAGGCCGCGCTGCCCGTGGCCGCGCCGCTGACCGACGAGCAGGCCGCCCTGCATGACGCGCCGCCCGCCTTCGTCGACAGCCAGGCCGAAGCTGGCCTGCCGCCCACCGGCGACACGCCGGCTGGCGAGGAGCGCCAGGGCCGCGGCCGCCGCCGCCGCCGTGGTGGCCGCGACCGCGGTGACGAGCAGGCCACGAACGTCGAAGGCAGCGTGGACGCCGGCGCCGAGGTGCCGGCCGAAGCCGCCAGCCCGGTCGAGTCCAGCGCCGACACCGTCGATGCGGCACCGGCCGCCGAGGGCGACGACACCGGCGAAGGCCAGGCCCGCGAAAGCCGCCGCCGCGGTGGCCGCAATCGCAACCGCAACCGCCGCGAGGAAGCTGCCGTCGACGGCCAGGAGGCCCCGGCCGCCGAGCAGGCTGCTGCCCCGGTGCAGGGCTCGCTGATCGAGACCGCTATGGCCAGCGCTGACGTTGCGCCGGCACCGGTCGCCGTGGTCGCTCCGCCGCCGCCGGCCCCCGAGCCGACGCCGGCACCGGCACCCGCACCGGTCGTCGAGGCCTTCCAGCTGCCCATGGGCGAGCTGCAGGCCATCGCCGAGCGCGCCGGTCTGCAGTGGGTCAACTCCGATGCCGACAAGATCGCTGCCGCCCAGGCCGCCATCGCGGCCGAGCCGGCCCCCGCGCCGCTGGGCCGCGAGCCGGCACCGGTCGTGATCGTCGATGAGGGCCCGCTGGTGCTCGTCGAGACGCGCAAGGACCTCAGCCAGGTGAAGCTGCCCTTCGAGGCCTGACCCTCGCCTGACCCCGGGTTCCTGACCCACCCCGAACGCCGCCGGCCACAAGCCGCGCGGCGTTTCTCTTAGCCCTCACCCCAGGCCACCATGACGACACACCACGTCAGCGCCGGCGCCGCACCCGCGGCCAAGATGCCGCCGCAGATCCCCTACATCATCGGCAACGAAGGCTGCGAGCGCTTCAGCTTCTACGGCATGCGCAACATCCTGACGGTGTTCATGATGACCAGCCTGCTGCTGGCCATCCCCGAGGAACACCGCCGCGCTGAAGCCAAGGAGGTGTTCCACAGCTTCGTCATCGGCGTGTACTTCTTCCCGCTGCTGGGCGGCTGGCTGGCCGACCGCTTCTTCGGCAAGTACCCGACCATCTTCTGGCTCAGCATCGTCTACTGCGCGGGCCACGCCTGCCTGGCGATCTTCGAGAACAACATCCGCGGCTTCTACTTCGGCTTGTTCCTGATCTCGCTGGGCTCGGGCGGCATCAAGCCGCTGGTCACCAGCTTCGTCGGCGACCAGTTCGACAAGAGCAACCGGTCGCTCGCGCAGAAGGTGTACGACGCCTTCTACTGGATCATCAACTTCGGCAGCTTCTTCGCGACGCTGCTGATGCCGGTGATGCTCAAGGAATTCGGCGCCAGCGTGGCCTTCGGCCTGCCGGGCATCCTGATGGGGCTGGCCACGCTGATCCTGTGGAGCGGCCGCAAGAAGTACGTGCACCAGCCGGCGCGCGGCGCCAACCCGCACAGCTTTCTGTGGGTGGTGTGGACGGCACTGAAGGCCGGCGGGCTGGGCATGGCCGTGGCGGCGCTGGGCCTGCTGGGCGCGGCCGCGAGCCTGAGTCGCATGGGCTCGCTGGGCATCGTGGCCTCGGTGTGCCTGGCGCTGGTGCTGGTGATGGGCTTCGGCGGCGCCGGCGCCTGGCTGCAGCTGGACCGCGCCCGCGGCCACCACCCCGACGAGGCGGTGGACGGCGTGCGCTCGGTGCTGCGCGTGCTGGTGCTGTTTGCACTCGTCACGCCGTTCTGGTCGCTGTTCGACCAGAAGGCCTCCACCTGGGTGCTGCAGGCCGACCAGATGACCAAGCCCGCGTGGTTCCAGTCCTCCATGATGCAGGCGCTGAACCCGCTGCTGGTGATGATCCTCATCCCGTTCAACAACCTGGTGCTCTACCCGCTGCTGGAGCGCGCCGGCCTGCGCGTGACGCCGCTGCGCCGCATGGGCGCGGGCATCGCGCTGGCGGGCTTGGCGTGGATTGCCGCCGGCATGCTGCAACTGTGGCTGGATGCGGGCGACGCGGTCAGCATCGTCTGGCAGGTGCTGCCCTATGCGCTGCTGACGCTGGGCGAGGTGCTGGTGTCGGCCACCGGCCTGGAGTTCGCGTACAGCCAGGCGCCGCAGTCCATGAAGGGCACCATCATGGCGTTCTGGAGCCTGTCGGTGACGGTGGGCAACCTGTGGGTGCTGCTGTCCAACGTCAGCATCAAGAGCCCGCAGGCGCTGTCGGCCATCCAGTCCACCGGCTACAGCGAGACGGCCTGCCTGATGTTCTTCTTCGCTGGCTTCGCCTTGCTGGCGGCGCTGCTGTTCGCGCTGGTGGCGCGGCGCTACCCGATGCTGAACAACTACCGCGATTGATGCCTGCGGGGTGAATTCCCCACGGGATGAACGCGTCGGGCGCCGCCTGCGCCCCCTACCATGCCGCCCGGCTGCCAGCCCGGCGGCATTTTTCTTGGCCAGCCCGACCGTGCCATGAGCGACCCTCGCCCGCACCGCCCCTACATCGACCCCACCTCGGCCGCCGCCGACCAGCAGGCCGCCCGCGCGCCCGAGCCGGTGGCGTCCTGGCAGCAGGCCTCGGCCCGCCCTCGCCCGGCTCCGGGCCAGCGCCCGCGCCCCGCCCGCGTGCCAACGGCAGCCACCGGCGGCAGCTACATCGCCCGCCACTGGGCCGGCGAGATGAGCCTGGTGCGCAGCTACTGGGTCAATCACCTGCTCGTGGCCGCGCCGCTGGCCCTGCTGCTGACCGGGCTGATGACGTGGATCAGCGTCAAGGGCGAGTCGCTGCAGGTCAGCGCCATCGCGCTGCTGGCGGTGTTGCCGCTGCTGCTGGCGCTGGATGTGTGGTGCATCGTCGGCGCCTGGCGCTCGGCCACGAACTACCTGCGCGACCAGGGCTCAGCGCTGTGGGGCTGGCTGGCGCGCATCACGCTGATCCTGGGCACGCTGCAGCTGGCCGCGTCGGTGCTGCTGGGCGTGCTGCCCAGCCTGGGCAGCTACTGGCAGATGGCGCGCGGCATCGACCCCATCGGCCACGCCACGCTGAGCCTGTCACCCGACGGCCGCAGCCTGCGCCTGGACGGCGCCATCGGCATGGGCGACGCGCGGCGCCTGCGCACGGTGCTGGAGAGCGACAGCGCCCGCGGGCTCAAGCGCGTGGAGCTGATCTCGCCCGGCGGCCGCCTGCATGAGGCGGAGCAGATGGCCGCGGCGCTGAAGGCGCGCGGGCATGACGTGCGCGCCGTCGGCACCTGCGCCAGCGCCTGCACGGTGGTGTTCCTGGCCGGCAAGTCGCGCCAGCTGACGCCGGGCGCGCGCCTGGGCTTCCACCGCGCGTCCACAGGCACCTACAACCCGGTCTTCGAAGAGTTGGCCAACCAGAAGCTCGCCGCCACCTACCGCAGCCTGGGCCTGCCGGAGACCATGATCGACCGGACGCTGGACACGCCGTCGCGCAGCATGTGGTTCGCGCCGCGCGAGGAGCTCATCGCGCACGCCCTGATCGCGCCGCTGCCGCAGACGCTGGCCATTCCGCTGCCCCCGGCGGGCAAGGCCAGCCTGCCCGACATCGACGATGCGCTGCGCCTGCACCCCGTGTGGGAGGCGCTGGACCGCCACACGCCGGGCTTCATCGACACCGTGGCCCGGCTCATGTGGGCCGCCCACCAGACCGGCGCGCCGGAGGACGACGTGCAGGCGGCCGCCCTGCCCCCGCTGGCCGAGAGGATGCCCGCGCTGATCGCCAACGCCGCGCCCCAGGCACGCCGTCGCTATGTGCAGCTGGCGGCCGACCAGCTGCGCGCCCTGAAGGGCACGCCCGCCTGCCGCAGCCTGCTGCAGGGCCATCTCGCGGTGCGCCGCCAGCTGCCGACGGCGCTGCAGATCCGCGAGACCGAGTGGCTGATGGACGCCGCCGAAGCGCCGCCCCCGCGCTGGCTGCCCAAGCCGGCCAGTGCGCTGGAGATCGAGGTGCTGGACCGCTCAGTGGGCCGCGCGGCGCTGGGCGTGCTGTCGCAGCTGTGGGCCGACACACCCGAACCCACCAGCACGGGCCCGGCCTGCGAGCCCGTCATCGCGCTGCTGGACCGCTTCGCCGGCCAGCCCCCGGCGCGCCGCGAGTTGGCGGAGCGGCTGGCCTTCCAGCCGCGGCGCTGAGCACTGCCGGGTCAGGCCTGTCGCTCGACGACGACGAAGGCGACGGCGTAGTCCTGCTCGTCGCTGACCGTCACATGGGCGCTCAGCCGCTGCGCCTTGAACCACTCGGCCAGCTCGCCGTGCAGGGCCACCTCGGGCTTGCCGCTGCGCGCCTTGACGACCTCCATGGCCCGCCAGGTCATGGGCATGCGCATGCCCATCCCGATGGCCTTGGAGAAGGCCTCCTTGGCCGCAAAGCGCGTGGCCAGGTAGGCCTCGCCGCGCGCGGCCACCTTGGCGTGGCGCTCGCGGAACACGGCCATCTCGTGCGGGCCCAGCACCTTCTCGGCAAAGCGCTCGCCACGCCGGGCCAGCGTGTCGCGGATGCGGCGGATGTCGCAGATGTCGGTGCCGATGCCGTAGATCATGGGAAGGCGATGACGTGGTTGGCGATGGCCTGGCCATCAAGCATGAACTGGGTCTGGCCGACGAGCCGGCCGCCCTCGCGGGCGTAGAAGCGCAGTGCGCCTTCGTTGCCGACCCAGACGCTGAGCCACAGGCCTTCACCGGGCCAGGTGTTGCGGGCCGCCTGCAGCAACTGCGCGCCAAGGCCACGGCCGGTGCAGGGCGGCGCGACATAGAGCCGCACCAGCTCCACCCGCGCGTCGCAGGCCGTCGGCGCCGGTGCGCCCTGCTGCAGCTGGGCAAAGCCCTGCAACGCCGCGCCCTCCTCCACCAGCCACAGCGCCTGCTGCCGGTCTGCGATGGCACGCTCGAAGGCCGCTGGCGTGAAGGACTCGGCCAGGCAGGGCAGGAAGCGCGGCTCGACGCCGCCACTGGCATAACTGTCCAGCCACACCCACTGCGCCAGCGCCGCGAGCTGCGGCGCGTCCTGCGCGCTGGCGCGGCGCAGCGTCATGTGTAGGCGGTCGCGATGACGCGCTGGTAGGCCCGCACCGTCTCGGCGTAGCCCAGCTCCAGCGCGTCGGCGATCAGTGCGTGGCCGATGGACACCTCCTGCACACCCGGCACGTGGCGCAGGAACAGGCTCAAGTTGTCGCGGTTCAGGTCGTGGCCGGCGTTCAGCCCCAAGCCCACGCTCAGCGCGGCCTGCGCGGTGGCCGTGAAGCCGTCCAGCACGGCGGCCTGGCGCTCGGTGCCAAAGGCGCTGGCGAAGGTCTCGGTGTAGAGCTCGATGCGGTCAGCGCCCAGCTCGGCCACGGCGGCCATGGCGGCGGGGTCGGGGTCCATGAACAGGCTGACGCGCACGCCGAGGTCCTGGGCCTCCTGGATCAGCGGCTTCAGGCGGGCGGCATCCTGCGGCAGTGTCCAGCCATGGTCAGAGGTGAACTGGTCTTCCGAGTCCGGCACGAACGTGACCTGGTGCGGGCGGTGCTGGCGCACGAAGTCCATCAGGTTCTGCGTCGGGTTGCCCTCGATGTTGAACTCGGCCTGGGGCCAGTCCTTGAGGAAGGCCGCCAGGTCGTCCACGTCACCCGCGCGGATGTGGCGCGCGTCGGGCCGCGGATGCACGGTGATGCCCTGCGCGCCGGCCAGCAGGCAGTGCTCGGCGGCCCGCAGCACCGACGGGATGCCGAGGTGCCGGGTGTTGCGCAGCAGCGCGACCTTGTTGACGTTGACCGACAGCGCGCAGCGAGCGCCAGCGTGGGCAAGAGGATTCATGTCAGGTGTCGAGCAGTTGTTGCACGTCGACCATCAGCGCGCGCGTGCGCAGCGGCTGGTGGCCGAGATGGTAGAGGAGCAGCCCGCGCAGCGTCGTCTTCAAGCCTTGCGGTTCGGCCGTGCAGGCCTGGCGCAGCGCGGCCATGCTGCCGTGCAGCAGCGCGGCCTGCAGCTGGATCAGCAGCGCGCCCGGCAAGCCGGCCTCGCCGCTGGGCGGGATGACGCCGGACTCCGGCGACAGCAGGTAGCGGCGCACGGGGTCAACCGCAGCCTGCGTGGGCGTGACGACGCTCAGGTCGGGCAGCAGGCCCAGCTCGGCCAGCAGCTTGAGCTCGAAGGCGCGCAGCACCTCGTCGCCCGCGGCCAGGTGCGCCAGCGTGTCGGCATAGGCATCGAACAGCGGCGCATGCGGGTCGTGCCGCGCGAGCAGCTTCAGCAGCAGCTCGTTCAGGTAGTAGCCCGAGAACAGCGCGGCGCCGGCCGGCAACGTCGCCCCGCCGCCCCACTCGGCGGTGCGCAGCGTCTGCACCTCGCCGCCCTCGGCCTTCGCTGGCTTGGACAGGCTCACCGAGATGCGCTGCAGCGGCAGCAGCACCGCGCGCAGCTGCGAGTACGGGCGCTTGGCGCCCTTGGCCGCCACGGCCACGCGGCCGGATTCGCGCGTGAACAGGTCCAGGATCAGGCTGGTCTCGCTCCAGTCGTGCTGGTGCAGCACGTAGGCCGGCTGGACCGCCGGAGGGCGCGTCAGCCGCATCCCTTACTCGTAGCCGTACGAGCGCAGATGCTCTTCGGTATCTGCCCAGCCCGAGCGCACCTTGACCCACAGCTCCAGGAACACGCGGCCGTCCATCAGGTGCTCCAGCTCCTGGCGCGACTCCGAGCCGATGCGCTTCAGGCGCTCGCCGCCCTGGCCGATGATCATGCCCTTGTGCGCGTCGCGCTCGACGACGATGCTGGCGCTGATGCGGCGCAGTTCGCCCTCGTCTTCCCATTTGTCGATGACGACGGTGGAGGTGTAGGGCAACTCGTCGCCGGTCAGGCGGAACAGCTTCTCGCGGATGATTTCGCTGGCCAGGAACTTCTCGCTGCGGTCGGTCAGCGCTTCGCCGTCGTAGAACCAGCCCTGCTCGGGCAGGTAGGGCTTGAGGATCTTGAACAGGCGCGTGACGTCGGCCTCCTTCTTGGCCGACAGCGGCACGAACTCGGCGAAGTTGCGGCGCTCCTGCATGCCCTTGAGCCACGGCGCCAGTTCGGCGCGGCGGTGCACGGCATCCAGCTTGTTGGCAATCAGCACGACCGGCTTGTCCTCGGGCAGCAGGCCCAGCACCTTGGCATCGTCCAGGCCGAAGCGGCCGGCCTCGACGACGAACAGCACCAGGTCCACGTCGGCCAGCACGCCATGCACGGTGCGGTTCAGCGTGCGGTTCAGCGCGGCGTTGTGCTTGGTCTGGAAGCCCGGCGTGTCGACGAAGACGAACTGCGCCTCGTCCACCGTGCGCACGCCGGTGATGCGGTGGCGCGTCGTCTGCGCCTTGTCGGACGTGATGCTGACCTTCTGGCCCACAAGCGCGTTCAGCAGCGTGGACTTGCCCACGTTGGGGCGGCCGACGATGGCGATGAGGCCACAGCGCTGCGGGAGGTCGGATTCAGGCTTGCTGGTCTCGGTCATGTTTTGCCTCGTTCGGCGGTAAGTCTGTCGAGCAAGCGCCGTGCGGCCTCTTGCTCGGCGGCGCGGCGCGAACGGCCCTCGCCCAGTTCAGCCACGTCCAGCGCCGGCACCGCGCACTCGACCTCGAAGGTCTGCGCATGGGCCTGGCCGCGGGTGGCCACGATGCGGTAGCTCGGCACGGCGATGCGGCGCGCCTGCAGCCATTCCTGCAAGGCGGTCTTGGCGTCCTTGCCGAAGTCGCCGGCACTGGCGGCGGTGGCGATGGTGTCGCCCAGCAACCGGCGCACGATGGCCAGTGCGGCGTCGTAGCCAGCATCCATGTAGGCCGCGCCCAGCACAGCCTCCACGGCATCGGCCAGGATGGACGGCCGCTGCGCGCCGCCGCCGCGCGCCTCGCCGTCAGACATCTTCAGCACCGCCGGCAGGCCCAGCGCCAGGCCCAGCTTGTGCAGGCTGTCCTCGCGCACCAGGTGGGCGCGCACGCGCGTCAGGTCGCCCTCGTCGGAACCGGCGTAGCGCTCGTACAGCAGGCTGGACACGGCCAGGCTGAGCACCGCGTCGCCGAGGAACTCCAGGCGTTCGTTGTGATCCGCGCCGTAGCTGCGGTGCGTCAGGGCCCGCGCGAGCAGTTCCGGGCGCTGGAAGCGGTGGCCCAGGCGGCGTTCAAGGGCATCAAGCGCGGCGTTCATGGTCCGGGCGCCGGCAGCAGCAGCGTCAACGCGATGAACCTCGGTACTTGATGACGAGGTAGACCGGGCCGAAGAGGTCGATCTCCTTGTCCCAGCCGAACTCGATGACGACCTTGTCGTTGCCATCCTTGCTGATGACGAGGTCCCCGCTCTTGATGCTCTGGATGGAGTATTCGGTGATGGTGGCGCGATCGAACTCGGCGCGCGCAGCGGGCACCGTGGGCGGGTTGCCCGACGCGATGCGGTTCACCACGCTCTTGACGGTGTAGTACTCCAGCACCGTCGGGAAGACCTTCATGGCCACCACGGCCAGCATGGCGATGACGGCACCCCAGAACAGCAGGCCGATCAGGGTCAGACCGCGCTGGCGATCACGGAGCGACGCAGCGCAAGAGCGCGAGGACGAACGACGGCAGCAAGTCATCTGGGCATCAATCGAAGAAAGTACCGACGCGCTTGAGGTTACCGAAATTCATCCACACCAAGAAGGCCCTGCCCACGATGTTCTCGTCGGGCACGAAGCCCCAGAAGCGCGAGTCCCGCGAGTTGTCGCGGTTGTCGCCCAGCATGAAGTAGTGGCCAGCAGGCACCTTGCAGGTCACGCCCTCGACGGTGTAGCGGCAGTTGTCCTGGAAGGGGAACGGGCCATCAATGCGGTCGGGGCGGAACATGCGCGGCGCGCCGGGCTCGACGAGGATCTGATGCTCGCGCTCGCCCAGCTTCTCGAGGAAACGCTGGCGGTAGACACGCGCGTCGTCGTCGTAGAAGTTGCCCTGGGCCTGAAGCGGCGCCGGATGGCCGTTGATGTAGAGCTTTTGGTTGATGTAGCTGACCTCGTCGCCGGGGATGGCTGCCACGCGCTTGATGAAGTCGGTGCTGGTGTCCTCGGGGTAACGGAACACCATCACATCGCCACGCTTGACGTCATTGTTGGCAATGATCTTTTTGTTGATCACCGGCAAGCGCACACCGTAGTGGAACTTGTTGACGAGGATGAGGTCACCCACCAGCAGCGTGGGCACCATGGAGCCGGACGGGATCTTGAACGGCTCGAACAGGAATGAGCGCAGCAGGAACACGACCAGGATCACCGGGAACAGCCCGGCGGTCCAGTCCAGCCACCAGGGCTGCTGCAGCAGTTGCTGGCGGGCCGGCTCGATGTCGCCATCCACGCGGTTGATGCCCTGCGCGGCCAGCGCCTCGCGGCGCTTGGCGTCGTCGTCGGCCAGGCGCTGCGCCGCCGCGCGACGGGCCGGGGCGAAGTGGAAACGCTCGGCCAGCCAGTACAGCATGGTGACGAAGGTCAGCACGAACAGCAGCAGCGCGAAGTTGCCACTCCAGCGGCCGACGTACCAGCCGCCGAGGTAGGCCACCAGGGCCGCGTACAAAACACCGGTCAGTGCGCTCATCAGGGACGTGTTCAAGGCAGGGATTCGTGCGGTGGAGGGGTCAGTCATCGACCTGCAGGATGGCGAGGAAGGCCTCTTGGGGCACCTCGACCGAGCCGATCTGCTTCATGCGCTTCTTGCCGGCCTTTTGCTTTTCCAGCAGCTTGCGCTTGCGGGTGATGTCGCCGCCGTAGCATTTTGCCAGCACGTTCTTGCGCAGCGCCTTGATGTTCTCGCGGGCGATGATGTTGGCGCCGATGGCCGCCTGGATGGCCACGTCGTACATCTGACGCGGGATCTGCTCGCGCATCTTGGCGGCCACACCGCGGCCGCGGTACTGGCTCTGGCTGCGGTGCACGATCATGGCCAGCGGGTCGACCTTGTCGCCGTTGATCATGATGTCGACCTTGACGACGTCCGCCGCGCGGTACTCCTTGAACTCGTAGTCCATGGACGCGTAGCCGCGCGAGGCCGACTTCAGCTTGTCGAAGAAGTCCAGCACGATCTCGGCCAGCGGGATCTCGTAGGTCAGCATGACCTGCTTGCCGTGGTAGGCCATGTTGAGCTGCACGCCGCGCTTCTGGTTGGCCAACGTCATCACGACGCCGACGTAGTCCTGCGGCATGTACAGGTGCACGGTCACGATGGGCTCGCGGATCTCGCGGATGCGGCCCACGTCGGGCATCTTGGACGGGTTCTCGACCTGGATGACCTCGCCGTCATTCAGCTCCACCTCGTAGATGACGCTGGGCGCCGTCGTCACGAGGTCCTGGTCGAACTCACGCTCCAGGCGCTCCTGCACGATCTCCATGTGCAGCAGGCCCAGGAAGCCGACGCGGAAGCCGAAGCCCAACGCCTGGCTGACTTCCGGCTCGTAGCGGATGGATGCGTCGTTCAGGCACAGCTTCTCGAGCGCATCGCGCAGCTGGTCGTACTCGCTGGCCTCGGTCGGGTACAGGCCGGCGAACACCTGCGGCTGGATCTCCTTGAAGCCCGGCAGTGCCTCGGTCGCAGGACCTGCGTTGTTGGGCAGCTTCTTTTCCAAAGTGACGGTGTCGCCCACCTTGGCAGCGGCCAGTTCCTTGATGCCGCAGATGATGAAACCCACCTCGCCGGCCTTGAGGGCCTCGCGGTTCTCGCTCTTGGGCGTGAACACACCCAGGTGCTCGATGGGGTAGACCGAGTTGGTCGCCATCATGCGGATGCGCTCGCTCTTGCGCAGTTCACCGTCCACCACGCGCACCAGCATCACCACGCCGACGTAGTTGTCGAACCAGGCGTCGATGATCATCGCCCGCGGCGGGGCGTCCGGATTGCCCTTGGGCGGCGGCATCTTGGCGATGACGGCTTCCAGGATCTCGTCGATGCCCATGCCGGTCTTGGCCGAGCAGGGGATCGCGTCGTCGGCGTCGATGCCGATGACGTCCTCGATCTCGGCCTTGGCGTTGTCCGGGTCGGCAGATGGGAGGTCCATCTTGTTGAGCACCGGCACGACCTCGACACCCAGGTCCAGCGCCGTGTAGCAGTTGGCCACCGTCTGCGCTTCCACACCCTGCGAGGCGTCCACCACCAGCAGCGCGCCTTCGCAAGCGGACAGCGAGCGGCTGACTTCGTACGAGAAGTCCACGTGCCCCGGCGTGTCGATGAGGTTGAGGTTGTAGACCTGGCCGTCCTGGGCTTTGTACTGCAGCGCGGCGGTCTGCGCCTTGATGGTGATGCCGCGCTCGCGCTCCAGGTCCATGGAGTCCAGCACCTGCGCTTCCATCTCGCGATCCGACAGGCCGCCGCAGCGCTGGATGATGCGATCGGCCAGCGTGCTCTTGCCGTGGTCGATGTGGGCAATGATGGAGAAGTTGCGGATGTGGTTCATGCGTCGGAACTGCGCTCGGCACTGACGGCGCGGCGGCCAAATCCGCTGCGTCCAGAGCTCACGGCGCAGCCGCGTCGTGAGGGCCCGTCAGGGCCGTGCCGAAGATAAAAAAAAGGCACGTCGAAGAGGTGACGCGCCTTCCAACAAAAGGTATGGCAACTGCTTGTTGGGCTTCCATTGTAGCCAAAAGGGTCGGCCGGGAAACCGCACCAGCATTGGTTTTCCGGCCGTTGCAGGCTGCCAACATGGATTTTCATCCACAACTTATCCACAAGTTCTTGTGGATGGCCTGTGGATCGAATTCAGCCGTTGCCAGCAGTCCACGATTGCATCGCCGGACAGCCCTATCGGGGGTGCGTCAGCCCTCGATTTTAGCGGGCTGTGCGAACAATCCGCAGCCGCGGCAAAAAGTTAGCCGGCGCCAACTTCCACAAACGGTGGACAACCCCGGCGCCCGTCCGCCACCGGCTTGTCGCATGGCGAAAAGCCCGCGCCGACAGCACCGCTTTGCAGTGCCAGCGCGCCCCGTCAGACTCAACGGGAGGGCTTGAGCAGCACGAAGCTGGTCACATCCTCGCGGCGCACCACCAGGCTCAGCGCTTTGGCCTTGTCAGCCTTCGCAACCTGCGCCTGGAAGGCCTTGACCGAGGCGACCTCGACATTGTCGACCGAGAGGATGAGGTCCCCCTCGCGCAGGCCGGCACGCGCGGCGGCACCGGTGACGGCGTCCACCTTCACACCAGACTTCAGCTTGAGCTCCTTGCGCTGAGCCTCGGTCAGGTCCGACACCTTGAGTCCCAGCGCGGCGCTGGGCGCGGCAGCGGCCGCACCCTCGCCGGCCGACTCGCTGTCCGCGCCCGGCCGCTTGCTGCGCTCGTCCTCGCCGATGGTGACGATGAGGTCACGGGTCTCGCCACGGCGGAACACGGTCAGCGTGGTCTTGGCGCCCGGCTTCACGGCCGCCACCAGGCGGCGCAGGTCGGCCGCCTTCTCCACGATCTTGCCGTCGACCTTGACAACGACGTCGCCGCCCTCGACGCCGGCCTTCTCGGCCGGGCTGCCCGCGATGACGGAGCGGATCACCGCGCCCTGCGCCTTGCCCAGGCCAATGGCCTCGGCAATCTCCTTGGTGATGTCGTCGGGCAACACGCCCAGGTAGCCGCGCACCACGCGGCCACCGGCTCGCAGGTCATTGGCGACACGGATGGCGTCGGCGATCGGAATCGCGAACGCGATGCCCATGTAGCCACCGCTCTGGCTGTAGATCTGCGAGTTGATGCCGATCACCTCGCCGCGCATGTTGACCAGCGGGCCGCCCGAGTTGCCCGGGTTGATGGCCACATCGGTCTGGATCAGCGGCAGCAGCTCGCCCGTGTCCCGCTGCTTGGCGCTGATGATGCCGGCCGTGACGGTGTTCTCCAGCCCGAAGGGCGAGCCGATGGCCATGACCCACTCGCCGACCTTGGCCTTGTTGCTGTCGCCCACCTTGACGACTGGCAGGCCCGTGGCCTCGACCTTCACGACGGCCACGTCGGAGCGCTGATCGGCGCCGATGATCTTGGCCTTGAACTCGCGCTTGTCGGTCATCGTGACGATGACTTCATCGGCCCCTTGCACGACGTGGGCGTTGGTCAACACATAGCCGTCGGCACTCAGGATGAAGCCGGAGCCGACACCACGGCGCATCGGGCCCTCATCATCGTCCGGCACAGCGCCGCGTGGCGCGCCCCGGCGCTGGTTGGGCACGGGCAGGCCGAAACGGCGCAGCAACTCCTGCATCTGCTCGTTCATCTCGGCCTGGCCCTCGGGCGCCTTCACCTTCTCGGCCGTGCGGATGTTGACGACGGCCGGCCCGACGCGCTCCACCAGCTGAGAAAAGTCGGGCAGTTCGCGCGCCTGGGCCGTGGCCGGCACAGGGCTCAGCGCGAGGGACAGCGCCAGCGCAGTGCCGGACAGCAGCAGGCTTGCACGCGCGGAAGGGAGGCGGTTCTCAGCAGGCATAGACGGTTCCAGGTTCAGCAGGCAACAAGAGGTATCGAGACTATCGGCTGGCGGCAGGCACAGCAGGTGGCGGGGTTTCCCAAGCGGCCGTGTCGGGCGCAGGGTCCATCAGCCAGGCGCCTTCGCGATCAGGCACCACAGCTGGCAGCGTACGGCCTGCGGCCGTCTGTGCAAAGCTGGCCCCGGCAAGCCCCTGGCCCAGCCAGGCCGTCGGCACAGCCTGGGCCACCCTGGCGTCCGCTGCGGGCGGCGCATGCAGCGGCGCCAGCCCCATGGCCAACGCCACAAAGCTCGCGGCGACCGCCAGCGGCGGCAACCAGGCCGACGCCGATCGACGCGCCTGGGCACGTTCGCCACCAACGGGCAGGCGTGCATGCAACCCGGCCAGCAAGGATTCAGGCGCACGGTGCAGCGCCGGCAGCTCGGCCGAACGCAGACCGTCACCCGCCGCATGCCACAAGGCCCAGCGCTCGCGCAGTGCAGGGTCCGTTGCCCAGGCGGCGTTGACGCGCGCCCAGTCCGCTGCCGTCGCGGCGCCATCCATCACGGCGCTGAGCGCGGCGTCCAGCGCCGGGTCGACCGGCCTCATCGCCAGCCTCCACCGGTGAGCAGCGGCCGCAGCCGTGAGGCCAACGCCTCGCGGGCGCGGAAGATGCGGGACCGCACGGTGCCGGGCGGGCAATTCATCAGATCGGCAATTTCGTCGTAGCTCAAACCATCCACCTCGCGAAGCAGCAGCGCCCGGCGTTGTTCATCCACCAGGCCATCGACCGCTTCATCCAGCCCTTGCGCCAACTGGCGACTTGCAAGGACGGCTTCCGGGGTCGCATCGTCGGTTGGAGCGAGGTCGGTGACGAAAGTTCCCTCCTCCTCGCCCAGCGGCTGCTCAGGCCGCCGCCGCGCGCGGTGGCGCTGCGCCGCGTTGATCGCAATGCGGTAGAGCCAGGTGTAGAAGGCGCTCTCGCCACGGAAGGCCGGCAAGGCGCGATAAGCGGCGAGGAAGGTGTCCTGGCACAGGTCGGCCACATCGGCCGGATCGCGCACACTGCGCGCGAGCAGGCGCTCGACGCGCCGCTGGTATCTCAGCACCAGCATGTCGAAGGCTGCCCGGCTGCCCGCCTGGGCTTCGCGCACCAGCAGCGCATCGGCATCGGCACTCATCGCTGACGCACGGCGCCGTTCGCCGCCGAAAACAACGTGGCGCGCAGGGCGCCCCACTGCGGCTGCTGGCGGCGCGATAGCGGCAGCCAGTGCGGCCCGGGACTGGCCTGCAGCAGCAGCCAGGCGTCCAGATCGATCAGCACAGCCACGCGGACTGGGAGTTCGTCGCCTCGCTCCACATCGGACAGCCACCAGGTCTCGCCATCCCAGCGCAAGCGCCGACGTTCAACGACCGAAGCCCGCCAGCCCCACGCGGCGGCCGGCAGCACGGCCAGCCACAAGGGCCAGGCGCGCAGGTCGTGCGAGCAGGCCCAAGCAGCAAGCCCCGCCGCCGCAAGCATCACAAGACCGGCCACCACGCCCTGGACGACCGGCTGCGGCAACAGGTGCACGACGACAGGCGGCGTGCGGCGCATCGCCGACAGGCGCTCAGACGCGCTTGAAGATCAGCGTGCCGTTGGTGCCGCCGAAGCCGAAGTTGTTCTTTGCCGCGACATCGATCTTCATCGGCCGCGCCTCGTTGGCGCAGTAGTCCAGGTCGCACTCGGGATCCTGGTTGAAGATGTTGATGGTCGGCGGGGCGACCTGGTCACGGATGGCCAGCGCCGTAAAAACGGACTCGATGCCGCCCGCACCGCCCAGCAGGTGGCCGGTCATGGACTTGGTCGAGCTGATCACCATCTGCTTGGCGTGATCGCCGAAGGCCAGCTTGATCGCGTTGGTCTCGTTCACGTCGCCCAGCGGCGTGGACGTGCCGTGCGCGTTCATGTAGTTGACCTGGTCAGGGTTCATGCCCGCGTTGCGCAGCGCCGCGCGCATGGAGCGCTTCGGGCCGTCGACGTTGGGCGCGGTCATGTGGTACGCGTCCGCACCCATGCCGAAACCCGCCAGTTCGCAGTAGATCTTGGCGCCGCGCTTCTTGGCATGTTCGTACTCTTCGAGCACCAGCACCCCGGCGCCCTCGCCCAGCACGAAGCCGTCGCGATCCTTGTCCCAAGGGCGGGACGCGGTCGCGGGGTCGTCGTTGCGGGTGGACAGCGCACGGGCAGCCGCGAAGCCACCGATGCCCAGCGGCGAGACCGCCCCCTCGGCGCCGCCCGCGATCATCACGTCGGCGTCGCCGTACTCGATGAGGCGGCCGGCTTCACCGATCGCATGCAGGCCCGTGGTGCAGGCCGTCACGATCGCCAGGTTGGGGCCCTGGAAGCCGAAATTGATGGAGACATGGCCCGAGATCATGTTGATGATCGAGGCCGGAATGAAGAACGGAGAAATGCGGCGCGGGCCGCGGTTCATCAGTTCGGTGTGGGTGTCTTCGATCAGCGGCAGGCCGCCGATGCCCGACCCCACGAGCACGCCGATGCGCTCGGCCTGCTCTTCGGTCAGCTGATCCCCGGTGGGGATGCCGGAATCACGCACCGCCTGGAACGCCGCCGCCAGCCCGTAATGGATGAAGCCGTCCATGTGGCGGGCTTCCTTGGCGGGGATGTAGTCCTCGATGTTGAAGCCCTTGACCTCACCCGCGAAGTGGCAAGCCAGGTTGCTGGCATCAAAGCGGGTGACGGTGGCAATGCCGGAACGACCAGCAAGGATGTTGGCCCAGCCTTCGGCAACGGTATTGCCGACGGGACTGATGAGGCCAAGGCCGGTGACAACAACACGGCGACGGGTCATGCGGTGCGGATCAGAGTTGCGAGAGAAAAAAGGCGCTCAGGCCTTCTGGTGCTTGACGGCGTAGTCGATCGCCAGCTGGACGGTGGTGATCTTCTCGGCTTCTTCGTCGGGAATCTCGATGCCGAACTCGTCTTCGAGGGCCATCACCAGTTCCACGGTGTCCAGAGAATCGGCGCCCAGGTCAGCAACGAAAGCCTTCTCGTTGGTGACGTCGGCTTCCGCCACGCCAAGTTGCTCGGCAATGATCTTCTTGACTCGTGCTTCGATATCGCTCATGAACTCCTCCAGGAGAGGTTTGCAGAAAACAGCCCAGCATTCTACGGGCTCTAGATGGGCGCCCCTAAACCGGTGCGCCCGGGCCAAACTTTCGATCAGCCTTGTTGCTCTGTCGGCAGGCTGTGGCGCCTCAGGCGCACACAGGCTCAGGCCATGTACATGCCGCCGTTGACATGCAGTTCGGTGCCGGTGATGTAGGCGCCGCCCGGCGAAGCCAGGAAGGCCACGGCGGCGGCGATTTCCTCGGGTGCACCGAGGCGCCCCAGCGGGATCTGGCTCAGCAGCGCGGCCTTCTGGGCCTCGGGCAGCCCCTCGGTCATGTCGGTGGCGATGAAGCCCGGCGCGACACAGTTGACGGTGATGCCGCGGCTGCCCAGTTCGCGGGCCAGCGAGCGCGTCAGACCCGCCACGCCGGCCTTGGCGGCGGCGTAGTTGGCCTGGCCGGCATTGCCGGACGCACCCACGACGGAGGTGATGTTGATGATGCGGCCGGCGCGCTGCTTCATCATCGGCTTGGTGACGGCACGGGCGAGGCGGAACACGGCCTTGAGGTTGGTGTCCAGCACCGCGTCCCAATCCTCGTCCTTCATGCGCATGGACAGCGTGTCGCGCGTGATGCCGGCGTTGTTGACCAGCACGTCCAGGCGGCCTTCCTTGGCGACGATGTCGTCCACGGCGGCCTGGCTGGCGGCGGCGTCGGTCACGTTCAGCGCGATGCCGCGGCCGCCGTGCGCAGCGAGCGCCTCGGTGATGGCGGCGGCGCCGGACTCGGTCGTGGCAGTGCCGATGACGCGCCAGCCGGCCTGGGCCAGGTTCAGCGCGATGGCACGGCCGATGCCGCGGCTGGCGCCGGTGACGAGGGCGACGCCGTTGGATGCGGATTCAGTCATGGATTCAGGCTCCCAGCAGGGCGCGGGCCTCGGCCAGCGAGGCGGGGTCGAACACGCAGGCGGCCTGCAGCTCGGCGTCGATGCGCTTGGCCATGCCGGTCAGCACCTTGCCGGGGCCGGCCTCGATGACGTGGCCCACGCCGCGCGCCTTGAGCGCCTGCACGACCTCGACCCAGCGCACCGGGCCGAAGGCCTGGCGGTACAGCGCGTCGCGCAGCGCATCGGCGTTGTCGGTGATGGCCACGTCGATGTTGTTGATGACCGGAAAGGCAGCGGCGGCGAACTGCACCGTCGCCAGCTTTTCCTTCAGCCGCTCGGCGGCCGGCTTCATCAGGCTGGAGTGGAACGGCGCGGACACCGGCAGCGGCAGCGCGCGCTTGGCGCCCGCGGCCTTCAGGAGTTCGGCGGCCTTCTCGGCGCCGGCCTTGCTGCCGGCGATGACCGTCTGCTTGGGGTCGTTGAAGTTGACCGCCTCGATGGCCTCACCCGTCTCGGCGGCAGCCTGCGCGCAGCCGGCGCGCACGGCGTCGCCGTCCAGGCCCAGGATGGCGTACATCGCGCCCACGCCCACGGGCACGGCCTCCTGCATGGCCTGGGCGCGGAAGCGCACCAGCGGCAGCGCGTCGGCCAGGCTTAGCGCGCCGGCAGCTACCAGCGCCGTGTACTCGCCCAGCGAATGGCCGGCGGCAGCCACGGGCACCAGGCCCGTCTCGGCGACGAAGGCTCGCCAGCAGGCGATGCCGGCCGTCAGCATGACGGGCTGGGTGTTGGTGGTCAGGTCCAGCTGGTCCTTGGGGCCGGCATGGATCAGCGCGGCGACGTCCTCGCCGAGGGCGGCGGAGGCTTCGTCCAGCGTGCGGCGGACTTCCGGGTGGTCGCCAAAGGCGTCGAGCATGCCGACGGCCTGCGAGCCTTGTCCCGGGAAGACAACAGCAAAAGGTGCAATCATAAAGATCTCAGTAGTTCAGCAGGGCAGCGCCCCAGGTGAAGCCGCCGCCGACGCCTTCCAGCATCACGGTATCGCCGCGCTGGATGCGGCCACTGCGCACGGCGGCGTCCAGCGCCAGCGGCACGGAGGCCGCCGACGTGTTGCCATGCTCGTCGACGGTGACGATGAGCTTGTCCAGCGACATGCGCAGCTTCTTGGCCGTGCCCTGCATGATGCGGATGTTGGCCTGGTGGGGGATGAGCCAGTCGATGTCGGCATCGGTCATGCCGGCCTTGTCGAGCACCGAGCGGGCCACCTTCTCCAGCACGCCGACGGCGAGCTTGAAGACGGCCTGGCCGTCCATGCGCAGCAGCGGCGAGCCCAGCACCTGGCCGCCGGACACGGTGCCGGGCGTGCACAGGATGTCGCTGTGGCGCGCGTCGGCGTGCAGCTCGGTAGCGAGGATGCCCGGCGTGTCGCTGACGCCCAGCACCACGGCGCCAGCGCCGTCGCCGAACAGCACGCAGGTGGTGCGGTCCTTGAAGTCGAGGATGCGCGAGAACACCTCGGCGCCGACGACCAGCGCCTTGTTGGCGGCGCCGCTCTTGATCATCGAATCGGCCACGCTGAGCGCGTAGACAAAGCCCGAACAGACAGCCTGCACGTCGAAGGCCGCGCAGCCGAACGCGCCGAGCTTCTTCTGCAGCAGGCAGGCGGTGGACGGGAACACCATGTCGGGCGTGGACGTGGCGACGATGATGAGATCGAGATCGTCGGCCGTGATGCCTGCCGCCTGCAACGCCGACTGCGCGGCCGGCAGCGCGAGATCGCTGGAGGCCTGGTCAGGCGCCGCGAAATGGCGCGCGCGGATGCCAGTGCGCTCGACGATCCATTCGTCGGATGTGTCGATGCCGTCGGCCGCGAGGCGGTCGGCGAGCGCTTGGTTGGTCAGCCTGTCGGCAGGCAGGAAACTGCCGGTGCCGAGGATGCGGGAATGGCGGGGAGAGGAGTGTGCGTTGGGGCTCATGCAGCCTGGGCAGCGGGCGCCGCCTTGTCTCCGGCATCGGCTGCCACCGCGCCCGTGGAGGCCTGCAGCGTGGCGACGATGCGCTCGTGTACCCGGTCAAGCAGCCGGTTGCGGGCGGCATCATAAGCGCGGGCCAGCGCGTTCTCGAACGCGAACGCGTCGGCCGAACCGTGGCTCTTGAACACCAGGCCGCGCAGGCCCAGCAGTGCCGCGCCATTGAAGCGGCGGTGGTCCACGCGACGCTTGAAGCGGTTGAGCACCGGCTTGGCCAGCAAGCCACCGAGCATGCTCAGCCAGTCACGCGTGAACTCGGCCTTGATGAAGCCGCCCATCATGCCGGCCAGCCCCTCGGAGGCCTTGAGCATGACGTTGCCGACGAAGCCGTCGCAGACGACGATGTCCGTCGTGCCCTTGAAGATGTCGTTGCCTTCGACGTTGCCGTAGAAGTTGAGCTGACCAGCACCGCCGGCAGCGCGCAACAGTTCGCCGGCCTGCTTGATGGTCTCGCTGCCCTTGATGGCTTCCTCGCCGATGTTGAGCAGGCCCACGCTCGGCTCCTCGATGCCGTCCACGGCCGACACCAGCGCGCTGCCCAGCACCGCGAACTGCAGCAGGTTCTCGGCCGACGAGTCGACGTTGGCCCCCAGGTCCAACACCGTGGTGAAGCCCCCGTTGGCATTGGGCATGACAGCCGCGATGGCCGGGCGATCGATGCCGGCCACGGTCTTCAGCAGCACCTTGGCCACGGCCATCAGCGCGCCGGTGTTGCCGGCCGAGACGCAGGCATGCGCCAGCGGCGCCTCACCGTCGCGCCCCGCCTTCAACTGCTGGATGGCCACGCGCATGGACGAATCCCGCTTGCGGCGCAGGGCCACCTCAATGGGATCGTCCATCGTGACCACCTCGCTGGCTGCCACGATGCGGCAACGCGGCCAGGCGACAGCCGCCTTCAGCGCTTCCGGCTGGCCCACGAGGATGAGCTCCGCCGCCGGATGCTTGTCGAGGAAGGCCCGGCAGGCGGGCAGCGTGACCGAGGGGCCGTGATCGCCGCCCATGCAGTCGACGACAAGGCGAACGGGATCGGGCAGGGGCGCGTGGGTCATCGAGACGAAAGCTACTCAGAAAAGACCAAACCCGGCACAGCGCTGGGCGCAGGCCGGGTCGGCAAATTCATCGGTGCGCGCCACGGCAGTGCAGCGCGTCAGCCTCAGGCCCGTCACAGGCCTGGCCGGGCTCAGGCCGCGTCGGCCTTGCTCTTCAGCACCTTGCGGCCACGGTAGAAACCGGTGGGGCTGATGTGGTGACGCAGGTGCACTTCGCCCGTCGTCGGCTCGATGGCCGTGCCCGGGGTGACCAGGGCGTTGTGGGAACGGTGCATGCCGCGCTTGGAAGGCGACTTCTTGTTTTGCTGAACGGCCATGAAATTCTCCGAAATCTGCGGGGTTGGGGCTTGCGACCCCGGGGAGTGAGAACAAGGCTCGAACTCCAGGCCGCAGAAAAGCCCGCGAGTATAGCGCTGCTTGCTGAAGTCGCCAAGCCCCCACCGCCGCCGGACGGGCAAGCGCCCGATCGCCCATGGCCTCAGGCCTTGCCGCTTTGCTTCAACGCGGCCAACGCGGCGAACGGATTCGGGCGCCCATCCTCGGCGGCGTCCGGCACATCCGCATCGGGCTGCGGCAGCGGCTCGGGGCAGACCTCATGCCGAGGCACCAGCGGCAATGCCAGCAGCAACTCGTCTTCAATGAGCTCGCGTGCATCGAGGTGGCGCGGCATGGCCAGCACATCGTCGTCGCTGTCCGCATCCAGTTCGGCGGCCTCGGCCTCGGTCTCGACGAACCGGATCCAGCGATCCACCACCAGCGACTCCTGCACCGGCTGCAAACATCGCTGGCAGGTCTGCGCCACCTGCGCATGCGCCGCCACGTGCAGCCAAGTCTGCACCTTGCCGCCCTTGGGCTGGCGCAACTCCGCATGCAGCGACCAACGCAACGCCGGCCACTGCGAGGCCGGGGACTCGGGCGCCCCCGACTCCGCCAAGCGCTCGAACGCCGCCGCCGGCCACTCGCCCTCCAGGCTGGCCCCATCTCGGGCAAAGGCGGCAAGGCCAAGCTTCTCGGGAACAAAGGCACGCTGTTTCATGGGCCGAAGTTTAGGCGGGCGAAAATATTGCGATGCCCCGATTGATCCTCGCCTCGACATCGCGCTACCGCCAGGAATTGCTGGCCCGGCTGCGCCTGCCCTTTGACGCCATGGCGCCACACGTCGATGAAGCCGCCCTGCCCGGCGAGGCACCGGCGGCGCTGGCCGAGCGCCTGGCGCTGGCCAAGGCCCGGGCCGTGGCGGCGCAACACCCGGGCGCCATCGTCATCGGGTCCGACCAGGTCGCCGACCTGGCGGGCGAGGCCATGGGCAAGCCGGGCACCCACGACGCCGCCGCCGCGCAACTGCGCCGCATGAGTGGCCGCGAGGTCGTGTTCCAGACTGCCGTGGCCGTGGTTGCCCCCGGCTTCGCTGCCATCGAGCGGGCCGAGGTGCGGGTGCGGGTGCGCGAACTGAGCGACGCGGCCATCGAGGCCTACCTGCGCGCCGACACGCCCTACGACTGCGCCGGCAGCGCCAAGGTGGAGAGCCTGGGCATCGCACTGCTGGACGCTGTCGAATCCGACGACCCCACCGCGCTGATCGGCCTCCCGCTGATCCGCACCTGCGCGCTGCTGCGCCGCGCCGGCCTGGAGCCACTGGCATGACACGCGGACGCCTGATCCTGATGCCCAACACGCTGGACTTCGGCGTTGACGACTCGCTGGACCTGCGCGAGGTGCTGCCCCAGCGCATCATCGAGACGGCCGCGCGACTGACCCACTGGGCCGCGGAGAGCGCCAAGACGACTCGCGCCTTGCTGAAGCGGGTGGACGCCATCTCACCCCTCGCGCAGCCGCTGCAAGCCATCCAGATCAGCGAACTGCCACGGCCGCCGAAAGGTGGCAAGTCAGCCGGCGACGACACAGCCGCCTGGCGCGCGCTACTCGCCCCCGCCATGGAGGGCGCAGATCTGGGGTTGATTTCCGAGGCTGGCCTGCCGGCCGTGGCCGACCCAGGCGCACGCCTGGTCGCCCTCGCCCACGAAGCAGGCATCGAGGTGACGCCGCTGTCCGGCCCCAGCTCACTGCTGCTCGCGCTGGCAGCCAGCGGACTGAACGGACAGAGCTTTGCGTTTGTCGGTTACCTGCCGGTCGACAGCGCCAGCCGGGCCGCGCGCATCCGCGAACTGGAGTCCTTGTCAGCCAAGGCCCAGCAGACCCAGCTGCTCATCGAGACCCCATATCGCAACGACGCCATGCGCCAGGCGCTGCTGAGCGCCCTCAAGCCCGGCACACGCCTGTCCATCAGCGTCGGCCTGACGCTGCCCGGCGGCTGGACGCGCACCGCCACCGTGGCGGACTGGAAGCGCAGCAACACGGCCCTCCCCGACCGCATTCCGGCGGTGTTCGCGCTGCTGGCCTAGCCCTCGGCAGGCGCCGGCTTCTTGGCACCAAACAACGCCGCCACCTGCCGCTTCGGCTTGATATAGCTCGACAGGCCCTTGACCGGCGAGGCAGCCTTGGCCTTTTCCCACGCCGGCGGCTCGTCGCGCGAGCTGGCCTCGTAGGGCTTGTTGAAGAACGGATCGGCCGTCGACGGCGCCGGCGTGCGCAAGGCCGGGCTTGCGGCCCGCGCCGGCCGATCCTCACGCTCGACAGACTCGTCCCGACGGCGGCGCTCGAAGCGAGGACGCTCAGGCTCCACCTCGAACGTGTCCAGCGTGATGGTGCGCTTGATCAGCTTCTCGATATCCGCCACCAGTCGAGCGTCCGACTTGGTGACCAGCGTGACCGCCAGCCCCGATGCGCCAGCGCGCCCCGTGCGGCCGATGCGATGGACATAGTCCTCCGCGTTGAATGGCACGTCGAAATTGAAGACCGCCGGCAGGTCGGCAATGTCCAGCCCACGGGCGGCCACATCGGTCGCCACCAGCAGGTCCACCTCGCCGCGCTTGAACGCATCCAGCGACTTCAGGCGCTCGTCCTGCGACTTGTCCCCATGCAGCGCCGCCGTGCGCAAGCCATCGCGCTCGAACGAACGCGCCAGGCGCGCCACGCCGAGCTTGGAGTTGCCGAAGACGATGGCCTGGCGGATCTCACGCTCCTTCAGGATCTGCTTGATGATGGCGCGCTTGTCGTCGTCGGTGGCGCTAATGAAGCGCTGCTCGACCGTCGATGCCGTCTGGTTGGGACGGGCAGTCTCCACGAGGATGGGGTCCTGCAGATAGCTCTGTGCCAGCCGCTTGATCTCCGGCGAGAAGGTCGCCGAGAACAGCAGCGTCTGGCGCGCCTTGGGCAGGAAGCTGAGGATGCGCTGCAGGTCCGGCAGGAAGCCGATGTCCAGCATGCGATCGGCCTCGTCGAGCACAACGTACTCGACCTGGTTCAGCACGCAGTTCTTGGCCTCGATGTGGTCCAGCAATCGCCCAGGCGTGGCGATCAGCACCTCGACGCCGGCCTTGAGCGCCGCCGTCTGCGGCTTCATGTCGACGCCGCCGAAGACAACAACCGAGCGCAGATGCGTGTGCTTGGCGTACTTCTTGACATTCTCCGCCACCTGATCCGCCAACTCGCGGGTCGGCGCCAGCACCAGCGCACGCACCGGGTGCCGCGCCGGCGACACGCTCGAGTTCTCGTGCTTGAGCATGCGCTGCAGCAAGGGAATCGAGAACGCAGCGGTCTTGCCGGTCCCCGTCTGCGCGGCGCCCATGACATCTCGCCCCTGCAGGACGATGGGGATCGCCTTAGCCTGGATGGGCGTCATCGTCAGGTAGCCGGAATCGGCGACTGCGCGCAGGAGCTTGGGGTCGAGGGGGAGGGTGTCGAAGCGGGCCGGGGGAGCGGGCTCAGCGCCTGCGGTGTCAGGCTGGACGGACGGGGAGGCGGTGTCGCTCATATCCGACGATTATCGCCGGTCATGCTCGCGGGCATGTTCTTGCCCGTCACCACCAGCCACTTGGGCGTTTTGAACCGGACGATTCGGCGGTAGAGCCCGACATAAATGGTCACGAACAACAGCAGGCAGACAGCCATCCAAGGCGTGGAATCCCAGAACAAGGCCGCCGGCACCAGGGACGTGATGCACAGCATCCACAGGTAGGGCGCTGTCATGGAGTTGCGCCGGGTCACGATGCGCGCATCAGCGGCCCCAATCGCCCAGCGCATCAGACGCCGATAGATCAGTGAGTGCAGGTGAATGCCGTCAGGCAACCACGTGGGCACCGAACGGATGAACTTGCGCCGGTACATCGAAAACACCGTTTCGAAGACTGGATAGATGCACACCATCAGCGGGAACAGCGGCGACACCTCAGCGTTGCGTGCCACCAGCAAAATACCGATTTCCGCCAGGTAAAAGCCTAGGAAATAGGCGCCACCGTCACCGAGAAAAATCAGACCCGCGGGGAAATTCCAGACAAAAAACCCAAGCGCTGCACCGACCCCCGCCAAGGCCCACACCGCCAGCGGCAAGTCACCCACCATGTAGGCAACGTAGGCAAACACCAGCAGCATCAGGCTCACGCACATGGACGAGAGCCCATTGAAGCCGTCGATGATGTTGACTGAGTTGGCGACACCTGCCACGGTCAGGACAGTGACCCCCCATCCAACTGCGGCCACAGCCAGCAGCCAGTCGAGCCCCGGGATGTCGGTCCGCGAAATGGTTGCATCCAACAACCAGATGCCAAGTGCGGCAGAAGCCGCGGTGGCGCAGAGCCGCTTGGCTGGCGACACACGCTTCGTCAGGTCTTCGATCAGTCCTGCAGCAAACGCCGGCAAACCGCACACCAACAGCAACGCCCCCAACGCCCACTCAGCGCGATTTGTCATCGCTGCGGCGCCGACACAACACACCAAGCCCGTGAACATTCCCACGCCGCCGATGCGAGGCACTGGCGCGGCATGAAACTTTTGCGGCCCGGACAGGTCGGCATCGGCCGAAAAATGCGCGTGGCTACGGGAGGAGTGGATGACCAGCAAGGTCACCACGGCAGCCACGAAGAACGACACCAGGAGGTAAAGCATTGGCGCTAGTGTAAGTAGCGGAACAGCCTAAGGCAGCCCTCACGCGACCACTAGAATTCACCTCACCCTCGGCGGCGTGTCACGCCCGCCACAGCCAGCCATAAATGACTCCGCCATCGATGACACTACCCAGCCGGCCCCACATCTTCGGCCACCTGGCGGCCGCAGTGATTGCTCTCGCTGCGCTGGCCAACACAGCTTCTGCAGCGGAAGATTCCGAGCAAGCGGCAACTGGGCCGATTCGACTCGTCGATAGGGCGACTTCAGCGCCTCCTGCAGCACAGCCCAGCGAACTGATTCATCCGGAACCCCTCAAACCCGCGCCGCTCAGCGAGTTCGAGGCGTATGTCAGCGGCCTCGCCGGTACAAACGTCCGTCGTTTAGGCGTCGAATTGATGCTGCCCCAACGAAACGCTTCGCTGGTTGAATCAAATCGCCAGGTGCCACCAGACTACGTGGTCGGCTTTGGCGATGAGATTCAACTGACGACCTGGGGATCGGTGGACGCGGATCTGCGTCTCACCGTGGATCGCGCCGGTCGGATCGTGATCCCCCGCGTTGGCCCTGTGGTGGTAGCCGGAGTGCGGCACGGCGACCTGAATGAACTGCTGACGCGCCGTGTCGGCCAAGTGTTCAAGAACTTCCAACTCAGCGCAACGCTGGGTCGACTGCGCAGCATCCGTTTTTATGTGACCGGCTTTGTGGTCAAGCCTGGCGCGCATAGCGTCAGCAGTTTGGCAACAGTATTGACCGGCTTGGCACAATCCGGCGGCCCGTCAGCGGCAGGCAGTTTCCGCAACATCGAATTGCGGCGGAGTGGCCAGACGATCGCACGCTTCGACCTGTATGACTTGCTGGTGCGGGGCGACAAGAAGGGCGACATTCCGCTGCAAGGCGACGACGTGCTGCACGTCGGCCCCGTCGGGCCGCAGGTTGCACTGATCGGCAGCGTCAACAAGCCGGCTGTTGTGGAGCTCAAGCCGAACGACAGCGTCGATGACGCCATCAATTACGTGGGTGGCCTTTCAGTCGTTGCCGATGCGGCTCGCATCGCCATGGAACGACTGAGCGACCGCAATGACCGGCGCGTGACGGAGCTCACACTGCCCCGCGACGGCGGGCTGAAGGTCGTCAACGGCGACGTGCTGCGAGCCTTCAACAACGTCTCTGCCGTATTGCCTCAGGCAAAGCAATTCAAGCGGGTCTTTGTGGAAGGCGAAGTGGCGCGACCAGGCGACTATGTCCTTCCTCCTACGAGCACGTTGATGGATGCCGTGCAGGCGGCGGGCGGGCTGACTTCGCAGGCTTATCTGTTCGGCACCGACCTCTCCCGCGACAGCGTTCGCCGCATACAGGAAGCGCAGTACGAGCGCGCGCTGCGCGACCTTGAGACTGAGTTCGCACGCAACGCCTCATCGAAGAAGGTCAGCAGCGCTGACGATGCACTTGTCAGCGGCCAGGGGCAGGCCAATACGAGCCGGCTGATCGAACGTCTGCGCAACGTGAAACCTACGGGACGGATCGTGCTGGACCTGAAACCGACCTCGCGAGAACTCCCCACGCTCTCGGTTGAGGACGGTGACCGCATCTACGTTCCGGCGCAGCCCACCGCCGTCGGCGTGTTCGGCAGCGTCTTCAACGGCGGCAGCTATCTCTACAAGGCTGGCGCGTCCGTGGACGACATGCTGCGGCTCGCGGGCGGCCCCACGAAGGGCGCGGACAAGGGCAGCATCTTCGTGATCAGGGCCAACGGATCGGTGAGCAGTGCTCGCAGCAATAGCAGCGGCTGGCTGAGCACCGGTTCCAGCTTGTCCAGCCTGCAGGCGCTGCCCGGCGACACGGTGTTCGTGCCGGAAGAAATGAACAAGACCACCTTCATGCAAGAAGCTAAGGACTGGACACAGATCATCTATCAGTTCGGCTTGGGTGCTGCGGCGCTGAAGACCATCAAGAACTGAACACGTTATGGAGAATTCTTTGAGCCACGCAGGCCAGAACCGGAACGCAGAGGGAAAGAATGGAATCTCGCTACCGACGATGCTGGCCATTTATGCCAAACGCTGGAAGCTGCTGATCGCCGGATCGATCGCCGCCGGCATCGTCGGGTATGCAGGCTCTTACTTGATCCCACCGACCTTCACTTCTCGCACCCTGTTCCTCCCCCCACAGCAATCGCAGACGGGCGCAGCATCAGCTCTTGCCAACCTCGGAGCACTCTCCGGACTCTCCGCGGCAGGGTTGGGGGCCAAAAACACGGGTGATCAGTACGTAAGCCTGCTTCAAAGTGCAAACATTCAGGATCAACTGATCGACCAGTTCAAGCTCATGTCGGAATACGACACGGAGTTTCGGATGGTTGCTCGCAAGGAACTCAGCCAGAACGTCCGCATCACGCTCGGAAAGAAGGACGGTCTGATAAGCATCGAGGCTGACGCCAGCAGTCCCAAGTTGGCCGCGGACCTCGCCAATGCACACATCGCAGAACTGCGTCGGCTGACCAGCCAGTTGGCTCTTACCGAGGCACAGCAGCGTCGGGTCTTCTTCGAGACGGAGTTGAAGCGCACGCGTGACCGTCTCGCGGAAGCACAACTGGCGTTGCAAGAGAGTGGATTCAATCCTGGCGCACTGAAGGCGGAGCCCAAGGCTGCAGCCGAAAGCTACGCCCGGCTTCGGGCCGAAGTCACGGCCGCGGAGATTCGGCTGCACTCTGCTCGCCGCATGCTTGCCGACAATGCACCGGAGGTTCAGCAGCAAGCAGCAATACTGGGCGCGTTGCGGGCACAACTGAGTAAGCTCGAAGCCAGCGCGCATGGTGAACCGACCGACGGCGGCTATGTCAAGCGCTATCGCGACTTCAAGTATCAAGAGACGTTGTTCGAGCTGTTCTCGCGCCAATACGAGTCCGCCCGGCTGGATGAAAGCCGGGAGGGCGGACTGATCCAGGTCGTGGACACTGCAACCCCGCCGGAGCGCAAGAGCAAGCCCAGGCGCGCCGTTTTTGCCGTCGGCGCCATGGCCATCGGTTTTGCTGGATTGACGTTTTGGATTCTGAGCGGCGTATTGCGCGACCGCCGAACAAGCTGAAGAGGTTCAACAAGTGTGTCTGGCGAGCTTGCTGACGTTGCTGCAGCGAGGCCCCAAGGTTGCAGTGTCTCTTTCGCGTATGAACGCCTCCTCAGCCTTCGATTCGCGAGATGTTTGTGAGCCTCGGTACTGGTCGAGCGCCGCCATATGAAAAACGCCATTAGTCCGAAGCTGGCCGCCGCCGCCGACCTTGGCGCGCTGATCATGTCAGGCCTCTACACCGTGTTCTATCTGAGCTACGTGGCCCGGCACTTGGTCGAGGGGCGCGCCAACTCTCTGGCCGAGCTTTACGACCGGGACGCCGCGTTCAATTCTGCGGCGCTCGCGCTGCTCGTCTCCTTGGTCGTTTTTGTGCACCTGGCGCGCGCCTGCACCAGGATCCGCACCCCTATCACCCCCTCGACCGAAATCGACCCAGGTCAGGCTGGGCTTGCAGCGCTCGCTGTCTTGGCACTTTCCACGATCTATGTGTCGAGCCCATCCACCTCCTATGAAGGGCTGCACCAGCACATTGGCGAGAGCAGCCTGGGGAAGCTGCTCTATGTGCCGTACATCTACTACTCCTATCTGCTTGCGAGAGGCATAGAAAGGAAGCCGTCGTTGCAGCAGGCGACGACCGAGTTCATCGTACTGTCGCTTGGATTCACGCTATTGGTACCGATGCGCAGCCCCATGCTGACCCATGCGCTTGTGCTGCTCATCATCTACCGACCACCTGCCAGGAAGTTCCTTATTGCCACCGTGCTTATCGCCGTTGCCTTCCTTGCGATCGCGATAGGGCGTGGTGCGACAGGCGCTATCGATCAAGACCAGCTCATTGACGCAGTTGGGATGCTGATCTTCGGCCCGTCGCTGCAGATCGACCTCTATGAGATCGCCAAGGCGGATGGCTATGGCACGGCCAAAGACCTCTACGAATTCCTGGCGACACGCTACGAGGAATATTTCGACGAGGGGGGTGGCTTTGGGAGTTTCATCACGCTCGAAGTCGAGCAGTACCTGCCAGGCAATGGTCTGGCACCAATCGTCATCGCGCTCGTCCCGTTGGTTCTGCGGGGTATCGGGCGGCTGACGCCGGTCACAAACGCGCTGGTGGTCGTCGCAGGTATCCAGGCCCTCACCATCTTGAGAAACCCGATCTCTTCTTGGCTCAATGGTTACATCGTCTCCCTGCTCTTCTATGCAATCTTCCAGAAAAAGAGCCAACCTGATCATTGACGGAATCATCTTTGGCTTGCAGCAGGCTGGCGGCATCTCGCGCGTCTGGAGTACGCTGATTCCCGAATTTCTGGCCCAGGGCGTCGAGTTCAGGTACGTCGAACCACTTGTCGCAGACGAGAACATTTACCGAGCTTCTTTGGACCTTCCGGCCGCGCAGAAGGAGTCGCTGCACAAGTTCAGCAAGTTCACTCATCAGACGTTGATTGACGAGGCGGGGATCTACGTCCCCACCTACTACCGCCCCGCGTCCAAGAAGCAGCGCAGTATCCAGGTGTGTCACGACACCATCCGCGAAGAGTCGATCAGCAAGCTTTTGCTGCCCCCCCTGAAGGCACGGCGCAGGTATCTCTATGACCGCGCTGAGCGGATCATCTGTGTGTCCAACGCCACCCGCGAGGATCTGCTGGGACACTACGGGGAGCCCATCTACCGGAAGGCCGTCGTGATCCCGAATCCCCTGGATTCGACCAAGATGGCCAGCATGGCGGCGGTAGGCACGGAAGCCCCCTTCAAGGACATGCCCGGTGAGCCGCCCATTGCGCTGTACATCGGCAAACGGGACGGTGCGAAGAATTTTTCGGAATGCCTTACATTGCTGTCCCAGACCGTTGCGTCCGGCCTGTGTCTCGCAGTCGTCGGCACGCCGTTCAGCGAAGACGAAGAACGCGTTCTGGCCCCCTACCGCACCCGCGTCTTCAACCTGGGACGGCTTTCGGACAACGAGCTCGCCAAAGCGATGGCAGCTGCAAGTTTTCTCTTTCTACCTTCCAAGAAAGAGGGCTTTGGCTTCCCCACGGTTGAGGCACTGTCGCTGGGCACGCCCGTCGTATGCACCGACACGCCTATCAATCGTGAAGTTGCGCTTGAGCTCGCGAACTTCTATCCGACAGGTTCAGCCGAAGCCCTTCTCGCCGCTGTCAACACGGCACTAGGCAGGGGCCGACTGAGCAGCGATGAATCACGGCGCATCCGCGACGCCTACGACCCAAGACGGATTGCAACCCGCTACCTGGCCTGCTTCAATGAACTTGCGTAGTCTGCTGCGCATCGGCACCCAGATCGCTGCGGCTGCATCAGCAGCCGTATTGCCTTTTGCCGTGATCGCAATCTTTGGCCAAGACGGATTCAGGCACTTCTCTTCCGCCTACACCATCTACACCCTTGCGCTCTTTCTGGGCACCTTGGGCCTCGACTTGGCCATGGCTAGGCTGGACATTTCGCTCTGGCGGGCCTGCACCTTTCTCGCAGTGACAGTTGGAAGTGTCGGCGCCCTTCTTTCACTTGGCTCTAGCAATCCCATCAGCACGCAGGTCAGACTGTGCGTCATCGCGACGGCCCTTACAGGTGCATGGGGGTCCTACCTGACCAATCGCATCTACTTTCGCCAAACTGCCGCCGGTATCAAGGCAATTGCCTGGATCCGGATCGCCACAGCGTTGGTAGGTGTGAGCGCACTGGTCACCCTCGCCAATCCGCTGGACGGCATCTACGTCGTCTTGGCACAAAACATCGTCATCGCTTCGACTGCGCTCATCTACGCCAGGGGCACTACGCCTGCGACGCAGATTTCGACGTCAATGTCCAAGCTGCCGGCCCACGCGGTTACGGCGTTGGCCTCATTCTTCACGTTCTCCTTTGCCGGACTCTTACAGGCCTACGAACGCTATATCGCAGCCGCGATTGACCATCCTTTTGTTGGCACTTACCTAGTCTTCTCTACCTACCTCTCTGCATTGACCTATCTAGGCACAGGGGTCGAGCGGTCCGAATACACCAAGCCACAAACGACGCGAAGAATCTTGAAATCCTTCGGCCGACTCGGCCTGCTCGCGTTCTCGATCGGATTACTCACACTGCTCATCATCTACATGCGCGCGCAACCATACATGGATCTGGGTTTTCTCGCAGTCCTGGCCTACATCACGTTGGCCACAACCGTTCACATCGCAAGCTATTTCTCGGCCGCGCCATTCGTGTTCATTTCCTTCTCGGAAGCTGACATCAAACGGCTGGCCTTGACCAACGTCTGCGTTGCGGCCATGCCTTTGGGCATCGTCACCGCCATCTCCGTCACCGGCTTGCTCGGCAGCGAGAGCGCGATCCTAGTACTGGCATTGACGATACCGACGGCGGTTTGGATGAGCTCGCTCATCCGAATGCGATTCGCAATCCACAAGATCAAAACGACGACATGATCACGATAGCTATTCGCACGTTTAACGAAGAAGCAAATATCACTCAATGCCTTCGCGCAGCGTGTCAGTCCTTTGACGACGTAGTGGTCATCGACCAAGAATCGAAGGACCGCACTCTCGAGTTGTGCAAGGAATTTCCTGTCAGGGTGCTAAGTATCCAAAAGTTTCACTCGGAAAGCGAGCAACTGCAGTGGATCGCGCAGCACGCACCCACGCCAAATGGATGGATCTATTTCTGTGATGCGGATGAAATCATTCCGCCCGATCTCGGCGCCGAGATTAAGGCAGCCATCGTGGCAGCGGAATCCGACGTCGTCGCGTTTGCGCTGCGCTACAAGAACTATTTCTGCGGGCGATGGATCAAGCACTGCGGGATCTACCCCGTCTGGGTTACACGGCTTTTTAAGGTTGGTCACGTGCATTGGGAGCGTGTGACCAACACTCGCGCCATCGTTAAAGGCAGGACTGAGTACCTCGACGGGCATTTTGAGCACTACAGCTTTCGCAAAGGCATCGAGAACTGGGTCGCGAAACACAATCTGTACTCCACCGGCGAGGCGATCGAGGAGGCGAAAGCCTCGATCAACATGAGTGGATTAGCGCTTGTTCGCGACAGTGTGAGACGGCTTCGTCTGCGTCACGATCGGCGGCAGGCTCTGAAACAGCTCGCCACGCTTGCTCCGTTTCGCCCGATGCTCAGGTTCATATATATGTATGTGCTGAAGCGGGGATTTCTCGACGGGCTCGCAGGGTTTCACTACTGCATGCTGCTCGCGTTCTACGAGTACATGATCACACTTAAGCGTAGAGAGATTTCTTCGCCGCCGTTTGGGCGTTGACCGCATGCAACTTGCTACTCGGTTCGCGAGATCACCGGCGGCGCGGATTTCGGTGCTATTCCTTTTGCTGAACGCGCCGATCACATGGGCCACCCTCGACTGGGGCTTGTCTAGACCCTTGTTGAATCTCGACTACCTGCTGCCGATTTTTCTGGCCATATTCTCCGCAGTTGGCGCTTTGCTTCTATTCCTAGGGCTGTATCTCATCGATGTCGTCTCGTCGCTATCGATCGCATATCACTTCGACAGCCCCTCGAATTTCATCCGCTCGGCAAACGCCACGCCCGCAATCGTCAAGACGCTCACAACGGAACCGCGCCTCCTGTTTCTGACAGTGCCACCTGTGTTCTGGCTGCTGATCTTGAAGTGGCAACCCTCGATCAAAGCCTCTCTGCGCAACGCGCTGCGCGAAATCGTCCCGATGGCGGCGATTGTGGTTCTGCTTGTCATCGCAGACGTCAATGTCGGCGCCTCGATGCTAGACACTAACGACCAAACCAAGACGGGACCGAACATTGCCGGCAGCCCGTTGGCGTCGCAATCCAAGCGAGCCCTCACCTATGGATCGTCGCCTGCGCCCACGCCCACGCACGCCACAATCTTCGATGCTGATCGCGCGGCATTGTTCGCGCGCGATGGGGCGGTGATGCTGGTCGCCGTAGAGTCCATGGGGCTGCCGCTCTCCCCGCAAGCCCGGCAATGGCTTGACGCGATGGCCCGCTCAGCCCCACCCAACCAAGTAACGCAGCGACAGGTAGACTTCAAAGGATCCACCGTGGCGGCAGAGCTTCGCCATCTCTGCGCCACGGTCAGCTCAGTGCCGGACGACGTGGCGCCGGATCAATGCCTGCCTATGCTGGCTCGAGCCGCTCATCGACGCTCCTTTGCCGTCCATGGCAATTCGGGCAACACGTTCAATCGCAGCCAGTGGTGGCCTCGGCTGGGATTCGACCAGGTGTTCTTCAGAGAGAACCTGATCCCCAGGCATGCGGAGCTCTGCGACTTTGCTTATAAGGCCGTGTGCGATCGTGCCTTGATCGATTTCATGTTTCGTGAGCTCAAGTCCAATGACTTCGCATATGGCCTCACGGTATCGACACACCTGCCGATTCCAAGGCTGGATACAGACGCCACAGAAGATTTTTGCAATGGGATCCGCGTCAAGTCGACGCCGTGCCGGATCATCTGGCAGCACGGCCAGGTGCTCGCATACATTGCAGCAAAGGTCAGAGACTCTCGTGCGCCAATGGTTGCCTATGTCGTAGGCGACCATGCCCCCCCATTTCTGTCAACTGCAAACAGAGCAGCCTTCTCAGCCAAGCAGACCATCGGCTGGAAGATTGAGAACACGTCAGGCACGACCCCATGAAAATCAGCGTCATCACCGTCTGCTTCAACAGCGCCAAGACGATCAAGGACACCCTTGACTCTGTCCGCGATCAAACGCACCCAGATGTGGAACACATCGTGATCGACGGCAACTCGCGTGACGCGACGAAGTCCTTGATCGAGCAACACGGCTCGCACGTTGCCATCTTCAAGTCCGAGCCCGACAAAGGCATCTATGACGCCATGAACAAGGGCTTGGCGCTCGCGACGGGCGACATTGTTGGGTGTCTGAATGCGGACGACATGTTGGCATCGAAGGCGACCCTTGCCCATATCGCGGCGGCGATGGAGACTCAGTTCGATATGATCTACGGTGATCTGGTCTATGTTGACGCCGAAAGGACTGACAAAGTCGTCAGGCATTGGGATAGCGGCGAATTTTCGACATCTCGTTTGCGCCATGGCTGGATGCCGCCACACCCCACTTTCTATGTGCGCCGCAACCTGATTCAAGGCGAGAAGTATGATCTGCGATACCGCATTGCGGCAGATTACGACTTCATGCTGCGCTGTCTGAAAAAATCACCTACCCGTGTGCAATACCTCCCAGAAGTGTTGGTGCACATGCGCAATGGGGGGGCTAGCAATCGATCGCTTCAAGCAATGTTGCGCAAATCGCAAGAAGATCTGGATGTCATTCGGAGAAACTCAGCGGGCGGGGTCTTAACTCTCGCCGCAAAGAATCTTCGGAAAATCCCGCAATTCTTCAAGTGAATGCGTTCGCACTCCCGCCAGGGTATTCTTTCCCGAGCAGTTGCCGCAACTGACTGCGTAACTCTTGGTCCGACGGATTAGTCATCACCGCCACCTGACGAAGCCAATGTGCTGCATCCGCGTGGTCGGCGAAGTTGTTCAGCCTGGCAACCCGGAGTGCTTTGATCGGAGTTGCAACAGTGACGTCGCTGTCGGCCAGCAGTTCCTCATAGAGCTTCTCACCTGGCCTCAACCCGCGTACCTCGATCCCGATATCTGATGGGCTGCGCCCGGAGAGTCGAATCATGTCGCGTGCGAGATCGATGATCCGCACAGGCTCTCCCATGTCGAGAACCAGCACTTGACCGCTCTCTCCAATGACGGCTGCCTGCACGACCAGACGCGCAGCTTCCGGGATCGTCATGAAATACCGCGTCATCTCCGGGTGCGTCACGGTGACCGGGCCGCCCCTGGCAATCTGCCCCTTAAATTTCGGGATCACGCTGCCGCTGGAGCCCAGCACATTGCCGAAGCGCACGGCCATGAAGCGAGTCGCGTGCCCCTGTCCCGCCATGTGACTGATGACCAGCTCGGCAGCGCGCTTGGTAGCACCCATCACGTTGGTAGGGTTCACTGCCTTGTCAGTGCTGATCAAAACAAAACGCTCGGCGCCATGCTCAGCAGCTGCCTGGCAAGCGTTGTAAGTTCCCAGCGTGTTGTTCCTCAACGCCGCCCACGCGTTCTCCTCCTCCATCAGGGGCACATGCTTGTACGCCGCCGCATGGAACACGATCTGCGGCTTGTACTTGCCGAAGACGTAGCGCAGGTGCTCCAGGTCCTTCACATCGCCGATCAGCCGCACCAGCGGGATGTGCGGGAACTTCTCACTCAGTTCCTGCTCGATCGTGTACAGCGCGAACTCGCTGAGTTCGTACAGCACGATCTTTGACGGGCCATAACGAGCCACCTGCCTGCACAGCTCAGAGCCAATCGAGCCGCCCGCGCCTGTGATCAGCACCACCTTGCCGTTCAGGCATTCGCTGATGCCGCCTTCGTCCAGTTCCACCGGTTCACGACCGAGCAAGTCCTCGGGTTCGATGTCTCGCACTTGGTCGACATGGCGGCCAGCCAGCAGTTCCTGGCTGCTGGGCACCGTCAGCACGGGCAGGCCAGCCTGGCCCGCGAGATCCAGCGCACGGCGGCGCTGCGCCGCGGTGGCTGCTGGCATCGCGACGACGATGTGCGTGATGCCATGCAACTCCGCGAAGCGCGGCAGATCCTCCAGCGTGCCCAGCACCGGCACACCGGCCACGCGGGCGCCGCGTTTCTCAGGCGCGTCGTCGAGAAAGCCGACCACCACCCAGCCCTGGCTGTGCTGGATGCCGGCCACCAGCAACCGGCCTGCATCCCCTGCCCCCATCACCAGCGCACGCCGCTGCTCCTCGGCGCTGCCGCTGATGCGGCTGCGCATGTGCTCGTACAGCATGCGGTAGCCCATGCGCATCATGGCCAGCGCCATCAGCGTGAAGACCGGGTGCAGCGCCAGCACCGCGCGCGGCACCTTGGCCAACTGGGCCATCAGCACGGCGACAGACACGACCAGGCCGGCAGCTAGGCAGACAACGGCCAGCCGCTTGATCTCGCCAAAGCCGCTGAAGCGCCACATGCCCTTGGGCACCTTCAGCAGCTTCAACAGCACGGCGTAGACAGCGACGACGCCCAGCAGAACCCAGTGGTCGTAGTCGGGCCGTGCGCTGAACCAGCGCTCGAAGCCGAGGCGGAACAGGTAGGTGGCCTGCCAAGCGACGGCAACGGCCACCATGTCCAGCGCGAGCGCCAGCACTTCCCGGTGGGGGCGGATGCGCGTCAGCCAGGCATCCAGGGACAACCAGTTCATCGTCAGGCTTTCAGTTCTTCAACGCGCCCAGCGTCGCCAGGATCAGCCGCACATCGCCCATCAGGCTGGCACTGCGCACATAGTCGGCCGCCAGCCGCAGCTTGGTCGGCAACACGACCTCGACGTACTCGCGCTCTGGGTCGACGGCGTTTGCGAGCAGTTCACTCTCGTTACGAAAGCGCAGCGACGCAGGATCGGTGATGCCCGGCCGCACCGACAGCACCACCTCGCGCAGCTCAGCCGGGTACAGCGCCACGTAGCGGGGCACCTCGGGGCGCGGGCCGACGAGGCTCATCGCGCCGCGCAGCACGTCCCACAGTTGCGGCAGTTCGTCGAGCTTGGTGGCGCGCAGCAGACGGCCGGCGCGCGTGATGCGCGGGTCGGCGCCGACCGTGATCTGGGCGCCCTGCCCGACCTGCATGGTGCGGAACTTGTGGATGGTGAACGGCACGCCGAAGCGGCCGACGCGGGTCTGGCGGAACAGCGCCGGCCCCGGCGAGTCAAGCTTGACCCAGACCGCTGCAGCCAACAGCAGCGGCGCCAGCAGCAGCAAGCCCAGCCCCGCGCAGATCACGTCGAACAAGCGTTTGGCCAAGGTCGGGTCAAGCCAGCAACGCGCGCACGGCCGCAATGACACGCTCAACATCCGCATCGCTCATCGCCGTGTACAGCGGCAAGCTGACCGTGCGCTCGAACGCCTTCTGCGACTGCGGGAACTGCTCTGGTGTCAGGCCGTAGCGGTCACGCCAGTACGGGTGCAGGTGCAGCGGCACGTAATGCACGCTGCAGCCGATGCCGGCAGCAAACATGCCTTCGATGAAGGCATCACGCGTGATCGGTGCGTCGTCAGCCAGCCGCACGACGTACAGGTGCCAGGCGTGGGTATCACCCTCGGGCGCAACGGGTGGCAGGATCAGCGGCAGGTCAGCAAACGCGCCGTTGAAGCTCGCCGCAATCTGCTCGCGACGGGCCTGAAAGGCAGGCAGGCGCTTGAGCTGGTGCAGCCCCAATGCCGCCGCGATGTCGGTCAGGTTGTACTTGAAGCCCGGCGCGACGATCTCGTAATACCAGCTGGGCACCTTGGCCGTGAAGCGGTCGAACGCGTCGCGGCTCATGCCATGCAGGCGCATGATGCGCGCACGCTTGGCGATCTCCGGGTTGCGGGTGACCAGCATGCCACCCTCGCCCGTGGTCATCGTCTTGTTGGCGTAGAAGCTGAACACCGTGGCGTCGGTGCCCAGCGTGCCGATCAGCTCCTTTTCCAGCGTGGTCGGCAGCGCGTGCGCCGCGTCGTCAATGACGCGCAGGCCGTGCCGACGAGCGATGTCCAGCACCGCGATCATGTCCACCGCCAAGCCGGCATAGTGCACCGGCATGATGGCCTTCGTGCGTGGCGTGATCGCCGCCTCGATGGCCTTGACGTCGATGTTCAGCGTGGCGGGGTCGATGTCCACCAGCTTCACGTCGGCGCCAAGGTAGCGCACCACCTCGGCCGTGGCCGTGAAGGTGTGCGTCGTCGTGATGACCTCGTCGCCCGGGCCCAGGCCGATGGCCTCCAGCGCCAGATGCAGGCCGGCGGTCGCCGAGTTGACCGCGATGCATTCGATCTGTGGGTCGCCCAGGAACTCGGCGAAGGCCTGCTCGAAGCGTTTGGCCTTGGGGCCGGTCGTGATCCAGCCGGATTTCAGCGTGTCGACCACCTCGGCGATCTCGTCGTCGCCGATGTCGGGCAGGGCAAAGGGCAGAAAGGGTGATTGGCCCATGATCAACCGGACACGCGTCTATGGAAGTCAGCGTAGGCCAACGCAATCCCTTCACGCAAGTGCATCGTGGCCCGCCAACCCCGGCTCGCCAGCAAGCTGACATCCATCAGCTTGCGTGGCGTGCCATCGGGCTTGCTGGTGTCAAACACCAGCTGACCTTCAAAGCCCACCACCTCGCAGACCAAGGTGGCCAAGTCTCGGATGCTCACATCCTCACCCACCCCGACGTTGACCAGCACGTCTTCGGCGCCCGTTTCCATCAAGTAGACGCAGGCATCCGCCAGGTCGTCGACGTAGAGGAACTCGCGCAGCGGCGAGCCCGTGCCCCAGACCACCAGTTCCTTGTCGCCGCGCAGCTTGGCTTCGTGGGCCTTGCGGATCAGCGCGGGCAGTACATGGCTGTTGTTGAGGTCGTAGTTGTCGTTGGGGCCGTAGAGGTTGGTGGGCATCGCGCTGACGTACTGGCGCCCGTACTGGGCGTTGTAGGCCTCGCAGAGCTTGATGCCGGCGATCTTGGCGATGGCGTAGGGCTCGTTGGTGGGTTCCAGCGGGCCAGTCAGCAGGCTCTCTTCCTTCAATGGCTGCGGCGCGAGCTTGGGGTAGATGCAGCTGGAGCCCAGAAACATGAGCCGCTGAACGCCCGCAAGGTGCGCGCCGTGGATCAGGTTGGCCTCGATCATGAGGTTCTGATACAGGAACTCGGCGCGGAAGGTGTTGTTGGCGTGGATGCCGCCCACCTTGGCGGCAGCAATGAACAGGTAGTCGGGCTTGTTGGCCTGCAGCCAGGCGTGCACGGCACGCTGGTCCAGCAGGTCAAGCTCGCTGCGGCCGGCGGTCAGCACTTGCGTGTAGCCGCCGGACTGCAGGCGGCGCACCAGTGCCGAGCCGACCATGCCACGGTGGCCGGCCACGAAGATGCGTGCATCCTTGGGCAGTGTGCTCATGGCCGGGCTCACTCGTTGTAGTCGTAGGCTTGGAAGCCGGCGGCCTTGACGAGGCTGTCGCGGCGGGCGGAGGTGTAGTCGGCCTCCACCATTTCGGCCACGAGTTCTTTCAGCGTGGTCTTGGGCACCCAGCCAAGCTTTTCCTTGGCCTTGGTGGGGTCGCCCAGCAGGGTTTCCACTTCGGTGGGGCGGTAGTAGCGGGGGTCCACACGCACGATGACGTCGCCGACTTTGCACTTGGCCTTGTCGCCTTCGACCTTGATCACGCGGCCCACTTCCTGCTCGCCCTCGCCCTCAAAGGCGAGGGTGACGCCCAGCTCGGCCGCAGCGAACTCCACGAACTGGCGCACGCTGTATTGCACGCCGGTGGCGATGACGAAGTCTTCGGCTTGCTGTTGCTGCAGCATCAGCCATTGCATTTCGACGTAGTCCTTGGCGTGGCCCCAGTCGCGCAGTGCGCTCATGTTGCCCAGGTACAGGCAGTCTTGCAGGCCCAGCGCGATGCGAGCGATGGCGCGCGTGATCTTGCGGGTGACGAAGGTTTCGCCGCGCAGCGGGCTTTCGTGGTTGAACAGGATGCCGTTGCAGGCGTAGATGCCGTAGGCCTCACGGTAGTTGACCGTGATCCAGTAGGCGTACATCTTGGCCACGGCGTACGGGCTGCGCGGGTAGAAGGGGGTGGTTTCCTTCTGGGGGATTTCCTGCACCAGGCCGTACAGCTCGGAGGTGGAGGCCTGGTAGAAGCGGGTCTTCTTTTCCAGGCCCAGGATGCGGATGGCTTCCAGCAGGCGCAGGGTGCCGATGCCGTCGGCGTCAGCGGCGTACTCGGGCTGGTCGAAGCTCACGGCCACATGGCTCATGGCGCCCAGGTTGTAGATCTCGTCGGGCTGGGTTTCCTGGACGATGCGGATCAGGTTGGTAGAGTCGGTCAGGTCACCGTAGTGCAGCTTGAAGCGCTGGTTGTCCACGTGCGGGTCCTGATACAGGTGGTCCACGCGGTCGGTGTTGAACAGCGACGAACGGCGCTTGATGCCGTGCACCTCGTAGCCCTTGGACAGGAGCAATTCAGCGAGGTAGGCGCCGTCTTGGCCGGTGATGCCGGTGATAAGGGCTTTTTTCGAGGCTTGACTCAAAGTATGACTCCGCTGACTGTTCTGGTGGCAAACCCTGAATGATAGAGGTCCACCACCTACTTCTCGATCAGCACCAGCCGATGCGTCCTCAGCCACGGCAGCAGATTGAGCCAACCATAGGCAGCCGGCAGCGCCCGCGCCAGCGGTGGCGCCAGCGTCACGCGGCGGGCGGTGAAGCGGCCCTGCGGGAACAGCGCACGCACGCGCGCCAGCGGCACGCCGCGCACGTCCGGGTTGCGCGGGTTGTTGACGGTGAAGTCGTACCAGACGATGGCCCCGCCGGGCTTGAGCCAGCGCCACATCGCGTCGGCCACGCGCTGCTGCAACGCGTCGTCGAGGATGGACGAGAACACGGTGGACTGCAGCACCAGGTCCTGGCTGCCGGCCGCAACGTCGGCCGCCGCAGCATCGCCGGCCAGCAGGCGCACGCCCTCGGGCAGCGCAGCGCGTGCGGCGGCCAGGCGCTCGGGCAGCAGTTCGATGCCGGTTAGATGGGCGGGCCGCAGGCCCAGACGCAGCAGGTCCAGCAGGTTGCCGCCGGCGCCGCAGCCCACCTCGGTGGCGCGCCAATCCGCAGGCAAGCCAGGGCGCTGCGCCAGCAGCTTTAGCAGCGCACGCTGGCGCTCCTGCCACATCTGCCAGACCTCGGGGCGCAGCAGGCTGTAGCAGTCGCCCTCAACGTGTTGCGCGCGGCGCGCGTAGCGCTGGGCGATCTGGTCCAACTCGGTCATTGCAATGCCTCGATGAAGCGAGCAGCCAGTACCGGGTAGGCGTGGTGGGCCATCGCAAAGGCACGGCCGCGCTCGCCCATGGCGGCGTGTTCGCCGTGCGACAACACCGCCAACTTCAGCAAGCCGTCGGCGACGGCCTTGGGATCCTCGGGCGCCACGGTGAGCCCGGCACCGGCCTCGGCGACCGGGTCATTGCCCGCCTCCACCGAGTGCAGCACGGCGCGCCCGGCCATCAGGTAATCGATGAGCTTGTTGGGCGCGATGCCGAAGCGGTAGATGGGCGTGCGCTGCCAGCCGATGTAGGCGATGTCGAAGTGGCCCAGCAGCGTCGGGATCTGCGCCTTCGGAATCGGGGCGAACAAGCGTACGTTCGCTAGGCCCTCGGCGGTGACACGGGCGGCCAGCCGCTCGGCTTCGTGGCCGCTGCCGACAAGCACGAAGCTCAGCGGCGCATCCTTGAGTTTGGCCGCCGCATCCAGCAGCACGTCCAACGCGTTGGGCAGGCCCATGGAGCCGGCGTAGCCGACCACGACGCGGCCCGCAGCGCGCTCGGCGTCCAGGTGCGCCTGCAGCGTCACGCCCAGCGGCGCCGACGCGCCCTGCCATTCCTCGGGCGCAAAGCCATTGGGCACGATGTGCAGCTTGCGCAGATCCAGGCCCCGGGAGGCCATGTGCTCATGCACGCAGGGCAGCATGGAGACGACCACATCGGCGTCACGGTAGGCATCGGCCTCGGCCTTGCCGCACATCAGCGCGAACGGGTGGCGCGGCGACATGCCGGACAGCTCGATCAGCGACAGCGGCCACAGGTCGTGCACCTCGTAGACCAGCTTGGCTTTGGCGAGCCTGGCCAGCTTCTTGGCCACCCACACGTCCATCGGGTAGGTGCTGGACGCGATGACCACATCGGGCCGGAACTCGCGCGTCAACCGCCAGGCGTCGGCGCGCAGCTGGCGCAGGAAGGACAGGATGTTGCGCAGGCGGCCCACGCCGTTGCCGGCGTAGTGCGGCGTGGGCAGCCAGCGGTACCGGATGCCGTCGATGAACTCCTCCACCGGCTGGCCCGGCACCTCGGGCTGCACGGCGCGCACATGCGAGTACGACGCGGCGACGATGGTGACCTCGTGCCCCGCCCTCACCCACTCGCGGGCCAGGTAGTAAGGGCGGAACTCCATGCCGTGGCGCGGCGAGCCGGCGTAGTGGTTGACGAGCAGCAGCCTCATGCCGGGGTCAGCTCCTTCAGGCGGGTCAGAAAGCGCTGCACATGCGGCTCGAACAGGCCGTTCGCGGCGACCCAGTCGCGGTTGATGGGGCCGAGCCTGGCTGCGTCCAACGCGTCCATGCGCGCGGGCAGGTCCTCCAGTGCGCCGACGATGAGCCCGCGCGCGGAGTCACCGATCACCTCACGGTTGGCCGGCAGGTCCGACAGCAGCGGCACGCAGCCATGCGCCATCGCCTCCAGCACCGACACCGACACCGAGTCGCTCTCGGGCAGGCTCAGGAACCACGTCGACCGAGCGTAGTGGGCCGCCTGCGCCGCCGCGTCCAGCCGGCCCACGAACGTCACCTTGTCCGCCAGGCCGCGTGCCGACACGTCAGCCTCTAAGGCCTGCCGCAACGAGCCGTCGTTGGCCACCACGAGGCGGGCCTCGGGCTGCGCGGCGGCGATGCGCGCGAACGCGTCGATGACGAGCTGTGGCCGGTAGATCGACTCCAGGCCGCGGTTCGCGAAGCACAGCCAGGGCTGCTTCTTCGCGTTCTGCTTGGGCAGCGCTTCCAGACCGAACGGGAAGGTCATCACCTCACCCGCGCCCAGCTCGCGCATGCGCTCGGTCATGTAGAGCGAGTCTGACGTGGCAAGCGCGCAATGCCGCAGCACCTTCTTCGTCATCCAGCGCCAGGCGCCACCACGCTGCGGCGTGACGAGGATGTCGCTGCCCCAGGCCGAGCCGGCGATCTGCGCGCGCAGCCGCCAGCCGAGCTTGGCCGCCCAGGCCAGCGAGCCGTGCGAGGTCAGGTAGTGCGCATGCAGCCAGTCGGCATCCACGGCGGCCAGCCACTGGCCCATGCGCGGCAGCTGCTTGATCAGCGCGACATTGCCGCCACCATGGTCGGGCTCGGTGTTCAGCGCCAGCCGCTGCGCGTCGGGCAGCAGCTGCAGGAACTCGGGCAGAAAGCCACGCGACGAGATCGCATACAGCTGCACCCGTGGCTTCAGCGCACGGGCCCACTTCAGCAGATGCGGACTCTCGCCGTCGCCGATCAGCACCAGCTTCAGGCCACCACCGAGACTCACAGCATGCCCTTTCCAGCCCAGCCTTCGTAGGCAGCACGCAGCTCCGGGTACTTGGCCAGCAGCGCCGCATCGCGCTGGCGCGTGTCGCCTACTTGGCGGGCAGGCTGGCCGGCCATGATGGCGAAGTCCGGCGCCACACCGCGCAGCTGCGAATAGGCACACAGCATGGCGCCCTTGCCCAGCACGCTGCCGGGCTCGATGAGGCTGTGCGGGCCCACAAAGCTGTAAGCGCCCAGGCGCACTGCCGCCTTGACGTAGCCCGGCGGCTCGCCGCCAAGCGTCGCAAAGCGCCGGCCGTTGATGCGCAGCGCGTTGTGGGTGCTGTGGGTCACGATGGAACAGAAGTTGGTGATCTGCACGCCTTCCTCGATGAGGAGGCCGGCGCCGGCGTCGATGAAATTGAACTGGCCGATGAACACGTGGTCGCCCAGCGCCAGGCCCGCCTCGCCCTCGATGCAGGTGCTGGGCGCGATGCGCGAATGCGGCGCACCTGCCTCGCCGAAGAGCATGCGAAAGCCGATCAGCCGCACGAGGCGGCGCCGCAGGCGATTGAGGAAGACGCGCATCAGTCCCAGGTCCAGAGCGACCAGAAAAAGTAGCCGAAGTAGAGCAGCATCGCCGCCGACACGCCCCAACCGGCGCCGGCCAGGCCGCCCAGTTGCAGCCCGACAGCCAGCCCGCCGGTGAACATCACCTGCCCCACCAGCGCCAACTTCAGCGCCCAGGCCTGCGCGCTCCAGGCCATGGGCACGACGGACAGCGGCGATGCGATGAAGTGCAGCGCGATGTAGGGCGCCAGCGAACGCGCCAGCTCACCGGCACCGCGCCATTCCGGGCCGAAGACGGTGGCGAACAGCCACGGCCCGAAGGCCAGCAACACCCCCATCAACGGCAGCGCGATGGCAGCCAGCAGCAGCAGGTTGTGGCGCACCAGCCTGCGGGCTTCGGCCGGCGTCGCGGCCTGCGTGAGCCGCGGGTACAGCGCCTGCGACAGCGAACCGCCCACCAGCGACGCCGGCGCCTTCAGGTAGCGCAGCGCCAGCGCCCACGCGCCGGCCTCGGGCGCCCCCAGCCAGGCCGTCAACAGCGCGATGGCCAGCGTGTCCTGCAGCGCGCCGGCGAAGGCGTGCGGCGTGTTCAGCAGCGGGAAGTCGCGATGCTTGTGCGCCATCTCACGCAGCGGCTGGGGCCTCAGCAGGCCGCGCCAGCCACCGGCCGGCGCGGGCCGGGCTTGCAGCATCGCCGCCGCCGCCGCGGCCAGCGTGGCGCCGCCCACCAGGCCCCAGGTCCCGGCCTGCGCGAGACCAAAGGCCACCTGCCCCACGGCACCGCCGCCCCATTGCATGACACGTGCCCACGCCAGCGTGGCGTACTCGCCCGCTCGCGCCGCCCATTGCGCCAGCGCCTGGCTGGCCGCCAGCGCGAGCACGGCCAGCGGCAACGCGGCGGCGACCGACAGATCGGCCCAGAACATCCATGCGCCGCCGACGACGATGGCCGTCGCCGTCATCGCCAGCAGCACGCGCAGACACAGCGCCAGCAGCGCTGCAGCGCCCTTGTCGCCGGGCTCCAGCGCCAGCGCGAACTCATAGCGCGCGCAGCCCACGACGGCCAGGTTGCTGGCCACCGTCCACAGCAACGAGAACTGCCCGTACTCGGCCGGCGTGTACAGCCGCGCGATCCACGGCCCCAGCAGCAGCGGCAGGGCCTGGGCCAGCGCGCTGCCGGCAAGAAGGGTGAGAGTGGCGCGCGTCAGGCTCATAGAGGGCGCGAGATTCTAGAATCCCGGGTTCGACTGAAGGCCCGCAATGACCACGACCCCTCCCACCCCCGCCGCCGACGACAACCAACTGATCGCCGAGCGCCGCGCCAAACTGGCCGCGCTGCGGGCGGCGACGGCCGTGCCCTTCCCCAACGACTTCAAGCCCCAGCACCGCGCCGAGCCGCTGCAGGCCCAGTACGGCCAGGTGCCCAACGAGGAGCTGGAGCCGCAAGGCGTGAAGGTCAGCGTGGCCGGCCGCATGATGCTCAAGCGCATGATGGGCAAGGCCAGCTTCTGCACGCTGCAGGACGCCACCGGCCGCATCCAGCTGCGCGTGACCATCGACAACGTCGGCGCCGAGGTCTACGACGCGTTCAAGCACTGGGACCTGGGCGACATCCTGGGCGCCGAAGGCACGCTGATGCGTACCAAGACCGGCGAGCTGTCGGTGGCCGTCACGACGCTGCGCCTGCTGACCAAGAGCCTGCGCCCGCTGCCAGACAAGTTCCACGGCATGACCGACCAGGAACAAAAGTACCGCCAGCGCTATGTCGACCTGATCACCGACGAGGACGCCCGCAAGCGCTTCGTCGCGCGCAGCCAGGGCGTGTCGGCCATCCGCAGCTTCATGGTGGACCACGGCTTCCTGGAAGTCGAAACACCCATGCTCCACCCCATCCCGGGTGGCGCGAACGCCAAGCCCTTCATCACCCACCACAACGCGCTGGACCAGGAGATGTTCCTGCGCATTGCACCGGAGCTGTACCTGAAGCGGCTGGTGGTGGGCGGCTTCGAGCGCGTGTTCGAGATCAACCGCAACTTCCGCAACGAAGGCATCTCGGTCCGGCACAACCCCGAGTTCACGATGATGGAGTTCTATGCGGCCTACTGGACGCATCACGACATCATGGACTTCACCGAAGCCGTGCTGCGCCATGCCGCGATCGCGGCCACCGGCAGCGCCGCGCTGACCTACGCCGGCAAGCCGGTCGCGCTGGACAAGCCCTTCGCCCGCCTGTCGGTGCGCGACTCGCTGATCCAGTTCGCCGGCCTGAGCGGTGAAGAGGCCGACAACGCCGACGTGCTGCGCGCAAAGATCATCGCCGCCGGTGAGCAGGCGCCCGCCCGCTGGAGCCTGGCCGAGCTGCAGTTCGGCCTGTTCGAGGCCGTTGTTGAAGAGAAGCTGTGGGAGCCCACGTTCATCATCGACTACCCCGTCGAGGTGTCGCCGCTGGCCCGCGCGTCCGACGCTGATCCCAAGATCACCGAGCGCTTCGAGCTCTTCATCACCGGCCGCGAGTACGCCAACGGCTTCTCCGAGCTGAACGACGCCGAAGACCAGGCCGCGCGCTTCCAGGCCCAGGTGGCCAACAAGGACGACGGCGACGAAGAGGCGATGTACTTTGATGCCGACTTCATCCGCGCGCTGGAGTACGGCATGCCCCCAACCGGCGGCTGCGGCATCGGCATCGACCGGCTGATGATGCTGATCACCGACAGCCCGTCGATCCGCGACGTCATCCTGTTCCCGGCGCTGCGTCGGGAGTCGTGATCTCGCGGGCCCTGCGCCGCGAATCCTGAGTTCGCCGGGCGAGCCGGCGAGCTCTGCTGACGATCAGCCGGGCAGGCAGGCGGCTGCGGGCTTGCCCGCAATGATCATCGCCAGCACCTCGTCCTCGGTCACTGCGGCCGTCTGCGTCATCCCGACCAGGCGGCCGTTTTTCATGACCATCAGCCGGTTCGACAGCGCGAACACGTCCGGCATGTCGTGCGTGACGAGCAGGATGCCCACCCCCTCGGCCGCGAGGCGGCGGATGAGGTCGTGCACCATCGCCGTCTCGCTGGGCCCCAGCGCCGCGCAGGGCTCGTCCATGATGAGCACGCGGGCCTTGAACTGCAGCGCCCGCGCAATCGCGACGACCTGACGCTGGCCACCGGACAGCGACTGCACCGGGTCGGCGATGTTCTTGAAGTTGGGGTTCAACCGGGCGAACAGCGGCACGGCGGCGGCGCGCATGGCGGCGTCGTCCAGCAGGCCGAAGCGGGTGCGCAACTCGCGCCCGAGGAACAGGTTGGCGACCGAGTCGAGGTTGTCGGCCAGGGCCAGCTTCTGGTGAATGGTCTCGATGCCCGCCGCACGGGAATCGGCGGGGCTGGCGAACTTCACCGGGCTGCCGTTCAGCAGCAGTTCGCCGCCGTCAAACGGCAGCGCGCCGGCCAGCATCTGCATCAGCGTGGACTTGCCCGCGCCGTTGTGGCCCAGCACCGCCAGCACCTCACCGGGCGCCAGGCTCAGCGAGACACCATCGACCGCGTGCACGCCGCCAAACGATTTGCGCGCACCGCGCACTTCCAGCAACGCATTCATTTCTGCACCACGCGATCAAACACCACGGCGGCCACCAGCACCTGGCCCAGCACCACCATGCGCCAGCCAATGGACACATCGGTCAGCAGCAGGCCGCTGTCGATGCTCTGGATGATGAGCGCGCCCAGCACGGTGCCGGCCACGCTGCCGCTGCCGCCCGCGAGCGACACACCGCCGATAACGGCCGCGGCGATGACGGTGAGCTCCATGCCCGTGCCCATCGAGTTGGTACCGGCATTCAAGCGGGCCATGGCCACGACTGCCGCCAGCGCGACGAGCGCAGCCAGCAGCAGGTTCAGCTGGATCATCACGCGCCGGACCGGGATGCCGGCGAGCCGCGCGGCGTCGGGGTTGCCGCCGATGGCGTAGACGTAGCGGCCGAAGCGCGTTTGCTTCGCGATGAAGGCGAGCACGATGACGACGGCCACCCAGATGACGAGCGGCAGTGGCAAGCCCTGGCCCTGCTCCTGACCCTCGATCCTGTAGGCGTTGAACACCGCGACGACGACGATTACGGCCAGCGTGCCGAGCACGCCGGGGATGAGACCAGCCCTGCCGTCGGGCGTGCCGCCGGCACGCACCAGCGCCCGGCGCTGCACGAGCTGCCAGGCCCAGATCAGCGCGATGAGCGCTGCCCCGAGCAACCAGCTGCCGCGCTCACCGAGCGACCCGTCCAGCCCGCCGCCCAGCGCCAGCAGCCAGGGCTCGGTGACCGGCTGCGTCTTGCCGTCGGCGATCAGGAAGGCCGCGCCGCGCAGCGACACCAGCCCGCCCAGCGTGACGACGAAGGACGGGATGCCGATGACCGCCGACAGCCAGCCCTGGAACAGGCCGATCAACAGCGCGAAGGCCAGCCCCGCCAGCAGCGAGGCGCCGACCGACCAGCCCTGCGTGTACTGCAGCCAGGCCATCAGCACGCCGACGGCGCCCAGCAGCGAGCCCACGGCGAGGTCGATCTGGCGCGCCACGATGACCAGCGCCATGCCGCTGGCGACGATGCCGACCACCGCTGTCTGCTGCGCGATGTTGTAGAGGTTCTCTGCCGTCAGAAAGCTGCCGGTGAGCGCATGAAAGCCGATGGCGATCGCCACCAGCACGGCCGCCATGACGGCGAGCCGCTGGGTCTGGGCGTTCATCGCAGTCCTTATTTGCAGGCGGCCGGCGCCTTGGCGGCGTCCACACCCTTGCAGACCACGGCCTTGGGCGCCCAGCCGGCGGCAATCACGTCGCCCAGGTTGGCCTGCGTGATGGCCACGGGCGCGAGGAACTTGGCCTGCAGGCTGACCTTGCGCTCGCCGCCGGCCCAGGTGGCTGCGCCCGGCACCTTCTGGCCGCTGGCCAGTTGCACGGCAGCAGCGGCCGCTTCCTTGCCGAGCGTGCGCGAGTCCTTCCAGACGGTCACGGTCTGCGTGCCCAGGGCCACGCGGTTCAGCGCGGCATGGTCGGCGTCCTGGCCGCTGACGGGCACGCCCTTGATGCCCTTGCCGGCCAGCGCGGCGATGGCGCCGCCGGCAGTGCCGTCATTGCTGGCGACCACCGCGTCCACCCCACCCTTGAGCTTGGTGAGGATCTGCTCCATGTTCTTCTGCGCCACCTCGGGCTTCCAGCCGTCGGTGTATTCCTCGGCGACGATCTTGACGTCGCCCTTCTTCACCGCCTCGGCCAGCGCATCTTGCTGGCCGGCGCGCAGGAAGTCGGCATTGGGGTCGCTGGGCGAGCCCTTGATCATCACGTAGCGGCCCTGCGGCTTGACGGCCAGCACCGCCTTGGCCTGCAGGCGGCCGACCTCGCGGTTGTCGAAGGTCAGGTAGAAGACTTCGGGCGCTTCGATGAGGCGGTCGTAGGCGACGACCGGCACCTTGCGCGCCTTGGCCTTGTTCAGCGCGGGCTGGATGGCGTCCTTGTCCATGGCAAGGATGATGAGCACCTTGGCGCCCTTGGCCAGCAGGGACTCGACGTCACCGATCTGCTTCTCGGGCGAGCCGCCGGCATCGGCGCTCACGTAGCTGGCACCCAGGCGCGCCAGCTCGGCCCTGATGGCGGCCTCGTCGGTCTTCCAGCGCTCTTCCTGGAAGTTGGACCAGCTCACGCCCACCACGGGGCCGGCAGCCAACGCTGTCATCGAGGCCAGGGAACCCATCACCAGCGTTGCCGCTGCCCACATCTGCTGTCTGCGCATCTTGTCTCCATCGCCCGTGATTGAAGGTCTAGGCCGGGCGGCGGATTCTAGGAACGCAGGACGCAAAAAAGCGACCCTCGCGGGTCGCCTTTCGACAGCTTGAAACCGCTTTGTTTCAGCGGCCGGCCAGCACGGGCGTGCGGCGGACGTTGGGCTGCGGGAAATCCCCCAGCTCGCGGGCCGCGTTCTCGCCATGGTCGACGGCCAGCGCGGCGGCGGACTTCTCGCTGCGCACCTCGGTCGGCTTGACGGTCAGCACAGCCTGGCGCGGCAGCGCGCCCGTGGCAACGGGCGTCACCTTGGCAGGGCTCGCGCCGTCGACACCAGCTTCGCCGCGGATGCGATCCAGCTCGCCGCTGCTGCGGGCGGCCACCAGCTCGGCAATGACTTGCTCACGGGTCAGCGGCTTGGCCTCTGCCGCCTGGGCGGAGGCGCTGCCGGCAGCGATCAGCAGGGCGGCGGCAAGGGTCGCATTCACGGTGGCGAACAGGGTGTTCATGGCGGGCTCCTTCGGGACTTGGCAGGCGCGGCCTGCCTCGGGTCAGTCAGACAACGCGACCGCGCTGTCCATGCCCTGCACTGTAGGGAGCCAATCTCAGTAGAAACACCAGGGCCGCCGGAACTGACTATTCACACAACGCAAACAGTTGAGCAAAACCCATCGCCGTTATGCCCTATTTTCCATACATCAACGGTGCTGGAACTGCGGCGCCCGCTTGGCGAGAAAGGCTTCCATGCCCTCACGCTGGTCGTGGCTGCCGAACAGCGCGTGGAAGTAGCGCCGCTCCACGGCCACGCCGTCGCGCAGCGGGGTCTGGTAGGCCAGGTTGACGAGCTCCTTGACCAGCGCCACCGACGGCGCGCTGAAGCCGTTGATGGTCTCGGCCGCCGCCAGCGCCTCGTCGATCAGCGTGGCCGCGGGCACCACGCGCGACACCAGCCCGGCGCGCTCGGCCTCGGCAGCATCCATCATGCGGGCGGTCAGCAGCATGTCCATGGCTTTGCTTTTGCCAATGGAGCGCGGCAGGCGCTGCGTGCCGCCGGCGCCGGGTACCACGCCCAGCTTGATCTCCGGCTGGCCGAACTTTGCCGTGTCTGCCGCGATGATGAAGTCGCACATCATGGCCAGCTCGCAGCCGCCACCCAGCGCAAAACCTGCCACCGCCGCGATGACAGGCTTGCGCACCTGCAGGATGGTTTCCCAGTTCTTGGACAGCAGCCCGCTCTTGAACGCGCTGGCGAAGGTGTGCGGCAGCATGGTCGGGATGTCCGCACCGGCCGCGAACGCCCGCTCGGAGCCCGTCAGCACGATGCAGCCGATGCCGTCATCGGCATCGAAGGCCAGCAGCGCCTCGCCCAGCTCGTCCATCAGCGGGTCGTTCAGCGCATTCAGGGCCTTGGGGCGGTTCAGCGTGATCAGCGCGGTCTTGCGCGGGCCGTCGCCATGCACGGCGGTCAGGATGCATTCGTAGGTCATGGGCTCAGCCTCCGGGGGATGTCGTTGGGTGATTCTGGCGCCGCCTGCAGGGGCGCGCTCTTGAGCGTGAGGTCGATGACCGTCTCGGCGCTCTGGCGGATGAGCAGGCGCACCGGCAGGTATTGCAGCGCCGGCGCCACCCACAGCTCGGCCGCCAGGTCGCCGCCGACCATCGGCTGCGTGGGCCGCAGGTGCCAGCTGGCGAGCGGCCCCATCGGCGTGTCCACCATGGTCTCGCCCACCACCTCGTACTGCCAGGCGTACTGCCGGCGCGGCAGCACCAGCGGGAACTCGACCCGGCGCCCCGCCTGCAGCGCCTCGCGGCCGGTCAGGAACAGCCAGGTCAGCTGCACGAACTGGCTGGCCGAGTCTTGCGCGCCGCGCGCCAGCGGCTGGCGCACGCCGTGGGCCAGCTGCACCTCCGCGCCGAGGAAGAAGACCGTGGCGCGCGAGCCGTCCAGCAGGACGCGCTTCTCCTCCTCGTCATAGCGCTGCGGCGCGATGCCGTCCGGCGTGAGCTGCCCCTGGCTGCTGATGCGCCGCGTGAAGAAGGGCGCGAAGCTCGGGCCGGCGCTGACGTCCAGATGCACCTGATACGCCGCCCCCTGGCGCAGCCATTCCACGTGCGCCTGGCCGTGGATGGGGCCACCGCGGAAGCTGCCGGTCATCGCGTAGCTCAACCGCGTGGACAGCGGCCACTCGGGGCCGGGCTCGTCGCTGGCCGGGCCGGAGGCGGCCACGGCAGCCGGCATGACAGGGCCGGCGGGCGCGGAGGCCGCGTCAGCCGCGCTGGCCACCACAGGCGCCGACGCGGCGGGTGCAGGCGGCGGGGGCAGGTCTTGCGCGGGCACATCGGCCGCGGGCGACCGGGGCGCCGGCACGCGCACGGGCACCGGCGGCGCAGTGGCCACACGCCGCGCCGGCGGTGGCAGCTGCAGCTGCATTTCCTGCACGAACTCGACCTGCAGGCGACGCGGCATGGGCGGACCGTCGTGGCGCCAGCCGTCCTGAATGCGCTGCACCTCCTGGCCCAGCAGCAGGTGCAGGGCCAGCACGGCCAGCACCAGCACGGCCGGCGGCCGCGGCGTCTTCACGCCGCCGAGGCGCCCAGCCAGCGCTGGCGGCCGGCATGCTCGCCGTCAGCCAGCGCCAGCGCTGCGGCCGCCGGGCCGGGCGGCGGCAGCGCGACGCTCAGCTCGACAAGGCGCTGGTCGCGGCTCACGAGCAGGCGCAGCGTCGCGTCCTGCGGCGGCAGCAGCGCGGCGGCGTCGTCCAGCCGGCGCAGCCGCCAGCCGTTGCAGCCCAGCAGCTCGTCCCGGGCGTTGACGCCTCCGGCCTCGGCCGCACCACCGGCCAGCACGTGGCTGACCTGGATGCCGGTCAGTGCCCCCTCGCGCACCCACAGGCCCAAGCGCTGGGCCACCGTCTGCCGGCCTTCATCGCGCCAGGCCACACCGTGGCTGCTGAGCAGCTCGCGCAGCGGCAAGTCGTCGGTGCCGTGCACCCAGGCCTGCAGTTGCCCGGCCAGCGCGTCGCCGCCCAGCGCGGCCACGGCCGCCAGGATGTCCGCCTCGCTGACCGGCCCGCCGCCATGCACGCGCCACAGCTGGCGCATCAGCAGGTCGAGGCTGGCGTTGCGCTCACGCAGGCTCAGGTCCAGGCACAGCGCCACCAGCGCGCCTTGCGCGTAGTAGTTGCTCGTCGTGTTGGGGCTGTTCTCGTCGGGCCGGTAGTACTTGGTCCAGGCCTCGAAGCTGGCGCTGCTGAGCGGCTGCACCCGGCGCCCCGGCGCCGCCAGCACACCGTTGACGGACGCCGCCAGCAGCTTCAGGTAGCGGCTTTCGTCCACCAGGCCGGCGCGGCGCAGGAACAGCTCGTCGTAATAGCTCGTGAAGCCCTCGAAGAACCACAGCAGCTCGGTGTAGTTTTCACGCTGGTAGTCGAAGCGGACGAACTCCGCGGGCCGCAGCCGCTTGACGTTCCAGGCGTGAAAGTACTCATGGCTGAACAAGCCCAGCAGCCGCGCGTAGGGCTCGCTGGGCGAGGCGCCTTCCTGCGCGGTGGGCAGTTCGCGGCGGGCGCAGATCAGCGCCGTGCTGTCGCGGTGCTCCAGGCCGCCGTGGCCGTCGTCCACCGCCCACAGCAGGAAGCTGTAGCGCGGGAACGGCGCCTCGCCCCAGAAGGCGATCTGGGCCTCGCAGATGCGCTGCACGTCGGCCAACAGGCGCTGGCCATCGAAGCTGGGCCAGGAACCCGCCACGACGATGCGGTGCGGCACACCCGCCGCCGTGAAATCGCCCTGCCAATGCGCGCCGATCTCGAACGGGTGGTCCAGCAGCTCGTCGTAGTCCGCCGCCTCGAAGCTGTCGGCGTCGGCCCGCATCTCCGTGGCCACACGCCAGCCCTCGGGCACGCCCGCCAGCGCGAGGCGGTGCACCTGAGCCTCGCGCCCATGCGCGCGCAGGCACAGGCTGCTGGGGTTGAAGAACGCGCGCTCGCTGTCCAGCCAGGCGGTGCGCACCGACGCGTCGAAGGCGTAGACGTCGTAGCTCAGCACCAGTGGCGCGGCGCCGTCGCAGCACACGCGCCAGCTGGCCTTGTCCCGCTGCTCGACAGCCCGGGGCTGCCCGCCCTGGTGGGCCGTCAGGCCGCTCAGGTGCTTGGCGAACTCGCGCACCAGGTAGCTGCCCGGAATCCACACCGGCAGGCTGAACACTTGCTCCGCCGCGGGCGCTGGCAGGGTCAGGGTGACGCGGTAGCGGTGGGCTGCCAGGTCGGCCAGCTCGACGACGTAGCCCGGCCCGGCCATCAGCTGCCCGCCGCGGCCAGGAAGCAGCTCAACGAGGCCACCAGCGTCAGCCGGAAGCGCAAGGTGAGCCAGTCGGCCACGCCCAGCAGCGGGTACATCCGGCGGTCCATCAGGTAGCAGGCGATCAGCACCGCACCATGCAGCGCGAGGCCGCCGTACGGCAGCATGAGCACGCCCACCCAGCCCAGCAGCGAAGCCGCGATGCCCCAGATCAGCGACGGCCGCACCGGCAAGCCGCGCGCGAAGGACAGGCCCCACTGGATGCCGCCCAGGAAGGAGATGATCAGCGCCGCATAGGCCGACAGCGCCAGGCTGACGAAGGCATGGGCCTCCGGGTGCACGACCAGCCAGATCAGCAGGCAACCCAGCACGAAGGGCAACAGCCCGGCATAGGCCAGGCGATGGGCCAGTTGGCGGTTCTCGGCAGTCATGGCGTTCAGGACTTGCTGGCCGGCGCGGCCAGCAGTTGCAGGCGGCGCTCCAACTCGACGGCGCCCACGGCGCCGGGGATGCGGTTGCCGTCTTCCAGCAGGATGGCGGGCGTTCCGCTCACGTGGATCTTGCGCGACAGGGCCAGGTTGCGGTCGATGGCCGTGCTGTCGCAGTTGGCGGCGGCCTTGGGCGGCGCCTCGCTGCGCAGCATCCAACCCTGCCAAGCGCCGATGCGATCCTTGGCGCACCAGATGGCGCGCGACTTCTCGGGCGAGTCGCCGCCCAGGATGGGCAGCAGGAAGGTGTAGACCGTGACGTCCTTGAGCTCTTGCAGCGAAGCCTCGAAGCGCTTGCAGTAGCCGCAGTTCGGATCGGCGAAGACGGCGATGCGGCGCTTGCCGTTGCCGCTCTTCCAGACCACGGCGTCCTTGAACGGCAGCGTCCCGAAATCCACGCGGTTGATCTGGTTGACGCGCTCCTCGGTGAGGTTCTTCTTCGCCTTCAGGTCGATCAGCTCACCCTCGATGAGGAAGGCGCCGGTCGGGTCCATGTAGCGGATCTCGTTGCCGATGCGGATCTCCCACAGCCCCGGCATCGGCGAGGGCTTCACCTCGTCGATCTTGGGGGCGTTGGGCATGCGTTCGGCAATGGACTTGCGGATGACGGCCTCGTTGGCCAGAGCAGGCAAACACGCGGCGGCCAGCAAGCCGGTCAGGAGGCGGGCGAGTGGGAACTGCACGATGGGATGAAAAGAGCGTTTGGCTTAGAGCCCGAGCGCGCGATGGGTCAACCAGCGCTTGACGGGAGTGAGTTGATTGAGCGCGTCCAGGCCGCGATTGCGCAGGCCGTGAGCCGCGGGCGATCCGTGCGCGAACAGGCGCTGCAGCGCATCTGTCAGCTCGCCCATCGCCAGCGTGGGCGCGAGACGCTCCCGCGCATAACGGCGCAGCAGGCGTTCATCGCCCAGCGGCCGCCAGGCTTCGCGCCCGGCCAGCACCCGCGACAGCGCCGCCACGTCGGCGAGCCCGAGGTTCAAGCCCTGGCCCGCCAGCGGATGCACGATGTGGGCGGCATCGCCCAACAACACCCAGCCAGCGCCGCTGACCACATCGGCACGGGCCAGCGCCAGCGGCCACGTCGCACGCTCGCTGCCCAACGTCAGCAGGCCGGCAGCGCCGCCGGTTGCACGATTCAGCTCGTCCTCGAAGTCGGCGGCAGGCATGCGCTTCAACGCGTCTGCCCGGGCATGCTCGCAAGACCAGACCAGCCCATAGGACGCCCCGGCCGTCGGCTGCTCGAAAGGCAACAGTGCCAGCACCTCGCCGCCCGCGCCGAACCATTGCCGGGCAACGCCCTGGTGACCACGGTCGGCACTGAGGCGCGCCGCCAGCGCATGGTGGCCATAGGCCTTGGGCTCGAATTGCACGCCGAGGGCAGCGCGCGCGGCCGACTCGCGCCCCTCGCACAAAGCCGTCAATGCAGCCGGCGTGTCGTCAGCGACGGCACGCACATGGGGAGAGAAACGCAAGGCTGTCGCGAGTTGCGCATCGAGGGCTGCCGCGTCCACGATGACGGCCAGTTCGCGCAAGCCCTGCTGCCACGCAGAGAAACTCAGCCGCCCGCCTGGACGCCCTGCGCTCGCGTCGCCGCAGACCACCATGTCGTACACGGGGCAGATGGCTGATGCCGGCAGGCCATCCCACACCTTCAATTCGGCCAGCAACTCCACGGACGCAGCGTTGAGCGCATAGGTGCGCACATCGCCTGCGCGCTCCGGCAGGGCAGAACCAGCCAAGCCCACCGTCAATCCCTGGGCGGCCAACGCGAGCGCAAGGCTGCTGCCCACGGCACCCCGCCCCTTGATCAACACATCCACACTTTGCATGCGCCGATTGTAGGCAGCGGGGTATGACCGAATGAGCGGCCTGCAGCATGGCCCGCATGCCCGACTAAAATCACACCCTTCGGCGCCTGCTCAGCTCGGGCGGCCAGCACTCCCCACCAGAAAGCCCCGCCATGAGCCTCAAATGCGGCATCGTGGGCCTGCCCAACGTCGGCAAGTCCACGCTCTTCAACGCCCTGACCAAAGCCGGCATCGCCGCCGAGAACTACCCGTTCTGCACGATCGAGCCCAACGTCGGCATCGTCGAGCTGCCCGACCCTCGCCTCGCAGCGCTGGCGGACATCGTCAAGCCGGAGCGCGTGCTGCCGGCGGTGGTCGAGTTCGTCGACATCGCAGGCCTCGTCGCTGGCGCCAGCAAAGGCGAAGGCCTTGGCAATCAGTTCCTCTCGCACATCCGCGAGACCGACGCGATCGTCAACGTCGTCCGCTGCTTTGAAGACCCGAACGTGATTCACGTCAACGGCAAGGTCGATCCGATCTCCGACATTGAGGTCATCCAGACCGAACTCTGCCTGGCGGACCTCGGCACCGTTGAGAAGAGCCTGCATCGCTACAACAAGGTTGCCCGCGCTGGCGACAAGGATGCCATCGCGTTGGTGAAGGTGCTGGAGAAGTGCCAGGCCGCGCTGGACCAAGCCAAGCCGGTACGCACCATCGACTTCAGCAAGGAAGAGCTCGCCATCCTCAAGCCGCTGTGCCTGATCACGGCCAAGCCGGCCATGTTTGTGGGCAACGTGTCGGAAGACGGCTTCGAGAACAACCCCTTCCTCGACCGCCTGAACGAATATGCAGCGGCCCAGAACGGCCCGGTCGTCGCGATCTGCGCCAAGACCGAAGCCGAACTTGCGGAGATGGACGACGAAGACCGCGCAATGTTCCTGGCCGAGATGGGTCAGGACGAGCCCGGCCTGAACCGGCTGATTCGCGCCGCCTTCAAACTGCTGGGCCTACAGACCTACTTCACCGCTGGCGTGAAGGAAGTGCGCGCCTGGACCATCCGCATCGGCGACACGGGGCCGCAGGCCGCTGGCGTCATCCACACGGACTTCGAACGCGGCTATATCCGCGCCCAGACCATCGCCTACGACGATTTCATCCAGTACCGCGGCGAGCAGGGCGCCAAGGACGCCGGCAAGATGCGCGCGGAAGGCAAGGAATACGTTGTCAAGGATGGCGACGTGCTGCACTTCCTGTTCAATGTCTGATTCAAGCAAGCCATTTCAGGCGATTGCACATGCTTGCAAGTGCATCACTGGAATCGACTCAAAGCCCCGTAGATACGGGGCCTTCTCATTTCAGCTCGTTGCATGCAACGACATCTGATGGCGCTGCGCAAGTGAATACGGGAGTGTATATGGATCTTGCGCCAGGTTGATGAAGGTGTATACGATGAAGCCCTGAGGACGAACAGGAGACCTTCACGATGCTGACAGACGCCCAGTGCCGAGCCGCCAAGCCTAGAGAAGGCATCTACCGCCTCAATGACTACAAGGGGCTGTACCTAGAAATCAAACCCAACGGCATCAAGGCTTGGCGCTATCGCTTCAAGCTCAATGACAAGGCCTCGTGGTTCGCACTTGGCGACTACCCCAGCGTGACGCTCGGCGAGGCCAGAGAGAAGTGCGAGGCGGCGCGGAAGCTGGTCAGGGAGGGCATCAATCCCGTCCAGAATCGCCAGATCGAACGCATCAAGCGCGAACAAGACTCAGCGAACACGTTCGAGGCCGTCGCCAAGGAGTGGCTGGGCCTGAAGGACTGGGAGGACGTGACCAAAAAGCGACGGCTCGACATGCTGGAGCGCGTGGTCTTCCCGTCGATCGGCAAGCTGCCGGTACGTCAGATCACTCCGGTCCATGTCCTCGACATTCTCAACAAGACGGTCAAGCGGGGTGCACCAACGGTGGCAGCTGAAGCCAAGCGCACGATGTCTGGCGTGTTCGAGCATGCGGTCGCCACTCTGCGGGCTGACACTGACCCCGTTTGGCCGGTTCGCAAAGCGCTGCCGCCCAACAAGACGCAACACAAGCGCGCCCTCAGCGCGGAGGAAGTCGGCCAGCTACTAAACGACTTTGATGGACATGGTGGCAACTTCCAGACCATCAAGGCCTTCCAGCTCATGTGGCTGACGCTCAGTCGCCCGAATGAGTCCGTCCAAGCTGAGTGGGCAGAGTTCGACCTGGAAAAGGCGCTGTGGACCATTCCGGCACGTCGGATGAAGGCACGGCGGGAGCACGTCGTTCCGCTACCAAGTCAGGCGGTCGAACTTCTCAAAGCCATGCATCCGATCACGGGACACACGAAGTTCGTTTTCCCGAACCGCGATGACCGCCAACGCCCCATGGCCGACGCAGCTCTGCGGCAGGCGCTCAAGAAGCTCGGTTGGGCAACCAAGTACAGCCCACATGGCACTCGCACCACGGGCAGCACACGGCTCAATGAAATGGGCTATCGGCCGGATGCCATCGAGGCCCAGCTTGCACATGCTGAGCCGAATAGCGTTCGACGCACATACAACCATGCCTCCTATTTGGATGAGCGCAGGTCCATGATGCAGGATTGGGCGCACAAACTAGACCAATGGAAGTCGATCCACTCCAAAGGCCAATAGCTAAACATCACCTTATCAAAAATGGCCAGCCGTTGAAGACCAATCGTCCATCATCGCGAATGCGCAACTCCAGCTGTCTTTCCAGAACATCTACGCCTTCAATCGAAGAGTTGTACCGGTCAGTCAGGTAGTGAAATCGCTGGTTTGTTGAGCCGACCCAGTTTCTTGAGCGGTCTGGGTTCGAGGCTTCGTAGGGACCATCGACAAGCACATCGGTCCACGCCAACAAGCCACGAGTGCCCGGGAGTGACAAATCTTTCAGCTCCTGAAGCGTGTAGCCGCTGAACGTCATGACCGACAACCCCGCACGAGATACCGCCTCGGCAACTACAGCAAGTCCCTGCGCCTGAAGAAATGGTTCGCCACCAAGAAACGTGACCCCCTCCAGACCCCACTCCTCGTGTGCCGCCAGCAAGCGTTCAATCATGGTCTCCGAACTCAGAATGTCACGTTCCACGATCTTCAGGTAGCCTGGATTGCAACACCCGACACAACGCTTGTCGCAGCCTTGGACCCAGAGTGCCGCACGTCTTCCGGGCCCCTCAACTTCCGTGCAAGGTATCCATGACGCCAGATTCAACCAAGACACAGGTCACTCCAGCTCGAAGTCGAAGTTCGGTTTAGACCCAGCTTGTACAACCCTAATGGTTCGACCTTGGGATCTGTCTGGCGAGCCGACCTGACCAAATAGGAACTGAGCTAGTGGGTCGAACAAGTAAATTGTCAGCGCGTTGAGAACACCGCGCCCTCCGCTGCTTCGATCGACCATGCCAACGATCGACTGCAGCGCCTTGGTCTCGTCAACGAATTGCAGCGCAGAGACTCCCCATTTTTCGCTGAGGCGGTGTCGTAGTGGCTCGAGCTTCGATCGAGCAATGTCGACGAGAAACTTGTCATCCGCCATAAAGTTGAAGGGGATGATGTTCCCCTCGCCGATACGGCCAAGCAATTCCGGCCGCTTCAGTTCATTCACAAAGTGCGCACGGACTTTCTCGACAAAGGCTGATCGCGCGTCCGGGTTGCTCGGTTCGATTTGTGCCGCCCCAATGTTCGACGTGAACACGATAACGGTGTCGGAAAACAGAACGGTATCGCCTTTACCGTCAGTCAGTCTTCCGTCCTCCAGGATCTGAAGAAACTTATCAAGAATCCTCGGGTGCGCCTTTTCGATCTCGTCGAACAAAAGTAAGGAGAATGGGCGCTTCTTCACTGCATTGGTGAGCTGCCCCCCTTCTTCATAGCCAACGTAGCCTGGAGGCGCTCCGACCAAGCGCTGATCAGCATGCTCGTGATTGAACTCCGACATATCGAATCGGAGACAGGCCTCATCATCACCGAACAGAAACTGCGCGAGGGCCTTGGCCAGCTCCGTCTTGCCCACGCCAGTAGGACCGACAAAGAACAATACGCCTTTCGGTGTTCTTTGCTTGCTGGAATGCTGCAGCCCCGACAATCCGGTGTATGCCCGAACTAGGATCTGATTAACTGCATCGATTGCTTGATCTTGGCCTTTGACTCGGACTTTCAGTGTCTCGACAGCCTTGCCAAGTTTGTCCCGGTTTAATTGCTCCCACGGGCTATGGCGTTCACCGTAGCGATACATGCTGACTAACGACTCAGCGCTCATCTTCGGCAACTGGCGCGAAAGCTTCGCAAGATTGTGAATGTCGCGAAGTGTGAGCCCCTCTAGGGAGTCGACAATATCTGCGAGGACTCGGCTCTTAGGAAGCACTGGCGGCTCAACACTGAGTACAGAAGAAAGCTGAAGCACGGCAGCCTCCCGCACGACACGAGATGGCAGGGGGACATTGATTTCTTTGAACAGCGGGTTATTCAGATAGAGCGATGGCGGCAAGACAGAGAGCCCCTGACACAGGAAGACCATCAGTGTTTGCGGCCTATCTACATCGGCTGGACTGAGCGTAATTTGCGCATCCCTGGTCGCCTTGCCCATCATCAGCAACCATCCTCTTTCGGCTTCGCTCAAGGCATTGGCTTGTCCAAACAAGAGGTGTGACCAGTCCAAAACGAACGCAACGCGATCTGGACCAGGCTGCTTCATCAGCCGCGAAACCACCGACAGAAAGTCCTGCGGGGTTACCTCAAGTGAACCCGTGTCCTGAACTTGGCGACTGGGGGCTAGCGGTTCGCCCATATCGTAGTCTTCTCCTGCCGCAGGAGGCGCAGTGGCAACGGAAGCTGCCGCCAGCTCTCGCCAGGTTCTCGAGTCGACGCCGGAAACTCCTGCAACACGATCCCAGCGGATCACGTGACGATATCCACGCTGCTTGAGAATAGTGTCCACTGCGTCGGGCACGCTCTGCCAACGATCAAGCGAGCTTGGATCAGCCACCACATCGACAACATTGCCGTGCAGGATGATCCCTCTCCGAATGCCGCATTCCCGGAGGAAAGCGTCTTGCCAAGATGTTTGTCCAGATGCCATTTACTTCTCCCTTGTCATGCCAGGCTGTGGCTTGGCATCGCTGTCCTTGTCATCCGGGTTCTTCCAAATCGTGCGTTCGGTGGAAAGCTGTATTCCATAGATTGATTGCAGTCGCGGCAGGACCGTATCAATGTCTTTTTTGCACGCAGACCCGCGATAGTGATCAAACTTGTAATTCAGCTTTCCACTGAGCTCAACCTTGAACTCTGCTTGAGCACCAGCGGGACGTTTTCCGCGAATCACTACTTCGTTGGAGCTACCTTCGCGAACGAGTCGAGGCTTTTCCGTGACAAACCCGGCGTCCTCCAGTGCGCGGTAGACAGCCTGCACAACCTCCCGCCTGCAACTCTCATCAACCACGACAGCATCGAGGTCGCGGGTAACTTCAACCAATCGCTTAGAAACATATTCGGGCGACATCGCGCTGGTTGAATCGAGCAACGATCCCAATGCTTGAGCGCGCTCTGCTGCTCCTCCGCCGACGGATGCGATCTGCTCACGACAAAATTGCAATGCATCCGCTGACGCACTTTCCTCTGCGGCTTTGGACTCCTTCTCTCTGATCTGCCGAGAGCGCTGCTCGTACTCGGACTTGATCGTCCCAATCGCCGTTCGCAGCTCAGCGATCGACGTTCGGCTATTCGCCCCCATCAGGCGTGTCCGCACTTCGGACAGCGCTTTGAAAGCCAATTGTCTGGCCAATGGGTCGGCCCAACTCGTCAACTCGTCTTGCCACGCGGTTTCCAACTCGTCCCGCACTTTAGCCTCTTGTTCGACTCTACGGCGAGCCTCTTCTCTGGCGGCTTCTTCGGCTTGGCGTTGTGCTTCGACGTATGCCTGTCTCATTCCGCGTGCATGTCGTGGCAGTGCATGCACCAGTCGCCCCAACTCAATACTGCGGTCACGCGCAGCGGCAGGATCGCTCTCGACAAGGCGAGTCAGGCTTGCCAGCTCCTTCTCCAGCTCAGAGAACTCTGCTTGAACATATTCGTTGAGCCCCTGGCTTTGCACATCCTCAAGAATGCCGCGATATCGAGCGAGGTAAGTGCGAGTCGTTTCTCGAACACGCTGGTTAAAAAGATCCTGACGCCGTTGGCGTTCGATCTGATAGCGTGCCTCGTCATGTCTGCTCATTTACGTTTTCCTCCTGCGTCTCGACGTCCTGTCTGATTTGGACTTCCACCCCTGTACTCTTCCGGCAGCATGGCAGTGATGTTCTCTGCACGCGCCTTGTTTCTGAAGTTTCTGTCGCCGGTCACCACGATGACGTCACTCAGCCGGAGATAGAGCGCCACCGACAAGATTCGATTGTCTGCTGATGGCTCCCAGTCTGGCGGCAAAAGATCCAGCACCTCAGACTCGTAGCGAATGGCTTGCCCGGCACGCTCCAAAGAACGAATTGCGGCCCGAGCCTTCTGGGCTCTTTCCTCTTCGGAAGATTCCTTGATTCCGTCCAGTTCTTCAAGCACGCGTCGGGCAACAACAGGAATGTCGTTTCGACGCATGGTAGTGAGCAGATCGGGGGCCAACATCAAGGCATTGGTATCAAGCACGATTAGTCTTTGGCCAGGCGTTGTCGGGTACGCAAGTTTCTGCACTGCCAGTTCGCGCCATGAACCGACCAACTCATCAAATTGATGAATCGGCAAAAGTGTGTCGCCCGTGAGTGAGCTCCGCATATTAAGAACGTTCTTGCAAGCCTCCTGCCACTTTGAGACGCTGACCAGAGCAGAAGTCTTCACGCCTTGAAGGCTAAGGCTTCCCTTGGAGGCATCCTGAAGGGATTTCAGGCCAACATCGCGCAGCACCGCTTGATGAGCGGACCTAATCGCCGTCAGTGGTTGTGAATATGAATGGGGGCCATGAAGGGCCAAACTGGAATCGGCCAGGACTTGGGCGACCCAGGTCCGCAGAAGCGCATCGCCAATCACGGCATCAGGCAGGGGTAGTGATGGCCCGACAGCTCTGCGGAGCGATTCCAGCGACTCGGTATCAGAAATCGGACGGCAGTGCTTCAAAAGAGCAGATTTGATCTCATCCGACTGATTTGGCATCAGCCGATCGACTTCTGCGAGATAGCCCAAGACCTCGGCGAGATCAATATCATCTGTCAAGCGCTCGATCGCCGACATCAGGCGGTCCGCCAAGGCACTAAGCCAGCCAGCTCGCCAATCATCTCCAGCGTCGGGTGAAAAGCGCTCCAGCGCGGTAATGAAGTCAGCGGCGTCTGTGAGCAACTCGCCGATAGGCAATGCCTCGACTCGCGATCGCCAGCGCAGAATGGTTTCCTGTGGCGCTTCCCACAGCGAAGCGATCGCATAGACGTCAGCAGGCTGTGCCGAACTTAAGGCGGCACTCAACTCGGTCTGCACAGTATCCCAAACACGCGCGCTGGAACCTTTCTCGGCGGTCAGCGTGAGCACTGCACGACGCTCCTGGCCCGCCCAAAAGACTCGCGACGATCCAGTCATTCGCACCTCTGGTGCGTGATCGTCTTTGCGAAGCACCAATCCGTCGAATCCTGTCGGCAGATCCGATGGCGGAGCCATTTCAAGCCAGATCGTTCCCTTTTGAGATGGCAGCCGACGAAGGCCGTGATCTACACCTTTGAACAGGGCCGTCAGTCGCTGGAATACATGACCATCTTTCTTCAGCAGAACGATGTCTTCGCCACTGTGATTTCCCAACTGCTCCTCATCAACCAGCACGCGCAGCGCTACTCTCGAAGTGGTCACCTTGTTACGATCCACTGGAGAGTCTGCGCCCTGCGGAGCAATCGCAACAGCACTGCGGATGCTTGCTTCACTGAGCGCTGGCCAGTCGGGAGCGGCCTCACTGGCGAGGATTGGCTCTAGAACGTGCTCCCAGATCACTTCGGGATTTGCCGCTGCTAGCCATCGCTGAAAGTCAGGCGCCCCCTTCGCGCTGACAGCAAGCACGCCTGACTCATCACACTCCAGCGTGACTTGATGCTGCTCCCAAGCAACTCCGACAACTTGGGGTTGAACGGAGTGAATCTCAGTATTCGGCGTTCTCCAAGCATGCCGCTCTTTTTCGACTGACTCCCGAACCAACGCGGAACAATCGGAAGGCTCAAGCACTGCACCTGCGATGAACGGACGGCTAGGTGATCTTGATAGCCGATTTTCACTTCGATGAGGCTTGATCGAATTGGAAAGCGGAAAATACAAGTGCGATACGGTCGTTTGCTGAGACCGGCTAGGCAAACGATCTCGCTCGAGAAATGTCACGCCATCGGCAGTAAGCGCAAGCTCTGCGAGCCGAAGATCCATATAGTCTTGCGATGTTGGGCCGCTCAAGACGCCCATGTAGATCAGATTTTCAACGCTTGGCCCGACCAGTTCATTGGCCGAAGCCACACCTAGTTGATTCTCAAAAATCTGAGACAGCGTCATGTCAGAGAGCCCCGGGGTCGCCCGATAGCTACCGCATAGCTTCATTACCGTCCGCTCAAATACTGTCGGCGTGCGCACGGTCTGGTACGTCACCTCCGACTCCACTTCGTAAAGCGGCATGCCGACAGAGAAAGAACCCAACTTCATCGCTGATTACCTCGATTGCCGTTGCTGGGTCGCGGCGTGAACTTGCGCTGACCAGGGTTATCGTTTCGCATGAGTCGGCTCGCTGGAATCAGACGGGCGTCTCTATCCAGCTGATCGAGAATGTCCTTATAGACCGTGCGTGTCGTTGAGCCCTCTCGATCCATATGCGGTAGCGTTACCTCATATGACTCGTACATACTTCTTGCACCAAAAACAATCAGTAGCTCCTGCGCTCGAGAGAAGGCTACGTTGATGAACTCGTATCGTGCGACATTCGCACGGCTAGACCTGCGCCTTGCCATTCCCTGACTTCTGGTATCGATTCCGTCATTGCGAACCAGACTAACCAGGATGATTGGCTTCTCCTTGCCCTGATACCGTATTACGGTGTTGACCTCTACATCCAGGCATTCGAATCGCCCGGAAGGTTTGACCGCACGGATCGCCTCGCGGATTAACCTACATTGACGCGCGTAGAAGGAAACAACGCCGACTTGACGCCGCTTTTGAGGTGAATATCCAAGAAGGGCGCTCTGCTTGTCGAGTTGAAGCAGTGTGTGGGCAATCAACTGTGCTTCGAGGCGGTTGCTGCGCGCAGGTTTACCGGCTGCGTCCATGTCCTCTTTGTGGATCTGCCCTTCCAGATTGCGAGATGTATCCACCCACAGGACGTGGTCACCCTCGTGAGCGACTTTCTCTTTTTCTTCACGAGGAATTTCTGACGACGGCAAACTGATGTTTTTGGGAATTCGATTGCCCTCGCCGTCAAGCGCGGGCTTGATGATGGTCTTCCCATCCGCGTCGACCAGCACCAGTCCATGATTTCGATCGAAATTTGGGAACGCTAGCCCGCAGGTCAGGCGGCGCTCATAGAAATGGTTCACCATCGTCATGATCTGCGGATGCATACGGAACTGAACCTCGAGGCGTGCGCGGATCGCATCGTCGGCCGCTTCAAAGTGCGACTTGAACAAGGATGCCGTAACCATCTTTTCAAATCGGAGGAGGTTCAGCCGCGTCAAGGCCGTTCGACTCTCTTGCTCGTCTTGCTCCGCTTCGTCAACAACATCGCTGAATGTCTGGGCATCTGCCCCCTCCTGAAACAGTGGCGGAAGCTGACGGTGGTCACCCACCAAGATCGAGCGCCGCGCCCGCATTAGGGGCAGCAGCATCTCCAGAGGAGTCGCCTTGCTGACTTCATCGATGATCGCAACGTCAAAACTTACCTGGCCAGAGTCTTCGAGCGTTTGTTCACGTTCATTGCATGTGATGGCGACGACGTTGCACTGCGGCACATAGACTTCTTTGAAGTGCTCCCAGTCAGACTGGGCTGATGCAGGCCTGCGAAGATCATTCACCCAGTCTTGGAGCAGTTGCCCCCAGACATACTGCTCATCCTTCTGATTTTGTATTTGTTCCTCCAGCGTGCGGGCCTCGCCCTGGCGAACCAAGATTTCTTGACTGAGCATGGCAGCGACATCGACCTGTTTGTCGTTCGCGGAGCTTTCTGCTGCCTGCGCAAGAAAAAGCTCTGATGCACGGGCAAGGGAACTTGTCAGAGACTGATTTACCCTCGGCTCTGTCCTGATGTGCTGCTCGAGCTCCTGTTCACGCTGCCGCCACTCAGATTCATCGATTTCCGGAACCTCACAGAGATCAATGAGCCTGTGCACCTCTGCAATCAGTCGTTCCAAAGCCTGATCAATGGCCGCATTGCTGGTACGCAATGCGGCCAAACGATCGGCAAGCTCTGCGCCGACCTGTTCTGCGTTGTCTATGGCGGCACACCAGCGATCAGCGTCCACGAAGAGATCGCTGTACAGATCTGCACTCAGCCCACCGGCAGAACTGTTTCGAAGTTGCTTGATCTCCTGTCGCTTGGCTCTCCAGGCCGAGACCAAGCTATCGTCATCGTCAACCCGCTCAGCCAGGGCCTTTTCTTCTGCCTCCAGTTCCGCAATGCGAATAGCCACATCAGGACTTTGTAGAGATCGGGGCCCCGCCGCATACAAGCGAGCCACATCTCTCTCCAGTTCCGGTTCACGTGTCCTCAACTTGCGCCAACACCTCACCAGTCCTGCAAGCATTTGAGGACGTTGTTGTGGCACGGCGTCCCAATCGGCCTTCGAGACCGGGAGCTTTGTTCGCGCTGCCGTCAACCCGAAGAGGCTGAAAGCTAGCTCTGATGACAGTGGTTCAGGCAGCGGGCACCCATCTGCAACATCCTCTTCGCCTGTCACCAAGAATTCCCTTAGGGTCGAAAGGCGGTTCCGCTTTCGTTTCGCGTCCTCGTGCTTCTGTGCCTGCTCCTGCAGCCTTTGCCAGGCCAAGTCTCTCTCAAGCTTTGCCCGGACACGACCTTGCTCATATAGATCAACACCTCTTTGTGCTTCGACAATGTCGCGGCGCACATATTCGGCTCTGTTCAGCCAGGACTGAAGCTGGCTCATCCGATCGGCAGTTTCACGCCAAGGCTTCAAGAATCGGTCGCTCGCATGCTCCGCCAGGGATGAGTAATACCGGGACAAAGCCGCTTGCTGGACAAAGGACTTTCCATCACCAGAGACTTTATCCAGGTCGCGTGCTAAACGAATGACCCGCAAATCAGGATGCTTGCCGAGCCGTTCTAGAGCGTTGTCAACGGCCGTGTGGGCTTGACTGGCCAGCAGTACGCGCTCACCGCGACGGGCCAATTGCATGATGGCTTCTGCGATCACGGTTGTCTTCCCTGTACCCGGCGGCCCTTGAATCAGGCACAGGTCAGGCGCGGTCAAGATCTTCTCGACTGCATCTTTCTGGAACGGGTTCAGATCATCTCGGAACCAGTGCGTGATCGATTCTTTGGCTGAAGGCTTCTTAGCTTGTCGGGCATCAAACAGGTAGGAGGAGAGGTAAGGGGCATAGCCTCCCTGATCTTGCAAGCGCTTGATCGCCATTTCATGGCGGCGAATCAAAGCAAGATCACCCGCAGCCGATACGGACAAGAACCCTTGCTCGGGGATTCTGGAAAGGATCATCTGGCGAATGTTTGCCAAGTCTTCCGCAACTGTTAGCTGATTCTGGTCGTCTTCAGAGAGAGCAACCACGACTTCAGCGAGGTGTGGCTCATTCCATTCGCAGTCCTTGATCTTGTCCTTGTGTGGAGCGATCTTCGCCATCGCCTCAGGTTGGCCGAGCTCAAAACCTCTCGGAGCACGCTTTGCCCCTTCCCGATCGCTGATTCGAAAGGTCCAGGGATCGACAGACACATTAAGGTCAAATGCCATCACGTCTTGACGTGAGAGCGACCGATGAACTTCACGCAGGGACTGCTCGCTCTCGCCAATCACTCTGAAGACGATCCTGTCCTCTTGCCACTCGCGCTGAATGAACCTCAACCCACGGGTTTTCTCCGACACGAGCTTGCGCTTCCACTTCAGGAATTCGGTCCAATCGACCAGTTTCTCCCGGGTGGTGATTGAAATGGGAGGTAGCTCGAATGCCAACTCGCGGGTCAAGGCATTGTTGTTGCGTTGGATTCGTGGCAGCTGCGGGTTGTCCTGATACACCACCACCGAAAGGCTGCGCTCGTAGCTGTGCCCAGGCGCATCAGCGACTTCAAACAAGTCCTGAACCATGAACACAGGGCTGGGAACGCGAGTCGGCCAGAAGCCCCTTACCGCCAACGAACATCCCCTGGGAAACGGCCAGGGCTGCTCCGGGTTGATGACCGGGCGAAGAGCAAGGCTCAAGTTATCGTCAGGGCGGTTCTCGATACTGAGGTTTGCCGCGTAGTACTCCATCGGCAGGCCATGTGGGAAAAGCAAATTCAACATCCCCTCGATGCGATCGCCCCCAGTGAGGAAGTCCCGGAGCTGAGGATGTCGGCGAGCCAGTTCTCCTACCGTGCGCGAAACGCGTTCGCGATTTCTGTCGTCAACCCATATGTACAGATTGGCCATAACAAACAAAGTCCTCCCAGACCCAACGGCTCAGCTCCCACAAGGTGTGGGGTGGCTTCCGCGCTTTTTCTATAGGTTGTGTCTGTTCTTGATGAATAGATACTGTCAAGGACAGCGCGTAGTTCAGTCCTTCACGGCCACCCGAGTTGCCCCACCGTGCTGCGTAACCCTGGGTCTGCACCGAAGCTTGACGGCCCCTTTGGAAAACGACTCATCCGTCGCCTTGCTTGACCACACATAAGCCTCTCCGGCTTTCAGCAGGGCCATGCGCTCTGGCGTCAGGTTGCCGAGTGCGGCGTTGGCTTTCTGGATGTGCTTTAACCAAGCAGGCGAATTGAACTTGTGCATGATGATCTGGCTGGACAGCTCGATCAGGCTGACAGGCACAGATGGTGGGTCTTGGCTTGCGACCATGATGCTGACGCCCTTGTGCCGCATCTCTCGGACCACTTCGATGAGCCCGGCAACCAGGTCGGGACTCTCGATGTATTTGTGGGCCTCATCGAACACCACCAGCTTGTTGAAGCTGCGCCCATCGATGCGCGCATCTGCGAACAACTGCAAGAGCACGACGAACAGTCCGAGGGCTTCGTCCTTCTCGATGAATTCGTCCCGCAGGTCCACGATGATCAGTCGGCCTGGCCTCACCACCTCAGTGAGCGAGGTTCCGTCGTTGATGTACTCAGCGGCCAGGTCGAGGCGCATCCGAGCCAGCTCCTTGAGGTGATCGGGGACCGACGATGCATCGATGCCTGCACGCAAGCCCTCAAGGGTGATGTCGTCGCGCATCGCCTTCATGATGCGCATGATCTGGCGGATGTAGGTGGCCTGATTGCCCACGGCACCCATCAAGAACTTCCAGTGCGAAGCTTTCAGCTCTGATGCCGAGAACTGCAAAGGCCGCACTTCGATGTCGGGGTACTCGGCCTGACGCTCTTGGATCTTGTCGGCTGGCACGAGAAGCAAGACATCCGCGAGCGCCTTCGGCTCCGCGCCATACACTTCCTTCAGCGCACGAACCTGATCCTCCACCGAGTTCGCCCCCACCATCGACGTGAACTCGGGCTTGTAGTCCATCGTCGGGCTGTAGTGGAAGATCACCGTGGACAGCGGCTCGGGAAGGCAGTTGATACCAGGGATCGGCAGCGAAGCCATCTCTGCCACGCTACCCAAGGTGTAGCTCTTGCCGCCGCCCTGAACGCCGAACAGGCTGATGGTGTGGGTCTGATTGAGGTCGAGTGCCACCTTGCGCCCAGACACCTCGCCAATCAGGCCGTACTGCGGTGTTGCTCCCGTGGCACCGAGCATGATGTCGTAAGCCACGCGGCTATCGGTAGCCTCGGCATCTTGAGTCTGCGGCCGTGTAACCGACGCACTCTGGGGAGCCTCCTCCGCCGCAACAAGAATCGATGCAGGCGCCTGTTCCGCAACCGCAACCGCATCAGCACTCGGCTCGTCTGCTGGCGGTGGTGGCGTGTCAGTGCTTGCAGCCAGCACGGAGCCAACTTGCGGAGGAGCCACCTGCACCAAGGCGGCGGGTTCCGGCTCCCTCACGGGCACGCTGGAAACCACCTCATGCTGCGCGTACCTGACCCTCGGACTGTCGTCCCACGCGAGTGTTCGATCCCGTGGCGGGCTGAGGAAGGCTGCCGTTTCAAAAGTAGGAACGGCAGGCGCCAATTCCCTGCGACGAAGCAGTTCTTGCGTGACCTCTCGCGCTGTGTCGGCAGAGCGCGCGTACTGGACGCTAGCCACCGTTTCAGTGTCCGTCACGGCCGATTCCACCAACTGCCGAATCAAATCACTACCGATCCGATAGAACTCGATGCCGTTTTCATGCTCGGCGGGCTCAGTACCTGGCTTGCTGAAGTCAAACACCACGGCACTTCGTGTGAACTGAAGGGTGTAAGGCCGCTCATCAAGGCGTCGCAGGAAGTAGTGCGCCTCTTCGGCGGCTTCTGGCAAGACCACGCCGTAGCGCTCGGATCGGTCTAGGTAGAAGCCCAGCAGTGCAGCAAGATCGCGGTTCTTGATGGGGCGGTCAGGCCGATCTACGTCAGCCATCCTGGGGTCGAAGTGATAGGCCAGGACGTGCTCGGACTGAGCGATCTGGTCAGCAATGGAGGCTTTCAACTGCGCGTAGGCAGCCACATCACCTACTTGGCTGTAGCACTTCACTTCGACCAGCCGACATGTCACCACACGGCTTGCTGGGTCGAGGTCGAACAGGGCAAGGTCAGTCCGACGGAAGCTGACTTCATCGCCCATTTCCTCAGCGCTTTGCTTCAACGCCTTGTACAACTCCAAGTGCGCGTCCAACGGCACGACGACCTGGTTCTGGAAAACGCCTTGGTGTTCGAGGAACAAACGCGAGAGCGCCAAGCCCATCGCCTCGGCCCGCTGGGATGAAGAGGACAGCAGCTTCAAGGCCAACCGTCCGGACAACGATCGAAGCTGATCCAGCATCACCAAGGCGTGTCGGCCCGTATTAGGCAGCCCGTAGTCCCCCAAGATGGGAATCAGCAACGACTCAAGCTCAGCAACGGAGCGCGAGGTGATCGCCAATCGATGGCTCATGGCGCTCGCCATGTCGGGCGAGTGGTCGATCAGATAGTCTGGCCGCGTGGCATGGCGACGATGGTCGAAGAACTCGATCCCCAAGTTCCGATCAATCGTAAGCACCCAATCACTGACCTCATGAACCTGATGAAGCATGGCACGCTCGTCTGCCGACAGGCTCAGCGCCACAACAGGGCGCGCATGCGGCAGGTATTGACTGCGAGCAACGGTCGCCACTGCGACCGAGACAGCACGGGAAACACCCCCCATGAGGTCGGATAACGCCTCTGCTCCCTCCAGCGGCTGCGCCGCGCCATGAAGCGGACGACGCAGCCAAGTGATGGACTGCTCGTCTTCCAGATAGTCCACTTCGAAGGGCTGAACCAGACCATGGACAAACGAAGAGTCGTCACTGTCCTGAACATCAACTGCTCGAATTTCCTCAGCAGGGAACAAGTCGAACAAGAAGGACAGATGCGCCGCATGTAATTCCGGATCGTCACGGAATTCCTTGATCGCACGAATGGCCAGTCGCAGCTTGGGGTGCAAATGACTGTTGGTCGGCGTCGAAAAAGCGTCTGCTTCCTTGGCACTCGTTCCCGAGTCTGGCGACAAGAGTTCCAGCAACGCCTCCCCGGTCGAGGGGGCTGCAGGATCAAGCACGAAGAGTCGGATGTCGTAACGCAGATCGGCGAAGTCAGGATTTCGCTGGAGTGCCAGCAGCACCTCGGCCATTGCGCCTGCGCGCCCCGCGTTGAATGCGTTGATCGTCAGCGTCTCCACATACGGGTGCTGGACCAGATAACGCTGCACGCGCGCGGCAAGATAAGCACTATCGATCGTTGCCCCGCCTATGGCTGGCTCTGGCAAGCCCAAGGCAGCGCAAACCTCCCCGATCAGGCCACGAGGGTCCTTTTCATCGGTCGCCGCGTACAAGGACCAGAACGGGTTGATGTTGTCCACAGCCAGCGCTGTCCGCCCCAGCTCCTCACCGAAGGGAACAACCGGCGGAAATGCCGCTGGCGCAAGCTGCTTGATCACTGCGTCACGTGTCGGGATCACGAACTCTTTGTTGCTAGCCCGGCTCTGCTCCATCCAGGCCTGGCCGAGATGGCTCCACGCAACATGCCAGTTGGCACGCAAAGGATGCGTTGGGCCCAACAGCACAGCATCTCGTCGCCTGCCTTGGTAGTCTTCCAGCACGAGGGCCACTGAATCGATGGTGAGCGCGTAGCGAAGCTCATCCATCGCTTGCCGCGCAACGGCCGTCTCTGTGGAGCTGGCACGTGCAAGCGCTGTGTCGATCCAAGCCAAGTAGGCGGACGCGTAGTTCTGAGCCGGCTCCTGAAGGGACAGAAGATCGCTGGCCTGCATGATCAGCCGTTGGTCTCCCTTGAGCACTGCGGCGAAGAACGACTGCCGAGCCTCTCGGAATCGAGTGACCTCGTCCGAGACTGGCCACTTGAATGACGTCGTAGATCGGGTGGCAACACCCGAAGCGCTGATCGAAAGTCTCAAGCGGTTAAGACCTTCCGGGTCTTCAAGAAACGCCCGCTCCAGGTTGGCCAAAAGGCTAGACACCAAGACGTTCGCCTTACCCTCCTTGCCAAGGCGAATTTCCAAGGTTTCGCCGCTGGCCACTGCCTTGCTACTGCGCTCCACCCAGCCGCAGCCGGTCACAGTAACGGTTCCAGGATCACGATCCTGAGTCACCGCCGCAAAACGTGCACGCAGCAATGCATGCATCAAGCTAGCCTCACGCGGGACCGCACGCTGCGGTGGTTCTACCTCGACCTCGTCGTCGGTGACCACGTAAAAGAGGTCACTTTCGTTGGGGCTGGCGTGCGTCTCAGCTGCATCCGTGTTGAACCGGATGGGATTGCCTTCTCCGTCCGCGAGCGGGATGCGATCACCGTCCTCGGTCTCTGCATACACCCGCACGTAGTGCCAGCCTTCCTCCCAGTCGATCTTGCCAATCGACGAAAAAGCAATCGCGCCGGAGTCGGTTCCTTTGGTCCAGGCGGCTTTTCGCCTACGCAGGCCTGTCGGACCGTTGTCGCGCGACACAACCTCTGCCACAAACCGCGACAACCCTTCGACCTTGGACGGCACCGGTTCAACACGGAAAGAGACACTGAACTTCTTGAGGCCGGTTTTTGAGATGGGAAGCACCTTGTGCCCGATCAACTCAGCCAACCGGGGGTCTTCGTTGTCATCCTTCACCACGGGCAAGTCAGGCAGTGCGACATCGCCGATGTAGATGGCGTCGGGGTTGACTCCGCCGTCCTCGAACAACCATTTGTTGAACGCAAGTGGCCAATTCACACGGTCACGAACGATGGCTTGCGTCCACTCCTTGGGATTGGAGACACCGATGCGGGAGAAGAACTCGCCAAGCTGCTTGCAGAACACAGGGTCGAGCAAGCCCAACTCAAGCGCGCGAACGCGCTCCGTCTTGGTCGACCAGGTCACGCGTTCAACGCACTCACGGTTGCGCGCCACCCTTGCAGGCGCACGCTCGGCCTGCTGGAACAACTCAAAGTCCGGCACCAGAGCAAGTTCAAACAGCGCTGCGCCCATCGCGTCCGGATCAAACTCATTGATCTGGCAGGTGAGCAGGTAACGAGCCACAGCAGCGTCATCGGCATACCGCCACCGGCTATCACGCCGCCGCAACTCGCTCAAGCAGGCCTCCACGGCCATCCGCAAGTTGGCAGGAACCTGAGCCAGCAACTGCCCATTCAGCTCCGCATACGCACCATCGATCGAGACCTCTTCGAACGTTGCGACGCCAAAAGAATCTTCCGCTGAAGCACGCAGGTCGTTCGGCACGAAGACCAGCAATGGGGGCCGAAGCTCATCGTTCGGTAGCGGATTCCGCAGCTCAACCAGCTTGGTGCTGCTGACAGCCATGTCCGGCGCCATCGCTCGCAAGCCCTCGTCCGCCAGCACCACGACGTTCGCTGCCGGCACTGCAGCCCGCAGGCCGCCAGCCAAGCGGATCATCAGCTCTCGATCCAAGTCTGTGACCCGCATGCAATGCCCAAGCTCGCGAGCGGCAAGCAGCTGGGATAGCTTTGGAAGCAGAACCGATTCCAGCGCGGCGTTCAGTTCTTGATTGGTGAGTTCACGCAGTCCCTGACTCATGCGCGCGCTCCTTCGTTTCGTTCTGCAATCGTGTAGCGCGGCACCACGGTCTGGGTCACGTAGGCATCAGACAAATCTCGATAGAAGCCAATCTCACGGAGGCGTCCGGTGAATGCCTGCACATTGCTGCGCAGTGCCTTCCGTTCGTCGATGGTCGGAGCGCTGAACCCCTCACCGGGCGGCAGCTGATCGATGTAGAGCCCATAACGTTCACGCAAGAACGACAGCAAGTCGTCGATCCGCATCTCGCCGGTGAAGTAGCCTTGGTCCCCACCGGGTCGCAATACTGCGATCTGCAGCAACACTTCCAGCAGGCGACTCTCCAGCACAAATCGTCGAGGTGCGTTCCGCGCGCGGGTCTGCGCAAGCAGCGCCCCCGACTTGTTCTTCAACATCGTCGCGTCCAGAGACTCGATGATGTACTTCCGATGGAAGGCACCACGCAGAGCCACCAAAATCTCGATGTAGGTCTCGAAGTCCGAGAGCCCCATCTTTGTGATGGCCTCGACTTCTGCGTCAAGCCCCGCGTCACCCTCAGACAAGGATTCCAGCAGCCCGGCCAGCCGCTCACCAAAGAACTTGTCCCGCTCTTCCGCGAACGGCTCTCCTTGCAGACCGTAGAGTTCACCGACCGAGAACACGGAATTCAAGGGCCGGATCAGTTTCCCTCTCCGAACGAGGTGCTCAGAAAATTCGTCTAGCTTCTTGGCGACGAAGTACGCTCGCACAAAGCTAGGAATGCGCCGGTAGTAGCCATCTGCGCTGCGCTCTGCCAGCGCTGCTGTAGAGGACTCTGAGCTCCCCGACAGATCAACGAACAAGCTGAGCTTGTAGGGGCAGTCCCCCTGAGGCTCGCGTTGCTCGCGGGGCTTCATAGGGCATGCCGATTCAGCGCACAGCGAGTTGGCGCCCTCCAGCTTTTGCCAGGCAGGCAGCAGCTTCAGCAGGCGAAGGTGATACAGCGCCAAGTGGAACGACAACAGCACCTTCAGGTACTCCACCATCACCGAGCGCGGCATGAAGGGCTTGTAGAACAGCAGTCGCTGAATGTCCTCGGCCATCAGATCGGCTGAGCCGATGCATACAGGCGCGAACCGGTCTCCGCCCGCGCGCGTGTCCGCCGTGTCCTTCCTCTGAGACAGAAAGTGCAGCAGCGTCGCTGTCTCAATGTCTGTCAGCGCCTTGTCGTTCAGCTCTCTTGTGAGCTTGTCGAACCCGTCGAAGAAGAAGCCTTTGAGATGCTCGATCGCCTTGTGGCCGGCGAGGTGGCGCGCGTGGTGCAGCATCTGGTAAAGATGCTGTGCAGCCCCGTAGTCACGCGAGTGCTTCGGATTGCGAAAGCGATAGGTATAGCCATGCAGCGGTCGCGGCCCTGCCACGGCGGCGTTTTTCTTACCTCGGTTCACGATGTCCATCAGGTGGGTTTCCACCCAGCGTTCCACCATGTCCCGGTGCTGAGTGAAGCCCAAGAACTTGTCGCTGGCATCCAGGATGTCATCAACGAACTTGTCCACCGTCAGCTCGCGCTTGTCGCGGAAAACACTCGGATAGCCCCCATGCTCCAGCCGCTCGAACAAGCCCGTGAGCACCCGATCCATCTCGATGGTCTTGAAGTCGAGATAGCTGATCTTCGGGAGTCGGAATTCCCTGTCCTTTTTCTGCAATGCCATCAGTTCCCCCTGGCGCCGCTCTCTGCGGCTTCTTCTTGGCGAGCGCCTTTCACCGGACCGTGCAGTAAACGCATCTCCACCCGACCATCGTCATGGCGGGCCAAGCGGTAGAAGTCGTGCCCCGTGGTGGTCAGCAGGATTTCGCGGTAAGGCTGAGCGTTGAGGCTGTTCTTGAACACGCCAAGGCAGAGATAGAACCCCTGCATCTCTTCAACGCTAGGCCGATAGCCTTCATTCAGCCGCACCAGCATCTCGAACACGTCGAGGTTGATGATCAGCTCGCTGCTGATGGCACCTGCGCCTTGGCCTTGGTACTTCAGCAGCAGACCGGTCGGCAGGTGTTCAACGAAGCGCGCCTTGGCCGCAAAGTCTTGTACCTGCAGCCCAAAGCCCTCCACGGGGAAGAGCCGGTAGCTCCGAACCGTACCGTGTTCGACCTGCCGCAACTGCAAGGCCAGGCTGGCTCCAAGGCGTTCCGGGCGCTGCAGCCCCTCGCCTCGGTTGATGGCATGCAGGATTTCGCTCGTGAGTTCGTCGATGGGCATTTCGCCTCGAACGATCTCCACCATGCGTTTGGCGGAGCGATAGGGCAGCATCTTTTCCCAGCTGGCGTCACGCCGCTCAAAGAAATGCTTGCGGCGAGCCATGGCCACGTACTCGCGATGCTTCCGCGCCCGGTGGCGAACTGACGAGTCAGACACGCCACGCGGCAGATCGCCGAACAGGCGCTTCAACACCTCGAAGTCAAACTGCCCTCGGCGCTCGAAGCGGAACAGGGCGCGGTCATCCGGCTGAACAAAGTCCAGGCCTCGGTCGAAGCGGGGGTCCTCCTGCTTGCCAACATCCAGATCGCTCAGCAGCGTCAGCAGCCGGTCCGAGGTGGCTTGCCCGCCCCCCATCCAGCTGTTGAAGTAGAAGCTGCGTGCCACGTCATCGTGCTTGCCTGAGGCGTAGAGCGCATGAATCTCGCCACAGTCGCGGTTGCCAATCAGCATGAACGACAGCGCTGAACGCAGGTCGCGCATCGTGATGTGCAAGCGCCCGCGCAAGTGCGCCATCGTGTAAAGGGTCTTGATGCGTTCCAACAAGCGCGGCCCGGCAATCTCATCCTGGAAACTGCGCGCGTTGTGCAAGGCGTAGCAACTGTCTTTCAAGTCACACTGCTCACAAGCCGCCCAGTTCTCCGGGCGGACGATGCTTCGCAGCGTGCGCTCCAGAATCGAGCCGCCCTCAGCATGGCTGGCGTCATCGGCCACAACGCTGCGCAGATTCAGATTCACCACCGCCACGCCAGACTCCGCTTCCCCCGTGGCGAATGCACGCCGAACCAGGGCCGTGAGTGCCGGGAAATCACGTTCATGCGCAGCAAGGAAGTCCACCAGGCGACCTTCGTTGATCGCAATCAGTCGTGTCTCTTGGGGCCTCCAGGATGCTGCATCGTTGCCCTTGAACGGTGCCAGGAAGTCCAGCAACACCTGGTTGTTGTCTTTATTGCCCTCGTCTTGGCTGCCGTCGTAGTTGATCAGGTAGCGCTTGCCGTCCAAGCTCAGCTCACTGCCGTTTGCCAAACCACGATTAACGGCCCCGCCGCGCGCTTCCACCTCTTTCTCCAGGCGTTGCAAGAAAGCGGTCTTGCCATCACCAGCGTTGCCAGAGATCAAGACAAGCCGGAACTCCGCTTGCAGCACAGCAGGCAACAAGGCACGGTCTAGCGCGGTGTCCACATAGGCGGAGAACCCAAGCGCGTCCATGCCCCGCGTACCCGCATTGCTGCGCCTGCTTTGGCTGTAGAGCGTCAGCAGGTGTGATACGAACGCATTGGTGTTGGGTGCCGATTCAGCCAAGGCGGGCTGCCCGCTGCTCACCGCCGTCACCATGGCGGCTAGGCTGACCGTCTGCACACGACGTGCATGGCGAACTTCTGCCAGCGCATCGCGGAAATCGACGGCCGTGTGGAAGCGCTCGGCCCTGCGCGGCGCAATGGCCTTAAGCACCACATTCACCAACTCTGGCGCCAAGTCGGCAAAGCCCGACAGCTCACGCGGGTCGGGCGCAGGCTTGTTGATGGGCGGCTCCGTGGTGTCCCACGGGTAGCGGGCGGTCAATGCCTCGTACAAAGTCAGGCCCAGCGCATACAGATCACGGTCAGCGCGCTCGCCGTTGTGCGGAATGACCTCTGGGTCAAAGTCCGGCGGCAAATAGCGCCGCGAGCCCCCGCCGCGCGACTCCTTGTCGTCGGCCCGCACCGACACATTGAAGTCAATGATCTTGGCGCCCTTCTGAGTCCACAAGAGGTTGCGCGGCTTGATGTCGCAGTGATGGAAGCCCTGCGCATGCAGATGCACCAGACCCTCAATCACCTGCTTGCCCAGCTCCAGCGCATCCTCGGGGGACAGCAGGCGATCGTGAATCATGTCGCCGACATCGGCCCCCTCCACGTACTCAAACACCAGGAAGGGGATGTCCCGCCCTGGAATCACATCGGCATCGAGCACACGCACCACATGGGGGTGCTCGGGGATGTGCACCAGGTGGCGGTATTCCTTCTTCAGGCGCTCCAAGGTCGAGTGCCGGTCACTGACGATGAGCTTCACCGTGCGCGCCACGTCGCCCAAGGTGTCGATCACCTTGTAGACAACACCGAAGCTGCCTCGCCCGAGCTTCTTCTCCACGATGAACTTGTGGGTCAGGCGATGGCCTGCCACCAAGTTCAGGTAGTCGGTCTGGGCATCATCGACTTCGAAGACCTCAGGCTTTGATGCTTCAGCTGGCTGATTGGCCACTTGCGCAACGGGCTGCAGCAAAGCATTCAGAGCCGCCAGCGCGGCAGAAGCCGTCAGCCGCTGGTGCTCATCAAAAGCGCACAAGCTTTGCAGCCAAGCATCAAAGGCCTCGTTCAGCTCCGGCCGCAGTGCCGAAGGCTTGTTGAGGAACTCCCCGGCCCGGTCCCACACCGTGGTGGGCTCGCCTGCGAAGGGGCGCTCGCCGGTGAAGAGTTCGTAGAGGATGACCCCTGCGGAGAAGATGTCCGATGCGCTCGATGCGGCCCCGGGCTCCCGGAACGCTTCGGGCGCTACATAGGCTTTTTCCACCAGATCAACAATGTCCGTCGCGATCGTCAGGCTGCGGTCCACGCCGGGCTTGGCGAAGTCGAAATCGGTGATGCGTGTGGTGCCGTCCTGGCCAATCAAGATCGCACCCGGTGTCAGGTTTCGATGCACCACGCCGTGATGGTGGGCATGGGCCAAGGCTGCCAGCAAGTCTTTGGCCACGCGCCACTTCTGGTCCAGCGTCAGCGCCAACTGGGGTCGAGCCATGTGCACTGTCAGCGCCTGGCCGGGTGCATCGTCCAGGATCAGGATGAACGACTTGTCGTCATCGGTCGGGAAGAAATCCCGTGCCGCGACGATGTTGGGATGCAGCGGCAGCTTGGAAAGCGCCCGGTAGGCATTGGCAATGCGGTTGACCTGCGCCTTGCGCACACCTTCAGGTTGATAGGGGTCAGCCTGGTACACACGCAGGCGGGCCGTACCACCCGCGAACGCGTTCTCAGCACGGAACTCGGTGTAGGCCTCCGCCGCCCCGAGCTTATCTTTCACCTGCCAGTGTCCAAAGCGCTGCACGGCGGAGGCAGGCTTCACCACCTTCAAGGCATGCAGGATCAAGCCCTGTTGCTGCAGGATGTTCTTGGAGAAGCGCGCCGGGATGCGCGTGGCATCCTTGAAATAGCGCTCTGCATCCTTCAGCTTCACCACCCGGTCTGCATCCAACTGCTCGCGGTCATTCAGGTGGGCATCGGGCGCGGTGAGCAGGATGGCGGCATCGACATAGATACCGTCCAGCTCATTCCGACCGGGATTGGCCTGAGTTACCAAGCCCTTCACCGTGCGCGCATGGCCGCGCAGTTTGCCCAGCGGTGACGGATAAGGCGCGCGCCCCTCGGGGTACCACTTGTTGCCATACACATCGATGGTGCCGCGCGTGCCCTTCACGTCGATCAGGTACAGGGCGTGCGGCGTCAGCAATGCGATGTCGATCTCGAAGCGCTCGCCCTGCCGCTCGATCTCGAAGTTGTGAAGCAGAACGAAACTGTCTGGCAAGCGATCCCGCAGGTAAGCGATGGCGCTGCGCTCTGCATCGTTGACCGGCTGGCCTACTGGGATCACTTTCGCCATCAGCTTTCCTTCCTGATCTTTTCTTCTAGCAACGCAACTGCTGTTGCTTCCAGTTCGTTGCCCTTGTTCTGCGCCACAACTGCTTTTTCAGCCAATGCACCAATCTCCTGGCGATCCAGATCGGACAGCCACGGAATGGTGAGGTCGCTGATCAACGACGAATCGAGGCTAGGAATCGACGATCCAAATGCCGTACCCACCAGCGCCCAGTACCCAGGCTCGGATGCCAAAACAGCCCACAAGTACGCCGCATCTTGCGGCGAATGGCACCGCACGCGAACCAGATGCTCACTGCCAGCCTGCCCAACGTTCATGGGCAGGGGCAGCACTGCACGACCAATGATCCCGCCCAATTGGCCGCTGCGAGGAATCAAGACATCGCAATCCGAGACCAAGAGCCCTTCCAGATGCGGCGTCAGTGATCGCGAGACCAAATACTCCGCGCTGGGGTTCAGCTCGAACACGGAGGACGACGACAAGAAGGGCACACCGAAAGCCGGGTCGGTGACCTTCAAACGTGAGCCTCGATTGGGCTCAAAAACCCGTTCCACTTGATCACCCAGCCGAATTCCGAAATGGGCGGCCAGTGAGGCTCGCCCCGTTTCGACTCGCGGTGAGTAGTGAAATGCATCCATTCGGCCGAGCAGTGCTGATGCCATGGGGGCACGAGCGATGGAGTCAGAATCACGGCTCCAACCAATCTTTGCCTGGAATAGCTCAAGCGCTGCTCGACGATGTTTGGATGCCGCAACGCGCTCAGCTGCGGCCGCGTCAATGAGTTGCGCCACCTCTTGCTCGAAGACTGGCCCGAACCTCGGCACAGGCAGTTCAGCGATGTGCTCAGGCTCAATGTGCTGGATGATCGCGCCATATGTTCCCGAAACTACCAGCGGCACCCCATAGCGGCTCGACAAGAAGGCGTATAGGTAGCCCGAGGGAATGCGCCCAACATCGGGTACCACCCGCAAGACATGCTCAGAACACGCCATGCCAGCCATGTCAGGTCTTGCATAGGCCATCCGACCGATGGTTCCGGAACGTGTAATCAACGTCCACCCCGACCCCAGGGTAAATAGTGGGTTCCGTTCAACTTGCCGCTTGGCAATCAAAGGTAATGCCGAAAAATCAGCCACTCGGATGTCCGAGCTACCCATAAAGAGGACGCCGTGGTCTGCATCGCTTACCCAAAGCCTTGCTTCTCGCCCCGCATGGAAAATGCGAGCCGTGACAGCGGAGAGCTTTTCTGTAACTGGCAGGCGCTTGAGTGTGTCCCGCGCTTCCAATGCGCCAGACATATAAGGGTTGCAGTCCAGCCGACGACCGCCTTCGTCGAGCCAACCGGACCGAACGATGCGTGCATTCTTAAAACTCGTGAAGGTCATGCTGCGACCTCCATGGGGAACCACACAAGGAATGCAGCGTGCATCTCAGTAAAAGCTACGTCGGTACATCCCCGGATCGAGATGTGCTCCGCCAGCTTCTGATAGATCGCAGACGAACGCGGCTTCTTTGCCTGCTTCAGAACCCACTCGGCGGTCTCTTTCGGCCGAGGCGGCTTAGCCAAGTCAGCAGGCCACTTGCCACTGTCAGCAAGGTGCTGACGCAGCGGCTTCGCCCCTTGGTAGCCAAGCGCATCAGCCACTTGCGGCTTGTCCTGCCACAGCCAGTTTTCCAGCTCGGGCTCGATGGCGATCACTTTGACCGCATCCTCGGCCCAGCCACTGGCAACCAAATTGGCCGTGATGTGGGCGACGATCGCGTCTTTGCCGGGCGAGCCTCCCCATTCGCAATCCAGCACCACGAGGGCGCGCTGGTGGCTGTTCTGGTAGGGGCGCAACAACTCGTGGCCCTTGGTGTAGACGCCGGGGTCGTTGCCGCCTTCGTCCACCAGCAGGTCGGCACCGACATCGGTGTTGATCTCGAAGGGCGCGCAACCGAGGCTCAGGTGCCAACGCTCGCGCTTGAAGTATCCACGGAAGGTGGCCGCCATATTGCTGTCGGCCACCAAGATAACGCAGGGGCGTTTGTTCATCATCCCAGCACCCCCGCTGCGAACAGGCTGCCAAGATCAATGCCACCTCGCCACTCTTGCAGGCGAGGATGGTCCGTCCCGGCAACCATCTCCACGCCCCCTTCGCTGGCCAGCCGTGCGCACAGCAACTGGTCCAGCTTGGCGCGAGCCAAAACCACGGGCGAATGCGAGGACACCCACACCTGGCTGTCGTACATGGAGGAGAGCGATTGCAAAACGGCCTCGATGGCGCGTGGATGGATGCCGTTTTCTGGCTCTTCGGTCACCAAAATGGCGGGCTGCTTGCCGAGGTAAGGCAGCAGCGTCAGCGTGAGGATGCGCAGGGTGCCATCCGAAAGGCCGGGGGACGGCACTTTGAAGTCGCCCTTGTAGCTGACCACGAAGTAGGCGTGGTGGTCGTCCTCACGCTCACGCACTTCGATGTCAGTGACTTGCGGCAGCGCGGTTTGCACATGGGCAATCCAGTCGGCATAGCGCTCACTGCGATAGTCAGCAGGCGCAGCTTCGGGAGCCCCCTCGCGCTTTAGCTCCAGTGCGAGCCAGGGGATGTTGCGACCGTTGGCGGTGATGACCTTGGGCTGGCCCGGTGGGCTGGCTTGGCGCATGGCCGACCAGTTTGGCTCCAGGAACACCGCATCGGTCGTCAACAAGCTGTGCAGCCACCGCGCAGCGGGGTAACCCACCTCGGATTCGAACAGCACACGCGGCATGGCCAGCAGCGTCTCGGGCAGGCCGACCTTGACGGCTTTGGCGTGCGGCGTTTCTGGCTTGAATTCCGACTCGTAGCCAATCTCGCGCTTGAGCGTGAGGTGCCACAGCTTCTTGTTCGCTGCCGTTGCCCCGTGAAAGCCTGCCTGTCTGCGGTCTGGCCCATCAGCCTCAGGAAAGAGGAAGAGGTACTCGTAGGCCACCAGCAGTGATTGATCCGCACCGATGCGCAAGCCGATCTCATAGCGGATGTGGGTCGGCCATTGACGGCGGTCTTCCTGCAAGGCTTGGCGCGAGCGCTCCGTGCGTTTGCTGGCAAACAGGCCTTCAAGAACTTTTGATTGCACAGCCTCGGGCAGGCGGGCTTCGACAGCCAGCGAGAAGTCGCTGCCGCGCCCAGCGAACACCAGTTCGTTCAGGCTGCCAGCACGCGGCGGCAATTCAGGCCGACGCTCCATGAACGGCGCCGAGACATTGTTGGCACGCAGCAAGTCACCCAAGAGAACGGGCAGGTCCAGCAAGGTGGTTTTACCAGAGCCATTGGCCCCGACGAGGACGCGAAAGTCGCCGACATCGACGCCCAGGCGTTCGAAGCAGCGATAACGTGTGGCTTCAAGTCGCGTGATCATTTGCTAGGCTCCGGATGTTGGGCGCGGAACTCGGCATAGGCCTTAGCGATTTCGGGCAGGTCGTCGTCGAGGATGCGCTCCTTGCGGTGCAGGGTGCGCACTTGCAGGCCACCGCCGATGCGGACCTTCTCTTCGTGGCTGACATCCACCAGGATTTCTTCGCCGTCAGGGTGGCGCTTGTAAAGCGTGTTGCCACGGCGGTCGAAGCCCACCTTCTCAGCGACAGCCATGAAGACGGGGTAGTCCTTCTTCTGGCCCAGGTCTTCTGCCTTGATCACCTCTTCAGGCTTGCGCTTCAGGAAGAGCAAGCTGGTCAAGATGTTGACGTTGGCCTCGACGATGAAGGACTCCACCGGCAGGTCGATGCTGGCGAGCACCCAGCAGTGGCGAAGAATCCAGTAGCGGATGTACTCATCGCCAGGGTTGCCCAGGATGCCGTCAGGCAAGACGATGCCAGCACGGCCGCCCGGCTTGAGCCACTTGACGCATCGTTCGATGAACAGCACCTCGGGCGACACAGCAGGCTTGATGGCGTTGGTCATCACGAAGCCATCGCCTTGCCGCTCCCAGCGGCGGGCCAGCTCGTACTGCTCCAGGATGGTCTTTTCGGTGACCGGAATGTCTGAGCCAAACGGCGGGTTGGTCATCAAGACATCAATGGTCCCTAGCGGGATGGCTGCCTTCGCGGCCGGCACACCTGGCAGGTGGCCTGCTGGGAATTCCAGCGAGTTCATGTGATAGAGGTGGCCGAGCGAGTTGCCAGCCATCATCACGTTCATCTGTGCGGCACGAACCAGGAAGGGATCGAAGTCAGCACCGAAGAGGTTGTTGGCCGCGAAGTGGGCCAACCGGTCTCGGATGGAGACAAACTCTTCCGTGTTCTCGTCGCCTGCCTTGATGCGCTTCTCTTCGTGGAAGACCTTGTTCAGGTAGTTCAAGGTCTCGACCAGGAACCCACCCGTACCGCAGGACGAATCGAGCACGCGTTCATGCTCCTTGGGCGCCAGCATCTTGACCACAAGACTGATGGCACCACGCGGAGTGAAGTACTGGCCGCGATCTCCACGCAGGTTGGTGCCGACGATCTCTTGGTAGGCCGTGCCCTTGGCGTCCACATCGGTGCGACCAAAGTCGTAGCGGGCCAGTTCGGAGACGATGAATGCCAGTGCGCGGTCGGACAGGGTGATCTCTTCGTTGCCCTTGAATAGACCGTCGTACTTTTTCTTCACCGCCTCAAAAAGCGGCTTGATGCGCAGGCGGATTTGCTCTCGGCCAGCAGCTTCAAACGGCTCGAACGGCCCCACCCAGAAGCGACGCGCATCGTTGGGCTGCTGCTCGTCATACATCTTGCAGAAGATGAGGTACAGGAACTGCCAGAAGGCCGCATCCTTGGGCATACCTTCGTTGCCGTGGATGTAGTTGTGGCAGCGGCGGAACGCTGTGCGCAGCATGACCGGATCGGCACGACGCAGGCGCCCCATGGAGCGCCCTTCAACGCTGAAGGTGTCGTCACCCAGGGGCCAGTCGCCGATGGGCTTGAACTTGGTGTCGAAGCGGGTGACTTCTTTCTTGAAGAAGAAGAACTCCAGGCCGTTGGTCCACAGGCCGTAGTCGCAGCTTTCGACTTCGGCCATCACCGTTTCCAGCACCTCGAACTCTTTGCGTGCCTCTTCCGGATCACGCATGCGATAGGCACCTTTGGTGCCGAGCTTGGGCTCTTTCTCCACCACCACTGCGCGGTAGAGGTTGTCCACCGTGTGTGCTTGGCCAGGCTTGAAGATGGCGATGTCGAGCTTGCGGTTCTTACCCAGCACCTTGACCTTGAAGTCAGGCTCCATGTCTTCGGCGGCAATGCCGTACTCATGGATGATGGCGCGGGCGATGCGCTGGCGGACTTGCTCTTTGTCGCTGTCCTTCACCGGGTTGCCGGTGATGTAGTCAAAGACCTTGCCCTCTTCGAGCGCGCTCTCAGGCGCTTGGGCTTCTTGATCCAGGTCGCTCATATCGTTGTTGTCCTGTGCGGAGCGCTGCTTAGGCATTGCGGGGCTCCTTGTCGTCAAAGTCATCACTGCTGGCAGCGGCACCGCCCTCGCGCACCCAGGCGTCCACGTCTTCTTTCTTGAACTTCCAGAAGCGCCCAACCTTGTGCCCCGGCATGCCCTTGGAGGTCACCCAGGTGTAGATGGTGTCTTTGGCTACGCCGAGGTAGTCGGCGATTTCATCGACAGAGAGCCAGCGGTCGTCCATGTCTGCATCCAAACAGAAATGCGCCGCCAGAGTGGCGGCAACTGAACACAGTCTACGCCACTTTCAGCCAGTTCAATAGGGTTTGAACCTGTTTTGATCGGGTTAGGCCTTGTCAGGATCGTTTGAGTCGGACACGGGCGGCTTCAATCCCAACCTGGCTTCAAGTGCCAGAACGCGAGCCTCCCGCGCTTCCAACTCCTTGATCAACAACTGCGCTTCAAGCATCGTCTTGTGCGCGAATGAGCGAAGCTGACGGTCACGCTCACCCGTCCCACGGGTGATCTCACGCGCACGCTGGAGCAGCGCGGCCTGCGCCGGCAGCCCGAACTTCACCCGCGTCCACTGCGCACGACTCATGCGCTGTCGGCCCGGCCCCAAACGAGCGAGTCCGGACGGCCCGGCAACGTGCTCCCAGAATCGGTCCTGAAATGCGCGCATCGCAGAGTTGTAGGCAAGGCGTTGCTCCTTGGGTGTTTGAGCGCCCTTTGCCGCGCGGAAGCCGGGGTGCAAGTCCTTGACGTTGCCACCGTCAGGATTGACGACATAGAAGTGGAGATGCGGGTGCGCCTCATCGGTGTGCTCGACAACAGACCGAAGGCGATCACCGAATTCCGTTTGCAGCCACTCCACGGCGCTTTGCTTCCAGTAGCTGTATTCCATGCCGCCACGTGGATACGACGCCACTCCGGCCAGCAGGACGGACGCATCCTTTCGCAAACGGCGACCAGCTGCGTCAGTGCTGCGCGCATGTATGGCGCCAACTTCCGCTTCCAGGTCAGCCAGGCTGGGACCATGCAGCAGGTTGGGTCGCCTCGGTCTCGGCACATGCAAGCATGCTTGCGGCTCGCGGCTGGCCTCAGCAATCACGTCGCGCACAGCCCATTTCCGATCTGCTCCCCGCGAGGTTTTCTTCGGTGAGTGCAGCGAATAGACAGCGATGTGAACAAACTGGATGCCGCCTGTGATCATGGCGCACCGTGTTCGCAAACATAGTGACCGACTATATTTATCGCCGCTGTCGCAACGATAAATGTCGGCCAGGGAGAAATCCCCTGGACCCCGCCGCCCAATGTGCGAACGGTGTGTTGAAACTGTGCGAACCAATGGGCGAAACTGTGTGAACAACTGGCCGATTTGATGCCAAACCTTGTGTTAACAGTGTGGCAAACATGTGGGGGCACTGTGGCGCATATTGTGTAATCAGTGTGTGAGTTGCCCACGACGCCTCCGCTGATTACCAAAAACTTGCACGAGTAGACCGTCATCCGCCAGGCCATTCAGCAATTCCGGTGCGGCCAAATGGACTTGAGTTGATGGGACTTGCCGCAGCCTGTCGATGACAGCATCGAATGAAAGCCGGGCCACATACTCGCGGAGTACGAAGCCGCTGTCCGTATATTCGATCAACGTGGTCTGATCGAGCGCAATGAGGCAAAGCCGCATGCATCGGTCGTTACCAAGAGCTGGTTGCTGTACGCACTCAATATTGACCCTGCCCGTCGCCACGGTGCAGGTTTGCATCCATCCCCAGCCAGCCCATTTATCATCCGCCACGACATCTCGCCAGGCGAATCGGTTTTCCAAGTTTTTGTTGTTCATGCTGTGCCTCGTGGCATTACCGATGTGTGTGACTTCTTTGCGAGTTCATCACGCATCTGCTGGAGCCTTTCTCTGGCTTGAGCCCGGTCCACCGCTGGCCGATCCGTCACGATTGCTTGAGTGGGCTCAGCTGCGGCTTCCACGGCGCGTTGCCGCCTGATGATTTGCCGAAGGTCCCGTCGCAGCTCTGACCCAGCCGACAAGGTGAACTTGCCCTCGTGAGCCCTGCGCAGCAGGGAGGCAAGGAATTGGGGGACAGTCTTCCGGATGCTGTTTTGGCGCTTGCATTCGAGGACTTCTGCCAAGACATCCAGGGCTACGGAGGTGGAGAGACCCGTGCATTGATCCCGCGTCTTTTGGGGTTCGAGTGATAGCTTTTGGCACAACCACAACCAGCACTCTTCATTCGCCTCGTCCATGATCAAGGTCGGCGACTCGTCCGGGTCAGGTGGCGTGCCCTCTGGCCCGGTAGTGGTTGTTTTTGATGAATCCAATGTTTCTTTAAACCCAGTGTTTGTAGCCCCTTGATCGCCCTGAACTGGGTGATCCAGAACTGGCTCTTCCACACGTGGGTTTTCAAGGTGTGGAGCCCAGTCCACAATCGGCTCGTCGCTGACAATCCATCTGGATTGAATGAATTGCCCCGATGCCGAACGGTCGCGGACGATTCGCATGTAGTTCAGGCTCTCAAGCTGCTTGATGGCTGTTCGCATGGCCGTCTCCCCCTCCTTGCGTACAGCGCACAGACCTTCGAGGCTGACGCGATAGCCTGGCGGGAGGGAGAGCAAGTGCACGATGACCCCCAGCGCTTTCAGACTGAGATGCTCGTTGCGGATCAGCGAGTTGGGAATCTGGGTGAAATTCCCCGTGTGCCGACGCCGAACGATCAGCAACCGAGAGGCGTTCATGGGCGTCTCCACTGACCTTCATGATCAGCGCTCCACCCTTGCGGTAGCGGCTTGCAGGGCGATCCAAGCCTCGACCTCCTCGGCCAAAAAACCAATGGCCGCGTTGCGCGAGCCAGAGTTACCCAATCGAATCGGGCGCGGAAAAGTTGGGTCTGTTCTCGTCCTGCGCCAGATGGTGACGCGGTTCATGCCCAACTGGGATTCGAGATCGGAGTATCGAAGGATTCGGTTTTTCATTTGATTGCCCACCATTTCGTGTAGTGACAGGCAATTCTTCGCGCTGCGTTGTCGGCGTGTCCAGAGGCTCAGATTTTGGCCATATCCCGCGATTTACATACCAAGTTCAGACAACTGATGCGATTGTCAAAAACATGCGGCGGCATGTTTTTGACCGTACTGGGAAACGCAAGCACTGCCGCCCCAATGAAACGGACAGTTCAACTTCGCATTGATCGATTGACTTCCGCTCGAGCAGTAACACGAAAGCAGTTTTTTCGGAAATCACCGACCAACGACCTGTCACCGCCGAATTACGGATATGAAATCAGTTTTCATGACTCAAAAGCTAGAAAACTGAATCGCCATCTTTTGAACTGGAAAATGTCTTTTATCGACAGCCACTTGCGCGATTCGTGGATCGCGAGGGGACGGATGACGGCCCGAGCGAAATAAATCATTGATTGTTGTTTTCTTGCAACAATCAATGCCTATTTCTGGCTATCCCGCGCAGCGGAGATCCATTGAGCAATCGCGCTGGGCTCAAACCCATCTTGCAGTGCTACGCGTAGTGCTTGCTCCAGCTTCTGCCAACCGACGGGAGAACTGGTGTTGGTTGAGGCGATCGGCCAATCGCTATTACCAAGCTGAAACAACAGACTGTCCAACAGCTCGTCGTCGCCTACGTCATTTGCAGCTTGCTCAGCCAGCGTAAGCAATGCTTCACGCGTGCCACTTAACGGCTCGACAGGGATCGCTGCAAGAGGCTCAGCCAGCACGATCACACGGTGCGGCTGAATGAAATCGGCCAAGTCCTTTGCGGCCGCAACGCCAGCGGTTAGCTCGATGCGGACAAGTACATCGCCAATTTGCAGGAACCGGGTCTTGGTAAGGCCTGGCTGACCATCCTGGTAGAGCACAACAGCCTCAGAGCCGACGAGGGCGTTCAGCACCTTTCCCAGATCATCTAAGGCACCAGCGTCCCGCCATTGGTGGAGGATGTCTGCGCGCAGGCTGCTCCCCTCCAGCCCTAGGTGATACATCAACGTCGCCACGCGCCTGGCAGAAATGACCTGCTCTTTGCCCCTCAGCCAAACGGACAGGTTCGCCGGACGGATACCGGTGGCCATCCCCACAGAGCTCAGCGTATCGCCACGCAGGCGCATGAGTGCGGCTGCTATAGCACGCAGTTGTTCGGCCTGAAGTGTCGGCATACGGCACCTACATTGTTCTAACAGTAAATCACTATAACAAGGCGACCTTTGCCCAGCCAAGGCTTGGCGTGCTCCGTTTGCAGCGTTATAGTAATTTATAGTTAGATGGAGTGTGCCATGGCCGACCTGCAACGAAAGTACCGACCCATGCGACGCCGAGAGTACCAAGAGGCCATCGAGGAGCTGAAGCGACTACACCCATGGCTGGCGAAGCAGGTGTTTCAGCCGGCCCCAGGCCATCTCGCCGTGGTCGCCGAGTTGATCGATCAATGCGAACGGTTGATGCATCGCAGTGACTACCAGCGTCGTCCGCTGTTCTGTGTCACGGCCACCAGGGAGAAGCTGGCTGTTCGAGTCGAGATTTCCGATGCCAGCATCCAGCGCGAGCGCGCCTTGCTGGACGTGGTGGAACAGGCTCGGCACGCCGCCCAGCAGTGCTGCCCTGTGTGCGGCGCTCCGGTTTTCGGTGGCGATGCCAATGCTCCCCAAGGTGCTCGGTGCGCTGCGCATGAGCAAGTGGTCGGACTGTTTGCAGAGGACATCCAGCGTTTCAAGAGAGCTGCGAAGGCCTTGGGGTTGGCGGATGCAGAGCGTGCGAGCTGCACCGCTGATAGCGATGCCCCTACTCGCTCCGAAGCCGCCAAGAGAGACCTGCCCGACAGCCCCGTCCCCGCACGCGATAGCAGCGGTACTTCGACTGACGACAAGCACGCGCCGTTGATCACCTTTCTGGACGCTTCCGGCCTCAAGCAATTTGTTGACCGCCATCGCGCGAAGGCAGACGAAAAGTTCAAGCGTGCCCAGCAGATCGCGGAGCGCATCCGGTCGGCCGGCCATGAGCGGCGCACGCTCGGCATGCTGCCCGACGAGTGGGACGTTCTGATCGAAGAGTTCACCCAAGCCTTCCCGAACTTCAGCGAGCTGGCCGAGCTGCTGCACGATCACTTTGCCCTCAATGCGATGGGCGATGGCCGTGTTGCCTGGTCGCCGCTGCTGCTGGTCGGCCCTGCGGGCATCGGCAAAACAGAAGCGGCTCGCTGGCTGGCGGAAAGACTGGCCTTGCCCTTCCGTGTGTTCGATATGGCGAGCGCCCAATCAGGTTCGCCACTGGCTGGGTCAGAAGCCTTCTGGAGCAATTCCGAGCCTGGCCTCCTGTTCGAACTGCTTGCCTACCAGCCAAAGGCCAACCCCGTCGTGGTCTTGGATGAGCTGGACAAGACCGAGCAGGTGCGCCAGTACGACCCATTGGCGGCGCTGTACACCCTTCTTGAGCCCCGCAGCGCACGGTCCTTCACGGACCTCTCTATTCGTGATTTCACCATTGATGCCAGCCACGTGAACTGGATCGCGACGGCAAACAGTGTGGATGGCATCCCGAGCCCATTGCTGTCGCGGCTCACGGTGCTGCATGTCCAAGCACCCACGCCCGATCAGATCGCACGAATCGCGCAGAACATCTATGGACGAATGCGTGCCGAAGCCAGCTGGGGTTCTGCCTTCGTACCCTCTCTCGACGGGGCCGTTCTGGAGAAGTTGAAGCACTTGCCGCCGCGAAGTCTGGGCCTGGCATTGCGACGGGCGCTTGGGCATGCCGCACGGGATCTGCGCGATCACATCCGCCCCAAGGACCTACAGCTGGTCTCGGACGGTGGGAAACGTAGTATCGGTTTCACCGCTGGCTTGACCGTCCAGCGGTAGTCCATGTACCCGTTATCGTAATTACGGTAACTACGATAACGGGTGCGTACCGATCATGTCGGGCGATGTGCCTGCCCGCACGTATGGCAAAACCACGTGCTCTGCCACTGGCGCTTGGCCGCGCTGTAAGCCTTAGCCTGGGCGTGCCAGCCCTTCATCAGCAGCCAGCTCAGTGCGATGACACCAATCCCGACAGCCGCTTGCTTCCAGTTGTAGCGCAGGCCTGCCATGCCGACGTATACGCACTCACGCGCCAACAACGGGCACACCGTCATCGACATGTAAATGATGATGCCGCCAATCCCATAGGCTCCAATGAACGGCAGCGGTGATGGCGGCACAGGTGGGGCGCAGTGCTGGGCCAACGCCGTGGACTGCGAGCCCTGGCTGCTGCCTTGAACGAACTGCCCATCTGAAGTGACCGCCATGTGCGTTGCGTGGAAGTGCTGCGTGCCGCCCGCATGCACAACGGCCATCGGCTGGATGTGCGAGCTGCCGCAACTAGGGCATTGCATCGACATGCTCAGCCCTCCGAACCTTCGGTGTTGACTGTGCAGGTCAGCGTGGCTTCGCCACCCTCCGTGCCCGCCGACAGCACGCCGACCTTGGTCAAACGGCCATAGGTCCTGCCATCCTTGCCCAGCTTCAGCGAGGCTGATTTCGCGAGCTGCTGGACCGTGAGGCCGGGCAAGTAGCTGCGGTAGGTTCGCTCACCACCATCCCGTGACACCGCCACCTTGCGGACGCTGAACCCATAGACCTTGACGGGCTCGGCGAGCGTGACCGGCGTGACGCCTTGATCTGGATTCCACCCCGACTGCTTGAGCATGGACTCAGCCAATTCAAACCGTGGACCGATGGGCGCGCAGCTCAGCGCCTGTTCGAGCTGCGCCTTGGTCTTGGCGTCCACAGGCTGCGAGGCTCCGTTGCTGGAGGCAGGAGGCACGGTTGGCTTGATGACCGCGTTGGCGTCATACCCTACCAACCAAAGATTGGTCGGTGCGCCCGGCTGCCAGCCGGTGTCGAGCACCAGCTGCTGGACAAACCCCTGGAAGGCGAGCTGCTGCCGCTCGCTGATCGGCTGCCGGTCGGGGATGGCCAGCATGGGCGGCTTGGGGCCAACAGTGCGGACATTGCCGCTGTGCTCGACCGCCATTTGCTGCATGAAGAGCTGCAGGTTCGCGGCGTTGTTGACCGCGTACCCCACCGACTGTCCCCAGCACACAGAGAAGGCGGGCACAGCTTCGGACTTGGTCTTGCTCCTCCAAATGGTGGCGGTGCCGATCCAGCAGTCATTGCGGGACCAGTCCGTGACCGTGACAGCCACGCGGGGGAAGTAGGTCTTGGGCGTTCCGTCGTAGGAGTGCTTGCTGAAGACGCCTGCCAGGGCTGTTGCACGGATGCCAGGAGCGCCGGGCGGCGCGCTTTGGTCTGGCTTTGCTTGATTGGCAACGACGGCTGGGCGAGTCTCGGTAGTAGGAGGCGGTGCCACGTTACCTTGGCTGGCCTTCGACACGCCACCCAAGGAGAGGTGAACCTTGGTCGAGCCGTCAGCCTGCGGCTGTGTTGTGACACAGCCGGTCACGGTCATCACAACGGCCAACCCCGCCAGCATCCGAAAGCAGAGTCCACTCATCCATCAGCTCCCTTTGATCCCAAGTTGAGCTGATTATGAAGACTATATTCGACATTGTCGAATATAGTCCGTGGATTAAAGGTCTCATAACGCCCATGCTCGGCGTTGATGGGACGAGACTACGAGCAAGTGCGTCAGGACTTGGCGCGCAACATGAAAGACTTCCGGGGCAAGCGTGGCTTGTCGCAGGAGGCGCTCGCCCTGAGCGCGGATGTGGATCGCACCTACGTGAGTCAGATCGAGCGCGCTGTGGGCAACCCGTCCCTGCTGGTCCTGTGCAAGCTGGGCGCGATCCTGGAGACCGACGTGCTTGATCTCTTGGCGGAACAGACCAAGTGAACACGGGTGAGGCCACCCGAATGGGGATGTCCGCGAAAAATGTATACGGAAGTGACTACAGAATGAGCCAAACCGCGCTGAGACCCAGTAAAAATGGCACTTCCAAGGTCATCTTTCACTTTAATGTCTGAGCGCGATTAATTTGCCAGCTTGACGTGCAGTTTGTTTTAAACCCGCCTCGGCGGGTTTTTTCATGCCTGATAAGCAGACGCTCGGGTGCAAGTGGCGCGGAGGACGCCATCAGTAGTCATTCTGAGCTCACGAGAATTACCGCGGTACGTGGCGATGTGGAGTTGACTGGAGAGCGATGCACCCCGGCTAGGCGCATCGCACAGGTATCTGCGCATCCATCGCGCCCATGCCCGTCAGCCCTTGGGCATTTACAGCCCTTTGCTGAGTTTGCTGCTATTGTTCGCCCCAAAAGCAAAACCCCCACCAGTTTTCACTGATGGGGGTTGGCTTTGAATAATAGCCTGACGATGACCTACTTTCACACGGGAATCCGCACTATCATCGGCGCTGACTCGTTTCACTGTCCTGTTCGGGATGGGAAGGAGTGGGACCAAGTCGCTATGGTCGTCAGGCTTGACTGGTTGGCTTGTTGACAAGGTCAACAAACCCAATTCGTAGAGTCAGCAGAGTTATCTGCACATCGCATTTTCATGCAACGGAATCAGTATATTTTGATTGCGCCTTCAGACTTCTGAAGAACAGCATAACTTGAACACTTACCCTGATCTGCTGTTGGCAGTCAAAGTTATAGGGTCAAGCCTCACGGGCAATTAGTACTGGTTAGCTTA
>NZ_JAPPUY010000005.1 GCF_026712245.1 Roseateles hydrophilus
CCGCTTCTCACCAACGGGTCGATCCAGCAGGCCTTGGGCGATATAGAAGCGGATCGTGCGCGGGCTGACGCCCGCCAGGCTGGCCAGAGCGTCAATGGACAAGCGCTCCAAGGCGCCGTCTGTCGGGGGCTGATGCATGGCCGCACTATGCAACAGTTATTTGCGACATGCAACTGGCTTAAAGCGCGCCCTCAGCGCTCACGTAGCAACGATCGATGGATCCGCTGGCATGCCAGCTGTGTGTGGCTCACATGCTGCCTAGTACCTACCGGATGGCGACGATCCTTGCCGCGTGAGCACCGTGAACCGTGCAGCAACCGCCGGTCAAGATCAACAAGCGGCTACAGGCTGATCTCGGTCGTTCGGATCCGACATTCAAGTGACGGCAACGTGCCCGAAGCAGAAGGTCGAGATCGGCCGCGACAGCCGGCGCTGCAGCGCCCTGTTCTGCTGGCTTTACCAGCGTGCGACTACATAAGCGGCATGTCAGGACCATCTCGCCCTTTGTCTGGATACATGGACGTGAGCAGGCTCACCAGTTCATTTGTAATCTCAGAACGCCGCTTGCCGTGATGTGCTTCCCGATGATGGTTCGGGCAAAGGCCGACCACATTCCATACGCGGTCCTTCCCGCCTTTTCCCAGGGGCTGTACGTGATGAGTTTCAAGGTAGAGCCTGCCGTCGTCCATCAAGAACCCTTGCGTGTCGCACAGTTCGCAGTGACCATCAGCACGCTCCAAGACGGCGAGTCTCACTTTGGGGTCACGAGAAGTCGCCTGCACAACTGTTGAAACTCGCTCAGGCGCGTCTGCGCCAAGCAGATCGTGCTGGTCCGCAAACCTGACCGCAGTGATCGGAGCAGCCTCACCTCTGGAATTGGCGGGCTTGCGCCGCAGACGACATTCGCCCGTCATCAAGTCATAGGACAAGACGTTCCAGGCAACGGGGTCCAGCAGTCTGACTTTGACCCACGAGCTTTCCTCGCCAAGCGCGGACTCATCGCGCATGTTGCCTTCATTGACGATGACGCGAACCTCTGCACCTGAACCATGACATTCGCGTAGCAGCTTGTCCAAGCGCCGGGCACGGGCGGCCTGCGGCCGGGCACGCTCACGATGCTCGACTGGCCTATCTGTATCCGCTGCAATTTGTTCAAGCCTCGTCGCAGAACTGAGCAAGTTACCCACGAACTCGATGTGCCCATCGACTACCTTCATCGAAGCATGCCAAAGACAGGCCACCGAAGGTTCCTGTCCCCCGCCAAATGACCAGTCGTAGCAGTAGGCCGGATTGCTGCGCGGATTGGCTGCAGGTGTCCCATCCGCCTTCGTATGCCAGCGTTGAACCGATACCTTTGCCTGACGGACTAGATCTATGACCGCATGCCGGGCGCGTGGTCGCAGACTCTCGAGCTGAGCGTTCAGCAAAGAGGCAGCTTCTGCCAGCGGTGATTGCTGTAAGCGGTAACGGTCGATATCAGCAACCTGCCCCTCGGACATCCACCCTGTACGAAGCCTCTGGCAGTCAGCCAATACGGAGAGGGCCTGCGCATAAGAAACGCCAAAGATCGGCCAGTCACTGCCGTGCTTATGCACATTGCAAGTAGCTGGGTACTTTGCCTTCAAGGCAGACACCCACGCTAGGGTCGTCGCCAAATCGTAGCGCTCGGTCAAGCGAACCGGCGCGAGCGCAATCTCGAGTTCGTTGCCTGGCGCCAAGTCACTCCAGTAAATCGCGGCGACTTGGCCGGCAGGCGTTTGAATCCTGAATCCGTTGACGAGATTGCCAAGACTCCCAGTGAAGGCTTTGAGCGCACAATCCTCCAGGTGATCGCGTTGCTGACGGGTCAACCGCATGATTCGTTCCTCCTTCATCGGCGCACTCTATAGTCGCTGGAGAGAGTTTCTTATGAACCTTGACGCTTGGACGCAGCGCTTTACGTCGCGTTCCCCGGCGCCACTCTTCAGCAAGTTCGCCACCTTGGCAGAAACGGTGGCCTGCCGACCTTGACCGGTCATCGAAGCCTTTGATCGGGCGGACGAGTTGATGACCGCTTTGCGCGACGCATTGTGAGCCCAGGTCTCCGCTGCAAGTCACAGCAGTCGCTGCGGCGCCGTCCTTCGTCGTCGATCTGACCTTCTGCTTTGGGCACAAAGCCGCCATCGAGGTGCGGCATCTGAGCGACCGCACTCGCTGGCGGATTCAACCGGTCGACGCAACACACTAGAGGCCACCCCGGCCGAAGGAGTGTTGAACATGAGGCAACGACCGCGCATCTACTACTCGGATAGCCAGAAGGCGCTGATGTGGGAGCGCTGGCGAGCAGGTTGGACGCTGCACGAGATTGGAAAACTCTTCGACCGAGGCCACTCCTCGATTCACCGGATCATTTCTGAGACCGGCGGCATTCGCCCAGTGGAACGCAGCCGCTCACAACGTGCACTGACGTTGGCAGAGCGGGAAGAGATCTCGCTGGGCCTGACGCTTGGTCAATCGATGCGTTCGATTTCCGCGCGTCTTGGAAGATCGCCATCGACGATCTGCCGCGAGGTCGGTCGTAACGGCGGTCAAGAGGGCTATCGGGCAACCCTGGCAGACCAGGCTGCGTGGGAGCGCGCGCTTCGACCCAAGCTGTGCAAGCTGGCCAAGAACCGCGCGCTGGCTGGTGTCGTGTCAGACATGCTTCGGATGCTGTGGTCGCCCGAGCAGATCGCGGGTTGGCTCAAGCATACTTATCCGAACGATCAGCGCCTTCACGTGTCACACGAGACGATCTACCGAAGCCTGTTCGTTCAAGCGCGTGGCGCCTTGAAGAAGGAGTTGCTGGAGCATCTACGGCGCACGCGCGGCATGCGGCGCTCTCGCTCCTACACCCAGAAGACGGCGATCCATGGCCAGATCGTCGACGCGGTCTCGATCAGCGAGCGGCCAGCGTCAGCCGAAGACCGCGCAGTGCCAGGGCATTGGGAAGGTGACTTGGTATTCGGCAGCGGCAATAGCCAGATCGCAACGCTGGTTGAGCGCCAGACGCGATACGTGATGCTGGTGAAGCTGGACGGCAAGGACTCGCAGACAGTCGTCAACGCGCTCATCAAGCATGCCCGCAAGCTGCCGCAGGAGCTCTACAAATCGCTCACCTGGGACCGAGGCACGGAGATGCATGGGCACAAGCGATTCACTATGGCCACTGACATCCAGGTTTACTTCTGTGACCCGCAAAGCCCTTGGCAGCGAGGCAGCAACGAGAACACTAATGGCCTGCTCAGGCAGTACCTGCCCAAGGGCATCGATATCTCGGGCTACTCACAACACCAGCTCAACGCGATCGCCAGACAATTGAACGAGAGGCCGCGCAAGACGCTCGGCTTCCAAACGCCCGCTGAGCGATTCAGTGAATGTGTTGCGTCGACCGGTTGAATCCGCCCTGCGGAGCTGCCGCTCAACTAGCGACGACGGCTTCAGGCTGATAGCGGACCTCGGCGCCTGGCCCATGGCTGACGGCAGCCGACCTGAAGCGAACATCCGGGGCGACGTTAAGGGACCGTCACTCCGTTGGCTCAAGGGTCTAGGAAACCCAAGGAGATTCAGAACGCCTTGGCATCCCAGGCATTCATCCCCGGCTTTAGGGAGAAAAGAGCCTGCACGGGACAGTTACCATCACTGTGAATGGCGTTCGCCGAGGGAGAAAACATGAACATCAAAGCCATTGCCGCTGCTTCCGTCTCTCTGCTGTTGTCCGTGGCCAGTGGAGTGACCTCGGCGCAAATGGTTGCGGTTGACCTGAATGGTGATGGGCACTCATTCGCGTTTCTTGATGTCGCCAACGGACTGTACTGGTCAAGGCCGGACGTCATTGCGGCAGCGCGCTACGCCAGCGCGACGAGCGCCATCGGCTCCTTGGAGCTGGAAGGTCGCACCAATTGGCGCTTGCCAACGAAGGCAGAGTTCCAAGCGCTTTACGCGACGCAGGGTCAGACCGGGACCGCCATGAGAACGGCGCCATTCCCAGCGTACTTAGGTCTGTACTGGACCACTGACGTCGACATGGACAACACCCTGCAGAACGTCACATTCGCGCCGGGCAACGGCACCACTCAGCCGCGCTTTCGTACTACCACCATCGGAGTGTGGGCCGTGAGTCCTGTTCCGGAGCCGAGTGCTGGCGTCTTGGCCGCGTTTGGCGCTGCCGCTTTGTTGCTGCGCATACGCCCTCGATTTCGTCAACTTAGGCTCAGTCGAGGCACGGCGGTCACGCCCCGATAGGCCTCACCAGATCACGCTTGCTCTCGATGACGGAGAACACCAGCCACTGCAGTACATCAAGCTCCCCGGGGGGAATTGTGTACGACGACCGTCTGGTCAAGCTGCAGAGCTGCCAGTCGCAAGTTGGCGTCGGCTAACGCTGCAGAGCTGACGCCCGCTGATCGCCATGAACGCCTCAACCAGATCGGTGCTGCCCCAGACCACAAGTCCGCGATGACCTACTACGAGCAGTGGTGGTGGTGTCCCGCGAGGTCAAAGGAGGCGCTTCGGGACCCGGGCGATTTCGTCAACCTTGGCTGACACGGTCGTGCAGCGCTCCTGCAGCCGCAGCGCCATGCTTGCAAGCAGTTCGGGCGGAACGCCTTGCTGCTCCAACGCGACACGCGCGTCGCGAAGCAGTCGAGGCAGCGTCCCGCTCAGGGCCTTGAGGCGTGTCGCGAGGTGTCGAGGCGCGACATTGCACTGCGCGGCCATGCTGGCCCACTCGAAGGGCGTGAGCTCATCAGGCGTGAAGGCATCCCCGATCCCCATGGCGAAGGTCGTGCTCATGTGGGCGTGGGCCACCGACTCGACGTCGATGAGGTCGTAGGCGGGGGCAAGCGTGAGCAGGCCGGCCTGCGGGCCGACAAAGAATGACCAGTTCTTTCCGTGAGCGTCGGTGTTGCCGACGAGGACGTTGAAGAGCGTGCGATCCACCAGTTGGTTGCGCATCGCCAGCGGAGCCGGACTGAGGTCGGCCAGGCCAAAAAGACGCGGCAACGAAGCACCATCACGCAGGTGCCTCACGGCGTCCTGGTCGCCGTAGGCGCGCTCGTACTTCAGCTCCGGCGAGAGGCCGAGAGCCTGACAGGCATCAATGATGTGCAGGCGCTCAACGCGGCCATCGCTGCTGCGCCTCCTGTCGAAGCGCTCGACGAGGAGTACCGGCTCCGGCACGTGCAGCAGCCGCGTCCTGGCTGTTGCAATGCCAGCGGCTGCGGCCAGGTGCATGCAGGTGTGTTCAATGGCCGGCAGACTGGCAAAGCGGCCGTCCGTGGGTGCTGGCTTGAGGATGACGGTGGAGGCATAGCCATCGCCGTTGGCAAGGAACAGGTCGCCCTGGTCCTCGAGCACGGCAATCTTGTCCTGCAGCCCGGCAATCGACAGGCGTACCTTGCCGTCCCAGATGGCGAAGGGCAGCTCAGGGCGGTTGCGAATCCGCTCACTCAGTTCGGTCAGTGGCAGCGGGCGGCGGGCCTGCTCTGCTGGCGGAGCCGGTGTCGTGCCTTCAGCGAGCGTGACGCGCAGCGCGCCGGCAGTCTCTGCGCCGAGCGCGACGAGCAAGCCGGCAAGGTTGCCCCGGGCGACGCCATTGGCCTGCGCAGCAACTTCGAGTGCCTGACCTTCCGGCAGCAAATTCTGGAAGAAGGCGCGGACGATCGCCGAACGAGTTTCCGCGGGCAGTTCAGCAAAGGCCCTCGCATCCGCCGCGTGCGCTGCGGCGAACATAGGCATCTGGGGGCTGAGTGGGAAGCCGCGAGGCGACTCTCGCCAGGCTTGGGCGTAGCTGAAGTCGAAGAGGTTGCTCTGCGCGTCATGAGACAGCGTGCCAACGCGATCGTGACCGGCCCAGACGGCGAGCTGAATCATGTCGAACGCTCACGTTCCAGTGGCTGCCTTGACGAAGCCGGTCGTTCCGAGTCGATGCCGCCCCAGGGCTCCGGATGGGCGTTGCGCAGACCCTGCAGAACTGTTGACGCTTCGAAGTGCACTGCCAGTGGCGTGGCGAACATGACAGCGCCGAGGTCGCGTGCCACGCGGAGCGCAGTGCCGAGCGCGACCGTACCCTTGCCACCTTCCAGGTCGCTGAGGGTCGCCTTGCTGATGCTGAGTGCCTGTGCTGCCGCTTCCAGACTGATGCCCGCGCCAGTGCGTGCGGCGCGCACGGCTTGGCCAAAGGCTCCGGCGTCGCGGATCAGAGGGGCGGGAAACGGCTCTGCCTTCACCTTGCGCATCATCTCTCCTGGTTTGGCAGGATTATATGAAATGACACCGGCTCAGGTGTATTTCGGATGGTTTGGCAGGAATTTATAGTCCGAGTGCCACTAGGCATCTAACCGGCTACTTTGGCAGCCGAAACGACACGGAAGTGCTCGACGCGTGGGGGTCCTCTATCCCGCCGCTACTCGCAACACCATGGCTGAGTCCAAGGATCCCGGCTGTGGCCGTCTCTCGCGGCGTTGCAGCGCAGTCACTGCGTCGCTCGCTGAATCGCCCCGGGTTTTGTCGCCAACCGCCTGAGCTCAGCTGAGTGGCTGGTCGCGCCGAATTCCCATCCCCGGGAGTCGAAGTTCCCAGCCCGCGATGACCCTTGCCCATCCTCCGTTTCGATTCCCATCCCCTTTATAAAAGGGGTGATGTCGGTGATGTCCCAGCGCGTGGTGTAAGTCCACAGCCCGGACAGGCTGGGATGCGCGGGTTACTCAGCGTGCCAATGCGGAGAGCCGAGTCGGGACAGGAGCACTGAGGGCCTTCAGGCCCTCCAGTTGTGCCAACGGCTTGATGCGTCTTTTATGGACGACGTTGCGACTCGTATTCCCGGTCTAATCTGGCATCATGTCGCTCATGAACGACGAAATTCGTTTGGCGACAGAACTCGGGGCGTCAATCCGAGCCGCACGGCTGGCCATGGGCCTAAGCATCACAGAGCTGGCAAACCAATCGGGCCGCGTTCGCGACGTGATCTACCGGCTGGAAGCGGGCAAGGAAACATCTTTGAGCTCGCTGTTTGCGGTCTTGGCGGTCCTGAAGCTGACGCTGCGCCTGGAACCGGCGGGGCGTCCGACATTGAGCCAGGTTCAAGCCCGATTTGGCCTGGACGATGAGGACGAGTGATGGCTTTGCCTGACAAGATCCGGGCGCTGGAGGTGTCGATCAACGGACGCGCCGCAGGTCAGTTGCTCAAGACCTCGAACTATGAATTCCGGTATGCCACGCCGGATCCCGATCAGCCGAGCGTTGCGCTGCTTATGCCGGCGCGCGAGCAGCCGACCTGGCAGGACGGCGCGCTTTTCGCCGTGATGGACCAGTCCTTGCCCGAGGGCGAGCTGCTGCTGCGCTTGAGCATGATGTTCCCGAAACACCAGCTGCAGCCCATGCACCTGCTGGCGATGATGGGGCAGAACGGTATCGGCAACCTGGGCTACACGTTGCCAGGCGCTGCGCCAACTTCCGCGCCGACCCACATCGAACGGGAAGCGTTGTTGGCGCTGCCTTTCACACCAGAGCTGTACGAAGACCTGGTGCGGGCGTATCTGAGTTCAGGTGTCGGCATTGCGGGCGTGCAGCCCAAGATCATGGTGGCCGATCGGGCAACCGTGCCCATCCCGTCGGTGATCGTGAAGGTAGCGTCCGCAGCTTATGCGGGCCTGGCAGCGAACGAGTTCCTGTGTTTGTCGGCGGCGAAGAAGGCGCAGATACCGACGCCTGGCTTCGAACTGTCCCATGACGGCCAGATGCTGATCGTCGATCGCTTTGACCTGAACCCTCGACCAGATGGCCAGATCGAGCGCCTGGGTTTTGAAGACATTGCCTCGCTGATGAACCTGCGCGTTCGCGATGTGCTGTCCGAACGCAAGTACCGCGGGAGCTACCAACGCATCGGCGAGCTGTTGCGGTACCTGCAGCTGCCGGGCGAGGATCTCCAGCGGTTCTTCGAGCAGGTGGCACTGAGCGTGATGGTACGCAATGGAGATGCGCACCTGAAAAACTTCGGCGTGCTGATTCAGCGGGATGGCACGCCGCGGCTGTCGCCGCTGTTCGACGTCGTGACGACGGCGGTCTACACCTACACCCGTTTCGTCGGCGATGAAGAGCAAACCGATCGCACGATGGCCCTGAAGCTGTTCGCCGGCAAGCACCACAGCAAGGCGTACCCGACGACCGAGGAGTTGCTTCAGTTCGGCACGGAGGTCTGCGGCGTGGTCAGGCCGCGCGTGGTGTTGGAGCGCATCGCCGACGCGATGCATGAAACGCTGGCAGAGGCTCAAGGAGATGAGCGCATACCGGCTTCGCTGCTGGCGTTGATGCAGCCGGTCTGGGAGGTGGGCACGAAATACGCTCTGTCGTAGAGGTTGGATCGAATCTGCCACTGGGGGATGCGGACGATTTCTTGGACTACCTGGAGGTAGTTCATGTATTCATACGAGGACCGGCTTCGAGCCGTGCAGCTGTACGTCAAGCTGGGCAAGCGCATCGGCTTGACCGTTCGGCAGCTGGGATATCCGACGAAGAACGCGCTCAAGACCTGGTACCGCGAGTACGAACAGAGCCACGAGCTGCGCGCCGGCTACACGCGGCCGGCGAAGTTTTCCCAGGCGCAGAAGGCACGGGCTGTCGAGCACTACCTCGAGCACGGCAAGTGCATCGCGGCGACGATCAAGGCGCTTGGCTATCCCTGCCGTTCATTGCTGTCCGGGTGGCTTCAAGAGCTTCATCCGCAGCGCACGCGCGTCGTCGGTCGGTCGCAGGAGCTGGCGCCCGAAGCCAAACAATCGGCTGTCGTTGCCTTCTGCACGCGCCCGGCCAGCGCGCAGGCAGTGGCCGACGAGGTCGGCGTGTCACGGGGCTCGCTGTACAAGTGGAAAAATCAATTGCTCGGCCACGACGCACCCGCATCCATGAAGCGCAAGCAAGGCGCCCCTGCAAGCTCAGATCGAGCTGCCCTCGAACAGCAGCTCGAGAAGCTGCGACAAGACATCCGGCGGCTGCAGCTCGAGAAGGATCTGCTGAAGAAGGCGAATGAACTCTTAAAAAAAGAGCTGGGCATCGATCAGCAGCCCCTGACGAACCGGGAGAAGACGCTGCTGGTTGATGCCCTGAGGTCCACCTACACGGTGACGGAGCTGCTGTGTGGCGGCGGACAATTATCTTGAGCGCTCAGCGACAACTATCGTGAGCGGTTGACGCAGGCCGCCGGGGAGCGTTTTGCGGGTGGGTTCCTACAGTGGTTGGCTTCCAGAAGGAGGCTGCCACGGTGCCCGGCAAACGCATTACGGACCTGCAAGTGATCAAGTACAAGGAACTCAGAGGCAAGCACAGCCAGGAGGCTGCAGCAGCCAAGACGGGCATCAGCGTGGCCAGCGCGCGGCGGCTGGAATCGGCGGTGGCGCTGCCATCGCAGCGGCCCCCGCGGCACTGGCGTACGCGTGCCGACCCGTTAGCCGAGGTGTGGGCCAGTGAGGTCGTGCCCATGCTGGAAGGTGCGCCATCGTTGATGGCCGTCACGGTGCTGGAAGAACTGCAGCGCCGTCACCCCGAGCGGTTTGCCGATGGCGTGCTGCGTACGCTGCAGCGGCGCGTCAGCCAGTGGCGTGCCGAGCACGGCGATGAGCGCGAGGTGTTCTTCGCGCAGGAGCATCCGCCGGGCCGGCTGGGGCTGTCGGACTTCACCGTGGCCGACGATCTGGACGTCAGCCTGGGCGGGCTAGCTTTCCCGCACCGGCTGTACCAGTTTGCGCTGGCCCACAGCGGCTGTCCGCCGTGGCACGCTGAGTAACCCGCGCATCCCAGCCTGTCCGGGCTGTGGACTTACACCACGCGCAGGGACATCACCGCACGGCAGCATGACGGCATGAGTCAAGTTCCGCATCCCCTCCATGCGGCCTCAGCGTAAAGAGACTGCCACAGGGCAGTCCCGGCGCTGCATTTCAGCGGCGTGCCATCATGGAGAGCAGCAGGTTCAAAGTCCCCTCCATGGCCTCAGCTTCGCGGCCAGGCGCTACGCCCCACTGACGAAAGTGGTCATCGTGGTGCATACGCGCCAAGCCATAAGCTGCAGCACGCGCCAGAAGCGCTAGGCGCTCGGCATCGTCGTCCGGCCGTAGCTCGCCGGCGGCCTGCGCGGCGCGTACCGTGTCTTCGGTCAGATCGCGTAGCGCGTGCATGCCTGCCTGCAGCGCGGGCGTGCCGTCGACGTCAAGCTCGTCACGCGCCGAGACGATGCGGAAGTGCCCAGCGTGGCGCAGTGCCCAGCCCACGTAACCGCGGCTGAGTGCGCGCAGCCGCGCCAGCGGTGACGCGCCGGCTCGTGCAAGTGCCCGCCGCATTTCTAGCGCGAGGCGCTCGTTGGCTTCAACACCGACCGCCGTCATCAGCGCCTTGCGACTGGCGAAGTGGCGGAACGGCGCTGCCGCCGACACACCGAGCTGGCGGGCCACCTCGCGCAGCGTCACGCGCTCGGCGCCGTGACGCTCCGCGAGATCGAGCGCCGCATCGATCAGCGCGCGGCGCAGGTCACCGTGATGGTAGGGACGCGTTTCGGGTGCGGAAAGTGCCATGTGATCACCTGTTCGCAGCCGCTCACGGACCGCCAGATCATCAATGTAATCTGTGCTCACATTGACGGCAGAGGAGTAGGTATGGACGACGTCGTGATGATCGCGAGGCTACTGATCCGCACTACAGCGACGCTGTCGCTGCTGCTCTTCTTGTTGGTCTACCTTGCTGTGCCGCTGCCCCGGCTGACGGGGAGCAAGGGGTGGCGCGCGCAGCGGCGGCGGCTGGGGCTGGCTTTCGCCGCGTCGCATGGCGTGCACCTAGTCGCAGTGCTCGCGTATGCGGCGTTGGACCCCGCGGGGTTCCAGCGGGCGACGACGCCGTTCAGCATCGCCAGCGGCGCCGTCGCCTACGCGTTCATCGCTGCGATGGTGGCGACGTCGTGGCCCACCCCGCGGCGCTGGCTGGGTGAACGCGCATGGCATCGTCTGCACACGGCTGGCCTGCACTTCCTGTGGCTCAGCTTCGTGGTCGCTTACGCGAAGCGGGTGCCTGCGATGGCCGGCTACTCGGTGCCGCTGCTGATGCTGCTGGGCGCGGCTGCACTGCGCGGTCTGGCTGCACGCAAGGGGCTGCAGGTGCGTCGCTCGGTACAACCCTAACGAATGAAGGGGACTTCCCCGTCCTGAACTAGCCGCGTTGCGGCAAACCGCAACCAGGTGCCACGATGGGAAGTGCGATCTCTCATCAACTCATTCGGAAGGGGAAGTCCAGCGCCTTCTGGCTATCCGAGTAGTAGATGCGCGGTCGTTGCCTCATGTTCAACACTCCTTCGGCCTGGGTGGCCTCTAGTGTGTTGCGTCGACCGGTTGAATCCGCCCTCTGTAACCGTCCGAACATGCGTCAGAAGGGACCGGCACGCTGGCGTCGGATCGACGCCGAGAGCCGGACGCACGAAGAGCCGGACGCCCAGTCGCGCCTCCAGGTCGCTCACGCGTTTACTGGCTGCTGCTAGTGCAAGGTGAACCTGCTCAGCGCCACGTGTGATTGACCGGGTCTGTGCAATGGCCAGCAGCAATTCCAGGGTCAGCAGGTCGTGACGCATCTGAATTTCAGGCAGCAGGTGCGCTAGCCAGTCCGCGCTGGCGCGGCAACGCATCGATGATGGGTTGGCTGTTGGCGCCGACCGAAAACTGAGCCACGGGGATGCGGACGATTTCTTGGACTACCTGGAGGTAGTTCATGTACTCATACGAGGACCGGCTTCGAGCCGTGCAGCTGTACATCAAGCTGGGCAAGCGCATCGGCTTGACCATCCGGCAGCTTGGATATCCGACGAAGAACGCGCTCAAGACCTGGTACCGCGAGTACGAACAGAGCCACGAGCTGCGCGCCGGCTACACGCGGCCGGCGAAGTTTTCCCAGGTCCAGAAGGAACGGGCTGTCGAGCACTACCTCGAGCACGGCAAGTGCATCGCGGCGACGATCAAGTCGCTGGGCTATCCCTGCAGGTCATTGCTGTCGGCCTGGCTTCAAGAGCTACATCCGCGGGCCACGCGCGTCGTCGGTCGATCACAGGAGCTAGCGCCCGAGGCCAAGCAGTCTGCTGTGATTGCCTTCTGCACGCGCCCAGCCAGCGCGCAGACCGTGGCAGACGAGGTTGGCGTGTCGCTGGGCTCGCTGTACAAGTGGAAGAATCAATTGCTCGGCCACGACGCACCCGCATCCATGAAGCGCAAGCAAGACGCCCCTGCAAGTTCTGACCGCGCGGACCTGGAACAGCAACTCGAGACGCTGCGCCTGGACATCAGGCGGCTGCAGCTCGAGAAGGACCTGCTGAAGAAGGCGAATGAACTCTTAAAAAAAGAGCTGGGCATCGATCACCAGCCCCTGACGAACCGGTAGAAGACGCTGATGGTTGATGCCCTGAAGTCGACCTACACGGTGACGGAACTGCTGTGCGAATTGAACCTGCCGCGCAGTTCCTACTTCTACCATCGGGCCCGGCTCGATGTGGCCGACAAGTACGCCGACGTGCGTCAGGCCATGGCCAACATCTTCGAGCGCAACTACCGCTGCTACGGCTACCGGCGACTCCACGCATCGCTGAGCGATCAGTGCGTGAAGGTCTCGGAAAAGGTCGTGCGCCGCCTCATGAAGCAGGAATGCCTGATCGCCGTGACGAGCAAACGCCGCCGGTACGGCTCCTATATGGGCGAGATCAGTCCAGCGCCCGACAACGTGCTGAACCGAGATTTCAGCGCCGGTGCACGCACATGGCCATGAACCGCATCCAGTTTCAGCCTGGGATGTCGCTGCCGGAGTTCAACCGCAGCTTCGGCAGCGAGGCGCAGTGCGAGCAGGCCCTGATGGCGGCGCGCTGGCCGGATGGCTGGCGTTGCCCGCGCTGTGGCCATGACGCGCACTACAAGCTGGCGCGCCAGTCGCATGGGCTGTTCCAGTGCCAGGCCTGCCAGCATCAGACGTCGCTGACGGCCGGCACGTTGATGGCCGACACCAAGCTGGCGTTGACCACCTGGTTCCTCGCGATCCATCTGATCGGTCAGGCCAAGAACGGCATGTCCTTGCTGGAGCTCAAGCGCCAACTCGGCGTGAGCTACCCCACGGCCTGGTTGCTGCACCAGAAGATCCTGGCGGCCATGGGGCAGCGCGACGCCGAGCATCGACTCGACGGCGCGGTTCAACTCGACGATGCCTACCTGGGCGGTGAACGCGCCGGCGGCAAGGCCGGTCGCGGCTCCGAGAACAAGGTGCCCTTCGTCGCGGCGGTGTCGCTGGACGCAGCCGGGCGACCACGGCATCTGAAGCTCTCGCCCGTCGCGGGCTTCACCTCGCAGGCGATCCAGGCCTGGGCCAAGGCGCATCTCCTGCCGGGAACGCGTGTGCTCAGCGACGGGTTGAGCTGTTTCACGGCGGTGGCGGCTGCGGGCTGCTTGCATGAGGCCGTCGTCGTCGGCCAGCGCCTGCCGCGCGAGTTGCCGCAATTCCACTGGGTCAACACCGTGCTGGGCAATCTCAAGACCGCCCTGGCCGGTACGCACCACGCCTTCGACTTCGCCAAGTACGCCACCAGCTACCTCGCTGGCTTCGCCTACCGCTTCAACCGTCGCTTCGATCTGCGCGCCCTGACCGCGCGCCTGATCGTCGACGTGGCTCGCTGCCAACCTCGCACCGAACGCGTCATCCGAGGGAATACGGAGGTTCATTGCTAATCAGGTCGCCACATAACCAGTCCAAGTTTTTGTCCGCATCCCCGTGGGTCAAATTTCAGTCGGCGCCAACAGGCCTGGTCGACCAGGCGTTGGGGCAAGAACGCGTTGGCCAAGCTACGCATCAAGCGGAACTGGCAGGCGAAGACTCCACCGCGCCCGTCGGTCAGCGACACATGGACCGTACCAACGTATTCGTCGACATGGCCGCCATGGGGCAATCACTTCCCGAAGCTCTCGGGCTTGTCCGCGCGCGACCCAGCCGACTGCCGACGCATCAGCGCAAAAGCCGCCGGCACGACGAACAGTGACAGCAGCGGCGCCGTCACCATGCCACCGAGCATGGGTGCAGCGATCCGGCTCATGACTTCGGACCCGGTGCCCGAGCCCCAGACGATGGGCAACAGGCCGGCAAGGATGACGGCGACGGTCATGGCCTTCGGCCGCACCCGAAGCACCGCGCCCTCGCGGATCGCGTCCAGCACGACCTCCCAAGAGATTGCCGAGCCTGCACGTACCCGGTCCTCCAGCGCGTGCTTCAGATACAGCAGCATCACCACGCCAAACTCGGCCGACACGCCCGCCAGCGCGATGAAGCCCACCCCGGTGGCGACCGACAGGTTGTAGCCCAGCAGGTAGAGGAACCAGACGCCGCCAGTCAGCGCCAGTGGCAAGGTCGCCATGATGAGCGCCGCCTCGCTGGCGCTGCGGAACGTCAGGTAAAGCAGCACGAAGATGATGAGCAGCGTTGCAGGCACGACCACCTTCAGCCGCTCGTTGGCCCGCTCCATGAATTCGAACTGGCCGGAGTACGCCAGGCTCATGCCGGGCTCCAGCTTCACCTGCTCGGCCACCGCACGCCGCAGATCCCCGACGACGGACGCAATGTCACGCCCGCGAACGTCTATGTAGACCCAGCCCGACGGGCGAGCGTTCTCGCTCTTGAGCATCGGCGGCCCGTCGATGATGGCCACCGTGGCCAGCGAGCCGAGCGTCAGCTGCTGGCCGGACGGCGTCAGCACCGGCAGCTTGCGCAGCTTCTCCGGCGTGTCGCGCAGCTCGCGGGGATAGCGCAGGTTGATCGGGAAGCGCGCCAGCCCTTCGACCGTCTCGCCGACGTTCTCGCCGCCAATCGCGCCAGACACCACCGCCTGCACATCGCTCACGTTCATGCCGTAGCGCGCTGCGGCCGCGCGGTCGATCTGCACGTCCACATAGCGGCCACCCGTCAGCCGCTCGGCCAGCGCCGAGCTGATGCCCGGGATGGTCTTGGCGACCGTCTCGACCTGAGCAGCGACGCGGTCGATGGCGGCCAGATCGGTGGCTGACACCTTCACGCCGATGGGGCTCTTGATGCCGGTGGCCAGCATGTCGATGCGGTTGCGGATGGGCGGGATCCAGATGTTGGACAGGCCCGGCACCTTCACCGCGCGGTCGAGTTCCTCGACGAGCTTCTCCGGTGTCATGCCCGGGCGCCATTGGTCGCGCGGCTTGAGCTGCACCGTGGTCTCGAACATCTCCATCGGCGCGGGGTCGGTCGCAGTCTCGGCGCGGCCGGCCTTGCCGAAGACCCTTTGCACCTCGGGCACCGTCTTGATCATGCGGTCGGTGAGCTGCAGCAGCTCCGCGGCCTTCTGCGCTGACAGCCCAGGCAGCGCCGAGGGCATGTAGAGCAGGTCGCCCTCATCCAGCGGTGGCAGAAATTCGCCGCCCAGGCGCATCAGCGGCCAGGCGGTGGTCGCCAGCATCGCGACCGCCAGCACCAGCGTGAGCCGGGGCCAGCGCAGCACCCATTCCAGCGCAGGCCGGTACAGCGCGATCAAGGCGCGCGTGATCGGGTTGCGTTGTTCGTCCGGGATGCGACCGCGGATCCAGTAGCCCATCAGCACCGGAATCAAGGTGACCGACAGGCCGGCCGCCGCCGCCATCGCATAGGTCTTGGTGAAGGCCAGCGGCCCGAACAACCGGCCCTCCTGCGCCTGCAGCGTGAAGACGGGCACGAAGGACAGCGTGATGATCATCAGCGAGAAGAACAGCGCCGGGCCCACCTCCACGGCAGCGTCGGTGATGACGGCCCAGCGCGCCTCACCCTTGAGCTCTTCGCCCGGGTGGACGTGCTGCCAGGCTTCCAGCTTCTTGTGAGCGTTCTCGATCATCACGACCGCCGCGTCCACCATCGCGCCGATGGCAATGGCAATGCCGCCCAGAGACATGATGTTGGCGTTGAGCCCCTGCTGCTGCATGACGAGGAAGGCCGCCATCACGCCCAGCGGCAGCGAGATGATGGCCACGAGGGCCGACCTCAGGTGCCACAGAAAGGCGACGCAGACCAGCGCCACGACGATGAACTCCTCGACCAGCTTGGTCGCCAGGTTGTCGATGGCCCGCTCGATCAGCGAGCTGCGGTCATAGGTCGTGACGATCTCCACGCCCTTGGGCAGGCTGGCCTGCAGTTGCTTGAGCTTGTCCTTGACCGCGGCAATCGCCGTCTGCGCGTTCTTGCCGGTGCGCAGGATCACCACGCCGCCCACGGCTTCGCCCTCGCCGTCCAGCTCGCTGATGCCGCGGCGCATCTCCGGGCCGGTCTGCACCGTGGCCACCTGGCCCAGCAGCACGGGCACGCCGTTGCGGCTGGCCAGCACGATGCTGCGGAAGTCGTCCAGCGACTTCAGGAAGCCACTGGCGCGCACCATGTATTCCGCCTCGGCCAGTTCCAGCACCGCGCCGCCAGCCTCCTGGTTGCCGTTCATCAGCGCCTCCCGCACTTGGCTGTGCGTGATGCCGTAGGCGAACAGCTTGGCGGGGTCCATCACCACCTGGTACTGCTTGACCATGCCGCCCACCGTGGCCACCTCGGCAACGTCGGCGACCGACTTCAACTCGAACTTCAGGAACCAATCCTGCAGGGCGCGCAGCTGTGACAGGTCGTGCTGGCCCGTCCGGTCCACCAGGGCGTACTGGAACACCCAGCCCACGCCCGTCGCATCGGGCCCGAGCGACGGCTTGGCCGTTGCCGGTAGGCGCGCCTGCACCTGACTGAGGTACTCCAGCACGCGCGAGCGTGCCCAGTAGAGGTCGGTGCCGTCCTCGAACAGCACGTAGACGAAGGAGTCGCCGAAGAAGGAGAACGCCCGCACGGCCTTGGCGCCGGGCACCGACAGCATGGTGGTCGCCAGCGGATAGGTGACCTGGTTCTCGACGATCTGCGGCGCCTGGCCCGGGTAGCTGGTGCGGATGATGACCTGCACATCGGACAGGTCGGGCAAGGCATCGATCGGCGTCGAACGAAGCGACAGCACGCCGGCGACGGCCATGAAGAGTGTGGCCAGCAGCACCAAGAAGCGGTTGCCGACCGACCAGCGGATGACGGCGGCGATCATCGGGCGCCCCCTTTGGGATCGCGCTGAACGCGGGTGACTTCGTAGCCCTCGGCGCTCTCCCTGAACGTGAACTGCACCTTGTCGCCGACCTTGAAGCTATCGACCAGCCCCGGCTGCGCGAGCTTGAAGCCCATCTGCATGGCCGGCCACTTCAGGCTGGGCACCGGACCGTGGTCCAGGGTCACCTCCTGTGGGGTGAGCCCGACGATTCGCCCCTCGCCCTGATGAACCGTGGCAGACGAAGCCCCCTGCGATGCCGCCGACGCCGCGGCACTGGCCGGCGCCGCACTCGGGCCTGCCTGGCGCTGCAGCAGGCCCTGCATGCTGGCTTCCGAATCGATCAGGAACTGGCCCGAGGCGACGACTTGCTGGCCCGCCTGCAGGCCGGCCAGCACCTCGAGCTTGTCGCCCCATTCGCGGCCGATGCGCACGGGCACGGGGGTGAAGCGGCCGGGCTGGTCGACGACGTAGACGATGGCGCGCTCGCCGGTCCGAATCACCGACTCTGCCGGCACCACCAGCGCCTCCTCGGCCGGCCCGCCCAGCCGCATCTGCGCGAACATGCCGGCGCGCAACTGACCCCGCGGGTTGGGCAGATCCGCCCGGACGCGCAGCGTGCGCGTCTCGCTGCTGGCCTCGGGCAGCACTGACGTGACCTTGCCTTTCAGCGTCTCGCCCGGGAAGGCGGCCAGCGTCACTTCGACCGGCTCGCCCACGCGCGCCGTCGCTGCCTGCACTTCGGGGAGCGCCGCCTCCAGCCAGACCGTCGACAAGCCGGTGATGCGCGCCAGGCTCATGCCCTGCGACACCGTCATCCCCGGCCGCACCATCAATTCCTGCACCAGGCCGCCGGTCGGCGCATGGACCGTGGTCAGGGCTTGCACCTCGCCGGTTCGCTCCACCTGCTGCACCAGCGCGGTGGGCATGCCGAGCAGGACCAGGCGCTGGCGCGCGGCTGCAGTCAGCGCCGCGTCGCCCGTGCGGCGCAGGGCGAGGAACTCCTGCTGGGCGCCGGTCCACTCGGGCACCAGCAGCTCGGCGATGAAGGCGCCTGCGGCCACCACGTCGCCCGGTGCCACACGCGCCACGCGCTGCACGAAGCCTGCGGTGCGGGCCTGCAGGATCGCCACGTCGCGTTCGTTGAGCTGAACGGTGGCGGGCACCTGGACGGAGGCGCCGATGCGCTGCTTCTCCGCGGTCGCAGTGCGCACGCCCAGCATCTGGGCCACGCGCGGGTCGACGGCAACGCCGCTGGCGTCTGCCTCGCCGGCGTACTTCGGCACCAGCTGCATGTCCATGAATGGCGACTTGCCCGGCTTGTCGAACTTGTGCTGCGGCACCATGGGGTCGTACCAATAGAGCACCTTGCGGTCGTCTGCTGGCGACTGACTGGACGCACCTTGCCCGTCAGCTGCGGGAGACGGGCCGGTAGTCCATCGTGCGACGCCATAACCCAGGCCCGCGCCGATGGCGACGAGCAGGACCACCGTGAACAACTTCTTTTGAGGCGACATGGGGTTCACTCCGCGATGAGATAGGCCAGGCGGGCCTGCTGGGCCAGCACCTGGGCTTGCAAGTCCAGGGCGCGCAGCTGCACCTCGGCGGCGCTCCTGCGTGCCGTCAGCACGGTGCCGAGGTCGGCGCGGCCGGCCTGGTAGCTGGCCAGCGTCACCTGCACGCGCTCCTTGGCCAGCGGCATCGCGGCAGCCTGCAGGCGTTGCAGCACGCGCTCGGCGCGCTGCAGGTCGGCGACCAGCGCATCGACCTCGGCGCGCACGCGGCGCAGCGCATCCTCCCGCTCGGCCTGCAGCCGCTCCACTTCCTTCTGCCGCGAGGCCACCACCGGCTCCTGGCGCGTCGCGCGCGAGACTGGGAGCTCGAAGGTGAGCTGCACCGACACCATGTCCCCAAAAGCCCGGGCGCGGTTGCCGTAGGCGACTTCCCAGCCCCAGTCGCCACGGCGCATGGCGACGGCTTCTTCAACGTCGGCCCGGGCCATGGCCAGCATGGGCGCGAAGGCCAGCAGGTCTGCGTGACGATCCAGGCTGTCCAGCAGTCGGGCGAGGTCCAGTCGAAGCGCAGGCGGTTCGGCCTGGGCCGACAGCTCGGGCTGCTCGCCCGTCCACCGTCGCAGCTGAGCACGTGCCTGCTCGACGGCAGCCTGTAGCTCGTCGCGACGGTCGGCGAGCTCCAGCGTCTCTTGCCGTGCCATCAGTGCGTCTGCCGGCATTGCGCCTCCAGAGGCGAGGCGTGAGGCCAGCGTGTCCTGTAGAAGTCGGTCTTCCTGCTCCAGCGCCGCGAACACCGCCAGCCGGCGTTGCGCGAAGTGCAGCCCCAGCCAGGCCAGCGCCGCTTCGCGCCGCACTGCAAGCCGTTCGGACTCCAGCATCGCCCGTTCTCGCGCGGTCTTGGCATCGGCCGCCTCCCGCTGGGCCGCCCGCCTGGCGGCGTTTGGCACGTCCTGCATGAGCCCGACCCGGCGCATCGTCATCGAGTCTCGGTTCCAGCTGAAACGCTCCGGGCCGGAGACGGGGAAGTTCTCGATCCCGACGGCGAGCTTGGGGTTGGGCAGTTGCCCGGCCGCCGTTCGTGCCTGCTGGGCGCCGTCGGCGGTTGCCTGGCGCGCGGCCAGCGCCGCCGAATGCTGCTCGGCAAGCAGCAGCGCCTGCTCGAAGCTGATGGGTGCGGCGCGGACTGTCCCGACGACGGTCAGGAACACCGTGGCCAGGACGGCCACGCGTGTGCGGCGCGAGGCTGAGCACGCGCCCTGATGGCGGAAGCGTGATCCCGCCGAAAAGAAGATGGCCATGACGGCACTCCACAAAAGCCCTGGAAGCGATCGAGTGATCGCGCTGACTTCATCGCGCTACCGAGCAATCGGCAACGCCGGCGTCAGGGCTTAAATGCGGAAGACCTGGAGTGCGAGATAGACCGGCGGTGCGCCATCGGGCGGGCCGGTGTGGGCGGCAACGATCGCAGGCAACGCCTGGGCCGCCTGGGGCGCTATCCACAGCGCCAGTCGCGTGAGCAGCCGGTCGAGCAGAACCGCTGGCGCTACGTCCGCCACGGGCGCGTTGTTGACCGTCTGCTTGTCGCGGTCGCAGTGCGCCTTGCACAGCTGCGGCTGTTCGGGGTCCATGCTGGACATGGCTTCGCAGTCAGGCATTGCTGCCATGGCCGGCTCACCAGCGACGCCCTGCGGAGCGGGGCACGCGTACGCGGCCGTGGCGAACTGAAGGCATACCAAGACCGTCGCAAGCATGCTTGCGATCCAGCGCCGGTACACCTTCGTCAACCTCATGTCACCAGTTTACAGAGCAAGCCTACCGATGTGCTGGCCTTCGTTTGCGCCAACGCAAGGCCATGCGACATATGGGCGCGGTGCGGTGCAATGAGGCGAGGAGACTCACTTGCTCTTCTGCAGCCAGGCCTCGAGCTGGGCAATTTCCTTGGACTGATCCTTGATCATCTTCTCGGCCATCGCCTTCAACTCTGGCGACTTGCCGTGCGCGACCTGAACCTTGGCCATGTCCAGCGCCTGCTGGTGATGCATCTTCATCATCATGGCGAAGTCCTTGTCGGTGTCGCCAGTCATCTTTATGCCCTGCATCTGCTGCATGCCGGACATCATGCTTTTGTGCATTTGCTCCGAGCCGTGGTTGGCAGATTGGGCGGTAGCGGCGCCGCTCATTCCGAGGATGAGGCCGGTTGAGCAAAGTGCGAGCCGTAGTGCAGCGACAGAACGATTCATGGAGAAGTCTCCTGGGTGGCTGGCGGATGACCCGCCAGCCCATCGCCGGCAATCAACGCTCCCGCTGGTAAGTTCAATCAGCGAGCTCATCCAGGATCGGGCAATCCGGCCGCTGATCGCCGTGGCAGCAGTCGGCCAAGCGCTCCAGCGTGCGCTTCATGGCCTCAAGCTCTTTCATGCGCCGGTCCAGGTCTGCCACATGCGTGAGGGCTATTCGCTTGACATTGGCGCTCGCCCGGCGGCGGTCCTGCCAAAGCTTCAGCAGCTCGGCGATCTCCGCCATGCTGAAACCCAGGTCGCGTGCTCGCCTGACGAAGCGCAGCGTGTGGATTTCCTTGCCGGTGTACTGCCGGTACCCGGAATCGGTGCGGCCCACCTTGGGCAGCAACCCGAGCGACTCGTAATGGCGCACCATCTTGGCCGACACGCCGGAGCGTGCCGCGGCCTCCCCGATGTTGAAGGGGCCGTCGGTATGCGAGGTGGCGGTGCTCATTGCTGACTCCCTTTCCAGCTGCGCAGCATCAGCGCGTTGGTGACGACGCTCACACTGCTAAAGGCCATAGCGGCAGCGGCCACCACGGGGCTGAGCAGCCCGAAGGCCGCGAGCGGGATTCCGATGACGTTGTAGACGAAGGCCCAGAACAAGTTCTGGCGAATCTTGGCGTAAGTGCGCCGTGAGATGTCGATCGCATCGGCGACGAGCGCCGGGTCGCCACGGATGAGTGTGATGCCAGCGGCATGCATGGCCACATCGGTGCCGGTGGACATCGCGATGCCGACATCGGCCGCCGCCAACGCCGGCGCGTCGTTGATGCCGTCACCGACCATGGCCACCCGGTGGCCACCGTTCTTCAACGCGGTGACGATCTCGGCCTTGTCTTCAGGGAGCACCTCGGCGCGGATCTCAACGATGCCCAACTGCTGGCCGACCGAATCGGCGCTGCCCTGGTTGTCCCCGGTCAGCATGACGGTTCTGATGCCCAGCCGGTGCAGTTCCTGAACCGCGCGTGCCGCCGACGCCTTCGGCGCATCTGCGAAGGCCAGCAGACCGATCAGCTGCGGTTTGTCCCCCACGTCCGCCAGCCACGACACGGTTCTACCGCTCGCCCGCAACGCCTGCGCACGCGCCTCCAACGCAGTCAGGTCGACACCCAGCTCCTGCATGTAGCGACTGCTGCCCAGCCTCAGCTGGCGCTGGCGTACGACTGCCGCCATGCCGCGTCCGGCAACGGCCCGGACTTCACTGGCCATAGGCACGCCGACACGCTCCCGCTTCGCGGCGCCCATGACCGCGCGAGCCAGCGGATGCTCGCTATTCGCCTGAATCGCCGCGCTTGCCCCCAGCAATCCAGCGTCGTTGCCGTCCACCGCCTCAAAGGCCACGAGCTCCGGCTTGCCTTCAGTCAGCGTGCCGGTCTTGTCGAAAGCGACGACCCCGACGCCGTGCGCCACCTCCAGCGCTTCGGCATCCTTGATGAGGACGCCATGACGCGCCGCGACGCCGGTACCGGCCATGATCGCGGTCGGCGTGGCCAGGCCGAGGGCACAGGGGCAGGCAATCACCAGCACCGCGACGGCGTTGAGGATGGCTCCTTCCCAGTCACCGGTGCCCAGTCCCCAACCGAGCAGCGTCACCAACGCGATGCCGATGACCACCGGGACGAAGACCGCGCTGACGCGGTCGACCAGTCTCTGGATAGGCGCCTTCTTGGCCTGCGCCGACTCGACGAGGCGGACGATCCTGGCCAAGGTGGACTCGGCTCCCACGGCCAAGGTCCGAATGAGCAGCAAGCCCTCGGCGTTGACCGACCCGCCCGTCGCCCGGTCACCCGGGTGCTTGGGGACCGGCAGGCTCTCCCCGGTGATCATGGACTCGTCGATCTCGCTGGCACCCTCGACGACTTCGCCATCAACGGGCACGCGCTCGCCAGGCCTGACAACGACCAGATCGCCGACACGAACGTCTGCAAGGGCCACATCCACATCGGTCCCGTCGCGGCGCACGCGGGCGCGGTCCGGCCGCAATGCCTGCAGCGCGCGGATCGCCTCGGTCGTCTGGCGCTTGGCGCGCCCCTCCAGCCATTTGCCCAGCAGCACCAGCGTGATGACCACGGCCGATGCCTCAAAGTACAGCTGGTGCATGGCGTGCTCGCCGTGCACCAAGAGCTGGTAGACACTGAGACCATAGCCAGCGGAGGTGCCCAAGGCGACCAGCAGGTCCATGTTGCCGGCACCCGCGCGCAGCGCCTTCCAGCCGGCCCGATAGAAGCGCGCGCCCAGCCAGAACTGGACGGGCGTCGCGAGCAAAAGCTGCAGCCAGCCGGGCAACATCCAAGGCAGGCCGAACAAGGCCGTGAACATGGGCAGCACCAGCGGGGCCGACAGCACGCCGGCGACCGCGACGGGCCACCATTCGGGAAGACGATGCCTGTTGGGCGCAGCCTCGGCAGCGCCTTCGGTCACAGCGCCGGACTCGGTCACTGCGCGCGCGGCATAGCCGGCCCGCTCGACGGCGCGCAGTACCGCGCCCATGTCGATCTCCCTGGCAGCCAAGCGGACTTGGGCTTGCTCTGTCGCCAGATTCACCTCGGCCGCAATCACGCCGGGAACCTTCAACAGCGCTTTCTCGACGCGGGCGACGCAGGACGCGCAGGTCATACCTTCGATTTGCAGGCTCAGTGCCTGCTCGGGCACTTCGTAGCCGGCCTTCTCGACGGCGGCTCGCAGTACGCCGAGATCGACTTCAGGTGCAGCCTCAACGGCTGCCGCCTCGGTCGCCAGGTTGACACTGGCTTCGCGGACGCCAGGCACCTTGACGAGCGCCTTTTCAACGCGGGCGACGCAGGACGCGCAGGTCATCCCGGAGATCGGGAACGACCAGCGGCGAACGTCTGCCGATGGCGGGGTTTGAGCAAGAGAGTTCATGTCTTCCTTCCTGGTCGGCTGGCGTGCCAACTCGTGAACGGAAGTCTCAAGCTTGCCATGATTGGAGGGTCAAGGGGTTCGTACATTTTTTTTAGGCTTGCAGCCACCATTGCAATGGAAGCACAGCTGGCCCGAGGTCATCACCACGCAGATGCAATCACCTTCAGGGGCCGCAATGTTTCCGGCATCCCCTAGTGGATGCGTTCTGGCGTCACCAGCGGATGGAAGCCTATGAAGCGGGCATGACCGCTGCGAGTGCGCAGGTTGCGGCTTTGTCAGATTGAAGCGCCAATAGACATCTGCCGCCAGGGAAGGTTCATTTCGACGCACGCAAGCGTGCGGCGATCACTTCCATCTGCTCAATCTCTGCGCGTTGCGCTTTGACGATCTCACCGCAGAGCGTCAGAAGCTCCGGGTCGGCAAGGTTTGCTTCCCGGCACATGAGGATCGCTCCGGAATGGTGGGGAATCATCGAGTCGATGAACTGCCGGTCGTCAACCAGAGCCTGGCGGCGCGTTGCCAGCAGTGAGGCGAAGAACAGGACCGTCAGGCCGGCATAGAGCGCAAGGTTCAGCGGCTTGTTGCCGTACATCTTGCCCATCGTTGCCAGCATGATCACCCCCATCGGGGCGAGCATCGTCAGCGCCATGTAGAGCATGTTCACGTTGTTCCGGTAGTCACGCCCGCCGTCGATCATGGTGAACATGGCGAGGTACATCGGGATCAGGCTCAACGCGAGGTTGAGCGCAAACATCCAATAGGCGCGTGCCGACGAACCGTCGTGAGCGGTGCCGTGCTTGCCGGATTGGGCGGGGTGGTGAGCTTGATGATCCATGTCGAACTCCTGTTGCTGGTTTCAAGACGGTCGCCATCTGCCGGTGATGGGGCCCAGGTCCCCAGGAAAGGCTCAACCGTGCAGGGGAAGTGGCATCAAGTCGTCGCCCGCAATCGCAGCGAGTTCGCCACGACACTCACCGATGAAAGGCTCATGGCCAGCGCCGCAATCATGGGCGACAGCAGCCAGCCGGTGAACGGGTACAGCAGGCCGGCGGCAAGCGGCACGCCCAGGCCGTTGTAGACGAAGGCAAACAACAGGTTCTGCCGCATGTTGGCCACCGTCGCCTGAGAGATTTCTCGCGCCCGGGCAATGCCGCGCAGATCGCCCTTGACGAGGGTGACCTGCGCGCTGTTCATGGCCACGTCGGTACCCGTGCCCATCGCGACGCCGACATCGGCCTTGGCCAGCGCCGGAGCGTCGTTGATGCCATCGCCCGCCATGCCGACGACTCTGCCTTCGCGCTGCAGCCGCTCGACCAGCGCCAGCTTGTCCGCAGGTTTGACTTCACCGTGTACGTCGTCGATGCCAAGCTGCTGGGCGACCGACCGGGCCGTGGTCAGGCCATCGCCCGTGGCCATCACCACGCGCATCCCGGCGTCATGCAAGCTCTGTACCGCCTCCGGCGTGCTCTGCTTGATCGGGTCCGACACCGCCAGCAATCCGAGCAATTGGCCATCGCCGGCCAGGAACATGACGCTGCTGCCCTGCTGGCGCAGCGCTTCCGCCATGCCGCTAAGCGTGGCCACGTCGACGCCGTCCTGCTCCATCAGGGCGGTGTTTCCCAAAGCGATCTGGCGACCGTCGACCTGGCCGCGTACACCGATGCCAGTCGACGACTCGAAGTCGATGGCCGCCGACAGGGACAGCTTGCGGTCGTGTGCCGCCGCGACGATCGCCTGAGCCAGCGGATGCTCGCTGCCCTGGTCCAGGCTGGCGGCGAGGCGCAGCACTTCGTCTTCGGACTGCCCAGGAACCGGAACGGCGCGGTCAAACGCCGGCTTGCCTTCCGTCAAGGTGCCCGTCTTGTCCACGATCATCGTGTCGACACGCCGGAAGTGCTCGATGGCGGAGGCGTCCCGAAACAGGATCCCCTGCGTGGCCGCCTTGCCCGTGGCCACCATGATCGACATCGGCGTTGCCAGCCCGAGCGCGCAAGGGCAGGCAATGATGAGCACCGACACGGCGTTGATCATGCCGAACTGCCACCCCTGGTCGCCACCAAACAGTCCCCAGCCGAACAACGACGCCAGGGCGATGCCGACAACCACGAGCACGAACCAGCCAGCGACCTGATCCGCCATGCGTTGCATGGGTGCCTTGGAGCGCTGGGCCTGGGAGACCATCTGGACGATCTGCGACAACATGGTCTGCGAGCCCACGCGCTCGGAGCGCATCACCAGCGAGCCGGAGGTGTTGATGGTGGCGCCGATGACCTTGTCGCCCGGTCGCTTGGTGACCGGCACCGGCTCACCCGTCAGCATCGCTTCATCGATGGCACTGGAGCCTTCGATGACCACGCCGTCCACCGGCACCTTCTCGCCCGGGCGGATGCGCAGACGGTCGCCCACATGGACATGCGTCAGCGGCACGTCGGCCTCGGAGCCGTCAGGTTCGATCCGGCGGGCCGTCTTCGGCGCGAGGTTCAGCAACGACTTGATGGCTGCCGAGGTCTGTGAACGGGCCCGCAACTCCAGCATCTGACCCAACAGGGTCAGGGAGATGATGACCGCCGCCGCCTCGTAATAGACACCGACGCGGCCATGCGCCACGAAGCTGATCGGGAACAGCTGCGGCGCGATTGTCGCCACCACGCTGTAGATGAACGCAGCACCCGTGCCGATGCCGATGAGCGTCCACATGTTGGGACTGCGATGGAGCATCGACTGCGCGCACCTCACGAAGAATGGCCAGCCCGCCCACAGGACGACGGGCAAGGACAGCAGCAGTTCAACCCAGCTTTGTGTGGCCGGTGCCATCCAGCCCAGGCGATGGCCGGCCATCGCGAGCGTCGTGATGACGACCGTCAGCGGCAGAGTCCACCAGAAGCGGCGCGAGAAGTCGCGCAGTTCAGGGTTGTCGTCATCCGCCGTCGCTTCGGGGATGAGCGGCTCCAGCGTCATGCCGCATTTGGGGCAGTTGCCCGGATGGTCCTGGCGGATCTCCGGGTGCATTGGGCAGGTGTAGATCGCGCCCGGACTGTTCGCTTCGCTCGGACTTGCGACTGCGGCCGCCGTCGGTCGCAGGTTCGCTGGCGGCGTTCTGGCGTCCAGCGGGTCACGCTGCTGGGGTGCGTGAGCAGATCCATGCACCGCGTGAGTAGACGTGCCATGCCCGTGGTGGTGGTGCGAGTGAGCGTGCTGCGACTCCGGCACGTCGCCACCAACGGCTGCCAGGTGCATGCCGCACTTGGGACAGTCACCGGGCGTGTCTTGACGGACCTCCGGATGCATGGGGCAGCTGTACTCCCGCGCTCCAGTGGGCTCCGCCGGATGCTTGTCATGGCTGGCGTGATCGTGGCGGTGTGGATCCATGGGGTCGCTCCGTTAGAACTGCAATACGCCAGCGTGGCGGGTCTCAGCGGCTGCACCCGCAGCAGCTGCCGGCTGCCTTCTGCGGCGGCTCGGCTGCGACTGCAGCAACGGGCGTTGGGGTGTAGCCCGCCTCTTCGATGGCGGTCTTGAGTTCCGCCTCGTCGGCGGCGCGAGATTCGATCTGAACCCGCTTGCTCGCCAGGTCGATGGCGACCTGCGCGTCACCGTCCAAGAACTTGACGGCCTTCGTAATCATGCTGACGCAGTGGCCACACGTCATGTCCTTCACTTCAAAAGCAACCATGTCCATCTCCTACAAAAACGTTCCTGGCATCCAGTGGCGCCACTTTGAAGCTTCCCCCCGTGGCAAGGTCCAGCAGTCTCTGCGCTAACCCCTCCGGTCAGCAGGGTCTTGAGGGGCGACCAGACTCAGCCGCCCCGCGTGCGGTCCTGCCGCTGGAACCACGCAAGCGCATCGTCGAGATGAGACGGCTGGAAATCCGGCCACAGCTCATCGACGACATAGATGTCCGCATAGACCGACTGCACCGGCAGGAAGCCGCTCAGCCGGCGACCACCGCCCCACCGGACGATCAGTTCCATCCTGGAGACCTGATCGGATTGCAGCTGGCCGGTGCGCAGCCCGTCGAGATCCCACTCCCAGCCGTAGTTGACGAGGAAGTTGACCTTGATGCCGCCGCTGCATCGTTGCCTGAAGGGCTTGAGCTCGGGCGGGAACACCGGTGAACGGTCATCACCGACCACCAGCAGCGCAGCGCCGCGACGGGCGACTTCCAGCGCGAACGCAACGCGGGCAGATCGGAAATGCTCGGTCTGCACACTGGGCCGGCGGGTGTTGTCCTGCGTGAAGCCGTACACGGAGACTTCTTCCACGCCGAGTTGCTGACACTGCTCGAACAAGCCCAGGCCCGGCGCGATGCCGTGCGCGTAGCCGGCCTCTTTGGGAAGCGTCTTGCTTGTCGCCCAGCGACGGTTCCCGTCCGGGATGAAGCCGATGTGGCGGGGAAGAACCATGCGTCCCTTCGGTGGGGTTTTGAAAACCGAATGCTCGCTGGATGAACGCCGCATCACTGAAAGGTCTCCGCTTGGAAGGAGGTCAGCGACCAGAGCGCCAGCCATGCTCATTGCGCGATAGGCGCCAAGGCGGGTGGCAGGTTCAGCACGTCAATGCCCGTGCTCGCTGGTCGACCGTACCGTTGCCCGCGGGGACTGCGCCATGCGACGGCATTCCTGTGCACAACGACGGCAAGCTTCGGCGCAGGCCAGGCAATGGTCCATCGTGTGCTTGCCGCACTCGTCGGCGCACGCGTCGCAGATGTCAGCGCACAGTGCGCAGATCGCCTGAACGTGTTCACTGCCCCGCGCCATCGCCGCTGAAGCGAGTTGGCAGATGGCCGCGCAGTCCATGTCGAGCGCGATGCAGCGCGCCATCATCTTGACGTCCTGCTCTTGAAGGCATGCAGTTGAACAGTGGTGACACGCGACAGCGCATTGGTCGCATGCTGCGATGCAGGTTGCATGCAGTTGGTGAGCCATGGGATGCTCCTTGAACGCGGAGGATTCCGCGTCGCACAGGCGGCAAGGCACGGTCCCGGCGAAACCCGCTCAAGACGCCCGCGTCAGCCGGAACCGCCCCCTGCCAGCGCATCGGGCGCGGCATGAGGCGGGAATCCGGCAGGCGGTGCAGACGCTCAGGTCATATCTACAAACGTACTTGCCGGACCGAACGACGCTGCAATCGCCGCGCGGGCTGAATCTGAGTCACGACCAGGGCGGAAAAGAAGGGTCTTGGCGTCCACGAGGATTCCTTCCGAGAGGCTCAACGGAAGTAGGACTGGTACACGCGGGTGCTGCCGTCCTTGAGCACGAGCAGCACGTCGTAGGGCTGCGTCTGGTTGTCGAAGTCGGGGCCATCCATGCCGGGGCTGCCCAGGGGCATGCCTGGCACGGCCAAGCCGATGGCCGCGGGCTTCTCCTTTAGCAAGCGCTTGATCTCGCGCGCAGGCACATGCCCTTCGATGGCATAGCCTTCGATCTTTGCCGTGTGGCATGAGCCCAGCTTGACGGGGATGCCCAAGGCCTGGCGCGCACCAGCGTTGCCGATGTCGTGGATCGTTCCAACGCCGATGCCCTGGGCCTCCAGGTGCTTGAGCCAGGTCTTGCAGCAGCCGCAGTCAGGAGACTTCCAGACCTCGACCTTGGCAGGCTTGGCGCTCGCGAGCGCTGGCAAGGACAACGCCACGGCGATGCCCACACTGGATTTGAGGATGCGGCGGCGATTCATCTTGATGCCCGCCATCAGTGCTTGTGGTCGTGGCCGTCAGCCGCCTTGGCGCTCTTGGAGGCGGGTTTGCCACCGCCTTTGGCGACGGTGACCGCGCCCTTCATGCCAGCGTCGTAGTGGCCGGGCTGCAAGCAGGCGAAGTCGACCTTGCCGGCCTTCGTGAACTGCCAGACCACCTCGCCGGTCTTGCCGCCAGCCAGCGTGATCATGTTCGGGTCTTCATGCTCCATCTCCGGGAACTTGAGCATCTGCTGGTAGTGCTCCTTGAGTTCCTTGTCAGTGCCGAGCACGAACTCGTGCTTGAGCTTGCCGGAGTTCTTGATTCGGAAGCGGACCGTCTCGCCTTGCTTCACCTCAATGCTGGCCGGGTTGAAACGCATGCCGTCGGTCATGTCCACATCCACGGTGCGCGTGACCAAGGCGGGTTTGCCTGGCACGCCGATGGCGTTGTCGCCACCTTTGTCATGCCCGTGGCCGCCGGCGTGGGTGCCACCGGCGAAGGCCATGCTGCTGGCCGCGCAAAGGGTGACCATGGCGGTGAAAGTGCGGAGCTTCATCAGTCGTTACTCTGGGTTGGGGTTGCTGGCGCGTGTCGGGAGGTGACTTGGCGATGCGCAGGTGGCGCAGTGGCGAAGCGCGTTAGGGTGCTTTCAACAGCTCGGTGACCTTGATCGAGCCGTCGACCTTGTCGGCCTTGAACTTGACTTGGTCACCGACCTTCACGCTCCCGAGCACTGCCGGATCGGCGCGAAACACCATCGTCATGCCAGGCATGCCGAGGTTGTCGATCGGACCGTGCTTGAGCGTGATCTTGCCTTGGCTGACATCGATCTTCTTGACCTCGCCAACGGCGTAGGCAGCGCCTGCCGGGGCGCTGGCCGCCGGAGTGTCGTTGGCGGCCATCGCGGACCATGGCAATGCAGCGAAAGCGCTGGACAGCGCGACGGCCAGGGAAATGATGCGGAGTTTCATGGCGGCTTTTCCTTCATACAACAGGGCAGTCCGGGGGAGCATCCCCCTTCGCAGCCAGCGTCGGAGCACACGGAAACCACTTTAGTGAGGCCGGAGGAACATCAAGCCCACTTGAACATGACAGTTCTGTAATGTTCAAAACCTTCACCGACTTGTGACCCTGCGTCACACTTGGCGCCATGCGAATCCTGGTGATCGAAGATGAGGTCCGCTTGGCGGAGTACCTCCGAAAAGGACTGTCAGAAAACGGCTATGTGGTCGATGTCACCCATGACGGCATTGATGGCCGACACATGGCGCTGGAGGGCGAGTACGACCTCGTGCTGCTGGACGTGATGCTGCCTGGGATCGACGGCTTCGGCGTCCTGCGCGACTTGCGTGCGCAAAAGCAGACGCCTGTGCTGATGCTCACTGCCCGCGACAAGGTGGAGGACCGCGTCCAGGGTCTCAAAGGCGGTGCCGACGACTATCTGGTCAAGCCGTTCGCGTTCTCTGAACTGCTGGCCCGGGTCGAGGCGTTGTTGCGCCGCGGGTCGTCGGTCTCGGCGCAGGCCTCGACGCTGATGCGCCTTGGTGATCTGGAGGTGGATCTGGCCCGCCGCAAGGTCACGCGCGCGGGCAAGCGCCTTGACCTCACGCCGAAGGAGTTTGGTCTGCTGACGCTGTTGATGCGTCGTCACGGCGAGGTGTTGTCCCGCACCGTGCTGGCTGAGCAGGTGTGGGACCTGCATTTCGACAGCGAGACCAATGTCATTGATGTGGCGGTCCGGCGACTTCGCGCGAAGCTCGACGAAGGCTTCGAAACACCCTTGCTGCACACGGTGCGTGGCGTCGGCTATGTGCTCGAGGTGCGTGAGTGAGCGGGTCCGCACCCGGCAACCATTTGCTACCGCGCTCCATGGCGCTGCGACTGACCCTGGCCCTTGCTGCACTCGCAATCGCCGTGTTTGCCAGCGTCGCCTTACTGCTGCATCAGGGTCTGGAAGAAGAGATCGGCAATGCCCGAGCGCAAGACCTGGAGGGCAAGGTCGACATCGTGCGACACCTGCTGGAAGAAGTGCAGCAGCCGCAGGACCTGGAGTCGTTCACGCATCACCTCAACGACGTGTTGATTGGCGACGGACGGATCCGCATCTGGCTGCTGTCCACGGACGGCGGCCTGCTCTACGGCGGCCAGAAACGGCCGCTCGTGAGGCCCGCGACCCATCGCCGCCCGGGCCTGATGGAGGTGGTTCGCGAGGATGGCCTCGTCATGGAAGGCCGCCTCGTGCTGTTGCAGCCGGATGCGGTGCTCAGCGCGCGCGAGCTGATCGTTGCTGTGGACACCCGCCCTCAACAGGCGCTGCTGAGGCGCTATGGGGCTCGCTTGGCCACGGTATGCAGCGCAGGCGTCGCGTTGACGGTGCTGTTGGCGGGGGCGATCGCGTGGCGTTCGTTACGGCCGGTACAGCGCCTCTCGCGGGAAGCGGCCGCGCTCAACCCGCAATCGCTGTCAGCGAGGCTGTCCCCGGTCGAAACCACTGAGCTTCAGACGCTGGTCCACGCCTTCAACCGCGCGCTCGACCGGGTCGAGGCGGCTTACGAACAGCTGGAGGGCTTCAGTGCCGATGTCGCCCACGAGCTGCGCACGCCTTTGGCGACCATGATCCAGGGTGCTGAAGTAGCGCTGCACCGGGAGCGCCCGGCCTCAGAGCTGCGAGAGACGCTGCAAGTGAATCTGGAGGTGCTGCGGGAGTTGGCGGGTCTCGTCACCAACATGCAGTTTCTGGCGCGCGCGGACAAAGGGGAGCTGGCGGAGCAACTGTGTGCCACGGACCTTCGCGCGGAGGCTGAGCATGTGGCGGAGTACTTCGAGCCGCTGCTGGATCAGCAGAACCTTCGGCTGCTGATCGAGGGCGATGCAAGAGCGGTCGCCAACCCGACGCTGATACGCCGGGCCCTGGTGAACCTGGTCGGCAACGCCACCCGGTTCACCGCGGATGGCGGCGCCATTCACGTCGAAATTGGCGCGCACGGCGACCAGGTGCGCATGGCTGTGCGCAATCCAGGGGTCGGCATCCCAGCGGAGCTGTTGCCACGGCTGTTCGACCGTTTCGTGCGTGGCGACAGCGCCAGGCAGCATTCCGGCAGTCACCAGGGGTTGGGCCTTGCCATCGTGCGGGCGATTGCCGTGATGCACGGAGGGCGGGTCTTCGCTCGGTCGGACAACGGGTGGACAGAGATCGGCCTGGAGTGGCCATCCGGGACCACGAGCGCTGGATGACGAACTTGTAATGCGCCCGTGGCCTTGGTGTTGGTGAGGTTTTTCTAGAGTCAATTGTGTGCACAAGGCACGCCTTTGAAAGGACCCCACCATGAAGACCTTCCTGATCTCTGCAACTGTCGCCGTCGCGCTCGCGGGCATGGCCGCTCAGGCCCAAGCAAGCGACGCACTGGCCAACGCTGTCCAGGCGTCCGTCGAGCTTCGTGATGGCTCGACGCTCCACATCTTCAAGGACGGAAAGATGGCGAAGGAAGACGCTTTTGGCCGCGCGGTTTACCTCAAGCGAGGCGAGGTTCTCACTGCCAAGGACGGTCGACAGATCACCGCCGTCGGCAACGAAGTCGCCCGCCTGGAGCGCCTGCTGAAGGACGGGCATACGGGGTGAGCTGAAGGCTGGGTGGCCGCTTGGTGCCGCAGACGGTGAACTGGTCTGGCATGCAGCCTGGTCGTTACGACCATCCCGTGTTCAGCAGCCGCCGGCTGAGATAGAGTTTCTGGATGCGCGCAACGCTTCGCTGCTTCCTGATCAGCCTGCTGATCCTGGCTTTGCCCCTCAAGGGGCTGGCGGCTGCCGGCGACATGGCCTGCGGCCCAGCGCATTCGGGTACCGAATCGGGTGAGCATCACCACGCGGCGGACAGCGCTTCAGACCATCACCACGCGCACGCGGTCATCACGCTTGCCGTGGCGCATGAAGTGTCGGGTGCAATGCTGGCCGATGGTGAACACAGCTCGAGCAAGGCGGACGTGTCACCAGCCACCAAGTGCATGAAGTGCGCGCCGTGCTGCGGCGCTGCAATGCCCCATGCCGGGTCACCCACGCTGGCGACGGCGTTCAACGCCGATACGGTATTGCAGGACATCCGCTACCTTGCCGTGGGCGGCCGGATCGACCGCATTGATCGCCCCCCTCGAAGCCACTCCTGAGTCGACCTAGCGGATGTGCCTGAGCGCCCATCCGCGAGCTGGCCCTGTTCGACCGCGTGACCCCGTGCGCCTGCTGAATCGGCAGGGGCTGCCGGCGGCACTTCGATCTACTTTCCCGAGAGGAATCTATGTCCCGCTTCTCACCGAACGACGGGCGTTCTGACGTCCGCGCGGCCAAGCCATCCTGCGCCGCGGCCATGAGCTTGAGCTTGAGCTTGATCCTGTGCGCGGCCATCTTGCCTGCGCAGGCGCAGACGGCCACCGCAAAGGCCGGTCCGGCCGACCCCACCGATTCGCGAGCCAGCGTGCCAGCGGTTCAATACTCCAGCGCGCTCGCCCGCTACCGCCCCATCCAGGAAACGCCGCCTGTGTCGTGGCGGCAAGCCAACGAGAAGGCCAACCAGGCCGGTGGATGGCGGGCTTACGCCCGCGAGAAAGCGGAGGCGGATGACCGGCCGGCAGGCCCGGCCGCCCCTGCCTCCCCGGCTTCCCAAGTCGCAAAACCCGCTCCCGCTGCAAAGGGCCATGAAGGCCATGCGCCCCGTTGAAGGAGCCCCACCCATGACACGATTCCGACTTCCCCTTTCCCTGCTGGCCGTCGCCGTGCTGGCGGGATGCGCTTCCGTGGAGCGCGGCGCGGCGCTCAAGAATGTGCAGTCGCTGACCAAGACGCACACCGATCAAACGCTGACGGTCGATCGCTCTCCCGAAGACCTGACTCGCACAAACGGCAAGGTGGCGGAGCTGCTACGCCAACCCCTCGGTGTCGACGCCGCAGTGCAGATCGCGCTGCTGAACAACCGCAACCTGCAGGCGCGGCTGCAACAGCTGGGCATCACCGAGGCCGAAGTCAGCCAGGCGTCCAGGCTGCCCAACCCCGGGTTCAGCTTTGGCCGCCTCACCAAGGGCGACGAGGTCGAGCTGGAGCGGGGGCTGCATGTCAACCTCGCCCGCTTGCTGACGCTGCCGCTGGTCAGCCGGCTCGAGGAGCGCCGGCTGCAGTCGGTCCAGCGTGAAGTGGCGATGGATGTGCTGACCCTTGCCGCCGACACGCGCAAGGCCTGGGTGCAGGCCGTGGCAGCTGGCGAGAGCCTGCGCTACATGCATCAGGTGCAGGAGGCCGCGGAGGCCAGCGCCGAGCTGGCTCGCCGGCTGCAGCAGGCCGGCAACGTCAGCGCGCTGATGCGCCTGCGCGAGCAGGGCTTCTACGCCGATGCAGCGCTTGGCCTGGCCCGCTCAGAGCAGATCCATCGCTCCGCCCGTGAGCGCCTGGCCCGTCTGCTCGGGCTGTGGGGCGAGCAGCTGGCCTTCAAGCTCCCCGAGCGCCTGCCGGACCTGCCGGACGCGCCCAAGGACCAGCCGGACATCGAGCACCAGGCTCTGAGCCAGCGTCTCGATGTGCAGGCGGCGCGTCTGTCGGCCGAACAAACGGCGAAGAACCTGCGGCTGACCCGGGTGACGCGCTTCATCAGCGTTTTCGAACTGGGCCTCGTCCGCAACACGTCGAACGAAGCGCCACGCCAGACCGGCTGGGAGGTCGGCCTGGAGCTGCCACTATTCGACTGGGGCGGCGCGCGCACTGCCAAGGCCGAGGGTCTCTACATGCAGTCCCTGCATCAGGCCGCAGCGACGGCGATCAACGCCCGCTCGGAGGTCCGCGAGGCCTACGGCAACTACCGCGCCAGCTACGACATCGCCCGTCATCACCGGGACGAGATCGTGCCTTTGAAAAAGCGCATCTCCGAGGAGCAGGTGCTTCGCTACAACGGCATGCTGATCGGGGTGTTCGAGCTGCTCGCCGACGCGCGCTCTCAGATCAGCAGCGTCAATGCGTCCATCGACGCGCTGCGTGATTTCTGGCTCGCCAAGGCGGATCTCGACGCCGCGCTGATCGGCCGCGCCTCCCTCTCCATGCCGACCGCATCTGCCGGCGCCGCCAGCGCCGAAGCAGGCGCTGGTCACTGAAGCTTCCCAAGGAACTGACATGTCTCTCAATCGTCGCTCTCTCCTGGGCGGTGCCGGTGCGATCACTGCAGCCGCCTCGATGGCCTCCGTCAGCAAGGTGGCCATGGCCGCCTTGCCCGAACCGGTGATGCAGGACAAGCCCGACACCATGCCGCCCCTGGTTCCCAACACGGGCCGGCCCTACAACCCCGTGGTCACGCTGAACGGCTGGACCTTGCCATGGCGCATGAACAAGGGCGTCAAGGAGTTCCACCTGGTGGCGGAACCCGTGGTGCGCGAGATGGCGCCCGGATTCAAGGCGCACCTGTGGGGCTACAACGGCCAGAGCCCGGGCCCGACCATCGAGGTGGTCGAAGGCGACCGTGTGCGCCTTTTCGTCACCAACAAGCTCGGCGAGCTGACCAGCATCCACTGGCATGGCCAGCGTCTGCCCAACGGCATGGACGGTGTTACCGGCCTGAACCAGCCCGGCATCCCGCCCGGCAAGACATTCGTCTACGAATTTGTGGCGCGCCGGCCCGGCACCTTCATGTACCACCCGCACGCCGACGAGATGGTGCAGATGGCGATGGGGATGATGGGCTTCTGGGTCACTCACCCGAAGGGCAAGCATCCGCTCATCGACGAGGTGGACCGCGACTTCTGCTTCCTGCTCAATGCCTACGACATCGATCCGGGCGCGGCCACGCCCAAGATCATGACGATGCTGGACTTCAACCTGTGGAGCTGGAACAGCCGCATCTTCCCGGGCATCGACCCGCTGGTCGTCGGCTTCAAGGACAAGGTGCGCATCCGCATCGGCAACCTGACGATGACCAACCATCCCATCCACCTGCACGGGCATGAGTTCCTCATCACCGGCACCGACGGCGGCCCCACGCCGAAGAGCGCGCGCTGGCCCGAGATCACCACAGACGTGGCAGTGGGCCAGATGCGGCAGATCGACTTCCTGGCCGATGAAGAGGGGGACTGGGCCTTCCACTGCCACAAGAGCCACCACACGATGAACGCCATGGGCCACGACGTGCCGACCATGATCGGCGTGGACCACACCGGTGTCGCAAGCAAGATCCGCAAGTTGGTGCCCGACTACATGGTGATGGGCGAGCGCGGCATGAAGGACATGACCGAGATGGACATGCCACTGCCCGACAACACCGCGCCCATGATGGCCGGCCAGGGCCCCTTCGGCGCCGTGGGCATGGGCGGCATGTTCAGCGTCGTCAAGGTGCGCAAGGGCCAGAAGAAGGGCGACTACAGCGATCCGGGCTGGTACCAGCACCCCGCCGGCACCGTGGCGTACGAGTTCAAGGGCAGCCTGCCAGACGCCGCGCGCTTCCAGTCGGAAAGCCCGGGCTTGATGCCGCCGGTCCAGCGCCCGAAAACCGATGTCGAGGTCAAGATCCGCAAGCCCAGCGGCGGCCACGGCAGCAACTGAGAACTCGTTCATCACCCCACATGAAGACAACCATGAAGCAAATCGTCATCGCGGTCGTGCTCTCGCTTACCGCACTCAGCGGCTCGGCCTGGGCACACGGCAACGAGAAGCACGGCAAGCCTGCGACCCAGGTGAAGAAGGAACAAAAGCCTTGGGGCATTGCGGGTGACGCCAAGGCAGTCACCCGCACCGTCACGTTGAAGATGACCGACAACATGCGCTTCACACCGGATCGCGTGGAGGTCAAGCTGGGCGAGACCATCCGCTTCGTCGTGCAGAACGACGGCAAGATGCTCCACGAGCTGGTCATTGGCACAAAGAAGGAACTCGACGAGCACGCCGCGCTGATGCTCAAGTTCCCGAACATGGAACACGACGAGCCCTACATGGCGCATGTCGACCCGGGCAAGAAGGGCGAGATCGTCTGGACCTTCAACCGCGCCGGCGAGTTCGACTTCGCCTGCCTGATCGCCGGCCACTACCAGGCCGGCATGGTCGGCAAGATTCTGGTCAGCGCCAAATGACGCACGCCTCAAGCCGCCGCATCCCCCGCTTCACATCCCCGAAAGGAACTGACATGAACCGCAACAACCAACGCCGTCTCGGCCTGTTCGCCGCAACGATGCTCACCGTCGGCTTGCTCAGCCCGGCAGCATGGGCCGCCACCCCTGGCGCGCCGTCCGCACAAGCCAGTGCGCCAGCGGCCAGCTCAGACATGACCGACGCCGAAGTGCGCAAGGTCGATCGCGAAGCCGGCAAGGTGACGCTCAAGCACGCCGACATCAAGAGCCTGGACATGCCCGCCATGACGATGGTCTTCCAGGTGCGCGACAAGGCCATGCTGGACAAGCTGCAGCCTGGCACGCGCATCCAGTTCAAGGCTGCCAACGAGGGTGGCAAGTTCGTCGTGACCGAGTTGAAGGTCGTGCAGTGAAGGTGCTGAGCACCCTGATCAAGCCTGTCGCGGGCGTCGCGGCTCTGTTGTTGGTGCCCTTGAGCGCAATTGCGTCGGGGCACATCGTCGACGTCCAGTGGGATGCCAACGGGCAGTTCACGCACAAGGCGGAAGTTCAACCGACCAAGTTTGTCGAGGTCTGCGCAAAGCTCAAGCCGGGTCAGAAGATCGCCTGGTCGTTTCAGGGCAGCGCGGCGATGAACTTCAACATCCACTACCACCTGGGCAAGGAGACGATCTATCCAGCCAAGCTCACGGAGGTCAAGGAGGCAGCGCAGACCTTGCAAGTACAGGCCGAGCAGGTTCACTGCTGGCTGTGGTCCAACAAGACGCCCGCGACGGCTTCGGTTGACGTGGCGTTGAAGATCGAGCCTTGACCGGACGATGCTTGTACTGGCTCGGGAGGCCAGCGCCAGGACAACTACCGACATGGCCCAAAGAGCAGTAGCTCACGCAGCGCGCTGCGTTTGCTAATGTCTTCGTCTTGGAACAGCGTCAGGCCTGGCTCGATGATGTGGAGGTTGTCCGACAAGTAGCGTTGCAGGTCCTTTTCAAGCGCGAACTGGCTCGACCCCGCCAAGGTCACTTCGGGCGCAGGCACGGCCTCGTCATCGTCCTCCACAACAGTGACGGTCCCGCCGCCAGCGCTGGGGACTTGCACTTTGTTTGGCAAGTGGATGGGCGTTGGGTCCTTTCCAGGCTCGTACGCTCGGTACTCGCGGGACCCGACACGGAACAGCAAGTCGTCGGTCGAATTCGTTGCGGTGTGATGCAAGCGGCTCGGGTCGTTGGTCGACGCCTGCACGAGGTGCGCGTTGATGCTGCCGGTGATGTCCCAGCGCGTGGTGTAAGTCCACAGCCCGGACAGGCTGAGATGCGCGGGTTACTCAGCGTGCCACGGCGGACAGCCGAGTCGGGACAGGATCACTGAGGGCCTTCAGGCCCTCCAGTTGTGCCAACGGCTTGATGCGTCTTTTATGGACGACGTTGCGACTCATATTCCCGGTAGAATCTGGCATCATGTCGCTCATGAACGACGAAATTCGTTTGGCGACAGAACTCGGGGCGGCAATCCGAGCCGCACGGCTGGCCATGGGCCTGAGCATCACAGAGCTGGCAAGCCAATCGGGCCGCGTTCGCGACGTGATCTACCGGCTGGAAGCGGGCAAGGAAACATCTTTGAGCTCGCTGTTTGCGGTCTTGGCGGTCCTGAAGCTGACGCTGCGCCTGGAACCGGCGGGGCGTCCGACATTGAGCCAGGTTCAAGCCCGATTCGGCCTGGACGATGAGGACGAGTGATGGCTTTGCCTGACAAGATCCGGGCGCTGGAGGTGTCCATCGACGGACGAGCGGCGGGTCAGTTGCTCAAGACCTCGAACTATGAATTCCGGTATGCCACGCCGGATCCCGATCAGCCGAGCGTTGCGCTGCTTATGCCGGCGCGCGAGCAGCCGACCTGGCAGGACGGCGCGCTTTTCGCCGTGATGGACCAGTCCTTGCCCGAGGGCGAGTTGCTACTGCGGTTGAGCATGATGTTCCCGAAGCATCAGCTGCAGCCCATGCACCTGCTGGCGATGATGGGGCAGAACGGTATCGGCAACCTGGGCTACACGTTGCCAGGCGCTGCGCCAACTTCCGCGCCGACCCACATCGAACGGGAATCGTTGTTGGCGCTGCCTTTCACACCAGAGCTGTACGAAGACCTGGTGCGGGCGTATTTGAGTTCAGGTGTCGGCATTGCGGGCGTGCAGCCCAAGATCATGGTGGCCGATCGGGCAACCGTGCCCATCCCGTCGGTGATCGTGAAGGTAGCGTCCGCAGCTTATGCGGGCCTGGCAGCGAACGAGTTCCTGTGTTTGTCGGCGGCGAAGAAGGCGCAGATACCGACGCCTGGCTTCGAACTGTCCCATGACGGCCAGATGCTGATCGTCGATCGCTTTGACCTGAACCCTCGACCAGATGGCCAGATCGAGCGCCTGGGTTTTGAAGACATTGCCTCGCTGATGAACCTGCGCGTTCGCGATGTGCTGTCCGAACGCAAGTACCGCGGGAGCTACCAACGCATCGGCGAGCTGTTGCGGTACCTGCAGCTGCCGGGCGAGGATCTCCAGCGGTTCTTCGAGCAGGTGGCACTGAGCGTGATGGTACGCAATGGAGATGCGCACCTGAAAAACTTCGGCGTGCTGATTCAGCGGGATGGCACGCCGCGGCTGTCGCCGCTGTTCGACGTCGTGACGACGGCGGTCTACACCTACACCCGCTTCGTCGGCGATGAGGAGCAAACCGATCGCACGATGGCCCTGAAGCTGTTCGCCGGCAAGCACCACAGCAAGGCGTACCCGACGACCGAGGAGTTGCTCCAATTCGGCACAGAGGTCTGCGGCGTGGTCAGGCCGCGCGCGGTGTTGGAGCGCATCGCCGATGCGATGCATGAAACCCTGGCAAAGGCTCAAGGAGATGAGCGCATACCGGCTTCGCTGCTAGCGTTGATGCAGCCGGTCTGGGAGGTGGGCACGAAATACGCTCTGTCGTAGAGGTTGGATCGAATCTGCCACTGTGTTGACACTGGCGATATGGTGACTTATGGGCACCTCTGAACACCCGCGAGCAGGTCCACGATCACTTCGTCGACCTCCTGCTCAGCGACCGGGAGCAGTACGACGACCGCCTCGACTTTTACGAGGTCAACTTCAACGGCGCGGTCGCGGCGGATCGTCGCGACGCCAAAAACCGCCGCTGGAAGCACGAGAATAGGTTCGCAGAACTCGAGACCGATGATGGTGAGGTCTCAGCCAAAGTCGAATCAGTTGGGCGCCACCAGCGGCGTGCGCTCCCCGACCGGGCGCTTGGCCTTGGCGCGCTTGCGTACGGCTAGGTCTGCCGCCCGGTACAGCCGGTACACGCGCTTGTGGTTGACGCCGGGGTGGGCGGCACAGCTCCTTGATGCCCATCCCGGCCGTGGCCTAGTTCAGGAAGCCAATGATCTGCTGCTCGCTGTACTTGCTCGTTCTCATGTCCGTCATTCTCCAAAAGGATGATCTGCATTGAAGAAATCGAGCCACGCAGAGCGTTAGTCTTTCGGCGATTCGGCCCCGAGCAACGGGCGCAGGAGAAGTCGTGAGACCGAGTCGTTTTTCAGTGGAGCAGATCGTGGCGGTGCTCAAGCAGGTTGAGCTCGGCATGGCGGTGGCGGACGCGTGCCGCAAGATACCGTCATCACACCAGTGAGGTGATAGCCAACGCTGCAAAGGTTGCGAAAGCACTACCGCATCCCTCTTGTGCCGCTGTGACTGGCATCAAGCCGAGCCATTTGGCATAACTATCTGCCTTCGCCGCTGACCGAACACCGACACAACGGATCTGGCAGGAGTCAAACGGCCCCAGGTCTCCTGTGCGCGTCCACGATGGCAGCCGAGGCTCTTCTTTCGAGGGGTCCAGCGCTCTGACTATCAACTGTGTACTCGCCGGCTGAAACCCCAGCGCAGATGCCGCGTACACCAGTCGCCGCAGACTTTCCGAATCTCGGACATGGAAGTCCCTGTCGCGGCGGTCGTAGCAAGCGATCAGGAACTCGAGATCAGAACGAAGGCTGACAGGATCGTGCAGCGCCCGTGCCCGCGCGGCGACTTCTGCACGTTGAACTGCCATAGACGTTTCGGCGGACAGTGCCAGCGTCACCAGCCCTTTCGTGGCCTCCTCTGTGGCGCGCTTGCCCGGCTGAGCGACCTCGGGCAGCCAGCGCTTGAGCGAGGTCATCAGCGCCTCGACGCGCGGTGTCTCCAGCCCGAAGAGCGCGGCCGCCTGTTCCGCCGTACGCTTGCCCGTGGCGACGATCGCTGAGATCTCGCACACGCGCGAGATAGCAATCCATTCCGACGAGCTGGGGCCAGTAGACGCAGACCTAGTTGGTGGAGTGCTTGCTTCGACCTTCGGGCCGATCTGACCTGCTGTGGCTGCCGCGGCGGCCTCCTCCAGGCCGCCGCCCGAACTTCCGACAGGCTTGGCACCAAGTAAGGGGATAGCCTGAGTTCGCCAGCCCGCGGCACGGCGTGCGTGATCCATCAGGCCGTGGAATCCGCCGCCCTTGAGCAGCGCAAAGGTGGTGCTTCTCGCCAGCCCGGTCAATTGCATCCAGGTGGTCTTGTCCAGCCGGCCGGCCTCGCGTTCGACGACTGCGGCGCGCACCAGGTCGTCACCATGGATGTAATGCATGTGGGTCACGGCAGGGCCCACGTGTCCCACCAGTCGGGCCAGCGCGAAGGACGTGCGCCCCAACGCCGCCTGGATAGATCCAAACAGTGACGCCGCAAGTTGATTGCCCTGCCCAAGGAAGGCGCTGGTCTGCGGAAGGTCTGCGAAGAACCGTAGCACCTCAGGATGATCCACCGCACGCAGCGCAAGGTCCGACCAAGTGCTCAGCGAGTGCCGGGCGTGGTAGAGGCGCACGCTCGGGTCCAGCGTCACATCGCGCATCACCCGGTGGACCCACCGGTCCACCCGCTGGCGATGGGCTGGGCCGCTGGCGGGCTGCGAGAGCAAAAGATCGTCAGGAGAAGCGCCTCGATCCAGGCGCGTGCGCACGAATCGCTGCAGCCGCTCGCGTTCATCGCCGGGCATCAACAGGTCCAGCGGTATCCGGCGCCGCGCATTGCTCGACTTGAGTTGGTGGTGCCCGTAAGGCAGCACGTAGACGGCGTCTGCCTGTACGTCGCGCAGCCGGAGTCCGTAGGCTTCTCCGGGTCTCAATGCGAGGCGGAAGCACAGCGTCAGCAACAACCGGCCCAGCGTCCGATCGCCACGGGCCAAGCCCGCATACAGACCTTCGTCAAGCGCACGCTGGATCTGCGCGTATTCCTCGAAGCTGATCACGCAGGCGTCAGCGTGCGACTGCTGTTCGTCGCCATCGAGCTCGGCGCGTTCGTCTGCGTCGAGCAGTTCGAGCACTTCGACCTCAAACTGCAGGAACTCCGCCAGCTTGCGCATCGCCTGCCGGACGCTGCGAGGCGTGGAACCCGCTGACATCGGCAGGTCATCGATCTCACGAAGTATGCGAGCAATCACTTCTAGTTGAAGCGGACCGGAGTCCTCGCCCAGTTCTCCGTGCACGGCCAATGACTGAGCGGCAGCGGTGAATGTCCGCACCAGCGGTGGCCCTGTGAATCCTCCGCCGGCCGGGTTCGCCAGCCACATGGCGAAGTCCACCAGCGTGTTGATGCGCACCGCGTCCGTGGAGCCGGGTAGTTCGCGCAGTCCGCCCAAGTCCCATGGCGGGGCAGTTTCGGCCACTGCCATGAGAGACCGCGCAACCCGCTCGATCCACGGATGCGCCACCGACAGTGTGGCCAGCAACTCGGCATCCCCGGGCTCAGGGTCCCACGCGCTGGACTGGTCAACCGCAGGATCCCGGGCAGACCGAACGAGCGCCAGCGCGCTGAGCGGGGAATCCGTGGAGATCGCAGCGCTGCGGCGTCGGCGCCGTTTCCCTGAGCCGGGCGCGGCATCTTCCAACTCGGTTCTGCCGCTGGCCAGTTGCGCGTTGGCTTGGCTGTCGTGACATGCCGGCGCGGCGAGACGTCGTGCACCGACCAGCCGCGCCCAGCGGTCGGTCAAGATTGAGCTCGCATCGATTTGGCGCCTCTGGCTTGCCACCACCGTTCTGCTGGCGCGCGTGAGCCACCACACCTCGGCGCAGCGGATCAAGTCACTGAAACTCTGAGGCTCGAAAGGCATGGCGACTGATCCCTCGAAAGCCATCAGGGCAATGCGGCGCAACCACCGGTGCAGATCGCCAAGGCGAAGTTCGCGCGGCATGGGCGGCGCGTTCAGCCAGATCAGTTCCGATAGCGGGTCGAACCACCAGCGGTGCGTTTGCCGGTCCATCGAACCGCCCGCGGCAACGTGGAAGTCCAGGTGAGCGCGACGGTACGGGCCGGAGACGGGCAAGTCGCGACCGCCCGGCGTGCTGAAGCGCCTCAGCAGCATGATGAGCTGCGTCAGGTCCAGAAGCATGCCGTTCAACACGGCGCTCATGACCAACGCCGTGGCCCAACCCTCTGCGGCGAGCTCCGATGGGGGCGCAGGCATGGGCATGGCAGCCTTGCCGAGGCTGCCATCCTCCGCGTGCTTCGACTCACTGGCGCGCCAGTCGCGAGCCTGCGACAGTGCCCTGTTCGTCCAGTTCAGCAATGCCGTGCGCCACCCATCGACGAGCGGGACTGCCAGGACCGACGTCTCCACAAATGGGCTCGATGGCGGCCGAACAGTCGCCACCACGGGGAACTCTGGCACTTCGATGCCGCGGGTCCGGAGCATGTTGCGCGCTCGCACCAGCAGACGGAACCAGCTGGCGGCCATGTGGAACCGTGCGCGACTGTCGTTCTCTGCCTGGAGCGTCAGCCGGTGGATGATGTTTGCAGCCCCGGCTGTCAGTGACCCTGCCGTCTCGAGTGTGTCGTCTTCATCGCCCGCTTTTGGTTTTGACCGAATGGCATTGCCAACCAAGCCCCACTCTGTCGCAAATGACTCAGGATCAGCCGCGCAGAGCAGTCGCGCAAGCACATTGCCGTGGCGTGCCCAGCTTCGAAGCAGCCGGTAAAGCGTGGGGACCTGGCGCCGGTCATCGTCGGTTGCGCGTTCATGGATCGACTGCCAGAAAGCCGGCAGCCTTTCGAGGCGACCTTGCTGGCGCGGGCGGTCCGACCGCCCCCGGCCTACAGGCCCGGCGCGGTGCATCGGGGCCAGCAGCACGTCACCGCTCAACGGAATCTTGTCTTTGACCAACGCGCTGGGCATCACCTTCAAGCCGATGTCGGCGTGCAGGGCGGCCAAGGCTGCTTGAAGCCGGCGCAGGCTGCTGTCGAAGTCGAACGTCGAGTGGAGGCCGACAGCGCCGCCCCCGGCGTCACGGTGACCCAGCATGGCGTCGAGATCCGCCGCGGCACATCCCCGCTCCAGCAGGTGGGTCCGGAGAAACGCCCGCGCAAAGTTGGCCGGCCATGGAAATCCGAGATCGGCGAGCTCTTTCTCGACCCATGCGACTGACACCTCGACGGGAACATCGCTCTCGTCCAGCCGGAACATGGTGCGGACCCTGGCCGGCGCGGACTGCCACTGTTCGTAACGGGTCAGCCGCGTCACCAGAGCAATCTGGTGAGATTGCAGGATGCGCAGCTGCCGGACCAGCAGCGGCGGCACTGCCACGAGCCGAGCTCGCTGGTTGTAGAACGATTCCTTGTCCGCAAGCCCGACGAACACGTCATCGGTCGGGGGTAGGCCAGCCTTGGCACGTACCCGATCGCTCTGTTCAACGGCCCGCAGCAGAGCCACCGGCGAGCGCAAGGCGCGCATGGCGGTGCACAAGCCTTGATAAACGATGGTCAGAAGAAGCACATGGGTGTGGTGCTTGCGCAAGGCGGAGCGGCGCTCGAGTGCGACCGGCTCGCTCACTTTGGCCTGCAAGGTTTTGACCAATCTACCCACGTCGTCAATCGTCGGCACAAAGGCGGCGCCGACGCGAGCGGTGGCCAGAGCCGGTGTTTGCCAAGGCCAAGTGTTCGGAAGCTGCACGGCCGGCCGGCGCGAATCAATGAGGTGATTCAGGAGGCGCTCCTTCGCTACTCGTGCCGGCGACGGGTGGGCGACCGTCGTTTGCTGCGGCCAGCACGCCCAGACCGGCCGAGTGCATGGCCTGCACCCAGACCTCGGCGAGTCGTGCCAGTGTGTGCTGCGTGTAGTACAGCCGAGCCTGGCTCGCGCCAGCCGAATCACAACTCAGGAGCCAAGCCAGCGTGCGGTCGCCGGTGACGGCTTCGACATGTGCCGGCATGAGGTCCTGCAGCAGCCGGCTGGACCAGCGCTCATGGCCGGCCGGCAGCGAGCAGCCGTTGATTGAGTTCAGGAAGTCGGTGATCCGCCTTTCGGTCAGGCTGACGCCTGAGCGCTGCGCCGAAGTCGATGGCGGTGCGGCGTCATCGAAGCTTCGGAACAGCCTGATGCCAGTAGGACGATCGAAGGCTTCATCTGCCCCCACTCCCTCGATCGTTGGCATGGCGGGCCACGGTTCGCGCTGACTGGCTTCCAGGCCTTTGGGCAAGCTGCTCTGGTGGTATTTCCAGAGCAAGCGTCCCGTCTCGGCGGCCGGAATCAGAAGGTTTCGTACGGTCTGCTTTGGGCGTCCTTCGACAACCTCGGCGTCGGTGCCTGCCAAGTTGGGCTGAATCGCTGGCACGAGGAAGGCTACCGCTTCCACGGGCGCTGGCCACAGATTTGGGTTGCCCACTGCCATCGGGCGACCGTGCTGGTCGAGTGGCCGGCCGGTGGCGTTCGCTGGCTGCTTCTCTGGCCGGACCAGCAGCACCGGTGCATCAATTTGCAGGTCCAGCGCCTCTTCCAGTGAGAGCACCGGCGTGTCGCTCCATCCCTGTAGCCGCACGCTCGCGGCATCTGCGGACGACGGCTGGATTGCCGCCAGCCGGAGCTTTGAGAGAACGGCTGGCGACTGCCCCAAACACAGGGTCAGCAGTGCCAGCAGCGCGTCTTCGGCGTCGTGATGACCTCGGACAGGTGCGGCCAGCGCAGCTTCGGCGCGTGCCAGGCCGTGGCGCGCGACGCGGTCCGCGTCTGGCGCGGCCAGGTATCGGAGGTCGAATGGAGTGACGGTGGCTGCCATGGCGGCCCGCATGGCGCGCCACTTTTGGCCTGACAGAAGCGCATCAATCTCGCGTACTGGCACCAGGGGTAAACGAACTGGTGCGTCATCGTCCCTCGCGATTCCTCCCCCCGTTGCCGCCTCTCCGCCGGCTGGCGTGCCGCTCGGCGATGGCGACGGGCTCGATTGACCTTTCGGTGTCTTTCCGGCGGCCGGCGGCATTTGGCCGTCGGGGTCAGAGTTGCCTCCGGGCGCCTCCTCACGTTGCCCGAGACTCTTTCGACGGCCAGCGGGCTGGCCGTCGATCACCATGGCAGACCAGTAATTGAAATAGGCGTCAAGCGCAGCGGGATATGTGCGGCGCCTGTCCTCCTCAGCTGGCCCGAATCCCTGGTGGCCTAGGTTGGAGTCTGTGGGGGTGACGACTTTTACCCATTGACTCACTTGCCCGACGAACTCCTTCGGATCGCTGCTTTGACCGAGGGACCGCAGCAAAGGCGCCTGTTTCACCTGGCTCAGCCAGCGCACCGTGCGGCATGCGCGATGGGACTCGATAGGAAAGGAGCTGAACTCTCTGCGCGAGTCAGGTAGCCAGTCCAGATACTCATCGACTGTGGAACCCGATGCCCATCTGTAGTCGATTGACGCCGCGGTTAGCATCGCCTGGAGGTGATCGAAGCAATGGGACAGGGCGACCTGCGCCGAATCATCGCGGGTGCGGTAGGGGTGACGGACGACTAAAACGGAGACTAACGGTGCGACATCTATGCCGTGTCCGAGCAATGGGTGCCTGTTAACGCTGTCTAAGCTCAAGCGTCGCTTCTGGTCTAGGTATCTGTGGTTGCTGCCGAGGGCACGCCTAACCTTTGCCCAATCTGTCAGCAGCGCGATCCAAGCCGGTAATTCGCCTATCCAGGCCTGCTTTGTCCAGGTCGCAGCATTTGAGAATACCGGCGTGGCGAACAGTTCAGCTACGCGTTGGAGCGCGGGTCCATGGACAGCTAGCGTCGGCAGTAAACCAAGGGAAAACGCCAGCCTGTCGAAACAGGCGCCATCGTGACCTAGGCCGACGAATCCATTCCGTACCGCTTGAAAGTTCTTCGACGCCCGTGGCGTAGTCCAAGAAACTGCACGAGGGCTTCGGGATTCGGAACTTGGCGATCCCTTCATGACACTTATCTTGGCTGGCGTTTGGCCGCTGGCTGCGATGCCGCGAGGTCGCCGCTGCTGTTTGAATTGCGATCCTTGAAAACGGGCATCCCGGTGGACTCGGCGTCGTTGAGAATGGCTTGAACGAAGGTATCCGAAATATCCGATGCACAGGCGGCGATGGCAGCCGCGTGCACTGCGGCGATCTGTAGCCAGCGTCGATCACTCAGACGTGCGTCTACAAGAATGACGGTGATCCGGGTGGTCGAGGGAAGAGCTTGGCGAAGTGCAGGCAGCAGGTGGCCCCCGCAGACAACCAGAAAGTGTCGATCTTCGGCGTGCCCTCGCTCGACGCACCACATTGGTGAAGCGCTCAGAACAATATCGAGGTTCTCACGCGTCCAGCATGTGAAGTCGATGAGGCCTCCACTCGCGAGGTCAAGGCGAACATCACGGGCTTGGAGCACCGGGTGTGGGCCACGAATATCAGCAAGCCTCACCGATGCAAGCGACAGGCGCGCATCACTGCCGAGCTGGACGCGTCCGGAGGCGCGTGTGCGTGATGTGGCAGCCTGTCCTTCAGCGCTGGTTCGGCCACTCGATGTGGCAGGCTCAGGTAGCTCGTCTCGCCCAATGGTCATCTTGTCACCTTCGTGTGGGCTGGCCCGTGAGGGTTCAGTCTGGCACAATCGGCGTCAATCGGACAGGGGGCTCCGTTCATGATTTTGGCGAGACTGCCCATGTAGTGCCGCTCAGCGCCGATTAACGTGAAGCAACATCGGTAGCTACTTTCGGGCTCATAACCAAGGTCGTCGGTTCAAATCCGGCCCCCGCAACCAAAAAATACCAAGTCCGACAAGGACTTAGCAAAGCCCGCCAAGTGCGGGCTTTGTCGCGTCTGGGCCTTCGTGCCCATCCTGTGCCCACTTTGTGCCCGGCCCGTGCCCCCTGATTTGTCGGGCAGGAAAAACGACCATTGGGCTTGTGCCCACGCGATGACCATTGGGTCAATTTCCGACCGTTGGGTCGCGGGACCAACGGTCATCGCTTGCTCTGACCATTGGGCAACTTTGGAGACCATTGGGTGAAGTTGGGCACGGAGCGCTGGTCCACCGGGCCGCTTGTCTGGGCAAACCTTGGGCACGGCATGGGCACGAGCTGGGTTGACTGTGCGGTGGCGACCATTGTTCAAGGCCTGCCCTGCAGCGGAGACCGTCATCGGCGTTCAGCCACCGAGTTCACGCTGTCTTGCATGAAGCAGACGCCGACGCACCAGGCCAGCTGACGGGTTCAACGACCGGTGTCAAGAGTGCTACGGTCGCTCACCCAGGCTGCCCGCCGCAGTCGTCGAAGGTCTGCTGCTTGAAGGGTTGGAATGGCGCTCCCGACCCGAAGCGGTCAGCGTCCTACTAATTCGGGATCGCCTGAATGACGCCGGGCCGCTGCGACTCAAGCTTGCTGCGACGCTAGCCGTCATCGTGAGCGCCTCGCCCACGACTCCAGGATGAACAAGGTGACCGTATGGGCTGAATGGATGGCCAGGCGCGCATGTCTAGGCTCAAGCTTGTACTGCTTCTTTCCAGCTCCGTGAGCTGAGCTGGCATGTGTGCGCAGCGCACCGATCCCGTCGACCACGGCAAAGAGGCCGGTAAGGATGACCTGAAGATCCTGATCTTCGACGGCGCCAGGATCAAAGCCAAGGTCTTTCCGTACGACGGTCCAAATGGGCTTCAGATCCAACTTGGCCGGCATCTCGAGGCCGCGCTCAGCGATATAGACCTTGCAAACGCTCTCCAGAATGTTGCTCGCTGCGGAAACCGCTTCTCTTGGGTTCTGATCGACGTTTGCCAGCGCGCGGGTGAACTCCTGATCCAGCGCCGGAATGTCCCGCTCCTTGATGAAGTCCTCAAGTGCCCGAGTTGGCGTACCTAGTGTGCCGGTGATCAATCCTCCGCGCACGTACTGAAGGTCGTACCGAGCAAGCGCTTTGAGGATCTTCTGCTGTTCAGGCGTTTCTTTCGCTGGTGGGAAGTCGTCGAATGGGCTGCCAGAGGGCGGCTCTTCCTCCATGTAAGCCTCGATCAGCCTACCGAGCACCTGGAGCGGTTGAACAGACTCGTCGAGGTTGATTCTGCGTATCCATTCTTGGGACTTCACCCATTTACTACCTTCGGGCGGATCGCCGGGAGCACCTGCATACATGAAAAGGTTGTCGAGCGAGGCGTGGGTCTCTCGTTGCGAGATGACCTCCGCGCAAGCTGCTATTACGGGCGCTGGAATGGGACGACGCATTTGCGGTGAGGCACGATTGAGGGTAGACCGTCAGCGATTCTTACCCGGCGAATGAGTACACCGACACCTGTCACACGGCGAAGTCCATATTTGGCCGACAGCGTGCGGCCATCCAGGCGTCGAAAAGCTGACCCTTGGGCTTGACCCTGCCGACTACGGGACGCATTTAATGCGAAGGACAAAGGCGACGCTGATCTACCGGCGGACCAAGAACCTGCGAGCCGTGCAGTTGCTGCTTGGGCACTCCAAGCTGGAGTCGACGGTCCGGTACCTTGGCATCGAAGTGGATGACGCACTCGAGATTTCAGAGCAGACGGAAATCTGAGAGCGGCCACCTGGTGGCCGCCGTTTGCCAGAGGCTGATCGGCTCGCTGCAACGGCTGCTTCCGGGTACCGGGGCAGGTCGAGGCTCCCGGCAGCTCCCCGATTCTGGCTCCGGGACGCGAATGGCAGCGTTGTGCCCATTGCGGGCACCCAGTGAGCCGCCGCAGCCTCAGCAATGCTGAAAGCCAGTCCGCATGCGAAACGCAATTCCGCTTGCCGCACTGTGGAAATTTGTCACAGACTCCATTTACATTTTCTGATTGCCGCCGAGCCTGATTTTAGGTGGTTCCGGATCATTCGCCATCAAATGAAGATTTCAAAAAATTCATTCAAAATTATTGAACGCCTTTTCTCTGCCATATTATTGGCATCAATGGGAATAAGCTCCGCCAACGCCAGTGAAGAACATCGAGGCAGCGCCATCTACAGTGCATCGATTTTGTTTGCCAAGACGACAGAATTTGATTTGCCTACCGGACCATCAAAAACGCTGGGTTTTGAGGCTGCTTCCGGCGGGGAGATTGCGCTAGCGTTTGGAAACGGAAGACTGTATAGCGCAAATTCTCTTTTTCACTCGACAATTGAATTTAACCCCGCAACCGGAGTGTCGAGAAAATTGGAACTTGATACCGCCTCAGGTGGCGACATAGCCTTGGCATTCGGAAATGGCAAGCTCTACAGCGCATCGACCCTGTTTGGTCGGACAGTGGAATTTGACCCATTGACAGGATTAACAAGGGTTCTGGGCCTTGTAACAGCCTTTGCGGGCAAGATTTCATTGGCTTTCGGAAACGGAAAGCTCTACAGTGCATCTACTCTGTTTGGAGAAACAGTGGAGTTTGATCTGGCTACTGGCGTATCAAGAAAACTCGATCTTGAGTTCGCCACTGGTGGTGCAATTTCCTTGGCATTCGGAAATGGGAAGCTCTACAGCGCCAAAACTCTTTTTAACTCGACGATAGAGTTTGACCCAGTAGCAGGCGCATCCAGAAGGCTGGATCTTGTCACTGCCTCATCTGGCGATATCGCCTTAGCCTTTGGAAATGGGAGGCTTTATAGTGCATCGACTCTATTCGCGAAGACGGTAGAGTTCGATCCAATCACAGGCTTGGCGCGGGAATTGCCTCTAGACACCGCGTCAGTTGGCGTGATTGCTTTGGCAGCAAGCCCGGTTCCCGAACCTGCCAAAGCACTGCATTTTATTCTGGGGCTAGTGTTTCTGGCGGGTCGTTTTGGCTGTAAATCGAGGGTGCTTAAGTTTTGGCGTCGCCACTCGCGTTTCCATACTCGACTACTACCTATCCGGGCACCGTCGTAAGGAATCCTAGATCGAGCGCCCACTATTTATCAGCCTGCTTGGGTTATCCTTCGGAACGCACGTCAGCCTGTACGGATAGAAATCTCGTGAAGATTCAGTTGGCCGAGAAGGCATAGCATCGGAAGATGTGGGCGGCAGGTATGTGCCCAAAGCTGACGATCGATGAAATCGACTTTCTCGAATGGCTGCGGGACAGGGATCAGCGCAGTGCCGCACGGTGCGTGCGCGGGCTGCGCCGATGCCCACGCCTGCGCTGAATGGCGTGCGGTGCGCAGCCGCGCGGGGTGAATTCAGTAGCGGCCGCCGCCGAAGCCGCCGTTGCCGTAGCCCACGTCGCGGCGGTTGCTGGCGCGGTAGCCGGTGTCGCTGCGCGTGCTGGGAGCGGTGCGTTCCTCGCGCGGCTTGGCCAGCGTGACGACGATGCTGCGACCGTCGACTGACACGCCGTGCAGTGCAGTGATGGCGGCTTGCGCGGCTTCGACCGAGGTCATCTCGACAAAGCCGAATCCCTTGGACTGACCGGTGTCGCGGTCCATCATGACCCGGGCCGAGGACACGCCACCGAACTCGGCGAAGTTGCTCTTGAGGCTGGCGTCGGTGACGGAGTAGGGCAGGTTGCCCACGTAGATCTTGCGGCTCATGGTGGCGGCTTTCTAGGAATGAAGAGGCATCGTCGCGATGCAGGTGTGCGAACGGGACGTTCGCGTGGAGGAGCGGCGGCCATCAGCGTTCGCCCAGGCGGCCGGGCCAGGTCAGTGGCAGCGCGCCCAGGCCAGGCCGTGCTTGCGCGCATAGCGAAGCGCCGCGTGCGTGCTGCTGAAGGTCGGGATGAAGCGCATGACGCGGTCCACGCTGGCCATGCCGCGACCGGACCGGATGGAGACGAGCGCGTCAAAGGCACCGTCGTCTCGCGCTTGGGACATCGGGCAGATCACGAAGCGCCCGAGTTCGATGTTGTTCTTGTTGTTGTGCAAGTTGTTCTTGTTGTGTGAGACGGGCGCCCGGTGGGCGCCCCTGGGCACGCTCAGAGCGTGCGGATGTTGGACGCCTGCGGGCCCTTGGCGCCTTGCGTCGCTTCGAATTCCACCTTCGCGCCCTCAGCCAGCGTGCGGAAGCCGCCGCCGTTCTTGATCTCGCTGTGGTGGGCGAAGAGGTCCTTGCCGCCGTTGTCCGGCGAGATGAAGCCGAAGCCCTTGCTGTCGTTGAACCACTTCACGGTGCCGGTCTGGGTTGTCATGGTGTTTCCTTTGGAAAAGTAGAGATGGAGAAAACCCTCCGCAGGCGCTCAGGCCTGGCGGAGACAGAAACACTCAAGAACAATCACCGGGGAGTTGCTGAAGCGAGCCGCTCGCAAGAAGGGCCAGGAGGTGGCCTGCGGGGCTGCAGTAAAGACCTTGAGAAAGCGGTCTTGTGCGAATCTATGCAGGCAGGGTAGCACGCCTGTCAAGCCCGGCGCGGCCCGCCACGGCTGCAGGGCTGCCTGCAGGTGGCGTGGCGCACCCATGAAAAAGGGGCCTTGCGGCCCCTGCTGACGCTCTTTGAGGCTTGATCAACCTCACTCCACCGTCACCGATTTCGCCAGGTTGCGCGGCTTGTCGACGTCGGTGCCGCGCGCGCAGGCCGTGTGGTACGCGAGCAGCTGCAGCGGCACGACGTGCAGGATGGGTGACAGCGCGCCGTAGTGCTCGGGCATGCGGATGACGTGCAGGCCGGCTTCGCTCTCGATGGCGGTGTCGCCGTCGGCGAAGACGTAGAGCTGGCCGCCGCGGGCGCGCACTTCCTGCATGTTGCTCTTGAGCTTCTCCAGCAGTGTGTCGTTCGGCGCCACGGTCACGACCGGCATCTCGGCCGTCACCAGCGCCAGCGGGCCGTGCTTGAGCTCACCCGCGGCGTAAGCCTCGGCGTGGATGTAGGTGATCTCCTTGAGCTTGAGCGCACCTTCCATCGCGATGGGGTAATGCAGGCCGCGGGCCAGGAACAGCGCGTTCTCCTTGCGCGCGAACTCCTCGCTCCACGCGATGACCTGCGGCTCCAGCGCCAGCACGGCCTGGACGGCCACGGGCAGGTGGCGCAGGTCCTTCAGGTGCTCGGCCTCCTGCGCCTCGGTCAGGTGGCCGCGCGTCTGGGCCAGCGCCAGCGTCAGCAGGAACAGGCCCACCAGCTGCGTCGTGAATGCCTTGGTGGACGCCACGCCGATCTCCACACCCGCGCGCGTGATGTAGGCCAGCTCACACTCGCGCACCATGGCGCTGGTGGCCACGTTGCAGATGGTCAGCGTGTGCGGCATGCCCAGGCTGCGCGCGTGCTTGAGCGCGGCGATGGTGTCGGCCGTCTCGCCGCTCTGGCTGATGGTGACGACCAGCGTCTTCGGGTCGGGCACGCTGTCGCGGTAGCGGTACTCGCTCGCGATCTCCACCGAGGTCGGGATCTTGGCGATGCTCTCCAGCCAGTACTTGGCCGTGGAGCCCGAGTAGTAGCTGGTGCCGCAGGCCAGGATGAGGACCTTGTCGATCTCCTTGAACACGCGGTAGGCGCCGTCGCCGAACAGCTCGGGACTGATGCCGGTGATGGCTTCCAGCGTGTTGGCGATGGCTGTGGGCTGCTCGAAGATTTCCTTCTGCATGTAGTGCCGGTAAGGGCCCAGCTCGGCGGCGCCGCTGTGGGCGTGCACGGTCTTGACCTCGCGCGTCACGGCGGCGTAGCGGCCGGTGGCGGTGTCCAGGCGGCTGATCCAGTAGCGGCCCGGCTGCAGGTCCACCACGTCGCCTTCTTCCAGATAGACGATCTGGTCGGTCACGCCAGCCAGCGCCATCGCGTCGGAGGCCACGAAGTTCTCGCCGTCGGTCTGGCCCACGCCCAGCACCAGCGGCGAGCCTTCACGGGCCGCCACCACGCGGTGCGGCTCGTCGCGGCAGAACACCGCGACCGCGTAGGCGCCCTTCAGGCGCGGCAGGGCCTGCTGCACGGCGTCCAGCAGGTCGCCGCTGTAGAGGTGGTCGACGAGGTGGGCGATGACCTCGGTGTCGGTCTGGCTGTGGAACACGTAGCCGCGTGCCTTCAGTTCGGCGCGCAGTTCGTCGTGGTTCTCGATGATGCCGTTGTGGACCAGCGCGATGCGCCCCACGGCCTGCGTGTCGGCGCCCGGGCCGGTCGAGAAGTGCGGGTGGGCGTTGTGCACGGCCGGCGCGCCGTGCGTGGCCCAGCGCGTGTGGGCGATGCCGGTGCCGGCGGCGATGCCGTCCTGGTCGGCCTGCTGCTGCAGTTCGGCCACGCGCGAGGTGCTGCGGGCGCGGCGCAGGGCGCCGTCCTGGTGCACCGCCACGCCGCAGGAGTCATAGCCGCGGTACTCCAGCCGCTTCAGGCCCTCGACGAGGATGGGAACGATGTTGCGCTGACTGACCGCGCCGACGATGCCGCACATGGATGGCTTCTCCGTTCTTGAGGAATGGCGCGCATGCTAGGCACTGTGTGGTGGCGGATGTGTGCAAAATTCGGCCATCTTCGATGGAATATTTCTCCGCGATGTGTTGGTGAAATATTCATTCAAAATGCGGCCGCTTATGACTGAAATTGATGCTGTCGATCTGCGCTTGCTGGCCGTGCTGCAGGACGATGCCGCGCTCAGCAACCAGGATCTCGCCGCCCGCGTGGCCGTGTCGCCGGCCACCTGCCTGCGCCGCGTGAAGCGGTTGGTGGACGAGGGCGTCATCGAGCGCCGCGTGGCGCTGCTGTCGCCGGCCAAGCTGGGCGCCGGGCTGCAGGCGCTGCTGGAGATCACGCTGGACCGCCAGGGCGCCGAGCACCTGGACGCCTTCGAGGCACTGGCCGTCGCCGAGCCCGCCGTGCAGCAGTGCTGGCGGGTGTCGCCAGGCCCGGACTTCGTGCTCGTCTTGCAGGTGGCCGACATGCCCGCGTATCACGCCCTCACGCAGCGGCTGCTGACCCAGCATGCCAACGTGCGCAACATCAAGGCCTTCTTCAGCGTGAAGCGGGCCAAGTTCACCACGCAGGTGCCCCTGCCGGCGCTGGACCGTTGAGGGCTTGGCGGGCCTCAGTTCGGCCCGTTCAGCGCTTGAGGATGCCCAGGCCCTTGAGGTAGTCGCCTTCCGGGAAGCACACGGTCTGCGGGTGGTCGGCCGCGGCGGCGAGGCGCTCGACGATGTAGCCGTCCACGCCCGCGTCCAGGCCGGCGCCCGCGACGATCTTGTGGAACAGGTCGGGCGCGATGCCGCCCGAGCACGAGAAGGTGTAGAGCAGCCCGCCCTCGTTCAGCAGCATGAAGGCCAGCCGGTTGATGTCCTTGTAGGCGCGCGAGGCGCGCTCGGCATGCGCGGCGGTCGGCGCGAACTTGGGGGGATCGAGCACGATGGCGTCGAAGCGCCGGCCTTCCTGCAGGCAGCGTCGCAAGGTCGCATTCACGTCGGCGTCCCAGGCCTCGTGGCGGGCGGCGTCGAAACCGTTGAGTGCGACATGGGCTTTCGCCCGTTCGAGCGCCGGGCCGGATGAATCCACGCTGACGACCTGGCTCGCGCCGCCGGCCAGCGCCGCCACCGAAAAGCCCCCCGTGTAGCTGAAGCAGTTCAGCACGGTCTGGCAGCCGTACTGCTTCACCGCATCGGCAAAGCGCTTGCGGCTGTCGCGCTGGTCGAGGTAGTAGCCGGTCTTGTGGCCTTCGGCCACATCCAGCGTCAGCTGCCAGTCGTGCTCCTGGATGGTCAGCGCCGTCTCGCCCTCACCGCGCAGCCAGCCGGTCTGCGCGGGCAGGCCTTCCCATTCGCGGGCCTGGGCGTCGGAGCGCTCGTACAGCCGCGCAAGGCCCGTCTCGGCCAGCAGCGCGTCGGCGATCACGGCCTTCCAGCGCTCTGCACCGGCGCTGCCGAACTGGGCCACCAGCGTGTCGCCATAGCGGTCCACCACCAGGCCCGGCAGGCCGTCGGCTTCGCCGTGGATCAGCCGCCAGGCGTCGGACGCAATAGCCAGCCGCGTGCGCATGGCCACGGCCTTGGCGATGCGGCGGCGGAAGAAGGCCGCGTCGATGCGCTCGGCCTCGTCGAAGCTCCAGGCGCGCAGCCGGATCAGCGACTGGGGGCTGAACGCCGCCCAGGCGAGGAACTGGCCGTCGGCCGACTCCACGCGCACGGTCTCGCCCGAGTCGCCGCCGCCGCGGGCGATGGAGCTCTCGAACACCCAGGGGTGGCGCTTGACGAGTGAGCGCTCCTTGCCAGGGCGCAGCTGGATCTTCTTCATCGCCGGGCCATCCCGAGTTGAGCCGCGCCCGCTCGGGCGACGGTGGCCACACGCCGTGTGGCCGCTGGTGAGAGGGATCTCATCGTTGCAGTGCGCCGAAGGCGTAGTTGAGTTGCAGATGGGTCAGCGGTGCTGACTGGTCGTCGCTGCGCAGTGTGCGGAACTGGCCCAGGCCGGCGCGCAGCCGCAGGCGCTCGGCGGGTTGCCACTGGGCCCACAGTTCGGCCTGCGTGACGGCGCCGCCGCCAACCTTGATGCCGCCGCCGCCGGCCGCGCCCACCAGCCACTCGGCGCCCAGGCGCAGGTTGCCCCACAGCGGGTTGCTCTGCACGCCCAGCCCGAACAGGCCGAAGGAATAGGCGCCGGCGCTGCCCACCGCGGCGCTGCCGGCCTGGGCCGCGCCGTAGGTGTGCCGCGAGAGCTCGCGCGACATGTTGACGGCCAAGTGGCTGACGGCTTCTTCGCGGCCGTCCTTGAAGCGCACGCGCGGCAGGCGCATCACGCTGATGCCCAGCTGCTGCTCGCGCACGGTGCCGCCGGGGTCGTCGCCGATCAGCGTGGGTGTGCGGTCCAGCGGCATGGCCAGCACGGCGCGCAGGAAGGGTGCGCGGTAAGCGCCGCTGGGCGCGTAGGTGTAGCCGCCGTCCAGCCGCAGCGTGGGCCCCCAGGGCGTGATCCAGCGCAGCGTCGGCCCGGCGCGCAGCAGCCAGCCGTTGCCGGTGTCCACATCGCCGCCGCCGCCCAGGCCGCCGGCCAGCTGGCCGCCCATGCGCAGCCGGGGCGTGCCGAACAGCGCCCAGTCCTGGCCGATCTGGCCCAGCACCTCCATGTAGCCGTCCACGCCGCCCTGGGCAGCGCCGGCTGCCTCGAAGCCCCACCAGCTGCCGTCGGCGATGTACTGCCGCATGTCCGCGCCGGCCTTGCCGACGCGGCCCGTGTAGGCGCGCCCGCCGCGCGTGCGGCTGCCGGCCGAGGGCTTCTCGATGCCGCCGGTCAGCGCGATCTCGTCGAAGCCTATGCCGGCCCGGCGCCCCGCGCGGCCTTGCCGACCGGCGTCCTCGGGCGAGAAGCTGACGAAGTCCATCGCCCGGCCCATCGTGAAGGCCAAGCCCACGCCGCTCTTGACGTTGCCACTGGGGAAGCGGATCTGCGAGAGTCCCACGCCCGTGTACCAGGCGCCGTGCTCGGTGCGCAGCGAGATCTCGGGGCGCAGCATCAGCCCGCCGCCGAAGCTCATCCGTTGGCTGGACAGGCCGCCGCCCGCGCCCACGTACAGGCTGGCCGCCAGGTGCGTGTTGCTGGACAGGCGCCAGCGCCGCTGGCCCGTGAAGCCCACCGTGAAGATGCCGCCGTAATTGCCCTTGGCCGTGCCGTAGAAGCCGGGGCCGAAGCCCCAGTCGTCGTCGAAGGCCATCAGGTAGCTGAGGGATGCGAACGCCGTGCGGCCGCCGTCGGGCATCTTCATGGCCGTCCAGTTGCCCTCGATCGCGGCGGGGCGCACGGTGTCGATGCGCGCCGGGTTGGCGAAGGGCGCGTCGTCGGGCGTGGCCGAGGCCGCCAGCGCCGTCAGCGCGGCAAGTGCCACAGCGCATCGCGCGAACGTCACCGGGCTGATGTTGCTGCCCGGCCGTCGCGCAGCGTGGAAGGGGTAGGTCATTTTTTTGCGCGGGGATGCGCGGCGTCGTAGATGCGCGCGAGGTGTTGGTGGTCCAGCTGCGTGTAGACCTGGGTCGTCGTGATGTGGGCGTGGCCCAGCAGCTCCTGCACCGCGCGCAGGTCGCCGCTGGATTGCAGCAGGTGCGACGCGAAGCTGTGCCGCAGCATGTGCGGGTGCACATGGGCCGGCATGCCGGCGCTGACGGCGCGCGTCTTCAGCATCGTGCGCAGCACCGAGCCGGCCACGCGATGACCGCGTGCACCGACGAACAGCGCCGGCTCGCCCGGCGCGGCCAGCTGCCCGCGCACGGCCAGCCAGTCGCCCAGCGCCTCGGCGGCGGCGCGGCCCAGCGGCGTGCTGCGGCGCTTGCCGCCCTTGCCCAGCACATGCACCTCGCCGGCCTGACGGTCCACCCAGCCGGCGGCGTGGGCGCTGGCCTGGGCGTCCAGACCGATCAGCTCGGCCGCGCGCAGGCCGGCGCCGTACAGCAGCTCCACCATGGCGCGGTCACGTGCTTCCAGGCGCGAATCGGCGATCTCGTCGGGCACATGGCTGGCCAGTTGCACGGCATCGTCCACGCCCAGCGCCTTGGGCAGCGGCTTGGGCGCCTTGGGGGCCTTGAGGCCGTCGAAGGGGTTCAGCGCCACGCGGCCCTGCAGGCCCAGCCAGCGGTAGCAGCTGCGCCAGACCGACAGCAGCAGCGCAATGGACTTGGGCGCCAGCCCCTCGCGGTGCAGCTGCGCGGCCAGGCGCCTCGCGTGTGCGAGCGAGAGCGTGCGCCCGTCGAGCGACGCCTCGGCCAGCAGGCCTTGCAGGCGCACGAGGCCGTCGGTGTAGATCGCCAGCGTGCGCGGACTCAGGCGTTGCTGCACGCGGGCGTGCTGCAAGAACTCCTGGTAGTCCGCGCAGAGATGAAGCCCCTCGGCCGCCGAGGACGTCGGCCGGTCCCCCGAGGGGACGGCCCGGCGCTCGGCCGGCTCCATCAGGCCAGCAGCCCCGCCAGGCCGGCGCTGGCGATCTCGCCCACGCGGGTCAGGAAGTCCGTGCCCATCTCGGCCGTGTAGCGGGTCGGGTCGGGCGAGCCCAGCACCAGCAGGCCGAAGGGCTTGCCCTCGTTGATCTTGGCCAGCGACAGCGGGATCAGCGCCAGCGAGGTCGCCGTGCCGCCGCTCTCGCTCAGGCCCAGCCAGCGCGCCGCCTCGAAGCCGGAGTTCACGCCGCAGTAAGGCTGGCTCAGGCTGGCCGCGAAGCTCTTCACATCGGCGCCGACACCGGCGGCGAACTCGGCCGACGCATGCTCGGGCGCCACGCCCCACAGGCGCAGGCCGGCCTGCGGGATCATGAACTGGTGGCGCAGCTCGGACAGCAGCACCTCGGGCAGCTCGGCCGGCGTGCCCGCGGCGCGCATGACGGACAGCGTCCAGCGGTGCAGGCGATCGGCGATGGCCACGTTGTCCTGGCCGTTGCGGATCATGTCGACGATGCGCAGCTCCAGGCCCTTGATCTTGTCGCGCAGCATCTCGGCCTGGCGCTCCTGCAGCGACACGGCGCGGGTGCCGTGCGGGTGCTGCAGCTGCACCGTGGCCAGCAGCGCCGCGTGGCGCTCGAAGAAGCCAGGCGTGGCCGCCAGGTAGTTGGCAATGTCGGTTTCGGTGATGCCTTGCACCGCGTCGGCGGCCGGGTTGGAACTCACAGCGTGATCTCTCCGTCAAAAACTTTCACAGCGGGGCCGGTCATCAGCACCGGGGCGTCGCCGCCCGCCCATTCAATCTTCAGCAGGCCGCCACGGGTCTGCACCTCCACGGCCGCGTCCAGCCAACCGGCGCGGATGCCTGCCACGACGGCCGCGCAGGCGCCGGTGCCACAGGCCAGCGTCTCGCCGGCATCGCGCTCGTAGACGCGCAGCGCGATGCGGTCGCGAGCGATGACTTGCATGAAGCCCACGTTGACGCGGCGCGGAAAGCGGGCGTGCCGCTCGATCAGCGGCCCGAGCGTTTCGATCGGCGCGGTCTCGACGTCCGTCACGCGCAGCACCGCATGCGGGTTGCCCATGGACACCACGGCGAGCGACACACCCTCGACAGGCCAGAGCGGGAAACCGTTCACCGGCGCTGGCGTCAGCCCCTCGGCGTCAAAGGGCAAGGCCGCGTGCTCGAACACCGGCGCGCCCATGTTGACCGTCACGCGGCCGTCGTCCTGCAGCGTCAGCCGCAGGCGGCGGTTCATGGTGTCGACCTGGATGTCGCGCTTGGCCGTCAGGCCGGCATCGACGACGAAACGCACGAAGCAGCGCGCGCCGTTGCCGCAGTGCTCCACCTCGTCGCCGGTGTTGTTGAAGATGCGGTAGCGGAAGTCCGCGTCGGCGCTCGTGGCGGGCTCGATGACGAGGATCTGGTCGCAGCCGACGCCGAAGCGCCGGTCGCCCAGCCGGCGCATCTGCTCGGGGCTCAGGCTGAAGGGCTGCTGCGTCGCATCGATGACGACGAAGTCATTGCCCGCGCCGTGCATCTTGGTGAAGCGCAATCTCATGGGCGGTGATTATCTGGCGCCGTACGGGCCTGGGCTGCGCGGCATGAATCGATCAAGCGGCCACCACAGCGCCGGCTTTGCCGGGCTGCCAGTGGCGCCCCGTTCAGCGGACACGTTGGGCCCATCACTCCGGCGCGGCGCCGATGTCCAGCCCGCGCGGCGCCTTGTAGCGGTGATAGCCCCACAGGTACTGGCCAGGCGCGCGGCGGATCAGGCTTTCCATGGCCTGGTTGATGGTGGTGGCCGCGGCCTCGGGCGGCGCATCCGCAGCGATCTCGGGCGCCGGCAGCACATGCACCACATAGCCCTGGCCCGCCGGCAGACGCTCGCCCCACAGCAGCACGACGGCCGCGCCGGTCTGCTGCACCAGGCGTGCCGCCAGCGTCATCGTGTAGGCCGGCTTGCCGAAGAAGGGCGCCCACACACCCAGGCCGTCGGGCGGCACCTGGTCGGGCAGCAGGCCGATGACCTCGCCACGGCGCAGCGCGCGGATCATCTGCCGCACGCCGGCCAGCGAGGCCGGCGCCGTGGCCAGGCCCGGGCGCTCGCGCGAGCCCGCCATCACCTCGCGCAGCGCCGCCTGGCGGGCCGGGCGGTACAGCACCGTGATGGGCGCCTGCGGCGTCGTGAAACGTTCGGCGATCGCCTGCGCGCAGATCTCGAAGCAGCCCAGGTGCGGCGTCATGACGATGAGGCCGCGGCGCTCGGCCAGGGCGGCCTCGATGAGCTCGGCGCCCTCCCAGCGCAGGCGCTCACCCAGCGGCTGGCGCTTGGTGGCGATCCACAGCCAGGGCAGCTCGGCCGCCATGCGGCCCGCCGCGGCGATGGCCGGGCGCGCCGCCGCCCAGGGCAGGCCGGCCTGGGCCACGTTGGCCCGGAAGCGGCGCCGGTAGGTGGGCGAGGCGGCATAGACCAGCCAGCCCAGCCAGGCGCCCAAAGCGTGCAATAGCGCCAGGGGCACCCGGGACATGCTGCGAAAGAACCAGCCCATGTTTTCTATACTTGGCACATCGCCGAGTTAATGAACTACTTGCGGGGCGATTCACAAATCCTGCTAAAGCGTTCGCCGCACCTCCTGAGGTCAGGCAACGCCGACCGACCAACAAACAGGAGTTTAAAAGTGGCCACCAACGATTTCCTCTTCACGTCTGAATCCGTTTCTGAAGGGCACCCCGACAAGGTGGCCGACCAGATCTCGGACGCCATCCTCGACGCCATCTTCGAGCAAGACCCGCTCTCCCGCGTGGCTGCCGAAACCCTGTGCAACACCGGTCTGGTGGTGCTGGCCGGCGAAATCACGACGCAGGCCAACGTCGACTACATCCAGGTCGCGCGCGACACCATCAAGCGCATCGGCTACGACAACACCGAATACGGCATCGACTACAAGGGCTGCGCGGTGCTGGTGGCCTACGACAAGCAAAGCAACGACATCGCCCAGGGCGTGGACCGCGCCAGCGACGACTACCTGAACCTCGGCGCCGGTGACCAGGGCCTGATGTTCGGCTACGCCTGCGACGAGACGCCCGAGCTGATGCCCGCGCCGATCTACTACGCGCACCGCCTCGTGGAGCGCCAGGCCCAGCTGCGCAAGGACGGCCGCCTGCCGTTCCTGCGCCCGGACGCCAAGAGCCAGGTCACGATGCGCTACGTGGACGGCAAGCCCCACAGCATCGACACCGTCGTGCTGTCCACCCAGCACGCGCCCGAGTATTCGCTGGGCGACCGCATGACGGACGAGTTCTACGAGGCCATCCGCGAAGAGCTCATCAAGCCCGTGCTGCCCAAGGACTGGCTGACGGCCGACACCAAGTACCTGATCAACCCGACCGGCCGCTTCGTCATCGGCGGCCCGCAGGGCGACTGCGGCCTGACCGGCCGCAAGATCATCGTCGACACCTACGGCGGCGCCTGCCCGCACGGCGGCGGCGCGTTCTCGGGCAAGGACCCGTCCAAGGTCGACCGCTCCGCCGCCTACGCGGCGCGTTATGTCGCCAAGAACGTTGTGGCTGCCGGCCTAGCGCGCCAGTGCCAGGTTCAGGTGGCCTACGCCATCGGCGTGGCCCGCCCGATGAACGTGACGATCTACACCGAAGGCACGGGCGTCATCCCCGACGACCAGATCGCCAAGCTGGTGAACGAGCACTTCGATCTGCGCCCCAAGGGCATCATCCAGATGCTGGACCTGCTGCGCCCGATCTACTCCAAGACGGCGGCCTACGGCCACTTCGGCCGCGAGGAGCCCGAGTTCACGTGGGAACGCACCGATAAAGCTGCAGCCCTCAAGGCTGCTGCCGGCCTGTAAGGCCGCCGCGCGAAGCGCGCTTCGGTGCGTGGGCGAAGTTCTTATCGCGCAGCGATGTGAACGGAGACCAAAGGACGGACAAGGCGGCGGCGCTGCGCGCTGCCGCGGGCCTGTAAGGCCCCGAGCGAAGCGAGCGGGGCCGGTTTTCGGCGCAGGCTCGCTTCGCGCAGCGAAGTGAAGGGCCGTAGCCATCGCACGGACAACGCTGCCGCGCTGCGTGCGGCAGCCGCCCTGTAAGCGCCACCGCGCCAGGCGCGGCTCAACATCCGGGCGACGCTCACCTGGCGCAGCGCCGTGAACGCGGGGCCCGGCCATGCATGCGTGGTAGCTGCGCGCCATCGTGGTGCAACATGCCTTGCCACGCCCGAAGTCGCGCGATATGTTGAAAACTGCCGCGCCAAGGTCGTGTGGCGCGCCAATCGATTCAATCAAATTTGCAGAATTTGCGTACAGTCGTGTCAGTTCGTTAGCACCGTCATTCGCGGCCGCGCCGCAGCAAGGATCCTCCATGAAGCTGGTTTCACTCCGCATCGGTACCCGTTTGGCCACGGGGTTCGGCGTGGTCCTGATGTTGCTGGCGCTGGCCGTGGGCCTGAGCTACCGGGAGGTGGGCCAGGTGGCACCGCACCTGGACCTGCTGCTGGAGCTGGAAAAGCGCCAGCAGATTGCGCAGGACTGGCGATCGCTGACGCAGCTCAATGTGACGCGCACCGACGCCGTGGCCCGGGCCGGCGGCACGGGGCCGGTGGCGGAGTTCTTCTCGCCACTCATCAAGGCCACCAGTGCCAAGATCAACGAGCTGCAGGAGCAGCTTTCCAAGGCGGTCGACAGCGATGAGGGCAAGGCCTTGATGGCGGATATCGCCCAGGCCCGCAAGGCTTACGTCGACGTCCGCAATCAGGTCTTCGCCCAGCTCAAGGAGGGCAATGCCGAGTCGGCCGTGAAGATGCTGGACGGCACCATGCGCCCGGCGTCCGACGCCTACATCGCCAAGCTGACGGCCATGGCCGACTACCAGTCCAAGCGCGTTCACCAGGAGACCGAGGTGGTGCGCGCCGAGGCGCGGCGCACGCAGCTGATCATGGTGTTCATGGCGGCGGGCTGCCTGGCGATGGGCATCGCGGCGGCGTGGTTGATCACGCGCTCGGTGGTGCGGCCGCTGGCGACCGCGGTCGAGGAGGCACGGTTGGTGGGCGAGGGCGATCTGTCGCGCTCCATCCATTCCGAGGGCCAGGACGAAACGGCCGACCTCACGCAGGCCCTGGGCCAGATGCAGCAGGCGCTGCGCAACCTGGTGGGCTCCGTGCGGGCCAATGCCAACGAGGTGTCAACGGCCAGCGCCGAGATTGCGACGGGCAGCAACGACCTGTCCGCCCGCACCGAGCAGCAGGCCAGCGCCATTCAGCAGACGGCCGCCTCCATGGAGCAGCTGTCCGCAACCGTGCGCTTGAATGCGGACAACGCCAGCCAGGCCGACCGGCTGGCCCAGGATGCCAGCGCGGTGGCGCGCCAGAGCGGTGAGGTGGTGGGCGAGGCCGTGCAGCGCATGCGTGGCATCGAGGAAAGCTCGCGCCGCATCGCCGACATCATCACCACCATCGATGGCATTGCGTTCCAGACCAACATCCTGGCGCTGAACGCGGCCGTCGAGGCGGCGCGCGCGGGCGAGCAGGGTCGGGGCTTCGCGGTCGTGGCCGGCGAGGTGCGCACGCTGGCGCAGCGCTCGGCCGAGGCAGCCAAGGAGATCAAGGTGCTGATCGGCGACAGCGTAGAGCGCGTGGAGCAGGGCGCGTCCCTCGTCAACCGTGCGGGCGAGACCATGGGCCAGGTGGTCGGTGCCATCGGCCGCGTGGCGCAGATCGTGCGCGAGATCAGCTCGGCCAGCCAGGAGCAGAGCTCCGGCGTCAGCCAGGTCGGTGAAGCCATCGCGCTGATGGACCAAGCCACGCAGCAGAACGCCGCCCTCGTCGAGGAAAGCGCCGCCGCGGCCGAGAGCCTGCGTCACCAGGCCGATGAGCTGGTGAAGCTGGTGTCGACCTTCAAGACCTGACACGCCGGCACGCGCTGGCCGGCGCGTGCGGGTCAGACGCCGCGCAGCGCGTCGTCCAGCACTTCCACCCAGTGCCGCACCGGCGTGTCGGTGCCGCTCTGCAGGTGCTGGATGCAGCCCACATTGGCTGACACGATCTGCCCAGCCTGCAGCGGCGCCAACGCCGCGAGCTTGCGGTCGCGCAGCTGCTTGGACAGCGCGGGCTGCAGCACCGAGTAGGTGCCGGCCGAGCCGCAGCACAGGTGGCTGTCGCTGGGCGCGCAATCGATCCGGAAGCCCAGCTCGCGCATCGCCGCCTCCACGCCGCCCTTGAGCTTTTGCCCATGCTGCAGCGTGCAGGGCGGGTGGTAGGCCAGGTGCTGGCCGGCGCCCGCGTGATGCAGCCGGGGCTTGAGCGCCGGCACCAGCTCGGGCAGCAGCTCGCTGAGGTCCTTGGTGACCTCGCTGATGCGCCGGGCCTTGTCGGCGTAGGCCGGGTCATCGCGCAGCGCGTGGGCATAGCCCTTGACCGCGACGCCGCAGCCCGACGCGTTCATCACCAGCGCCTCCACGCGCTCGCCTGGCCCCGCCACCAGCGGCCACCAGGCGTCGATGTTGCGGCGCATGTCGTCCAGCGCGCGGGCGCGGTCGCCCAGGTGCTCGCGGATGGCGCCGCAGCAGCCGGCGCCGTCGGCCACCACGGTCTGGATGCCGGCGGCGTCCAGCACGCGCGAGGTGGCGCTGTTGATGTTGGGCGCCATGGCCGGCTGCACGCAGCCCAGCAGCAGCCCCACCTTGCGGTTCAGCTGGCGCGTGGGCCAGTCATGCGCCGTGGCCGGCGGTCGTACCGGCACCTTGTCCTTCAGCGCGGCCGGCACCAGCGGCCGCAACGCCTGGCCCAGCCGCAGCGCCGGCTTGAACAGCGGCGAGGTCAGCCCTTCCTTCAGCAGCCAGCGCTTGCGCCGCTCGGCGGCGGGGCGCTCGACCTTGGCGTCCACCACGCGCCGGCCGATGTCCAGCAGGTGGCCGTACTCGACGCCCGAGGGGCAGGTGGTCTCGCAGTTGCGGCAGGTCAGGCAGCGGTCCAGGTGCGTCTGTGTTTCGCGCGTCGGCGTCTCGCCTTCCAGCACCTGCTTGATCAGGTAGATGCGGCCACGCGGGCCGTCCAGCTCGTCACCCAGCAGCTGGTAGGTCGGGCAGGTGGCGGTGCAGAAGCCGCAGTGCACGCAGCGGCGCAGGATGGCCTCGGCCTCGGCGCCCTCGGGCGTGCCGGCGAATTCGGGGGCGAGCGTGGTCTGCATCAGAGGTCGGGGTAGAGGCGGCCGGGGTTGAAGACGCCGTTCGGATCGAAGCTCGCCTTCAGGCGCTGATGGATGGCCGCCAGCGGTGGGCTCAGTGGCGCGAACACGCCGCAGGTTTTGTCCAGTGCGCGGAACAGCGTGGCGTGGCCGCCCACGGCCGCCACGGCCTCGCGCAGCGCCGCTGGCTCCATGGGCGTGACCACCCAGCGCTGGGCGCCGCCCCAGTCCACCAGCTGTTCGCCGTGCAGCCGGAGCTCCGGCGCCGTGCTGGGCAGGCTGAGCCGCCACAGCCGCGCACCGCCGGCCACCGCGCGTTCGGCGCCGACGAAGAATTCGTCGCGCTGGTCGCGCAAGCCCAGCCAGAAGGCGCCAGCCAGCTCGGGCGGGATCACGTCGCCGCCCAGCTTGGCGCACGCGGCCTCGACCGCGGCCTGCGCACCGGCCAGCCGCAGCAGCAGCGCGCCGTCCCACCAGGCGCTGGCCTCGATGGGCAGCGGCTCGCCGCCCCAGCGGTTCATCGCCATCAACGCGGCGGCCTGGTCGAACTCGAAGCGCAGCGTGGTGACGGCCGCCGGCAGCGGCATCACCTTCAGCGTGACCTCGGTGATGAGGCCGAGTTGCCCCATCGACCCGGCCAGCACGCGGCTCACGTCGAAGCCGGCCACGTTCTTCATGACCGTGCCGCCAAAGCTCAGCAGCTCACCGGCGCCGTTGATGAGCACGGCGCCCAGCAGGTGGTCGCGCACCGAGCCCAGCGCCGCGCGGGCCGGGCCGGACAGGCCGGCCGCCACCATGCCGCCGACGGTGCCGGTGCCCCCCGGCCCGCCGGAATACCGCGGCGGCTCGAAGGCGAAGCGCTGCCGGTGCTGCGCCAGCAGCGCCTCCACATCGAACAGCGGTGTGCCGGCCAGCACGCTGATGTAGAGCTCGCTGGGCTCGTAGGCCGTCACGCCGTTGAGTTCGAGCGTGGACAGCGGCTCACCCTGCGGCGCCTCGCCGTAGAAGTCCTTGCTGCCGTGGCCGGTGATGCGCAGCGGTGTGCGGGCCTCGCGGATGCGCGCTTGCAGGTCGGCGAAGTTCAAAACCGCTCCAGTTCGGGAAACGCCAGCAGGCCGCGCTTCACATGCATGCGGCCGTACTCGGCGCAGCGGCTCAGGGACGGGATCTGCTTGCCGGGGTTCAAGGTGCCGGCGGGGTCGAAGGCGGCTTTCAGCGCCAGCATCTGCTCGCGCTCCTCGGCGCTGAACTGCACGCACATGGAGTTGAGCTTCTCGACGCCCACGCCGTGCTCGCCCGTCACGGTGCCACCCAGGGCCACGCTGCGCTCCAGGATCTCGGCGCCGAACAGCTCGCAGCGGTGCAGCTGGTCGGGGTCGTTCGCGTCGAACAGGATCAGCGGGTGCAGGTTGCCGTCGCCCGCGTGGAAGACGTTGGCGCAGCGCAGGCCGTACTTCTTCTCCATCTGCTGGATGTCCAGCAGGATGGTGGCCAGGTGCTTGCGCGGGATGGTGGAGTCCATGCACATGTAGTCGGGGCTGATGCGGCCGCTCGCCGGGAAGGCGTTCTTGCGGCCGCTCCAGAACTTCAGGCGCTGGGCTTCGTCGGCGCTGACCTGCACGGCCGTGGCGCCGCTGGCGCGCAGCACGGCTTCCATGCGGGCGACCTCCTCGGCCACCTCCTCGGGCGTGCCGTCGCTCTCGCACAGCAGGATGGCCTCTGCGTCCAGGTCGTAGCCAGCGTGCACGAAGTCCTCGACAGCCGCCGTCATGGGCTTGTCCATCATCTCCAGCCCGGCCGGGATGATGCCGGCCGCAATGATGGCGGCCACCGCGTCGCCGGCCTTGCGCATGTCGTCGAAGCTGGCCATCAGGCAGCGCGCCAGTTGCGGCCGGGGCACCAGCTTGACGGTGACTTCGGTGACGACGGCCAGCATGCCCTCGCTGCCGACGACGAGCGCCAGCAGGTCCAGCCCCGGCGCGTCCAGCGCCTCCGAGCCGAACTCGACGGCCTCGCCCTCGGCCGTGAAGCCGCGCACGCGCAGCACGTTGTGCAGCGTGAGGCCGTACTTCAGGCAGTGCACGCCGCCGGAGTTCTCGGCGATGTTGCCGCCGATGGTGCAGGCGATCTGGCTGCTGGGGTCGGGTGCGTAGTACAGGCCGTGCGCGGCCGCGGCCTCGGAGATCGCCAGGTTGCGCACGCCGCACTGCACGCGCGCCGTGCGGGCCAGCTTGTCGATGGCCAGGATCTGGTTGAACTTGGCCAGCGCCAGCGTCACGCCGGCCTCATGCGGCATCGCGCCGCCGGAGAGCCCGGTGCCCGCGCCGCGCGCGACGACCGGCACGCCCAGCCGGTGGCAGGCCTTCAGCACGGCGCCCACCTGCGCCTCGGTCTCGGGCAGCGCCACGGCCAGCGGGCGCTGGCGGTAGGCGGTCAGGCCGTCGCACTCGTAGGGGCGGGTCTGCTCCGTCTGGCACAGCAGTGCATGCGCCGGCAGCAGGGGCGCGAGGGCGTCGATCAGGGCGGCGCGACGGGCGTTCAGGTCCAGCGGGGCATTCATGGCGGGCTGACTTTAGCCGCCCATCACCAGCCAATAGGCGGGTTTGTCCAGCGGCGTGGCTGGGGGCAGCAGGGGGTTGTTCAGGCGCAGCTGCACGCGCTTGGCCACCTGGTGGCGCTGCAGCAGGTCGCCGAAGCGTTTGTCGAACAGCCGCTTCAGGCTCCCATCGGCCACGGCGGCCTCCAGGCCGCGCTGCAGGTCGGCCGCCAGCGCGGGCTGGTCGGGTCGCACGAACAGGTAGGACGCCGCCGGGTAGCGCAGCAGCACGTGGGGTTCGATGACGAGATCCTGGGCCAGGCCGGAGGCCGCCTCGTCGTCGATCTCGAACAGCGCGCGCGGGAAGTAGTCGGCGCGCCCCAGGCGCAGCATGTCCAGCAGCGCCTCGTAGCGGTTGCCCTCGCGCACCGGCAGGCCGTTGGTGCGCAGGATCTCGGTGTCGGGCCAGTCATGGCCCTGCACGGCCACGTAGCGGCGCAGATCGTCCAGGCTGCCCACCCCGGCCCAGCGCTGCGCGTCGGCCGAGCGCACGAAGGCGATGCGCCAGCCGATCAGCCCGCGGTCCAGCGGCACGCGTACCGGCAACAGTTGCGCCTCGCGCTCGATGCTGGTCATGGTCCAGCCCAGGTCGAGCCGGCCGCTGGCATCGGCCAGCTCGCGCACCACGCGGGCCTGGGTCATGAATTCGCGCGACTCCACCAGCTCGTAGGCCACGCCGCTGCGCTCGATGGCGAGCTGCAGCACCTGCTGCAGATAGTTCCAGATCGGCGTGCGGCCGGCGTCGTGCTGCGGGTAGACGATGCGGCGGCGCGCCTGGGCCAGGGCCGGCGCGGCCAGGGCGGTGAGCAGCAGGGGGCGGCGTTTCATGGCGATGCGGCGTGCACAGGTCGCCGGCCGGGGGTCAGGCCTTGCGGCGTGCCGGTGCGCGGCGGGGGCGCGCGGCCGGGGCAGGCGCCGGCGCCTCGGCGCTGCCGGTCAGGCCCTTGGTCACGCTGCCGACGACGCTGGCCGGCACCGCAGCGGCACGGCGCAGCGTGTCGCTGGCGGCGTCGAAGCTCTGCTTGACCAGCGTGCCGGCGAGGTTCTTGGCCGCGTCGGTGGCCGTGTCCTTCATGGCGGTGGTGGCCAGCTGCGTGAACTGCTGGCTCAGCGCCGTCCACCACTGCGTGGGGTCGATGGCAGCGGCCGGGTTGGCGGCGGCGTCCTGCGCGGCTTTGGCTGCCACGCGGGCTGATTTGGCTGCGCCGCGTGCCACGGTCTTGGCCGCCGACTTCGCCGCCGTCTTGGCTGCCGGCATCGCTGCTGCCGCGGCTGCGGCGATCTCGGGCGGCACGCCCGGCCAGGCGGGCGCCTCGGCACCGGTGGGCAGCTTGAGGCTGTCGCGCAGTTGGGCCAGCGGCACATTCATGGTCTGCAGCGTGGACAGCGTCATGCGCTGCACCTCCAGAGCCTGGATGGTGGCGGCCAGCATGCGCGCGTTCTGCTCCAGCCAGAACTGCACGGTGCGCAGCTCCTCGATGCGCTTGCCCAGCTCCTCGGGGTTGAGCGTGGGCGCCACCCACTGGCCGATGCCCGGCAGCGCGGAGCCGGCGTTCTTGACCAGGCCTTGCAGGAAATCGAATCCGGGCACGAACTTGGTGAAGCTGTTGTCGGTCATCGCGGTCTCCTGGGCGTGGTCCCTGATCCTACTTGGCGGGCACGATGGCTTCCACGTGAAAACCGCGTTTGGCCAGCAGCCGGGGCAGGGCCTGCGGCCCGCTCATGTGCAGCGCGCCCACGGCCACCAGCACGCGCTGGCCCTGGGCGTGCAGCGCGGTGATGCGTTCGGCCAGCGGGCCGTTGCGGTCGTCATTGAGGCGGGTCAGCCAGGCGCGCTCGGCCGGCGTCTCGGCGCACTGGCACCAGGTGGGGTAGTCGGCCAGCGCCTGCATGTCGCCGCGCGCCCAGGCGTCGGCCAGGCGGCGCAGCGGGCCGCGCACCTGGCCGCGCTGCAGCTGGGTCAGCGCGCCGTCGACGATGTCGGGCAGCTCGTCGGCGGCGGGTTCCAGCGCGGCCAGCTGCTCGGCCGCGCTCTCCAGCGCCCGCACGGGCCGGCCTTCGGCGCGGGCGCGGGCCATCAGGGCCATGTCCTGGCCGAAGCTGGCGTCGAAGCCGTCGCGGCGCGCCTCCAGCAGGGTCAGCGTGCTGAGCTGCAGCACCGGCGGGAAGACCGTCAGCACGCCCGGCGGCAGGCAGGCCTTGGTAGCCTGGGCGGCCATGCGCTGGGCCAGCGGCGCGGGCAGCGGCGCTGCGGGCGGCCGGGCGGCCAGTACGGGCATCAGGTCGGCCGGGTCCAGCTCGACGGCCAGCACCTCGGTCTCCGCCCAGGCGCGGCGCAGCGCCGGGCCGGCGTAGGGCCAGTCGGCCTTGCCCAGGTGCAGCGTGCCGTAGAGCCAGCTGCTGCGGCCGTCGCGCGTGATGCGCCACAGCGGCCCGCGGTCGGGCGCCTGGGCGGCCCAGGCGGCGGCCTGCGCGGCGTTGGGCGGCACCGGGGTGGGTGGGCAGTCGGCACGGGCGCTGCCGACGAACAGGGCCAGCAGCAGCAGGGTGGTGCGGATCATGGTTGCGGTTGGATGCGAAGCTCGCCGGGCTTCTGGGTGAAGTGCAGCCGGCCCAGCACGTCCATGCCGAGCAGCGGCGCGTGCAACTGCGGCAGCACGGCCACCGGCAGGCGGTTCGCACGCACGCCGCCGTCCAGCGCGATGTCGGCCCGCGCGGCAAAGCCCTGGGCGGGGCCGCCGGCCGTGCGGGTGCTCAGCGTGCCCAGCGGCTGCAGGCCGGCGCGCTCGGCCAGGGCCTGGGGCAGCGCGGTGGTGGTGGCGCCGGTGTCGACGAGGAAGTCCACCTCCACATCGCCCACGCGGCCGGGCCAGTGGAAGTGGCCGTCGGGCGAGCGCGTCAGCACGATGACGTTGCCGGCCAGCTGGAAGCGGCTGGCCTCGCGCTCGCGCTCCCAGTACTTGAAGCCCAGGAAGACCACGAGCGTGACCACCAGCCAGACGGTCATCAGCTTGAAGGTGTGGGGCAGGTCCGGGCGAGACACGGGCAGGGGCAAACGTTGCAATGGGGCCCAACGATAACCGTGCCCCTCAGAATGGGGCCCTGCGCGTGGGCACAGGGCGTGCCGGGGCTTTCAGATGCATGCACTTCGCCGATTTGCCGCGTTGATCTCGCTGGGCCTGCTGCTGGTGCTGGCGGGCTGCTCCGGCCTGACGCTGCTCTATCAGCAACTGCCGCTGGCCGCGAGCCTGTGGGCCGACCGCTACCTGGACCTGGACGGCCCGCAGCGCCAGCGGCTGCGCGAGCACCTGCGCCAGTGGCAGGCCTGGCACCGCCGCGAGGAGTTGCCGCAGTGGCTGGCGTTGTTGCGCGAGGCGCACCAGGCGCTGGAGGGCGGCGTCACGCGCGAGGAGCTGCTGGCGCTGGAGCAGGGCGCCCTGGCCAGCGCCGAGCGCAGCCTGCAGCAGGCGGCGCCGCTCGCCGCGCCGGTGCTGGCGTCACTGCGCCCGGCGCAGTGGCAGCACCTGCAGCAGACCCTGGACGCGCGGCTGACGCAATGGCGCGAGCGCGAGGCCGGCGCCGATGCAGCGCAGGCGCGCGGCGAGCGCTGGGCGGCCGGCCTGGCGCGCTGGTTGGGCGATCTGGACCGGCCCGTGCGTCGCGCCGCCCAGGCCGAAGCCGCCCGCTGGCAGGTCGACCTGCCAGCGCAGGCCCAGGTGCGTGCGGCCCGCCAAGCGCGCACGCTCGAGGCCTTGCGGGCCTGGGCGCAGCAGGAGCACGGTGCGGGCGTTGCGCTGCTGATGCGCAACCTGCAGCCACAGCCGGCCGAACTGGCCTACCGGGAGCAGGCGTTGGCCGCCGTGCTGCGCCTGCTCAACGGGCTGGATGCCGGCCAGCGCGAGGCTGTGCACCGCCACTGGCGTGCCTGGGAGCGTGAGCTGGGGCGGCTGCAGTCCGGCGGCTGAGCACGTCACAGCCCGAACAGGGCTTGCAACGCCTCGCGGTACTGGCCTTGCCCCACCGCGTTGGTGTTGTGGTGCGAGCCGCCCTCCACCAGCACGAAGCGCTTGGGCTCGCGGGCGCGCTCGTAGAGCTGCTGGCCGAGCCGGGGCGGGATCAGGCTGTCGCGGCTGCCGTGCACCACCAGCAGCGGCGAGCCGATGTCGGCCACGCGCGAGGCGGCATCGAAGCGCTGCGTGATCAGCGGCGACACCGGCAGCCAGCCCCAGCGGAAGGTGGAGACCACGTCGGGGATGGACGTGAAGCTGCCCTCGACGATGAGGCCGGCCTCGTCGCCCACCTGGCTGGCCAGGTCCACGCCGATGGCACCGCCCAGCGAGTGGCCGAAGATGAAGCGGCGCGCGCCCGGGTGGCGCTGCGCCATCCAGTCCCACGCAGCGCGCGCGTCCTCGGCCGCCATGGCCTCGGACGGCAGGCCGGGCGTGCTCTTGCCGAAGCCGCGGTAGTCCACGCCCAGCACCGAGAAGCCCAGGGCATGCAGGCGGCGCATGCGTGGCGCGCTGCCGCGCACGTCGTAGCGGGCGCCGTGCAGGTACAGCAGCACGGGCGCCTGGGCGTCGGGCTGCGGCAGCCACAGGCCGTGCAGGCGCACATCGCTGCCGTCGGCCGTGCTCTTGAAGCTGATCCAGACATCCTCCATGCCCTCGGCTGCCGCCAGGCCGCCGGCCCAGGTGCGGTCGCTGGGCTGGAAGATCCAGCCGCGCTGGCGCTCGTCCAGCGAGGCGCAGCCAGCCTGCAGGCCCAGGGCCAGCAGCGCCAGCACGGCGATGCCGGCGAGCCGGCGCGGGGATGCGGTGCGCGTCATGCGCCCATGGTGCCAGCGCCGCAAAGACCTGGCCCGTGCCGGGAGTCAGCCCGGCGCGCTGCTCAGCTGCTCAGCTGCGCAGCGCCGCCACCGGCGACAGCCGCGCGGCGCGGCGTGCCGGCGCCCACACGGCGGCCTGGCCCAGCGCCCACAGCGTCAGCGCGCCGGCCGGCAGGTAGAGCCAGGGCAGGCGCGGCAGCTCGTAGGCTTGCATCAGCAGCTGGCTCAGGCCCCAGGCGCCGCCCAGGCCGAGGGCGATGCCGGCCGTGGTCAGCAGCAGGTTCTCCAGCTGGAAGTAGCGCAAGACCTGGCCCTCGGTGGCGCCCAGGGCGCGGCGCGTGCCGATCATGCGGGTGCGCTGCTGCACCCAGAAGCAGGCCAGGCCGACGATGCCCATGGCCGTGACCAGCAGCAGGGCCACGCAGACGCCGCCCATCAGCCAGGCCATCGCGCGGTCCTGGGCGTAGAACTGAGCGCGCATTTCGGTCAGCGTCTCGGCCTGGGTGACGACGCGGGTGCGGTCGTCGGCCTCCAGCGCGGCCGTGGCGGCCTTGAGCTGGGCGTCGCGCTGGGCTGGGTCCACGCGCAGCACGTAGCTGCCGCCGCCGCGCAGCGGGAAGATCATGGCCGGGCCGGCGTCGGTGCGCATGGCGCGGTGCAGCTGCGGGTGCGTCAGCGTGTCCACCACGCCGATGATGGTGGACGGCGTGCCGCCGAACACGTAGATCACCTTCCCGACCGCCGCGCCATCCGGGAAGAGCTTGCGGGCCATGAGCTGGTTGACGATGACCTGGCCGATGCGCGGCTCGGGTGCGCTGAAGACCTTGGCGGCGTCCAGCACCTCGTCGGGCTGGAAGTTGCGCCCGGCCACCAGCCGCAGGCCCAGGGCCGGGATGAACTGCTCGTCACCCTCGTACTGCGCGGCGACGAACAGGCGGTTGTTGCTGTCCGGGCTCAGCGAGACGCCGCTGTTGTTGCTGTTGTGGCCGTAGGCGATCTGGTTGGTCGCGGTGGCGGCCTGCACGCCTGGCAGGGCCCGCAGCCGCGCGAGGTCGGCGGCCACGACGCCGGCCACCTGCTCCCGCGGCAGCGGCTTGGCGCCGCGCAGGTTCAGCACGATGAGCTCGGACTCGGCCAGGCCGCTGTCCGTGGCGAGCGCCTCGACGCGGGTCTGGATCAGGTGCAGTGCATTGGTGACGATGGCGCAGGTCAGCGCCACTTCCAGCACGATGAGGCCGGCCGCGATCTTGTGGCGGCGCAGCGTGGAGAGGATGGGCATCAGGTCCTTGAACATGATCACTGCACTTTCAGCTGAACCGCGGGGGTCACCAGCGCCGCGCGCCAGGCCGGCAGCAAGCCCGCGATGAGGCTGGCCAACAGCGCCAGGCCCAGGGTCAGCGCGAGCATGGCGGCGTCCAGCTCGGCCAGCGGCGCGTAGTCGTTGGGGCTCTGGCGCACCAGCCACAGGCCGCCTTGCGCGAACAGCAGGCCCAGCAGCGCACCCGCCCCGCCTAACAGTGCCGCCTCGACGAGGAACTGCCGGAAGATGTCGGCGCGCGTGGCGCCCAAGGCGCGGCGCACGCCGATCTCGCCGCTGCGGCGCAGCGTCTTGGCCAGCAGCAGGCCCACCATGTTGACCACGCACACCGCCAGGAAGCCGAAGGCCAGCCAGGTCTGCAGCCGCACGTCGGCCGGCAGCACCTGCTGCGCGCTCAGCCAGTCCATCACGTTGCGCAGCCGCACGTTGGCGGGACGCTCGAAACGCCCGGCCGCGCGCTGGGCCTCGGAGTAGGCGACCAGGTAGTCGCGGTAGGCGGCGGCGTCCTCGGGCTTGTCGAACTCCACCCAGTACTGCACCCAGGCGCAGGAGGCCGTCAAGTCCAGCGGGCTGCCGCCGTTGGCGCCGCGGCCCCAGCAGTCCATGTTGCCCCAGTGGCCCATCTTCAGCGCCATCGCGGTGGAGAAGGGCAGGAACAGGTCCTCCGTGTCGGTGTAGCTGCCCAGCGTCAGGTCCCAATAGTGCGGCTTGACGCGCCAGGGTTTGAGCACGCCGATGACGCGCAGCGGCTGGCCGCGCACGATGAGCTCGCGGCCCACGCTGTTGGCGCCGCCGAACAGCTGGTCGTTGAGGCTGGCCGAGAGGACGGCCACGCGGGCCTCGGCCGCGTCGTCGGCGGCGTTCCAGCCGCTGCCGTACTGCCAGGGCGCGTCGAACATCGCGAAGAAGTCGGCCGAGGTGTAGCGCGTGGGCGCGAACACCGGCTTGCTGGTCGCATCGGGCAGGCCGACTGCGGTGTTGAAGGCGCTGGACATGACCTGGCGCTTGGCCTTGGCGTCGCGCAGCAGCGCGGTCGCGTCGAAGCGGGTCAGGTCGAAGGTGGGCTCGCTGCCGGCCTTCCAGCCGACCTTGTCGCCCGCGTCCAGCTGCACGTTGAACAGCCGCTCGCTCTTGTGCGGAATGGGGTCGCCGGCCAGCACGTGGTAGACGGTCAGCGTGGTCATGCAGGCGCCGATGCCCAGGGCCAGCGCCAGCACCATCAGCGCCGACAGGCCCTTGCTGGCGAGCACGTTGCGCCAGGCGAGTTCGAGGTAGTGCAGCAGCATCAGCGGGTCTCCAGCAAGGCGTTGACGGCGGCCAGCTCGGTGTCGCCCAGCGAGCCGGCGGCCTGGTGCAGCGCCAGCAGCGCGAGCACGTGGTGGTGGCGGGCCTGGGTCTGCGCGTTCTGCGCGGCGGCCAGGGTCTGGATGGCGAGCAGCAGGTCGGTCGTCGAGCGCGTGCCCAGCGTGAGGCCGGTGCGGGTGGCGTCCAGCGCGCGCTGTGCGGCGGCCACGGCGGCCTGCGTGGCGCGCAGCTGGGCCTCGCCCTGGCCGACGGCCAGGTGGCGGGCGCGCACCTCGCGCAGCACGGCGCGACGGCCGGCTTCCAACTGTTCACGCGCCGCCTCGCGCTGGAAGCCGGCGCGGTCGGCCGCCGCGGCGGTCGCGCCGCCGGCAAACAGCGGCACGGTCAGCCGCAGGGCCAGCTGCGTGGGCGTGCGGCCGGCGTCCGCCAGCGGCACGCCGTCACCGCGCTGGCGCTGCGTGTCCAGCCCCAGGCTCAGCGTGGGCAGGTGGCCGGCACGGGCCGCGGCCACGCGCTGCTCGCTGGCCTGCACGGCCAGGCGCAGCGCCTGCAGCTCGGGGTTGGCGTGCAGCGCGCGCGCGGCCCAGGCGTCGGCGCTGTCGGGCAGCGGCTGCGCGGCCAGCGTGGCGCGCAGCGGTTGCAGCGCGGGCGGCGCGGCGCCGGTCAGTTGGGCCAGCGCTTCTTGGGCATCGGCCAGCTGCGCTTCGGCGGCGAGTGTGCTGGTGCGGGCCAGCTCGCGGTAGGCGCGGGACTGGTCGGTCTCCACCTGCGCCGACAGGCCGGACTGGAAGCGCGCGTCCGCGTCGCTTACCTGGCGGGCAAAGGCGTCTTCGTTGGCGCGCGCGGTGGCCAGCTGGGCCTGGGCCGACAGCAGGGCGAAGTAGGCCTCGGCCACGCGGGCCCGCGCGCTCTGCTCGGCCGCGACGAGGCGGGCGGCCTGCGCCGACGCGAGGCTGCGGCTGGCATCCCAGTCGCGCAGCGCGGCGAGGTCGACCAGGGCCTGGCTGACGTGGCTGGTGGTGACGTTCCAGCGCGCGCCGCCCTGCTCGCGCTGCTCGCTGCGCGCCAGCTGCCATTGGGGCAGCAGTGCGGCGCGGGCCTCGCGGGCGCTGGCGTCCTGCGCGCCGCTCAGCGCGGCGGCCTGGCGCAGCAGCGGGTCGGCAGCGCGGGCCAGGGCCCAGACCTGCAGCAGATCGTCGGCACGGGCCGTGCCTGCAGCCAGCAGTGCGAGCGTGAGCGAGAGCTTCAGGGCGGCGAAGCGCAGCGGCGTCTTCATGCGGTGGCGGCGAGGTCCACGACCTGGCCGTCGATGACATGCACGTTGCGCTGCGCGCGCGCGGCCAGCTGCGGGTCGTGCGTGACCATGACGATGGTGGCGCCGTCGCGGTGCAGCTCCTCCAGCAGCTCCATGACGCTGCGGGCCATCGCGCTGTCCAGGTTGCCGGTGGGCTCGTCGGCCAGCAGCAGGCGGGGCTCGCCGGCCAGTGCGCGGGCGATGGCCACGCGCTGCTGCTGGCCGCCGGACAGCTCCGCCGGGTAGTGCTTGCCGCGCGCCGACAGGCCCACGCGGGCCAGCGCGTCGGCGGCGCGCTTGCGGCGCTCGGCCCCACCCATGCCGCGGTAGCGCAGCGGCACCTCGATGTTGTCGAGCACGCTCAGGTCAGGAATGAGGTTGAAGGCCTGGAAGATGAAGCCGATCTTCTGGTTGCGGATGCGCGAGCGCTCCGCGTCGCCCATGCGGCTGACGTCGATGCCGTCGAGCCTGTAGGTGCCGGCACTGAAGGCTTCCAGCAACCCGGCGATGGTGAGGAAGGTCGTCTTGCCGGAGCCGGACGGCCCGGTCACGGCGACGAACTCGCCCTCGCGGACGGTGAGGTTGAAGTCGCGCAGCGCGTAGGTCTCGACCATCTCGGTGCGGTAGACCTTTTGCAGCTTGTCCATCTGGAGCATGGGGTGTCCTTGTCTCTCAATCAGCAATCAGGACGCGGTCCGCGCCCTTGAAGTTATCGGCGCCGGAGATGACGACGCGGTCGCCGGCCTTCAGGCCCGACAGCACCTCGACCCGCTCCAGCGAACGCGCGCCCAGCCGGATGGCGACCTTCTCGGCCACGCCGTCGCGCACCACGTAGGCATGGCTGCCGCCGCCTTCGTCCACAAAGCTGCCGCGCGCCACGCCCAGCACCTGGTCGCGCCGATCCAGCAGCACGCGCACCGACAGGCGTTGGTTCTGGCGCAGCTGCTCCGGCTGAGCGCCGGCAAAGCGCAACCGTGCGGCCACCTCGCCGTTGACGACCTCGGGTGACACCGAGCTGACCTGGCCCGCCCAGCGCTGGCCGGCGGCCGAGCCGCCGGAGATCTCGCCCGGCATGCCCGGCTGCAGCTCGCGCGCAAAGCTCTCGGCCACCTGCATCTGCACCTCCAGCGCCGACAGGTCGATGACCGACAGCAGCCGCGCGTCGCGCGTGACGTTGGTGCGGTCGGCCACGAAGAGCTGGCCCACCTGGCCGTCCACCGGCGAGCGCACCTGCAGCTCGGCCACCTGGCGCTCCAGGTCGGCCACCAGCAGCTGCTGGCGCGCCAGCGCGCTGTGCTTGGCCTGCACGTCCAGCTTCAGGCTGTCGGTCTTCAGGCCGCGCAGGCTGGCGGCCTGGTCCAGCGCCAGCTTGGCTTTGGCGAGCGCGTCCTGCGCGCGATCCACCTGCATGCGGGCGGTGGCGCCGGCCTCGAAGGCCTGGGTCTGGCGGGCCAGGTCGTTCTGCGCGGTCTGGTGGTCGATGCGGGCGTTCTCGTACGCGCTGTGCAGGGCCGCCGTCTGCTGGCGCGCGTCGACCTCGGCGCGGGCCAGGTCGGCGCGCAGCGCGTCGACGTTGCTGCGCTCCTGCGCGAGGCGGTTGGTGAGCTCCGGCGAGTCCACGCGCGCCAGCACCTGGCCCTGGCGCACCGGGTCGCCGGCCTTGACCAGCAGCGTCGCTGTGCCGCCGCCCTGGGCGTACAGCGTCGGGCTTTGCGCGGCGACCACGCGGCCCTCGCCGGCCACGTCGCGCGTCAGCGGCCCGACGCGGACGGTGGCAATGCCCAGGCGCGCAGCGCTGACGGCGGCGTCGGCGGACAGCGCCTGACGCAGGCGACCGCCGGTCCCCAGCGCGATGGCGGTGATGACGATCAGCGCACCGCCGCCCAGCAGCAGCGGCCAGCGGCGGGCGCGGGGGGCGAGCGGGCGGTCCTGCTCGGAGGTGTCACGGAAGCGCGAGTTCATGCGTCGCTTACCGCAAGCCCCATGCCCGGCCCGGCACTGTGCTGCATCAAGCACTTGCGCGCGTGGCCGCTGTCCGCGGACAGCGTGCGGACAGTCCGCACGGCATGCGGCCGGCGTGCGCCGGTGCGGCCCAAGTGCGGCAAATGTCTCGGTAGCGGAGCTGGGGCTCGCGGCGTTTGATGCAGGTCAAACGCTATCGCTGTCGGGCTCCCTAGGATGAACCCGTTCTGGTTCCCTAGCCTGCCATGTCGAATCTCGCTGCAGCCCGCCCGGGGCTGCCTGTGCCTGTCCGTTCGCCCCGTTCATCGCTCGCGCCAGCGGCTGGCGGTTTCTTCTCCCACCACGGTTTCTGGGCGCCCGGCGTGCGGCTGTTCCGCAGCCTGCGTTTCGGTGCCAAGGCGATGATCATCTCGGCGGCGTTTCTGGTGCCGCTGCTCGGCTTGGTGGCCTGGCTCATCCAGGACGAGGCCGAGACCCGCCTGCAGGAGCGCCAGGCGGCGCTGCGCCAGCATGTCGAGATCGCGCACCAGGTGCTGAGCTGGGCCCACGGCCTGGAAGCCGGCGGGCTGTCGCGCGAGGAGGCCCAGGCCCAGGCGCGCCAGGCCATCTCCAAGCTGCGCTACGGCGGCCAGGAGTACTTCTGGATCAATGACATGCAGGCCCGCATCGTCATGCACCCGTTCAAGCCCGAGCTCGACGGCAAGGACGGCAGCGGCATCAAGGACCCCAACGGCGTCGCGCTGTTCAGCGCCTTCGTCGCCCAGGTGCGGCGCAACGGCCAGGGTTTCGTGAGCTACCAGTGGCCCAAGCCGGGCCAGGCCGAGCCGGCCGACAAGATCGCCTTTGTGAAGGGCCTGGACGCCTGGGGCTGGGTGGTGGGCTCGGGCCTGTATGTGGACGATCTGCGTGCGGCGCAGCAGCACATCCTGGTGGAGACCGGCGTGGTGCTGGCGCTCATGCTGTGCGTGGCGGGCTACCTGTTCCTGAGCTTCTACAAGGTGATGGATGGTGGCCTGGACGAGACGCGCCGCCACCTGCGCGCGATGACGGCCGGCGACCTGACCACCACGCCCGCGCCCTGGGGCCGCGACGAGGCGGCCGACCTGATGCGCGAGCTGGCCACCATGCAGGACTCGCTGCGCCACATGGTGCAGCGTGTGCGCCGCTCCAGTGATCAGATCCTGCACTCCAGTGCCGAGATCGCCAGCGGCGCGCTGGACCTGTCGGCCCGCACTGAGCAGGCGGCGGCCAACCTGGAGGAGTCGGCCGCGTCGATGGAGGAGATCTCGGCCACCGTGCGGCACAGCGCCGAGCACACGGCCGAGGCCTCGCAGCTGGCACGCCAGAACGCCGACATCGCCGCTGATGGCGGCCGCGTGATGGAGGAGGTGGTGCAGACCATGCAGGACATCCGCGCCTCGTCCACGCGCATCGCCGACATCATCGGCACCATCGACGGCATCGCCTTCCAGACCAACATCCTGGCGCTGAACGCCGCGGTCGAGGCCGCGCGCGCCGGTGAGCAGGGCCGCGGCTTTGCCGTGGTGGCCAGCGAGGTGCGCATGCTGGCGCAGCGCAGCGCCGAGGCGGCCAAGGAGATCAAGACGCTGATCAGCCGCAGCGTGGAGCAGGTGGAGTCCGGCACGGCCATCGTGGGCCGCGCGGGCGAGACCATCGCGCAAATCGTCGACGGCTCGCAGCGCGTGGACCAGCTGCTCGGCGACGTGGCCCAGGCCTCGCGCGAGCAGGCCCAGGGCATCGCCCAGATCGGCCAGGCCGTGCAGGAGCTGGACCGCGCCACGCAGCAGAACGCCGCGCTGGTGGAGGAGACGGCCGCGGCCGCCGCGTCCATGCAGACGCAGGCCAACACGCTGGTGGGCGAGGTGTCGCGCTTCGAGATGCCGGCGGGGCTGTCGCTGGACGTCGAGGACGAGCCCGCCGAGCGCGCGGACTTCGATTTCGACAGTGCCATCAACGCCCACCGCGACTGGAAGGTGCGCCTGCGCCAGGCCATCGCCGACCGCGCCAAGCTGGATGCCGACACCATCTGCCGTGACGACCAGTGCCCGCTGGGCCGCTGGTTGCACGGCGATGGTCAGCGCCGCTGGGGCGCGCGCCCCACCTTCGTGGCGCTGCTGGACAAGCATGCCCAGTTCCACGCGGCAGCCGGCGATGTGGCGCGCCGCATCAACGGCGGGCAGTACGAGCAGGCCGAACGCCTGATCGGCGCCGGCTCGGTGTTTGCGAGCCGCTCCACCGAGGTGTCGACGCTGCTGACCCAGGCCAAGCGCGGCCTGTGAGGCGCGGTGCCGCTCAGGCGGCCAGCACGAGCACGCAGTAGGCCAGCACCGCGCCGCACAGGCACAGGCCGAACAGGGGCGATGTGGTGCGGCGCATGCCGGCCGCCTAGCTGCGGACGAGCTCGCCCGCCTGCCGCCATGCGGCGCCGGGCTGCGGGAACACGCTGGCCAGTGCGCTGTCCGGCAGGCCCAGGTGGCGCTGCAGCACGGCGGCCAGCACCTGGCGGAAGTCGGTGGTCACGGCCAGGTCGCGGCCGTCGGCCAGTGCGGCGCGGTCCAGCCCCGGCCATTCGCCCAGCACACGCCCGCCGGCCACCGGGCCGCCCAGCAGCCACATGACATTGCCGCGGCCGTGGTCGGTGCCGCCGTTGCCGTTCTGGCGCACGGTGCGGCCGAACTCGCTGGCCACGACGATGACGGTGTCCCGGTAGGCGTCGCCCAGGCCCGTGGCCAGTGCGTCCAGCCCCTGGCCCAGGCTGGCCAGGCGGTTGGCCAGCTGGCCGCGCGCGGCGCCCTGGTTGACATGCGTGTCCCAGCCGCCCACGGCCGTGAACGCGAGCTGGGTGTGCGGGTCCTTGCGGATCAGCGTGCCCAGCCGCAGCGCATCGGCGGCGAAGCTGCGGGCCGACGGCGCGCCGGCATCGGCCGTCGGGTCCATGCTGCGTTCGCCCGGCGCCATGCCCGAGGCCATGCTGCGCGCCATCTCGCCGCGGCCCTCGGTGGTGTCGCGCAGCGTGGCGCTGAGCGCCGGGTCCTGCGCGTACAGCTTGGCCAGGCCGGCCTGCATCTGCGGGTTGTCGATGCTGCGGCGCTGCAGCGCGTTGGGCCCCAGGCCCAGGTTGGCGACGCTGGCCGTGCCGGCAAAGATGCGCGGCGGCGTGCTTCCCTGACTGACGCCGCGCGTGGGCGCTGGCTCGCCGGGCAGCGCGGCCAGCAGGCGGTTCATCCAGCCGTCGGGCGTGGACTTGCGGCCCGGCGTGCCGGACTCGAAGTAGTCCTGCGCGTCGAAGTGCGAGCGCGTCGCGTCGGGCGAGCCGCTGGCATGCACGAAGGCCAGCTGGCCGCCGTCCCAGTGGCGCTTGAGCATGGACAGCGACGGGTGCAGGCCGAACAGCGAGTCCAGCTTGAGCAGGCCGTCCTCGGCGCCGGGCGCGGGCAGCGCGATCTGCGGGCGGCCGGCCGCATAGTCGCGCTCGCCATAGGGCGCGACGACGGACAGGCCGTCCACCGCGCCGCGCAGCATGACGACGACGAGCTTCTTCGGCGCGGCGGTCTGCGCGCGCAGCAGGGACACGGGCAGGCCACCCAGCGCGAGCGCGCTGGCCTGCAGGAGTTGGCGGCGGTGCATGGACGGCTCCGGGTGACGAGGGTGCATGGACATGGGCGTCAGCGCTTCATGAAGTCGGGCGATGCGAGCAGCAAGGCGACTTGCTGGCCGGCGGGCTCGCTGGCCAGCGTGCGGCGCGTGGCCGCGCTGACCGAGGCGCCCAGCGTGTTGCCCAGCCGCTCGGCGCTGACGCCGCTGCGCTGGCCCAGTGTGGCGGCGAGCTGCACGCGCTGCGTCAGCGCCTCGGGGTTGCGCCAGGCGGCGGCGATGGTCTTGTAGCCGTCCGGCGTCTGCGCGCCGTACAGCGGCTGGCCGGCCTGGGCCAGTGCCTGCAGCAGCGGCTGCGGGTTGGCCAGCGGCAGGTCCAGCGCGCGCAGGCTGGACAGCAGGTACTGGTAGGGCGTCTTGAACTTGGCCTGGAAGGCCTCGCGCTGCCAGAACTCGTCGGCGCGCATCAGCACGCGCGTGAACTCGCGCAGGTCGCCGCCGCTGGCCAGGAAGCTGTCGGCCAGCTTCTGCACCAGGCTGGCCGGCGGCTCGTCGGCCACAAAGGCCTGGGCGAACTTGTGGGCCAGTCGACGCGCGGTGGCCGGGTGGGCGGCCAGCACGTCCAGCGCCCGCTCGCCCTCGGCCTGGCCGGCGCCCGCGATGCTCTGGCCCAGCCAGGTCTTGGCGCCGTTGTCGTGGCGGCGCGGGTCGAACGCGAAGGCGTCGCCCGTCGCGCCGGCCAGCAGCTTGCGCGGCTCCAGCCCCCAGCCGGTCAGCATGCGGGCGAGCTCGGTCACATCGCGCTGCGTGTAGCCGCCGTCCACGCCCAGCGTGTGCAGCTCCATCAGCTCGCGGGCGTAGTTCTCGTTCAGGCCGCTGGCGCGCTGCGGGTTGGCGGCGGCGCGGCGCTGAGCGCGGTCGGCCGCCACGCTCTGCGCGTTGTCCAGGTAGATGAGCATGGCCGGATGCTTGGCCGTGGCGCCCAGCATGTCGCGGAAGCGCCCCAGCACATGCGGCCGGATGGCCTGCTGCTCGTAGTTCGCGATCAGCACGCCGACGGCGTTCTTGCCGGCGAACACGTTGAAGTGGTTGAACCAGAACTCGGTCAGCACTTCCTCCAGCTGGGCCGGGCTGTGCAGCGCACGGGCCAGCCGCGCGGTGGCGGCCTGAGCCACCAGCGGGCGCACCTGCTCGCGCACGGCGTTCAGCGCATCGGCCTCGGGCTTGCCGCCCTGGGCCTGCTCGCGGCGCGCCTCGCGGGCGGCCTTGACGGCCTCGCGGTAGCGGCCCAGCAGCTCGGCCTGGCCCAGCTGCAGCGCTTCCATGCCGGCCAGGCGCTCACTCAGCGCCGCCGGCGCGGCCAGGCGGCGCGGCGTCAGCTGCTCGGTCAGGAAGCGCTCCAGCCAGGCCTCGGCGCCCTGGGCGGCGATGGCGGCTGCGTCGGCCGGCCGCGGGCCGTAGCCCAGGCGGTTCAGTGCGTGTAGCGCACGCTCTTCGGCGCTCAGCGGTGCGGCGCTGCTGGCCTGCGCGGCCGGCAGGCGCAGGCCGGCCAGCGCGGCAGCACCCAGCATGAGGCGGCGTCGGGGGTTCATCGGCGGTCTCCGTCGTCGTGAGGGCCGCAGCATCCCGCGCTTTGCGCAAGCCGGTGTGGCCCCTGCGCAAAGATTTGTGTCAGTCCAGCCAGCGCTCCAGGCTGCGCAGCGTGGCCGCCACGTCCAGTGGCTTGGACCAGTAGCCGTCAAACCCGCCCCGGCGGGCCAGGTCGGCCGCCACGTCCTCGGGCTCAGCGGTCACCAGCAGCGCCGGCGCGTTCGTTGCCAGGCCGGCGTCGCGCAGCTCCTGCAGCAGTTCGTCTCCGCTGACGTCCGGCAGTCGCAGGTCGCACAGCAGCATGTCCACGCGCTGGCTGGCCACGAAGAGCCGCGCCTCGGCGCCGCTGCGGGCCACCTGCACGCGGCATCCCCCCTGCAACTCCACGATGCCCTGCATGAGCATCGCGTTGATCGGGTCATCCTCGACGTACAGGACCACCCGCATCACCGCTCCCGGGCCTGGGCAGGCTGTATGGGCGGGACGGTCGGGCGCGGGGCGTCGTGCGGGCAGGCGGGCATCGTGTGGGCGAACGTTGATTGCCGCCATTATCAAATTTATTGATAAGGTCGAACCGAGGAGTTCTGTAAAACTGGTGTAAACCCGGGCCCTCACCCGCGGCGGCGGCGTTCAGTGGCGGGCGTTGCGCAGCGCCTGCAGGCTGCGGCGCAGCACGGTCCAACCGGTGGTGGGCAGCGTTGAGCTGTGGGCCGCGGCCTCCTCCAGCACCAGGGCCTGGATGGAGAGGTCGGGGTGGCCCAGCAGTTCCAGCACCGCCTTCAGGCCGTGGGCCACGCGGCGCAGCTCGTCGGCGTCGTCGGCAGCGACCGCCGCGTCGCCTTGGGCGATGTCGTCGGCGAAGCGCTCCAGGCAGCCGGCGCGGAAGTGCTCGAACAAGGCCCGGTCTCCGCCGAAATGGGTGTGCAGCGTGGCGGGCAGCGCGTGTTCTGCTGCCGCCGCCGGTGCGGGCGCCGGGCTGGCTGCCGAGGCCTGGCCGTGCAGCAGCTCGGTGACGGTGCTCAACAGTTCGGCCAGCGGCACGGGCTTGCGCAGCGTGCGCGTGACGCCCAGCGCCTGCAGCGCCAGCAGCCGCTCGGGCTGCAGCCCGGCACTGAACACCACCCAGGGGGGCGCGCCCGTAGCCTGGGCGCGGCCCTCGGCCAGCAAGCTTTCTGCCGAGCCGTCGGGCAGCATCAGATCGCTGATGACGAGGTGCCAGCGGCCGCTGGCCAGCGCCGTGCGGGCTTGCGACAGGCGGGTCGCCACGTGCAGCTCCACGCCAGGCAGGTCTTCCAGCGCCATCTCCACAAACCTGGCAATCGAGGCATCGTCCTCAATGAGCAGCAGGCGTGCGGTCATGGCGGTCAGGCCGTTGCGGGCGCCTGGGCTTGGGCCAGCAGGCGCGGGAGTTCGTTCACCAGCCCGGTCTTGTGCACCAGTGGCACGCCGTCCAGCGCGAAGCGGTAGGGCTCGCGTTGGGCTTCGTCCAGCGCGGTGACCACGATGAGCCGGCTGCGCGCGAACTGCGGGTGCGAGCGCAGGCTGGTGATCAGCGCGGCGCCGTCGATGCCTGGCAGCAGGATGTCGATCAGCAGCACGTCGGGCTCCAGCCGGCCGGCCAGCGCCAGGCCGGCGATGCCGTCGGAGGCGATGTGCAGTTCGGCCTCGGGCAGCTCGCGCTTGACGATGAGGCTGATGAGGTTCTGGAAGTGCACCGAGTCCTCGATCAGCAGCAGCGTGAGCGGCCGTGCAGCCGATGCCAGGGGCGCAGCCGGCGGCGAGCCGCTGGCCACGGCGGCACCGCCGCGCGAGGCCAGCCAGGCCTGCAGCGAACTGAGCAGGATGCGGCGGTGGCCGCCGGGCGTCTTCCAGGCCTGCAGCTCGCCACGGTCCACCATCAGTTGGACGGAGCGCACCGCCAAGCCCAGACGCTGGGCGGCTTCGGTGGTGGAGCAGGTGTCGGGGACGGCGGTTGGCGTGTTCACGCGACATATTTTGCCGTTTTTGCGCGGGGATGCGGTTGTGCAATATTTGATAAAAACACTGTTGATAGACAATTAGTTCAAATTTCGGAGGTCCCGCATGTTGTTCCCCGCCCAGCCTGAACTGATCACTGCTGCAGGTGCCGCCACGGGCCATGCGGTGACGCCGGCGGAGATGGCTGCGCATCGGGTGCGCCTGGGGCGGCTGGCCGAGGCGCTCGCTGGTCGGCTGGGGCTGGATGCCGACGCGGCGCAGTTGTTGCGGCTGGCAGCGCCGCTGCACGATGTGGGCGAGTCCGACGCGGCGGCCGCCTTCGAGCCCGCCTGGCCGCTGACGGCGGCCGAGGCTCAGCGCCGTCGCCAGACCCCGCCGGAGCGCGGCGCCGCGCTGCTGAGCCAGTCGCGCCTGCCGCTGTTTGCGCTGGCGGCCGAGATCGCGCTGCATCACCGCGAGCGCTGGGACGGCAGTGGCTACCCGCGCGGCCTGAAGGGCCGGGAGATTCCGCTGTCGGCCCGCATCGTGGCGGTGGTGGACTGTTTCGATGCCTTGACGATGCGCCGCGACTTCCGCCCGGCGCGCGCCGACGACGTGGCGCTGGCCATGCTGGCTGAGCAGGCGGGCACGGCCTTCGACCCCGAGGTCGTCGAGACCTTCCTGGCACATGCGCCGGCGCTGATCGCGCTGCGCGACCAGGTGCCGGTGGGCGCGCCACCGCGCTGAGCGCCGCACAATGCGGCGCACGCCACCTCCGTGCCCGCCATGCGCCTGCTGCTTGTTGAAGACGACCCCATGATCGGTGAGAGCCTGCGCGAGGCGCTGCGCCGCCAGGGCTTTGCGGCCGACTGGGTGCGCGACGGCCAGGCCGCCGAGGCCGTGCTGGCCAGCGGCGAGCGCTTCGACACGGTGCTGCTGGACCTGGGCCTGCCCAAGCGCGGCGGGCTGGAGGTGCTGAGCGCGCTGCGGGCCCGGGGCGACGCCACGCCGGTCATCGTGCTGACCGCGCGCGACGCGACGTCCGACAAGGTGGCCGGGCTGGACGCCGGTGCCGACGACTACCTCGTCAAGCCCTTCGAACTGGACGAGCTGCTGGCGCGGCTGCGCGTGGTCGCGCGCCGTCAGAGCGGCCGCACCGACACGGCGCTGGCCGTGGCCGACCTGCGGCTGGACCCGGCCACCCGCGAGGTGACCCGTGCGGGCCGTCCCATCCTGCTGTCGGCGCGCGAGTTCGCGCTGCTGCAGGCGCTGCTGGAGCGGCCCGGCGCCATCGTGTCGCGCGCGCAGCTGGAGGACCGCCTCTACGGCTGGGGCGAGGAGCTGGAGAGCAACGCGATCAGCGTCTACATGCACCAGCTGCGCAAGAAGCTGGGCGCGGACCTGCTGCACACGGTGCGCGGCCTGGGCTACTACGCGGGGCCTCAGAAGTGACGCCCCTCGTCCAAGGAATACCTTGGCCGGCCCCCCGAGGGGGCGGCGATGCTTGCGGCATCGAGCCGCAAGCACATCGCCTGCCGGGCCGGCTTGGGGGCGGCCCGGCGCTCGGCCCGATCAAGACACGACGCCATGGCTAGGCGGCTCCTTTCCACGCTGCGCGGCCGACTGTTCGCGCTGCTCGCGGTGCTGGGCGCCGTGACGGCGCTGGCCGTGGCCGGCGCCACCTACGTCAGCGTGCGCGCCGAGGCCGACCAGCTGTTCGACTACCAGCTGCGCCAGACCGCGCTGTCGCTGCGCGACCAGGGCCAGGTCGCGCCCGACGAAGCCGCCGCGCTGGCCGACCCGGGGCTGGATTACGTGGTGCAGATCTGGTCGTTGCAGGGCCTGGAGCTGTATTCCAGCCGGCCGCAGGGCATGACCGAGCCGCTGCCGGCGCGTGCCGTGCTGGGCTACTCCCACCTGCGCCTGGGCGGGCAGGACTGGCGCGTGTTCAGCGCGGCCACGCCGCTGCGCGTGGTGCAGGTGGCGCAGCCGCTGGCAGTGCGGCAGAGGCTGGCCGCGCTGGCCGCGCTGCGCAGCGTGGTGCCGGTGGCCGTGGCGCTGCCGCTGGTGGGCGCGGCGATGTGGTGGCTGATTGGCGTGTCGCTGGCGCCGCTGGCGCGCGTGACGCATGCGGCCCAGGCGCGCGGCGCGACGGCGCTGGAGGCGCTGCCCATGGCCGGCCTGCCCGGCGAGGTGGCGCCGCTGGTGGACGCCTTCAACGGCCTGCTGGCCCGGCTGGCCGATGCCTTCGACGCGCAGCGCAGCTTCGTCGCCGACGCGGCGCACGAGTTGCGCTCGCCGCTGACGGCGCTGAAGCTGCAGCTGGGCCTGCTGCGCGACTCGGCCCCCGGCGAACAGCAGGACGCGGCGATCGCGCGGCTGCGCAGCGGCATCGACCGCGCGGTGCGCCTGGTGGAGCAGCTGCTGGCGCTGGCCCGCGCCGAGCCTGGTGCGGGCGCGCCCGCGCTGCCGCTGGACCTGGCCGAGCTGGCCCGCGAGGCGGTGGCCGATGTGCAGCCGCTGGCCGAGCGGGCCGGCGTGGCGCTGTCGCTGACGGCGCCCGACCCGCTGCCGCTGACCGGCGACCCGCAGGCGCTGCGCGGGGCGTTGCGCAACCTCATCGACAACGCGGTGAAGTACGGCGCCACCACGGTTCAAGTCAGCGCCCTGCGCGGCCCGCGCGGCGCGCCGCTGCTGCGCGTCGACGACGACGGCCCGGGCATCCCGCCCGATCAGCGCGAGCGCGTGTTCGACCGATTCCAGCGCGGCGAGGACCATGCCGACGTGCAGGGCAGCGGCCTGGGCCTGGCCATCGTGCGCGCGGCGGCGCGCCAGCAGGGGGCGGCCGTGCGGCTGGCCGATGCGCCGCTGGGCGGCTTGCGCGCCGAGCTGGCCTGGCCCGCCGCGTGACGGGCGGGCCGAGCGGCCGTCAGGTCGTCAGGCCTGCAGCGGGGTCGCGGCCAGCTGGGCCACGCTGGCCTGGCGGTAGGGCGCGCAGAGCTGCTCCACGTAGGCCTGGTGCTGGGGCAGGGCGCCCACGATGCGCGCGACCTTGAGGTGGATGTCGCCCAGGAAGCGGGCCAGCTCCTCGCGGTTCATCTGGTCGGCCACCGGGTGGTAGCGCTGCGGCAGGATGCCCTGGCCCATCATGACCTGCACCCAGGAGATCTCGGCGAACAGCTCGTCGCTGGGGCGGAACACGCGCGCTGTCTCGCGGAACAGGTCGATGCGGTGGCGCAGCGTGGGCAGGATGTCCATCTCGCGCACGTGCTGCCACAGCGCGGAGTCGGTGCGCTCGTTGACGTGGTAGTGCAGCACGATGAAGTCGCGGATGTGCTCCAGCTCGCGCTTGGACTGGCGGTTGAACTCGTCCACGTCCGACTGCTGGATGCCGCCGGCCGGGAACAGCTGCATGAGGCGGATGGCCGAACGCTGGATCAGGTGGATGCTGGTGGACTCCAGCGGCTCGACGAAGCCGCTGGCCAGGCCCACGGCCACGCAGTTGCGTTCCCAGACCTTGTCGCGCTGGCCGGGCGTGAAGCGGATGACGCGCGGCGTCGTCAGCAGCTCGCCCTCGACATTGCGCTTGAGTACCTCGGGCGCATCGGCGTCGCTGAGCTCCTTGCTGCTGTAGACCAGGCCATTGCCCACGCGGTGCTGCAGCGGGATGCGCCATTGCCAGCCGAAGGGGTGGGCGATGGAGCGGGTGTAGGGCCAGGCCTCGCGCACCGACGCGGTCTGCACGGCCACCGCGCGGTCGCAGGGCAGCCAGTAGGACCAGTCCTCGTAGCCCACGCCCAGCGCCTCGCCCAGCAGCAGCGAGCGAAAGCCCGTGCAGTCGATGAAGAAGTCGCCGTCGATGCGGCTGCCGTCGTCCATCTGCAGCGCCGCGATGTCGCCCGCGCGGGCGGCGCCGGCATCGGCCTCGTGCTTGAGCACGCGGGCGATCTTGCCCTCGATGCGCTGCACGCCGTGGCCCTCGCTCATCGCGCGCAGGAACTTGGCGTAGCGCCCGGCGTCCAGGTGGTAGGCGTAGTTCAGGCCGTTGCGCGGCAGGTGGGCGAAGCGGTTGGCGAAGGCGGCCACCGTCTCGGGGTTGTAGTCGGTGTAGGTCTTGGACAGGCCCTCGGCCAGCCCCTTGAGCCAGAAGTGCTGGAAGCCGGCACTCCAGTGGTCGTTGCCGGTCGCGCCGAAGGAGTGGAAGTAGTCCTGGCCGATGTTCTTCCAGCCCTCGAAGTTGATGCCGAGCTTGAAGGTCGCGTTGGTCGCGGCCATGAACTCGGCTTCGTTGATGCCCAGCAGGTTGTGGAAGGTGTGCAGCGCGGGGATGGTGGCCTCGCCGACGCCGACGGTGCCGATCTCCTCGGACTCGACGAGCTTGATGTCCAGCTGCTTGCCCAGCAGCTTGCTCATGAGCGCGGCCATCATCCAGCCGGCGGTGCCGCCGCCGGCGATGACGACGCGGTTGAAGGGCTTGGTGGTGTTCATCGTTTCAGCTGGTTGAGGAGTTGGGTGCGGGCCTGGCGGGACAGGGTCTCGTCGATGGGCCCGAGCAGGCCGCGCGCGGCGGGGGGGATGTGGTCCCAGGTGTGCGCGTCGGCGCCGAACACGAAGTGCTGGAAGTGGTGCTGCCAGATGCGGCGCTCCTTCTCCGGCAGGTCGCGCAGCGTCATCAGCGCCAGGCGCAGCGTGGTCAGCGGGGAGTCCACGTGTTCGGGCGTCTGGCGCCACCAGGCGTTGATGAGCAGGTTGACCGGCGCCAGGCCCTCGACGTGGTGGAACCACATGCTGGGGATGAACAGCGCGTCGCCCGGCTCCAGCTCGACGACTTCGGCCGCGGCCAGCGCCTGCGCGAAGCGCGGGAAGCGGGCGAAGTCGGGCTGGGCGAAGTCCACCAGGCTGACGGGCTGGCCGGCGGGCGTCGGGTCCAGCGGGCCGAGGTAGAGGTTGTGGATCTGCTCCGGCGGGAACAGCGTGAAGCGGCGCCGCCCGGCAGCCACGACGGCGAGGTTGTCGGGCAGGTCGTAGTGGGCGGCGATGCGGGTGCGGTTGCCCAGCCACAGGCTGATGAGCGCCTGATCGGCGAAGGGCTCACCCAGGCCCATGACGTTGGCGTCCAGGAAGCCCGGCAGCACGGCCTCCACCGTCGTGGAGCCGACGTACAGCGCCGGCGGCTCGGGGCTGTGCGCCACGCCCAGCAGGCCGGACAGCACCTGGTCCAGCGTGGCGGCGTAGCGCTCGAAGTTGAAGCTGCTGAGCGTTTCGTCGGCGTAGAACACGCGGCCACGCGCCTCGGGGGCGAGCTGGAACAGGCCGATGCGGGTGCCGTTGTACAGGCCTATCAGGTAGCGGGCCAGCGCCTCGTCGGACTGGCGCGCGGCCTGCACCACCGGCCAGTGTGCAAAGCCGCCGCGCACGACGCAGGGGCGCGCGGCCGTCAGCAGTTCGGCCGGCAGCGCGGCCGGGTCGAAGGGGCCGGTCCAGTCGGGGACAGCTCGCATCGTCGGTGCCTCAGTGGCCGTCGATTCAGCGCCGGGTGGCGCGGTTCAGCAGCACGGGCAGCTGCGCGAGCGACGCGATCTGCATGTAGGCGGGCAGCAGGTGGCCGTCGCGGGCCAGCGCTTCCAGCGCGGCACCGGGCAGCGCGGCGAGGCGCTCCTCGTGGATGGTGAACAGGCCCGACAGCCGGCCCTGCTGGCCGTCGGTGGTTTCGATGTCCATGACGAAGGGTTCCAGCAGCTGGTGGCGCGTCAGCGCCTCGATGAAGGCGGGCAGCTGCTGCGCCTGTGCGTGCAGCGCCTCCATCAGTTGCACGGCGTTGTCCAGGTAGTCGCTGAAGCCGCCGTGCGGCAGGAACAGCGCCATGCCGACCTCGCCCTCCTCGGGGCGCACGATGCGGGGGCTGTCCAGGTCGATGTGCAGCTTCAGCGTGCCTTCGCTGTCACGGCCGATCATGAAGGGGTCGCGCTGCAGCGCCATGGGCAGCGCGGGCGCGTCCCAGCCGGCGTCGGTGAGGAACAGGTTCTGGCCTTCCTCCAGGCCGAACAGGGCCACCGGCTGGAAGCCGGCGTCGCCGTCGACGAGCTGGAACACGATGGGGAAGTGGGCCTGCAGCTGGCGGAATTCGGCCGGCAGGGCCAGGCAGTACTGGCGCGCGTCGCCCAGGTGGGCGGCGCGCTCGGTGTGGACGCGCAGGTGGCGGTGGGTGACGTTGTCGAGCAGGGCAGGGCGGGTCATCGGGCGGGGCTCTGGGCGTGGAGGTGATCGATCAGGCTGCGGTGGCCGGGCAGGGCGGGGATGAAGCGGCGGGCCAGGCGGGCGGCTTCGTCAAAGCAGGCCTGCGCCGCCTGCAGTTTGTCGGCGGACGGCGGGCGGGTGTCAGGGCGAAAACCCATGCCGTACAGCACGTACTGGTAGCTGGCCGACGGGAAGACCTCGTCGTTGCGGCCGAAGTCGTGCCGGGCCGGTGCGCGCAGCCGCCACTGCGGCAGCAGTTCGCGCAGGCGCTCGGGCCAGGAGGCGGGGTCGCGGTGGGCGCGCCAGTAGTCGCTGTCGTCGCGCTGCGTGAGCGCGTAGTGCAGCTTCAGGAAGTCGATGACGCGGGCCCAGCGGTAGGCGAAGTCGTCGTTGTAGCGCCGCGCGACGGCGGGCAGCGTGGCGTGCGTCATGGGCAGCTCTTCGCACAGCCGCTGCACGGACAGCTCCACCAGCGCCAGCGCCGAGGCCTCCAGCGGCTCGATGAAGCCGCTGGACAGGCCGATGGCCACGCAGTTGCGCACCCAGAACTGCTGGCGGTAGCCAGGGTCGTAGCGGATGGGGCGCGGCACGGGGCGCTCGGCCGGGGCGCCGGTGGCGTCGAGGTAGGCCTGCAGCGCGGCCTGGGCTGCGTCCTCGCTGGCATGAGCGCGCGAGAACACGCAGCCCACGCCGCGGCGGTGCGGCAGGCCGATGTCCCACAGCCAGCCCTTGGCCCAGGCGGTGGCGATGGTGACCGGGGCCAGCGGCACATCCGGCGTGGCATAGGGCACCTGCACAGCCAGGGCGGCGTCGTTGAACAGCACCTCGCGTTCGCTCTTCAGCGCCACGCCGAAGTGCTGGCCGATCAGCCGGGCCTGCAGGCCGGAGCAGTCGATGAAGAGGTCGGCGTCGAGGTCGCCGTGGGTGCGCGTGCGCAGCGCCGCGATGTCGCCGGCACGCGGGCCGCTGTCGTGCGAGAGCACGGCGTCCACATGGTCCACCACGTGGCGCACGCCCAGCCGCTGCACGGCATGCTCGCGCAGCAGCTGGCCGAACAGGCCGGCGTCGAAGTGGTAGGCGTAGTTGGCAACGGCGCCGAAGGCCGGCGTCTGCACCTGCTTGGGCGCGCGGCCGGCCTCGCACACCTGCACGCTGGGGCTGACGACGTCGGCGAACGGCCGCTGCGGCTGCAGCGCCAGCCAGGCCTGCACCAGCTCGGCGTCTCCATGGCCCACGGGCAGCATGAAGGGGTGGTAGTAGCGGTCACCGGCCTCGCCGGCCGCGCCGCGGGCCCAGCCGTCGAAGCGCGAGCCCTGCTTGAAGCTGACCTGGCAGCGGCGGATGAACTCGGTCTCGTCCAGCCCGATGCGGCGCAGCGTGTCGCGCATGGACGGCCAGGTGCCTTCACCCACGCCGATGGTGGGCACGTCGCTGGACTCCACCAGCGTGATGCGAAGGGTGTCGCCATGTTCGGCAGCCAGCAGCCCGGCCACCAGCCAGCCCGCCGAGCCGCCGCCCAGCACGACGATGTTGCGAAGGGGTTCGTTCATGGCGCGTATTTGACGCTTTCACTCTCGCGGGCCGGGTGCAGCACCGACCCTGGTGAGACGAGGGGCAAACAAAAAAAGCCGCTCGCGCGGCTTCGCCACATGGCGAACAAGAGCGGCGCCCCAGGAGGCGAGCGCCGCCGAACCAGACGGTGTCTCGTAGGGGCCGGGCGCATGCGCCTGCCCCTGGAGGGTCTGCCCGGAGCCGGCTGAGCCGGCCCCGGGGTTCACGCTCAGAACTTGTAGCGCGCGCCGATCATCACGCGGCGACCCAGCTGGGTCACGGCGCCGATCTGGTTCTCGTTGCGCAGGTGGGTGCGCGTGTACTCGTCGGTCAGGTTGATGGCTTCAAACTGGAAGCGCAGGTGCTTGTTGAAGTTGTAGCCCACGCTGAGGTCGAACTGGCCATAGGGCTCCACATACAGCGGCTGGGCGCCTTCCGAACCGCCGAAGTTGGCGGCCAGGAACTTGCCGCGCCAGTTGTAGGCCAGACGCGTCGTGAAGGTCTCGTTCTCGAAGAAGCCGACCAGGTTGCCCGAATCCCCCAGGCCCACCAGCACGTCGGTCTGGGCGCCCACCTTGGCGTTGTTGTAGCCCAGGTTGGACTTGACCTTGGTGAAGTTCGCCGACACGCCGAAGCCGCTGTTGCCGAACACGTGCTGCGCGTTCAGCTCGATGCCGTTGAGCTTGCTGGTGCGCTTGTTGTTGACGAAGGTGCCCAGCTTGAACATCAGCAGCGGATCGGTGGCTTGCGCGGTGATGCTGCCCAGCTGCGTGTTGGGCGTGCCGCTCACGCCCGGGGCGTTGCCGTACTTGGTGAAGATGTACTGGCGGATGCACCCGGAGTCGGCGCCGCAGCCGCCGGTGGTCTGTGCTTCCTTGTACATCGCGCTGCCGATGGGCGTGCGCAGGCCGAACAGGTTGGTCTCGGCAATGATGGCTTCGTTGTAGTCCTTCAGCGACTTGCGGAAATAGCTGGCCGCGATGTAGCTGCTCTTGGCGTAGTAGTGCTCGGCCGAGAAGTCGATGTTGGTGGACTTCAGCGGCTTCAGGTCGGGGTTGCCCACCGAGCCGGAGCCACCGTCCACGCGGGCCAGCGGATCGATCTTCAAACCGCCTTGGATGGCGTTCCAGCCCGGGCGGCCGATGGTCGTGCCGAAGCTGGCGCGCAGCTTGGTGTCGCTGGTGACGTCGGCGCTGAAGTCGATGGAGGGCAGGAAGTAGCCGTACTTGCCGTCACGGCCGGCGGAGCGTGTGCCGCTGAAGGTGATGGGCACTTCGTTGTTGGCCACCCAGGCCACGGACACCGGGATCTTCTCGACCGACGGCGAGCTGACCTTGGTGCGCTCGTAGCGGGCGCCGATGGAAGCGTCCATGGGCACGCCCCAGTCCCAGCTCAGGTTGTACTGGCCGAACACGGCCTGCGACTTTTCCGTCGTGCGGAAGTCGTCCTGCCAGTCGAACGAGGCCTTCAGCAGCGTGTCGGAGCCCAACGTCTTGATGGCCGCGGCGCGCAGGTCCTCGAAGTTGAAATAGAAGAACTGGTTGAACAGCCGCGGGTCATTGGAGCCCGGGATGCGGCTGAAGTACTTGCTGATGGAGTCAGCCTTCCAGATGTTGTCCGGCAGGGCAGCCGGGCCGCCGGCAGCGTTCGCGCCCCAGGTGTCGCGCTGCACGTTGGCAAAGGCCGAGCGGTTCTGCACTTCGGTCAGCGTCAGGCCGAAGTCCAGGCTGCTGGCGTCGTCGATGCGCCAGTTGCCGCGGGTCTGCAGCTGCGTGACTTCGTTCTTCTGGTAGCTGTTGCCGAACACCGAGCCCTGCAGCTCCTGCTTGGCGGGGTCCAGCGTCGTGCCCTTGATGCCCAGCACCGGGAACTTGTTGCTGAAGTCGACGAAGGTGTCGCCCCGGTTCATCGAGGCGGTGCCCAGCGTGACGGCGGTGCCCAGCGGGTCGTTGGCGCCCGAGGTGGCGGTGGAGTGGTGGGCGTCGATGTCGAAGTTCAGCGCATCGGTGGCCTTCCACTTCAGGTTCAGGCCGATCTGCTGGTTCTTGTTCTTGGTCTGGATGCGCGAGGCGCCCATGGCCAGGTCGGCGTTGCCCGCCGGGATGCTCTCGCCATAGATGATGGGCGAGGACGGCGTGCCGGTCTGGAACTCGCCGAACTGGCCGCCGTAGTTGAACCAGGCCGAGATGTCGTTGCGGCGCTGGCGGAACTTCTGCTCGGACATCACGAAGTCCAGCGTGCCCACCAGGTCTTGCATGGGCTTGAACTGCAGCACCAGCTGGCCGTTCAGGCGCTCACGGTGCACGCCGGTGAACGAGTAGTTCATGTTCTGCGGCACGCTGTAGATCGAGCCGGCAGCCGGGCGGTTCTTGATGGTGCCTCCCGAGGCCGGCGGCAGGCCGCCCCAGACGGCGTTGGGGCCGTTCCAGTCGTTGTCCTTGATGCCGTCGAAGCTCTTCCAGCCGCTGCTGACGTTGGCCTGCGAGTAGCCGGAGTCGCGCACCTGGTAGGTACCCATCAGCGCGATGCCGAACATGCCGTCATTGCTCTGCGTGCTGTAGATGCCGCTGAGTTCGGGCGTCAGCTTCTTGCCCTGCTCCTCGCCGGGCAGGCGGCGGGCCGACTGGTCATTGACCAGCTTGACGCCGAACTGGGCCACGGTTTCCTTGATGTCGAACGGGCGCTGCGTGCGCACGTTGACGGTGGCGCCCATGCCGCCGGTGGGGCTGCTGGCGCGGCTGGTCTTGTAGACCTCCAGCGCGGCGACGCCGTCGGCTGCGAGGTTGGAGAAGTCGAAGGAGCGCGAGCTGGGCGCGCCGCCGTCCACGCTGGAGCCGGGCATCTGGCGGCCGTTGAGCAGCACCAGGTTGAAGTCCGGGCCCATGCCGCGCACGGTGATGCGCGTGCCTTCGCCGTTGCTGCGGTCGATGGAGACGCCGGAGATGCGGCTCAGCGACTCGGCGAGGTTGGTGTCGGGGAACTTGCCGATGTCCTCGGCGACGATGCCGTCAACCAGGCCGGATGCCTGGCGCTTGAGGTTGACCGAGGTCTCCAGCGAGCGGCGGATGCCGGTGACGACGACAGTCTCCAGCTGCGTGGTGCTGGCCAGCGCCTGCGGCACGGACGTGCTGGGCGTGGGGCCGGCGTTCGGCACCTGGGCCTGCGCGGCCACGCCGACGAAAAGCAGGCCGCTGGCAGCGGCCAGGCGCGAAAGGCGAAGAGCGGGGCGGGGCTGTCTCATGCACTTGTCTCCAGAGTTGGTGATCTTCTCGTGATGTCCTGGATGGACTGAAAGCGCTTTCAACATTACTTGATTGGCAGCGCTTTCAACCTAGGCAACACCCTTGGTCTGCGGCGCGCCCACAACGGCAGCGGCGCCAGAAACAAGGGACGTCTTGACGCCCTGAAAGTACCGCGACGCCCTGGAGAAGGGCGTTCTTTTGCGGCGCTCTGGCGGGCGCGTCTGGTCGAAAGCCTGCTTGCAGAAATGGTCTGAAAGCGCTTTCAGATGATGATGCGCCAGCGGCCGGTGTTCGGCCACATGGTTTTCCCGGGCCGCACCACAGCGGCGGCGGGTGGTGGGGAGGTCAGCGCGGCAGGCGCCGCGTGCTTTCGCGCACGATGAGTTCGGGGCCCGGCGGGCGGGCGTCGGGCTTGTCACCGCGCAGCATGGCCAGCATGGCCGTGGCGGCCTCGGTGCCGATCTCGTAGACCGACTGCCGCACGGTGGTCAGCGGCGGCATGGTGTAGCGGGCCATGATGACGTCGTCGAAGCCCACCATGGAGACGTCGTCCGGCACACGCAGGTTGCGCCGGTGCAGCGCGAGGCGGGCGCCCATGGCCATTTCGTCGTTGGACAGGAACAGCGCCGTGAACGACACCTGGCGCTCCAGCAGCCGGCTGACGGCCAGCATGCCGCCTGCGGCGGTGAAGTCGCTTTGCACGATGAGCTCGGGGTCGGCGCCCAGGCCGGCAGCGGCCATGGCGTCGAGGTAGCCGGCCTGGCGCTCGACCGCGTCGTCGTGCAGCAGGTCACCGGCCACGAAGGCGATGCGTCGGTGGCCCTGCTCGATCAGATGTTGCGTGGCCAGGCGGGCGCCGAGGCGGTTATCGAAGCCGAAGCTGTACAGCTTCGGCCCCTGCAGCTGGCGCCCCACCACCACGGTCGGCAGGCCGCCGGCCAGGCTGACGAGCTGCTCGTCGGGCAGGCGGCCGGCCAGCACGATGATGCCGTCCACGCGGCGCGACAGCAGCGCCTCGATGGCTTTGCGCTCGTCGTCCTCGTGCCAGTTGCCAGATACGAACAGCGGCACGTAGCCGGCCCGCTCCAGCTCGCGCTCGATGCCCAGCAGCGCCTCGCCGTAGAAGGGGCTGGAGATGATCTGCGTGACGACGCCGATGGACATCGTGCGCCCGCCCGCCAGGCCGCGCGCCACCGGGTTGGGCCGGAAGCCCAGCTCGCGAATGGCGGCCTGCACGGCTTCTTTCTTGGCCTCACTGACCGAGGCCGTGCCGTTGAGGATGCGCGACACCGTGCTGGGCGACACGCCGGCCAGTTCGGCCACTTGTTCCAGCGTGACCGCCCCATCGGGGCGGCTTGAAGGCGCTTTCTTGGCGGGGGGCGTCTTGTTGTTCATCGGCGGTCTGAGCGGGGTGGCCGAGTGTAGGCGTCGATGCGAACGCGGCCCTTCCGGGTATTCCGCGCCGCCCCCGGGCCGGCTGGTGCGCTGCGGCGCCAGGCCGGCGCTGGGCTGTCGGCCTTACAGCTTGGTGAACCGGATCCAGTTCAGGTTCCAGCCGCCGCGCGGTGCGAACAGGCCGACGTTGTAGGTGCCGGCATTGATGTTCACGGTGTGGGAGATGGTGGTCCAGTTCTGCCAGCCGCCGGTGTTGGGCACGGCCAGCTGGCCCAGCGCCACGCTGCCGGCGTTCAGGTCCAGCGACAGCGTGCCGCCGCCCGGGCTGGCCACGCGGTACTCCACGCGGTAGGCACCGCTGCTGGGGAAGGTGATGCCGTTGTAGGCCATCCAGTCGTTGGCGTCGATCCAGCCCACGTTCTGCCCGCCTTCGCTGCAGGTCTCCAACTGCACGCCGGCCTGCGCGTTGAAGGCCTCGGCCTCGATCTGGCGCGTCCAGGCCGGGCTGGCCTTGGACACGATGACCGAGGTGGCGCGGTCGTTGAAGCCCTGGTCCACGAGGCAGCCGCTGTCGGCGCTGCGGGTGACGCTGGCGCCGCTGAAGTTGTCGCCGTCGAACAGCTGCACCTGGTAGCCGGCATTCACGCGCAGCGAGGACAGGTCGTTGTCGGTGATGCCGCGGGCCTGCAGCTGCGCGCGGGTGTAGCTGCCTTCGGGCAGCGCAGCCGCGTAGCCGCCGTAGTTGCAGTGCTGGAAGACGGTGGCCACACCGCCAGAGGCCGGTGCGTACACGCGCACGTAGTCCACGTGCATCTTGGCCGGCAGCGCGGCGGTGTTGACGTTGAAGCCCGGCCAGTTGCCGCCGATGGCGAAGTTCAGCAGCAGGAAGAAGTCGTTGTGGAACTCGCTGGTGCCATTGACGCCGTTGGCGATGCTGGCCTCGTGGTACTTCACGCCATCCACGTACCAGCGGATGGCGCTGGCGTCCCACTCGACGGCGTAGACATGCCAGTCGGTCACCGTGGTGGCGAGGTTGCCGCTGTACTGCGCGTACTGGTTGGTGTGGTCCTGCCAGTGGATGGTGCCGTAGACCTTCTGCTCGTCGTTGATCTTCTCCATCACGTCGATCTCGCCCGACGCCGGCCAGCCCACCTGCGGCAGGTTGGCGCCCAGCATCCAGAACGCTGGCCACGCGCCGAGGAAGCTGGGCAGCTTCATGCGCGCCTCGATGCGGCCGTACTTGAAGGTCTTGAGGCCTTGCGTCTTCAGTCGCGCCGAGGTGTAGGCCATGCCGCCGAAGTTCTCGCGCCGCGCGGTGATGACGAGCGCGTTGTTCTCGATCGTTGCGTTCTCGCGCCGGTAGTACTGCAGCTCGTTGTTGCCCCAGCCATTCGTGCCGGTGCCGGTCTCGAACACCCAGCTCGGGCCGATGCTGCCGTTGAACTCATCGCTCCACACCAGCTGCCATTGCGCGTGGGCCAGGCCCGTCGTGGCGCTCAGCAGGCCCACCAGGGCGGGTCGGATCAGGGATCTCAGCCAATTCATGCGGTGTCTCCAACAAAGGGTTTGGGGTGCCCGTCGCCTGTGTCGGCGACTTGAAAGCGCTTTCAGTTTGCGCGTTGAACCCGTGGCTCCGCAATCCGGGCCGTGTGGCCGAACTCAGGGACGGATAGACCCGCACCGCCATGGGGCGTCCCGGTGCTGAGCCTTCGTCTGCGCAGGGCCTAGGGTTTGTGCTGCTGGGGCCGCGGGCCCGTCCATGCACAATCTTGAAAGCGCTTTCAAAACCATGTCTGCATCCCACGCCTTCTCTCGTCGCCACCTGCTGGCCGCCTCGTTGGGCGGTGCGGTGGGGGGCGTGGCCGGCCCGGTGTCGGCGGCCGGCTCGCGGCCGCTGACGGTGGCCGCCTTCCCGCTGGTGGACGTCATCGCCAAGGACGTGCTCAAGGGCTGGGCGCAGACCCGCCCGGACGTGCGCGTCGAGGTCATGAGCCGCCAGTACGACGACCACCACACCGCCATGACGACGGCGCTGTCTACCTCCGGCCACCTGCCGGATGTCATCGCGCTGGAGACCAGCTACCTGGGCCGCTTTTCGCTGGGCACGGGGCTGGAGGATCTGTCCGCGCCGGCCTTCGGGGCCGAGCGCTTCAAGGATCGCTTCGTCAGCTTCGCCATCGACACCGCGCGCAACCGCGACGGCCGCCTCGTCGCCATGCCGACCGACATCGGCCCGGGCTCGCTGTTCTACCGCGTCGATCTGCTGGCCCAGGCGGGCCTGAAGGAGGCCGACCTGACGCACTCGTGGGAGAGCTACGTGGCGGCCGGCGCGCAGCTCAAGGCCCGCACGGGCGCCTACCTGATCGGCGATGTGCGCCTGCTCAAGGACATGGTGGTGCGGGCCGGCACGCCTGCGGGCGAGGGCCAGTACTTCGATCGCCAGGGCCGTGCCCAGGTCACGTCGCCGCGCTTCGTGCGCGCGTTCGAGCTGGCCCGCCAGGTGCGCCAGCAGGGCCTGGATGCGCGCGTGGAGGTGTGGTTCAACGACTGGGCCGAGATGCTCAAGCGCGGCCGTCTGGCCACCGAGATGTCGGGCTGCTGGATGGCCGGCCAGATGGCCAACTGGGTGGCGCCCGGCACGGCCGGCAAGTGGCGCGTGGCGCAGCTGCCCGAGAACACCTTCTGCGCGTACGGCGGCACCTACTACGCCATCCCGCGCCGCTCGGCACCCGAGAAGAAGCAGCTCGCCTGGCAGCTCATCCAGGAGCTGACGCTGGACCGCCAGCGCCAGCTCGACGCCTTCCGCTCGCAGGATGCCTTCCCCGCGCTGCTGGCCGCGCAGGACGACGCCTTCTTCGACCAGCCCGTGCCCTTCCTCGGCGGTCAGCCCGCGCGCGTGCTGTGGCGCGAGGCGGCACGGCGCATCCCGGTCATGAAGATGCACAAGCAGCACAAGTTCGCCGAGGAGGTGGTCAACGCCGAACTCGACAACGTGCTGGAGTACGGCAAGCCGATCGCGAAGGCGCTGGCCGACGCGCAGGCGCTGCTGGTTCACAGGGCCAACCGATGAAGTTCCGCATCCCGTCGCGCTGGGCGCCCTATGTGCTGGTCAGCCCCTTCCTGATCCTGTTCGCCGTGTTCGGGCTGTTCCCGCTGGCCTTCTCGGGCTGGCTCGCCTTCCAGTCCTGGGAGCCCACGAGCGGCATCGAGGCCATGACCTTCGTCGGCTTGGATAACTTCATCTTCGCGCTGACCGACCGCTGGTTCTGGAAGTCGCTGTGGAACACCTTGTGGCTGGCGCTGGCCTCGGGCCTGCCGCAGCACCTCGTCGCGCTGCCGCTGGCGGTGTTCCTGCACCAGGCCTTCGGCCGCTGGCGCGGGCTGTTCTCGGGCGCCTACTTCCTGCCCTACATCACGTCCACCGTCGCCATCGCGATGCTGGCCGGCTCGCTGTTCTCCACCGACTACGGCCTCATCAACCAGGCGCTGCATGCGGCCTTCGGCATCGACAACATCCACTGGATGCGCTCGCCCGAGGCGATCAAGCCCGCCGTCGCAATGGTGGTGTTCTGGCGCTATGTGGGCTTCAACCTCGTGCTGTATCTCGCCGCGCTGCAGACCATCCCGCACGACCTCTACCAGGCTGCGCGGCTGGACGGCGCCGGCCCCTGGCAGCAGTTCCTGCGCATCACGCTGCCGGGCCTCAAGCCCATGATCCTGTTCGGCGTCACGCTGTCCATCATCGGCGGGCTGCAACTGTTCGAGGAGCCCTTCATCCTCACCAACGGCAAGGGCGGCGCCGACCAGTCCGCGATGACCGTGGCCATGTACCTCTACCGCCTGGCCTTTGACTTCAGCGACTTCGGCGGCGCCAGCGCGCTGGCCTGGATCATGTTCGGCCTCATCGCGTTGCTGACCTGGCTGACGAACAAGGCCTTTGCCGACCGCCAGGGGGCCGCATGACCAAGACACCCAAGCTGCTGGCCTACGCCATCGTGGGCATCGGCGCGCTGTTCATGCTGGCGCCGTTCTACTTCATGTTCGTGTTCGCCACGCAGTCGCGCACCGACATCTTCAACGTGCCGCCGCCGCTGTTCTTCAGCGACCAGCTGCTCAACAACCTGCAGGTGCTCACCACGCGGCTGCCGTTCTGGAAGAACGTGGGCTGGAGCCTGTATGTGGGGCTGATGTCCACGGCGCTGACGCTGCTGTTCTGCTCCATGGCCGGCTACGCGTTCGCGCTGCTGGAGTTCCGCTTCAAGCAGGCGCTGTTCGCCCTCGTCATGGCCACGCTGATGGTGCCGTCGTTCATGAACATGATCCCCAGCTTCATGGTCATGGACGCGCTGGGCTGGATCGACACGCACCGCGCGCTCTACCTGCCCGGCGCGGCCAGCGCCTTCGGCATCTTCCTGATGCGCCAGTTCGCCGCCAGCACCGTGCCCAAGGAACTGCTCAGCGCCGCGCGCATCGACGGCGCCAGTGAGCTGGGCATCTACTGGCGCATCGCGCTGCCGCTGATGAAGCCGGCGCTCGGCACGCTGGGGCTCATCACCTTTATCAGTTCGTGGAACAACTTCATGAACCCGCTGATCGTCATGCGCACGGCCGAGAACTACACGCTGCCGCTGGCCCTGCGCAGCCTGTTCAGCACCACCAGCACCGAGTGGGGCGCGCTGATGGCCGGGTCGGCCATCGCCACGCTGCCGCTCATCGTCCTCTTCGTCATCTCGTCGCGTCAGCTGATCGCGGGCCTCACGGCCGGCGCCGTCAAGTAAGTAGCTCCCATGAATTCTCTGCACCGCCAGTTCCCGCCCGATTTCGTCTGGGGCGTCGCCACCAGCAGCTTCCAGATCGAGGGCGCCGCCACCGAGGGCGGCAAGGGTGAGTCCATCTGGGACCGCTTCTGCCGCCAGCCCGGCGCCATTGCCGATGCCAGCAACGGCGATGTGGCCTGCGACCACTTCCACCGCCTCGACGAAGACCTCGACCTGATCGCGTCGCTGGGCGTCAACGCCTACCGCTTCTCCGTCGCCTGGCCGCGCGTGCAGGCCGACGGCCACGGCGCGTTCAACCCCCAGGGCCTGGACTTCTACGAGCGCCTCGTCGACGGGCTGAAGGCGCGCGGCATCCAGCCCTGGTTGACGCTCAACCACTGGGACCTGCCCCAGGGCCTGCAGGACCGTGGCGGCTGGTTCGACCGCGACACCGTGCACCGCTTCGTCGACTACGCCCGCCACGTGCAGGCGCGCCTGGGCGACCGCCTCGCCGGCCTCACCACGCACAACGAGCCCTGGGTCATCGCCACGCTGGGCCACGACAAGGGCATCTTCGCGCCCGGCATCCAGAGCCGCCGCGTGGCCGCCCAGGTGTCGCACCACCTGCTGCTCAGCCACGGCCTGGCGCTGCAGGCGCTGCGGGCTGATGGTGCGCGCAGCGAACTGGGCATCGTGCTCAACCTGTCGTCCACCGTGCCGGCCACGGCCATGCCGGCCGATATCGCCGCGGCGAAGCTGGCCGACGGCCATGGCCGCCGCTGGTACACCGACCCGCTGTTCAAGGGCAGCTACCCCGAGGACGCGCTCGCCGACCTCGGCGCGGACGCGCCGGTGGTGCAGGCCGGCGACATGGGCGTCATCGCCCAACCCATGGACTATCTGGGCGTCAACAACTACACCCGCTCCGTCATTGCCGCCAGCGGCGAGGACTGGAACGCCAAGGGCCGCGGCCTGCCCGTGTCCGACATGGACTGGGAGATCTACCCCCAGGGCCTGACCGACCTGCTGGTGCAGCTCAAGCACGACTATGCGCGCCTGCCCAAGGTCTACATCACCGAGAACGGCGGCGCCTTCCCCGACGCCGGCCTCGTGAACGGCCGCGTGCAGGATGACGACCGCATCGACTACCTGCGCACCCACATCGCCGCTGTCGCCAGCGCCCTGCAGCAGGGCGTGCCCATGGCCGGCTACATGGTCTGGAGCCTGCTCGACAACTTCGAATGGGCCAGCGGCTACCTCAAGCGCTTCGGCATCGTGCACGTGGACTACGACACCCAGGTGCGCACACCCAAGGCCAGCGCCGAGTGGTACCGCGAGTTCCTGCGCCAGTGGCGCGGCTGATTTCCGACAACAACGACCCTGGAGACAAGCACCCCATGCCCACGATCAACCGCGTGACGCGCCCCTGGCGCAGCGTCCTGTCTGCGGCCGCCATCGCCCTGACCGCCTGCGGCGGCGGCGGTGGATCGGCCACTGCCGCCACCCCGGCGGCCACGCCCGCCACCCCCACCACACCCGCGCCGTCCAACAACTGGACGCTGGTGTGGAGTGACGAGTTCGACGACGCCGCCGGCACCGTGCCCAAGGCCGCGCACTGGAACTACGACCTCGGCAACGCCGAGAACAACGGCTGGGGCAACCGCGAGTACCAGTACTACACCAAGGACGCCCGCAACGCCCAGACCGACGGCAACGGCATGCTGGTCATCACCGCCGAGCGCGCCACCAACCCCGGCCCCTGCTGGAACGGCAAGCCCTGCGAATTCACGTCGGCCCGCATCCACACCAACAACAAGGTCAGCTTCACCTACGGCAAGGTCGAGGCCCGCATGAAGCTGCCCACCGGCAAGGGCGTGTGGCCGGCCTTCTGGGCGCTGGGCACCGACATCGCCACCAACCCGTGGCCCAAGTCGGGCGAGATCGACATCATGGAGTTCGTGCCGCAGACGCCCAACTCGACCTACGGCACGCTGCACGGCCCCGGCTATTCGGGCGCGCAAGGCATCGGCAAGCCGGTCGACCTCGGCGCCCCGGTGGTCAACGACTTCCACACCTACACCATCATCAAGCGGCCCAACGAGATCGTCTGGTACGTCGATGGCAAGGAGTTCCACCGCCTGACGCCGGCCCAGCTGCCGGCCGGCGGCACCTGGGTGTTCGAGAAGCCCTTCTTCGTCATCCTGAACCTTGCCATCGGCGGCGACTGGCCCGGCGCGCCCGACGCCACCACGCCGGCCACGTCGCGCATGCTGGTCGACTGGGTGCGCATCTACAAAGAGAACTGATCTCCGCCCCCGCCGCGCGCCGGGCCACCGCAGGCCCCGGTGCGACGGCGTCACCGCGGTGGATCGCGACGAGAAGCCCGACAAGCCCGACAAGCCCGGTAGGCCGCCGCCCGGCACGCGGGCACCCCGACGCGGCCGCGGGCTCAGGGAATGCCCGGGCGTGGAGCAGGAGAGGGCGCGGGCATGATCGCCCGCTTTTTCCATCACCATGCGCCGCCTGCTCGTCCCATTCGCCCTCCTCGCCTGCATGCTCCCTGCCCAAGCCGAGAGCGTGAAGACGCCGTGCGGCAGCTTCGCCGCACCGGACGGTCTGCAGGTGCTGGACCGTGACGACAAGCCCGACGCCAAGACCGGCAAGCCGTCGGGCATGGTGGTGTTCTCGCGCGCCAACGACCTGCCGCGCGCCGTCTTCATCGTCGTCTGCAGCTACACCGAGCCCGATGCCGCCAAGCCTTTCGATGCGCAGGAAGCGGCCGTGCGCATGGGCAACCCCTTCGACCGCAAGCTGACCCGCGACGCCGCGAAGCCGCAGGCCGTCGGCGGCGTGGACGGCGCGCGCTTCGAGGGCACCTTGCCCAATGGCGTGCGCGCCATCAGCTACACGGCGGACAGGGGCGGCTATCGCCTCGTCGTGCTGCTCAAGGGGCCGGCCAGCAGTCCGTACAAAGAGCTGATGAACCAGTTCGCCCAAGGCATCGAGGGCTTCAGCTGGATGCTGCCGGCTGCAGCCGGCGCGGCAGCGGCTTCGGCGCCCTGAGGTCATGCCGGCCACGCCATGAAAAAAGGGGGCCTCGGCCCCCTTTGTCGTTGCAGCGTTGCCGGTTGGTCAAGCGCGGCGGCGGCGCACGGCGCCAGCAGCGGCCAGCAGACCCAGGCCCACCAGGCCCAGCGAGGCCGGCTCAGGCAGTTGCGTGCCGGTCGGGTTGTCCGGCGTGGCGGCCACGGCGATGCGGAACACCAGCCACTCACCGGCGTCGCATCCGCCAAGGGTCGGGTTGGTGGCGTTGCAGTTGCCGCCGGCATACCAGACCCAGCGGGCGGCGGCGTCGATGCCGGCACGGGCACCCCAAGGCGCAGTACCGTTGGTGCCGCCGGCCGTGAAGTTCTTCCAGCCGTTGGACTGGTTGCCGCCGCCATTGGCGTCCTGAATCTCGGTGGACAGCAGATCGAGTGCGGCTTGCGTGCCGTCGTACGGCGCGTTGGAACCCAGGCCGGTGGCCATCACCTGCCATTGCGGGTCATGGCTGTAGAACTTGTAGCCGGCCGTCAGGTTCTCGAACTGGCCCAGGAAACCCTGCGCGGTGGACCGGTCAGACGCGGTCACCACGTAGAGGTAAGCGTCGCTCGTCAGGTTGAAGTTGTAGGTTTCCACCGTTTCCCAGACACCGGCAGCGCCGACGAACTGGGTGGCGCCGTTCACCGTGCCGGTGTACAGCGCGTAGGAGTTGTCCACCGTCATGCTGACGCGGATGGCGTCGGCTTGGGCCAGGCCTGTGCTCAACAGGGCGGCAGTGGCTGCGGCAGCGGTGGCCCAGCGGGTGATCTTGTTCTTCATGCGTTTTCCTTGGGGGCTTCGAGGTGAAGCGATGGCGATGCGGGGCTTAAGCAAGCTGCGGGCCACTCAGGAAAACCTATTCAAATCAATGGGTTGCGTTTCTGCTTGCGCCGGCATGTCAGGCTGATCGACACCCGCATCTGGTGGGGTGTCTGGGCCTCACTCGCGGCGCAGGGCCAGTTCCACGTCCACCGTGCGGGGCTGGGGCAGGGGCTCGAACTGCCACTGCAGCACCGCCTCGGTGGCCGGTCGCGCCAGCCGGGGCGGCACGTCGGCGGCGGCCTGGGCCTTGGTGACGGTGCCGTCGGCGGCCACCGTGAAGCGCACCGCGACGCGACGCACACCCGTGCCGAGCATGGCCTGCACCGAGGGCGCCAACACCGGCGCCACAAAATGGCGCAACTGCAGCGCGACCTCTTCGGGGTCCTCGGTCTCCGCGTCTTCTTCGCCCATCGTCGGGCCCGGTGTGGCGGCTACTGCCGTTGCGGGCGCGAGGCCGGCGGGTGCCGCCGCCGGAGTGTCCGCCTGCGTGTCGGTCAGCGTGGCCGCAAGCACCGCGGCCGGCGGCGACTCCGTGGCCGCGGCGGGCAGGGGCGCGCTGGCGGGCGCCGCGGCGGCCACGGTCGCTGCAGCCGCGGCCGTCGAGGCCGCCGAGGCCGCGACAGGCGGGCGCGTGGTGGCGGTCGTCGCCGGGCGGCGCGGCTTGTCGGCCGGGCGCGGGCGCACCGCATGGAACTTGATGATGCTGAGCACCCGCTCGGCATCGCGCAGCGCGCGCTCGGGAACGTTGGACGGCGCGGGCGCGGTCTGCGCTGCAGCGAACAGGGGCAGTGCCAGGGCCAGCGCGGTCAGCAGGCGGGGCCGTGGGGCGATGTCGGGCATGAACGAAAGGCGGGAAGTGGGAACGGCAAGCACGCAAGTCCCATTCCAGCAGAACTTCGTGACAGCGACGTCAGGTCGGGATGCGCTCGCCCTCGGCGTTGAACCACAGCGCCTTGGCGGTGTCGAAGCCGAAGCGCACGCTGGCGCCGTCGGCCACCTCGGGCTGGCCCTGCAGCACGGCCGAGACGCTGCAGCCGGCGCTGTTCATCCACACCACATGCTGGTTGCCCAGCGGCTCGACAAGCTGGATCTGCGCGGCGAACGGCTGCTCGGCGCCCAGCTTCACGTGTTCGGGGCGCACGGCCAGCGTCAGCGCCTCGCCCTGCTGGCGCGAGGCCAGTGCCGCAGGCAGCGGCAGGGTCAGCGCGGGCGACACAAAGCAGCCGCCTTCGCCCACCTGGCCCTCGAGGCGGTTGATGGCCGGCGAGCCGACGAAGCCGGCCACGCGCAGGTTGTTGGGCCGGTCGTAGACCTCGGCCGGCGTGCCAATCTGCTGGATCACGCCCTGGTGCATGACGACGATGCGCGTGGCCAGCGTCATGGCCTCCACCTGGTCGTGCGTCACGTAGATCATGGTGTTGCCCAGGCGCTGGTGCAGTTGCTTGAGCTCGCGGCGCAGGTCGGTGCGCAGCTTGGCGTCGAGGTTGGACAGCGGCTCGTCCAGCAGCAGCACCTTGGCCTCGCGCACGACGGCGCGGCCGATGGCCACGCGCTGGCGTTGGCCGCCGGAGAGCTGGCCCGGCCGGCGCTCCAGCAAGGGGCCCAGCTGCAGCATCTCGGCCGCTGCGGCCACGCGTTTCTCCAGTTCGGCCTTGGGTGTCTTGGCCATCTTCAGCGGGAAGGCGAGGTTCTCCTTCACCGTCATGTTCGGGTACAGCGCGTAGCTCTGGAACACCATGCCCACGCCACGCTGGCTGGGTTCGGCATGCGTGGCGTCCTGCTCGCCGATGTGGATGCTGCCGCCGCTGACCGGGTTCAGCCCGGCGATGGTGTGCAGCAGCGTGCTCTTGCCGCAGCCCGAGGGGCCCAGCAGCACGAGGAACTCGCCGCTGTGCACGTCGAGGTCGAGGTGCTTGATGACGTCGTGGTTGCCGAAGCGGATGCTCAGGTCCTGGATGTGAACGCGGGTCAAGGAGGTCTCCTGTCGGTCAAGATCTTGGCCAGCGTCTGCTGCGCGGCCTGTGCGGGGATGTCGCGGTTCCAGTAATCGCTGACGGCACGTTCGAGCGCCGTCAGCTGCTCGGGGGCCAGCAGCATCTCGGTGTTGCCGACCAGCCGGCGGGCGTCGCGCAGCGCGGCGGCGCCGGCCTGGGCGCAGACGTCCAGCGAGCGGGTGTCGAGGTCGGTGCGCACCGGGATGGAGCCCTTGCGCGCGCTGAAGGCCAGCTGTGTGGCCGGCGCCGTGGCCACGCGCGCCAGCAGCTCCTGGGCCGGCCGGGCGCTGCCGTCGCGGTCTTTGGGGAACACCAGCACGTCGCCGTCCACGATGTAGGGCGCACGCGGGCTCAGGCCCGGCGCGCAGCCGAAGTCGCGGCCCGGCAGCTGGCCGGCCTGTGTGAACTCGCCCTTGGCCCAGTCGCCCATGAAGCTCAGGCCCGCACGGCCGCTGACGAGCAGCGCCGTCGTGTCGCTCCAGCTGCGGCCCGGCGAGCCGGCGTCGACATAGCGGCGCAGCCGCTTGAAGTTGACGAGCACCTGCCGCAGCGCGTCGCCCTGCAGCGCGGCGGTGTCGCGGTCGCGGAACACGGCGAGGTAGAGGTCGCGCCCGCCCTGGTTGGCGAGCAGGGCGTTGAAGAGGTTCAGGTCCTGCCACGGCTGGCCGCCATGGGCCAGTGGGATCAGGCCGGCCGCCTGCAGCTTGTCCAGCGCGGCGAACAGCTCGTCCACGCTGCGCGGCTCGGCCTTGATGCCGGCCCGCGCCAGCGCTGCCTTGGAGCTCCACAGCCAGGCTGGCATGTGGATGGCCACCGGCGCGGCGTACAGGTGGCCGTCCACGCGCACGGCGTCCAGCAGCACGGCCGGCAGCAGCTCGGCCCAGCGGCCCCGGCGGGCGACGTCATCCAACGCATGCAGCCGGCCCTGGCGTGCCAGCTGGCGAAAGGGCTGGGACGGGTTGAACTGCGCCGCCGTCGGCGGGTGGCCGGCGTCCATGCGCGCCAGCACCACGGCCCGCGCCTGGGCCGAGGCCACCACCGCCACATCGCGCCACTGCCCGCCGGCGGCGCGGTAGGCATCGGCCAGCGCATGCATGGCGGCCGTCTCGCCCGGCGATGTCCACCAGTGCACCACGTCCACCTGCGGGCCCGCCTGGGCCGCAGCGGCGAACAGGGCAGGGAGCACGGCGCGAAGCATGCACTGATCATTACCGATAGTTAATAAACTTAATATCGTATTAACCAGTAGGGCTGGCGCCGCTACAGTGCGCGGCCATGAACCTGCTGCTTGCCGAAGACGATCCGGTGCTGGCCGATGCGCTGCAGCAGCAGCTGACGCGGGCCGGCTTCAAGCTGGACTGGGCCGAGAACGGCGCGGTGGCCGAGTACCTGCTGAAGAAGCAGGACTTCGACGTCGCCATCCTGGATCTGGGCCTGCCCCTGGTGGACGGCCTGACCGTGCTCAAGCGCGTGCGCGAGGCGGGCCGCACGCTGCCCATCCTGGTGCTGACGGCGCTGGACGCGCTGGAGCACCGCGTGGCCGGGCTGCAGGCCGGCGCGGACGACTACCTCACCAAGCCCTTCGATTTCCCCGAGCTGGAGGCGCGCCTGCACGCGCTGCTGCGCCGCGGCCGCCCGGCCGGTGCGGCCCAGCAGCTGCGCGGCCTGACGCTGGACCGCACGGCCCGGCGCGCCAGCATCGGTGGTGAGCCGGTGGAGCTGAGCCCGCGCGAATGGACGCTGCTGGACCTGCTGGTCACCGAGCGCGACCGCGTCGTCACCAAGGCCCAGATCGCCGAGGCCTGGGGCAGCGAGGACAGCGCCAGCGGCGGCTCGCTGGAGGTCTACATCCACCGCCTGCGCAAGAAGCTCGAAGGCTCGGGCCTGGCCGTGCGCACCGTGCGCGGCCTGGGCTATCTGCTGGAAGCCACGGCGGCTTGAGCATGCCGGCCGGCCGCTCGCTGCACCGGCAACTGCTGCTGTGGCTGCTGCTGCCGCAGATCGTGCTGTGGGGCGTGGCCGCCTTTGGCGCCTACCGGGCCGCCACCCGCCATGCCGATGAGCTGGTGGACGCCTCGCTCGTGCAGGCCGCGCGGGCGCTGGCGCGGCAGATCCGGCCCACCGCCAGCGGCCTGTTCGTGGACCTGCCGCCCTCGGCGCAGGACATCTTGGCTGCCGACCCGGCCAACCCCGACGACCGCGTCATCTACATGGTCAGCTCGCCGCCGGGCCAGCTGCTGCTGGGCGACGCCCGCATGCCGGCGCCGCCGCGCGCCGCCACGCTCAACGAGCCGGTGTTCTTCGACACCCGGGTGCCCGAGCCCATGCGCGTGGTCTCGCTGGACCTGCGCCTGAGCGCGCCCGGCGCGGTGGACGCGCCATTGCGCGTGCAGATTGCCCGCGCCAGCAAGCCGCGCGAGCTGCTGGCGCGGCGCATGTTGCTGGACACGGCGCTGCCGCTGTCGCTGCTGATCGCGCTGATGAGCATGGGCGTGTGGGCCGGCATCCGGCGCGGCCTGCGCCCGCTGGCTGAGCTGCAGCGCCAGATGGAAGGCCGCCGCGCCGATGCGCTGGACCCGGTGCAGCTGCGCGCCGCGCCGCCCGAGGTGGGCGCGCTGGCCGGCGCCGTCAACGAGCTGCTCGGCCAGGTGCAGCACAGCCTGGCCACGCAGCGCCGCTTCATCAGCGACGCCGCCCACCAGCTGCGCACGCCGCTGGCCGGCCTCAAGAGCCAGGCCGAGCTGGCGCTGGCCGAGGCCAGCGACCCCGCGCTGCGCCAGCGCCTGCAGCGCCTGCACGAGAGCGCCGTGCGCGGCGCGCGGCTGGTGTCGCAGCTGCTGGTGCTGGCCCGCGCCGAGCCCGAGGCCGCGGCCGTGCAGGGCTGGGCCACGGTGGATTGCGTGGCGCTGGCCCGCGAGGTGGCGGCCGAGCAGGTGCCGCGCGCGCTGGCCGCCGGCTGCGACCTGGGCGTGGAGCTGCCCGAGGCGCCGCTGCACGTGCACGCCGTGGCCCTGCTGCTGCGCGAGGCGCTGACCAACCTCATCGACAACGCGCTGCGCTACGCCGGCCCCAGCGCCACCATCACCGTGCGCCTGCGCCGCGCGGGTGACGATGTGTGGCTGGACGTGGAGGACAACGGCCCCGGCCTCGCGCCGGACCTGCGCGAGCGGGCCTTCGAGCGCTTCGTGCGCGGCGCGGCGCATGGCGAGGGCTGCGGCCTGGGGCTGGCCATCGTGCGTGAGATCGCCGAGCGGCATGGCGGCAGCGCCGAGCTGCTGGCGGCGGCGCCGCAGGGCTGCATCGCGCGGCTGACACTGCCGCTGGCCGCTTGAGCGGCCGGCTGGGCGCCCGAGGCCGCCCAGCCCCCCGATTTGCGGCATAGGTGGCATGTCTTTTGCTGAAGTCTCGGCATGCAAACCAGTGCCTCACCCTCTGTCTCGCAGGACGCCCGGCTGGGCGAGTTCTTCCGCTACCACGGCTGGCTGGCGCCCGGGGTGCGGCTGTTCCGCAAGCTCTCTTTTCCCGGCAAGGCGGCGTGGATCTGTGCCGCCTTCGTGCTGCCGCTGGCGCTGCTGCTGGCGCAGCTGTGGTCGCGGGCCGAGGCCACCATCGCCAGCACCCGCCACGAGCTGCAGGGCCTGCACTACGCCGCGCCGCTGCTGGACCTGATCGACGCCGCCCAGGCCGAGCGCGCCGCCGCGCTGGCCGGCGCGGCCGAGTTGCCCGCGCTGCAGGCCCGTGCCGATGCGGCCTGGGCGCGGATGGCGCAACGCCACGCCGAGGCCGGCGAGGGCCTGGCGGTCGAACCGGCCTGGACGGCGGCACGCGCGGCCCATGCCGCGCTGCGCCAGGCCAGCGCGGCCGGGCCGGACGAGACCTTCGAGCGCCATGCCCGCCACCTCGCCGCGCTGCTGGCCTGGATGGCCGACGTGGCCGACGGCTCCGAGCTCAGCCTGGACCCCGAGCTCGACACCTACCACCTGATGCTGGTGGGCGTGCAACATGGCCCCGTGGTGCTGGAGGAGCTGGCCCAGCTGCGTGACCTGGGCGCGCTGGTGCTGCAGTCGGGCGAGCTGTCGCGCGAGCGCCTGCGCAAGCTGACCGAGCACCTGGCCGTCGTGCCCGGCGTGGAGGCCGACCTGCAGCGCTCGCACCGCCAGGCCGTGGCCAGCATGCCCGACACCGCCGAGCGGCTGGACCGCGGCGCGCTGGACACCGCCCAGCGCGCGCTGCTGGCCGCCGCCCAGGTGCAGCTGATGGGCGCCGCACCGCAGGGCGCGGCGGCCGACTTCCGCGCGCTGGGCGACGCCGCCGTGGCCGCGGCGCGCGACTATCACCAGCGCGTGCGCGCCCGGCTGGCCGAGCGGCTGGGCGAGCGCGTGGCGCAGATGCGGCTGGGCGAGGCCCGCGAGCTGGGCATCACCGGCCTGTGCCTGCTGCTGGCGCTGTACCTGATGCTGAGTTTCTACAAGGTCATGATGGGCGGTCTGGCCGAGGTGGCCGGCCACCTGCAACAGATCACCCAGGGCAACCTCACCACCGCGCCCCGGCCCTGGGGCAGCGACGAGGCGGCCCGGCTGATGCTCACGCTGGGCGACATGCAGGCGGCGCTGCGCCGCATCGTCGGCGCGGTGCTGGACGGGTCGGCCCAGGTCAAGACCTCCAGCGGCGAGATCGCCGGGGCCGCGCAGGACTTGTCTGGCCGCACCGAGCAGACGGCGGCCAACCTGCAGCAGACGGCTGCCACGATGGAGCAGATGTCCGGCCAGGTGCAGCAGACCCACCACACGGTCAGCGGCGCCGCCCGCATCGTGCAGGACAACGCGGGCGCCGCCAGCAGCTGCGGCGGCGTGATCGGCGACGTGGTGCAGACCATGGACGGCATCCGCGCCTCGTCCACCCGCATCGGCGAGATCATCGGCACCATCGACGGCATCGCCTTCCAGACCAACATCCTGGCGCTGAACGCGGCCGTCGAGGCGGCCCGGGCTGGCGAGCACGGCCGGGGCTTTGCCGTCGTGGCGGCCGAGGTGAGGGCGCTGGCGCAGCGCTCGGCCCAGGCCGCGCGCGAGATCAAGACGCTGATCAGCGCCAGCATCGAGCAGGTGGAGTCGGGCCATGCCGTCGTCGTGCAAGCCCGCGAGATGATGGCCGCCATCGTCAACAACGCCAGCCAGATGGCTGTGATGATGAGCGAGATCACCGTCACCCAGCAGCAGCAGGGCCAGGGCGTCATCGAGGTGGGCCAGGCGGTGCGGGCGCTGGACGAGTCCACGCAGCAGAACGCCGCGCTCGTGGAGCAGACGGCGGCCGCCGCTGCCGCGCTGGCCGAGCAGGCCGACCGGCTGAGTGCGGAGATCGGCTTCTTCCGCCTCGCCTGAGCGCGCGGCTGCGGCTGGCGACAATCGCGGTCTTGCCCCGAACCGCGATTGCCCGCTTGCCATGACCACCCGTACCGTCCTCGGCGCCTGCCCCCACGACTGCCCCGACACCTGCGCGCTGCAGGTCACCGTCGAGAACGAGCGCGTCATCAAGGTGCAGGGCCGCGCCGAACATGCCAACACGCATGGGGCGCTGTGCACCAAGGTGTCGCGCTACGCCGAGCGCACGTATCACGCCGAGCGCGTGCTGCACCCGCTCAAGCGCGTCAGCAGCAAGACCGAGGCGCCGGCCTTCGTGCAGGTCACGTGGGCCGAGGCGCTGGCCGACATCGCCGCCCGGCTGAACGCCATCGCCGCGCGTGACCCGCAGCGCATCCAGCCCTACAGCTATGCCGGCACCATGGGCTTGCTGCAGGGCGAGGCCATGGCCGGGCGCCTCTGGAACGCGCTGGGCGCCGCACGGCTGGACCGCACCATCTGCGCCAGCGCCGGCGGCGCGGGCCTGGCCGCCACCTACGGCCACAAGCTGGGCATGCACACGCGGCACTTCGCGGGTGCCAAGCTGATCGTCATCTGGGGCAGCAACTCGATTGCGTCCAACCTGCATTTCTGGACCTACGCCAACCAGGCCAAGCGCGACGGCGCCAAGCTGATCTGCATCGACCCGCGCAAGACCGAGACGGCCGACAAATGCCACCAGCACATCGCCGTGCTGCCCGGCACCGACGGCGCGCTGGCGCTGGGCGTCATGCACGAGCTGATCGCCCACGGCTGGCTGGACCAGGCCTACATCGACGCCCATGTCGACGGCTGGGACGAACTGCGCGAGAAGGCGCTGGCCTGGCCGCCGGAGCGCACCGCCGCCGTCTGCGGCATCACTGCCGACGAGGTGCGCGGCCTGGCGCGCGACTACGGCACCACCACCCCCGCCGCCATCCGCCTGAACTACGGCATGCAGCGCGTGCGCGGCGGCGGCAATGCGGTGCGGCTGGTCGCCCTGCTGCCCTGCCTGACTGGTGCGTGGCGGCATGAAAGCGGCGGCCTGCTGCTGTCGGCCTCCGGCTGGTTTGCGCCGTACAAGAACCCGGCGCTGGAGCGGCCGGACCTGCTCGCCGGCCGTACGCCGCGCATGGTCAACATGAGCACCATCGGCGACGCGCTGCTGCAGGCCGACCCGCCCATCGAGGCGATCGTCGTCTACAACAGCAACCCGGTGGCCGTGGCGCCGGAGTCGCCCAAGGTCGTGGCCGGCTTCCAGCGCGAGGACCTGTTCACCGTGGTGCTGGAGCACTTCATGACCGACACGGCCGACCTGGCCGACTACGTGCTGCCCGCCACCACGCAGCTGGAGCACCTGGACGTGCACACCAGCTACGGCCACACCGACGTGCTGATGAACCAGCCGGCCATTGCGCCGCTGGGCGAGGCCAAGCCCAACACCCAGATCTTCCGCGAGCTGGCCGCCGCGCTGGGCCTGACCGACCCCTGCTTTGCCGACACCGACGAGCAGCTCGCCGCCCAGGCCTTCACCACCGACATCGACGTGGAGCTGCTGCGCACGCAGGGCTGGCAGCCGCTGCCCATCGCCGACGCGCCGTTCGCGAACGGGGGCTTCCGCACGCCCAACGGCCGCGCCCAGGCGGCCGGCGCCGACTTCGTGCCCAACTACGAGAGTGCACTGACCGATCCCGCGCTGGCCGCGCGCTACCCGCTGGCCATGATCTCGCCGCCGGCGCGCAACTTCCTGAACAGCAGCTTCGTCAACGTGAAGAGCCTGCGCGACATCGAGCGCGAGCCGCTGATCGAGATGCACGCCGACGACGCCGCCGCGCGCGGCCTGGCCGACGGCGCCCGTGTGGCCGCCTTCAACGACCGCGGCCGCTACGTCGCGACGCTCAAGGTCAGCCCGCGCGCCCGGCCCGGCGTCGTCAACGGCCTGGGCATCTGGTGGCGCAAGCTGGGCCTGGACGGCACCAACGTCAACGAGGTCACCCACCAGCGCCTGACCGACCTGGGCGAGGCGCCGGCCTTCTACGATTGCCTCGTCGAGGTCGAGGCCGCTTGATCCGGCGCCTGCTGCTCGCGGCCGCGCTGCTGGGCCTCGCGGGCTGCAGCACGCTGGGCCATTGGGGTCAGGCGGCTGGCGGCCACCTGGCCATCACCCGCGCCGCGCGGCCGGTGGACGATTGGCTGGCCGATGCCCGCACGCCGGCCGACCTCGCCGAGCGCCTGCGTCTCGCGCAGCAGTTGCGCGACTTTGCCAGCCGGCAGCTCGCGCTGCCCGACAACAACAGCTACCGCCGCTACGCCGACCTGGGCCGCGCGGCCGTGGTGTGGAACGTCGTGGCCGCGCCGCCGTTCGGCCTCACGCTCAAGACCTGGTGCTACCCGCTGATGGGCTGCGCCGGCTACCAGGGCTGGTTCGACCTTGACGCCGCCCGCGCCAGCGCCCAGGCCCTGCAGGCTCAGGGCTGGGAGGCGCAGGTGCAGGCCATTCCCGCCTACTCCACGCTGGGCTGGAGCCGGCTGCTGGGCGGCGACCCGCTGCTGAACACCTTTATCCGCTACCCCGACGGCGAGCTGGCGGCCATGGTCTTCCACGAGCTGGCGCACCAGCGCGTCTACGTAGCCGACGACACCGGCTTCAACGAGGCCTACGCCAGTGCCGTGGAGCTGATCGGCGCGCGCCAGTGGCTGGCGGACAAGCCCGAAGCGGGTGCCGCCTTCGAGGCCGGCCGGGCGCGCCGCGCGGCCTTCCTGGCGCTGGCCCGCGAGGGGCGAGCGCGGCTGCTGCAGGTCTACGCCGGCCCGGCCGAGGCCCGCCCCACGGCCAAGGCTGCCGTCATGGCCGAGCTGCGCGAGCGTGCACCGCGCGAGGCCCCGGGCTATGAGGCCTGGTTCCAGCGCGCCAACAACGCGAGCTTCGCCATCCTGTCGGCCTACGACGAGCTGGTGCCGGCCTTCCTGCGGCTGTTCGATCAGCAGGGCCAGGACTGGGCGAAGTTCCATGCCGCCGTGGAGCGGCTGGCGGCGCTGCCGCCGGCGGAGCGCCGGGCTACATTGGCCGCTCTGACAGGAGTGCCCGATGAGCTTGACCCTGCGACGCGTCAAACCCGCTGATGCTGCCGCCATCGCCGAACAGTTTGCCGACCCGGAGGTGTTCGGCAACACGCTGCAGCTGCCCTACGGCAGCGAGGAAATCTGGGCCCAGCGCCTGGCCGGTATGAACCCGCCCGCCGCCGGCTCCAACGAGATGGTGCTCGCCGCGCTGCTGGACGGCCGGCCCGTGGGCCTGGCGGGCCTGCACCCTGCCGGCCCGCAGGTTCGCCGCCGGCATGTGATGGGCCTGGGCATCACCGTCGCCAAGGCCGCGCAGGGCCAGGGTGTGGGCCACGCGCTGATGACGGCGCTGCTGGACTACGCCGACAACTGGGCGCAGATCCTGCGCATCGAGCTCACCGTGTTCCACGACAACGCGCGCGCCATTCGGCTCTACGAGCGCCACGGCTTCGAGCATGAAGGCCGGCTCAGGGCCGATGCGCTGCGCAACGGCGTGTATGAGGACGTGCTGATGATGGGGAGGCTGCATCCGAGGCAGCCGGTGGTTGCGCGGGGCTAGGCGCTACGTGATGCCGCGGCCCGGCGGAACAGCGGCCCCCACAGCAACCACGCCACGCCAACGGAAAGCGTCGACCAAATGAGCGCGAAGCTGTAGAAAACGACGGGCGATTCCGAGCGTGGTGTTCTGCAGTTCGTGGCCACGCGGGTGCTGCACAGCAGTTGCACCGGCGCGTTGATCGGCGGCAGCTCGGTGGCCACCATCTCGCTGGTGAGCGTCAGCCGCTCGCCATCCGCGAGCCTGAATGTCGGAAGGTAGCGGGGGCGGCCCCGGGGCGGGGACACGAGGCCGGCATCGACAAGCACCGCGTCGACCACACGGGCCCGGCCGAACACGAAGTCAGCATGGTTCTGCCAGAAGGCCGCGGCGAACATGGCGGCGACCAAAAGGAACGGCAGGGGAATGAGCCTCTCACCGTAGCGAAGGCGCCGGCGAGTCATGGCAGCCTTCAAGGCAACGCCTGCCCCCGCGCCGCCACGTACAGCCGGTACCACTCCTCCCGGCTCAGCTGAATCTTCACCGCGTCGTCGCACGCCCGAATGCGCTCCGCGTTGCCGCTGCCGATGACCGGCTGGATGCCGGCCGGATGTCGCAGCAGCCAGGCCAGCAGCACGGCATTGGCCGTCGTGCGGTGCGTCTCGGCAATCTCGTGCACGACCTTCGCCGCCGCAGATGCCGCCGGATCGTTGAACCGCCCCTGCGCCAGCGACCCCCAGGCCTGCAGCTGCACGCCGTGCTGCTGCGCGTACTCCAGCGTGCCGGCCCAGGCCATCGCGCCGGGGCGGGTGGCCGCCTGCGGGTCGTTGAAGGTGGTGCCGGCGTCGATGAAGTCCAGCTTGGCCAGGCTCATCTCCAGCTGGTTGGCCACCAGCGGCTCAGGCAGTGCCGACTGCAGCCAGCGCATCTGCCCGGCGTGCATGTTGGACACGCCCAGGTGGCCCACCTTGCCGGCGGCCTTCAGTCGGCCGAAGGCGCGGGCCACCTCGGCGGGCTGCATCAGCGGGTCGGGGCGGTGCAGCAGCAGGATCTCGATGTGCTCCACGCCCAGGCGCTGCAGGATGCCGTCCACGCTGCGCTCGATGTGGTCGGCGCTGAAGTCGAAGCGGCCCGGCGCGGTGTCGTCGCCGAAGCGGATGCCGCACTTGCTCTGCAGCCGGACCTTGGCGCGCAGGCCGGCGTCGCGCTTGAGCAACTCGCCGAACACGGCCTCGGCCTTGCCGCGGCGGTAGATGTCGGCGTGGTCGAACAGCGTCACGCCGATGCTCAGCGCGGCCTCAATGGCGGCATGGGCCTGGGCGATGTCGGCCTCGGTCAGCGGGCCGCCGTTCCAGTCGCCGCCCAGGGCCATGCAGCCGTAGACGAGGGGACCGACGTCGCGGAAGTGGGTGTGCAGGGGCAGGGCGAAGGACATGGCTCAGGCAATGGACGTGGGGCCGGCATCATGCGGCACATCGTCGCGGCCGCGCCACCCGATCAACCCGGCCAGCGCGCCGGCCACGCCGCCGATGACGGTAGCCAGCCGCGTCAGCTGGGCCAGCCCGGCGGCGCTGCCAGCAGCGGCATGCCGCGCCGCGCGGGCCCGGCGACGCTTGCGGGCGCGGCGCTGCGGCAGCTGCACCAGTTCCTGCATCAGGGCCAGTTCGTGCTGGCGCTCCTCGATGGCGCTGTCCAGCTCGCGATCGAGCTCGAAGCGCCGCGCCAGCTCGCGCACCGTGGGCAGCTCGCGCTCGCGGATGCGCAGGCCCGGCGCCTTGAGCCGGCAGCCCAGGCTGTGCGCGCGCAGGAACAGCGCCTTGGCGCCGACCCGGTCGGGCAGGCAGCCCCAGCCGGCCTCCAGGCAGGCGGCGAGGTGGAAGGTGGCGTCGGCATGGCCCTGGCTGGCGGCGGCGGTGTAGAGCGCGATGCCGCGCGTGGCGTCGGCCGGGCCGCCCCAGCCGCCCACCAGCATGCGGCCGAGGTGGAACTTGGCCGTCAGGCTGCCGGCGGCGGACGCGCGCTCCAGCCCGGCGCGCGCCTGCACCGGGTCGCGCGGCAGGCCCAGGCCCTCGAGCTGGCAGTAGGCCAGCATGGCCAGGCCCTCGGGGTTGCCAGCGTCGGACGAGACGCGGAACCAGTAGACCGCCTGCTCGTGGTCGGGCTCCTCCGCACGGAAGTACAGCAGGCCCGCGTCGAGCGGGTCTGTGCGGTGCGGGTCGGGGTCGACAAGGCGCATGAATCCTCCCTGGGGCAGCGGGCGGGCTCGGCTGGCCCGCGCTCGCGGCGCCGGAGTATGCGTGCAAACGCGAAGTCAGGGTGTGACGCTTGGCTTCTGCCGTAGAGTGCGGCGCTGCACCAACGAGGAGAGCCGCGTGGCCGAGATCCGCATTCACCGTGACCACGAGCTGGGCCTCAAGAAGGCCCGCGAGATTGCCTGGCAGTGGGCCGAGCAGGTCGAGCAGAAGTTCGACATGGACTGCACGGTGCACGAAGGCGAGGACGAGGACACCGTGAGCTTCACGCGTTCGGGCGTGAGCGGCGAGCTGACCGTCACGGCCAGCCGCTTCGAGCTGGTGGCGCAGCTGGGTTTCCTGCTGGGCGCGTTCAAGGCCACCATCGAGGCCGAGATCCAGAAGGAGCTCGACGCGCTGCTGGCCGGCAGCAAGAAGAAGGCGCCGGCCAAGAAAAAACCGGCCTGAGCGGCCGGTTGTTTGCGGGGGGTGTTTTGGCGAGGGCCGAGCGCCGGGCCGGTCCCAAGCCGGCCCTCGGGCGATGTGCTTGGCGGTCAATCCGCCGAGCATCGCTGTCCCCTCGGGGGACCGACCAGGCTGACTCGCGTTCAGCGTCGTCAGCCTGGGCGAGGGGTCTTACTTCAGGCTCTCGATCAGGTCGATGTACTGCTGCATGGCGTCATCGGCCGAGGTGCCCTTGAGTTCGTTCCAGGCATCCCACTTGGCGCGGCCCACCATGTCGGTGAAGCCGGGGCGCTTGTCCTGCACATCGCCGGCGCTGCCCTGCTTGTAGAGCGCGTAGAGCTTCAGCAGCGTCATGTTGTCCGGGCGCTCGGGCAGGTTCTTCGACTCGGCGACGGCGGCTTCGAATTGGTCTTTCAGGCTCACGGGGTTCTCCAGGCTGAATTCGGAATGCGATTCTCGTGACAATCGCTCAACGGGCTGCGCAGTTTAGGCCCGCATAACAAGGCATCGAGGAGACGCATTTGGCCGCACACAGCGAACGCATGTCCAAGGTGGATACCGCCTGGCTGCGCATGGACACCGAGGCCAACCTGATGATGATCGTCGGGGTGTGGTCCATCCGCCCCGGCATTGCACTGACGGCGCTGCGCGAGCGCGTGGCCGAGCGGCTGCTGAAGTACCCGCGCTTCCGCCAGAAGGTGGTGGAGGACTCGCTGCTGGGCGCGCAATGGGTAGCCGACCGCGATTTCGACATCGCCCGCCATGTGGTCGCCGAAGTGCCGCTGCCGCTGCGCGGCCAGAGCCGCGACGAGGTGCTGCGCGAACGCGTGGGCCAGCTCTGCAGCCAGCCGCTGGACCCGGCCCACCCGCTGTGGCAGATGCAGCTGATCGAGGACATGGGCGATGGGTCGAGCGCGCTGATCTGCCGCGTGCACCACTGCATTGCCGACGGCATCGCGCTGATCGCGGTGATGCTGTCCATCACCGACGGCGGCAAGGCGCCGCCGCAGCGCCAGGCCCGCGAGGCCGAGGCCCCGCACGAGGCGGACTGGCTGCTCGACGCCTTCCTGCGCCCCATGAGCAACATGACGGTCAAGGCCATCGGCCTGGCTGGCAAGGGCATGTCCAAGGGCATGGACCTGGCGATGAGCGGCAGCACGCCGGTGGACTCTTCGCTGGAGATGGCGCGCATGGGCTACCAGGCGGTGTCCGACGTGGCGGCCTTCGCGCTGATGCCGGACGACTCGCCCACCCGCCTCAAGGGCAAGCCCGGCACGAAGAAGACGGTGGCCTGGGACGACCGCCTGGCGCTGGATGAGGTCAAGGCCGTCGGCCGCGCGTTGGGCGCGTCCATCAACGACGTGCTGCTGGCTTGCGCGGCCGGCGCCATCGGCAAGTACCTGGCCGACCGCGGCGAAGACCCGGCGGGCAAGGAGATCCGCGCGATGGTGCCCGTCAACCTGCGGCCGCTGGAGCAAGCCTGGCAGCTGGGCAACCGCTTCGGGCTGGTGCCGCTGGTGCTGCCCATCGGCATTGCCAACCCGGTGGAGCGGCTGTTTGCGGTGCGGGCGCGCATGAACGAGCTCAAGGGCAGCTTCCAGCCGGTGATGGCCTTCGGGCTGCTGTCGGTGGCGGGGCTGCTGATCAAGCCGGTGCAGCATGCGATGCTGAACCTGTTCGCCAAGAAGGCCACGGCCGTGATGACCAACGTGCCGGGCCCGGCCGAGGCGCTGAAGTTCTGCGGCTCCACCGTGGAGAAGGTGATGTTCTGGGTGCCGCAGTCGGGCGACATCGGCCTGGGCCTGTCCATCCTGACCTACGCCGGCCGCGTGCAGTTCGGCCTGATCACCGACACCGGCCTGTGCCCCGATCCCGAGGCCGTGGTGGCCAACTTCGCGCCGGAGTTCGAGAAGCTGCTGATGCTGGCGATGATGATGCCCTGGCCCGGCGAGGTGGACGCAGGCTGACCGCGCCGCCGGGTTCGGCCAAGAAAAAAGGCGCTCCGAGGAGCGCCTTATTCTTGGCCAGGCCTGGGGGATTACAGACGGAAGGGCTCAGCCTTGGGCTCGGCCTTCTTCTTGGTGGTGGGGCGGCCGGCGGCGGTCGGGTAGGCGGCCATCACCTTGGCCGGGTCGGCCTTGTTGTCCAGGTAGGCGGCGTACTGCTGCGAGGTGCAGGGCAGCAGCTTGCCGGGGCGGGCTTCGCCCTTGTACTTGCCGTTGGCGTACACGAACTGGTACTCGTTGGACGCGACCGGCGTGCCGATGCTGCTGGTATCGCTGTAGCTCTGGGCGCACTCGGCACGCAGTTCGGACTGCACGGATTGCTCGGTCAACTGCTTGCCAGCCTGTGCGGAGAAGGCGGCAACGGCGGCGAGGGCGGGGATCAGAAACTTCATGGCGCTTGTCTCGTGAGAAGGGTGGGAGTGGCATGAAGCTTACGTGTCCGGCTCTTGACGCGCACCCCCGGAACTACGGGTAGGCCGGGTGTGAACTGCGTCACGGCTGCTTCGATGGGCTGTGAAAAAAGTCCGGTTCCGGCGCGGCCACCCGTCCCTGGCCTCAGGGTTCGCCCGAGGGGCGCCGGGCAGTGGGGACTCAGTCTTCCAGCTCTTCGCGGGCCACTTCGATGTCCAGCAGCTCCATCGCGTCCATGGCTTCGCAGGCGGCGGCGGCAGCGTAGAGCTGTTCTGCCTCCTTCAGGCGCTTGTCGCCCTCCAGCATGACCAGCCCGTTGGCGCGCTCGATCATCGCGATGGCGCTGGTCGGGTTGAGCTTGAGGGCCTGCTCGAACATCTTCAGCCCGGTGGCGGTGTCGGCGCCCTGCGTCTTGCCCAGCAGCTTGCCGACCTTGTCGATGACCTCGGCATGGAAGGCGCCCAGCGCGATGTGCGCGTCGGCGTGCTTGGGGGCGAGCTTGAGGGTGGTTTCCAGCGCGCCCTTGACCTTGGTGCCCAGGCCCTGCGCCAGCGCCTTGGCCACGCTGATGCCCTGGCCGTAGCGGCCCAGGGCGTAGGCTTGCCAGTAGTAGGCGTTGGCGTTCTTGGGATCTTCGGCCTGCTGGCCTTCCGCGCGCTCGGCGATCTCCAGGAACATCTCCAGCTTCACCGCCTCTTTCTTTTCGAGGTAGTTGGCGTAGATGCCCTGGGCCTTGTTGGCTACCGTGAGGCCGGCGCCGCCCGCGGCCAGGCCGGCGTCGTAGGCGGCCTTGAAGTCCCCGGCGTGGAAGTGGATCCAGGCCTGCACGACGTCGGCGTCCTTGGGGAAGGGCTCGGCGTCGCCCGCATGCAGCCGGGCCCAGTGCTTCTTCAGCGTGGCCGGCGTGTAGACAAACGCGCTGTTGTCGTAGGGGAAGGCGGTCCACTTGGCCATGGCGTGTCTCCTAGGAGGGTTGTTGGTATTGACCGGCGAGCTGGAAGAGGTGGTCCCGCGAGGCGGGCTCCAGGTAGGGTAGCAGCAGGCTCAGCGCATGGAAGGCGCCGCGCAGCAGCGCCGCGCCGGCGCGCTCGGGCTCCAGCGCATGGCGCGGGTCGCGCACGTATTCATAGCTCAGCCAGTAGCTGACGACGACGACCATCGCATTGGCCGTCGGCGCCGCGTCGCGCAGCTCCATCTTCAGCCCGCCGCCCAGGTGCAGGCCCGACAGCACATGGCGCATGGCCTGTTCCTTGGCGGCCAGCAGGCTCTGGAAGTGCGTCTCCAGCTTGCGGTTCTTGAACAGCAGGTCGTTCAGGTCGCGGTACAGGAAGCGGTGCTTCCAGATCAGCTCGAACAGCATGTGGAAGAACAGCCAGGCGTCCTCCACGTTGCGCACGTTGTCGGCCGCGGCCAGCAGCTCGTTCAGCTCGGCCTCGTAGCGGCCGAACAGCGCGTTGACCAGCTCGTCCTTGGCCGGGTAGTGGTAGTACAGGTTGCCCGGGCTGATCTTGAGCTCGGCCGAGATCAGCGTGGTCGACACATTGGGTTCGCCGAAACGGTTGAAGAGGTCCAGCGTGACCTCCAGGATGCGTTCGGCGGTGCGGCGGGGTTTCTTGGGGGCGGGCATGAGCCCGTGGATTCTGGCAGCGAACCCGCGCGGGCGCCCGCGCGCGCAGCACAAAGCGACGCCGCCTGTCGGGCCAGGGGCGATGCCTGGCCTCCCTAGAATCCGCCGCCATGCCGAGCCCGACCTCATCGCCTCCCGCCATTGCCTTCGAGAACGTCAAGAAAACCTACCGGGGGGGGCAGGTCAAGGCGCTGAACGGCGTCAGCTTCGACATCCCCTGCGGCGAGTTCTTCGGTCTGCTCGGCCCCAACGGCGCGGGCAAGACCACGCTGATCAGCGTGCTGGCCGGGCTGGCGAGAGCCACCGAAGGCCGCGTGCGCGTGATGGGCCACGACGTGGTGGACGACTACGCCGCGGCCCGCAAGGCGCTGGGCGTGGTGCCGCAGGAGCTGGTGTTCGACCCGTTCTTCAGCGTGCGCGAATCGCTGCGCATTCAAAGCGGCTACTTCGGCGTCAAGCACAACGACGACTGGATCGACGAGTTGCTGGCCAACCTGGGCCTGGCCGACAAGGCCAATGCCAACATGCGCCAGCTCTCGGGTGGCATGAAGCGCCGCGTGCTGGTGGCGCAGGCGCTGGTGCACCGCCCGCCGGTCATCGTGCTGGATGAGCCCACGGCGGGCGTGGACGTGGAGCTGCGCCAGACGCTGTGGCAGTTCATCGCCCGCCTGAACAAGGAAGGCCACACGGTGCTGCTGACCACGCACTACCTCGAAGAAGCCGAGGCGCTGTGCCAGCGCATCGGCATGCTCAAGGGCGGGCGTCTGGTGGCGCTGGACCGCACCTCGCAGCTGCTGGCCGGCACGGCGCACACCATGCTGCGCTTCAAGACTGACGCCGCGCTGCCCGCCGAGGTGGCCGCGCGGGCTCGCGTGACCGGGCGCATCGTGCAGGTCACGGCGCATGACGCCGCCGAGGTGGAAACGACCCTGGCCACGCTGCGCGCAGCCGGCGTGCCGGTCGAAGACCTGGAGATCGGCCGCGCCGACCTCGAAGACGTGTTCCTCAACATCATGCAAGGGGAGCACGCATGAACGGCGCGTCCACTCTGTTCAAGAAAGAAGTGCTGCGCTTCTGGAAGGTCAGCTTCCAGACCGTGGCCGCGCCGGTGCTCACCGCGTGCATGTACCTGCTGGTGTTCGGCCACACGCTGGAAGACCACGTGAAGGTCTACGAGACGGTGGGCTACACGCAGTTCCTCATCCCGGGCTTGGTGATGATGAGCGTGCTGCAGAACGCGTTCGCCAACAGCTCGTCCAGCCTCATCCAGAGCAAGATCACGGGAAACCTCGTTTTCCTGCTGCTCACGCCGCTGTCGCCGCTGGCCTGGTTCGTGGCTTACGTGGGCGCCGCCATCGTGCGCGGCCTCGCAGTCGGTACGGGCGTGCTGCTCGTCACCGCCTGGTTCGCGCCGCCGGGCCTGGACAACCTGCTGTGGGTGCTGACCTTCACCGTGCTGGGCGCCGGCCTGATGGGCACGCTGGGCCTGATCGCGGGCCTGTGGGCCGAGAAGTTCGACCAGCTCGCCGCCTTCCAGAACTTCATCATCATGCCCATGACCTTCCTGTCGGGGGTCTTCTACTCGGTGCACTCGCTGCCGGGCTTCTGGCAGACGGTGAGCCACTTGAACCCGTTCTTCTACATGATTGACGGCTTTAGGCGCGGTTTCTTCGGCGTGAGCGACGTGTCGCCCTGGCTGAGCTTCGCGGTGGTGGCGACGAGCTTCGCGGTGACGGCGGGCCTGGCCCTGACACTGCTTAAGAAGGGCTACAAGATCCGGTCCTGACCGGGCGCACACAGCGCCTGCGCCAGCCATTCGGCGGGCAGCGCCCAGTCGGCGTCGGCCGCGATGGCCTCGCGCAGGAACGCGGCCTGAGCCGGCGTCCACACGGGGGCATCGGGCAGCGCGCAGCCGAGGGCATCGGGCCGGTGCCGGGTGATGAAGTCGTCGATGGCCTGCGGCTCGGAGGGCAGGCCGAGCTGGTCGAAGAGCTCCTGGAGGCGGTGGTGGCCGGCGTGCATGTCTGCCCCTTCAGTGCCGGCCCGACTCGAACAGGAACCACACCCGCTGCTCGGTCTCCTCCAGCCAGTTCTCCACGAGGCTGGCGGTGGCGATGTCGCCATGCGTGTCGCACAGCGCGTGCACGGCGCGCAGCCAGTCGGCCAGGCGCCGGTTGTCCTCGCACAGCTCGGCCAGCATGCCGCCGGGTTGCACCAGGTCGGCATCGTTGTCCGCCACGCGCTGCAACCGGGCGATGTGGCCGATGGAGCGCAGCGTGCTGCCGCCCAGCTTGCGCACGCGCTCGGCCAGCATGTCCGTCATGGCGAAGAGCTGGCCGGACTGGTCGTCCAGCAGCGCGTGGTAGCTCGGGAAGGACGGGCCCCACATGTGCCAGTGGAAGTTCTTGGTCTTCAGGTAGAGCGCCCACACGTCGGCCAGCAGCTGGTTCAGCGCGGCGCTCAGGTCGTGGCGGGCGTCGGCACCCAGCGTGCCGGGGGTGGCGAGCGGGGCCTGGCGGTGTTGGCGGGCGAGGTCGAGGTCTTTCATGGCGGGGTGTCCTGCAGGTCGTGGGGGCGGAGGGTGATGAGGTGCCGCACGGTGGGCGGCTCGGTGGCCTGGTGCAGGGCGCGCAGCGAGGCCTGCAAGGCGGCGGCGGCGTGGCTGGCGCGGTGGTGCTGGCGCAGATGCTCCTGCCAGGAGGGCAGCATGAACCACTCCACCAGGGCCTGTGGGTCGGCGCTGTCTTCGGTGAGGCCCCAGGCGCTGGCGCCGTCGCCGCGCCGGTGGCGGGCCAGCGCGTGCAGCAGGTCCAGTGCGGCAGGCCGGTCGGCCGGGGCGATGCGGTAGGCCACCAGCACCAGCACCGGCCCGCGGTCGGCGCTCACGGGCTGCGCGAGCGTGGGCTCGGGCCAGGCATGGGCGGGGTCGAGCACCTCGTCGCCGGCGGGTAGCGGCCAGCGGCGGGCGAGTGCGGCGCCCAGCACCAGCAGCGCGGCGGCCAGGCCGAGCGCGGGCACCAGGCCCAGGCCTTGCGCCACGGTACCCCAGGCGAGGCTGCCGGCGGCGAGCGCCCCATTGAACACGGTGAGGTAGACGGCCAGCCCTCGGCCGCGCACCCAGTTTGGCAGCACGGCCTGCGTGATGGCGCCGAGCGTCGTCAATGCAACGATCCAGGCGCCGCCCAGCCCCAGCAGCGCCACGAGGGCGACAGCCGCCGGCGGTGCGCTGGCCAGCATGGCCAGCACGGCCGCGCACAGCAGTGCCGCCGCGGTCATCAGGCCGTCGGGCCCGAGGTGCGGGCGCAAGCGCGGCAGCAGCAACGCGCCGGCAATCGCGCCCACGCCGACGGCGCCCAGCATCACGCCGTAGAACGCCGCGCCACTGCCGAGCAGCTGTCGCCCGACGAGCGGCAACAAGGCCCAGGCCGCGCTGGACAGCGCGAAGAACAGCGCCGCCCGCGCCAGCACCCGCTGCAGGTCGGCATTGGCCAGCGCATGCCGCAGCCCCGTGCGCAGCGCGCCGCCGAACACCTCGGCCAGCGGGTCGGCCGCGGCGGGCGGCGGGCGCCACCACAGCAGCGCGCTGATCACCAGCACATAGGTCAGCAGGTCCACGCCGTAGGTGAAGGCCGCGCCCCAGGCCGCCAGCAGCAGGCCGCCCGCTGCCGGGCCGATGGCGCGCGACAGGTTCACGCCCAGCGAGTTCAGCGCCACGGCCGAGCGCAGCTGTGCCTTGGGCACGAGCGCGGGCACGATGGACTGCCAGGTGGGCGCCATCAGCGCGGCGCCCGTGCCGCCGATGAAGGTCAGCACCAGCAACGAGGTCATGTCCAGCCGCTGGGTGTGGGCCAGCACCATCAGGGTGGCGCTCACCCCGGCCAGCAGCAGTTGCACCGCAATCAGCAGGCGGCGGCGGTCGAGGATGTCGGCCAGTACGCCGGCGGGTATCGCGAACAGGAACACCGGCAGCGCCGCCGCAGCCTGCACGGCGGCCACCGCCGTGGGGCTGGTGCTCAGCTCGGTGGCGAGCCACGCGCTGGCCACGTCGCGCATGAAGCTGCCCATGTTGCCCAGCACCGTGGCCAGCCACAGCACGGCGAACACGCGCTCGCGCAGCGGGGCGAAGGCGCCTTCGTCAGCGGCCGGCATGCGGCGCCTCTGGCGTGATGAGGTCATGCCAGGCCACCAGCGCGAAGCCGCCGGCCAGGCCCAGGTGCTCGAAGAAGGCGTGCATCGCGGGCGTGCGCTCGGGGCCGCTCATCGCCCAGAAGTCATTCGCCACGACGCTGGCCGCCACGGTGAAGGCGCCCAGCGCCAGCGCACCGAGCCATCGCAGGCGGCCGCTCAACACCAGGGCCGAGGCGCCGAGCTCCAGCGCGATGACGGCGACCGCCAGGGGCGCGGCCGGCTCCAGCCCGAAGTGCTGCATCTCGGCCAGCGCGCCGGGGAAGTCCATCAGCTTGCTGAGGCCGCCTTCCAGGTAGGCGGCGCACAGGGCCAGCAGCGCAAGGCCGTGCAGGGCGCGGTGCAGGCGCATGCTCACACCGCCCAGCAGGCGCAGCCCAGGGCGCCCCAGAAGCCGGCGTCATCGCTGACCGGCGTGTTCGCCCCCCAGGCCTGCGCATGGGCGTGGCCATGCACCTGGCAGGCGGTGGCACAGGCGCAGGCAGCGGCCAGCGCGGCGGCGCTCAACGGCGGCGCGCCCTCGCCGCCTTCGCGGTAGGCGCCCCAGGCACCGTAGCCACCCCAGCGGCGCACCGGCGACCAGTCCGGCATGGCGGGTGGCGGCGGGGCTTCGTCCAGCGGCGCAAACGGCCCGGCGCCCCAGACGATGCGGCCACCGACCATGGTCAGCAGCGCCGTGGTGTCGGCAATGTCCGATTCGGCGCAGGCGAAGAAGTCGCGGTCGGGCACGACGAGGTCGGCGAACTGCCCCACCTCGATGCGGCCTTTCTTGCCTTCTTCATTGCTGAACCAGGTGACGTTCTCCGTCCACATCCGCAGGGCTGCTTCGCGGCTCAGGCAGTTGCGCTGCGGCGTGATCTGCAGGCCGCCAACCGTCTTGCCAGTGATCAGCCATGACAGCGACACCCAGGGGTTGTAGGAGGCGACTCGCGTGGCGTCGGTGCCGGCGGACGTGCGCACGCCCTTCTCCAGCAGCTTCGCGACCGGCGGCGTGGCCTCGGCGGCGCGCGCGCCGTAGCGCTCGACGAAGTACTCGCCCTGGTAGGCCATGCGGTGCTGCACGGCCACGCCACCGCCCAGGGCCGCGATGCGGTCCATGGAGCGTTCGGAGATGGTCTCGGCATGGTCGAAGAACCAGTGCAGGCCGTCGATGGGCGTGTCGCGGTGCACCTTCTCGAAGACATCCAGCGCGCGGCTGATCGTCTCGTCGTAGGTGGCGTGCATGCGCCAGGGCCACTTGTTCTGGGCCAGGATGCGCACGACCTCCTCCAGCTCCGGCTCCATCGCGGCGCTCATCTCGGGGCGGGGTTCGCGGAAGTCCTCGAAGTCGGCCGCCGAGAACACCAGCATTTCGCCGGCGCCGTTGTGGCGGAAGTACTCGTCGCCCTGCTTGTAGGTCACGCTGCTCGTCCAGCGCAGGAAGTCGTCCTTCTCCTGCTTGGCCTTCTGCGTGAAGAGGTTGTAGGCCAGGCGCACGGTGAGCTGGCCGGCGTCGGCGAGCTGCTGGACGATGGCGTAGTCCTCGGGGTAGTTCTGGAAGCCGCCGCCGGCGTCGATGGCGCCCGTCACGCCCAGCCGGTTGAGCTCGCGCATGAAGTGGCGCGTGCTGTTGAGCTGGTAGTCGGGCGGCAGCTTCGGCCCGCGCGCGAGCGTGGCGTAGAGGATGGCGGCATTGGGCTTGGCCAGCAGCAGCCCCGTCGGGTTGCCGGCGCTGTCGCGAACGATCTCGCTGCCGGGCGGCGCGGGCGTGTCCTTGGTGTAGCCCACGGCGCGCAGGGCGGCACCGTTGAGCAGGGCGCGGTCGTAGAGGTGCAGTATGAAGACCGGCGTGTCGGGCGCCACCGCGTTGAGCTCGGCGAGCGTGGGCAGGCGCTTCTCGGCGAACTGGTGCTCGGTGAAGCCGCCCACCACGCGCACCCACTGCGGCGCGGGTGTGATGTCGACCTGGGCCTTCAGCATGGCCATCGCGTCGGCCAGGCTGCGCATGCCGTCCCAACGCAGTTCGAGGTTGTAGTTGAGGCCACCGCGAATCAAGTGCAGGTGGTTGTCGATGAGGCCAGGCAGCGCGCGACGGCCCTGCAGGTCGATGCGGCGCGTGGCCGGGCCGGCCAGGGCGAGCACGTATTCGTTGGACCCAACGGCCGCAAAGCGCCCGGCGGTGATGGCCACGGCCGACGTTTCCGGCTGGGCACGGTTCAGCGTCGTGAAGCGGCCGTTGAACAGGATGAGATCAGGGTCAGCCATGGCGGCGCTCCGTGTCGGGTCGGGTGGCGGTGTCCGCGCAGCGCGGCAGCTCGCCGAACATGTGCGGCTTGACCTGGTGGTGCAGCCAGGAGGTCTCGGTCGGGTGCGGCGCCAGCCAGCGTTTGACCAGCGGCGGGATCTGCTCGCCGGCCAGGATGCCGAGCAGCCCGACCAGGGCGATCACCGGCGGCGCCGGTGACCGCACGTTGAACAGCGCGTAGATGACGCCGACGAGCAGGCCGACCGCGGCGGAGAGGAGGTAGGGCTTCATCGTCGGCGTCCTTATGTGCTTCTTGAAGTTGGAGTGCATCGGCGTTGCGGGCCGAGCGCCGGGCCGCCCCAAGCCGGCCCGGCAGGCGATGTGCTTTCGGCTCGATGCCGAAAGCATCGCCGTCCCCACGGGGGACCGACTGGGCTTGCCGGCTTTCAGCCGGGCAAGACCAGGCGAGGGGCAGACAGCTCTAGCCTTCGTGGGCGCCAAACATCGTTTTGGCGTAGGTCACGCCGATACCGTAGGCGCCGCCGACCTTCTTGGCGATGCCGGTGGTCAGCTCATAGGTCTCGCCGCGGGCCCAGTCACGTTGCAGTTCCAGCAGGTACTGCAGCGAGGTGATGGGCTGGGCGCCAGCCTGCACCATGCGCTCGACGGCGCGTTCATGCGCTTCGGTCGACACATCGCCGCAGGCGTCGGTGATCACGTAGACCTCGAAGCCCTGGTCCAGCGCGGACAGCGCCGGGCCGACGATGCAGACGCTGGTCCACAGGCCGGCCAGCACGATGCGCTTCTTGGCGATGCGGTTCACCTCGGTGATGACGGCAGCGTCTTCCCAGGTGTTCATGGACGTGCGGTCCAGCATCTTCTGGCCGCCGAAGGGCGCGGTCACCTCGTCGAACATCGGGCCGGAGAAGCTCTTCTCGGCGACCGTGGTGAGGATGGTCGGCACCTTGAAGCCTGCGGCAGCCTGGGCCACCAGCGAGGCGTTGTTGCGCAGCTCGATGGCCGGGATGGAGTGCGTGGCAAAGGCCATCTGCGACTGGAAGTCGATCAGCACCAGCAGGTGGTCGGTCGGGTTCAGCAGGCGGGCGCCGGGGGCGGCGGTGGCGGTGGGAGCGGTCATGGGAGTTCCTTGGTGGTTGCGGGGGAGGGAATCAGAGGAGGCCGAGGGCCATGGCGACACCGGCGCCATAGGCCGGGTCGGCCTTGTAGCAGTTGTCCACGTGGCGCTGGCGCACCTCGCGGCTCACGCCCTGCATGGCGCGGGCGGTGTTGTCGAAGAGGCGCTGGCGCTCGTCGGCGCGCAGCAGGCGGAACAGGGCGGCGACCTGGCTGTAGCAGTCGTCGTCCGCGCGGTGGTCCCAGTGCGTTGCCGTTCCGTGCAGCGGCAGCGGCGGCTCGGCCGGGTGCTGGCGGTCGGGCCACAGGCCCCCGCTGTTGGGCACGTAGCCGGGCGTGGCGCCGTGGTTGCCGTCCACACGCATCGCGCCGTCGCGGTGGAAGCTGTGCACCGGGCAGCGCGGCGTGTTCACCGGGATCTGGTTGAAGTTCACACCGAGCCGGTAGCGCAGTGCGTCGCCATAGCTGAACAGCCGCGCCTGCAGCATCTTGTCGGGCGAGACGCCGATGCCGGGCACCAGGTGCGCGGGTGAGAAGCCGGCTTGCTCCACTTCGGCGAAGTAGTTCTCCGGATTGCGGTTGAGCTCCAGCACCCCGACCTCGTGCAGCGGGTACTCCGCATGCGGCCAGACCTTGGTCAGGTCGAAGGGGTTGAAGGGGCAGGTGTTGGCCTCGTCCTCGGTCATGATCTGCACACACAGCGTCCAGCGTGGGAAGTCGCCGCGAGCGATGGCATCGAACAGGTCGCGCTGGGCGCTTTCCCGGTCGCGGCCGATCAGCGCTTCTGCCTGGGCGTCACTCAGCCAGCGCACGCCCTGCTGGCTGCGGAAATGGAACTTCACCCAGTGCCGCTCACCCTCGACATTGGTGAAGCTGAAGGTGTGGCTGCCGAAGCCGTGCATGAAGCGGTAGCCGTCGGGCAGGCCGCGGTCGCTCATCAGGATGGTGACCTGGTGGAGCGCCTCGGGCATCAGGGTCCAGAAGTCCCAGTTGCTCTGGGCATTGCGCAGGTTGGTGCAGGGGTCGCGCTTGACGGCGTGGTTCAGGTCCGGGAAGCGCAGCGGGTCGCGCATGAAGAACACCGGCGTGTTGTTGCCCACCAGGTCCCAGTTGCCTTCCTGCGTGTAGAACTTGACGGCAAAGCCGCGGATGTCGCGCTCGGCATCCGCAGCGCCGCGCTCGCCGGCCACCGTCGAGAAGCGCACGAACACCTCGGTCTGCTTGCCGATCTCGGAGAAGAGATCCGCCTGCGTGTAGCGGCGGATGTCCTGCGTGACGGTGAACGTGCCGTAGGCCCCCGAGCCCTTGGCATGCATGCGCCGCTCGGGGATGACCTCGCGGTCGAAGTGGGCGAGCTTCTCGAGCAGCCAGATGTCTTGGAGCAGCGCCGGCCCGCGGGGTCCGGCGGTCTGGATGTTGAGGTTGTCCGCCACCGGTGCCCCGTTGGCATGGGTCAGGCGCTGCGTCTTCATGGCGTCAGCCCTTGATGAAGGCCAGCAGGTCGGCGTTGAGCAGGTCGGCGTTCACCGTCAGCATGCCGTGAGACAGACCCGGGTAGACCTTGAGCGTGCCGTTCTTCAGCAGCTTCACGGCCTTGAGCGCGGAGTTGGCGATGGGCACGATCTGGTCGTCGTCGCCGTGCATCACCAGCGTGGGCACGGTGATGGCCTTCAGGTCCTCGGTCTGGTCGGTCTCGGAGAAGGCCTTGATGCCCTCGTAGTGGGCCTTGGCGCTGCCCATCATGCCCTGGCGCCACCAGTTGTTGATGACGCCCGGCAGCGGCTTCACGCCGGGGCGGTTGAAGCCGTAGAACGGGCCGGCGGGCACGTCCATGAACATCTGCGCGCGGTTGTCGGCCACGCCCTTGCGGAAGCCGTCAAAGACTTCGATGGGCAGGTGGTCGGGGTAGGCGGCCGTCTTGGCCATGATGGGCGGCACCGCGGCCACGAGCACCGCCTTGGCCACGCGGCCGGCTGGCTGACCGTGCTTGGCCACATAACGTGCAACTTCACCGCCGCCCGTGGAGTGGCCGATGTGCACCGCATTGCGCAGGTTCAGGTGCTCGACCACGGCGAAGGCGTCGGCGGCGTAGTGGTCCATGTCATGGCCCTCGCTGACCTGGGCCGAGCGGCCGTGGCCGCGGCGGTCGTGCGCGACGACGCGAAAGCCCCGCTGCACGAAGAACAGCAGCTGCGCGTCCCAGTCGTCGCTGGACAGCGGCCAGCCGTGGTGGAAGACGATGGGCTGGGCGCTCTTGGGGCCCCAGTCCTTGTAGAAGATCGTGGTGCCGTCCTTGGTGGTGATGGTGCTCATGGTCATGCCTTTGGGTTGGGGGGAGGAAGGAGCGGCGACGGCGTCGCCGGGAGAAGCCAGCGTTGCCGCCAGTGGGAGAGCGAGGGCGGTGCCGAGGCCGGCGCCGAGTGCCAGCAGCTGCCGGCGATCGGGGTCCAGGGGGAGGTCGGAGGAGGTGGACATCGCAGGTGCCTTTGGTTGGGCGGTTTGGATGTCGGTCATGCTAGGCAGCGGTGCTGCCACGCATCAGCCCCGTTAGGGCGAGCGGCGGCTCAACCATTGGGAGGAGGCGGGATGACACTTTTGTGGCGGCCGGCAGGCACCCGGTGGGTGCGTGCCGGGCGCGCTCAGGCCTGCTCGGTGGCGGCCGGGGTGGCGCGGCGCCGGGCCGGCCACCAGCCGGGCCGTCGGCCCGGGCTTGCGTATGCGCCGCTGGCGCGCACGCGCAGCTGGATCGTCGTGCCCTGGCCGGCGCTGCTGCGGATGTCCAGCGTGCCGCCCATCAGGTGGGCGCGCTCGTGCAGGCCGCGCAGGCCGAAGTGGCCCGCTGGGGCGGCGCTGTCGTCGGCCGGCAGGCCGATGCCGTCATCGCGGATGGTGAGCAGCAGCGCGTCGGCACCGTACTGCACCTGCAAGGTCAACTGCGTGGCCTGGGCGTGTTGAAGCGCGTTCTGCGCGGCTTCCAGTCCGAGGCGGAAGGCCTCGTGCCAGATGGCGTTGGCCAGCGGGCGCTCCCGCCCCAGGCATTCGGCGCGCACCGCCGGCACCGGCGTGTCGCCGCGCATCAGCTCGATCGCGTCACGCAGCGCCACGGACAGCTCCGCCGGCTGCTGGTGGCGACGCAGGTCCTGCACGCGCTCGCGCGCGTCAGTCAACGTGGCGTCAGCGCGGTCCAGCGCGCGGCTCAGGCGCTGGCGCTGCGGGTCGTCGGCCGGCAACTCCTGCAGGCTGGCCTCGATCTGCAGGCTCAGCGCCTGCGTGCCTTGCAGCAGCGTGTCGTGCAGCTCGCGCGCGATGCGCTCGCGTTCGGCCAGGCGGGCCTCGATGCGCTCCTGCATGCGGCGGCAGTTCACGGCCACGCGCCAGCGGTACAGCGCAGCGCCCGCGCCCAGCGCCAGCAGCGCCAGCAGCGCGCGGAAGCCGACGGTCTGGTGCAGCGCGGGCGGCACCTTGAAGTCCAGGTGCGTGACGGCGGACGCGCCGTTCTCACCCTGGAGCGTCTGCAATTCCAGCCGGTAGTCACCCGGCGGCAGTTGGTTGAACACCTGCTCGCGCCGGGCGCCAACGTCCTGCCAGCGCTCGTCCAGACCGAGCAGCCGCACGCGGTAGCTCAGCAGCCGCGCAGCGCCGGGCAGGGGCGCGGTGTACGTGATGCGCAGCGCCTGCGGGGCCACGGGCAGCTGTGTCGACGGCCCCAGGGGCAGGGGCTGGCCGTCCGCCCACAGGCCGGTCACCTGCGCGGGCGGTGGCGTGGCCGGCGCTGTCGCGCGCGCCGGGTCGACCCGGTAGATGCCCTGGTGGCGGCTGAACCACAGGTGGCCGTCCCTGGCCACCACCGCCGACGGCAGCTGGCGGATCTGCGGCGAGGCGCCCAGCACGCCGTCGCGCCAGTCCAGGCGGGTGACGGGCACCGGGTGGTCCGGCTTCGCCAGCCAGGCCTTCAGCGGCCCAGGCCCGATGCGCAAGATGCCGGATTCGTCGTTCAGCCACAGCGCGCCGTCCTGCGACATGACGATGCCGCTGACCGTGCGCAAGGGCTGCTCGCCCTGCACGCGCAGCGGCACGAAGCGCGCGCCGATCTGCATGGCGGCACCCAGCTCGCCGCCTACCCAGACCCCGCCCGGCTGTGGCAACACGCTGAGCACCATGCCCAGCGCCAGGCCGTCGCCGCGGCCCCAGCGCTGCTCGGTGCCCTGGGGCGCTCGACGGATCAGCTCGCCGCTGGCCAGGCCGCGCCAGAAGCCGCCGTCCGCGGCCACATGGGTCACCATGACGATCTCCTGCCGCTCCGCCGGTGCTGGCGGCGCCCAGCCGGGGTTGGTGAAGCGGCGCAGCGGCCCGGGCACCCAGGCCGCCCACAGGGTGCCGTTTGCATCGCGGGCGATGGTCTGCACCGGTCGGTATGGCTGGGCCTCCGGCGGCGCGGCCAGGCGCTGCAGCCGGCCGCCGGTCTCGCGCCAAATGTCGGGGACCGAGCCCAGCCACAGGCTGCCGTCCGGGTCGCGCCAGCCCGCACCGAACCAGACATTTCCGGGAGGGAAGTCGCCCGGCAAGGCTCGCGCCGGGCCGTTGTGGTGCATGCGGACCGGCAGCTCGGTGTTCGAGGCGGCAACCACGCTGCCGTCCTGCCCCGGCACCAGCACGCCGCCGGTGGCGCCGTTGGCAAACGGCATGACGACGGCGCGAGGCGGGCGGAAGTGATCCAGCCCGGCCGCCGTGCCCAGCCAGAGGTGGCCGTGGCGGTCTTCGTAGATGTACTGGATGCGGCTGCTGGACAGGCCGTTGTTGCCGTTCATCTTCTCCATGACCGGCGCCGCGCCAAGGGCCTGGCCGGGCCCTGGCACGCGCACGAGGCCGGCGCTGCCGTGGCCCAGCCACAGACCGCCGTCGCGGTCGGCCAGCACCGCGGCACCGCCCCGGGGCAGGCCGGTGGGCCAGCGGCCGGCGCCGCTCGCCCCCGCCAGCCGCAGCTGGCCCTCGGTCTCCAGCATCCAGCGCCGGCCGTTCGGGCCGATGGCGAGGTCGGCCACCCCGTCCATCGCGGGCTGGTGCTCGAAGCGCGGCGCCCCGGCCGTGCGGCGATACCAGCGCTCCCCTTGGGCTTTGAGCCAGATCGTCCCGTCGGCGTCTTCAAACAGGGCGAGGACCGGGCCGGGCGGGCTGCCGACAGCGGCCGGCGCGTGCTCCCAGCGCGCGCCGTTCAGCGTGAACAGGCCGCGCGACGTGGCCGCCCAGACCTGCCCCTGGGCGCCGGGCAGCATGGCGAACACGGTGCCGATGGGCAGGCCGCTGTTCCAGTCGTACCAGCGATGCTTGGCGCCCGCGCCCTCCTGCGGCGTGGGCAGCCGCATCACGCCGGCGAGCGTGAAACCCACCCACAGCGCGCCATCGCGCGCCACAGCCAGCGAGTGGATGTTCTGCGCTTGCCCGGGGCCGTCGCCCTGCGGAAACAGGTCGATGCGGTCGAACTGCATGCCGTCGAAGCGGAACAGCCCGCTGGAGGTGCCCAGCCACAGGAAGCCGTCCGGTGTTTCGGTGATGGCCTGGATGTCCGACGGCGCGCCGTCGCGCGTGAGCCAGGCGATGTGGTGCAGCTGGCGCAGCTGCAGCTCGGGCGCCAGCGCCCAGGCCGGCATGGCCGGCAGCAGTGCCGCCAGCAGCAGGGCCCGGCGGGCACGCGCGACGACCCGCCGCGGGGTGTGCAGGGCGGGGCTCAGGGGCTGCATGGCGTCAAAGCTGGATCAAGCCGCGTTGCAGCGCGATGGTGACCGCATGCGTGCGATCCCGTGCGCCGAGCTTGGCCAGGATGCCCTTGACCCGCGCCTTGATCGCGTCCTCCGTGAGCGACAGCCCATGCGCCACCTCGCGGTTGGACATGCCGTGGGCGATGCGCTGCAGCACCGCGACCTCGCGCTCGGTCAGCATCTCCTGCCCGGCGTGCCGCGCCAGCGTCTGGGCGACCTCCGACGGAATCCAGCGGCCGCCGGCATGCACGGTGCGGATCGCGTCCAGCAGTGCGGTGCGCAGCGTGCTCTTGAGCAGGTAGCCCGCGGCCCCGGCCTTCAGTGCATGCCAGGCCTGGGCGTCGCCGGAGTAGGTCGTCAGCACGATCAGGCGGGCGCCGGGTGACTCGCCCCGGATGGTGGTGATCGCCTGCAGGCCATCGATGCCCGGCATCTGCAGGTCCATCAGCGTGATGTCGGGCCGCAGCGTGCGAAAGGCGCTGATGGCGGCGGCGCCGCTGTCCGCCTCGCCCACCAGCTGCATGTCGGGCTGGCGTTGCAGCACCGCCGCGATGCCCTCGCGCATCAGCGGGTGATCGTCGACGGTGAGGATGCGGATGGGCGTGGGGTGCGACATGGGACGGGCCAGGACCTTGAAGCGTAGCCAGAGGCGGGGTTGCACCGATCGGCCACAAGAGGCAGGCGCGGCTGCCTCTTGTGGCCGTTGCCCGGTGCATCACCGGCCGCTTAAGCTGCCTCCCATGCTTTGGGACTCGCCCGTTCACGCCGGTTCATCACGGGCGCTGGGATTGCTGATGCTGCGAGGCAGTCTCACTTTAACGCTGCTGCTGCAGGCACAGGACGCCATGCCTGCATGCCCGCCATGGGCATGGTGGTGCCTGGGCGTGCTGGCCGCCGGCCTGGCGGTGGGCTTGCTGAGCTGCCCTTGCGCCGGTCTCAGCGTGCTGTGGTGCTGGCTGGTGCTGCCGGCCGGGCCCGGCCCGGGTGCCTGGGCGCTCGCGCTGTTGCCGGCCACGGCGCAGGCCGGGGCGGTGATGCTGCTGGGCGCGGGGCGGTGGTCACTGGACCGGCGCCTGTTCGGCCGGCGCCTTGTCTTCGAGTCTGATGACACTTTCGGGTAATGTCGAATCACCCGAAAGAGGATGGGCGGTCCGGTCGGGATCGCTGAGCATCTCCGTCATCGGCCTGCCAGGGCCTGTCCAGGAGAAGTCATCATGCGCCACCCACCGACCGAGCCCGAACTGCTGGTGGCCCACCCGATGCCCCTGCTCGCCAACGGTCTGGCCGCCGTGTTGGGGCCGGCCGCGGCCGTGGCAGCTGACTGCGATGCGGCCGCACTTCTCGCGCGCTCGGCGCCCGAGGTGCTGGTGACCGACATGCCGCTGGCGACGGCCGTCCTCACGCAGGCACGCCCGCAGCCGGGGCGGTCCTTCCAGCCCTGGCGCTGCGTCGTGGTCAGCACGCAGGCCGGCAGCTGGGCCGTGCACCAGGCCATGCAGCAGGGCGTGCTGGCGATGGTGCAGGCCAGCTGCAGCGTGGTCGAACTGCAGCGCGCCGTGACGGCAGCCCGCGCGGGGCAGCATTTCCTGTGCGCCGCTTCGGCCGCGCTGCTGGCCGAAGGCGCCGTGGACGAGCCGCTGACCCGCCGCGAGACCGAAGTGCTGCATCTGCTGTGCGCGGGCCTGGACAACAAAAGCATCGCGCTGCGCCTGACCATGGCGCTGGGCACCGTGAAGACCCATGTGAAGGCGATCCTGGAGAAGCTGGACGTCAGCAGCCGCACGCAGGCGGTGGCGGCCGCGCACCGGCGTGGCCTGGCGCTCCAGGGCGAGGCGGGCGGGTGCCCGCTGACCGCCGTGGCGACACCGGCCTGGCGCAGTGCGCCGCCGGCGAACGGCGGCGCGGAAGGCGGTCAGCTCGCCCGCGCGTTCGGCGCGTAGGCCTGCAGCGCCGGCACCCACAGTTCCAGTTCGGCACCGGCGCCGGGCCATTGCCACAGCCGCAGGCGCGCGTTCAGGCGCGCGGCACCTTCCTGCAGCGAGGCCAGGGCGGCCGGCGGCGGCTTGTGGGCGGCGTCACGTGCATGCCAGCAGCCGTTGTCACGCACCCGCAGCGTCAGGCCGGCGCGCCTGGCGTCGAGAGACACGGTCACCGCCGAGGCACCGGCCTCGCTGCAGGCGTGGCGCACACGGTCACAGGCGAGTTGCCCGAGGGTTGGCTGAAGCCCGCCGCGCAGGGGGAGCGTCGACCGGCTCATCTGCACCCGCAGGCGCAAGGGCTGCGCCGGGCCCAGGCTGGCCAGGCCCATCAGCAGCGCCACCACGCCCGACGGACCCGGCTGTGCACCCGGCATGCTGTCGGCGCAGCTCTGCGCGACGAGGTGGTCCGCCGACTGGAGCCAGCGCTCAAGCGCCTGCCGGGCGGGCTGGTCAGCCGGCAGGTCCCCGCTGATGGCATGCAGATGCAGCACGAGGCCCTGCAGGCCCTGGAGCAGCCGGTCGGCGTTGCCGGCGGGTTGGGGCGGTGTCACGCGGCGACATCCTCCGCCCGGTCGGGCCGGGTGAACAACCAACGCAGGCAATAGAGGGCGGTGTTCATGCGACTGATTCTGGGGCGCCCTGTCCCGCTGCGCATCGCCCGTTGGGGAGAGGTGCTCGGCCGACCTGGCACCGGCGGTGCGGCCCTGCGGCGCGCCCGGGCGAGGGGCTGCCCATAAAATCCCGGGTTTCCACCGAGGATTGTCAATGGCCGACCCGACCCCGCTCGACGTACGTGATTTCATTGCCGCAGGCCTGCCCTGCGCGCACCTGGAAGTCGAGGGCGACGGTCGACACTTCTTCGCGACCATCGTGTCCGCCGAGTTCGCGGGCCTCACCCGCATCAAGCGCCACCAGCGGGTGTACGCCGCCCTGGGCGACCGCATGCGCGAGCAGATCCACGCGCTGTCCATGAAGACGCTGACGCCCGAGGAGTTCGCGCAATGAGCACGACCCAAGGCCTGACGCTCGCGCTGTCCAAGGGCCGCATCTTCGAAGAGACGCTGCCGCTGCTGCGCGCCGCCGGCATCGAGGTGCTGGAAGACCCCGAAACCTCGCGCAAGCTCATCCTGCCGACCAACCGCGACGGCGTGCGCATCGTCATGGTGCGCGCCAGCGACGTGCCGACCTATGTGCAGTACGGCGGCGCTGACCTCGGTGTGGCCGGCCGCGACGTGCTGCACGAGCAGGCGCTGGCCGAGGGCGGCTCGCACGGCCTGTACCAGCCGCTGGACCTGAAGATTGCCCGCTGCCGCATGAGCGTGGCCACGCGTGCCGACTTCGACTACGCCGCCGCGGTGAAGCAGGGCTCGCGCATCCGCGTGGCCACCAAGTACACCGAGATCGCCCGCCAGCACTTTGCCGACAAGGGCGTGCACGTGGACCTGATCAAGCTCTACGGCTCGATGGAACTCGCGCCGCTGACGGGCCTGGCCGAGGCCATCGTCGACCTCGTCTCCACCGGCGGCACGCTGCGCGCCAACAAGCTGGTCGAGGTGGAGCAGATCATGGACATCTCCTCCCGCCTCGTCGTCAACCAGGCCGCGCTCAAGCTCAAGCGCGACACCCTGCGCCCTCTCATCGACGCCTTCGCCGCCGCCATCGCATGACCCTCATCCGCCAGCTCTCGACCGCCGCCGCCGACTTCCAAACCGAGTTCGAGCGCCTGCGCCATTGGTCGGCGGAGACGGATGCGGCCATTGAGGGCCGCGTCGCCGAGATCCTGGCCGATGTGCAGCAGCGCGGTGATGCCGCCGTGTTGGAGTACACCAACCGCTTCGACCGTCTCAGCGCTGCCAGCGTCGCTGCGCTGGAGATCACGCAGGCCGAGCTGCAGGCGGCGCTGGCCGCCATTCCTGCGGCCCAGCGCGATGCGCTGCAGGCCGCCGCCAAGCGCGTGCGGGCCTACCACGAGCGCCAGCTGGAGGCCTCGGGCCGCAGCTGGAGTTACCGCGATGAAGACGGCAACCTGCTGGGCCAGAAGGTCACGCCGCTTGACCGCGTGGGCATCTACGTGCCCGGTGGCAAGGCCGCCTACCCGAGCAGCGTGCTGATGAACGCCATACCCGCCCATGTGGCGGGTGTGCCCGAGATCATCATGGTGGTGCCCACGCCGGACGGCGTGCGCAACCCGCTGGTGCTGGCTGCCGCGGCCGTGGCCGGCGTGCACCGCGTGTTCACCGTCGGCGGCGCGCAGGCCGTGGCGGCGCTGGCCTACGGCACGGCCACCATCCCGCGCGTGGACAAGATCACCGGCCCGGGCAACGCCTACGTCGCGTCCGCCAAGAAGCATGTGTTCGGCCAGGTCGGCATTGACATGATTGCCGGCCCCAGCGAAATCCTGGTGATTGCCGACGGCACGACGCCGCCGGACTGGGTGGCCATGGACCTGTTCAGCCAGGCCGAACACGACGAGCTGGCGCAGAGCATCCTGCTCAGCCCCGATGCCGACTTCCTCGCTGCCGTGCAGGCCAGCATGGAGCGTCTGCTGCCGACGCTGCCGCGCGAGGCCGTCATCCGCGCCTCGCTGCAGGGCCGGGGCGCGCTGATCCACACGCGCTCGATGGAAGAGGCCTGCGAGATCAGCAACAGCATCGCGCCGGAGCACCTGGAGATCAGCGCGGCCGAGCCGGCCCGCTGGGAGCCGCTGCTGCGCCATGCCGGCGCCATCTTCATGGGCGCCTACACGAGTGAAAGCCTGGGCGACTACTGCGCCGGCCCCAACCACGTGCTGCCCACGGCCAGCACGGCGCGCTTCTCGTCGCCGCTGGGCGTGTACGACTTCCAGAAGCGCAGCAGCCTCATCGAGGTCAGCGAGCAGGGCGCCCAGGTGCTGGGCGGCATTGCGTCGACGCTCGCGCACGGCGAGGGCCTGCAGGCCCACGCGCGCGCGGCGGAATTGCGTTTGAAGGGCTGAGTGCTGAAGACGCGCGGAGCCGGCATGCGTCGCCGCGAGCTGATGCTGGCGGCCGCTGCGGCGCCGCTGGCGCCTGCCTACGGCGCGCCGTGGAAGCTGCGCATCCCGCGCCTGTCGGCCAAGGCTTCGTCGGGGCAGAGCTACCCGGCCCTGCTGCTGGGGCAGGCGCTCGCCGCCGCCGGTGTGGCCACGGCACTGGAGCCGACGGCGGAATACATCCCGCAGCGGCGGGCGCTGTTGGAGTTGGGCGCGGACCGCCGGCTGGATGTGGTGTGGACCATGACCTCCGTGGAGCGCGAGCGTCTGGCCCGGCCCATCCGCATTCCCATCTTCAAGGGCCTGTTTGGTTGGCGGCTGCTGCTGGCTCCGCCCGAGCAGGCCGCGCGGCTGAGCGCAGTGCGCACGCTGGCGGAGTTGCGCCAGTTCTCCATGCTGCAGGGCCTGGAGTGGCCGGATGCGGGTGTGCTGCAGGCCAATGGCTTGAACGTCGTCACCTCGCCCAGCCACGACGTCATGTTCAGGCAGTTGCGCCTGGGCCGGGCTGATGCGTTCCCGCGCTCGGTTGAGGAAATCTGGTGGGAGCTGGATCGCCACGGTCAGGGCTTGGTGGTCGTGCCGCAGCTGTGCCTGCGCTACCCGGCGGCCGTGTATTTCTTCGTGGCACCCGAGGCGACCGAGCTGGCCGCGGCGCTGGAGCTGGGCCTGCAGCGCCTGCGCGCGTCGGGCGCCTTCGATCAGTTGTTCGCTCAGCACCACGAAGCCGATCTGGCCCGCGCGCGGCTGGCCGAACGGCGCATCATCGAGCTCAGCAACCCGCAGCTGCCCGCGCAGACGCCGCTGGACAAACCCGAGCTCTGGTACCGGCCTTGATGAGACACGAAGTTCGTGCAACACGAACTTCGTGTAATCTTCGGGCCATGAAGAACGTCACCGTGTCGATGGACGATGCCGTGGCCGAGTGGTCGCGGCTGGAGGCCGCGCGGCGCAACACCAGCGTGTCGCGGCTGCTGGGTGAGCTGCTCGCCGAGAAGATGCAGCACGACGACGCCTACGAGCGCGCGCTGCAGGACTGGCTGCACCGCGAGCGGTCGTGGTCGTCCGACGGCCAGCCCTATCCCGGCCGAGGTGTGTTGTGAAGCTGGAGCCGGTGTTCGTTGACACCTCCGTGCTGCTTTTCAGCGAGGATGGCGCCCGCCCGGCCGAGCGCGAGCAGGTGTTGGTGTGGTTGCGTGCGCTGTGGGCCACGCGCACGGGCCGCGTGTCGGTGCAGGTGCTGAACGACTTCTACCTGCTGGCCACGCAGCGCGTGAACCCGCCCATGCCGCAGGGCGATGTGCGCGCCGAGGTGCGCCGCTACCAGCACTGGCGCCCATGGCAGGCAGACCAGGCCACGGTGGAGTCCGCCTGGTCGCTGGAAAGCCGCTTCGGCCTGCCGTTCCCCGATGCGCTCGTCGTCGCCAGCGCCAAGGCGCAGGGCTGCACGCGCCTGCTCAGCCTGGCGCTGACGCATGAGGCGCAGTACGACAGCGTGCAAGTCCTCAACCCTCTGGTGGCCTCCGTTCCGTCCGCGTCATGACCGCTGCTCTCGACCAAGCCCTCGCCCAGATCCGCCCCGACGTGCGCGCGGCGCGTGCCTACGTCGTGCAGCCCAGCCACGGCGTGCTGAAGCTCGACGCGATGGAGAACCCCTATCGCCTGCCGACCGCGCTGCAGCAGGCGCTGGGCGAGCGCCTCGCGGCCGTCGCGTTGAACCGCTACCCGGCCGAGCGCACCGCGCTGCTGGCCCGCGCGCTGGCGCGCCATGCCGGCGTGGGCGACGAGGTCGGCGTCACGCTGGGCAACGGCTCGGACGAACTGATCGGCCTGCTCAGCATCGCCGTCGCCAGGCCCGGCGCCTCGGTGCTGGCGCCCGTGCCCGGCTTCGTCATGTACGAGGCCTTTGCGAAGCAGCAGCGACTGGACTTCATCGGCGTGCCGCTGCGCGCCGACGACTTCCAGCTCGACGAGCCGGCCATGCTGGCGGCGATTCGTGAGCACCAGCCCGCGCTGATCTATCTCGCCTATCCCAACAACCCCACGGCCACGTTGTGGGATGCCGCCGTCATTGAGCGCATCGCCCAGGCGGCGCCGGGCCTGGTGGTCATGGACGAGGCCTACCAGCCGTTCGCGAGCGCTGACAGCCTCGCGCTGATGGCGCGCCAGAAGAACGTGCTGGTCATGCGCACGATGAGCAAGTTCGGCCTGGCCGGCGTGCGCATCGGTTACCTGCTGGGCGCACCTGAACTGGTGGACCAGATCGAGAAGCTGCGCCCGCCCTACAACATCAGCGTGCTGAACGCCGAGGCCGCGCTGTTCGCGCTGGAACACGCCGACGTCTACGCCGCCCAGGCGGCCGAGCTTCGCGAGCAGCGCGAGCGCCTGTTCGCGGCGCTGCAGGCGCTGCCGGGCGTCCACGCCTGGCCGAGTCAGGGCAATATGATTCTTGCGAGAGTGCCGGACGCCGCCGCCACCTTTGCGGCGCTCAAGGCCCGGGGCGTGCTGATCAAGAATGTCTCCGCGCTGCACCCCTTGCTCGCGAACTGCCTGCGCTTCACCGTCGGCACGCCCGACGACAACACCCGCCTCCTCGCCGAACTCACGAGCTGCCTGTCATGAGCACCGAACCCGTCACTTCACGCGTTGCCGAAGTCACCCGCAACACCCGCGAGACGCGCATCACCGTGCGCATCAACCTCGACGGCACGGGCCAGTCCAAGCTGCACACCGGCATCGGTTTCTTCGACCACATGCTGGACCAGATCGCCCGCCACGGCCTGATCGACCTGGACATCCACTGTGACGGCGACCTGCACATCGACGGCCACCACACGGTGGAAGACGTTGGCATCACGCTGGGCCTGGCCATCGCCAAGGCGGTGGGCGACAAGGCCGGCCTGACGCGCTACGGCCACAGCTATGTGCCGCTGGACGAGGCGCTGTCGCGCGTCGTCATCGACCTGTCCGGCCGCCCGGGCCTGCACATGGACTGCAAGTTCACCGCCGGCAGCATCGGCGCCTTCGACACGCAGCTGACGTTTGAGTTCTTCCAGGGCTTCGCCAACGCGGCGCTGGCGACGGTGCACATCGACAACCTCAAGGGCCACAACGCCCACCACCAAGCCGAGACCATGTTCAAGGCCTTCGGCCGTGCACTGCGCATGGCCACGACGCTGGACCCGCGCTCGGCCGGCGTGATCCCGTCGACGAAGGGATCGCTGTGATCCGCTGGCTGGCTGGCATCGCGCTCGGCATGGCAGTCACGGGCGCGCAAGCGCAGGACGGCGAGCCGTGCCGCCACCCGCGCACGCAGCAGGAACTGCCTCAGGTGCTGGGCCCGGCGTTCATCCGGGCCGGCACACACAGTTTTGAGGCCAAGTTCCCGGGCCAGGGCTGCAGCGTGCGTTATCAGCATCCCAGCGGCATGTGGGCCGACGGCTACATCTATCAGGGCGGTCATGGTGTCGTGCAGGACACGGCGCGCGACCCGCGGCTGATGGACGAGTTTCAGAGTGTGTTTGCAGGCATCCGGCAGATGTGGTCGCAGGACCAGCGCAAGGGCAAGCTGCTCGATATGCAGGGGCGCTACGAGAGCCGCGGCAAGGTCGCCGTGGAGGTCATGGTCGGCAGTGCCACCATCGAACCCGAAGGTGGCGCGGCGCCGCTGCGCACCCATGTGCAACTGTGGAGCGGCAGCGGCGCGATCTGGAAGCTGCGCGCTACGTTTCCCAAGGCTGACCAGGCCGCCTCTGATCCCGCCGTGCAGGCGCTCGGCGAGGCGCTCGTGGATCTTTCTCGCGAAGGCTCTCTATGACCCGCACCGTCGCCGTCGTCGACTACGGCATGGGCAATCTGCGCTCCGTGTCGCAAGCCGTCATCCATGCTGCCGAAGGGCAGGGCATTGGCGTCGCCATCACCTGTGACCCCGAGGTCATCCGCGCCGCCGAGCGCGTCGTGCTGCCTGGCCAGGGCGCCATGCGCGACTGCATGGCCGAGCTGGCTGCCTCGGGCGCCAAGGAAGCTGTGCTGGAAGCCGCCGCCACCAAGCCGCTGCTGGGCGTGTGCGTGGGCATGCAGATGCTGCTGGACCACAGCGAGGAGCAGGACACGCCGGGCCTCGGCCTCATCCCCGGGCGCGTGCAGCGCTTTCGCCTGGAAGGCCGGCTGCAGGAGGACGGCAGCCGCTTCAAGGTGCCGCAGATGGGCTGGAACCGCGTGCACCAGCCACGCCCGCACCCGGTCTGGTCGGGCATCCCGGACGAGAGCTGGTTCTACTTCGTGCACAGCTTCTACGCCACCACGGCCCAGCCCGAACACAGCGCCGGCGAGACCGACTACGGCCTGCGCTTTACCTGTGCAATCGCGCGGGATAACATTTTTGCGACCCAATTCCACCCCGAGAAAAGTGCCGCGCTGGGCCTCGCGCTCTACCGCAATTTCCTGCATTGGAAACCTTGACCGGCGCTCGCCGGTCTGCACCTTCTCCACCCCCTTCCTTCCCCACCAGCCCCACCGCCACCGGCCATGCTGCTGATCCCTGCCATCGACCTGAAAGACGGTCGCTGCGTCCGCCTCAAGCAAGGCGACATGAACGACTCCACCACCTTCGGCGAAGACCCCGCCGCGATGGCGCGCCGCTGGGTGGACGCCGGCGCGCGCCGCCTGCACCTGGTGGACCTGAACGGCGCCTTCGCGGGCAAGCCGGTCAACGAGGCGGCCATCAAGGCCATCATCAAGGAGGTGGGCGACGAGATCCCCATCCAGCTCGGCGGCGGCATCCGTGACCTCGACACCATCGAGCGCTACCTGGACGACGGCCTGAGCTACGTCATCATCGGCACGGCCGCGGTCAAGAACCCCGGCTTCCTGAAGGACGCCTGCAGCGCCTTCGGCGGCCACATCATCGTGGGCCTGGACGCCAAGGACGGCAAGGTCGCCACCGACGGCTGGAGCAAGCTCACCGGCCACGAGGTGGTGGACCTGGGCAAGAAGTTCGAGGACTACGGCGTCGAAGGCATCATCTACACCGACATCGGCCGCGATGGCATGCTCACCGGCATCAACATCGACGCCACGGTGAAGCTGGCCCAGGCGCTGAGCATCCCGGTGATCGCGTCGGGCGGCCTGTCCAACATCGCCGACATCGAGCGCCTGTGCGCCGTGTTCAGCGAGGGCGTGGAAGGCGTGATCTGCGGTCGCTCCATCTACACCGGCGACCTCGACTTCGCGGCCGGCCAGGCCCGTGCGGACGAGCTGATGGCTGCATTGGGCTGATCCGGTGCTGGCCAAACGCATCATCCCGTGCCTGGACGTGACCGCCGGTCGCGTCGTCAAAGGCGTCAACTTCGTCGGCCTGCGGGACGCGGGTGACCCGGTGGACATCGCCGCCCGCTACAACGAGCAGGGCGCCGACGAGCTCACCTTCCTCGACATCACCGCCACCAGCGATGGCCGCGACCTGATCCTGCACATCATCGAGGACGTGGCCTCCAAGGTCTTCATCCCGCTGACCGTGGGCGGCGGCGTGCGTGCCGTGGCCGATGTGCGCCGGCTGCTGAACGCCGGTGCCGACAAGGTGTCCTTCAACTCCGCTGCCGTGGCCGACCCCGAACTCATCCGCGCCGCCAGCGACCGCTACGGCGCGCAGTGCATCGTGGTGGCCATCGACGCCAAGCGCCGCCAGGGCGACGACCTCGCGGCGCGCGGCCCGGGCTGGGATGTCTACACCCACGGCGGCCGCAAGAACGTGGGCCTGGATGCCGTGGCCTGGGCCAAGCAGATGGCCGAGTTCGGTGCCGGCGAGATCCTGCTGACCAGCATGGACCGCGACGGCACCAAGAGCGGCTTCGACCTGGAACTCACCCGTGCCGTGAGCGACGCGGTGCCCGTGCCGGTCATCGCCTCGGGCGGAGTCGGTTCGCTGGACGACCTGGCCGACGGCATCACGAAGGGCGGTGCCGATGCGGTGCTGGCCGCCAGCATCTTCCACTTCGGCCAGCACACGGTGGGCGAGGCCAAGGCGCTGATGGCCGCGCGGGGCATTCCGGTCCGGCAGTGAGTCTGTCGGCAGCGGAAATACAGCGGGCCGAGCCGTTCGCGAGAGCGGTGCAAGGCCTGCGAGTGGCTCAAATCTGGCGCGGCCATGGGTCGGCAATGTTCATCGAGTTGGGCGACTTGACGCTTCATGAGCCGCGGCGACTACCTCGGCGGCCCAAACTTTGTGGGCAGGCGACACTCAGGATCGAGTGGTCGTGGCGCATCGAAAAGCCACGTTCGATACTTTGCGGGAGCTGGACTGACGAGATGCGCTGGACCCGCGCATGGGGCGCGTTGGTCGGTGCCCGCGTGTCGAGTCTGGACTTTCATGGGCGGCTTCCGGAGATCGATCTGGGATTGGACAACGGCATGCACGTGGTGTCTGCTATGACGGCAGAAGGGCAGCCGGAGTGGGCGCTCGGCGTTCATCAGCCGGCACTCGGGTATCTGCGTGTCAAGCGCGGGCGTTTGAGCGTGGAGTTGCCATCGCCCCCAAGCGGGCCGATTGGAGTGTTGGCGCCAAGCGCGGATGCACATGGGTGAGATTCGAATCATTGGTGGGCAGTGGAAGCGTTCCAAGCTGCCCGTGCCCGACGCACCGGGCCTGCGGCCCACGTCGGACCGCGTGCGCGAGACGCTCTTCAACTGGCTGGGCCAGACGCTGACCGGCTGGCGCGTGCTGGACGCCTTCGCGGGCAGCGGCGCCTTGGGTTTTGAGGCCGCCTCGCGCGACGCGGCCGAGGTGGTGCTGGTGGAGCGCGATGCCAAGCTGGCCGCCGGCTTGCGCGCCAGCGTGCAGCGCCTCAAGGCCACGACCCTGAAGGTGCATGCCGCCGACGCGCTGGCCTGGATGCGCGCCGCACCGCGCGGCGGCTTCGACCTCGTACTGCTCGACCCGCCCTTCGCCGCCGACCTGTTCGACGCGGCCCTGGCGGCCGCGCTGCCGCTGCTGACCGAGGGCGGGCTGATCTACGTGGAAGCCCCGCACGCGATCACGCCGCCGGCCGGGTTCACCGTGTGGCGCCAGGGGCGTGCGGGCGCGGTGCACTACCACCTGCTGCGCCGCGAGGACAATCCGACCCCATGACCTCCCGCACGACGATCACCGCCGTCTACCCCGGCACCTTCGACCCCATCACGCTGGGCCACGAAGACCTGATGCGCCGCGCCGCCGGCATGTTCGAGCGCCTGGTGCTGGCCGTGGCCGTGGGCCACCACAAGAAGACCCTGTTCACGCTCGACGAGCGGCTGGCCATGGCGCAAGAGGTGGCCGTGCCGTTGGGGAACGTGGAAGTCATCGCGTTCGACGGCCTGCTGCGCGACTTTGTGCGGGCACACGATGGCCGTGTGGTTGTGCGCGGCCTGCGCACCGGTGGTGACTTCGAGTACGAGTTCCAGATGGCAGGCATGAACCGCCGGCTGATGCCCGAGGTCGAGACCATCTTCCTCACGCCGGGCGAGAAGCATCAGTACACCTCCAGCACCTTCGTGCGCGAGATCGCGACGTTGGGCGGCGAGGTAGCCGAGTTCGTGTCGCCCGGCGTGCTGGCGCGCTTGAACGACAAGTTCAAGGGGAGCTGACCATGGCACTGATGATCACGGACGAATGCATCAACTGCGATGTCTGCGAGCCCGCGTGCCCCAACAACGCGATCAGCATGGGCGAGGAGTTCTACAAGATCGAGCCGTCCAAGTGCACCGAATGCGTGGGCCACTTCGACGAGCCTCAGTGCGTGACGCTGTGCCCCGTGGCCTGCATCCCGGTCAACCCGGCGCATGTGGAAAGCCGCGAGACGCTGCTGCAGAAGTACGAGCGTCTGACCACGGCGGCCTGATGCGGCCGTTGCAGGCATAGCACCAGGCGCGGCGTCCAGCACGTTGAACGCATCGGCAGCGCCCGCTCCCGGCATCCGGCTCGACATCCAGGCCTTGCGTGGCCTGGCGGTGCTGGTGGTCGTGCTGTACCACGCCAAGTTGGGCGGGGTGCAGTCCGGCTACCTCGGGGTCGACATCTTCTTTGTCATCTCCGGCTACCTCATCACCGCCATCGTTGCGGCAGGGATAGCTCGTGGCAGTTTCGGCCTGGCGGCCTTCTATGCCCGACGGGCCAAGCGGCTGCTGCCGGCGGCCTATGCCACGCTGGCACTGGCGGTGGGTTGCGCGCCGTGGTTTCTGAATCACCAGGATCTGCGCGACTTCTCGCTGCAGGTGGTGGGCGCGGTGAGCTTCACGGCCAACATCGTTCTGTGGCAGCAGACGGGCTACTTCGAGAGCGCCAGTGATCTCAAGCCGCTGCTGCACATGTGGTCGCTGTCGCTGGAAGAGCAGTACTACCTCGTGTTGCCCGCGGCGCTGCTGTTGCTGCCCCGCCGGGCCTGGCTGGGCGGGGTGCTGGCGGCACTGGCGGCCAGCCTGGCGCTGTGCGTGATCGGCAGCGTCCATGACCCGGCGGCCACCTTCTACCTGCTGCCCACGCGCGCGTGGGAACTGCTGCTGGGCTCGCTGGGGGCGCTGCTGGCCCGCGAGCCGGACCGCTCGGGTCGCCTGATGCGCCTCACATCACGGGCCGTGCGGTGGCTGTTCTATCCGGGCCTTGCGCTGTTGCTCCTGCTGCCGCTGCTGCCGTCGTTCGGGCCCCACCCCGGCCCGGCGGCGTGGCTGGTGTGTGTGGCGACGCTGGTGGTGCTGCTGCGGCAGCACCCGGGCCTGCCGTCATGGCTGCCGACGCGGTTGTTGGCGCGTCTGGGCGACATCTCCTATTCGCTGTACCTCGTGCACTGGCCGGTCATCGTCTTCATGCGCCATGCGTGGGTGGGGCGTGATGCGGACCTGCCCTGGCCCTTGCGTGTCGCGGCCGTGGGGGTGTCACTCGCGCTGTCGGTGGTGCTGTATCGATGCATCGAAGACCCGGTGCGCAAATCCGCCTGGCGGTTCACGCCGGCCCGCGCGGGGATGGTGCTGCTGGTGTCGCTGTCGTTGATGGCGCTGGTGCCGGCCTGGACCTGGCTGCGCCAGCCACCGGCCAACTTCGCCGAACTCCGGCGGCCCAACCTGGGGCTGTCGGCGGCCTGCGATGACGAGCAGTTGTTCCAGCCCCGGCCGCGGTGCATGTCTGCGCCCCAGCCGCGCGTGCTCGTGTGGGGGGATTCGTTTGCCATGCATCTGGTGCCCGGGCTGGCCGGTGAGCGCCGGGCGGGGGGCGTGCTGCAGGCGACGCGCAGCACCTGTGGCCCCTTCCTCGGCCTGGCGCCCACGCAGCCACGTGGCGCGGGCACAGGGGGCGGCTACGACCGCCAGTGGGCCGAGCGTTGCATCGCGTTCAACCAGTCGGTGCTGGACGTTCTCGCGCGCAGTGACAGCCTGGAGGTGGTGGTGCTGTCCAGCGCCTTGCTGCAGTACGTCAACGAGGGCTGGCGGCAGGTGGCCGTCACGGTGCAAGGCGTGACCGAGTCCGCGCCCAGCGTGGAGGCCGCCGCGGCAGCCATGGCGCAGACGGCACGTGCGGTGCGTGCCGCTGGCAAGAAGGTCGTGTTCTTCGCCCCGCCGCCGTCGGCCGATGTCGATGTCGGCGCCTGCCTGGAGCGCCAGCTGAGCGGCCGCCTGCGCATCGGCGCCGAGACCGATTGCACGATCCCGGTGAGCGACTACCAGGCCCGGCGTGCGCGCGTGCTGGCGCTGACGGCAGCGATCGAGCGCGCTGGCGTGCCGGTCATCCGGCTGGCGGATTTCCTGTGCGACCGTGAGGCCTGCGTCACGATGCTGGACGGCACGCTGGTGTACCGCGATGCCGGGCACCTGTCCTACGACGGCTCGCGGCTGCTGGCGACGCGCATGGACTGGCAGCGGCTGATCGCGGAACGGGCCCGCTAGCCGCGGGCTCAGCGCCGCGGGATGTAGGCCGCGCCGTCCAGCCACAGCGTGCCGCCGGGCTTGTCCGGGTCGGTGATCAGCACGCGCTGCTCGCGCGCGCCGTCGTCATAGTCGATGTGCAGCAGCAGACCGTCCATGCGGTAGCGGCCGGCGCGCTCGCCCGGGCCGCCGTGCGTGGCGACCGCGGTGCCGCCGGCCTGGGCGGTGCTGCCCACCGTGCCTTGGCGCAGCACGCGGCCGCCGGGGCTGAAGCGGTACTCGTCCACCACCGTGACCGACTGGCTGCCGCCAGCCGCCAGGTTGCCGGTGCCGGCGGTGCTGCGGTAGTGGCCGTTCAGCGCCAGGTCGGCCGGCAGGCGCGCGTAGGTCTTGCTGAAGGGCAGGGCGGTCCACTGGCCGCCCTTGAGCGCCTGCAACTGGCCGCCGTGGCGGCGCCAGCGGCTCCAGGCGTCCGGCTTGGCGGCGCGGTGTGCGGCCAGCCCGCCGGCATGGCGCAGCCCGCGCACATCGGTCAGCAGCTCGCCGTTCTTGAACAGCACGACCGGGTAGATGTCCAGCGCGATGAAGCCGCCCAGGCCCATCTTGGGCCGCGTGGCGAAGCCAAAGCTGTCGATGTCGGCCACGTCCGCGCCTGGGGCGGCTGGTGGCTCGGTGCGTGCGCTGGGTGCGCTGGGTGCAGGCGCGGTGGCCTCACGCGGCGGCGGGGCCAGCGGCGCGCTGCGGGAGAACTGTGCCTCCGGCAGCTGGGCCAGCGCGAGCGCGGCGCTGCAGTCGCTTGCGCCCTGGCTGCGCGCCAGTTGCACGATGCGGGTGGCGGCGCTGTCCAGCGTGGCCGTGGTGCCGGCGCTGGCGCGCCAGGCATGGATGCGCTCGCGCACCGCGTCCACGGCCTGCTCGTCCCGCCAGCGCTGCAGCTGGGCCTGCTGGGCAGCGCTGTAGCGCCCGGCACAGCCGGCGTCCAGTCGGTCAAAGCCGGCGAGCACGATGCCAGCCTGCAGCAGCGCGGGGTCGGGCGTCGGCGGGGCGGCGACGGCCGTGGCGGTGAGGAGCCCGAGCAGGCAGGCGGTGGCAGGGCGCGGCAGGGGCATCGTGGCAGGGCGTCAACACAGGGCCGCCAGTGGAGCGGCCCGCCGCGCGACCGGCAATACCTAGTTTGCGAACACCGCGCGCAGCACTGCCGCCAGGCGTGCAGCGGCCAGGGTCAGCTGGCGGCGCTTGATCTCGGCCATCCGCTCCTCGTAGCCGGCAGGCAGCGTGGTGGGCCAGACCTCACCCTGGCGCGGCCCGTAGCTCAGGCCAGCCAGCGCCGCGCGGGCCTGCGCCAGCGACTGCTCCGCCCACTGGGCAGGCCAGCTCGTCAGCGTGCCGGCCGTGGGCTCGACCTGCCGTGCCGCGCCCAGCCAGGGCGCATCGACACCCTCGGACGCCAGCGTGGCCGGCACGTTGTCCCACACGCTGTGCAGGTTGGGCATGCGCCAGCCGGCCGCCACGGCCGCCAGGCCGGCCGCGCCGGTGGGCGGGCGGGCCGGGATGACGAGCTGGTTGCTGCCGCGCGTGAAGGTGGCGCGCTCCAGGCCGGTCTCGTCGGGATCCACGGGCTGGCCCTGGGCGTCCAAGTAGACGGAGCCCACGTGCAGCGGCTGGTGCAGGTCGCCCACCACATGGGCCAGCACCAGCAGCGCCTCGCGCGGCGACGCGAAGCCGAACGGTGCCGGTGACGGCTCGCCCTGCAGCACGCGGATGGCCGCCACCGCCGCGCCGACGATGTCGTCCGGCCGGGCGCCGGTGATGCCGGGCTGGTAGCGCGTGCGCTGGTAGGCCAGGTTGGCATAGTGGTAACCGCGATGGCAGTCCTCAGCGCCGGGAGCCGGGTTGCATTGCCGCAGGTTGCGCTGCACGAAGGCGCGCAGCTCGGCGATGCCGGCCTCGGTCTCGAAGGGCGCGCATTCAGCGTAGCGGCCGCGTGTGGTGTAGTCGAAGTCGCGCGCCGGGTCGATGCCGCGCGCGCAGTCGGCCCACACGCTCACCTGGGCCAGCGTGACGTCGCCCAGCAGCTGCGTGACGCGTGCGGCCGCAGGCGTGCCGGCGATGAGTTGCGTGGTGAGCGTGCCGATGGTCTGGTGGCCTTGGCCGCTCCAGGCGTGCACGGCGGGGGTGAGGCTGCAGCTCAGCAGCAGGGCGGCACAAAGGCGGCGCATGAACATCCTTCAGTCGATCAGGGCCGCTATCTTGCCTGCCTGGAAATGCTGGTCGATGAAGTCGGCCAGCCCGTCGAACACCGCGTCCAGCGGCCGCCCGGTCTGGCCGAACAAGGCTTGCAGCACGGCCGGCTGCTCGAACAGGCCGTGGGCGTACACGCCCAGCACCCGGCCGTCGCGGCAGTCCTGCCAGCCGATGGGCTCGCCGGCCGCGTTGCGCAGCGCGACCTGCGGCGCCGGCAGGCCCGGGTGCGGCTGCGTGCGGCCGTGGCGGATCTCGTAGCCTGTGGTTTGTACGCTGGCCAGCGCGGCCCAGGGGCCGCCGACGGCGTCGAAGCGCAGCGCAGTGTTGCTGAGCAGCTTCTCGGGCGCGAACACGGTCACCAGCGGCAGCAGGCCCAGACCCGGCGCGTTGCCGTCCAGGCCATGCGGGTCCACCAGCGCCTCGCCCAGCATCTGCAGCCCGCCGCAGATGCCCAGGATGCGGCCTGGGTGGGCGTTGAGCGCCGCGTCCAGTCGCTGCGCGCGCAGCCAGGCCAGGTCGGCCGCCGTGGCCTTGCTGCCGGGCAGGATGACCCAGTCAGCGCCTACCAGGTCACGCGGTTCGCGCGCCCAGATCAGGCTCACGCCGGGCAGCTGGCGCAGCGGCTGGAACTCGTCGAGGTTGGACAGCCGCGGGTAGGCGATGACGGCGATGCGCAGGCCGCCGCCTGTACTGGCGTCGTCGAACACACCGTCCTCCTCGGGCAGCCCGTGGCCGCGCCACATCGGCAGCGTGGCGATGGTGGGCACGCCGGTCAGCTGCTGCAGCTGCTCGGGGCCGGGCGCCAGCAGGCCGGCGTCGCCGCGGAAGCGGTTCAGCACGAAGCCCCGGACTTGCGCGCGTACGTCCTCGGGCATCAGCTGGTGCGTGCCGTACAGGTGGGCGAAGGCGCCGCCGCGGTCAATGTCCGTCACCAGCAGGCAGGCCGCGCGGGCGTCGCGCGCCGTGCCCAGGTTCACGTAGTCGCTGGGCGCCAGGTTGATCTCGGCCGGTGAGCCGGCACCCTCGATGACGACGATGTCGTTCTCGCCCAGCAGCTCGTGCAGCGCAGCACGGGCGCGGGGCCGGAGCAGCGCACTGCGCTCGCGCCACGGCATGCGGGAGAGCTGCGCATCCACCTCGCCCAGCACGACGACCTGGCTCTGCGTGTCGGCCTCGGGCTTGAGCAGCACGGGGTTCATGCGCACCTCGGGCACGCGCCTGGCGGCAAGCGCCTGGAAGTACTGCGCGCTGCCGATCTCGCCCAGGGCGCCATGCAAGCCGGGCACGACGCGCGCGTTGTTGCTCATGTTCTGCGCCTTGAACGGCGCCACCTTCAGGCCCTGCTGCGCATACCAGCGGCACAGCGCCGTGGCCAGCCAGCTCTTGCCAGCGCCGCTGGTGGTGCCCAGCACCATCACCGCCTTGCCTCGGCTCATTGCGGCCCCCGTGCTGCGCTCATGCGTGTTCTCCCTCGATCTCCAGCAGCGCCTGCTGCAGGGCCTGTTGTGCCGTGAGCGGCTGGGCCGACACGCGCACCCAGCCGGCCAAGCCGAAGCTGGCCGCGTCGCGCACGCGGATGCCGCGCTCGCGCAGCCGCAGCGCGATGTCGGGCCGGGGTGGGCGGGCCAGCCAGAAATGAGTCCAGCTGGGCTGCTGCTGCCAGTCCAGCGCGGCCAGCCGTGCGCGCTGCGCCGCCGTCCAATAGCGCAGCGTGGCGCGTGCGCGGGCCAGCCAGGCATGGGTGTCGTCACTCGGCCAGTGCGTCAGCATGGCGACGCCTTCGCTGGAGAGCACCCAGCTGGGCGCCAGCGACAGCGCATGGCGCCACACCGCGTCGGTCGCCGGGGCCACGGCGTAGCCCGCGCGGATGCCGGTCAGCCCCAGCGCCTTGTTCGGGCAGTGCAGCTGCCACACGCCGGGCGGCAGCGCGGGCGCGTCGCCATGCAGGCGCAGCGGCTCGTACGCGCGGTCGACGACGACGAGGTGCTCGCCCAGCTCGGGCCACGCGGCCAGGCTGCCGCCGGTGGGGTTGCAGGGCTCGCAGATCCACGCCAGCGCGGGCGCGGCGGGGCGGATGTCGGCGAGTTGCGCATAGGCCTTCACCGGCATGCCGAGCGCTTGCGCCGCGAGGGCGTAGTCGCCAAAGCCAGGCTGCGGCACCCACACCTCGCGGCGGCCGGCCAGCAGCGCGGCCAGCGTCAGCCGGCGTATGCCCTCGGCGCCGCCGGCCGTGGGCAGCACCAGGTCCTCATCGCCCAGGTGGCGGCGCAGCGCGCGGTAGGCGGGGTCGGGGTACTGGCGCCGGTCGGCGGCCTGCACGGCGGCCAGCAGCGCGGGGGGCGGGCCCAGCGGGTTGGCGTTGGTGGAGAAGTCGAAGGCCGGCGCCGGGCCGTCGTCCGTCCCGCCATGCGCGGCTTGCAGCGGCAGCGCGCTCATGACCGCAGCGCCCAGGCCAGCGCCGCCAGCAGCACAGCGCCGGCCACCACGGCGCCGCGTGCGCGTGTGCGCGCGGCGTGCAGGTCGCCCGGCTGGGCGTCGCGTCCGGCGGCGTTCAGCGTGTAGACGCCCGGCTTGCCCAGGCGCAGGCCCAGCCGCAGCGCCATCGCGGCCATGGGCCAGCCGCTGTTGGGCGACGGCGTGCGGCGCGCCTCGCGCCACAGCGCCAGCGAGGGCCGCGCAAGCAGCAGGCCGGTGAGCCGCGCGGGCAGCCACGACAGCGCGTCGTCCGCCCGCGCCGCCCACTTGCCGCTCCACTCGCGCTCGTCGCGGTAGCCCCACATCGCATCCGCCGTGTTCGCGAAGCGGTAGATCGCCGCGCCCGGCAGGCCCAGGATGGCGAACCAGAACAGCGGCGCGATGACCGAGTCGTTGAGGTTCTCGGCCAGCGTCTCGATGGCGGCCTCGCGCACCTCGGTGGCGCTCAGTGCGGACGTGTCGCGGCTGACCAGACGCGACAGCCGCACGCGGCCGGTGTCCAGCGACTCAGCCAGCGCCGTCTCCACGGCCATGGCCTCGTCGGCCAGCATGCGCCACGCGAGCAGCGGCTTCAGCAACAGGCCGAGCAGCAGCGCCGCGCCCAGCAGGCGGACCGGCGACAGCCAGGGCTGCAGCGTCAGCAAGACCTGGCCCTCCAGCCACAGCGCGATGAAACCCACCAGCACGGCCCCCAGCAGCCAGGCCGCCGCGCCGCCCACGAAGGCCAGTGGCGCCGGCAGCCGTGCCAGCCTGAACAGGCCGAGGTAGCGCCCCATGCCCACCACCGGGTGCAGCCAGGTGGGCGGCTCGCCGCAGGCGCGGTCGACCGCCATCGCCACCGGCACGGCCAGCGGCAGCAGCAAGGGCATGCCCAGGGTCAGCGTTGCGCTCAAGATGCCAGCAGCCCCCAGCGGCGCAGGAAGAAGCGCCGCATGCCGGCAAAGGGCCGGTTGCCCTCGGCCTGGCGCAGCAGTCGCGCCAGCAGCTCGCGCTTGCGGGCGGCGCTGAAGTTGCCCTCCTGCAGCACCAGCGCGGTGGTCTCCAGCTCGTCATAGACCAGCCAACGCAGGCGGCGCAGTTCTTCGCGGTTCAGGCCCAGCACCTCCTCGGCGGCCTTCACCACGCGCCGCGCGCGTGCGCTGGCCGTGCGCGGCACCAGCAGCACCTCTTGCGTGTCGGGCAGGGCCTGCCAGCCGAAGTACTTCTCGGGGTCGGTCGTGTAGGGATTGAGCAGGTCGGCGTTCTCGGCGCCGAACAGCTTGCCCACGGCCGCGTCGGTCGTCGCTGCCGGGTCGGGGCACAGGCGGGCCGCCAGCGCCGCCAGCTGGGCCGCGTCGGTCGGCAGCGTGGCGGGCAGCGCCGGGGGCGCCAGCCGCTTGCCGGTCACGGGGAAGCTGTCGCCCTTGTAGGTCTGGTTGCAGACCTGGCAGCAGAAGGTGTAGTTGTCGTAGCAGTAGGCCAGCCACCAGTAGCTGCTCTTGGGGCGGAAGTGCTCCACGTCGCCGTGCGCGACGACGGCGGTGTCCGCCTCGCAGTAGGCGCACTTGCCGAAGGACTCCTGCTTCAGCTGCGGCTTGGCCTTGCCCCAGGTCTGGCGGGCCTTGGGCTTGAAGTCCACGCCGCCGTCCGCGCCGGCGGCTGGATCTTCATAGCGGTAGGCCAGCAGCTGGCCCAGCCGGGCCTGCAGCGGCGCGCCGGTGAAGCCGGTGAGCAGGCGCGCGTCACGCGTGCGGGTGAGGCGGATCACTTGCCCGCTCCCAGGGCCTTGGCCGTGGCCTTGAGCTTGCGCACCGACAGCGTCGGCTGCCGGCCGCCCGCCGACAGCGAGGCCTTGATGTCCTGCAGCAGCGCGGCCTGCTCGCGGGCGTAGGCCGGCACGGCGTCCCAGGCCGGCGCGGTGCGCAGCACCTCGGCCAGGCGTGCCTTCTCCTGCCGCTCCTCGGCGCTCAGCGCGGCGCGGCGGCCGCTGAGGCTGCGCAGGCTGCCGCGCGCCTGTTCCAGCTCGACCGACTCCAGCGTGTCCAGCCCGAACATGGGGCTCATCAGCAGCTGGTGCAGCATCAGGCGGCGTGGTTCGCCGACGAAGGGCACCAGCACCGGCCGCTGCGACGGCGCCTCGCGGCGCAGCACGTACAGCTCGCCCTCACCGCTCTGTTGGGCCGTCAGCGCCGAGTGCGTGGTGGCGACGAACTGAAAGCGTGGCAGCGCCGCCGACAGGAAGTCCACCAGCCGGCGCCGCCACACGGGGTGCAGGTGCAGATCCAGCTCGTCGATGAGCAGCAGGCCGCGCGTGGCCAGCGGGTCCTTGCTGGCGGGGAAGGCCTCGGTGATGCGGTAGAGCAGGTCGCCGCACCAGGCGGCCATGCTCTGGTGGCCGTCGGACAGCTGGTGCAGCGGCACCTCGCCGTCGTCGGTGGCGAACATCAGCTGGCGGTTCTGGCGGTCGATGCGCGCGAAGCGCAGGCCCGGCAGCAGCGCGTCCAGCGCGGTGCGCAGCGGCTTCAATGCGCGCGGGCCCAGGCGGTAGTCCAGGTCCATGGCCCACTGCGCCAGCGACACCAGCGGCGCGTCGGCTGAGAACAGCGTGGCCAGCCCGCCGGCGCGTGGTGAGTGACCCGACACGGCCTGCCCGAGCGCGGCCGGGCCGGGCCGGCGCGACACGCCGTAGCCGAGCACGAAGCAGGGCCTGTCGGCCGCGTGGATGGCGGCGTCCAGCAGGTCCAGCGCGGCCTGGTTGCGCGCGAAGACATCGCGCAGGCGGTCGCCGCGGCGCAGCTCCAGCGCGAGGTTCTGCGGCGCGCCGGTGGGCAGCGTCAGCGTGGCCTCGATGCGGCAGGACTTGCAGCCGTTGCGTATCCACGCGTCGGGCTCGCCCAGCAGCGTCGGCAGTGCATCGCTGCCCGCGAGCAGCAGCGCCGTGGCGCGCAGCACGGTGCTCTTGCCGCAGCCGTTCTCACCCAGAAGCAGCGTCCAGCGCCGGGGCGTGCCGGCGTCCGTGGCGAAGTCCAGCGTCAGGGACTCGATGGCGCGCACATTGCGCAGCGTGAGGCGTGAGAGAAACATGGCAGCAACCCCTGTGCCCCGCCGATGGTCAGCGCCCGGTGCGGCCCGCTGCGGCCGGGCGCGCAGCGAGCGGGGCGATGGTAGTGCGCGCGGCACCGTCAGTCCTCGATGCCGCGCTGCGCCGGCACGCCGGCCTGGTAGTGGTGCTTGGCCGCGGCCATCACGGTCACGGTGTCGGCCAGGTCGGTCAGCTCGGTCGGCGCGCCGCGGCCGGTCAGCACGACGTGCACATGGGCCGGGCGCTCGCGCAGGCAGGCCAGCACGCCGTCCAGCGGCACCCAGCCGTAGCGCAGCGGGTACATGATCTCGTCCAGCACGACGAGGAAGTGGTCGCCGCTGCGGATGGTGGCCTCGGCGCGGGCCCAGCCCTCGCGGGCCAGCGCGGCGCTGTGGTCCAGGTCCTTGCTCTTCCACGAGAAGCCGTCACCCAGGCCGATGATGGGCACGCCCAGCCGCTCGAACACGCGGTGCTCGCCGAAGCGGGCCGAGGGCACTTTCATGAACTGGTAGATCAGCACCGGCTTGCCACGCCCGTGCGCGCGCAGCGCCAGGCCGAAGGCGGCCGTGCTCTTGCCCTTGCCATCGCCGGTGTGCACCAGCACCAGGCCGCGTCGCTCGGCGGTGGGGATGACGCGCTCGCGGTGCACGGGCGGTTGTTCGATCTGCATCAGCTCTTTCTCAGGATCACAACAGGGGCAGGGCCACCCAGCGGCCGTCGAGCTGCGCGATGTGCAGGCGCGGGCCGAACACGCGGCGCAGCGCGTCGTGGGTGGCGGGGTCGGCCGGCGCGCCGGCATGCACGATGCGGCCCTCGGCCATCAGCACGAGCTGGTCGGCCTGCAACGCCAGGTGCAGCTCGTGCAGCACGCTGACGACGCCGTGGCCGCGCGCCACGCGCGCACGTACCAGCGCCAGCCAGTCGGCCTGGTGGGGTGGGTCCAGATGGGCCAGGGGCTCGTCCATCAGCGTCAGCGGCGCGTCCACGGCCAGCACGCGGGCCAGCAGCACGCGCTGGCGCTCGCCGCCGGACAGGCTGCCCAGCCGGCGCGCGCGCCAGTCCCAGCTCTGCGTGGCGCGCATGGCGGCCTCGGCCGCGGCGTGGTCGGCCGCGCCGGGCGGCGCCAGCCAGGGGCGGTGCGGCAGGCGGCCCAGCAGCACGACGTCCAGCGCCAGCAGGTCGTCGGCGCCGCCTTCCTGCTGGCCCAGCCAGGCCAGCCGGCGGGCGCGCTCGCGGCCGGGCCAGGCGGCCAGCGGGCGCTCGTCCAGCCGCAGCTCGCCCTCGCAGGCTTGCAGCCCGGCGGCGGCGCGCAGCAGCGTGGACTTGCCCGCGCCGTTGGGGCCGACGACGGCCGTCCAGCACGCGGCGGGCAGCACGAGGTCGATGTCGCGCAGCAGGTCGCGGCCGGCGAGGCGGACCCGGGTGATGCGGGCGTGCAGCGTGCTCATCGTTGCAGCAGGCCGCGCCGGTGCATCAGCACCAGCAGGTACAGGCCGCCCAGCAGCGCCGTCACGAGGCCGGCCGGCAGCTCCTGCGGTCGGATCACGAGGCGGGCGATGACGTCGGCCGCCAGCAGCAGCGCGCCGCCGGCCAGCGCCGACAGCACCAGCAGCCAGCCATGGCGCTGCGGGCACAGCGCGCGCACCAGGTGCGGCGCCACCAGCCCCACGAAGGCCACGATGCCGGCCTGCGCAACGGCCGCGCCGGTGGCCAGCGCGAACGCGGCGATCAGCAGCCCGCGCAGGGCCGACAGCGGCATGCCCAGCGACCGCGCCGAGGCCTCGCCCAGCGTCAGCGCGTCCAGCACCGGGCTGGCCGCCAGCCCGGCCAGCAGCGCCACGGCGCCGACGCTGGCCATCACCGCGACGCTGGACCAGCCCAGCAGCCCGGTGTTGCCCAGCAGGAAGGCCTGCATGGCGCGCAGGATGTCGGGGTTCCACAGCGAGATCAGGTCGGTCAGCGCATTCAGCACCACGCCCACCACCACGCCGGCCAGCAGCAGCCGCAGCGACTGCTCCACGCCGCGCGCCAGCAGCACGGTGAGGCTGACGCCGGCCAGCGTGCCCAGCGCCGCGAGGCCCGTGAGGCCGACATGCTGCAGCAGCGAGGCGTTCTGCGCCGACACGCCGGTGAACGCCAGCGCCAGCGCCACGGCCAGGCCGGCCCCGGAGGCGCTGCCCAGCAGGTAGGGGTCGGCCAGCGGGTTGCGGAACAGGCCCTGCGAGATGGCGCCGGCCAGGCCCAGCAGCGCGCCGGTGCACCAGGCGCCCAGCGAGCGTGGCAGGCGGATTTCCCACAGGATCAGCGCCATGCGGTCGTCGCGCAGGTCGGCCCAGCCGGTGCTGCCGGTCAGCACGCCGGCCAGCACGCCCAGCCCGCTGACGAGCAGCAGCAGCGCGAGCAGCCAGGCGGGGCGCAGCGTCACCGGGCCCCCTTGTCGCGCAGGCAGCGGGCCATGATCTGCGCGGCCTCGGCCATGCGCGGGCCGGGGCGGGCGAGGATGTCGCCGTCCTCGGGCCGGAAGACGCACAGGCGGCCGCGCTGCACGGCGTCGATGCGGTCCCAGCCCGGGCGCTGCGCCAGGCCCTCGGCGCCGCGCGCGCCCACCATGATGAGCGCCGGGTTGGCGCGCACGACGAACTCGGGGTTGATCTTGGGAAACGGCCCCAGCTCGGCCGGGATGATGTTGGCCGCGCCCAGCCGGGTCAGCGTCTCGCCCATGAACGACGTGGGGCCGGCGGCCCAGATGCCGTTGGCCACCTCGTAGTACACGCGCAGCCCGCGCGCCTGCGGCGGCACGCTGCTGGCGGCCGCGGCCACGCCGGCCTCGATGCGGCGCCACACGCGCTGCGCATCGGGCACGCCCAGCACCTGGCCCATCACGTCCAGCACGCGCTGCACATCGCGGTAGCTGCGCGGCTCCAGCGCGATGACCGGCAGGCCCAGCGCACGCAGCCGGTCGGTCACGCGCGAGGCCGTGGCCACCAGCACCACGTCCGGCCGCAGCGCCGCGATCATCTCGACGTGGGTGTCGTCCAGCCCGCCGACCTTGGGCAGGGCGTCAGCCTGCGCGGGGTAGTTGGAGTAGCGATCCACCCCCACCAGGCGCGCGCAGGCGCCCAGCTCGCACACCGTCTCGGTCAGCGACGGCAGCAGGCTGACGATGCGCTGCGGCGGCGAGGCGAGCCGGGTGGTGTGGCCCAGGTCGTCGCGGATGTCGACGGCGCCTGCGGGGCCGGTCAGCGCCAGCAGCAGCGGCAGCAGCGCGAGCCGCGCGAGTCGTTCAAGCATGGTCGTCCTCCGCGATGCTGCGCGTCCAGGGCTGGCCGGCCACCATCAGCGTCAGCCGCCCACAGCGGCGGGCCACATCCTGGTTCAGCCGGCCCAACTCGTCCACATAGTCTCGGGCCTCGCGCGTCATCGGCGACACGCCCCAGCCCACCTCGTTGGAGACGAACACGACCGTGGACGTCAGCTGCGGCAGCAGGCCCAGCAGCGCGGCGCGTTCGTCGGCCCAGCCGTCGGCATCGGCCGGCCCCTGCGTCGGCATCAGCCAGTTCACCAGCCACAGCGTCAGGCAGTCGACGATGACCAGGGTGCCGACGTCGTCGAGCCGCTGCAGGGCGGCGCTGAGCGCCAGCGGCGCTTCGACCGTGTCGAAGCGCGCCGGCCGGTCGGCCCGGTGCCGCGCAATGCGCGCGCGCATCTCGTCGTCGGCCGCCAGCGCGGTGGCGACGACGACGACACGGCCCGGCCAGCGCAGTGCCAGCCGCTCCGCCTGCCGCGACTTGCCGCTGCGCTGGCCGCCGACGATGAGTTCATGGGCGCTCATCGTCGCGCGCCTCAGAGCCGGGGCGTCCAGCGAAGCGAGGCCAGCGCCGTCATCGGCGCCGACGCATAGCCGTAGGCCGTCTGGTAGGCGCGGCTGAACAGGTTGTCCACGTTCAGCTGCAGCTTCACCTCGCGGCTGACGGCCACCTGCGCGCTCAGGTTGAGCAGCGCGTAGCCGCCGAGCTTGCGGGTGTTGGTGGCGTTGTCGAAACGCGCGCCGGTGGCCGTCACGCCGGCGCCCAGCGTCCAGGCGCCCAGTGTGGTGTCGGCCTGCACGGTGGCCAGGCGCTTGGCGCGGCGCGCCAGCAGCTTGCCGTCGGCCTCGTTGGTGGGCTTTTGCAGGTCCAGCGTGGCGCGCAGGTTCACCCCGGCGAGCTGGGTGGCGCCGTTCAGGCTCACGCCCTGCAGGCGCGCCTTGGCGACGTTGGCGTAGCAGCCGTACATGTCGCGGCAGCTGCCGGGGCCGCCGAAGACGATGAGGTTGCTGATGCGGTTGCGGTAGGCCGTGGCCGCCAGCTCGTGCGGGCCGCTGGCCCACTTCAGGCCGACTTCGGCGTTGCGGCCGCGCTCCGGCTCCAGCAGGGACGTGCCCGGCTTGCTGAGGGGACCGTACTGCGAGGCCTGCTGGTACACGGTGGGCGCGCGGAAGGCGTTGCCCACCGAGCCCACGACGCGCAGGCCGGCGGCGACTTCGTAGCCGGCCATCAGCGTGCCGGTGTCAACGCCGCCGAACTCGCTGTCGCGGTCGTGGCGCACATGGGCCTGGACGTTGAGGGCGCCCGCCGTCAGCAGGTAGCCCAGGCCGGCGCTGTCGCGGTGGCGCTCGCCGACGCCGCCGGTCACGACGCCGCTGTTCTCCAACTTGTCCTCCAGCCGCTCGGCCGAGAAGTTCAGCTGCTGGCCGGTGGCGAGCTGGTAGGCGCCCGTCAGCGCGACGTTGCGCACGCGGGTCTCGGTCAGGTAGGCCGACGGCGCGGTCTCGTAGCGGTCGCGCGACTCGCCCACGCTCAGCTGCGTCTGCAGCGTGGGGGTCCACTGCGCGGTCCAGGCCAGGCGGGCGGCGTCGGCGTCCTGCTGGGTGATGTCGTCCACCAGAGGCCGCGAGCGGCTGCCGTCGTACTGGCCGCGCGTGTGGCTGCGCATCAGCAGCGCCTCGGCGCGGTGGCCCGTGCCCAGCTGGGCGCCCACGCGCAGCAGCGCCTGGCGCTTGCGGTGGCCGTCGCGATCGGGCACGTAGCTGAAGGTGGAGTCCGGCGTGGTGGCGTTGAAGCCGTCGCTGCCCTCGAAGGCACCGCTCAGCGCGTAGTCAAAGATGCCGGCGCTGCCGAACAGGCCGGCGTCGGCCTTGTAGACGCCCAGATTGCCGGCAGCCACGCCCAGGTCGGCCTGCGTGCTGCGGCCGCCCTTGCGCGTGAAGATCTGCACCACGCCGCCCACGGCGTCCGAGCCGTAGATCGCGCTGGCGGGGCCCTTCAGCACTTCCACGCGCTCGATCTGTGCCAGCGGCAGGCCCTGCCAGCTGGCGCCACCCGAGGCCTGCGAGTCGACCTTGACGCCGTCGATGAGCACCAGCGTGTGGCGGCTGTCGGCGCCGCGCAGGTAGACGCTGGTGGTGCCCGCCGGGCCGCCGTTGCGCGTCATCTCGGCGCAGCCGTTGTTGCGCAGCAGGTCGGCCAGGCTGGCGACGGCCTGGCGCTCGATGTCGGCACGGGTGATGACGGTGATGTCGGCCAGCACCTCAGAGAGCTTTTGCGGGGTGCGCGTGGCGGTGGTGACGACGGTATCCAGCCGATTCTGGGCGTGCGCGGACGCGGCCACGGCCAGCACGGACATGGCAAGCAGCGGCCGACGGGCCGCGAGGAAAACGTGAGACATGAAGCAAACAAGAACGAGCACTCAGCCGTGCTGACCCCCGCAGCAAGGCTGAAAAACGGCTGTACGAAACAGCCCCGTGGTTGGCCGGTATCCGGGCTGGTGGACAACCACTCGACGCCTTCCCGGTGCAGGGCACCAGTGGCTTGTGAGTCGAGCAGCGAGACGCCAAGGCCTCGTCCACTTACCGTTGCGGGGACAGCTCAGGTTAGATCCGCGGCGATGCCACTCGTCCTCCTGATTCCCGTTGAACTGCGCCCGCCGTGAGGGCGGGCGCGAGCACCAACGGCGCGCATTCTATCGGCCGGGCGCGCTGGCCGGCTTCTTGGGCTTGGCCGGCTTGGCCGTCTTGGGCGGCTTGATCTGGGTGAGCGGCGGTGCGCTCGCAGCCGCTGCGGGCGCGGGCTGCAGGCCGATGTGCGCGGCCTTCTGGCGCCGCGCCTCGGCCTCGCTGGCACGCCGAGCGGCAGCCAGTGCGGCGGCCTGCTTGGCGTCCGCCAGGTGGCGGTTGCGGGCGGAGCGGCTGTCGGCGGCGCTGGGTTCGTCGTAGGCGACGCTGCTGGGCGGCGCGCCGCCAGGGCAGGGCGAGTCGCGCAGGTCGCGGCCGTCCGGGCCGCAGCGATACACCTGGGCGCTGCGGCTCTGCGTCTGGGCCGGCGCGGTCAGCGCGAGGCTCAGCAGCAGGACCGGCAGCAGCAGCTTCATGGCGCCGGAGTTTGCGCCGTCGGCGCCGGTTTGGGGGGCTTGGGGCGCGGCGGCTTGGCGTGAATCTTGGCCAAGGCCTTGTCCATCTCGCCGCGCAGCATCAGCTCGACGGCGGCGTAGCTCTTCTCGATGCAGTCTTCCACCGCCTGGCGCTCGCCCAGCGGCGGCTTGCGCAGCACGTAGTTGGCGACTTCGGCCTTGTGGCCCGGGTGGCCGATGCCCAGCCGCAGCCGCCAGAAGTCGCCACTGCCCAGTTGGGCGCGCATGTCGCGCAGGCCGTTGTGGCCGCCATCGCCGCCGCCCTTCTTGAACTTCATCTCGCCGGGCGGGATGTCCAGCTCGTCGTGCACGGCCAGGATCTCTTCGGGCGCGATCTTGAAGAAGCGCGCCAGCGCCGCGACCGACTTGCCGGACACGTTCATGTAGGTCATGGGTTCCAGCAGCCAGATGGGGCCGCTGGCGCCGGGCGCATCGTTCACGCGCGCGACGAGGCCGTGATAGGCCTTGTCGGGTTGCAGGCTCACCTTGAGCCCGCGGGCCAGGCCGTCAATCCACCAGAAGCCGGCGTTGTGGCGGGTGTCTTCGTATTCAGTGCCGGGGTTGCCCAGGCCGACGAGCAGGCGAATCATGGGGCGCGATTATCGAGGCGGGTCGCCATGAAAAAGGGCTCCCGAGGGAGCCCTTGTCGTTGGCGAGAAGCCGGCAGGAATTACTTCTTGCCCTTCTTGCCCTTCTTGTCGTCGGCCGGGGCGGCAGCCACGACGACGATTTCTTCCGTCTTGGGCTCGACCGGCGTCGCAACGACGGGGTTGGGCTTGCCGTGCGTGACGACCTTGATGCCCGCGGGGATCTTCATGTCGTTGACGTGCAGCGAGTGACCCTTGGTCAGGCCGGACAGGTCCACCTCGATGAACTCGGGCAGCTGCTGGGCCAGGCAGGTGATTTCCAGCTCGGTGATGACGTGGTTGACCGTGCACTTGTCGGTCTTCACGGCCACGGAGTTCTCTTCACCGATGAAGTGCAGGGGCACCTTCTTCGTGATCTTGGTCGTGCCGTCCACGCGCTGGAAGTCGATGTGCTGGACTTGCGGCTTGTAGGGGTGCATCTGGAAGTCGCGCAGCAGCACTTGCGTGACCGTGCCATTCAGCTCCATGTCCAGCAGGGAGCTGTGGAAGGCTTCCTTCTTCAGGGCGTGGTACAGCGCGTTGTGATCGAGCTCGATCAGTGCGGGCTCACCGGCGCCGTAAACAATGCCGGGCACCTTGCCGGCGACGCGCAGGCGGCGGCTCGCTCCGGTCCCCTGCTGCTTGCGCTCAAAAGCGACGAACTTCATGGTTTATCTCCAAAAGAGAAACGGCGCCCGCGACCAGGCACCGCATTGAAAAAGCCGTCTTGCGACGGCTACGGGTTCCGATCAGAAGTTGTTGTTCTGTTCGGAGAAAAGGCTGGTGACCGACTCGCCGTCGGAGATGCGGCGGATGGTCTCGGCGAACAGGAAGGCCACCGACAGCTGGCGGATCTTCTTGCAGGCCTTGGCCGCGTCGGTCAGCGGGATGGTGTTCGTGATGACGACCTCGTCCAGCTGCGAGCCGGCGATGCGCTCGATGGCCGGGCCCGACAGGATGGGGTGCGTGCAGTAGGCGAACACGCTCTTGGCGCCACGCGACTTCAGCACCTCGGCCGCCTTCACCAGCGTGCCGGCGGTGTCGATCATGTCGTCCATGATCACGCAGTTGCGGCCTTCGATCTCGCCGATCACGTGCATCACTTCGGACACGTTGGCAGCCGGGCGGCGCTTGTCGATGATGGCCAGGTCGCAGCCCAGCTGCTTGGCCAGCGCGCGGGCACGCACCACGCCGCCGACGTCCGGCGACACGACCACCAGGTCGCTGTAGTTGCGGGCCTTCAGGTCCGACAGCAGCACCGGGGAGGCGTAGATGTTGTCGACGGGGATGTCGAAGAAGCCCTGGATCTGGTCGGCGTGCAGGTCCATCGTCAGCACGCGCTCGACGCCCACGGTTTCCAGGCAGTTGGCCACGACCTTGGCCGAAATGGGCACGCGCGTGGAACGCGGGCGGCGGTCCTGGCGGGCGTAACCGAAGTAGGGGATCACGGCCGTGATGCGGCGGGCGCTGGCGCGCTTGAGCGCGTCGGCCATGATCAGCAGCTCCATCAGGTTCTCGTTCGTCGGCGCGCAGGTGGGCTGGATGACGAACACGTCGCGGGCGCGGACGTTCTGCTGGATCTCGACGGTGACTTCACCGTCCGAGAAGCGGCCGACGACGGCCTTGCCCAACTCGAGGCCGAGGTGGGTAGCGATTTCTTGGGAGAGGACCGGGTTCGCGTTGCCGGTGAAGAGAACCGTATTGAGCAGCACTTGGAGCCTCTGGATCAGTCAGTGGCTCGCTGACGCGCGCCGGTTCAGCGAAGTATCAGAAGAATTTGGCAGGGGAGGAAGGACTCGAACCCTCGCATGTCGGAATCAAAATCCGATGCCTTGACCAACTTGGCGACTCCCCTACACAGGACACAGCAGAGCTGCTGCACCCCACAACTTGTTCAGTCTGCCCAGCCGCTGAGCGGATGGGTGGCCAGACTGTGGCAGATTCGACCGGTCCACCCTTCAGGCTGTGCCTGAAGCAATGTCGCCAGGGACTGATCGTCCTTGCCATTCTCTCCGTTCTCGGCCAACACCGAAAACACCGCAGCGCCTGAGCCCGTCATCCGGGCGTTGCCGAATCGCTTCGACATCAGCGCCACCGCGTCTCGCACGTCACTGCTGATCGCTCCTGCCGCGGGCTGCAAGTCGTTTCGACCGAAGTCGGGACCGTACCCGCTGCAGTTTTGTTCTGCAGTTCCTGCCGAGGCGGGAAAGCCCATGACTATAGCGAGCTTTTCTGACCTTGCCAACAGATTGCTTGAAAAAATTTCCTTGGTTGCCAGACCGCCGGGGCCTTTGATGACGGCAAAGCGCTGTTGCGGCAGCGTGATCGGGTGCAGGACTTCGCCGATGCCTTCGACGAAAGCCGGCCCGCCGCCCAGGAAAAAGGGCACGTCGGCGCCCAGCTTCAGGCCCAGTGCCAGCAGTTGCGACAAGGGCAGGCGCAGATCCCACAGGCGGTTCAGCGCGAGCAGCGTGGTGGCGGCGTCGGACGAGCCGCCGCCCATGCCGGCGCCGGCCGGCAGGCGCTTCTCCAAATGGATGTCGGCGCCCAGCGTGCAGCCGGTGTGCTGCTGCAGCAGGCGCGCAGCGCGCAGGCAGAGGTCGTCGGCGGGGAGGTCGCCGCCGAGCACGTCGTGCCGCTGCAGCCGGCCGTCGCTGCGGCATTCGATGTGCAGCGTGTCCATCCAGTCGATGAGAACGAACACGGACTGCAGCAGGTGATAGCCGTCGTCGCGCTTGCCGACGATGTGCAGGAAGAGGTTGAGCTTGGCCGGCGCGGCCAGGTCATGGAATGCTTTCATCGCCTCCGTCCAGTTTGGCGCGCAGCGTGACGACGGGCGCGGCCAGGCGTGTGGCGACGAGCGCCGGCAGCTTGGGTTCAATGCGCCAGCCCAGTTGCTCGAAGCCGTTGGCGGTCTTTTGGTGCGGGGCTGCGGGCCAGGGGCGGGCCTGCAGCCAGTCGAACAGTGCGGCCACCGGCACGGCCTCGCCCAGCATCTCGCGGGTCAGCGCGTCGAGGTCGTCGAACTGGCGCTCGCCGTCGGGCGTTTGCAGCGTGGCCCGGCCGGGCTGCCAGCTGGCGCGGGCCAGCAGCGGGCCCAGCGGCGAGGTCAGCTCCAGCCGTCCAGCCTCCGGGCCGCCGAACAGCTCGAAGCTGGCCGCGCCGCCGGTGCCGCGGTTGTGCACGTCGCCCGCCACGGTGACGCTGATGCGACCGCCCAGCCGGGCCTGTGCTGCGGTGGCGCCGTCCGTCGGGGTCTTGGGCAGTTGCGCGCAGCCCGCGAGGGCCAGCGCCAAAGACAGAACGATGGCTCTCACGGCTTGACCTGGAGGCGCTTCAACGTGTCGCGCAGGGCCTCGTTGTCCGGCTCGCGCTGCAGGCCTTGCGCGAAGACGAGGCGGGCCTCGTCCGGCGCACCGCTAGCCCACAGGGCCTCGCCGAGGTGGGCCGCGATCTCGGCATCGGGCCGGCCGCTGTAGGCCTGTCGGAGCAGCTTCACGGCTTCGGCCAGGTTGCCCAGGCGGAACTCCACCCAGCCCAGGCTGTCGACGATGAAGGACTCGCCCGGCGCCAGCTTCAGCGCCTGCTCGATGAGTTGCTTGGCTTCGGTCAGGCGGACGTTGCGATCGGCCAGTGAGTAGCCCAGCGCGTTGTAGGCGTGGTGGTGGTCGGGCTTGAGGGCGATGACGCGGCGCAGCTGCGCCTCCATGTCGCCGAAGCGGCCCAGCTTCTCGCTCATCATGGCCTGCTCGTACAGCAGGTCGGTGTCGTCCTTGAAGCGCTCGGTGGCGGCCTTCAGCACGTCGGCGGCGGCGTTGTGATCGCGCCGTTCGCGCAGCAGCTGGGCCTCGGCCAGCAGCGCGGCGCGGGCGTCGGCGTCACTGGCATCGCCGGGGGCCTGCAGCAGCTTGCGGGCCTGCTCCAACTGGCCGCGGCGAGCCAGCAGGCTGGCGCGGCGGTAGCGCACGTCCAGCTCGTTGCCGTCGATCTTCTGCAGCGCGGCCTCGGCGGCCTTCAGGTCGCCGCGCTGCTCGGACAGCTGTGACAGCATCAGCCACGCGCTGCGCCGGCCCTCGGCACGGGCCTTGACCTCGGCGTCCGTGCCGGGGGCGGGCGTGTCCAGGCGCTTGAGGCCTTCGCGCAGCGCGGCTTCGGCGGCGGGCAGGTGCTTGAGATCCAGCTCGACGGCGCCCAGCGCCAGCCAGACAGCCGGGTTGTCGGGCGTGGCCTCGGTCAGCAGCCGGAACTCGCGTGCCGCGTCGGCGTTGCGCTGCACCTTCAGCAGCGTGCGGGCGTAGGCCTGGCGCAGCGCGTGCTGATCGGGCTTGCGGGCCAGGCGCGCAGTGATGAAGGACTCGGCCTGCGGCTCGCTGGGCATGAGGTCGACGGCCAGTTGCATGGCGTCGTCGCCGTCGGGTAGGGCCTTGTCCAGCTCGTGGATGAGCGTCAGTGCGCGCCCGTTTTCGCCCGCGTTGACGGCCAGGCGCGCCTCCGTGAACGCCGCGGCGGGCTTGAGCGCACCGGTTTGTGCCTGCAGCACGGGGGCCAGCGCGGCGTACACGGCCTTGGGGTCGGGCGAGCGCTGGAACAGATGGGGCAGCGAGACGATGTAGCCCTGGCGCTTCTCCGCTGGCGCCAGGCGCAGCAGGGCCCGCAGCGGCTGCGTGAGCTCGGCCGGCTTGTTCAGCAGCGCGAGCAGTTGCACGATGGTCTGGTGCGCCTCGACGGATGTGGGCACGGTGTCGGCCCAGCCGCGCGCAGCCAGCAGCGCCTGGTCGCCCGCGCGGGCCTGCAGCGCGATGTTGACCACGCGCTTGAACAAGGCCTCGTCGCCGGTGCGCCGTGCAGCGTCCAGCAGCACCTGGAAGGCGACGCCGACCTGGCCGTTGCCCAGCTCCAGTTCGCCGATCAGCAGCTGGTAGAACAGCGGCGCGTCCATCGACGAGTTGCTGACGGGCGGGGTGGCGGGCGGCGCCTCCTGGGCGTGGGCGTGCAGCCCCAGCAGCAGGGCGGCGGCGCAGGCGACGCGGCGGACGATGAACGGCATTCGGACTCCAGCGAGCCCCCGGGGCGACCCCGGGGATAGGGCGCTGATTATGATTTCCGCCCATGCCCGAGTTACCCGAAGTCGAAGTCACGCGCCGCAGCTTTGCCGCCGCCATCGAAGGCGCCCACGTGACCGGTCTGCGCCTGGGAAAACCGCTGCGCTGGCCGCTCGGGGTGGACCCCGAAACCCTGCTGGGCGCCCGCGTCGGGGCCGTGCAAAGACGCGGTAAATATTTGTGGCTGCCGCTGGGTGAGGCGGGCGGGCTGCTGATGCACCTGGGCATGTCGGGCTCGCTGGCCTTTCTCGACACGACGCCCGCGCCCGGCACGCACGACCACTTCGACCTGCACACCGACCGCGGCCTGCTGCGCCTGACCGATCCGCGCCGTTTTGGCGCCGTCGTCTGGGGCGCGGCGCTGGAGGCCGAGCCGGTCACGACGCTGCTGGCCGGCCTGGGTCTGGAGCCGTTTGACGAGCGCTTCGACGGCCTGCACCTGCACGCGGCCCTGAGCGGCCGTCGCGTGGCGATCAAGCAGGCGCTGCTGGCGGGCGACATCGTCGTCGGCGCCGGCAACATCTACGCCTGCGAGGCGCTGTTCATGGCCGGTATCGATCCGCGCCTGGCCGCCGGCAAGCTCAGCCGGCCGCGCGCTGACAAGCTCGCGCTGGCCGTGCGCACCGTGCTGGGCCAGGCGCTGGAGGCGGGCGGCACGACGCTGCGCGACTTCCGCGACGCGCACGGCGTGGCCGGCAGCTTCCAGATGCAGGCCCAGGTCTACGGCCGCGAAGGCGAGCCCTGCCGGCGCTGCGGCACGGCCATCCGGCGCATCGTGCAAGGTCAGCGTTCCACCTTTTTTTGCCCCACATGCCAGAAGCGTTGATCGAGGACTTCGGCAAGACCGTCGTCGCCTGGCAGAAGCGCCATGGCCGCCACACGCTGCCGTGGCAGAACACCCGCGATCCCTACCGCGTGTGGCTGTCCGAGGTCATGCTGCAGCAGACGCAGGTGACGACCGTGCTGGGCTACTACGAGCGCTTCCTCGCGCGCTGGCCGCGGGTGACCGACCTGGCCGCCGCGACACTGGACGAGGTGCTCGCGCAGTGGGCCGGCCTGGGCTACTACAGCCGCGCGCGCAACCTGCATGCCTGTGCCAAGGCGGTGGCCGAGCTGCATGGCGGCGAGTTCCCGCGCAGCGCTGCGGGCCTGCAGACGCTGCCGGGCATCGGCCGCTCCACCGCTGCGGCCATCGCGGCCTTCTGCTTTGCCGAGCGCGTGGCCATCCTGGACGGCAACGTCAAGCGCGTGCTGTCCCGCGTGCTGGCCTACGAGGGCGACCTCGCCAGCAGCGCCGCCGAGAAGAAGCTGTGGGACCACGCCACCGCGCTGCTGCCCGCGCACGAGGTGGACCGTTACACGCAGGGCCTGATGGACCTGGGCGCGACGGTCTGCGGCGCGCGCTCGCCCGACTGCCTGATCTGCCCGGTGCAGCCGCTGTGCCGTGGCCAGCAGCAGGGCGACCCGACCCGCTTCCCCATCAAGACCAAGAAGCTCAAGCGCAGTCAGCGTGAGAACTGGTGGCTGTGGGTGGAGCGGCAGGGCCAGGTCTTGCTGCAGCAGCGGCCGGCCACCGGTGTGTGGGCCGGTCTGTGGACGCTGCCGATGTTCGACGACGAAGCCAGCGCTCGTGCCGCGCTGCCGGGCAGCGCAGTCGAGCCGCTGCCGCGCATCCAGCATGCGCTGACGCACTTCGACTGGGTGCTGCACACCTTGCGCGCGCAGGAGCCGGCACGTTTGCTTTCAGAGGGCACCTGGGTGGCCCGCGAGCGATTGGGTGACTACGCGCTGCCTGCGCCGTTAAAAAGGCTCATCGACGGGGGGTGACCCGGCGCCGCCTGCATTGCCCGGCCTGGGGTAAACGGGCACAGTCAACTCAGAACAAGACGAGGGGACTGCCATGGACTTCCTGAAGAACCTGCGCGTCGGCGCGCGCCTGGGGCTGGCGTTCGCGCTGGTGCTGGCGCTGATGCTCGCGATGGCCGCGGTGGGCGCGCAGCTGGTGCGCTCCATCAACTACTACGCGGAGTACTACCCCCAGAACATCCTGCCCTCGCTGCGCGTCATCCACAAGGTCGACGGCGCCATCGGCGATGTGCGGCGGCTGGAGCAGCAGCACATCCTGACCGACGACGACAAGGAGAAGAAGGCCATGGCCGGGCGCATCGCCCAGGCACGCAGCGAGATGGCCAAGGCGTTCAAGGACTACGAGGCGCTGGCGTCGGATGACGAGGACCGCGCGCTGTTGAAGAAGGTGAGCGATGCGGTGGCGGCCTACCTGGCGCTGCAGGACAAGGTGCTCAAGGCCTCCGATGAAAGCGCGGCCGACCCGACCCAGGGCACGGCGGCGCGCGAGATGTCCATGGGCGCGGTGGGCAGCGTCTACCTGCCCGCGCGCGAGGCCGTCGCCACATGGTGGGAATACAACGAGAAGCTGGCCGCGCAGGCCACGGTCTCGGCGGCGGCGGCCTATCAGCGTGTGCTGTGGATCTTCGGCATCGTGTCGGCCGTGGCGCTGGCCCTGGGGGCCTTGGCGGCGCGCATCATCACGCGCTCCATCACCGGCCCGGTGCAGCAGGCCTCGGCCGCGGTCAAGGCCGTGGCGGGCGGCGACCTCACGCAACGCGTGGTCAGCACCAGCCGCGACGAACTCGGTCAACTGCTGGCCATGCTGGACGACATGACGCAGAACCTCGCGGGCATGGTGTCGGGCGTACGCCAGGGGTGCGACCAGCTCAACGTGGCTGCGGCCGAGATCGCGCAGGGCAATGCAGATCTGTCGGCGCGCACCGAAAGCCAGGCCTCCAGCCTGGAGCAGACGGCCGCGTCGGTGGAGCAGATGGCCTCGCAGATCCGCGCCAACGCCGACAACGCCCGTCAGGCTGACCAGCTCGCGAACCGCGCGTCCGAGGTCGCGCAGTCCGGTGGCGCGGCGGTGGGCGAGGTGGTCGCGACCATGGAGGCCATCTCGGCCGCCAGCCGTCGCATCGCCGACATCATCGGCACCATCGACGGCATCGCGTTCCAGACCAACATCCTGGCGCTGAACGCGGCCGTGGAGGCCGCGCGGGCCGGCGAGCAGGGGCGTGGCTTTGCCGTCGTGGCCGGCGAGGTGCGGCTGCTGGCCCAGCGCAGCGCCGAGGCAGCCAAGGAGATCAAGAGCCTGATCGGCGACAGTGTCGCCAAGGTGGAGAGCGGCAGCACGCAGGTGCTGTCGGCGCGCGAGACCATCGACCAGATGGTGGGCGAGGTGCGCCGCGTGAGCGACCTGGTTGGCGAGATCATGGTGTCCAGCCGCGAGCAGAGCGAGGGCGTGGGCCAGATCAACACCGCCGTCAGCCAGCTGGACCAGGCCACGCAGCAGAACGCGGCACTGGTGGAGCAGACGGCGGCGGCCGCGGAGAGCATGCGCACGCAGACGGGCAAGCTGGTCGAGGCGGTCGCGGCCTTCCACGTCAGCGGCGCGCCGAGGCAGGCGCCGTTGTCGCGCGCGGCGCCTGCGCCAGCCCGGCCATCAGCAGCCAAGCCGGTGGCGGCCCGGCCGTCGATCAAGCCCGCCGCACCGCGCCCGCCTGCGGGCGGTGCGGCGTCGCCCCGACCCGCGCCACCCTTGCCGCCCACGCCGCCCACGCCGCCTGCGGTGACGCCAGCGCCGCGCGCGGCCGCTGGCGCCGAGGGCGACTGGGAGACCTTCTAGCCGAACAGCGCCGCGAGGCGCCGCACGGCGTCCTCTGCCTGCGCACGGTCGGGGCGCAGGTCGGCGCTGCCGAAGTCGTGCTCGCCCATCGCGGCGATCAGCAGGCCGTCGCGGCGCGGCAGCGCGACGACGTTGCGGCCGCGGTAGATCACCGCGTAGTCCACGTCGGGCTGCGGGATCAGCCGTGCCGTCTGGCCGCGCACCGGCGTCAGGTGCGGGTCGCCCAGCAGCGTGCGCGCGCCGTCGCCGGTGCAGTTGGCGATGACGCGCTCGGGCAGGCGTGCCCAGTCGCGCGGCTGGTGGAACTCGCGCTGCACCAGCTCGCCGCCGTCGCGGGCGAAGTCGTCCAGCAGCAGCCGCTGGTAGGCCGGGATGTTGAACACCAGCTGCGTGAAGCGGCGCGCCTGCACGTGGCGGAACGGGTGCTCGTGTGCCGCCAGCGCCTGGCCGCGTGGGCGCAGATCGGCGACGCGGCCGGCGAGGTCGGGGTAGTCCGGCTCGCCGGCATGGGGCGCGTAGTTGGGCAGCGGTGCATCGAAGCCGTGGTCGGCGACGAGGTAGCCGTCGTGCCATTCGACCGGCCCGCTCGGCAGGCCCAGGTAGCCCTGGTGCAGCTTGAAGGACGCGCGTGCCATCGCCTCCCAGTCGGCACACCAGGCCTCGCTGGCGTGCTCGGCGGTGACGATGCGCGAGTCTGGCGTCCACAGGCCGGTGGCCGCGCCGGAGTGCACGTGCGGTGGTCTGTCCCTGGCGTAGAGCCGCACCTTGAAGCCCGCCTGCTGGGCGGTGCGCGCGGTGGTCAGGCCGATGGCGCCGCAGCCGATGACGGCGATGCGCTCGCCCGGCCGGGCATGGGCCTGCAGCAGCGCCAGCGCGCGCTGCGCCGAGCCCCAGCTCAGCGACCAGCCGCTGCCGCCGTGGCCGTAGTGGTGCACCACGGTCTTGCCATGCAGCCGCTGCGCCTCGATGCGCGGCCCCGGCGCACGGAAGGGGCGGATGCCGACGGCGATGTCGATGAGGCGGTCAACCTGCAGCCGCATGGCGGTGGGCGTGCGCGGCGGGGCGAAGTCCAGCGCCGAGGCGGGCAGGGCGATGCCTGCGGCCGCGGCCGCGAACAGCTGACGTCGTTGCATGGCGGGAGTCTCAGGACTGCTGGCGGGTCAGCGACTTGCGGATCAGCGCCGCATCGCGCAGCCGTTGTGCCGAGCCGTCGGCGTCCAGCAGCACGACGGTGATGGGCCGTTTGCCGTTGAGCATGCGCATGGCCAGGCAGCGGCCGGCTTCCTCCGTGTAGCCGGTCTTGGAGACACGGATGTTCCAGCCCTTGGCCCCCACCAGCCGGTTGGTGTTGCGCAGCTCGCGGGTGCGGCCGTCCACCGGCACCTTGGCCTGCTTGGCGCTGGTGATGCGCTCGATCTCGCGGTAACGCGCGGCCGCGGCGGTGATGACGGCCATCTCGCTGGCCGTGGAGGTGTTGGCCGGCGACAGGCCGGTGGCCTCGGCGATGGAGGTGCGGCGCAGCCCCAGCGCGCGCACCTTGGCATTGACCGCCTTCACGAAGCCGGCCTCGCCGCCAGGGAAGTTGCGCGCGAGCGCCGAGGCGGCGCGGTTCTCCGACGAGATCAGCGCCATCTCCAGCGCCGCCTGGCGCGACATCTGCGTGCCCACGCGCACCTTGGAGCGGCTGTGCTTGAGCGTGTCGACGTCGTCGCTGGTGATGCGCAGCTTCTCGTTGGGGTCCAGCTTGGCGTCCAGCACCACCATGGCGGTCAGCAGCTTGGTCAGCGAGGCGATGGGCACGACGGCATCGGCGTTGCGCGCCATCAGCACCTCGCCGGTGGCGTCGTCCACCACCACCACATGCTTGGCGTTCACCGGCAGGCGCAACTCCTGCGGTGCGGGTGCGGCCTTGGCGGCGGGCGCCGGCTCGGCCGGCACGGGTGTGTCGCGGCCCTTGGCCTGCACGACGAAGCTGGTGGCTGCGATCAGCAGCGCCGGCAGCGCCAGCTTCCAGCCCGTGGCCTGCGGTCGCGGTGCCAGCAGGCGCTCGATGCGGCGCAGCAGATCACCGCCGCGCGCGGCCATGGCCAGGGCCGGGGCCTCACCGGTGGGCAGCTCGCTGAGCGCGTGCAGCGCCCGGGCCAGCCGGCGCCCGCCGTCGGCCTGGCCCAGCAGCTCGGCCGAGATCTCGTCTGCCACCAACTCGCGCTCGCTGCGCAGGCGGGCCGACAGCCACCACACCACAGGGTGGAAGAACAGCAGCGCCTCGACGACGCTTTGCAGCAGGTTGGCGGCGTAGTCCCAGCGCCGTACATGGGCCAGTTCGTGGGCGAGCAGGGCTTCCAGCAGGTCCACGGGCAGGCGGCTCAGCAGCGCGGCCGGCAGCAGCACGGAGGGCTTGAGCACGCCCAGCGCCACCGGGCCGTCCAGCTCGGGCAGCAGCCGCAGCGCCACGGGGCGGCGCAGGCCCAGCCGCCGGGCGAGGGCGTCCAGCCGCGCCTGCCACTCGGCCGGGGCCGGCGTGGCGCGGCGGCGCGCGCGGCCCACCCAGGCCAGGCCCAGCGCCAGGCGCGCCAGCATCAGGCTCGTGCCCAGTGCCCAGGCGGCCACCAGCGCGGGCATCTGCGAGGCCAGCGGCAGCTCACCGGCGATCTCGACCTCGGCCGGCGCCAGGTCCAGGCATTGCGCCAGCGGCAGTACCAGGCACAGGCCCAGCGCCAGCGCGCAGACGGCATAGCGCCAGCGCGCCGATGCGCCGCGCAGCAGGGCCAGCAGCAAGGCGGCCACGGCGCCGACGACGGCGCCCTGCCAGACGAAGTTCACCAGGGCCCAGCCCCAGGCGTTCAATGCGATGGATGCGCTCATGCGGCGTCATCTCCTTTCGGGGCCAGCAGCTGGCGGATCTCCGCGCGCTCCTTGGCACTGACATGGTTCTTGAGGGCCGCCAGCACCAGCGCCTTGCCCGAGCCCGCGAAGGCCTTGGCGATGAAGTCCTTCACCAGCGACTGCTGCAGCTTGTCCTGCGCCTGCGCGGGCGCATAACGCTGGGGGCGTTGGCTTTCGTCGCGGGTCAGCAGGCCTTTGCCGTGCATCACCTGCAGCTGGCGCAGCACAGTGGCGTAGGTGGCGTCGGGGCGCTCGGGCAGCAAAGCCTCGTGCACGGTCTTGGCGTCGGCCGGGCCCAGCTGCCACAGCACACGCAGCAGGTCCAGCTCGGCGGCCGTGGGATGGGTGGGGGCTGACATGTGTTCAGAATAGATGTTCTAGAACGATTTGTCTAGAACAAATATTCTGAAGTGCCGGGCGGGCCCCGGCGCGCTTCAGCGGGCGTCCAGCTCGCGGTGGCGGCGCAGCACGTGGCCGTGGTGGCTGAATTGCCGGGCCAGCATCTCCACCAGGTAGACCGAACGGTGCTGGCCACCGGTGCAGCCGATGGCCACGGTCAGGTAGCTGCGCTGATCGGCCGCGAAGTGCGGCAGCCAGCGCGACAGGAAGCCGGCGATCTGGCCCATCATCATTCCTACCTCGGGCTGCGCCGCGAGGTAGGCCGCCACCGGCGCGTCGCGCCCGGTCAGCGGGCGCAGCTCGCGGTCGTAGTAGGGGTTGGGCAGCACGCGCACGTCGAACACGAAGTCCGCATCGCTGGGCACGCCATGCTTGAACGCAAAGCTCTCGAACACCAGCGTCAGCTTGGTGCCGGCGTTGGGACCCACCAGGTCGCCCAGCCAGGCGCGCAGCTGCGCCGGGCGCAGCTGGCTGGTGTCGATGACGGTGGACTCGGCCTTGAGCCCGCCCAGCAGTTCGCGCTCCAGCTTGATGGCATCCAGCAGCAGGCGGTGGCTTTCGGCGGCGGCGGCCGTGCCGTCCAGTCCGCCGAAGGTGGTCTCGCGGTCCTCGCGCAGCGGGTGCGGGCGGCGGGTCTCGGAGAACCGGCGCATCAGCGCCTCGTTGCTGGCATCCAGGAAGATGGAGCGCACCGGCACGCCGGAGGACCGGAGCTGCTTGAGCAGCGGCAGCATCAGCGGCAGCGAGCCCGACGAGCGCACGTCCACCGCGATGGCGACGCGCCGCTCGCCGCGCTGTTCTTCCAGCTTCAGGAAGTCCAGCAGCAGCTCGGCCGGCAGGTTGTCCACGCAGAAATAGCCGGCGTCTTCCAGCGCATGCATGGCCACGGACTTGCCGCCGCCGGACATGCCCGTCAGCAGGACGACGTCGCCCTGAACCTCGTGTTCCATGGTCATGACTTGGCCTTCCTTGGCTTGGCCGTGCTGGTAGAGGCCGCCAACATCTCCTGCGCATGCGCGAGGCTGGTGGACGACAGGCGTTCACCGCCCAGCATGCGCGCGATCTCGGCCACGCGGGCCTCGCCCGCCACCGGCGCCACGCGGCTGGCGGTGGCGCCATCTTGCAGGCTCTTGGCGACCACCAGATGACGATCCGCGCAGGCGGCCACCTGCGGCAGGTGGGTGACGGCCAGCACCTGGCGCTGCCCGTCGGCCGCATGGCCCAGCTGCTTCATGAGCCGGCCCACGGTCTCGGCCACGGCGCCGCCGATGCCGACGTCGATCTCGTCGAAGATCAGCGTGCCCGGCGCGTGGCCGTGTGTGTTTGCGGCCTGGCTGGTTGTCACGGCAATGGCCAGCGCGATGCGCGACAGCTCGCCGCCCGAGGCCACCTTGGCCAGCGGCCGTGGTGTGCTGCCGGCATGCCCAGCCACGAGGAACTCGGCGGACTCGACCCCCCAGCTCTGCGGGCCGTCGGTGGCGTTGAGTGCAATGTCGAACTGGCCGCCGGCCATGCCCAGCTGCTGCATGGCGGCGGTGACGGCGGCCGCCAGCGCGGGCGCGGCCTGGCGGCGTGCGCGCGTCGCAGCCTGGGCTTGCTGGTCGAAGGCCTGGCGCGCGGTGGCCAGCGCGGCTTCCAGCTGCGCGGGGTCGCTGGCGGCGTCCAGTGCGGCCAGCTCAGCGCGCCACTGGGCCAGCAGCGCGGGCAGTTCCTCGGGCGGGCGCCGGTAGCGGCGGGCCAGCGTCATCCACGCCGACACGCGCTCGTCCAGCTCGGCCAGCCGCTCGGGGTCCAGGTCAGCCTTGTGCAGATAGCCGGCCAGCGTGTGGCTGGCGTCGGCCAGCTGCGCCTGCACATCGCGCAGCGCCTGCACGGCGGGCAGCAGGCGGGCGTCGTGGTCCAGCACGCGTTCCAGTTGGTCCAGCGCCCCGGCGGCCAGCGACTGCGCGCTGGGCTCGGCGTCGTCCAGCGCGTCCAGCGCTGACTTCGCCGCATCGATCAGCGACTGACCGTGCGACAGCCGGCCGTGCTCGGCATTCAGTTCGTCCCACTCACCGTCGGCAGGTGCCAGGCGGTCCAGTTCGGCGATCTGCCAGGCCAGCCGCTCGCGTTCGCGCTGCGCCTCGGCCTGCAGGCCCTGTGCCTTCTGTAGCGCCTCCAGCGCCTGCTTCCAGGTGGCGTGGGCGCGGGCCAGCGGGGCGGTGTCCAGCCCGGCGAAACCGTCCAGCAGCTCTCGCACGGCGGCCGGGCGGGTCAGGCCTTGCCAGGCATGCTGGCCGTGGATGTCCAGCAGGTGGTCGGCCAGCTCGCGCAGCTGCGTCAGCGTGGCGCTGCCACCGTTGATCCACGCGCGGCTTTTGCCCGCGGCGTCGATAACGCGGCGCAGCAGCAGCACGTCGTCGACGTCGAAGCCGGCCTCGTCCAACCAGCCGCGCAGGTGGGCCGGCGTGTCGAACTCGGCCGTGATCTCGGCCTTGGCCGCGCCCTCGCGGACGACGCCGGCATCACCCCGGCCGCCCAGCGCCAGCTGCAGCGCGTCGATGAGGATGGACTTGCCCGCGCCGGTCTCGCCGGTCAGCACGGCAAAGCCGGGCTCGAAGTCGAGCTCCAGCGTGGGAACGATGACGAAATCCTTGAGGCTGAGATGCCGCAGCATGGTGAAAGAGATCTAGAGATACCAGCGGAGCTTGCGGCGCAGCGTGGCGTAATAGCTCCAACCCTGGGGATGCAGGAAGCGCACCTGATGCTGGCTGCGGCGCACGGTGATGGTGTCGCCGTGCAGCAGGCTGGCCAAGCTCTGCATGTCGAAGTTCACCGACGCGTCGCGGCCGGCGACGATCTCCAGCCGCACCTCGCCGTTGTCGGGCAGCACGATGGGGCGGTTGGACAGCGTGTGTGGCGCGATGGGCGCCAGCAGCCAGCCGGCGATGCTGGGGTGCATGATGGGCCCGCCGGCCGACAGCGCATACGCCGTGGAGCCGGTGGGCGACGCGACGATGAGGCCGTCCGCCCGCATGTTGGCCACGAACTGCTCGCCCACCGACACCTTGAGCTCCACCATGCCCGACGTGCCGCCGCGACTGACGACCACGTCGTTCAGCGCCAGCCCCGAGAAGATGGACTCGCCGTCGCGCAGCACGCCGCCTTCCAGCATCGCGCGCGACTCGACTTCGTAGTCGCCCGCCAGCACCGGCGCCAGCGACTCGCGCCAGCGCTCGATGGGGATGTCGGTGATAAAGCCCAGGCGCCCCTGGTTGATGCCCAGCAGCGGCACGCCGTAACGCGCCATCTCGCGGGCAAAACCCAGCATCGTGCCGTCGCCGCCGACGACGACGGCCAGGTCGCAGGCGCGGCCCAGTTCGTCGTGGGAGAGGGCGTCGTAGCCCGTCATGCCGGTGTTCTGGGCGGTGTCCGCTTCCAGCGAGACATCCAGCCCCTGGCTGCACAAAAACTGGGCAATTTCTTCCAGCACCGGCTGTATGCCCGGCGCCTGATGCTTGCCCACGATGGCGACATGTCTGAAGCGCTCGGCCATGCGGCAAATTACACCACAGGGGTATCGCCCCTACAGGAAGGAAAGGGGGTGTCCATAGAATGACGGCATGCTCGACGAGCGATCCAAATCCCTGCTGAAAACCCTGGTTGAACGCTACATCGCCGACGGCCAGCCTGTCGGTTCGCGCACGCTGTCCAAGGCCTCCGGGCTGGAGCTCAGCCCCGCGACCATCCGCAACGTGATGGCCGACCTGGAAGACCTGGGCCTCATCGCCAGCCCGCACACCAGTGCCGGCCGCATCCCGACGCCGCGCGGCTACCGGTTGTTCGTCGACACCATGCTGACGGCCCAGCCCGGCCGGCTGGAGCTGGAGGCGCAGCTGCAGCCCGACCAGCCGCAGCGCGTCATCGCCAGCGCGGCGCAACTGCTGTCCAACCTGTCCAGCTTCGTCGGCGTGGTCACGGCGCCCAAGAAGCCCAGCGTGTTCCACCACATCGAGTTCCTGCGCCTGGGCGAGCGGCGCGTGCTGGTCATCCTGGTGTCGCCCGATGGCGATGTGCAGAACCGCGTCATCTTCACCGCGCAAGACCTGACCCAAGCCGAACTGGCCGAAGCCAGCAACCGCCTGAATGCCAACTACGCCGGCCTGACGCTGGAGGCCGTGCGCGAGCGGCTGCGCCACGAGATGGATGCGCTGCGCGGCGAGATCGCCGGCCTGATGAGCGCCGCCGTGCAGGCCGGCACCGAGGCCATGGCCCAGCAGGACGAGCAGGTCATCGTCTCCGGCGAGCGCAACCTGCTGACTGTGCAGGACTTCAGCCACGACATGGGCAGCCTGCGCCGCCTGTTCGACCTGTTCGAGCAGAAGACGCAGCTGATGCGCCTGCTGGACACCTCCAGCCGCGCCGAGGGTGTGCGCATCTACATCGGCGGCGAGAGCCAGGTCGTGCCCTATGAGGAGTTGTCCATCGTGTCGGCGCCCTACGAGGTGGACGGCCAGGTGGTGGGCACGCTGGGCGTCATCGGCCCCACGCGCATGGCCTACGACCGCATGATCCAGATCGTCGACATCACCAGTCGCATGGTGGGCCAGGCACTGTCCCAGCGCTGACTAGAATGCGCGGCTCCTCTCGGGGGCCGTTAGCTCAGTTGGTCAGAGCAGAGGACTCATAATCCTTTGGTCATTGGTTCAAGTCCAATACGGCCTACCAATCAAACCCAGCACAAAGCCAGCTTCGCGAAGCTGGCTTTGTGCTTTGTGGGTGCCGCGCAGGCGCTGTGTAGGCGCATGCGCTCTGCACGACCTGCGTCGGTCGGCGCGTGGCGCGGCCGCAGTGACGCGCCACCGCGGCGAAGGTCTGCTTGATGGCGGCGGTGCTGAGACACTGTGGCGCCGCGCAGGTGGCCGGCGGCCACGCGCCAAGCCTGCTGAAAAGCCGAGGCTGGTGTGCCGCAAGCGCGCCAGCGCCACCCGCCAAGCCAAGGACCGCCTTGAACGCTGCTGACATTTCCGCCCCAGGGGCGTTGCCTGCTGCCATCCAGCGCAGCAACATCGCCCGCCTGACGCTCGCCCAGGCGCTCGCCGGGGCCAATGCCGTGGTTGTGTATGCGATCGGCGCCATCGTTGGCCACACCCTGGCGCCCAGCAAGATGCTGGCCACCTTGCCGATCTCGATCTTTGTCGTGGGCATGGCCGTCTGCATCTTGCCCAGCGGGGCCATCGCCAGGCGTTACGGGCGGCGCGCGAGCTTCCTGGTGGGGGCGGGCTGCGGTGTGCTCATCGGGCTGCTGGCGGCGGCTGCCGTGGTGCTGCAGTCCTTCTGGCTGTTCTGTGTGGCCACGTTCTTTGGCGGTGCGTATGCGGCCGTCGTGTTGTCGTTCAGGTTCGCCGCGGCCGATGGCGTGGCGCCGGCATTGCGCCCACGGGCCTTGTCTTTCGTGATGGGCGGGGGCGTTGCGGCCGGCGTGTTCGGATCGCAGCTGATCAGTGGCACCGCCGATTGGTGGGCGCCGCACACCTTCGCCGCCACGTTTCTGGCGCAGTCGGTGGCGGCGGCGTTGTCGGCGGTCGTGCTGTGGGGGGTGAAGCTGCCGATGCCCACGGCTGCCGAGACCGCACAGGGGCGTCCGCTTCGAGAGCTGGCGGCACAGCCGGCGTTCATCACCGCCGTCATCTGCGGCGCGGTGTCTTACATGCTGATGAACTTCCTCATGACGGCGGCACCGCTGGCCATGCATCTGTGCGGGCACACGCAGCAGTCATCCACCTTGGGCCTGCAATGGCATGTCATCGCGATGTATGCGCCGAGCTTTTTCACCGGCCGGCTGATCGACCGCTTCGGGGCGCGGCGCATCGTGCTGGTCGGGCTCGGGCTGATCGGCGCGGCGGTGGCCATCGGCCTGAGCGGCATTGAGGTGGCGCACTTCTGGCTGACGCTGATCCTGCTGGGCCTAGGCTGGAACTTCGGCTTCGTGGGCGCCTCGGCGCTGGTGCTGGAGTGCCATCGGCCCGAGGAGCGCACGCGGGTGCAGTCGCTGAACGACTTCCTCGTCTTCGGCACCATGACCGTCGGCTCGTTGGCCTCGGGGGGCTTGCTGGCTGCGTACGACTGGAACACGGTGCTGTGGGTGTCCTGCCTGCCCTTGGCGCTGGCACTGCTGGCGCTGTCACGCAGCAGTGCGATGCGCGGGGCGCGGTCGCCGGCCCGGTGAGCCCGGCGGCCGGCCGTCGGTTCACTTCACCCGCTGCGCGGCCAGTTCGGCGCGGAGCTTCTCGGCCTGATCCTCAAAGCGCACGGCGGTCAGTCCCAGGATGGGGTCGTCCAGCAGCGCGGTGTCCAGCGTGGAGCGGCCGGCGTAGCGCTGCACCAGCGCCTGGCCGAGGGCGTGCAGCTGGCGGTTCTTGGCCTCGGCGTCGGCCAGCGCCTGGGTGCTGCGCTCCAGCAACTGCACCAGGGTCTGGTTGGCCTGCTGGCGGGCCTGGCTGTCCTGGCGGCTGGCGAGCAGCTGCTGTTGCAACGCCTGCTCGCGCTCGCCCGCCTGGGCCTGGCTTTGTTGCAGGGATTCCTTGGCAGCCTGCAGCTGGGCGCGCAGGGCGTCCAGCTCGGTGTCGCGGGCCTTGAGCTTCACGGCGTTGCCGGCGATGAGCGCGCGTGCGGCGGCTGCGTCCTGCCTGGCGCGGGCCCCCTCGGCTTCGGCCTTGGCCTTGTCGGCCTGCAGGCTGCTGTGCTGCTCCTGTGCGGCGCGCAGCGCGGCCTGGGCGCGGCGCAGGGCTTCGCGTTCCTTGGAGGGCTTGGCGTCCTGGGCCTGCGCGGTGAGGCTGGCAACGGCCAACAGGGCGATGGCAATGCGGCTCACGATCAGAACCTCGCGTTGAGGTCGAGCTGGAAAACCTCGATGCGCAGCGGCGCACTGCTGAGGTTGCCGCTCAGGGACGAGGCGTCGCCCGGCACGGCCAGGAAGCGCACGCCGTCGTCGAGGTTGCGAGTGCTGGTCCAGCGGCCGCTGAGCCAGAAGTTGCGGTCCAGGCCGATGCTGCCGCCCAGGCTCCAGCCCTTGTAGTTGGTGCCGCCCAGGTGCCAGGTGGTGTCGGTGAAGCCGTCGATCCACGCGTCGCGCTGCACCAGGCGGTAGGCGGTGAAGGCCTGCCAGTCGCCGCGGCGCGCCAGTGTGGCCTTGCCGATCTGCAGGCGGCCCTGCAGCGCGGTGGTCTTCTCGCGCAGGTCGGCCAGCGGCGTGGTGACACCGGTGCGGGCCTGGATGTCCTTCAGGTCGAAGCCGGTGTTCTTGATCCAGTCCAGCGTCAGGCTCGCGGGCACGGGCAGCACGTCGTCCAGCTGCAGGCTGGCGGTCAGGTTGACCGGGCGGAACTTCGCAGCCAGGCCCCAGGTGGGCGAGGCCGTGCTGGTGGGGTCGTTCAGGTTGATCAGCGTGTTGCCCTTCAGGCGCAGGCTGGACGGGTATTGCGACGCAAAGTAGTTGGTGGTGCCGTTCCTCGGGCCGCTGGGCGGCGGATTGGCCTCACGCTTGCCCTCCATGTGGCGGAAGTCGTAGGCCGCCAGGCCCAGCTTGAACTGCACACCGCGCGCGAGGTCGATCTCGCCGCCCACCTGGGCGCCGAGCAGCCACTTGTCCTGGCTGCTGAGGTTGAGTTCTTCCAGCGGGAACACGCCGGCCGTGGCGAACAGGCTGCGCTGCGGCGTGAACGCGTGGGTGAGCTTGGTGGCCACGCCGTCGAAGGCAAGGTCGTCGGCCCAGGCCAGGTCGGTGCTGAAGAAGGGGTTGGGCATGCGGCCGAAGTCGGCGGACAGGCCGTTGAAGAACAGCGGTGGCTGCCAGCGGAGGTAGGCGCGCTCCAGCCCCAGCGTGTAGCGGTTGAAGTTGCTGCCCAGCGTCTGCGAGGTGGAGGTGGCGCTGCTGCCGGTGTTGCCGGTGGCGATGCGCAGGCCGGCCAGCACCTGCTCGCTCAGCCGCACATCCACGCCCAGGCGGCCGCGCAGCGTGAGGCGCTGGCGGTCGGTGCCGGTGTTGCTGAGGTCGGGCGACCAGGCGGGCGAGGCGGTCTGCGTGCGGTAAACCTCGGCGGGCAGGTTCTGGTCGTCGAAGAACTCGGCCTGGCCGCGCACGCGCAGGTCGCCGCTGAGCTTGATGCGGCCTACCCAGTCGGGCAGCGCGTCGGGCTGGCCCCAGCGCTCGCCCTTGGCCTGCGCCAGCACCTCGGCCTTGATCTCCTCGCGCATCTGCTGGCGCACGGTCTCGGGCACGTAGGGAATGCGCAGCACGTTGGGCTTGGCCGCGTCGGCCTGCGGCTGCGGCGCCGGGGCGGCGGCCGTGACCTGGGCTTGCTTCAGGATGGCCTCGGCCTTGTCGCGCGTCAGCAGGCCCTGGGCCACCAGAGCGTCGATGAGGGCCTGGGTCGTCGCGCGCAGGCGGGCGAGTTCTTCCTTGTCCGATGCCGCGGTGGTTTGCGCCTGGGCAGGCGCGGTGGCCGCGAGCAGGGCGGCGGTCAACAGGGTGAGGATGGGTTTCATGGGGCAGGGGAAGGCAATCAGGCTTGGGGCCGCACGCTCAGGCGAAAGCGCATGGGCTGTGACAGGGCCAGCGCCGGCGGCGGCGGCAGCTTGAGCTGGCGGCGGGTTTCGTCGAGCGCGGTGCGCAGGGCGGTGTCGTTGCCGTCGTGGCCGCTGGGGCTCAGTTCGAAGCGCTGGATGGCGCCGTCCTTGTCGAGCCAGATGGCGAAGGTGGCGGTCAGCTGTTCGGCGTCGGCCTTGAGGTGGCGCTCGATCTCGCTTTGCAGCAGCTGGCGTGCGTTGTTGGCGTAGAAGCGCTCCTGCGCCCGATCCACGGCAGTGGCGGCCGAGCCGCCGCCGGGGCCCGTGGTCGGGGCGCCACCCGCGTAGTCGCGCGACACCGTGCCAGCCGAGAACGCGCTCGGCCCATCGCCCGCCGCGCCTTCCATCTTGAGGGACTCCGCCGGCTTGGGCGCCTCGGCCTGCTTGATCTGCTCCTCGCGCATCACCTGCTTGGGCTCGTCCTTGGGCGGCTCGGGCTTCTTCTCCTCCTTGGGCGGCGGCGGCGGGGGCGGCGGTGTGTCGGGCAAGATGGCGATCTTGGCCACCTGGCGCTTGGGCGCGTCGGGCTTGATGTTCTTGACGGCCCACCACACGGCCAGGCCCAGCAGCAGGCAGCCAGCGGCGACGAGGCCCTTGATGTGGCGCGCCTTCATGTGCCTATCCTCGACGTGACGAGGCCCATGTTCACGCCCAGCTTGTTGCACAGGTCGATGACGGCCACCACGCTGGCGTACTGCGCGCGTGCATCGCCCTTGATGGCGACGGACATCTGCGCGTCCTTCTGCTTGGCGGCCGTCAGCTGGCTTTCCAGCTCGGGCAGGCTCACGCCCACGCCGTTGATCAGCACGCCGCCGTCGGGCATCACCTGCACGATCTTGAGGTCGTGCTTCTCGGCGCTGGGCTTATTGCTGGGCTTGGGCATGGTGATGCTCATGCCCTGCACCGAGGCGGTCGTCATCAGGATGAAGACGACCAGCAGCACGTAGGCGAGGTCCAGCATCGGCGTGACGTTGATGCTGTCGTAGGGTTTGGCGTCCTGGTTGACCTGCATGTCAGCTCCCTGCCCGTTTGGTCACGAGGCCGATCTCGGTGATGTCCAGTTTCTTGGCCACCTCCAGCACCTGCATCACCTTGTCGTACTGCGCCGCCGCGTCCGCCTTCAGCACCACCGGCAGCGCCGGGTTGGCAGACTTGTACTGGGCGAGCGTGGACTGCAGCTGCGCCATGTCCACCGGGTAGGCGTCCAGGTACACGCCGCCGTCCGCGGTGATCGTGATCGCCCGCGTCTGCGGCTTGGCCAGGTTGTTGGCCGCCTGCGTCGTTGGTGAGTTCACCTTGACGCCCTGCACCGAGGCCGTCGTCAGGATGATGAACACCACCAGCAGCACGTAGGCCAGGTCCAGCATCGGCGTGACGTTGATGTCGTCGTAGGGCTGGTTGTCGGACTTGACGTCACCCGCCATGGCAGCCTCCCGCGGTTGCGGGCCGAGCGCCGGGCCGCTCCCAAGCCGGCCCGTCATGGCGATGTGCATGCGGCTCAACGCCGCATGCATCGCCGCCCCCTCGGGGGGCCGGCCAACGTACGCGTTGGACGAGGGGCTTCATGGTCACGGAGCCCCGTAGAGTTCAGCGACGCGAGTGATGAACTCGTCGATGAAGATCTGCATGTCCGACGTCGCGTTCTTGATCTGCGACGCCAGCCAGTTGTAGCCAAACAGCGCGGGGATCGCGACGCCCAGGCCCGCCACCGTGGCCAGCAGCGCGGCCGCAATGCCCGGTGCGATCGCGTTCACGTTGACGTCGCCCGCGGCCGCGATGGCGGCAAAGGTGATCATCACGCCCACCACCGTGCCCAGCAGGCCCAGGAACGGGCCGCCCGAGATCGCGATGGTCAGCAGCACCATGCCGGAGTTCAGCTGCGCGTTCTCGCGCACGTAGTCGGCATCCACCGACGCCTTCACCGCGTCCAGCGAGGCGCCCGACAGCGGCTTGGCGCCCGCCTCGCCGACCTTGCGCTTGGCCAGCTCGCGCACACCGGCCTGGTAGAGCCGGTAGATGGGCGAGTTCGGATGCGGGGCGTGGTCCTCCAGCTTCAGCAGCTCATCGCTGGCCTCGCGAAAGCGCAGCACGAAGCTGCGGTTGGCCTTGGCCACGCGGCTCATCAGCAGGCTCTTGGACACCATCACCCACGCCGCGATCGCGAACATCACCGCCAGGATGATGATGACCACCCAGGCGTCCACCGTCAGGTTCTTGACGAGGATGCCCATGTAGCCATGCTCGCCGCCGCCCTCGGCTTCGGCGCTGTCCTTGGCCTCGCGGGTGGAGGCGACGAGCTTGCTCTCCGCGCCCTGCGCGCCGGCCGCCACGGCGAGCCAGTCGGCGCTGCGCAGCGTGGCCGCCACCTGCACCTCATCCATCAGGCCGCGCGCGCCTTCGCCCAGGCGCAGGCTGTTGCCCAGCGCCGGCGTGGCCAGGTCGCCCTGGGCCGCTTGGGCGCCATTGACGAACAGCGTCGCCTTGCCCAGGCCCAGCCGCAGCGCCACCTGCGTCCAGCGTGCGGCCGGCACCTCACCGCCCGACACCTCGGCCCGGTCGGCGCGGGCCACCAGCTTGCCGCCGTTCAGGCTCAGCGTCAGCCCGCCCCAGTTCAGCAGCGTCGCGCGCTGCACGTCGTCCAGCTTCACCCACAGGCTCACTGTCAACTGGTTGCCGGCATCCACCACCGGCTTGTCGGACAGCGCATACACGATGGCCTCGCCGCCCAGCTTGGCGCTGGCGGCCAGCAGGCCGTTGGGCTCGGTCGCCAGTGCGCCCTGCGGCTTGACGGCGCCCAGCTGGTCGGCGCCGGCCGGCTTGTCGCTGAAGTGCAGCGCGATGAGGGTGGCCGCATCGAAGCCGCCTGCCACGCTCCCGTCGCTCTCGGCGGCCGCCTTGGGATTGCCGCCGTAGACGTAGAACTGGTTCTTGTCGCTGCCCGGCATCACGCTGGGCAACTGCACCCACAGCACGGCCAGCTCGTTGATGCCGTCGAAGCGCTCGATGCTGAACTTCAGCGGCGTCTTGTCGTCACCGGCCACCACGCGCAGGTCGCTGCCGTCTTCCTTGGCGGCGGTGAAGTCGAAGTTGCCGCTGTGCAGGCGCACGGCCACGGCCACGCCGCTGGCGGTCTCCTTCGTTTCCAGCCCCTGGGCCGAGGTGTTCAGCGTGATCTTGGCGCGCTCGCTCCAGTCGGCGTTCCACCAAGCGTGGGCGGTAGCCGGCAGCAGTGCGGCCAGGGCGAGGGCGGTGAGTGCTTTGCGCATCGTCATGGTCATCTTTCGGGAATCAGGAGGAGCCGAAGCCCAGGAACTCCAGCAGCAGGTTGCGCCGGCGGCGGCGGCGCTCGTCCTTGTCCTTGTCGGCGTCGGCCGGGCCGGCGGCCGTGGCGGCGGTGGGCTGGGTCACGGGCACGGCGATGGGCGGGGTGACCACCGTCTCGGCCATCGTGCCGGTGCGGGCGCCGGTCACCTGGATGTCGTTCGCGTTCACCAGCCGCTCCGCGCCCAGGAAGGCATTGCCCTTGGAGCGGATGCCGGCCTCGCCGGCATTGATCTCGCCGGTGGGGGCCTGCAGGTCCAGGTCGTTGCCGGCGGACAGCACGGCGATGCCGGAGCCGCTGAACGAGCCCGAGGTGTCGAACACCAGGTTGCCGTTGGCGTCCAGGCGCAGCACGGGCGCCGGGGCGCCGGTCACCGTCTTGGCGCCGCGGCCCGCGTCGATGTTGCCGGCCGACGACCACATCAGCAGGTTGCCCTGCCCGATGGTGAACACGCGCGACTGGTTCACGTCGAAGTTCTGCGCCACCACGGCCGACACGTCGCCGCCGTTGACGGTGACGATGCCCAGCTCCGTGGCCGCTTTGCTGCCCGCGCTCACCTCGCCGGCGTTCACGCCGCCGCCCGGGTTGAGCAGCGTGATGTCGGCGCTTTGCAGCGTCTTGATCTGGCTGGTGGGCATGCGCACCTGGGCGGCCGGGCGGGCCGCCAGCGTGCCGGCGTCCGCCACCGGGAACAGCAGGTTGATCGCCTGATAGCCACTCGCATAGGCCGCCCAGCGTTCGTCACCCGCCAGCACCGCGGCGGCGCGGCCGGCGCGCTTGAGTTCGCCCATCAGCACGCGGTTCAGCCACGGGATCTGGCGCTCCAGCGGCAGCGCCTCGAAGCGGCGCAGCGTGTCAGCGGCGTCACTGCCGCGCTGGCCGCTCATCAAGGCCACGTAGTCGCCCAGCTTGGCCAGGTCGGCCGTGGCGGCCAGTTGCGCCAGCGCGGAGCTGCGCTGTGCAAGCGGCTGCGTGGCGAGCGTGGCCATCAGCACGCGGCTGACCAGCAACGACTGCTGCGCGCTGCTCAAGGCCGGGGCCTGGGCCAGCGCCGCCGCATCACTGAGGGCCGACCACGCCGGGGCCAACCGGCTGGTCTGCTTGGCGAGTGCCTCGGTGACCTTGGCATCGTCGATGGGCAGGCCCATCAGCGCGGCCTGGCGCAGGCGCTGCTCGGCCGCATCCGGCCGTGCCGGCTGCGCGCGCACCTGCGCTGCCACCAGCCGGTCCAGCGTTTCGTTACCCAGGCGCTGGCGCAGCAGCGCCAGCTGTTCGGCTGGTGTGGCGGCGTCGAACGCGGCCGCCGTGCCCGTGCCGCCCAGCAGCACCCAGGCCTGGCCCAGCTTGCCGGCCAGGCCCGACGCGCCCAGCACCTGGAAGCCGGCGGCGCTGGCGCGGGCGTAGTCCTCGCCCTCGGCGCTCAGGCCGGCCACCACGGTGATGCGCGCGCCGCCCTCGGGCAGCAGCGCGCTGTTGGACAGGTTGCCGCGCGACACGATGCCGGTGCTGGTGGACAGGTCCACATCGCGGCCGGCCAGCACCAGCAGGTCGCCCGGGCCGGCCACTTCCAGCCCCAGGCCATTGCCGAAGCGCAGGTCGCGGCCGGCCTGCAGCTGGCTCAGCTCGCTGCGCTGGCCGCTGGCCGCTGGCTGGTGCTGCACGCTGACGTTGGACACCCGCAGGTCGCGGCCGCCCGTGGCGGCCAGCGGGCGCGTCGTGGCGATGTTGCTCAAGTCCAGATCGCCTTGCTGCGCCAGCAGTTGCACCGGCGCGCGGTTGCTGGTGTCCAGCACGGCGCGGCCGGCGTCGTCGCGTGCCAGCAGCAGGCCTTGCTGCAGCGTCTCGGCCATGCGGTTGAGTGCCTGCGTCTGCACCTGCGTGTTGGCGGTCTGCGGTGCCGTCAGCGACTGCACGGACAGGCTGCTCAGCGTGACGCTGTCGCCCGCGGCAACCCAGGTGCGGGCGGCGCTCGGGTCAGCCGCCAGGCTCCAGGTTTGCAGTCCGTTGGCGACGACGCTGCCCTGCGGCGCCAGCAGGCGCAGGTCCACCGGCACCACCTGGGCGCCGGGCAGCTCGCGCACGCCCTGCCACAGTGGCTGGCTCGCGCCGGCGTACTGCACATCGCCGCCCGCGCTCTGCAGCAGCAGGCTGGCCCGGCGGTCCAGCATCGGCGTCACGACGTTCTGGCCCAGCGCCTCGTTGTTGTCGTAGGTGGGGCTGGCGAACGAGAAGTTGCGCGCGCTGGCAATCGCCAGGTCGCCCGCCGCCTGCACGCGCACAGCGCCGTCCAGGTAGAGCAGTTGCACACCGGCTTCGCGGCCGACCGGGATGCCCTCGGCGGCACGGATGGCGCCACCGGCGCGCAGGTCCAGACCGCGTGAGCCCATGAACTGGCCGCTGACGACATCGCCGCCCGCCTGCACGCTGAGGCCACCGCCGCCGAACTGCAGCAGCCCGGCAGGCAGGCCTGTGGCCGCGGCGCCGGTGGCGTCCAGCACCAGGCCCGAGCTGATGGCGGCGGCCTGCAGCTGCTGCACCGTGCCGCCGGCCTGCACAAGGATGCTGCCGCCGCCCAGCGTGGCCAGGCCTTGCGAGAAGCGGTCCTCGCGGCCGAACCAGGCCGTCGTGCCGTTGTTGTTGGCGCGCCAGTACCAGTCGGTGATGTAGCGCTGATCCTGGCCCAGCGCGCTGCCCAGCACGTCGCCACCGGCCTGCACGCGGATGGCGCCGCCGCGCTCGGTGAAGGGCATCAGGCCCGAGCTGCCCAGCACCGGGCCCAGCGTCTCGGCCAGCGCGTCCAGTGCCGTGGCGGGCAGCGGGTCGGCCGGCGCCGGTTCGGGCGCAGGCGTCGGCGCGGGCGCGGGCGCAGGTTGAGGCGCCGGTGCTGGTGTCGGCGCGGGCGCTGGGGCGGGCGTCGGGGCCTGGCCTGGCACGGTGGGTGCGGCCGGCGGTTGGGCATTGCCGGTCGTGGCGCCATTGCCCGCGGCGGGCACGGTGGCGTCGGTTGTGGCGTCCAGGCGGCCCGCCGGCGCGGCCGTTGCCGTTGCCGTTGCAGCGGCCAGGCTGGCCACCGGCACGCCCAGCGTGGCGATGCTGGCCTTGCTGTTCAGCAGCTTCACGTCCTGGCCGGCGGCGAGGGTGATGCTGCCGGTGGTGCTGCGCAGCTGCACGGCCTGGCTGTCGTGGCCGACCTCGATCGAGCCGACGCCCGTGACGGTCGCCAGCGTGTGGGCGGCATTCAGGTCGGCGCCCGCCACGATGCGCAGGTCGCCGGCGCGGGCCGAGGTGCCTACCCAGGTGCCGGCGGTCACCGGCGACTCACGCAGGCCCGTGCTCAGGCTGGCCTGCAGCTGGACGTTGCCAGCGGCGCGCAGTGTCAGTGCGGCCTCGGCGGCATGGGGTGCGGCCGCCTGCTGGGCCGCGGTGAGCGTGGGCAGGCGCCAGTCGGCGCTCAGGCGCAGGTCATTGCTGGCGCGCACCTCCACGCCGGCACGCACGCGCAGCGTGGGCAGCAGGTCGGCCTGCTCGGCGCTCAGGCGCGTGGCGATGGCTTCGGCCGTCTGCTGGCCCGCGCCCATGAAGGCGTCGTTGTCCAGCAGCACGCGGCCCAGGCCGAGCTGGCCGGCCGGTGCCGGGGTGGGGGCTGGGGCCGGCGTGGGCGCAGGCGTGGGGCTGGGGGCCGGCGACGGCGCGGGTGCCGGGCCGTTGGGGCCGGTGGGCGCGGTGGGCGGCTGCGTGTTGCCGGTGGTGGGACCATTGCCGTCGGACACGGCGCTCGCATCAGCCGTGACGGCCAGTGCGAGTGCGCGGCTGCCTTGTGCGGAGGCCGGCTGCGGCGGGCTGGGCGGCTGCACGTTGCCGGTGGTCGGCCCGTTGCCGGCGGACGGGCCGGTGGGCGCCGGCGTTGGTGCGGGAGCGGGCGCCGGCAGCGGTGCCGGCGTCAGCGGTGGCAGCGGCGGCTGGGTGCCACCCGTGGTCGGGCCGTTGCCATCGGACGGTGCCGTTGGTGACGGCGCCGGGCTCGGGGGCACCGGCGCGGGTGTGGGGGCCGGTGTCGGCGCGGGCGTCGGAGCCGGCGAGGGCACGGGTGCCGGCGTTGGCGCCGGTGAGGGCACTGGCGCAGGTGTGGGTGCTGGCTCGGGCGCAGGCGCCGGTGACGGGACCGGGGCTGGTGCGGGTGACGGCACGGGGGCCGGCGCTGGCGCCGGTGAGGGCACTGGCGCAGGTGTGGGTGCTGGCTCGGGCGCAGGCGCTGGTGACGGGGCCGGCGCTGGTGCGGGCGAGGGCGAGGGCACGGGGGCCGGCGTTGGCGCCGGTGAGGGCGCTGGCGCAGGCGTGGGTGCTGGCTCGGGCGCAGGCGCTGGTGACGGGACCGGCGCTGGTGCGGGCGAGGGCACGGGCGCCGGCGTTGGCGCAGGTCCGGGTGCCGGTGCTGGTGCTGGTGCAGGCGTCGGCGCCACGGGCGGCGCGGGTGGCTGGGTGCCACCGGTGGTCGGGCCGTTGCCGTCGGCTGGCGGCGTGGGCGAGGGGGCAGGCGCAGGTGCCGGGCTGGGTGCGGGCACCGGCGAGGGTGCCGGCACCGGCGAGGGCGCCGGCACCGGTGCTGGCGCTGGTGCTGGTGCTGGTGCTGGTGCTGGTGCTGGAGCCGGTGCCGGTGCCGGCGCCGGCGCCGGCGCAGGGCCGGGCACCACCGGGGGCGCCGGCGGCTGGGTGTTGCCGGTCGTGGGGCCGTTGCCGTCGGCCGGTGTCGTGGGTGCCGGGCCGGGTGCAGGCGTTGGCGCGGGTGTCGGCGCCGGGCTGGGCGACGGCACCGGGGACGGTGTCGGGCTGGGCGACGGCACCGGGGACGGTGTCGGGCTGGGGGCCGGCGCGGGCGATGGCGCGGGCACGGGGGCCGGTGCCGGCGCTGGTTCGGGCGCAGGGGCAGGTACAGGCGCAGGTGCCGGTGCCGGTGATGGCGTGGGACTCGGTGTCGGTGCGGGCGCGGGTGCAGGCGTCGGCGCCGGGGCGGGCGTCGTGCCAGGCACCACGGGGGGCGCGGGCGGCTGGGTGTTGCCGGTGGTCGGGCCGTTGCCGTCAGCCGGCGTCGTGGGCACCGGCGCGGGCGCGGGCGGCAGCGGCGGTGCGGGCGGCTTGCTGGTGCCGGTGCTGGCGCCATTGCCGTCGGCCGGCGTGGTGGGCACCGGGCCGGGCGCCGGGGCGGGGCTGGGTGAAGGCGTCGGTGCTGGCGCCGGGGTCGGCGCGGGCGTTGGTGACGGCGTGGGCGCTGGGGTTGGCGCCGGTGCCGGTGTTGGCGCGGGTGCGGGTGCGGGTGTTGGGGCCGGTGAAGGCGCCGGCGCCGGCGATGGCGTGGGTGCCGGCGTTGGCGCGGGCACGGGCGCCGGGACAACGCCGTCCACCAGGTCGGTGATGTTGTCGTAGCGCTTGACGGCCTCGACGTCGATGGCCGCGGCCTGCTGAACGCGGGTGCGCAGCGGGTCGATGAGAACGTCCTGCGTGTCCTTGTCACGCTGGGCGCGCAGGGCCAGCGTGCCGCCGCCGGCGTCGATGCTGCCGCCTTGCAGGCTCAGCCGGCCGTCGGCGCTGTTGAGCGCGATGCGGGGCGCGTCCAGGTCGGTGGCGGTGCCGGCGCTCTGTGCCGTCAGCTGCGCGCCGTCGGTGATGACGAGGGCGTCACGGGCGCTGAGCTGCATCTGGCCGCCGCTGTCGGCGCTGGCCAGGGCCGTGAGCTGGCCGCTGAGGCTGAGCGCGCCCGCGTCGGCGCTGATGTCCAGCGTGCGGGCGCGCAGCGCGCTGCCGGCTGTCAGCACGAGGTCGCCGCGGCGCTGGCGCAGCGTGATCTGCTGCTGGAAGGCCTGCGGCCCGGCCGCAGCGATCAGCGTGCCCAGCTTGTCGGCGCTGGGCAGTGTGGCGGCGTCCAGGTGGAGGCTGGCGAGCGTGCTGCCCTGGCCGCCGGCCTTGAGCGTGCCGCCGAGCAGCAGTTCACCTTGTGGGGCGGCGAGGCTGAGCTGGCCCGCGTCGCCGCTGCCGGCGGCGCTGACATCCAGGGTGGCGCCGCTGCCCACCGTCAGCAGGCCGTTGGCCGTGCTGAGGCTGAGGCGGCCGGCGGCGAGGTCCACGGGCACGGCGTTGGCGCCGCTGCCCAGCGTCTGGCGGCTGCCGGCCACGCTGAGGGTGCCCGCGTTGATGCTGAGGTCGCCCTGGCTGGCCAGGCTCAGCTGGCCGGCGGGCAGCAGCAGGTCGGTGTTGACGGCCATGCTGGCAGCCGACAGCGCCAGCTTGGCGGCGGTGCCGGCCGTGATGCTGGCGCGGGTGGGCTCCGCGGCCGGGTTGAGCGCGAGTGCGCCGGCCACGGTCCAGCGGCTGTCGGCGGGTGCCGTCGCGCCCGCGCGGGCGCTGATGGCGGGTGTGTTGGCGCTGAGGCTGCCCTGAACCGTGAGCTGGCTGTTGCCGCTCAGTGCGATGCCTTGCGACGCCGTCAGCGTGGTGCTGGCGGCCTGCCAGGCCTGGCTGCCCTCGGCCAGGCGCAGCTGGCCGGCGGCGGTCAGTGCGAGCGTGCCGGCAGCGGGCGCAGCGGCGGCCGCGGCATCAGGGCCTCGGCCGGTGGTGTTGGTGAGCACCAGGGTCTGGGCGCTCACCGCGGCGGTGTCAGCCGCGGCCTGCACGCGCAGGGCAGGGGCATCCAGCGTCAGCTGCCGCAGCGTCGTGCTGCCCAGGCTGGCGTTGCCGGCGAAGTCGAGCGTGGCGTAGCTGCGCAGCAGCAGCTCATCGGCCGTGGCGAGCTGCTGGAGCAGCGGGCCGGCCAGCTGCAGGCTGCCGTCCGCAGCGCTGCCGCCCAGCTGCAGGCGCGGCGCACCCAGGCCGAGGGCGGCGGCGGTGAGCGTGGCCCCGTCGACAATCGCGGCGCTGCCGGTGGCGTCCAGCTGCACACGCCCGCTGCTCGCCTGCAGCGAGGCGTTGCCTGCGAGCTTCAGCGTGCCCGTCTTCAGCTCGGCGCCTTGGCGCGTCAGCCCGCTGCCGGCGTGGGCGCTGAGCAGCACGGCCGCGCCGTCGCCCTGCAGCGTCCACTGCGTGGCCGCCGTGGTGCCGGCGGCCTGCAGTGGTGCGCCGGCTTGGACCGCGACCGTCTCGCGCGCCGTGAGCAGCAGGTTGGCCGCGGTCAGGGCGCGCGGCGGCTTCGGTGTGCCGTCGGGCACGCTTGGGGGCGTCTCGTCGTAGACGTTCACCGTCTGCGCGCGCACGGCCAGTGCGCCGGGTTGGCGAAGGTCGGTCGGCACAGCGCCGAGCACGAGCTTGTCGACCCCCAGTGCGTTGAGCTGCGCCATGCTGAGCCGCAGGCCGGCGGCGCTGTCCGGCGCGTCGCCTACCAGGATGTCGCTGGCGGCGAAGTAGGCGCTGCCGCCATGGCCGCCGTTGCCGGCGGCGACGCGCAGCGCGCTGCGCAGGTCGGCCTGCTGCGCGGCCACCACCAGTGCACCGGCGTCGCGGTTCAGCGCCGGCGTGGCGCTGTCGTTGCGGGTGGCGAGATCGCTGAAAAAGCCGTCGGCCGAGGCGAGGCGGATTTCGCTGTAGCGGCGCGCCTGCTTGCTGGTGAGCAGCTGCCAGGTGCTGGGCAGTGCATCGGTGACGCTCGTGCCGGCGGTGCTGAGCCGTGCGCCGACGACGAGGCTGCCGTCATCGCGCACCTGACTCTGGCCTTGGGCCAGCACCAGCGCGCTGTCGTCGCTGCGCTTGAGCGCGATGGGGCGCACCAGTACGGCGCCGTCCAGCGCGGCATAGCGGGCGGGCAGCAGGGTGTAGGTGCCGGTCAGCTGCGTGCCGTCGGCCAGCGTGACGCCGGTGCTGCCGAAGTCGATGCTGCGGCCCAGCGCCGGCAGGTTGGGCAGGCTGTTGTCGGCGGCGCCGGTGCTGCGCACGCTGGGCACCAGCGCATAGCTGCCGTTGGCGGCGCTGAAGATGTCGGTCGAGCCGCCGGGGCCGGCGACGAACTGCCAGCCCAGCAGCTGGCCGCCGCCGCTGAGGTCCACGCTGGCGCCGGCGGCGCTGGTGACGGTGGGCGCCTGCAGCGTGATGGCCTTGGCCGGGGTGGCGCTGAGGGTGTCGCCGGGCTTGCTGCCGGGACCGCTCCAGTTCTCGCCGTTCCAGCTGCCGAACAACAGGCTGCGGCCGCCGGCGCTGACGGAGGTCTCGCTGCCGTCCAGCAGCGCGATGCTGTCGCGGGCGTCCAGCGTGAGGCTGCCCTCGGGCGCGCGCAGCCGGCCGCCCTGGCGGATGCTGGCGGCCTGCAGCGTCAGGCGGCCGCCGGCGCTGAAGGGCAGGTCGGGCGCTTTGCCGTCGGCGCTGGGCGGGCTGTCGATGCTGATCTGGCGGCCGGGCGCGGCGATGACGAAGCCGGTGTCGCTGGCCGGGAAGACCTGCGCGGCGCTCAGGCGCAGATCGCCGGCCGTGGTGAGGCGGCCGTCGCCGACCACTTCGGCGCTGGGCTTTTGCAGCAGCAGGTCGCCGGCGCTGAGCAGGTTGAGCTGGCCCACGCCCTGGCTGAGCACCTGGCCGCTGACGTCCAGCCGCTGGCGGGCGGCCAGCGTGAGCGTGGCGCTGCCGGCGCTGGCAGTGAAGGCGTCCCGCTGAAGTTGGCCGAACTCCAGCGCTGTACGGCCGTTGATCCAGCTCAGGTAGGTGGCCGACAGCGTGCTGCTGCTGGGCAGTGCGCTGGGCTGCACGGCCAGCACGGGTGCGTCCAGGCGCAGCGCGCCCGCGATGTCCAGCGACGTGGCGGCGTCGATCAGCAGGCGCTCGCGCGACGCCAGCGACAGCTCGGTGACGCCCGAGCGTGTGATCCACGGCGCGTCCACGCGGGCCACGCCGCGCAAGGTACCGGCGCTGCCCAGCGTGTCGGGCGTCAGCGTGGTGCTGAGGGCGCCGTTGTCGGCAGCAAGCAGCAACTCGCGCACGGCCGGCAGGCGCACGGTGTCGGTGAGGCCGGCTTCCAGGTTGATGCTCAGTCGGCCGCCGGCCGCGCCGGTGCCGCCGCCGGCGGCCCGCAGCGTGCCTTCCAGCAGCAGGTCGCCGTTGGCGTTCACGCTCAGCGAGCCGGCGTTGCTGGCCAGGGTCTGGCGCGTGACGCGGTCGCCGGCCGACGTGGTTTCGCGCACGTCGACGCTGCCGCTCGTGCCGCGGATGTCGATCTCGGCGCCCTGCTGCACGATGAGGCTGGTGGCGTAGCTCTGCGCCGTGGCGCCGGTGTTCAGGCTGACGCTGCCGCCTGCGAGCACGCGGCCGTTCAGCAGGCCGTCGGTGCTGGGCAGGGTCTGGGTGATGCCGGCCACGTCGATGCGGCTGCTGGCGCCCAGCCACAGGTGGCGTTGCAGCGGGAAGTAGCGCGAGTCCTCGCCCGTGGCGAGACTCAGGCTGACCTGGCCCGCCGGTGCGGTGATGCTGCCGTCCAGACGCAGCTGCTGGCGGGCCGACAGCTGCACCTTGGCGCCAGCGTCCAGCGACAGCGAGGCGCCCGCGCCGAACAGCAGCCGGCCGGCAGGCTGGTCTGCCGTGATGCCACTGGCGCTGAGCGTGATGTCGATGGGCTGCGGGTAGCTGCGCGGCGGCGTGGCCAGCGAGAACACCGTGTCCATGGCCGTGCCGGTGGCACGGTTGCGCGTGGCGCCATCGGCCTGCCACAGCTGCAGGCGCGGCGCCATCTGCGTGCCGGCTTCGACGCTGAGCAGGTCGCGCCCGTCCAGCGCGTAGCTCTGGAAGCCGCCGCGGTTGAAGAAGTCAGCGGTCAGCATCAGCGCACCGCCGGCGTCGGCCGCGGGGCCGACGCGGATCTGCGGCGCGGCGAGCGTGAACTTGCCGCCCTGTGTCACGCCATGGCCGCGCAGGCTGACCTCGTCCAGCGCCGACACGGACGCGCCGCCGCGCAGCGTCAGCGCGCCGGCCGTGCCGCCGCACAGGGTATTGGCCTTGCAGCTGCCAATCGCCTGCGCGCCGGTCAGCAGCGCGCCGCTGGACACGTCCAGCACCGTGGCCGCGCCGAGCTGCAGGTCGCTGCCGGCCTGCAGCGTGATGCTGCCGCCGGCCGTCGCAGCGGGGCGGGCGGCGTCGGTCAGCGTGGCGTCCAGCGCGGCGTTGACCCAGCGGCCCGAGGCGTCCAGCCGCACGCCGTCGGCCACGCGCACATCGCCCGCGCCGCTGCGCAGCGTGATGCTGCCGGCGGTGCTGCGAATGTCGGCCTCTGCACTGACGGTGCCGCTGCTGGACTGCAGTTGCACCACGCCGCGCGTGCCGAGTTGCAGCGTGTCGGCCAGCACCACATCGCCCACGGCGGTGACGCTGACATCGTTGAAGCCCGACGCGGCCAGGCCGGCCAGCGACAGCCCGGAGGCAAGGCCATCCAGCGCCGTGGCTGCCCCGGCGGTGTCGCCGCGCAGCAGCGACCAGCGGCTGTCGTCCAGCGCGTTGCCGCTGCTGCGCAGCCGGAAGTCGCGCAGCACCGGGCCGGCGTAGGTGGCGGTGCCGAACGCGTTGACGTGGGTGGCCGCGCCCAGTGCCAGTTTGGCTGCAGCAGCGGCAGCGTCCAGGCCGGCGAGCTGGCGCTCGCCCTGCGTGACGCTGCCGTTCACTTGACCGTCCAGCACCAGGCGGGGCGCGACGATGCTGAGGCTGCCGCCGCTCTGGCCGGTGACGTAGCCCGGCTCCAGGCGTGACGGGCTGACTAGTCCGTAGCTAGGGCGCACGCCCCAGCGGTCGTAGCTTGCCTTGGCCGTGCCGGCGTTGACGATGCCGGTGTAGAGCAGGTCCTTGGGGGCGTCGTTCAGCGTGTAGGCGCGGCCGTTGCTGGCGTAGAGCTGTGTGGGCGCCACCTGGGCGGCCGTGTAGTTCACCTGCCCGCCCGAGACATCCAGGCGCGCGCTGGCATGCGTGACGATGGCCTCGCCGGCCACCAGCTTCAGCGAGCCGCCGCTGGCCAGCCGTTCGCTGGCGCTGCGCTGCTGGGCCGCGCGGTAGTTGGCGAGGTCGCCCAGGATGGGCGAGGCCTGGCGGATGTCCAGCGTGACCTTGTTGCGGAACAGCAGGCCGTCCTTCTGCAGCGGCGCGTCCTTCAGGTCGTTGCTGCCCAGCAGCTCGGTGGTGACGAACTCGCGCGCGACGCTGACCGTGGTGTCGGTCGTGCCGGCGACGTCGATGCGGGCGTTGGCGTCGATGACGATGCGCCCGCCCGTGGCCGTCAGCGGGTTGCTGGTGACCAGGCCGCCGAAGGGGTGGAGCGTGTCCAGCGCGCGCAACTCGGCCATGGCGCCAGGGGCCACGACGCGGGCGCCTTCGGCGAGCGTGATGCTGCCGCCGGCCAGGTCCAGCCGCGAGCGGGTGAAGGTGGCGTTGTCGTCGCTGGTCAGCGGCTTGCCGTCGGCACCGGCGTTGGCGGGGGTGATCTCGGTGACGCTGCCGGTGGTCAGCGTCAGCGTGCCGCTGCGCTGAGCTTGCTTGTAGGCACCTTTGTCGCCCTGCGGGATGAGCGCGCCGGTGTCCCGATAGGTCTCGCCCGCATCGCCCTGCGCCAACAGCAGGATGGAGCCGTTCTGCGACACGCTGGTCGTTGCGCTGACGCGGCCGGCCTGGTTGACGGCCAGGCCCACCAGCGTGGCGTTGCCGCGCGGCACGCTGATGCTGCCGGTGTTCTCCACCTTGCCGTCACCTGAGGCCAGGTCGCCCCGGCCCACTTCGACGAGCAGGCCGCGCAGCGCGGGCACGTTGGGGTTGGCCTCGGAGGCGTACAGCGGCTCGGTGGTCGGCAGCTTGTAGAAGACCTCGGCCCCCGCGCCCAACACGACCTGGCCGCCAGGGGCCGTCAGCGAGCCGGCGTTCTCCACGCGCTTGGCGTAGAGCTGGATGCGGCCGCCTTCGCCGGTGACGATTTGCGCGCCCGGCTCGACGCGGATGAAGTTCTTCGCGTCGACGTAGTCGGCCGCCGCGCCGTCGTAGCGCAGCGCGGCGGCGGCGCCTGTGATGTTGCTGACGAAGCCGTTGGCGTAGTCCGCGTCCTTGGGCGCGAGCGTGGTGGCCAGCAGCGCGCCCACGTCCACGCGGGCGTCCTTGCCGAACAGGATGCCGTTGCGGTTGTAGAGCAGGATCTCGCCGCCGTTCGTGGCCTTGAGCTGGCCCAGGATCAGGCTGGGGCTGACGCCGCCAATGCGGTTCAGCGCGCTGGAGCCCGGCAGCGCCATGTCGAAGGTGACCGAGCTGTCCGCGTCGATGTGGAAGCTGTTCCACTGGTAGATGGCGCGCTGGCTGGTCTGGCCGATCGTCATGTCCACGCCGCCACGCGCATTGGCCGTGTTCACCGGCGCGGCCGCGCCCGCGCCGTAGACGCGCCAGCCCACGGCCGGTTGCGGCACCTTGAACGGCGGCGGCGGTGGCGCCGCCACGGGCGCCTGAGCCAGGGCGACCAAGGGCAGGCTGGCGGCCAGGGCCGCCACGAGCGGGCTCAGCAGCAGGGCGGTCTTGGGCAAGGCGGGCTTGGACATGGCGGGCTCAGAAACGCAGGGCGGCGCGCATGTGCACGCGCTCGGTGGGCAGGCTGCGGCCCGCAACATCACGGTGGCGGCGCGCCCAGTCCAGCGCCAGGCTCAGGCCCGGCTGCAGGCCCAGCCGCAGGCCCAGGCCGGTGCCCAGCAGCGTGCTGCGGTGCGGCTGGCCGGGCTCGGGGTCGATCAGCGTCACGCGGGCCACATCGCTGAAGCCGAAAACCACCAGCTCGGTGAAGGGCGGTAGCGGTGCGCCGTCGAACGCCTTCAGCAGCGCCGGTGCGAGGTTGCGGCTGCGCAGTTCCAGCGAGGCCAGCACACCGTAGTCCGCCGACGCGGCGGCTTCGCTGTAGCCGCGCACCGAGTCGGCGCCGCCCACGGCGAATTGCTCGGCGCTGACCAGCGGCTGGCTGGCGATCTGGCCCGCCACGCGCAGCGCCCATTCGGTGGGGCCGGCGCGCGTGCTGCCGCGCCAGTCGAGCTTGATCGTCGTGAAGCCACCGTCCGCGCCGCGGCGCTTGCAGGCGAATTGGTCGGCGATGCCGAAGCTGCCGTCGGCCAGCTGGCAGTCACGGCGCGTCTGCCGCCACACCGGGCGCAGGCCGAAGGTGGCGCTGGCGCTCAGCTGCTGCTGCCCCCACGTGCCCCACCAGCTGCCGTTGTAGGCCGCCTGCAGCGGCGCATAGCGCAGTGGCGAGCCGATGGTGCCAGCGCTGGTGAGCACATCTTCGGTCAGGTCCTTCAGGTCAAAGCCCAGCGACAGCCCGTGCGCGGCGTTGCTGGCGACGCGGTTCAGCCCATAGCGCAGCCCCAGCGTCGTGCCCTTGCCCAGCACACGGGTGCCGCCCAGGCTGTCGATGTCGCTGCTGGAGTTGACGGCGCTGACGCTCAGCGAGTCGCCATCGCCCAGGGGCACGAGGTAGTTCAGTACCAGCACTTGCGACTGGCTGGGCTGCATGGGCGCGGTGAGGGCCGTCAGCGACAGCGAGTGCTCGCGTTGGAACAGGTTGTCGTAGTGCAGGTTGGCCGTGGCGCGCAGAGCCTCCGTGCCGGCGGCGGCCGCGTTGTTCAGTTCCACGCTGCCACCCAACGGCAGCTTGTCGCTGACCTTGAGCTCGGCCTCCACGGTGCCGGGCTCGCGGCCTGGCCGCAGCACCGGCTGCACGCGGCGCTCGGGGGTTTGCGACAGCGCGGCGATCTGCTGCTGCACGACGTTGAAGTTGGGCACCGTGCCCTCGGCCAGTTCGGTGGCGACGGCGCGGATGCGGCCCTGGTCGAAGTAGCGCGAGCCGGTCACGTAGAGCTTGTCCACGCGCCCTTCCAGCACCACCAGGCGCACCACGCCGCCGTCGATGCGCTGCTCGGGCACATCGACGAACACGGTCAGGTAGCCCGCGCCTTGGTAGGCCTTCTCCAGCGCGCTGCGCGCGCCCTCGATGGCGGCCATGTCGCGCTTCTCGCCCATGAAGGGCATGACGGCCGCTTCCACCTGCGTGGGTTTGAGGCGCGTGTTGCCTTCGACCTCGAACTCCAGGATGTCGAACTGCAGGGCCTGCGGCTGCGGCTGTGCGAACGCTGGCAGCGCCTGGGCGAACAGCCAGCAGGCGAGGGCAGTCAGCAAAAGAAACCAGCGCGCCCGCAGCGGGGCGCGCGTCAGTCCGGCGTCCATGGAATGAGTGTCCCGAGGGCGGGTGAAGCGGTCGTGAAAAAACAGCGGCCGTCAGCGGTGATGTGTCACCGCAGACGGCCGGCTATGCCTCTCAGGCGCGGCGGCGAGCGCGGGCGGCCAGCACGGCCAGGCCCAGGCCCATCAGGCCCCAGGTAGCGGGCTCCGGCACGGGGCTGATGCTGCTGCCCAGGCTCAGCGTGTCACCGGCTGGCACATCGATGAAGCGGATGGCGCCGTACTGGGCGGTGAAGTCGGTGCGCAGGCGCATGAGTTGACCTTCGGCGGTCAGCGCGGGCGTCAGCGACGGTGCCAATGTGTAGCTGAGGATGTACTTGCCGTTGCTGTCGACGCCCAGTCCCCAGTAGGCGTCGTTTCCGCCAGCGAGTGTGCCGTTGTCAAATTCATCGATGACGATTGGTGCATCAGCGTTGCTGGGATCGGCATCTTGCGCAAGCGTGTAGAACCATGATGAGCTACCGATCGGGTTCAGCACGTTGGGGAGGGCTTGCTCCACAGTGAACGATGCCTTGCTGACTTGGCCGAAGGTCGCGGTCATGAAGTTGCCGGCGTAGCCGATCTCGCCTTTGACGCGAAAGCTCGATGACTGCTGGTTGACCGCAGCGACGCAACTCGTGTTGTCCGCAAGGCCTGCGCACGCGCCGATGTTGCTTTCCCCGATGTAGATGTTGGGGAACGCCCCAGCCCACGACTTCAGCTGGTTGTTGCTCAGCTGCTTCATCGCCAGGTACTGCGGGTTCATGCCGTCAGAGCCGAGGGTGGTGGACTGCAACGTCGTGTAGGTGACGTACGCGCCGGGCGCAAAGTCGTCGTCGATGTTGACGCTAGCGCCAAAGATGCCCCACAGCTGATTAGCGCGGTTTGAGCCGTTCAGAAACGCCAGGAAGTTCTGGTCGTCGTTGAGCGGATCAAAGAACTTCTGGATACCGGTGTTCTGCTGCCCGTAGACAAAAAGGTTGTTGGCCGTGTCGCCGAGGGCGTCGTAGCGCATCGCGCCCACGTGCACGCCGAGATCCTTGATGTAGGAGCGCTCGAGAATGGGATCCCAGACGATGAGGAAAAGCTCAGCCGTTCGATCGCCTTCGGCGCCGTTTTGCGAGTGCTGCCCCATCTGGATCGCGGCATGGGTCATCGTGCAGGTGGCAAGGGCAGTCAAGGCCAGAAGGCACTTCGATTGAAACGTCATGATGGCTACAGCGAGTGTTGGATCGGATCAAGCAGGCGGGCCAGGCCGATACGTGAGGCCGCTTGCTTGGTGGCTCGGCATTCATTCATGGGCGACGAGTCGCCCATGAATGAGCGTCGAACAGCATGAAACTGAAACAGCACAAAGGGACGAATCCCTTTGTGCTGAAGGCAAGGCCAGCGAGTGGCCTTGCGAGTTACTTGGTCATGCGGACCGGCGAGCAGCTGTTGCCCGTGGAACGGTTGGTGTGGGCGGTGAAGGCCTTGTCGGCGGCCGGCAGATCGGCCCACGAACCGGACAGGATGGTGGCCGGCGTGGCGACCAGGCCGTTCTGGAGGTCAGGGTCCAGCGTCGCCAGGACGGAGGCCTTGCCCATTTCCGTACGCATCTTGGTCAGCAGGGCGAGCATGTCGGCGCTGGGCGCGTTGGCGGCGCCCGTCTTGGCCCACTGGAAGCTGGACTCGACCACGAAGTCGTAGTCGCCGCTGATGACAGCAGCTCGCGTGGGGGCAGCGCCGCTGATCTTGACGAAGCGATAGAGCTTGTCTTGCTGCACACCGTTCACGACAGGACGTGGGTTGTTTTCGCGACCCAGCACGCCCATGGCGTAACCCTGACCAGCCAAGTTATCGACGTCGGCGAGGCAGGTTTCCACCAGCTGCGAGCTGCTGCCTTGCTTGGTCGTTGCCGAGCCCGTCACGCTCAGGGTGGCATTTGTCGTGCCGGCGGTCGGCGCGTAGACAGACGAACCCGAAGCGCAGGGGTTGTTGGCGAAGTAGACGTTGGAGGCGGCTTGCGTGCCCGAGCCCGGCGTGCGACGGCACACGTTGATGCGTTTGGTCAGGACGTCGGCATCAACCGAGGCGGGAATCAGCAGATTCCAACCCTTCTTCGAGCTGGAGTTGCCCAGCAGCTGGCCGGTCAGAGCGCCGGTGATGAAGGACTTCGGAATGCTGGGCGTTGCGGCGTCGGATTCATTGATCGCGCCGGCGCTGTCCAGCCCCTGAGCCTTTTGCAGGGCCAGATACAGCTTCTTGTTCACGGCGACGCCGAAGATGTTCTGCACGAAGCCCGCGGCGTCGAGTCCCGAAACATCCAGGCCGGTACCGTTGTTGATTGGTGCCTGCAGCAGCGCGGGTTCGACGTCGGAGATGCCTGCGTGGGCCTTGGCTTGCGTGGTGGTCGTGCAGGTGAAGCCGGCAGCCTGGATGTCGGTGGCGGGAGAAGCGCCGGTCTGGGTGCAGCTGCCGTTGACAAGCATATGGGCCTGGGTAGCGTCGCCACCATTCAGCAGGGGCGTCACGCCTTGGCCCGAGCCACCAGCGTCGCGCTTGGTGATCAGGAAGTTGGTGCCGACAGGCCAGCTGCCGATGGCGACCTTGGACTTGAACGAGTAACCACGGTGGTCGGCGCCGTTGCCGAAGAAGAAGACGTCAAAGGTGCCGGCTTGAGCCAGATCTTCCTTGATGTAAGAAGCAATCAGCAGGCGCAGGGCCGATGCGCCGGAGAGGCGCACTTCGACAAGCGTGCCAGCGTCGCGGGCGGCGGCGACTTCGGTGGCCGTGAGGGCTTGGGCAGAGCCCAGCGAGGCCAGGCAAGCAAGGGCGACGAGTGTGGAGCGGAGTTTCATGGGAGGTCCGTGTACTGGGTGTTTGGCACAGCTCCGCCCACACGACCTGCACTTGGGCGTGTCGCGGGCGGATCAGGGAGCGGGGGGGGGGCGGCGCCGGCGGCTGCCCCCCCCGAAAATCAGGCTTGCTTGCGACGGCGTGCAACAAAGCCAACGGCCATCAGGCCGGCGGCCAGCATGGCGTAGGTGCTCGGCTCCGGCACGGGGGCAGTGACACCCGTGATGCTGATCGTGCTGCCGTCGAAGTTGACGGTGTAGGCGCCGTAGGCGTTGCCGACGAAAGACTGCAGCGTGGGGGCATCGCTGACTTCGTTGGCATGGGTCGTGTACACCAGGGCGCTGGCAACACCGATGTCGTTGCGCTGGTTGAAGTACTGGTTGTAACCCGTGTGGTCAGCGGTCGAGTACGTGTTGGTGCCGAAAGCAGAAGCCAGCCGGTTGTTCTCTTGACCGATGCCCGTGTTGTTAGCGCGGTTGTCGATATCCTTGAAGTGGGTGAGCAGGCCGCCGACGGCATCGCCGAATTGGGCGTTCTGAAGCACGCCGAACGACTGGTTGATGTTCATCGTGGTCCAACCGTTGATTTCGCCCGGGCCAAAGCCAGCGTCGATCGGGTTGATGGCTGCGATGGTCCACTGCGTGCCCGTGCCGCCGAAGGCCAGGAAAGCGTCGTACTGGGTGCCCAGCACAGACTGGCTCCAGGTGCCGCCATTGGCCAGCACGGCGTTGAGCTGGTTCAGCGAGATGCCGAGGTCCTGGGCATAGGAACCCTTGCTGTTGGTGGCCAGCAGCACGAATTCGCCGGTGCCGATCTCGCCATCGACGGTGACAGCGGCGAAGGAGGGGGCTGCAACAGCGGCCAGCACGGCCAGGGCAAGAGACTTGAGCTTCATGGAAATACTCCGTAGACAGTGGTGTTAAGACCTCCCCGCCGGCATGGCTGGGGGCCGTCACGCCTGGCTGCCTCCCCTGGATTGCATGCGTGCAATCGGCGGTGGCCTTGGGCGCCTGGGTCGAGAGACCCGCGTTCAAAGAGCGGTGATCTGTAGGATCGAATCAGCGCGCATTCTTGTGAGGGCAAGTGACATGCGCACCGGGGTCGTGATTTCGTTCGCAGTCCGTTCGGACTAGGGCCAAACCCATGAGCCGTTCGGACATGGGCCGTTCGCGCCAGCCCGCTTGCCCGCGCGGCGACCGACGTTCAGCCTGCGTGGTGCGAGCGCGGCAGGCTGCTCAGCGCCGGGCGGTCCAGCAGTTGCAGCGACATGGCCTGAGCCACGGCCTGCGCGCGGTTGGCGGCATTGAGTTTGCGCAGGATCTTCTGCACGTGGTTCTTCACCGTCAGTGCGCTGATGCCCAGCTCCTCGGCGATCTGCTGGTTGCTCTTGCCCTCGCGCAGCCAGCTGAGGATCTCGCGCTCGCGCTGCGTGACGCCGCCTACGCGCACGGCGCTGGGCTGGGGTGCGCTGATGCCCACCACATCTCGCTCCACGGCCTGCACGCGCTGCCAGGTGCCGTGGATGTGCGGGATCAGCAGCTCCATGCGGCTCACGAGTGCGGCGAGCGTGGCGCTGTCCTGCGACGCGAAGACGAAGAAGCTCTCGATCTCTTGCGGGCGCTGCGGGCGAGACACGCCGTGCACCAGCACGCTGTCGAAGCCGGCGGCCAACAAGGCGTCGCGCGCCGTGCCCAGTGACGCGAACGCCAGGTCGGCGGTGGTGATGACGGCTGGGCGGCCGCGCGCCTCCAGCCAGCGGGCCTGCCAGTGCTGCATGAGCAGGCTGCGGTTGTCGCCGAGCGCGTCCATCAGCGCGGCGTCCAGGCTGACGCTGTTGAACACGTCGAACAGCAGTTCGCGGGCACCGCGGTCGTAGCTGCCACACACGGCCAGTTGGTGCGGCAGCAGGCGGCTGAGGTAGCTCTGCGTCCAGACGAAGAACTGGTAGCGGCGGCGCACCGTCAGGGCGGACTCGGCCGCGCGCACGATGGCTTCGACGGGGTCGTCCTGGGAGGTCGTTGCGGCCGGGTTGTTGTTGGTCGTCATGGGCAGCGGTTCTGCGTCTCGGGGAGCGCGGTGGGCCAGGGGGTGTCTGGCGACGAACTCAGGAGTGATGGACTCTAGGAAGCCCACATGACCGGCCGTTGAAGGCTTATGGGGGTCATGGGCCGATCGGCTCATTCGCTGGGTTCTGAAGGGGTGGCGACGTCCGCGGGCGCAGCGCTGAACACCCAGTCGTGGGCGGTGCTGCGCCCGCCCGCGGTGGCGAGCAGGGCGCGCGACGAGCGGCTGCGCACGCCGACGATGCCGGTGCCGGTCGCCGTGTCAGGGCTGGCCCGGGCCGTGGCGGCGTTGGCGGCGTCAGCGGCGGGGCTGCCGCTGGCATCGGCGACGACAGCGGCCTGGCCCATCACGGGTTCCCAGTCGGGTTTGCCGGTGAAGGGGTCGGCGTAGAGCTGGCGCAGGTGGCGCTGCGGCTTGGGGAAACGCCGGTCGGCCAGCAGCTCGTCCAGCGTCTGCGGCAGCGGCAGGTGGCCCAGCGGCGTGGCCCGCGCGTAGCGCCCGAGCGCGGCGGCGATGGCCTCGCCGCGAAAGCGCAGCTCGGCCTCGCGCTCGCGCTGCTGGCGCGTCTGCTCGCGCTCGCCCAGGGCGGCCAGGCCCACGCCACCCAGGGTGAGCACAAACAGCAGCCACAGGTAGGTGAAGCCGCGCTCGCGGCGCCTGCCGGTCCACCGGTGGGCCAGCGCCGGCTCACCAGTCCGCATACAGGCTCCCGTCCGGCGCGCGGCCGGCGGCGCCGCTGCGCACATCGGCCACCTGGCCGGGCAGGTCGGTGCCGGCCGCAGGCGGCAGCGTGATCCAGCTGTCGGCGCTGCCGGTCAGCGGGTCCTCGGGCACGCGGCGCAGATAGCGGTCCTGCACCAGCTGGGCCAGCGTGTCGGGGTGGCGGCCCTTGTCGGCGGCGTACTTGTCCAGCGCGTCGCGCATGACGGCCAGCGAGCTGCGCAGGCTGGCCGCCTTGGCGCGCTCCAGCGAGGCGAAGTAGCGCGGCGCGGTGATGCCGGCCAGCAGCGCAACGATGGCCATGACCACGATCAACTCGATGAGGGTGAACCCATGGGCCGTGCGTGCCATCACCAGTCCCTGTAGCGCGTGCCGTCGATGGCCGTGCCCTCGGCGCGCGAGTGCACGTCGAACACATCGCGGCCTGGCGCGGGCGCCTCGGGCGGGCTGTCGTGGCTGCGCAGCGCCCAGGTCTGGGCGGCGGGCAGGCCGGGGTCGGCGAAGGGGTCGCGCGGCAGGCGGCGCAGGAAGTACAGGCGCTTGGCGTTCTGCGGGTCCCGGGCGTCGGGCACGCCGCGCACCAGGGCGTCCAGGTCGGGCGGGTAGCCGCTGTCGTCGGCCTTGACCGCGATGCGACCTTCACGGGCGGCGCGGTGGTAGGCGTCCAGCCCGTCGCGCAGCGTGCGCAGGGCGTGGCGCAGCTCGGCCTCGCGCTGGCGCTTGTGCACCCACACGCCCAGCGGCTGGGCGGCGGCGGCCAGGATACCCACCAGCGTCACCACCACCAGCATCTCGACCAGCGTGAAGCCGCGTTGCCGTTGCAGGCGAGGCGAGGGGGCGTCACTGCACGTCGACATGCCCTTCACCCTCCACACGCACCGTCACCTGCTCGCCCTTGAGGCCCTTGGCGGCGCTGTTGACGAACTCGATGAGGCCCGACTGCCCCGCCGAGCCAGGCCGCGCGCGCAGCACGATCACCTTCTGCGCCTGCGGGCCCAGCGTGATGTCAACGCTGCCGCTGGCGGCCTCGGCACCGCCGATGTCCGCGCGCAGGAACATGGCCACGTCGTAGGTCAGCGTGCCGGTGACCGTGTACGCGGAGGTGTTGCTCAGGCCGACGGACAGCGTGTCGCCGACGGCGGTGCTGCCGCTGGTCTGCAACTCCACCACGGCCTCGGGGCCGCTCGGTGTGGCGGGCGCGCCGGCCGCCGGCAGGCCAGCGCCGGCCAGCGGTGCCGCCACGCTGCCGCGCGAGCGCAGCCGCGCCCCTTCGGCGCCGGGGTTGGCGTCGAAGCCCGAGGGCAGCACGGTCAGGCTGGCGTCGGGCAGGCTGACGTTGCGCAGCACGTGCGGCGTGATCAGCAGCACGATCTCGGTCTTCTTGCGGCTGTCGCCGTGCACGCCGAACAGCCGCCCCAGCAGCGGTGTCTCCGACACATAGGGCACGCCGCTGATGCTCTTGCGGTCCTCGTCGTTGATGAGGCCGCCCAGCACCTGCGTCTCGCCATCGCGCAGCCGCAGTGACGTGGACGCGTTGCGCGTGCCGATGCGGTAGGCGCTGGTGGGCTGCGTGCCGCCGGAGCTTTCTTTCGGGCCCAGGCTGCTGACCTCCAGGTTCACCTTCATGATGACCTCGTTGTCCAGCTGCACGGTGGGTTCCACCTCCAGCTTGATGCCCACGTCGATGTAGCTCACCGCGGTGGACACGCCGACGTTGGCGGTGGAGGTGCTGGTGAACACGGGCACCTTGTCGCCGATCTGGATCTTGGCCTTCTCCTTGTTGCGCGCGCGCAGCTTGGGGTTGGCCAGCAGGTTGCTGGCGCCCGCGCCGCCCTTGAGCCGGGCGGTGATGACCGGGTTGGCCACCAGCGTGCGAAAGCTGCCGCGCGTGGCCCAGGGCACCAGCGCGGCCGCGGTGTCAGTGGCGCCGTAGCTGGCATCGGTGGTCCAGTTCAGGCCGGCCTCGGCGCTGCGGTCGGAGGCCAGCTCCAGCACCTCCACGTCCAGCATCACCTCGGGCTCGGGCAGGTCCAGCCCGGCGATGAGGCGCTCGATCATCGCGATGACCTCGGGCGTGTCGCGCGCCACCAGCAGGTTCAGGCGCTCGTCGATGAAGAGGTCGCGCGTCTTGGCCATCATGCGCACCAGCGCCTGCGCCTGCTTGGCATCGGCGTTGTTCAGGTAGAAGCTGCGCGTCACCAGCTCCTGGTGCTCGCGCTGCTTCTGCTGCGTGTTGGGGTAGATCAGCACCGAGTTGTCGTTCAGCAGCTTGCGCTCCAGCTGCTGCGTGCTGAGCACCACGCGCATGGCCTCGTCGACGCTGACGTCCTTCAGGTAGAGGCTGACGCGGGCGTCGGCCTTCACGTCCTTGTCGAACACGAAGTTCACGCCCGCGCCGCGGCCCAGCGCCTCGAACACGGTGCGCAGCGGCGCATCGCGGAACTCCAGGCTCACGGGCTTCTGGTAGGCCGCCGCCAGCACGGTGGGCACGGGCGGCGGCGCCAGGCGCTGGCGCAGCTTGTGTTGCAGGGCCAGGGCTTGCGGCTGCCCGGGGTCTTCGGCCAGCACGGCCGTGACGGCCTCGCGCGCGGCGTCGGCCTCGCCGGCCTGCAACTGCTTCGCGGCGCGGGCGACGCGGGCCTGGTGGTCGCGGGCGCGGCGCAGTGCGGTGGCCAGCGCCCTTGTGCGCGGGGCCTGCGCGTCCAGCGCCTGCATGCGCATCAGCAGTTCGGCCGCCGCGTCCAGCTGGCCGGTGGCGCGCGCCGTCTCGGCCTGGGTGGCCAGGGCCAGCAGGGCCAGCTCGCGCTCGCGCTGCAGCGCGGAGCGCAGGGCGTCGTCCTGCGGCGCGGCGGCCGCGGCATCGCGCAGCAGGCGCCAGGCGCCTTCGTGCTCGCCGCGGCGGGCCAGCGTGTCGGCCTCGCGCAGCGCGGGGTTGCCGGCACAGGCGGCGAGCAGCAGGGCGAGGGCGAGGGCGGAGAGGCGCTTCATGCGGGTGAGGGAGCGAAGGGAACGAGCTGGGCTTGGCCCAGCGGCAGGTAGGTCAGGCGCAGGCCGGCGGGCTCCACGGCGTCGACACGCCACTGCCCGTCCACCACCTCGCCCACGCCGACGACAGCGCTGCGCTGCGCGTTGTTCAGCACGGCGCGCGAGGCGCCGTCGGTCAAGCGGCCGACGAGTTGGTAAGGGAAGGGCGGCGCACGGGGCGGCGCGGGCGGTTCGGGGCTCGCATCCGCGCTGGCTTGCGGCGGCGTGGGCGTGGCGGCCACGGGCGCAGCCTCGCCCCAGGCAGCGCGGGCCTGCGCGTCGACCTCGGGCCACGCGGCACGTGCGCTGGCGGCGGGGCCGGGCCAGGCGGTGGGCGCCGTGCTGGCAGGCGCGGCGCGGCGTGGTGAGGCGGCCACGGGCGCGGGGGTGTCGCCGTCGTCCTGCGACACCCAGGCCGTGGCCGCGAGGCTCAGGGCGAGGGTGCCGAACAGGGCGAGTTGGCGCGGGGCGGGCTTCTTCATTTCGCGGCCTGCATGTGCAGCACCCAGGCCAACTCGGCCTTCAGCGTGCCGTCGGCCTCGCGGCGCAGGCGCACGCTGTCCAGCGCGAGCGCGGGGTCGCGTTGCAGCGCCTCGGCGACAAAGCCGCGCAGCGCGCCATAGCCGCCGCTGAGCTGCATGGCCACGCGGTACTGGGCGATGCCCAGTTCGCGGTCCACCTGGTAGCGGAAATCGCTGCGCGGCCAGGGCAGGCCCAGCTCGCCGGTCAGCGCCAGCAGCGCCGCGGTGCGGGCCTGGCGTGCGCTGTCGGGGGGCAGGCTGGCGGCGAGTGCGCGGCTGTCGGTCTTGGCGGCGGCCGCGGGCGCCTTGGCCAGCGCGGCGCGGCGCGCCATCAGGGCCTGGCGTTGCTCATCCAACTGGGCCTGCCGTGCCGGCAGCCATGCGGCGCCGGCGATGGCGGTCAGCGTCAGCAGTGCTGCCAGTGCGGCCGGCCAGCCGAGGCGGCGGGCGTGGGTGAGCCAGCGCCTCATCGCGCGCCTCCGCTGCGGCGTTGCACCTCGAAGCGCAGGCCGCCTGCGTCGGCGGCCGCGTCAGGCCGCTGCAGGCGCGTCAGCACGACGTCCTGGCCGGCGCTTGCCGTCAGCGTCAGGCGATCGACGAGGCGCGTCACCCCGTCTGCGTCGGCGGCCTGGCCCTCCACGCGCAGCCCCTGGCGGTCCAGGTCCAGCGCGGTGAGCTGCAGGCCGGGCGGCAGCGCGCGTTCCACGCCCACCCACAGTGCGGCCCAGTCGGTGTCCAGCTGCTGCGCGGCGGCCCAGGCGCGGTTGCGGGCCGCGGGGTTGGGCGGTAGAGCGGGGGCGGCTGCCGTGGGGCGGGCGATGCGGTCCAGCACGGCAGCCTGTTCGCGCAGGCGCCGGGCTTCGTCCTGCTGGCCTTGGGCCTGCAGCGCCACCAGCACGCAGGCTGCCGCCGCCGTCGCCGCCCAGGCCCAGATCAGCGGCCGCGCGCGTGACGGCTGCGCGATGAAATCAGGCGCCTCGTCGTTGCCGGCGCCGGCCAGCAGCGTGTCGGCCCGCACGAGGCGCGTGCCCGGCAGCTGCTGCAGCAGCTCGTCGTCGGCGTGGCGCTGCTGCAGCTCGACGAGCCGGCCGTCGCGGCGGCGCAGCCAGGTCAGGAGCTCGCCGTCAAGCAGCCCGGCATCGCCGTCGCCGGCGGGCAGCAGTGCCCAGCTGGGCCGCAGCGATGTGAGGCGCACGCGGTGGGCTGCCGCCGTCGCCTGCAACGCGGCAAGGTCGCCGTCGGCCAGCGCGCACACACCTTGCGACCACGCGGCCAGCGGCCACTGCTGCGCCGCGGCGCCGAAGTAGTGCGTGAACTGCAGCCGGGCGTAGGCCAGGCGCTCGGCATCGCCCGGCAGCGGCAGGTCGTCGGGCACGCGCAGGCTGTGCATGCGGTCTGGCCCGGCGAGCAGCGCCACGCGCGCGCCGGGGTGGGCGGCACACCAGGCGGCGAAGGCGGGCCAGGTCTTGCCCTGTGCGTCGACCGCGCCGTCGGCGGTGAGCAGGAGGCGCTCAGTCCGCGAGCGTGACACGGTCCAGTTCCTCCAGCGTCGATTCGCCGCGCAGCACCAGCGCCACGGCCGCGTCGCGCAGCGAGCGCATGCCGCGGCCGCGTGCGGCCTCCTTGATGCGCGACAGCGGCGCGCGGCTGGCGATGAGGTCGCGCAGCTCGTCGTCCAGCCACAGCAGTTCGCTGACGGCGCGGCGGCCGCGGTAGCCCGTGCCGCGGCAGTGCGTGCAGCCGGTGCCATGCAGCAGCTGGGCGTCCTCTGGCAGTCCCATCCCGCGCAGCTGCTCGGCCGTGGCCGGCAGCGGCGCGCGGCAGTGCGTGCAGTTGATGCGCATCAGCCGCTGCGCCAGCACGCCGTTCAGCGCGGAGACGACGTTGTAGAGGTCCAACCCCATGTGCATGAAGCGGCCCACCACGTCGAACGCGTTGTTCGCATGCACGGTGCTGAAGACGAGGTGGCCGGTCAGCGCGGCCTGCACGGCGATCTGCGCGGTCTCGGCGTCGCGGATCTCACCCACCATCACGCGGTCGGGGTCGTGCCGCAGCACCGAGCGCAGGCCGCGTGCGAACGTCAGCCCCTTCTTCTCGTTGACGGGGATCTGCACGACGCCGGGCAGCTGGTACTCCACCGGGTCTTCGATGGTGATGATCTTGTCGCGGCCGGTGTTGACCTCGCTGATGGCGGCGTACAGCGTCGTCGTCTTGCCCGAGCCGGTGGGGCCGGTGACGAGCAGCAGGCCGTGCGGCTGTTTCGCCAGCGCGCGGATCTGCGCGCGCGCCTCGGGCTCGAAGCCCAGCGCGTCCAGCGTCAGCGCGCCCTGCGCCTCCACCTGCGCGCGGTCCAGCACGCGGATGACGGCGTCCTCGCCGAACACGCTGGGCATGATGGACAGGCGGAAGTCCACCTCGCGGCCCTGCACGCGCAGCTTGAAGCGGCCGTCCTGCGGCAGGCGGCGCTCGCCGATGTCCAGTTCCGCCATGACCTTCAGTCGCGACACGAGCTGTTCGGCGGCCTGCACGCCGTCGATGCTCTTCACGTCCAGCATCACGCCGTCGACGCGGCTGCGGATCTTCATGCCGCGCAGCTGGCACTCGAAGTGGATGTCGCTGGCGCCGTCCTGCAGCGCGTCGTAGAGCGTCGCGTCCAGCAGGCGCACGACGGGGCTGGCCTGTTCGGCGAGGTGCAGCGCGGAGAGTTCCTGCGCGGTGTCTGTTTCGGCGCTGTGGGCGAAGTGCTCGGTGAGTTCACCGAGGGCGCGGTAGTCGGCCTCGCCGGTGGCCAGCAGTGTGTCGATGTCGGCGGGATCGCAGGGCCACCAGAGCACGGGCTTCTTCAGGCGCTGCTCGACGCGCAGGCGCAGCAGCGGCTCCAGCGGCCGGTCGGCCAGCAGCGCGAAGCGGCCACTGGCCGACGTGGCCATCACCGCGCGCCAGCGCTGGGCGTCGGCGTGGGGCCAGGGGGCGAACGTGAGCGACCAGGGGGCGTCGGACGCGGGGAGGGCCGCCAGCGGGTCTTGCGGCGGTTGCAGGATGGCGTTCATGTCTGCGAGCTTTTGTTTGCGCGCCACGAGTCGTGCCGGGATTTCGCCCCGGCGGGCGACCTACTTTTTGGGCCGCCAAAAAGTAGGCAAAAAGCTCGCCCCGACCGCACCGCCCGCAGCAAAGCTGCGGGTCCCCTGCGGTACTCAGGCCTTGAAGCCCCGCGCAAAACTCGCGCCGCTACGCTCTGCTCAAACAGTTGCGCGGAGTCAGTTCTTGAGGCGAGCTTCGCTCGCGGCTTCAAGACCTTCCGTTCCTCGGCGGTGCTAAAGGGGCCATACCGAACAGCCGGCGCCAGCTGGCTGGCGGGTTTGGCTTTTGGCTGTTGGGGTTGGCTGTTTCGGGGTTCCCCTTCAAAACCGCTGAGAAGCGCAGGAACCCAGGGCGTGCGCGAAGCGCACTTCAAGAACTGACTCGCGGCGCCTGTTTGAGCAGAGCGCAGCGGAGCGAGTTCGCCGCGGCCCTGGGTTCCGAGCATCGCAAGGCAGCCCGCAGGGCCGGTTTTGCAGGGGCGGTTTCTTTGCCTACTTTCTTGTCCGCACAAGAAAGTAGGTCGCCCGCCGGGGCGAACTCCCGGCATGGGCCTGTGCGGAAAGGCAAAGCAGCGCGAAGCCTTCATCACTGCACCTGCTCCACCAACTGAAAGATCGGCAGGTACATCAGCACCACCACCGTGCCGATCACCAGCCCCATCAACAGCATCAGCACCGGATTGACCAGCCGCGTCACCAGGTCCGACAACCGCGACAGCTCCTCGTCGTAGAAGCCCGCCGCCTGCGCCAGCATCGCGCCCAGCTCGCCGCTGTGCTCGCCCACCTTCAGCATGCGCAGCGATACCGGCGTCGCCAGCCCCTCGCGCTGCAGACAGGCCGAGAGCCGCTCGCCCAGCCGCACGGCCTCGGTCGCGCGGTCCAGCGCCGCGCGCAGGTGCGATGCCGCCACGCCCCGCGCGTTCACCAGCGCCGGCACGATGGGCACGCCGGCCAGCAGCAGCATCGCCAGGCACCGGTACAACTGCGCCAGTGCCAGCAGGTGCAGCTTCGGGCCGACCAAGGGCAGCCGCCATAGCCGCGCCTGCAGCGCCTCCTTCAACCCGCGTTGCCAGGCCAGCACCGGCAGCGCCACCAGCCCCGCCGCTATCAGCAGCAGCGCCACCGGATGCGCGCCGCTGAACGCGCCGACGGCGATCAGCAGGCGCGATGCGAACGGCAGCTCGCCGCCCACGCCGTCCAGCAGGCCCGCGAAGCGCGGCACGACGAACACCAGCAGGAACAGCACCACCACCGTGCCCGCCGTGATCAGCATGGCCGGGTAGATGGCCGCGGCCACCAGCTTGCTGCGCAGTTGCTCCACCCAGGCCAGGTAGCTCGCCTGCTCGGCCAGCGCCTGCTCCACCTGGCCGCTGCGCTCGCTGGCCTCCACGACGGCGACGAACAGCGCGTCGAAGGCCTGCGGCTGCGATGCCAGCGCGGTGGAGAACGACTCACCCAGCTGCACGCGCTCGACGACGCCGGCCAGCGCCGCTGTGACGGCGGGCGGGTTGTCCTGCGACTGCAGCGTCTGCAGCGCCTCCAGCAGCGGGATGCCGGCACGCAGCAGCACGGCCAGCTGCTGCGCGAACTGCCGGCGCGGGAAGCGCCCGCCGCGCGCGGCCTTCAGCGGCGAGGCCTGCACCGGCTCCACCGCCAGCAAGGCGGCCGGCGCGAGGCCCAGTGCCGCCGCCACGCCGCCCGCGTCCGCCGCCCGCACGCGCGCCTGCGCCGGCTGGCGCTGCGCGTCGAGGTAGCGGACGTCGAATTCGTTCACGGCGCTTACCAGGACGTGAGGTCCGCGTCCTCGCCCTCGCCGCCGGCGCGACCGTCCTTGCCCCATGACAGCAGGTCGTACTCGCCATGCTCGCCCGGCGCACGGTACTGGTAGTCGTGGCCCCAGGGGTCCTTGGGCAGCGCTTTGGCGAGGTACGGCCCGGCCCACTTGGGCTCGTCGGCGGGCTTGGCGACGAGCACGGCCAGGCCCTGCTCGGTGCTCGGGTAGCGGCCCACGTCCAGGCGGTACTGGTCCAGCGACTTCTGCAGCGCATCGATCTGCGCCCGCGCCGCCTTGACCTCGCTCTTGCCGATCTGGCCGAAGAACTTGGGGCCGACGTAGCCCGCCAGCAGGCCGATGATGACCATGACGACGAGCAATTCCAGCAGCGTGAAGCCGCGGTGGCGATGGCGTGAGGTGGGCTGGGTCATGGGCCGCGCAGCTTAGGAAGGCGCAATGACCGTGACATGAATGACGGCCGCATGACGGCGTCCATGAGCCGTCGGCGTCATGTCATGGCTCCTTCACCGCAGCTGCCTAAGGTGCCGGCCTGATGAAGACACTGCCCGCCCTGACCCCGCCGCCCCGTCCCCTGTCGCGGGCCTTCCGTTTCAACCAGCTGATGGCGGCCGCCACCGTGGCCGGCGTCGCCGTGTCGGCGGTGGCCCTGGCGCACCGGCTCGCGCCTGCGGCCAACGCGAGCCCCACGGCCGCCACCACGCTCATCGTCAAACTGGCCGATGACCGCCAGGCCGATGCGCAGCAGCAGGCCCAGCTCGCGCACCTGCTGGCCGAGTCGGGCCTGCCCTTGCAGGAGCATCGGCCGCTGGGTTCGGGCTGGTGGCGGCTGCAGGGGCGTGGCGATGCGACGCAGGCCCAGGCCTGGCTGGCGCGGCTGCGTGCCGACCGCCGCATCGCCCATGCCATGCCTGACTTGCACGAGCAGCGCGCGGCTGTGCCCACGGACACGCTGTTCCGGGCCACCAACCCAGCCAATGCGCAGTGGTGGCTGGACGATCAGAGCGACAGCAGCAACCCCGCTGCCGCCAACTTCACCAAGGCTTGGGACACCACCAAGGGCTCGACGGCGCCGGTCATCGCTGTGCTGGACACCGGCATCACCTCGCATGCCGACCTGAACGCCAACGTGCTGGCCGGCTACAACTTCATCAGCAAGCCCGAGTACGCCAACAACGGCGGCACGGGGCGCAGCGCCGGCGCGCTGGACCCGGGTGATGCGCTGACCCAGGCCGAGTTCAACGCCAACCCGGCGCTGTGGGATGGCTGCGTCGTGCGTCCGCGCAGCAGCTGGCACGGCACCGTTGTGGCCGGCCAGCTGGGCGCGGTGACCAACAACGCCAACGGCGTGGCCGGCATCAACTGGAATGCGCGCATCCTGCCGGTGCGCGTGGCCGGCAAGTGCGGCGCCTCGGTCGCCGACATGGTGGACGGCATGCGCTGGGCCGCCGGCCTGCCGGTGACCGGGGTGCCGACGAATGCCAACCCGGCCAAGGTGCTGGTGATCGGCTTCGCCAGCGTGCAGGCCACGTCGTGCAACCTGGCCGATGCCAAGCCCGAGGTGGCGGCTGCCGCGCGGCTGTATACCGACGCGATCACCGAGCTGCGCAACCTGGGCGTGCTGGTGGTGGCCGCTGCCGGCAACGAAGGCGCGGCCGTGGCCCGCCCGGCCAACTGCGCGGGCGTGTTCGCCGTGGCCGCCACCAACCGCCAGGGCTTCAAGGCCATCTACTCCAACTACGGCGCGCAGGTGCAGTTGTCGGCACCCGGCGGCGACGCCAACAACGGCGCTGACTGCGACACCGACCTGGCCGACACCGGCATCGTCTCCACGGTCAACACCGGCACCACCGGGCCGTCGACAGCCGGCTACGGCGCCGTCAGCGGCACCAGCTTCGCGGCGCCGCAGGTGGCGGGTGCGGCCGCGCTGATGTGGGCGGCCAACCCGGCGCTGTCGCTGGCGCAGGTGGAGGCCGGCCTTCGGGCCAGCGCCCGGCCGCATGTGATGGCCTACGCGTTGGGCTACTGCCCGGCCAGCAGCCTGAAAGCGCGGCGCTGCACGCTGGACAACGGCACGGGCGGTGTCGGCCTGCTGGATGCCGCCGAGGCCGTGCGGTATGCGCTGACGCCCACCACCTACACCGCGCCGGTGCGCACGGCGCTGGGCCTGCAGAGCACCGCCCTGAACCGCTGCGGCCAGTTGCAGGGCAGCACGGCCATCCCGTTGCCCGCGCCGACGCCGTCCCCGGCGCCGGCCCCGACGCCCGCACCAACACCGGCGCCGGAACCCGCCCCGACACCCGCGCCCACCCCGGCACCCACGCCCGCACCGACGCCTGCCCCCGCGCCCGCGGGTGGTGGCGGAGGCGGCGGTGGCTCGTCGGCGTGGTGGTTGCTGGGCCTGCTCGGCGCGGCAGGCGGCCTGCGCCGCCGGCGCTGAGAGGCATCGTCATCGAATTGACACGCAGCCCGCCGAGCATGCCGGGTTTGACCCGGAGTTCGGCATGCGTCTGCGTACCCTGCTGCCGGCGTGGGCGGTCGTGGGCGGCCTGGCGATGCCAGCGTTTGCCCAGCCGCTGACGCTGGGCTTTCACGAGTTCTTTGCCCAGCCCATCGGCCCGCGCGGGCTGGCGCCCAGTGCGGCGTTGCAGGCTGCCGTGGGCCGCGAGGTGCGGCTGACCGGCTTCATGGTGCGCCGGGAACGGCCGCTGGCGGGACAGTTCCTGCTCACGCCGCGGCCGGTCAGCATGGCCGAGCATGCCGACGGCGAGGCGGACGACCTGCCCGCCACCGCCGTCACGGTGGTGCTGGACGAGACCCAGCGCGACCGGCTGGTGGCCTTTCAGCCCGGCCCGCTGACGCTGACCGGCCGGCTCGCCTTCGGCCCGGTGGAAGACAGCACCGGCCGTATCTCCTGGGTCCGCCTGCACCTGGCCGAACGCGCGTTGGCCGCCCAGGCCTCGACGGCCGCGCCCGACCATCACCATCACCCGCATTGAGAGCCTGACATGAAGTCCTTCCTCGTTCTTGCCGCGCTGGCCGCAGGCGCCGCCACGGCCGCGCCCACCGTCACGCGCCTCACGCCGCCCAGCGAGCTGTTCACCAGCGGCCGGCCCGAGCCGGTCATTGCGCGCTTTCTGCCCGGCCAGCGCTTCGACCTGCAGGCCACGGTGAGGCCCGACGCGGGCCAGAAGATCACGGCGGCCCGCTTCCTGATCGACGGCAAGCCGGTGGCGGCCGGCGTGGCGCTGCGCGACTGCACCAGCGGCTGCACGAAGGAGCAGCCCAAGGATGCGGCCATCGTGACGGCACGCGCCCTCAGCGTGGCGGCCGCCGGCCGTCATGAGTTCAGCATCGAAGCCACACAGGCCGATGGCCAGAAGGTGATGGCCAAGGGCAACTTCGACATCGTGCCCTTCACGGCCGCGATGGGCCCGAAGGTGAAGAACATCATCATCCTGCTGGGCGACGGCATGGGCGCCTCGCAGCGCACGGCCGCACGCTTGGTGCATGGCTACGCGCAAGGCAAGGCGTTGCAGCCGCTGGCGATGGACACGTTCAGCGCCACGGCGCTGGTCAAGACGGCATCGCTGAATTCCATCGTCACCGACTCGTCGCCGGGCATGACGGCCTATGTGAGCGGCAACAAGAACAACAACAATGAGGAAGGCGTCTTCCCCGACGACACGCTTGACGCCTTTGACAACCCGCGCATCGAGTACCTCAGCGAATACCTGCACCGCACGCAAGGCAAGCAGCTCGGCATCGTGACCACGGCCGATGTGTTCGATGCCACGCCCGCCGGCAACGCGGTGCACACCAGCAACCGCGGCGCCGGCACCGGCATCGTCGATCAGTTCCTCGACGATCGCGCCCACACGGGCCTGACCGTGCTGATGGGCGGCGGCCGCAAGTGGTTCCTGCCGGCCGGCACGCCCGGCTCGGCGCGCACCGACAGCAACGACTACGCGTTCTCGGCCACCGATGCGCACACGGCCGACATCGTCAAGCGCTGGGGTGCCGCGCCCGGCAGCCTTGACAAGGGCCGTGACCTGATCGCCGACTTCCAGCGTGCCGGCTTCGGCTACGCCGCCACCAAGGCCGATCTGGATCGCGCCGACCTCAGCAAACCCTTGCTGGGCCTGTTCGCGTTCTCCAACATGAACGTGGCACTGGACAAGATCAACGGCCGCCGCGGCACCGACAAGAACGGTCTGGGCGGCGGCAGCGTCGTCGATGACTTCGGCCTGCCTGACCAGCCCATGCTGGACGAGATGGCGGTCAAGGCGCTGCAAGTGCTGAAGCAGTCGCCCAAGGGCTTTGTGCTGATGATCGAGGGCGCATCCATCGACAAGCAGGCCCACGCCATGGACACCGAGCGCTGGATGCTGGACACGCTGGAGTTCGACCGCGCGGTGCGCGTGGCGCAGGACTTTGCGGCGGAGCACGGCGACACGCTGGTCATCGTGACGGCCGACCATGAATGCTCGGGTGCGGCGCTGATCGGCGGCTCCATGGTGACCGACCAGGCGCTGCAGGCGCTGGCGGCCAAGAAGGGCGTGGCCAACCTGCGCAATGCGGTGGTGGGGCGCTACGAGAGCGCTGGCTTCCCGCGCTACAAGCTCGCCGCCGATGGGTATCCCGAGACCACCGACATCGACTACCGCCTGCTGGTGGGCTACGGCGCCAACGCCGACCGCTACGAGGACTGGCGCACCAAGCGCACGCCGCAGCGCGACAGCCAGCAACCCCTGGGCAACCAGCCACCGCTGAAGTGGTACCCCGCCAACGCGCTGGAGCGCGATGACGCGGTGGGCGAGTACCTCGTCACCGGCCAGGTGCCGGGCGAGTCGGCCGTGCACACGGCCACCGACATCCCGCTGTCCGCCTATGGCCCCGGCGCGCTGGCGTTCACGGGTGTCATCGACAACACCGACGTGTTCTTCAAGCTCGCGCAAGCTGCCGTGAAAGGGGTTGTTGCGCCCGCCGACAGCAGCGGCGCCAAGCGGCCGCCCAAGCCCAAGCGCTGACCTTCGTCAGGGGCTTTCGCGCGGCCGGATACTGGCCGCCCCGATCAAGGAGACCCCTGCCCATGAAGACCTGGTTCATCGCTTCGTTCGCCATCGCCGCCCTCGGCGCCCAGGCCCAGGCGGCCGACCCGCTGAAGGCCGCCGTGGCGGCCGATCACCGCAGTGTCGGCAACGTCGCGCGCGATGTGTGGCGCCACCCGTACGAGACGCTGAGCTTCTTCGGCATCAAGCCCACCGACACGGTGGTGGAACTGGCTCCGGGCGGCGGCGGCTGGTACACCGAGATCCTGGCGCCCTACCTGCGTGACGCCGGTCAGCTGATTGCCGCGGCCGATGACCCGGCCTCCAGCTCCCAATATGCCCAGCGCAGTGCCGCGCGCTTCAAGGCCAAGATGGACTCGCTGGGCGTCTACAGCAAGGTGCGCATCACGGCGTTTGACGTCGCCGCCGGCAAGCTGGACATCGCCCCGGCCGGCAGCGCCGACGCCGTGCTGACCTTCCGCAACGTGCACAACTGGATGCCGCAGGGCGCCGACAAGACGCAGGCGGTCTTCAACGCAGCGTTCAAGGCGCTCAAGCCGGGCGGCGTGCTGGGCGTCGTGGAGCACCGCCTGCCGGCCACGCGCACGCAGGACCCCAAGGCCGCCAGCGGCTATGTGCAGGAGGCTGTCGTCATCAAGTTCGCCGAGGCCGCCGGCTTCAAGCTGGCCGCGCGCAGCGAGATCAATGCCAACCCCAAGGACACGGCCGACCACGAGAACGGCGTGTGGACGCTGCCGCCGGTCAACAACAACAAAGACCGCGCCAAGTACGCCGCCATTGGCGAGAGCGACCGCATGACGCTGAAGTTCGTCAAGCCCTGATGGCGATGGCGCCCGTGCAGCACGCCGTCATCGGCCTGGGCCGGCTGGCGCGCGCGCTGGTGCCGGCGCTGCGCGCGGCCGGCGAGTCGGTCGTCGTCGGCCGGCGCCAGCCCGGCGACGGCGAGTTCACGCATGCGCAGGCGGCGGCGCAGGCCGACTGGGTCTGGTTGACCGTGCCGGACGACCACCTCCAGGCCATCGCAGCCAGCCTGCCGTGGCGGCCTGGCCAGCTGGGCCTGCATTGCAGCGGCGCCACGCCACTGGCCGCCCTGGCGGCTGCGCCGGCGGCGGCGGGCTTCCATCCGCTGAAGCTGCTGGCCGGCGATGCCGGGTTGGGTGGCGTGCATGTGGCCATCGAGGCCGGCGCCACCCACGCGCCCGCCTTGCAGGCGCTGGCGCGGCGGCTGGGCCTGCAGCCCCTGCGCCTGCCCCAGCCGATGACGGCGGAGGCTCGCGCGGCCTATCACGCGGCCGCCAACTTGGCGGCCAGCGGCGTGCTGGCCGTGCTGGCCGAGGCGCAGTCGCTGTGGTCGGCGGCGGGCCTGCCGCCTGGCGATGCGCTGGCGGCGCTGCTGCCCTTGACGCGCGGCGCGCTGGACACCGCGGCGGTGCGCGGGCTGCCGGGCGCGGTGTCCGGCCCCATCGCCCGGGGGGACGTCGCCGTGCTGTCCCGCCACATCGGCGCACTGGGTGCGGCGGGGCTGCCGGCTGATTTGCTGCTGGCACTGGGCCGGCGCCAGCTGGCCTTGGCCGAGGCGGCCGGGCGGCTCGATGCGGCCCAGGCGGCCGCGCTGTGTGACTTGTTGACGCCGCGCTGAAATCGGGACCTTGTCCCGTGACAAAGGCCGCGTTCGACATTCAGGGAATCCACCTGCTTGCGGGGGGGCGGTCCTAAACTGCGCCGCGGTTCGCTGCTGTCGGCGGCCGCAGCTTGGGAGTTCACATGTCCGACGCCTCCATCCAGACCCTGATCCGCGCTGATGCGGCCCAGATCCTGCACAACGTGGTGGAGGAGCTGCCCGACGCGCGCGAGCGGCTGGCCTATGTGCGCAGCATGACCGAGCAGGCTGCCACCAAGGTGCTCAACCTCGTGGAGGCCGCGCAGGAAGACGCCGAGGCCGTGCGCAAGAAGGGCCGCGAGCTGTCCGACGCCCTGAACCGGCTGGCGCTGTCCACCAACATCAGCCAGGACCGCGCGCGCCACCTGATGCGCCTGTGCGCGGCCTACGCGGCCGATGCAGCCAGCTTCGCCGCCCGCGAGAAGTCGCTGCACACCGAGATCATGATGTCGCAGGACTTCCAGGATCTCTCCGGCCAGGTGATCAACAAGGTCAGCAAGATGCTGGAGCGCGTCGAGCCGCCGCTGAAGGATCTGATCTCGTCGATGCCCGCGCCCGTCGAGGCGGCGATGCCCGAGGAGCTGGGTGGCGTGCAGACGCCGGACAAGGCGCTCAAGCAGGACGACGTGGACGACCTGCTCGCCAGCCTGGGCTTCTGACCTTTCCCCAGACCTGCAGCCCCGCGGCCGCGCGCAGTGCCTGCGCGTGACGCGGGGTTCGCCATTTCAGCGCCAGCCCGCTGGGTCCAGCCGGTAGTAGCCGCGCAGCTCGGCGTACAGCGCCGGGTGCAAGGCCGCCAGCTCGGCCGGCCGCTCGAAGAACAGTTCGCTGATGACGGCGAAGAATTCGGCGGGGTCGGTCGCCGCATAGGCGTCGATGAGGCCGGACTCGCCCTGCGCGAGTCGCCACTGGAGGGCGTCGAACTCGCGCTGCATCACCGTGGACCAGCGCTGATAGTCCTGCGCCGTGGCCAGCGCCGGCGCGCCGTTGGCGGGGCCGCCGGCCTGGTCCAGCTGGTGGGCGAACTCGTGGATGACGACGTTGTGCCCGTCGTCGGGCGTGGCCGCGCCGCGCTTCACCTCATCCCAGGCCAGCAGCACCTGGCCCTGGCTCCAGCTCTCGCCGGCCAGCACACGGCGTTCGTCATGCTGCACGCCGTGCTGGGTGATGGGGCGGTCCACGACGAAGGCGCTGGGGTAGACCAGCACCTGGCGCAGCTCCGGATAGATGCCGCGTGCGGCGCCCAGCAGGGGCAGGCAGGCCAGCGCGGCGATGGTCACGCGCACCTCGTCCGTCACGCGCAGGCCGCGGCAGCCCAGGATGGGCTTCTCGGCCAGGAACACCTGCATCAGCGCCTTCAGGCGCAGCTGCTGGCGCGCCGGCAGGCGCGACACCAGCGGCACATGGCGGCGCAGCAGGCCACGCCAGTGCGCAGGGAAAGGCCGCCCGGCGATGCGCTGGCGGCGCCACCGCACCCACAGCGGCCACGCAGCGATGGCGGCCGCGAGCAGCACGAGGGCGAGGCAGGTGGCGATCAGCATGCTCCGCCAACTGGGCCCGCCGCCGCGCTTTGCAAGGGCCTGCGCCACCCGGGCTTGCCCGCGTCGCTTACGCTGCGGGCATGTCCCCAGCCACCGTGCCCACCCGTCTGCAGGCTTGGCAGGTGTTGCTGGGCGGCATCTGCGCGCTGGTGGTGACGGTGGGTCTCGCGCGCTTTGCGTTCACGCCGCTGCTGCCGCCCATGCAGGCGCAGGCTGGCCTGGGTGTCGCCGACGGCGGGCTGCTGGCGGCGATCAACTACGCGGGCTACATGAGCGGCGCGTTGCTCGCGGCTTGGATAGAAAGCCCGGTGTGGCGCCGGCGCCTGTATGTGTGGGCGCTGCCGCTGGCGCTGGGCATCACGGCGCTGATGAGCTGCAGCACTGCGTTCGGCGTCTGGGCGCTGTCGCGCTACGTGGGCGGCCTGTGCGGTGCGGCCGGCATGCTGCTGGGGTCGGGCCTGGTGCAGGGCTGGTTGATCCGCGCCGGTCGGCGGCCGGAGCTGGGCCTGTATTTCATCGGCCTGGGGCTGGGCATCGCCGTGTCGGCCGTGGGCGCGATGGGCATGGGGGCGCTGTCGCTGGGCTGGGCGGCGCAGTGGCAGGGCTTCGCGCTGGTGGGCCTGCTGTTCGTGCTGCCTGCCTGGGCTTGGCGGCCGCCGGTGCCACCGCCCGCCGCCCGGGCCGAGGCCGGCGTGGTGCCCGCGCGGCGCTGGATGGCGCTGATGCTGGCCGCCTACTTTTGCGCCGGCTGGGGCTTCGTCATCAACGCGACCTTCACGGTCGCCATCGTCGAGAAGCAGCCGCTGCTCGCGGGCCAGGGGGCGTGGGCCTGGCTGTTGGTGGGCATGGCAGCCACGCCGGCGGTGTTCATCTGGGACCGCATCGCGCGGCGGCTGGGCGATGTGCAGGCGCTGCTGTTGGCCTTTGCGGTGCAGATCGTGGGTGTGCTGTTGCCGGCGCTGTCGGCCAGCCTGGCGGCGGCGATGCTGGGGGCCGTGCTGTACGGGGCGACCTTCATCGGCATCGTCAGCCTGACGCTGGCCTTGGTGGGGCGCCACTCGCCCGCCAACCCGGGCAAGGCGATGGCGCGGTTGACGCTGGCCTACGGGGCCGCGCAGATGGCTGCGCCGGCGCTGACCGGGCGCATGGTGGAGGCCAGCGGCAGCTTTGACGCCGCGTTGTGGCTCACGGCCGGTGTGCTGGCGCTGGGCATGGCGGCGCTGGCTGGCGTGCTGCGGCTGCCGCCGCGCTGATCAGGAGCCGCCGCGGATGGTCGAGGCGGCGCCCGGCTTGATGTTCTCGCCGATGGCTTCGGCCCGGCGGCGGTCTTCCTCGCGCTGAGCAGCGGAGCGGCAGCGCGTGGTGGGCAGGTTGCTGCCGATGCGCGTCTCGCGCTCGCAGGTGGTGTCGGCGGTGAGGGTGTCGCCCGTTTGGGGCGCTGCGGCACAGGCAACCAGACCGACCGCGAGCAGGGGGAGCAGCAGTTTCATGGGGCAGATGAATGGGTTGGGCGCGCAGCATAACGCGCCGATCACTGGGGTGCGCCGCCGTCAGCAGGCGTATCGGCGGTAACTCTCTGTGAGGCCGTCATCCGCCGCGGTGCTGGCGCGGTTAAGGGGCTGCGGCTGCAATCCCGCAGCCTCGGAGCCCCCCCATGAAGCGACTGTCCCTGGCCATTGCCCTGATCACGTCTGCCGCGCTGCTGTCCGGCTGCATCATCGTGCCGCACCGGCATGGGCACCACCGTGGCCACCATCACTACAGCCAGTCGTCGTCCTACGGCGCCATGCCGGCGCCTGCGTACCCGGCGCCGCGCTACTGATCAGGCGTTGCGCTTGCCGCTGCGCTTGGCCTTCTCAGCCGCCTTGTCGGCCTCGCGTGCGGCAGCTTTGCGGGCATCGGCCTCGGCAGCGGCGTGGCGCCACGCCGCCATCTCGTCGGGCGTCTCCAGCGTGATGCGGCCCAGCAGCCCGCCGCGGAAGTCCATCAGCACGGCCTCGGCGGCCTTGTGCATCTGCACCGCGCCGCCACGGATCTTGGCGCCACGCTTCACGCCGATGGCTTCCAGCACGGCGTCGTCCTCGCCCAGCTCGGCCAGGCCGTAGCGCTGCTGCAGCCGGTCGGCGTAGCGGCGCTTGAGCGTCGCGATGAGTTCCAGCGCCACCTCCTCCTCGTCGAAGGCATTGCGCCCGATGGCGCCGCTGGCGGCGAGGTTGTAGCCGCTTTGCTCGACGGCGATGCGCGGCCACAGCATGCCGGGCGTGTCGAACAGGTAGAAGCCGTTCTCCAGCACGAACTTCTGTTCGAGCTTGGTGATGCCGGGCTCGTCGCCGGTCTTGGCCGCCTTCTTGCCGACGAGGGTGTTGATGAGCGTGCTCTTGCCGACGTTGGGAATGCCGCAGATCAGCACGCGCAGCGGCTTGTGCATGTCGCCCCGCAGCGGCGCCAGTTCGCGGCAGGCCTTGATGAGGGCGCGTGCCGGTGCCTTGTCGCCGGCGTCCAGCGGGATGGCGCGGGTGTGCGGCTGGGCGTTGTAGAAATCCAGCCAGGCCTCGGTTTGGGCCGGGTCGGCCAAGTCCTGCTTGTTCAGCACCTTCAGCGACGGCCGCCCGGTGGTGAGTGCGGCCAGCAGCGGGTTGCTGCTGGAGCCCGGCAGCCGTGCGTCCAGCAGCTCGATGACCACGTCCAGCCCCGCCTGCACGCGATCCTTGATCGCCTGGCGGGTGGAGTTCATGTGGCCGGGGAACCAGTGGATGGGCATGCGGAGTCGTTCAGGCGATGAAAGCCGTGATTGTCGGTGCCTTACATCCGGTTGCCGCGCTCTGGCCCTGCACCCTCAGCATCAAGGCTTCATGCAAGAGGCAGTGATGAGATTCCAAGGTCTGCTGAGCGAGTGGAACCCGGATGCCGGCTGTGGCCGCATTCGCCCGCTGGGCGGCGGCGAGGAGGTGCCGGTCGCGCTTGCCGCGTTCCCGACCGATGGCGACGGTCCGCGCCTGGACGAGCCTTTGAGCTTTGAGGTCGTGACGGGCCGCGACGGCCGCAAGCGTGCGGTGCACCTGGCCCGGCTGGCACCCCTGCATCCGGCGTTGCGCGAGGCGAAAGGGGGCGGCCAGCTGCGCGCGCGGCACGCCCAGAAAAAACGGCGCCTGGGCCTGGTGGCCGGCGCCGTGATCACGGTGTTGCTTGTGGCGGGGGCTGCGTTGCTGTGGCCCTCCGGGCGGTCTGACGAGCGACCGGCCGACGTGCCGGCCGCACTGCGGCGCTGAGCCGGCGCGCGGCCGGCTGTGCGCCGCGCGGTCAGTCCTCGTTCTTGAAGACCAGCTTGACCTCGTGCGTGGTCTTCTCGCCGGCTTCGAACTTCCACTCCATCAGCGCTGCCTTCACGGCGCGGTCGAACACGCGCTTGGGCTCTGCCTCAATGATCTCCACATCGCTGACCTTGCCGTCGGCCTCGATGATGAGCTTGGCTTTGACCGAGCCTGCGGAGATGCCCTTCTTGGCCGCTTCGGCCGGGAACTCGGGCGGCACCTTCTTGATGACCTTGGGAGCCGCCTGGGCGGCCAGGGCCAGCATCAGGCCGGCGGTGAAGATGGAGGCGGAGCGAAGAAAGGACATGGTGAGCCTTTGCAACAAGTAAGGGTGTGAGGATCAGGCCGCTCGGAAGAAGCCCACGGCCTCGATCAGGCGGGTAGAACTATCGCGCAGCGCATCGGCTGAGCGGCTGAGTTCGCCCACCAGGCTGGTGTTTTGCTGGGTGGCCTTGTCCAGTTCGTTCATCGCACCGTTGACGACGCCGACGCCGGTCGCCTGTTCCTGGGCCGAGTGCGAGATTTCCTCGATCAGCTGCCCCATGTTGTTGACCTCGTCCACCACCGAGCGGATGGTGACGCCGGCGTTGTTGACCAGCGTCGTGCCGTTCTCGACCTTGACGGTGGATTCTTGGATCAGCACCTTGATTTCCTTGGCCGCGCCGGCCGAGCGCTGGGCCAGCGCGCGGACTTCGGCGGCCACCACGGCGAAGCCGCGGCCATGTTCGCCGGCACGGGCGGCTTCCACGGCGGCGTTCAGCGCCAGGATGTTGGTCTGGAAAGCGATGCCGTCGATGACGCCGATGATGTCGCCGATCTTCTTGGAGCTGGCGCTGATCTCTTCCATGGTCTCGACGACCTTGGACACCACCGAGCCCCCGTTGCTGGCGGCCTGGCGGGCCGTCACGGCAATGCCGGCGGCGCGGCGCGTCAGATCGCTGGCGCCCTTGAGCGTGGAGGCAATCTCTTCCACCGAGGCGGCGGTGTTTTGCAGGCTGGCCGCGGAGCGGTTGGTGCGGTCGGCCAGGTTGGTATTGCTGTCAGCGATGGTGCCGGAGTTCTCGGCGACTTCGCTGGCTGCGGTCGACACGTCGCGCACAACGCTGGACAGGGCGGTCTGCATGTCCTTCATGGCTTGCAGCATCTGGCTCAGCTCGTCACGGCCTTCGACCGTGATGTCCTGCGTCAGGTCGCCGGAGGCGATGGCCTCGGCAGCGAGCTGGGCCTTGCGGGCCGGGCCGACGATGGAGCGGGAGATCAGCAGGAAGGCACCGAAGCCCAGCACGACGGCTGCCACGACCAGCGCGACCGTCACGGCCACGGAGAACTTGGCCAGTTCCACGCCCGAGGTGGCCAGCTGCTTGCCGTTCTCGAACTGCATGTCCACCAGCTTCTTCAGGCCGTCCTGCAGGGCGGTCTGCGCGGGGCGCAGATCGGTGATGAGGCTCTCGCGGGCTTCGTCGGGGCTGCCGTCGGTCTGGATCTTCTGGAACTTCTCCAGCGCAGCCAGGAACTTGACCTTGTGCTCGCTCACCTCAGCGACGACAGCCTTCTCCTGCTCGTCGGCCACGCTGGCGGCCAGACCCTTGAGTTGCTTGTCGGACTCTTCCACCGCATCGGCGATCGCCTTCTTCTGCTTCTTGATGGCGCCGGCGGTGTCCAGCAGCAGCAGGTCGCGCACGGCGCGGGCGATCACGTTGACCTGGCTTTCCAGCGCGTTGGCCGCGCCGATCTTGACGAGGCTGGAGTTGGCCGTGCGATCCAGGTCCTTGGCCAGGCGGCTGGCATTGGTTGCGCCATAGACGCCAATGCCGATCAGCAGCAGGATCAGCAGGCCGAAGCTCACGAGCAGGCGTGGGCCGATGCGCAATTGCGTCAGAAAGTTCATTCGGTTCTAGTCCTTGTCGTCTTCAGATAGCTGCGGCAACCAGCCGCTGTGGCGTCCAGATGCAATGTAGGCCCGCGCGTCCGTGTTCGGACTGCCCCAACGACGGGCCGCTGCGCAGTGTGTCGCGGCCTGTGACGATTTGAATCAGAGCCTTGATGGGTCGCGTGAAGTCGTTCACGACGGGTCGTCGCACTGCAGCGACGCGGTGTGGCTCAGCGCGCGACAGCGGCCGCGCGCAGGCGCAGCACCTCGACGTCGTCGACCTCGCCGGCCGTGTGGCCGTAGCTGTGGCGCAGGTGGCTGGCCAGTGCGGCCAGCTCGGCCGCGCTGAGCTGGCCGGCGAAGGGCGGCATGCCGTAGGGACGGGGATGGCCTGGCGTGGCGGGGGCGAAACCGCCGCGTTCGATCAGCCGCAGCAGGTTGGCCGGGCTGGCCTGAGTGACGAGGCGGCTGCCGGCCAGGGCCGGGTAGGCGAGTGCGCCGCTGGCGTCGCGCCGGCCCTCACCGGCGTCGCCGTGGCAACTGGCGCAATGGGTTTCGTACAGGCGGGCGCCCAGCGCCCGACGGCGCGGGTCGGGTGCGGCGGCCGGCATGCGCTCGACGGCCTGCATCGGCAGGGCGCGCAGGTAGGTGGCCATGGCGGCGAGGTCGGCATCGTCCAGCGCGGCCGTGCTGCCCAGCACCACCTCGGCCATTGGGCCCTGCGCAATCTGGTCATGGGCCTGGCCGTCGCGCAGCAGGCGCTCCACGGCCTCTTGCGGCCAGCGCTGCACGCCGGCCTCGGCCGGGTCCAGCAGCGAGGGCGCGTGCCAGCCCAGGCCCGTCAGCAAGCCGCCGCGGAAGTCGGCTGCGCCGCGGTCGCCGCCCAGCACGTCGCGCCCGGCATGGCAGGCGCTGCAGTGCGCGAGGCCCTGGCTCAGGTAGGCGCCGCGGTTCCAGGCCGGGCTCTGGCGCGGGTCGGCCTCGTAGACCCCCGGGCGGAAATACAGCGCCCGCCACGCGGCGATGGCGAGCTGGCTGCCGTACAGCCCGCGCAGTTCGTGCGGACGGCGCGGCGCGTCCACGGCGGGCTGGGCCTGCAGCCAGGCGTGCAGCGCGTCGGCGTCGTCGCGCGTGATCTGGGTGGTGTTGGTGATGGGATGGGCCGGCAGCAGCAGCCGCCCATCGCGGCTCTGACCCAGGTGCAGCGCGCGCCAGAAGTCGTCTCGCGTCCAACCGCCCAGCCCGCTGGCATGCGGCGTCAGGTTGGTGGAGAACGCCGTGCCGAAAGGGGTGGGCAATGGCCGTCCGCCGGCCAGGCGTTCGCCGCCGCGGGCGGTGTGGCAGCCGGCGCAGTTGCCCACGGCGGCCAGGTAGGCGCCGCGCGTCAGGTTCACCGGGGCCGTCGACGGGGGCGTGTCGTCGGGCAGGTGGCGCTGCCAAGCCAGCAGCGCGAAGGGCGTGGCCAGCGCCAACAGCACAGCCGTGGCGGCGAGGGCGAGTGCGCGCCTCATGGCATGCCCGCGCAGCGCATGGGCGCCGGGGCCGGCAGCGCGGCGGCGGGGTGGGCGTCAGCCGGCACGGCGCGGCCGGCGAGGTATTGCGTGATGGCGTTGATCTCGGTGGTGGTCAGCGTCTTGGCGATGTGGGCCATGCAGTCCGGCGCCTGGGCGCGGCGCTGGCCGCTGCGCCAGGCACCGAGCTGGCCGTTCAGGTAGTCGCGCGACAGGCCCAACAGGCCCGGCACGGCGGGCTGCACGCCGGTCAGCCGCTCGCCATGGCAGCTGGTGCAGGCGGGCAGGCGCCGGGCCGGGTCGCCCTGGCGGATCAGCACCTCCGCGCGCGCCAACTCGGCGGGCGGCAGTGTGGGCGGCTGCGGCGCGGGGTAGGGCAGGTCCAGCGCGGCGAAGTGGTCGGCAAGCTCGCGCAGGTAGGCGTCGGACAGCGGGGTGATGAGCTCGCTCATGAGCCCGTAGTCGCGTCGCCCGTCGCGGAAGTTCAGCAGCTGGTTGTACAGATAACCGGTTGGCTTGCCGGCCAGGCGCGGGTAATAGCCGTCGGGCGCAGCGCGGCCCTGCTTGCCGTGGCAGACGGTGCAGGCCAGCGCGCGCTGCGCGAGGGTGTCGGGCACCGGCGTGGCCGTGCCGGTGGCGCACAGCAGCGCCAGCAGCGTGGCGGCCAGGGCGTGTAGCGGGCGCGTGGGCATGGGCGCTGTGTGCGGATGCTCAGCGGGCGCCGAAGATGGCCGAGCCCACGCGCACCATCGTCGAGCCGGCGTGGATGGCGTCTTCCAGGTCCGCGCTCATGCCCAGGGACAGCGTGTCCAGCGCCAGGCCCTCGGCCTGCAGCGCGGCGAACAGTGCCGCCATCGCCTGATGCTGGGCCAGTGCGCCGGGGCCGGGTTCGGGCACGGCCATCAGCCCGCGCAGCGCGAGCCGGGGCAGTGCGGCCACCTGGTGGGCCAGCGCGGCCGCTTCGGCGGGCAGCAGGCCGCTTTTGCTGGCCTCGCCGCTGATGTTGATTTGCAAGCAGATGTTCAGCGGCGGCAGCTGCGGCGGGCGCCGCTCGGACAGCCGCTGCGCGACCTTGAGCCGGTCCACCGAATGCACCCAGTCGAACTGCTCGGCCACCGGTCGCGTCTTGTTGGACTGCAGCGGGCCGATGAGGTGCCAGTCGAGCTGGCTGCGCAGGTCGCCAAGCGCCTCGATCTTGGCCAGGCCTTCCTGCACGTAGTTCTCGCCGAAGGCGCGGGCGCCGGCCTCGAAGGCTTCACGCACGGCGGCGGCAGGGAAGGTCTTGCTGACCACGAGCAGCCGCACGGCGTCCGGCGCGCGGCCGGCCGCGACACATGCCGCAGCGATACGAGTTTTGGTGACTTGGAGGGAATCTGAGATCGCCATAATCCGCCGAGCATTGACAGGGACATCATGGACATCACTCAGCTGCTGGCATTTTCGGTCAAGAACAAGGCGTCGGACCTGCACCTCTCGGCCGGCCTGCCGCCCATGATCCGTGTGCACGGCGATGTGCGCCGCATCAACGTCGACCCGCTGGACCACCGCGCGGTGCACGACATGGTGTACGACATCATGAACGACTCCCAGCGCAAGGTGTACGAAGACACGCTGGAGGTCGACTTCTCGTTCGAGATCCAGGGCCTGGCGCGCTTTCGCGTCAACGCCTTCAACCAGAACCGCGGCGCGGGCGCCGTGTTCCGGACCATTCCGAGCAAGATCCTGTCGCTGGAGCAGCTGGCCGCGCCCAAGGTGTTTGCCGACCTGGCGCTCAAGCCGCGCGGCCTGGTGCTGGTGACCGGCCCCACCGGCTCGGGCAAGAGCACGACGCTGGCGGCCATGATCAACCACCTCAACGAGAACGAGTACGGCCACATCCTGACCATCGAGGACCCGATCGAGTTCGTCCACGAGTCCAAGAAGAGCCTGATCAACCAGCGCGAGGTGGGTCCGCACACGCACAGCTTCAGCAACGCGCTGCGCTCGGCGCTGCGCGAGGACCCGGACGCGGTGCTGGTGGGCGAAATGCGTGACCTGGAGACCATCCGCCTGGCGCTGACTGCGGCCGAGACGGGCCACCTGGTCTTCGGCACGCTGCACACCTCGTCGGCCGCCAAGACGGTGGACCGCATCGTCGACGTGTTCCCCGCCGCCGAGAAGGAAATGGTGCGGGCGATGGTGTCGGAGTCGCTGGTGGCCGTGATCTCGCAGAGCCTGTGCAAGCTCAAGGACGGCACCGGCCGCGTGGCGGCGCACGAGATCATGCTGGGCACCTCGGCCATCCGCAACCTGATCCGCGAGAACAAGGTGGCCCAGATGTACTCGGCCATCCAGACCGGCAACGCCATGGGCATGCAGACGCTGGACCAGAACCTGACCGACCTCGTCCGGCGCAACATCATTTCGCCCGCGGAAGCGCGCGCCAAGGCGAAGTTCCCCGAAAACTTCCCGGGCTAGGCCGGGACGTTTGACGTCACTCAGATGGCGAAGCCATGTGAGTGACGGCAGAACGCTCTACGAGAAAGACAGGACCTCCATGGAACGCGACCAGGCCTCGAAATTCATCAATGACCTGCTGCGCCTGATGCTGTCGCGCAAGGGCTCCGACCTGTTCCTGACGGCGGAGTTCCCGCCCGCCATCAAGGTGGACGGCAAGATGACCAAGGTGTCGCCGCAGCCGCTGACCGGCCAGCACACGCTGCAGCTGGCGCGCGCCATCATGAATGACAAGCAGGCCGCCGAGTTCGAGCGCACCAAGGAGTGCAATTTCGCGATCTCGCCGCACGGCATCGGGCGCTTCCGCGTGAACGCCTTCATCCAGCAGGGCCAGGTGGGCCTGGTATTGCGCACGATTCCGTCGACGCTGCCCACCATCGAGTCGCTGGACCTGCCGCCGGTGCTGCGCGAGGTGGTGCAGCACAAGCGCGGCCTGGTCATCGTGGTCGGCGCCACCGGCTCGGGCAAGAGCACGTCGCTGGCCGCGATGATCGACGAGCGCAACCAGACGACCTACGGCCACATCGTGACCATCGAGGACCCGATCGAGTTCGTGCACCCGCACAAGAACTGCATCGTCACGCAGCGCGAACTGGGCATCGACACCGACAGCTGGGAGGCCGCGCTGAAGAACTCGCTGCGCCAGGCGCCCGACGTCATCCTGATGGGCGAGCTGCGCGACCGCGAGACCATGGACCACGCCATCGCCTTCGCCGAGACCGGCCACCTGTGCATGGCCACGCTGCACGCCAACAGCGCCAACCAGGCGCTGGACCGCATCATCAACTTCTTCCCCGAAGACCGCCGCCAGCAGCTGCTGATGGACATCTCGCTGAACCTGCGCGCGCTCATCAGCCAGCGCCTGCTGCCGCGCCGCGAGGGCAAGGGACGCGTGGCGGCCGTCGAGATCCTGCTGAACACGCCGCTGATCTCCGACCTCATCTTCAAGGGCGAGATCAGCGAGATCAAGGAGCTGATGAAGCGCTCGCGCGAGCAGGGCATGCAGACCTTCGACCAGGCGCTGTTCGACCTCTACGAGGCCGGCAAGGTCACCTACGAAGACGCGCTGCGCAACGCGGACTCCGTCAACGACCTGCGCCTGCAGATCAAGCTGAACAGCGAGCGCGCCCGCACCGGCGACCTGTCCAGCGGCACCGAGCACCTCACCATCGTTTGACCACCGCTGCCGGCGTCGCCGGCCGCTTCGACGGGCGACGTCAGCCGCCTTCCGCGCCGCGGCAGCGCCGCGCTTCAGGAGACACCCCCACATGAGCAACCGCAGCTACGACCCCATCGCACCCCGCCGCGTGGCCTTCCTGGGCCTGGGCGTCATGGGTCACCCCATGGCCGGCCACCTGGCGCAGGCCGGGCATCAGGTCACGGTCTACAACCGCACGACGGCCAAGGCCGAGGCCTGGGCGCAGACCTATGGCGGCCGCTTTGCCGCCACGCCTGCTGAGGCCGTTGGCGACGCCGAGTTCGTGTTCTGCTGCGTCGGCAACGACGACGACCTGCGCGCCGTGGTGCTGGGGCCGCAGGGGGCCTTCGCCGGCATGGCGGCGGGCGCGGTGTTTGTCGATCACACGACGGCCTCGGCCGCCGTGGCGCGCGAGCTGCATGCCGCCGCGGCCGCTGCCGGGCTGGGCTTTGTCGACGCGCCGGTTTCGGGCGGGCAGGCAGGCGCAGTCAATGGCCAGCTCACCGTGATGTGCGGCGGTGATGCGCCGGCCTTCGATGCGATGAAGCCGCTGGCGCTTTCCTTCGCGAAGGCCGTGACGCTGCTGGGCGGCCCGGGCTCGGGTCAGTTGGCCAAGATGGTCAACCAGATCTGCATCGCCGGTGTCGTGCAGGGCCTGTCCGAGGCGGTGCGCTTCGGCCAGAACGCGGGCCTGGACATGCATCAGGTGCTGGACGTCATCGGCAAGGGCGCCGCGCAAAGCTGGCAGATGGACAACCGCGGCAAGACCATGGTCGACGACAAGTTCGACTTCGGCTTCGCGGTCGACTGGATGCGCAAGGACCTGGGCCTGGTGCTGGACGAGGCGCGCCGCAACGGCTCGCGCCTGCCGCTGACGGCGCTGGTGGACCAGTTCTATGCCGACGTGCAGGCGCTGGGCGGCAACCGCTGGGACACGTCCAGTCTCATCAAACGCCTCTGAGTTGGGCTTGAGCCGATGTTCTCGTGGGCCCTCGCCCGCGAGCATCGGCGTCCTCTCGTTGGGGGGGGGCGCCCAGCGCCTTCAGCGCTGGGCGAGGGGCTCACTGCTTCTTCGGCGCGTACCGGGCCAACTCGTCCTCGCTGATGATCTCGAAGGCGCGCACCACCTTCTTGACGCCGCTGACCTGGCGCGCGATCTCGGTGGCGCGGTTGGCTTCGCGCTCGGTGACGCGGCCCATCAGGAACACCTCGCCGCGCTCCACTACCACGTAGAACGCGTTGCTGATCAGGTCGCGCGCGTCGATGAACTGCGCCTTGACGCGGCTCTTGATCAGCACGTCGTTGGAGCGGCCGCTCAGAGAGCTGTGCATGGTCACGGCAGCTTCATTGAGCACCTTGCTGACGTTCTCGACGCCTGCCACCGCGCGCTCGACGGCGGCGTGGTCGGCCTCGTTGCGGGCCTCGCCGGTGATCAGCACGACGCGGTTGTAGCTGTTCACGTTGATGTGCACGCGGTCGCCCAGCTGTTCGCGGATGCGGCTCGCGGCCTTGACCTCGATGGTCTCGTCCTCCAGCTGCATGCCCGAGGTACGGCGGTCGGTGGCGACCGTGACGCCGCCCACCATCGCGCCGCCGATCAGCAGCGGCGCGCAGCCGGTGGTCAGCGCGCTGGCCAGCAGGGCGGCCGTGAGGGTCAGGGAGAGCTTCTTCATCGGGAATCCATCGGGAAAAGGTTATTCATCGCTGCCGAGCAGTTGCAGGTCGACGGCGTCGGCCAGCGCATGCAGCAGCACGCGCTGGGCTTCCACAACGCGCGGCTCGCGTGCGTGGCTGACGCGGATCTGGATGTCGGTGTCCTGCAGCACGCCGCGCCACTCGTCGGCCGCGCCCTGCGGCTGGGCCGTCAACGCGATGATGCTCATCTCCTGCGCATGGGCCACGGCCAGCGCGGGCTGCCAGGCGTCGCGCTGTTCGCGCAGCGGCTCGATCATGATGAGCACATCGCCAGGGTGGCCGTGGGCCTGCAGCAGCCGCGCCAGATCCAGCCCGGCGGCGTCGCGGGCCTGGGCGGCCAGGCTCCATGCGGCCAGGCCCGGGCGCTCCTGCTCGAATCGGCCGGCCAGGCGGGCGGCGAGGTAGTCGGCCTCCATGCTGGCCAGGCCATGCGCGGCGCACAGGATGCGGTTGCCGCCGGTGATGGCGTCCACCACCATCTGCGCCGCCATCGCGAGGGGCCGGGCCAGTTGCTCGGCCGCCTGGTAGAGCAGGTCGGCGCTCTCGAAGAACTGTTGCTGTATACGTTGCTCAATCATGCGGCGCGAATGATAGGGTCAACCCGCAGGGGGCTGGTTCAGCCTGCATCGAAGGCAGCTTGCAGCCAGGTCAGCGTTTCGCCATCGATGGCCACAACGTCGAAGCGGCAGGGCGGCGGCGTGGCGTGGCGCAGCAGGTAGTGCTGGGCGGCGTAGATGAGGCGCTGCTGCTTGCGCGCGGTGACGCTGGCGGCCGCGCCGCCGTGCGTGGTGTCGGCCCGCGCGCGCACCTCCACGAACACCAGCGTGCCGTCGCGGTCCTGCATGATCAGGTCCACCTCGCCGGCATGGCGGCTGGGGCCGGCGGCGACTCGATAATTGCGCTCCAGCAGGCGCAGGCCGGCGCGCACCAGGTGCGCCAGCGCGGCGTCTTCCGCCGCGTCGCCGCGCGCCTTCGTCGCCGGTTTTGATCGAGAGCCCCAGTTGAACATTGACGCCTCCCTGCTTCGCCAGGCCGCCCAGGCCGCGGCCGGCGGCCAGCAGTATCCGGCCGCGACGCTCTATCTCGTCGCCACACCCATCGGCAACCTGGCCGACCTGAGCCTGCGCGCCATCCACCTGCTGGGCCTGGCCGACGCGCTGGCCTGCGAGGACACGCGCCAGGGCGGCGGTCTGCTGCGCCACCTGGGCCTGCACAAGCCGCTGATTGCGCTGCACCAGCACAACGAGCGCGAGGGCAGCGCGGCCGTCATCGCACGGCTGGCGGCGGGCGAGCGCGTGGCCTATGCGTCCGATGCCGGCACGCCGGCCATCTCCGACCCCGGCGCCGTGCTGGTGCAGGAAGTGGTGGCCGCGGGCTACCGCGTGCTGCCGCTGCCGGGCCCCAGCAGCACGGTGACGGCCTTGTCTGTCGCGGGCGACACGGCGGCGACGAGCTTCGCCTTCGCCGGCTTTCTGCCCACCAAGGCCGGCGAGCGCCGCACGGCGCTGCAGGCGGTGCTGGCGGTGGAGGGCCAGAGCCAGGTCGTCTTCGAGGCGCCGCATCGCATCGTCGAGCTGGCGGCCTTGCTCGCCGAGCTGGCGCCGGCGCGCCGCGTGACGGTGTGCCGCGAGCTGACCAAGCAGTTCGAAAGCATCCACACCGCCGAGGCGGCCACGTTGCCGGCCTGGCTGGCGGCCGACACGCAGCGTCAGCGTGGCGAGTTCGTGCTGGTGCTGCACGCGCTCGCTGCCCAGGTGTCGGCGGAGGACGAGCTGCCAGCCGAGGCTCAGCGCACGCTGGCGCTGCTGGCGGCCGAGCTGCCGCTGAAGCAGGCCGTCGCGCTGGCCGCGCAGATCACTGGCGCGCCGCGCAACCGGCTCTACGACGCCGGGCTGAAGCTCAAGCGCGGCGGCGACGAGTAGCCGCGATTGGCGCCTGGCCTCACTGGCCGGCCGTACGCTCGTTGTGCTTCTTGCGGCGGATGTCGCGGCTGGCGCCGTCCTGCATTGCGTGCAGGCGGCGGCGCTCCTTGGCGGTCACGGTGCCGTCGGCCTTGGCCCTGGCCTCGGCGTTGTCGATGCGGGCCTGCTCCTTCTCCAGGCGCTGGGTTTCCTGTGCCGTCAGGCTGCCGTTGGCGGCGCCCTGGGCGATGCGGGCTTCCTGTTGGGCTTCGCGCTGGTCCACGCGCGGCGTGTTGGTGCCGGGCGTCTGGGCGAAGGCGTTGGCGCCGGCCAGGGCCAGCAGGGCAATCAGGGTCTTGGGCGAGGTCTTCATCGAGTGCTCCTGGGGAGGGTGGGGTGGCAATGCCCCACCACAACGGCGACTGTGCTGCGCCGGTCGACCCCGGCGGCGTAACCAGGCATGCCCATGTCTTGCAAGGTCTGACAGCCAGCTTTCTAGAATCGCCGCATGATCGCCGTCGAACCCACCCTGGCCCGCCTGGCCACCGCCCGCTCGCAACTGCTGGAGCCCTTCGGCCTGACCGAAGCGTCCCTGTCGCAGGCGCTGCGCCTCATCACCGAGCACCGGGTCGACGATGCCGACCTGTATTTCCAGACCACGCGCGCCGAGGGATGGAGCCTGGAGGAGGGCATCGTCAAGAGCGGCAGCTTCAGCATCGACCAGGGCGTGGGCGTGCGCGCCGTGGCCGGCGAGAAGACGGCGTTTGCCTATTCGGACGACATCTCGCTGGACTCGCTGCTGGACGCCGCCCGCACCGTGCGCACCATCGCCGCCGCCGGCCAGAGCCGCCGCGTGAAGGTGCCTGCCCAGGGCCGCGTGGCGGGCAGCCGCGAGCTATACGGCGTGGCTGACCCCATCGCCAGCCTCGACAGCGCCGCCAAGGTCGCGCTGCTGGAGCGCGCCGAGAAGATGGCCCGCGCCAAGGACCCGCGCGTTGCGCAGGTCATGGCCGGCCTGGCCGCCGAGCACGAGGTCGTGCTGATCGCCCGCGCCGACGGCACCCTGGCCGCGGACGTGCGCCCGCTGGTGCGCTTGTCCATCACCGTCATCGCTGAGAGCAATGGCCGCCGCGAGATCGGTTCGGGCGGCGGCGGCGGCCGCTTCGGGCTGGCCTATTTCACCGACGACATGATCGCCACCTACGTGGACCATGCGGTGCATGCGGCGCTGACGAACCTGGAAAGCCGCCCCGCGCCGGCCGGCGAGATGACCGTCGTCGTCGGCCCGGGCTGGCCCGGCGTGCTGCTGCACGAGGCCGTGGGCCACGGGCTGGAAGGCGACTTCAACCGCAAGGGGTCGAGTGCCTTCTCGGGCCGCATCGGCCAGCGCGTCGCCGCCAAGGGCGTGACGGTGCTGGACGACGGCACGCTGCCCGACCGCCGCGGCTCGCTGAACGTCGACGACGAAGGCTGCGCCAGCCAGCGCAACGTGCTGATCGAGGACGGCATCCTGAAGGGCTACATCCAGGACGCGATGAACGCGCGCCTGATGAAGACCGCCCCCACCGGCAACGGCCGACGCGAGAGCTACGCCCACGTGCCCATGCCGCGCATGACCAACACCTACATGCTGGGCGGCAAGGACGACCCGCAGGAGATCGTCGCCTCCATCAAGAAGGGCCTGTACGCGACCAACTTCGGCGGCGGCCAGGTCGACATCACCAGCGGCAAGTTCGTGTTCTCGGCCAGCGAGGCCTACTGGGTGGAGAACGGCAAGATCCAGTACCCCGTGAAGGGCGCCACCATCATCGGCAACGGCCCGGACGCGCTGACCCGCGTCAGCATGATCGGCAACGACATGGCGCTGGACACCGGTGTCGGCGTCTGCGGCAAGGAAGGCCAGAGCGTGCCGGTGGGGGTGGGGCAGCCGACGCTGCGCATCGACGGGTTGACGGTGGGCGGCACGGCCTGACGATGACTCGGGCCGGGCAGGTGCGTTACGAGCTTTGGGAAGACCAGGACGCGCTGAGCTTCTTTCCGGAGCACGGTGAGGAGTGGCGCAAGCTGCTGTCGCCAGCGGCCCGGCTGATCTGGGCGTGCAATGCCCAAAGCTGGGATGAGGCCCAAGCCCTGAAGCACGAGCACCTGGGCTGGGCGCCATACAAGCCGCTCTGATCGCCCGCTGCCGTCGTGCCACACGATGGCAGCTTTGTTGCGCGCCGAACCCGCATCGCCGACAGCGTGCTAGATTCCGCTCCCATGTCCCGCGCTGCTTACTTTCGCTTTTGGTTTTTTCCCCGCCCCGGCGGTGGAGAGTCCTGAGCGCGCGCGCTGAACACAGAAACTCCCCAAAACCGCCGAGGCCGCCAAGCCCGGCGGTTTTTTCATTTCAGAGGTGCCCCGATGAATGCCAAAGTCTCTTCCGTCCAGCCCGAAGCCCAGCGCTGGTACTCCCAGGACGACAAGACCAGCGCCACCGATGACGAGCGCATCGTCGACGTGACGCCGCTGCCGCCGCCGGAGCACCTGATCCGCTTCTTCCCCATCAGCGGCACGCCGGTCGAGACGCTGATCGGCCAGACCCGCCAGCGCATCCGCAACATCATGGCCGGCAAGGACGACCGGCTGCTGGTCATCATCGGCCCCTGCTCCATCCACGACCCCCAGGCCGCCATCGAGTACGCCCGCCGGCTGAAGGTGGAGCGCGAGAAGTACGCCGACACGCTGGAAATCGTCATGCGCGTCTACTTCGAGAAGCCGCGCACGACGGTGGGCTGGAAGGGCCTCATCAACGACCCCTACCTCGACGAGAGCTACCGCATCGACGAGGGCCTGCGCATCGCGCGCCAGCTGCTGCTGGAGATCAACCGCCTGGGCATGCCGGCGGGCTCCGAGTTCCTGGACGTGATCTCGCCGCAGTACATCGGCGACCTGATCTCCTGGGGCGCCATCGGCGCGCGCACCACCGAGAGCCAGGTGCACCGCGAGCTGGCCTCGGGCCTCTCTGCCCCCATCGGGTTCAAGAACGGCACCGACGGCAACATCAAGATTGCGACCGACGCCATTCAGGCGGCGGCGCGCGGCCACCACTTCCTGTCGGTTCACAAGAACGGCCAGGTCGCCATTGTCGAGACGCGTGGCAACGCCGACTGCCACGTCATCCTGCGCGGTGGCAAGGCGCCCAACTACGACGCCAAGAGCGTGGCCGAGGCCTGTGCCGACCTGGCCAAGGCCAAGCTGCCCGAGCGCCTGATGGTGGACTGCTCGCACGCCAACTCCAGCAAGCAGCACAGCCGCCAGCTGGACGTGGCGCGCGACATCGCCGGGCAGATGCGCGAGGGCAGCCAGCAGATCTTCGGTGTCATGGTGGAAAGCCACCTGAACGACGGCGCCCAGAAGTTCACGCCGGGCAAGGACGACCCGGCCCAGCTGGCCTACGGCCAGAGCATCACCGACGCCTGCCTGGGTTGGGATGACTCGCTGGCGGTGCTGGACGTGCTGTCGGCCGCCGTGAAGTCTCGCCGTTGAAATAATCCTGGCTCTTGAACCCGCGTGACGCGGCCCCATCTGGGCCGCGTTTCGCTTTTCAGCTCTTCATTCCAGCCATGACCAAGCAAACCCACGCCTTCCAGGCCGAAGTCAAGCAGATCCTGCACCTCGTCACCCACAGCCTGTACTCCAACAAGGAGATCTTCCTGCGCGAGCTGGTGAGCAACGCCAGCGACGCCTGCGACAAGCTGCGCTTCGAGGCGCTGGACAACGCGGCGCTGTTCGAGGACGCGCCCAACCTGGAAGTGCGCGTCAGCTTCAATGAGGAAGCCAAGACGCTGACCATCAGCGACAACGGCATCGGCATGAGCGCCGACGAGGCCGCGGCTCATCTGGGCACCATCGCCAAGAGCGGCACGCGCGAGTTCATGGCCAAGCTCGAAGGCGACCAGAAGAAGGACGCCCAGCTCATCGGCCAGTTCGGCGTGGGCTTTTATTCCGGCTTCATCGTCGCCGACCGCATCACCGTCGAGACCCGCCGCGCCGGGCTGTCGGCCGACCAGGGCGTGCGCTGGAGCAGCGAGGGCACGGGCGAGTACGAGCTGGAGACGATCACCAAGGCGGGCCGCGGCACTGACGTCATCCTGCATCTGCGCGAGGGCGAGGAGGAGTTCCTGAAGACCTGGCGCGTCAAGAGCACCATCGCCAAGTACAGCGACCACATCTCCCTGCCCATCCTGATGAAGAAGGAGACCTGGGACGCGGAAGCCGCCAAGCAGGTCGTGACGGACGAGTGGGAGCCGGTCAACAAGGCGTCGGCGCTGTGGAGCCGCTCCAAGAGCGAGATCACACAGGAGCAGTACGACGAGTTCTACAAGCAGATCAGCCACGACACCGAGGCGCCCCTGGCCCACACGCACAACCGCGTGGAAGGCCGCAGCGAGTACACGCAGCTGCTCTACATCCCGGCCAAGGCGCCGTTCGACCTGTGGAACCGCGACAAGCGCGGCGGCGTGAAGCTGTACGTGAAGCGCGTGTTCATCATGGACGACGCCGAGGCGCTGATGCCGGTGTACCTGCGCTTCGTGAAGGGCGTGATCGACTCGGCCGATCTGCCGCTGAACGTCTCGCGCGAACTGCTGCAGGAAAGCCGTGACGTGCGCGCCATCCGCGAGGGCTCGACCAAGCGCGTGCTCGGCATGCTGGAAAGCCTGGCCAACAGCGAGGACGCCGCCGAGAAGCAGAAGTACGCCGACTTCTGGAAGGACTTCGGCCAGGTGCTGAAGGAAGGCATCGGCGAGGACCACCAGAACCAGGAGCGCCTGGCCAAGCTGTTCCGCTTCGCGTCCACGCATGCCGACGAGGGCGTCAGCCTCGCCGATTACGTGAGCCGCATGAAGGAAGGCCAGGAGGCCATCTACTACATCACCGCCGACAGCCTGGCCGCCGCCAAGCACAGCCCGCAGCTGGAGATCTTCCGCAAGAAGGGCATCGAGGTGCTGCTGCTGGTGGACCGCGTGGACGAGTGGATGCTCAGCCACCTCTACGAGTTCGACGGCAAGCCGCTGCAGTCCGTCGCCAAGGGCGCCGTGGACCTGGGCAAGCTGCAGGACGAAGAAGAGAAGAAGAAGGCTGAGGAAGCGGCCGAGGCGTTCAAGCCGCTGCTGGACAAGCTCAAGGAAACGCTCAAGGACCGCGCCAAGGACGTGCGCGTGACGACCCGCCTGGTCGATTCACCGGCCTGCATCGTGGTGGAAGAGGGCGATGTGTCCGGCCATCTGGCCCGTTTGCTGAAGCAGGCCGGCCAGCAGGCGCCGGTGTCGCTGCCGACGCTGGAGATCAACGCCGAGCACGCGCTGGTCAAGAAGCTGGACGGCAGTGCCCACTTTGACGACCTGGCCCAGGTGCTGTTCGACCAGGCCGTGCTGGCCGAGGGCGGCCATCTGGAAGACCCCGCGGCCTACGTCCGTCGCGTCAACGCGCTGCTGATGGGCTGATGCCCGCTTGCCGCCGCCCGGGAGGGCGGCGGTCTCCGGTCGGTCGGGGCCCGCATTTGTGTGCTTTTGTGACAGCAATGCGACAACCCCGCTTGCCGGGGCTTCCGGTCAGATTCACGAGTGGCTAATCTCCTAGGGTTTCCACCGTATTCCGACGAGATGCTCCCGATTGAGTCTGCCGAGCCCATCGCCGCCGCCGTGCCGGCCGCCATGGTGACCCGCCGTCTGGTGCTGCGTCCCCCCAAGGACAGCGATCTCGACACCCTGCTCGCCCTGCATGCCGACCCGGCCGTGAGCCGTTTTTGCGCCGCCGCCACGCCCAACGGCCGTGAGGCCACCGAGGCGCAATTGCAGAGCTGGCTGTCGCATTGGCAGACGCACGGTTTCGGCCACTGGGCCATTGCCGAACGCGAGCAGCCCGATCAGCTCATCGGGTTCGGCGGCCTGATGAACCGGCGCGTCGCCGGCCATGCCGGGCTGTACCTGTACTACCGCATCACGCCCCAGGCCTGGGGCCGCGGCCTGGCGTCCGAGATGGCGCTGCATGGCATCACGCAGGCCTTCGAGCAGCGCCAGGAAGGCGCCGTGGTGGCCGCCGTGCTGCCGAACAACATGCCCACGCGCAAGACGCTGGAGGGCCTGGGACTGCGGGCCAAGGGGACGCTGTCCTTCGGCCCGGGCAATGCCGCCGCGCTGCTGTACGAGCTGGGCGCCGACCGCTGGGCCAGCCTGCCCCGGTGCGAGCCCGAGCCGGTCGCCTTCGCCGCCTGAGCGGCCCAGCGCGCCGCCATGACCGACGGCTGGGACATCACCCCGCCCTTCAACGCCGAGGCGTCGCTGCAGACGCTCAAGCGCTTTCTGCGTGACCAGCGCGTGCTGGTCGAGCGCGCTGAGGCCTGGCAGCTGGCCGGCCAGCCCGTGCTCAAACTGGCGATCGAGGCCGGTGCGCTGCAGTTGCATCTGGCCCGACGCCCGGCGCGCACGCCGGAGTGGGAGCGGCTCGCGCTGGGCTCGGCCGTCGACGTGCGGCGCGCGCAGGACGAGATCAGGCGCCGGCTCGCCCGCTGGCAGGACGACGACTGACGCACGCATCTGCGCCGCAAATGTGGGAATCCACACAGACGCGCAGCGTGGAAAGCCTGATGCTCGCGGCACGCGACCTTCTCACGCGGAGGTCCGGATTTGTTCCGCTGCCCCCTGGCAGCCTGCCCACGACGGCGGCTCCACCGAAGAGCGCCGTCCAACCGTAGGAGACATTGCGATGCGCACCCACCTGCTGCTGGCCGCCGGCCTCATGGCCGCCCTGCCTGCGTTTGCCCAGTACCCCGGCGACAAGCCCGTCACCATCGTCGTGCCCTTCGCGGCCGGCGGCCCCACCGACAAGGTCGCGCGCGACCTGGCCGAGGCGCTGCGCAAGCCGCTGGGCGCCACCGTCATCATCGAGAACGTCGGCGGCGTCGGTGGCACGCTGGGCGCCAACAAGGTGGCCAAGGCCTCGCCTGACGGCCACACGCTGCTGCTGCACCACATCGGCCTCGCCACGGCCACGGCGCTGTACCGCAACCTGCCCTACAAGACGCTGGAAGACTTCGAGTACCTGGGCATGGTCAATGAAGTGCCGATGACGCTGATCGGCCGTCCCGACCTGCCGGCCAACAGCTATGCCGACCTCGCCAAGTGGATGACGGCCAACAAGGGCAAGATCAACCTGGCCAATGCCGGCGTGGGTTCGGCTTCGCACCTGTGCGGCCTGCTGTTCCAGCAGACGGTGCAGATCGACATGACCACCGTGCCGTACAAGGGCACGGCACCGGCCATGAACGACCTGCTGGGCGGCCAGGTCGACATCATGTGCGACCAGACCACCAACACCACCGGCCAGATCGAGGCCGGCAAGGTCAAGGCCTTCGCCGTCATGTCGGCCAAGCGCCTGACCAGCGGCTCGCTGGCCAAGCTGCCCACGGCGGACGAGTCGGGCCTGAAGGGCTTCAACCTCGCCATTTGGCACGGCCTGTACGCGCCCAAGGGCACGCCCAAGGCGGTCGTGGACAAGGTCAACACCGCGCTGCGCGCGGCACTGAAGGACGCTGACTTCCAGAAGCGCCAGCAGGCGCTCGGCGCGGTCATCATCAGCGACGCGCGCGTCGGCACGGCCGAACACAAGAAGTTCGTCGAGGCCGAGATCAACAAGCTGGGCCCCATCATCAAGGCCGCCGGCCAGTACGCCGACTGAGCCCCCGCGCGCGCCAGCAGCGCGCCTGACGGCGCTGCTGCGTCACCCTGCAAAGGCCTGCCATGCACTGCGTGGCAGGCCTTTTTCGTTGGGTGGCAGCCTGGCGGGATCTGCGGGGCCAGGGCTTGCTGCTGCAGTGCAGCAGTTCTCCTACACGACGGGCCAGCCGCACCTCCCCCCAAACCTCTGGGATGCCGCTGGTAACTCTTTTGACGCGGCGCCACACATCCATGTAATCCAGGTAACCAGTTGTTGAGAGCGTGAATTGGGTCACGACAGCGTCCCTAGACTGCGCCGGGCCATGAGAAAGCGTAACTGTTCAGTTGAGCGGCATCGTGGCGCAACCGGCTCCAGCTTCGGTGGGGAGCCACGCCTCATTCACACCTTGGAGTTACCCATGTCGTTCCACAGCAAGCGCCAGCAACGCGGTCAGGGCATGACCGAATACATCATCATCGTGGCGCTGATCGCCATCGCCGCCATCGCCGTCTACCAGATGTTCGGCAACACCGTGCGCAGCCAGACGGCCGCCATCGCCCAGGAACTGGCCGGCAATGACGGCACCGATTCCAAGGACAACGCGCAGACCGCCGCTGCAGCTGCGGCCACCGAGGCCAACGTCAAGCGCAACCTCGACACCTACACCGGCAACGCTGCCAAGTAAGGCGCACGCCGCGCGGCTTGGCTGCGCGGCCTGTTGCACCGAGTGTTTCGGGAGGCGGGCCGGGATGGCCAGCTTCTCGCCCCCAGGGAATTTTCATCGTGTTGCGTCCGCACGCCGCCTTGGCGAGCTCCGCCGTGCTCGGCAGCCTTTTGGGGCTGTGCCAGGGCTGGCCGTGGGGCTGGCTGCCTGCCCAGTTGCTGCTCGCGCTGCAACTGGCGCTGCTGTTCGCGCCCGGCGTGGGTGCGGGCGCGGCGGCTTTGCGTGCGGCGGCCTTCGGCGCGGCGATGGCGCTGGCCGGCTATGCCGGCTTCCTGAGCGACTTGCCCGGTGCCGCGCCGGGCACGCTGCTGCTGGCGGGGGCCGGCCTGGTGGCCGTGCATGCGCTGCTGCTGGCGGCATGCGCGGCGCTGGCGGTGCGGCTGCCGGCCAGCCCGGCCGTGCATGCGCTGCTGGCCTGGCCGGCGCTGTGGTGCCTGCACGAGGCGCTGCTGGCGCAAGGCCCGCTGGCCATGCCCTGGCTGCGCCTGGGGCAGCTGCAGGCGCCGTACGGCCCCTGGGCGGCGGCGCTGCCGCTGGGCGGCACGCTGCTGGCCGGCCTGCTGATGTGGTGGACCGCCGCGCTGCTGTGGCGGGCCGTGGGCCAGCCGGCCGAGCGGCGCCGTGCGCTGCTGGCCGGCCTGGCGCTGCTGGCCGTGGTGAACGGCCTGGGCCGGCTGACGTGGACGCAGGCCAGCGGCGAGCTGGCCGCTGTGCTGCTGCAGCCAGGCGCAGCGCCTGAGGCCGCTGACGAAGCTGGCACGCAGCAGCGCATGGCCGCGTTGATGTCGGCCGCGGAGGCGGCGCGCTCGCAGCTGCTGGTGAGCCCGCAGCTGGCCCTGCGCAAGACCGCGTCGGCGCTGCCGGACGACTACCTGCGCCAGCTCGCCCATGCGCTGGACCGCCGCGACAGCGACCTGCTGCTGGGCCTGTACGTGGCGCAGGGCGATGGCCGGCTGCAAAACGCCGTGCTGTCGCTGGGCAGCTCCGGCCCGCAGCGTTACCTGAAGCGCCAGCTGTTTCCGTTTGGCGAGTTCCTGCCCGCGCAGGGCGCGTTGCGCGACTGGCTGGCCGGCGGGCAGCCGCGGCAGGACACGGCGCGTGGCCCGGCCGATGCCGAACCGCTGTGGCTGGGTGGCCACCGGGCCAGCCTCAGCGTCTGTTTCGAGCTGGCCTTCCCGGGCCTGTGGCGGCAGGAGGCGGCCACCAGCGAGGTGCTGGTCAATCTGTCCTCGGCGGCCGCCCATCCGGGCGCGCTGCTGCAGCGCCAGTTCGACCAGCAGGCCGCGGCGCGGGCACTGGAGTTCCAGAAGCCGCTGCTGCATGCCACCGACATCGGCGGCGCCTTCGCGCTGGACGCTGCCGGCCACACCGTCGCGCGGCTGGCGCGTGACGCCACCGCCAGCCTGCCGGTCACGCTGCAGGCGCGCCGCGGGCTGACGCCGTTCGCCCGCGTCGGCGACGCGCTGGCGCTGTCGCTGGCCGTGGCGGGCCTGGTGCTGGCGTGGCTGTCGCAAGCGGGGGCGGCCGCCCAGCCGCGGCTGCGCCTGCAGGCCCAGCGGGGCCAGGTCTTGATGGCGGGTGTGGCGCTGATCCTGATGTCGGCCGGCCTGCTGTACTACATGGTCAACAGCGGCCAGGCCGTCACCGAGAAGATGCGTGTGACCAACGCCGCCGACGCAGCTGCCTACAGCGCCGGTGTCGTGGAGGCGCGGGCACTGAACTACGACGCCTACCTGAACCGCGCGATGGTGGCCAACCAGATCGCCATCGCGCAGATGGTCAGCGTGGGCTCCTGGGTGCGCTACTTCGCCAATGCGGTGGACGAGGTGCCGGCCTCGGGCACGGACATCTTCTTCATGATGTCGCCCAGCCTGGAGGGCTACAAGATCCTGGCCATCTTCGCGGCCACCAAGGTGGTGCTGGAGTACTACACCGGCCAGAGCGCGAACTACTACGCCGACTACGTGCTGCAGTACGGCATCGGCCCCATCATCGCGGTGCACGACGCCGTCGTCGGCGCCATGGCGGCCTCGCAGGGCGCCGTGCATGCCAACCTGATCGCGGGCGTGCGGCAGAAGCAGATCGCCGACGACGTGGCGCAGGCCATGGACCCGCAGCTCAAGACCCAGGTGGTGCTGGCCTCGCACGGCTTCGACAACTTCACCAAGTCCTACGCCAACAACGACCGCGGCCGCTTTGCCGACGTGACCATGCGCTCGCGCGACGACTTCAGCCGCGAGCGGAACTGGACGGTGAGCGCCCCGGACATCCCGCTGTTCAAGAAGAACGGCGAGATGAAGAAGCGCGCCGGCACCGAGCTGGTCGGCTACGACGAGTGGCGCGGCATGGACACGCTGGAGCTGCACGGCGAACGCTTTGGCTGCGGCAAGCTGGGGCTGAGCTGGTGCGGCGACATCCAGAAGCCGCTGGGCTGGGCGGCGGTCAACATTCCCAAGAACAACTGCAGCGGCAGCGGCAGCGGCAGCAGCGCCAATGGCTACCACGGCAACGCCTATGGCGAGAACCGCCGCACCGCCAACAAGGCCGAGGGCGAGATGGAGCAGCCCGGCTACTACTGCTTCAGTGGCCTGCCCGCCGTGCGCGAGCTGCGCAACGTGGCGCCCGACGCCGAGCTGAGCACCGGCATCACCCTCTTCGTCACCAAGGACCACGCCCAGCTGCGCACCTCCGGCGGCGCCGCCCAGGCCAAGCCTTCGGGCCAGCTGGCGCTGTTCGACGACAAGCCGGCCGGCGCCAAGCTCGCGGCGCTGGCCCGGGCGCAGGTGTTCTTCGATCGCATCTCGCCGCGCGCCGATGGCCGCACCGAGATCGCGAGCCTCTACAACCCGTACTGGCGTGTGCGCCTGGTGGCGCCCACGGCGGCCGACCGGGCCTGGGCTGCGGCCCAGCAGGGAGGGCTGGCGTTGCCATGAGCGTCGTCAAGCGTCCCCACTGCCAGCACCTCGCCGCAGCCTGCCGTGCGCAAGCGCGGCCCATCCGTCGTCGAGGAGGCGCCGCGATGCGCATGTCCCAGCCCGCGCGCCGCGCGCAGCGCGGCCAGTCCACCGTGGAGTTCGTCGTGGCGGCGCTGGCGCTGCTGCCGCTGTTCATCGCCGTGCCGCTGCTGGGCAAGTACCTGGACCTGTTCCAGGCCACCGAGGCCGCCAGCCGCTACGTGGCCTTCGAGGGCGTGGCCCGCAATTCGTCCAGCAGCTGGAAGACCGACGCCGAGCTGAGCCTGGAGGTGCGCCGGCGCTTCTTCAGCACCTCCGGCGCCCCCATCAAGACCGGCGACGCCGCGGGCGACTTCGCGGCCGACCGCAACCCCATCTGGACCGACCACACCGGCAAGCCGCTGATCGCCAAGTTCGAGGACGACGTGACCGTGGCCACCACCGTCAGCGGCAAGAACGCGATCGCCGCGACGGCGCCGTTCCGCGGCTGGTTGGGGCTGAGCCACGACAACTGGTACAGCGGCACCGTGACCGTGAACATGGCCGACACGTCGCTGGTGCCCACCATGCCCACGACGCGCCGCACCGTGCTGCTGGCCGATGCCTGGACGGCGCGCAACAACGCGCAGGTGCGCAACCGCATCGAGGACGGCGGCCTGGGCGTCTACCCCATCGGCCAGGCCAAGGCGGTGGTGGACCTGATCGGGCTGATCCCCCCCACCGTCAACGACCCCGCGCTGAAGGTCGGCGACCACGACTGGGACATCGTGCCCTGCGACCGGCTCAAGGAGGGCTGCTGATGCGCCTGCATGCCGCGACGGCTGCCCTGCTGCTGCTGGCCGGTGCCTGCGGCGCATCGCCCTGGCCCGAGCTGCCGCTGCCCGAGGGCGTGCGCGCCCAGAGCGTGGCCGCCGACAGCGTGCTCAACGGCCGCCGCGCCCGCATCCTGCGCGCCGAGTTCAGTGGCAGCGTGGACGACGCGCTGGCCTTCTACCGCGCACAGTTCGGCAAGCAGCATGTCGAGAACCCGCTGCGCGACGCCCGCGTCATTGCGGCTCGCCAGGGCGACTACTTCAACACCGTGCAGCTGCGCGAGCTGGCGCCGGGCCGCGTGCAGGCCACGCTGATGAGCACGCTGATGACCGGCCCTGGCGAGCTCAGCCGCGTGCTGCGCGACACCCAGCGCCTGCTGCCCGCCGACTCCACGGTGATGAACACCATGGAGTCCAGCGACGACGGCCGCCGCGCCGTGATGCTGACCGCGATGAACGCCGTGGACCTGCAGACCAACCGCGATGAGCTGGTGCGCGGCCTGCGCCAGCGCGGCCTGAACCTGGCGCGCGAGGAGCGTGCGCCGCTGGCCCGCGGCAGCGCACTGACGCTGTGGGCCGAGAGCGCGCAGGAGGAGGCCACGCTCAGCGTCATCGACGCGGGCGAGCACCGCCTGGTGGTGATCAACCGCGTGCGCGAGGCCCGGCCATGAGGCGCGGCGTGCAGCGGCGCGTGCGCGGCCAGGCGATGGTGGAGTACCTCGTCGTGGGCCTCGCGGTGGCGGCCATGTTCTTCCTGCCCTGGGATGGCAACCCGGGCAGCGACACCGTCGTCGAGCTGATGCTGGACGCCATCCGCACCGCGTTTGCCAAGTTCCTGAGTGCCGTATCACTGCCCGTCTGAGGGCTGGACCAACAAGACATGAGATTTGCGATCAATCGAAGCTGGCTGCTGCTGGGCGTGGCCCTGGTGCTGGGCGGGGTGTCGGCCTATGGCGTGAAGCGCTACATCGAGCAGCACGTGGAGGACATCGAGGCCCGCAGCCGCGCCAAGCGCACGGTGAAGGTGGTGGTGCCCAAGGAAGACCTCGCCAAGGGCACCGTGCTGCAGGCCGCACACGTGGCCGTGCGCGAGGTGCCGCAGGAGTGGACGCACTCCAACGCCATCTCGCCCGAGCAGTTCGAGCGCGTGGAAGGCCAGCCGCTGGCCTACCCGGTGGCGCGCGGCGAGATGCTGCTGTGGTCGCTGCTGGAGGGCGGGCGCTCGCCGTCGTTCTCGGCGCGGCTGCCCACGGGCCAGCGCGGCATCACGGTCACGGTGGACGAGGTGAACTCCATCTCCGGCCTGCTGCAGCCCGGCGACCGCATCGACCTGATGGTCACCGTCAAGCACGAGCAGAAGAGCTACCTGTTCCCGCTGCTGCAGAACGTGACCGTGCTGGCCACCGGCGCGCAGGCCATCCCCGTGGCCGGCTGGGACGGCAAGGACAGCAGCAAACGCAGCTTCTCCACCGTCACGCTGGAGACCTCGCCCGAGGACGGCCGCCGCGTCATCGCGGCGCGCGAGGTGGGCAAGCTCACCGCCATGCTGCGTGCGCCGGGCGACAAGGCCGAGGTGGCCGCCACGCGCACCGACGCGATGACGCTGCTGGGCCTGGGCGGCGCGGCCGTGTCCGACGAGCGCGTGCCCGTCATCTACGGCGGCGGCGCGCTCAAGGCCATTCCGCCGCTGGGCCGTGCGCCCGCCGCTGCGGCCGCGCCCGCTGCCCCCGTCCTCTCGCCCGCCCGCCCTTGAGCGCCCCGAGCGCCCTGGTGATGCCCGCCGATTTCTCCCTGGATTCCCGCGTGACCTCTTCATCGACTTCGACCCGCTCCCTGGCCGCGCTGCTCAGCGTGGCGTTGGTGCTGCCCGCGCCGCTGGCGTTGGCCCAGGACGCCGCCCAGCCCGCTGCTGCCGATGGCACGGCCCCGGCCGCCGACGCCGCCACGGGCGGCGGCTTCGCGCCCGCGCTCAAGCCCACGGCCAAGCGCAGCCGCAGCACGGCCAACAGCCCGTACACGCCCATCCAGGCCAGCGGCAACGACGGCCAGATCGCCGAGATCGACATGTTCGTCGGCGAGTCGCGCGTGTTCCCGGCGCCGGGCGTGGCGCGCATCGCAGTGGGCAATGGCAAGCTGCTGTCGGCCGCCGCGCTGGACGAGAAGGAGGTCATCCTGTTCGCCAACGGCGAGGGCACCTCGTCGCTGTTCATCTGGAATGCCGACGGCCGCTACCAGCGAGTGAAGATCAACATCGTGGCCGGCGACACTTCGCGCCATGCGCGCGAGATCGCGGCCTTCCTGGCCACCATCCCCAACGCCAAGACGTCCATCATCGGCGCCAACATCGTCGTGGAGGGCGAGCAGCTGTCGGACTTCGATCTGAACAAGATCGAGATGCTGGCCAAGCGCTATCCGCAAATCGTCAACTTCACCAACCGCGTCGGCTGGGAAAAGATGATCGCGATGGACGTCAAGGTGGTGGAGTTCCCTACCAGCCTGCTCAAGGAGACGGGCCTGAAGTGGAACGGCACCGGCGGCGCGGCAGTCGGCGCCATCTGGGGCCCGGCAGGCCGCGGGCATGACGGCCCCTACCAGATCAACATCCAGACCGGCACCTCGAACGGCGTGCCCATCACCAGCCCCATCCCCGGCCAGCCGGTGCCCATCCCCTCGGGGCTGAACGTGCTGAGCCTGCTGAACCTGGGCCTCAACGCGCAGCTCAACCTGCTGGCACAGGAGGGCAAGGCGGCGCTGCTGGCCGAGCCGCAGCTGTCGGCCCGCAACGGCGCCAAGGCCAGCTTCCTGGCCGGCGGCGAGATCCCCTATGCCGTGTCCACGCGGGACGGCACCTATGTGCAGTTCAAGCAGTACGGCATCAAGGTGGACATCACGCCGCGCGTGGACGCCAGCGGCGTGATCCGCGCGTCCATCGAGTCCGAGGTCAGCAGCATCGACCGCTCGGTGACGACGCTGGCCGGCCCCGCACTGCTGACCCGCAAGGCCAACACCGAGTTCAACCTGCGCGACGGCGAGACGCTGGTGCTGGCCGGCCTGCTGCAGCGTGAGGTGTCGTCGGATATGGACAAGCTGCCGCTGCTGGGCGACATCCCGGTGCTGGGCGCGCTGTTCCGCTCCAAGCGCTTCCAGAACAAGGAGACCGAGCTGGTGGTGTTCGTCACGCCGCGCATCGTGTCGGCCGAGTCCCCGTCCAACCGCGACCGCCTGCAGCGCACCACCGAGCGCCTGGAGGCCCGCATGGGCCCGGCGCCCTACCTGAGCGAGCCGCTGCAGCCCGGCGTCAGCTACGAGCGCGCCGACCAGGTGCCGCCGCGCGAGGGCCAGCCGCTGGCTGACAACGCGCCGCCGCCGGTGAGCGCCGAGGCGCCGCTGGTGGCCGGCATCGGCCGGGCGCCCGAGGGCGCGCTGCTGCGCGTGCAGGGCGCGCAGACCGTGCTGCGCAGCCGCCCCGAGGCCACGGCCGAGGCCTTGCTGACGCTGGCGCGCGGCGCCACCGTGGTGCTGGGCTCGGCGCCGTCGCAGCCGCCCGGCCAGGGCCGCTGGACGAATGTGCACGTGGGTGCGCTGAACGGCTGGGTGCTGTCCGAGCACATCGTCGCGTGGCGGCCGCAGGACGTTGGCCAGCCCGACGTGCGGCCGGCCGTGGTCAAGCCGGTGCCGGGCCTGCAGCCGGTGCTGCTGGGCAAGGTGGACGACGCGCTGCTCGGTGCGCCGCTGCGTGTGCAGTCCGAGGCGCTGGCGCTGCGCCAGTCGCCGGACGTGAATGCGGGCGTCGTGTGGCGCGCACAGCGGGGCGACCTGGTGCGCCGCCTCAGCCTGCCGCCGCAGGGCGCCTGGCTGCCGGTGCAGATCGGCGCCGGCCCCACGGGCAAGCGCGGCTGGGTGCTGGCGCAGTGGCTCGTTCCCCTGAACATGCCTTGAGCCGGAGATCGGTGCCATGAGCCAACTCATCATCCAGATCACCGACAGCGCGGGCGGCGAGACGCGCGAGCTCGAGTTCAACCAGCGCGAGATCCGCATCGGCCGCGACAAGGCCTGCGACATCGCGCTGCGCGGCTGGCGCGTGGGCCGCGAGCATGCCCGCCTGAGTGAGACGCGCGACGGCTGGGTGCTGGAAGACCTGGGCCAGTTCACCGGCACCTGGGTCAATGCGCAGCGCATCGTGCGCTACGGCCCGCTGAGCTTTGCCGACCAGATTCGCATCGGCACCACCACGCTGCGCGTGCGTGAGGCCGAGGGCCGCGCGTCGCCGCGCCCGGCGGTGCCGGCGCCCACGTCCGTGCCCACACCGGCGCCGGCGGCGCCCGGCGTCATCCCGCTGCACACGGCCCAGCCGGCAGCGGCCCGGGCCGCCGACGCGGGTGCAGCCGCCGAGGCGCTGCCGCCCGAGGTGCTGGCCGTGCAGGCCCGCCACCCGTGGCGCAAGCATGTGCACGATCAGCTGCTGGAGACCATCGACCTGCGCCGCCGCGACCTCACGCGCATGAGCGACGCCGAGCTGCGCGCCGAAACCGAGAACCTGGTGCGCGAGATCCTGGAGCGCCTGGGCGGCGAGCTGCCCGCGGGCCTGGACCGCGAGGCGCTGCGCAAGGAGGTGCTGGACGAGGCCGTGGGCCTGGGCCCGCTGGAAGACCTGCTGGAGGACGCCAGCGTCACCGAAGTGATGGTGAACCGCGCCGACGAGATCTTCGTGGAGCGCGGCGGCCGGCTGCAGCGCTACCCGCTGGCCTTCACCAGCGACCGCGCGGTGATGGGCGTCATCGAGCGCATCGTCGCGCCGCTGGGGCGGCGCATCGACGAGTCGTCGCCGCTGGTGGATGCGCGGCTCAAGGACGGCTCGCGCGTCAACGCCATCATCCCGCCGTTGGCGCTCAAGGGCCCGACGATCACCATCCGCAAGTTCTCCAAGAAGCGCCTCACGGCGGAGGATCTGGCGGCCTACGGCTCGGTGTCGCGGCCCATGGTGGAGTTCCTGGAGCTGTGCGTGAAGCAGCGCAAGAACATGATCGTCTCGGGCGGCACGGGCTCGGGCAAGACGACGCTGCTGAACGTGCTGTCCAACTTCATCCCGGACGGCGAACGCATCATCACCATCGAAGACGCGGCCGAGCTGCGGCTCAACCACTCGCACCTGGTGTCGCTGGAGTCGCGGCCGTCCAACGTGGAAGGGCGGGGCGCCATCACCATCCGCGAGCTGGTGAAGAACTCGCTGCGCATGCGGCCTGACCGCATCGTCGTCGGCGAGTGCCGTGGCGGCGAGGCGCTGGACATGTTGCAAGCCATGAACACGGGCCACGAGGGCTCGCTGACGACGCTGCACGCCAACACGCCGCGAGATGCGCTGGCGAGGCTGGAGACGCTGGTGCTGATGGCCGGCATGGATCTGCCCATCGGCGCCATCCGCGACCAGATCAACTCGGCCGTGGACATCATCGTGCAGCAGTCGCGCTTTGCCTGCGGCTCGCGCAAGGTCACCAGCATCACCGAGGTGGCCGGCATGGAGAACGGCAAGATCCAGCTGCAGGAGCTGTTCCGCTACGAGGCCCGGGGCTTCGGCGCTGACGGCCGCGTGGTGGGCGAGTTCGTCGGCTGCGATGCCGTGCCCACCTTCTACGACGAGCTGCGCGAGCAGGGCGTGCAGTTCGACCTGTCGTTGTTCAACAGGAGGGCGGCATGAGCCCCCGCACGGCCGCCCGAAGGGGCTCATCCCCGCTCGGCGGGGCAGGGGTGCAGACATGACGCCCAGCACCGTCGCAACGCTGGTGGCAGGCGCGGTTGCCGTGGCGATGATGATGCTCGTGTGGTCGGTGTTCAGCATCGCCACCAGCGGGCTGGCGCGCTACCGGCGGCTGTTCACCGAGCGTGCCCACATCGGGCTGCGTGAGCTCTTCCTGTTTGTCGACCCGGGGCGTCTGTTCGTGCTCAACCTGGCGCTCATCGTGCTGGGCGGGGTGCTGGCCTGGGCGGTGACGGGCAATGCGTTGCCGGCGCTGGTGGTGTCGCTGGTGCTGGCGGTGGGGCCGCGCTTCATGCTGCGCTGGCTGCGGCGGCGCCGCAGCGAGCAGTTGGAGCAGCAGCTGCCCGATGCGCTGCAGATGCTGGCCGGTGGCCTGAAGGCCGGCGTGAGCCTGTCGCAGGCCATCCAGCAGCTGGTGCTGGAGGCGCGGCCGCCGATCTCGCAGGAGTTCGACCTCGTGCTGCGCGAGCAGCGCCTGGGTGTGTCCATGGATGACGCGCTGGAAGGCCTGAACCGGCGCGTGCCGCTGCAGTCCATGACACTGACGATCTCGGCCATGCGCATTGCCAGCGAGACGGGCGGCCAGCTCGCCGAGACGCTGGAGCGCGCCGCGCAGACGCTGCGCCAGAAGCTGGCCATGGAGGGCAAGATCCGCGCGCTCACCTCGCAGGGCAAGCTGCAGGCCTGGGTGGTGGGGGCGCTGCCGCTGTTCCTGATCGTCGTGCTCAACAAGATGGAGCCGGCGGCCATGCACCTGATGTTCACGACGCGCATGGGCTGGGCCACGCTGGTGGTCATCGGCCTGTTCGAGTTCTTCGGCGTGCTCGTGATCCGCAAGATCGTGGACATCGACGTATGAGCGGCGCCGAGTTCACCTGGATGCAGTGGCTGCCGCTGGCCTGTGCGCTGGGCCTGGGCGTGGCGATGGCGCTGATCGCGCACAGCCTGATGAAGGCCATCGACGATGTGCCCGCCGAGGATCGCAGCTACCGCGACTCGCCGCCCACGGCCTTCCGGCTGCTGTGGTGGCCCATCCGCTGGATTGCGCACTACCTGGGCCCGCGGCTGCGCCCGGCGCAGCGCCTGCGCGTGCAGGGCCGGCTGCGGCTGGCGGGGCTGGACTACGCGCTGGCGCCCGAGCAGTTCATTGCCGCGCAGTTGTTGGGCGCGGCCATCAGCGGCTTGCTGACCTGGTGGCTGCTGGCCAGCTTCGGCCGCCCGGCCGGCCCCTGGCCCTGGGTGGGCGCGGCCTTCGGCTTCCTGTTCCCGGCCATCTGGCTGCGCGACCTCGTGCAGCTGCGCCGCCGCGAGACGCTCAAGACGCTGCCCTTCATGCTGGACATCATCACGCTCTGCGTGGAGGCTGGCCTGAACCTGACGGGCGCCTTCGCGCAGGCGGTGGCCAAGGGGCCGGCCGGGCCGCTGCGCGACGAGTTCTCGCGCGTGCTGCGCGATGTGCGCGCGGGCCGGCCGCGGCTGGACGCGCTGCGCACGCTGTCCGACCGCATGAACGAGCCGTCCATCACCAACTTCGTGTCGGCGCTGATCCAGGCCGAGCGCATGGGCATGAATCTCGGCCCCATCCTGCGCGCGCAGGCCGAGCAGCGCCGCACCGAGCGCTTTGCCCGCGCCGAAAAGCTCGCCATGGAAGCGCCGGTGAAGCTGCTGTTCCCGTTGATCGCGTTCATCTTCCCCTGCACCTTCGTCGTGCTGGGCTTCCCGATCGCGATGAAGTTCCTGCACATGGGGCTCTGACATGCAGATGCACACCTCCCGCGCCATGCCGGCGCTGCGCGTGCTGCACGCCGACAGCTTCCGCGCCCGATTGCTGGGCCTGCTGGCCCTGCCGCGGCTTCAGCCGGGCGAGGTGCTGGTGCTCAAGCCCTGCGCCAGCGTGCACACCTGCTTCATGCGCTACGCCATCGACGTGGTCTACGTGGACCGCGACGACCGCGTCATCAAGGTCGTGCCGGCGCTGGCGCCCTGGCGCGTCAGCGCCTGCCCCGGCGCGCGTGCCACGCTGGAGCTCGCTGCCGGCGAGGCCCAGCGGCTGGCGCTGCGGCCCGGCTCCCACATCGACACCCATTGATTTTTTCCCTGACGGTTGACGCCATGACCTTGTTCTCCTCCCGATTGCTGCTGCTGCCCCTGACGCTCGCCCTGGCCCATTGCGGCGGTGGCGGCGGCGGCGAGGCGGTTGGCGCCCCCACGACGCCGCCGGTTGCTGCCGACCCCTATGCCGGCACGGCGTACCAGAAGGTGCAGATCACCACCTTGGCCAAGGGCGGTGGGCCGGGCCTGGCCCGGTCCAACGTCCAGGCGCTCATCGATCAGTGCAACGCGTTCCGCAAGAGCTTTCACGACCTGCCGCCGTCGCCGCCGGTTGACGAAGCCTTGATGGCAGGCCTGGACGCCCAGGTCTGGGAGCGTTACTACGACAACCACAAGTCGGCCGAAACGGTCAGTTACTACGGCCTGAGGCTCACCGATTACGAGCGTTGGCAAGCGGATCTGAAAGCCAGCACATCCGCCGTCCCGTCGGTGGCGCCGAACTGCTCGGCAACAGAAAAGGACGAGGTCAGGGAGCGGTTGATGTACCTGTGGATGGACAAGGTTCGCTATGAACTGCGCCATGACACCAAGAAGGCCTTGGCGCGTCGCGAGCACATCAGCTTCACGCCCACCGACCTCGCAACGTCCAGCCAGGTGGCCGCCTGGCCCGCCAAGACCGTGATGGGTGAAAGCTGCCGCGTCGCCAGCACACCGGCCGATCCGTCCCTGGACGGCGCCTGCCTGTGGGAGCGCTTCCCGGCACGCAAGTACCTGAACCTGCCCTGGGCGCTGGAGTCCGTGACCGGCGCGGTGCAGGAGGTGCGCGTCGTCACGCTGGCACTGGAGCGTGACAAGCCGCTGCGCGCGGGCGTGCTGGCCATCCCGGCAGGCTTCACCGTGCAGGTTGACTGACATGCGCAGCCGTCCCGCCTATGGCCTGCCGCGCCGCGCCGCGCACCGCCAGCGGGGCGCGGGCCTGGTGGAGAGCGTCATCGTGATGCCGACGCTGCTGTTCCTGGTGCTCGGCATCTGGCAGGCGGCGCTGGGCTACCAGGCCAAGAGCAGCGTGAACTACGCGACCTTCGAGGCGGCGCGGGCGGGGGCGGTGAACAACGCCAGCGTGAGCAGCATCAAGGCGGCGTTCAGCAAGGGCATGGTGGGCTACTACGGCGGCGGTCGCACCGTGGCGGAGCTGGCGGCGAGCTACGCGAGGGCCACGGCCGACACGGCAGTGGGCATGCGCGTGGAAGTGCTGTCGCCCACCAAGGAAAGCTTTGACGACTACGCCAGCCCTGCGCTCAAAGAAGCGCTGAAGGCCGGAGACCTGGTGATCCCCAACGTGGGCCTGGACGAGCTGCACTGCCCGCGCGACGTGCCCGGCTGCAAGAGCGACCCCAAGAGCAACGCCAGCGGGCAGACGCTGCAGGACGCCAACCTGCTGAAGCTGCGCATCACCTACGGCATCCCGAAAGACAAGCAGATGCCGCTGGTGGGGCGGTTCTACACCTGGGCGCTGAGCAAGCTGGGCGCCGGGGTGGGGGACGCGTTCAAGCTGGGGTTGATCGAGGCGGGGCGCATCCCAGTGGTGTCGCACGTGGTGGTGCGCATGCAGTCGGACGCCATCCGCAACACGGCGATGGTGAGCAGCCCAGGGCCGGGCAACGACGGCACGCCCACCGACCCCGGGCCCGGGCCCACGCCGCCGGACCTGCCCACCTGCCCCTGGTGGGACCCCAGCTGCTCCATCTGCACCGACGGCGTGGGCGCCGGCAAGTGCGAACTGCCGCCGCCCAGCTGCGGCGGCTGAGTGCGCCACGCGCCACGCTGCCCGTGATCAACGACGGAACTCTCTGATGACCGCTAACTTCCTCTTGCTGTGGCGCCACGGCGGGCTGTGCCTGGCCCTGTGCCTGGCCTCGCTGCTGGCCCCCAGCAGCCCCGCCCGCGCGGCCCTGCTCAGCAGCCCGGCCGCCAGCTGCGACCCGACGATCGCCACCTGCGCGCCCGGAGGTGGCAGCAAGCCGCTGTGCGAGCTGCTGGGCACCTGCCCACCCGGCGGTGGTGGGGGCGGCGGTGGGCCAACCTGCCCCGCGCCGCCCGGCGGCGGCAGCCCCAGCTGTGGCGGCGCCGGCCCGGCCAGCGTGGGCGGCGGCGGCACGGGCGGGGTGTCGGTGGGCGGCGGCAACCCCATCAACCTGCTCAGCGGCAACAAGTACCAGGAAGAGACCGACCTCGCACCCCTGCCCGGCGTGCTGGGCCTGGAGCTCAAGCGCCACTACAACAGCCTGAGCAGCTACGCCGGGCTGGCCGGCGCGCAATGGGCCACCAGCTACGAGACCGTGCTGTACGACCTGGGCCACCAGGTGCAGATCGTGCAGGCCGACGGCCGGCGCATCACCCTGCAGCGTGGCGTGGGCGCCAACGCGCGGCTGTGCACCAGCCCGCAGCCGCAGGACGGCCAGGTGCGCATCGAAGGCGAGGGCGCCGAACGCGTCTTCCACTGGCGCTGGGGCGACGGGCGCACGCTGAGCTTCCGCAGCGTGGGCCCCATGCCCAGCAAGGGCTACCCGCTGCACAGCATCACGGCTGCCACTGGCGAGCGCGTGCAGCTGGCCTACAACCCGCTGGGCGACCTCAGCAGCATCACCGACCCGCAGGGCCGCAAGCTTGTGCTGGCTTATGGCAAGCCCCAGGCCGGCAAGCGCGCGCTGCTGCAAAGCCTGAGCACCCCGCTGGGCCAGATCCGCTACCGGCATGACGAGCTGGGCCGCCTGACCCACGTGATGCACACCGCGCCCGGCGTGGACAAGCCCCACCTGACACGGCTGTACCACTACGAGGCGGCCCACCAGGCCGGCAACGTCTTTGCGCTCACGGGCATCAGCGTGCAGGCGCCGGGCGAGCACAAGGGCGCGCCGCAGCGCCTGTCCACCTACGCCTACGAGACCAGCGGCCGGGCCATCCTGTCCACCAAGGGCCGCCCGCTGCAAAAGGGCGCGGACGGACAAGTGCTGCCCGGCACCGGCGTCGAGCAGATCACGCTGAACTACCTGCAGACGGCTACGGCCAACGAAGGCGCGCCAGACAAGACCGGCGAAGTGCAGCCCCGCCCGCAGAGCCAGGGCCGCGTGCAGCTCACCAACAGCCTGGGCCAGACCAGCACGCTGACCACCGCCGTCATCGGCGGGCAGCTGCGGCTGATTGAGTTCACCGGCGCGGGTTGCAGCACCTGCGGGCCGGTGAACCGGCGCTACGCCTACGGCACCGCGGGCCAGCTGCTGCGCAGCATCGCGCTCGACGCCCAGGGCCAGCCGCTGAGCGCTGAGCTGATCAGCCATGACCGCTGGGGGCGTCTGGCCCAACGCAGCCGCCAGGTCTACAGCCAGGGTAAGCCGGTGGGCGCGCCGCAATGGCTGCAGCGCTATGAGTACACCGACCTGCGCTACGCCGACGGCAGCATCGCCCTGGGCCAACAGCCCACGCGCATCACCCAGCCCAGCGTGATTGCAGGCAAAACCCGCAGCACCGAATTTGAGTACAACGACAAGGGTCAGGTCTTGCGCATCGGCGAGCGCGGCTGGAGCCCGGTGAATGAGCTGGGGCAGATGATTCCACAGGGCGTGGCACTCCAGCGGCAGCTCGAATTTGCCTACAAGACTGAGCGGGGCATCAGCGTCCTGACTCAGGAGCTTGAGCCCACGCAGAGATTTGATCCGTCCGGGGCGGAGGGGCAGTTGCCCGCGGCCGGACAGGAGCGGGCGGACATGCGAAACGCCGCTGAGAGGCAGCCGTTGGCGGAGGGGCAAGGAGCAGCCCAGATGTCAGAGCGAAGCGCCCCCAATCGACTTCATGTCGAGCGCGCAAGGGAAGGCTCGGTCGCTGAGCGAGAGTTGGCACTGCTGAGTCAAGGTGATTTGCAGGCTCAACGGCTGTTTGACGATCTGGGCCGCGTCGTGGCGATACGAAACCCTCAGCAGGGCTGGCGAACTGCGGTCTACAACGCTCGCAACCAGCTGACTGAAAGCCACGAACCCACAGGTGCCCGGCAGCAAGCCAGCTGGGATGAGGCTGGGCGTATCCACAAGCTGCTGCGCTTCGGGCCGGGTGCGAAGACCGCTTCGCAAACCTTGCGCTGGGTCTATCAGGCTGACAGGCTGGTGCTGGCCAGCATCACGGATAAGTTCGGGGAAAGGCGCAGCCGCTTCGAACACGATTCCGCCGGTCGGCTGCTTAAAGAATGGCTGGACATCTTGCCGGCCGGAGCCTTGCAGGCGGCGATGACCGAATCAGTCACGCTGGGAGTCGCCTACCAGCTGGACGCCAAAGGCCGAGTGCTGGCGCAAGTTTTCACAGACGCCAGCGGGGCGCAACTGCAGCTGACACGCACGCTGAGCCCTGAGGGGAAGATTCAGTCGATTCATTCGGCGTCCGCCCTGCCGCGATGGCTGGGCGGAGATGGCGCCGTCGTCACCGATGTGCAGTGGAGCCAACACGCTGGAGAATACTTCGCCACGTCGATCGCTCACGCCGACGGCAGCATCGACAAGTTTGCGCTGCGGGCCGAGATGGCAGCGAACCCACAAGCTTTGCAGGAGCCCAGTGCAGCTGCAACTGCGGCGGAAGTGCCGCACCAGGCAGCTACCCAGCGCCCCGGCCTCGAACATGATCCAAGCGGGCGCCCGCGTCGGTTCCAGACTGCCCAAGGCCTGCTCAGCTTGAGCTGGAACGCCGGCGGCCAGCTGGAGGGTATCCAGGGATCGCAAGACAGCAGCCTGCACATCTACGACGCACAAGGCCGGCGCGTCGCCAGACTTTCACAGGCCCCGGCTCGCGGCAGCAGGCTTGCGCTGTATTTCTACGAGGGCACTCGCCTCTTGGCTCAGACCGACGCGCGCGGGCGCGGCCAGCTCGCCTATGCCCATCTGGGCTACCGCCCGATTGCGCAGTTCCCCATGGACGGCAAGGCCTGGCATCAGCGATTGAAGGATTGGGCGTTTGGCGCGGAAGTTCGCCACATTCATACCGACGAGGTCGGCCAGGTCCTTGCTCTGAGCGGCAAGAACAAGCAGTTCGATGCCCAACGCGACCAACCTCTTCGCTATGTCGGTCAGATCGACGACGGCGACGACGGCGGCCTGCGCTACCACGGCGCACGATTCTTCGATCCGGTGTCTAGACAGTTCATCAGCCCGGACCCGCAAGGCGCGGCTGACTCTGTCATCGAAGTCGCGAGCAAAGAGCGCCTGAATCTCTATGCCTACGCCGGCGGAAGGCCCGACTACTTCTTTGACCCCGACGGCGCCGCTCGCATTCGATACTTCGCCATCACGACCGGCGCCAATGGGCAGGCCATTGGCACCAACCAAGGTTTCACTCAAGCACGCTGGGCCTTCATCGTGGACAACATCGCCAGCACCCCACTTGCCACTAACGCGTTGGCTCGCTTGCGCAACGAATACGCCAACAATGGCAAAGGCTTGCTGTTTGACGCGGGCGGCAACTTTTTGGGTGGCAACGCGAGCACGCGAACCTGGGACGCAGGCAACGGCACGGCTGCAGATTTCAGCGCACATTACGGCGCCGCAGCGATCAGCTTGGCCGAGTTCACCATCGACGACATGGACGACGCCGCCGCGACCCGCTTGATCGCCAGCTACATTCCGGCCGACTGGGCCACTTTGAATGAAGGCGCTTCCTGCCCTGACCGCGCCGGGCTGTTGCCGCCGATCAAATTCTTGCCGGGCGAAGCTGATATCCACGTGACAAGAAATGTGAACCCGGCAGTGGCCGGCATGACCGGTCGGCAAGCCAATGTGCAGCGCATTCTGAACTGCAACCGAGCATCGACGCTTGCTGTGACATACGCGAACGATGAAGAGCGCCGACGTATCGTCAAGTACGAAGCTGCGGCGGAATTGCAGGAAGGTCCCGCGCCATCGGCCATCTACCGCGATTGCAGCCGGAACAACGGCTGCAGAAGCGGTACCGCTATTGTGGTGAACGGCAACAGCTACTACGCCAGCTATGGCCGCACACAATTCATCGCCGAGACCTTTCTGCGCACCCTGAATGGGATGACTGGCACCCTGACGGCTGCAGAGCGCAGATCACTCAGGCTGGATCAAGAAGTGCGACTACCCAATGGTCGTATGGGCTCCATCGCGGACATGCTGGCGATTGCTCAACGTCGAGCCGACCGAGCAGCTCGAGCGTTTTCGAACTACCGGACCAGATTTGGAAGCGCCTTGCCTCTTGCCAATGCGACAGCTGCATGGAATCAACTGACTGCACCCCAGAGATCCGCATTTCAATCCGATACAGGACTAGGCCGCCAGGAATTCATTGATATGTTGATGTACCAAGTTGAAGGGCGCGCGAGAACGGAAAATGAGGGCAAGAACGCCTTCGGCACGGAGGCCGCCTTTCGGACTTTGGACGGGGATGGCGGTACCGCGTTTGGCGACTGGCTGCGCTGGCTGTACGCGAGTCAGGACGAATACAACTTCGTCTCTAAGACATTTCTGAAGAGCAACCTTGATACTGTGACACGTGCGCCGGCCATTGCAGCCAACTTTGTGAACGGTGAAGCAGTAGGCAGCGATGCGCATCGAAACAGGCAAAGGGTGATCGAGGATGAACTTGCGCGCCGAGTCGCCGTTCTTCACAACTCCGGGAGTGTTGTGAACGCCACCAGCGCTAACTTGACCGTGCCTGGCTACGTTCAGGACTATGTCAACGAGTTCACCTACTCTGCCGGGCGTGGCGACTGGCGTTCGCTACGGTGCAGTGATGAACTTGGCGCAAGCCCTGGTCTACAAATGAGGGAGTTGAGACTGAGATGAAGCACTGGACTGTTTTCCACATCGCGACCGCTGCTTTCCTGTTGCTGATCGGTCGTTTGCCGACCGCGCATGCGGACCCCACCGCGCCTGACGAGCGTCTGAGCATCACCGCACCGCCCTGTCGTACGCCCTCAGCGCCGCCACCGAGGCTTCCTGTTCGGGTCGAGTACGACGGCGCTGAAGTGCTCAGGTACGACTTCACCGGTGACGGCTGGTGCGACTTCGCCTACGCTGTGCCCTATCCCGTCAACAGCCAAATGAACTCTTACGCGCTGGACCAGCTCATGATGCTGGGACGAGCAAAGGGTTGGGCCCCCGTGCTGCATGGCAAGAAGTCGCACCTCCCGCCGATCAGTGAACTCTCAGATGAGATCTGGCCCTTGTTCCAAGTCTCTTTGAGCGGTGTCCGTTTGATCTATCCGAGGACCGGGGGAGCCCCGTATGTGCTTGGGCTGTACGCCTCCGGAGGCGTAGGAGACACGAACGGCAAAAGCTTGGTCCTGTTTGAAGGCCACTACTGCTCTGAGTACGTCACCGTGCATCGCTGGGAGGCGGAAATGGGCGCCTTTCGCCGCAGCGACGAAGCTACACGCGACCGGGTATTGGACTTCTATTACCAAGAGGTGGAGAAGCCCTGCCCTGGGTCCCGGCCGAAGCGCTGAAGCTCGAACGAACAGGCCGGCGGGAAGAACGCATCTGCAGCGCTACTCGTTGCTTGGCTCGCAGCTGCTTCACCCGCTAGCCACTGCCGGCGACACTTCGCCGGTCGAGTTCGAACGACGCTATTCCCAACGGCTCACGGGTGTCTAGGAAACCCGGGGCGATTCACTGTGGGCGCTGGCCACGGCGGTGCCCGCCTGAGTTTTGACCTGAAGATCTGTCCCAAAACGAAGTGAAGAGTGAGGAATAAGTGCGAGACGAACGATACGCGTTTCTGGTGAAGCGGCTTGGCGAGCCCACCATGCGGCAGGAAGTGCCGCAAGCCCTGATCGACAAGTACCGCGGCGAACTACCGGACTTACTGCTGGGCTACTGGCAAAGCGAAGGCTTCAACCAATTCCGCCACGGTTTGTACACCTCCATCAACCCCGACGCCTGGCAGGGCGTGGTGGACGAGTGGGTGGCCGGCACCGTGTTCGAGCAGTTTGGGCGCTTCTATGCCATCACACGCACGGCCTTTGGGAAGCTTTACCTGTTCAACCGCCAGATCGGGCGACTGACGATTGAGATAGCCTGCGGCGAGCTGAGTACGGGTTCGCTGAGTCAGGTACCTCCAGAGGATCTCTGGCTCGATGTTTCCGGCAGATTTAGCCCTCACCCGGATCACTGGGACATGCTCGACCACGAGGACAAATACCTCTTTGATCGCGCGCTCAAGAAGCTGGGCCCCTTGGCCATGGACGAGATGTACGGCTTTGAGCCCTCGCTGCTGCTGGGCGGGCCGGCCAAGCTGGAGAACCTAGCGAAGGTGGACGCCTACACGCACTGCGCGTTGCTGCGCCGCCTCATCGACAAGCCCTGGGTGCCTTTCACCGACATTGGCGAGGTGCTGGGTGTTGATACCGCTGAATTGGCCCGCCAGGCCATTGAGGAGCATCGGGCCAAAGGCGGCTGATGTGGACCGGGACGGTAAGGTCCGACGCAGGCCGTTTCAGGCCGCGGAATGGCCCACACTGGATGTCACGGCTTGACAGCATGGGCAGCTGCGGCTGATCGAGTTCACCGGGGCGGGCTGCAGCACCTGCGGGCCGGTCAATCGGCGCTATGGCTACAACGCGCAAGGCCGTTTGCTGCGCAGCATCGCCCTCGACGCCCAGGGACAACCGCTGGCCTGGCTGCCCACGCAGACCCTGGCCAGCGACATGACGCGTGACGGCGTGGATCAGCGCGAGGTGCGGCTGGGCAATGGCCTGGTGCAGACCTGGGAGCGCGGCAGCGAGGGCGCACTGGCCCGGCTGGTGTTGCGGGATCCACGCCAGGCCGAGCGATTGACGCAGGCCGAGGCGGACCGGCGTTTCGATCGCTTGATGCAGATGCCGAGCTTGGCCAGCGAGTTGCAAGCCGGCACCCAGCGCGTGCGGTACGCGGCGGGCACGCCCCGGTGGCTCGCGGCCCAGAGTGCTGCCGAGGCCGGCGCGCAAGCGGCCACCACGGCCCCCAGACCTGCCGTCACCCGCTACGACGCACAAGGCCAGCCCCTGGCCCTACAAGACTTGACCCTGAGCTGGGACGCGCTGGGGCGCCTGAGCAGCCTGAGCGATGCAAGGCGCGGCACCCAGGCGCACTACACCTACAACCACCGCGGCGAGCGCATCGCCAAGCGGGTGGGGCCACAGCACACCCAGTACCTCTATCAAGACCGCCGACTCAGCGCCGAGCTGGATGCGCAGGGCCGGCTGCAGCGGCAGTACCTGTACCTGGGCAAGCTGCCGCTGGCCGTGATCGACACGCCGCAGGGGCAGCACCTGAACGACGGGCGGGCATCCGTCTCGGCGGATCTGAGCCGGCTCTGGCAAGCCTGGTTCGGCAAGGCCGAGCAATTGATCTGGCTGCATGCCAACCACCTGGGCGCGGTCGAGCTGGCCACCGATGCAGCCGGCCACAGCCTGTGGCAAGGCCAGTACAACGCCCATGGTGCGCTGCTGGCTTCGCAAGGTGAGCTGGTCATGAACCTGCGCTTGCCCGGCCAGGTCTTCGACGCCGAGAGCGGCCTGCACTACAACGATCACCGCTACTACGACCCGCAGCGCGGCGAATACCTCAGCCCCGACCCGCTGGGCACACCGGACGGGCCCAACGCCTACAGCTATGTGCGCGGCAACCCGCTGCGCTACATCGACCCGGAAGGGTTGATCTTGTTTGCGTTTGATGGGACGGGGAACACGGACAACGCGGACGACCTGAAGGAGCTCGGCAACGGCCTGAGCAATATCGTCAAGTTTCGGGATCTGTACGACGCTGGCAATCGAAACTACGTGACGGGCGTCGGCACCCGCCATCGCGATGAAAAGTACGGCGACATCGCCTACGGCTCAGGCGATACGTCCAGTTGGGATATGGGCTTCAACAAGACTGGCCCCGCCCGCATCGAGCGCATGATCCAGTACCTCAACGACGAAGCCGACAGCGAGGCTGATGACGACAAAGCGCTGGACATCGACATCACCGGCTTCAGCCGCGGCGCCGCGCAGGCGCGCGACTTTGCCAACCGCATCGTCTCGGCCACCAAGGACGGGGTCTACAAGTACACGGTCAAGGTGGACGGCAAAGACGTGACGCATTGCCAGAAGCTGAACTTTCGGTTCATGGGGTTGTTCGACACGGTGCTCTCCACCAATCGCAGCGGCACGAGCTACCAGCTCGGAATCCCCGATGTGTTTGCTCATGTGTCGCAGGCTGTGGCGCTCAATGAGTACCGGGGCAAGTCGACACGCCGGCTGCCGGGCTCGGCCCTGGGGGCGTTTCCGCTGGAGTCGATCATGAACGAAGCGGCGTCGCCCATGCTGCCTGCGGGCAAGACGCGCACGGAGATGGGCTTTTTGGGGTCGCATGCGGACGTGGGGGGTGGGTTTGCTAAGGACAATGAGCTTGCGCAAGTCGTTTTGGCCTGGATGGTGGCGCAGGCCAATGCTGCGGGAGTCAAGATGAAGGAAGATGCGGAGAGCCTTTTGAGCGGCGTACCGGACAGTGCCGTGCTCCACGACAAGAGCGACAACCAGTACTGCTTGAGCGGCACACCCTGCAGTGAAGACCGAGAGGTCCGATACCAAGGCAGCGGCAAAACCAAGCAGCGCGATATGGCCTTCTCCGCCGGGATGGAGCACGCAGACACCCTCAAGTACATCAGCTACTACCCGGCCGATGGCAAGGATGCCGACGGCTTCCCCACGCGCGATCCCAAGGCGGACTTCTCGACTGGAAAGGTTGACGTCAAAGCCTACGTGGCTTGGATCAAAGCTCAGGAAAATGGATACAACTTTGCAGGAACATCTGGCAAATGAGGCGCGCAAACAATCCTGACCGACGCAACTTCTTGAACTCACTTGTCCTGCTGCCGTGGATTTCAGCCTGTCAGGCGCAGCGCACGCGCCCGCCGGAGTCGCCCGAACTGCGAGCCCAACGTCAGCGCGTCGGTGACGTGGCACTGCGGCTCGTCGTCGATGCCGTGCCGGGCGCGGAAATGGATGGGGTGGAGTTCTTTGCGGACGAGCAGGTTTGGCCCGTCTACCACAGTGCCGGGCTGTCGAGCAGGAATCGCAGCAAATACGACTTCCCGGGGCGGGTGCCGCTGAAGATCAGAGTGGTGTGGCGAAAGGACTTTCGGCTGAAGTCCCAACTCTCGCGAGGAAACTCATCTCGATATGACGAATACGGGCGGGACATGCTCAGCTCTGCCATGTACGTCACGGCCGTGGACAGCGAAGCCCAGGAAATCGCCAAACGGCAAGCCGTCTCCAAGAACACAGGCGTTCCACACTATGGTCCGTGGGGCAGCGACTACCGCGGTGAATTGGCTGGCGACTACACCGTCGACGTCGCCGCTCGCATCCCCGACGCCGTGCTGCAAGACCTTCGCCGCCAGCGCGGCAACCTGCGCCTGAAGTTCCGCCTCAAGCCCGACGGCGTGCTGTTCGGCTGGGATATCGAGCGCGGCGGCGGCGGCGTGTCCTTGTTCAGCCACGCGGGTGGCGACTTCCGGGAAACAGGAATTGCCTACGAATTGCCCGGCTACTCGACACCCGACTCGCCACAAGCGCAGGCCGCCTTGCATAGCGGCGAGTACTACTTGCCTCCCAAGTCCAAAATGATTTGGCGCAAAGGCTGGGAGGTCAAGCCTGACGGGAGCCGGGTCACCACCGACTACTGATGATCTTGGCGCGAGCGCCTGCTACTACGAAGGACGGGCAAGCCCGCCACCCACGTCACCCGCTGGCGCTACGAAGGCCGTCACCTGGTGGCCTTGGAGCATGCGGCGCAGTCTGAGCGCTACACGCATGACGCGCGCGGGCTGGTGCTGACGAGTACGGTGCTGCGCCCGGGCCTGCAGGCCCTGACCCGCTATGCCTACGACGAGGAAGGTCGCCTGCACTCGCAGACCCGTAAGCTCCCCCCAGAAGTAGACAGCCCGTAACTGGAGAATGCGGCCCGCCGAGAAGGAGGAGGCCGAGATGAGGCAGAGCAAGTTCAGCGAGAGCCAGATCGTGGCGATCCTGAAGGAAGGCGAGGCCGGTTACGCCGCGTGGCTGCACAAGAACCACTATGACTTGAACCTGATTGTGGGAGGCGGTTCATGAAGCACAGCGTGCTGTGTGTGCTCGCGGCGCTGGCGTGTGGTGCCTGCGCCAACGGCGGAGCGTCATCGCAGGGCCGGCGCATCGGAACCGGGTTGGTGGTTGAGTATGGGCTCGCCCATTCAGGCGTGGAGCCGAAGGCGGGCCTGCAAGCCATGTCCGACAAGGGCGCGCGACTCTTTGGGGGAATGATGGAAGGCTGGTACGGAGGGGCTAGCACCAATTCGTACATTGCCGGCCATCTGCCCGGCACCGTTCGCGTGACCTGGCGTACAGATACGGTGCCAGGGCAGCGCTTCACCACAGGCCGCGTCATCGGCGACTACCTCATTGAGGTGGACAAGCGGGTGCCTGACGAGGTCATCCGCTACGCCAATGCGGGCCCGGGCCGCGCGCTGCGGCTGGTGTTCCGCATCAAGGACGATGGCGTGTTGTTTGGGTGGGATGTGGAGGAGAAGTTCGGAGGCCTGCTGGTCAACACGATGCGTGGTGGAGATGTGCCGTGCTATGACATGCCACGTGCATCCAATGCCACTCCCACTTGCACGGAGGGCCCGCTGCAATCCGCACCTTGGTACAGCCCATTGGGGTTCAAGCGCGTCGCGCAGTGACTACAGTGGCCAGCGTCGGCGTAGCCGTGGCGACATGGGCCGGCGGAGGCTTTAGTTGCATGCATCCACTATGCCAAGCCGTACCTTGAATCGTTTTGTGCCCGACATGGACCGTGCCCACCCACCCATCACGTTGCTGCGCCACATGGTGGCCTGCATGCTGGCGCTGCTTGGCAGCGCCGCCCACGCCGGCTGCGCGCCGCCGCAGGAACCCAAGGGCGAACGCCTGTTCATGCAGAACGGCGCGGCCTTCCGCGCGCAGCTGTGCTGGCACCCGCAGGGCGACGTCGGCGCAGCCGGCGGCCGCTTGGCCGTGACGGTGTGGCGGGGAGAGCAGCGCGTCGCGCAGGTGAGCTTTCCGGTGGACATCGAAGGCACCGTGCGCGACATCCGGTTCGACCGCGCCAACTACGCGCTCAGCGCCCAGGCGGCAAGCTTTGGGGTGTTGGTGGACACCCGCCTGCGCGGCGCGGGCTTCGACCAGTACAGCACCGATCTGTGGTTGCTGGTGCTGGATGGCGGGCAGCTGGCGCGTGTGTTGGTGCAGAACATGGCCTGGGAGGCCTGGGGCACGCAGTGCGAGCCCGACTGCATCGACACCAGCAAGACCAAGTCCATCGTCGTCATCGGCGCGCAGAAGTCACCTCAAGGGATGAGCGAGCTGCGCGTGCGCACGCGCGGGTGGACCACGCCCTACGGCCAGGGCAGCCAGGCTGCGCAGCGCGTCGACGGCACGACACGCTACGTTTTCAACGGTGCGGTCTACGAGGCCAAGGACTGATGCCTGCGGGCGGCTGACGAACAAATCCCGGCGGGGCGATCGCCCGGGCAATGTGCCCGGGGCGCGTGCGCGACACGGCTGGTTACGTCGGTAACGCAAAACAGGCCGCACCCCCTGCTGTTCAAGGGCTTACCGATGGCGGGCAGCCTCTGCATCATCGCGCCGCGTTCGGCGTCAGTGCCGTTGTCGCCTCTGCAATGACGTGTGCTTGGTGTGTTAGCGGCTTGGCTGCGTGCTGGGCGTGCGCGGCTGCATCAGCCTCCTGCGACCTCCATGCCAGCTCCACTCGCCCTGCCTACACCCCTGCCGCTCGCTTCAACAGCATGCCGCCCTGGCCGCCCCCCGCATCGCCAGCGTGGGGCGGGCCTGGTGGAGAGCGTCATCGTGATGCCGACGCTGCTGTTCCTGGTGCTCGGCATCTGGCAGGCGGCGCTGGGCTACCAGGCCAAGAGCAGCGTGAACTACGCGACCTTCGAGGCGGCGCGGGCGGGGGCGGTGAACAACGCCAGCGTGAGCAGCATCAAGGCGGCGTTCAGCAAGGGCATGGTGGGCTACTACGGCGGCGGTCGCACCGTGGCGGAGCTGGCGGCGAGCTACGCGAGGGCCACGGCCGACACGGCAGTGGGCATGCGCGTGGAAGTGCTGTCGCCCACCAAGGAAAGCTTTGACGACTACGCCAGCCCTGCGCTCAAAGAAGCGCTGAAGGCCGGAGACCTGGTGATCCCCAACGTGGGCCTGGACGAGCTGCACTGCCCGCGCGACGTGCCCGGCTGCAAGAGCGACCCCAAGAGCAACGCCAGCGGGCAGACGCTGCAGGACGCCAACCTGCTGAAGCTGCGCATCACCTACGGCATCCCGAAAGACAAGCAGATGCCGCTGGTGGGGCGGTTCTACACCTGGGCGCTGAGCAAGCTGGGCGCCGGGGTGGGGGACGCGTTCAAGCTGGGGTTGATCGAGGCGGGGCGCATCCCAGTGGTGTCGCACGTGGTGGTGCGCATGCAGTCGGACGCCATCCGCAACACGGCGATGGTGAGCAGCCCAGGGCCGGGCAACGACGGCACGCCCACCGACCCGGGGCCCGCGCCCACGCCGCCCAAGCTGCCCACCTGCCCGTACTACGACCCGGCGTGCCGAGGGGGTGGCAAGCCGCCGACCGATCCGCCGACCGACCCGCCTGTGGAGGACCCGCCGTGCCTGTGAGCCGATTCGTGACGCCGGGGCCGCTGCGCGCGGCGCTGGTGTGGTGGCTGGTGCTGTCGCTGACCGCGCTGATGCTGCGGCCGGCCCCGTCGCAGGCGGCGCCGGCTGCGGCGCTGAGCGTGACGACGGCGCTGTGCCCGGACCCGGGCCAGTGCTTCGCGAACGTCGCGGCCCGCCAGGCCTGGGCCAAGAAGAACAACTGCCAGTTCCTGGAAGACGTCTGCGAGAAGACGCCGGCCAGCGAGGACAACAAGGGCGCCAAGCCCGAGGACCAGGGCTTCTGGTCGTCGTTGTGGGACGACGTCAGCGGCGCGCTGCAGTACGGCTACGAGTTCGGCAAGGGCTTGTTCGAGGGCATGAAGGGCCAGGTCACCGACCTGATCGACCTGATCAGCAACCCGGGCGAGGTGGTGTCGGGCCTCGTGGAGTTGGGCAAGGCCTTCTACAACGACCCCAAGGGCACGCTGAAAGTGCTGGGCGAACTGCTGGGGCAGGAGGCGGTTGACACCATCACGCGCGCCACCCAGTGCGGCGCGTACGACCTGGGCAAGGTGATTGGCAGCTACGTGAGCCCGGCTGTCGCGCTGAAGCTGGCCACGCGGCTGGGCAAGTACAGCGGCTCGGTGGCCAATGCCGTGAAGGGGCTCAAGAAGGACCTGGGCTGCGCCAGCTTTGCCGGCGGCACGCTGGTGCAACTGCCCACGGGCGCCGTGCCGATCGAGGGCGTGAGCCAGGGCGATGCGGTGCTGTCGCGCCATGACCGTTTCTGGACGGACGCGCCGCAGGCGGTTGAGCGCACCTTCGGCCGCGTGGCGCCGCGCTACCGCGAGTTGAAGACCGAGTTCGAGACCTTCCGCCTGACCGATGAGCACCCGCTGTGGGTGCAGGGCAAGGGCTGGACACCGGCGGAGGACGTGACCGACGAGGACGTGCTGGCGGCGCTGAATGGCGACGTGCTGGTGCTGTCCAACAAGCTCGTCAACGCGCCGCTGCGGGTCTACAACTTCAGCGTCGCGAGCACGTCGAACTACTTCGTCGGCGCGTCGGGGCTGTGGGCGCACAACGCCAAGTGCGATTTGACGCGCACCAAGGACATCACGGACACCAAGTACGGCCTGTTGTCGCCCACGCAGAAAGGATTTTTTGGAGAGTTGAAGACGCGCGAACTGCTCGAAGCCAAAGGCTACAGCCCCGTGTTGGCCGTGGGCAAGAACGATGGCGCCTTTGATGCTTGGCGCGGGCAGACCGGCATCGATGCGATCTACAAAGACAAGAATGGCAACTACGTTATCGTCGAATCCAAGGCCACGGGCGGTGTCAAACCCACCGATCCTTGTGGCACCAAAGGCGACCTGTGCACCGTCAAGAGCGGGGAGCGGCAAATGAGTGATGTGTGGCTGCGGCAGCGCATCAACGAACTCACCGCACCGCCGTTGGCACAGGCAGATTTGGACAAACTGAAGGTGGAGGCCATGAAAGACCCCATGACGCTCCAAAAGGTGTTGGCGCGCACCGACAAAGAGGGCAGCACCAGCTTTCACCAGATCAACAACAAAGGCATGACAGGCACCGACGTCGTGATCGGGAACGTATGGACCCCTTGATGTTTCACCCCCTTGAGTTGGCCATCAAGGACCGCCCGGTCGCCACCTTCAGAGACCCGCAGCCTGACCCGTGGCGCTATGCGGACGACTGGTTCTATGGCCAGAAAGCGGTGCTTGACGTGCAGGCATCGGATGCCGATTGGCGCAGCACGCAGGACGCGGCGAAGTTCATCGTCAGTATTTCCAACCCCATCAGGGGTCTCTTCGGGCGCTGGCGGCTGATGTATGCAGTGGGCGAGCCGCTGGACAAGCTGCTCGAGCAGATGCGCGCCGATTGGCCGCTGCTGGTGGCACTGCGCGACTTTGCCCAGCAGCGCTGTCAGGAGCTGGGCGTCGCCGATCGGGACATGTACGGCGTGGACGTCTGGCACATCCGCTACGGCCTGGCGCTGTGGTTGTTGCTGGAAGACGATGTGGCGCGTGTGCGCGCGGTGTTGTCTGTGTGTTGCCCACGCGCACAGCAGCCCCGGTTTCACTACGAACGGTTTGCCGTGCTCGATGCGCTCTACGACGCGTTTCTGCCGGACGGCCTGCCGCCGCCTGCGCAACATGACAAGCCCTGCTGGGTGGGGTGGAACAAGTTGGCCCAAGCCCTGGGCGGTGAGCGTGCCCAACAACAGGCGGGCATCGAGCGCTACATGGCGCGCTGGAACGAGATGATGAAACCCCTGGGGTGGAAGGCCCAGCGGCGCTATCCGCTGCGCGATGCGCAGGGGCGGGTCACCGAACATGCCTGCACCTACCCCGGCACGTTCATGCACTTCGCCACCGAAGCTGCGCTGGCCGTGTGCGCGCTGGACCTGGACGACAGCGCATTCGGTGAGCACCCCTACTACCCCAGAGACTTGGTGGCTCACTACCGCCGCCATGTGCGCGTGCAGCGCGATGGCTGGCGCGCGGAGGGTGCTGCGCTGCGACGGCCGGTGCCGGTGCCGCCGCCGCCCCGGAAGATCAATCTGCACAGCAGCAAGTCCAAGGGCGTCAAGCGATGGTTGGAGCTGGTAGCCGATGGCAACTGCGACACGGTGGAACAGGCGATGCAGGAGGTCGGCCGCGCGCGCAGCTTGAAGACCCAGCTGTGGACGGCGCTGGGCGCGCTGCGCGAAGGCAATGCCGCCGCATGCGCCGACATCAAGGACGACACCGAGCTGGAGAGCCAGATCGACGCCATGCTCGACGAGCGTGGCCTGCAGGGCTTTGACGCCAGCGGCCTGCCCGGTGCTGGCGCACAGCGTTGCGAGGCTTTGATGCAAGCGCTGCAAGCATGGCTGTCGACCCAGCCCTATGCGCTGCTGCAACCGCCCCAGGATGCCGATGCCTGGGTGGGCTGGCTGGTAGCGCGCGAGCACATGAGCGAGTACCTGAGCCTGAGCGACGCCCTGGGCGTGCGCCATGGCGGCGAGGTGTGAGCGCCGATGCTGGTTCTGAGACGACCACGCCACCATTCCCGACGGCGGCCTTCGCTGCAAGGCCTTCACCGGGGTTCGACAGCCGATTGCCACCGCCGGCGCTGACCACATACGCACCATGACCGACGATCTCTACCGCCCTGAGCGGCTCACGCTGCGGGTGAAACACCGCGACTTGCTGGGCACGCTGCGCCAGCACGGCGTGCCCGACGAGCAGCTGCCCGTCACGGCACCGCTGTGCGGTGACCTGTTGCTGAGCTATGCGTTCGAGCAGCCTGAGCACTTCGTGATGGCCACGCCGCCGCTGCTGGCCCAGGCCGGGGTGTCGACGGCCGACATCCGGGCGCTGGCCCTGGCCAACTTCAAGGGGCGCTTCACGGCCCAGCTGGTGCGCACGGGCGTGCACGACGGGGTGTTCGCGGTGCGCACTGGCGGCGAGTTGGAGGCGGTGCTGCTGGCCTTCGACGGTTTCTGGCAGCACCACGTCAGCCGCGAGATTGGCCCCGTGACGCAGGTGTGCGCGCCTCGGCGCGACGTGCTGCTGATTGCCGACCCCGGCGTGCCCGGCGCGTTGGCGGCGCTGCGGGTCGAGGCCGCCCGCGTGTTCCACGCCAGCACCGACGCGCATGCGCTGTCGCTGCAGTGCATGCAGTGGGCGCCAGCAGGCTGGCAGCTGGCGCAGCTGGCCACGGAGGCGGTGGCATGAGCTTCAGTTTTGTCCTGGGCAACCTGGTGGGCCGTGCGCTGGTGAGCTATCTGCTCGTGTGGCTGGTCTGCTGGTGCAGCTGCCGGTTCAAGGCGGGCGAGGCGTTCAGGCGCAGCGTGCGCTGGTACAGCCTGCTGGCCGTGGCAGCGTTGGCGCTGTTGGGGCTGGGCGCTGCCGTGTCCGGCGGAGCCGCGCGATGACGGCCGCGCTGACGCCGGGCGGGCACAGCCGCCGCGCGCTGTGCATGGCGGCGCTGGCTGCCTGGGCGCCGTGCAGCCCGGCGCAGGCACCGGCGGCGCCCGCACGCCGGCTGCGCGAGATGCAGATCTTCGAGGTCCGCGAGCTGGGGCTGGCCGTCTGGGTGGAGAACCAGCCGCCGTGGGAGGCGCGCCTCATCCAGGACCGGGGCCGGCCGCTGTTCGTGGCCGAAAGCCCGAACCGTCACCACCCGCCCATGGCGATGACCTTCTCCAGCTGGCCCGAGCAGCGCGTGGCGCCCGGCGAGATGCTGGCCGTGGCCACCAGCGCCATCCGGCGCGCCAGCGAGAACTTCGGCCTGGCGCCCGGCCAGGCACGGGGTATCGCCGCGCGGGCCGCCAGCCACGGCGTGCTGAGCGGCGCCGAGGGGCGCTTCGCCGGCCGCGTCGATGGCGTGCTGATGGATGTGGTGGTGTTCGTGGGCCAGGCGCCCGGGCGCTTTCCGGTGGCGCTCAGCCTCTACACCATCGCCGGCAAGATGCCGCATGCCAGTGAGGTGCTGCGGCGGAGTTGGGGGCGGTTGAGCTACCTGTGAGATCGCCGGGCTGCAGATGCAGCGAGCGCCCGTCACCACCGCCGCCCAGTCAACAGCGTGTCCAGTCACTACACCCTTCATCTCTCGATCGAGCTGACCCAGCCTGTCGACCCGCAGGCGGACGCGACGCTGCGTTACCTGGTCGAGGGTGATGGGCCGGCGCCCGACGCCTGGCCGGAACATGCCTTCTTCGCGATGGAGCGCGTCAGCATGGACCTGCATCCGCTGCCGCAGGTTTATGGGGCGTTCCAGCCCGGCGACTGGGTGGCCGCGTACTGGCAGGACGCGATCGGCCCACGGGCGGGTGTCACGCTGAAGTTGCCGGGCTTCAAGGACCTGCAGGGCTGGTACGAGGCGCTGGCGTTTGCTGATTGGCTCTGTAGCCTGGCGAGCGGTGACGGCTTCGTCGGTTATCTCCAGGACGAGCAAAGCCGGTCTGCCAAGTCGCTGCTCTGTGTGCGCGGCCAGGCTTTGTACCTGCGGGATGAGAGCCACGCGTCGGATCACTGGTTCTGCCTCAGAACCGGCGAGCCCCTGACGCCGCCGCACTGAACGCGGCCGGGCGGCTGCCGTCAACCGATGCGCATCGGGATCGTCACCGGCCCGTCGTTGACGAGGTGCACCTGCATGTCGGCGCCGAACTCGCCGCACGCCACGTGGGCGTGATGCTGGCGAGCGCAGGCCAGCGTGTGTTCGTACAGGCGGCGGCCCTGTTCGGCCGGCGCGGCGCCGGTGAAGCTGGGCCGGTTGCCGCCGCTGGTGTCGGCTGCCAGCGTGAACTGGCTGACGATGAGCAGGCCGCCACCCGTATCCTGCAGGCTGCGGTTCATCTTGCCGGCCTCGTCGCTGAAGACGCGCAGCTTCAGCACCTTGGCGATCAGCTTCTCGGCCGTGGCCTCGGTGTCGCCAGGCTCGGCGCAGACGAGCATCAGGAAGCCGGGGCCGATCTGTCCCGTCACGCGGCCGGCAACTTCCACGCGCGCCTCTCGCACGCGTTGCAACACGGTGATCACATCAAGTCCTTGGGGTCGTCGAAATGCGCTTCCACGTCGGTGGGCAGCAGCTGGATGGTGGCGCGCAGGCCGGGCACGGCCTGCATCAGCGCTTGTTCCAGGGCGTTGCGCTGCTCGGCGGCACGGCCCAGCGACCAGGTGGCCGGCATGTGCATGTGCAGGTCGATGAAGCGGCGCTGCCCGGCCTCGCGGCTGACGATGTGGTCGAAGCGCACGGTGCCCGGCTCGCGAAAGCGCGCCAGCACGGCCTCGATGCGCGCCATCGATTCGGCGTCCAGGGCAGCGTCCATCAGCCCCTGACTGGACTGGCGGATCAGGTGCACGCCTTCGCGCAGGATGTTGAGCGCGACGACGACAGCCAGCAGCGGGTCCAGCCAGTGCCAGCCGGTGGCCATCACGCCGATCAGGCCGGCCACGACGCCGGCCGAGGTCCAGACGTCGGTGAACAGGTGCCGCGCGTCGCCTTCCAGCGCCACCGAGCGCACCTCGCGTGCCTTGCGCAGCATGGCCCAGGCCATCAGGCCGTTCAGCGTGGAGCTGACGATGGCCAGCCCCACACCCAGGCCGATGGCCTCCAGCGGCTCGGGGTGGCGCCAGCGGTCCATCGCACCCCACAGGATGCCTAGCGCCGCCGCGATGATGAGGATGCCCTCGAAGCCGCTGGAGAAGTACTCAGCCTTGTGGTGGCCGTAGGGGTGCTCCTCGTCGGGCGGCTGGGCGGCCAGCGTCACCATGGCCAGCGCGAACATGGCGCCGGCCAGGTTGACGAGCGACTCCAGCGCGTCGGCGGCCAGGCTGACCGAGCCGGTCCACCACCAGGCCGCCGTCTTCAGCGCAATGGTGGCGACCGCGGTGGCCACGGAGAGCTTGAGGTAACTGCGCGCTTGCATGCCGGTATTGTCGGGCCCGGTCAGGTGAGAAATACCGCGGGCGCAGCGAGGCGGCTGCGTTAGTCTGCCGGCCACCTACCACTCTGCCAGATGCTCATGACGATCATCCGTTTCCGCCGCGTTGTTCTGCTATTGCTGGCGGCTTGTGCCACCGCTGCGAGCGCGGCGCCGATCACCAAGGTTGGCGTGATGTCGGCGGCGGGCCGGGATGTGCAGGTGGTGGTGCGGGCGCCGACCACCGGGACCCGGCTGGACCAGAACGCCCGCGACCGGCTGCAGGTCGGCGACGCGATCGAGCGCATCGTGCTGAAGGCGGTCGCGGACAGTGTGCGCCGTCACGGGTATGGCGAGGCTTTGCCGCTGGCGCTGCCGGCCAAGGGCAGCATGCCCTGGCAGCGTGATGGCGATGCCGTGCTGGTGACCCAGCCCCTTTTCGATGCCGCCAAGAAGGCGGGTCTGTCCCACCTGCTGCTCATTCAGCCTGCACGCGGCGAAGCCAACCTGAAGCTGTATCGCAGCAGCAGCGGTGCCGGCCAGCTTGAGGGCTTGGGTTTCTATGTGGACACGATGCTGGAAGTGGTTCGGGAGGACAACAACCAACCGGCCTCCGGTTTTCTGGCGCCGTATGTCTATGTGGACATGTTGCTGGTCGACGTGGCGACCCTGGACCTGCAGGCGATCTACCGGGCGCGCGCCAGCGTGGCGGTGGCTGACCCGGGCCGCCAGGGCAATGACCCCTGGCAGGCCTTGTCCACCGAGCGCAAGGTGGATGCACTTCGTTACCTGATTGAGGAGGAGACGGAACTCGCGGTGCAGCAATGGAAGGCGACACCTGCTCGTTGATGCCGTGCCGCGCAGCGTTGCGCCGCAGCATTCCTAGAATGCGCCGCAGTTCATCGGAGCCCCGAGCATGACCACGCCCCACACCACCGACGTCTCCCACATCGCGCCGCGCGAGAAGGCCGAGATCCTTTCGCAGGCCTTGCCCTACATCCGCAAGTTCCACGGCAAGACCATCGTCATCAAGTACGGCGGCAACGCGATGACCGACCCCGTGCTGCAGCAGGACTTCGCCGAGGACGTGGTGCTGCTCAAGCTGGTGGGCCTGAACCCGGTCGTCGTGCACGGCGGCGGCCCGCAGATCGAGGGCCTGCTGAGCAAGCTCGGGAAGAAGGGCGAATTCATCCAGGGCATGCGCGTCACGGATGAGGAGACGATGGAAGTCGTCGAGTGGGTGCTGGCCGGCCAGGTGCAGCAGGACATCGTGGGCCTCATCAACGCCGCCGGCGGCAAGGCCGTGGGCCTGACCGGCCGCGACGGCGGCATGATCCGCGCCAAGCAGCTCAAGGTGCAGGACAAGGACGATCCCAGCAAGGAGCACGACATCGGCCAGGTCGGCGACATCGTCTCCATCGACCCGTCGGTCGTGAAGGCGCTGCAGGACGATCAGTTCATCCCCGTCGTCAGCCCCATCGGCTTCGGCGAGAAGAACGAGAGCTACAACATCAACGCCGACGTCGTGGCCGCCAAGCTGGCCACCGTGCTGCAGGCCGAGAAGCTGCTGATGCTGACCAACATCCGTGGCGTGCTGGACAAGGCGGGCGAGCTGCTGACCGAGCTGACGCCGCGCCGCATCGACGAGCTGGTGGCCGACGGCACGATCAGCGGCGGCATGATCCCGAAGATCGCCGGTGCCATCGACGCGGCCAAGAGCGGCGTCAACGCCGTGCACATCATCGATGGCCGCGTGCCACACGCCATGCTGCTGGAGATCCTGACCGATCAGGCCTACGGCACCATGATCTCGTCGCGCTGACCGATGGCGTTGCGCGACAAGGTCTGGCTGTTCGACCTCGACGACACGCTGCACAACGCGTCGCACCGGGCGTTCCGGGAGCTGAATGCGTCGATGTCGGCCTACATCGTCACCCACCTGGGCCTGACGGATGCCGAAGCCGCCGAGCTGCGCAACCGCTACTGGCTGCGCTACGGCGCGACGCTGACCGGCCTGCAGCGCCACCACGGCGTGAAGCCGGCGCATTTCCTGGCCGAGACGCACAAGCTGCCCGGCCTGGAGGCGCACCTGCACGGCCATGCGCACGACTTGGCCGCGCTGCGGCGCCTGCCCGGCCGCAAGTTCCTGATGACCAACGCGCCGCGTGGCTATGCCGAGCGCGTGCTGGCCACCATCGGGCTGAGCGGGGCCTTCGAGGGCCTGATCTGCGTGGAGGACATGCAGCTGTTCGGCCACTCACGGCCCAAGCCCGACGCGCGCATGTTCCGCGTCGTGCTGGCGCGGCTCAAGCTGCGTGCCACGCAATGCGTGCTGGTGGAGGACACCCTCATCCATCAGAAGACGGCCCGTGGGCTGGGCATGAAGACGGTCTGGATGCAGCGCTGGCTGCGCCAGGCCGGGGTGATGCGGGGTGTGCAGCGCCGGCCGGCCTACGTCAGCCGCCGCGTGCGCTCGCTCGCGGCGCTGGCGCGCTCCCCCCACTTCTGAATGAACACCCCAGCCGGCCCGGCGCCTGGTTGGGTTGACAATCGGGTGTCCTGCGTTTTCTCACGTCTGTCGTACCCATGTCCCCGTTTTCGGTCCTGATCGTCGAAGACCAAGCCCGCTTCCGGGATGCCTTCACCCACGCCCTCGGCAGCGTGCCCGACATCGAACTGCTGGGCATCGCGCCCGACCTGCCGCAGGGCCGGCGCATGTTCGATCAGCTGCAGCCCGACGTGCTGCTCGTCGACCTGGACCTGCCCGGCGGCAGCGGCATCGAGCTGATCCGCCACGCCGCGCAGACGCGGCCGCAGTGCGAGGTCATGGTGATCTCGGTGTTCGGTGACGAGCAGCATGTGGTGGCCAGCATCGAGGCCGGCGCCACCGGCTACCTGCTCAAGGACAGCCTGGCGCTGGACCTGCCCGGCCAGCTGCGCTCGCTGCGCGCGGGCGGCAGCCCCATCAGCCCCGTCATCGCGCGCCGGCTGCTGGTGCGCCTGGCGCCCGGTGCGCAGGCGTCCACCGGCCCGTCGCCCGAGGCCATGGCTGCGGCAATGGCCGACGAGGAGGTTGTCGCGCTGTCCGAGCAGGAGTCGCGTGTGCTGCACCTGGCGGCCAAGGGCTTCACCTTCGACGAGATCGCGCAGTTCATGCAGGTGTCGCCGCACACGGTCATGACCTACGTGAAGCGCGTCTACCGCAAGCTGCACGTGCGCTCCAAGGTCGAGGCGATCTACGAAGCGCGCCGCCTGGGCTGGCTGCGGGATTAGCATCCGGCGCCATGGACGCCGAGACCGCCGCCGACAGCCCCGCCACGCCGACGCCGAAGAAGCGCCCCAAGCCCGGCGAGCGCCGCACCCAGATCCTGCAGGTGCTGGCCGGCATGCTCGAGCAGCCCGGCGGCGACCGCATCACCACCGCCGCGCTGGCCGCCAAGCTGGACGTCAGCGAGGCCGCGCTGTACCGCCACTTCGCCAGCAAGGCGCAGATGTTCGAGGCGTTGATCGACTTCATCGAGCGCAGCGTCTTCGGGCTCATCCACCAGGTCGTGGACGTGCCCCAGCCCCTGCCCGGGCAGGCCGCGCGCATCGCCACGCTGATCCTGCAGTTCGGCGAGAAGAACCCCGGCATGACCCGCGTCATGGTGGGCGACGCGCTGGTCTACGAGCACGAGCGGCTCACGGTGCGCATCAACCAGTTCTTCGACCGCGTGGAGTCCTCGCTGCGCCAGGTGCTGCGCGCCACTGCCGAGGCCCAGGGCTCGCTGACACCCACGGTGCAGGCCAACGCCCAGGCCGCCGTGTGGGTGAGCTTCATCATCGGGCGGCTGCACCGCTATGCACGCTCGGGCTTCCGGCGCCTGCCGACCGAGCAGCTGGAAGCAGCCCTCAAGGCCATCGCCTGACGGCCTGCCTCCTACACTGGCGGCATGTCTGCCGCTCTGGAATCCCTGCTGCACCGCGCCGAAGGCCTGCTGGCCCGGCTCGAGGCCGTCCTGCCCCATGCGCCCACGCCGCCGGACTGGGCGGCGTCCACCGCCTTCCGGGCCCGCCGCCGCCAGGGCGTGCTGTGCCTGGAGCCGGTGCGCGCCGTCAGCCGCATCGCCCTGTCTGACTTGCAGGAAGTGGGACCGCAGAAGGAAAAGCTGCTGCGCAACACGGCGCAGTTCGTCGCCGGCCGCCCGGCCAACAACGTGCTGCTGACCGGCGCCAAGGGCACCGGCAAGAGCTCGCTGATCAAGGCCGTGCTGAACGAGTTCTCGGCCCAGGGCCTGCGCCTCATCGAGATCGACAAGGCCGACCTCGTGGACCTGCCGGATGTCGTTGAACAGATCGCCGACCGCCCGGAGCGCTTCGTCGTTTTCTGCGACGACTTGAGCTTCGACGAAGGCGAGGCCAGCTACAAGGCGCTGAAGAGCGTGCTCGACGGCTCGGTGGCTGCCGCCAGCGACAACGTGCTGATCTATGCCACCAGCAACCGCCGCCACCTGCTGCCTGAGAAGATGGCCGACAACCTTGGCGGCTCGCGCGGCGAGCATGGCGAGATCCATCCCGGCGAGGCGGTGGAGGAAAAGATCTCGCTGTCCGAGCGCTTCGGGCTGTGGATCAGCTTCTATCCGTTCAGCCAGGCGGAGTACCTGACCATCGTCGCCCAGTGGCTGCGCCACTTCGGGCTGGACGACGCGGCCATTGCTGCTGCGCGTCAGCCCTCGCTGGTGTGGGCGCTGGAGCGCGGCTCCCGCTCGGGCCGCGTGGCCTACCAGTTTGCCCGCGACCTGGCTGGCCGCGGCGCGGTCGGCCAGCCGCTGCCGGGCCTGGCCATCGGCGACAACGCACCCGAAGGACTGGACCATGTCTGACGCCGAACGCGCGCCGGTCGAGGTGGCCGTGGGCGTGCTGGTCCAGCGCGACGCGGCCGGCCGGGAAGGGCGCTTCCTGCTGACCTCGCGCCCACCGGGCAAGGTCTACGCCGGCTACTGGGAATTCCCCGGCGGCAAGGTGGAGGTGGGTGAGACCGTCGAGCAGGCGCTTGCGCGCGAGCTGCGCGAGGAGATCGGCATCGAGATCGGGGCCGCCCACCCGTGGCAGGTACTGGTCATGGACTACCCCCACGCCCGCGTGCGGCTGAACTTCTGCAAGGTCTACGACTGGACGGGCGAGTTCCAGATGCTCGAGGGCCAGCAGATGGCCTGGGCCGACCTGCCGGTGCAGGTGCAGCCCGTGCTGCCCGGCACCATCCCCGTGCTGCAGTGGTTTGCCGCCGAGCGAGGCCATGTGGGCCCCACTCACCTAGACTGACGAGATGACCAACTGGCTCGATGAAGTGAAGTGGGACGACAAGGGTCTGGTGCCCGTGATCGCCCAGGAGCAGGGCACGGGCGACGTGCTGATGTTTGCGTGGATGAACCGCGAGGCCCTGGCGTTGACGGCCGAGCGCGGCCAGGCGGTGTATTTCAGCCGCTCTCGCAACAAGCTGTGGCACAAGGGCGAGGAGAGCGGCCATTTCCAGCAGGTGCACGCCATCCGCATGGATTGCGACAACGACGTCGTGCTGCTGACCATCACGCAGCTGGGGCACGAGCCCGGCATCGCCTGCCACACCGGCCGGCACAGCTGCTTCTTCCAGAAGCTGGAAAACGGCGCCTGGAGCCCCGCCGAGCCGGTGCTGAAAGACCCGAAAAAAATCTATGAGTGACGACATCCTCCGCCGCGTCGGCGCGGTCATCGAGTCCCGCAAGGGCGCCGACCCCGGCACAAGCTACGTCGCCAAGCTGTTCGACAAGGGCCTGGACAGCATCCTGAAGAAGGTCGGCGAGGAAGCGACCGAGACCGTCATGGCCGCCAAGGATGGCGACCCGAAGAAGGTCGTCTACGAGGTGGCCGACCTGTGGTTCCACAGCATGATCGCGCTGGCCCACTTCGGCCTGAAGCCCGAGGACGTGCTGGCCGAGCTGGCCCGTCGCGAAGGCCTGTCGGGCCTGACCGAATTCGCCCAACGAGGATACAAGCCGTGAGCCACTCCGACCCGAACTGCATCTTCTGCAAGATCGTTGCCGGCCAGATCCCCAGCCGCAAGGTCCACGAGGACGATGAGCTGCTGGTGTTCCACGACATCCAGCCCTGGGCGCCGGTGCACCTGCTCATCATTCCCAAGCGCCACATCGTCTCGATGGCCGAGGTGACCGAGGCCGAAGCCGGCCTGCTGGGCCGCATGATGACGCTGGGCCCGCGGCTCATGAAGGAGCTGGGCGTCAGCAACGGTTTCCGTCATGTCATCAACACCGGTCATGATGGCGGGCAGGAGGTGTTCCACCTGCACCTGCACGTGATGGGTGGCCCGCGGCCGTGGGCCAAGGGCTGAGCAGCCCTCACCTAGAATTTGAGCCAGTCCACAAGGAGCAAACAACATGGGTTCATTCAGTATTTGGCACTGGCTGATCGTCTTGCTGGTCGTCGTTCTGATCTTCGGCACCAAGAAGCTGAAGAACATCGGCAGCGATCTCGGCGGCGCCGTCAAGGGTTTCAAGGACGGCATGAAGGACGGGTCTGCCAGTGCCGATGCGCCCGCCGCGCCGCAGCAGGTCACGGCCAACAAGGTCAACGACCCCAACACCGTCGACGTCGACGCCAAGACCAAGTCCTGATCCCCAGTGCTTGATTTCGGCTTCGACAAGATCGCGCTGATCGGCGCGGTCGCGCTGATCGTCATTGGTCCCGAGAAGCTGCCGCGCGTGGCCCGCACCGTGGGCACGCTGCTGGGCAAGGCGCAGCGCTACGTGGCCGACGTGAAGGCCGAGGTCAACCGCTCCATGGAACTGGAGGAGCTTCAGAAGATGAAGTCCCAGTTCCAGACCGCGGTCAACGATGTGGAGCAGAGCGTGCGTCAGGAGGTCGACTCCGCCACGCAGGCGCTGAACCAGACCTGGAGCGATGTGGCTGACGATGGCAGCGCTGCGGATTTCGGCAGCCTGCAGACGCCCGCGCCCGAGTACCGCCATCCCAAGAAGAACTGGCGCCTCAAGCGCGGTGCAACGCCGCTGTGGTTCAAGCAGAAGGCCGGCGTGCGCCGCCACACCCAGTCCGGCGCGGCCCGCGTGGCGCGCTTCCGGCACCCAGGCATTCGCTGATGAGCTCCTCTTTCCAGAAACCCGACCACGACGAGCTGGCCGGCACCGAGCAGCCCTTCGTTGCCCACCTGATGGAGCTGCGCGACCGCCTGGTGCGTGCGCTGATCGCCGTCGTCGTGTGCTTCGGCGCCCTGTGCATCTACCCGGGCCCCGGGCCCATGTACGACCTGCTCGCCGCGCCGCTGGTGGCCCACCTGCCGGCGGGCACGACGATGATCGCCACCAACGTGATCGCGCCGTTCTTCGTGCCCATCAAGATCACGATGCTGGCCGGCTTCATGCTCGCGCTGCCGGTGGTGCTCTACCAGGCCTGGGCCTTCATCGCGCCGGGCCTGTACTCGCACGAGAAGCGGCTGGTGATGCCGCTGGTGCTGTCCAGCACGCTGCTGTTCTTTGCCGGCGTGGCGTTTTGCTACTTCTTCGTCTTCGGCCAGGTCTTCCAGTTCATCCAGAGCTTCGCGCCCAAGAGCATCACGGCGGCGCCGGACATCGAGGCCTACCTCGGCTTCGTCATGAACATGTTCATCGCCTTCGGTGCGGCGTTCGAGGTGCCGGTGGTGGTGGTGGTGCTGGCGCGCATGGGCATCGTGTCGGTGGAGAAGCTGCGCGAATGGCGCGGCTACTTCATCGTCGTGGCCTTCATCATCGCGGCCGTCATCACGCCGCCCGACATCGTCTCGCAGCTGGCGCTGGCCATCCCGATGTGCCTGCTGTACGAGCTGGGTCTGCTGGCCGCCGGCTACTTCATCCGCAGCACGACACCGCCGCCGGAAGATCAGTCCTCGTCCGAGCCGCGCTGAGCGCGCTGCGGCGGTGGGCGCTGGCCTACGAGCAGCGAGAACGTCATCGCCCGCTCGCCGCGTTGCAAGGCCACGTCGACGCGGCTGCGTGGCGCCAGGGCCGCCACGCGGGCCAGCAACTCGGCCGGTGAGGTGACGGGCTGGTCACCGATGCGCGTCAGCACATCGCCCGGCTTGATGCCGGCGCGGGCGGCGGGCGCGTCGTCGTAGACGCCCCGCACCAGCACGCCCTGGATGTCGCCCAGCTTCAGCGTCTCGGCCAGCTCGGGCGTCAGTTCGCCGGTCTGCACGCCGATGTAGCCGCGCGCTACCACACCGTCCTTCAGCAGCGCCGTCGCGACCTGCCGGGCCACGTCCACGGGGATGGCGAAGCCGATGCCCAGCGACCCGCCGCTGCGCGAGAAGATGGCCGTGTTGATGCCCACCAGCCGGCCGTCGGCGTCCACCAGCGCGCCGCCGGAGTTGCCGGGGTTGATGGCCGCGTCGGTCTGGATGAAGTTCTCGAAGGCGTTGATGCCCAGCTGGTTGCGGCCCAGCGCCGACACGATGCCGGAGGTGACCGTCTGACCGACGTTGAAGGGGTTGCCGATGGCCAGCACCACATCGCCCACCTGCAGGCTGGCGGCGTCGCCCAGCGCGATGACGGGCAGGTCGGGCAGCGTGATGCGCAGCACGGCGATGTCGGTCTCGGGGTCGGTGCCGACGATGGTGGCGCGGGTCTGGCGCCCGTCGCTGAGCTGCACTTCGATGTCCGACGCACCCTCGACGACATGGTTGTTCGTCAGCAGCACGCCGTCGGCCGAGATGATGACGCCCGAGCCCAGGCCCAGCTGCGGGTTGCGCGGCTGGCGCGGGCCGAAGTGGAAGCCGAAGACCGACTCGCGGCTGCGCCCGGCGCGCTCCGGTGCCTTGCTGGCCGTGATGCTGACGACGGCCGGCGACGCGGCGCGGGCGGCCGGCGCAAAGCCGGTGCGCGCGACCGAGGCTGGCGGCGTGGGCGGCAGGGCGATCTGCTGGGCTGTCTGGGCCGTCACGGCCGGCGTGGGGGCGGTGCCGCGCAGGGGCGGCAGCCAGTGCGGCTTCAAGGTGGCCACCACGAACAACGCTGCCAGCAGCACCGTGACCGCCTGCGCGAAAATCAGCCACAGCCGCTTCAACACTTCATCACCCCATGACCGATCGCGCCGCGCTGGAACGCCAGCTCAACCAATGGCTGGAGCCCACACGGTTCAAGGATTATGGGCCGAACGGCCTGCAGGTCGAGGGACGCGCCGAGGTCAACCGGCTGGTCTGCGGGGTCACGGCGAGCCTGGCCTTGATCGATGCCGCCATCGCGGCGCAGGCCGATGCCATCCTCGTGCACCACGGCCTGTTCTGGCGTGGCCAGGACGGCCGCGTGACCGGCTGGATGAAGCAGCGCCTGGCCCGCCTCATCCAGCACGACATCAGCCTGTTTGCCTACCACCTGCCGCTGGACGCCCACCCCGAGTTGGGCAACAACGCGCAGCTGGGCCGGCGCCTGGGCTGGATGGCCGATGGCCGCTTTGGCGACCAGGACCTGGGCTTCACGGCGGCTGTCGAGCCGACGACGCTGGTGGCCGTGAGCGCGCAGTTGCGCACGCTGACCGGGCGTGACGTGACCGCTGTCGAAGGCGATGGCCGGCCGCTGCGCCGCGTGGCCTGGTGCAGCGGCGGGGCGCAGGGCTATTTCGAGTCGGCCATCGCGGCCGGTGCCGATGTCTTCATCACCGGCGAAATCTCCGAGCCTCAGGCCCACTACGCCCGCGAGACCGGCGTGGCCTTCATCGCTGCCGGTCACCACGCCACCGAGCGCTACGGTGTGCAAGGCGTGGGCGAGCGCGTGGCGGCCGAGTTGGGCCTGGCGGTGCGCTTCATCGACGTGCCCAATCCGGCCTGAGCTCAGCCCAACCGCGCCCTAACCCTGGCGTAACGCGGCGGCCCGCGACCGCCCCTAGCATGCAGCGATGAATTCGCTCGCTTGCCGCTGCTCCGCACTTGCGCCGACCGAGGCGCCGCGCGAGCGGTGTGGCGTGGCACCGCTGTCGGCTTGAGCACCGTCGCGTTTTGGCGGCCCGGCGCGCCGGTGTGGCGCCCGCGGGCGGTGATGCTGGCGGTGCTGATGGGGCACGCCGTGCTGTTGCTGCTGTTCTGGCAGGCGCGCCTGCAGCCCGCCACCAGCAGTGAAGCCCGACGGGCGCTGGCGTTGCGGCTGGTGGCGCCCGTTCAGCCGCCGCGCCCGCGCCGCGCGCCGGCCGAGGCGCCGCAGTGGCCGGGCCCGCCGGCCAACGTGCCGCCCCTGGCGCCACCGGACTTCACGGTGGCCGCCACCACGGCAGCCGGCCCGGGCGCCGATGCCTCACCGGCCGGCACGCCTGGCACGCCGCCATCGCCGGCACGGGCCGCCTCGGGCAGCGCGCCGCTGGACCTGCGGCCACGTGCCGAGGTGCTGCGCGGCGCGCTGGCCAACCCGGCCACGACCGATCCGCGCAGCAACACGCCCCGGCCCACGGTCGAGGAGCGCATCGCCATGGCCCTGAACCCCGAGTTGTGCGTCAAGCTCGAGCGCGATGCGCAGGGCGTGGTGACGCGCCGCATGGGCCGCATGGTGGGCACGCTGACCCACCTGCAGGCCACGCTGGGCGTGGGCGCCATGAGCGTGAGCACCTGCCAGTAGCCGTCAGTCCGCGGCCGACAGCGCGTAGGCGATGGCCGCCCGCACGGCAGCGACCTGCGCATCCAGGCATTGCTGCGGCGTCGTGCGCGGGCTGTCGGGGTAGACCTCGGTGGTGGTGCTGAAGCGCGCCGCCGTGATGGCCGCGCACAGGCCCTTGCGCGCCACGGCGTAGCTGATGACGCCGGGCGACTGCAACGGGCAGCCGATGATGAGGCCGTGGGCGTCGGGCGGCGCGATGTGGGTGACCTGCGCCACGGCGTTGATGACGGCGCGCTGGAATGCGGGCTGGGGGCGGTCCGCATCGTCGACGAGGTAGAAGCCGTCGGGCACGGTGTCCGGCACGAAGGCCTCGCCGTCGCGGGCGGCCAGCGCGGGGCGGAACTCGGCCTCGTCGCTGTCGGTGGTCTCGTGCAGGTCGATGTGCAGCCGCGTGCGGCCGTGCAGCGGCGCCAGCAGGGCCACCAGCGCCGCCGACTCGCCGGCCGGGCTGCCGGCGCGGAAGTTGCGGTTGGGGTCCAGCGCATCGGGGTTCCAGCGCTGCACGCGTTCGTAGGCCCAGGGGCTGACGCAGGGCACGGCCAGCAGGTTGGCCCGGCCGGCGGTCTCGGTGCCGTGGTCGCGCAGGAACTGCAGGGCGCCGTGCACGCCGCTGGTCTCGTAGCCGTGCACGCCGCCGGTGATCACCAGCGTGGGCAGGTCGTCGCGCCAGTCGCGGCTGCGCACAGCCAGCAGCGGGAAGCGCTCGCCGTCGTAGACCAGCGCGCCGTACTCGCTGACGTCGAAGGACTGGCGCAGCGGCTCGAGGGCAGCCAGCACGTCATCGGCGTAGCTGCGCTGGCTGACGACGCGGGCGCGCCAGGCGGCCACGTCGGCAGGCCCCCAGGGCTGACCGGGTGTACCGATGGGGTAGGGGGGCGGGGTCAAGGGCTTCTCCGGCGCTGCAAGGGTGGCCGGCAGTCTGCCAGCGGCTGGGGTGGTGCGATGAAAGAATGCGTCATGTCTTTAGCGTCCCAACTTCCCCTGCCCATCGTCATCAGCATGGGCGACGCCTGCGGCATCGGCCCCGAGATCATTGCCAGCCTGTGGCGCCGCGAGGCACCGCGCGAGGCCGTCGTGGTGGGCGATGTGGCCGTGATGCGCCGTGCCGTGGCGATGACTGGCGGCGGGCTGGCGGTGCTGCAGCTCACGTCACTGGCCGAACACGACCGCGTGCCGCCGCGCTGCGTGCCTGTCTGGCAGCCAGAAGGCCTGCCGGCGGGGCTGGGCGAATTGCCTCTCGGGCAGGTGGACGCGCGCGCTGGGGGCGCGGCGGCCTTGTGCATCGACGCGGCGGCGGCACAAGTCCAGGCTGGTCGGGCGCGGGCGCTGGTCACGGCGCCCATCCACAAGGAGGCCCTGCATGCGGCCGGCTCGCCGTTCCCCGGGCACACCGAGATGCTGCAGGCGCTGGCCGGCGGGGCGCCGGTGCGCATGATGCTGGCCAACGAGGAGCTGCGCACGGTGCTGGTCACCATCCACTGCGCGCTGCGCGATGCCATCGCGCGCGTGACCCGGGCCAGCGTGCTGGAGACGGTGCGCATCACCGGCGCCGCGCTGCAGCGCATGGGCATCGCGGCGCCGCGCATCGCGGTGGCCGGGCTGAATCCGCATGCGGGCGAGGGAGGCTTGTTCGGCGACGAGGAGATCCACCACATCGCGCCGGCCATCGCCGATGCGCGCGCGCTGGGGCTGGATGCGACCGGCCCCCATGCGCCGGACACGGTCTTCATGCGTGCGCGGCGCGGCGAGTTCGACGTGGTCGTCGCGATGACGCACGACCACGGGCTGATCCCGGTCAAGTACCTGGGCGTGGAGCAGGGCGTCAACGTGACGCTAGGTCTGCCCTTCGTGCGCACCAGCCCCGATCACGGCACGGCGTTCGACATCGCTGGGCGCGGCATTGCCGACCCGGCCAGCCTCGCGGCGGCGTTGGCGATGGCAAGGCGATTGACCGTCTGACGACGCTGGCGGCTCAAGGACGCAGGGGGCGGCGTTCCCGCGGGGGAACCGACCAGGATCGCGCGCGTTGAGCAGCGAGACGGGGCGAGGGGCCTGTTCACTTCAGCGCGTCGGTGTGAGCGCGGCGAGCTGCGCGCGGGCACGGGCCGTGGCGCGCTCCAGCAGGTGGGCGGTCTCGTAGGCGCGCATGCGGCCAGCCTCGCACAGCTTCTTCAGCATGCGAGCAGTCATGGTGACCGTTTCCTGGTGGCGGTTGCCGTGCGTGAAGATGAAGAAGCTGCGGCCCGCGCTGATGTGGGCCAGGCGCATCTTCTGCCACTCGGTGCCGGTGTGCATCTGGTAGGCGAATCCCAGCTGCATGTTGTCTACCAGCAGCGCGCCGCCGCTGGGTTCGGCGGCGCTCTCGGCGGCAGGCAGGCCGTCGATGGAGATGTCCACGGCCTGCAGCGGCTCGGCGGCAGCGACGGCGTCGTTGCCGGACAGGTCCAGATCGAGCTCGCCGTTCCAGTCGACGGTGGCCTCCTCGACTAGGCCCAGACTCTTGGCCTCGGCCGGGGTCAGCCGCTGACTGGCATCCAGGTCGCCCGGCAGCGTCTCGCCTGCCATGGGCTTGGCCAGGTCGGCCTCGGCCGGTGGCGGCACGCCGAAGATCTGGTCGAGCTGCTTGATCAGCAGGTTGGTGTCCAGCGCGCTGGGGGCCTGGCCCTTCAGCGACTCGGCATGCGCCGGCAGCAGCGCACCGAAGAAGTCCTTGCGCGGCGCGTCGGGCCAGCGGATCAGGTCCAGCCCCTCGTTCAGCGTGCGCATCAGGTTGGGCAGCTCGCGCAGGAAGTCGGCACGGGCGGCCGTGCCGCCCTTGGGCTGCACGCTCATGACCAGGCTGCGGCCCAGCGTGCGCAGGCGCAGCGCACGTTCAGGCGCCCCTTCTCGCGAGGCCAGCACGATGGCCTGGCTCCAGACCTGGGCCAGGAAATTGCGCAGGAAGTCCTGCATCGGCACGCGCGCCAGCTGCTGCTGCAGTTGCAGTGCATAGCGCTGTTGCAGGCGCAGGTCGGTCTCGCGCCGCTCAACGACGGCGGCCGCGTCGCCCGAGGCCTTCAGCGTGACGCGGGCTTGCTCGGCGATGAAGGCTTCCAGGTCGTCCAGCTTGGACGTGTAGACGTCCATGCGGTCGAAGTCGCCCTGTGTGACGTCTTGCACCAGGTCGCGCACATGGGTCAGGAAGGCCCGGCCCGGGTCTTCGCTGAAGTCGTCGAATGCGCAGGCCAGCGAGGCCAGCCGGTTGACGAACTGGCGCACTGGGTGGCGGCGCGACGAGAAGAACGTCTCGTCCCCCAGTGCCGCCCGCAGCACCGGCAACTGCAGCCGCGCCAGCAGGCGCGCCATCTGCGGCGGCACCTTGGGGTCGGACAGGATCTGGTCGAACAGGCTGCTGACGACGTCGATGACCATGTGGTCCAGCCGGCCCGTGGCGGCCTGGCGCAGCTCGTCGCGGTGCAGCTGGATCAGGTTGGGTGGCAGCGGCAGCTGGCCCCAGGCGCTGGGTTCGCCGGACAGCGTGTCCAGCCCCATGCGGCTGGAGTGGCCGCTGTCGTGGGCGTCGAAGGCTGCGGGCGCTTGGGCAAGGCGGCGCAGCAGGTCCATCATGTGCGGGTCGACACGGCCGATGCCCGGCCCCATGCTGCTGCGGCCGCCGAAGCCGCCGGCGCTGCCGCCCATCGTGCTGCGACCCAGCGTGCCGTGGCCCGAGCTGATCGCGCCGCTGCGCGTTGACATGGCGCCGTGCCCCGAGTCGAGCTCCGCGTGCTGACTGGCCGCACCGCCGAGCGCACCGTGCCGCGATGCGCCGTCCGGCGTCGCCCGCACACGCAGGTCCTGCGGCCGTAGCCCGCGTGAGCGCAGCAGCTCGGCGATGTCGGCATAGCAGCCGCGCATCTCCTGGGCCAGCGAGCGGGTCAGCTCGTCGGTCAGCGTCTGGCGCGTCAGCGGGTCGTCGGTGATGGCCTGCACGGCGTCCAGCAGTGCCTGGCCGATGAGCTCCGGCCGCAGCGGGTTGCGCTCGCCGACCTGGATGCTTGAGATGTAGGACTCGACTTCGCGCAGCTCCCACTCGCTGTGGTGGCCGATGGCCAGGCCGATGCGGTCTGCGGCGACGAGGTTGTTGACCTGATCGTCATCCATCAGCGACAGCTCGCCCCAGTCCTTCTTGGCGGAGGGCGTGGTCTCGGTCTTGGCGCCGGACTGTTCGGCCGTGACCTGCCGGCGCAAACTCTGCAGGAACCGCTGCGAGAACGTGCCTTGCTGCTGCCTGAAGACGAACTGTGCGGCGAGCAAGGCGTCGCGCCGCTTGATCTGCCCGGCCGACAGCGCCGACAGTCCCAGACCTTCGGCGCAGCGCTCCGCCGCCTGCTCGCCCGCCAACCGGATGCGGGTCAGCGAGGCTTCGAGGTGGGGATTCAGGCGAATCTCGGGCGCGTTCATCGAGGGGGTGGGGCGCAGGCTTGCACCCAAAGTATCGCGCCGGCCGCAAGCCGGGGTTTCCGGCAGGGCGTCAAATCCGTGGCAAAAACAAGCCCGGTAACGATTGTTTACCGGGCGCTTGCAATTTCGATCAGCGCTTGAGCGAGTCGCGGATCTCGCGCAGCAACTGGATGTCTTCCGGTGTGGGCGGCGGTTCGGCCGGTGCGGCGGCGGGTTCGCTGCGCTTGAGGCGGTTGATTTGCTTGATCATCAGGAAGATGACGAAGGCCAGGATGATGAAGTTCAGCGACACGGTCATGAAGCTGCCGTAGGCCAGCACAGCGCCTTCCTTCTTGGCGTCGGCCAGCGTCGTGGCTGTCTGGCCGGCCAGTGGGATGAAGTAGTTGCTGAAGTCCAGGCCGCCGAACACCTTGCTGACCACCGGCATGATGACGTCGCCGACCAGCGAGTCCACGATCTTGCCGAAAGCACCGCCAATGATGACGCCGACGGCCAGGTCGATGACATTCCCCTTGACGGCGAACTCCCGGAACTCAGACAAGAAACTCATGCGGACTCCTGCAAAAAAGGGTGGATTGTGAGGGGCGGCGGCGATGTTGACGCCAACTCCGCGGGGCCAGAAGGCGGGTAAACCTGCGTGCTTTCGCCCGCGCGGCGGGGCGGGGCGCCAGCCAGCCTCCGCTAGAATCCCAGGCTGCCCGAGATCAGAAGTCTCTTTAGAGGACCCTCATGAGTGACCAGCAAGTGGACCAAGGCAAGCGCACCTGGTTGATCGCAACCGGTTGTGCAGGTGCCGTGGGTGGCGTGGCAACCGCCGTTCCCTTCGTCAGCACCTTTGCGCCCAGCGAACGAGCCAAGGCCGCCGGCGCGCCGGTCGAGGTGGACATTTCCGGCCTGAAGCCCGGCGAAAAGCTGACTGTGGAATGGCGCGGCAAGCCGGTCTGGATCGTGCGCCGCACGCCCGAACAGCTGGAGGCGCTCAAGCAGCATGACGCTGCGCTGGCAGACCCCAATTCCGATCGCAAGGCCTACCCGACGCCCGAGTACGCCAAGAACGGCCATCGCTCCATCAAGCCGGAGTACTTCGTCGCCGTGGGCATCTGCTCGCACCTGGGCTGCTCGCCCAGCGACAAGTTCGCCGCCGGCCCGCAGCCGTCGCTGCCGGACGACTGGACGGGCGGCTTCCTGTGCCCCTGCCACGGTTCGACCTTTGACATGGCCGGCCGCGTCTTCAAGAACAAGCCGGCGCCCGACAACCTCGAAGTGCCGCCCCACATGTACCTTGCCGACACCAAGCTGCTGATCGGTGAGGACAAGAAGGCCTAACGAGAACAAACGGGACGACACATGGCTGAATTCAAGGAAGCCCCCGCGGGCGCATCTGTCGGCGTGAAGACCATGACCTGGCTGGAGAACCGGTTCCCGACCGCGTTCGACGCCTACAAGGTCCACATGTCGGAGTACTACGCGCCGAAGAATTTCAACTGGTGGTACATCTTCGGCTCGCTGGCGCTGCTGGTGCTGGTGATCCAGATCGTCACCGGCATCTTCCTGGTGATGCACTACAAGCCGGACGCGGCGCTGGCCTTCGCGTCGGTCGAGTACATCATGCGCGACGTGCCCTGGGGCTGGTTGATCCGCTACATGCACTCCACGGGTGCGTCGGCCTTCTTCGTGGTCGTCTATCTGCATATGTTCCGTGGCTTGATCTACGGCAGCTACCGCAAGCCGCGCGAGCTGGTGTGGATCTTCGGCTGCGCGATCTTCCTGTGCCTGATGGCCGAGGCCTTCATGGGCTACCTGCTGCCCTGGGGCCAGATGTCGTACTGGGGCGCCCAGGTCATAGTGAACCTGTTCGCCGCCGTGCCCTTCGTTGGTGAAGACCTGGCCCTGATGATCCGCGGCGACTACGTCGTTGGTGACGCCACGCTGAACCGCTTCTTCAGCTTCCACGTCATCGCCGTGCCGCTGGTGCTGCTGGGCCTGGTGGTTGCCCACCTGCTGGCGCTGCACGATGTGGGTTCCAACAACCCCGACGGCATCGAGATCAAGAAAGGCCCGAAGGACGCCAACGGCAAGCCGCTGGATGGTGTGCCCTTCCACCCGTTCTACTCGGTGCATGACATCTACGCGGTGTGCCTGTTCCTGCTGGCGTTCACGTCCATCGTGTTCTTCGCGCCCGAGTTCGGCGGCTACTTCCTGGAGTACAACAACTTCATCCCGGCCGACCCGTTGAAGACCCCGGCGCATATCGCGCCTGTCTGGTACTTCACGCCGTTCTATTCCATGCTGCGCGCGACCACCGACGTGATGGTCAACGTGCTGTGCGGCGTCATCGGTCTGGCCGCGGTCGTGAGCTTCCTGAAGGGCAAGTTCGGCGGCCCCGCCAAGATCGCGCTGCTCGTCGGTGCGCTGGTGCTGATTGGTCTGCTCAAGGTCTTCGACGCCAAGTTCTGGGGTGTGGTGGTCATGGGTGGCGCGGTCGTCATCCTGTTCTTCCTGCCCTGGCTGGATCACAGTCCGGTCAAGTCCATCCGCTACCGCCCCGACTGGCACAAGTACGTCTACGCCGTGTTCGTCGTGTTCTTCCTGTGGCTGGGCTACCTCGGCATCCAGCCGCCCAGCGACCTGGGCACGCTGGTGGCGCAGATCGGCACGCTGTTCTATTTCGGCTTCTTCCTGCTGATGCCGTGGTGGAGCCGCCTGGGAACGCCCAAGCCGGTGCCCGACCGTGTGACCTTCAACGCCCACTGAGCCGCGGAGCTAGAACACCAATGAAAAAGCTGATCGCCATCCTGCTGATCACCATGGGCTTTGCCGGCGGCGCACAAGCTGCTGGCGGCGGCATCGCCTGGGACAAGTTCCCCAAGGAGAAGATGTCGGACATGGCCGCGCTGCAAAACGGCGCCAAGTTGTTCGTCAACTACTGCCTGAACTGCCATGCGGCCGCCTTCCATCGCTACAACCGCATGCGCGACATCGGTCTGAGCGACGCTGACATCAAGAACAACCTGCTGTTCGCCGCCGACAAGATCGGCGAGACCATGAAGGTCAGCCTGAACCCGCAGGACGCCAAGGACTGGTTCGGCGCCAACCCGCCCGACCTGACCGTCATCGCGCGTTCGCGGGCCGATGGTTCGAAGGGCTCGGGTGCGGACTACCTCTACACCTACATGCGGAACTTCTACCGCGACGACACCAAGGCGACGGGCTGGAACAACCTGGCCTTCCCGAGCGTCGCGATGCCGCACGTGCTGTGGGAACTGCAGGGCCAGCGTGTGGCGAAGTTCGAGGACGCGCCCGATCCGCATGACCCGAGCAAGAAGCTCCACGTGTTTGCGGGCTACGAGCAAGTCACGCCGGGCACGATGACCGAGCGTCAGTACGACGAAGCCGTCGGTGATCTGGTGGCCTACCTGCAATGGATGGGTGAGCCGGCACAATCCCAGCGATTCCAACTGGGTGTCATCGTGCTGATCTTCCTCAGCTTCCTGACCTTGTTCGCCTGGCGACTGAATGCGTCGTACTGGAAGGACGTGAAGTAACTGGCAAGTCCCGGCGCTGCAGCCTTGCGGCGGCGCCGAACCACGCAGTGGGACGCATACAAGGCGGCCCACTGCGTTTGCTTTTTGGCGCAGCACCGCTGCGCGTTTTGATTGACTGACCCCTCGGGAGCCCAAGCCATGATGGTCCTCTACTCTGGAACCACCGACCCCTACTCGCACCGCTGCCGTTTCGTGCTGTTCGAGAAAGGCATGGACTTCGAAATCCGTGACGTTGACCTGTTCGCGAAGCCGGAAGACATCGCTCTGATGAACCCGTACAACGAGGTGCCCATCCTCGTCGAGCGCGACCTCATCCTGTACGAATCGCACATCATCAACGAGTACATCGACGAGCGCTTCCCGCACCCGCAGCTGATGCCCGGCGACCCGGTGGCCCGAGCCCGCGTGCGCCTGTTCCTGCTGAACTTCGAAAAGGAGCTGTTCGCTCACGTGAACGTGCTCGAAGGCCGCGGCATGACAGCCAAGGCGACGGACAAGCAGCTGGAGAAGGCCCGCGCACAGATCCGCGACCGCCTGACCCAGCTCGCCCCGATCTTCCTGAAGAACAAGTACATGCTGGGCGACGACTTCTCGATGCTCGACGTGGCCATCGCCCCGCTGCTGTGGCGCCTGGACTACTACGGCATCGACATGTCCAAGAACGCGCTGCCGCTGCTGAAGTACGCCGAGCGCATCTTCAGCCGCCCGGCCTATATCGAGGCGCTGACGCCGTCCGAGAAGGTGATGCGCCGCTGATGGACCAGACCCCCGCTTCCGGAAGTGTGGGTGGGGGAACTTCCACCCGCCCTTATTTGATCCGCGCACTGCACGACTGGTGCACGGACAACGGCTTCACGCCCTACATCGCGGTGCATGTTGACCGTTCGGTGCAGGTGCCGATGGAGTACGTCTCGAACAACGAGATCGTGCTGAACATCGGCTTCGATGCGACCAGCGGGCTGGACCTCGGCAACGAGTTCATCCAGTTCAAGGCGCGCTTCGGCGGTGTGGCGCGCGAGATCCTTGTGCCGGTGGACCATGTGGTCGCCATCTATGCGCGCGAGAACGGCCAGGGCATGGCCTTCCCCGCACCCGAGGCGCCGGCCGAAGGCGTGCCGCCGCCCGCGGTCGCACCCGCCGAGCCGCGTCGCAGCGGCTTGCGGCTTGCCGCTGAGTCTGCCGATGAGGCGGGTGACGACACGCCGCCGCCTGATGCCCCTGGCGGCGGACCTCGGCCTTCGCTGAAACGGGTGAAGTAAGCGACTAGAATCGCGCGCTGAATGCGCCGGCTTAGCTCAGTTGGTAGAGCAACCGCCTTGTAAGCGGTAGGTCATCAGTTCGAATCCGATAGCCGGCACCAATGAAAGCCCGCTGCACGCCGCAGCGGGCTTTTTCTATTTCTGGACAAGCTTGACCCGGATGCGCCCGGCCATGCCCGCTTGCGCGAGCAGGCTTTCCAGGCGTGGCAGCAGGTGGCGCAACTTGGCCGCTACAGCCGCATTGGCGACGAGCAGGCTCCAGCCGTCCTCGTCCAACGGGCCCGGTTGGATCGCGTTGATCAAGAGGCCGGGCAACGCGGGCGCAATCACGCGCATCCGGCGGCGTGATCCCTCCAGCCGTTCGCCCAACTGTGCCAGCCCGTCGTGGGCGCGCATCACATCGCTCACCGGCTTGGGCGACGGCACGCTGGTGCGAATGATGCGCGGCGGCAGGTACCGGGGCGTGGACATGGCGCCAGTGTATGGGGCCGTGCGGGCCACGAGCGGCTGCGCGTTAAACTGCGCCGTTTTGCGTGGCTCGGCAAGCCTGCCTTGCATTGCCTCGCGCCGCCCCCAGATTCGCGCGTCACCCGGCTCAGGCCGGTTTTCGCCCAGCCCCATCCGCAGCATGTTGCCCAAGCTACTTACCTCGATTTTCGGCAGCCGCAATGAGCGCTTGCTCAAGCAGTACCGCCGCACCGTGCAGCAGATCAACGCGCTGGAGCCGAAGTTCGAGGCGCTGAGCGACGATGACCTGCGGGGCAAGACCGAGGAGTTCAAGCAGCGCATCGCTGCGGGCGAGACGGTCGATGCCATCCTGCCCGAGGCCTTCGCCGTCTGCCGCGAAGGCAGCAAGCGCGCTCTGAAGATGCGCCACTTCGACGTGCAGCTGATCGGCGGCATGGTGCTCAACGCCGGCAAGGTGGCCGAGATGCGCACTGGTGAAGGCAAGACGCTGATGGCCACGCTGCCTGTCTACCTGAACGCGCTCACCGGCAAGGGTGTCCATGTCGTCACGGTGAACGACTACCTCGCGCGCCGCGACGCCGAGTGGATGGGCAAGCTGTACAACTTCCTGGGCCTGTCGGTGGGCATCAACCTGCCGCAGATGCCGCGCGAGCAGAAGCAGGCCGCCTACGCCGCCGATGTCACCTACGGCACCAACAACGAGTACGGCTTCGACTACCTGCGCGACAACATGGTCTACGAGACGGCCGACCGCGTGCAGCGCGGTCTGGCCTACGCCATCGTCGACGAGGTGGACTCCATCCTGATCGACGAGGCGCGCACGCCGCTGATCATCTCGGGCCAGGCCGACGACCACACCGACGTCTACCTGAAGATCAACTCGGTCGTGCCCGGCCTGAAGAAGCAGATCGGCGAGCTGGACCCGCGCACGGGCGAGGGCGTCATCGAGCCGGGTGACTTCACGGTGGACGAGAAGTCGCACCAGATCCATCTGACCGAGGACGGCCACGAGAACGCCGAGCGGCTGCTGGCCCAGGCCGGCCTGATCGCCGAGGGCGCGAGCCTCTACGACGCGGCCAACATCACGCTGATGCATCACCTCAATGCAGCGCTGCGGGCCCACCACGTCTATCACAAGGACCAGAGCTACGTCGTGCAGAACGGCGAGGTCATCATCGTCGACGAGTTCACCGGCCGTCTGATGAGCGGCCGCCGCTGGAGTGACGGCCTGCACCAGGCCGTCGAGGCCAAGGAAGGCGTGCAGATCCAGGCCGAGAACCAGACGCTGGCGTCCATCACCTTCCAGAACTACTTCCGCATGTACGGCAAGCTGTCCGGCATGACGGGCACGGCCGACACCGAGGCCTACGAGTTCCAGGAAATCTACGGCCTGGAAACCGTCGTCATCCCGCCGAACCGCCCGACCATCCGCAAGGACGAGCTGGATCTTGTCTACAAGACCGACAAGGAAAAGTACGCTGCTGTCATCGAGGACATCCGGCGCTGCCACGAGCGCGGCCAGCCGGTGCTGGTGGGCACGACGTCCATCGAGAACTCGGAGCTGATCTCCAAGCTGCTGAACCAGGCCAAGCTGCCGCACAACGTGCTGAACGCCAAGCAGCATGAGAAGGAGGCGCAGATCGTCGCCCAGGCCGGCCGTCCGGGTGTCATCACCATCGCCACGAACATGGCCGGCCGCGGTACCGACATCGTGCTGGGCGGCAACGTCGAAAAGCAGATCCAGTTCATCGAGGCCGACGAGTCCATCGCCGAGGCCGACAAGGCCGCGCGCATCCAGCAACTCAAGGACGAGTGGCAGGGCCTTCACGAGAAGGTCAAGGCCGAGGGCGGGCTGCGCATCATCGCGACCGAGCGCCACGAAAGCCGCCGCATCGACAACCAGCTGCGCGGCCGCGCCGGCCGCCAGGGTGACCCGGGCAGCTCGCGCTTCTACCTGTCGCTGGACGACCAGCTGATGCGCATCTTTGCCGGTGAGCGCGTGCGCGCCATCATGGACCGGCTCAAGATGCCCGAGGGCGAGGCCATCGAGGCCGGCATCGTGACGCGCAGCATCGAAGGCGCGCAGCGCAAGGTCGAGGCCCGCAACTTCGACATCCGCAAGCAGCTGCTGGAGTACGACGACGTGTCGAACGACCAGCGCAAGGTCATCTACCAGCAGCGCAACGACATCCTCGAGGCTGACCAGCTGTTGGCGCAGATCGCGTCGTTGCGGGCGTCCACGCTGACCGACGTGGTGCGCACCTATGTGCCGGCGGAAAGCCTGGAGGAACAGTGGGACCTGCCGGCGCTGGAGCAGGTGCTGCGCGAGGAATGGCAGATCGACGTGTCGCTGGCCGAACTGGTCAAGAAGAGCGACTCCATCACCGACGAGGAGATCGTCGAGGCCGTCGTCAAGGCCGGTGACGCGCTGTTCCAGACCAAGATCGACCGCGTCGGCATCGAGCAGTTCAATCCCTTCATGCGCATGGTGCTGCTGCAGAGCATCGACCAGCGCTGGCGTGAGCACCTGGCCGCGCTGGACTACCTGCGCCAGGGCATCCACCTGCGCGGCTACGCCCAGAAGAACCCCAAGCAGGAATACAAGCGCGAGGCCTTCGAGCTGTTCTCGCAACTGCTGGACGTCGTGAAGATGGAAGTCACGCGCATCCTGCTGAACGTGCGCATCCAGAGTCAGGAGGAGGCCGACCGCGCTGCCGAGGCCATCGAGCAGCGCGCGGCGGGCGTGTCCAACGTGACCTACCAGCACCCCAATGAGGACGGCTCGGTCAGCCAGGAAGTCGACCCGGCCACGCTGCTGGAGCAGTTCGGCCATGTCGGCCGCAACGACCCCTGCCCCTGCGGCAGCGGCAAGAAGTTCAAGGCTTGCCACGGCAAGCTGGCCTGACGCACCGCGCGTGAATTCGTCACGGGCCGGCACTGCCGGCCCGTTTTCCGCCTGGCGCGGGTTCAGGCGGCCCCGCTCACCTGGGGGGGAAACCGTGCGTTTGCGCACAAAGCGGGGTGCCGCCCACACGCATGAGGGGTGCTCGGCCGGGTTGGGGCCCCCTAGAGTGCAGTGCCAGATCACGTCGCTACTCGGGTTTGTCCGGTAGAAGTTCAAGAAAGATCGTCATGAAAGCCTTGTTTGCCGCTGTCGCTCTCAGCCTTGCCTCCGCCGCGTTTGCCGGCACGGTGACGGTGTCCCGCTCGGACTACCTGGATGACACGGGTGATGGCACCTCCTTCGTGGAAACCGGCCTGTCGCTGTTCACGCTGACCGACAGCACCTGGGTGAGCGGCTCGCTGAAGACCACTGCCCTGCAGGGTGTCAAGCCGTCGATCGACATCGACAGCGTCTCGCTGAAGAACCAGACCACCGGTGAAGTGCTGAGCTGGGCGGAACTGGTTGGCGTCAACTGGGCGGCTGCCCGCGTGGGCTTCGAGGAGTGGACCTTTGCCACGCGACAGCTTGATGCTGGCGCATGGACGCTCAACGTGACGGGCACGGCCTTCAGCGACAAGGACGGCCAGGGCTTCTCGGCCACGATGGAACTGCCCGAGCCCGATGCAGGCTGGCTGGCCCTGGTTGCGGTGGGCGGCGCCCTGGCAGCCACGCGCCGTCGCAAGGTTTGATAGACACGCAGCGTCACCTGGAACAGATCATGATTTCTCGCACCATCAAGTTCGCTGCCCTGTTCGCTGCAGCCGCCGTCAGCCACACCGCCATGGCAGCGACCGAGCAGGTCGACGTGGCCTGGAAGGGCAATGCCGCGCTGACTGGCGAGCGCATGAAGGCGTTCGTTGACGGCGCCCAGGTCTACGGCGGGTCGCGCGGCGCGCTGGCCCACGAGCTGGGCTACACGCAACTGGCTGCTGGCACGTCCACCAGCTTCGAAGCCTTCTGCATCGAACCCACGCAACCCAACTCCAAGCTCACGGCCACGTACGAGAAGTCGGTGCTGGGTGGCACCGAGGGCAAGCTGCTCGCGGCGCTGTACACGACCTCGTACAAGACCGGCGCCGGCGCGGCCTGGGATTCCGTGGCGCAGGCCGCGTTCCAGACCGCTGTGTGGGAGCTGACGCAGGAGAAGGCCGTCAACGGGTCGGCGACCTACGGCATCCTCGACGGCAATTTCTCCGTCACCGGTGCCAGCAGCGTGACCACGCTGGCCAGCACCTTCCTGGCCAGCGCACTCAGCTACACCGGCACCAGCACGTACTCGGTCTACAAGCTGACGAACGGTGACTACCAGGATCTGGTGGTTGCCAGCCCGTTCACCTCGCCGGCCGGCGTGGTGCCCGAGCCCGAGTCCTACGCGCTGCTGCTGGCCGGCCTGGGCGTGGTGGCCTGGGTGGCCCGTCGCCGCCAAGCGCGCTGATCAGCCGCTACATCATTGAAAAGGCTCCTTCGGGAGCCTTTTTGCTTTCCTAGAATCCCCGGGTTTCTCTGACCTCCTTCACCGAGCGCGCCATGCCCGTCAATCTCACCGCCCCTGATCCCGCCACCCTGTTGCCCGTGCCGGGCGTGCGCCTTGGCGTGACGATGGCCGGCGTGCGCAAGGCCAACCGACGCGACCTGACCGTCATCGCGCTGGACGAGGGCGCTGCCGTGGCCGGCGTGTTCACGACCAACCGCTTCTGCGCCGCGCCGGTGCAGGTCTGCCGCGAGCACCTGGCCGCGGGTGCCGCCGTGCGCGCGCTCGTCATCAACACCGGCAATGCCAACGCCGGCACCGGCGCCGACGGCTTGGCCCGCGCGCGCCAGACCTGTGAGGCGCTGGCCGGCCTGATCGGCTGCGCGCCGCAGCAGGTGCTGCCGTTCTCCACCGGCGTCATCATGGAGACGCTGCCCGTCGACCGCATCGCCGCCGGCCTGCCCGGTGCGCTGGCCGCGCTGAAGGCCGACAACTGGGGCGAGGCCGCGGCCGGCATCATGACGACGGACACGCTGCCCAAGGCGGCGTCGCGCCGCGTCACGCTTGGCGGCGTGCCGGTCACGCTGACGGGCATCTCCAAGGGCGCCGGCATGATCCGCCCCAACATGGCGACGATGCTGGGCTTCGTCGCGACGGACGCCAACATCGCGCCGGCCCTGCTGCAGCCGCTCGTGAAGGAGGCCGCCGATGCGTCTTTCAACCGCATCACCATCGACGGTGACACCTCCACCAACGACTGCTTCCTGCTGATCGCCAGCCGCAAGGCCCCGCACGGCGAGATCACGTCGCTGGACAGCGCCGACGCGAAGACGCTGCGCGAGGCGCTGATCAGCCTATCGCAGGAGCTGGCCCAGGCCATCGTGCGCGACGGCGAGGGCGCCACCAAGTTCATCGCCATCACGATCGAAGGCGGTCGCGACGAGGCCGAGTGCAAGCTGGCGGCCTACGCCATCGCGCACTCGCCGCTGGTCAAGACGGCCTTCTTCGCCAGCGACCCGAACCTGGGTCGCATCCTGGCCGCCGTCGGCTATGCCGGCATTGGCGACCTGGACCAAAGCCTGATCGACCTAGACCTGGACGACGTTGCCGTCGTGCGCCAGGGCGGCCGCCTGCCCGCGTACCGCGAGGAGGATGGCCAGCGCGTCATGAAGCAGAGCGAGATCACCATCCGCGTGGGCCTGAACCGCGGTACGGCCAGCGCCACCGTGTGGACCTGCGACCTCAGCCACGAGTACGTGACCATCAACGCGGATTACCGCAGCTGACGCTGCCGTGCCGGGTGAAACCCGGCGTGACCATCGGCCAGGGCCTGTGGCGCAGAGACAATCTGCGCCTTCTTGACCCCCAGGACTTCGCACGATGAAGCTCGCCCTGACCGCCGTCACCCTCGCGGCCACGCTCGCCACCTCGGCCCATGCCCAGTCGCTGACCTACCCGGTCACGCGCAAGGTCGACCAGATCGACGTTCATCACGGCACATCGGTCGCCGACCCCTACCGCTGGCTGGAAGACGACAACAGCGCCGAGACCAAGGCCTGGGTCGTCGAGCAGAACAAGGTCACGGACAAGTTTCTCGACGCCATGCCGCAGCGCCTGCCGGCGCGCCGCATCTACACCGAGCTCTACAACTTCGAGCGCTTCGGCATCCCGTTTCGCGAGGGCGGCCGCTACTTCTGGAGCCGCAACGACGGCCTGCAGCAGCAGAACGTCATCTACACGGCCAAGTCGTTGAAGGACGCGCCCACCGTGGCGCTGGACCCCAACCTGCTGTCCAAGGACGGTACGGTGGCGCTGTCCGGCCTGGTGCCGTCGCGCGACGGCAAGCTGATCGCCTACGGCATCGCCGGTGCCGGCTCCGATTGGCAGACCTGGAAGGTACGCGACCTCGCCACCGGCCAGGACCTGGACGACAAGATCGAGTGGGTCAAGTTCAGCAGCGCGGCCTGGACGGCCGACGGCCGTGGCTTCTTCTACTCGCGTTACGACGCGCCCAAGGACGGCGACAAGCTCAAGGGCGCCAACTACTTCCAGAAGCTGTACTACCACCGCCTGGGCACGCCGCAGAGCGAGGACGTGCTGGTCGCCGAGAACCGTGACGACAAGGAATGGGGCTTCGGCGCCGAGGTGTCCGACGACGGCCAGCTGCTGCTGATCAGCGTCTGGAAGAGCGCCGGCAGCAAGAACGGCCTGATGGTGCTGCCGCTGCCCAAGGGCAGTTTTGCCGGCGGCAAGCCGCAGGCCATCACGGTGGACTTCGACGCCATGTACAGCCCGGTCGCTGCGCAGGGCGGCAAGCTCGTCGTGCGCACCGACAAGGGCGCGCCGCGCGGCAAGCTCATCAGCATCGACCTCAAGAACCCCGCGCCCGCGCACTGGAAGACGCTGGTGGACCAGGGGCCTGACGCGATGACGCAGGCCTCTGCCGTGGGTGGCCGCTACCTGCTGAGCTACCTGCAGGATGCCGCCACGCTGGTGCGCGTGCATGGCGCCGACGGCAAGCGCCTGAGCGAAGTCCAGCTGCCCGGCGTGGGCACGGCCGGCGGCTTCGGCGGCCGCTGGAGCGACACCGAGACCTTCTTCAGCTACACCAGCCTGACCACGCCGGCCGAGATCCATCGCTACGACGTCAAGACCGGCAAGATCGAACTGTTCAAGAAGCCCAAGACGGCCTTCAACACCGACGAGTTCGAGACCCGCCGCGAGTTCGTCACCAGCAAGGACGGCACGCGCTTCCCCATCTTCATCGCCGCCAAGAAGGGCCTGAAGCTGGACGGCAGCAACCCGACGCTGCTGTACGGCTATGGCGGCTTCAACATCTCCATGACGCCGGCCTACGGCGTCACGGCGGCCAGTTGGCTGAAGATGGGCGGCGTCTACGTCATCGCGTCCATCCGCGGCGGTGGCGAGTACGGCTCGGCCTGGCACGAGGCCGGCACCAAGCTGAACAAGCAGAACGTGTTCGACGACTTCATCGCCGCCGGCGAATGGCTGGTCAAGAACAAGGTGGCCAGCCCCGCCACGCTGGCTATCAACGGTGGCTCCAACGGCGGCCTGCTGGTGGGCGCGGTCGTCAACCAGCGGCCGGAGTTGTTCGCGGCTGCGGTGCCGCAGGTGGGGGTGCTGGACATGCTGCGCTACCAGCACTTCACCATCGGCTGGGCCTGGGCCACGGACTACGGCACCAGCAAGGACAGCCCGGAGATGTTCAAGGCGCTGTACGCCTACTCGCCGCTGCACAACATCAAGAGCGGCGCGACCTACCCGGCCGTCATGGTGACCACGGGCGACCACGACGACCGCGTCGTGCCGGCGCACAGCTTCAAGTACACCGCCGCGCTGCAGGCCGCCGACACCGGCCCTGCGCCCAAGCTGATCCGCATCGAGGTCAATGCAGGCCACGGCGCCGGCAAGCCGACCTCCAAGATCATCGAGGAACGCAGCGACATGCTGGCCTTCATCGCCAACACGATGAAGCTTGAGGTGAAGTGAGCACGACGGTCGCGATCCGCGACCTGGGCGTCGACGATGTCGACGCCCTTCTGGCGCTGTACCAGCACCTGAACGCCGGCGACGCGCCGCCCTCGCCGGAGGCAGTGCGCCGTGTGTGCGCGCATCCGGGGCTGCGCCACTTCGGGTTGTTCAGCGGGGCGCAGCTCATCGCGAGCTGCAACCTCGCCGTCATCCCCAACCTGACGCGCGGCGGCCGTTCCTATGGCGTCATCGAGAACGTCGTGACGCACGCCGACCACCGCGGCCAGGGCCACGGCCAGGGCGTCATCCGGCATGCCATCGCCCAGGCCTGGGCGATGGACGCCTACAAGGTGGTGCTGACCACCAGCCGCCAGGACCCGGCCGTGTGGGCCTTCTACGAGCGCTGCGGCTTCGATGCCAGCGACAAGCGCGCCTTCGTCATCCGCCGGCCGGCGGCCTGACGCTTCACCACTTCATCTCGCCCTTGTTGACCTTGGCGCCGATGTCCAGCGCAATGCCGAGGCCTGCGTCCGGGTAGGCCTGCTGCAGCGTGCCGATCAGCGCGGCGGCGTTGGCGGCCTTGGGCAGTTCGGTCTCGAAGCGGGTGAGGTAGTCCTGCGTCCAGCGGATCTGCGTGGCATCCTGCGGCGCGCCGGCGCGGCTATGGCCGGGGATGACGCGCAGCGGCTGCAGTGCGGCCATGGCCGACAGCTTGTCGCGCCAGGCGGCGCGCTCCTGCGCCGTCTGCGTGTCGGCCGTCCACACATGCAGGCCCGCAAACACGTTGACGCCACCGGCGATGGTGCGCAGCGATGGGATCCAGACGTAGCTGCGGTGCGCCAGCGCGTCGTCCAGCCCGCGGATCTCCAGCGTCTCGCCCTCCAGCTTGATGGTGGGTTCGGTCAGCGCCTCGGGCAGCGGCACGGCCTGCGGCGCGTTGGTGCCTAGGCGCGGGCCCCAGACCTGCAGCTTGGTCGGCAGCGTCGCGGCGATCTTCTTGACCGTGGGCGCGGTGGCGACGACGCGGGCCTGCGGGAAGAAGGCCTTCAGCACGCCAATGCCGAAGTAGAAGTCCGGGTCGGCCTGGCTGATGTAGATGGTGGTCAGCGTCTTCTTGCTGTCCAGCACCAGGGCGGCGATGCGCAGCGCGTCGGCGCGCGTGAAGCCGGTGTCCAGCAGCACGGCGTCGGTCTTGCCGGACACGAGCACCGCGTTGACGTGGAAGCTGCCGGCATCGGCGTTGTAGACCTGCAGCGCCAGCGGCGCGGCTGCCGTGGCCGGGGTGGCGGCTTGGGCGCTGGCGTCGGTGACGCCCAGCGTGAGCGCGGCCAGCGGCAGGGCGAAGCGGCGCAGGGTCTTGAGGGGGTTCATGGCGGTCCTTGAAGAAGTGGAGGGAATGCCATGCACTCTATTTGCGCTGATTGAATGAATAAACGCCGCTAGAGTCGATGCTTTGTCAACTGGATCGAGCAAATGTCCTAGAAGCGGTAGTCGACCGCTTGCTACTGATCGAAAGTCTCAATGCATCAAGACCTTGCTCACGGCGCCACGTCCGCCACGTCGGTCAGCAGCGCTGCAGGCCCGCGGGCCCGCCGCTTCGGGCCGCTGGCTGCGTTGCTCCTTCTCGTGGGCATGAGCCCACGTCGTCGTCGCGCCTTGCCAGCCGCCCGCCTCGGCGCGCCCTCGGGCCTGCCCAACTGCCGCTTCTAGGACCATGGACCGCCTGATCGCGATGCAGGTGTTCGTGGAGGTGGCCGAGCGTGGCAGCCTGACGCAGGCGGCCGACGCGCTGGACATGTCGCGCGCGATGGTGTCGCGCTACCTGGAGAGCGTGGAGCGCTGGCTGGGCGCGCGGCTGCTGCAGCGCACGACGCGGCGCGTCAGCCTCACCGAAGCCGGTGCCGGCGCGCTGCTGCGCTGCCGCCAGATGCTGGAGCTGGCCCGCGAGGCCGAGGCCGCCGCCGGCGAGCAGCAGCTGGCGCCGCGCGGCCGGCTGCGCGTGACGGCCAGCGCCTCGCTCGCGCAGGCGCGGCTGGCCGCGGCGGTGGCCGAGTTCCTGGCCCGGCACCCGGACTGCGAGGTGGAGCTCGTCGTGCTGGAGCGCGCCGTCAACCTCGTCGAGGAGCGCATCGACCTGGCCGTGCGCATCAGCAACCAGCTCGACCCGGGTCTGGTGGCGCGGCCGCTGGGGCGCTTCCACTCGGTGCTGTGCGCGACGCCCGGCTACCTGGCCGGCGCACCGCCGCTGCAGACGCCGGACGATCTGCGCCAGCACCGCTGCGTGACGCATGCCTACGTCAACCGCAACGACTACACGCTGCAGCAGGCCGGCCAGTGGCTGCGCGTGCCGGTGCGCGCGGTGCTGCAGAGCAATGACGCGGCCGTCATGCACCGCGCCGTGCTGGCCGGCGCGGGCCTGGCCATCCTGCCGGACTACCTCGTCGACGACGATCTGCGCGCGGGCCGGCTGGTGCGCCTGCTGCCGGGCTGCGAGCCGGAGTCGCACGCCATCCACGGCGTCTACCTGTCGCGGCAGTACCAGCCGTTGGCGCTGCGCCTGCTGCTGGACTTCCTGGCCGAGCGCTTCGGCGCGCTGGCCTAGAAGTTGACGGCCTTGGTCTTGAGCCCGCGCGCCACCAGCGTCGCGTTGATCAGCTGCGCCTGCTCGCGGCTCGTGAACGGCCAGACCGTAGCGCGCCAGCCCTCGGGCGTCTGGATGACGTCGGCCTGCAGCGCCTCGGGGTTGCTGTGCACGCCGGCCAGGCTCTCCTTCATCTTCTTCAGCAGCGCCTCGGCATCGGCCTTGCTGCCGGCCGGGCCCACCAGTGCCACCGGGGCGCTGCCGCTCTTCGGGGGCGTCTCGGCCAGGCGCGTCATCCGCGGGTCGGCGGGCTCGGCGCTGCGTGCGCTGTCGGTGGCTGCGCCGGCGGGTGCTGTGCGCGTGGGCGTGGCGGCCGGCCCGGTGGTGGCGCCAGCCGGGCCGGCCTCGGCCGGCTTGGTCGAGCGCAGTGGCGGCCGCTCGATGCCGTCGGTGCGTTCCACCAGCCGCGGGCGGATGTCGGGCATGCCGTCGATGGCGGCCGTGCCGTGGCGCGGCAGTTCGCTGGCGGGCACCGGGGTGTTGGGCGCGCGGGTGGGGGTGGGTTCGGCGCCCGAGGCCGGCTGGGAGGCCGCTTCGGCCATGTCGGCGGCCGCTGAAGCGGCGGCGCCAGGTTGGGCGGTAGACGCTGCGTCAGCCGGAGGCACGGCGGCCGATGCCGGCGCTGCAGGAGCCGATGCAGCCGCGTGCGCTGCCGAGGCCACTGCCGACGGCGGCGGCATGGCCGGGTCGGCATGCGGGTCGGCGGCGTGGCGTGGCCACAGCAGCCAGGCACCCACGCCCAGCAGCACCACGGCCGCGGCGGCGGCCGCCGCCACGCGCTTCAGGTCCCACAGGCGGCGGCCGATGATCTGCGACGGAATGCCCCGGCCGCTCAGCACGCGCGTGCGGGCCGTGCCCAGGTCGATGCCGGCGCTCATCAGGTAGAGCTCGAACGGCCAGCCGCCGCGTTGCGCGGCCAGCTTCTCGTCGATGACGATGACGCGCCAGGGCTTGGCATCCTGTGCGGCCGGCGCTTCCGTGTAGCCGTGCGCCAGCGCGAAGCGCTCGATGCGGCCCACGCTCAGCCCGGGCAGGAACTTCTCGTTGAACGCCCGCCACTGCGTGCGCGGCTGGCGGCCGCGCAGCTTGCCGAGCAGCTGGCCCGGCAGGGCCCGCAGGCGCTGCAGCCACACGGCAAAGCGCGACACCGGAGGCGAGCCATGCAACTCGTCAAACGCGCTGACGACGTCGGTCAGCACCGGCTCGACGACGCTGCCCGTCTGTGCCGTCGTGCGCACGAAGGGCAGCGCCACCACGCCGATGGTGTGCACATCGCCCGCGCGAATGCGGCGGGCGAGCGGGTGGCGGTTGTGCCAGTCAACGATCTGTTCGGCCAGGCGCTCCATGACTCATCGATCTTCCATCATGCGCTGCGCGGCAACGCCCCAAACAGCGCCGCCAACTCAGGCCAGTTGCGCCAGCAGCCAGGCGTTGATGTGCGCGATCTCCTCCGGGCACACCGAGTGCGGCATGGGGTAGTCGTGCCACTGCACCTCGTGGCCCAGCGCGCGCAGCGCGTCGCGGGCGGCGGCGCCGCGGGCATGCGCCACGATGGGGTCCTGCGTGCCGTGGGCCAGGAACAGCGGCAGGTCGGCGTTGGCGGCGTGGCGCTCGGCGGCTGTGGTCGGCGCCAGCGGCAGGTAGCCCGACATGCCCACCGCGCCACCGAGGCGCTCGGGGTAGCGCAGCGCCGTCATCAGCGTCATGGCGCAGCCCTGCGAGAAGCCCATCAGCACGATGCGCTCGGCCGGCATGCCGCGCGCGCGCTCGGCGTCGATCAGCGCGGCGATCTGGCGCTGCGATTCGCGCAGCCCGGCCTCGTCTTCCTGGCGCTGCAGGTCCACCACGCGGATGTCGTACCAGGCCCGCATCACATAGCCGTTGTTGATGGTGACCGGGCGTTGCGGCGCATGCGGGAACACGTAGCGCACCGGCCCGATGGCGGCCAGGTCCAGCTCGCCGCAGATGGGCACGAAGTCATAGCCGTCCGCGCCCAGGCCGTGCAGCACGATGATGGTCGTGCGCGGGTTGGGGCCGGTCTCGATGACGTGGGTGTCAAGCATGGAAGGTCCAGTCTTTCTTCAGCAGTTCAAACAATCGGTCGCCGTGCGCGTCCACGCCGTCGCCCACGGGGCGCCAGCCGGTGCGGCGGTAGAAGGCCTCGGCGCGTGAGCCGGGCTGGGTGCCCAGGTCCAGCCGCTCGTGGCCCTGCGCAAACAGCCAGTCCACCATCACGTCGTGCAGCATGCGGCCGTGGCCCTGGCCGTGCAGCGGCGGGTCCACGAACAAGGCCCAGATGTGGCCGCTGCGGGCGTCGCCGATGGCGAAGCCGGCAATCCGCAGGTCCGGGGCCGGCGCCAGCTCCACGACCCAGCCGCGGCCGTGCGTCTCCAGGTGGGCGTGCAGCTCGGCGTCCGAGATGCGCCCGGGCGTCAGCGTGTTCTCGGTGACGGCGTAGCGCACGCGCCAGAGCTCGGCGGTGTCGTCGCGGGTGGCTTGGCGCAGGCGTGACATGCCGTCATTGTCGCGACAGCCGGCGCCCGGCCGGCCCGTCATCATGGCGGCCATGGGAAGCCTCTACCTCGTTCGCCACGGCCAGGCCAGCTTCGGCGCCGCCGACTACGACCAGCTCAGCCCCATCGGCCACGAGCAATGCCGCCTGCTGGGCGCCTGGTGGCGTGAGCGCGGCCAGCGCTTCGATGCCGTCTTCACCGGCACGCTCAAGCGCCATGCGCAGTCGCTCGCCGGCCTCGTCGAGGGGCTGGGTGAGGACCTGCCGGCCGTCGCGCTGCCCGGCCTGAACGAGTACGACAGCGAGGCCATCGTGCGCGCCATCCACCCCGGCCCGCTGGCCAAGCCCACGGATGCCGAGACGGTGAAGCAGCACTTCCGGCTGCTGCGCACCGGCCTGCTGGCCTGGATGCGCGGCGAGGTGGCGCCAGCGGGCATGCCCACGCATGCCGAGTTCGCGGCCGGCGTGGCCGACGCGCTGGCCCGCGTGCTGGCCGGGGGCGCGGGCCGACAGGTGCTCATCGTCTCCAGCGGCGGGCCCATCTCCACGGCCGTGGGCCAGGTGCTGGCCTGCCCGGCGGAGTCAGTCGTGGAGCTCAACCTGCGGCTGCGCAACGCGGCCGTCACGGAGTTCGCGTTCAACCCCAAGCGGCATCACCTCGTCAGCTTCAACACGCTGCCGCAGCTGGGCCGCCCGGAGCAGGCGGCCCTGGTCACGCACGCCTGATCAGGCGCGGCGGCGGCTGGCCGCGCCCAGCACGGCCAGGCCGAGGCACAGCATGGCCACCGAGGACGGTTCCGGCACGCTGCTGACGACGCCCGACGTCGCCATCGGCTGCGACAGCAGGTCGCCGACGAGCGCGTAGCTGGCCGGGCGGTTGCCGTTGGCGCTCAGCGCCGTGAAGCCGACCTTCAGGTGCGGGGTGCCGTCGCTGGACAACTGGATGCCCGTGCCTTGCAGGTTGACGGTCAGCAGCATGTCGTTGCTGAGCGGCAGGTCCTGCGGGGCGTCGATGCAGAAGCCCGCCGCGCCGTTGGCCTTGCTCCTGCCGCAGCCCTGGCCGGTCAACTCGCCCGTGGTGAACGACCACGCCGTGCTGGCGCCCGTGTTCAGCGACACCTGCACGCTGGACAGCGTGGCGAAGCTGCCGAGATCCTTCAGTGCGAGAAAGCCCAGGTGTGTCGCCGGGCCCCAGTTGCCCGTGGCCGCCGGTGCGTTCTGGATGCGCAGCGTGAAGCTGTCGGCGTCCAGCGCGTCGTACGAGAACGTCACGCCCTGGGACGAGACCACCGAAGTGGCCTGCGAAGCGCTGGCGGCAAGCAGCAGGGTGGCGGCAGCGATCTGAAGGGGCTTGAGCATGACAGTGACCAGGAGTTCTTCAAGTTAGGGAGGGTAGTTTCCCTTGGGCGGCGGCGGCGCGCATCTCCGCAAAGCGGGGGGTGCGAGGGCGCTGCCTGTGCGAAAGGGCGCATCTGAGGGGCTCGCGCGGCGCGGCGGGGACAATCACCGGATGTTCACGCGCCTGATCACGCCGCCGCCTGCTGCCACTGCCGCAGCCCACGAGCGCTTTCTCCACCAGATCCGACTCGCGCTGGCCAGCGGCCAGTTCGGCAAGCTGCTGCTGTCCGGCCCGGTGGCGGCGGACGAGGAGGATGCCGACGTCGAGCGCCTGACCGTGCGCGCCATCGAGCTGCGCGGCGAGCCGGCGCTGAGCTTTCTGTGGCGGCACCGCACCAAGGACGTCACCAAGAACCACGCGCCCGAGACCGGCCTGGCCGAGATCGCCGCGCTGCTGGGCGCGCGCTTTCGCAACGCCCACCTGCACACGGCGAGCGAGGAGGTGCAGTTCGCCGTCAGCCGCAAGGGCCGCGAGACCCTGCGCGTGACTCGCCTGGACAGCGCCGAGGACGCGCCCGCGCCGGCCGCGCACGACAAGGCCAAGCAGCGCCCGCTGGAGATGGCGCATCCCGTCTGGCGCGCGCTGGGGCTGACCCACCTCGTCAAGGGCGAGCCGGCGCTGGTGCCGGCGATGGCGCGCAAGTGGAAGCAGATCAACCGCTTCGTCGAGATCCTGTCCGCCGCGGTGGACGAGGCCCAGCTGCAGGGCCCGGTGCGCGTGGCGGACTTCGGCTCCGGCAAGGGCTACCTCACGTTTGCCGTGCACGACTGGCTGCAGGCGCAGGGCCTGCAGCCGCGCGTGACCGGCATCGAGCTGCGCGACGACATGGTGCGCCTGTGCAACGCCGTGATCGACGGCGAGCAGCTCAGCGGCATCCGCTTCGACCAGGGCGATGTGCGCACCCAGCCGGTGCAGCCGCTGGACGTGATGATCGCGCTGCACGCCTGCGACATCGCCACCGACCACGCGCTGCACGTGGGCCTGCAAAGCGGCGCCCGCGTCATCATGAGCTCGCCCTGCTGCCACAAGGAGATCCGCCCGCAGATGCAGCTGCCGGCGGCGCTCAAGCCCATGCTGCAGCACGGCATTCACCTGGGTCAGGAGGCCGAGATGGTGACCGACAGCCTGCGCGCGCTGCTGCTGGAGAGCCAGGGCTACCGCACCCAGGTCTTCGAGTTCATCGCGCTGGAGCACACCAGCAAGAACAAGATGATCCTGGCCGTGAAGGCGCAAGGTGCCGCCGCCCAGGCCCTGGCCGCGCGCCGGCCCGAGCTGCTGGCGCAGATTGCCGAGATCAAGCGCTTCTACGGGCTGCGCGAGCAGCGGCTGGAGCAGCTGCTGGCGTGAGCCTGCCGCTGGCCGCCGCCCCCGTGACGCAGAAACCCCTGCACGTGATCGTCGTTACTGCCAGACTGCGGTGACCGACGAGGTTCCGGAGCCCAGGTGAACCCCGCTTTCTCACTGTCTGGCAGCGTGCCCATGGACAGGCTGCTCGTGCTCATCATCGATGAGGTCGAGCTGGCCCGCTCCGTGCTGGGCAGCATGCTGCGCGACCTGGGCGTGCGCCACCAGCACCTGCACATGGCGCGCCGCCCGGAAGAGGCGCGCCGCATGATCAAGAGCGCACCCCAGCCCTACGACCTGATCCTCAGCGACATGACGTTCCGCCAGGAAGGGCCCAACGACATGACCGGCCAGGACCTGCTGGACGAGCTGCGCCAGTCCAAGGGCCTGCCCATGCAGACGGCCTTCATCATGGTGACCGGCGAGGCCCGCTACCAGCATGTGGCCGAGGCGGTGGAGGGCGCGCTGGACGACTACCTGCTCAAGCCCATCGCGACGCGGCAGTTCGAGGAGCGGCTGCAGGTGGTGCTGGCGCGCAAGCAGGCCTTCCGGCCGGTCTTCCAGGCCATCGAGGAGTCGGACTACGCCAAGGCGGCCGAGTTGTGCGAGGCCATGTTCCGCGACAGCGAGGTCTACAAGGTCTATGCCGCGCGCATCGGCTCCGAGCTCTACCTGCGTCTGGGCCAGCTGGATGCAGCGCGGCGCATGCTGGAGGCCGTGCTGGCCTTCAAGGCCGTGCCCTGGGCGCGGCTGGGTCTCGCGCGTCTGGACCTGCGCGACGCCGACACCGCCAAGGCCTGCCGCGCGCTGGAGACCCTGCTGACCGAGAACCCGGCCTATGCCGATGCGTACGACGTCTACGGCCACGCGCTGCTGGAGGAGATGAAGGTCGAGGCCGCCGCCGAGGTCTTTGCCAAGGCGGTGCAGATCACGCCGGGCAATGTGTCGCGCCTGCAGAAGCTGGGTTCGCTGCAGCTCTACCTCGGCCACAGCGTCGAGGCGGCCCGGCACCTCGGCGCGGCGCTGACCATCGGCGCGCAGGCCCGCGTGCTGGACTTTCAAGGTGTTGTCGCACTGGCCATCGCCAGCCTGGACCTGGGTGACGTTGACGCCTGCGAGCGCGCCTACCGGCACCTGGAGGCCGCGCTGGGCCGTCATCCCGACAGTTATCGCGTGCGCCTGCTGACGCAGACCAGCGAGGTGGCGCTGCAGCTGTCGTTGCGGCGCGCCGAGGCGGCGCTGAGCGGCCTGCGCCAACTGGCCGCGCAGATCGAGCAGCCCGAGTTCAGCTACGAGATGGCCAGCAGCCTGCTGATGCTGCTGGTGCGCTGCGCGGGGCAGCAGCCCATCCCGGAGGCCATGACCTGGGCTATGCAGCTGGCGCGGCGCTTCTGCGTGTCGCGGGCACGCACCCACCTGCTGGAACTGGCCGCCGCGCCGATGCCGGCGGTCGAGGCGCTGGTGCGCGACGCGGCCCAGGCCATCAACACGCAGGCGAACGAGGCGATGTCGCACCTCGTGCGCAAGCAGCACCAGCGCACGCTGGAGGCGCTGGCCGAACTGGCCAGCAGCAGCCTGAACGCACGCATCATCCACCTGGCCCGTGCGACGTTGAACCACCATGGCCAGCGCCTGTCGCCCGAGGCGCTGCTGCGGCTGCGCCAGGCCATCGACCCGCTGCACGAGCGCTACACCGACGCCGGCCGGCGGCTGGTGGAGCGCAAGGACTGACCGCGCGCCGCGAGCAGGCGCCGGCTATGCTGCGCGCCCGTTCACGCCTGCTCCAGGTTCAGCCCATGCGCACCACTTTGCTCCTGATGTCCCTGTCGGCCGTGCTGGCCCTGGCCGGCTGCGCGGCGTCGCACCAGCAGCAGATGGCGTCGGCCGCCACCACGCCGCTGTCCGACCTGAACCTCGTCAATGCGCCCATCCCCGACACGCTGGTGCAGGCGCAGCAGGCGCCTTACCGCATGCCGGCCGATGCGAGCTGCCCGGCATTGGCCGCCGACATCCGCGCGCTGGACGCGGTGCTGGGCGCCGACCTGGACACGCCCGCCACCGATGCCAACCCCAGCTTGGTGGAGCGCGGCGGTGACGCCGTGACGGGCGCGGCGAAGCGCGCGGTGGAAGGGGCCATCCCCTTCCGTGGCTGGGTGCGCAAGCTCAGCGGCGCGGAGCGCTACTCGCGCCAGGTGGCCGCCGCCATCGCGGCGGGCACGGTGCGGCGGGCCTTCCTGAAGGGCATCGCCCAGGCGCGGGCCTGTGAGGCCGTGCCGGCCGCGCCGGCAGCGGCGCTCAGCGCTGCGTCTGGCGCAGCCGCACGCTGAAGGCAATGCCGGCCAGGCCGGCCAGCAGCAGCGCAACGCGGCCGGGCTCCGGCACGACGGCGGCCTGTTCCACGCCGCTGAGGTTCAGGCGCCAGAAGCCTCCCTTTTGATCGTTGGCGTTGAGGTCGTAGCTGGGCTGGTTCCAGTCGGCCAGCGCGATGGGCGCGTCGGTGTCGTAGCTGAAGCCCTGCGACAGCGTGCTGCCCAGCGCGTTGTTGGACGCGGCATTCAGCACCAGCCGGTAGGTGCCGGCGGTGCCGGCCGTGAACTGCAGGCCGGCGTCGTAGTAGCCGGCGCCGGCGTTGATGAGGTTGCCGCCATCGTCGTCCGCGCTCACGATGGCGCCGCCCCAGGCCAGGAACAGCTGCGGGTCGAAGTTCAGGCCAGCCTGCCAGGAGTCGGTCCACAGGCTGACCGTGCTGCCGGCGGCGACCTGGAAGTCGATGACGATCTTGTCGTTGTGATGGACGGCCTGGCCGGAGAGGCTGAGGTCGGCGGCCTGGGCGCCCAGCGCCGAAATGGCCAGGGCGAGGGCGAGAGCGGCTTTGTGCATGTTGCTTCCTTCGTGGTCAGGGGGCGAGCAGCGGCGGGTTGGCGCGCGAGGGCGTCTGCGCCGACGGGCGCAGGCGGTTCTCGCCGTGGCGCACCTCGAAGGCGGTGGCAAAGGCCTCGATGTTGCTGGGGCTGGCCACGGTGTCCACGTACCACCACTCGGCGACGGTGCGGTCGCGGTTGACGTCCACCAGCATGTAGCCGCGGCGTGTCAGCTGCACGTACTTGAAGTGCGGGTTGTAGAAGCGGATGGCGCCCGCCACCTGGCCGGTCGTGTCGGTGTCCACGCCGGGCGAGGTGACGGACGTGCCGACGAACTCCACCGCCAGCGAGCCCGCGCCGGTGGCCTTGTCGTACTGCGCCGGGTGGTAGGGGTTGGGGTGCAGGTCGGCGGCCCAGCTGCTGTGGATGTCGCCGGTGAGCACGACGACGTTGTTGACCTGCGGGCGGGTGGCATCGCCGCGCAGCGCGTCGTAGAGGCGGTTGCGGGCCGGCTCGTAGCCGTCCCACTGGTCGCCGTTGATGAAGTAGAGGCCGGGGTCGGTGGCCTGGTCGCGGCCCGGCGCCTTGAGCTGCGCGAACATGACGCCCTGGCCCAGCAGCTTCCAGCGGGCCGGCGTGCTGCGCAGGCGGTCGATGAGCCAGGCCTCCTGCGTGGCGCCCAGCAGCGTGCGGCTGGCGTCGCCGTAGCCGGGGTCGGTGGTGGCAAAGCCCGGGCCGAAGGCCGTGATGTGCGTGGCCGTGGTCAGCTGCTGCGAGCGCTCGCTGAGGCGCTCCTCCAGCATCAGCAGTTCGGCCAGGTCGCCGTAGGCAAAGCCGCGGTGGTTGTCGCGCAGCTTGGCGCCGTTGGCCGGCCGCACCGGCATCCACTCGTAATAGGCCTGCAGGCCGGCGGCCAGGCGGGTTTCCCAGTCGCCCTCGGTGCCGGGCTGGTGGTTCTGGGCGCCGCCCTTCCAGGTGTCGTTGGTGATCTCGTGGTCGTCCCAGATGGCGATCATCGGGTGCTGGCGGTGCATGGCCTGCGAGTCAGCGTCGCGCTTGTATTGCGCGTGGCGCAGGCGGTAGTCGGCCAGCGTGACCATCTCGTGCGCCGGCTCGGGCGTGCGCACGTTGCCGTACTGGTTGGCACCGTACTCGTAGAGGTAGTCGCCCAGGTGCAGTACCAGGTCTAGGTCAGCACGCGCGGCGATGCGGGCGTAGGCGTTGAAGTAGCCGTAGGCGTGGTTGGAGCAGCTCACCACGGCCATGCGCAGGCTGTCCACGCCGGTGACGGGCAGCGTCTTCGTGCGGCCCACGGGGCTGACGGCACCCTCGGCGCTGAACTGGTAGTAGTAGGTCGTTGCGGGCTTGAGGCCGGCGGGGTCGACCTTGACGGTGTAGTCGCGGCCCGGGTTGGTCTTGGTGCTGCCGCGCAGCACGACCTGCGTCAGCGCCGGGTCGGTGGCGATGACGTAGCTGACCGTGATCGCCGGCTTGGGGGCGGCAGGCGTGACGCGGGTCCACAGGATGACGCGGTCCGCCAGCGGGTCGCCGCTGGCCACGCCGTGCTGGAACACCGTGTGGGCGGTCACGGCCTGCGCGCCCAGCGGCAGCAGGGCGGGCGCGGCGACAAGCGCCACGGTGCCGGCGCCGGAGCGCTTGAAGAAGTCGCGGCGGCTGTTGGCCTCGCGGGCGGGGGGGACTTGTTTCGGGCGGCCCATGGCGTGCTCCTGCTGGGAAGCGGCCACTATCGCCAGGGTCTCTGACGGGGCTGAGACAAGGCCGGCATGAGCCGGACTACGCCGAGTGGCATGCGGCGGCCGTGTGGCGCGCAAGAAGAAGCCCCGCCGGCGCAAGCCGTCGGGGCGAGGGGCGCTTCACACCGCCCTGGACACCCGCCTGGCGGCGGGCGTGGGGCTGCGGCGTGGATCACAGCGCAGGCGGCCAGTCTGGCGAGGCCCCGGTGGGGGCGACGCAATGCGGGCCTGGAGGGTCGCGGACGGCTCGCGGTGCCGTCTCGCCAGGGGCCGCAGCGTTGCCGGGGGCCGTGCACTGGTGACGGGATGGATCATCGGCGCAGCCGCGCGTGAACAAACCCACGATCAGCCGGGGCGGGCCCGGCTTTTTTCCACGGCAGCCTCAGCCGGCGGCGCGGGCGACGGGCCATAGCCGTGCCAGGGCCTCCAGCGCCAGCATCACCAGCAGGCTCCAGCCGAACACCGGCATGGCGTAGGCCAGGCCGGCCATCACAGGCCACAGCCACAACGGCGCCTGCTTGAGGTGGCGATTGGGCAGGGACGGCGCGCCGACCTTGCCGCGTGGGCGGCGCTGCCACCACATCACCAGGCCCGACACCACCGAGAACACGGCCGCCAGCGCGGCCAGCGCCAGCAGCGCCTGGTTCCACAGGCCGAACTCGCCGCGGTGGAAGGGGATGCCCACCGCCGTGGCGCGGGCCAGTGCCGGCAGCCGCTCCCAGCCGCTGGCGAACAGCGTGGCGCCGCTGCGCGCGTCCAGCGCCAGGCTGAAGCGACCGGTCGGCTGCGTGCGGTCGAAGTTCTCGACACGCCACACGCCGTTGGCCCCGGCCGGTGGCGTGATCTGCATCGCGATGTCGGGCGCCTGGGCGCGGCTGCGTTCCAGCACGGCCTGCCAGCTCAGCTGCGGTGCATCGCCGGGTGCAGAGCGCAGCGACTTGGGTGCCTTGGGTGCGTCCTGGCCCAGCGCGGTCTGCATGGCGCGGAAGCGCTTGCCGCTGTGCTCGGCCCAGGTCAGGCCGGTGACGAGCACGACGGCCAGCACCAGGCCCAGCGCGATGGCGACGATGGCATGCAGGTCACGCCAGGTGGCCCGGCCGCGGCCCCAGCGCGGCACGAGGGCGCGCCAGCCGTCGCCGCCACGGGCTTGCGGCTGGGGCCACCACATCACCAGGCCGGTGGCAAACAGCACCAGCATCCAGCTCGCGCCCAGCTCGATCAGCCAGCGCCAGCCGTCGCCCTGTAGCGCGTTCGAGTGCAGCTTCTTGGCCCAGGTCTTGAAGCGTTCCATCTCCTGCAGCTGGCCCAGCACCTGGCCGGTGTAGGGGTTCACGTAGACGATGCTGCCTGACGGCAGGCCGTGGTCGTGTTCGCCCGCGCCGTGATGGGCGTGCGGCGCGCGCAGCCAGACCTGCGTGCTGTCGTCCGCCGCATGCGCCGGCACGACGTAGCGAAGCGCCGCGTCGGGCGCGGCCCCGAGGGCCGCAGCCACCTGGGCGTCCAGAGGCAGGCGCTGTGAACCCACCGTGACGCGGTCCACATCGGCATGCCGCCAGGCCTCGATTTGCGGCGTGAAGACGTAGAGCAGGCCGGTCAGCGCGGCGAACAGGATGATGGGCGCGCTGATCAGGCCGGCCCAGAAGTGCACGCGCCAGAACAGCCGGTTCAGCGCGGATGACGAGGCGTTGTTGCTCATGCGGCCCTCCTTCAGCGCTTGAAGCGCAGTTCGGCGAACAGCGTGCGGCCCGGGTAGGGGTGGCTCTGGTAGGCGTGCTGGTCGCTCAGGTTGTTGATGCCCAGCGCCAGCTCCAGCTGCGGCGTGAACTTGTAGGCGCCGCGCAGGTCCAGCTGGTTGAGCTTGGAGACACCGCCGTAGACGTTGGGGTTCACGTCGAGGTTGTAGGTGTCGTTATAGGCGCGGCCCTGGTGGCGCCAGCCGGCGGCAAACAGCCAGCGCGTGTCGGGCCGGTAGCTGGCCTGCAGTGCGGCGCGGGTGCGCGGCACGCGCAGCCACCACTTGCCCACCATGGCCGGGTCACGGGCGTTGGCGGTCACCTCGCTGCGCAGCGTGTAGGTCGCGCTGGCTTCCAGGGCCAGGCCCTTCAGGCCCAGGTCCTGCGCCTGCCAGGCCAGCTCGATGCCCTGCGTCTGCACGCGGTCCACGTTCTGCACGCAGGTGTAGCTGCTGGCGCCGGTGGCGGTGGTCTTGCAGACCGCGGCGTCCGTGGTGGACTGGCGCAGGATGGCGTCGCGCACGTCGTCCCAGTACAGCGACACACGCAGCCGCTGGCGATCGCCCTCGAACTCGGCGCTGAGGTCGACGGCGTCGGCGGTCTCAGCCTTCAGTGTGGGGTCCGACAGTGTCTGGCTGGTGGCCGTGACGGTGCCGTTGTAGAGCTCCTCCACGTTGGGGAAGCGCACGCCGCGGCCGGCGCTGGCTTTGAGCGTGAGGCTGTCCGACGCGGCCCAGGCCAGTGCCGCCTTGGGCGAGTGGCCGCGCAGGCTGCGGCCGGGGTAGTCCACGGTGACGCCACCGCCCAGCTGGCGGCCGCTGTGGGTCTGGAAGCGCTCCTCGCGCCAGCCCAGCGTGAGCATCCAGTCGTCGCTGAAGCGCCAGGCATCCTGCAGGTAGAGCGCGGTGATCTCGGTCTTGCCGCCGTAGAACTGGCTGGCCGTGCCGTTGCCGCCGCGCCAGTCGGCGAGGCTGGCCACGCGGTTCTCCAGCCGGTAGCCGTTGCGGTGCAGGCCCAGGGCCAGCGCATGGCGGCCGTGGCCCCAGTCGCCAGCCGTGGGCGTGTAGCTGGCCTGCACTTCGGCGGTGTTCCAGCCGGTGCCGTCGCGCCGGGTGAGGCTGCCGGCACCGCCGGCTGCGGCGACGGGGTCGGGGGTGTTGGCCTGGCGGGCGTTGTCGGTCAGCAGCCGGTAGTCGGACACCACCAGCGAGCCGTTCCAGCCCGGGCCGCGCCGGGTCTTGAGCGTGGCGCCGAGCTGCTGGTGGGTCTCCTGCCGTGTGGACGGTGCGAAGGCGCTGGCAGGGATGCTGAAGCGGTTCGTGCCGTCGGTGACGACGCCGGACCAGACCGTGGTGCCGGCCGCATCGCGCAGCCAGCTCTGGTTGCGCGTTTCGGTGTCGTTGTGCCACCAGGACGCCATCACGCTGGCCTCCAGCGTGGGCGTGAGCATGAGGCCGCCGCGCAGGTTGAGCGTGTCCTGCACGGTGTGGTCGATGGCGCCGCCATTGGCGCCGAACACGGCGCGTTTCAGGCCCTTGGGATCGGTGTCGTAGACGATGCCGGTCACGGTGGTGGCCGCGCCGGTCACGGCCGGGAAGCTGCCCGCCGCGTTGGCCACCACGGTCTGCCACTGCATAGGCTGGCCGGTGGCGTCCTGATGGTTGAGGTCGGCACTGAACCAGGCGCCGCCGTCCAGCCGGTTCGCCACATGCAGCGAGAACTGGCCGCTGTCGAAGCGCTCGGCCTGGCCGTACTGCTTGAAGTGCTGGCTGCTGGCGACCAGCCGGCCGGACAGTTCGAAGCCCTGCGGCACGCGTTGGCTCACGGCCACCGTGGTGCCGATGGAGTTGCCCGGGAACAGCGCCGAGTATGGGCCGTACAGCACGTCCACGCGGGCGATGGCTTCGGGCGAGATCATGTTCCAGCGCGGCGCGTCGAAGCGGCCGAGGAAATTGCTGATCAGGTAGCCGTCCAGGTAGACCAGCGCGCGCGAGGGCTGCAGCGTGCCGAAGCTGCGGCCGGCCAGCAGCGCATTGCGGTCGCCGAGATAGCGCTTGCGCACCACGGTGCCGGGCACGTAGTTCAGCGCGTCCTCGGGGTTGAAGAGGTTCTGCTCGCGCAGCTGGTCGGCGGTCTTGCTGGCGGTGCTGCCGGGCACGGCGGCGGGCAGGCCGTTGCGGGTGGCGCTGCCAGTCACGGTGACCGGGGCGAGCTGGGCGTCGGTGGCCACGCCCTGGGCGTGGGCGAGCGGCGTGAGGGCCGGGGCGAGGCAGGCGATCGCCAGCCCCGCGAGGGACATCTGGGTCATGGAATGAACAGTGATCGGAGTCGGCCCCGGCCGGGCGGCCAGGGCTGGCCCGGCGCCGTCAGGCGGCCGGGAAGGGCAGGGGACTCAGATCGAGGCGGGTGGCGCGCGCGCGCTGGCCGGGCGCCAGGCGTGGGCCGTGACCGGGGCGGTCCAGAAGCGGGCGGGGGCTTGGGCCACCAAGCCCAGCGGTGCCTGCACCGCCGGCAGGGCCGGGGGCGGGGCGAGGTCGGTGGCGCTCAGCTGGCAGGCCGCGCAGTGGCCGTTGGCCAGCAGGTCCAGCGCCTTCTCGATGGGCCGGGGCTCGGCCACGCGGCCCACGCTGGGCGCGCGGCAGACGTCCTGCCAGGCCGAGAAGTCGCCCCGTGCATGGGCCAGTGCCGCGCTGATGCCCGGCGCCAGCAGCCCGAGCACGAACACGGCCAGCAGCCACCAGGATTGGCGGTGCGCGTGGGCGTGGTTGAAGGCGGGCATGGCGGCCGGGATTCTAGGCATGGCCCGGCGGCCCCGGCCGCTCAGGCCCTTGCGCGTTGGCGGCGGGCGCGGGTCAGAACCGGTGCCGCATGCCCACCGACACGCTGCGGCCGGCGCTCTGGCCGCTGAGCTTGTCGTTCATGGCCATGGCGTAGAGGTCGGTGCGCTTGGACAGGAAGTAGTCGTAGCCCACCGTCCAGGTCTGGCGCGCGGCGCCGGTGCTGGGGCTGATCTTGCCGAACTGCGCCAGCAGCTTGCCTGCGCCCAGGGGCACGCTGGCGCCGGCTTCGTAGATCTTGTAGTCGATGCGACGCGTGAGGTTCTCGGCGCTCGCGTACTGGCCAAAGAGCTTGACGGCGCCGAAGTCGTAGGAGCCGCTGGCCATCGTCACCTCGGTGTCGTCTACCGGCGTGGCGCCGCCGTCCTTTTGCACCTTCTGGTAGACCAGCGAGCCGGCCAGCGGCCCGGCGGCGTAGGTGCCGCTGAGCGCCACGTTGCGGCCGCCCTGGCCCTCGCCCGCCGCGACGAAGGCGCTGCCGGTGAAGCCGCTGAAGTTGGGCGTGGTGTAGAGCACCGAGTCGCTCCAGCCCGAGTCGCCGGTGACGGTGTTGCTGGTGAAGATGTGGCGGATGCTGGGCGAGTAGCCGAAGGAGTCGCCGAAGGGGTTGAAGCTCAGCGTGGCGACGAACAGCGTGGTGGTGTTGCGGCCGATGCGCAGCGTGCCCCATTCCTTGCTGCTCAAGCCCACGTTGGCGGCGCGCGCCCAGTAGTTGTCGGTGGCAGAGCGGCCGCTGGCGCCGATGTCGGCGCGCAGAAAGCCCTCCAGGTTGAAGGTGGCCGAGAGGCCTCCGCCCAGGTCTTCCACGCCGCGGAAGCCGTAGTAGCTGGTGGTCATCTTGCCGCTGTCCACGCTCTTCACGGAGGCGGTCGCGCCGGGCGCCTTGCTGATGCCGGCGCTGACGTCGATGAGGCCATAGGCCGTGATGCTGCTCTGCGCCAGCGCGGGCAGGCTCAGCAGCGTGATCAGGCCGGCGGCCAGGGTTTTCTGGTTCATGCGTCTCTCCTCGGGTTGTGAAATCACGCGGCGCGGTGGGCCCAGCCGGTCAGGCGGCGCTCCAGCACGGCAAACAGCTCGTACATGGCCATGGCCATGGCGCCCACCACCAGCAGGCCGGCGAAGGCCAGGCCCATCTGCATGGACGAGCCGGCCGAGATCAGCAGGTAGCCGATGCCCTCGTTGGCGGCCGTCATCTCGGACACCGTCGTGCCGACGAAGGCCAGCGTGATGGCCACCTTCAGCGCAGCAAAGAAGTAAGGCATGGAGCGGGGCAGGCCCACCTTCCACAGCACGTCGGTGCGGCGGGCGCCCAGCACGCGCAGCACATCCTCCAGCTCGGGCTCCAGCGTGGCCAGGCCCGTGGCGATGTTGACCATGATGGGGAAGAAGCTGATCAGGAAGGCCGTCAGCACCGCCGGCCCCACGCCGATGCCGAACCACACGACGAGGATGGGCACGAAAGCTGCCTTGGGCAGCGCGTTGAAGGCCGTCATCAGCGGGTACATGGCGGCGTAGGCCAGGCGCGAGCTGCCCATCAGGCAACCCAGCAGCACGCCCACGACGATGGACAGCGCGAAGCCCGCCATCGTGACCCACCAGGTGCGCCACGCGTGGGCGAGGATGGCGTCGTGGTGCTCCCAGAACTGCTGCGCGATGCGCGCCGGGCTGGGGAACAGGAACTCGGACACGTCGAACAGGCCGCAGACGCTCTGCCAGACGGCCAGCAGCAGGGCCAGCAGCACCCAGTGGGCATGGCGTTGCAATGTCATTGGGCGATCTCCGCGCCGGCCTTCTTCAGCGCGCCGATGTAGCCGCGCAGCTCGTGGACGATCTCGCCGAACTCGGGCGTGTAGGTCACCTCCAGCGGGCGGGGGTGCGGCAGCGGCACTTCGCGCCGCAGCACGATGCGCCCCGGGCTCTTGCTCATCACGTAGATGGTGTCGGCCAGGAAGACCGACTCGCGCAGGTCGTGCGTGACGAGGATGACGTTGAAGCCCTGCTCGGCCTGCAGGTCGCGCAACATGCACCACAGCTCCTCGCGGGTGAAGGCGTCCAGCGCGCCGAAGGGCTCGTCCAGCAGCAGCAGCTGGGGTTCGTGGATGAGTGCGCGGCAGATGCTGGCGCGCTGCTGCATGCCGCCGGACAGCTGCCAAGGGAACTTGTCTTCATAACCAGCCAGCCCCACGCGGGCCAGCAGCGCGCGGGCGCGGCCCTCGAACTCGGCGCGCCGGGTGCGCAGCTGCGAGCGGTAGGGCTCCACGATCTCCAGCGGCAGCATCACGTTGGCCAGCGTGCTGCGCCAGGGCAGCAGCGAGGCCGACTGGAAGGCCATGCCGCTGATCTTCAGCGGGCCGTGCACGGTCTTGCCGTCCACGCGGATTTCGCCGCGCGACGGCGGCTTCAGCCCCGTGGCCAGCTTCATGAAGGTTGACTTGCCGCAGCCCGACGGCCCGACGATGGCGATGAACTCGCCGCGCGCGACCTTCAGGTTGATCGCCTCGACGGCGAACTGCCCCTTGGCCAGCAGCTCGTCGTTGTAGGCGAGCCAGACGTCGCGGAAGTCAACGAACGGCACCTCAGCCGCAGGCCCGTCGCTTGGCCCAGCGGTCGTCATTTCTTGGCTGCCGGCAGGATGTTCAGCTCGGCCGCGCTGGGCAGGAAGCCGCCGTTCCACACGGCCGTGGCGTCCACGCGCGTCTTGGTGGCGTAGGTGTCGGACACCTGGCTGGCCATCAGCGACAGCCGCGCCGCGTTGAGCTGGCCGAAGCCGTCGGCCCGCGCGTCGGGGCTGGCGATGACGTCGGCGATGGCCATGCGCAGGCGGCGCTTCTCCAGGTCGGCATTGATGAGGCCGTCGCGCTCCTTGACGAAGGCGATCGCGTCATCGGGCTGGGCCAGCACCTCCTTGGCGCCCTTGGTGAAGGCGCGCAGGAAGGCCTTCAGTGCCTCAGGCCGCTCCTTGATGAACTTGGGGCTCGCGATGATGACGTTGCCGTACAGCTTCACGCCATGCTCGGCGTAGGGGAAGACCTGCACGTCGGCCGTCTTCACGCCGCGCGCCTCCAGGTTGAGCAGCGAGGTGAAGGAGAAGCCGGTGATGGCGTCCACGTCGCCGCGCATCAGCATGGTCTCGCGCAGCGGCGGGTCCATGCTGATCCAGCTGACGGCGCCGAGCTTGTTGGCCTTGGCCAGGATGGGAAAGCCGCGCCGGCCGGCGTCGAACACCGGGGCGCCGAGCTTCTTGCCGGTCAGGTCGGCCAGCGTCTTGATGCCGCTCTTCTTCAGCGTCAGCACCGCGGCCGGCGTGTTGTTGTAGACCACCATCACCGCCACCGGCTTGGACGGCGCGTCGGGGTTGTTGGCGTGGAACTCCATCAGCGCGGCCATGTCGGCGAAGCCGATGTCGTAGGCGCCTGAGGCCACGCGCGTGACCGCGCCGCCCGAACCGTTGCCGGCGTCCACCGTCACGTCCAGCTTCTCGGCCTTGAAGTAGCCCTTGGCCACGGGCAGCAGGAAGAGCGCGGACGGGCCCTCGAAGCGCCAGTCGAGCTGGAACTTGACGGGGGTGGTCTGCGCCTGGGCGGCGCTGAAGCTCAGGCAGGTGGCAGCGAGCGCGGCCAGCGCGCGACGGCGGGTGAAGGGCATGCGGTCTCCATCAGCGGTGGGGCGCGGGCGCGCCCTCCGTCGGGGAGATTTGCAAGCTCCATGCCACGCGCTGCAGGCCGTCCGCAGCGCCCGGGGGCACCGCTTTGGCCCCCGGCCGCACCGGGCCGGCGCAGCCGCGTCAGCGCAGCGCGGCCAACGTCTGGTTGCGCACCAGGCGCAGCAGCCGCATCAGCTCGTCGTTGACGGCCAGCGGCGGCGCCGTCGCGCGGTCCAGGTAGATCAGGCCCAGCGTGCGGCCCTGCAGCCGCATGGGCAGCAGCAGCAGGCTCTGCGGCTGGCCCGCGCAGCCGAAGCCGGGCGGCAGGTGGGCGCTGACCTGCGAGCGGCGTGCATCGCTGATGAGCAGGTCGGCCCCCTGCTGGCAGGTGCGTGCGAACAAATCCGTGCCGTTGACGGCGTCCACCGTCCAGCCCCGGCCGCCACCGGCGAGCGGCGTGCCCAGCACATGGGCCACGTGCAGCAACCCGTCGTCGCGGCGAAGCAGCAGCACGGCCCGCTGCGGCCCCAGTGCCTCGAACAGGCTGCCCAGCGCCTGGCGGGGCAGGCGTTGCGCGGCATCCGGCTGCAGCAGCAGCTCCGACATCTGCGCCGCCTCCACCGACAGCCGTTGCACCGCCTGCAGGCTGGGCTCATCGACAGGTGCGGCGGCGGTGACGTCAGCCTGCTGCCAGGCGCGCAGCTGGGCCAGCGGCAGGCCCACGGACTCGGCGATGCGCTCCAGGTCGCGGCGCGTGGCGGCCAGGGCTGCCCGGGCCTGGGCCGGGCTGAACGGGCTGGCCGACAGCCGTGGCGTGGTGAGGGCGCCGAGCTGGGCGTCCCATCCGTCGGGGTCCTGGTAGAGCAGCAGGTCGGCCAGATCGTTGGCCGTCCAGCTGACCCAGAGCCGGTTCGGGCCGGCGTCGGCGCCACCGGGCGGTTCTTCCAGCCCGGCCGCCTCCACCAGCGCCGGCGGCCAGCCCCAGTGGCGCGCCACATGCTGGCCCAGCGACGCGTACGACGCGCCCAGCCGGCGGCGCGATTCGGCGTACTCCCGTTGCGCCAGGCCCGGCGCCACGCGCGGCACGCTGCGGCGGATGGCCAGCGCGTCGTCGGGGCAGTGCGAGGCCACCAGCATGCGGCCCAGGTTGCGGAACATCGCGCAGGTGCCCAGCTCGTCGGCGACCGGCCCGGGGCCGCTGAGCTCGCGCGCCAGCCGCGAGGCCAGCAGCGCACGCAGGAAGTCCTCGCGCAGCAGCAGTGCGGCGGGGCTGTCGGGCAGCTGGTCCAGCAGCTTCAGGCTCAGGCAGACGCGCTGCGCGGCGTCAAAGCCCATCACGGCCACGGCCCGCTGCAGGGACGTGATCTCGCCGCCGCCGGCCGGGCGGAAGTACACGGCGTTGATCAGTCGCAGGAACTTGCCGGTCAGCGCTACATCGTCCTGCACCAGCGCGGCCACCTGGCGCAGGTGGGCCTTGTCGCTGGCCAGCGTGCCCTGCAGGCGGCGCTGGGCGTCGGCGGCGGCCACGAAATCGGGCGCCACCGCCAGCCGCGCCAGCAGGCGCTCCAGCGCGGGGCCGGCCGGCAGGGCGGGGGAGGGAGCAGCGTCCACGGTGTTCATCGTGCAGGTCATCCAGGCTGGGCGACCCGCACGGTAAACGATAAAAGTGAACCTTAAACGCTTAAATTGATAGGTTTGCGTCCTGCGTGACGCAGATCACGCGGCGGCCGGGGCGGCCAGCAGTTCGGCCAGCGCGCGCGCCACCACCTGCGTGGCGCGCTGCAGGTCAACGAGGTCCAGGTGCTCGTCGGCGCGCTTGGCGTTGCTCTCTAGCACGGTGCGCGGCCCGGCGCCGTAGATGGCAGCCGGTATGCCGTGGGCGGTGTAGAGGCGCACGTCGGTGTACAGCGGCGTGCCCGAGGTCGGGATGGGCTCGCCGAACACGGCCTCGCCGTGGCGCTGCAGCGCAGCTACCAGCGGCGCAGCGCCGGGCAGCGGCGTCATCGGGTGGGCCAGCAGCAGGCGCTTGATGTCGAGCTTGATGCCGGGCGATTGCGCGACCGTGCGCTCGATCAGTGCGCGCACCTCGGCTTCCACCTCGGCTGGCTTCTCCTCGGGGATCATGCGGCGGTCCAGCTTCAGCGTGACCTTGCCGGGCACGACGTTGGTGTTGCTGCCGCCCTCGATGCGGCCGACGTTCAGGTAGGGGTGCGTGATGCCGGCCACGGCAGACACCCGCGTCTTCAGCACGTCGTTGTGCGCGTACAGCGCGGTCAGCAGCTGGGTCGCGGCCTGCAGCGCGTCCACGCCGGTGTGCGGGTAGGCCGCATGCGAGGCCAGGCCGTGCAGCGTGACCTCCATTTGCAGGCAGCCGTTGTGGGCCGTGACCACCTGGTAGCTGAAGCCGGCGGCGATCAGGTAATCAGGCTTCGTCAGGCCTTGCTGCAGCAACCAGCCCGGGCCCAGCTCGCCGCCGAACTCCTCGTCGTAGGTGAAGTGCAGCTCGACGGCGCCCTTGAGCGGCAGGCCGGAGTGCTTCAGCGCCAGCAGTGCGAACGTGTAGGTCGCGAAGTCGCTCTTGCTGACGGCCGACGCGCGGCCGTAGAGCTTGCCGTCTACGATCTCAGCGCCATAAGGGTCATGCGTCCAGCCTTCGCCGGGCGGCACCACGTCGCCGTGGGCGTTGAGCGCAATCGTCGGGCCGTCGTCAGAGAAACGGTGCCGCACGATGAGGTTGGTGATGGACTGCATGCCGGCCGTTTCGACCTCGGCGGTCGGCACGACATGCTGCTCAACCTCGAAGCCGAGCGCGGTCAGCAGCTCGGCCGTGCGCTCGGCGTGCGGCGCGTTGTTGCCGGGCGGGGTGTCGGTGGGGATGCGGACGAGTTGCTGGAGGAACTGCACTTCGTCGTCGAAGTGTTCGTTGATCCAGGCGGCGGGCGTTTGCATATTGGCGGATTCAGTCATGACACCAGTCCCACTCGATGGCTTGGAGCAGGCCTTTGTCGACAATGAAAGTGAAGTGGTCTTCGCAGATCTCCGAGACCCCGCGATAGACGAGGCGATGGGCATCCTGCGTATCGGGCTTGCCGAACTGGCGTGTCAGGGCATTAACGGGAGTGGCGCCCAGCGTCAGCCCCAGCTCGTTGAGATCGCCGCGCGTCAACTTGAGCCTGCTGGCAGTCAGCGTCTGGTTCTGGGAGCTGCCGATCACGGACAGCTCGCCGGACGCCAGTTTCACAGCCCTGGGCTTGCCGTCTTTTGATGGGGGTGTTGGTGGCACGCTCCAAAGCTGCCCGCTGGCATAGCCGCGTCCGAAGTAGTGCAGCATCAGCTTGGCTTCGTGCTGGATCTGGTCAGGTGAGGTTTGTGCGGCTGCTGGCAGGAGGGCAGCGGCAGCCAGGCCTGCGACGACGAAGCGCTGCGAGAGATTCATGGTTTCAGTGGGCATGCGGAATCTGAAGGAGCAGCGACCTGAAGGTCTCGACCGCCAGCTCCGCATCATCCACCGTCACCGATTCCAGCGGGTTGTGGCTGATGCCGCCATTGCCGCCGCGCACGAACAGCATGGCCTGCGGCAGCAGCTCGTGCAGCTTCATCGCGTCGTGGCCGGCGCCGGAGGGCAGGCGGTGGATGGGCAGGCCCAAGGCTGCGACGGCGGCTTCCCAGCGCGACTGCCAGGCCGGGTCGCTGGGCGCCGCGTTGGCGGCCAGTGTGGGCTGCAGCGCGTAGCTCAGGCCGCGGCGCTGGCAGATCTCGGTCAGCTTGGCGCGCACGTCGGCGTCCAGCGCGTCGCGGGCTTCGTCGGTCGTCGCGCGCAGGTCCAGGCTGAAGCGGCAGCGGCCGGGGATGACGTTGGTGGAGCCGGAGGGCACCTCCAGCATGCCCACCGTGCCGACGACATCGGGCACGGCAGCCGCGCGCTGCTCGACGAACAGGATGAGCTCGGCCACGCCGGCCGCGGCGTCACGGCGCTGGCCCATGGGCGTGGTGCCGGCGTGGCTGGCCAGGCCGACGATCTCGCCGGTATAGCGCCGGCTGCCGTTGATGCTGGTGACGATGCCCAGCGGCAGGTCCAGGCTGTCCAGCACCGGGCCCTGCTCGATGTGCACCTCGACAAAGCCCAGGTAGCGCGACGCGTCGCGCTTGCATGCCGCGATCGCGTCCACCGTGCCCGGCAGGCCGGCCGCCTGCATCGCCTCACGCAGCGTGGTGCCCGCGGCGTCGATGGTGTCCAGCCAGGCGGGGTCGAAGTGGCCGACCAGGCTGCTGGCCGACAGGAAGTCGGCCGGGAAGCGCTGGCACTCCTCCTCCGAGAAGCCCACCACTTCCAGCCCGAACGGCAGGCGCTGGCCGGCACGGTACAGCTCGCGCACGGCGAGCATGGGCACGAAGATGCCCAGCCGCCCGTCAAAGCGGCCGGCGCGCCGCACGGTGTCGTAATGGCTGCCGGTCAGCAGGCGCTGGTCTCCGGTGCCCTGGTAGATGCCGACCACGTTGCCCACCGCATCACGGCGGACCTCGTCGAAGCCGCAGTCGCGCATCCACGTCATCAACTGTTCAGCCACAGCCGTGTGGGCGGGCGTCGCGTAGGTGCACGTCAGGAAGTCGTCGGTGTCGCTGTGCGTGGCCAGCGCGGCGGCCCAGTCCCACAGCTGCTGGCCGCGCTCGGGCGTCACGCCGAACTTGTCGTTGAGGCGGATCTCGGCGATGCGGTGGATCTGCCGCAGGCATTCGGCCCGCTCCACGTCCGGGTGGGCGCGCAGCCGGCGTTCGAAGGTCGCAATGATCTCAGCGCGCGTGAAGCCGGTGCCGCGCGGCCCGCGCACGGCCAGGATGAAAGGGAAGCCGAAGCGGGCGTTGTAGTCCGCGTTGAGCTGCTGCAGCTTGGCGAACTCCTCGGGCGTGCAGGCGGTCAGGCCGGCCTTTTGCTGCTCGTTGGTCGACTCCGCCGTCAGCTCGCCCGCCACGGCGGCCTTGCCGGCCAGCTCGGGGTGGGCGCGGATCAGGCCCAGTTGTTCGTCGATGCTGGCCTCGCGCACGACGCGGGCTAGCGCGACCTTCAGCGCCGCCAGTGAGGCAAACGGCCGGGCCGCCGCGGCGCGCTCGGCGATCCATGGCGAGTGTTCATAGGTGCCGTCCAGCAGCGTGACGAAGTCGGTGGCGCTGGCGGTGTTGAGGTCGTCGAGGGTCATCATTCCCACAGGAAAGCGGTCTTGGGGTCGAAGGGGTGCGTGGCCTGCCAATGCCGCGCGATGTCCAGCCGGCGGCAGACCCACACGCGGTCATGTGCCTCGATGTGGTCGAGGAAACGCTGCAGCGCGCGCATGCGGCCCGGGCGGCCCAGCAGCCGGCAGTGCATGCCGATGCTCATCATCTTCGGGCTCTCGGCGCCTTCCGCGTAGAGCACGTCGAAGCTGTCCTTCAGGTATTCGAAGAAGGGCTCGCCGTGGCTGAAGCCCTGCGGCAGCGCGAAGCGCATGTCGTTGCAGTCCAGCGTGTAGGGCACGACGAGGTGCGGCGCCAGGTCGCCATTGGTCTTTCGTACCTGCAGCCAGAAGGGCAGGTCGTCGCCGTAGTAGTCGCTGTCGTAGGCAAAGCCGCCGAAGTCGGCGACGAGGCGGCGCGTGTTGGGGCTGTCGCGGCCGGTGTACCAGCCCAGGCCGTGCGGGTCTCGGCCCAGCGTCAGGCGCTTCAGCGACGCCATCGCTTGCGCCATGTGGGCGCGCTCGGTGTCCTCGTCCATGCCCTGGTAGTGGATCCAGCGCCAGCCGTGCGAGGCGATCTCGTGGTCCAGCTCGATGAAGGCCTGCGTCACGTCCAGGTGGCGCTCCAGGGCCATGCCCACGCCGAACACGGTCAGCGGCAGGGCGCGCTTCTCGAACTCCTTCAGCAGCCGCCACACGCCGACGCGCGAGCCGTACTCGTAGATGCCTTCCATGCTCAGGTGCCGCGCCGGGTAGCTGGCCGGGTTGAACATCTCCGACAGGAACTGCTCGCTGCCGGCGTCGCCATGCAGCACGGAGTTCTCGCCGCCCTCTTCGTAGTTCAGCACGAACTGCACGGCCACGCGGGCCTGGCCCGGCCATTGCGCGTGCGGTGGGTTCTCGCCGTAGCCGACGAGGTCGCGGGGATAACGGGCAGTGCTCATCCCTACACTTTGCATCAAGCCACCTCAGGCAAAAGACAACGGAGCGCCAATGGGCAAACTGACAACACATGTGCTGGACACCGCCAACGGCTGCCCGGCGGCGGGCATGGCCGTGCGGCTGTACCGCTTGGAGGCGGATGGCCCCAAATGGCTGCGCAGCCTGCACCTCAACGGGGACGGCCGCGCCGACGGCCCGGTGCTGGAGGGCGCGGCCCTCACGGCCGGCCGCTACCGGCTGGTGTTCGAGCTCGCGGCCTATTTCCGCGCCCGCGGCGACATGCTGCCCGAGCCGGCCTTCCTGGACGAGGTGCCACTGGACTTCGGCATCGCCGACGAGACCTCGCACTACCACGTGCCGCTGCTCGCGTCGCCGTGGAGCTACTCGACCTACCGTGGCAGCTGATGCGCTGATCCTCGTCACGGTGGCCCGCACATCGGGCAGCGTGCCGCGCGAAGTGGGCGCGTGGATGGCGGTCACGCGGGATGGCTTCACCGGCACCGTGGGCGGCGGGCATCTGGAGTTCGACGCCATCGCCCGTGCCCGCGCCGCGTTGGCCGGCGGCGCGCTGGACGATGAGGTGCGTTACCCGCTGGGCCCGGGCCTGGGGCAGTGCTGTGGCGGCGTCGTGTGGCTGCGCTTCGAGCGTGTCGCGGCCGGCGAAGACCTGCAGGCCCGCCTGCCTGCCGGGCCGCTGCGGCCGCTGGCGCTGTTCGGCGCCGGCCATGTGGGCCATGCCATCACCCGCATCGCGCGCGACCTGCCGCTGGCGCTGCACTGGGTGGACAGTCGCGAGGGCGCCTTCCCCGCCGAGCCGCCCCCGGCGCACTGGCGCCAGGAGGCCGTCGACCCGATTGCCGACGCGGTGGCCGATGTGGCCCCCGGGTCCGCCGTGCTGTTGATGAGCTACAGCCATGCCGAGGACTTCAACCTCGTCGCCGCCTGCCTGAAGCGTCAGCGCGAGCGCGGCGACCTGCCCTTCATCGGCCTCATCGGCAGCAAGACGAAGTGGGCGAGCTTCCGACAGCGCCTGGCGGCACGCGGCTTCACGGAAGCGGAGCTCGCACAGGTGGTCTGCCCCATCGGCGTGCCGGGCGTGGCGGGCAAGCAGCCGGCCGTCATCGCGGTGGCGGTGCTGGCGCAGGTGCTGGCCCTGCCGGGTTGAGCGGTCGCTGAACTAGGGGGGCTGTTTGCCTGCGCACGAACGTGCCGGCTGACGAACGCGGCTGCGAACGTTTGCAGTTCGTGACGTAGTGCTTGCAATGCACAGGCTGCCCCGGTCGCACTTGATCTGGATCAACAAGAATCAGTATCGTGAGTTCGCGCTGTTCCGCGCGAATCGATCACCCGGTGTCCAGTTTCTTTGGTGAGGCAATCAGCATGAAAAAAGTTAGCACTCGTTCCTTCCTGGCCGTCGGTCTCTGCGCCGCATTGATGCCGCTGGCTGCCATGGCCAACGACCCCAAGGCCACCATTGCGGAATTGGACGCGCGCCTTGCCAAGCTGGGGGCGGCCAAGGTGGAAGGCACCGAGAAGGCGGGTGACAAGCAGGCGCCGGGCCTGTTCTTCGGCCCGCGCAAGCTCAACAACAACTACGACATCGTCGACGACATCAAGAAGAAGTCGGGCGCCACGGCCACCGTGTTCGTCAAGAGCGGCGATGAGTTCGTGCGCATCTCCACCAACGTGCTGACGCCCGAGGGCAAGCGCGGCGTGGGCACCAACCTGGCCCGCGCCAAGGCCTACGAGGCGGTCGTCAAGGGCCAGAGCTTCTGCGGCGATGTCGACGTGCTCGGCACGCCCTTCAACGCTTGCTACAACCCCATCAAGGATGACAAGGGCGCTGTGATCGGCGTGACCTACGTCGGCTACAAGAAGAACTGATGTCGGCTCAGCGCTGGGGGGCGCGTGGCCTCCGTGAGCGGTTGTCCAGGTTGGCCACCGTTCAAAAGTTGGCGCTGGCCTTCGGCTGGCTGATCCTGCTCACCCTGGTCATCGGGCTTGGCGCCGTGCTGGCGCTGGGCCAGGTGCGAGACGCCTCGAGTGCGCTGGCCTCGCGCTGGCTGCCCACGGCAGGGCATCTGGCCAGTGCGCGCGCCGCGTTGCTGGAGCACCGGGAGTTCGTCGTGAAGCACACGACGGCGGCCGACGCCGGCTACATGGACGAGTACGAGGAGAAGCTCAAGGCGGCCGGCGCGGCCGCCGAGGCGGCACTGCAGGCTCACCAGGCGCTGGTCTTGCCCGGTGAGCACCAGGAACTGCGCGCAGGCTTCGACAAGCTGCTCAAGGAGTACCTGGCGACCACGGCCAAGGTGATCAGCCTGGACAAGTCCGGCAAGCAGGAGGACGGCAAGGAGATCAGCGAAGGGGCCGGCAAGTCCGGGTTCGACGATGCCATCGGCGCGCTGGACAAGATGGCCGCGGCGGCGTTCACGGCCGGTGAGGCGGCCGGCCATGCGTCCGATCAGGTCTACCAGCGGGTGAGACTCATCGCGTTCGTGCTGCTGGCGTTGGCTGTGGGCACAGGGCTGCTGCTGGCCGTGTTGATTGCACGCAGTCTGTCGCGTGACCTGGGCGGCGAGCCGCGCGAGGCGGCCGAGTTGCTGCAGCAGATTGCCTCGGGCGATCTGACCCATGCCGTGCCGGTGCGCCCGGGCGACACCCGCAGCCTGATGGCCAACCTGGCCGACATGCAGGAGCGGCTGATCGGCGTGGTGGATCAGGTGCGCCGCGGCGCCGATAGCGTGGCCACCGCCAGCCAGGAGATCGCGTCCGGCAACATCGACCTGTCCCAGCGCACCGAGTTGCAGGCGGCTGCACTGCAGCGCACGGCCGGCTCCATGGAGCAGCTGCGCCAGCAGGCGCTGGGCAGCGCCGACAACGCGCGCGATGCCAGCGGCGTGGCCAACGCAGCATCTGGCATTGCGGCGCAGGGGGGTGAGGTGGTGAGCGGCGTGGTGTCCACCATGCGCGGCATCTCTCAGAGTTCGTCGCGCATCGCCGAGATCATTGGCGTCATCGACGGCATTGCGTTCCAGACCAACATCCTCGCGCTGAACGCGGCGGTGGAGGCGGCCCGTGCCGGCGAGCAGGGCCGCGGCTTTGCCGTCGTGGCCGGCGAGGTGCGCAGCCTGGCGCAGCGCAGCGCAACGGCGGCCCGTGAGATCAAGCAGCTGATCACCGCCAGCGTCGAGCAGATCCAGCAGGGCTCGTCCCAGGTGGACCGGGCGGGCGCCACGATGCAGGAGGTCGTTGAGGCCATCCAGCGCGTCGACCGCATCGTCACCGAGATCAGCCAGGCCGGCTCGCACCAGGCTCATCAGGTCAATGACATCGGCAAGGCCGTGGGCGAGATGGACCAGACCACCCAGCAGAACGCAGCGCTGGTGGAGGAAAGCGCCGCCGCTGCCGAGAGCCTGCGCACACAGGCTCAGCAGCTGGTGCAGGCGGTGGCCTTCTTCCGACTGAACCGCTGACCCGCCAGGGCAGGGCGACGGCGGTGCCGTCTTCCTGCCTGCAGGCCCCCGCGTCGCGCAGCCGCGACGTGCGCCTGCATACACTCGCGCGCTGTCGCAGCGGTGTCGGGTGCTTCGAGCGCCTGCGGACGCGACCCTGGGGCCCCACAGCACCCGCCGTGGTGGGGCCATGGAGAGACGCGACTTGGAAACCTACCTGCTCGACTGGGCCAACCTGCTGCTGCGCTGGCTGCACGTCATCACCGTCATCGCCTGGATTGGCGCCTCGTTCTACTTCGTCTGGCTGGACAACCACCTCGTCAAGCCGACCGCCGACGACCTCAAGTCCAAGGGTGTGGATGGCGAACTCTGGGCCGTGCACGGCGGCGGCTTCTACAACCCGCAGAAGTACATGGTGGCGCCGGCCAACCTGCCCAAGGACCTGCACTGGTTTTACTGGGAGAGCTACTGGACGTGGATGAGCGGCTTCGCGCTGTTCGTCGTGCTCTACCTGTTCAACGCCAGCCAGATGCTGATCGACCCGCGTGTGTACGCCTGGGGAGCGCCCTGGCAGGCAGTGTGCGCGGCGCTGGGCTTCCTCGTTGTCGGCACGGCGGTGTACGACATCGCCTGCGTGACCCTGGGCCGCACGCGCGACGGCCAGATCGGCAACGATGGCCGCGTGCTGGCCGTGGTGGCCGCCTTCATCGTGTTCGCCAGCTGGCTGGCCTGCCAGCTGTTTGCCGGCCGGGCGGCCTTTCTCATCGTGGGCGCCACCATCGCCACAATGATGACGGCCAACGTGGCGCACTGGATCATCCCGGGCCAGAAGAAGGTCATCGCGCAGATGCGCGCCGGCCAGACGCCCGACCCCATCCATGGCCAGCGCGGCAAGCAGCGCAGCGTGCACAACACTTGGTTCGGCCTGCCGGTGCTGATCGCGATGCTCAGCAACCACTACGGCATGCTGCACCAGCACCCGCACAACTGGGTGGTGCTGTGCGTGCTGATGGCTGCGGGCGTGGCCATACGCCTGTTCTTCGTGAAACGCCACAAGGGCGTCAACAGCTGGGGCGCCGTGGTGCTGGCGCTGGCGTTGCTGGCCGGCCTGGTGGTGTGGATGGCGCCTGCGGCGCAGCCCGCCAACGCCAGTGGCGCCGCGTCCGCGCCGGTCACGCTGGCCCAGGTGCAGGCCATTGCAGGCCAGCGCTGCGTAGCCTGCCATGCCGGTGAGGCCGCGCAGAAGGGTGTGCGGCTGGACTCGGCCGAGGCGCTGCTCGCCCACCGGGCGGCCATCTATCAGCAGGTGCAGGTGCAGCGCCTCATGCCGCTGAACAACGCCACCGGCATGACCGACGAGGAGCGTGCGCTGATGGGCCGCTGGGCCAAGCCATGACGACCGACCCGCGCGCGCTGCTGCGCCAGCTCTACGACGCCGCCGTGGCCCGTGCGCTGCCGGCACGCACGCTGGCGGCCCAACTGCCGCCGCCCCCGCCGGGGCGGACCGTGGTGCTGGGCGCCGGCAAGGCCGGCGGCGCGATGCTGCAGGCGCTGGAGGCCGCCTGGCCCGCCGAGGCGCCGCTGTCCGGCCTGGTGATCACGCGCTACGGCCATGTGCCGCCGGGCTGGCGGCCGCGCCGCGTGGAGCTTGTCGAGGCGGCACACCCCGTGCCCGATGCCGCCGGCCAGGCCGCCACGGCCCGGCTGCTGGCGCTGACGCAGGAGCTGACGGCAGACGACCTCGTCATCTGCCTGATCTCCGGTGGCGGCTCGGCGCTGCTCAGCCAGCCCGCAGCCGGGCTGACGCTGGCCGACAAGCAGGCCGTCAACCGCGCGCTGCTGCTGAGCGGCGCGGGCATTGCCGAGATGAACTGCGTGCGCAAGCACCTGTCCGCTATCAAGGGCGGCCGGCTTGCGGCGGCCTGCGCGCCGGCCCGCGTGCTGACGCTGGCCATCAGCGATGTGCCGGGGGACGACCCGGCCGTCATCGCCTCCGGCCCCACCGTGGCCGACGCCAGCACCTGCGCCGACGCGCTGGCCATCTGCCGCCGTTACCGCATCCACCTGCCCGAGGCCGCGCGCCTGGGGCTGGAGCAGGGCGCGTTCGAGACCCCCAAGCCCGGCGACCCGCGCCTAGACGGCCACGCGCTGACAATGCTGGCCACACCGCAACTGAGCCTGGAGGCGGCTGCCGCGCTGGCGCGCGAGCACGGCCTGGCGGCCCACATCCTCAGCGACGACATCGAGGGCGAGTCCCGCGTCGTCGGCGGCGTGCATGCCGCGCTGGCGCGGGCCGTCGCGCGGCGTGGCCAGCCGTTCGCGGCGCCGTGCGTGATCCTGTCCGGCGGCGAGACCACGGTCACCGTCGACCCCGCACGGCCCGCCGGTCGCGGCGGCCGTGCCACCGAGTTCCTGCTGGGCTGTGCGCTGGCGCTGCAGGGCGAGCCGCGTGTGTGGGCGCTGGCGGCCGACACCGATGGCATCGACGGCGTGGGCCCGCATGCCGGCGCGCTGCTCACGCCCAGCAGCCTGGCCCGCGCCCGCGCGCTGGGGCTGAACCCGCAGGCACTGCTTGACGCCCACGACAGCGCCGGCTTCTTCGCGCCGCTCGGCGACCTGCTGGACGTGGGCCCGAGCTTCACCAACGTGAACGACTTCCGCGCGCTGCTGGTGCTGTAGTCCAACTGGCCGGCGCGGCTGGCAGCGTGCCGCCGCATCGCGTTGCCGGACTAGGGTTTGCACGTGCTGCAGCTTTTCGGGTCAGCGTGACCTATTGCCGTCGCGCCGGTCGGCCCGCAGTCCTAGACTGGGTCGCACCTTTTTCCGACCCAGGAGCCTGCGATGACCGCCGCCGTCGAGCATTTCTTCGCCAAAGCCAACGCCCTGCCCACCATGCCCGAGGTGGCCTCCCGGCTGCTCAAGAGTTTTGACGACGACAACGTCGGTCTGGCGCAGATCGCCTCGCTGATCGAGAAGGACCCGGCCCTGGCTGCCAAGGTGCTGCGGCTGGCCAACTCGGCGCACTACAGCCCGTCACGCCAGGTGAGCAGTGTCATGGACGCCGCCCACGCGCTGGGCATGGAGACCTTGCGCAACCTGAGCATGGCCGCCTGCCTGAGCGGCGCCTTTCCCAAGGTGCAAGGGCTGGACCGCACCAAGTTCTGGCGCCACAGCGTGGCCACCGCCAACTACTCGCGCATCCTGGCGCGCATGCTGGGCACGGACGGCAGCATCAGCGACACCGCCTACCTGGCTGGGCTGATGCTGCGCACGGGCCAGTTGTTAATGGCGGCCGACGCGCCTGATCAGGTGCAGGACGTGGAGGATCACGCCACCGAGCCGGGCAGCCGTTTCTCGCTGGAGGAGCATCGCTTCGGCTGCACGCATGCCGATGTGACGGCGTCGCTGGCCTCGCGCTGGCACTTCCCGGATCGCATGGTGGAGGCGTTCAAGGACGCCAGCACGCCGCTGGAGATCCGCCCGTTCTCACTGATTGCCGGCGTGTTGCACGTTGCTGAGGTGTTGGCGGACGCCGCCGAGGTGCAGGACGAGCCGGTGCATGCGTTGGAGGTGGCCGTGCCCGACCTCGTCGAGCACCTGCACCTGGACCTGGACATGCTCGCCGCCAAGGTGGCTGCTGCGGGCGACCCGGCGGCCGAGGTGGAGCAGCTGCTGCACTGACAGGCGCCGGGGCGCTCGCTCCGGCGCGCTACAGGCAGCCGGCCTCGGGCGGGGCGGCGCTCGGCGCGCCGTAGCTCAGTTGCGCCCAGCGCAATGGCGCGGCCGCCGGCTGCAGCACGAAGGCGTGATGGAAGCTGGTCTCGCACAACTCGCGCAGCGCCGGCCCGCCCAGTGCGGCCAGCAGCGGGGTCACTGTGTTGCTGTGGCCCACCACCAGCACCGTGCCGGTCAGGGCGCGCACGGCGTCCGCGACGGCCTGCACATGGCCCGGCATGTCGCCACGGCGGGTCTCGATGACTTGCGGCTGCAGGCCCAGCGCTTGTGCCAGCGGCGCGGCCGTGGCCCGTGTGCGCTGGTATTGCGTCGTCACGATGGCGTTGACGCGCAGGCCCGCTACGGCCTGGGCCAAGGCGTGTGCCCGCTGCTCGCCGGCGGGTGACAGCGCCGGGTCGCTGCCGCCCTCGGCCGCCTTTTCGGCGTGGCGCACGACGATGACCAGATCGGGCACGGCCCCCGCGGTCCCGGCCAGACAGGTGGCCAGCAGGCCGACTGCCGACAGCAAGGGCAAGCGCTTCATCGCAACTCCTGAAGCCCGGGAACCGGGGTGACGGGCATTCTCTGCGGAGTGGGCCAGTTACCATCCCGGCCCCATGCCTGCTGCCATCGCCCCGCCCCATGCCCTCGCCGTTTGAACTCCAGGTCGGCTGGCGCTACGTGCGCGCCGGCCGCGGTGGCCGGCGCAACGCCTTCATCAGCTTCATCTCCGGCGCTTCGATGGTGGGCATCGCGCTCGGCGTGATGGCGTTGATCGTCGTGCTCTCGGTCATGAATGGCTTCCAGAAGGAAGTGCGCGACCGCATGCTCAACGTCATCGCGCACGTCGAACTGCTGAACTACTCCGGCCAGGCGCTGCCCGACTGGCAGGCCACCGCGGCCCAGGCGCGCCAGAACCCGGCCGTGATCGGCGCGGCCCCCTTCATCGCCAACCAGAGCCTGATCGCCCGCGGCGAGGACATGCGCGGCACCGTCATCCGCGGCATCGCGCCGGCCGAGGAGGCCACCGTCACCGGCCTGGGCGCGCAGCTCAAGGACACCTACGCCAAGCTTGCTCCCGGTGCCTGGAACATCGTGCTGGGTGCCGAGCTGGCCCGCCAGCTGAACGTGGGCGAGGGCGACAAGATCACCGTCGTCGCTCCCGGCGGCCAGGTCACGCCGGCCGGCGTTGTGCCGCGGCTGAAGAGCTTCAACATCGTGGGTGTCTTCCACTCCGGCCACTACGAGTACGACGCGGGCCTGGCGCTGGTGCATGTGGACGACGCGGCCAAGCTGTTCCGCACCGAAGGCCCGACCGGCGTGCAGCTGAAGCTGCGCGACGTGCACGACGCCCGCCGCGTGGCCGCCGAGCTGGCCGGCCAGATGGGCCCGGACATCCTCGTGCGCGACTGGACCCGCTCCAACGCGACCTGGTTCGACGCCGTGCAGATCGAGAAACGCATGATGAGCATCGTGCTGACGCTCATCGTCGCCGTCGCGGCCTTCAACCTCGTGTCCACGCTGGTGATGACGGTGACCGACAAGCAGAGCGACATCGCCATCCTGCGCACGCTGGGCGCCAGCCCGCGCTCGGTGATGGGCATCTTCATCGTGCAGGGCGCGGCGTCCGGGATCATCGGCACGCTGGCCGGCGTGGTGCTGGGGCTGCTGCTCGCCTTCAACATCGACGTCATCGTGCCCGCCATCGAGCAACTGCTGAACGTCAGCTTCCTGCCGGGCAGCATCTACCTGATCAGCCAGATGCCCAGTGACCCGCAGAGCGGCGACATCGTCCCCATCGCCATCGGCTCGCTGAGCCTGGCCTTCCTCGCCACGCTCTACCCGAGCTGGCGCGCCAGCCGCGTGCAGCCGGCGGAGGCGCTGCGCTATGAGTGATGCCGTGATCCAGGCCACCGGCCTGACCCGCCGCTTCAAGGAAGGCGAGCTGGACGTGACCGTGCTGCGCGGCGTGGACCTGACGGTGCGCCGTGGCGAGACCGTGGCCATCATCGGCGCCTCGGGCTCGGGCAAGTCCACGCTGCTGCACCTGCTGGGCGGGCTGGACCAGCCCACCACCGGCAGCGTCACGCTGAAGGGGCAGTCCTTCGCGTCCATGGATGAAGCCGAGCGCGGCCGCTGGCGCAACCAGCACCTGGGCTTCGTCTACCAGTTCCACCACCTGCTGCCCGAGTTCTCGGCGCTGGACAACGTGGCCATGCCGCTGCGCATCCGCCGCCAGACCCCGGCGCAGGCGCGCGAGGTGGCCGCCGAGATGCTGGCCCGCGTGGGCCTGCAGGACCGCGTGCAGCACCGCCCGGCGGAGCTCTCCGGCGGCGAGCGCCAGCGCGTGGCCATCGCCCGCGCGCTCGTCACGCGCCCGGCCTGTGTGCTGGCCGACGAGCCCACCGGCAACCTCGACCGCGACACCGCCGACGCCGTGTTCGCGCTGATGCTCGAACGTGCCCGCGAGTTGGGCACGGCGTTTGTCCTCGTCACCCACGACCGCGACCTGGCGGCACGCTGCGACCGGCAGCTGCACCTGGTCAAGGGCCAATTCCAGTCATGACCGCTCCTCGCTTCGTTCTCAAGCTTTCCTGCCCCGACCGCGCCGGCATCGTGCACGCCGTCACCGGCGTGCTGCTGCAGCAGGGCGGCAACATCATCACGTCGCACCAGCACGGCGATGCGGACCACCAGCGCTTCTTCATGCGCATCGAGTTCGAGGCCAGCGCCGATGAGGCCGCGCTGCAGGCCGCGTTCGCGCCGCTGGCCGGCGAGTTCGGCATGGACTGGGAACTCGTCGCCCGCGCCCGCAAGACCCGCGTGCTGCTGCTGGTGTCCAAGCTGGGCCATTGCCTGAACGACCTGCTGTTCCGCGTGCAGACGGGGCATTTGCCGATCGAGATCCCGGCCATCGTGTCCAACCACCGCGACTTCTATCAGCTCGCGGCGTCGCACAACATTCCGTTCCACCACTTCCCGCTGCTGGGCGGCACGGACGCGCAGAAGGCCGCGCAGGAAGCCAAGATCCGCGAGGTCATCGCCGAGAACAAGATCGACCTCGTCGTGCTGGCGCGCTACATGCAGATCCTGTCGCCCGAGCTGTGCCGCGACCTGTCGGGCCGCGCGATCAACATCCACCATAGCTTTCTGCCCAGCTTCAAGGGCGCCAAGCCTTATCACCAGGCCTACGAGCGGGGCGTGAAGCTCATTGGCGCCACGGCGCACTATGTGACCAGCGATCTTGACGAGGGCCCCATCATCGAGCAGGAAGTGGCGCGCATCGACCACAGCATGCCGCCCGAGCAGCTTGTGGGCATCGGCCGTGACATGGAATGCGTGGCGCTGGCGCGGGCCATCCAGTGGCATGCGGAGCACCGCGTGCTGCTGAACGGCAACCGGACGGTTGTCTTCCGATAGGCCAGTGAGACGCCGCCTCGTTCTGCTCAGCCTGCTGCTGGCAGCGGTCGCGGCGGCGTACCCGGCGTGGTGCTGGGTGCAACAGGATCGCTGCTTGGACGCAGGCGGGCGCTGGCTGGCGGAACGGCGCACCTGCGAGTTCTAGCCATGTGGATCGACACCCACTGCCACCTCGACGCGGCCGAGTTCGACGCTGACCGTGACGCTGTCGTCGGGCGCGCCCGGGCTGCGGGCGTCTCGCAGATCGTCATCCCCGCCGTCGTGGCCAACAATCTGGCGCGCGTGCGCGAGCTAGCGCATCAGCACGACTTCAGCTACGCGCTGGGCATCCATCCGCTTTACGTGATGAACGCCGGCCCCGGCGACCTGGACCGCGTGGCCGAGGCGCTGACGCAGCACCGGGACGACCCGCGGCTGGTCGCCGTCGGCGAGATCGGCCTGGACTATTTCGTCGCCGGCCTCGACGCCGCCACCCAGCAGCATTTCTACGTCGAGCAGCTCAAGCTCGCCAAGCGTGCCGGCCTGCCAGTGCTGCTGCATGTGCGCCGCAGTGCGGACCAGTTGCTGTCCGGCCTGCGCCGCGTGGGTTTCACACATGGCGGCATCGCCCATGCGTTCAACGGCAGCGAGCAGCAGGCGCAGGCCTTCATCGACCTCGGATTCAAGCTGGGCTTTGGCGGCACGCTGACTTTCGAGCGTTCGCTGCAGATCCGCCGCCTCGCGGCGACGGTGCCCGAGGCGGCCCTGGTCATGGAGACTGACGCGCCGGACATCCCGCCGCAGTGGCTCTACCGGACGGCCGCCGAGCGCGAGGCGAGTCCCGGGCAGGGGCGCAACGAGCCGGGCGAACTCCCGCGCATCGCCGTCAGCCTGGCCGCAGCGCGCGGCTGGACGCCGGAACAGACCGCCGCCGTGACGAGCGCCAACGCCGCCCAGGCCTTGCCCCGGCTGGCCGGGCTCAGCCGGCGCTGAAATCGAGGCTCAGCGCCACGCGGTCGCCCACGCGCAGCGTGCCGGCGCCGCGGCCCCGCGCATAGATGCCGAACTGCACCGGCGCGCCCGGCGCGCGTTCGGCACTGAGCCGCACCAGCGCGTCCATCGCCGGTGGCTGAGGCTCGGCGGTGGCCGGGTCCACGGTGGGCATCACGCAGCGCACGCAGACGCTCGTGCGGTCCAGCGTCAGCGCGCCGATGCGGGCCTGGGTCATCAGGTCCTCGATGAAGGGCGGCAGGTCGCCATCGGCGGCGGCGGTCAGCACGATGTTGGGCCGTGCGCGTTGCGCCGCGTAGGCCAGGGGTTGGGTCGTGGCGTCGCGCCAGGCTTGCAGCGAGGCATCACTCACGAGATGCAGCGCGTTCAGCAGGGGCCGGCGCTGTGTGTCGTGGCTCAGCCGCACAAGGCGCAGCGGCTCACCGGTGGTGGCGCGCAGCAGCGCGGCGGCGGCATCGCCCGCATCCCAGGCCTGGATCGCGTCGAAGCCCTTGATCCCATCGTTCCACGCATTGACGGTGACGGCGTCACCGCCGTCCACGGGCAGCGTCAGCGTGTGGGCGTCGGCCCGCAGCGTGAGACCGCCATCGGCGAGCGATGCGTGGACCCACGCCAGCCGCGGGAAGGCGCCCATCCACGTCAGCTCGCCGTCGCCATTGACGATGCCCCAGCCGCGGTCGCCCACGGGCCAGCCCTCGGCGTCGAGTGCCAGCGTGTCGACGGCTTCACCGGCGCAGGACTTCACCGGATAGCGCCACAGCGCGCTGATGCAGGCGGTGAGGTCGCTCATCAGCGGTTCCGGGGGGTGATGGGCGTCTCCGGCACCGGATAGCCCGCCGCACCGAAGGTCGCGACGACCGCCTTGTGCGTGTCGAAGTAGACCTGCCAGTAGTGGTCGGTGTGGCAGTAGGGGCGCACGCACAGCAGCGGACCTTCGGGCGTGAACTGCAGGATCTCGATGTCGGGCGCGGGCGTGGCCATCACGTTGGGGATGGCGGCGATGGCCGGGCGCAGCCGGGCGATGGCGTCCAGCGGGTCGACGCTGTTGGCCACTTTGGCCGTGCAGTCCACACGCCGGTGCGGCAGCGTGGAGTAGTTCTGGATGGAGCTGCTGAAGACGGCGTTGTTGCCGACGATGGTGTGCACGTTGTCGGGGCTGGTGATGGTCGTGCCGAACAAGCCGATCTCGGTGACGGTACCGGTCACCCCGCCGGCCTGCACAAAGTCGCCGACCTTGAAGGGCCGCAGCACCTGCATGAAGACGCCGGCCGCAAAGTGCGTCAGCAGCCCGCCCCAGGCGGTGCCGATGGCCAGGCCCGCGCCGGCCAGCAGTGCGGCAAACGACGTCGTCTTGACGCCGAAGATGTCCAGGATGGACAGGATCAACACGATGTTCAGCAGCACGCTGAGAATGGAGCGCAGGTAGGTGACCAGCGTCGAGTCGATGTGCTTGCCGCGCAGCAGCGCGGCCGAGAACAGCCGCAGCGCCAGCGAGATGAGCCAGCGCCCCACGACCCAGGCGGCAATCGCCGCCAGCACCTTGAGGCCGAAGTCGACGCCCTGGGTGCTGAGAAACTGCCACACGGCTTCGGTGTTCATCATGTCGAGTGCTCCCGTTGAAACGTTGCTTATCCTCTCAGCCGCCCGCGGCGGTCGCCAATCCCGCAAACCCCGAGCCTGAGCGGCGCCTCGTCGGCCTGGCGCCGGTGTTTGACGCGCGGGCGCGGCTGTTGGTGCTGGGCAGCTTTCCCGGTGCGGCGTCGCTGCAGGCGGCGCAGTACTACGCCCATCCGCGCAACGCGTTCTGGCCGGTCATGGCGGCGTTGACGGGCGACGCGAGCCTGGCCGCGCGCCCGTATGCCGAGCGCTTGCAGGCGCTGCGCGAACACCGCATCGCGCTGTGGGACGCCGTGGCCGCCTGCCGCCGCGAGGGCAGCCTGGACGCGGCCATCCAGGCCGCCGAGCCCAGCGACCTGCGCGAGTTGGTGGCGCGGCTGCCGTCGCTGCGCGCCATCGCCTGCAACGGCGCGCTGGCGCACAAGCAGACGCTGCTGGCGCTGGGCGAGGTGACGCTGCCGGTGCTGCGTCTGCCGTCCACCAGCCCCGCCCACGCCGGCCAGAGCCAGGCGAGCAAGGTCGCCGCCTGGGTGGCAGCCGTCCAGCTTTACCTGTCGTAGCGAGGTCAAGGGCCACCAGGGCCGCCGCCTTGGCCTAGGATGCGCCGCCAATGACAACCAAGACACCGACCTGGGGCCCTGCCACGCTGAGCGAGTTTGACGGCGTGCGTTTCCTGCATCTGGACTCGATCTGGGTGCAGGGCGCGATGCGCATCCGCAAGCCCGATCAGCTGGAACTCGAGTACATCCAGCGCATGTGCGCCTGGATGCTGTGGCGCGACGAGGCTTCGCTGGGCGAGGGCCACGCTGTGCAGCTGGGCCTGGGCGCAGCGGCGCTGACGCGCTTCTGCCACGGCCAGCTGAAGATGCGCACGACGGCCGTCGAGATCAACCCGGAGGTCATCGCCGCCTGTCGGCAGTGGTTTCGCCTGCCGGTCAACGACGCACGGTTGAACGTCGTCAACGCGGACGCCGGCCGCTGGGTGGCCGACGACGCCCACCTGCAGACGGCGGACGTGCTCAACGTGGATCTCTACGACCACGATGCCGCATCGCCCGTGCTGGACAGCGAGGACTTCTACGCCGGCTGCCGCAGCGTGCTGGCCGACGGCGGCCTGATGACGGTGAACCTGTTCGGCCGCAGCGCCAGCTTTGCGCGCAGCGCGCAGCGCATCGCGCGCGCCTTTGGGTCTGATCAGGTCTGGAGCCTGGCGCCGACGAAGGAGGGCAATACCGTCGTCGTTGCCGCCCGTGGCGTGACGGTGCCCGACCGCGAGGTGCTGGAGCAGCGCGCGGCTACCATCGAATCGCGCTTCAAGCTGCCGGCCCGCAAGTGGCTGCGCCTGGTGAGGCCGCTGCCCATGAGCATCATCCAAGCGCTTTGACGACCGAACCGATGACCTCCAAGACGAAACCTGCCGCTGCTGCTTTGTCGTCCGCCAAGCCGGAGGGCCGCCTGGAGTGGCGCCAGCTGCTGAAATGGCTGCTGCGCGACGGCCTCATCGACGAGGCGCAGGCGCAGCGCACCGAACAGCGTTTTGCGGCGGGTGACAGTTCGCTGCACCCGCTGGTGCGCCTGGGTCATGCCGGGTTGGTGCGCCTGGCGACGGGCAAGCCGCTGGACGTGGAGGCGCTGTCCGAGTGGCTGGCCACACGCGTGGGCATGCCCTATCTGCGCATCGACCCGCTGAAGGTCGACGTGGGCCGCGTGGGCGACGTGATGTCCATCGGCTATGCCGAGGCCAAGCGCTGCCTGCCGGTCCAGTTCGGCGTCAACGACGTGACCATCGCGACGTCCGAGCCCTTCGACACCGGCTGGGTGGCGCAGATCGAGTCGCATGTGCGCAAGCCCATCAAGCTGGTCATCGCCAACCCGCTGGACATCGCGCGCTACACGACCGAGTTCTTCACGCTGGCCCGCTCTGTGCGGCAGGCCGCCAAGGCCGGCGAGCAGAGCCAGGTGGCCAGCTTCGAGCAGCTCGTCGAGCTGGGCAAGAGCAACAAGCAGCTGGACGCCAACGACCAGGGCGTCGTGCAGGTGGTGGACTGGTTGTGGCAATACGCCTTCGACCAGCGCGCGAGCGACATCCACCTGGAGCCGCGCCGCGACATGGGCGTCATCCGCTTCCGCATCGACGGGGTGCTGCACACGGTCTATCAGTTGCCGCCCACCGTCATGTCGGCCATGACCTCGCGCATCAAGCTGCTGGGGCGCATGGATGTCGTCGAGAAGCGCCGCCCGCTGGACGGCCGCATCAAGACGCGCAACCCGGCCGGTGACGAAGTGGAAATGCGGCTGTCCACGCTGCCCACCGCGTTCGGCGAGAAGATGGTCATGCGCATCTTCGACCCCGACACGGCGGTCAAGGACCTGGCCTCGCTGGGTTTCGGCCAGCACGACTCCGACCGCTGGGAAGGCTTGGTCAAGCAGCCGCACGGCATCATCCTCGTGACCGGCCCGACAGGTTCTGGCAAGACGACGACGCTGTACTCCACGCTGAAGCGCCTGGCCACCGACGAGGTCAATGTCACGACCATCGAAGACCCGATCGAGATGATCGAGCCGGCGTTCAACCAGACGCAGGTGCAGAACGTGCTGGACTTCGGGTTCGCGGAAGGGCTGCGCGCGCTGATGCGGCAGGACCCGGACATCATCATGGTCGGCGAGATCCGCGACCTGGAGACGGCCGAGATGGCGATTCAGGCCGCGCTGACGGGGCACCTCGTGTTCAGCACGCTGCACACCAACGACTCGGTGTCGGCCATCACGCGCCTGCTGGACCTGGGCGTGCCGAGCTACCTGCTCAGCGCCACCATCATCGGCGTGCTCGCGCAGCGCCTGGTGCGCACGCTGTGCCCGCACTGCAAGCAGCCTGATCCCACCGTCACGCGTGAGAGCCTGAACGAGCTGGTCAAACACTGGCGCCTCGGTGGCGGCGTGAAACCCTACAAGCCGGTGGGGTGCCTGGAATGCCGCAACACCGGGTTCCGCGGGCGTGCCGGGCTGTATGAGCTGCTGACGGTGACCGAGGGCGTCAAGTCCACGTTGGCCGACCTCGGCGCGCTGCGCCGGCAGGCCGTGCAGGAAGGCCTGCGCCCGCTGCGGCTGGCGGGTGCGATGAAGGTGGCCGAGGGGGTGACGACCGTCGAGGAAGTGCTGCGCAGCACACCCGCGTGGGAAGGCTGAGCGCCACTGCGGCTCGGCGGGCTGATTACGTGTAATCCACAGCGCTGTGCCTGAGCTCGGCTGACAGAATTCCGCGACAACAGGACGCGCGCCCCTGCGCGTTGGAGACAACAAGCAATGAAGATCAAGAGCCAGCGCGACTTCTGGTCCGGGCTGATGTTCCTCGGCATAGGCGTTGCCTTTGCCTGGGGCGCGACGGAATACTCTTTTGGCACATCGGCCCGCCCCGGGCCGGGCTACTTCCCGTTCGGTCTCGGCATCCTGCTGGCCCTGATGGGCGGCCTGGTGCTGTTCAAGGCGTTGACGCTGGAGTCCGAGGGCGGTGACCCCATTGGCGACATCGCTTGGCGGCCGCTGTTGGTCATCATCCTGGCCATCGTCGTGTTCGGTCTCGCTTTGCCGCGACTGGGCATGGCCATCACGCTGCCGATCACGATCTTGCTGGCGTCGTTGGCGGGGCGTGAGTTCCAACTGCGCGACGTGCTGCTCAGCAGTGTCGTGCTGACCGTGGGCAGCTGGGCCCTGTTCATCGTGGGCCTGAAGCTGACCATTCCGCTCTGGCCCGTCGTCATCACTGGCTGAGGCGCACAACATGGATTTGCTGAACAACCTCGCGCTCGGCTTCGGCACGGCGCTGACGCTGCAGAACCTGCTGTACGCCTTCTTCGGGTGCGTGCTGGGCACGCTGATCGGTGTGCTGCCCGGCCTGGGCCCGGTTGCCACCATCGCGATGCTGCTGCCGTCCATCTACGCGCTGGACGCCACGCCGGCGCTCATCATGCTGGCGGGCATCTACTACGGTGCACAGTACGGCGGCTCGACCACGGCCATCCTGATCAATGTGCCGGGTGAGTCCAGCTCCGTTGTGACGGCGATCGACGGCTACCAGATGGCGCGTCGCGGCCGCGCGGGCTCCGCGCTGGCGGCTGCGGGCCTGGGCAGCTTCTTCGCTGGCTGCGTGGGCACCATCATCATTGCCGCCTTCGCGCCGCCCCTGACCGAGTTGGCCTTCCAGTTCGGGTCTGCCGAGTACTTCTCGCTCATGGTGCTGGGCCTGGTGGGCGCGGTGGTGCTGGCCTCGGGCTCGTTGGTGAAGGCCATCGCGATGATCGTGCTGGGTCTGCTGCTCGGGCAGATCAACACCGACGTCATCACTGGCACGGCGCGCTTCTCGTTCGACATTCCCGAACTGACGGACGGCATCGGCTTCGTCGTCATTGCCATGGGCGTTTTCGGCTTCGGCGAGATCATTGCGAACCTGGGACAGCCTGCGGAGCAGCGCGAGGTGTTCACCAAGGAAGTCAAGGGCCTGTGGCCCACCAAGGAAGACTTCCAGGACGCCTGGCCGTCCGTGCTGCGTGGCACCGCCCTCGGCTCCGTGCTCGGCGTGCTGCCGGGCGGCGGCGCGCTGCTTGCCGCGTTCGCTGCGTACACGCTGGAAAAGAAGATCAACCGCAACCCCCGCGTGCCGTTCGGCAAGGGTGCGATCCAGGGTGTCGCCGGTCCAGAGAGCGCCAACAACGCGGGCGCCCAGACCAGCTTCATCCCGATGCTGACGCTGGGCATCCCGCCCAATGCCGTGATGGCGTTGATGGTGGGCGCGATGACCATCAAGGGCATTCAGCCGGGGCCGCAGGTCATGACGGGCAACCCCGAGCTGTTCTGGGGGCTGATCGCGTCGATGTGGATCGGCAACCTGATGCTGATCGTGTTGAATCTGCCGCTGATCGGCATCTGGATCAAGCTGCTGACGGTGCCCTACCGCTTCTTGTTCCCGGCGATCGTTGTGTTCTGCTGCATCGGCACGTACTCGCTGAACAACAACAACTTCGACGTCTTCATGACGGCAGGCTTCGCGCTGCTGGGCTACATCTTCTACAAGCTGAGCTGCGAACCCGCACCGCTGCTCCTGGGCTTCATCCTGGGCCCCATGATGGAAGAGAACCTTCGCCGGGCGCTGCTGCTGGCGCGAGGGGACTGGAGCACGTTCTTCACCCGCCCGCTGTCCGCCGGCCTGCTGATCGCTGCGACCCTAATGATCGTGGTTGTGATGCTGCCGTCCATCAAGAACAAGCGCGAGGAAGCTTTCCAAGAGGAAGGCTGATCCAAGGCTGTTGGTATCGAATGGGCCCGGACTGCCAACGCAGCCGGGCCTTTTTTCATTGAGAACGTGCGCCGAGGCGAGAGCAATGACGTGTTGGCGTGATTGCTCGATCCAGTGTTCACTGGTTGGTTTGCGGGTCAGCTGAGGAGCAGGCGCCGAGGCTCAGCGCATGACCTGCAGTACTCACAACGGAGGCGTGCGTGCGCGGTGCCGATAGTCTGTGGAGCGAGCGTGCATTGGTCATTCCGCCTGGCCTGCTGCGCTCGCCGAAGGCGCACAACGCAATCTTCAACAAAGTCTTGCGCGCCGCTAAAAATCTGTGCCACAATAGCAGGCTTCGCTGCTCACAACTGGTTTTGTTGCTGGGAAGCGTAGGGGTCGAGAGGCCTGGTGTGTTTGACTCAGTTGAGTGCTTGAAAAAAGTTTTCAAAAGCACTTGACGAAGTCGAAAAGACAGATCAAAATCTCGCCTCTTTGCTGATGAATGCAGAAATCT
>NZ_JAPPUY010000006.1 GCF_026712245.1 Roseateles hydrophilus
GTCCCACTCCTTCCCATCCCGAACAGGACAGTGAAACGAGTCAGCGCCGATGATAGTGCGGATTCCCGTGTGAAAGTAGGTCATCGTCAGGCTATTATTCAAAGCCAACCCCCATCAGTGAAAGCTGGTGGGGGTTTCGCTTTTGGGGAGCAAAGCAGCAAACGCAGCAGACGCAGCAAAGGGCTGTAAATGCCAAATGCTGCGGAACTCGTTCTGGCTGTGAGCATGTTCTCGGCGTACGTGCAAGCCGCTTGTCGGGGCGTATCGCTCTCCGGTCTGACCTGCCCCCACAACCCGTGCCAGTCGATTTGAGGAATCCGCTGTTAAAGGAGATTACTCCTGGGTTTGCTGCGGCGCCGGCACGGCGCCGCCGGTTGTTTGACGATGCTGGGCCGCGAACTTCGCCGGCGGCATCCGCCCGCAGCTGCTGTGCGGTCGCACCTCGTTGTAGTCGGTCCGCCAGCGCGCGATCTCGACACGCGCCTGCTTCAGGCTCTGGAACCAGTGTTCGTTGAGGCACTCGTCGCGGAACTTGCCGTTGAAGCTCTCGATGTAGGCGTTCTGTGTGGGCTTGCCCGGCTGGTTGAGGATGTGGCGCACGCCCTTGGCCTGCGCCCAGGCCATGAAGGCGCGGCTGGTGAACTCCGGCCCCTGGTCGGTTCTCACGGCCTGCGGGTAGCCCCGGAACCGCGCCACCTGGTCCAGCACGCGCACGACGTACTCGCCACCAATGCCGTGATCGACGGCGATGTCCACGCACTCGTGGCTGAAGTCGTCGGTCACGGTCAGGCACTTGATACGCCGCCCGCTGGCCAGGCTGTCGCTGACGAAGTCCATGCTCCACACCTCGTTGATCGTCTGGCACTCGTGCAGCGGTACGCGCTCGAGCTTTAAGCGCTGCTTGCCGCGGCGCTTGCGCACTGACAGATCAGCCAGTTTGTAGAGCCGGTACACGCGTTTGTCGTTGATCTTCGTGCCTGCCGCGCGCAGCAAATCGCCGATGCGCCGATAGCCGAAGCGCCGCCGCTCGTGAGCCAGCTCGACGATGCGCTGGCTCGTCGCCTGGTCCTGCTGCACACGCTGAGGCGGATGCCGCCAGCTGTCGCGAGACAAGCCCACCAACGCGCAGGCGCGCCGTTCACTGATCGAGGTCGATTCCAACATCATGCCCACCGCGCGTCGCTTCGCCGGTGGGCTCAGCGCTTTACGCCGAAGGCCACCTTCAGCGCCTCGTTGTCCAGCACGGCCTCGGCCAGCAGCTTCTTGAGTCGGTTGTTCTCGGCTTCCAGGTCGCGCAGCCGCTTGGCGTCGCTGGCCTCCATGCCGCCGAACTTGGCACGCCACTTGTAGAAGGTTGCCGAGCTGAAGCCCTCTCGGCGGCACAGGTCCGCCACGCTCATGCCGGCATCGGCCTGCTTGATGAACCCGATGACTTGCTCGTCTGTGAATCTGCTCTTGCGCATCGCGCTTCCTCTCGGTTGCGCGGATTCTTCTCTATTGGCGTCGTACGGGTGGCGGGTTGCAGGTCAGCGTTGACTTGCCCCTCTCCGCAAGCAGTGCGATTCACGTTTCCCGGGGCCAGCCCTCGCGCTTGAGCCCATCCACGACCGTGGGATGTTTGGCGAAGCTCGCTTCGACAGACTGTTGGACGATGTCGTACAACGGTCGGATCATGGGACGAAGGTTCTCGACGACCTTGCTTGAGCTCAGCAGCGACGGTACGCGTATGCCGCGGTGCTCGATCTCACCGCCAACGGTACGTATGTCAAAGCCGATGCGCGAGAAATGACTGGCCAGCCTGGGTTCCGTCAGCACGAAGACATGCTCCACTTGCAGGTGTCTCGCTACGGCTGCTGCTGCGAGGTAGAGGCTCACAGGGATGAAAGGGAAGCGGGGCAGCGGCTGGTCTAGTGCGAAGTTCGCTTCAGACGCCGAGGTCATCGCCATGTTTTGTTCGCCCTTGCGCTGGCGAAACGCGCTGACCACAGCGAGCCGCGACACTTCCCCAATGGTGTCGCGCGGGAGTTGGCTCGGATCTACCAAGCTGCGATCCAAAACGTGTCGGCAACTGTCCTCAAAGGGCAACTCTTCCTGCCCCTTCGCGAGGATCAGTCGAGTACAGCCCACAGGTTCGCCGGTGCCTTGCTTGCGCAACAGGCAATGCACCGAGTGCCTGTCTGCTGCGTCAGTCTCCATGCCGTCAGCGCGGATGGGTTCCCAGCCAAGGTCGCGGCAGTAGACGTCATGGCGGATCCGATAAACTTCGTTGCGATCTTCGGCGGTAAGTGCCGGCGCGATGGTGAAGTACTTCTGAAAAGCTCCGGCCAGATCCCTGGTTTCCTGCGGATCAGTCATGAAGTGCCCCCTTGATTGTTGCTGCATGGTAGCAAGCCATGCTGGTGCATTCACTCGATGTTCTGCACCTGTTCGCGCATTTGTTCGATGGCGACTTTCATCTCGACGGACACGTTGGTCAGTTCGAGCGCTGCGGATTTCGAACCCAAGGTGTTGGCTTCGCGATGAAGCTCCTGAATCAGGAAGTCCAGTCGCTTCCCGAGCTCGCCGCCTTTTTTCAACAGGCGGCTGAGTTCATCGAGATGGGCGCGTAGCCGTCCCAGTTCTTCGGCGACGTCGATGCGGATGGCAAACGCTGCAGCCTCGTTCAGCGCCCGCTCTTGCAGTGCCTCTTGCGGTACGGTGCCGGCAGCGCTTGTGGCTGCCAGGGCCTCCTGCCAGCGTTCGAGGAAGCGTTGTTGCTGGCGGGCGACGACGGCCGGCAGCAGGGGCTCGGCTTCGTCAGCCAGCTCGCGCAGGCGCTTTATTCGCTCAGTCAGGATGAGCACGAGCTTTTCACCCTCGCGCTTGCGCGATTCGGCAAGGCCTTCGACGCAGGCCTTGGCGGCCTCCAGCGTCGGGCCGTCGAGTTGGGCTGTCGTGCTGCCGCCAGCCTTGCACCAGTTCAAGGCTTCGTGAACTGAAAGCGGCGCCGCTTGCGGAAGCCAGGTGCGTACCTTGGACTCCAGATTGGCCAGGCGATTCAGCTGCTCGGGGTGAGGCTGCGGCCAGCTGCCGTCTGCCTCGCGCTGCGTGTTGATCCGCAGTTCGATCTTGCCGCGTTTGAATCGTGAGGCGATGAGCTCGCGCAGTTGCGGTTCCAGCCCGCGCAACTCTTCCGGCATGCGCAGGGACAAGTCGAGGAAGCGGCCGTTCACCGAGCGCAACTCAACGCTCACGCTCGCTTGTGAAAGTGTGGTGCCGTCGTCGGCCTTAGGGGGCTGTGCCGTGGAATTGGCGTACCCGGTCATGCTGTAGACTGGCATTTCGCACTCGCATAAACAGACAAAACGCGATTATGTCCAAGCCGAAGCCGGCGCCATTGCCAGCAGGCACGGTGGTAGGGGGCTACCAGATCATCAAGCGGCTGGCGGCTGGCGGTTTCGGCGTGGTTTATCTGGCCGAAGACCCGGATCACCACCTTGTCGCGCTGAAGGAATATCTGCCCTCGTCGCTGGCCGAGCGTTCCCCTGGGGAGTTGACGCCGCGCGTCAAGCCCGAGAAGCAGCCGTTGTACCGCTTGGGGCTCAAGAGCTTCTTCGAAGAGGGGCGCTCGCTCGCGCAGATCTCGCACCCCAGCGTTGTCTCGGTACTGAATTTCCTACGCGAGAACGAGACCGTCTACATGGTCATGAACTACCTGCAGGGCGACACGCTGCAGGACTTCATCGTGACCGCGCGCGACATGAAGCGGGACAAGGTCTTCCGCGAGTCCACCATCCGCAGCCTGTTCGACGAGATCCTGCGCGGCCTGCGCATCGTGCACCAGCACAAGATGCTGCACCTGGACATCAAGCCGGCCAACATCTTCATCACCAACGACAACAAGGCCGTGCTGTTGGACTTCGGCGCCGCGCGTGAGGTGCTGAGCAAAGAGGGCAACTTCATCCGTCCGATGTACACGCCCGGCTTTGCGGCACCCGAGATGTACCGGCGCGACGGCTCGTTAGGGCCGTGGACTGACATCTATGCGATCGGCGCTTGCATCTACGCCTGCATGCAGGGCTATCCGCCCAACGATGCGCCGCAGCGCCTGGAGAAGGATCGCCTCAACCTGAGTCTGTCGCGTCTGCGCAATGTCTACTCCGACAACCTGCTCGAAGTGACCGAGTGGTGCATGTCGCTGGATCCGCTGTCGCGCCCGCAGAGTGTGTTCGCGTTGCAGAAGGAGCTCGCTCGTGAGACCGAGCGGCGCTACACCAAGCTCAGTTTCAGCGAGCGCCTGAAACTCCAACTGGAAAACTTGAAGTCCGGGGCAAAAGCTTGAGATTCAGCGTCTTCCAAGTCAGTCGTCGCGGTGGCCGCGAGACCAACGAAGACCGCATGGGCTACTGCTTCACGCGGGAGGCCGGCTTGTTCGCGCTGGCTGACGGCATGGGCGGACATCCGGAAGGCGAGGTCGCCGCGCAGATTGCGCTGCAGACGTTGGCTGCGCTGTTCCAGCAGGACGCGCGCCCGGTGCTCGACGATCCGCAGCGCTTCCTGCAGGAAACCATCGTCATCGCCCATCACCAGTTGCTCCGCTACGCGGAGAGCAAGGGGCTGACCGATACGCCGCGCACCACCGTCGTTGCCTGCATCCTGCAGGGCAATCAGGCTTGGTGGGCGCATTGCGGCGACTCGCGGCTATACCTCGTGCGCAGTGGCAAGTTGATCGCGCGCACCCGCGACCACTCGTACTCCGAATTGCAGGAGGCGCTGGGGCGTGTGGGCCGTGGCACCGAGGCGTTCAACCGCAACGTGCTGTTCACCTGCCTGGGCAGCCCGGGCAAGCCCATGGTCGACTGCCAGGGGCCGCTGATCATGGAGCCGGGCGACCGCATTCTGTTGTGCTCCGACGGCCTGTGGGGCAGCGTCGCAGACCACGAGATCGTTCGCCAGATGGCCGACCTGGCCATTTCGGAATCCGTTCCGGAGTTGGTGGAGCAGGCGTTGCGCCGTGGTGGCGAGCGCAGTGACAACGTGACCGTGCTGTCCGTGGAGTGGGAGGGCGAGGGCGATCCCGCCGGTGACACCACGCAGAACCTCGGCAACTCCGGCTTCGCGTCCACCATCCAAGGCGCGCTCGATGCCGACCTCGTCGCCGGCATGGATGACGAGGAGATCGAGCGCTCGGTGCGCGAGATCAACGAGGCCATCCGCCAGTCCGGTCGCGGCCGGCATCGGCGCTAACTCTTTTCTTCCCGTCATGACCAAGACCTTCACGCGCAGCGCTGGCCGCGCCGCCAATCAATTGCGCCCGGTGCGCATCACCCGCGGTTTCACCGTGCATGCCGAGGGCTCCGTGCTCATCGAGTTCGGCTCGACACGCGTGCTCTGCACCGCCTCGGTGGAAGAGCGCGTGCCGCCGCACAAGCGCGGCTCGGGCGAGGGCTGGGTGACGGCCGAGTACGGCATGCTGCCGCGCGCCACGCACACCCGCAGCGACCGCGAGGCCGCCAAGGGCAAGCAGAGCGGGCGCACGCAGGAGATCCAGCGCCTCATCGGCCGCTCACTGCGCGCTGTGTTCGACCTGGCCGCGCTCGGTGAGCGCACCATCACGCTGGACTGTGACGTGCTGCAGGCCGACGGCGGCACACGCACGGCGGCCATCACCGGCGCCTTCGTGGCCGCGACGGATGCCGTCAACAAGCTGATCGCGGAAAGCAAGCTGTCGCGCTCGCCGATCAAGGACTCGGTGGCGGCCATCTCGGTCGGCATCGTCGACGGCTTGCCGCTGCTGGATCTGGAGTACACCGAGGACTCGGCCTGCGACACGGACATGAATGTCGTCATGACCGGCTCCGGCGGCTTCGTCGAACTGCAGGGCACGGCCGAAGGCGTTGTGTTCACGCGCGATGAGATGAACGCCCTGCTCGACCTGGCGGACAAGGGCATCCGTGAGCTGATCGCTTTGCAGAAGTCGGCATGAAGCTCGTCCTGGCCTCCAACAACGCCAAGAAGCTCGTCGAGCTGCAGGCCTTGTTCGCACCGCTTGGCATCGAGCTGGTGAACCAGGGCAGCTTGGGCATTCCGGAGGCAGAGGAGCCCTTCGACACCTTTGCCGAAAACGCCTTGGCCAAGGCCCGCCATGCGGCCAGGCTCAGCGGCCTGCCGGCGCTGGCCGACGACTCTGGCATCAGCGTCGACGCGCTGGGCGGCGCACCGGGCGTGCGCTCGGCCCGCTATGCGCTGGATGCGGGCGGCGAGAAGAGCGATGCCGCCAACAACGAGCGCTTGCTGCGCGAGCTGAGCGGTATCGGCGACCGGCGCGCACGCTTCGTTTGTGCGCTGGTGGCGGTGCGCAGCGCCGACGACCCCGAGCCGTTGATCGCGATGGGCCGATGGATGGGAGAAATCCTGACCACGCCGAGCGGCGAGGGCGGTTTCGGCTACGACCCGTTGATGCACATTCCGGCCCTCGGGCAGACCGTGGCCAGCCTGGGCGCCGCCGTCAAAAACCAGCACAGCCATCGCGCGCTGGCCGCGGTGCAGCTCATCCAGCAGTTCCGCGAGGTCTGGTACCTCGGCTGACGACATGGCCGACCTCCAGCACCTCATGCGTCCGGGCACGCTGCAGCTGCCCGCGCTGCCGCCCTTGGCGCTCTACGTGCACCTGCCGTGGTGTCTGCGCAAGTGTCCGTACTGCGACTTCAACTCGCATGAGGTGAAGAACGGCGGGCTGACCATCGACACGGCCGAGGCTTACCTCGCAGCACTGCGCGCCGATCTCGAAGCGGCGTTGCCGCTGATCTGGGGCCGCCCCATCGTCAGCATCTTCATCGGCGGCGGCACACCGAGCCTGTTCAACCCCGAGCAGATCGCGCAGCTGATCTCCGACCTGCGCGCCCGCCTGCCGCTGGAGCCGGGCTGCGAGATCACGCTGGAGGCCAACCCTGGCACCTTTGAGCGCGAGCGCTTTGCGGGCTTTCGCCAGGCGGGCGTCACGCGCCTGTCGGTGGGTGTGCAGAGCTTCGACGACGCGCAGCTGAAGACCTTGGGCCGTGTGCACAGTGCCACGCAGGCGCGCGAGGCGCTGGCCGAGGCGGCCGGCGCGTTCGACACCTGGAACCTCGACCTGATGTATGCGCTCCCGGGCCAGACGCTGGACGAGCTGGCTCGCGAGTTGGACACGGCGCTGAGCTTCAAGCCGCCGCACCTGTCCATCTATCACCTGACCATCGAGCCCAACACGGTGTTCGCGACGCGCACGCCCGAGCACCTGCCCGATCCGGACCTGGCCAGCGACATGCTGGACCTCATCACCGCAAAGACCGGTGCGCAGGGGCTGTCGCGCTACGAGGTCTCGGCCTACGCACGCGACGGCCACCGCTGCGCGCACAACCTGAACTACTGGCAGTTCGGCGACTACCTCGGCATCGGCGCCGGGGCGCACAGCAAGCTGAGCTTCCCGAACCGCGTGCTGCGCCAGGTGCGCTGGCGTGAGCCGGCGGCCTTCATGGCCCAAGACAACAAGGTCAGCAACGAGCACGAGGTGGCCCGCAAGGACCTGCCGTTCGAGTTCATGCTGAACGCGCTGCGGCTCAAGGAGGGCGTGACCGTGACGCAGTTCCTGGAGCGCACCGGGCTGCCGCCGTCCAGCATTGGCAAGGCACTGGAGACGGCCCGTGGGCGTGGCCTGCTGGCGGCTGACCCCGCGCGCATCCAGCCCACCGAGCGCGGCTTCGATTTCCTCAGCGACCTGCAGCAGCTGTTTCTCTGAGCGGGCGCCGCCGCGCCGCTGTCGCGATCAGCGCGCGCGGCGCGACCGGGCGGCGATGCCTGCCACGCCCAGGCCGGCCAGCATCAGCCAGGCGGCGGCAGGCTCTGGCACCACGCTCACGTAGACCTTGTCCAGCCCGTAGGCCTCGTCCAGTCCGGTCACCGTCAGTGTGACCTGCGTGAACGCGACGTCCTGTGTGAAGCCGAAGAACAGCCGCTGACCTTCGCCCACCAGCGGCGGGAACTGCGCGACCAGCGCGCCGCCTGAAAAAGCCCCGGCGTTGGTTTGCAGGCGCACCTCGCCCGCCACCTCGCCGAGATCAGTCAGGTACAGGCCGAAGCTGGTGCTCGGTGTGGCCAGCGTGAAGCTGAGACTGCCTGGCGCAGCATCCGCCAAGTAGACAGAGAGGTACTGGCTGCCATCGACCGCCGCTGAGCCATAGCCGGGTGATGGCGCGTTGGCGGCCGTCTGCACGCCGATGGGGGCATTTCCCGTGCTGACGGTGAAGTGGGGGGTGACCACGGGGGCCATCGTGCGGCCGCGGCCGGCCAGCGTTTCGAAGCTCTCGATCACCGTCGCGCCGGCTGCTGCGACAAAGGCCTGCTCGGTGTTGAAGGACGTGTCGGCCGCGTGCGCGCTGAAGGCGCTGAGCAAGGCGAGCGCGGTGAAGGTGGAAAGGGGCAGCTTCATGAACGGGTCTCCGTGGCGAAGCGCGCACCCTAACCGAGCCCGCGCCCCGCGGACGCCGTTGAACTAGGGATCAGACGCGGTTCAGCGACATGCCCGACGTAGCCCGCAGTCGCTCCAGCACTTTGCCGGCGATCTGGTTGAGCGGCAGCACCTCGTCGGCCGCGCCGGCCGCGATGGCCTCGCGCGGCATGCCGAAGACGACGCAACTGGCCTCGTCCTGGCAGTAGTTGTAAGAGCCAGCGTCCTTCATCACCTTCATGGCGCGGGCGCCATCGGCGCCCATGCCGGTGAGCATGATGCCGATGGCGTTCTGGCCCACCACGCGCGCGGCGGACAGGAACAGCGCCTCGACCGATGGCTTGTGGCGGTTGATGGGGTCGCCATCCTGCACGCGGGCGATGTAGTTCGCGCCGCTGCGTTCCACCGTCAGGTGCAGGCCCCCGGGCGCGATGTAGCCGTGGCCGGGCAGGATGCGCTCGCCGTCCTGGGCTTCCTTCACGCGGATCTTGCACAGGCCGTCCAGCCGCGCCGCGTAGCTCTTGGTGAAGCCGGGCGGCATGTGCTGCGTGATGACGACGGCCGGGCTGTCGGCCGGCAGGTTGACCAGCACGTCCTTGGTGGCCTCGGTGCCGCCGGTGGAGGCGCCGATGAAGATGAGCTTCTCGGTGGACGCGCGGCCCAGGCTCGCCATCGTCACCGGCTTGGCTGCTGCAGGCGCCGCTGCTCCGGCCGCCGGTGGCGGCGGTGCGCGGCGGATGTGGGCCTTGGCGGCGATGCGGATCTTGTCGGTGATGTCCTGCGCCAGCAATCGGATGCCGTCTGCCACGCCGATTTTGGGCTTGGCGACGAAGTCCACCGCACCGAGTTCCAGGGCCTTCAGCGTGACCTCGGCGCCGCGCTCGGTCAACGTGGACACCATCACCACCGGCATGGGGCGCAGCCGCATCAGGCGCGACAGGAAGTCCAGCCCGTCCATGCGTGGCATTTCTACGTCCAGCGTGATGACGTCCGGGTTCAGGTTGCGGATCATCTCGCGCGCCAGCAGGGGGTCGGCGGCCGCGCCGATGCATTCCATGTCGGTCTGGCGGTTGATGATTTCGGTGAGGATGGAGCGCACCAGCGCCGAGTCGTCCACCACCACGACCTTGGTCTTGGCCATGGTTGTCTCTCCTTAGAACAGGTCGATGGAGCCGCCGCTGCTGGCGACCGGCTGTACCTTCTGAATGGCCGCCTTGTCCTGTTGGACCAGTGCGTCCGTGTTGGTCGGGGCCAGGCGCTTCACCATGGCCTTGCCGCTGGCCGGCAGGAAGCAGACCTTGCGCGGGTAAACATCCATCACGTCCTTGGACACGATGGGGATGCGTTCGAGCTTCAGGAAGTCGATGACGAAGTTGGTGTTGCGCTCGCCGACATTCAGCGAGTTCATGCCCGAGATCACGGCGCCACCGCCGAAGATCTTGGCCTCCATGCGTGACTTGACGGCGCCGCGCTTCATCATCTCGTTGATCAGCAGTTCCATCGCGAACGAGCCATAGCGGCCCGAGTCGCCGTTGCCCTCGGGCAGCATGAAGTGGTTCATGCCCCCCACCTTGGCGACGCGATCCCACAGACAGGCGGCGATGCAGGAGCCCAGCGTCGTCATAACCAGCAGGTCCTCCTGGTCGACGAAGTACTCGCCGGGCAGGATCTTCACGGCTGCGTTCTTGAAGTGCGCGTCGTAGAAGAAGAACGAGGCCTCGCCCTGCTTGCGCGGCTGGGTCTTGAGTTGGTTGACCTTGGCGAGTGCGGCTGGGTTGCCGAGGGTCGATGCGGTGGCGAGAGGCGTGCTCATGGATCAGACCCGTTCGTAAATCGTCTTGCCGCGCAGCTTGAACAGGTCGCGCGATTCGGTGAAGTTCTCGGAATGGCCCACAAAGAGCAGGCCGCCAGGCCGCATGACGCGGTGGATGCGCTCCAGCACCTTTCGCTGGGTGGGCGCATCGAAATAGATCATGACGTTGCGGCAGAACACCATGTGAAAGGGGTCGCCGAGCTGCCACTGCGTGTCCATCAGGTTCAGCGGCCGGAAATCCACCCAGCGCTGCAACTCGGGCTTGACGCGGATCTTGCCGGCGTTGGCACCCGTGCCGCGCATGAAGAAGTTCTTCAGCCGCGTGGCGTCCAGGCCGCGCGCGTCGGCGTTGTAGACGCCGCGCCGCGCGGTGGCCAGCACATTGGTATCGATGTCGCTGGCGACGAGCTGCACAGAGGCGCCGGCCCCCAGAGCCTCGCTGCACGTCATCAGGATGGAATAGGGCTCTTCACCGGTCGACGCCGCGCAGCACCAGATGCGCACTTGCTTGCCGACGTAGGGCTGGAGGTCATCTTTCAACGCGTGGAAGTGATGATCCTCGCGGAAGAAGGAGGTCAGGTTGGTGGTCAGGCAGTTGACGAACTCCTGCCATTCCGCCGCCGAGTTGGAGGCCTCCAGCCACTGCAGGTAGCTGGCAAAGCTGCGGTGTCCCGTCTCGCGCAGGCGCCGTGACAGTCGGCTGTAGACCATCGCATGCTTGCCGTCGTGCAGGCTGATACCGGCGTGCTTGTAGATCAGCTCGCGCACACGGTCAAAGTCGGCCTTGCTGAAGCTGAACTCGTGGTCTTCGTTGCCTTGGGCGAGGTCGGGTGCGGGCATGTCGTGGAGGAGTACTTGTGGGCGCTCGCAGCAGATGTGGCGGGTCAGGCCCATTCTGCACCGCAGCCCCGTCATCCTCGGGGTGGGTTCGGCCCAGCATAGTGCAAACAGTCCGAGGGAACGTGCCTGTTTCACGACCTGCTGATGCCAGGGCCGCTGCTAGACTGACCGAAAGCGCATCCGCGCTGTTCCTGACCGCCCGCAACGCCTTGGAAAACCGCTCGCCCGCTCCTGCATTGATCGACGCCTGTGCGCTTGATCTGGGCCTGGCCCTGCAACTGCTCCAGCAGGCCGGGGCAATGCTGCCGGATGAGGCGCCGGGCAGCGTTGCCTGGTTGCAGGCCATCGTGGACGCCCTGTGTGATCTGTCGAGCAAGGACGCGCTGAGCGGCCTCGTGAACCGCCGCAGCTTTGAGATGGCCCTGGCGCGGGAGGCGGATCGCGTGGCGCGTGCCGGCGAGCCGGCGCTGTTGCTGATGCTGGACATCGACCACTTCAAGGCGGTCAACGACAACCATGGCCACCAGGCCGGTGATCAGGTGATCCGCGCCGTCGCGCAGGCCGTCGTGCAGGCCGTGCGTCCTATGGATCTCGTGGCGCGCGTGGGCGGCGAGGAGTTCGCCATCATCCTGCCCAACTGCGCCACACATGTGGGCGTGCTCGTCGCCGAGCGGGTGCGCGAGCGGGTGTCCCAGTTGGCCATCGAGGTCAGCCCAGGCCAGGTGCTGGGCGTCACGGTCAGCCTGGGAGGGGCTTTCGCACCGCCCTGGGTGCGCTCATCCCCGCTGCTGTGGACGGAGCGGGCCGACCGCCAGCTCTACCGAGCCAAGGCTGAGGGCCGCAACCGCGCCTGCCTTGAACCCCAGGTCGATTCTCTGGTCAGTGCCGAAGAAAAGGGCATGTTGTTCGCCTCCCCCATTCTTGAAATGCAACAGGACCTGCCATGAGCACGAACACCGATCCTGCTGCTGTACGCCCGCCGCGCGCCGGCGCCCGTACGCTGGCTGTGACCAGCGGCAAGGGAGGCGTGGGCAAGACCTTCGTCACCGCCAACCTGGCGGCGGCGCTGGCCGCGCGCGGCCAGAAGGTGCTGGTGCTGGATGCCGACCTCGGCCTGGCCAACCTCGACGTGGTGCTGAACCTGCACCCCAAGCTGACGCTGCATGACGTCTTCACCGAGAAGGCCACGCTGGAGCAGGCCATCCTGCCCGCGCCTGGCGGCTTCAGTGTGTTGCTGGCCGGCTCGGGCATGGTGGAGTACTCGCGCCTCACGCCCGAGGTGCGCGACAAACTGCTGCACATCATCGACCTCGTGAAGCCGCGCTTTGACTGGGTGCTGCTCGACACCGGTGCAGGCATCTCCGATGTGGTGCTGTTCGCGATCTCGCTCGCGGCGGACGTCCTCGTGGTCGCCACGCCCGAGCCCACGTCCCTGACGGACGCATACGCCACCATCAAGGTGCTTGCCACCCAGCAGGAGCGCCGCCATGTGGGCCTGCTGGTTAACCAGGCCAACCGCGTGGGCGAGGGCAAGCTGATCTGCGGCCAGTTGCAGCAGGTGCTGCAGCGCTTTGTCGGGCCGGCGCCCGGGCAGGGGTTCAAGCTGGAATTGCTGGGCGAGGTGCGGGCCGATCCAGCCGTGCGCCAAGCAGTGCTCAAGCGCCAGCTGATGCTCGAGAACTACCCGGGCTGCGACGCTGCGCAGGCCATCAAGGCCCTGGCCACCAAGCTCCTTGGCTGACGCGCAACCGACCACGGCGTTCGAGTGGCTGGGCGGCGAGGGCCGCGTGCGCGAACTCGTCGACCGCTTCTACGATCTGATGGACCTCGAGCCTGCCTACGCGCGCTTGCGTGCGGCGCATGGCGATTCGCTGGACACAGCGCGCGACAAGCTGTTCTGGTTCCTGTGCGGCTGGCTGGGTGGGCCCGATCACTACATCAGCCGTTTTGGCCACCCGCGGCTGCGGGCCCGTCACCTGCCGTTTCGCATCGGCATTGCCGAGCGCGATGAATGGGTCGCCTGCATGAGCCAGGCCATGCAGGAGATCGACGTGGACCCGGCCTTGCGTGAGCGCTTGGCGGAGTCCTTCGCCGGCACGGCCGACTGGATGCGCAACGTCGGCGGCTGACGCGCTGGAGTGCACCGGCCGCCAACGGCTTGCGCTTGATCAGTCGACGCGGAACGCGAAGTCCTGCTGGAACATCGCGTCGCCCTGGCACGCATAGCCGGCCAGCGCTGACTCCACCGAGCGCTGCAACGCGCGCCGCGTCTTGCCGTCGAGCACGCCTTGCGTGACGCGCACATCGGCGCCGACGACGCGGCCGCCGCGAACGGTGGCGACGACCTGCAGCACCGCCTCGCCAGTCCAGCTGATCGCTGGCACCTCCGGCCTGGGCATCACGGAGCACACCGCCCCGGGCGCCTGCACCTGGGGCCGGGCAACGGCCGGCTGGGCCGGGGGCAGGCCTTGCGCAGGCATGGGGCGTGCAGGTGTCGGGGTGGCCTCGGCAGGCGCCACGACGGCGCTGGGCGCGGCCGACTCCTGCGGCGCGACGATGTCGACCACCGGCGGTTGCAGCTGGATCACGGGCACGTCGCGCAGCAGCGGCTGGTCGGCGCGCAGCGGCTCGGGCCTGGGCAGTTCGGGCGCTGCCTCGGGCGGCAGTGGCTTGAGCACGATGTTGCCGGGCGGCTTGGGCTCTGGGCGTACGAGGCCTGCGCTCAGCGCATAGATGCCGGCCAGGTGCAGCGCCAGCACCAGCCCGATGCCCAGGTAACTCCTGGGCTGCGGCGCACGGTGGGTTAGGGCGTGGGACGGGCTCATGGACTCTCCTCTCGACGGTGGGGAAACCAGTGGTCGCGCGTGGCGCCTCGTGCCCAGGCTACTGCGGCCTAACGGCGCGGGTCAATGGCGTCGCGCCCCGTGTCGGCCGCGCAACGTGAGGTGGCGGCGGGCCCGGGCGTCAGTGCTGTGTCAGGCGCTGCCCGACAGCAGCACGATGAGGGCGCCCGCGCCGCCATCGCAGGCGCGCGCCTGAACGAAGGCCAGTACCTCGTTCTTCTGCACCAGCCAGCGCCGCACGCGGCCCTTGAGCACCGGCTCGCGCCCAGGCGAGCCGTGGCCCTTGCCATGCACGACACGCACGCAGCGCAGGCCGCGACGCGCCGCGTCATGGATGAAGAGACTCAGCGCCTCGCGCGCGCCGTCGCGCCGCAGGCCGTGCAGGTCCAGCTGCGCCTGCAGCGCCCAGTGGCCGCGGCGCAGCTTGCGCACCACCTCCAGGCTGATGCCCTCGCGGCGGAAGGACAGCGTTTCGTCGGTTTCCAGCAGGCTCTCGATGTCGATCTCGTCCGACAGTGCCTGCAGCAGCACGGCGCGCTCGTCGGCTTCGCGCTGGCGCGGCTCGGGCGCGGGTTGCGCCACATCGTGCAGCACGCGGTCGACGCGGCGCAGGGGCGTTACCGGCCCGACGCTGAGTTCGAAGACGCGGCGCTCCTGCTCGGCCAGCCGCAAGGCCGCCGCCACGCGCTCGCGCTCGGCTTCCGCGGCCAGGCGCGCGGCGGCCAGTTCGCGGGCCAGCGGTTTCAGGTCGGCCAGGCTGCGGGCGACGCGGCTCACAGCAGACCCCGCTCGGCGAACGACAGTACCTCGCCCGCGCCGACGATGAAGTGGTCGACCACCCGCACATCCACCAGCGCGAGCGCCTGCGCGAGGTGGCGCGTCAGCGACTCGTCGGCGCGCGAGGGCTCCGCCACGCCGCTGGGGTGGTTGTGCGCCAGCACGACGGCGGCAGCGCCCAGCGCCAGCGCGCGCTTGACGACCTCGCGTGGATGCACCGTCGTGGCCGTCAGCGTGCCGTGGAACAGCGTCTCCATCGCAATGAGGCGCAGTTGCGCATCCAGGAACAGCACGGCGAACACCTCCTGCCCCAGGCCGCCCAGGTGCAGACGCAGGTAGGTCTTCACGGTGTCGACGTCGTTCATTGCCGGCTTCTCGGCCAGGCGCTGGTTCAGCGACCGCCGCGCAATTTCCAGCACGGCGGCGATCTCTGCCCGCTTGGCGGGCCCCAGGCCCTTGACCTTGCCCAGGTCCTGGACGCTGGCCGCCAACAGCCCCGCCCAGCCGCCGAAACGGTCCAGCAGGCTCTGCGCCAGCTGCAGCACGGGCATGCCCTTGAGCCCCGTGCGCAGCAGCAGCGCCAGCAGTTCGGCGTCTGCCAGCGCAGCCGGGCCGCGAGCGAGCAGCTTCTCGCGCGGACGGGCATCAGGGGGCAGGTGGGTCAGCGACATAAAATCGGCCGCAGTCTAGCCAAGCGTCCCTTCTCTCGCATGAACCCCATCCAGGCCGGGTCCTTTCTGACCCTGCATTACCGGCTCACGGGCCCGGACGGTGCCGACATCGTCAACACCTTTGACGACAAGCCCGCCACCTTGTCGCTCGGCGCCGGCCAGCTGGCGCCTGCCATCGAGGCGCGCCTGATCGGCCTGCCGGAGGGCGCGCACGAAACCTTCCAGCTTGCGGCTGGCGAAGCCTTCGGCGAGCGCAACCCCGAGCTGTTGCAGCGCGTGAAGCTCACGCTGCTGCGCCAGCTGGGCGACCCGGACGAGATTTACAACGTCGGCGACGTCGTGCAGTTCCCCGGCCCGGACGGGCAGGGCGGCTATGCCGGCGTCGTGCGCGAACTGGGCGACGAGTCGCTGCTGTTCGACTTCAACCATCCTCTCGCCGGTCAGTCGGTGAGCTTCGAAGTGCAAGTGATCGGCGTGCTGTGATGAACCCTGCTGTGCAACCCCAGGAAGTGCTGCTGGCCGAGCCGCGGGGCTTCTGCGCCGGCGTGGATCGGGCCATCGAGATCGTCGAGCGGGCGCTGGTCAAGTTCGGCGCGCCCATCTACGTGCGCCACGAGATCGTGCACAACACCTATGTCGTCAACGACCTGAAGTCGCGCGGCGCGATCTTCATCGAGGACCTGGCCGAGGTGCCGGCGGGCGCCACGCTGGTGTTCAGCGCGCACGGCGTCAGCCAGGAGGTGCGCCGCGAGGCCACCGCGCGCGGGTTCCAGATTTTTGACGCGACCTGTCCCTTGGTGACCAAGGTCCATGTCGAGGTGGCCAAGCTGCACCGCGAGGGCTACGAGTTCATCATGATCGGCCACAAGGGGCACCCCGAGGTCGAGGGCACGATGGGGCAACTGTCCGACGGCATCTTCCTGGTGGAAGAGGTCGAGGACGTCGCCAAGGTCGTCGTCAAGGACCAGAGCAAGCTGGCGGTGGTCACGCAAACCACGCTCAGCGTGGACGATGCGGCCGACATCCTGGCGGAGGTCAAGCGCGTGTTCCCGCAGGTGCGCGAGCCCAAGCAGCAGGACATCTGCTATGCCACGCAGAACCGCCAGGATGCCGTCAAGGTGCTGGCACCGCAGGTGGATGTGGTCATCGTGGTGGGCAGCCCGACAAGCTCCAACAGCAACCGGCTGCGTGAGTTGGCTGAACGGCTGGGCACGCCGGGCTACATGGTCGATGCCGCCGAAGACCTGCAGCCCGAATGGCTGGCGGGCCGCGCGCGCGTCGGGCTGACCGCTGGCGCCTCGGCGCCGGATGTGTTGGTGCAGGCCGTCATCGACCGCCTGCGTGCCTTGGGCGCGACAACCGTTCGCAGCCTGCCCGGTGTGGAGGAGCATGTGCGCTTCCCGCTGCCCATGGGCCTGGGCGACAAATCCATGGCCGAGGTCAGCGCGTCTCGATCTTGAAGCCGGTGCCTCACTGCATCCGGCGGCGCCTGACATCGGCGCCGCTTTCGTATTCGATTTGAAGGACACCCATGCTTGACATCACCCAACTGCGCAAGGAACTCGACACCGTCATCGAGCGCCTGAATGCGCGCAAGAACCCGCAGCCCTACCTGGATGTGGCGCGCTTCACGGCGCTGGAAGCGGAGCGCAAGGGCGTGCAGACCCGCACCGAGGAGCTGCAGGCCCGCCGCAACGCGCTGTCCAAGCAGATCGGCATGGCCAAGGGCAAGGGCGAGGATGCCTCGGCGCTGATGGCCGAGGTCGGCGGCATCGCCGACGAGCTGAAGGCCGGTGCTGAGCGGCTGGAGGCCATCCAGGTCGAGCTGAACACGCTGCTGATGAGCGTGCCCAACCTGCCCGACGCCTCGGTGCCCACCGGCGCCGACGAGACGGGCAACGTCGAAGTGCGCCGTTGGGGCACGCCGCGCACGTTCGATTTCGACGTCAAGGACCATGTCGACCTGGGCGCCCCGCTGGGCCTGGACTTCGAGACCGGCGCCAAGCTGTCGGGCTCGCGCTTCACTTTCCTGAAGGGCCCGGTGGCGCGCCTGCACCGCGCGCTCGCGCAGTTCATGCTGGACGTGCAGACCACCGAGCACGGCTACACCGAGTGCTACACGCCCTACATCGTGAACCGCGAGATCCTCGAAGGCACGGGCCAGCTGCCCAAGTTCAAGGAAGACATGTTCTGGGTGCTGCGCGGCGGTGACGACGAGCAGACCGAGCAGTACCTGATCTCCACATCGGAGATCTCGCTGACCAACACCGTGCGCGAGAGTGTGCTGAAGGCTGAGGAACTGCCGGTCAAGCTGACGGCGCACAGCCCCTGCTTCCGCTCGGAAGCCGGCTCCGCCGGCCGCGACACGCGCGGCCTGATCCGCCAGCACCAGTTCGACAAGGTGGAGATGGTGCGCATCGAGCAGCCCGAGCACAGCATGGCCGCGCTGGAGGAGATGACGCAGCATGCCGAGGCCATCCTGCAGAAGCTGGGCCTGCCGTACCGCACCATGCTGCTGTGCACCGGGGACATGGGCTTCGGCTCGACCAAGACCTACGACCTGGAGGTCTGGGTGCCGGCGCAGCAGACCTACCGCGAGATCAGCTCCTGCTCGAACATGGGCGCCTTCCAAGCCCGCCGCATGCAGGCGCGCTTCAAGAACGCGCAGGGCAAGAACGAGTTCGTGCACACGCTCAACGGCTCCGGCCTGGCCGTGGGCCGCACGCTCGTCGCGGTCCTCGAGAACTACCAGAACGCCGACGGCAGCATCACCGTGCCTGAGGCGCTGCGCTCCTACATGGGCGGCGTGGAGGTGTTGCGCGGCTGATTTGCAGCAAGGGCGAAAAAGCTGGCTATAATGGTCGGCTTCGCACCAAGCGCACCGAATCAGGAGAGGTGGCAGAGTGGTCGAATGTACCTGACTCGAAATCAGGCGTACGGTTTCCGTACCGAGGGTTCGAATCCCTCCCTCTCCGCCAAGAACAGCCCGCCGGCAAACCCGGCGGGCTTTTTCTTTTCCGGGCGTTCAGCGACGGTGCTGTTGCAGGTCGACGTCGATCTTCACCGGCTTGGTGTCGGTGTTGGTCCACATCCAGCAGTGCGCGGGCTCGGCGTCAAAGACTTGCACGCCCTGCGCCCTGGCGGCCCGCTCCAGCCTTGCCGGATACACCACGTCCTTGCCCTGGTGGACATGGATGTTGAACGGCAGCGGCGCGCCGGCCTCGAAAGTCCAGGCCACGTGGGCACCCCGCGGCAGCTTGCCGCACACCTCCAGTAATTCCCGTGGCGCCAGCGTCGCCGTGTGCGTGAAACGGCCCTCGGCCGTCCAGGCGATGTCGACGACCTGGGCGGCCGCTGCCGCGGTGCCGCAGGTGGCCAGGCACAGCAGGGCGAGCACCGCCCTCACTTGGCTGCCTCGATGGCTGTGACGATGAACTGGCCACCTTCATGCGCAGCCTTGAAGCGCACCTTGTCGCCGACCTTGAGGCCATCCAACAGCCGCTTGTCGCGGGCCTGGAACACCATCGTCATGGCGGGCATGTCCAGTGACCGGATCTCGGCGTGGCGCAGCGTGAGCTTGGCCGCGGCCAGGTCGATCTTGCGGACCTCGGCATCGGTCATCGCGTCGGCGGCGGAGGCAGGTGTCGCCGGCAAGGCGGGAGGCGGGGTCGCCTGCGACAGCAGGGGGAGCGCCAGCAGCGCGGCGCAGAGCAATAGCTTGTTCATGGCAGTTCCTTGATGGGGGTTCAGCGCGCGCGGACGATGATCTTGCCGCGCATGCCGGCCTGGAAGTGGCCGGCGATGAGGCAGGCGAAGTCGAACTCGCCCGCACGGTTGAAGGTCCAGACGATCTCGCCCTTCTGGCCCGGTTTCACATGGGCCATGTAGGGCTCGTCGTGCTCCATGCCGGGGAACTTGAGCATCAGCGCTGCGTGCGCTTGCAGTTCCTGTGGCGTGCCGATGACGAGTTCGTGCAGCACGGCGCCGGTGTTGCGCAGCACTAGCCGCACGGTCTCGCCCTGGCGCACGTCGATGCGCGACGGTGTGAAGCGCATGTCGTCGTTCATGCGGATCTCGACAGTGCGCTGCGCCTCGCGGCGGTCTCCAGCGATGCCCCAGGCTTTCTGTTCCTTCTTGACCGCAGTCGGCGCGCTGGCGGCATGGTCGCCATGCGCCTGTGCTGCCACGGCGGCGAGGGCCAGAGTGACGGTAGTGAGGAGCGTCTTCATGCAGGCCTCAGTGGTTGTGGTGGCCATGCGGCTTGCGCACCTGAACCTCGACGTCCGACGCGCTCGCAGCCGGTGTCGGCGCGCTGGTCGCGGGCGGTGCGTCGCCCACCTCGCGCGCCACGGTGCCGGGCGGATGCTGGAACCAGCCAGGGTCCGTGTAGTCGCCGCGCTTGAGCCCGCGCCGCACCTTCAGCATGCTGAACATGCCGCCCATCGCCACCGGCCCGAACGGGCCTTCGCCCGCCATCATGGGCGCCGTGTTGTCGGGCAGCGGCATGCTCATCTCGGTCATGTCGTGCATGCCGCGCTCGCCCATGACCATGTAGTCCGGCACCAGCTTGCGGATCTTGGCAGCCAGGCCGCTGTGGTCCACGCCGATCATCGTTGGCACGTTGTGGCCCATCGCGTTCATCGTGTGGTGCGCCTTGTGGCAATGGAAGGCCCAGTCGCCCTCCTCGTCGGCGATGAACTCGAGTTGCCGCATCTGGCCCACGGCGATGTCCGTCGTCACTTCGGGCCAGCGCGCGGTCTTGGGCACCGGGCCGCCGTCCGTGCCGGTCACCTCGAACTCGTGGCCGTGGAGGTGGATGGGGTGGTTGGTCATCGTCAGGTTGCCGACGCGGATGCGCACGCGGTCGCCCTGGCGGGCCACCAGCGGCGCGATGCCCGGGAACACCCGGCTGTTCCAGCTCCACAGGTTGAAGTCCAGCATCGTCATGACCTTGGGCGTCGCGCTGCCGGGCTCGATGTCGTAGGCGTTCAACAGGAAGGCGTAGTCGCGGTCGACGTCGGCGATGTGCGGATGCTTCGCCTTGGGATGCGTGATCCACAGGCCCATCATGCCCATGGCCATCTGCACCATCTCGTCGGCATGCGGGTGGTACATGAAGGTGCCGGGGCGGCGCGCGACGAACTCGTAGACCCAGGTCTTGCCCGGCGGGATGGGCGGCTGCGTCAGGCCGCTGACGCCGTCCATGCCGTTGGGCAGGCGCTGGCCGTGCCAGTGCATGCTGGTCACCTCGGGCAGCCGGTTGGTCACGTAGATGCGCACGCGGTCGCCCTCGACGACCTCGATCGTGGGCCCAGGGCTCTGGCCGTTGTAGCCCCACAGGTGGGCCTTGAAGCCGGGTGCCATCTCGCGCACGACGGGCTCGGCGACGAGGTGGAACTCCTTGACACCGTCCTTCATGTGCCAGGGCGCCGTCCAGCCGTTCAGCGTGACGACGGGGTTGTAGGGCCGCCCGTTGGGTGGAGCGAGCGGGGCTTGCGTGTCGGGCGAGGTCTGGATGACGGGCTCGGGCAGGGCGGCCATCGCCGCCTTGGAGACGGCGGCCAGCGAGGCCAGCGTCGACCCCGCCAGCAGGGAACGTCGGTTGAACATGGGGTGTCCTCGGGGTTCAGTGGGGCGCCGCAGCGGCGGCAGCCGGCGCGGCGCCGGCGGAGGGCAGGGTGGGCGCAGCGCGGCCAAGCAGGGCCTGGTCCAGGTCGGCCTGGGCCAGCCAGAAATCGCGCAGCGCGTCCTGTGCGGCGGCCACGGCGGCTACTTGTGCGCGGGCATCGGCCAGCAGCTCGAACACGCCAATCAGCATGCCGTTGTAGCGCAGCAATTGCTCGTCGGAGATGCGCTGGGCCAGCGGCAGCAACTCGTCGCGATGCTGGCGGGCGATGTCCCACGCGCCGCGGTACAGGCCGTAGGCCTCGCGCACTTCGGAGCGCGCGCGGATGGCCGTGTCGGCCGCATCGTGCGCCGCCTCGCGGGCCAGCGCCTGCGCGCGCGGCAGCGGGCCGGGGCCGAACAGCGGCAGCTCCAGCGTGACCTCCCAGCCGCGCTGCACCGGCGCCTCGTTGGACGTGTTGCGCACGACGCCCAGCTCCAGCATGGACACGAAGAGGTTGATGCGGCCGGCGTCCACCTGGCGCGCCGCCTGCTCCAGCCGCAGCCGTGCGGCCTGCACGTCCAGGCGCTGCGCGAGTGCCAGCGTCTCGATGTCGGGCTGCTCGCGGGCGGTCGTCGGCAGTGCGGGCAGCCGGTCGGGCACACGCAGCGCGGCAGCGTCGTCGCCCCACAGGCCCAGCAGGCGCACGAGGCGCTCGCGGCTCGCGAGGCGTTGGGCTTCGGCGCGGGCCAGCGCCAGCCGTGCCTCGGCCGCAAAGCCTTGCTCACGTGCACGGGCTAGCGCGTTGAAGTTGCCGACGGCCTGCATGCGCCGCGCCAGTTCGGCGCCAGCATCGGCGGCCTCCAGCACCTGGCGGCGGTAGGTCAGCGTTTCCTCGGCGGCCACGGCGGCTACCCACGCGCGGCGCGTGTCCGCGGCCAGCGCCAGCACGTCGGCGGCGGCCTGCTGCTGCTCGGCCTGCAGGCGGCGCTGCTCGGCCTGGCGCACCAGCGGCAGCGTCAGCAACCGGGCCAGGTTGACGTGCCAGCCGCGCTCCAGCTCCACCTCGTCGCCGCGCGTGAGGCGGCTGAAGCTGAAGCCGGGGTTGGGCAGCCGGCCGGCTTCATCCACCTCGGCCGCCGTCACGCCCAGGCGGGCCAGGCGGGCCTGCAGCGCGCGGCTGTTCTGCAGCGCCAGCTGTACGGCGGCGTCAGCGCTCAGCGGCTCGCGCAGGCGGGCGGCCAACGTATTGGGCGGCAGCGGCTCGGCAGCCAGCGACTGGCCCGTGTGGTGTTGGGTCAGCCGGTTGACGTCGGCGACCTCGTCGCCGGGCTTCAGGCTGGCGCAGCCGGCGAGTGCCAGCGCCAGCGTCGTCAGGGACAGCGTGCGCTTCATAGCGGTTTCTCCGACGGCAGCGTCTCGCGGGCGTACGTGCGCCAGCCGCCCACGCGTTCGACGCGGGCATTGGCGGCGCGCCAGTCGGCGGGCGGTGGATCATCGGCGGCCTGCGGTGGCGGAGCCTGGCGGGGCGCGACGCGCGGCACCTGGGCGCGCGGATCGGCGGGGTCGGGGCGGGGCGTCTGGGCAGTGGCGCTCAGCGCCAGGCCAGCGGCGAGCAGCGCCGCGACGCGGGGGAACAACAAGGGCATGACAGCCTCTCGGAACGGGTGGTCGACCCACCAGGCGCAACCAAGCGCGCGGCGGGAGGGCAGCGTTGGGAGGGGTTCAGGCCCGAGGCGGCGGGTCGGGCAGCGGCGGCACGACGCCCGTCCAGCGCTCGGCCGGCACCTGCGCTGCGCGCTGGGCCGGTGCACTCGTCACGGTCAGCGCCAACGCTGGTGGTGGCGCGGCGGCCAGGCAGCAGGGGGCGCACAGCTTGCACGCCTGGTTGTGGTGGGCGTCGGCCGGGTCATCTGCGTCCTGGTGGTCGTGATGCGCGTGCTCCGCATCGGTCATCACGACCGGCGTCGGCTGCGCCGGCCCGCAGTCCAGCTGCGTGGCCGCCAGCAGGCTGCGCAGCGGCAGCAGCACTAGCAGCAGGCAAAGGACGAGGAAGCGGCCGGGGCAACGCATGACCGGCACTTTAACCGCCTTGCTGTCGCCAGGCCCGCGCCGACAGCCCGCCGTGCCGCTGCGTGAACAGCCGGCTCAGCGTTGACGCGTTGGCGTAGCCCAGTTCGGCGGCCAGCGTCTTCAGCGACTTGCCCGCCCGCAGTTCGGCCCGGGCGATGGCCAGGCGCCAGTCGGCCACGTAGTCGGCAGGCGTCGTGCCGACGGCGTTGCGGAAGGCCTCGGCAAAGCGGCTGCGCGACATGCCGGCCTCGGCGGCCAGCCGCTCCAGCGTCCAGGCCTCGCCGGGGCGGGCATGCACGGCGGTCAGCGCGCGGGCCAGGCGAGCGTCGGCCAGGCCGTTCAGCAGGCCCACCGGCAGCGGGTTGTCGCGCTGGTCCAGCATCCAGCGCAGCAGTTGCAGCAGCAGCACCTCGAACAGCCGGTCCGCCAGCAGCCGCTGGCCACAGCGCACGCGCTCGGCCTCGCCGAACAGCAGCGTCAGCGTTTCGTTGAGGCCGTCCACGCGGGCCAGCGGCAGCACCACCAGCGGCGGCAGCGCGCGCACCAGCGGGTGGGCGTCGCCCTGGTCGAAGTCCAGCGTCGCGCAGACGAAGTCCGCGCCCTCGGTGGGCGCGTTGTGGAAGTCGTGCGCCAGCGGGCGCGGGTAGAACACCAGGCTGGGTTCGCTCACCACCAACCGCGCCACCAGCCCGCTGCCGGCCGCGTGGCGCACGGCCATCTCGCCGTTGCGCATCACGTGCAGGAAGCCCCGTCCGGGCTGCGCGTCGAAATGCGTCACGCCGCACAGCGGCCCGGCGTGGAACAGGCTGGCGCGCACGCGAAAGCGCTCCAGCAGCGGGCTGAGGCGGTCCAGCGGCAGGGCGTCGGGCACTGGGATGAATGGATATGTTGTACGGACGGAATGATACCTATCGGCCTGAGCGGGCGCGCACAGTGGAGGCCTTCCTGTACTGCAACCGAAAGGTGATTCCATGACCTCCCGCATTCCCCTCGTCTCCGCCGCCGATGCCCCCGCCGCCAGCCGTCCGCTGCTGGATGCCGTGCACAAGGCTTTCGGCGCCACGCCCGCGATGTTCCGCGCCGTTGCCAACTCGCCCGCCGCGCTGCAGGCGATGTGGGGCTTCTTCGGCGCGCTTTCGGATCAAGGCGGCGGCAGCATCCCGGCCAAGCTGGGCGAGCAGATCGCCGTCGCCGTGGCCGACCGCAACGCCTGCGAGTACTGCCTGGCCGCGCACACGGCGCTGGGCCGCAAGGCCGGCGCGTCGGCAGCAGAGATGAGCGCCGCCCAGGCCGGCGAATCGGCCGACCCGGCGACGGCCGCTGCGCTGCGTTTTGCGCTGAAGCTCGTCGAGCAGCGCGGCCAGGTCGGCGATGCCGATGTCGCGGCGCTGCGCGCGGCGGGCTTCGGCGACGGCCAGATCGTCGAGATCCTGGCGCACGTGGCGCTGAACCTGTTCACGAACTACGTGAACATCGCGTTCGCCGTGCCGGTGGACTTCCCCGGTGTGAAGCTGCGCTCGGCCTGACGCCAACAACAAGGCCTCGGGCATGCCGAGGCCTTGTGGGTGGAGATCAGCGGGCCTGTCGCAGGCGGGTCAGACCAAGCCTTGCTTGGATGCCAGCACGGCCGCTTCGGCGCGGCTGCTGACGTTGAGCTTCTTGTAGATGGACTTGATGTGGTCGTTGACCGTGAACCACTTGATGCCCATCAGGTTCGCGATCTCCTTGATCGTGAAGCCCTTGCTCAGGTAGGTCAGCACCTCGCTCTCGCGCGGCGTCAGGCGCTCCCACTCGGGCGGCGGGTCCAGCGCGACGCTGCGGCTGTTGCTGAACGGCGCATGCGACGACGAGAGCGCGCCAAAGCCGGAGTTCAGCGGCATGGTGCCGCTGTCGCCGGATGACGACGGGCGGAAGTGCGACAGCAGCCGGCGCGCGATGGCCGGCGACAGCGGTGGCTGGCCGCGCACGATGCGCTGCAACTCTTCCACCAGGACCTCAAAGCGGTCTTCCTTGAGCAGGTAGCCGTCGGCGCCGCACTGAAGCGCGGGGAAGAGGTGGTCGTCGTCGGAATACAGCGTCGTGACGATCTTCAGTGCCGGCGACCCGGAGAGCTCCGTCAGGAACTCCATGCCGTTGCCGTCAGGCAGTTCCAGGTCGACCAGGATGAGCTTGAAGCCGGCATCGGGCGAAGTTCCGGCGAGCTTGGCGACCTGGCGGCGCGCGTTCTCCAGATCGCCGACTTCGGTGATTTCCATCGCATCGCTGAAGCTCTCGCGCACCACGCGGCACAGGAAGCTGCGGGCAACGGGGTTGTCTTCGATGATGAGGACTTTGACGGTCATGGCGGAGCAACAGCGGCTGTCGTGTCGACTGGGCAATGTAGCGCAGCCCTCTGGTCACAACGGGCCGAGACTGCGGGGGGCAACGCCCCCGGTTCAGGCTTCAAGCGTGGGTAAGAACCAACTTGCCGACCACCTCGCGCGCCGCCATGCGCGCGAAGGCGGCGGGCAGTTGCTCCAGCGGCATCACGCGGTCCAGCACGGGCTTGATCTTGCCGGTTGCATACCAGGCTGCCAGCTCACCCAGCATCTTGGCGTTGCGGCCCGGCTCGCGCTTGGCGAACTCGCCCCAGAACACACCGACCAACGATGCGCCCTTGAGCAGCGCGAGGTTCAGCGGCAGGGCCGGAATGGCGCCCTGCGCAAAGCCGATGACGAGGTAGCGTCCCCGCCAACCGATGGAGCGGAAGGCAGCCTCGGCCATGTCTCCGCCGACCGGGTCGTAGATGACGTCCGGGCCCTTGCCCTCGGTGAGCGCCTTGAGCTCGTCGCGCAGGTTCTGCGTGCTGTAGTTGATGGTGGCGTCGGCGCCCAATGCCTGGCAGGCGGCGCACTTGGCATCGCTGCTGGCGGCGGCGATGACCCGGGCGCCTGCAGCCTTGGCGATCTGGATGGCCGCTGTGCCGACGCCGCCCGCCGCGCCGAGGACGAGCACGGTCTCGCCGGCCTGCAGCGTGCCGCGGTCCAGCAGCGCATGGTGGCTGGTGCCGTAGGTGCAGATGAAGGCGGCGGCGTCCTCGAAGCTGAACGCGTCGGGCAGCGGCATGGCCAGCATGGCCGGGATGCAGACCTCGGTCGCAAAGCCGCCCAGCCCGCCGAACGCAGCCACGCGCTGGCCCACGGCGAAGCCCTTGACGCCGTCGCCCACCTCGGTGACGACGCCCGAGAACTCCGTGCCCGGCACGAAGGGCAGCGGTGGCTTCATCTGGTACTTGTTCTGCACGATGAGCAGGTCGGGGAAGTTCAGGCTGGCGGCGCGCACGCTCACCCGCAGCTGGCCCGCCGCCAGCGCCGGGGCAGGCAATTCGCGCCACTGCAGCGCCTCGACGCCCACCGGGTTCTCGCAGACCCATGCCTTCATCTTCTGTCTCCTCGTGGAATGGAGCGGCCATGATAGGAATCAAGGGGGTTACACCCGGTCTCGCAGGTGACGCGCTCCCTACAATCGCAGCCCATGCGAATCCTGATTTCCAACGACGACGGCTACCTTGCTCCGGGCCTGGCGGCGCTCGTCAAGGCGTGCGAAGGGCTGGGCGAGATTGATGTCATCGCGCCCGAGCAGAACGCCAGCGGCACGTCCAACTCGCTGACGCTGAACCGCCCGCTGAATGTCTACCGTGCCACCAACGGCTTCCGCTACGTCAGCGGCACACCGTCGGACGGCGTGCACCTCGCGCTGAGTGGCTTGTTGGGCTACCGGCCCGACCTGGTGCTGTCGGGCATCAACAACGGCGCCAACATGGGCGACGACACGCTCTACTCCGGCACCGTGGCCGCCGCCACCGAGGGCTATCTGTTCGGCATCCCGTCCATCGCGTTCTCGCAGGCCGAGAAGGGCTGGGTGGAGCTCGATGCCGCCGCGCGCGCGGCGCGCAGCATCGTCGAGCAGGTGATTGCCGGCGGCCTGGGTCAGAGCTTCCTGCTCAACGTCAACATCCCCAACCGCCCCGATGCCGACAGCCTGCCGCGCAAGATCACGCGGCTGGGGCGCCGCCATTCGGCCGAGGCCATCATCGAACAGGTCAACCCGCGCGGCGAGACGATCTACTGGATCGGCCCGGCCGGTGACGCGAAAGATGCCGCCGAGGGCACCGACTTCCACGCCACGGCCAACGGCCAGGTGTCCATCACGCCCCTGCAGGTGGACCTGACCGAGCATGCGTCGCTGGGCGCCTGGGCGCAGCGCCTGGGTCTCTGACCCGATGTCCACGCCCAAGCGTTTCCCGGCCAGTCTGAAGCCGGCGGCCGCGCCCCAGCGGGAGCTGCTGATGCCGCAGCGCCACCTGCACCAGGCCACGCGCGACGCGGCCCGGTTGGCGCGGCCCAGTGGCACTGGCCTGGACGGCGGTGCCGTGCGGCGGCGCATGGTGGAGCGGCTGCGCGCCGAGGGCCAGTTCGATGAGCGCGTGCTGGCCGCGATGGCCGCCGTGCCGCGCCACGAATTCGTCGACAGCGCACTGGCCGCGCAGGCCTACGAAGACACGGCCCTGCCCATCGGCCATGGCCAGACCATCTCCAAGCCCTCCGTCGTGGCCCACATGCTGGGCCTGCTGATGGCCGGCCCTTCGGCGCGTGAGCGCGGCTCGCTGGGGCGGGCGATGGAGATCGGCACCGGCTGCGGCTACCAGGCTGCCGTCATCGCGATGCTGGCGCGGCAGCTGACCTCCATCGAGCGCCTGCAGGGGCTGCACGACAAGGCCAGGCTCAACCTGCAGCGCATTGCGCTGCCGCGGGCGCCGCGGCTGGTCTGGGGTGACGGGCGGGTGGGCCATGCGCCCAGCGGGCCGTTTGACAGCATCATCGCGGCGGCTGGCGGTGAAGACATCCCGCCCGCCTGGACCGAGCAGCTCGCGCCCGGCGGCCGGCTCATCGCGCCGACCTCGTCGGGTGGGCGCGGGCAGGTGCTGGTGGTGTTGGACCATGTGGTGGATGGGGGCGTCAGCCGCTGGCTGCGCAGCGAGCACGAGGCGGTGCTGTTCGTCCCCCTAAAATCCGGCGTCGTCTGACGGGGCCGCTGGCGCACCGCGCCACACAATCCGGGTGGCCCCCAACGTGCCACTCACGATGTCCCAACGCCTGCGCCTCCTGTCTGTCCTCGCCTCCTCGCTGCTGCTCAGCGCCTGCGTCTCGTCGCCCAAGAAGCCGGCTCCCGTCGAGGATCGCAACCCGCAGCCGGCACGCACGGCCGCGCCCGCATCCGCTCCGGTGCCGCCAGCACCGACGGCCCCTGAACCCAAGCCAGCCCCCGGCGCCGAGAATGCCGGCAAGCCGGGCTACTACACGGTCAAGCCGGGTGATGCGCTGATCCGCATCGCGCTGGACAACGGCCAGAGCTGGCGCGACGTCGCCAAGTGGAACAACCTGGAGAACCCCAACCGCATCGAGGTGGGCCAGGTGTTGCGTGTGGTGCCGCCTGGCGTGGATGCAGCCGCAGTCGCCGCCCGTCCGATCGCCAGCGCGCCTCGGGCCGAGGCCCGGCCGCTGGACGCCAAGCCCGCCGCAGCATCGGCCAGCGCGGCATCGAGCGCGGCGGTCACGGCGGCGAAGGAGCCGGCGGTCAAGGACAAGGACAAGGACAGTGCTGCGGACGATGACACGCTCGCCTGGGGGTGGCCGGTGGCCAATCCCGTCACCGCAGGCTTTGACGAACAGCGCAACAAGGGCCTGGACTTCGCTGGCAAGCCCGGTGATGCGGTGCTGGCGGTGGCCGACGGGCGCGTGGTTTACGCGGGTTCGGGCTTGCGTGGCTACGGCAACTTGGTCATCATCAAACACAACAACACCTACCTGACAGCGTATGCCCACAACCGGGCGATGCTGGTCGAGCAGGACCAAGTGGTTCGCAAGGGCCAAAGGATTGCCGAGATGGGTTCCACCGAGAGCGATACCGTCAAGCTGCACTTCGAAGTGCGCAAGCTCGGCAAGCCTGTCGATCCGGCCAAGCTGTTGCCGGCGCGCTGAGTCGACCGCTCAGCATCCCAGCACTCCGGGCCAGCGATCACGTCATGAAACGCGCTGCGCCCACCCTGCCGAACGGCCGCGATGGCCATGCCGGTGCGGTGCACGAGCCCGCCGTGATGCTCGCCATGAATGGCGACACCGAGTCCGGCGCCGAGGCTCCCGACGAGGACGCGCAGGCGCTGCGCAACGGGAGCAACCATGAGGTCGAGCTGGGTAACGCGCTGCAGGCCTACCTGCGCGACATCCGTCGCACGCCACTGTTGACCCCGCAGGAGGAGTTCGAGACGGCCACGGCTGCGCGTGCCGGTGATTTCCAGGCGCGCCAGGCCATGATCGAGCACAACCTGCGGCTCGTCGTCAGCATCGCCAAGAACTACCTGGGCCGTGGCCTGCCGATGAGTGACCTCATCGAGGAAGGCAACCTCGGCCTGATGCACGCCATCGGCAAGTTCGAGCCGGAGCGGGGCTTCCGCTTCTCCACTTATTCCAGCTGGTGGATTCGCCAGAGCATCGAGCGTGCGCTGATGCACCAGGCCCGTCTTGTGCGGCTGCCCGTGCACATCGTGCGCGAGCTCAACCAGGTGCTGAAGGCGCGCCGCGCGCTGGAGGCGCTGCAGAGCGCGCAGGGGGCAGAAGGGCGCGTGCGCGCCGAGGACGTGGCGCAGGCGCTGGGCCGGCCTGTCGATGAGGTGGCCGAGTTGCTGGCGTATGCCGAGCAGCCCAGCTCACTGGATTCGCCGGTGGACCGCAACGGCGAGGGGGGCGAGTCCATGGTCGACCTCGTCGCCGACGATCAAGCGGTTGACCCGATGGGGCTGCGGCTGTCGCATGAGGTTGAGGAATTGCTGCAGCACGGCCTGGCCAGCCTGAGCGACCGCGAGCGCGAGGTGCTGGCTGGGCGCTACGGTTTGTCCGACCGCGAGCCCGAGACGCTGGACGTGCTGGCCATCCGCCTGAAGCTGACGCGGGAGCGCATCCGCCAGATCCAGATCGAGGCGCTGGCCAAGCTCAAGCGCAACATGATGCGGCACGGCGTCGACCGCGACAGCATCTTCTAGCGCCATCGAGCTCAGCCGGGATAATCCCGGCCCTATGACTCAGACAACGGAATGGCTCAAGGTCGAAAGCATCGAGCTTGAAGCGCAGGGCGTGGCGCACAACGCCGAAGGCAAGGTGGTGTTCATCGACGGCGCCTTGCCGGGCGAGATCGTCAAGGCGCAGATTGCCCGCCGCAAGAACAACTGGGAGCAGGGCCAGCTCACCGAGATCAAGAAGGAAAGCCCGCTGCGCGTGACGCCGGGCTGCCCGCATTTCGGCCTGCACGCGGGTGCCTGCGGCGGCTGCAAGATGCAGCACCTGCAGGCCGGCGCGCAGGTGGCCGTGAAGCAGCGTGTCGTGGAAGACCAGCTGTGGCATTTGGGCAAGGTGAGACCCGAGGTGCTGCTGCGGCCCATCGAAGGCCCGACCTGGGGCTACCGCTACCGCGCGCGCTTCTCGGTGCGCTACGTGCAGAAGAAGGGCGTCGTGCTGATCGGCTTCCACGAGCGCAAGAGCCGCTACGTGGCCGACATGCAGGTCTGCAAGGTCGTGCCCAAGGTGGTCAGCGACCTGCTGATGCCGCTGCGCGAGCTGATTGCCAGCATGGCCGAGCGCGATCGGCTGCCGCAGATCGAGCTGGCGATGGGCGATGAGGTCATCGCGCTGGTGCTGCGCCACCTGAACCCGCTGCCAGACGGCGACATCGCGCTGCTGCGCGCGTTCGCCGCCGAGCATGGCGTGCAGTGGTGGTTGCAACCCAAGGGACCGGACACCGTCAAGCTGCTGGATGAAGGCGGCGCGCAACTGGCCTACCGCCTACCCGAGTTCGGCGTGACCATGCCGTTCAAGCCGACCGACTTCACGCAGGTGAACCCGCACATCAACGCGGCGCTGGTGGGCCGCGCGCTTCGGTTGCTGGCAGTGCAGAAGGACGACCGTGTCATCGACTGGTTCTGCGGCCTGGGCAACTTCACGCTGCCGCTGGCCACGCAGGCGCGTGAGGTGCTGGGCATCGAAGGCAGCGAGACGCTGGTGCAGCGCTCGCGCGAGAACGCCGCGGCCAACGGCCTGGCGCACAAGACCAGCTTCGTCGCGCGCAACCTGTTCGACATGACGCCCGAGCTGCTGGCGCTGGACGGCACGGCCGACCGCTGGCTCATCGATCCGCCGCGTGAGGGCGCGTTCGCGCTGGCCAAGGCGGTGGCCGACATTGCCCAGGACCCGTCGCTCGCGCCCGGCTGGGTGGCGCCCAAGCGCATCGTCTACGTCAGCTGCAACCCAGCCACGCTGGCGCGCGATGCTGGCCTGCTGGTCAACGTGGCGGGCTATCGCTGCACGGCGGCCAGTGCGGTCAACATGTTTCCGCACACGGCTCACGTGGAGAGCATTGCGGTCTTTGACCGTTGACGGTTTAGTAAACATGGCTGCGTGACGCTCGCGCCCCGGGTCAACCCGGGGAGTCGGGCGTTCGGTTGTGCGGAAGAATGAATAAACAGGTGAATTTTGTTTAGTTCATTCTGCCGAGTGTTGGTGCCACGCAAGCGCCGCACCGGCGCCATCCCACGGAGACAAGAGGCTGGCCATGTTGCAAACCCACCTTCCGCGCCTGCTCGGCGCTGCCTGCCTGGCGCTCAGCCTGGCTTCCACCGCGCTGGCGCAGGGTGCGGCCCTGCCGGCGCAGGCGCTCAAACGCGGCGTCAATGTGCTGGGCTATGACCCGATCTGGAAGGAGCCGGCCAAGGCGCGCTTCCAGATGCGGCACTTGCAGGCCATCCGCGACGGCGGCTTTGACCATGTGCGGGTGAACCTGCATGCCTTCGAGCACATGGATGCCTCCGGCCAGTTGCCGGCAAGCTGGTTCAAGCAGCTCGACGAGGTGCTGGCCGCATCGCTGAATGCAGGCCTGCAGGTCATCATCGACCAGCACAACTTCATGGACTGCGCCAAGGCCATTGACACCTGCCGCAGCAGGCTCAAGGCCTTCTGGCGCCAGGTGGCGCCGCGCTACAAGGACGCGCCGGACGGCGTGCTTTTCGAGATCCTGAACGAGCCCAATGGTGCCGCCGACCCGCTGTGGAACGACATCCTGGCGGAGAACCTGCAGATCATCCGCGAGACCAATCCGAAGCGTCGCGTCGTCGTCGGGCCTAAGTTCTGGAACTCGATGGATCACCTTGACAGCCTCAAGCTGCCCGAGGCCGATCGCAACCTGGTCGTGACCTTCCACTACTACTCGCCGTTTCCGTTCACGCATCAGGGCGCGAGCTGGGTGGAGGAGTTCAAGAACACCTCTGGCATCACCTGGGGCAGTGCTGCCGAGCGCGAGCAGATTGGCAAGGACTTCGACAAGGTCAAGGCCTGGGCACAGAAGCATGGCCGGCCCATTCTGCTGGGTGAGTTCGGCGCGCTGGAGACCGGCGCGCTCGCGCACCGCGTGGCGTGGACGTCGACCGTCGCCCGCGCGGCCGAGGCGCGCGGCTTTGGTTGGAGCTACTGGCAGTTTGATTCGGATTTCATCGTCTGGGACATGAAGGCGGATGGCTGGTTCAAGCCCATCCTGAATGCGCTCATTCCGTCGCCGGGCGCGCCGGCTCCGGCGGCCACGGCTGCCCGCAGCAGCGATCCGGCCTTGGACCACCTCATCAACGTGAACAAGGTGACTGCCTGGTCGGTGTACGGTGACGGCCAGTCCACCCAGCAGGTGGCCTGCGAGGCGGCCGGCAAGGCATGCCTGCGCGTTGCGCTGCAGGGCAAGCGGGCCAATGCCTGGGACATCGGCGCCATCGCTCCTGTCACTGGCGACATCCGCAAGGGTGACAAGCTGCAGGTGCTGATGTGGGCGCGGCTGGATACCGACGACGCCAAGGCTCAGGTGCAGGTGCCGGTGGCGTTGCAACTTGGCGCGCCGCCCTATACAGCCGTGCTGTCAGGGCAGGCTGTGTTGACGAGCAAGCTGGAGCCGGTGGTGTTCAGTGGCACCGCGCAAGTCGATCAGCCGGCTGGCACGGTGAGCCTGTCGGTGCAGATCGGCCAGGTTGGTCAGCCGCTGATGCTGAGTGCGCCATTCGTGCTGCGCAACTACACGCCGGGCAAGTGATGCGCGTGGCCAGTGCGCCTGCTGCTGCATCGTCAGCGTGGGCGGCGCGCTGCATACAAAAAAAAGGCGGCCACTGGCCGCCTTTTGTCCTTCGGTCGTGGTGTCGATCAATCGCGTTCGCCGCCGAAGATGCCCAGCAGCGACAGCAGGCTCTGGAATACGTTGTAGATGTCCAGGTAGATGGCCAGTGTGGCGCTGATGTAGTTGGTCTCGCCGCCGTCCAGCACGCGCTTGATGTCATACAGCATGAAGGCCGAGAAGATCGCCATGGACATCACCAGCAGCGTCAGCAGCAGGGCCGAGGACTGCAGGAAGATGTTGGCGATGCCCGCCACCATCAGGATGATCGCGCCGACGAACAGGAACTTGCCCATGCTCGACAGGTCGCGCTTGATGACGGTGGCCAGCGTGGCCATCGCGAAGAAGATGGCGCCGGTGCCGCCGAACGCGGTCATGATCAGGCTGGCGCCGTTGCGATAGCCCAGGATCTGGGCAATCAGGCGTGACAGCATCAGGCCCATGAAGAACGTGAAGCCCAGCAGTGACACCACGCCCATGGCGCTGTTCTTGGTTTTCTCGACCAGGAACATCAGGCCGAAGGCGCCGACGAAAAACACGAGGGTGCTGATGCCGAAGCCCAGGCTGGCCATGAAGCCGGTGCTGACGCCGATCCAGGCGCCCAGCACGGTCGGGACCATGGACAGGGCCAGCAGCCAGTACGTGTTGCGCAGTACGCGCTGACGGTCGACGGCAAGGCCCGGGGCGGCGTAGCCGTAGTGGGTTTGCATGCTTTCGTTCATGAGAGACCTCCGAGGGGCGAATGGGAAACCGCGCGGATTTTAGGGCGCTGCTGGCGGGCTACATTGGGGGCCGACCCTTTGAAAGCAAGGCCATGAAACAGCAAGCCCAACTCGAACTCTCCGACGTCAAGCGCATCGCCGCCGCCGCCGAAGCCCATGCCCTGTCCAAGGGCTGGGCCGTGTCCATCGCCATCGTCGACGCGGGCGGCCATCTGCTGTGGCTGCAGCGCCTGGATGGCGCCTCGCCCAGTTCTGCCATGTTCGCGCCGGCCAAGGCGCACACGTCGGCGCTGGGGCGCCGCGAGTCCAAGGTCTACGAGGACATGATCAACGGCGGCCGCGTGTCCTTCCTGAGCGTGCCCGGCATGTACGGCACGCTGGAAGGCGGTGTGCCCATCCTCGTCGATGGGCAGGTCGTCGGTGCGGTGGGCGTCAGCGGCGTCAAGTCCAGCGAGGACGCGGAGATCGCCAAGGCCGGTATCGCGGCACTTTGAGGCGTCACGAAGCCGTCGCAGAGTGGACACGAAGCCTCCGTACTAACCCGGGTCGGCTATACTCGATGGGTTTACCTGAACCCTACGCTGCCCGGCGCCAAAACCCTTCGGTTTCAACAAGTTGACCCGTCGTTCTGACGGGTTGATGCTGGGCACGCGATCCACTTGCGGAGACCCTTTGTGCTGACCGACCTGCTCCATCCCCCTCAAGCAATCCTGGCTCTGGCGGATGGGACGGTGTTCCGAGGTCAGTCCATCGGCGCGACCGGCCAGACGGTCGGCGAAGTGGTGTTCAACACCTCGCTGACCGGCTACCAGGAAATCCTGACCGACCCCAGCTACTGCCGTCAGATCGTCACGCTGACGTATCCGCACATCGGCAGCTACGGCGTGAGCCCGGAGGACGTCGAGTCGTCCAAGGTGTATGCCGCGGGTCTGGTGGTCAAAGACCTGCCCGTCCGTGCTTCCAATTTCCGCGCGAACCAGACGCTGGACGCGTACCTGCGTGAGCAGGGCACGGTGGCCATCGCGGGCCTGGACACGCGTCGCCTGACCCGCATCCTGCGCACGACCGGCGCCCAAAACGGCTGCATCCTGGCCCTGGCGGCGGGCGAAGCGGTCACGCAGGCGCACGTCGACGCCGCAGTGGCCGCAGCCAAGGCTGCGCCGTCGATGGCGGGCCTGGACCTGGCCAAGGTCGTCAGCCGCAGCGAGCGCGAGGTCTGGACCCAGAGCGAATGGAAGCTGGGCAGCGGCTACGGCGCGCAAACCGCGCCGAAGTTCCACGTCGTGGCCTACGACTTCGGCGTCAAGCACAACATCCTGCGCATGCTGGCCGAGCGCGGCTGCAAGGTCACGGTGGTGCCGGCTCAAACGCCGGCGGCCGACGTGCTCGCGCTGAACCCGGATGGCATCTTCCTGTCCAACGGCCCTGGCGACCCGGAGCCGTGCGACTACGCCATCCAGGCCACCGCCACCCTGATCGAGTCCGGCATTCCGGTGTTTGGCATCTGCCTGGGTCACCAGATCCTGGCGCTGGCCTCCGGCGCCAAGACCTTCAAGATGAAGTTCGGCCACCACGGTGCCAACCACCCGGTGAAGGACCTGGACAGCGGCCGCGTGGGCATCACCAGCCAGAACCACGGCTTCGCGGTGGACCCCGACACGCTGCCGGCCCACCTGCGCGCCACGCACATCAGCCTGTTTGACGGCACGCTACAGGGCATCGCGCGCACCGACAAGCCGGCCTTCAGCTTCCAGGGTCACCCGGAGGCCAGCCCCGGCCCGCACGACATTGCCTACCTGTTCGACCGCTTCATCGGCCTGATGTCCAAGGCCTGAGGGCGCGCAGATGTTCGGCATCACCGACCTCGGCACCTACCTCGCAGCGGCGATCTTCATCATCCTGCTGCCGGGGCCCAATTCGCTGTACGTGCTGTCCGTGGCCGCGCAGCGCGGTGTGCGCGCCGGCTACACGGCTGCGTGCGGCGTGTTCGTCGGCGACACGGTGCTGATGACGGCGGCCGCGGCCGGCGGGGCCTCGCTGCTGATGGCCAGCCCGCAGATCTTCTTCGTCGTGAAGATGGTCGGCGCGGCCTACCTGGCCTGGCTGGGCGTGCAGCTGCTGCGCGGTGGTGTGAAGAGCTGGCGCGGTGAACCGCAGGCCGCGGACGCGCCGCGCGTGGTGGGCGCTGCGCAGCCCTTCAAGAAAGCGCTGGTCGTCAGCCTGTTGAACCCCAAGGCCATCGCCTTCCTGTTGTCGTTCTTCATTCAGTTCGTCGATTCGGCCTACCCGCATCCCGCGCTGACCTTCCTGATCCTGGGTTCCATCATCCAGGTGCTGAGCTTTGTCTATCTCTCGACGCTGATCTTTGCCGGCGCCCGCCTTGCGGCGGCCTTCCGTGCGCGGCGTCGACTCTCGGGCGCCGCCAATGCCGGCGTCGGAGCCCTTTTCGTTGGATTCGGGGCCAAGCTGGCCACGGCCACCCTCTAAAAAGTTCCAAGAGCGCAGACCGCCATGCCGAAACGTACAGACCTCAAGAGCATCCTCATCATCGGCGCCGGCCCGATCATCATCGGCCAGGCCTGCGAGTTCGACTACTCCGGCGCCCAGGCCTGCAAGGCACTGCGCGAGGAGGGCTACAAGGTCATCCTGGTGAACAGCAACCCGGCGACGATCATGACGGACCCGGACACGGCGGACGTCACCTACATCGAGCCCATCACCTGGCAGGTGGTCGAGAAGATCATCGCCAAGGAGCGCCCGGACGCGGTGCTGCCCACCATGGGCGGCCAGACCGCGCTGAATTGCGCGCTGGACCTGCACAAGCACGGCGTGCTGGCCAAGTATGGCGTCGAGATGATCGGTGCGAACGAGGTCGCCATCGAGAAGGCCGAGGACCGCCTGAAGTTCAAGGACGCGATGACCAAGATCGGTCTCGGGTCGGCCAAGTCGGGCATCGCGCACTCGCTGGAAGAAGCGTGGGCGGTGCAGAAGCAGATCCACGCCGAGATCGGCGGCAGCGGCTTCCCGATGGTCATCCGCCCCAGCTTCACGCTGGGCGGCACGGGCGGCGGCATTGCCTACAACCCGGAAGAGTTCGAGACCATCTGCAAGCGCGGTCTGGACCTCTCGCCCACCAACGAACTGCTCATCGAAGAGAGCCTGATCGGCTGGAAGGAATACGAGATGGAGGTCGTCCGTGACAAGGCGGACAACTGCATCATCGTCTGCTCCATCGAGAACCTGGACCCCATGGGCATCCACACCGGTGACTCCATCACCGTGGCCCCCAGCCAGACGCTGTCCGACAAGGAATACCAGCTGCTGCGCAACGCCTCGCTGGCCGTGCTGCGCGAGATCGGCGTGGACACCGGCGGCTCCAACGTGCAGTTCTCCATCAACCCGAAGGACGGCCGCATGGTCGTCATCGAGATGAACCCGCGCGTGTCGCGTTCCTCCGCGCTGGCCTCCAAGGCCACCGGCTTCCCCATCGCCAAGGTCGCGGCCAAGCTGGCCGTGGGCTACACGCTGGACGAGCTGAAGAACGACATCACCGGCGGCGCGACGCCGGCCTCGTTCGAGCCGAGCATCGACTACGTCGTGACGAAGATCCCGCGCTTCGCCTTCGAGAAATTCCCGATGGCCGACTCGCGCCTGACGACGCAGATGAAGTCGGTGGGTGAGGTGATGGCCATGGGTCGCACCTTCCAGGAGTCGTTCCAGAAGGCGCTGCGCGGCCTGGAGACGGGCATCGACGGCCTGACCGAGCGCTCGACCGACCGTGAAGAGATCGTGCAAGAGATCGGCGAAGCCGGCCCCGAGCGCATCCTGTTCCTGGCCGACGCCTTCCGCGTGGGCATGTCGCTGGACGAGATCTACGAAGAAACTGCGGTGGACCCGTGGTTCCTGGCGCAGATCGAGCAGCTGGTGCAGATCGAAGGCGCGCTGAAGGGCCGCACGGTGGAGTCCCTCACCGAAGCCGAGCTGCGCCTGCTGAAGACCAAGGGCTTCTCGGACAAGCGTCTGGCCAAGCTGCTAGGCACGAACCAGCACGCGGTGCGTGAGCGCCGCCATGCGCTGGCCGTGCGTCCGGTCTACAAGCGGGTGGACACCTGCGCGGCGGAGTTCTCCACGCAGACGGCGTACATGTATTCCTCGTACGAAGGTGCGGACGCCGAGTGCGAGGCGCAGCCCACCGACAAAAAGAAGATCATGGTGCTGGGCGGTGGCCCGAACCGCATCGGTCAGGGCATCGAGTTCGACTACTGCTGCGTGCACGCGGCCCTCGCGATGCGCGAGGACGGGTACGAGACCATCATGGTCAACTGCAACCCGGAGACCGTGTCGACCGACTACGACACCTCCGACCGCCTCTACTTCGAGCCGGTCACGCTGGAAGACGTGCTCGAGATCGTCGACAAGGAAAAGCCGGCCGGCGTCATCGTGCAGTACGGCGGCCAGACGCCGCTCAAGCTCGCGCTGGACCTGGAGCGCGCCGGCGTGCCCATCATCGGCACGACGCCCGACAGCATCGACATCGCCGAGGACCGTGAGCGCTTCCAAAAGCTGCTGCACGAGCTGGGCCTGAAGCAGCCGCCGAACCGCACCGCCCGCACCGAAGAGCAGGCCGTGACGCTGGCCAACGAGATCGGCTACCCGCTGGTCGTGCGCCCGAGCTACGTGCTGGGCGGCCGCGCGATGGAGATCGTGCACGGCGACAAGGACCTGGAGCGCTACATGCGCGAAGCCGTGCGGGTCAGCGAGAAGTCGCCCGTGCTGCTGGACCACTTCCTGCAGGACGCCGTCGAGGTGGACGTCGACTGCATTTCCGACGGCACCGACGTGATGATCGGCGGCATCATGGAGCACATCGAGGCGGCCGGCATCCACTCCGGTGACTCGGCCTGCTCGCTGCCCCCGTACACGCTGGCCGCCGACGTGCAGGACGAACTGCGCCGTCAAACGGCCGCGATGGCCCGCGCGCTGAAGGTGGTCGGCCTGATGAACGTGCAGTTCGCCATCCAGGGCGACGTCGCCAAGGGGCTGGCCCACTGCACGATCTACGTGCTGGAAGTGAACCCGCGCGCCTCGCGCACGGTGCCGTACGTGTCCAAGGCCACCGGCCAGCAACTCGCCAAGATTGCCGCGCGTTGCATGGCCGGCCAAAAGCTGGCTGACCAGCGCGACCGCAAGGGCCGTGTGCCGCAAGAGGTGGTGCCGCCGTACTACAGCGTCAAGGAAGCCGTCTTCCCGTTCAACAAGTTCCCGGGTGTGGACCCCATCCTCAGCCCCGAGATGCGTTCGACCGGCGAAGTGATGGGCGCGGCCAAGACCTTCGGCGAAGCCATGCTGAAGAGCCAGATCGGCGCTGGTTCGCGCCTGCCGCGCTCGGGCAATGTGCTGATCACCGTGAAGAACAGCGACAAGGCCCGTGCGGTTGCCATCGCCAAGGACCTGCATGCGCTGGGCTTCGGCATCGTGGCCACCAAGGGCACGGCCGCGGCCATCGCGGAAGCCGGGGTTCCGGTCAAGCTGATCAACAAGATCAAGGACGGCCGCCCGCACATCGTCGACGCGCTCAAGGGTGGCGACATCCAGCTCGTCTTCACGACCGTGGACGAAACCCGCACGGCGATTGCCGACAGCCGCTACATCCGCCAGGCCGCCTTGGCCAACCGCGTCACCTACTACACGACGATGGCTGGCTGCGAAGCCGCCGTCGAAGGCATGAAGCACCAGGACGGCCTGCTCGTGCAATCCCTGCAAGAGCTGCACGCCGAACTCGCCTAAACTCCGCGACCACTGATTCCGCCGCCGCCGTCCGGGCTCTCCGGATCGCAGCGGCGGTCTCTTTTTTGCCTGACCCTGATAGAGCTATGAGCACCATTCCCCTGACCAAGCGCGGCGCCGAGGCGCTGAAGGAAGAGCTGCACCGCCTGAAGACGGTGGAGCGTCCGGCCGTCATCCTGGCCATCGCTGAAGCGCGCGCCCAGGGCGACCTGAGCGAGAACGCCGAGTACGACGCGGCCAAGGACAAGCAAGGCTTCATCGAAGGCCGCATCCTGGAAGTCGAAGGCAAGCTGTCCGTCGCGCAGATCATCGACCCGTCGACGCTGGACGCCGGAGGCCGCGTGGTGTTCGGTGCCACCGTGGATCTGGAAGACGAGGACAGCGGCAACGCCGTGACCTACCAGATCACCGGCGACGACGAGGCCGACATCAAGCTGGGCCGCATCTCCATCAGCTCGCCCATCGCCCGCGCGCTGATCGGCAAGGAAGCCGGCGACACGGCCGAGGTGCAGGCCCCGGGCGGCGTGCGCCGCTACGAGATCATCAACGTCCGCTACGAGTGATGTTCGCCCGCTTGCAGGCGCTGCTGGCCGCCCTTTGGGGCGGCTTTTTGCTGTGTGTAGCCCTCGCCGCGGCGCCGAGTGCCTTCGCGGTGCTGCCGCGGGCTGATGCCGGTTTGTTTGTCGGCCGGCTGTTCGCCGTGGAGGCGCAGGCGAGCCTGGTCGCTGCGGTGATCCTGATGTTGCTCGAGCGCCGACTCGCCCGTGACGCGGCGGAGGCTGCGGGCGCAACGGTCGATGTGTTCTCAGCGCGGCTGCTGCTGCCGGCCATGGCGCTGTTCTGCACCATTGCCGGCTACTACGGCCTACAGCCGCTGATGGCGGACGCGAAGGCCGGCGTCGGCGTGGCGTCCTTCGGCGCGCTGCATGGCGCTTCGCTGGCGCTGTTCGGCGTCAAGGGCCTGGCGGTGCTGGCCCTCGCGTGGATCAGTCAGCGACGTTCTTCTTGACGCTGGTCATGCGCCGCTTGGCGCGCTTGATCTCGCCGCCCTGCGCGACGCGCTCGTTGCCCAGCACCTTGAGCTTGGCGACCTGGGGGCGGCCATTGCCGTTCTTGGAGAACTTGACGATCTTCACGATGCGCGGGCCCGGCTTGGCGTCCGCGCGCTCGGCGACCGCTTTCTCCGGCATCGGGCGCCACAGCACCAGCAGTTTGCCGATGTGCTGAATGGGGGCGGCGTTCAGTTCGTCGCAGAGCTTGGCGAACATGTCCTCGCGAGCCGCGCGGTCGTCGCCGAGCACCCGCACCTTGATCAGGCCATGGGCCTTGAGCGCGGCGTCGGTTTCCTTCACGACGGCAGGGGTGAGGCCGTCGCCGCCGATCATCACGACCGGGTCGAGATGGTGGGCGTCGGCGCGCTTGTCCTTGCGCTGGGCGGGTGTCAGATTGATTTGAGGCATCACCGTATTATCCCGTAGGCATGAAAACGCAGACAAAAAGCAAGAAGCTCAACAAGGCGTGGTTGAACAACCATGTCACCGATCCCTACGTCCAGCAGGCGCAGAAGGACGGTTACCGATCGCGCGCGGCCTACAAGCTCAAGGAGATCGACGAGGAGCTCAAGTTGATCCGCCCGGGCCAGGTCGTCGTCGACCTGGGTGCGACGCCCGGCGCCTGGAGCCAGTACCTGCGGCGCAAGTTCGCGCCCAAGGAGGCTGGGCAGGGCGGGGCAGCGGTGGGTCAACTCAACGGCACCATCATTGCGCTGGACCTGCTGGACTTCGAGCCCATCGAGGGCGTGCAGTTCATCCAAGGCGACTTCCAGGAGGATGCTGTGCTGGCGCAACTGGAGGCTGCGCTGGCGGGGCGGCCGGTGGATGTGGTCGTGTCGGACATGGCGCCCAACCTGTCGGGCATCGCGTCCACGGACGGTGCGCGCATCGCCAACCTCATCGAGCTGGCTGTGGATTTCGCCGGCCAGCATCTCAAGCCGGAGGGGGCGTTGGTGGCCAAGGTGTTCCATGGCAGCGGCTACGACCAACTGGTGCAGTTGTTCCGCGCGCAGTTCAAGACCGTCAAGGTTGTGAAGCCCAAAGCCTCGCGTGAACGCTCGTCCGAGACATTCTTGGTCGGCATCGGGGTGAAAAACCGTTGACGGCAGGGGTTGCCCCCTTGTCGCCCGTAAAATCGTCCCCACTGTCCTGAAACCCGCGCTGGGCCATCAGGGCCAAGGAGTCGCAGTGAACAATCAATGGTTTTCTAAGTTCGCCGTCTGGATCGTGATCGCGCTGGTGCTGTTCACGGTCGTCAAGCAGTTCGGCGGCACCACGGCACCGGGCAAGCAGGTGACGTACTCGGAGTTCCTGGACCTCGTCCAGGCGCGCCGCATCAAGTCCGTGACGCTGCCCGACGGCATCACCGGCGACATCTACGCTGAGGACACCGAAGGCAACAAGTTGCGCACGCTGGCCACCTATCAAGACCGTGGTCTGGTGGGTGACCTGCGCAACAACGGCGTCAAGTTCGACATCAAGCCCCGCGAAGAGCAGAGCTTCCTCGTCAGCATGCTCATCAACTGGGCGCCCATGCTGCTGCTGATCGGCGTGTGGGTGTACTTCATGCGGCAGATGCAGGGCGGCGGCAAGGGCGGGGCGTTCAGCTTCGGCAAGTCCAAGGCCCGCATGCTGGACGAGAACAACAACACCATCACCTTCGCTGACGTTGCCGGTTGCGACGAGGCCAAGGAAGAGGTGAAGGAACTCGTCGACTTCCTGAAAGACCCGCAGAAGTTCCAGAAGCTCGGTGGCCGCATCCCGCGTGGCGTGCTGATGGTCGGCCCCCCGGGCACGGGTAAGACGTTGCTGGCCAAGTCCATCGCCGGCGAAGCCAAGGTGCCGTTCTTCACGATCTCGGGCTCCGACTTCGTTGAGATGTTCGTCGGCGTGGGTGCGGCCCGCGTGCGCGACATGTTCGAGCAGGCCAAGAAGAGCGCGCCCTGCATCATCTTCATCGACGAAATCGACGCCGTCGGCCGCCACCGTGGCGCCGGTCTCGGCGGCGGTAACGATGAGCGCGAGCAGACGCTGAACCAGATGCTGGTCGAGATGGACGGTTTCGACACCAACCTCGGCGTCATCGTGATCGCGGCCACCAACCGCCCGGACATTCTGGATCCCGCCCTGCTGCGCCCCGGCCGCTTCGACCGCCAGGTCTACGTGACGCTGCCCGACATCCGCGGCCGCGAGCAGATCCTGAACGTGCACATGCGCAAGGTGCCCATCGGCCAGGACGTCAACGCGTCCATCCTGGCCCGCGGCACGCCGGGCATGAGCGGCGCCGATCTGGCCAACCTGGTCAACGAGGCTGCGCTGTTCGCGGCGCGCCGCGGCGGCCGTCTCGTGGAAATGATCGACTTCGAGCGCGCCAAGGACAAGCTCTACATGGGCCCCGAGCGCAAGAGCATGGTCATGACCGAAGACGAGAAGCGTGCCACGGCGTACCACGAGTCGGGCCACGCCATCGTCGCCGAGTGCCTGCCGGGCACCGACCCGGTTCACAAGGTCACCATCATGCCGCGCGGCCGTGCGCTGGGCGTGACCTGGCAGCTGCCCGAGCGTGACCAGCACAGCCTGTACTTCAAGCAGATGCTCAACAGCATCAGCATCCTGTTCGGTGGCCGCATTGCCGAGGACCTGTTCGTTCACGACATCTCCACCGGCGCGTCCAACGACTACGAGCGCGCCACCCGCATGGCTCGCGACATGGTCACGCGCTACGGCATGAGCGAAGCGCTGGGCCCCATGGTCTACGCCGAGAACGAGGGTGAGGTCTTCCTCGGCCGCAGCATGACCAAGACGGCCAACATCAGCGAAAGCACACAGCAGAAGGTGGACGGCGAGATCCGTCGCATCCTCGACGAGCAGTACGCCGTGGCCCAGAAGATCCTGGAAGACAACCGCGACAAGGTGGAGGCGATGACCGCCGCACTGATGAAGTGGGAAACCATCGATCGCGACCAGATCCTGGACATCATGGCCGGTCGCCCGCCCCGCGAGCCGGGTGCCGGTACGTCGGCGCCCAGCAGCGGCCCCTCCGGTGGCACGCCGCCGGTCAGCACCGATGGCGCTCCGGCAGCGGCCTGAGTCAGCATCCCCACATGAAGGGCCCCGCGAGGGCCCGTTTTCAATTTCGCAAACGACCATGCACTGGCAGACCCGCCGTTTCCGCCTCGACCTGAGCCGCCCCCTGGTCATGGGCATCGTCAATGTGACGCCGGACTCTTTCTCTGACGGCGGCCGGCACGATGACCGCCGTGCGGCGATTGCGCACTGCGAGCGGCTGCTGGCCGAAGGCGCTGACATCCTGGACATCGGCGGCGAGTCCACGCGGCCAGGCGCGCCCAAGGTGGATGCCGAGGGCGAGTGGGCCCGCATCGCCGAGGTGCTGACCGCTGCCGTGACGATGGGCGTTCCGGTGTCGGTGGACACCTACAAACCCGAGGTCATGCGCCGCGCGCTGGACGCGGGGGCCGATGTCATCAATGACGTGCAGGCGCTGCAGTTGCCCGGCGCGTTGGCGGCCGTGGTCGGCAGCGGTGCGGGCGTGTGCCTGATGCACATGCGTGGCGAGCCGGCATCCATGATGGACCTGGCGGTCTACGACGATGTCGTGGCCGAGGTCCAAGGCTTCCTGGCCCAGCGCGCGCAGGCGGCGCAGGCTGCGGGCCTGCCGGCCGAATGCATCGCGCTGGACCCCGGCTACGGCTTCGCCAAGACAGCCGAACACAACCTGCGCCTGTTGGCTGGTCAGCAGCAGTTGAAGGCGCTGGGGTACCCGCTGCTGGTGGGCTGGTCGCGCAAGCGCACGTTGGGCGACATCACGGGCCGGCCGGTGGGCGAGCGCCTGCCGGCCAGCCTAGCGGCGGCGCTCCGGGCCGTCAGCGCCGGTGCGAATGTGGTTCGTGTGCACGATGTCGCTGCGACGGTGGACGCACTCAAGGTCTGGGCGGCCGTCGATGCGGCGAAAATGCCGCCCTCCGCACAAGAAGGAAGCGCTCGATGAGCCGCAAGTATTTCGGCACCGACGGTATGCGTGGCACCGTTGGCCAAAGCCCCATCACCCCTGACTTCATGCTGCGCTTGGGCCACGCCGTGGGGCGTGTGCTGCGCAGGACCAACCCGCGCCCCACCGTGCTGATTGGCAAGGACACGCGCATCTCCGGCTACATGATCGAGTCGGCGCTGGAGGCGGGCTTTGCGTCCGCCGGCGTCAACGTGTTGCTGACGGGGCCGCTGCCCACGCCGGGCGTGGCGTACCTGACGCGCGCGTTGCGCCAGGATCTGGGCGTGGTCATCAGCGCCTCACACAACCCGTTCCAGGACAACGGCATCAAGTTCTTCTCCGCCAAGGGTGAGAAGCTGCCCGACGCCTGGGAGCTGGACGTTGAGGCCGCGCTGGACGAGGCACCGCAATGGGTGGACTCGGCCAGCCTGGGCCGGGCCAAGCGCCTGGAGGATGCGCGCGGCCGCTACATCGAGTTCTGCAAGAACAGCTTCGGTTCGGATCTCACGCTCAAGGGCCTGAAGATCGTCGTCGACGCCGCCCATGGTGCGGCTTATCACGTCGCGCCCGACGTCTTCCACGAACTGGGGGCCGAGGTCATCTCCATCGGCTGCAAGCCCGACGGCTTCAACATCAACGCCGGCTTCGGCGCGACCGCACCGGGCGCGCTGGTCGAGGCTGTCAAGTCTCATGGTGCGCACTACGGCGTGGCGCTGGACGGCGACGCCGACCGCCTGCAGCTGGTGGATGGCAGCGGCCGGCTCTACAACGGCGACGAGCTGCTGTACGCGATGGTCACGGACCGCCTGGCGCAGGGGCAGCGTGTGCCCGGCGCGGTTGGCACGCTGATGACCAACATGGCGGTGGAGCTGGCGCTGCGTGCGCGCGATGTCGAGTTCGTGCGCGCCAAGGTGGGCGACCGCTATGTGATGGAGGCGCTGGTCGAGCGCGGCTGGCAGCTGGGCGGCGAAGGCTCGGGCCACTTGCTGGCGCTGGACAAGCACACGACAGGCGACGGCATCGTCAGCGCGCTGCTGGTGCTGCAGTCCGTCAGCCGAAGTGGCCGCACGTTGGCTGAGCAACTGGCCGGCGTCGACCTGTTCCCGCAGACGCTGATCAACGTGCGCCTGCAGGCCGGTCAAGACTGGAAGAGCAGCCCGCGACTGGCCGAGGAGCAGTCTGCTGTGACCGCCGAGCTGGGTGACCGGGGCCGCATCCTGATCCGCGCATCGGGCACCGAGCCGCTGCTGCGCATCATGGTGGAAGCCTCGGATGCCGGCCTGGCGCAGCGCTGTGCGCAGCGCCTCGTCGACGCCGTGGCAGTCTGATCCCGGCGGGCTCTACTGCGACACCTGGATGACGTGTCGCACCAGCGGGTAGACCTGGTGCTGCCAGCGCCGCCCGCTGAACACACCGTAGTGGCCCACATTGGGCTGGATGTAGTGTGTGCGCATGTAGAGCTTCAGGCTGCTCGCCAGGTCCTGCGCGGCCAGCGTCTGGCCCACTGAGCAGATGTCGTCGCGCTCGCCCTCAATGGTGAGCAGTGCCGTGCGGCGGATGGCCGCTGGGTTGACCCGGCGGCCCTTGAAGCGCATCTCGCCGCGCGGCAGGTCGAAGGTCTGGAAGACGCGCTCGACCGTCTCCAGGTAGAAGTCCGCCGACAGGTCGGCCACCGCCATGTACTCCTCGTAGAAGTTGCGCGTGATCCGCGCCTTGTCGAACTCGCCGGCGACCAGGTGCTTGTAGTGCTCCTTGAACGCATTGGCGTGCCGGTCCTTGTTCATGCTCATGAAGGCTGACAGCTGCACGAAGCCCGGGTAGACGCGTCGTCCGGCGCCGGCGTGCTGCCACGGCACGACGCTGATGAGGTTCTTCCTGAACCAGGCTATGGGCTTGCTCGTGGCCAGTGCGTTCACGGCCGTGGGGCTTACGCGGCAGTCGATGGGGCCGGCCATCAGCGTCAGGCTGGCCGGCGTGGCGGGGTGCTCGTCCTCGGCCATCAGCGCGACGGCACACAGCGCGCTGACGCAGGGCTGGCAGACGGCGACGACGTTCGAGTTCGGGCCCAGGTGGGCCAGAAAGTCGATCAAGTGCTGGGTGTACTCGTCCAGCCCGAAACGGCCGGCGGCCAGCGGCACATCGCGCACGTTGAGCCAGTCGGTGATGTAGACGTCGTGGTCCTGCAGCAGCGTGCGCACCGTCTCGCGCAGCAGCGTCGCGAAGTGGCCGGACATCGGTGCGACCACCAGCACCTTGGGTTGGGCTGGCGCGCCGGTCTTGGCGAAGCGCCGCAGCGTCGCGAACGGCGTCGTCAGCGCCACCTCCTCGACCACCGGCCAGCGCTCGCCGCCGCTGGTGATCTCGTCGATGCGCCAGTCCGGCCGGACATGCGTGACCTGCGCCAGCTCGAACACCTGGCCTGCGGCGGCCGCCGGCCTGGCCCACCAGTGGTGGGCGACGACATGCGGGTCCTGCAGCAGCGGCAGCGACAGCCGTGTGGCCTCGCGCAGCGGCCACAGCAGGTCGGTTTGGGCTTGGTAGGCGGTGTACATGGCGCGCTCCGTGGGGTCTCCTGCGTGGTCAACGCAAGGAGCGCGCCAACATGGCACGGCGCTTGCGTCGAACGGGTGCATGACCGACAGGAGACGCCCCATGCCCGTTGCCACGCCGACCCGCAAGCCGGCCAAGACCCCGGCACGCACAAGCGCCCGGCCTGCGCCCGCCACTGCCACGCTCACGCTGAGCAGCAAGAACTACTCGTCCTGGTCGCTGCGCGGCTGGCTGCTGACACGCTTTGCCGGGCTGGCCTTCGAGGAGGTCATGGTCTCGCCCGACGACGAGGATGCGCGCAAGGAACTGCTGTTGCTGGCACCGTCCATCCGCGTGCCCTGCCTGCGCCATGACGGCGTCACGGTGTGGAACAACATGGCCATCGCTGAGTACCTGAACGAGAGCTTCCCCAAGGCCGGCCTGTGGCCCGCGGATCGCGTCGCGCGGGCGCATGCGCGGGCCATCTGCGGCGAGATGAACTCCGGCTTTGCCAACCTGCGCTCGGCACTGCCGATGAACCTGAAGGGGCACTTCCCCAAGCACAAGATCTGGGCCGGCGCCAAGCCGGACATCGAGCGCATCGTCGACATCTGGAGCGATTGCCTGTCCACCTACGGCGGGCCCTATCTGTTTGGCGCCAAGCGCGGCGCGGCCGATGCGTTCTTCGCGCCGGTGGCCACCCGCTTCATGACCTACGACGTGCCGCTGCCGCCTGCCTGCGCAGCCTATTGCGACACGGTCCTGGCGATGCCGGAGATGCAGGCCTGGACGGCTGATGCCAAGCTGGAGCCCGAGGAGATCGAGCTGCTGGACATGGACTTCTAGCGGCCCGATCGGCGTCTAGGCCCAGGGCGTGGGCGGCGGCACGTGCTCGGTAGCTGCCGGCGCGTCCACCGTGCCGAAGGCGGCGGGCGACACGATCTCCAGGTACTCCATGTCCGGTGAGTAATCGAATAGGTAGTGCACGATGCCCGGCCGCTGGTGCACGCAGTCGCCGGCTTCCACCAACGTGACCTGGTCCTCGTACATGAACTTGGCCCAGCCCTTGGTCATCAGCACGATCTGGAAATCCGCCTCATGGCGGTGCCAGCCCGTGCCCTTTTCCGGGGCCTGGTTCGCCTTCACCAGGTGCGCGATGACGCGGCCGTGGGTGGCCGCGGCGACGCCCAGGTCACGGTAGAGGAAGAAGTCCCTCAGTCCGTCGCTGCGCCAGGGCGTGTCGCCTGGCTTCACATGGGAGAACTGCGTGGCCGCAGCGCCGATGGGGTCTGACAGGTCCGACATGGCATGCCTCCTGGGCGGATGAAGGAGAGCCTGCGTCATGCAAGACGCATTCCCACCTTGCGCGGAGATTGCGCCGGGCTTGACGCAAATCATGGCCTGTACCGCGCGGTGCGGCGAGCATCTGCAGCGTGAGCGTGCCCCCCCCAGGCCTGCAGGCGGCGCAAGCCGACGCGCAAGCCCTTGCCCCCTTCACCACCTGGCCCGACGGCGCCGGTGGCGCAGCGCTGTCGCAGTTCCAGGTGGCCGGCATGCACTGTGCGGCCTGCTCGGGGCTGATCGAGGCGGCGTTGCTGAAGCTGCCGGGTGTTGCGCAGGCCAGCGTCAACCCCGCCTCGGCCCGGCTGGCGCTGCGCTGGCGGCCGGCCCAGCTGGCGCTGGCCGACGTGCTGGCGGCGCTGCGCGCCATCGGCTACGAGGTCACGCCCGACGTCGCCGCCCCGGCACGCGAGTTGCGGCGCCGCGAGCGGCGCCAGGCCCTGTGGCGGCTGTTCGTCGCCGGCTTCCTGATGATGCAGGTCATGATGCTGGCCACGCCGGCCTATGTGGCTGAGGCGGGCGAGCTGTCCGCCGACCTGGACCGCCTGCTGCGCTGGGGCAGCTGGGTGTTGACGCTGCCAGTGATGGCGTTTGCCGCCGGGCCGTTTTTCCGTGGTGCCTGGCAGCAGCTGCGGGCGCGCCGCCTGGGCATGGACGTGCCGGTGGCGCTCGGCATCGCGGTCACCTTCGTTGCCAGCACCGGCGCGCTGTTCGACCCGGCCGGCCTGCTCGGCCACGAGGTCTACTTCGATTCGCTGACCATGTTCGTCGCGCTGCTGCTGCTGGCGCGCTGGTTCGAGCTCGGCGCCCGGCACCGGGCCGCTGAGGCGCTGGAGGCTGTGGCGGGCGCGCTGCCCGGTGCGGCCGAGCGCCTGCTGGACGATGGCCGCAGTGAGCGCGTGCCGCCCGAGGCGCTGCGCGTGGGCGACCGCATCCGCGTCGCGGCGGGCGAGGCCTTCGCGGCGGACGGCCAGGTGCTGGCCGGTCAGGGCCTGGTCAACGAGGCGCTGCTCACTGGCGAGTCGGCCCCCGTGCCCAAGGCGCCGGGCGATGCGGTGGTGGCCGGCAGCATCAACCTGGACGGGTCGCTGGTGGTGGCCGTGCAGCGCGTGGGCGCCGACACGACGGCCCAGGGCATCGTGCGGCTCATGCAGCAGGCCCAGAGCCAGCGCCCGCTGGCCGGTGGCGTGCTCGACCGCGTGGCGGCCGGCTTCACCGCCGTGGTGCTGCTGCTGGCGCTGGGGGCCGGTCTGGCGTGGTGGTGGATAGAGCCCTCGCGGGCCGTCGCGGTGGCGGTGGCGGTGCTCATCGTCACCTGCCCCTGCGCACTGACGCTGGCTGCGCCGGCGGCGTGGCTGACGGCCAGCGGCGCGCTGGCGCGGCGTGGCCTGCTGTTGGCCGACCTGTCGGCACTGGAGCGGCTGTGCGAGGTCGGCACCGTCGTGTTCGACAAGACCGGCACGCTCAGCGAGGACCGCCTGCTGTTGCGTCGCCACTGGGCGCGTGGCGCCGATGCCGATGCGCTGCTGCCGGTGGCGCGCAGCTTGGCCGCGCTGTCGCGCCATCCGCACGCGCAGGCCATTGCTGACGGCGCGTCGGCGGGTAGCTGGCACGACGTGCGCGAGGTGGCTGGCCGTGGCGTGGAGGCGCGCGACGCAACCGGGCGGCTGTGGCGGCTGGGCGCGCCGGGCTGGGTCAGCGCAAGCCCTGACCCCGAGGCCCGCCTCGCGTTCGGCCCCGACGGCGAGGCCTGCCTGCTGTGGCTGGACCTGGCCGAGGTGACACGCGCCGATGCCGCCGAGGCCGTGGCGGCCTTGCAGGCCCAGGGCCAGCGGGTGCGGCTGCTGTCTGGCGATCAGCCGGCCGCGGTCGCGCGCATGGCCGACGCGCTGGGTATCGCCGACTGGGCGGCCGGCGCGACGCCCGCGTCCAAGCTGGCCGCGGTGCGTGGCTGGCAGGCCGATGGCGAGCGCGTGCTGATGGTGGGCGACGGCATCAACGACGCGCCGGTGCTGGCCGCGGCCGACGTGCGCATCGCGATGGGGCAGGGCGCCATGCTCGCGCGCAGCGCGGCGGACGCGCTGCTGGTGTCCAACCGCCTCGCGGCGCTGCCGCAGGCACTGGCGCTGGCACGGCGCACGCGCCGCGTGCTGCGCCAGAACCTGGCCTGGTCGGCCCTCTACAACCTGGCCTGTGTGCCACTGGCGCTCGCCGGCCTGCTGCCGCCGCTGGCGGCCGGCATCGGCATGGCGGCCAGTTCCCTGCTGGTCGTGCTCAACGCGCAACGGCTGGCCCGCTGACATGGACATCCTCTACCTGCTCATCCCCTTCTCGGTCGTGCTGGTGCTGCTCATCGTGGCTGTGTTCGGCTGGGCTGTGCACAGCGGGCAACTCGACGGCTTCGAACACGAGGCCGAACGCATCCTGCTTGATGAGGATCAAGGCACCTAGCCGGCCGTCCGCGAAGAATGGTTCGCATCAGACTGAAGGAGTCGCGATGGCGAACGACAAGGTCCCGGCAGCACCCGGGACGACATATGAGGACGGTCCGGTACGCGCGTTTGCGCTGGCGGCCGTGCTGTGGGGCGTGGTGGGCATGGCGGTCGGCGTGTTCATCGCCGCGCAGCTGGCCTGGCCGGAGTTGAACTTCGGCATTCCGTGGCTGAGCTACGGGCGGCTGCGGCCGCTGCACACCAATGCAGTGATCTTCGCGTTCGGCGGCTGCACGCTGTTCGCCACGTCTTACCACGTGGTTCAGCGCACCGGCCAGGTGGCGCTGTTCCTGCCCAAGCTGGCTTGGTTCACGTTCTGGGCCTGGCAGCTCGTCATCCTGCTGGCAGCCATCTCGCTGCCGCTGGGCTTCACCAGTGGCAAGGAGTACGCCGAGCTGGAGTGGCCCATCGACCTGCTGATCGCCGTCACCTGGGTGGCCTACGCGGTCGTCTTCTTCGGCACGGTCGGCACCCGCAAGATTCGCCACATCTACGTGGCCAACTGGTTCTTCGGCGCCTTCATCCTGGCCGTGGCGCTGCTGCACATCGTCAACAGCGCTGCCATCCCGGTGAGCCTGACCAAGAGCTACTCGGCCTACGCCGGTGTGCAGGACGCGATGGTGCAGTGGTGGTACGGCCATAACGCGGTCGGCTTCTTCCTGACCGCCGGCTTCCTGGGGATGATGTATTACTACATCCCCAAGCAGGCCGAGCGCCCGGTCTACAGCTACCGGCTGTCCATCGTCCACTTCTGGGCGCTGATCTTCACCTACATGTGGGCAGGCCCGCACCACCTGCACTACACCGCGCTGCCCGACTGGGCGCAGAGCGTGGGCATGATCTTCAGCCTGGTGCTGCTGGCGCCCAGCTGGGGCGGCATGATCAACGGCGTCATGACGCTGTCGGGCGCCTGGCACAAGCTGCGTGACGACCCCATCCTGAAGTTCCTCATCGTGGCGCTGTCGTTCTACGGCATGTCCACCTTCGAGGGCCCGATGATGTCCATCAAGACGGTCAATGCGCTGTCGCACTACACCGACTGGACGGTGGGCCACGTGCACAGCGGTGCGCTGGGCTGGGTGGGCCTGATCTCCATGGGCTGCCTGTACCACCTGATCCCGCGCATGTACGGCCGCACGCAGATGTACTCCAAGAGCGCCATCGAGCTGCACTTCTGGATCGCGACGCTGGGCATCGTGCTCTACATCGCCGCGATGTGGATTGCCGGCGTCATGCAGGGCCTGATGTGGCGCGCGGTCAACCCCGACGGCACGCTGGTCTACACCTTCGTCGAGAGCGTCAAGGCCACCTGGCCGTTCTACGTGATCCGCCTTGTCGGCGGGCTGATGTACCTCGCGGGCATGGTGTTGATGGGCTGGAACGTCATCAAGACCGCGCAGGCCGGTCGTCCGCAGCCGGTGCGCATCCCCAGCGTCCAACTGGCCCACGCCTGAAGGAATCCCTATGAGCAATCACCCACAAGCTGTCACCGGCCACCAGCGCATCGAAACCAGCAACCTGCTGATGATCGTGCTGGTGCTGCTGACCGTGCTGGTCGGCGGCGTCGTCGAGATCGTGCCGCTGTTCTTCCAGCGTTCCACCACCCAGCCGGCCGAGGGCCTCAAGCCCTACACGGCGCTGCAGCTGGCCGGGCGCGACGTCTATCTGCGCGAGGGCTGCTACAACTGCCACTCGCAGATGATCCGCCCGCTCGCCGCCGAAACGCTGCGTTATGGCCATTACTCCACCGCGGGCGAGTTCGTCTGGGATCACCCCTTCCAGTGGGGCAGCAAGCGCACCGGCCCCGACCTGCATCGCGTGGGCGGCAAGTACAGCGACGACTGGCACCGCATCCACCTGATCAACCCGCGTGACCTGGTGCCCGAGTCCAACATGCCCGCCTACCCGTGGCTGGCCACGGCCCCGGTGGATGCCGCCGGCATGCCGGCGCGCCTGTCGGCGATGAAGCTGCTGGGCGTGCCTTACACCGATGCCGAGGTGCAGGCCTCGTCACAGGACGTGACCGGCAAGACCGAACTGGACGCGCTGGTGGCCTATCTGCAGGTGCTCGGCACCGCCAAGAAGTGAAGGAGCCCGACCATGGGCATCAACGAACTCCGCGTGGCCGTGACCCTGGTGTCGCTGGCCGTCTTCATCGGCATCGTGGTCTGGGCCTGGCGCGGCCGCTTCGATGCTGCATCCCGTCTGCCGTTTGAAGGAGGGGAGCAATGAGCGATTTCTTCAGCAGCGGCTGGTCGATCTTCATCGCCGCCGCCACCGTGGGCGGCCTGATCGCCTGCGTGGTGCTGCTCATCATCGCCAGCCGCCGGCAGGTGATGGCGTCCGACAACACCACCGGCCACGTGTGGGATGAGGACCTGCGCGAACTGAACAACCCGCTGCCCATGTGGTGGATGGGCCTGTTCGTGCTGACCATCATCTTCGCCGGCATCTACCTGGCGCTCTACCCGGGCCTGGGCAGCGAAGCCGGCAAGCTGGGCTGGACCAGCCTGGGCGAGCATGCCGCCGACACGGCCCAGTCGCGCGCCACGATGGCGCCGGTCTACGCCGCGTTTGCCGACAAGACGCCCGAGCAGCTGGCCAAGGACCCGCAGGCCCACGGCATCGGCGAGCGCCTGTTTGCCAACAACTGCGCGCAGTGCCACGGCGCCGACGCCAAGGGCAGCAAGGGCTTCCCCAACCTGACCGACCGCGACTGGCTGTGGGGCGGCGAGTTCGACGCCATCACCCAGACCATCGCGCAAGGCCGCAACGGCATGATGCCGCCCATGGCCGCCGCGGTGGGCACCAGCGAAGACGTGCGCAACGTCGCGCACTACGTAATGTCGCTGTCCGGCAGCGCCCACAACCCGCTGTATGCGCAGCTGGGCAAGCCCAAGTTCACGGCCTGCGCGGCCTGCCACGGCGTGGGCGGCAAGGGCAACCCGGCGCTGGGCGCACCCAACCTGTCCGACAAGGTGTGGCTGCATGGCTGGGGTGAGGCCGCCATCGTTGCGATGGTCAACAGTGGCAAGCACAACGTCATGCCCGCCCACGGCGAGCGCCTGACGCCGGAGCAGATCCGCGTGCTGGCGGCCTACGTCTGGAGCCTGTCGCAGTCGCAGGACGTTGCTGCCGCCCGCTGATCCCATGAGCTCTCCCGCCGCGCCCGGCCCGGGCGACGCCACCCAGGTCATCCGGCTCTACCGGTCGGAGGACAAGATCCAGCCGCGTTCGGTGGATGGCTTCTACGCGCGCTGGCGCTGGGCCATCGTCGCGCTGACGCAGCTGGTCTTCTACGGTCTGCCCTGGCTGGGCTGGGGTGACCGGCCCGCGGTGCTCTTCGACCTGGAGGCGCGGCGTTTCTACGTCTTCGCGCTGGTGCTCTATCCGCAGGACTTCGTGTACCTCACGGCCCTGCTGATGATCTCGGCCTACGCGCTGTTCCTGTTCACCGCGGTGGCCGGCCGGCTGTGGTGCGGCTACGCCTGCCCGCAGACCGTCTACACCGAGATCTTCATGAAGGTGGAGCGTTGGTTCGAGGGCGACCGCAACGCGCGGCTCAAGCTCGACAAGGCGCCGTGGTCCCTGAACAAACTCTGGCGCAAGAGCGGCAAGCAGGCCGTGTGGATCGCCATCGGCCTGTGGACCGGCTTCACCTTCGTCGGCTACTTCACGCCCATCCGCACGCTGGGCGCCGAGGTGCTGGCGCTGGGCCTGGGCCCGTGGGAGACCTTCTGGGTGCTGTTCTACGGCTTTGCCACCTACGGCAATGCCGGCTACATGCGCGAGCAGGTCTGCAAGTACATGTGCCCGTATGCGCGCTTCCAGAGCGCGATGTTCGACCGCGACACGCTCATCGTCAGCTACGACCCCGTGCGCGGCGAGCCGCGCGGCAACAACGCCAAACGCAAGAAGGGCGACGAGCGCACGGCCGCGCTGGGCGACTGCATCGACTGCGGCCTGTGCGTGCAGGTCTGCCCCACCGGCATCGACATCCGCGACGGCCTGCAGTACGAATGCATCGGCTGCGCCGCCTGCGTGGATGTCTGCAACGGTGTGATGGACAAGATGGGCACGCCGCGCGGCCTGGTGCGCTACGACACCGAGAACGGCCTGGAGCAGCGGCTGGAAGGCGCGCAGCGCTGGCGCCGCGTGCTGCGCCCACGCGTGCTGATCTATGGCGGCGTGTTGCTGCTGATCTGCACCGCGCTGCTGTGGAGCCTGTTGTCGCGTCACAGCTTCCGGGTCGACATCGTCCGCGACCGCGCCTCGCTGGCGCGGCTGGTGGAGGACGGCTGGGTCGAGAACGTCTACCGCCTGCAGATCATGAACGCCACCGAGGCGCCGCAGCGCTACCGCCTGGAGGCCGACGGCCTGCCAGGGCTGGTGCTGAGCCAGGCCACCACGGTTGACATCGGCCCGGCCGAGGCGCGGTGGGTGGCGGTCGGCCTGCGCCTGCCGCCCGAGATCGCCCAGGGCCTGAAGTCCGGCGCGCACCCGGTGCACTGGCGTGTCGTTCGCCTCGGCGACGCGGCCGAGGCCGTGAACGAGAAATCCACTTTCGTCGTGCCGCGTTGACGGCAGGGAGACCCCGATGTCTGCATCCAACTCCGCATCCGCCTGGCGCCAGCCCATGGTCTGGCTGGTGGCCGGCGGTCCGGCCGCGGTGGTCGTGGCCAGCTTCATCACGCTGGCGCTGGCCATCCGCCACCCCGACCCGCCGCTGCAACTGCACGTCAGCGCCCCGGCCGCCGCCGAGGGCGGCGACGCTGCCGACCCGCGCGCCAACGCCGGTGACCCCGTGCCCGCGATGATGGGCCGCAACCACGCCGCCACCGGCGCCCCCGGAGCCCGGCGGTGACGGGCGCCCCCGGGCCGTCGCGTGTCGCGCGGTTCGCGATGGCCGTGGCCTGGGCGTCGTTTCTGGCGGCCGGGGTGATGGAGGCGCTGGTGTTCTCCGTCGTCGACCCGCAGGATCTGCGCTGGTTTGGCGGGGCGCCGGTGGATCTGTCGCCCCAGGCCGTCTACACGCTGAGCTTCCTGATCTTCTGGGGCGTCATCGCCGTCGGCGCCAGCCTCGCGCTACTGCTGGTCACGCTGCCGGAGGACGGTCGCCGCCCGCCACGTCACGCGCCGGGCTGGCCGCGCTGAGCGCAGCCGGCATGCCGCCGGGCACGACGCGCGCGCCGCGGTCATAGGTCCAGTAGGCCCAGGCCCAGTCGAGCAGCACGACGAAGCGGTTGCGGAAGCCGATCAGGAAGTACACGTGGGCGAACAGCCAGAACAGCCACGCGAAGTAGCCTGAGAAGCGCAACGCGCCGGCCGGCGTGCCCAGGTCCACCACGGCGCTGTGGCGGCCGATGGTGGCGAGGTTGCCGTAGTCCGCGTAGCGGAAGGCCTGCGTGGCTTCGCCGCGCAGCTGCCGACGGATGTTGGCGGCCGCACAGCGGCCCATCTGCTTGGCGCCGGGCGACACCCCCGGCACCGGCCGCGGCTCGCGCCCCGGCACATGGCTGTGCGCGGCGGCCAGGTCGCCGATGACCTGGATGCGCGGGTGGCCCGGCAGGCTCAGGTCGGGCGCGACGACGACGCGCCCGGCGCGGTCCAGCGCGCAGTCGGCGGTCTCGGCCAGCACCCGGCCCAGCGGCGACGCCGCCACACCGGCCGCCCACAGCACGCAGCGGCTGGGCAGGCGCTGCGGCCCGTCGGCCGTGCCCAGGTCCAGCCCCTGCGCATCGATGCCGGTCACGCGGGTGTTCAGCCGCACCTCCACGCCCAGCGCCGCCAGCTGCTCGCGGGCGCGCTCGCTGAGGCGCTCGGGCATGCTGGCCAGCACGCGCGGGCCGCCTTCCACGAGCAGGATGCGGGCCTGGCGCGGGTCGATGCGGCGGAACTCGCCGGGCAGCGTGTGGCGGGCGATCTCGGCCAGCGTGCCGGCCAGCTCCACGCCCGTGGGCCCGGCGCCGACGACGACGAACTGCAGCCAGGCCGCGCGCCGCGCCGGGTCGTCCTCGCGCTCGGCCGCCTCGAAGGCCCCTAGCACGCGACGGCGGATCTCGAACGCATCGTCCAGCGTCTTCAGGCCCGGCGCAAAGGCGGCCCATTCGTCGCGCCCGAAGTAGCTGTGCGTGGCGCCGGCAGCGACGATGAGGTGGTCCCAGCGCAGCCGGGCGCCGTCCTTCAGCGTCGCGATGCGCGCCTGCGCGTCGATGGCGATGACTTCGCCCAGCAGCGTCGTCACGTTGCGCTGGCGCCGGAACAGCTGGCGGATGGGCGCTGCGATCGACGGCGCGGACAGCCCGGCCGTCGCCACCTGGTAGAGCAGGGGCTGGAAGAGGTGGTGATTGGTCTTGTCGACGACGGTGATGTCGACATCGGCACCGCGGGAGCCGCAAAGGGCGCGGGCCGCCTCCAGGCCGCCGAAGCCGCAGCCGACGATGAGCACGTGAGGACGCATGCCGTCATCCTAGGCCGTCCGCCGCGTGGCGCGGCGCCGGCGCGCGATGGCCCAGCGAGGCGCTGGGGCGCTGCGCTCAGCAGGGGCTGTTGTTCACCAGGGCCTGCAGACCGGCGAGGTCGAGGATGCGCAGCTGGCGCTGCTTGACCTCCATCAGCCCCTCGTCCTGGAAGCGCGAGAAGGTGCGGCTCACCGTCTCCAGCTTCAGGCCCAGGTAGCTGCCGATCTCTTCGCGCGTCATGCGCAGCACCAGGCTGGAGCTGGAGAAGCCGCGGGCGTGCAGCCGCTGCGTCAGGTTCAGCAGAAAGGCGGCCAGCCGCTCCTCGGCGCGCATATTGCCCAGCAGCAGCATCACGCCGTGGTCGCGCACGATCTCGCGGCTCATGATCTTGTGGAACTGGTGCTGCAGCACACTGAACTCGCGTGACAGCCCTTCCAGCTGCGCGTAGGGGATCACGCAGACGGACGAGTCCTCCAGCGCCACGGCGTCGCAGCTGTGGCGGTCGCTGCTGATCCCGTCCAGCCCCAGCAGCTCGCCGGCCATCTGGAAGCCGGTCACCTGGTCGCGCCCGTCCTCGCTGCCCACGCAGGTCTTGAAGAAGCCGGTGCGCACCGCGTACAGCGCCTCGAAGCGCTCGCCGTTGTGGAACAGGTGCTCGCCGCGCGGCACCGTGCGGCGCTGGGCCACCAGGCCGTCGAGCTTCTGCAACTCGCCCGAGTTCAGGCCCACCGGCAGGCACAGCTCGCGCAGGTTGCAGCTGGCGCAGGCGACCTTGAGGGGTTCGAGCGAGGCGTTGGCGGCGGGGGCCGACGGCGCGGCGTTGAGGTTCACGCTCATCGGGTGGGGCAGGGTCGTCAACATGACAGGCATTCTTTGCCACGCCACCGGCGTAGGCCTTGACATGCATCAAGGCCTGGGCAACGCGGCATCGGCACAGTGTCGGCATGGCTGCTGTGACCGAATGCCCTCCCCAACTCGAGCTTGCCGACCTGCTGCGCCGCCACGACGTCTCAGGCCCGCGCTACACGTCCTACCCGACCGCCGACCGCTTTGTTGAGGCCTACCAGGGGCCGCAGCACCTGCAGGCGCTGCGGCAGCGCGGCACGGCCCAGCCGCTGTCGGTGTACGTGCACATCCCGTTCTGCGAGCAGCTCTGCTACTACTGCGCCTGCAACAAGATCATCACCAAGCACCACGAGCGTGCCGCGCCCTACCTGGACACGCTGACGCGCGAGATGGATCTCGTCGCCGGTGCGCTGGGCGGCCCGGCGCCGGTGTCGCAGCTGCACCTGGGCGGTGGCTCGCCGACCTTCCTGTCCGATGCCGAACTGGGTGAGCTGATGGCGCGGCTGCGCCAGCGCTTCAAGCTGCTGCCGGGCGCCGAGCTGTCCATCGAGGTGGATCCGCGCACGGTCGACCTGACCCGGCTGACCCACCTGCGCGGGCTGGGCTTCAACCGCCTGTCCTTCGGCGTGCAGGACTTCGACACCGCCGTGCAGAAGGCCGTGCATCGCGTGCAGCCGCTGGCGCAGGTGGCCGCGCTGATGCAACACGCCCGCGAGCTGGGCTTCTCGTCCACCAACGTGGACCTGATCTACGGCTTGCCGCTGCAGACGCCGGCCAGCTTCGCCCGCACCATCGCGCAGGTGGCCGAGCTGCGGCCGGACCGCATCGCGATGTACGCCTACGCCCACCTGCCGCAGCGCTTCAAGCCGCAGCGCCGCATCGCGGCCGAGCTGCTGCCGCCGGCCGGCGACAAGCTGGCCATGCTGTCGGGCGCCATCAGCGCACTGCTGGGCGAGGGCTACGACTACATCGGCATGGACCACTTCGCGCTGCCCGACGACCCGCTGGCCGTCGCCAAGCGGCAGGGCCTGCTGCACCGCGGCTTTCAGGGCTACTCCACGCAGCCGGACTGCGACCTCGTGGGCCTGGGCGTGTCGTCCATCAGCCGCGTGGGCGCGACCTATGCGCAGAACGCCAAGACGCTGGAGGAGTACGAGGACGCGCTGAACCAGCAGCAGCTGCCCGTGCAGCGTGGCCTGGCGCTGAACCGCGACGACCTGCTGCGCCGCGCCGTCATCATGGCGCTGATGTGCCAGGGGCGCGTGGAGTTCGAGTCCATCGCGGCGTCCTACCTCGTCGACGTGCCGAGCTACTTCGCGTCCGAGCTGACGCGCCTCGCGCCGATGGCCGCACAGGGCCTGGTGTCGCTGGAGCCGGGGGCCATCCAGGTCACGCCGCTGGGCTGGTACTTCGTGCGCGCCGTGGCGGCCGTGTTCGACCGCCACCTGCAGGCCGACGCGAGCCGCGAGCGCTTCTCCAAGATCATCTGAGCCACGCCCGTGGACACCGCCCTCATCCTGTCCGTCGCGCTGCTCGGGCTGGCGGGCATGCCGCATTGCGCCGCCATGTGCAGCGCGCCGTGCGCGCTGGCGGGCGGGCGCCGCCCGTTCAAGCTGCTGGCCGGGCGCGTGCTGGGCTATGCGGCCGGCGGCGCGGCGGCGGCGGCCTCGGCCCAGTTGCTGGCCCAGGCCACGCAAGGCATCACGCTGCTGCAGCCGGCCTGGGCGCTGCTGCAGGCGGCGCTGCTGCTGTTCGGGCTGCTGCTGCTGGTGCGAGGCCGCATGCCGGCCTGGCTGGGCAGCATCCGCTGGCGGCCGCAGCCGCGCCATGCGCTCGTGACCGGTGTGGCCTGGGTGCTGATGCCCTGTGGGCTGCTGCAGGGCGCGCTGCTGATGGCCAGCCTCACCGGCTCGGCGCTGAGCGGCGGCGTCGCGATGGCCGGCTTCGCACTGGCCAGCACGCCGGGCCTGCTGCTGGGGCCGCTGTGGCGCGCCCGGCTGCTCAAGCGCGGCGCTGACGGCGATGTGCTGGCGCTGCGCCTGGCCGGGTTGACGCTGGCCATCGGCGCCGGCTGGGGGCTGGCGCATGGCGTGTGGCAGCGCGTCATGCTGGCCTGCTGACGCCAGCCATAAACTCGCGCGGTTTCGTTTTTCCGACGCGCCTTGCTGCGCCCGTCCACGCCATGTCCACACACATCCAGCAGCCCGCCGGCGGGCAAAAGATCACCGCCAACGCCGACGGTACGCTGAACGTCCCCGACCAGCCCATCATTCCCTTCATCGAGGGCGACGGCGTTGGCGTGGACGTCACGCCGGTCATGCTCAAGGTGGTGGATGCCGCCGTCGCCAAGGCCTATAGCGGCGCGCGCCAGATCCACTGGATGGAGCTCTACGCCGGCGAGAAGAGTACGCGGTTGTACGGCGCCGACACCTGGCTGCCGGCCGAGACCGTGGCGGCCCTCAAGGACTGCCTGGTGGCCATCAAGGGCCCGCTGACCACGCCGGTGGGCGGCGGCATCCGCTCGCTCAACGTCACGCTGCGCCAGGAGCTGGACCTCTACGTCTGCCTGCGCCCGGTGCGCTACTTCAAGGGCGTGCCCAGCCCGGTGAAGGAGCCGCACAAGGTCAACATGGCCATCTTCCGGGAGAACTCGGAGGACATCTACGCCGGCATCGAGTACGAGGCCGGCAGCGACGCCGCCAAGAAGCTGATCGCCTTCCTGCGCGACGAACTGGGCGCCAAGAAGCTGCGCTTCCCCGAGACCTCGGCGCTGGGCCTCAAGCCGGTGTCGCGCGAGGGCACGGAGCGCCTGGTGCGCAAGGCCATCCAGTACGCCATCGACCACGACAAGCCCTCGGTCACGCTGGTGCACAAGGGCAACATCATGAAGTTCACGGAAGGCGCCTTCCGCGACTGGGGCTATGCGCTGGCGCAGCAGGAGTTCGGCGCCCAGCCCATCGACGGCGGCCCGTGGTGCCGGCTCACCAACCCGCGCACGGGCAAGACCATCACGGTCAAGGACGTCATTGCCGACGCCTTCCTGCAGCAGATCATCCTGCGCCCGGCCGAGTACAGCGTCATCGCCACGCTCAACCTCAATGGCGACTACATCTCCGACGCGCTGGCCGCGCAGGTGGGCGGCATCGGCATTGCGCCGGGCGCCAACATGAGCGACTCCATCGCGGTGTTCGAGGCCACGCACGGCACGGCGCCCAAGTACGCCGGCAAGGACTACGTGAACCCCGGCTCGTCCATCCTGTCGGCCGAGATGATGCTGCGCCACATGGGCTGGACCGAGGCGGCTGACCTCATCATCAGCGCGATGGAGCTGGCCATCCAGAGCAAGAAGGTCACCTACGACTTCGCGCGGCTGATGGACGGCGCGACGCAGGTGTCGTGCTCGGGCTTCGGGCAGGTGATGATCGACCACATGGCCTGAGCCTGTCGGGCAACAGCAGCGCGTGCGCGCCGCTGTTGCCGCCTTCAGCGTCACGGCGGCTCACGCCGGGCGATGCGATCGCGCGATCGGCGTGCGCACGCAGATCACGGGTGGCGCGCCGGCTGATCCGGCTTCTTGCTGGCGAACGGGAAGGCACTGCCGCCAGCGCCCTTGGGCGGAATGCGCAGGGACAGCACCATCGTGACGGCCAGCGTGACGGCGGTGAAGCCGAGCGAGAACGCCACCGGGATCTTGTAGACGTCGATCAGCAGCATCTTGGCGCCAATGAACACGAGCACGATGGCCAGGCCGTAGCTGAGCAGGTGGAAGCGCTCGTGCATGTTGGCCAGCAGGAAGTACATCGCACGCAGGCCGAGGATCGCGAACACGTTGGACGTGAGCACGATGAAGGGGTCGGTCGTGATGGCGAAGATGGCCGGGATGGAGTCGACTGCAAACACGATGTCGACGATGCCGATCAGCAGGATCACCACGAGCAGCGGCGTGGCCATCTTGACGCCGTTGTTGACGGTGAAGAACTTCTCACCGTCGTAGTTCGGCGAGATCTTGAAGCGGCTGCGGATCCACTTCAGCGCCGGGTTGTTGTCCAGGTCGGGTTCCTGGCCGGCGGCCCACCACATCTTGATGCCGGTGAAGAGCAGGAATGCGCCGAACACGTAGAGGATCCAGTGGAACTGCGCGATCAGCCAGGCCCCCACCAGAATCATCGCCGCCCGCAGCACCAGCGCCCCGAGGATGCCGATCATCAGCACGCGCTTCTGGAACTCTGCCGGCACCGCGAAGTAGGTGAACAGCATCAGGAACACGAAGATGTTGTCGACCGCCAGCGCCTTCTCGATCAGGTAGCCGGTCAGGAACTCGAGAGACTTGGCGTTCGCGACGGCGCGCGCAGCCTCGTCGGTGCTGGTGCCGCCGAGGTGCCACCAGATCCAGCCCATGAACACGAAGGACACGCCGACCCAGACGACCGACCAGATGGCCGCCTCGCGCGTGCTGACGCGATGGGCGCCCTGTTTGCTCATCGCAAAGAAGTCAACCAGCAGGGCCACCAGCACGAAGGCGGCGAACAAGGACCACATGAGTGGTGAGCCGATGGATTGCATGTGGGGTCTTCAGGTGAGTTGATCGAAGGCGGCGGGTGACCAGTGACGCGCCCGGCACGTCGCCGCCGAAAACACCGCACTGTCGCTGCGGCCCTCGCTCGGAGAAATCAGCTTTTCGAGAACGTGAACATCGCAAAAAGCTGTGCTTTGCCGGGCATGTTGCCGCTGTCGTGGGGGCAGGGCAGCCGGCGCGAGCGCACCGGGGCTTGCGGCACCGCGTCGCTATGCTGCACGGCACCACTGAAGGAGCCGCCATGGATCTCGACAGCCCAGGCCTTGCCACCCGGCGCGCCGTGTTGGGTGATGCCTATGTTGACGCCGCACTCGCCAAGGTCACGCCGTTCACTGAGCCGCTGCAGGAACTGGTGACCCGCCACGCCTGGGGCAATACCTGGCAACGCCCGGGCCTGGACCTGCGCACGCGCAGCATCGTCACCGTGTCCATGCTGGTGGCGCTGGGCCGCATGCACGAGCTCAAGACCCATGTGCGCGGGGCGCTGAACAACGGCGTCACGCCGCAGGAGCTGCAGGAGATCTTCCTGCACGCCAGCGTCTACTGCGGCTTCCCGGCGGCCGTGGACGCGTTCCGGGCCGCCGCCGAGGTGGTGGACGGCAAGGCCTGACCCCGGCGGCGCCGGCCGGCTGGCCGCGCGCCGCCATCTCGCCCGACCTTGCACCAGGTCAAGGACAGCGGCGGGATGCAGCCTGAGCATGCCCGGTTTCTCACTGCACCCAGGCTGCCATGACCTCTTCCTCCTTGTTCGACCGCGTGGCCGTCGCCGGCCTGCGCCCGCTGCGACTGGCCGGTCGCTCGCTGCTGCCCATCGTGCAGGGCGGCATGGGCGTGGGCATCTCGGCCCACCGGCTGGCGGGCAACGTCGCGGCGCAGGGCGCGTGGGGCACCATCGCCTCGGTGGACCTGCGGCGCCACCACCCTGACCTGATGGCGCGCAGCGAGGGCCTGACTGACGCCGACGCCAAGAAAGCCGCCATTCAGCAGGCCAACCAGGAGGCGCTGGCCCGCGAGATCCAGGCCGCGCGGCAGATCGCGGGCGGGCAGGGCCTGCTGGCGGTCAACGTGATGCGCGCCGTCAGCGACTACGCGGCCTCGGTGCGCACGGCGCTGGCCCAGGGCGTGGACGCCTTGGTGGTGGGCGCCGGCCTGCCGCTGGACCTGCCCGAGCTGGCGCAGGACCACCCGCAGACCGCACTGGTGCCCATCCTGTCCGACGCGCGCGGCGTCGCGCTGCTGTGGAAGAAGTGGGAGCGCAAGGGCCGCCTGCCCAGCGCCATCGTCATCGAGCACCCGGCCCACGCGGCTGGCCACCTTGGCGCGGCCCGCGTGGCCGACGTCAACGACGAGCGCTTCTCGTTCGAGACGGTGCTGCCGGCCGTGCGCCAGCTCATCCGTGACGCCGGGGTTGAGGGCCAGGTGCCGCTGGTCGCGGCCGGCGGCGTGCGCCGCTGCGAGGACATCCAGCACCTGCAGTCGCTGGGCGCCGATGCGGCCCAGCTGGGCACGGCGTTTGCGGCCACCACCGAGTGCGACGCCCACCCCGACTTCAAGCAGGTGCTGGCCGGTGCGCGCGACGACGAGTTGATCGAGTTCACCAGCGTTGCCGGCCTGCCGGCCCGCGCGGTGCGCACGCCCTGGCTGGAGCGCTACCTGAAGGCCGAGCCGCGCCTGCAGGCCGTCGCCCAGCTCAAGCAGCACTGCACCATGGCCTTCGACTGCCTGGCGCAATGCGGGCTGCGCGACGGGCTCAAGGGCTGGGGCCAGTTCTGCATCGACCAGCGCCTGGCCGCCGCGCTGCGCGGCGACATGGCCAAGGGCCTGTTCTTCCGCGGCCGCGGTGCTTTGCCGTTCGGCGGCCAGATCGCCAGCGTGCGCCAGCTGCTGGAGCGGCTGCTCACGCCTGGCGTGCCGCTGGGCACGCCCGCTTGAGGCGGTGCGCGGCTGGCTGACCCCTCAGCCCGGCGGCGTGAACAGCTGGGCCTGCGCCCGCGGCTCGCTGATCTGCACGCGAACGTGGCAGCCGCCGGGCGCCAGCCCCTGCGGCGGCGCCATGCCGTGGCTCACTGCCATCAGCGCCCAAGGCCATGGCGTGGTGGCGGGGCCGGTGCGGGCCCGTACCAATTCGGTAGACACGGGCCAGCCCGGCTCGTGCGCCACCGGTGGCTCGCACCAGTGCGTGACCCAGCCGGGCCGCGGCTGACGCGGCGGCGGCGGCGCCAGCACCAGGCCGTGGAGCTCTTGCCGCTGTTGCCAGCGCTGCAAGCTGGCCAGCAGGCTGCGCTCGCTGCGGCCGAGTTGCCGTGCGCAGTGTGCGAACGGATGAGCGCTCAGGGCCAGCCCTGCTTCCAGCGCGGCAGCCAGGGCAGGGTCACCGCGCGGCCCTTCGCTCGGCGTGTCACCGGGTTGGGCCGGCTGCACGCACAGCTGCGCGCTGGGGGCGGCCGTCAGGCGTTTGAGCTGGGCCGACAGGCCGTTCGCGTCCAGGGCTTCCAGCTCCGCCCATAAGCCATGCGCGGCGCGGGCGTCTGCGGCCGGCACGACCTGTTCGATGCGCACGCAGCCGGGCAGCGCGGCAAGCGCATTCAGCAGCGTCGTGTCCGCAGCGTCGAAGAAGACCCGCCAGCGCTCGGTGACCAGGCCCGGGCCCCAGCGTGCGTGGATGGGCTGCAGCGCGCCGCTGGCCAGCAGCCCGGCGCAGGTGCGGATCAACTCCAGCGGCGTGCTGCCGCTGCGGCTGGCGAGTTGGCGGAAGGGGGCGGGCGTGAGCGGCAGGCCGTCGCGCCAGCCCTGGGTCAGGGTGGGGCGCAGTCCCGCACAGCAGCTGGAGGGCGTGGGCCTGGGCATGATCGCCATGCTGCGACGGGGCAACGTCGCGAACCTTGATCTGCTGCAAGACTCGTCGTGTTGCTGCCCGGCCCATGCCCTGCAGGCGACCGTGGCCGGATGTTTCAGGCATGCTGGTCGCCCATGGACACCGCCTCCCGCCCCTTGCACAGCCCGCCAGCCGTCGGCTTTGACGCGCCGTTCGAGATGCTGCACGCCTGCCATGAGCGCGTGCTGCGCACCTTGGATCTGCTGCTGCGCCTGCAGGCCCATCTGGCTGCCCACGGTGCCGATGTCCAGGCGCGCGACGCCGCGCGGGACATCCTGCGCTACTTCGATCTCGCCGCGCCTGAGCATCATGCGGACGAGGAGCGCCATGTGCTGCCTCGGCTGCGGGCGCTGCAGCAGCATGCGCTGGCCGATCGGGTGCAGGCCGAGCACCGTGACATGGACGCCCGCTACGCCGCGATCCGCCCGGGTCTGTGGGCGCTGGCGCAAGACGGGCGGGTGCCGGCAACGGGCCTGTGGTCGGCATTCGCGGCGCTCTACCGTGCCCATGTGGCGCTGGAAGAGTCGCTGGCCTATCCACCCGCGGCGGCGGGCCTGGACGGGCCGGCCCTTGCCGCCATGGGCGCTGAGATGGCCGCGCGGCGCCGCGCGCCCTGACCGCGGCCGAGGGCGGGCGCCAAAAAGCAGATGGCCTCCGAGGAGGCCATCATGCGTTGGGCAGGGCCGGCGTTGCCGGCCCGCGCATCAGGCGGATCAGGCCGACAGCTTGTCCAGTGCGGCGTTGAACGTGGCGCTGGGGCGCATCACCACGTCGAGCTTGGCGGCGTCCGGCAGGAAGTAGCCGCCGATGTCCACCGGCTTGCCCTGCACGGCCTTCAGCTCGTCGGCGATCTTGGCTTCGTTGGCCGTCAGCGCCTCGGCCACCGGCTTGAAGCGCGCGGCCAGGTCAGCGTCTTCCGTCTGCGCGGCCAGTTCCTGGGCCCAGTACAGGGTCAGGTAGAAGTGGCTGCCGCGGTTGTCCAGTTCGCCGGTCTTGGGGCTCGGGCCCTTGCCGTTGTCCAGCAGCTTGCCGGTGGCGGCATCCAGCGTCTTGGCCAGCACGGTGGCCTTGGCGTTCTTGTTCTTCAGGCCCAGGTCTTCCAGGCTGACGGCCAGGGCCAGGAATTCACCCAGCGAGTCCCAGCGCAGGTGGTTCTCTTCCACCAGCTGCTGCACGTGCTTAGGGGCCGAGCCGCCCGCGCCCGTCTCGTACATGCCGCCACCGGCCATCAGCGGCACGATAGACAGCATCTTGGCCGACGTGCCCAGCTCCATGATGGGGAACAGGTCGGTCAGGTAGTCGCGCAGGATGTTGCCCGTGGCGCTGATGGTGTCCAGGCCGCGGATCACGCGCTCCAGCGTGTAACGCATGGCGCGGACCTGGCTCATGATCTGGATGTCCAGGCCCGTGGTGTCGTGCTCGTGCAGGTACATCTTGACCTTGCGGATCAGCTGCGCCTCGTGCGGGCGGTAGCTGTCCAGCCAGAAGACCACCGGCATGCCGGAGTTGCGGGCGCGGTTGACGGCCAGCTTCACCCAGTCGCGGATCGCGGCGTCCTTGCACTGGCACATGCGCCAGATGTCGCCCTGCTCGACCTCCTGGCTCAGCAGCACCTCACCCGTTTCCAGGTCGGTGATGTTGGCCACGCCGTCTTCCGAGATCTCGAAGGTCTTGTCGTGCGAGCCGTATTCCTCGGCCTGCTGGGCCATCAGGCCGACGTTGGGCACCGTGCCCATGGTCTTGGGGTCGAAGGCGCCGTGCCACTTGCAGAAGTTGATCATCTCCTGATAGATGCGGGCGAAGGTCGACTCGGGCATCACGGCCTTCACGTCCTTCAGGCGGCCATCGGCGCCGTACATCTTGCCGCCGCTGCGGATCATGGCCGGCATGGAGGCGTCCACGATGATGTCGTTGGGCGAGTGGAAGTTGGTGATGCCCTTGGCCGAGTCCACCATCGCCAACTCGGGGCGGTGCTCGTGGCAGGCATGCAGGTCACGCTTGATCTCTTCCTGCTTGGAGGCGGGCAGGGTGGCGATCTTGGTGTAAAGGTCCACCATGCCGTTGTTGACGTTCACGCCCAGCTCGTCGAACAGCTTGGCGTGCTTCTCGAAGGCTTCCTTGTAGAAGATCTTCACGCAGTGGCCGAACACGATGGGGTGGCTCACCTTCATCATGGTGGCCTTCACGTGCAGCGAGAACATCACGCCGGTCTTGCGCGCGTCTTCGATCTCACGCTCGTAGAACGCCAGCAGGGCCTTCTTGCTCATGAACATGGAGTCGATGACTTCGCGGTCCAGCAGGTCGACCTTGGGCTTCAGGACGATGGTCTTGCCGCTCTTGGTGATCAGCTCCATCTTGACGCTGCGGGCGCGGTCCAGCGTCAGCGACTTTTCACCGTGATAGAAGTCGCCGTCGTGCATGTGCGAGACGTGCGAACGCGAGGCCTGGCTCCAGGCGTCCATGCGGTGCGGGTTCTTGCGGGCGTATTCCTTGACGGCCTTGGGCGCGCGGCGGTCGGAGTTGCCTTCACGCAGCACCGGGTTCACGGCCGAGCCGATGCACTTGTTGTAGCGCGCGCGGATGTCCTTCTCTTCGTCCGTCTCGGGCTTCTCGGGGAAGTTGGGGATCGCGTAGCCCTTGTCCTGCAGTTCCTTGATGGCGGCCTTGAGCTGGGCCACCGAGGCGCTGATGTTGGGCAGCTTGATGATGTTGGCTTCGGGCTTGAGCGTCAGCTTGCCCAGGGCAGCCAGGTTGTCGGGCGCGCGCTGCGCCTCGGTCAGCAGTTCCGGGAACTGGCCCAGGATGCGGCCGGCCACCGAGATGTCGCTGGTGACGACCTCGATGCCCGCCTGAGCGGCAAAGCGCTGGACGACCGGCAGCAGCGAGGCGGTGGCCAGGCGGGGGGCTTCATCGGTCAGGGTGTAGACGATCTTGGGCGTTTCGGCGGTCATGAGGGTGTTCCGGTGAATGTCGAATCTCGGCAGCGCGGCGGCCACGCGGCAGCGCGCAAGCCCCGAACTCTAGCAAGCCGTCTCGCGTCGACGCGCAAGCAGCCTTCGCCGAGCCGCCGCGCGCAGGGCCGCAACGCAAAAGCCCCGCGGGCTTGCGGGCCGCGGGGCTTGCCGTCGGGGGCGTTTGGCGCCGGGCTCAGGAGGCCTGCAGCTGCTCCGCGCCGTTGCGGGCTGCTTCCATCGGCGTGATGTTCTGTGCCAGCTGGCCCTTGGGGCCCTGGACCAGGTCGAACTGCACCTGGCTGCCCTGCTTCAGTGTGCGAAAGCCTTCCATCTGGATGGCCGAGAAATGGGCGAACACGTCATCGCCGCCGGCCTCCGGCTCGATGAACCCAAAGCCCTTGGCGTCGTTGAACCATTTGACTTTGCCCAGCGCCATCATCTTGTCTCCGTTCTTTGAGGCACCTCCCAGGGAGGCGGACGTGGATTCTGGTAGCGCGACAAATGGCGTCAATTCGGGACCTTCCCGGCCGGGTTCACCCCAGGACGCTTGCATTCCCGGGGGATGGCGCCAACTGCCAGCCATCCTCGGGGAAATACCCCCGTCGATAGAATCGCCGCATGCCTGTGCTCCCCGTTTTCTCACCGCTGAACCAGTCGGCCCCGCCGCCGCCCGCGCCCCCGATACGGCCGGGCAAGGATGAGGGTGATGGGGCCGTTGTTGTCGAGCGCCAGACGCAGAAGACCGAGCCGCCCCGGCTCTATCAGGTGCTGCTGCTGAACGACGACTTCACCCCGATGGAGTTTGTAGTCATGGTTCTGCAGGAATTTTTCCGGCATGACCTGGATACGGCGACGCAGATCATGCTCAAAATCCACCACGAGGGTCGCGGGGTCTGCGGTGTGTTCACCAAGGATGTTGCAGCCACCAAGGTGGAGCTGGTGCTGGCCGCCTCCCGGCGTGCCGGCCATCCCCTGCAGTGCACTATGGAGGCCGCATGATTGCGCAAGAGCTTGAAGTCAGTTTGCACATGGCGTTCGTCGAGGCACGCCAGCAGCGGCACGAATTCATCACCGTCGAGCACCTGCTGCTCGCGCTGCTGGACAACCCCAGCGCCGCCGAGGTGCTGCGTGCGTGCGCTGCCAACCTTGACGACCTGCGCAAGAGCCTGACGCAGTTCATCAAGGAAAACACGCCCATGGTGGGCGGCACCGACGAGGTGGACACCCAGCCCACGCTCGGCTTCCAGCGCGTCATCCAGCGCGCCATCATGCATGTGCAGAGCACGGGCAGCGGCAAGAAGGAAGTGACCGGTGCCAACGTGCTTGTCGCCATCTTCGGCGAGAAGGACTCGCACGCCGTCTATTACCTGCACCAGCAGGGCGTGACACGGCTGGACGTCGTCAACTTCATCGCCCACGGCATCAAGAAGACCGACCCCGAGCCGCCCAAGGCGCCGGAAGGCCAGCAGCAGGGCCAAGAAGGCGAGCGTGAAGAAGGCGAGGGCGGCAGTGCCAAGGCATCGCCGCTGGAGCAGTTCACGCAGAACCTCAACCAGCAGGCCAAGGACGGCAAGATCGACCCGCTGATCGGCCGCGAGAGCGAGGTCGAGCGCGTCGTGCAGGTGCTGTGCCGTCGCCGCAAGAACAATCCGCTGCTGGTCGGCGAGGCCGGCGTGGGCAAGACCGCCATCGCCGAGGGCCTGGCTTGGCGCATCACCGAAGGCGAGGTGCCGGAGGTGCTGGCCGACGCCATCGTCTACTCGCTGGACATGGGCGCGCTGCTGGCGGGCACCAAGTACCGCGGTGACTTCGAGCAGCGCCTGAAGGCCGTGCTCAAGGCGCTGAAGGAGCAGCCGCACGCCGTGCTGTTCATCGACGAGATCCACACGCTGATCGGCGCCGGTGCGGCGTCGGGCGGCACGCTGGACGCCAGCAACCTGCTGAAGCCGGCGCTGTCGTCGGGCCAGATGAAGTGCATCGGCGCGACGACCTTCACCGAGTACCGCGGCATCTTCGAGAAGGACGCGGCGCTCAGCCGCCGCTTCCAGAAGGTCGACGTGGCCGAGCCGTCGGTGGAGCAGACGGTCGAGATCCTGAAGGGCCTGAAGAGCCGCTTCGAGGAACACCACTCGGTCAAGTACGCGCTGGGTGCACTGCAGGCGGCGGCTGAGTTGTCGGCCAAGTACATCAACGACCGCCACCTGCCGGACAAGGCCATCGACGTCATCGACGAGGCCGGGGCCGCGCAGCGCATCCTGCCCAAGAGCAAGCAGAAGAAGACCATCACGCGCGCCGAGGTGGAAGACATCGTCGCCAAGATCGCGCGCATCCCGCCTGCGTCCGTCAACAGCGACGACCGCAGCAAGCTCAAGACCCTGGACCGCGACCTGAAGAGCGTCGTGTTCGGTCAGGACCCGGCCGTCGACGCGCTGGCCGCCGCCATCAAGATGGCGCGCTCGGGCCTGGGACGGCCCGACAAGCCGGTGGGCAGCTTCCTGTTCAGCGGCCCGACGGGTGTGGGCAAGACCGAAGTCGCCAAGCAGCTGGCCTACATCCTGGGCATCGAGCTGATCCGCTTCGACATGTCCGAGTACATGGAGCGTCACGCCGTCAGCCGCCTGATCGGCGCGCCTCCGGGCTATGTTGGCTTCGACCAGGGTGGCCTGCTGACCGAGGCCGTCACGAAGAAGCCCCATGCCGTGCTGCTGCTCGACGAGATCGAGAAGGCCCACCCGGACGTCTTCAACGTGCTGCTGCAGGTCATGGACCACGGCACGCTGACCGACAACAACGGGCGCAAGGCCGACTTCCGCAACGTCATCATCATCATGACGACGAACGCGGGCGCCGAGATCATGAACAAGGCCACCATCGGCTTCACCACCCAGCGCCAGCAGGGCGATGAAATGGCCGACATCAAGCGCCTGTTCACGCCCGAGTTCCGCAACCGGCTGGATGCCATCGTGTCCTTCCGTCCGCTGGACGAGGAGATCATCCTGCGCGTGGTCGACAAGTTCCTGCTGCAGCTGGAAAGCCAGCTGCAGGAGAAGAAGGTCGAGGTCAGCTTCTCCGACGCGCTGCGCAAGCAGCTCGCCAAGAAGGGCTTCGACCCGCTGATGGGCGCGCGGCCGATGCAGCGCCTCATCCAGGACACCATCCGCCGGGCGCTGGCCGACGAGCTGCTGTTCGGCAAGCTGGTGGACGGCGGCCGCCTCAGCGTGGACGTGAACGAGCAGGGCGAGACGGTGCTGGACATCCAGCCCACGCCGCCCAAGCCCAGCAAGGACGGCAAGCCCAAGGCCGAGCCGGCCACGGCCTGAAGCCAGGTCTGAAGACATGAAAGGACGCCGCGGCGTCCTTTTTTGTGGTCAGGCGGCTGGGTCTTGCCTGAAGAAGTCCGCCAGCAGGCGGTACATCGCGGGCTCCTCGGTGCGCATCACGGCCGGAGCGACGAAGAAGGCCTCAACGGCCACAGCGAAGAACTCCTCGACCGCTTCGCCGCCGTAGGTGTCGATGAGCGTCTCCGCGCCGGCATCGAGGCGGGCGCAGAACTTCTCCCACTCGGCGTCGATGACGGTGATCCAGCGCTCGCGCGCTGCCGTGTCCAGCGGCGGCACGCCGTCGGCCACGCCGTCGCGCATGTCGATGACGTGGGCGAACTCGTGGATGACGACATTGAAGACCGCGTCCGCGCCGAACTGCGCGGGGTCATCGCTGACGGCGATGGCCTGCCAGGCGAGCATCAGCGGCCCGCCTTCCATGGCCTCGCCGGCCAGTTCCTCGTCGTACTCGTGGACGACGCCATCCTCATCCTGGAAGCTGCGCTGCGCGACCACCTCGCCAGCATGCATGACGATGCCGACGAAGCCGTCGTACCAGGAGAGCCCCAGCCGCAGCACCGGCAGGCAGGCCTGCGCCGCGACGGCCACGGCCACTTCGTCGGTGACCTCGAAGCCGTCGACGCCGTGGAACTCCTTGGTCGCCAGGAACAGGCTGCACAGCCGACGCAACTCGGTGAGGTCACCCTCACTGCGCTGGGCCAGGAAGGGGTAGCGCAGCAGCGTCAGTTGCCACAGCGCGTCGGGGATGGCGTGGCGCTGGACGGCACGTTGCTCGCGCCAGTTCTTGATGGCCCGGAGGATCACAGCGGCAGCCGTTGCAGGCCGGCTGCGGACAGGCGGATCGCGTCGCCGCGCGGCGGTGTGGTCTCGAAGTCCCAGTCCGACAGCACGACCCGTCGCAGGCCGTCACCCAGGTCATGCTCGGCCGGGCGATGCGTGTGGCCGTGGATCAGCGTCGTCGCGCCGGCCTCGCGCAGCAGCGCGCGGCAGGCGTCGGCATCGAGGTCGGTGGCCATCAGCTGGGCGGTCTGCGAGGCGCGGCTCTGTTCGCGCGCCTGGCGGCCGAAGGCCTGGCGCTCGGCCAGCGGTTTGGCGAGAAAGCCCGCTTGCCAGGCGGTGGAGCGGCTCGTCGCACGCCAGGCCTGGTAGCCGGTGTCGGCCAGGCACTGCGCATCGCCATGCGCCAGCAACCAGCGCTGGCCGAAGGCGTCCAGCACCGTCGGGTCGGGCAGGGCGGTCATGCCGGCGTCGGCCAGCAACTCGTGGCCGACGAGAAAGTCGCGGTTGCCGGCCATGAAGAACAGGTCCAGCCGCTGCGAGGCCTTGCGCAGCATTGCGACGGCGCCGGCCTCGAAGGGTTCGTGGCGGGCGTCATCGCCCACCCAGACCTCGAAGATGTCGCCCAGCAGCAGTACGGCATCGGCCGTGGTGCGGGCGAGGTGCGCTTCAAGCCGAGCCAGCGTGCCCGGCGTGTCCGGCCCCAGGTGCAGGTCAGACAGCAGGTCCACCTGCTGCCATTGCGCCGGCGCCATCAGCGTGTGGGTCAAACCTCGACGGCCTTCTCGATGACCACGGCCTCGACCGGCACGTCGTCATGGAAGCCGGAGCGGCTGGTCTTGACCTTCTCGATCTTGTCGACGACATCCTGGCCCTCGACGACCTTGCCGAACACGGCATAGCCCCAGCCCGACGGGCTCTCGGACTTGAAGTCCAGGAAGCCGTTGTTCGTCGTGTTGATGAAGAACTGCGCCGTGGCCGAGTGCGGCGCGTTGGTGCGCGCCATGGCCAGCGTGTAGTGGGCGTTCTTCAGGCCGTTGTTGGCCTCGTTCTGGATGGGTGCCTCGGTGGGCTTTTGCTTCATGCCGGGCTCGAAGCCGCCGCCCTGGATCATGAAGCCCTTGATGACGCGGTGGAACACCGTGCCGTCATAGTGGCCGGCGCGCACGTACTGCAGGAAGTTGGCGACGGACAGCGGCGCCTTCTCGGCGTCCAGCTCGATGAGGATGTCGCCGTGGTTGGTGGTGAGTTTGACTTGGCTCATTTTTTGGCAGGCTCGACGAGAGCCTTGGTGATGAAGATGGGCTTGAGGGGCAGATTTTCGTGGATGCCGCGCGGGGCCGTCTCGGCCGCGCGGATCTTGTCGACAACGTCCATGCCCTCGACCACCTGGCCGAACACCGCGTAGCCGCTGCGCGGATTGGCCGGATCGGCGTCGAGGTAGGGGTTGTCGACGACGTTGATGAAGAACTGCGACGTTGCGGAGTTGGGGTCACCCGTGCGGGCCATGGCGATGCTGCCGCGCAGGTTGGACAGGCCGTTGCCCGCTTCCAGCGGGATGGGCGGCTTGGTCGGGCGCTGGTTCAGCTTGGCGTCGTAGCCGCCGGTCTGCACCATGAAATTCGGGATGACGCGGTGGAAGATGACGCCGTTGTAGTGGCCGGCCTTCACGTATTGCAGGAAGTTGGCGACCGACTTGGGTGCCTTTTCGGCGTTGAGCTCGATGCGGATGTCGCCTTCGCTGGTCTGCAGCTTGACGGTCTGGGCCGAGGCGCTGGCGGCAGCCAGCAGCGCGGCAACGAGGAGGGCGGTCTTGGTCATGCGGGAGTTCAGCGGGTCTTGTGGGAGGTGGTCAGCGCCAGCGTGGCGCTGATCTTGCCGGTCAGCGCATCGCTGGGCGCGACAGCGAGCTTCTGCGCGCGCTGATAGGCACGTAGCGCCAGACGCATCAGCACGTCGCCCAGATTCTCCTGCGCCTGCGCATGGTCGGGCTGCAGGCGCAGTGCCTGCTCCAGCGCGGCCTGGGCCTGGTCCAGTTCGCCGGCCGCCGCATGCAGCACGGCCAAGTTGTTGTAGGGGTCGGCGAGGTCGGGGAAGTCCTGCGTCAGCCGCGTGAAGAGCGTCTTGGCTTTGGCGTTGTCGCCCAGTTCCATGCGCATGACGCCGAGCGCGAAGCGCAATTGGAGGTCGTCCGGCGTCCGCGTCAGGGCTTGCTCGATCTGCTCGATGGCCTGGGTCTTCTGGCCGGCCAGCCACAGGCGCTGGGCGGCGGCCACGTCGTTGGCTTGCGCGGGCGCTGCGGCCAGGGCGGCGAGCAGCACCAGGGAGTGGAGGGTCAGGCGCATGAGGGTTGTGGCGGAGGCGCCAAAAGGGGTGGCCGGTATACTGAAAGGATTCTATGAGCCCCGCCTGGTCGGCCCCGGTGCGGGGCTTCTTGTTGGTGGCTTGCTCCTGAGGTCGCCCCTCGTTTCCCGTCTCATGTCCCTGCGCGTCCACAACTCCCTCAGCCGCACTCTCGAAGACTTCAAGCCGCTCGTGCCTGGCCAGGTGCGCATGTACGTGTGTGGCATCACGGTCTACGACATGTGCCACATGGGGCACCTGCGCATGAACATGGCGTTCGACGTCATCTACCGCTGGCTGCGCGCCAGCGGCTACGCGGTCACCTATGTGCGCAACGTGACGGACATCGATGACAAGATCATCAAGCGCGCGGTCGAGCGCGGCATCACCATCCGCCAGCTCACCGAGGAGATGACGGCCGCGATGCACGAGGACTTTGCCGCCGTCGGTCTGCTGCGTCCCGACCATGAGCCGCGCGCGACAGAGTACGTGCCGCAGATGCTGTCGCTGATCGAGCGTCTGGAGCAGCGCGGTCTGGCCTACCGCGCCGAAGGCGGCGACGTGAACTACGCCGTGCGCAAGTTCGACGGCTACGGCAAGCTGAGTGGCAAGAGCATCGACGACCTGCGTGCCGGCGAGCGTGTGGCCGTGGACGACGGCAAGCTCGACCCGCTGGACTTCGTGCTCTGGAAGGCCGCCAAGGCCGAGGAACCGGCCGACGCCAAGTGGGCCGCCCCGTTCGGCGAAGGCCGCCCGGGCTGGCACATCGAGTGCTCGGCCATGAGCTGCGCGCTGCTGGGCGAGAGCTTCGACATCCATGGCGGTGGCGCCGACCTGCAGTTCCCGCACCACGAGAACGAGATCGCGCAGAGCGAGGGCGCAGGCTACGGCTTTGCGACCTACTGGTTGCACAACGGCTTCCTGAATGTCGATGGCGAGAAGATGTCCAAGAGCCTGGGCAACTTCTTCACCATCCGCGACGTGCTGCAGAAGTTCGACGGCGAGACGCTGCGCTTCTTCATGCTGCGGACCCACTACCGTCGGCCATTCAACTTCAGTGACGCGCACCTGGAAGATGCCCGCACCGCGCTGACGCGCCTGTACACGGCGCTGGATGCCGTGCCGCCGGCCGACGTCACGATTGACTGGGCGGAGCCCCACGCCGCCGCGTTCAGAACAGCGATGGACGAGGACTTCGGCACGCCCGGCGCAGTCGCCGTGTTGTTCGACCTCGTCAACGAGGTCAACCGTGACCGCTCGCCGCAGAAGGCGGGCCTGTTGAAGGCGCTGGCCGGTGTGTTGGGTGTGTTGCAGCAGGCGCCGCGCGCCTACCTGCAAGGCGGTTCTGGCAGCGATGACGCGGCGTGGATTGAAGAGCGCATCGCCGCACGTGCCGCAGCCAAGGCCGCCAAGGACTTCGCTGGCGCCGATGCCATCCGCGCCGAACTGTCGGCCAAGGGCATCACGCTGAAGGACGCTGCCGGCGGCACGACCTGGGTCAAGAGCTGATGGCCACCAAGACCCCCGCCGAGGTCACGCCCGACTACTGGGACGAGGCCTGCAAACACCTGGTCAAGCGTGACCGGGTCATGAAGAAGCTCATCCCGCAGTTTGGTGAGGCTCGGCTGCAAAGCCGGCGCGACGCCTTCGCGACGCTGGCGCGCTCCATCGTCGGCCAGCAGATCTCCGTCAAGTCGGCGCAGTCGGTCTGGCATCGCTGGTCGGCCCTGATGCCCAAGCTGCAGCCGGCCGCCGTGCTGGCCCTGGACGTGGAGGCACAGCGTGGTGCCGGCCTGTCCGCGCGCAAGGTCGACTATCTGCGCGACCTGGCGGAGCACTTCAACTCCGGCCAAGTTCATGTGCGCCAGTGGGCGCAGATGGACGATGAGGCCATCATCGAGGAGCTCATCGCCATCCGTGGCATCGGCCGCTGGACGGCCGAGATGTTCCTCATCTTTCACCTGATGCGCCCCAACGTGATGCCGCTTGACGACGTCGGCCTGCTGAAGGGCATCAGCGAAAATTACTTCTCCGGAGAGCCTGTCTCCCGGGCCGAGGCACGTGAGGTCGGTGACGCCTGGGCGCCCTACCGCTCTGTCGCCGTTTGGTACATTTGGCGCAGCCTCGATCCGCTACCTGTGGACTACTGATGAGCAAAAAACACTTCCTGGAATTTGAGCAGCCGATCGCTGAACTCGAGACCAAGATCGAAGAACTGCGCTACGTGCAGAGCGAGTCGGCCGTCGACATCTCCGAGGAGATCGACCGCCTCTCCAAGAAAAGCCAGCAGCTGACCAAGGAGGTTTACTCCAACGTCGCGCCCTGGCAGGTCTACCAGATCGCCCGCCACCCGCAGCGCCCGCAGACGCTGGACTATTGCGCGGAAGTCTTCACCGAGTTCCAGGAGTTGCACGGTGACCGCCATTTCGCGGACGACGCGGCGATCGTCGGCGGCTTGGCGCGCTTCAACGGCCAGGCGTGCATGGTCATCGGCCACCAGCGCGGCAGCGACGCCAAGGAGCGCACGCTGCGCAACTTCGGCATGCCGCGCCCCGAGGGTTACCGCAAGGCACTGCGCCTGATGAAGCTGGCCGAGAAGTTCGGCCTGCCCGTGTTCACCTTCATCGACACCATGGGCGCTTACCCTGGCATCGGTGCCGAAGAGCGCGGCCAGTCCGAGGCCATCGGCCGCAACATCCTGGAGATGGCGCAGCTGGAAGTGCCCATCATCGCCACCGTCATCGGCGAAGGCGGCTCTGGCGGCGCGCTGGCCATCGGCGTGGCCGACCAGGTGCTGATGCTGCAGTTTTCGGCTTACTCGGTGATCTCGCCCGAAGGCTGCGCCTCCATCCTCTGGAAGAGCAGCGAGCGCGCCTCCGACGCTGCCGAGGCCCTGGGCATCACGGCCCACCGCCTGAAGGCCATGGGCCTGATCGACAAGATCATCAGCGAGCCCGTGGGCGGCGCCCACCGCGACCCGCGTCAGATGGCGTCCAACCTGAAGCGCGCGCTCAGCGATGCGCTGCGCCAGGTCAGCGACCTGAAGACCCGCGAGCTGCTGGATCGCCGTTACGAGCGCGTCCAGGCCTATGGCCGCTTCAGCGATACCAAGAATCGCTGACAACGACCTCGTCGCGGTCGCCTTCAGTGGCGGCCTCGACTCCACGGCACTGCTGCACGCCGCCACCCGCTCGGGTGCGCGTGTCTTGGCGCTGCATGTTCACCACGGCCTGCAGGCGCAGGCGGATCACTGGGTTGGGCACTGCGAGCAGGTCGCGCGTGAGCTTGGCGCCGCCTTCGCCTGCACGCGACTGACCGGCGCGCCAGCAGACGGCGACAGCATCGAGGCCTGGGCCCGCGACGGGCGACACCGCGCACTGCATGAGATGACCGTCGAGGCCGGCGGTGACCTGCTGCTGCTCGCCCACCATCGCCAGGACCAGGCCGAGACCTTTCTGCTGCAGGCCATGCGGGGGGCAGGTCTTGCCGGCCTCGCGGGCATGCCCCGGGCGCAGTGGCGTGATGGTCTGTGCTGGGCGCGGCCGTGGCTGAACCAGCCGCGCGCGCTGATCCATGCGTATGCCGTCCAGCATGGGCTGCGCTGGATCGAGGATCCCAGCAACGACGACGCCCGTTTCGCGCGCAACCGACTGCGCCAGGCGCTGTGGCCGGCGTTTCCGGCTGCGCAGGCGGGTCTGGCCCAGGCGGCGCGCTGGGCGCAGCAGGCTGGCGCCTTGGCGGCCGAGGTCGCCGCCGAGGATCTGGCGCACTTGGCCAGTGCCGACAGGCTGGATCTGGCGGCACTCGCGCAACGGTCACCTGCGCGCGCCAGCAATGCGTTGCGGGCTTGGCTTGCGACGCACATGGCGGCACCTGCGAGCCTGGTCGAGCGCCTGTTGGCCGAATGGCAGCCGGGGGCGACGCAGACGTGGCCCGCGCCGGGCGGGGCGCTGCATGCCTACCGCGATGGCCTTTATTGGGCGCCCGCGGCTGCGCAGGCGCCGGCGCCGGCGGCGGTGGACCTGAGCCGCCCGGGGCTGCACCCGCAGCCTGGTTGGGGCGGGGCTTGGTGGGTGCAGGCCGGCAAGCCGGGCATCGCGCCCGCGCGGCTCGCGCGCTTGACTCAGCGTGCGCGCGGCGGTGCTGAGCAGTTTCAGCGGGCGCCTGGTGCTGTGCCACGCAGCCTGAAGAAGGCGAGCCAGGCCGCGGGCCTGCCGCCCTGGCGGCGCGCCGGGCCGCTGCTGTTCGACGGCGAGCAACTGGTCGCGATGGCCGGGCTTGGCATGGACGCTCGTGCCTTCGCCAGCCAAGATGAGCCGGCGCTTTCTTTACGTTGGCTGGACGACTCCGCCTTGCCTCAGCGCGAAGGCAAGGCCGAATCAGCCGCATAAAATCGGGGGTTTGCGAGTGTGCCGTCCCGGCCGCTCCGTCTTCAGCCTTCGCGAAAAACATGGCTCTGATCGTCCATAAGTACGGCGGCACCTCGATGGGGTCCACCGATCGCATCCGCAACGTCGCCAAGCGCGTCGCCAAATGGGTGCGTGCAGGCCACCAGATGGTGGTTGTGCCCTCGGCCATGAGCGGCGAGACCAACCGCCTGCTGGGCCTGGCCAAGGAGTTGTCGCCCGCGAGCAGCAGCGCCGAAGTCAACCGTGAGTTGGACATGATCGCTGCCACCGGCGAGCAGGTCTCGGTGGGGCTGCTGGCCATTGCGTTGCAGGCTGAGGGCGTGCAGGCCGTCAGCTACACGGGCTGGCAGGTGCCGGTGGCGACGGACTCGTCCTACACCAAGGCCCGCATCGAAAGCATCGACGACCAGCGCGTGCGCGCCGACCTGGCGGCAGGCAAGGTGGTCGTCATCGCGGGCTTCCAGGGCATCGACGCCGACAACAACATCACCACGCTGGGCCGCGGCGGCTCCGACACCTCGGCCGTGGCGATCGCCGCCGCCATGAAGGCCGATGAGTGCCTGATCTACACCGACGTGGACGGCGTCTACACGACCGACCCGCGTATCGTCCCTGAGGCGCGCCGCCTGCACACCATCAGCTTCGAAGAGATGCTGGAAATGGCGTCGCTGGGCTCCAAGATCCTGCAGATCCGCTCGGTGGAATTCGCCGGCAAGTACCGCGTTCCGCTGCGCGTGCTGTCCAGCTTCACGCCGTGGGACATCGACATCAACGAGGAAGCCAAGTCCGGCACCCTGATCAGTTTTGAAGAGGACGAAAAAATGGAACAAGCCGTCGTGTCGGGCATCGCCTTCAACCGTGATGAGGCCAAGGTGACGCTGCTGGGCGTGCCGGACAAGCCCGGTATCGCCTTCCAGATCCTGGGCCCCGTGGCCGAGGCCAACATCGACATCGACGTCATCATCCAGAACGTCTCCCACGACGGCAAGACCGACTTCTCCTTCACCGTGCACCGCAACGACTACGCGCGCACGATGGAACTGCTGCAAGGCACCGTGGGCCCCGCCACCAACGCGGCCAAGGTCGTTGGCGACCCCAAGATCTGCAAGGTCTCCATCGTCGGCATTGGCATGCGTTCGCACGTGGGCGTGGCCAGCAAGATGTTCCGCGCGCTGAGCGAAGAGGGCATCAACATCCAGATGATCTCCACCAGCGAGATCAAGACCAGCGTCGTCATCGACGAGAAGTACATGGAGCTCGCCGTGCGCGCGCTGCACAAGGCCTTCGATCTGGACCAGGACAGCGCCGAGGCCTGACTTTTTTCAAGGCGAGCCCGCAATCCTGATATAGAATGCAGGGCTTCGCTGGAGTCGTGACCGAGTGGCCGAAGGTGCTCCCCTGCTAAGGGAGTATGTGGGCAAAACCTGCATCGAGGGTTCGAATCCCTCCGACTCCGCCAAAACTTCAAAGCCCGTCCTCGCGACGGGCTTTGTCTTTTCCGGGCGGCGTTTTCTGTCTGGCCTCAGGCGTAGCGCGTCGCGCGGTCGCCGCGCACAAAGGCCCACAGCTGCAGGCCCAGATGCTGCGCGGTCGCGATGGCGAGGCTGCTCGGGGCCGATGTGCACGCCAGCAGCCCGATGCCCGACATCGCGGCCTTATGTACCAGCTCGAGGCTGGCGCGACTGGACATCAGCACGAAGCCGTTTTGCGCGCGTTCGCCGCGCCGGGCCAGGGCGCCGCACAGCTTGTCCAGCGCGTTGTGCCGGCCGACGTCCTCGCGGGCCAACACCAGTTCGCCGTCTGGCCGGCACCACGCGGCCGCATGCAGGCCGCCGCAGCGCGCGTTCAGGGGTTGAGCCGCCGGCAGGGCGGTCGCGGCGCGTGCGAGGGCGTCGCTGGCCAGTTCGGGTGGGGTGACCGGCCCGGGGTGCACGGCAGTCAGCTGCGCCAGGCTCTCGATGCCGCACAGCCCACAGCCGGTGCGGCCCGCCAGGGTGCGGCGGCGCTGTTTCAGGCGCTGCTCGCACGCGCCTGTCACGGTCATCGCCAGCTCGAGGCCCTCCGGGTGGGCGCTGACCTCCACGTCCAGCAACTCATGGCGCGACGCGAACCAGCCCTCGGCAATGCCGAAGCCCAGCGCGAAGTCCTCGAGGTCGGCCGGTGTGGCGAGCATGATGGCCTGCGAGATGCCGTTGATCGTCAGCGCCACCGGCATTTCCACCGCCACCTCTTCGTCGGCCGCAGCGCCGGCAGGGCGCAGGCGAAGCAGGGCGGGGGTGTGCATGGCTGCCATGATAGGAGGCCGGCTGCGCTGCGATGATGGCTGCGCCCATCGCTCTGACTGCCCCATACCGTGTACCTGCCCCAGCACTTCGCCTCGGCCGATCTCGATCACGCGCTGCGCCTCGTCGCGGAGCACCCGCTGGCGCTCATCGTCGGCCCGGATGCGGCGGGCGAGAGCTTTGGCAGCCATGTGCCGCTGGTGGCCGTGCCTGCCGGCGACGGCCTGGTGCTGGAGGGCCACATGGCGCGTGCCAACCCGCACTGGGGCTGGCTGTCGCAGCAGCGCTCGCTGCTCGCCGTGTTCAGCGGCCCGAGCGCCTATGGGAGCCCGAGCCACTACGACAGCCTGCAGAACGTGCCGACCTGGAACTACGCGGCGCTGCATGCTTACGGCGACATCGAGCTGATCGACGGCGCCGCCGCCAAGGACGCGCTGCTGAAGCGGCTGATCGCCCGCTTCGAGCCTGACTACGCCGAGCAGTGGCGGGGCCTGCCCGAGGCCTACCAGCACAAGCTGCTGGGGGCCATCGTGGGCTTTCGTGTTCGCGTGACGCGCTGGGAGCTGAAGCTGAAGATGAGCCAGAACCGTGCGGCCACGGAGCGTGCGCGCATCCGCGACGCGCTGGGCGCGTCGGCGTCGGCGGACGACCGGCGGGTCGCCGAGTGGATGGCGCGGCTGGCGGGCTGATCCGGCGGCTGCCGGGGGAATAGTGCCTGGCAATCGCTCAAGCGCGTGATCAGGTCCCGCGGCGTCCGCGCGCTACCGTGCGTTGGCCATCCGGCCGCACGAACGAGAACGCGAATGAACGAGACCAACCGTCCGCAGCCTCTGCGCTGCCGCACTCTGGCGCTGGCCGCCGCGCTGATGCTGGCGCTGCCGGCGCCGCAGGCCCTGACCGATGCAGTGACCGCCGTGCCGACGACCAGGCTGGCGGACAACGGCCCGCGCTGGGGCTTCGAGCTGGCGAAGCGCACGCCCGACCCGGCCGTGCGCTTCGGGCGCCTGCCCAACGGGCTGCGCTACGCCATCCAGCACAACGAGACGCCCAAGGACGGTGTGGCCATGCGCATGCGCATCGGCTCCGGCTCGCTGCAGGAGCGCGACGAGGAGCGCGGCCTGTCCCACTTCCTGGAGCACATGGCCTTCCGAGGCAGTGCCAACGTGCCTGACGGTGAGGTCGTGCGCCGGCTGGAGCGCCAGGGTCTGCGCTTCGGGGCGGACACGAATGCCTCCACGGGGCTGGACCAGACCCTCTACCACTTCAACTTCCCCAAGGCGGATGCCGCTGCGCTGGACACGGGGCTGATGCTGTTCCGCGAGATCGGTGACCGGCTGACGCTGGCCCCGCAGCTCATCGAGCAGGAGAAGGGCGTCATCCTGTCCGAGGAGCGCTTGCGCGACGGGGCGACGCAGCGCGCCGGCATCGCGCAATTGCAGCAGCAGCTGGCAGGCACGCGGGTGTTGCAGCGCCTGCCCATCGGCCTGACCGAAACCATCCAGGCCGCCACGGCCGAGCGGCTGCGTCGCTACTACCGTGCCAATTACCGGCCCGACAACACCACGCTCATCGTCGTCGGCAACATCGATGTCGACGCCGTGGAGCGCCAGATCCGCGAGCGCTTTGCCGACTGGCGCAACGACACACCAGCCGATGCGCCCGACCTGGGCGTGGCCCGACCGACGCAGCCCGTCGTCGAGTACATCGCGCCGGATGCGCCGAGTGTGCTCACGCTGGCCTGGTTGCAGCCGGTGGACCTGCGGCCGCACACGCCGTCGGTGTCGCGCGAGTTCCTTGTCCAGGACCTCGCCGTCAGCGCGCTCAACCAGCGACTGGGGGATCGCGCGCAGCAGCCGGGCAGCCCCTTGCTTGGCGCTTTGGCCGGCGTGCGGGCATCCGTCTACGGCGTGGCCGGGCTGGCCCAGCTGGTGGTGCAGGCGCAGCCGGGGCGCTGGACCGATGCACTGGATGCAGTGGTGGCCGAACTGCGGCAACTGCTGGTGCATGGCGTGACCCAGGATGACCTGCAGCGCCTGCTGCCGGGCATGCGCAGCAAGATGCAGCGCCGGCTGACCCAGGAGTCCACGCGGCCGCATGCGGAGATTGCGGACCGGTTGGTCAACGCTGTGCACCCGCATGCGCCCCACCTGAACGCACAGCAGGCACTGACCGAAGCCGAGCCCTTGCTGGCCGCGGTGCAGCCCGAGGAACTGACCGCTGTGCTGCGCCGCCGCTTCGGCGACAGCCGGCCGCTGCTGTTCCGCAGCGACAAGTCCGGTGCCTTCGGTGTGGAGAAGGTGACTCAGGAACTGGTGCATGCGATGACCCGGCCGCTCGCCGAGCGGGTGGCCGTGGCTGCCGCCGACTGGCCCTACACGGACTTCGGTGCGCCCAGCGCCATCGTGAGCCGCACGCAGGACGCCGAGCTCGGCACGACGCACGTCCAGTTCGCCAACGGCACGCGGCTGGTCGTCAAGCCCACCTCGATGCAGAAGGACCAGGTGAATGTGCGGGTGCTGCTGGGGCAGGGGCGTGCCGGCATCGCATCCGGTGATGCGCATGCCATCTGGGCGCTGGGGCTGGCCATCGCGCAGGGTGGGACCGTGCAGCGTTCTGCCGCCGAGATTGCGCAGTGGCGGCAGCGCAGTGGCAAGCGCTTCAGTGTCGGCGCCGGGACGGACTTGCATGCGTTCACGCTGTCGGGCACGACCCGCCCGGCTGATCTGCTCGACCAACTGCAAGTGCTGGCAGCCCATGCCCGCGATCCCGGCTTCCGCCCCGAGTTCGGCGAGAAGCTTGCTGCGCAGGGCGGCTCGCAGGTGGCGGCGCTGGAGCGGCAGCCCACCGCCGTTCATGCGCATGAGGTCGAGCGCGTCATGGAGCGTCGCGACGCGCGCCTGCGGCTTCGGCCCAGCGCCGACGACGTGAGCGCCACGCGGGCTGCCGATCTGCCCGCGCTGCTGAAGCCGGCGCTGGCCGGCGCGGCGGACGTCGTCATCGTCGGTGATGTGACGGCGGAAGCCGCCATCGCTGCGGTACAGGCCACCTTCGGGGCGGGCGACGAGCGGCCGCGGCCGCCGCGTGCCGTGTTGAAGGTCGAGCCGGTGCTGGGGGGCGGTGCGCCGCATGTGGTGCACCACCGTGGCCGCGCGGACCAGGCCGTGCTGGGCTGGTCCTGGGCCATGCCTGATCATTGGGAAGACCCTGCATTGGCCTACACAGGGCGCGTTGCCAGTTCGCTGCTGCGGGCCCGTCTGGATGAGACCGTGCGTGCTCAGATGGGCCTCACCTACTCGCCGCTCACCACGGCACTCGCATCCCAGGACGTGCAGGGCTTGGGTCGGTTCACCATCAGCATCGAGACGCCGCCGGAAAAGTTCGACGCCGTTCGCGCCTTGTTGCACGCGCAGCTGCGCGCGCTGGCCGACCAGCCCGTCAGCGCGGACGAACTGCAACGCGCGCTGCAGCCCCGTCTGGAGAGCGCGCTGAAAGAGCCCGAGAACCCGTTCTACTGGGTCAGCTGGCTGTCGCGCATCCAGGCGGATCCGCGCATGAAGGCCGCGATGCGGGACGACGTGGCCGGCCTGCGCGCCGTCACGGCGGCCGGCGTGCAGGCCTACTTCCGCGATCACATTGCCGCGCGTGCGCCGGTCGAGGTGGTGGCCCGCGCCAAGGAGCCCTGAGGTCGCGGCGCTGACCCGTCACGCCCGACAGGCGCCGCCGCCGGCCCGGCTGCGGCGCCTTTGCGATGCTTACATCCCCGCGTAGTTCGGCCCGCCGCCGCCCTCGGGCGTGACCCAGACGATGTTCTGCGTCGGGTCCTTGATGTCGCAGGTCTTGCAGTGCACGCAGTTCTGCGCGTTGATCTGCAGGCGCTCGCCGCTGCCGCCTTCGTTGGGCACGTACTCGTACACGCCGGCGGGGCAGTAGCGGCTCTCCGGGCCGGCGAACTTCGCGAGGTTGATCTGCACTGGCACCGTCGCGCTCTTCAGCGTCAGGTGGGCGGGCTGGTTTTCCTCGTGGTTGGTGTTGGAGATGAACACCGACGACAGGCGGTCGAAGCTCAGCTTGCCGTCCGGCTTGGGATAGGCAATGGGCTGGCACTCGGCAGCGGGGCGCAGCGCCTGGTGGTCGGCCTTGTGGTTGTGCAGTGTCCACGGCGGCGTGGCGACGCCCAGCTTGGGCAGCAGCCACTGCTCGATGCCGGTCATCAGCTTGCCCACCGTCTGGCCCTTCTTGAACCAGAGCTTGAAGTTGCGGGTCTGCTGCAGCTCCTCGTTCAACCAGCTCTTCTCGAAGGCCTCGGGGTAGGCCGTCAGCTCGTCCTGCGCGCGGCCCGCGTCCAGCGCGGGGGCGATGGCTTCGGCGGCCAGCATGCCGCTCTTGATGGCCGCGTGGCTGCCCTTGATGCGGGCGGCGTTCAGGTAGCCGGCATCGCAGCCGACCAGGCAGCCGCCGGGGAACACGGTCTTGGGCAGGGCCTGCGGCGTGCCGTTGTTGATGGCGCGGGCGCCGTAGCCGATGCGCTTGCCGCCTTCGATGTGGGCGCGGATGGCCGGGTGGGTCTTCCAGCGCTGCATCTCCTCGAAGGGGCTCAGGTAGGGGTTGTCGTAGTCCAGGCCGATGACGAAGCCCAGCGTGACCTTGTTGTCGGCCAGGTGGTACAGGAAGCCGCCGCCGAAGGTGTCGCCCTCCATCGGCCAGCCGGCCGTGTGCACGACCTTGCCGGGCTGCGCCTTGGTCGAAGGGATCTCCCACAGCTCCTTGATGCCGATGGCGAAGGTCTGCGTGTCCTTGCCGGCGGTCAAGTCGTACTTGGCCAGCAGCTGCTTGCCCAGGTGGCCGCGCGCGCCTTCGGCGAAGACGGTGTACTTGCCCAACAGTTCCATGCCGAGCTGGAAGTTGTCGCCGGGCTCACCTTCCTTGGTGATGCCCATGTTGCCCGTGGCCACACCCTTCACGCGGCCCTGCTCGTCGTAGACCACCTCGGCCGCAGCGAAGCCGGGGAAGATCTCGATACCCAGGCTTTCCGCCTGCTGGGCCAGCCACTTGACGACGTCCGACAGGCTGATCACGTAGCAGCCGTCGTTGTGGAAGTTGCGCGGCACCAGGGCGTCGGGCGTGCGGGTGCTGCCGGTCTCGCTGAGGAACAGCACGTCGTCGCCTGTCACGGCCTGGTGCAGCGGGGCGCCGAGTTCCTGCCAGTTCGGGAACAGCTCGGTGATGGCGCGCGGGTCCATCACGGCGCCGGACAGGATGTGGGCGCCGGGCTCCGAGCCCTTTTCCAGCACGACGATGTTGGCGTCGGGCTTGATCTGCTTGAGGCGGATGGCGGTGGCCAGGCCGGCCGGGCCGCCACCGACGACGACAACGTCGTACTCCATGGACTCGCGCGGGCCGAACTGGGCGAGGATTTCTTCTGAGGTCATGCCGAGTCTCCGGACTTTGAATTGGGCGCGATTCTAAGGAGGTGGAATTGAAAATAGAACGATCGTGCTTTTCTAGTGGCCAATCTCTAGACCGGTAGGATGGCCGCAGCTCACTCACAAGGCAGTCTCATGAGTTACTCCATCAACCTCGAAGGCCGCGTGGCCCTCGTCACCGGGGCGTCCAGCGGGCTGGGCGCGCAGTTCGCGCGCACGCTGTCGCAGGCGGGCGCCTGCGTCGTGCTGGCCGGCCGCCGCATCGAACGGCTGAAGGACCTGCGCGCCGAGATCGAAGGCAACGGCGGCGACGCCCACGTCGTGCAGCTGGACGTCACCGACGTCGCCAGCATCAAGGCCGCCGTGGCGCATGCCGAGACTGAGGTGGGCACGCTGGACATCCTCATCAACAACTCCGGCGTCAGCACCACGCAGCGCCTGACCGACGTCACCGAGAACGACTACGACTACGTGATGGACACCAACACGCGCGGCGCGTTCTTCGTCGCGCAGGAGGTGGGCAAGCGCATGTTGGCGCGCGCACGCGGCGCGGCGCCGGGCTCGTTCGTCGGCGGGCGCATCGTCAACGTGGCATCCATGGCGGGGCTGCGCGTGCTGGGCCAGATCGGCGTCTACGCGATGAGCAAGGCCGCGGTCATCCACATGACCCGCGCCATGGCGCTGGAGTGGGGCAAGTACGGCATCAACGTGAATGCGATCTGCCCCGGCTACATCGACACCGAGATCAACCACCACCACTGGAGCACCGAGCAGGGCAGGAAGCTCATCGACCTGCTGCCGCGCAAGCGCGTGGGCCAGCCGCAGGACCTGGACACGGCACTGCTGATGCTGTGCGCCAACGAGAGCCATTTCATCAATGGCGCGGTCATCCAGGCTGACGACGGATTTGGTGTCTGATGCTCAAGCGAGACCTGACCCCACTCGAAGCCCGCGTCCTCGCCGTCCTTGTCGAGAAGGAATCCACCGTGCCGGACAGCTACCCGCTGTCGGCCAACGCGCTGACCGCGGGTTGCAACCAGAAGACGGCACGCGACCCGGTCATGGATGTGTCCGAGGCCGAGGTGCTGGCCACCGTCGAAGAACTGAAGTCGCTGAGCCTGGTCAACGCGGTCAGCGGCAGCCGCGTCGTGCGCTACGAGCACAACTTCGCGCGTGGCGTCGGCGTGCCCGGCGCCGCGATGGCGCTGCTGACGCAGCTGATGCTGCGCGGCCCGCAGACGGCGGCCGAGCTGCGCCAGAACACCGAGCGGCTGCACCGCTTTGCCGACGTGTCGTCGGTGGAAGGCTTCCTGGAAGAGCTGGCCGAACGCGAGCCGCCGCTCGCCATCAAGCTGCCGAAGGCACCGGGCGCGCGCGAGGCGCGCTGGGCGCAGCTGCTGTGCGGGCCGGTCGCGTCCGTCGAGCAGGCTGTTGCCGCGGCCATGCCGCGCGACGAGGAAGTGGCGCTGCAGAAGGTGGAGATCGCCGCGCTGCGCGCCGAGGTCGCGTCGCTGCGCCAGCTCGTCCACCGCATGGCCGCCGAACTCGGCATCGAACCATGAGATACACCGTCCCGGCGGCCAAGAAGCTGACCTTCGAGTTGCGCATCCAGATGCGCTGGGGCGACATGGACGCGATGGGCCATGTCAACAACACGGTGTACTTTCGCTATCTGGAGATGGCGCGCGTGGACTGGCTGACCAGCATCGGCACGCCGCCCAACCCGGGCGGGCAGGGGCCGGTCATCGTCAACGCGTTCTGCAACTTCTACCGGCAGCTCAAGTGCCCGGGCGAGGTGCTGGCGAAGCACTACGTCAGCGACCCGGGTCGCACCAGCTTCGAGACCTGGATCACGCTGGAGCGCGTTGACGAGCCCGGTGTCATCTATGCCGAGGGCGGGGCGACGACGCTCTGGTTCGACGCGCAGACCGACAAGGCCATCGCGCTGCCGGACCGGGTGCGCGAACTCGTCAGCTGAGCGGCGTGTGGACCGGCTGCAGGCCATGGGCATCTTCGTCGCCGTGGTGGACCACGGCGGCTTCGCCAGCGCGGCGCGCCAGCTGGCGCTGTCGCCGCCCGTCGTCACGCGCGCCGTGGCCGACCTGGAGCAGCACCTCGGCCAGCGGCTGCTGACGCGCACCACCCGCGTCGTGCGCGTGACCGAGGCGGGCGAGCGCTACGCCGCCGAGTGCCGGCGCATCCTGGCCGACATCGCCCGCGCCGAGGCCGAGGCCGGCGCGCAGAACCTGCAGCCGCGCGGCACGCTGAGCCTGACGGCGCCCGTGCTGTTCGGCCAGTACTACGTGACGCCGGTGCTGGTGGACTACCTGAAGCGCCACCCGGCGGTGGACGCGCAGTGCGTGTTCGTCGACCGCATCGTCAACCTCGTCGAGGAGGGGCTGGATGTGGCCGTGCGCATCGGCGAGTTGCCCGATTCGTCGCTGCAGGCGCGACGCGTGGGCCAGGTGCGGCGCGTCGTCGTCGCATCGCCGGCCTATCTGCAGGCGCATGGCGAACCGGCCACGCCGGCCGAACTGGATGGGCACCGGCTGATCGCCTCCACCGGCGCCAACCCGGCGCCGGAATGGCGCTTTGCCGGTCCGCGCGGCAAGCCGGTGGTGCAGCGCATTGCGGCGCGGCTGCGCACGACGACCGTGGGCGCCGCCATCACCGCGGCCGAGGCGGGCCTGGGGCTGACGCGGCTGCTGAGCTACCAGGCTGCGCCGCTGCTGCGCGACGGCCGGCTGGTGCGCGTGTTGCAGGGCTTCGAGCCCGCGCCGCTGCCCATCCACCTCGTGCACCACGAGGGCCGGCACGCGACGCCCAAGTTGCGCGCGTTCATCGAGCTGGCGGCGGAACGCTTCAGCGCTGATCCGGAGCTGCGGTAGACCACGAGCCGGTGGCCAGGCTGCGCGGCGACCAGCTCTTGAAGTCGAACCCCAGCGGCAGCGCGTCGCGCAGCCACAGCCCCTCGTCCAGCTCGAAACGCCAGGCGCGCTCGGCGCCGTCCAGCCGCTCGACGTCGGGGCCGTCGAACACCAGTTCGACGCGGCCGGTCAGGCTCAGCAGGTCGCCGCGCTCGAAGTCGATGAACAGCAGGCCGGCGCGCGGGTGGCTGACGAAGTTGCCCAGCGTCATGAAGAACAGGTTGCCGCTGAAGTCGGGCACCAGCAGCCGGCCCGGGCCGTCCACGCGCACGAAGCCGGCGCGGCCGCCGCGGTGCGACACGTCGCTGCGGCCATGCGCATGGCTGGCGACGAACAAGGTGTCGGCCCCCGTGATCAGCGCCTGCGCCTCGGCGTCCAGCGCCGTCAGCGGCTGCACGGCGCGGGGCTGCTGGTCGGCCGGGTCGCGGCGCCAGCGCAGCTCGCGCTGCTGGATGTACTGCGGGCAGTTGCCGGTCGTCTCTTCCACGTCCAGCAGCCAGCCGCTGGCGTCGACACGGGCCACATGGCCGTTGACGCGGTTGCGCCGGCGCGTCGGCAGCTCGATGCCCAGCAGGCCCAGTGCCGCGCCGGGCGCGAGGTGGCGGGCCAGCGGGTCGCCGGGCATGGGCAGGGCCGTGCTGGCGAGGTGCCGCGCGTCCGGCGAGCCGAGGAAGCCCGGCTCGCCCACCAGCAGCGAGGCCCAGGGGCGCAGCGCGGCGTCCACCGAGCCGACGAGCACGAAGGGCAGCTGCGCGTAGAACTGGCGGTGCTGGTCGGGCATGTGGTCGCGGATGACGCGCGAGCCGATCTCGCCCATGCGCTGGCCAATGCCCAGCCGCTCGTGCATGGCCCGCTCGCCGGCGTGGAAGCCCGGCATGGCTCAGGCCGCCCTCAGGCCCACGGGGCTCTGCGCAAAGGGCACGAAGCCGGGCAGCGCCTCGATGCGGGCCAGCCAGCCGCGCAGCGCTGGATAGCCGGCCAGGTCGACATTGCCTTCCGGCGCGTTGGCGATGTAGCTGTAGGCCGCCACGTCGGCGAAGCTGGGGCGCTCGCCGATGAGGAAGGGGCGGCGCTGCAGTTCGCTCTCGACGACGGCCAGCAGCGCATGGGCGCGCGGGATGACCTCGTCCGGGTTGAAGCGGGCGGCCACGACGTGGATGAGCCGCGCCGCCGACACGCCGTAGGCAATGGGGCCGGCCGCGGCCGACAGCCAGGCCTGCACGCGGGCGCGGCCCACGGCGTCGCGCGGAATCCAGTGGCCGTCGGTGTCGTAGCGCTCGGCCAGGTAGACCAGGATGGCGCCGCTGTCCGGCACGATGACCCCGTCGTCGTCCAGCACGGGGATCTGGCCGAACGGGTTCATCGCGATGAACGCGGGTGTCTTGTGCGCGCGGCTGGCGAGGTCGACGTGGATCAGCTCGTGCGGCAGGCCCAGCAGGCTCAGTGCCAGCTGGGCGCGGTGGGCGTGGCCGGAGATGGGGTGGTGATACAGCTTGATCGGGCGGCGCGTTGTCATTGCGGGGCAGGGCCGTGAAGTGAGGCCTTCACTGTGCCCAGCCTGCCCCGGCGCGTGAATCCGCGCCGGCCGAAAGTCAGTCTTTCGGCGGCTGCAACAACGCCGCTGCGATCAGCGGAACGTGTACTTCGCGCTCACGTAGCCGTAGCGGCCGCGCGGGTCGGTGTAGCTCGGGTCGTAGCCGCTCAGGAAGAACCAGGCCTGCTGCGAGAACGGCGGCGCCTTGTCGAAGAGGTTCTGCACGCCGGCGCGCACGGTCAGCGACTTGGTGGCCTCCCAGGCGGCCGACAGGTTCCACAGCGAATAGGCGCCGACCTTGCGGTCGGGCTTGCCGATGATGTGGTGGTCGTCGTAGCCCGACAGGAAGTTGTTGGACATCGAGGCCGAGAACGGGCCGTGCGCCCAGTCCACGCTGACCGTGTGGCGCCAGCGCTGCACGACGCCATCGTTGACGAAGCGGCCGAGGTTGCTGACGTACGGGTCGCCGTTGCCGGTCTGCTGCTGCGACTTCAGCGTCAGCGTGCCGTTGAGCTTGAGGCCGAACTCACCGAAGCCGGTCTTCAGGCCGCTGAGGCTGATGCCCAGATCCAGCCCGGAGATGCGCTGCTTGCCCCGGTTCTCCTTGATGAGGTCGATGGCGCAGATGCTGTAGTCATCGGGGTCGTAGCCGTCGACGCAGTCGGCCGGCAGGTTGGCGGTGTCGTAGTAGCGGTGCACCAGCGCGCCGTACTTCGTGGGGTTGGACAGGATGACGTCCACCCCCAGTGTGCTGATCAGGTTGCTCTTCTGGATGTACCAGTAGTCCGCGTTCAGCGTGACCCCGCGGCTGGGCTCGAACACGACGCCGGCCGAGAACTGGTTGGACTTCTCGGGCTTGAGCTTGGGGTTGCTGTAGTGCAGCGTGGTCCAGAGGTCGGCGCAGTCGGTGACGGTGTTGTCCGGGTCGTCGGCCAGGCACAGCGGGTCGGTCACGGTGGCGGACTCGCCTTGCGTCAGCGGCCGGTACAGGTCGGTCAGGCTGGGCGCGCGGAAGCCCTTGCCCACGGAGGCGCGCAGCAGCAGCAGCGGGCTGGGCACGTACTTCAGCCCGAGCTTGGGGCTGGCTGCGCCGCCGCTGACTTGGTAGTGCTCGTAGCGCAGCGCCGCCTGCAGCTCCAGCTGCTTGGTGATGGGCGCGCTGACCTCGGCGAAGGCAGCGCTGACTTTGCGCGAGCGGCTGAAGTCGGTGTCCGGGCCTTGCGAGGATTCGCCCAGGATCTCGTCGTTCTTCAGCGCGTCGGACTGGCGGTAGTTCTGCTTCTCACGGCGCAGTTCGCCGCCGAGGGCCAGCGCCAGTTCGCCGCCGGGCAACTGGGCCAGGCCACGGGACATGCGGAAGTCCAGGCTGTCCATCGTGCCGGTGGCGCGGCGCACCTCGCCGCGGATCTGCGCCTCCTCGTACAGCTTGAGCCCGGCTGCCGACGAAGGGCCGAAGGCGTTCAGCGTGCCGGCCGCAAAGCCGTCCATGATCTTCTGCTCGTCGAGGTAGCCCTGGTGGTCACGATCGGAGACCTTGCTGGTGCTGCGGTTCAGCGCCCATTCGTAGTCCCAGCCCGCCAGCAGGCCGTTGGCGCCCAGCACATAGCGGTTGGTCGACGACACGAGCTCGCTGGTGCGCAGGCCGGCCTCCTGCAGTCGGGTGCGGACGACGATGATGCGGCGCTCGTCGTTGGCGGGGAAAGCGGCGATGCCGGTGCCTTTGAGGGCCGGCACCAGCGACACGTCCATCTCGGCGTTGACGCGGTTGGGCGTGCCGGTGTAGTAGGTGCGGGAGCGGGCCAGCGAGGCCTCAACAAACAGCTGGTGGCCGCCACCCAGGTTGAACGAGCCGCGGCCGAACAGGCTGCTCTTGTTGGACTTCGGGTACAGCTCGATGTCGCGCATGTAGTCGAAGGTGCAGCCGTCCACACCGCCGATGCCGGCTGGCAGGTACAGCGTGGCCGGCGGGTTGCAGCCGGTGGCTGCAGCGGGGTTGATCGTGTACTCGCTGATCACGTCCTTGCCGTTCGCCTTGAAGCCCTCGGCGATCAGCAGGTCGCGCTGCTCGGAGCCTGGCAGGTTCTGGTCGAGCAGGATGTTGCCGGGGAAGCCGGCGCTGGAGAGCAGGTCGGGCAGCCGTCCGGGGATGTCCAGCTCCTTGATGAACTTGCGTTGCGAGGCGTTCAGGCTGCTGGTGCGCTGCACGTCCAGCACGCCCATGATGTTGAAGCCGTCGCGGCCGTAGTCGCCAAAGCCCCCGGCCAGCGTCGCCGAGCGCTTGCCACCGCCGCCTTCCGAGGTCTTGCCGGCCAGCACATTGATGTCGACGCCAGCGAAGTCCTTGCGCGTGATGAAGTTGATGACGCCGCCGATGGCGTCCGAGCCGTAGAGCGACGAGGCGCCGTCCAGCAGCACCTCGACGCGCTGGATGGCCGCGGCGGGGATGCTGTTCAGGTCCACGCCGGCGGCGTCACCGGGCGACGCGAAGTTGGCCATGCGCCGGCCGTTCAGCAGCACCAGCGTGGACGACACGCCCAGGCCGCGCAGGTTGGCGGCGTTCAGGCCCATCTGGTCGCGGAAGCCGCCGAAGGCGACGCTGCCGCCGTCGGTCAGGTTGTTCGCACCGGCGCTCAGCCGCGCAATGATCTCGGCCGCCGTCGTCACGCCGGCCTTGTCGATCTCGTCCCGCGTGATGACCTGCACCGGCAGTGCCGTCTCGCCCTCAATGCGCTTGATGGCGGTGCCGGTGACCTCGACGCGCTGCAGCTGCGATTGAGACTGCGCCATCTGGGACAGAACCAGCAGCGCCACGGCGGCGGCGAGGCGGGAAGGGCGGGGTGCGTTCATCGGGTGGACTCCTCGGCAAGGTGTTTGTCCAGTCTATGCACGGTGCCGGCAGTGCCAGCCTCCCCAGGATGCCAAACGTCTCTTGCACGCCACGGCCGCGTTGGCGTTTTGGGGGACAGGAGCTGCCACAAGGCTCTGTCATGATCCGCGTCCTGGACCAAGGAGGGTTGCGCGCATGAGGGCATGGATAGCGGCGGGTTGGGCAATGGTGGTGATGACGGCCGCAAGCGCGCAGACGGCCGTGCAGGCAGCGGCCGAGGCGCCCGCTGCGGTGACGGTGGCCCAGGCGGCGCGCACGCAGCGCGCCACGGCGGCGCCGCCGCGCGCGGCGCAGCCGGCCCGGGCGACGCCGGCGTCCGCTCCCGCGCCTTCGTCCGCCCTGGCGCCGCTGCCGGCGCCGGTCGACACCGAACCTCCCATCCGTGGCTACGCGGTGCCCATCGGCGGCGCGCTGAAGGCCGACAACGACGAGGTCTGGCAGCGCATCGTGCAGCTGGCCGGTGGCAAGGGGGCGCGCTTCGTCGTGTTCGGCACGGCCAGCGAGGACCCCGAGGCCAGCGCCAAGCAGGTGGTGGATCTGCTGCAGCGCCGCGGTGCCGTGGCCGAGGCGCTGCCGGTGGCGCCCAAGTTCCTGTGGGTGGACCTGAACAAGGTGGTGCGTGACCCCGCGCTGATCGCCAAGGTCAAGGCCGCCAAGGGCATCTTCTTCACCGGCGGCGTGCAGGAGCGCATCGTCGACGTGCTGCAGCCCGGCGGCCAGAGCACGCCCATGCTGGAGGCCATCTGGGACGTCTACCGCAAGGGCGGCGTCGTGGCCGGCACCTCGGCCGGCGCGGCCATCATGAGCACCATCATGTTCCGCGACGCGCCCAGCGTGATGAATGTGCTGAAGGGCCGCTTTGCCGATGGCAAGCAGGTGGACCGCGGCCTGGGCTTCGTCGGACCGCACCTGTTCGTGGACCAGCACTTCCTGAAGCGCGGCCGCTTCGGCCGCATGATCCCGCTGATGATGGCCAAGGGCTACAAGCTGGGCCTGGGCGTGGACGAGAACACGGCGGCCATCATCCGCGGCGACGAGATCGAGGTCATCGGCGACCGGGGCTGCCTCATCGTGGACCTGACCGAGGCTGGCAGCGATCCCAGCCTGGGCGCCTTCAACGTGCAGGGCGCGCGGCTGTCCTACCTGGAGCACGGTGACCGGTACCACATGCGCGCGCGCTCGACGACGCCCTCGGCCCCCAAGCTGCGCGGCGAGCAGCACGATGCCGAGTCGCCCAGCTTCAAGCCCTATTACACGGACGACGTGTTCCACCTGGACATGCTGGGCGACTCCACCATCTCCAACGCGATGAGCCGCCTCATCGACAGCGTGCGCAAGGAGGTCAAGGGCCTGGCCTTCGATGTGCTGCCGCGCACCAACGACCCGCTGGCGGAGCTGGGTTTCCTGTTCCGCATCTACAAGGGCTCGGACTCGCTGGGCTGGAGCACCGAGGAGTTCGGCGGCGAGCAGTTCACGGTGACCAATCTCTACCTGGACATCAGCCCCGTGCGCCTGCCCATGCCGCTGTACGGTGGGTGGAGCGGGCCGGCCAAGGCCGCAGCGCCAGCCTCGGCGCCGGCGGGCGGGCCACCTCAGTAGCACGCGTTCGCGACGCCACCGCTGCGGGCTTGACCCATTGCCGGCGCGGGCCGGGCCCTGCCACCATGTCGTTTTGATGAATCTGTGCCCGCACGGCTGACGTGCCGGGCCCGCTTGCTGATCTTGCACACCTCTTCCCAAGCCGGCACGGTCGTCGTCATCGGCGGCGCGCTGCGCGCCGGCAGCGACGCTGTCTGGCAGCGCCTCGTCGACGAGGCGGGCGGCCCTGGCGCGCCCATCGCCGTGTTTCCGACGGCTGCCTACGAGCCCGAGCGCATCGCCGAGCAAATCGTCGCGGCGTTGGCCCGTTGCGGTGCGCGGCCCGAGGTCATTCCGGTCGCGCCCCACCTGGCGGGCGTGGACTTGCAGGCGCGCCTGCACGACCCCGCGCTGATCGCCCGCGTGGCCGCCAGCCGCGCGGTGTTCTTCTCCGGCGGCGCGCAGGAGTACATCGTCGACACCCTGCAGCCGCAGGGCCAGGCCACGCCCATGCTGCAGGCGGTGCAGGCGGTGTTCGCCGCCGGCGGCGTGGTGGCCGGCACCAGCGCGGGCGCGGCGGTGATGAGCCAGTGGATGTTCCGCGACGCCATGGACAACCTCGCCGTACTGCGGGGGCGTTGGCGTGCCGGTCAGGAGTACGACCGCGGCCTGGGCCTGCTGCCGCCCGGGCTGCTGGTGGACCAGCACTTCCTGAAGCGCGGCCGTATTGGGCGCATGTTGCCGGCGCTGCAGGCGCTGGGCTGCCGGCTCGGGCTGGGCGTGGACGAGGATGCGGCCGTGGTGGTTCGCGGCTCGGTGCTGGAGGTGATCGGCGGCAGCGGCGCGGTGCTGGTGGACATGGGCGAGGCCACGTGTGACGCCACGTTGCCGGCGTTCAACCTGCGGGGTGCGCGGCTGTCCTACCTGGGGGCCGGGGACTGCCACGATCTGACCAGCGGCGTCACCACGCCGGCCTCGCGCAAGCGCTGCCAGCCACGCATCGCGCCGCAGGAGTCGCACTTCGCGCCGCGCCTGGGCAGCGGGCGCTATTTCCTCGACTTCCTTGGCGATGGTTGCCTGCGCGAGGCGCTGGTGCAACTGCTGGACGGCCCGGCGGCGCGCGTCGGCGGGCTGGCGTTCCGCGCCGACGCGCGGCCCGACGAGCCGCAGGCCGACATCGGCTTCGAGTTCTGGCTTCACCGCGCGCCGGGCCTGGTCGGCTGGCGCGATGGCGGTGCCGGTGGGGACGACTACACCGTGCTGAACGCCCGGCTGGATGTGATGCCGGTGCGCGTGGCCAGTCCGCTGTTCCAGCCGCTGGGACCCGGCGCTGCGCCCGTGGTGCAATCGGCCGGACCCTCAACACCCCCCTGAGGCAAGGAGACAAGCCCATGAAGATCGCCATCTTGGCCACGGCCAGCCTGATGATGGCCGCGAGCGCGGCGCAGGCCACCGACATCGGCGTGTCGGTGCAGATCGGCCAGCCCGGGTTCTACGGCCGCATCGACATCGGCAGCGCCAGCCCGCCGCCGGTGGTGGTGCGCGAGCCCGTCTGGGTGCAGCGCCGGCCCATCCATGTGGAGCCCGTCTACATGCGCATCCCGCCGGGCCACCAGAAGAACTGGGCCAAGCACTGCGCCCGCTACAACGCCTGCGGCACGCCGGTCTATTTCGTGCGTGAGGACTGGTACCAGGAGCGCTACGAGCGTCCGCAGCACGAGCGTGGTGCAGGCGACGGCCATGACAAGGGCAAGCACGGCAAGGGCCATGGCAACGGCCACGGCAAAGGCAAGGATCGCGATTGAGCGCGGCCACAATCGTGGCATGAGCGATCACGATCCCCGCCCCGAAGGTTTCCAGCGTGTCGGCGCCGCGCTGGCAGCGCTGCAGCACCCGCACTCGCCGCTGTGGCTGGACGTCGCCGCGCGCACGGCGCAGGAGGCGGCTGACGCGCTTGGCGTGACGCTGGGGCAGATTGCCAAGTCCGTGGTGTTCCGGCGCAAGTCGGACGACGGCGCGGTGCTCGTCGTCACCTCGGGCGACAAGCGCGTGGACGAGGCCAAGCTGAAGTCGCACACCGGCGCACTGGGGCGGGCCGATGCCGAGTTCGTCAAGGCGCGCACGGGCTTCTCCATCGGCGGGGTCTCGCCGGCGGGTTTCGCGCCGGTCGACGGCGGTGCGCCGCCGCAGCTATTCATCGACCGCGAGTTGTTCCGCTTCGATATCGTCTGGGCGGCTGCCGGCCACCCGAACGGCGTGTTCAAGCTGACGCCGGACGAGCTGGCGCGCATCACCGGCGCGCCGGTGATCGACGTTGTTCAGGCGTGACGCCGCTGCCCGCTTCGCCCTGCGTGCGCCTGTGCCGCATGGATGAGGCCAGCGGCTGGTGCCGCGGCTGCGCGCGCCGCCTCGACGAGATCGCCGGCTGGGGCAGCGCACCGGCGCAGCGCCAGCGCGAGGTGCTGGCGCTGCTGCCAGCGCGCCGCGCGGCCTTGCAGCGCGACGGCCTGTGGCTGGGCCCTGAAACCCTCACCGAGGAGCACCTCCCATGAAGCGGCTCACGTTCTATTTCGACCCTCTCTCGCCCTACGCGGCGCTGGGCTTCGAGGCCTTGCCCGAGGCATTGGCCGGGCACAGCGTGGAGGTGGTGTACCGGCCCATCCTGCTGGCGGCGCTGCTGCATGCGCTGGGCCAAAAGGGGCCGGCCGAGATCGAGGCCAAGCGGCGCTGGACCTTCCGCCAGGTGGCCTGGCTGGCGCACCGCCAGGGCGTGGTGCTGGACGCGCCCGCCCAGCACCCGTTCAACCCGCTGCCGCTGCTGCGCCTGGCCTGGGCCTGCGCCGCGCCTGCGGGCCAGCCGGGCGACACGCCGGGGCGCTGGGTGGTGGAGCAGCTGTTCCACCATGTCTGGCGTGGCGGCGGTGCCGATGCGAACGAGCCGGCGCGGTTGGCCGCCTTGACGCAACACCTGGCCCCGGGCCAGGACCCCGGCAGCGAGGCCGTCAAGCAGCGGTTGCGCAGCGAGACCGAGGCGGCGCTGGCGCTGGGGGTGTTCGGCGTGCCCACCATCGAGCTGGACGGGCGGCTGTTCTGGGGCCAGGACGCGCTGCCCATGTTGCGTGCCGCGCTGGACGACGACCCGTGGTTTCGCAGCGGGGCCTGGGAGTCGGCCGCGCAGCCCCGCCCGGGCCTCACGCGGCGTCATTGAGCGGCTCGGGATTTACCCGCGAGGCCCTGCTGATCCCGCATTGAGAAATGTTTCATCCGGGTTGCTGCGGGGTTTGTCAGCCTCGATTCAGACTGGCGTCAGAACACGGTCAGAGGCAGCCTGAATAGTCCGGCCGCAAGGGAAGCTCCGTTGTGGAGCGCCCCGACAACAGACGGAGACTTTCATGGCAACTGCAGCAGCCGCGGCGCCGATGACCAAAGAGGAGAAGAAGGTCATCTTCGCGTCCTCCCTCGGTACGGTGTTCGAGTGGTACGACTTCTATCTCTACGGTTCGCTCGCGGCCATCATCGCGAAGCAGTTCTTCGCGGGCCTGGATCCGAGCGCGGCGTTCATCGCCTCGCTGATGGCGTTCGCTGCCGGCTTCATCGTGCGTCCGTTCGGCGCGCTGGTGTTCGGCCGGCTGGGCGACATGATCGGCCGCAAGTACACCTTCCTGGTCACCATCCTGATCATGGGCCTGTCGACCTTCATCGTCGGCGTGCTGCCCACCTACGCCACCATCGGTGCTGCGGCGCCGGTGATCCTGATCATCCTGCGTCTGCTGCAAGGCCTGGCGCTGGGCGGTGAGTACGGCGGCGCGGCCACCTACGTGGCCGAGCACGCACCGCACGGCAAGCGCGGCGCCTACACCTCGTGGATCCAGACCACGGCGACCCTGGGCCTGTTCCTGTCGCTGATGGTGATCCTGGGCGTGCGCACCACGCTGGGCGAAAAGGACTTCGCTGATTGGGGCTGGCGCATTCCCTTCATCGTCTCCATCCTGCTGCTGGCCATCAGCGTCTGGATCCGCCTGGCGATGAATGAGTCCCCCGCCTTCCAGAAGATGAAGGCCGAGGGCAAGACCTCCAAGGCACCGCTGTCCGAGTCCTTCGGCCAGTGGAAGAACCTGAAGATCGTGCTGCTGGCGCTGTTCGGCCTGGTTGCCGGTCAGGGCGTGGTCTGGTACACGGGCCAGTTCTACGCGCTGTTCTTCCTGACGTCGGTGCTGAAGGTGGACGCGTCCAACGCCAACATCTGGATCGCGATCTCGCTGATCCTGGGCACGCCGTTCTTCGTCCTCTTCGGCACGCTGTCGGACAAGATCGGCCGCAAGCCCATCATCATGGCTGGCTTGCTGCTGGCGGCTGTCACCTACTTCCCGCTGTTCAACGCGCTGACCAAGGCCGCCAACCCGGACCTGGCCAAGGCCCAGGAGACCCAGAAGGTCATCCTGACGACGAACATGGCCAGCTGCTCCTTCCAGGGCAGCCCGCTGGCACGCCCGGTGGACTTCACCAGCGCTTGCGACATCGCCAAGCGTGCACTGGCCCAATCGTCGGCCAGCTCCGAAACCGTTGAAGCCGCCCCTGGCGCGCCGACCACGGTCAAGGTGGGTGACAAGGAAATCGCCGTCCCGACCGCGACGCGCCTGACCGAGCACAAGTTCGACGAAGCCAGCACCAAGGCCATCGCCGCGTTCACGAAGGAACTCGGCGACGCGATGAAGGCCGCCGGCTACCCGGCCAAGGCTGACCTGTCCAAGGCCAACGTGCCGATGGTCATTGCCATCCTGTTCGTGCTGGTGGTCTACGTGACCATGGTGTACGGCCCCATCGCCGCCATGCTGGTGGAGATGTTCCCGACCCGCATCCGCTACACCTCGATGAGCCTGCCGTACCACATCGGCAACGGCTGGTTCGGCGGTCTGCTGCCGTCCATCACGTTCGCGATGGTGGCGCAGAACGGCAACATCTACCACGGCCTGTGGTACCCGATCGTCATCGCGCTGATGAGCCTGGTGATCGGTCTGCTGTTCGTGCGCGAGACCAAGGACGTGGACATCTACGCCAAGGACTGATGCCCGACGCGCTGTGACGCTGCCGCTGTGCAGCGTTGCACACGTTGATCGAAGGCCGGCACCCGCCGGCCTTTTTCATTGGGTTGCTCCGGTTGTCGATTGCCGGCGGCCCTGCGACGATTCTAGGGATGACCAAGTCCAAAGAAACGTCGGAGCCTGCGGGCGGCGAGCAGCGTCGCCTGCAGATGGTGGACATTGCGCGCCTGGCGGGCGTGTCCGTGTCGACGGTGTCGCGTGCGTTGAACGGCAGCGAGCTCGTCAACGCCGAGACCCGCCAGCGGGTGGCTGAGCTCGCCCGCTCGCTGAACTACTCCATCAATTTCGGCGCGCGCAATCTGCGCTTGCAGGAGAACAAGACGGTGGCTGTGGTGGTGCCGTACGACGCCCGCTCGCGCCAGCACATCTCGGACCCGTTCTTCCTGTCCATCGTCGGCGCCATCGCCGATGCGCTGACCGACCGCGGCTACGACATGCTGCTGTCCCGCGTCGATGCCGAGCGGCTGGATCAGGCGGCGCACTGGGTGGATTCCGGCAAGGCCATCGGCGTCATCCTGATCGGCCAGTGGCGCCAGCATGACCAGCTCAACGACATGGCGGCCCGCAAGCTGCCGCTGGTGGTCTGGGGCGGGGAGATGCCCCAGCAGCTGTATGCCAGCGTGGGCGGTGACAACGTGCTGGGCGGCACACTGGCGACGCGGCATCTATTGCAGCTGGGCCGTCGGCGCATCGCGTTCTTTGGCGATGCCAAGCTGCCGGAGGTGTGGCTGCGCCGGCAGGGCTACGCGCAGGCCTTGCGCGAGGCAGGGGTGGAGGTGGACGCAGCGCTGGAGCTGGCAGCGCCGTTCGAGCCTGGCGTGGCCACGGAGATCGTGCGCCAGTTCTGCCAGGTGCGGCGCGACTTTGACGCGGTGTTCTGCTGCAGTGACGTGCTGGCCCTGCTGGCCACGCAGGCCTTGCGGGCGGTCGGGCGCAGCGTGCCCGCCGATGTGGCCGTCGTGGGCTACGACGACATGCCGCTGGCCGCCTACTGCGACCCGCCGCTGACCACCGTGCACCAGCCAGTGGCGGAAGCGGGTGTGGCTTTGGTGGAGGCGCTGCTGGCGCAGCTTGCCGGCGAGCGGCCCGCGCTGCGCACCATGCCGGTCTACCTGATGCGGCGCGCGAGCGCGCCCGACGCTGCCGCCTGAGCGACTCCGCCCGTTGGGCTGGTGATGTGCCTCGGTGCGGCGCACTTGGCAACAAACGTTTGTAGTTCGTCGGATTGCAAATTTCAATGCTTCCTTGAATAGTGGTTTCCACCATGATGCAATCGTTTGCAAAGCGATTGTGTCGAGCGCAGAATCTCGGCACGGATTGACCGTGCCGCGCTGTGCGCGGTCCGCCGCGCCCCGCAGAGGGCGATCCAATGCCGACAACCAGGAGACAACATGCCCAGCATCCGACCCAACGCCCTGCGTTCCCCCCGCAACCCGTCCGTGCAGCCGCTCGCTGCCGCGGTGGCACTCGCGCTGGCCAGCGCAGGCGTGCACGCTCAGCAGGCCGCCCAGGCCGCCACGGAAACGGCTGACGGCCTCAAGCTCAACGCGGTCGTCGTGACGGGTTCGTCGTCGGCCAAGTCCAAGATGAAGTCCAGCGTCGCGGTCTCGACCATCGAGAGCGAAGGCGTGGCCGCTGTCACCGCAGCCAGCTCCACCGACCTGCTGCGCGGCGTGCCTGGCATCCGTGCCGAGGCCAGCGGCGGCGAATCCAATGCCAACGTCGCCGTGCGCGGCATTCCCGTGTCGGCCGGCGGCGCCCGCTACATCCAGTTCCAGGAAGACGGCCTGCCCGTGCTGCAGTTCGGCGACATCGCGTTCGCGACGCCCGACACCTGGATGCGCGCCGACGCCGGCTTCGAGCGTCTGGAAGTGGTGCGCGGCGGCTCGGCCGCGCTGTTGGCCACGGGCGCGCCCGGCGGCATCATCAACTTCATCAGCAAGACCGGCCAGGAGCCGGGCGGCATGGTGCAGCTCACCAAGGGCGTGGACTACGACCAGACCCGCATCGACTTTGGCTACGGCGGCCGCCTGGCGCCCAAGACGCGCTTCTACGTGGGCGGCTTCTACCGCGTGGGCGATGGCGGCCGCAGCGGCGCTGACGGCACCGAGAACGGCGGCCAGGTGCGCGGCAACGTGACCTTCGAGCTGGAAGGCAAGAGCTACGTGCGCTTCAGCGTCAAGCACCTGGACGACCGCAGCCCCACCTTCATGCCTACGCCGGTCAAGTACGTGAACGGCAGCATCCAGGAACTGCCGGGGCTGGACCCGCGCCGCGCGGCCTTCTATGACGTCGCCTGGCCGCTGGACAACACGCTGACCAAGACCAACAGCCGCGCCGCCAGCAACATCCGCGACGGCCTGTCCGCGCGCAGCGATGCCTTCGGGGTGGACCTCGACCTCGACGCCGGCGCGGGCTTCCGCCTGCAGAACAAGTTCTCGTGGAGTCGCAACTCGGGCCGCTTCATCGGCATCTTCCCGGGCGACGACGTGTCTGCCGCCCCGGCCGGCACCACGCTGGCGACCGGGCCGGATGCCGGCGCGGCCTACACCGGCAACAAGTTCACGGCGGTGGTCTTCAACACCCGCGTGGACAAGGCCGGCCTGATGGCCAACGACCTGAAGTTCTCGCGCGACTTCGTGCTGGGCGGCGGTGCCCGCGTCAGCGCCGTGGCGGGCCTCTACACCTCGGTGCAGGAGCTGGACCTGACGTGGAACTTCAATCAGTACTCGCTGTCGGCCAGCGGTGAGGGCGCACGAGTGCTGAACGTGCCCGGCGTCGTCAACGGCTCGCCCGGCTTCGGCGGCTGCTGCAGCAACACGCAGGACAGCAAGTACACGACCAACGCACCCTACGTCGTGCTGAACTACGAGGCCGGCCCGCTGTCGGCGGACATCGGCGTGCGCCGCGACAACCAGAAGGCCAGCGGCGCGTACTACCAGTCCAACGCCGGCGTCAGCTACGACCTCAGCAAGCCCAACGCGATCGACTACGAGTTCGGCCGCACGTCCTACTCGCTGGGCGCCAACTACGCGCTGAACCAGGACCTGTCCGTCTTCGCCCGCTACTCCGACGGCGCCGCGTACAACGCCGACCGCATCACCTTCTTCAACAACCCCAACCTCGTCAACGGCAAGAGCCCGACCATCCCAACCAACAAGGTCAAGCAGACCGAAGCGGGCGTCAAGCTGCGCGGCAACGGCATGAGCCTGTTCGCCACGTTCTTCCACGCCAAGACCGACGAGGTCAACGTGGACGTGACGACCACGCCCATCGTGGCCAAAGCCAACAGCTACCGCAGCAAGGGCGTGGAGCTGGAAGGCTCGGCGCGCTTCGGCCTGGTGGGCCTGATCGGCGGGCTGACCTACACCGACGCCAAGCAGCCCGACGGCCGCGCGCCCAAGCGCCAGGCCAAGGTGGTCTACCAGCTGACCCCGACGCTAAACTTCAGCGACGAGCTGACCGCTGGCCTGGGCATCGTCGGCACCGGCAAGAGCCGTGACGACGGCCCGAGCGGCCCGCTGAGCATCACGCTGCCGGCCTACACGGTGGTGAACGCCTTCGTCACCTACAGCCTCACGCCCAAGGCCACCGTCACGCTGGCGGCGAACAACCTGTTCAACGAGATCGCCTACACCGAGAGCAACGACGGCCGCGGTGCAGCGCGGGCCTACACGGGCCGCACCGTCAAGGCCAGCCTGCGCTACAGCTTCTGAGCGCCATGGCCCAGGCCACGCCTCTTCTCGTGCTCGGCGAGGCCTTGGTGGACGAGTTCCACGATGGCCCCGTGGCCGGCGGTGCGCCCTTCAATGTGGCGCGTTCGCTGGCGGCGCTGGGCGCGCCGGTGCGCTTCGTCAGCCGCATCGGCGCGGACGACGCCGCCGGCCGCGTGGTGCTGGACAGTGCCGCCCGCTTCGGCCTCGCAGTCGACGACGTGCAGCGCGACCCGCAGCGCGCCACCGGCCGTGTCAGCGTGCACGAGACGGCTGGCGGCGGTCACCGTTTCGAGATCCATGCCGACGCGGCCTGGGACCACCTCGCGCCGCCCGCTGCCGTCGCGCCGGGGCTGGCTTACTTCGGCAGCCTCGCGCAGCGCCACGCCGTGTCGCGCGCGACCATGCGGGCGGTGCTCAAGGCCTTTGACGGGCCCCGCCTGCTGGACCTGAACCTGCGCCCCGGCACCGACACCCCGGCGCTGGCGGCCGAATCGCTGATGTTGGCCGACTGGGTCAAGATCAACGAGGACGAGCTGGACCGACTGCAAGCTTGGTTCGAGCCCACGCTGGGCGGGCTGATGGCGCGCTTTGCGCTGCACCGCCTGGTGTTGACGCGCGGTGACGCCGGCTACGCGCTGTACGGCGCGCACGGCCAGCTGCTGGCGAGCGGGGAGGGCGTGGCCCAGCCGGCGTTCGTCGACAGCGTCGGCGCCGGCGACAGCTTCACCGCCATGCTGCTGGCCGGCCTGTCGCTGGGCCGTGACCTGACGGCCACGCTGGCGTTGGCCAACCGCTATGCCGCCATGGTGTGCGGCGTGCGCGGCCCGCTGCCGGCCGACCCCACCGCACTGGCCCCCTGGCGCGCCGAGTTGCACGCCCTCGCTTCACAGGCCTGAACATGCACAAGCCTCACCTGTCGTTCACGCAGATCGTGAACATGAATGTCGGTTTCCTCGGCATCCAGTTCAGCTTCGGCCTGCAGCAGGCCAACATGAGCCCGATCTACCAGATGCTCGGCGCCGAGGGCAAGGACCTGCCGCTGCTGTGGCTGGCCGGGCCTGTCACCGGCCTGCTGGTGCAGCCCATCATCGGCGCGATGAGCGACCGCACCACCCACCGCTGGGGGCGGCGCACGCCGTACTTCCTGATCGGCGCGCTGTTGTGCTCGCTCGGCCTGCTGGCCATGCCCTTCAGCCCCGCGCTGTGGTTCGCGGCCGGCCTGCTGTGGATCCTGGACGCGGCCAACAACGTGACCATGGAGCCCTACCGCGCCTATGTCAGCGACCGGCTGCGCGAGGAGCAGCACGCCAGCGGCTTCCTGACGCAGGCTTCGTTCACCGGCCTGGCGCAGACGCTGGCCTACCTCACACCCAGCCTGCTCGTGTTCTTCGGCATGAACAAGGACGCGCTGGGGGCCAACGGCATCCCGGTGGTCACGACGCTGGCCTTCATCGTTGGCGCGCTGCTGTCGTTCACGACAGTGTGGTGGTCCATCCGCCGCGTGCCGGAGCTGCCGCTGCCGGCCGAGGAGCTTGCCCGGCTGCGTGCCCTGCCGCGCGGCATGGGGCCGGCGCTGGCGGAAATCTGGGACGCATTGCGCCACATGCCGAAGACCATGCGCCAGCTGTGGTGGATGGCGCTGTTCCAGTGGTACGGGTTGATGTGCTACTGGATCTACATCGTGCCCACGCTGGCCGCCACGGTCTTCGGCACCGATGACGCCAAGAGCGCGGGCTTCCGCGACGCGGCACTGCTGAACGGGCAGATCGGCGGTTTCTACAACGCCGTGGCCTTTGTTGCTGCGTTCGCGATGGTGCCCTTCACCCAGCGCTTGGGCGCGAAATGGGTGCATGCCTTCGCACTGGCCTGTGCGGCCGTCGGCATGTGGATGCTGCCCAGCATCCAGAGCCAGGGCTGGCTGCTGTTCCTGCCCATGGTGGGCATCGGCCTGGCCTGGGGCTCCGTCATGGGCAACCCCTACGTGCTGCTGGCCGGCAGCATCCCGCCGGAGCGGGCCGGGGTCTACATGGGCATCTTCAACATGTTCATCGTCATCCCCATGCTGATCCAGGCGGTCACGCTGCCGCTGATCTACGACAGCCTGCTGGGAGGCCGCCCCGAGAACGTCATCCGCCTGGCCGGCGTGCTGTTGGCGCTGGCCGCCGTGTGCGTGCTGCGCGTGCGTACCGAGAAAACATCATGAAGAACCAAGTCCAGCTCATCACCTACGTCGACCGCCTGGGCGGCTGCCGCGACGGCCGCGATCTGGCCCGCCTGAAGCGCCTGCTGAGCGAACCCGGCGCACCGCTGGCGGGCGTGTTCGGCGGCGTGCACCTGCTGCCGTTCTTCCACGCCATCGACGGCGCGGATGCCGGCTTCGACCCCATCGACCACACGCGCGTCGACCCGCGCCTGGGGCAGTGGGCCGACATCAAGGCGCTGACCGAGGAGCTGGATGTGATGGGCGACGTCATCGTCAACCACATGTCCAGCGAGTCGCCGCAATTCCTGGACTACTCCGAGAAAGGCGATGCGTCGGCCTATGCCGGGCTGTTCCTGACGCTGGACGCTGTCTTCCCGCAGGGCGCCAGCGAGCGCGAACTGCTGGCCGTGTACCGCCCGCGCCCGGGCCTGCCGCTCACCTACGCCACGCTGAAGAACGGCGAGCGCCGCATCCTCTGGACCACGTTCACGGCGGCGCAGATCGACATCGCCGTGCACCACCCGCAAGGCCGCGCCTACCTTGCCAGCATCCTGCGCACCTTCGCCGACAACGGCATACGCATGGTGCGGCTGGACGCCGTCGGCTACGCCATCAAGAAGGCCGGTGACAGCTGCTTCATGATGCCGGAGACCTTCGACTTCATCGGCGAGTTCGCCGCCGAGGCGCGCGCACTGGGCATCGAGGTGCTGGTGGAGATCCACTCCTACTTCCAGCGCCAGATCGAGATTGCGGCGCGTGTGGATTGGGTCTACGACTTCGCGCTGCCGCCGCTGGTGCTGCACGCATTCAACTTCCGCACGGCGGCGGCCCTCAAGCGCTGGATCGCCATCCGCCCGACCAATGCGCTGACGGTGCTCGACACCCACGACGGCATCGGCATCATCGACATCGGCGCCGACGCCAGCGACCGCGCCGCCCACCCCGGCCTGGTGCCGCCCGCCGAGCTGGACGAGCTGGTGGAGCGCATCCATGCCGCCAGCCAGGGGCAAAGCCGCAAGGCCACCGGCGCGGCCGCCAGCAACCTGGACCTGTACCAGATCAACTGCACTTTCTTCGATGCGATGGGGCGCGACGAGACGGCCTACCTGCTGGCGCGCGCCATCCAGTTCTTCCTGCCGGGCGTGCCCCAGGTCTACTACGTCGGCCTGCTGGCCGGCCACAACGACATGGAGTTGCTGGCCCGCAGCCAGGTCGGCCGCGACATCAATCGCCACTACTACGACGAGGCCGAGATCGCCCGCGAGTGCGCACGCCCCGTGGTGAGCCGCCTCATCGAGCTCATCAAGCTGCGCAACCGCCACCCGGCCTTCGGTGGCACGTTCCACGTCGAGCCCGGTGCTGACCACGAACTGCATCTGCGCTGGCAGCAGGGCACGGCCTGGGCAGCCTTGCGCATCGACTTCGTGACGCAGGCCCACGAGCTGAGCTACAGCGACGCGACCGGTGCGCCACAGGTGTTTGCCTTCAGTTGAGCGTCAGCCTCGGGGGCCAGAATCCGTCGGTTTACTAACCTTCGGAGATCCCGAGCATGTGGAAGTTGATCGTTGGCTTCATCGCCTTTGCCGCGCTGGCGCTGTTCATCCTGACCAAGAGCGGTGGCGACATCGACCTGACCGGCGAGAAGCACGACGTGGCAGCCGGTGGGCATGACACGGCCGCCTCGGCGCCAGCTTCCGCGCCGGTTGCCGCCTCGGCGGCCGTTGAGGCCGCGTCTGCGCCGGCCTCTGCCGCTTCTCAGTGAAGCTTTGAGTCGCTGCTGCCGGCACCGCTGCCGCGCAGCGGCGCCACGCGCGGCAGCCGCATCAGCATCTGCGTGCCCTGGCCGGGCGTCGACCTGACCTCGATCTGCCCGCCCAGCACATTGGTCACGATGCTGTGCACGATGTGCATGCCCAGGCCCGAGCCGCCCGTGCCCAGCTTGGTTGTGAAGAATGGGTCGAAGATGCGCCGCCGCACCGCCTCGTCCATGCCGCGGCCGTCATCGCTGACGATGAGCTCCGCCTCCGCATCGTTCAGGGCCGTGCAGCTCACCAACACCCGGCCCTGGTCTGCGCCCTCGAAGGCATGCAGCAGCGCGTTCATCAGCAGGTTGGTCAACACCTGGCCCAGCGCGCCGGGATAGCTGTTCATCTGCAGGCCGTGGCACAGCTGGGTCTCGATGACGAAGGGCGTGTGCTTGAAGCTGGGCTCCACCATCACCAGCACATCCTCCACCACCTTGCCCAGGTCGAAGTCGCGGCGCAGGTCGGCCGTCTGGTCGATGGCCACCTGCTTGAAGTCGCGCACCAGGTCGGCCGCCTTCTGCACATTGCGCTGCAGGATGTCCTGGCCGCGCCGCGTGTCGCGCGCCAGTTCTTCCAGCGTGCTGCGCCGCATCTGCACCGCGCCGGCCAGCATGGCCTCCAGTTGCTTGTAGCGGTCGTCCAGCGCCGACACCACCGTCAGCGCATTGCCCAGCGGCGTGTTCAGCTCATGTGCGACGCCGGCAACCAGCCGGCCAAGCGAGGCCAGCTTCTCCGACTCCACCAGCTCGCGTTGCGCGGTCTGCAGCGTCGCCAGCGCCTGTGACAGCTCGGCGTTGCTGCTGGTCAGCTCGGCCGTGCGCTGGGTCACCGTGGCCTCCAGGTTGAGGTTGTGCTGGCGCAGTGCCTCGAAGGCTGACAGCAGCGCCTGCCGCATGCGCTCCATGGCTGCGCCGACGCGAGCGATCTCGTCCGTGCCGCTGATCTGCAGCGGCTGCTCCAACCGCCCGGCGGCCAGCGCCTCGGCGCCGCTGGTCAGCGCCGTCATCGGCCGCAGCACGAAGCGCTGCAGCACCCACAGCATCAGCACCAGCGACAAGGTCAGCGTCAGCCCGCTGCGCCACACCGTGCGCCACACATCGGCCCGCTTGGCCTGCAGCAGCGGCGCGGCCGTCATCGTGACGGTGAGCTGGGCGATCTCGCGATCCTCGCGGTAGATGGTGCGCGTCTGACTCAGCATCAGCGAGGCGTCGTCGCCGTCGTGCTGGCGGCTGAAGGCCAGGAAGGGCGTGGGCGAGGTGGGCTCCACCACCTTGACGGCCACGAAGCGCGGATCGTCCACCTGCGCCTTGATCATGGGCTCGGCCAGGTCCGGCGAGACCTGCCACACCGGCTCGGCCAGCGACAGCGCCATGATCTGGCTGGTGCGGCCGAGGTCGCGCCCCAGGTCTTCCATGGCCGTCTTGCGGGTGGACTGCACGTCGTACAGCAACACCACCGTGGTGGGCAGCAGCAGGCCCAGCAGCAGCGCCATCACGACAGCCAGCGTCAGCGAACTGCGCTGCCAGCCGAGCGCGCGTGCGGCGGGCTGAGGTTGGGCGAGGGTGGTCGTGGCAGGGTGGTCCGACATGGCGTGGCACACGCGCGAGGGCGCGCCGGGCGCCCGAGTGTAGGCCGGCAAAAACCGGTGCAAATGGGCAGTTCGCGTCCGTCGGCCTCGGGTTTTTCCTGGGGAGGCGGGCGCGCGGCGCGGGTGGGATGCGGCCTCAAAATCCGCCGCCAGCGCGCCAGGGCGGTGTCGCTGTGGAGAACAACAATGAAGCGTTGGGTTGGCGTGATGGTCGCTGTGGCCGTCAGCATGGTGGCGGGTGTCGCTTTCGCGCAGGGAGCCTTGCGCATCGGCATGGTGGCCGGCTTCAGCGGGCCGGTGGCGGGGCTGGTGCAGGAAAGCGCCGACGGAGCGCGTCTGTACTTTGACGCGGTCAATGCGCAGGGCGGCATCAAGGGCCAGAACATCGAGCTTGTCACGCAGGACGACAAGTACGACCCGGCCACGGCGGCCGCGCAGGCCAAGGCGCTGGCCAGCCAGGGCGTCGTCGCGCTGATGCTCAGCCGCGGCACCGGGCCTACCGAGGCCATGCTGCCCGTGCTCAAGGAGAACCGGCTGGCGCTGGTCGCGCCGGCCACCGGCGCCAGCAGCCTGCATGAGCCGGTGCAGCCCTATGTGTTTCACCTGCGCGCGAGCTACCAGCGCGAGGCCGAGCGCGCCGTCAAGCACCTGGCCGGCATCGGCGTGAAGCGCTTCACCATCGTGCAGGTCAACGACGCCTTCGGCACCGACGCCGGCAAGGGCGCGATCAAGGGGCTGGACGACGTCAAGCTGCGCGCGCTCTCGCACCTGCGCTTTGACCGCAACAAGCCCAACCTCACGCCCGTCATGCAGGGCATTGCGCGCGCGGGCATCGAGGCGGTCGTGCTGATCGGCCCGAGCTATGCGGTGGTGGAGGGCGTCAACGCACTGCGCGCCGCCGGCTCCACGGCGCATGTGGCCACCTTGTCCAACAATGCGTCCAGCGAGTTCGTGAAGAGCCTCGGCGAGAACGCGCGCGGCGTTGTCGTCACGCAGTTGTTCCCCTACGAGCGCTCGACCGCCAGCCCGCTGGTGCGCGAGGCGCTGGGCCTGGCCAAGGCGGCCGGCCGCAGCGAGCTGACGCCGGCCCAGCTGGAGGGCTTTGCGGCGGCCAAGCTCGTCGTGGAAGGCCTCAAGCGCGCCGGCAAGGACGTCGGCCGCGACAGCTTTCTGCGTGCGCTGGACGGCGCCCGCATCGACCTCGGCGGCCTGCAGGTCAGCTACACCGACAAGGACCGCAGCGGTCTGGAGTTCGCCGACGTCTCCATCGTCGGGCCCGACGGCAAGTTCTGGCGCTGACCGCCCGACGGGCGCGGCGTGCGGGCCGCCGCAGCCGCGCGATGATGCGGCGTGCTGCGCATGGCCGCAGTCTGCTGGAGGAGTCGCTATGGATTTGGGTTTGAAAGGCCGCTGGGCGCTGGTGTGCGCCGCGAGCAAGGGGTTGGGGCGCGGCTGTGCCGAGGCGCTGGTGGGTGAGGGCGCGAACGTCGTCATCACAGCACGCGGCGAGGCCGATCTGCTGGCAACGGCCGCCGCGCTGCGGGCGTTGAACCCGGCCGTCGAGGTGCGCACCGTGGTGGGCGACATCGCCACCGCTGCCGGCCGTGAGGCCGCACTGGCGGCCTGCCCGCAGGTCGACATCCTCATCAACAACGCCGGCGGCCCGCCGCCCGGGGACTTCCGCGACTGGGGCCGCGAGCAGTGGCTGGCCGCGCTGGAGGCCAACATGCTCACGCCCATCGAGCTGATCAAGGCCACGGTGGACGGCATGGCGGCGCGCGGCTTCGGGCGCATCGTCAACATCACCTCGGGCGCAGTGAAGGCACCCATCGACGTGCTGGGCCTGTCCAACGGCGCACGCTCGGGGCTGACCGGATTTGTCGCCGGTGTGGCCCGCCAGCCGCGGCTGGCCGGCGCCAATGTCACGCTGAACAACCTGCTGCCCGGTGCCTTCGACACCGACCGGCTGCAGAAGACCCTGGCCGCCGGCGCAGCCAAGGCCGGCATGGCGGTGGACGATGTCGCCGCCAAGCGCCGCGCGGCGATTCCGGCGCAGCGCTTCGGCACGGCCGCCGAGTTCGGCGCCATCTGCGCCATGCTGTGCAGTGTTCATGCCGGCTACCTGACAGGCCAGAACATCCTGCTGGACGGCGGCAGCTACCCCGGGACCTTCTGATGCGCTGGCTGTGGCGTGGCCTGCTGGGCCTGGGTGTGCTGGCGGGGCTGCTGGCGTTGGGCCTGTGGCTCGCGTTGCGGGCCAGCCTCGCGCAGCTCGATGGGGAGCAGCGCATGGGCGCGCTGCAGGCGCCAGCCGAGTTGCAGCGCGACGCGCGGGGCTACGTCACGCTGACCGCCGAGAGCCGGCCCGATGTGGCGCGCGCGCTGGGCTTCGTGCATGCGCAGGAGCGCTTCTTCCAGATGGACCTGATGCGCCGCAATGCGGCTGGCGAGCTGGCCGCGCTGGTGGGCGCCAAGGCCGTGCCGCTGGACAAGGAGCGCCGCGTGCACCGCTTCCGCGCCCGTGCCGAGGTGGCGCTGGCCGCGCTGCCGCTGGCCGAGCAACAGCTGCTGGAGGCCTACGCGGCGGGCGTCAACGCCGGCCTGGCAGCGCTGGGCGCGCGGCCGCCGGAATACCTGCTGCTGCGCCAGCCGCCTCAGCCCTGGTTGCCGGCGGACAGCCTGCTGGTGGCCTACGGCATGTACCTGGACCTGCAGTCCGCCCAGGGCCGCGACGACCTCGCGATGGGCGTGCTGAACGCCAGCGTGCCGGCCGACTGGTATGCCTTCCTGACCCAGCACAGTGCCGACTGGCAGGCCGCGCTGGACGACTCCCGCGTCAGCGCTGTGCCACTGCCGGCCGGCCCGCTGCCCGACGCGCTGCGCGTCGTGACCACCGCCTGCCGCGACTGCGGCCTGCAGGACTCGCGCGACATCGGCAGCAACAACTTCGCCGTCGATGCGGCACGTGGCCGTGATGGGCGCGCGCTGCTGGCCGACGACATGCACCTCGGCCTGCGCTCGCCCGGCACCTGGTTCAAGGCCCGCATGCGCTGGAAGACCGGCGCGCAGTCGCACGACGTGGCCGGCGCGACGCTGCCGGGCACGCCGCTGCTCATCGTCGGCAGCAATGGCCGCATCGCCTGGGGCTTCACCAACACCACGTCCGACTGGGCCGACGTCGTCACGCTGCGGCTCAACGCGGCCGGTACGCACTACCTCAGCGGCGGCGTCGAGAAGCCGCTGCGCCGCGTCGCCGAGCGCATCGACGTGGCCGGCGCGGACGCCGTCAGCCATGAGGTGCTGGAAAGCGAATGGGGCCCGCTGATCGCCGGTGCCCGCCCGGCCGACGGCGGCCCGGTGGCGCCGGCCGGCGTGGCCTACGCGCTGCGCTGGGTCGCCCACGACCCGCAGGGCATGAACCTGCGCCTGCTGGGCCTGGAGACGGCCGCGGGCGTGGACGACGCGCTGCAACTTGCGGCCGGTGTCGGCGTGCCACACCAGAACCTGCTGGTGGCCGATGCCAGCGGTCGCATCGCCTGGACGGTCATCGGCGCCATCCCGCGCCGCACCGGCGGCGAGGACATGGACCGTCCGCAGGACTGGAGCGACGGCCGGCCGCGCTGGCAGGGCTATCTGGATGCCGCCCGCCAGCCCCGGCTGGCCGATCCCGCCGACGGCCGGCTGTGGACGGCCAACTCGCGCATGATCGGTGGCGATGCGCTGAAGCTGCTGGGCAACGGCGGCTACGACCTGGGCGCCCGCGGCCAGCAGATCCGCGACCGCCTGCGGGCGCAGGCCCAGTTCGACGAGGCCGGCCTGCACGACATCCAGCTCGATCACCGCGCGCTGTTCCTGCAGCGCTGGCGCGAGCTGCTGCTGGCGCGCGTGCTGACGCCCGAGTTCGTCGCCGCGCACGGGCTGGCCGACTACCGCGCCGAGGTCGAGCGCAGCGCCGACGCCGCGCGGCCCGACGCGGTGGGCTACCTGCTGGTGCGCGCCTTCCGCGAGCAGGCGCTGCAGCAGGTGTTCGCGCCGCTGGCCGCTCGGCTGGAAGCCCAGGGCCTGAAGCTGCGTGACCTCAAGCTCGCGCCCGAGACACCCGGCTGGGCACTGATCCAGGCCGCCCGGCCCGACACCGTGCCTGGCGCCTTCAAGGGCTGGCCCGAGCTGCTGCAGCAGGCCGTGCTCACCAGCCACGCTGCGCTGCTGAAGCAGCACGGCAGCCTGGCCGCCGCGACCTGGGGGGCCGACAACCCCACCAACGCCCGCCACCCGCTGAGCCAGGCCGTGCCGGCGCTGTCGCGCTGGCTGGATCAGGCGAGCCAAGGCATGGCCGGCGACGCCCACATGCCCCGCGTGCAGCGCCGCGGGCACGGCCAGAGCGAGCGCATGGTGGTGTCGCCCGGCCACGAGGAGCAGGGCCTGCTGGTCATCCCCGGCGGCCAGAGCGGCCACCCGCTGTCGCCCTTCTACCGCAGCGACCACACCACCTGGCTGGCCGGCGAGGCGCTGCCCTTCCTGCCCGGCGAGGCGGCGCACCGGCTGGTGTTGCGCCCCTGATCCAGGCGACGCGGCGGCAGGGTCAGCCCAGTGGCGCTGGGCAGCTTGCTCGGCACAATCGGGGCCGTCCAAGATTCTCAGGGAATGTCGATGAACAAGACCGTGTTTGCATTGCTGCTGGCCAGCCTGGCGGCCACCGGCCAGGCCCAGGAAACGGGCTCCAACGTCGAGAAGTGCAGCAAGAAGCTGGGCGTGCTCGCCATCGCCGAGCCGCAGCAGGGCTGGCATCACATCTCCCGTTACGGTCTCGGCTCGCCGGCCTCGCTGTTGCGCATGATGGCGCAGCAGTCCGGCTGCTTCGACGTTGTCGAGCGCGGCCAGGGCATGCAGAGCATCCAGCAGGAGCGCGCGCTGGCCGCCGGCGGCGAACTGCGGGCGGACTCCAACATCGGCCAGGGCCAGATGCAGGCGGCCGATTTCGTCATGACGCCGTCCATCCAGATCGGCGCCTCCGACACCGGCGGCATCGGCGGCTTCCTGGGCGGGCGCCTGGGCCTGCTGGGCGCCATTGCGGGCGGCCTGAAGTTCAAGGAAGCCTCCACCAGCATCCTGATCTCCGACGTGCGCTCCAGCATCCAGGTCGCGGCCGCCGAGGGCAAGGCCAGCAAGACCGACTTCTCCATTGGCGGCTGGGGCTATGGCGGCGGCGTCGTCGGCGGCCTGGGCGGCTACACGAGCACGCCCGAGGGCAAGGTGGTGGCGGCCAGCTTCCTGGACAACTACAACAAGATCGTCCAGACCATCCGCGACCAGCCCACCCTGGTGCGCACCAGCAGCGCGGCCGGCGAGGCCAATGCCGCCGCGTCCACCCGGGCCGAGGCGCCGCAGCAGGCCGGCCAGATGCTGGCCGCCAAGATTTCCAACGTGAAGGCCTATGCCGAGCCCAGCCGCGACAGCGCGGTGGTGGCCACGCTGAACCGCAGCGACGAACTGGTTGCAACCGGTGAGGTCAAGAACGGCTTCGTCAAGGTCGACGCGGCCAACTTCAGCGGCTGGGTGCAGCGCACGTTGGTGGGCCCGGTCGTCGGCGGCGGTGTGGCCCAGCCGGCCCCGGCGCAGGTCATGGCGCCGGCGCCGATGGTTGTGCCCAGTGGCGGGCGCTGGGGCCAGTACCGGCTGAACTTCACGGGCAGCGAGCAGGGCGAGTTCTACGTCAACGTGTCCGACCGTGGTGTCGTCACCGGCCAGGGCCACAGCGCGACCCTCGGCAGCTTCACCGTGCGCGGCCAGGTGGACGACAGCGGCGCCATCAACCTGGGTGCCATTGCATCCCGTGGCATGGCCATGTTCGTGGGTCAGCTCGACCCGCGCACCGGCACCATGAGCGGCAACTGGACCGTGGGCGACCCGCGTACCGGAGCGCCCAGCGCCAGCGCCGGCAGCGGCAGCTTCACCGGCCGCCGCCAATGAGCGCGCCGGCCCCGCGCGTCGCGCTGGTCACCGGCGCCGGCTCCGGCATCGGCCGCGCCGTGGCGCGTGCGCTGGCCGCCGAGGGTTGGACGCTGGCGCTGCTGGGCCGCCGTGAGGCGCCGCTGCGCGAGACCTTGCCCGACGCGCTGCACCTGCCGGCCGATGTCGCCGACGAGGCGCAGGTGGACGCCGCCTTCGCCACGCTGCAGCAGCGCCTGGGGCGGCTGGATCTGCTGTTCAACAACGCTGGCATCAGCGCCATCGGCGTGCCCATCGACGAACTTCCGGTGGCGCAATGGCGGGCGGTGGTGGACGTCAACCTCACCGGGAGCTTTCTCTGCGCCCGCGCGGCCTTCCGGCTGATGAAGGCCCAGAGCCCGCGTGGCGGCCGCATCATCAACAACGGCTCCATCTCGGCGCATGCCCCTCGGCCCAATTCGGCGCCGTACACCGCCACCAAGCACGCGATCTCGGGCCTCACCCGGTCGCTGAGCCTGGACGGCCGGGCCTTCGACATCGCCTGCGGTCAGATCGACATCGGCAACGCCGCCACCGAGATGACCGAGAAGATGGCCAAGGGCATGCCGCAGGCCAACGGCCAGATCGCGGTCGAGCCCCGCATGGACGTCGAGGACGTCGCCCGTGCGGTGGTCTACATGGCCGGCCTGCCGCTGTCCGCCAATGTGCAGACCATGACCGTGATGGCCACGCAGATGCCGTTTGTCGGCAGGGGATGACGACGCTGGTGCTGTTGCCTGGGCTGGACGGCACGGGCACGCTGTTCCAGCCCTTCTTGCGTGAACTGCCTGCCGGGTGGCGCGCCGTGGTGGTGTCCTACCCGATGGATGCCAACGCGGGCTATGACGCGCTGACGCTGCATGCGGCGCTGGCGCTCCCTGACGGCGAGCCACTGGTCTTGTTGGGTGAGTCCTTCTCGGGGCCTATCGCCGTGCGCTTGGCAACCATGCTGGGGGCGCGCGTGCAGGCCCTGGTGTTGTGCTGCACCTTTGTGCGCAACCCTCGCCCGCGAGCGGCATGGTTGCGCGGCCTGGTTCGATGGTTGCCTGGGCCAGCCGTCCTGCCCTCAGCGCTCAGCGGCCGCGTCTTGCTCGGCCCTCGTGCGGCAGCGCAGGCGCATCGCCTCTTGTCCGTCGCACTGAAGCGCCTGCCCAAAGCGTTGCTGCATGCGCGTTTGCGCATGGTCATGTCCGTGGATGTGTCTGCAGACCTGGCGACGCTGACTGTGCCAGTGCTCTACCTGCAGGCAGCGCAAGATTGGGTGGTTCCTGCCTCCGCTGTGGAGCATGTGCGCTCGTCCTGCACCCAGGTGATGGTCGTCCGGCTGGCGGGGCCACACGGGCTGTTGCAGGCTGAACCCAAGGCGGCCGCCGCCGCCATGACCTCTTTCCTGGCCCGCCTGGCTTGAGCATGCTGGCGGCGGGGGCTTGACCCCTGCCGTCACAATTGCGCCATGTCCCTCGTCCGTCTGATCTTCCGCTGGGCCGTCCTGCTGGTCGGTGCCGTCATCGGCCTCGGCCTGTTCCTGTTCGCGGTCGCGGCCTTCGTGGTCATCCTGCTGCTGAGCCTGCTGACGGGCCGCAAGCCCAACCTGCAGTTCCGCATGAACAAGAACCCCTGGGCACCGCGCCGCCCGGCGCCGCAGGCCGCGGGCGATGTCGTCGACATCGAGGCCCGCGAGGTCAGGGAGCCGGCGCCCTTGCCCTTGCAGCCTCCCCGCCACTGATCGTCGGCGCGGCCAATTCCACCGCGCCGTACCAGGTGCGGGCCGACGCGCGGTTGTTGTCGCTGTCGGTCATGACGGCCATGCTGGTCAGCGGGCCGGGCTCTTCGCCAAAGGCCAGTCGGAAGTCGGCCGCCAGGTCGCGCCGGTGTTCACGCCAGCGGCGCAGCTGGGCCGGCCCGGAGTCCACGACGATCTTGCGGATGCGGTCGCTGCGCGGGTTCACCACGACGGTGCCCACCGGCAGCTTGCTGTCCCACACATACATCAGCGTCGCGTAGGGCGGGGCTTCGCCGGTCAGTGCCTGGGCGAGCTCGAATTTCATGCGCGTGCGCAGCGGCAGCTTGTCGACGTCGCCGGCAAAGCCAAAGATGACGCGGGCCACGGCGTCCTCGCGGTCCACGTCGGCCACGCTGGCGTCGGTGATCAGGCCTTGTGCCCACCATGAGAAGCGGACCTCGCCGACGCGTTCCTGCGCCGGCTCCAGCCGCTTGCGCCAGATGCTCGCCGAGCGCTCGGACGAAGCCTCCAGCGCCGGGCGGCCGTCCTTCTCGGTCCAGCTGTAGCGGGTGGCGGCCTTGCCGGGCAGGTGCAGCGGCTGCCAGCCTTCGGCGGCGGGCGGCGGCGCGGTGGTCGTGGCCGCGCAGCCGGCCAGCAGGGCGGCAGCGAGCAGGGGCAGGAGAGCGGGCTTCACCAGGCTTTGCGTTGGAGTTCTTCGAGGATCTCGCCGTAAATACGGTAGCGGCTGGCGCTGATCAAGCCCTGATCGACCGCCGTGCGCACGCCGCAGCCGGGTTCGTGAATATGTGTGCAGTTGGCGAAGCGGCAGTCGGCGTGCTCGCGCAGGTCGGGCATGTAGCGCCACAGGTCAGCCGCCGGGATCTGGCGCAGGCCGAACTCCTGGAAGCCGGGCGAGTCGATGAGCGCCGTCTGGCGCGTGTCGTCGGTCCAGTACCACTGTGTCGTGGTGGTGGTGTGGCGGCCGGAGTTCAGGGCCTGCGAGATCTCGCCGACCTGGGCCTGGGCGTCCTGCACGATGAGGTTGATCAGCGTGCTCTTGCCCGTGCCGCTGGGGCCGAGGACGAAGCTGCGCTGCGCGGCCAGCCAGGGCGCCAGCGTGGCGCGTGAGCCTTCCGGGTCGGCCTTGAGCGCGACCTCGAACACCGTCAGGCCCATCGCGCGGTAGGGCGCCAGGCGCTCGCGGGCGGCCTCGGTGCCGGGCAGGTCGGTCTTGTTCAGTGCGATGGCCATGCGGATGCCGGCCGACTCGGCGGCGATCAGCGAGCGCGTGAGTTGCGATTCGCTGAACACCGGCTCGACGGCGACCAGCACCAGCAGCTGGTCCAGGTTGGCGGCAAAGCTCTTGGTCTTCCACTCGTCCTGGCGGAACAGCAGGTTGCGCCGCGGCTCGACGGCCTCGATGACGCCTTCGTCGCCCGACTCGGCAAAGCGCACCTGGTCGCCGACGACGGCGTCGCTCTTCTTGCCGCGCGGGTGGCAGACGAGGCGCTGGCCGTCGCTGCCCTCGACGATGTAGTGGCGGCCGTGGCCGCGCACCACCAGACCCAGGTCCAGCGCCTGGAACTTGCTCATGAGCCCGACGCTTCGGGCAGCGCGCTCACCTGCGCCGCACAGATGGCGTCGTTCAGCGTCAGGCCACCGCGCGAGTGCGTGGTGTAGCTGACGGTGCAGGCGTTGTAGCCCACCAGCATCTCGGGGTGGTGATCCTGCGCATGGGCGATCTCGGCGACGGCGTCGACGAAGGCCATCACCTGGTAGAAGTTGTCGAAGCCGAAGCGCCGGCCGATGAGCTTGTTCTCCGCATCCGGCAGCCAGCCGGGCAGGGCGGCCAGCACGCGGGTGCGCGTGTCGGCGTCCAGCAGCGGGGCCTTGGGGTCACATTGGGCAAGCAGCAAATCGTTCATGAGGCGAGGGCTGCGAGACGTTCTGCAGCGGGGGGGTGCGAGTAGTAGAAGCGGGCGTAGACGGGGTCCGGCGTCAGCGTGCCGGCGTTGTCCTCGTGCAGTTTCAGCAGCGCGGAGGACAGGTCGGCCCCGCTGGCCTGGGCACGGGCGTAAGCATCGGCCTGGAATTCGTCGCGACGCGAGAAGTGGCTGGCCAGCGGCGTCACGAAGAAGCCGAACACCGGCCCGGCCAGCATGAACAGCAGCAGTGCCAGCGCGTCGTTCGGTGCGCTCAAGCTGGGCTGCACGCCCAGGCCCAGGTAGAAGGCCGGTTGTTGCGCCAGCCAGCCCAGCAGCGCAAAGCCGGCCAGGCTCATCGCGAAGGCCAGCGCGATGCGCTTGGTGATGTGCTTGTGCTTGAAGTGGCCCAGCTCGTGCGCCAGCACGGCCTCCACCTCGCCGCCGTTGAGCTTGGCCAGCAGCGTGTCGAAGAACACCACGCGCTTGGCCGGGCCGAAGCCGCTGAAGTAGGCATTGCCATGCGCCGAGCGCCTGCTGCCGTCCATGACGAACAGGCCCTTGGCCGCGAAACCGCAGCGGGCCATCAGGTGCTCCACGCGCGCCTTCAGCGCCGGGTCGGCCAGCGGCTCGAATTTGTTGAACAGCGGCGCGATGAGGGTGGGGTAGAGCACCATCACGAGCAGCTGAAAGCCCATCCACAGCCCTGCCGCCCAGAGCCACCAGCGCGGACCCGCCGCGTCCATCAGCCACAGGATGATGGCCAGGATGGGCAGCCCCAGCAGCAGGCCCACGACCAGGCCCTTGGCCATGTCGGCGGCGTACAGCCGCAGCGTCATGCGGTTGAAGCCGAAGGCCTGCTCGATGCGGAAGGTGGACCACAGCTCCCACGGCAGATCCAGCAGCCCGCCGATCAGCAGGAAGGCGGCCACCAGGCCCAGCTGGTAGCCCATGGCCTGCCAGTCGGCGGGCAGCGCCTGGCTGGCATCTAGCACCCAGCCGTTGAGTGCGTGCAGCCCGCCCAGCAGCGTCCAGCCGAGCAGCAGTGCCGCATTGAAGGCCAACGACAGCAGGCCGAAACGGGCGCGGGCGATGGTGTAGTCGGCAGCCTTCTGGTGCGCCGACAGCGTGACGCTGCCGGCAAACGCCGCCGGCACCTGGCCTCGGTGCGCTGCCACATGGCGGATCTGACGCGACGACAGCCAGAGCTTGACGAGCGTGGAGGCTGCGAGCGCGAGCGCGAACGCGACGGACAACATCAGGGGAGACATGGGCAAATTTTAGGCTGCGAGAATTCCGCGACTTTTGAAAGCCCCACCATGTCCGACACCCTGACCCCCAGCGACAACAACCTGATCTGGATCGACCTCGAGATGACCGGCCTGTACCCGGACACGGACCGCATCATCGAGATCGCCGTCGTCGTCACCGATGCCAACCTCGACAAGCGCGTGGAAGGCCCCGTCTTCGCCGTGCACCAGAGCGATGAGACGCTGGACAAGATGGACGCCTGGAACAAGGGCACGCACGGCAAGAGCGGTCTCATCGACCGGGTGAAAGCCTCCACCGTCACCGAGGCTGAAGCCGCGGCGCAGACCATCGCCTTCCTGAAGCAGTACGTCGGCAAGGGCAAGAGCCCGATGTGCGGCAACAGCATCTGCCAGGACCGCCGCTTCCTGGCCAACTACATGCCGGAGCTGGAGAGCTTCTTCCACTACCGCAACCTGGACGTGTCCACGCTGAAGGAGCTGGCCAAGCGCTGGAAGCCGTCGGCGCTGGAGGGTTTCAAGAAGGCGCAGGCGCACACGGCGCTGGCGGACATCCACGAGTCCATCGACGAGCTCGCGCACTACCGCACGACCTTCCTGAACCTGGCCTGATCGGCCTGTTTGACGCTTGCTCCACGCCGCCTTCGACTTCCCCCGCCACCCACTGTCCCGCGAGGATGGCGAGCGGCTGCGTGGCTGCTGGCTGGCGCCGCCCGCGCGCTGGCTGAGGGCGCTGCGCCGGGAGGATGTGCGCACCGTCATCGCCGAGGCCGAGGCCGCGGCGCGGGCCGGCGCCTGGGTGCTGGGCGGCCTGCGCTACGAGGCGGCCGCGGCCTTCGACACCAAGCTGACCGCGCATGCGGCCGCTGCGCCGCTGGCCGAGTTCGCCGTCTACGACACCGCGCCCGAGCCCTGGCCTGAAAGCAACGGCGCCTGGAGCGGCCTGCTGGGCTGGGCCGACAACGAGCCCGACGCGACGGCCGCCATTGAGCGCATCCGCGACTACATCCGTGCCGGCGACTGCTACCAGGTCAACCTGACGACGCGGCTGCGCGCGTCGCGTGGCGAGCTCGACCCCGAGCAGCTCTTCCTCGCGTTGCACGCAAGCCAGCCCGGCGGCTTCAGCCTGTTCCTGCGCGAGGCCGGCGCGGCCAGCGTGTCGCCCGAGCTGTTCTTCGACTGGCGCCCCGTGCCGGGCGCCAAGGCCAGTTGGCTGCTGGCGGCCCAGCCGATGAAGGGCACGGCGCCGCGCGGTCGCGACCGCGTCGACGACGAGGCCGCTCAGGCGCACCTGCGCACCAGCGAGAAGGAACGGGCCGAGAACCTGATGATCGTGGACCTGCTGCGCAACGACTTGAGCCGCGTCGCGCAACTCGGCACCGTGCGTGTGCCGCGGCTGTTCGAGTTGCATGCGCTGCCCACGGTGTGGCAGATGACGTCCACGGTGACGGCCGTCAGCCGTGCCGGGCTGACGCTGGCGGACGCGTTCGCGGCACTCTTCCCTTGCGGCTCGGTGACCGGCGCGCCCAAGTTGCGGGCGATGCAGGTCATCCGCGAGCTGGAGCCCACCGCGCGCGGCTGGTATTGCGGCGCGCTGGGGCTGATCCAGCCCGGTGGCGTGGCGACCTTCAACGTGCCCATCCGCACCGTCGAATTCCACGGCGATGCGCTGACCTGCGGCCTGGGCAGCGCCATCACGCTGGACAGCGAGCCGGCCGCCGAGATCGCCGAGTGGCGCGCCAAGTCGCGCTTTCTGGCCCGGGCCGAGGCGCCGGTGGAGGCGCTGGAAACACTGCGGCTGGAGAACGGTGTGGCGTTGCGCGGCGACGCCCACCTGGCCCGCATGCAACGCACGGCGCGGCACTTCGGCCTGCGCTTCTCGCTGGCCGAGGCGCGCGCCTACCTGAAGGCGGTGGCCGACGCGCAGCCCGAAGGCAGCTGGCGGCTGCGGCTGACCTGCGGCGCCGACGGCCGCCTGCAGCACACCCTGTTTGCCTTCACGCCGACGCCCGTGCCGGTGCGCCTGGCGCTGGCCGACCGGCCCATGCCCACGCGGGGGCCACGCGCCGAATACCTGGCCCACAAGACGACGCGCCGCGAGCTGTACGCGCTGGACAAGCCCGCCGACGCCTTCGACCTCATTCTGTGGAACGAGGCCGGCGAGCTGACCGAGTGCAGCTTCGGCAACTTCGCCCTGCAGCTCGGCGGCCAGTGGCTGACGCCGCCGTTGGTCGCAGGCCTGCTGCCCGGCGTGCTGCGTGCCGAGCTGCTGGCGCAGGGCCGCATCCGGGAGGCGCGCCTGACGCGCGACGACCTCGCGCGCGCCACGGACCTGGCCTTTTTCAACAGCCTGCGCGGCTGGTTGCCGGCGCGGCTTGCGTGAAAACCCTAGTCGCGGCTAGAATCGCGGCTTCGCCTGGGGTCACCCCAGGTGTTCCACGTCTCCTCTGACCTCGTTCGATCAAACGCATTCACGCGGGCATCGGACTCCGAACACGGATCGGTCGGCGGCGATGAAGCCGTCGCTTTGACTGACTGTTCCCCTGCGCCGCACCCGGGCTGAAGTAGTTGCCCGAGCCGCACGACGCGAGCTATCTGATCTCCCAGCGACTTTTGTGATTCCGAAGGGCTTGTCGATGCCCCTCGGCGCTGCGCGTTTGCCTGCGCGGCGAGATTTGATTGAAAGAACGAAGATGAGTTTCGAGACCCTGGGCCTGAGCCCCGCCGTGCTGCAAGCCGTCAAGGATTCCGGCTACGAGAACGCCACCGACGTGCAGGCGCAAGCCATTCCCGCCGCCATCGCGAACAAGGACCTGATGGTCTCGTCGCGCACCGGCTCGGGCAAGACCGCCGCCTTCATCCTGCCGGCGCTGGAAAAGATCCTGGCCGCCCGTGGCGACAACACCAAGCGCCGTGAGAAGGGCGTGATCTACGGCCCGCGCGTGCTGGTGCTGGCCCCCACGCGTGAACTGGCCATGCAGGTGGCCAAGGCCGCCCAAACCTACGGCCGCCACATCCCGGGCCTGAAGGTCGCGACCGTGCTGGGCGGCATGCCGTATCCGCTGCAGATCCGCCAGCTCACCGGCCCGCTGGACATCCTGATCGCCACCCCTGGCCGTCTGCTGGACCACCTGGCCAGCGGCAAGTGCGTGCTGAGCAATGTCGAGATGCTGGTGCTGGACGAAGCCGACCGCATGCTGGACATGGGCTTCATCGACGACATCAATGTCGTGACCAGCCACACGCCGGACACCAGGCAGACGGTGATGTTCAGCGCCACCTTTGCCGGCCACGTCGGCCGCCTGGCGCAGCAGCTGCTGAAGGAGCCGCAGCGCATCGAGGTGGCGTCGCACACCGAGACGCACGAGAACATCGAGCAGCGCCTGCACTGGGCCGACAACCCGCACCACAAGGACCAACTGCTGGAGTCCATCCTGGCCGCGCCTGAGCTGGACCAGGCCGTCGTCTTCACCAGCACGCAGCGCGATGCCGACTGGCTGGCCGAGCGCCTGGCGGAGATCGGCCACGCCGTGGCCCCGCTGCACGGCGCCATGCCCCAGGGCAAGCGCAACCGCGTGCTGATGGGCCTGCGCCGCGGTGACCTGAAGGTGCTGGTGGCCACCGACGTCGCTGCCCGCGGCATCGACGTGCCGACGATCAGTCACGTCATCAACTACGGCCTGCCGATGAAGGCCGAGGACTACGTGCACCGCATCGGCCGCACGGGCCGCGCCGGCCGTTCGGGCCTGGCGATCACGCTGGGCCTGCGCGAGGACGTGTCCATGATCCGCCGCATCCAGCAGTTCACGACCCAGTCCATCCCGGTCTCGCAGATCGCGGGCCTGGAGCCCAAGTCGCAAGAGCCGCGCATCTTCCCGCCGCGCCCGGCGGGCCAGGGCTTCGACCGCGGCGGCGATCGCTTCGGCGGCCGCCCGGGTTTCGGCAACAAGAGCTTCCGCCGCGATGACGGTGGCTACGGTGGTGGCCGCCCGCACCATGGCGGCGGCAAGCCCTTCGGTCACGGTGGCGATCGCGGCTTCGCACCGCGCGGCGATGACCGTGGTGGTTTCCATGGCCGTGACGAGCGGGGCTTCCAGCCGCGCGAGGACCGTGGTTTCACCCCGCGCGGTGAAGGCCAGGGCTTCCAGCCGCGTGGCGACAACCGTGGCTTCCAGCCGCGTGAAGACCGGGGCTTCCAGAACCGTGACGGCTTTCAACCGCGTGGCGAGTTCCAGCCCCGTGACGATCGTGGCTTCCAGCCGCGTGGTGATCGCCCGTTCAACGCCGGTGGCAAGCCCGCGTTCGGCGGCAAGCCCAGCTTCGGCGGCGGTGGTGATCGTCCGTCCTTCGGCGGCGAGCGCCGCGGCCCGGGCGGCCCGCGCAAGGGTGGCTTCGGCCGCTAAGCCCTGATGAGTCGCGTGCAGTTGCGCGCGATGACTCCCGTCGATCTCGACGCCGTACTGGCGCTGCAACAGCGCTGCTACGGCGTCGACTTTTTGGAGCATCGCGATGCTTTCGCCGCCAAGCTGGCGGTGACCGAAGGGCTGGACTGCTGCTGGCTGGCCCGTCGTGAGGACGGCGAGCTGCTGGCCTATGCGGTCAGTTTGCCGGTCTGCGAGGCCACGCTGCCGGCGCTGGACGCGCCGCGCTGCGAGCGGCCGGCGCAACCGACGCTGCTGTACCTGCATGACATGGCCGTGGCACCTGAGGCGCGCTCGCTGGGGCTGGCCTCAGGCCTGCTGGCGCAGTTGAAGGAGCGGGCGCTCGCGCTGCACCTGCCGCAGATGGGCCTGGTGGCCGTGCAGGGCTCGGTGCCGTACTGGCAGCGCCAGGGTTTTGCCGAGCCGGCCGCGCTGGCGCCGGCGCTGCGGGCCAAGCTCGCCAGCTTCGGCGCCGACGCGCGCTTTCTGCTTCAGTCCTTCAGGTAGGGCTTGAGCCAGCGCATCTGCGGCTTGTCCTTGCCGCCTTCGGGCTCCAGCGACAGGAAGTAGTCGCCCCAGGTCGGGCCGCCGGCCCACCACAGCCAGCCGGTCCAGACGTCCGCGTTGGCTTGCAGATGCTTCAGCGCACCGGCCACCGCCTGCTCGCAGACGGCGTTGGCGCCACCGCCCAGTTCGCCCAGCAGCGCGCGGCGCTTGTTGGCCTTGAGCCATTGCGTGAAGCGCTGCAGCCGCTCGACGCCGATGGTGGGGCTGACGCATTCGGTGTGGGTGCCCGAGCCGTCCTTGTCGAGGTATTGATGCACCTCGAACACCATGTGGTCGAGTGGATCCTTCACGCGGCCCATGACATCGGCGTTGGGCGTGCCGTACCAGGTGCTTTCAAACCAGCTCCAGGCGCCCGTGTAGCCGTTGCCCGGCAGTGTGATGAGGTTCTTCGCGCCGGTTTGGCGGATGGCGTCGACGGCGGCCTGCGCGGCGTCGGCCCAGGTTTCGGTCGGCATGTTGCGCGGCTCGTTGACGAGGCCGAACTGCACGCGGGCGTTGTCCTTGAACTGCAGCGCCAGCCGGCGCCAGAAGTCGGCGAAGGCCGCGTGCGGCACCTCGGGGCGGCCGATGTGGACGTCCTTGTAGGCGGCGTAGTTGTGCGGGTCCAGCAGCACATGCAGGCCGCGTGCGGTCGTGCCGTCCACAAAGGCACGCAGCCGGGCCAGCTCGGTCGCGTCCAGCTCGCCCATCAGCACGGGCTGCAGCCGCTCCCAGCGGAACGCGATGCGCATGAGGTTCATGCCCTGGGCCTGGTAGTAGGCCGTGCTGGCAACGCTGGGGTAGACGTAGTCCTTGCCGTAGACGCCAGGGAAGGGCAGCTTCTCCCCCCATTCGGCGCTGGACAGGCTGATGCCGCGCCATTCCAGCGGTGCGGCGTGGGCAGCGGCCGCGGCGGCGAGCAGTGTGGAGGCGAGCAGGCGTTTCATGCGGCGGCTTTCGCGGGTGGTTGGATGCCGAGGGCGGCCAGCACGTCCTGGCAGGCACCCATCGTGTGGTAGTCGGTCTTGCCGGCGGGGCTCTTCTCGTCGGTGAGCTTGGCGTTGTCGGGGCCGAGGATGCGGTACCAGGCGCCGTGCTCGTGGTCGACGAAGTGCTGCCAGGCGTAGGCCCAGAGGCGGTCGTACCACTGCCAGTAGCCGGCGTCGCCGGTGCGCACGGCCAGCCAGGCGGCGGCGGCCAGGCTCTCGGCCTGCACCCAGAAATACTTGTCGCCGTCGCAGACGTCGCCATCGGGTGCGAAGCCGTAGACGAGGCCGCCGTGCACGGCGTCCCAGCCGCGCAGCATGGCGGTGTCGAAGAAGTGGCGGGCCGTGTGCACCAGCCAGCCGGGCGCGGCGCCGCCCAGGCGGCGGTCCAGCATCAGCAAGAGCTTGGCCCACTCGGTGAGGTGACCGGTCTGGAAGCCCCAGGGACGGAAGATGTTGGTCTTGTCGTCGCGGTTGTAGTCCCAGTCGGGCGTCCAGTCGGTGCGGTAGTGCTCCCAGACCAGCCCGCCGGCGAGCGACGCCTGGCGCTGCGTGATGGAGGTTGCCAGCGTCAGCGCACGATCCAGGTAGCGCGCCTCGCCGGTGGCGGCATGCGCGGCCAGCATGGCTTCGCAGGCGTGCATGTTGGCGTTCTGGCCGCGGTAGGGGCCGACCTGCCAATCGGGTGTGGCCTCGTCGGCGTAGAGGCCGTGGGCGGGCTCCCAGAAGCGGCGCTCCATCAGCTCGAAGGTCGCGGCGATGCCTTCGCGCGCGCCAGGCACGCCGGCCTCGGCCGCATGGGCGTTGGCCAGCAGCACGAAGGCCAGGCCGTAGCAGTGGTTGGTGCCGTCGGCGATGGTGGCGCGGCCGTCGTGCCAGTCCAGCACCCACGCGTAGCCGCCTTGAGGTTGCGCGTGCGCCGCGTTGACGAAGGCCAGCGCATGCGCCACGTCGCTCGTGGGGCCGCCGAACCAGCGCCAGGCCAGCGCATGGTTGAAGACGAAGCGCGTGCTGCTGACGAGGTGGCGGGTGCGGCGGTCATACACCGTGCCGTCGTCCTTGAAGAACTGGAAGCAGCCGCCGCTCGGGTCCATCACGCGCGGCGCGTAGAAGGCCAGCGTGTGGCGCATGTGGGCCCACAGCGCGTCGGGGCGGCGCAGGTCGGGAACAGCCGTCATTTCAATACCTCGGTCTGCAGGAAGCGGGTCAGCTCATCGGCCATCTGCGTGTGGACGTCGATGCGGGGGTGGGCGTAGGCGAAGGCCTGGAAGGTGTAGGTCCAGACGCGGGCATCGCCCTCGCCGCGCAGCGTCGCCACCGCCTGGCTCAGTGCGCGGGGGATGGCGGGTTCGTCCTTCCAGGCCGTCATGCCGCCGGCCAGCAGCACCAGGCGGGCGTGCGGATAGCGTGCACGCAGGCTGCGCACGAAGGCCAGGTAGCGCGGCGCGAAGTCGGGGGCGATGCGCTGCCCCTTGGTGCCGGGGAAGCCATGGTCGTTCTGGCCGAGGTTGACGAACACGACATCGGGCGCACGCGGGTCGGGCGGGGCGACGGGCGCGTCCAGCCGCGGCGCGTAGCGGTCCCACACCTGGGGCATCAGCAGCTCGTTGAAGGTGGCCGTGATGCCGATGCCGCTGACGGCAATGCCGACGTAGTCGGCCCCCAGCCGCGCGGCGGTCAGCGCGCCGTAGGCCCGCGTGCCGTCGTGGGGGTAGAGGTCGTCGTACTGGTCGTCGCCCACATCGCCGTTGCAGGCGCCGGCGGTGATGGAGTCGCCGTAAAACTCGAACTTCAACGGCCGTGCCGGCGGCGGGGCCAGCAGCGTGCCGCCGGGCGCCAAGTGCAGGCCGTGGAAGACGAGCTCGGACATCGGTGCCTCGGTGCGCTTGACGATGCGCAGCGTGTGTTCGCCGTCGCCGAGCGGCTCGCGCAGCCGCCAGGTCGTGCGGGCGTTGCCCGGCACGGCCAGCGGCAGCGTGCGGCCGTCGATCTCGACGGCGAGATGCGTCGTGCCCCAGTGCGTGGATGAAAACGCCAAGCTCAGCTCGCGGCCGGTGAAGCGCGCGCGCAGCTCGCTGCCGCTCCAGACCAGCAGCTTGGCATCCGGCGTGGCCGCCGGGGCGATGCGGCCGGCCCAGCGCAGCCGCGCGTCGCTGGCCGGGATGAGGCCGGGCCAGCCGGTGGGCGTGGTTTGCTCGAAGGCGCTGGCGCGCAGCGCGGGCGGCAGCAGGCCGGCGGTCATGACGGCCGCCATGCTCGCCGGGCGGCCGCTGCCAGCCCAGGTGTCGCGCTTCACGCGCACATGCAGCAGGTGGGCCGTGGGTTCCAGTCCTTGCCCGACGACGCGGTAATGCCAGCCCAGGTAGCCCCGGCGTTCAGGCACATGACCTTGCAGCGTGACCCAGGGGCCGTCGTCCACACGGGCTTCCAGGTTGCGATGGTGCTCGCTCTCGGCGTGGAAGACGGCGACCTCGCTGCCCCAGACGAGAAAGCGGGCCTCGGCGTCGTCCTGCGTCGTGACCCAGCCGGGCTGCTGGCCGGGCCACTCGGGATGCACCGCGCCGCCGCGCATGAAGCCGTGGCTTTGGTATGGGTTGAGCGTGTCGCCCATGTGCAGGCGCGTGAACTCGTGGGCGCGGCCGCGCAGCGCAGCCGGCAGCGGCCGGGTGGCGTCGGCGGCGGGGCGGCGCAGCGTCTCGGCCAGGGCCTGGGCGATGCGCTGGTGGCCGGTGGCGTTGGGGTGCACGGGCTCGTCGTACAGCGCGGCCCAGCGGTCGGTGCCGGCGTCGACGCGGGCCTGCATCCAGCGGCCGAAGTCCAGCGCCGGCAGGCCGTAATGGGCGGCGAGCTGCAACTGCAGGTCGGTGGCGTCGCGCGGCTGGTTGCCTTGTTGCGTGAGGCCCAGCACGACGACGGCGGGGGCGCGCTTCGCGGTCAGCAGCCGGCGCAGCAGGGCCTCGTAGCTGCTGCCGCGCACGGCCGGGTCCAGCCACTGGTCATTGACGCCGAACTCGACGATGACGAGGTCGGGTTGCGCGTCCAGCAACTGCGCCTGCAGCCGGTGCGCAGCGGCGGCCGAGTCGGTGCCGCTGACGCCGGCATTCACCAGCCGCACCCGCGGCCCCAGCGAGCGCGCCAGCAGCGCCGCCCAGCCGTTCTCACGCGGCGGCTGGGCCGCGTAGCCGGTGGTGATGGACCCGCCGATGACGGCCAGCGTGACGGGCTCGCCCGCGTCCACGCGCTTCATGACGGCCTGCAGCGCCGTGTTCGCCGCGGCCACGGCCGGCAGCATCAGTGACAAGGCCAACCCCCATCCTTTCAACCAGTTCATCTCATTCACCCTCGTTGGCGCTGGCCTGCAGCCGATCGTGTGGCGGGCCGCACCCGAGGCGGCCCGTGCGTCAGCGCGTGCGGCGCAGCGGCGATGCGGGAGCTGCATGGCGGCAGCAGGCCGGCGGATGGCGCTCCCGTTCTTCAGATGTTTACTAAACGAATTTCATTATGAACTCAGGCTGTGCGCTGTCGCACCGTCTGTTGCTTGCAAAACATCGGTGGTATCCCCGAGTGTGGTCGGAAATTTAGAGAAACAGAATGCGCAACAAAACAATGTTTAGCTTTGCCTTTGGGTGGGGCAGGAGACGAGTCGCAGCCCTTGCGGTGCGGGCCTCCTGTCGCGTGCCTGATGCCCTGACGACGACCCCTGACGTGATCTCTCAACGACTGATCGACCTGCATGACGGCTGGCTGTTGGCCGAGGCGCCCGCTGGCGTGGACGGCGCGGCGCTCGCTGCGCTGCCCGCCGATGCTTGGCTGCCTGCGGCGGTGCCCGGCACGGCGCACGGCGCGCTGCTGGCCGCCGGCCGCATTCCCGATCCTTTCTACGGCCGCAACGAGCTGGAGGTGCGCTGGGTGGCCGAGCGCCGCTGGGTGTGGAAGCTGGCCTTCGACGCTGGCGAGCTGGCGGCGCGCGAAGAGCTGGTGTTCGAGGGCCTGGACACCTACTGCAGCGTCTGGCTGAACGGCGAGCGGCTGCTGCAGACCGACAACATGTTCGTGCCGCAGCGTGTGGACGTGCGCGAGCGCCTGCGGCCCGGGCGCAACGAGTTGCTGCTGTGCTTTGAGCCGGCGCTGGCGGAAGCGCGCAAGGTGGAGGCGGTGCATGGCAAGCGCGCGCTGTGGAACGGCGACAGCGCACGGCTGCATGCGCGCAAGGCGCAGTACCACTTCGGCTGGGACTGGGGCCCCGAGCTTGTCACCTGCGGCCCGTGGCGCGCGGTGCGGCGCGACAGCGCTTGCGGCCGAATTGCCGAGCTGCTGTGCCGCGCCGATGTGGCGGTGGCGCAGCGGGCGGCGACGCTGAGTGTCAGTGCGGTGCTGGTGGGTGCCGGCACGCGCTGCGTGTTCGAGCTGCTGGACCCCGAGGGCCGCCGCGTGGCGCTGTGCCCGGTGCCGGCGGCCGGCCCTGTGCAGGCCGTGCTGGCGGTGCCCGACGCGCAGCTGTGGTGGCCGCACGGCCTGGGCGGCCAGCCGCTGTACACGCTGCTGGCAACGCTGCAGGACGACGATGGCCAGGTGCTGGCGCAGGAGCGCCGCCGCATCGGGCTGCGTCGCCTGCGCCTGGTGCAGGACGAGGTGGCTGGCGAGGCGGGCCGCAGCTTCCACTTCGAGGTCAACGGCCGGGACTTCTTTGCCGGCGGCGCGAACTGGATTCCCGACGACAGCCTGCTGGAGCGCATCACGCCGGCCCGCTATCGCGAGCGCGTGGCGCAGGCCGCCGCCGCAAACATGACCATGCTGCGCATCTGGGGCGGCGGCATCTACGAGCACGAGGCCTTCTACGACGCCTGCGACGAGCTCGGCATCCTGGTGTGGCAGGACTTCATGTTCGCCTGCGGGCTGTATCCGGCCAACGAGGCCTTCCAGGCCAGCGTGCGTGCGGAGGCCCAAGCGCAGGTGAAGCGGCTGCGCCACCATGCCTGCCTGGCGCTCTGGTGCGGCAACAACGAGGACTACATGCTGGCCGAGTCCCAAGGGCTGGCCGGCCCAGGCGTTCCGGCCGAGCGTTTCGAGGCGCGGGCGATCTACGAGCGGCTGCTGCCCGAGGTTTGCGCCGCGCTCGACCCGGACCGCCCTTACTGGCCCGGCAGCCCGTTCACGCCGGGCGACGGCGCCTCGTCCTCAGACGCGACCGTGGGCGACCGCCACAGCTGGGAGGTCTGGCACCAGCAGATGCTGCCCTACCAGCGCTACGGCGATGTGCAGGCGCGCTTTGTCAGCGAGTTCGGCATGCAGTCGATGCCGTCGCTGGCGCTGTTCGAGTCTGTGCTGCCCGAGGGGGAGCGCTTCCCCGAGAGCCGCACCGTGCAATGGCACAACAAGGCCGGGTCGCCCGCGGGGCCGGACGGACATCGCCGCCTGGCGGTCTACCAGGCCGACAACCTGCGCGTGGGCCCCACGCTGGCTGAGCATGTGTACGCGACGCAGTTCGTGCAGGCCGAGGCCATGCGCGTGGCCTACCAGGACTTCCGCCGCCGCTGGCAGCGCCCGGGCGCGCGTGCCGTGGGCGGGGCGCTGGTGTGGCAGCTCAACGACTGCTGGCCGGTCACGAGCTGGGCACTGATCGACGCGGCCGGCATGCCCAAGCCGGCCTGGCATGTTGTGCGCCGGGCGTTGGCGCCGCTGGCTGTTGCCGTGCGGCTGGAGGCCGGCCAAGTGCGCCTGGCGGTCATGAATGGCGGCGTGGATGACATCGCGCTGACGCTGCGCCTGCGCGTGTACTCGCTGGCGGGGCAGCCATTGGCGGATGCCGACTTGCCGCACCTGGCGGCTGCGGGCTGCTGCGCGGAACTGGTGCAGGCCGTGGCGGCGGCCGCGGGCGATGGGCCCGTGGTGGCCGAGCTCTGCGCGCTGGACGGCGACGGTGCGGAGCTGGCGCGCGACTGCGCGTGGACCGAGCCCTTCAAGTTCTACAGCTTGGCTGGTGCGCGCGTGCAGATCGGCGTTGAGGACGGGCGGCTGCGGCTGCAGGCCGATCGGCCGGTCAAGGGGCTGTGGTTGCAGGCCCGCGGCGTGTCGTTCGCCGACAACTTCATCGACCTGATGCCCAGAGAACCCCGCTGGCTGGATCAAAAGATAGCGTTACCATTTGTCATGGAGGCGGTTGCGTTGGACCACGCAATGCAACGTTTTGTGCTGCAGCCATAGGAGAGGTGCATCGCCCACGGAATGGGTGGAACCCCTGTAATTGATTGTCCCGATGTGGTCGGGCGCGCATATTGTTACCGTTATCAAAACGGGTTGAGGCCATGAGCCGCCAACCGCGGCATCGCGCCCGCCAGGGCCGGTGCTTCCCACCAAAGAGGAGACAACCAGGATGAGACATTTCAGACAGACAACCTTGTCATTGGCGGCAGCCCAGGCCTTGATGGTCTTGGCCATGCCGGCCATGGCTCAGCAGGCGCCTGCCGCCGCGGCGTCGGCGCCGGGCAAGTCGCAGCAACTGGAGACCGTCGTCGTCTCTGGCCAGCGTGCAGCGCTGCAGTCGGCGCAGAAGCTCAAGCAGGAGTCCGACGAGATCGTCGACTCCATCGTGGCTGACGACATCGGCAAGCTGCCGGACCGTTCGGTCTCCGAGGTGTTGCAGCGCATCGTCGGCGTGACGATGGACCGCGTGCTGTCGCGTGGCGACCCGATGCGGGTGTCCGTGGAGGGCTCGGGCGTCATCATCCGTGGCCTGACCTATGTGTCCTCGCAGCTCAACGGCCGCGAGAGCTTCTCTGCCAACGGGGGGCGCGGCCTGAGTTTCGAGGACGTGCCGCCCGAGCTGATGGCGGGCGTGGACGTCTACAAGAACCCGTCCGCCGAACAGATCGAAGGGGCCATCGGTGGCCTGGTGAACCTGCGCACGGCGCTGCCCTTTGACTACAACGGCTTCAAGGCCAGCCTGAGCGGCTCGCTGACGAAGAACGTGCTGCGTGGCAACCAGAAGCCGACCGTCTCCGGCCTGCTGGCCAACACGTGGAACACGGACCTGGGCAAGATCGGCCTGCTCGTGCATGCCGCGCACTCCGAGAGCTCGACGCGCACGGACGGCATGGTGGTGGACCCGTACTTCCGCGAGGTGGTGCGCTGGAATCGCCCCGAGGACACGAACAACGCCTACTACCGCCCGACTGCCGAGAACCACTGGTTCCCCAAGGCCGTGGGCTGGCAATCGCTCGCGTTCGACCGCACGCGCAAGGGCACCTACGCCGCCGCGCAATGGAAGAAGGACACGCTGCAGGCCGCGGCGACCTTCTTCCGTTCCAAGTACGACTTCTACTGGGATGAAAGCTCCATCGCCAGCCAGGCAGATCCGTACTCGTCGCTGGTGTCGAACGCCAAGTGGGGCAGCAACGGCGCGCTGCTGACGGGCACGCTCACCGACCCGCAGAAGGGCGGCATCCCCTTCAATGCGAACACGCGCTTCTCCACGAGCGGTTCGGACACGAAGGAGTCGACCTTCAACGTGATCTGGACGCCGACGGCGCAGTGGCGCATCGTCAATGACTTCCAGTTCATCGAGTCCGAGACGGGCACGTTCGACTCGACGGTGGCGACCGGCATCAACATGCCCAAGGAAACCCTGGACCTCAGCGGCGACATGCCGCGCCTGGTGCTGGACGCGGCGGACCGGGCCTACCTGGCCGATCCGTCCAAGTACTACTGGGGCTTCACGATGGAGCGCCTGTCGGAGAGCAAGGCCAAGCAGAAGGCGTGGAAGGGCGACGTCAAGTACACCTTTGACCACCCGGTGCTCTATGACGTGCGCTTCGGCCTGCGCCTCACCGACCGCGACGTGACCAACAAGGTGCCGCGTTGGTACAACTGGCAGGCCGTGTCGCAGACGTGGCAATCCGCCGAGTTCGATCAGGGCGCCATCGGCCAGAGCTGGGACTGGCACCCGATCAAGAGCCTGGCGTACCTGAACCGCTTCGGCGGCGAGACGCAGGTCAAGTCGTTCAACAACTTCATGAACGGCAAGAACAACGTCGCGTCGCTGGTGCTGCCGAAGATGGCGGTGGCGGCGAACTACCCCGACTCCTACGCGCTGCTGCACAGCTACTACACCACGCTGTGCGAGGAGTACAAGGCCGAGAAGATCTCCAAGGGCGGCTCGCCTGGCAACAGCTGTGCCCCGGCGTTCACGCCGCCTGTGGCCGGCACGATTTCGCCGCGCGACAACACGCAGCAGGAGACCACCAAGGCGGCCTATGCGCAGCTGCGGTTCGGGTTTGACGAGTGGGGCGTGCCGGTCGACGGCAATGCGGGTCTCCGCGTCGTCAACACCAACTACAAGTCGGCGGGCTACCAGTCGCTGAACTACCAGGCGACCGCCGCCGTGACCGGCACCCTCACGGGCGGCCCGATCCCGGTCTTCACGTCCTACCGCCGGCCGATCGAGGTGGACAACAGCTACACCGATGTGCTGCCCAGCCTCAACCTGCGTTGGAAGTTCAACGACAAGATGCAGCTGCGGTTCGCGTTCGCGAAGGCGCTCGCGCGTCCTGACCTGAGCGCGCTGCAGCCCAACCTGATCCTGGATGCCGGCAGCGCCACCATCCGGACGACGGTGGACGAGACGGTGACGCCGGCTGTGCGTGAGAACGTGGTGACCGACCTCCGCAACCGCGGCCAGGCTTTGGGCAACCCGACCTTGAAGCCGGTCAAGTCCGACCAGTTCGACCTGTCGGCCGAGTGGTACATCGACAAGGCCAGTTCGGTCACGATGGCGGCCTTCAACAAGCAGCTGAAGGACGTGATCGTCAACCAGGTGGGCATCCTCACGGCGGCAGACACCACCGGCAAGGTACACGAGTTCGCCTACTCGACGCAGGTCAACGGTGCCAAGGGTTGGGCGCGTGGCGTGGAGCTGTCAGCGCAGCACTACTTCAACGGCCTGCCGGGCTTGCTGGCCGGTTTGGGTGTGCAGGCCAATGTGACCTACGTGGACAGCAAGCAAAAGCGCTACAACGCCGTCGGCAACGAGTGGTGCAGCAGCGCCAGCGATGGCCGCAACCTGAACCTGTTCGTCAACGGTTGCGACACCAACGGCCAGTCCTACGGTGACCATCCGCTGCCCAACCTGTCGCGCAAGGCGTTCAACGTGGCGGTGCTGTACGACCACGGCCCGATCTCGGCGCGTGTGGCTTACGCCTGGCGTGGCAAGTACATGAACGGCGTGGCCTTCCCGGACAACACCGGCCCGAACCAGACCAACGGCCTGGATGGCAATCCGAACAGCAAGCAGTACGGCCGCAACAACATGCCGCTGGGTTTGCCGATCTGGACGGATGCCTTTGGCCAGCTGGACCTGGGCGTGCAGTACCGGCTCAGCGACAACGTGACGCTGGCGTTCGAGGGCCAGAACCTGACGGATGCGGTCTACAAGCAGTTGATGCAACAGCACATCGGCTTCACGGGTCGTTCCTGGTTCGCCTCCGGCCCGCGTTACACCGTGTCGGCACGCGTCAACTTCTGACCGACGCCGGGTTTGTCCCGGCTCTCGGAGAGCCCGGCACGGCGGTGCCGGGCCTTTTTTTTGGGGTACTGTTTCAGCGACAACAAGAGGGTGCGCCCATGGAGAAACAACGCATGCCTGAGGCCGGCCCGCTGCGCCGCGTCGTCATCGTCGGGGGGGGCACGGCGGGCTGGATGACGGCCGCGCCGCTGGCCCAGTTGCTTGGCGGCCGTGACCACGCGGCCTGCTGCGAGATCGTGCTCGTCGAGTCGCCGGAGATCGGCACCGTCGGCGTGGGCGAGGCCACGCTGCCCACCATCCGCTACTACAACAACTCGCTGCAACTCGACCACGCGGAGTTCATCCGCGAAACCCAGGCCAGCTTCAAGCTGGGCATCGAGTTCAAGGACTGGGGCCACCTCGGCAACCGCTTCTTTCACGGCTTTGGCGAGTTCGGCCCGGCCATCCAGAACCGCTCATCCATCATGCACTGGCTGCGCCTGCATGGCCTGGGCGGCATGGCCAGCCACGAGCAGTGGTCCACCGCCACCGTCATGGCCATGCGCAACCGCTTCGTGCCGCCGGAGGGTGGCGAGGTGGCCTCCGCGGCCAATGCCTATGCCTATGCCTTCCACTTCGACGCCGGCCTGTACGCCGCCTACCTGCGCAACTACGCAGTCGCCCGGGGCGTGCAGCGCGAGGAGGGCACCATCGTCGACGTGTCCGTGCGCCCCGGCGACGGCTTCGTCACCGCCGTCACGCTGGCCGACGGCCGGCGCATCGAAGGCGACCTGTTCATCGACTGCTCAGGCTTCCGCGGCCTGCTGATCGAGGGCGTGTGCCAGGCCGGTTACCACGACTGGACGCACTGGCTGCCCTGCGACAGCGCCCAGGCCGTGCCCTGCGCCCGCGTCGAGCCGCTCACGCCCTACACCACGTCGACCGCGCGCAGCGCCGGCTGGCAATGGCGCATCCCGCTGCAGCACCGCACGGGCAACGGCCATGTCTACTGCAGCGGATACATCAGCGACGACCAGGCCGGCCGCGTGCTGATGCACAGCCTCGACGGCGCGCCGCAGGGCGAGCCGCGCCAGTTGCGCTTCAAGACCGGCATGCGCAAGAAGATCTGGGACCGCAACGTCGTTGCCATCGGCCTGGCCTCGGGCTTCCTGGAGCCGCTGGAGTCCACCAGCATCCAGCTCATCATGGACGGCGTGGGCCGCCTCATCGAGCTGTGGCCCGACCGCCGCTGCGACACGCACCTCGCCGACGAATACAACCGCCGCATGGCGCAGCAGTACGCGTCCATCCGCGACTTCATCGTGCTGCACTACAAGCTCACGCGCCGCGACGACAGCGAGTTCTGGCGCTATTGCCGTGACATGCCCATCCCTGACACGCTGGCTCACCAGATCGAGCTGTTTCGCCGCAGCGGCCGCGTCGCCATCCTTGACCCCGACAGCTTCGCCGAGCCGTCGTGGATGTCGCTGTTCCTGGGCCTGGGCCTGTGGCCCGAGCGGCTGGACCCGCTGCTCGCGCAGATCGACGAACAGGCGCTGCGCCAGCACTTTGAACGGCTGCGCCAAGCCATCTCCCAGACCGTGGACGCCATGCCGGACCACGGCGCCTTCATCCACCACCACGTGCGGGCCCAGCCCGTGAAGGCGGCCGCATGACGCCCGAACTGCAGGATCAGCGCATCCGCCGCATCGTCATCGTCGGCGGCGGCTCCGCCGGCTGGATGTGCGCCGCGCCGCTCGCCCAAGTGTTCGGCTCGCCGCCCGGCGGCCCTGCCAACCCGGTGGGCTGCGAGATCGTGCTGGTCGAGTCTGCCGACATCGGCACAGTCGGCGTCGGCGAGGCCACGCTGCCCAGCATCCGCGCCTACAACGACGCGCTGGGCCTGGACAACGCCGACTTCATGCGCAAGACGCAGGCCAGCTTCAAGCTCGGCATTGAGTTCAAGGACTGGGGCCACATCGGCAACCGCTTCTTCCACGGCTTCGGCGGCTTCGGCCCGGCCATCGTCAACCGCTCGTCGGTGGCGCACTGGCTGCGGCTGGCGCGCGAGGGCGGCATGGCCAGCCACGAGGAATGGTCCGTCGCCACCGCCATGGCGCGGCGTAATCGCTTCGCGCTGCCGGAGGCCGGCCCGCCGTCCGCCGCCAACGCGTACTCCTACGCCTTCCACTTCGACGCCGGCTTGTACGCCGCCTATCTGCGCGACTACGCGGTGGCGCGCGGCGTGCAGCGCGAGGAGGGCACCATCGTCGACGTGTCCGTGCGCCCTGGCGACGGCTTCGTCACCGCCGTCACGCTGGCCGACGGCCGCCGCATCGCGGGCGACCTGTTCATCGACTGCTCGGGTTTCCGCGGCCTGCTCATCGAAGGCGTGTGCCGCGCTGGCTATCACGACTGGACCCACTGGCTGCCCTGCGACAGCGCGCAGGCAGTACCTCGTGACAAGGTTCAGCCGCTCACGCCCTACACCACGTCCACCGCCCACTCAGCCGGCTGGCAGTGGCGCATCCCGCTGCAGCACCGCACCGGCAACGGCCATGTCTACAGCAGCGCCCACATCAGCGACGAGGACGCGAGCCGCGTGCTGATGAGCCACCTGGACGGCGCGCCCCAGGGCGAGCCGCGCCAGCTGCGCTTCAAGACCGGCCTGCGCCGCAAGGTCTGGGACCGCAATGTCGTCGCCGTGGGCCTGTCGTCGGGCTTCCTGGAGCCGCTGGAGTCCACCAGCCTGTCGCTGGTCATCCACGGCATCAGTGCGCTGGTGGAGCTGTTCCCCGACCGCCATTGCGAGCGCCACCTGGTGGACGAGTACAACCGCCGCATGACGCGGCAGTACGAGTCCATCCGCGACTTCATCATCCTGCACTACAAGCTCACCACCCGGGACGACAGCGCGTTCTGGCGCTACTGCCGCGGCATGCCCATCCCGGACACGCTGGCCCACCAGATCGACAGCTTCCGCCGCAACGGCCGCGTCGTCATCCTCGACCGCGACAGCTTCGGCGAGGACTCCTGGTACTCGCTTTACCTTGGCCTCGGCGTGCGGCCTGAGGGGTTGGACCCGCTGCTGCAGCAGGTGGACGCGGTGCCACTGCGGGAGCATTTCCAGCGGCTGCATGCAGCCATCGCGCGGACGGTGGAGGGCATGCCGGACCATGCGACGTACCTTGAGCGCTTGATGGCGACTCGGGGCGTTTGAAGATCGGTTCGTCGCTGCGAGGCCTACCGGCTGATGTTGGCCTTACAGCGTGGATTCTTTTCGTGACGGTGGCTGTCGACCCATAGCGGCATTTGGCTGCGGCTGTGTCGAAGCCCCGAAGCGGCCGTTCAACGTTTGACATGAGGCGCAGCCGCCGGTTTGCCGGTGGCTGTCGCCTCGGTGGAAGGGTTAGGCGCTATCTCCGCAGAGGTAGTGAAGGATGTACCCGGAGTAGACCAGCGCACCAGCCACGACTTCAGCTTTGAAGCAGGCTTCAAGCTCTTTCTCGGACTGGAACCCGTACTGGCCAAGTTTCCCTTCGGCAAAGCCGGAAAGACGCCAGACATCGAACCCGTCGATCTGACCGTTTTCTCCGAAGTCGAAGTCCACCGTACCGCTCTTGAGATGGACCGCGCAACCATAGCCATGCTTGAAGTACTTCACTCCGCCGGGCAACACGCCAGTCTGAGGTATTCCGTTGCACGCCCATTCCGTGTTGCTATTGGGCCGACCAATGCCGCCCTGCTCCAGAAGCCCCACAGCGAAGGACACCGAAGCGGTGTAGTCGTCAATGAGGATGGCGAGCCGCTTGTCCATGGAGCGTAACGTGTCGTATGCGGATCGTTAGGGATTTCTGCCCATCATTTGAGCATGTGACCTGAGCCGTCCGTCGGCAGTCTTCACTCCGCGAAAGCCGTCGCTGGCCAGTACCTGTTCCTGGCCGACAACAACCACCCGGCTCACGCGCAATCCCACCCCAGCCTCACCACCCCGCAGTGCCGGCACACGAACTTGTAGAACGCGTTGTCGCCGGCCGGCTCGTAGTCGCGCGTGGCGGCGGCCCATTGCTTGGCGGTCTTGCCGTAGCGCTGCATCCAGTCGGCCTTCACGGCGTCGCTGGCGTCCTCCACATCGTCTTCCGACGCATCGCCGTGGAACTCGCAGGCGTCGTTGCAGTGCGCCAGCCACTCCTCCTGCTGCCAGCAGGAGTAGCCCGGCGTGCGCAGGCTCACCTCGTCGATGACGTCGGCCGCCACGCCGGCCTGTTGCAGCGGCGCGGGGTCGGAGAAGCTGGCGCCCAGCTTCGCGGCGGCCGAGCCGTCGGCGATGCACCAGGGGCACAGCTTCTCGTCCAGTTCGGTCGTCGCGTACACGGGCTGCACGTAGACGAAGCCGCGCGGCTCGCCGCAGCAGGCGCAGGTGATGGGGCGGGGCTCGATGGCGCCGGTGGCCAGCGGGTCGGGGTGGTAGCGGAAGGTGGGCAGGTCCATGCCGTCACGCTACCAGAGCCCGGCGGCGGCGCTCAGCGCCCGGCGCGCTCCCGCAGGAAATCGGCATACGCCAGTGCGCTGCGCTTGAGCGTGCGCTGCTGGGTTTCGAAATCCACATGCACAAGGCCGAAGCGGCGTTCGTAGCCGAAGGCCCATTCGAAGTTGTCCATTAGCGACCAGATGAAGTAGCCGCGCACGTCCACACCGTTGGCCATCGCCCGCGAGCAGGCCGCGAAGTGGCGCTTGATGTAGGACTGGCGTTGCAGGTCGTCCACCTCACCGCGGGCGTTCACCTCGTCGTGGCTGGACATGCCGTTCTCGGTCACGTACAGCGGTGGCAGGTTGGGGTAGTCGCGCTTGAAGGCCTCGAACAGGTCCTGCATGCCTTGCGGGTAGACCTCCCAGTCCATCGTCGTGCGCTCGACGCCGTCGTGCCGCACCCAGTCAATCGTGTCCGCGCCCTTGGAGCGCAGCACGGCGCGGCTGTAGAAGTTGATACCGAGGTAGTCGATGGGGCGGCGGATGATGTCCATGTCGCCGTCCAGCACCAGCGGCTCGCAGCCTTTCCACAGCCGCCACAGGTCGGCGGGGTACTCGCCCTTGAGCAGCGGGTCCAGCACCCAGCGGTTCTGGAAGGTCTCGAACAGCGAGGCGGCGTCGCGGTCCTCGGCGGTGTCGCTGTCGGCATAGCCCGGCGCGCAGTTGGCGACGATGCCGTGCAGCGCCTGCGGCGCGTTGGCGCGCAGGATGGGCAGCGCCAGGCCGTGGCCCAGCAGCAGGTGGTGCATGGCCTGCGCGGCCCAGCGGTGGCTCTTCAGGCCCGGCGCATGGTGGCCGTCGCCGTAGCCCAGGTAGGCCGAGCACCAGGGCTCGTTGTGCGTGGTCCACGCGGCCACGTCGCCATGGCCGGCGAGCTCGCGGCTCATCAGGTCGGCGTAGTCGGCGAAGCGGTAGGCGGTCTCGCGGTTCAGCCAGCCACCCTTGTCTTCGAGGTGCTGCGGCAGGTCCCAGTGGTACAGCGTGACGAAGGCGCGGATGCCGCGCTCGCCCAGGCCGTCCAGCAGGCGCTTGTAGAAATCGATGCCGCGTGCATTGGGCCGGCCGGCTTCGTCCATCACGCGCGGCCAGGCGATGGAGAAGCGGTAGGCGTCCACGCCCAGGCGCTGCAGGATGTCCAGGTCTTCGCCGAGGCGGTGGTAGTGGTCGCAGGCGATGTCGCCGTTCTCGCCGCGCAGCACCTTGCCGGGCGTCGCGCAGAAGCGGTCCCAGATGGACTCGAGCCGGCCGTCCGCGTGGGCGGCGCCTTCGATCTGGTACGAGGAGGTGCCGCAGCCGAACACGAAGTCGCGGCGGCGCATGGGCGAGTCGGCCGGCGGGGCGATGAGGTCGGCGAGCGAGGCGGGAGGGGTCTGGGCCATGTCGAAGCGGTGGGCAGGGTCAAGGGAAGGGCGGCAGCGCCAGCAGGGCGTCACGCCATGGGGACAGGGCTTGCGGGTGGGCCGGCAGAGGCCCTCGCACGCCACAGATGAAGGCCGCATAGCGGTTGGCCAGCGACAGCGTCGCGGCCAGGTCGCGACGCAGCGCCAGGCCGGCCAGCAGCAGGGCCGTGAAGGCATCGCCCGCGCCGACGGTGTCCACCAGCGCCGGCTGGGGTTCACCCGGGCCGTGCGCCAGCACCGTGCCGCCCGGGCCGTAGAAGCGCCAGCCGTCGGCGCCCAGCGTCAGCACCACGCGCTGCAGCGCGAAGCGGTCCATCAGCGCCGCCACCTGGCGGGCTTCCTGGCCTGCGGTCGGGGTCGCGGTCGCGCTTGCGGTCGGGGTGTTCGGCAGGTCGAACCATGCAGCCAGCCGGGCGAGTTCGTCGTCGTTGACCTTGAGCCAGTCGGCCAGCATCAGCGACTCGGCGGCGAGCAGCGCATCGTCGGTGCCGGGGCGCAGGTTGAGGTCCAGCAGGCGCAGGCCGGTGAAGGGCTTGACCAGCGCGCGCAGCGCGGCGCGCGAGGCCGGGTGGCGCTGCGCGAGGCTGCCGAAGTACAGCAGGTCAGCCGGTGTGCCAGCCAGCGCAGCGCGGGCGGCGGGCAGATCCAAGTGGTCCCAGGCGGCGTCGGCGTGGATCTCGAAGCGGTGGCCGCCGCCGGGGTGTTCGTGCACGCTGACGCGGCCGGTGGCGTGCGCGGCATCGCGCTGCAGGCCGGCGAGGCTCAGGCCGTAGCGCGTGGCGTTGTCCTGCACCTGCCGGCCGTTGTCATCGGCGGCGCCGATGCGGCTGATGAACAGCACGTCGGCGCCCAGCGCCGCCAGCGAGCGCGCCACGTTGAAGGGCGCGCCGCCGGCCACCGGGCCGTCATGGAATTCGTCCACCAGGGCTTCGCCCAGGACGGCAAGGGAGCGGGAAGGCATGCGCAAAAGGTGCGGAAATGAAATTTCTGCCGCAACAATAAATGTTTAGTGAACAATCGGCAACGGGGTGATCCCGTGCGGCCGTGGTGCCAGGCCGCGTCAGCGAGGAACACCCGGGTTACAGGCGGCTCTGCGGAGGCGCGGTGCCACAATCGCGACGGGTTCAAGGCACTAAACAACAGCGGGAGTTCGCGGCATGGCCGACAAACGAGGGGTGACGATTCGCGAGCTTGCGCAGGCCGCCGGGGTGTCCATCGGCACCGTGTCGCGCGCGCTCAAGGGTCAGCCGGGCCTGTCGGAGCAGACGCGTTCCCAGGTGCTGGAGGTGGCCGGGCAACTGGGCTACGACACCGCCAAGCTGCGCACCGGCAAGCCGCGGCGCATGCTGTTCCTGTACAGCCGCAGCATCGGCTCGTTGGCCACCAACCCTTTCTATTCCTACGTGCTGCATGGCGCCGAGACGGCGTGCCGCGAGGCCGGCGTGCCGCTGAGCATCATGTCGGTGCTGGCCGGCGAGGACATCGCCGGCCTGGTGCGTCGGCACGAGGCGGACGCGCTGCTCGTGGCTGGCTACATCGAGTCGGAGGCGATGGAGGCGGTGCGGCGCTGCGAGTTGCCGCTGGTGCTGGTGGACCACTTCTACCCCGGCGTGCGCTGCGTCAACGACGACAACCTGCGCGGCGGCTGGCTGGCCACGCAGCACCTGCTGGACGGGCAGGCTCAGCGCATCGCGGCCATCTTCGGCCCCATGGTGCATTACTCGGTGTCGCTGCGGGCCAAGGGCTTCCGGCGTGCGCTGTTCGAGGCCGGGCGCCTGTTCGACCCCGACTACGAGGTGGTGCTGGACCCGTCGCTGGAGTACCGCGACGCCGGCCGCGACGCGATGCGCCGCCTGCTGGAGTTGCCCAACCCGCCGGACGCGGTGTTTGCCTACAACGACTCCACGGCCATGACGGCCATCGAGTACTGCCGGGAGCGCGGCCTGCGCGTGCCTGAGGACATCCGCTTCGTCGGCTATGACGACATCGAGGCCGCCGCCCACTGCAAGCCGCCGCTGACCACGGTCAAGATGGATAAGGAAGCGCTGGGCCATGTGGCCGCGCGCGCGCTGATCGAGGGCGACGTGGCGCCCAACGAGGCCTCGCTGCCGGTGGAGCTGGTGGTGCGCGACAGCTCGGTGCCTGCCACGCCCGCCGTGGCGCGCAAGCCCCGGCGCCAGGCAGCCGCAGCGACGTCCTGAGCGCCGGCCCCGGCCAGCGCCCAGGCCGCCGCGGGCTGCGTGGCCTCAGGTCTTTCCCGCGTTCTATTGGTTTGGTGATCTAACGAAAATCTCCTTGTTTACTAAAACGCGCTGTCCAGGTGCCATGACGCCGACGGCCAAGGAGACTTCGACATGCTTGCCAACAGCGACGGCGCCACGGCGCCCCTGATGCCGCAACGCCCGGGCGCTGCTCGAACGGCTGTGGCGTCGCCCTCGCCAGCCCCGGCCGATGCCGCCGACGACCGCGTGCCGATGGCGCAGAAGGTCGGTTTCGGGCTGGGCTCCTTCCACGACATGTGGGGCCACTGGCTCTACCAGTCGCTGGTGTTCCATGTGTTCAACATCGGCCTGGGCGTGGCGCCGCAGCTGATTTCGATGGCCATGGGCATCAAGATCTTTGCGGACGCGGTGTCGGACGCGCTGTTCGGCTGGATCTCCGACAACACCCGCAGCCGCTGGGGGCGGCGGCGCCCCTTCATCCTCGTCGGCGGCATCCTGACGGGCATCGGCCTGCCGCTGCTGTTCGCGGTCGGGCGGGGCTGGAGCGACACCGAGTACTTCATCTTCCTGCTCGTCTCGACCTGCCTGTACGCGCCGGTGATGAGCTGCTTCGCGATGCCCTGGAACAGCCTGGGCGCCGAACTGACGCCGGGCTACCACGAGCGCACGCGCGTGATGTCCATCAAGAACGCGATCCAGAAGATTCCCGAGCTGGGCATGTTCGTCGCCGCGCAGTTCACAACGCTCTGGTTCTTCCACGATGCGTCCGGCAAGCCCGACATCCTGCTGGGGGCCCAGGTCTACACCAGCATCCTGGGCGGCATCCTGGTGGTGCTGGCCATCGCCATCTTTTCGCTGACGCGCGAGCGCTACTACGAGAGCTTCGTCGCGCAGAGCCGCCAGCGCGTGCCCTTCAAGGACACGCTCTACCGCACGCTGAAGAACAAGCCCTTCCGCCTGATGCTGGGCACCATGCTGACCTACAACATGGCCACGGCCATGGTGGGCCTGCTCGGCTACTACGCGACCGTCTACTACGTCTGCGGCGGCAATGTCGTGGAGGCCACCAAGTGGAACTCGCTGATGGGCGTGGCCGGCCTCGTCAGCGGCCTGGCCGGCATCGCCTTCGCGGGCTGGGTGGCCAGGCGCTGGGGTAAGCGCAATGCGCTGATGACCGTGCTGTGGCTGGGCATCGCCGCGTTCATTGGCGACTGGTTCTTCTACAACCCGCAGCTGCCGTGGCTGCAGCTGTTTGCCAGCGGCGGCGTGGCCTTCATCGGCGCGGGCTTCTGGACCATCTACGGCTCGGCCATGGCCGACGTCATCGACCACGACGAGCTCGCCACCGGCCAGCGCCGCGAGGGCTCGTTCGCGGCCTGTGGTTCGTGGATCAGCAAATGCGGCCTGGCCCTGGGCAACAGCGCCTCGGGCTGGGTGCTGGCCTTCACCGGCTTCGACGCCAAGCTGCCCGTCCAGGGCGAGGAGGCCATCTTCCTGATCCGCGTCTGCCTGTCCGGCATTCCCATCGTGGGTTTGCTGATCGCGCTGGTCGTCGTGTCGCGCTACTTCCTGACCGAGCAGCGCATGCACGACATCCGCGCCGCGCTGGAAGCCCGCCGCGGCACCGTCTAACCCGAAAGGAGTTCTCCGTGATCTTTTCCTGGCTGCGCCCAACGTTGCTGGCCCTGCTGACCTGTACTGCCGCCTCGGCCGCGCAGGCGCAGATCGGCCACGAAACCCTCAAGCTCGACGCCCCCAAGCCCATGCTCGCACCCACGCCGCCCATGGGCTGGAATTCGTGGAACAAGTTCAAGTGCGACGTCAGCGAGAAGCTGATCCGCGAACAGGCCGACGCCATGGTGGCCTCCGGCATGAAGGCCGCCGGCTACCAGTACATCGTCATCGACGACTGCTGGCAGAAGAGCCGCGACGCCGACGGCAACATCCAGCCCGACCCCGAGCGCTTCCCCAGCGGCATGAAGGCGCTGGCCGACTACGTGCACAGCAAGGGCCTGAAGTTCGGCCTCTACTCCGATGCCGGCGCGCTGACCTGCGGCGGCCGCCCGGGCAGCGCCGGCCATGAGTTCCAGGACGCACGCCAGTACGCCAAGTGGGGGGTGGACTACCTCAAGTACGACTGGTGCTACACCGGCCCGCGCAACCCTGAAGCGGCCTACACCATCATGGCCAAGGCGCTGCGCGAGTCTGGCCGCGACATCGTGCTGTCCATCTGCGAGTGGGGCAACAGCCGCCCCGGCCGCTGGGCCGCGCCGGTGGGCCACCTGTGGCGCACCACGGGCGACATCTGGGATGCCTGGAAGGGCAAGAAGGAGTGGTCGCACGGCATGCTGGACATCCTCGACATGAACGCCGACCTGTGGAGCGAGGCCGGCCCCAACGGCTGGAACGACCCCGACATGCTGGAGGTCGGCAACGGTGGCATGACGCACACCGAGTACGTCAGCCACTTCTCGCTGTGGGCCATGCTGGCCGCGCCGCTGATCGCGGGCAACGACCTGTCGAAGATGGACGAGCCCACGCGCCGCATCCTGACCAACGCCGAGGTCATCCGTGTCGACCAGGACCCGCTGGGCCGCCAGGGCCGGCGCATCTGGCGCCAGGGCGACCTGGAGATCTGGGTGCGCCCGCTGGCCGGCGGCGACCGTGCCGCTGTGCTGTTCAACCGCGGCGACAAGCCGGCCGACATGGCCGTGACCTGGGATCAGCTCGACCTGCCGGCGCGGCTCAAGGCCGACGTGCTGGATCTGTGGTCGGGCAAGAAGACCCCGGCCGTCGCCGGGCGCCATGGCGGCACGGTGGCGCCGCATGGCGTGCTGATGTTCCGCATCTCGCCCGTGACCCACTGACGCCCTCGGGCCGAGCGCCGGGCCTGTTCAATAGCCCAAGGTGAAGCGCTCGCGGCGGTGCTGCGGCGCTTCCAGCTCGTTGACGATGGCCACGGCCAGGTCGGCCACGCTGATGCGGTTCACGCCCTGGCCGTCGAACACCGGCGCTTCAGTGCCCAGGCGGAACTGGCCCGTGCGCGCGCCCGGCTGCAGTTCGATGGCGGGGGACACGAAGCTCCAATCCAGCGTGCTGGTGTCGGCGCGCAGGCGGGTCAGGGCTTCGCGTGCGGCCAGCGCGCCGGCCTTCCACTCGGCCGGGAAGTCGGGCGAATCCACCAGTTGCTGGCCCGGCGCGATGTAGAGGCTGCCAGCGCCGCCGACCACGATCAGGCGCACGCCGGCCGTGCGGGCCGCCGCCGCGATCGCATCGCTGCCGCGCAGGAAGTCGTCATGCAGCTGCGGGTTGGCCCAGCCGGCGTTGAAGGCGCTCACCACTGCGTCCACGCCGGCCAGCTCGGCCGCCAGGTCGCCGCCGGCCAGCACGTCCACCGAGCGCACGGTGAGCGCCGGGCGCGTCGCCAGCTTGGCCGCGTCGCGCTGCAGCGCGCGCACGGCGTGGCCGCGGCTCAGCAGTTCTTCCAGCACGGCCTGGCCGACAAAGCCGGTGGCGCCGATCAGGGCGATGTTCATGGGGTTCTCCAGTCGAGGGGTTGCGATGGCGATCATTGTTTCGGCTTCACAATGCGTCGATAAGCCGGCCTCGAATGCCTGCACTGTTTAGAAGAACTTCATGCTCGACCAGCTCAAGCGCATGGCGGTGTTCGCCAGCGTCATCCGCCACGGCAGCTTCGCCGCAGCCGCGCGCCAGTTGCGCACCAGCACCTCGGCCGTCAGCCAGCAGGTGCGGGCGCTGGAGTCCGACATGGGTGTCACGCTGCTGCACCGCTCCACCCGCAAGCTCAGCCTCACGCCGGCCGGCGCGCGCTTCCACACCGGCTGCGCGGCCATGGTGGCAGCGGCCGAGGCCGCCCAGGCCCAGTTGCAGCAGCTGCGCGACGCGCCCGAGGGCGAGCTGCGCATCGCCATGACCGTGGGCTACGCCCGCCGGCTGGGCCCGGCGCTGGCGCCGCTGCTGGCCGCCCACCCCGGGCTGACGCTGCACCTGCAGGTGGAGGACGGCTTCACCGACCTCGTGGCCCATCGCATCGATCTGGCCATCCGCTTCGGCCGCCTGCCCGACAGCGCCTGGGTGGCGCAGCGCGTGGGCACGGTGCACACCGCGCTCTATGCGGCGCCGGCCTACCTGGCCCGGCATGGTGTGCCGACCACGGCAGAGGCGCTGCGCCAGGCCCAGTGGCTGATGCTGGGCGACAGCCCCGATGCCGAACGCCCCCTGCTGGGCAGCGATCTGCGCGTGGCGCCGCGCTGCACCAGCAACAACCAGCTCACGCTGCAGCAGCTGTGCGAGGCCGGCCTGGGCCTGGCGCCGCTGGGCGACGAGGACGTCGCCGAGGCCGTGGCCGCCGGCCGCCTGCTGCGGCTGGACACCACGCTGGCGCTGCCCGAGCTGCCGGTCTGGGCGCTGACCCCGCAACGGGACGCCCAGCCGGCCAAGGTGCGCCACGCCATCGCGGCCCTCAAGGCCCACCTGGAGTCGCTGCGATGAAGGGCACGCTGACGCAGTGGGACGACGCCAAGGGCTACGGCTTCATCACGCCGGACGGTGGCGGGCCCCGCTGCTTCGTCCACGCCAAGGCCTTCGGGCTGCGGCCGCACCGGCCCTTCGTCGGCGAGCGGCTGCGCTACACCGAAGGGCAGGACGCCCAGGGCAAGCGGCGCGCGGTCGACGTGCAAGGCCTGGCCCCGCGCAGCGCGCCCGCCGCGCCGCGCCCGCGCGACGGCGGCCACGTTCTGCTGCTCATCCCGGCCTTCGCCGCCGCCGTGCTGGCCGTGCGCCTGGTGTGGGGCGTGCCCAACTGGCTGTGGGGCTTCTACTCGGCCATGAGCATGGCCACCTTCATCACCTACTGGCTGGACAAGCGCGCCGCCCAGCGCGGCGACTGGCGTGTGCCCGAGAACACACTGCATGCACTGGCCCTGGCCTGTGGCTGGCCCGGCGCCTTGCTGGCGCAGCGGCTGCTGCGGCACAAGAGCGCCAAGCGGCCGTTCCTGCGTGTGTACTGGGCGATGGTGGTGCTCAACATCGCCGCGTTCGCGGCGCTGTTCACGCCGCTGTTCAAAAGTTGAGTTCGCCCAAGCCTTCGATCACCAGCGTGCCGCGCGCCTCGGTGGCCGCGTGCAGGCCGCCCCAGGCGCCGGTGGTCACGACCGTGCCCGGTGCGATGTCGCCGTGGCGGCTGGCGTGGCGGTGCCAGGCGGGCAGCACGCCGGCCGGGTTGGCCAGCGAATGCCCGCCCCGGCGCACGATCTCCGGCTGGCCGGGCAGGCACAGGCGCCAGCTGAGCGCGGCCCAGTCCAGCGCCCGGTAGGGCTGCCAGTCGCCCAGCAGCAGGCCGGCATTGCTCTGGAAGTCGGCCATGCGCAGCAGCGCCGGGGCGTCCATGCCCTCGGCCCAGCGCGAGGCCACCAGCTCCACGGCGATGCACATGGCCTCGGGCTGGCCGTCGGCGCCGAGGCGCAGCGCCACCTCGGCCTCCACGCCCAGCAAAGCGCGGCTGTCGACCTGCGGGTTGACCGGCGAGTGGCTGAACGGCCCCTGCGGCCCGGCGCCGCCGGACTTCCAGCGCGTGGCCGGCCAGCCCAGCGCACGGGCCACGCCGTCCTGCACGGCGTAGGCATCGGCCTCGTCGCGTACGGCGCCCACCCAGTCGGCGGCGTGCAGGTGGCTGCCGTCGCGGTGGCAGCGGGCGAGGGCCTGGGTCAGTGCTTCAATCATGTGGGTGAGTGTTTGGCGCGTGTCCGGATTGGCCCCGCGCCTGAGGTGAAATTCGGGCCGGGCCAAGGGCCCGCATATCAGGGCCTCGCAGCAGGCGAGGCCGAGCTATTTTCCGGGGAATGCATGTCTTTGAAGTTGGGTTTGGTGGGCATCGGCAAGATCGCCCGTGATCAACACATTCCGGCCATCGCGGCCGATCCGCGTTTCGAGCTGGTCGCCACGGCCAGCCGCAACGCCAGCGTGGATGGCGTGGCCGCCTTCACCAGCGTGGAGGCCATGCTGGCCGCCGTGCCCGAGCTGGACGCCATCTCCATCTGCACGCCGCCGCAGGCCCACTTCACGGCCGCGCTGGCCGCGCTGCGCGCCGGCAAGCATGTGATGCTGGAGAAGCCGCCTGCGGCCACCACGCGCGAGATCACGCTGTTGCAGGCCGAGGCCGCGCGCCACGGGCGCACGCTGTTCCAGACCTGGCACTCGCGCTTTGCCGCCGGCGTGGACGCCGCGCGCGACTGGGTCAAGGGCCGCACGCTGACCGGCGGGCGCATCATCTGGAAGGAAGACGTGCACCACTGGCACCCGGGTCAGCAGTGGATCTTCGACGCGGGCGGCCTGGGCGTGTTCGACCCGGGCATCAACGCACTGTCAGTGCTGACCGAGGTGTTGGCTGAAGAGGTGGTGGTGAACAAGGCGGTGCTGGAGTTCCCGTCCAACCAGCAGGCGCCCATCGCGGCGCAGCTGGACCTGCGCACCGAGTCCGGCGTGGCCATCGACACCGTGTTCGACTTCCGCCAGAAGGGCGAGCAGACCTGGGACATCGAGCTGCACTCGGCGACCGGCCAGCTGCGCCTGTCGCACGGCGGCGGCATGCTGGCCATCGACGGCCAGCCGGTGGCCGCCGACGCGGCCCTGGCCGGCGAGTACCCGCGCCTGTACGCACGCTTTGCCGACATGGTGGCGGCCGGCCGCTCGGAGGTGGACTGGCGGCCCTTCCAACTGGTGGCCGATGCCTTCCTGATCGGCGAGCGCCGCACGGTGGCGGCGCATCAGGTCTAGCCGAAACGGAAGCTCGACGCCGTGATGCCGCCGAGGTAGTTGGCCTCGTGATAGCTGCAGCTCGCGGCGTCGCCCTCGGCCGCGCCAGCGGCCACCATCAGCGGCAGCAGGTGTTCCTCACGGGCGTGGGCCTGCCGCGCGGCAGGCGCCTGCGCCCAGGCTGACAGCCGCTCTGCCCGGCCTTCGGGCGCGGGCAGGGCGCCTTGCAGCCACGCGTCGAACGCGACCGACGGCGCCTGCCCGCGGCCGTTGAACATCAGGCCCAGGTTGTGGAAGCTGAAGCCGCTGCCGAGGATGAGCACGCCCTCGTCGCGCAGTGGCGCCAACGCCCGGCCCAGGGCCAGGTGCTCGGCCGGGTCCAGCCCCTGGCGCAGCGACAGCTGCACGACGGGGATGTTGGCGTCCGGATACATGGGCACCAGCGTGCAGAACGCGCCGTGGTCGAAGCCGCGCTGGCTGTCGCGGGCGGCCGGCAGGCCGGCGGCCTCGATCAGCGCCACCACGCGCTCGGCCAGCGCCGGGTCGCCCGGGGCGGGGTAGACCACCTCGTAGGTGTGCGGCGGAAAGCCGCCGTAGTCGTACAGCATGCCCGGGCGCGGCGACGTCTGCACCGTGAAGGCCGGAGCCTCCCAGTGCGCCGAGATCATCAGGATGGCCCGGGGCGCCTCGGGCAGCGACGCCGGCACGGCCTGCAGCGAGGCTTCCAGCCGGGCATGGGCCTGGCGGAAGTCGCCGTCCATCCAGGGCCAGGGGCCGCCGCCGTGGGAGAGGAAGAATGTCGGTTGCTTCATGCCGGCGAGGCTAACGCCACGGCGCCGCGCCTCGGTTCGAAACCGTCGATGGCAGGGCTCAAAGCCGTTGAAGTGTCACCGCGCGTACCTTGGCTGAGTGGCCTCAAGTCGGGGTGTTGGAACCCGCACAGACCGTCGACTTCCTTTACAGGTGCCGGGTGCGCAGGCGGAGGTGTCGTTGCAAGTGGTTGATCTTGAATGATTGGAATCGTTGGCATTGAGTTTGCTATAGACGGATATTCATTTCCGAACGCTGAGGTCTTCCCGTGTCAGTTCAATCTCGGATTCCGTCCTTCCTGCGCAAGACGCTGGCCGCCGTGGCGCTGGCGGGTGTGGCACAGGCGCCTGCCCACGCGGGCCTGGTGCTGACGGTCAAGAGCCTGACCACGGATGAACTCTGGCTGCAGATCAGCGGTACCTTTGACGCCGACACCATCGGAGAGAGCAAGGGCTACCTTGCCGTGAAGAACAAGTGGTCCAGCAACGTCGGCGTGCACACGGAGATGTTCGCCTTCGCTCCGGCGGTCACGCTGAACACCATCACGATCGGCGGCTCCGCCGTCACGACCGCTGTTCAAGACGCCCTGGCGACCTGGACGGACAACATCTTCTTCATCAACCCTCAAGGCAGTGAACGCTCGATCCTGGCTGGCACGGCCGTCGGTGGCGAAATTCGCTTGTCTGGCGCGGGTGCCTTCAACCCGGCCAACCTGAGCCTCGAGCTGGTTTCGGGCTTGAATCGCCCCATCGGCCGAGACGACTGGGCCCGCCTGGAAGCCGTGGCTGAGGCGAGTTCCGGCCAGTTGCCCGAACCCGGCGCTCTGGCCCTGGTGTCCATGGCATTGCTGAGCGGTTTTGTGTCGGCGCGACGCCGCCAGCGCTGAACCGCAGCGCGTCCGCGCGCTCGTGTTGCAACGCCGCCTGCGGGCTTGCCGCGGCGGCGTTCTCATTTGTGGCGCATGCCTTGTCGTGCGGCTTGCTGGCAGCTTCGGGTGGGGCCTGCGGGCCCCGCCGATAATCCGCGCCCCATGTCCCATCCGCCTCCACTACCCGATTCCGACGACGCCCAGCGCCCCGACCGCGTGGAAGACTACTTCCGCGACGGCGCGGCGCCGAACGAAGCGCTGCTGTGGTGGCAGCTCGAACGCCAGGACGCCCTACAGGCCGCGTTGCGCGCGCTCTTCCAGGGCCCGGCGGGCCTGACGCGCCTGCGGCTGTGGGTGTTCCTGGAGCTGATGGCGCTGCGCGAATCGCGCCTGACGCGTGAGGCGCTGAACCAGGCCTTCCACGTGCTGCGCGACGAGGTGCTGGACAGCGTGCTCAAGCGCCTGCGCGAGGCTGAGCTGCTGGCCTGGGACGCGACCGCGCAGACCTATGCCGTCACGCCGCTGGCCCAGCAGGTGGTGGGCCTGTTGCAGCCGCTGACGCAGGAGCAGTCGCCCGACGGCGACCTGGCTTCGCTGCTGGCCGGTGTGGCCGGCGCGCACCAGCTGGGCACGCTGCAACCCGCACAGCTGCAGCACCTGCTGGCGCAGCTTTCGCGTCTCTACGACGAATTTGCCGACGCGATCGCCAGCGGCAGCGAGTTCGCACTGCGCCGTGCGCGCACCCGCTTCGAGAAGGCGCTGACGCTGGTGGATCGTGCCGGTGAGGCGCTGGGCGCCATCATTGCGCAGGCCGAATCGGCCGGCGAGGCGCGGCTGGAACGCCTGGCCCGCGAGCTGGGCCTGGCGCAGGCGCGGCTCTTGGCGATGGCCAGCCAGTTCAACCGGGCGCTGCAGCAGGCCGACCGCCAGCGGGTGACGCTGGGCTCTACCGGCATCACCACCACCGACGTGCGCCGCTGGCTGCAGAGCCAGGGCGACCTGGCCGCGCTGCTGAACGGCGCGTGGGAGCGGCCCGTGCACCCAGTGCTGGTGGCGCAGCGCGACCTTGTGGACACGGCCGAGGCCGAGTTCGAGCGCGACCGGCCCAAGCCGGCGGATGCTGCGGTGCTGCCCCAGGGCCAGACCGCGCCGCCGGGCGAGCTGGCCGTGCTGCAGCTGCCGCCTGAGATGGGCCAGATGCAGGCGCTGCTGAACGCCTGGACGGCGGCCGGCACCACCGAGCCGCAAGACCTGGCACCGGCCGTGCTGGGCGGCAGCTACGCCCGCGCTGCCTACCGCGCCCAGTTGCTGCCGCTGCTGGGCGATGCGCAGGCCCGCCACCTGAAGGGCGCCACCGGCGACATGGCGCGCCAGCCGTGGAGCGTGCGCTGGTCGGCCGAGCAAGGCGAAGTCGACGATGAATTCGTCAAATGGATGAGCCGCGGCGTCCTGAACCCCGAACCCAATTCCCCATGAGCCCACTCGACGACTCCCAGCAACTCGCCGCGCAACTGCTGGCCCGCCGCTGGCTGCCGCGCAGCCATCCGCTCGTGAAGCGCGCGCTGATCGACACCGAGCTGTGGAACCAGCTGGGCGCGCGCCTGGCCGGCGTGGGCCTGCAGTTGGTGGACAACGTACACGCCGACCACATTGCGGTCGCGCTGATGCGCCCGGCAGAGAGCGCGGTGTTCGGCGAATCGGGCCTGGCCGCCAACAACAACCTCGACATCCCGCGCGACGGCGTGGCGTTGCTGGTGATCCTGTGGAGCCTGATCGTGCTGCCCAAGCGCCAGCGCCAAGTGGCGCGCAGCGACGCCATCCACGCCGGCCAGGGCGAGATGTTCGCCACCGACAAGCCCATGCCGCAGGCCGCCAGCGTGGCGCCGCTGATCAGCTACCGCAGCCTGCTGGCTGACTTCGGCGATCAGCTCGGCAAGAAGCTGCGCATGGACACCAACCTGAAGCTGCTGGAGCGCCACGGCTTCATCACGCGCCGCGGCGAGGACATTGCCGAAGGCCCGCTGCTGGACCTGCTGATCGACTACGACCTGCTGGCGCCGCGCATCCTCGACGGCGCCCTGGGCGACGTGCTGGCCCGCGCCGGCCATCCCGTGTCGCGCCCCGACGAAGCCGAACAACAAGACATTGACGACTGATGTTCCACCTGCAATCGCTTGAACTGCTGCACTGGGACTACTGCCAGCGCGTCACGCTGCCGCTGGACGGCGCCATCATCACCATCGCCGGCCCCAACGGCTCGGGCAAGACCACGCTGCTGGACGCGATGCGCACGCTGCTCGGCCTGGAGTGCTCGGGCGGCCGCACCTACAAGACCTACGCCCGCCACGCCAACGCCGAGACGGCCTGGCTGCGCGCGCTGGTGGACAACCGCCCGCGCACCCGCCAGAACAGCAGCCGGCCGTTCGCGTCGTCGCTGCTGTACGCCGACCAGGTGACGCTGGCCTGCCGCATCGAGCGTCACGGCGGCGACTGGGTGCGCCGCTACGTCATCCTCGATGGCGTGCACGAGATCGAGCAGCTGGCCGAGAAGGGCGACCGCGACTGGCTGGGTATCGAGGCCTGGAAGAAGCGGCTGGAGGCCGCCGGCCTGACGCGCGCCATCGGCCGCGTGCTGGCGCTGGAGCAGGGCCAGACCGACCGGCTGTGCGAGCTGAGCCCGAAGGAGTTGCTGCGCCTGGTGTTCGAGGTGTTCGGCGACCAGGAGGTGCTGGACCGCTACGAGCAGGCCCGCAGCCACCAGCAGCACCTGGGCAAAGAGGTGGAGCAGGCCGCCGCCGAGCTGGCGCACACGCAAGCGCAGCTGTCCGACCTGGCCAACCGCGTGAACAGCCACCGCCAGTACCAGCTAAAGATCGCCGAGCGCGAGCGCCTGGCCACCGAGGTGCTGCCGGTGCTGCGCTGGAGCGAGGCCCGCGAGCGCATCGCGCGGGATGCGCGCGAGCTGCACCGCCAGCGCCTGTTCGCGTCGGGCGACATCAAGGCGCTCAGCGAGAAGCGCGCGGCGCTGCACAGCCTGTTCACCGCGCAGGAGGCGGCCAAGGCCCGGCTGAAGGCGCTGGACGGCGAACGCCGCGAGGCCCGTGCCGCGTTCGATGCCGCCCGCGAGGCCGAGCGGCCTGCTGAGGCGCTGGTCAAGCGCGAAGACGAGCTGAAGGCGCTGGCCGACGTGGAGGCCGACGCCGCCGCGCTGACCGTCAAGCTGCAGGAGCTGGCCACCGAGCGCGACCGCCTGCGCGCCGACTACACCCGCGCCAGCGACAAGGCCGCCAAGGCGCAGGCCGCGCTGGGCGAGCTCAGCGGCAAGCGCCTGCCGCCGCCGCCGCCCGAGGTCGCGCCGATGAAGCGCGCGCTGGACGACGCCGGCATCGCGCACTACCTCGTCGCCGACAGCATCGACATTGCCGACGAGACCTGGCGCGCCGCCGCCGAAGGCCTGCTGCGGCCGTCGCGCTGGGTGGTGGTGCTGAAGCACCGCAGCGACGAGGGCCGCGCCTTCGACATCGCGGCCAAGCAGCGCTACCGCCACTACGTCGTGTCCGACACCGCGCCCGTCACGCAGGCACCGGCCGGCACGCTGCTGGCGGCGCTGAACGTCAGCGCGCCGCTGCCGGCATGGCTGGCGCGGCAGCTGGGCGGCATCCGCTGCGTCACGTCCACGGAGGAGGGCGCCAAGGTCGGCGGCGAATGGATCACCACCGACGCCTACTACCGCGATGGCCGCGGCGGCCGCAGCGTGTTCGTCGAGCCGCGCGACCACCAGTTCGGCGCGTCGGCGGTCGACTCGCGCCGCGGCGCGCTGGAGGCTGAACTGGCCCGCTGGGACGGCGAGCTGAGCCGCATCGCCAAGGCCCAGGCCGAGGTGGAGCGCCAGTTCAAGGACGTGCAGCGCGCCGCCGTGGGCCACAAGGCCGCGCAGGAGCTCTCCGAGCGGGCCGATGAGTTCGCCGAAGCGCGCACGCGCCTGCCGGTGCTGCGCCAGGCCCGCGCCGAGGCCTCCACCCGCATGAGCGCGCTGGACAGCGAGCACGAACGCGTGGTGCGCGAGTCCACCCGCAGCGAACAGGCTTATGAGGGCGCGCAGATCGCGCTGAAGGACGGCGAGGGCTCTGCCGCCGGCCGGCTGCGCGAGCATGAGGCGCGTCGCGAGGCGCTGCGCAAGGCCTCGCAGGAGTCGCGCAAGCAGAAGGCCCAGTTCCCGCCCGCGTGGGTCACGCCCGCGGCGCTGGCCGCCGTGCGCGACGAGTTCGAGAACGCCCGCCAGGCCGAGATCCGCGCCCACCATGTGGACCAGGAGCTGCAGACCGGCCATTGGGAGGTGGATGCCAGCGTCGTCGAGCGCCACGCCCGCATGGCCGCGCAGGTGCACGAGCAGGACACCCAGCTCAGCGACCGCCGCGCCAGCAACGAGCTGGCCCGCATCGCCGCCTTCAACGCCCGCGAGCGCTACATCGACGTGATGCGCGCCACCATCCGCCGCTACAAGAAGAACGTCGCCGAACTGGGCGAGCTGGCCGGCGTGACCGCCGAGGCCGTGCCGCCGCACCTGGACAATGACGACACCGTGCTGGCCCAGGCCGGCCTGCACGTGAAGTTCAACTTCGACGGCAAGGGCGAGGTGGGCCTGAACGACGGCGAGGCCTCGGGCGGCCAGCAGGTGCTGAAGAGCCTGATCCTGCTGGTCGGCCTGATGAAGGACGACGAGACGCCCGGCGGCTTCGTGTTCATCGACGAGCCCTTCGCCCACCTGGACGTGCGCAACATCCAGCTGGTCGGCCACTTCCTGCGCAGCACGCGTGCGCAGTACCTGCTGACCACGCCGATCACGCACAACGTCGAGGTGTTCGAGCCCAGCGAGATCACGCTGGTGACCAGCAAGAAGCCGCGCGGCGAGCGCTGGGCGCCGCCGATTGCCGTGCTGGCGCGCCGGCCCGAAGTCTCGGTCTATGACTGAGTGGGACTGGCCCGCGCCGTTCACGCTGGCGCTGTCGCCCGCCGCCGAACACATCGACGGCCTGGGCCACACCAACAACGCCGTCTACGTGCAGTGGTGCGAGCAGGCGGGCTGGGCGCACTCCGAGGCGCTGGGCCTCACGCTGGACGACTACCGGCGCCTGGACCGCGCGATGGCCATCCGCGAGGGGCATTACGACTACCTGCTGCCCTCGTTCGAAGGCGAAGCGTTGGTGCTCGGCACCTGGCTGACCGCCAGCGACGGCCGCCTGACGATGGAGCGGCGCTTCCAGCTGCGGCGCGCGAGCGATGGCGCGACGCTGGTGCGCGGGCGCTGGCAGCTGGTGTGCATCGCGATCAGCAGCGGCCAGCCGAAGCGCATGCCGGCGGAGTTCCTGCAGATCTACGACGCGGCCGTCGTCAGTCGCCCAGGCCTGCCCGGCTGAACCAGTCGGCCAGGAACTCCACGCAGACGCGCACCCGCGCCGACGCCGACAGCCGCGACGGGCACACGGCCCACACGTCGGCGGGCTGGTGGTAGGCCGGCAGCACGGGCAGCAACCGACCGGCGGCCAGGTCGTCCTGCACGTCCCAGGTGGAGCGCAGGATGATGCCGTGGCCGTCCAGCGCCCATTGCCGCACGACGCCGCCCTGGTTGGCCGACAGCGGGCCGGACACGCGCACCGACGCCGCGCCGTCGGGGCCGACGAGGTCCCAGCGGGCGAAGTCCTGGTCGCGCTCGCGGATGGGGATGCAGCGGTGCGTGGCCAGCTCGGCCAGCGTCTGCGGGTGGCCGTGGCGCGCCAGGTAGGCCGGCGAGGCGCACAGCACGCGGCGGTTGCGGGCCACGCGCCGCGCGGTGACATGGCCCTCGTGCACCTGGCCCAGGCGCAGGTCGAGCTGGAAGCCTTCCTCGATCAGGTCCACCGGCCGGTCCAGCAGCGCCAGCTCGATCTGCAGCTGCGGGTGCTGCGTGGCCAGCGCCGACAGCGCCGGGGCCAGGTGGCGGCTGCCAAAGCCCGTGCTGCTGCACAGCCGCAGCAGGCCGGCCGGCGCCGCGCGCTCCTGCGACAGCGCCTCGCCCAGCAGGTCCACGTCCTCGCTGATGCGGCGCGCCCAGGGCAGCACCAGCTCGCCCTGCGGCGTCAGCGTGATGCTGCGCGTCGTGCGGTGGAACAGCCGCACCTGCAGCGCCGCCTCCAGCAGCGCGATGCGCTTGCTGACCAGCGCCTTGGACACGCCCAGCGTGCGCGCCGCCGTCGCAAAGCTGCCATGCCGCGCCACGCCGCAAAACAGGCGCAGGTCGTCGAGCTGGGGGAGGGCTTGGGTGTTCACGCTTCGTGGTCGCTGAATCAACGGAGCCGGTGATTGTGGCTGTGCGCGTTGTCGATAAGCTGGCGGCCATCTTCAACGCCGGAGGCACTCCATGACCCATCGCATCGCCGTCATCGCCGGAGACGGCATCGGCCAGGAAGTGATGCCCGAAGGCCTGCGCGTGCTGGACGCCGCCGCGCGCCGCTTCGGGCTGGACCTGCAGTTCACGCATTTCGACTGGGCCCACTGCGACTACTACCTGCAGCATGGCCAGATGATGCCGGCCGACTGGTTCGAGCAGCTGTGCGGCTTCGACGCCATCTACTTCGGCGCCGTGGGCTGGCCCGACAAGGTGCCCGACCACATCTCGCTGTGGGGCTCGCTGCTGCAGTTCCGCCGCCGCTTCGACCAGTACGCCAACGTGCGCCCCGTGCGTTTGATGCCCGGCGTGCCGTGCCCGCTGGCCGGCAAGCAGGTCGGCGACATCGACTTCCTCGTCATCCGCGAGAACACCGAGGGCGAGTACTCGTCGGTGGGCGGCCGCATGTTCGAGGGCACCGAGCGCGAGACTGTGCTGCAGGAGGCCGTGTTCACGCGCCACGGCACCGACCGCATCCTGAAGTACGCGTTCGAGCTGGCGCAGTCACGGCCCAAGAAGCACCTGACCTCGGCCACCAAGTCCAACGGCATCGCGATCTCAATGCCCTACTGGGACGAGCGCGTCGAGGCCATGGCCAAGGACTACCCGGCCGTGCGCTGGGACAAGTCCCACATCGACATCCTGACCGCCCGCTTCGTGCTGACGCCCGAGCGCTTCGACGTGGTGGTGGCGTCCAACCTGTTCGGCGACATCCTGTCCGACCTGGGCCCGGCCTGCACCGGCACCATCGGCATCGCGCCGTCGGCCAACCTGAACCCGGAGCGGCGTTTCCCGTCGCTGTTCGAGCCGGTGCACGGCTCGGCGCCGGACATCGCCGGCCGCGGCATTGCCAACCCGGTGGCGATGATCTGGTCCGGCGCGCTGATGCTGGACTTCCTGGGGCAGGGCGACGCCCGCTTCGAGGCCGCCCGCGCCGCCGTCATGGCCGCCATCGAGGCCGTGCTGCAGCACGGCCCGCGCACGCCCGACATGGGTGGCAGCGCCAGCACCCGCGCGCTGGGCGAGGCCGTGGCGGCACACATCGCTGGCTGAGCTTGCGGCTGCTGATATACGGTTTGTATACGAATCGTATATAGTGCCGGCATGGGAATCGTCAAAATCTCCGATCCGTTGCACGAGAGCCTGCGCGTGGCCAGCCAGGCCCTGTCGCGCTCCATCAATGCCCAGGCCGAGCACTGGATGCGCATCGGCCTGCTGGCCGAACTGCACCCGCAGCTCAACCACAGCGAGCTGTGCCAGCTGCTGATTCGCGCCGAGCAGGAAGGCGGGCTGGATCTGGCCCGCGTCGCCGGCTGGATGCAGCCCGCTGCCGCCAAAGCCCAGGCCAAGGGAGCGCGCGCATGAAGAGCCTCAAGCTGCGCACGCCCGAGGAAATCGCCAAGGCCCGCGCGGCCGGTCACCTCATCGCCGAGGTGCTGGCCATGCTCAAGCCCCATGTGGTGCCCGGCGTCACGACCGAGGAGCTGGACGCGATCTGCCACGACTACATCGTGAACACGCTCAAGTGCATCCCGTCCAACGTGGGCTACCACGGCTTCCCCAAGACGGCCTGCATCTCGCCCAACCACGTGGTCTGCCACGGCATCCCGAGCAAGGACAAGACGCTCAAGAAGGGCGACATCGTCAACGTCGACGTCACGCTGACCAAGGACGGCTGGTTCGGCGACAGCAGCCGCATGTTCATCGTCGGCGAGGCCAGCGTGCTGGCGCGCCGGCTGGTGATGACCACCTACGAGGCGCTGCGCGCCGGCATCCGCCAGGTGCGCCCCGGCGCCACGCTGGGCGATGTGGGCCATGCCATCCAGAAGGTGGCCCATTCGGCCGGCTTCAGCGTCGTGCGCGAGTACGGCGGCCACGGCATTGGCGACGTCTATCACGACGAGCCGCACGTCAACCACTTCGGCCGCCCGGGCGAAGGCCTGAAGCTGCAGGAGGGCATGATCTTCACGATCGAGCCCATGATCAACGCGGGCGGCGCCGCCATCCGCGAGCTCAATGACGGCTGGACCGTGGTGACGCGCGACAAGTCGCTGTCGGCGCAGTGGGAGCACATGGTGGCCGTCACCAAGGACGGCTTCGAGATCCTCACGCCATGGCCGGACGGCCTGGGCGACTACCCGGCGATCGACTGATCGCCGCGGCGCCTGGAGGGGGGCGGCCCGGGCCCGGGGTCAGGCCAGGGCCGTCATGCGCTCCACGAGCACGCAGCGCACCCACTTGCGCGCGGTGATCTGCGCCGTTTGCGTGCGCAGGAACTCCTCGGCCTGCGAGTGCGCCGTCTCGAACTCGAAACCGCACAGCTGCACGATCTTGCTGAGCTGCCGCGTCCAGACGCGGCGCACCGAGGCGCTGAACAGCGGCACGCCCTCGTCCTCACCCAGCAGCAGGCGCAGCTCGTAATGCTGCGCGTCCAGCGCGGGCTCGGCGGCGGTCAGGATCTGCAGGCCGTCCTCGCTGAGGTTGACGACCACGCCGCCGCGGGCATCGGCCAGGCTTTGCGGCTTGATCACCCAGACGGGCAATTGCTCGTGCGCCTCGGGCACGAGGAAGAACTCGACACGGGGAGAGCGGCGTTGGTCAATCGACATGGTGTGATCCGGTAGTTCCATCGGGCCGGATCACAGCATTGCCGAATGACAAGGACTTGTCAGCCCCTTTCGTCGCTGAATCCAGCGACGGTCAAACCGCCAGCAGGTCCACTTCGAACAGCAGCGTCGCGTTCGGCGGGATCACGCCGCCGGCACCGTAGGCGCCATAGCCCAGCTCGGGCGGCAGCACCAGCATGCGCGTGCCGCCCACCTTCATGCCCTGCACGCCCTCGTCCCAGCCGGCGATGACCTCGCCGCCACCCAGGCGGAACTTGAAGGCCTGGCCGCGGTCCTTGCTGGAGTCGAACTTCTTGCCGCGCAGGCCGTCCTTGTAGAGCCAGCCGGTGTAGTGAACCGACACGCGCTGGCCCTTGGCCGCCACGGCGCCTTCGCCAACGACGCGGTCCTCAAACTGCAGGCCGCTGGCGGTGGTCTGCAGCGTCAGCTCGATGGCCTCGGGGCCGCCGGCCACGCCCAGCAGCTCCACGTCGAAGCACAGCGTCGCGTTCGGCGGGATCACGCCGCCCGCGCCGCGCGCGCCATAGCCCAGTTCGGCCGGGATGATGAGCGTGCGCTTGCCGCCGATCTTCATGCCCTGCACGCCTTCGTCCCAGCCGCGAATGACCATGCCGGCGCCCAGCTCGAACTCGAAGGGGTCGTTGCGGTCCTTGCTGGAGTCGAACTTGGTGGTCTTGGCGCCGTTCACCCACAGCCAGCCGGTGTAGTGCACGGTGACGTCCTGGCCGGCCGCCGCCGTCTTGCCGTCACCCACGACGGTGTCTTCGAACTGCAGGCCGCTGGGGGTGGTGTTCATGGGGGAATCCTTGCAATGGAAATGGGGAGGGCGGATTGTCGCTGGGTGGCGCGGTCGCGGAGGGGCGTTGGTCGGCGGGGGGGGGCCCCTTGCGGTCGCCCGGCATCGCGTACCCAACGACAGCCGTGGCGTAGCCACCCGCGATGGCGCCAGATGCCTGGGCAGGCGCACGGCAGTTTTCACCGAGTGCGTGCGAACGGGGGGCTGGCATCATTTGCGCACGACTGACGCCGTTCTTCGGGCGAAGAGAACTTGTTACAACGCGCCGCTTTTGTCGGAAATTTAATGACCGTTTCGCCCGTCAATATTTTTGGAAACTGCTGATGAATCAAGTGCTTGCAGCATTCAACCAGGGGTGTGTTGTGGCGCACCGTTCCGGCTTAAGTAGCAGTGGCTGTCTCCCGAAAACACGTTCCCTTGATCATCTGCTGCAGCCAACCTAACAGGATAATCGAAAGACTGTATGTTTATACAGAATCGAATAACTGCTAACTTGCGCTGCGTAGCAGGCGCGCACGCCCAAGCGAGCTTGGTGCGGACGAGCCAGCAACGCAGCGTGAACGTATCAGCCTTGCGTAGGCTGTTTTGTGCACAGAGCGGTGCGCAAAACCCCGTTCGAGCGTGCCCCGCAGAAGCTCCAGAGAACCTGTCGCTAGAACGGACGCCACTGCGTGGCGCCGCTCACCTTTCACGTTAGGCCTCGCAACCAACCCTCTTCATGCTCCGCCGCCTTTGTGTCGCACTGGCCGTGGCCGCCCTCACTGTCACTGCGGCCGCCGAACCAGTCTCGGTCAACCTTCCCGGCTTTCACTGCACGGGGATGAAGGAGAGCGTACGTCTTCCCGGCAAGCTCTCTCAGCTACGCAAGCTCGGAAAGCTGAGCGATGAGCAGACCATCCACGTCGAGGAATGGGACGGATACAAGGCCATTGAAAAGTTGCTCCGGTTCAACGGCCTGCACGTTCAAGTCATCACATTCACCAACGACTCAGAACGCTACAACCTCGCCGCCGTCTACATCGAATCGCCGGGTTGGTCGGTAAGCCCTGTGCGCGTTGGCGCTCAAGCGAATGAACTTCTGTCCCGGCTTGGTGCAGTCAAGCCAGAGCCAAATGGCACGTGGCGCTTTGCCGGCGAATCGGACTCCCTGTATGTCGAAGCTCGCAATGGCAGAGTCTTCCGCGTAGTCTATGAGTGCTACACGGGGTAGCAGGCGAGCGCGAGCGAGGCCTAACCCCTCGCTCGAGGGGACCGCCACCGGCAAGGCGCTTGGCCCGCGAGCCGGTGTAGTTCATCATCCGCCTCGCGGGCCAAGCGCCTTGCCGGCGTCGGCCCCTCAGCTCAAACTACAAGGGCTTCCCCGTCCGTCAAGCCAAACGAATCCCTGATGGCCCGTTTTGCGGGCCATTTCTTCATCTGCATTCCCTTCTAGACCTGCCACCGTGGCGTCAGCGTGCGCTGGCGAGAAGAACAACAAGGTGCGGACTGGCCAAACTACAAACGGTCATCGATGTGGCGTTCGATGCCACGGACCCTGATGAAGGACGCACGCGGGGGACCCATTCGTTAGCCGGCAAGCTTGCGCCGCCCTTGAATTCATCGGTCACGCCCCGCGCAGGTCCAAACCTGTTGTCATCAACGCTTGCCGTCACACGGCGGTGGTTCTGTGTTTCTCTGGCTTCGGTGTGTGGTGAGTCGGGTCGGATTGGGTCAAGCAGGCAGCACGAACTCATCGCCGCGCCGCAGGACCGCCCAGGCCATGCGTGCGTTCTTGGCTGCGATGGCCACCACGGCCCGCCAGTAGCCGCGCCGCTCAGCCAAGGCGAGGGCCCAGCGGCTGACGGGGTCGGCCTTGTTCTTGGCGGCGGCCAGCAGCGCCTTGGCGCCCAGTACAAGCAGGCTGCGCAGGTAGGCGTCGCCGGCCTTGGTGATGCGCCCGAGCCGGGTTTTGCCACCCGAGCTGTACTGGCCCGGCGTCAGGCCCAGCCAGGCGGCGAACTGGCGGCCGCAATCGAAGTCGTGCCCGTTGCCGATCATGGCCAGCAGGCAGGTGGCCGTGGTGGGCCCCACGCCGCCGAGCTGCATCAGCTGCTTGGCCCGCTCGTCGTCCTTGGCCATGGCCTGGATGTGGGTGTCGTACTGCGCAATGCGCTCGTCCAGGTGGGTGACTTCGCTGAGCAGGTCGCCGATGACGGTGTTGGCGTGGCCCGGCAGGTCTTCCAGGCACTCGCAGGCACGGCGGCGCACGGTGGCGGCCTTGAGCGGCAGCACGATGCCGAACTCGCTGAGCAAGCCGCGGATGCGGTTGATCGTGGCGGTGCGCTGCTCGACAAACCCCTGGCGGGCGCGGTGCACCATCAGGCGCGACTGCTGTTCGAGGTTCTTGAGCGGCACGAAGCGCATGTGGGGCCGCTGGATGGCCTCGCAGATCGCTGCAGCGTCGGCGGCGTCGTTCTTGCCGCGCTTGCCCGTCATGCGGTAAGGCGTGACGAACTTCGGTGCGATCAGCCGCACGGTGTGGCCCGAGGCCTGGAACAGCCGCGCCCAGTGGTGGGCGCCGGAGCAGGCCTCCATGCCGATGACACACGGTGGCAGGCTGGCGATGAGCTCGTGGAGCTTGTCGCGCGGCACTGCCGGGCGGATCAGTTCGGCCTTGCCGGCGTCGTTGACGCCATGAACCGCAAAAACGTTCTTGGCGAGGTCGATACCCACGGTCAGAATCGTCATGGACTTCCCCTTCCGGATGAGTTGATGAGAGATCGCACTTCCCATCGTGGCACCTGGTTGCCGTTTGCCGCAACGTGGCTAGTTCGGGACGGGGAAGTCCCTTTCATTCGTTAGGTTTGCCATGGGATCGTCAATACCGGCCCTCATCGCGATTTTGTTGGCGCCATTGGTGCAGCAACTCCCGATGGTGCTCTTGTCCGCGCTAATCTTTGCTGCACTCAGGAAACGGGAAGAAAGTCTGTCCTCCCTGAAGATATGGAGTGCTTCCTTTCAAATCTACGCTTTGGCAGCGGTAATACATCTGTCAGCCTGGCTAATTTGGTATGCCCGGAATTTCTCGACCAAAGATGGATTCCTCGCCCGTCCTTCATTCCTGGTCACAAATCCCATTGTTTATCTATTTCTGGGAAGTAGTGTTTATTTTGCAGTGTTGGGTTCGCAGGGCAAATTCTCCCGACCCGCCCTATTCAAATCATGGATTTATTTCCTTTCCGCAGGCCTATTGTTGCTACTCTTGACGCGGCTCAGTGGGTTGTCATTTTGAGAAAATTCATGCAAGCGTGGAAACTCAGTGCTATTGAGGCACAGAAACCTAACCTGGCATTGCAGCGGACGCCTTCGGCGCACGCTGAATTTCAACTACAAGGGCTTCCCCGTCCGTCAAGCCAAACGAATCCCTGATGGCCCGCCGTGCGGGCCATCTCTTCATCTGCATTCCCTTCTAGACCTGCCACCGTGGCGTCAGCGTGCGCTGACGAGAAGAACAACAAGGTGCGGACTGGCCAAACTACAAACGGTCATCGATGTGGCGTTCGATGCCACGGACCCTGATGAAGGACGCACGCGGGGGACCCATTCGTTAGCCGGCAAGCTTGCGCCGCCCTTGAATTCATCGGTCACGCCCCGCGCAGGTCCAAACCTGTTGTCATCAACGCTTGCCGTCACACGGCGGTGGTTCTGTGTTTCTCTGGCTTCGGTGTGTGGCGAGTCGGGTCGGATTGGGTCAAGCAGGCAGCACGAACTCATCGCCGCGCCGCAGGACCGCCCAGGCCATGCGTGCGTTCTTGGCTGCGATGGCCACCACGGCCCGCCAGTAGCCGCGCCGCTCAGCCAAGGCGAGGGCCCAGCGGCTGACGGGGTCGGCCTTGTTCTTGGCGGCGGCCAGCAGCGCCTTGGCGCCCAGTACAAGCAGGCTGCGCAGGTAGGCGTCGCCGGCCTTGGTGATGCGCCCGAGCCGGGTTTTGCCACCCGAGCTGTACTGGCCCGGCGTCAGGCCCAGCCAGGCGGCGAACTGGCGGCCGCAATCGAAGTCGTGCCCGTTGCCGATCATGGCCAGCAGGCAGGTGGCCGTGGTGGGCCCCACGCCGCCGAGCTGCATCAGCTGCTTGGCCCGCTCGTCGTCCTTGGCCATGGCCTGGATGTGGGTGTCGTACTGCGCAATGCGCTCGTCCAGGTGGGTGACCTCGCTGAGCAGGTCGCCGATGACGGTGTTGGCGTGGCCCGGCAGGTCTTCCAGGCACTCGCAGGCGCGGCGGCGCACGGTGGCGGCCTTGAGCGGCAGCACGATGCCGAACTCGCTGAGCAAGCCGCGGATGCGGTTGATCGTGGCGGTGCGCTGCTCGACAAACCCCTGGCGGGCGCGGTGCACCATCAGGCGCGACTGCTGTTCGAGGGTCTTGAGCGGCACGAAGCGCATGTGGGGCCGCTGGATGGCCTCGCAGATCGCTGCGGCGTCGGCGGCGTCGTTCTTGCCGCGCTTGCCCGTCATGCGGTAAGGCGTGACGAACTTCGGTGCGATCAGCCGCACGGTGTGGCCCGAGGCCTGGAACAGCCGCGCCCAGTGGTGGGCGCCGGAGCAGGCCTCCATGCCGATGACACACGGCGGCAGGCTGGCGATGAGCTCGTGGAGCTTGTCGCGCGGCACCGCCGGGCGGATCAGTTCGGCCTTGCCGGCCTCGTTGATGCCATGAACCGCAAAAACGTTCTTGGCGAGGTCGATACCCACGGTCAGAATCGTCATGGACTTCCCCTTCCGGATGAGTTGATGAGAGATCGCACTTCCCATCGTGGCACCTGGTTGCCGTTTGCCGCAACGCGGCTAGTTCGGGACGGGGAAGTCCCTTTCATTCGTTAGGCCGCATAGCCCTCCGTCTTGCCATCTCGAACCTTCGTCGCCGCGTGAGCTACTGGTCTACTCCAGACGATCCCCATTTCGCCGCAGGTCACTACGTGGAGCCTTGGGAACTGGAATACATCAGCTCCGCGTCAAGTGCAGTTCGCGCGCTGCTCACACAGGAGGCAGCAACCGGCAACAAGCTCGTTGCAGTGACCAGGCGGTCCTTCCAGTTCAGTCGCGCTCTTGGCACCAGCGTACTGTCCTTGCCCGAGGGCTTGGCATTCGTCACTCCTCTCAGCTCCCATGGCGCACGCGTACTCGACGGAGATGAAGACGGTGTTGTCCTGTGCCTAGCGTCTGGCGCACGCGCGTTCCCTCATGGGCATGAGCGACAACCCGACGACTGGCTGCAACCGAATGCGGCCTAACCCTTCGCTCAAGGCGACCCCCAACGGCATGGCACCTGGGCCGCTGCGGTCGGCTTACTATCTTGCCCTTCGCGGCCCAGGCGCCACACCGCCGGGGTCGCCTTAGCTCAAAAGTTGGGCAGCTGCATCCCGGCTTTGACCAGTCTCTGACCGTGCCGTAGCGAATTACCGCTCCTGGCCGTCATCCGCCGCCCAACGATTCGTTGTGGCCGCGGCCTTTCCCGTCGGACGGTATCCCGCGCAGCGGGTTCACCCCACCGCATCTCCACGTGGCGCCGTGTCACAAGACAGACGGTTGGCCTGCCGCCATTGCTCAGCCGCAGCGGCCAGCAGCTCCGCAGGCGTTGCGGCGCTCTCGGTGAGCGTGAGCCCCAGCCGCACCGCAGCCTCGCGCAGCCGCGCGAGCGGGGCGGCGAGATCGAGGGCCGCCGCACCGTTCTGCTTGGACAGCTTGTGCCCGTCCGCCGCCAGCACCAGCGGCGTGTGCAGGTAGCGCGGTGTGGCCACGCCCAGCGCGCGCTGCAGCGCGATCTGCCGCGGCGTGTTGTCGGCCAGGTCTTCGCCGCGCACGACGTCGGTGATGCCCTGCTCGGCGTCGTCCACGACGACCGCGAGCTGGTAGGCCCACAGGCCGTCGGCGCGCTTCAGCACGAAGTCGCCGACGTCGGCGTCGAGGTCCTGCGACTGCGCGCCGAGCCGGCGGTCCTGCCACGCGATGCAGCCTTGCACGCGGTAGCGCCAGGCGCGCGGCGGGCGAGCGCCGGTGCCCGCGCGGCAGGTGCCGGGGTAGACCAGCTCGCCGTGCTTGGGGCGCGGGCCAAGGCTGCGTTCGTAGGCGGCGGCGATCTCGGCACGCGTGCAGGCGCAGCCGTAGGCGTGGCCGGCGGCGATCAGGCGGTCCAGCGCGGCCTGGTAGCGGTCCCCGCGTTGCGATTGCCACACGGGCGTTTCGTCCGGGTGCAGGCCCAGCGCAGCAAGCTGGCCCAGGATGAGCTCGCCCGTGCCCGGCGGGCAGCGCGGGCCGTCCACGTCCTCGATGCGCACCAGCCACTGGCCGCCGTGGGCGCGGGCGTCCAGCCAGCTGGCCAGCGCTGCCACCAGCGAGCCGTCGTGCAGCGGGCCGGTGGGCGAGGGCGCAAAACGGCCTCGGTAGCGGGCGCTTCCGGTCACAGCACCAGGCCTTCGTGCTGCTCCAGCAGGGCGCGGCGCGTGGCCTCGCTGCGCAGCTTGTCCAGCCACCAGGCCAGGGCCTTGCCGGGCGCCTGGCCGGTGTCGCGCCAGGCGTAGTGCATGACGCCGGAGCGCCGGCCCTCGTAGGTGGCCTTGCGCACCAGGCGGCCGGCGTCCAGGTGGCGGCGCACCATGCTGACGGGCAGTGAGCCGCAGCCCAGGCCGCGCAGCAGGGCTTCGAGCTTGGTGGCCATGGAGGGCATGGTCAGCACGTCCTGCCCGGGCAGCAGGCCCACGGTGATGGGCGCCAGCGTGCGGGCGCTGTCGGCCACGGCCACGATGCGGTGTTCGGCGATTTGCGCGGCCGTCAGCGGCTCGGGCAGCGCGGCCAGCGGGTGGTGCGGCGCGATGCAGAACGCGAACTCCAGCTCGCCGGCCGGCTCGCAGTGGATGTTGCTGCTGGCGGCCTGCGCGGGCACGCCCAGTGCGAGGTCGGCCTGGCCGTGCAGCAGCGCCTCCCAGGTGCCGGCCAGCACCTCCACGCGCAGCTTCAGCCGCGTCGGCGGCGGTGTGCCGTCCTCGCAGCGCTCGGCGTAGAAGGCCTCCATCAGGTCGAACACCGCGCGGCGGGCGACGGCGTCGTCCATCACCAGCGTGAGCTCGCTCTCCCAGCCGGTGGCGATACGGCGCACGCGGTTGGCCACGGCGTCCAACTCCTGCAGCAGGCGCCGGCCTTCCATCAGCAGCTCCTGGCCGGCGGAGGTCAGCACGGCCTGGCGGGAGCTGCGGTCGAACAGCAGCACGTCCAGCGCGTCCTCCAGCTGGCGCACGGAGTAGGTCAGCGCCGACGGCACGCGGCCCATCTCGCGCGCGGCGGCGGCAAAGCTGCCGGTGCGGGCAATGGTGTCCATCATGGACAGGGCCTCGGGGGTCAGGGCACGGCGCTTGTCTTGGGCATGGGGCATGCGTTCAGTCTATTTGAACGGTGTCCTCAAGCCGCGCTGGTCGATAGGGGATAGGCTGGCTCCTACATTGACTCCATCGCCAACAAGCAAGGAGCCTCAGATGACCACCCAACTGATCAAGTCTTCGGACCGCGGCTATGCCGACCATGGCTGGCTGAAGTCCTTCCACAGCTTCTCGTTCGCCGACTACTACGACCCGGCGCGCATGGGCTTCGGCGCGCTGCGCGTCATCAACGAGGACCGCGTGGCCCCGGGCCGTGGCTTCGGCACGCATGGCCACCGAGACATGGAGATCATCAGCTACGTGCTGTCGGGCGAGCTGGCGCACAAGGACAGCATGGGCAATGGCGAGCGCGGGGCGGCGCAGAACGGCAAGGAGGCGGGCGTCATCCGCCCCGGTGACGTGCAGCGCATGAGCGCCGGCACGGGCGTCATGCACAGCGAGTTCAACCATGCCAAGGACGAGACCACGCATTTCCTGCAGATCTGGATCCAGCCCGACCGCCGCGGCATTGCGCCCAGCTATGAGCAGAAGCATTTCGACCCGGCGTCCAAGCGCGGCAAGCTGCGCCTGGTGGCGGCCAACGATGGCGAGGCACAGGCGCAGGGCGCGGTGACCATCCATGCTGACGCGAAGCTGTATGCCGGCCTGTTCGACGGCGCGGAGAGTGCCGAGCTGGCGCTCGACCCCGCCCGCCTGGCCTACATCCATGTCGTGCGCGGAGCGCTGACCGTCAACGGCCAAGCCCTGACGGCGGGCGATGCCTTGCAGGTGCGTGCAGCATCGCGGCTTTCGCTGTCCGCCGGCCACGACGCTGAAGTCCTCGTCTTCGACCTCGCCGCCTGAATCCCTTCCACCCCTCACAAGGAACTGTCATGAGCAAGATCGTCGTTCTGTACCACTCCGGCTACGGCCACACCAAGAAGGTCGCCGAGGCCGTGGCCGGCACTGCTGGCGCGCAGCTGATCGCCATCGACGCCGAAGGCAACATCACCGAGGCCGACTGGGCCACGCTGGCGGCGGCCGACGGCATCATCTTCGGCACGCCGACCTACATGGGCGGCCCGAGCTGGCAGTTCAAGAAGTTCGCCGACGCGAGCAGCAAGCCCTGGTACGCCCAGCTGTGGAAGGACAAGATCGCCGCCGGCTTCACCAACAGCGCCACGCTCAATGGTGACAAGCAGGGCACCATCCAGTACCTGCATGCGCTGAGCCAGCAGCACAGCATGATCTGGGTCGGCACCGGCATGAAGGCGCCCAACCACAAGGCCGCCACGCGCGACGACGTCAACAACCTCGGCGGCTATGCCGGTCTCATCACGGCCACGCCCAGCGACGCCTCGGCCGAGGAGATGGTGCCGGGCGACATCGCCACGGCCAAGGCCTTCGGCGAGCGCGTGAAGGCGGTTGTGGAGCGCTGGACTAAATAAGGCCCAGGTCGCGCGGGCTGGCGCCAGGAAAGACCTGCGCCAGCTGCGCGTCGTTCAGGCCGTACATGCGCCGGAACAGGCCACCCAGCGTGGCCCGCACCTCGTTGAGCACGGGCCAGTCGCGGTTCTGGTGCAGCGTGGCCGCGCTGACGGCCACCTGCTCGCCCGCGATGCGCCCGCCGCGCACGGCGCCGCCCAGCACCCAGTAGGCGCTGCCGTGGCCGTGGTCGGTGCCGCGGTTGCCGTTCTCGCGGAAGGTGCGGCCGAACTCGCTCATCACCACGACGACGGTGTGGCGCCATTGCGGCCCCATCTCGTCGGCAAACAGCGCCAGGCCGCGCCCCAGCTCGCCCAGCCGCGTGGCCAGCGTGCCAGTGGCGCCGCCCTGGCCCACGTGGGTGTCCCAGCCGCCCACGTCGATGAAGCCCAGCGTGACACGCTCGCGCATCAGCCGCGCGACGCGGCGCGCCTCCAGCGCGAAGCCCTTGGGCGCGATGGCGCCACGGCTGGCGGCCTGCATCTCGGCGGCCATCTCTTCGGCCTTCATGCCGGCCATCTCTCGGGCGACCTCGTCGCGCACCTCGAAGCCGCCGCTCACGGCCTCGGCGAAGCGTGTGCCGGCGTACATGCCGCTGATGAGCTGGGCCTGGGCCGGCGTGATGGCCGGCTTGTTCACGTCGCGAAGCGCCTGGTTGGCCACCGGCTGCTCGCCGCGCAGGATCAGCGGCAGCTGGTCGGTGAAGGCCATGGCCTGCAGGCGCGTGGGGCTGCCCAGCACCGTGGCCAGCCGGTTCATGAAGCCGCTGCGGAAGTCGCGCGGCCCCTGCTCGGCCTGGCCCAGCTCGATGTGGTCCTGCGTCTCGAAATGGCTGCGCGACAGGTCGCGGCTGCCGGCAAACGGCACGAAGGCCGCTTGCTGGCGCCGCCACAGCGGGTGCACGCTGTCGGCCAGCGCGGGCGCCAGGCCCCAGTCGCTGTCCAGCGCCAGCGCGGCGGCCTTCGGGATCGCAATGTTGGGGCGCGCCTCGGCATAGAAGGGCGCCGTGGGCACCAGCAGGTTGGCGGCGTCGTAGCCGCCGCGCAGGAACACCACCAGCAGGCGCGGCGCGTCTGGTGCGCCGGCCCATACGCGGGCGGGCAGCGCGGCGCCCAGGCCCAGTTGAAGCAGCAGTCGTCGGTCCATGGCGCTCACCGGTGCATGAGTTCGGGGGAGGACAGCAGCAGGCCGTTCCATTCCTGCTGCGAGCCGGCCGCGGCCAGTGCCTGCCGCGTGGCTGCGGTCAGACGCGGCGCGATGGCGTCGAAGTACAGCGGCTGCGCCAGCTGCGGGAAGGCCGGCCGCTCGCGCGTGTCGCCCTCGGGCTTGAACAGGCCGGCGCTGCCGCTGCCCAGCGTGCGGGCGATCTCGAAGCGCGTGTTCAGCTGGCCGGGGCCGGCCCAGGCGCTTTCGTCCAGCGGGTAGCCATCGGGTGTCTGTCGGTTGAAGGGCGACTGCCCCAACCGGCCCAGCCAGCCCAGCATGGGGCCGGTGTTGAGCACCACGCGGTCGGCATAGGCCAGCCGCACCGCGCCGATCACGAAGTGCGCCGGGTCCTTGAACTTGGCGCCCAGCGAGGCCTCGAACTCGGGCGCGCTGACCATGGCGCGCAGCACCTCGTCCAGCCGGCCGTCGGTCTGCTGCCAGCGCTGCACCATGCGCGCCACCAGCGCGGGCGGCGGCGTGTCGGCCACGAAGTACTGGGCCAGCTTGCGCGACACGTGGCGGGCGGTGCTGGGGTGGCGGGCCAGCAGGTCCAGCACCTGGTCCAGCTCGGCCTCGCCCTGGCCCTTGATCGTGAGGCCCAGCAGCTGCTTGTCGCCGAAGTCGTGCCGCGCGGGGTGGAACTCGGTCAGCCCGGCCAGCCGGTAGCCGGCCTCGTGCTCGGGCTTGAGGCGGGGCCTGCTGCCGCTGGCGTTGACGCCCAGGCCGGTCAGCACGCGGGCGAGCTCCTGCACATCGCGCTGGCTGTAGCCGCCGTCCACGCCCAGCGTGTGCAGCTCCAGCAGCTCGCGCGCGTAGTTCTCGTTGAGGCGGCCGGCGGCGTTCTGGTCGTTGTCCAGGTAGCGCAGCATGGCCGGGTGGCGGGCCGTGTAGCCCAGCAGGTCGCGGAAGCGCCCGAGCGAGCGCTCGTGCAGGCCCTGCTCGTAGTCGCCCACCATGGCGCGCAGGTTGTGCTTGTACTGGTGGACGTTGAAGTGGTTGAACCAGAACCAGCCCAGCTGCGCCTGCAGTTGCTGCGGGGCGTACAGCGCCCGCAGCAGCTGGCGCGTGGCGGCGTCGCGGGCCAGCCGATTCATGGCGGCCTGGTACTGCTTCTGCGCCTCGGCCTTGGCCGTGTCGTCGGTCAGCGCATCGGCGGCCTTGCGCTGGGCTTCCATGCGCTGCACCAGCGCGGGCAGCGGCTCGCGCAGGCTGGGCAGCGCGTCGAGCTGGGCCTGGGCCGCCTCGGGCAGCGGGGCGTTGGTGGCCGGCTGCAGCTGGGCGGCCAGCCAGGTGCTGCGGCCCTGGCGGCGCAGTTGCGCCAGGTCTGCGCTGCGGGCACCCCAGGTCAGCCGGTCCAGCCACAGCGCGTCCCGTGCCGGGTCTTGCCCCGTCGCGGGCGATGTGGGCGCCGTGGCACAGCCGGTGAGGGCTGTCATGACCAGGGCGGCAAGGGTGAGGGCGAGCGTTCTCATGGCGGGCGCCATGATGGCGCGGCCGGGCTCGGCCGTCGATGGCGGCAACAAGACTTCACATGTCGGCGCTGCTGTCGTGCCTTGGCGCGGGCCGAGCGCCAGGCTGCCCCCAATGCCTGCGTTCAGCAGAAGCGCTTGGGGGCGAGGGCTTCGTTTACTTGATGTAGATCTTGTCGAACAGGCCGCCGTCGTCGAAGTGCGCCTTCTGCGCCGTGCGCCAGTCGCCGAACAGCTCGCCCAGCGTGAACAGCTTCACCGGCTGGAAGGTCTTCGCGTACTTCGCCGCCACCTTGCCATCACGCGGACGGTAGTAGTTCTGAGCGGCCAGCTCCTGGCCTTCGGGGCCGTACAGGAACTCCAGGTAGGCCTGGGCCTGCTTGCGCGTGCCGCGCTTGTCCACCACCTTGTCCACCACCGCCACCGGCGGCTCGGCCAGGATGGACAGGCTGGGCGTGACGATCTCGAACTTCTCCGGGCCTAGCTCCTTCACGGCCAGGAAGGCCTCGTTCTCCCACGCGATCAGCACGTCACCGATGCCGCGCTCGACAAACGTCGTCGTGGAGCCGCGCGCGCCGGAGTCCAGCACCTTGGTGTTGGCGTAGATCTTCTTGACGAACTCCTGCGCCGTGGCGGGCGTGCCGCCGTTCTTCAGGTTGTAGCCCCAGGCGGCCAGGTAGTTCCAGCGCGCGCCGCCGCTGGTCTTGGGGTTGGGGGTGATGACTTCCACGCCCGGCTTGACCAGGTCGTTCCAGTCCTTGATGCCCTTGGGGTTGCCCTTGCGCACCAGGAAGACGATGGTGGAGGTGTAGGGGCTGGCGTTCTGCGGCAGGCGCTTCTGCCAGTCCAGCGGCAGCAGCTTGTGGTCGGCCACGGCGTCGATGTCGTAGGCCAGGGCCAGCGTGACGACATCGGCCTCCAGGCCGTCGATGACGGAGCGGGCTTGCTTGCCCGAGCCGCCGTGCGAGGTCTTGATGGTGACGGTCTCGCCCGTCTTGGCCTTCCAGTGGGCCGCGAAGGCCTTGTTGAAGTCCTGGTAGAGCTCGCGCGTCGGGTCGTAGGAGACGTTGAGCAGCGTGGTCTGCGCAAAGGCGCCGGTGGCGGCAAGGGTCAGGGCGAGGGTGGCAAGAACGGTTCGCATGAAAGGCCTGCTGAAGTGATGGGCCTCACTCTAGGAAGGCGGCCCGGCACTCACAACGAAGGCTTGCGCAGCTGCTCATGCGTTTTTCGTTGCATCCGGCGGCGCATGTGTCGGCTTGGTGATATGGCAGCCACACACGGGAAACCCGGCCTTCCTACAGTGACCGCGAGACCCCAACGACGCCGCCGCAAAGGCGGCCTGCCCATGCGTTCCACTGCTGATTCCCCCACCCGCCCCGATGCCAATCGCCGCCGCCTGCTGGGCGCGTTAGGCGCCCTGTGTGCCCCGGCCGCCAGCCCGGCGGCCGATGGCGCCGTGCCGGTGACCACGGCCACGCCACTGGAGGCCGAACTGCAGCGACTGGCGGGTCAGGCGGCGGCGGGCTGCAGCGTGGTGGCCCACGAAACGGAAGGGCCTTTCCCGCTGCGCGCGGCGTTGGCCGGCTCGGCGCTGCTGCGCAGCGACATGACCGAGGGCCGCCCCGGCGTGCCGCTGACGCTGCGCGTCGTCGTGACGGACGCGAGCCGGCGCTGCGCCCCACTGGCGGGCGCCTGGGTCTACCTGTGGCATTGCGACAAAGACGGCGCCTACTCCGGCGACGAGCAGGCCGGCGCCGGCGCTGCCCAGCCCTCGACCTTCATGCGCGCTGTGCAGCGCTGCGATGCCGACGGCGCGGTGACGTTTCGCACCGTCTACCCCGGCTGGTACGAGGGCCGCATCACGCACATCCACTGCATGGTGTTCCTGCCCGGCAGCGCGCTGTCGGCACGCAGCGCCTCGGTGGCGACGACGCAGTTCGCGTTCCCGCCCGCGGTGACGGACACCGTCTACGCCAGCCCGCTGTACGGCCAGGGCCCCAACACCTCGGTGCGCAGCTTTGCGGAGGACATGGTGTTTGCCGACGGCACCGCCACCGAGATGCTGGCCCTGTCGGGCAGCGTGGCAGCCGGCTACCTGGCCGGCATCACGCTCGCAGTGGACCCGGCCGCGCCGCCGCGGGCGGAGCTGCTGGGCGAGCCGGGCGGCCCCGGCCGGGGCCCGCGTCCGCCGGACGGCGCGTTGCCGCCCCCGCCGCTGGGCCTGGGGCTGCGGCCCCTGCCTGGCGGGCCAGGACCGCGCTCGCGCCGTCCTGGCTGATCAGCCGCCCACGGCGCGCAGCAGCGGCGGCAGCGTGTCGCCGCTGTCGTCCGCCGTCAGCTGGCGCTGGGCGTCGACCACCTCGCGCGTCAACGGCGAAGCGAAGGTCTGGATGAAGGCGTACACGTAGTCGCGCAGGTAGGCGCTGCGGCGCACGGCCAGCCGCGTCATGTTGTCGGCGAACAGGTGGCGGGCGTCGAGTGCGCGCAGCTGGCGGTCGCGCTCGTCATCGAAGGCGATGGCCGCGACGATGCCCACGCCCAGGCCCAGCTCCACGTAGGTCTTGATGACGTCGGCGTCCATCGCGCTGAGCACGATGTGTGGCGCGAGCTGCGCGCTGGCGAAGGCCTCGTCGATGTGCGAGCGGCCGGTGTAGCCGGGCTCGTAGGTGACGATGGGGAACTGCGCCAGGCGGGCCAGCGTGAGCGGGCCGTCCAGCAGCGGGTGGCCCGGCGGCACGACGACCGAATGCGTCCAGCGGTAGCAGGGCAGGGCGATCAGCTCGGGGTACTCGGCCAGCGCCTCGGTGGCGATGCCCACGTCGGCCTCGCCGTCCAGCAGCAACTTGGCGATCTGCTGCGGCGAGCCTTGCTGCAGGTGCAGGCTGACGTCGGGGTGGTGGGCGCGGAAGTCGCGCACGGCGGGCGGCAGCGCGTAGCGCGCCTGGCTGTGCGTGGCGGCGATGCGCAAGCGGCCGCTGCCCGCCTGCGCGAAGTCATCGGCGGCGCGCTTGAGGTTCTCGGCCTCCTGCAGCAGCCGCTCGATGACGGGCAGCACATGCTCGCCCGGCTCGGTCAGCCCGGTCAGTCGCTTGCCGACGCGCACGAACAGCTCGATGCCCAGCTCCTCCTCCAACTCGCGGATCTGCCTGCTCACGCCGGGCTGCGAGGTGTGCAGGGCCTGGGCGACTTCGGTCAGGTTGAAGCCACGGCGCTGGGCCTCGCGAACGGAACGGAGCTGCTGGAAGTTCATGCGGCGGCATTCTGGTGAGTCGGGCTGCGCCTGTCGTCGAACGAATCGCGATATCGATATGCGTTTCCCGCCAGGCTCTCGGGGGCATTGCCGGCTCACTACAGTCGCGGCTTCCCGCACTTGGAGATCCGCGATGACCCGTCCGCACGAGATTCCGGCCGAGGCCTGGCCACTGTTTGACCGCTATGTGCACGGCGACCTCAGCCGCCGTGGGTTTCTGGACCAGGCGGCGCGCTTTGCCGGCGGCCCGGCCGGTGCGGCCGCGCTGCTGGCCGCACTCAGCCCCAATTTCGCCGCGGCGCAGCAGGTCAAGCCCGACGACGTGCGCCTCGGCACGCGCCGGCAGGCGTTTGCGTCGCCGGACGGCCATGGCGAAGTGAAGGGCTATCTCGCCAAGCCGGCGGGTGCGACGGGCAAGCTGCCCGCGGTGCTGGTGATCCACGAGAACCGCGGCCTGAACCCGCACATCGAGGACATCACCCGCCGCGTGGCACTGGCGGGCTATGTGGCCTATGCGCCTGACGCGCTGACACCGCTGGGCGGCTACCCGGGCACGGAGGACGAGGCCCGGGCCTTGTTCCAGAAGCTGGACCCGGCCAAGGCGCGCGCCGACATCGTGGCCAGCGCGCGCGGGCTGCTGAGGCTGGCCGATGCCAACGGCAAGGTCGGCGTGGTGGGTTTCTGCTACGGCGGTTCGCTGGCCAACCACATCGCCACGCAGGTGTCCGAGGTGGCGGTGGCCGTGCCGTTTTACGGTGGCGCCCCGGCGCTGGAGGACGTGCCGCGCATCAAGGCGCGACTGCTCATCCACCACGCGGCCAACGACGAACGCATCAACGCCGCCTGGCCGGCCTACGAGGCCGCCTTGAAGGCGGCCGGCGTGCGCTACGAGCAGCACAGCTACCCGGGCACACAGCATGGCTTCAACAATGACACGACGCCGCGGTATGACGCCGCGGCGGCGCAGTTGGCGTGGGAGCGGACGCTGGCGGCGTTCAAGCAGGCGCTGGGGTAGTGGGTGCGCGTGACGGTCGGGTAGGGGATGTCGACTAGCGGCCAGGAACGGGCGGCGGCCAAGGTTCGCTTTCGATGGCCACCCTTCCGGGCTGTTCCACAATCCGCGCCATGTCATTCGCCTTGGCTCTACTGATCTACGTAGGCGTCTACATCGCGTCACAGCGCTGGCTAGGCGACATCTTCACCGCCTACACGCGGATTTGCATCACCTTCCTACTGTCGCCTGCAGTTCTGTTCTGCTCTTTTGCATTGCTTGAGTTGCTAACTGGAGAGGGCAACGGGCTTGCTGCATTGGTGGCCATAGCCGTTTTCGGGCTTCCACTTTTCTTGCTTGCGTTGGTTGGCCTGTTTCTCGGGTCGGTAGTAGGTTGGGTTCGCTTGGGCGCAGGACCCAGCGTTGGCCGGCCTTCATCTGAAGAGCTTGCATCAGAAGCAACGTGTTCTCGCTGTGGACATCCGCTTGCTACACACCGCCTGAGTGATACCAAGCCGGTTTACTTGCAGTGCGACCATGCAGGGTGCGGATGCACTACGCATCAAGATGAGCAGCGTGGGAATTCCGTGTGAGTGAATGGAGCATAGGCAGGCTTCGAATCACTGCATCGAAGCGAGCGCCTCGGCGACACGAAGTACAGCTCCGGCTCGGGAACTGCCGGCCTCGGCTTCCTCGATGGTTGACGGGATCGCCGACTTTGCCAAGTCATCCGGCTACACCGCAAACGCCCATTCGCGGAACTCCGCGTGCCGGGGCCGTTGTTCCGCAGCGTGGCGCGCTCGCGCCGCATCGACCCAGCTCTTGGCCACGGGCAGCGGCCCGAAGCCGGCCTCTGCATTGATGTGGCCGACGGCGCCGAGGTTGCTGTAACTGGCGCCCCAGCGATGTGCCCACCGGGCGGCGCTGGCCGCGCTCATCCAGGGGTCGTTGCTGCTGGCGATCAGGCGCGCGCGACCCGGCAGGCGATGGTGGGGCAGGGCTTCAGCCAGGCCGAAGCGGTCGGGTTCGGCCGGGGCGACGAACAGCGCCTCGCGGATGGGCGAGTCGGGGTGGTCGGCCAGGTGTTTGGCCAGCGCCAGGCAGCCAAAGCTGTGGGCCACGGCCAGCCATTCACCTTCGCCAGCAACCTCCAGCGTGCGCTGGACGCGTTCGGCCCAGCGCTCCAGGTCGGGCTTGCTGGGGTCGCGTTGCACGACGCGGCGGGCGTCGCGGTACTGGCCCTGCAGCCAGGTCTGCCAGTGGGCCGGGCCGCTGTCGTGCAGGCCCGGGATGATGAGGACACGCGGCGGCTTGTAGGGCATGACCGTCTCCTCAGAGCGTGGCGATGGACACCTCGGTGGACTTGACCAGGGCCACGACCTCGCGGCCGACTTCGAGGCCGAGGTCCTTGACCGAGCGCGTCGTGATGACCGAGGTGACGATGTCGCCGCTGCGGGTCACGACGTCGACCTCGGAGACGACCGGGCCCTCGATGATTTCCTTGATGGTGCCGCGGAACTGGTTGCGGACGTTGATGGCGGTGATGGTCATGCTGAGCCTCAGGGAGTGAGGGCTCAGTGTGGAAGCCAGTGCGAGCGCGCGGAACGAAGGGTTTCGCAGAACGCCATGCGGTCGCCGAAGATGCAAGGGCCGGCCTTGCATGCAGCAAGGCCGGCCCCTGGGCTCGGTATTGGCTTGTGGACTCAGCGCTGCTTTTGCTGGCGGGCGCGCAGGCCCAGGCCCAGCAAGGCGACCGACACCAGGGCCAGGCTGCCTGGCTCAGGCAGTTTGTTGTCCGTGGTCTGCACCGTGAAGGTGGCGTTGGCGAATGCCAGTGTCTCGTCGCGGCTGCCGGCAGCGCCGTTGCCTTCGTAGTGGAAGTACCAGCGGTTGGTTGTCGGGTCCACGGTGAAGTTGGCCAGATCGCTCAACAGTGTGAGTGATGCGACGGTGCTGGTCGCGCCGTCACTCACGCGCTTGCGCAGGATGTTGGTGCTGTTGCCAGTCCAGGCTTGCGCATAGGTGATGTAGTCCTCGCCGCCAAAGTACTCCGCGACACCCCAGTGCGCCCAGTTCTCCGCACCCATCGCGTTGGTGGCCGAAGTCGAACCCAGGTTGGTCACGCTGCCCGTGTCGATGCTGACCTTGCGCGTTTGGCCTGACACGTCACGGACGATCACGCTGCCCCAGCCGGCATACACGCCGTTCTGACTGCTGCTCGTGCTGATCTGGAATGCCGTGCCCAGGGCCACGTTGTTGCTGGTGGGCTGGCCCAGCGCGTTCAGCTCGATCAGGTGGGTGATGTTGGTGGTGCCACCGTAGGTGTACGGCGTCGACGCAGAGGTGCCGAACGTGTAGGCCTTGCCGGTCGAGATGTCGGTGAACACGCCATCCATGACGCGCCCGGCATCGCCAGCGTAGACCAGCGAGTTCTTGTTGAAGCTGGCCAGCCGCCCGTCACCATTCAGAAGCACATTGCCGCCGCTCATCGCGATGCCACCGCGGTCATCGCCCGTGCGGGTATTGACTTCAACGGCCGTCACCTGGTTCAGGGTCAGGCTGTCGATACGGAAAGTGACAAGCGCGGCCTGGGCGACGCCGGTGGACAGCAGAGCGGTGGCAATCAGCGAACGAACGAGACGGGACATGTTCTTCCTTGTTGTTTGACTGTGCGCCCGTAGCGATTTCTGTGCCTGGCTGGAAAAATCCTTTTCGTTCAATGGCTTGTGTTTAGTGCATCCCTAGTTGTAGGGGTGGCTGTAAAACAGTGCGACACGCGTGAATCGGGGGTCAGATGCCGGCGCCGGCTTCGAACAAGCTCAACCGATTCGCCGCCAGCTTCACCCGCTGCCCGCCCTGCAGCCGCAGGGCTTCGGCCTGGTCGCGCGTCAACTCTGCCTCCAGCGGCTGGCCGTCCGGTCCGATCAGCTCGACCCGGGCGCTGGCGCCGAAGGACAGCACGCGCTCGACCGTGGCGGACAGGCCCTGCGCCGACTCGTCGGTCAGGATCTGCAGTTCGTGCGGCCGGGCGTAGGCCTGCACCTCGCCGCCTTCCTGTGAGCCGCCGTGCGGCAACTGGTGCTCGCCGATGTGCAGCACGCCGCCACGCGAGTGGCCGACGAAGCGGTTCACCGCGCCCAGGAAGCCGTAGACGAAGGGCGTCGCCGGGCGCTCGTAGACCTCCTGCGGCGTGCCGACCTGCTCCACGCGGCCGTGGTCCATCAGCACGATGCGGTCAGCCACTTCCAGCGCCTCGTCCTGGTCGTGCGTGACGAAGATGCTGGTGATGTGCAGCTCGTCATGCAGGCGGCGCAGCCAGCGGCGCAGCTCCTTGCGGACCTTGGCATCCAGCGCGCCGAAGGGCTCGTCCAGCAGCAGCACGCGGGGCTCGACCGCCAGCGCACGGGCCAGTGCGATGCGCTGGCGCTGGCCGCCTGAGAGCTGGGGCGGGAAGCGGTCGCCCAGCCAGTCCAGCTGCACGAGCTTCAGCAGCTCGGTCACGCGCTTCTTGATCTCGGCCTCGGGCAGCCGCTCCTTGCGCGGCTTCACACGCAGGCCGAAGGCGACGTTGTCGAACACCGTCATGTGGCGGAACAGCGCGTAGTGCTGGAACACGAAGCCGACCTGGCGCTCGCGCACATGGGTGTCGGACGCGTCCTCGCCGTCCAGCAGCACGCGCCCGGCGTCGGCCGTTTCCAGGCCGGCAATGATGCGCAGCAGCGTCGTCTTGCCGCAGCCCGACGGACCCAGCAGCGCGACCAGTTCGCCGCGCGGGAAGTCCAGGGACACGTCACCGAGGGCGGTGAAGTTGCCGAAGCGCTTGTGGATGTTCTGGACCTGGATGCCCATCATTCTTCCTTTGCCGACTGGCTGGCACGCCACTCGATGAATTGCTTGATCACCAGCGTCACCAGCGCGAGCAGCGCCAGCAGCGAGGCCACGGCAAACGCGGCAGCGAACTGGTATTCGTTGTAGAGGATCTCGACGTGCAGCGGCAGCGTGTTGGTCAGGCCGCGGATGTGGCCCGACACCACCGACACGGCGCCGAACTCGCCCATGGCCCGCGCGTTGCACAGGATGACGCCGTACAGCAGGCCCCATTTGATGTTGGGCAGCGTGACGCGGCGGAAGGTCTGCCAGCCGCTGGCGCCCAGCACGGTGGCAGCTTCTTCCTCGTCCTTGCCCTGGGCCTGCATCAGCGGGATCAGCTCGCGGGCGACGAACGGGAAGGTCACGAACACGGTGGCCAGCACGATGCCCGGCACGGCGAAGATGATCTTCACGTCGTGTTCTTGCAGCCAGGGGCCGAACCAGCCGTTGGCGCCGAACACCAGCACGTACATCAGGCCCGCCACGACGGGCGACACCGAGAACGGCAGGTCGATCAGCGTGATCAGGAACTGCTTGCCCGGGAACTCATGCTTGGCGATCAGCCAGGCCGCGCTGACGCCGAACACGAGGTTCAACGGCACGGCAATGGCCGCCGCCGTCAGCGTGAGCTTGATGGCCGACAAGGTCTCGGGGTCGGCCAGTGACGAGAAGTAGAGCTCCCAGCCCTTGCGCAGCGCCTCGGTGAACACCGCGACCAGCGGCAGCAGCAGGAAGATGGCGAAGAAGCCCAGCGCCAGCGTCAGCAGCGTGAACCGCACCAGCGGCGATTCGCGCGTGGCGGGGTTGTCCTGGTACTTGGCGCGGGCACGGGCCGGCGCGAGATGGAGGGCCGTGCTCATCGTGCACCTCGTTTGCTGGTCCAGGCCTGCAGCCCGTTGATGATGAGCAGCAGCACGAAGCTGACGATCAGCATGACGGCCGCAATGGCGGTGGCGCCGACGTAGTCGTACTGCTCCAACTTGGAGATGATCATCAGCGGCGTGATCTCGCTGACCATGGGGATGTTGCCGGCGATGAAGATCACCGAGCCGTACTCGCCCACCGCGCGCGCGAAGGCCAGCGCGAAGCCGGTCAGCAGTGCCGGCAGCAGCGTGGGCAGCACCACGTAGCGGAAGGTCGTCCAGCGCTGCGCGCCCAGGCTCGCGGCGGCTTCTTCCAGCTCGGTCTCCATGTCCTCCAGCACCGGCTGCACCGTGCGCACGATGAAGGGCAGGCCGATGAAGATCAGCGCCAGCAGCACGCCCAGCGGCGTGAAGGCGATCTTGAGGCCCTCGGGGCCGAACAGGAAGGCCAGTGCGCCGCCCGGGGCGAACAGCGAGCCAACCCAGCCGTTGGGCGCATACAGCGCCGTCAGCGCGATGCCGGCGACGGCCGTGGGCAGCGCGAAGGGCAGGTCGATGAGCGCATCGACCAGCTTCTTGCCCGGGAACTCGTAGCGCACGATGCACCACGCGAGCATCAGCCCGAACACGAGGTTGATGAGCGCGGCGATCAGCGACGCGCCGAAGCTGAGCTTGTACGACGCGACGACGCGCGGCGACGTGGCCGCGGCCCAGAAGGCGTCGAAACCGTGGCCCGATGACTTCAGGAACACCGCGGCCAGCGGGATCAGCACGATCAGCGACAGGTAGAACAGCGTGAAGCCCAGCGTCGGCGCGAAGCCGGGGAGCACGCGGCGTCTACCCAGGGAGAAGGAAGCCATAAATTGATTTATCTGGTGTATTCGGGCCGAGCGCCGGGCCGCCCCAAGCCGGCCCGCGTGGGCGATGTGCGAGCGGGGCACGCCCCGTGAGCATCGCGGTCCCCTCGGGGGCTGAGGCCGGGCACATGGAGCCCAGTGGGCGCGACGTGCCTGCCGAAGGGCTGCGGCACTGCCGCAGCGCGGTCTGCAGGACCGACCAGACCCGCCCGCGTCCAGCGCGGCGGGCTGGGCGAGGGGCCAACGGTCCTTATCGTTTGATGCTCGCCATCACCTGGTCAAACGAGCCGCCGTCCGCAAAGTGCTGCTTGCTGACCTTGGCCCAGCCGCCCAGCGTCTGGTCCACCGTGAACAGCTTGATGTTGGCGAAGCGCTGCTGGTGCTTCTTGAAGATGGCCGGGTCGCGCGGGCGGAAGTTGTTCTTGGCGATGATTTCCTGAGCCTCGGGTGTCCAGTGGAAGTCCAGGTAGGCCTTGGCCAGCGCGGCCGTGCCCTTCTTGGCGGCGACCTTGTCGACCAGCGCGACCGGCGCGTCCGTCTCGATGGAGATGCTGGGGTTGACCTGCTCGAAGTTGCCCTTGCCGAACTCGTTCTCGATCAGCTCCACCTCGGCCTCGAAGGTGACGAGCACGTCACCGATGCCGCGCTGTGTGAAGGTGGTCGTCGCGCCGCGGCCGCCGCCGTCCAGCACGGGCACGTTGGTCAGCACCTTGGTGACCAGCTCGCGCGCCTGGGCCTCGGTGCCGCCATTGGCGATGACGCTGCCCCAGATGGCCAGGTAGCTGTAGCGGCCGTTGCCCGTCACCTTGGGGTTGGGCAGGATGACCTGCACGCCGGGGCGGGCCAGGTCGGCCCAGTCCTTGATGCCCTTGGGGTTGCCCTTGCGCACCAGGAAGGTCATGGTCGACGAATAGGGCGCCGCGCCGTTGGGGAAGCGGCTGCGCCAGTCGGCCGGCGTGAGGCCGCTGCTGGCGAGCTGGTCCACATCGGTGGCCTGGTTCATCGTCACCACGTCGGCTTCCAGGCCGCCGATGACGGCGCCGATCTGCTTGCTGGAGCCGCCGTGGCTCTGGTTCACGGCGACGGTCACGCCCTTGGCCTTCTGGGCGGCGATGAAGGCCGGATTGATCTGCTTGTACAGCTCGCGGGCCACGTCGTACGAGACGTTCAGCAGCGTCGGGTCGGCGGCCAGCGCAGGCAGCGAGGCGGAGGCCGTCAGCAGGGCGAGGGCGGTGCGGCGGGTCAGCAGGGAGAGGGACATGTCGTGACCATCGGTGGAAGGAAAGCCGAGAGGGTGCCCCAAGTCCCTTATTCGCCAAACGACAGTTTGCTTATTTCCTTATTCGAAATGCACCAGTCGGTGGCACGTGGTTTGCTGGCCTGTTGCGCATGCCCTTGCCCGTGCCGCCCACGCTGACCGACCCGCCGCTGGCCTCCGAGGCAGCCCACCGCCGCCTGACGCTGCTGCTGGAAAGCACGGGCGAGGGCATCTTCGGCATCGACATGGCCGGCCGTTGCACCTTTGTGAACCGCGCCGCCTGCGAGCTGCTCGGCTGGCGCACCGACGAGGTGCTGGGGCGCAACATGCACCAGCTCATCCACCACTCGCGCGAAAGCGGTGCGCACTACCCCGAGTGCGACTGCCCCATCTTCAACGCCTTCCGCCGCGGCGACCCTTGCCGCATCGCCGACGAGGTGCTGTGGCGGGCCGACGGCAGCGCCTTCCCGGCGGAGTATTCGAGCTACCCGGTCATCGAGCACGGCGAGGTGCAGGGCGCCGTCGTCACCTTTGTCGACATCTCTGCCCGCCGCCAGGCCGAGGCCGCACTGCGCGCCAGCCACGACGAGCTGGAGCGGCGCGTGGCTGAGCGCACGGCCGAACTGCGCGAGCTGGCGCATCACCTGGAGGCCGCCCGCGAGGCCGAACGCAAGCGCATCGCCCGTGAGGTGCACGACGAACTCGGCTCGCTGCTGGTGGCGCTGAAGATGGACATGGGCTGGCTGGCGCGGCGCGTGGGCGACGCGGCCCAGCGCGAGGCCATGCTGGCCAAGTGCGACCGCATGGGCGGGCTGGTGGACACGGCCGTGGACGCGGTCGGCCGCATCATCACGGACCTGCGCCCCAGCATCCTGGACCACCAGGGCCTGTGGGCCGCGCTGGAGTGGCAGGCGCAGGAGTTTCAGCGGGCCGGCAGCGACGAGCGCGAGGTCGATGTCCAGATGCATGTTGCCGCCGACGTGATGCCGCCAGAAGGTGGCCTGGCCATCGCCGTGTTCCGCATCTTCCAGGAGGTGCTGTCCAACGTCGCCCGGCATGCGCGCGCGCGCCGGGTTCACATCCGCATCGACGTGGACGCGCCGCCCGGACCGGTGCTGTATCTGCAGGTGCGTGATGACGGCGTGGGGGCCACGCCCGCGGCGCTCGCCGATGCGCGCAGCTACGGCGTGCTGGGCATGCGCGAGCGGGCGGCGCATTTCGGCGGCCGCCTAACCATCGAGAGCCGCCCAGGGCGCGGCACGACGGTGCGGTTGGTGATGCCCTTGGAGACGCTGCAATGACGCGCACCGAGCGCCGGGCCGCCCCAAGCCGGGCCGCGCTCCGCTCGGGGGACCGGCCGACGTACTCGTCGGACGAGGGGAACGCATGATCCGCGTGCTGATCTGCGACGACCACCTCATCGTCCGCCAGGGCATCAAGCAGGTGCTGGCCGAGGCTGAGGACATCCGTGTGGTCGGCGAGGCCGCCAACGGGCCCGAGGCCATCCAGCAGGTGAGGGCGGCGCCGCCGGACGTCGTGCTGCTGGACATCGCGATGCCGCAGCGCGACGGGCTGGACATCCTGAAGGCGCTGAAGTCCGAGTTCCCCCGGCTGCCGGTGCTGATGCTCTCCACCTACCCGGACCGCCAGTACGCCGTGCGCAGCCTCAAGCTGGGCGCCGCCGGCTACCTGAACAAGAGCGCCGACAGCGAGCAGATGATCGACGCCGTGCGCAGCGTGGCACGCGGCAAGCTGTTCATCACGCCCAGCGTGGCTGAGCAGCTGGCCGGTGCCATTGGCGCGGGCGGGCGCACGCCGCAGCACGATCAGCCGCTGCACGAGACGCTGTCGCACCGCGAGCACCAGGTCTTCCAACTGCTGGCTGCCGGCCGCAGCGTGGGTGAAATCGCCGAGCAGTTGGTGTTGTCGCCCAACACCGTGTCCACCTACCGGGCCCGCGTGCTGGAGAAGCTCGGCGTGCGCAACGACGTGGAGCTGGCGCTGTTTGCGGTGCGTCGGGAGCAGGCGGTCTAGCGTCGCTTGCTTGAAAGTAAAACCGCGTTCCGTTTTGGCGCGGTACATTGCCGGCCGCATGAACCACCGCGCCGGCCGGCGCACAGAAAGAACCCCATGAGCGCCACCCAAGCCATCGCCGAAGCCTTCACCACTGCCCGCGCCGCCGGCCGTTCCCTGGACGCCTACCCCGGCACGCCGCCCGCCACGCTGGCCGAGGCCTACGCCATCCAGGCCGCCGCCATCGCCCACTGGCCCGACGCGGTCAAGGGCTGGAAGGTGGCCCGTGTGAACCCGGCCTTTGCCGCCCAGTTTCCTGAAGAACGCCTGATCGGCCCGGCCTTCGCGCCCAACGTCCACTTTGTCGAGGCCGCTGGCACCGCCACCTGCCCGGTGTTCGAGGGTGGCTTTGCGGCCGTGGAGGCCGAGGTCGTCATCGTCGTCGCCGAGGACCAGCCCGCCGGCAAGGCCGACTGGACGGCCGACACCGTGCGGCCCTTCGTCAAGTCCATGCACATCGGCGTGGAAGTCGCCAGCAGCCCGCTGGCGACGCTGAACGACATCGGCCCGGGCGCGGTGATCTCCGACTTCGGCAACAACTGGGGCGTCGTTGTCGGCGCCGAGATCGCCAATTGGCAAGCGCTGGAAACGATCGACGTCGAGACCTTCATCGACGGCGCCTCGGTCGGCACCGGCAAGGTCAACATCAAGGCCGGCCCGCTGGGCGCGCTGGCCTTCACGCTGAACAAGCGGGCTCAGCAGGGCACGGTGCTGAAGGCCGGCGACGTGATCTCCACCGGCATGATCACCGGCGTGCACGACATCCGCATCGGCCAGCAGTCGCGGCATGTATTCGCGGGCTGCGGTGAGGTTCAGGTGCAGATCACCAAGGCCTGACGACCTGCAGCCAGGCGCAGCCACCCGCTGCGCCTGGCGTTCGTGAAGACGCTTGCCGCCGCGCAGTCCGACGATCAAGAGGGTGGCCGCCTCTGCCGGGCGCCCCCTGAAAGTGCCGCCATGCCCATTGCCTCGCTCCGATTGAAGTTCTGTGCGGCTGTGCTGCTCGCCGCGTCCGCCACCATGGCTGCAGCGCAGACCAAGTGGCCGATCAACACCTGGGTGTTCACCTCGTTCCAGGGCAATGGCGACGGGCTGCACCTGTCGACCAGCGAGGACGGCCGCAGCTGGAAGGACCTGGGCAAGGTCTTCGTGAAGCCCTCGGTCGGCAGCGGCCTGATGCGCGACCCCCACATCCTGCGTGGGCCGGATGGCATCTTCCGCATGGTCTGGACGACCGGCTGGAAGGACAAGGGCATCGGCTACGCGTCGTCCAGCGACCTGGTGAACTGGTCCCGGCAGCAGTACCTGCCCCTGCTTGAGAAGGTGCCGGGCACCAACAACGCCTGGGCGCCTGAAACCTTTTTCGACGAGGCCGGGCAACAGTACGTCATCACCTGGTCGTCAGACATCGATGGGCGGTTCAAGGAGACCAAGTCCACGGAGCGGATGAACAACCGCACCTACTTCGTCACGACCAAGAACTTCGATACCTTCAGCGCCCCCCAGGTGCTGATCGACCCCGGCTTCGACCACATCGACACCACCTTGCTGCGCAGCGGCAAGCGCTACATCGCGGTGTTCAAGGAGGGTGACCGCCAGAAGGCCAAGGCCTGGGGCGCCATTCGTTGGGCGGTGGCGGATGCCGCCCTCGGGCCTTACCGCCTGATGCCCGAGCCGCTGGTGGCCGGCAAGCGAGTCGAGGGCCCGACGCTGGCTGTTGCAGGCGACAAGGTGCGGCTGTATGTCGACCATTACGCCGACGCCCGCTACGGCGCCTTCGAGACCACCGACTGGCAGACCTGGACCGATGTGTCCGAGGGCCTCGCCGTGGCCAAGGGCCAGCGCCACGGCACGGTGCTGGCCGTGCCTGCATGGCTGGCCAAGGACCTGGAGAGTGCGCAGCCCTCAGGCCAGCCGGCAGCGCCCGTGCCTGCGCCCCCGGCCGCACTGGACGGCTACACCGCCGACCCGGCCATCCGCGTGTTTGGCGACACCTACTACATCTATCCGACCTCGGACAAACCCAACTGGCAGACGACGGACTTCTCGGTGTGGTCCTCCAAGAACCTGGTCGACTGGAAGAACGAAGGCAAGGTGCTGGACGTCGCCAACGACCTGAAATGGGCTCGCATCGAGGCCTGGGCGCCGGATGTCATTGAGCGCAACGGCACCTACTTCATGTACTTCTGCGCCCAGGGCAACATCGGCGTTGCGACCGCTAAGTCGCCGCTGGGCCCCTTCGTCGATGCGCTGGGCAAGCCCCTGCTCGCCAAGGGCATGGGTGTGCAAACCAACACCATCGACCCTTACCCCTTCATCGATGACGATGGCCAGGCCTACCTCTATTTCGGCAACGGCAAGCTGGGCAACGTCGTCAAGCTCAAGCCCGACATGCTGACGCTGGACGGCCCGGTGCAGACCATCGCGTTGAAGGAGCACCGTGAAGGCGCCGTCGTGTTCAAGCGCGCGGGCAAGTACTACTTCATGTGGTCCATCGACGACGCCCGCAGCCCCAACTACCGCGTGGGCTGGGGCACGGCCGATTCGCCGCTCGGGCCGGTGACGTCGCCGCAGGACGGCTTCATCGTGCTGCAGAGGAACGGCAGCGCCGTGGGAACGGCTCACCACAGCGTCGTCAACGTGCCGGGTACCGACCGCTGGTACGTGGCCTATCACCGCCACGCGCTGCCGGAGGGCGGCGGCTTCCAGCGGCAGACGGTGCTTGCGAGGATGGAGTTCACGGCGGACGGGGCCATCCGGCCCATGGACCCGATGCGCGTGCCGTTCAAGCCTGGCGACCTGGGCGAACCCCTCGTCAACGGGCGCGGCCGGCCTTGAGGTGAGCGAGGCCCACCAGCCTGCTACCTGCGGAAAGTCTCGACGTAGCGCCTGGCCTCCTGCCCGACGACTTCGGCCAGCCCCGGCAGCTTCTCGACCAGCGGTGCCAGGTCTTGCAGCGCTTGCCCAGTGATGCAGCGGGGCGGCCCTCGGCCCCGATCGACTTTCAACGCTCGCCGTAGTCTGCACGCCAAGAGGCTGCGCTCAGCGCGCTGATGTCTCGATTGATGGCTGATTGAAGTGCCGATGGGTCAGTCGCCGCAGTTGCGGTCAGGGCGCGGTGCATGTGCTCTGCCAGCACCGACCCCACCGCATGAATCGCCTCGTGGCGCCGCAGCCCCTGGGCCTGCAGTCGCTGCATGGCCTGCACGGTCGGACCGAAGCCGGTGGCGATCTGGTTCTCCACGATTACGTGCAGGGCCGCATGGGCCTTTTGGCCACCAGCCCGCTCCTTGTGCACGCTGTGGAAGTGAGTGACCGCGTGGAGGCGTTGCGCCTCGGGCAGTGCCAGCCAGCTTGCTACATCGGGTGATGCATCGGGGTTGTAGGTGGTCAGGTGCTTGGCTGGGGACATGTCGTGCCTCGCCAGGATTCTGCAGAACCGGCTGGGTTCTGACGAGCGCGCGGTTCCAGCCTACAACTGCTCGCGCCGGCTGTGATTCGGGGTAGGTTGGGGTTAAGGAACTGAACCCCAACGATCGGGGCAGGTGTGAGGGTGTTGGGGTTCGCCTTGCTCACCCTAACCTACGGGCTGACCGCCTGTTCGTGTATTTGCTTCTTGGTTTGGGGCGGTGATGGGGACACCAATTTGTGCGTCGGGGCGCCGTTGGGGTTCGCCATGCTCACCCCAACCTACGGGCTGGGCTCGGTGGAGGAGTTAGCGGCCTCTCGCTCGGTAGGACGAAGGTCAACGCTATAGACGTCTCCGACTCGGTAGAGCAAAGACAGAAGAAACTCTCCTGCTGCCCCGGAGTAGGCATGAAGCATCTTGCGGCTGACCAGCACCGGCTGATTGATCTTCAGTTTTAACCATGGGCAGTCTGAACGGAGTCGCCTGTCAGCGCGGCCGCTGCGATGGGCTATCGCGTTTCTGATCTGCTGTAACTCAAAGAGAGTTTGGCCACAGCCGTCGGGCAACTGGAACGACAACCCGAACGGTTGCAACAAAGACTCAAACCGCGTGGCTCCACGCTTGAGAGGACTTGCGAGTTCTTGTTCTAGCAATTCCACCAGGAACTGCGCTTGCTCCGCCTTCTGAAGCAGCAGGTACTCGCCAAGTCTGACGCGCAGTTTTTGGACAGCCGGTACATCCAGTGCATCGCGTCGATGGGTGAGCCAAAGCGCGACGAATCCTTTCACGAAGTGTTCCATCCAGCTCCAAAGAGCGACGACAGCAAGTCCGTGCAACACGGGAAAGTCCTTTTCTACCTCTGTGCCTGCGAGTTCCGATTCCTTCTGGGCACGCTCCAACTTCTTCACAGAATCTGGGTGATCGGAATTGCCTTCCACATCAGCCAGCACTTTGACGATCTTCGGCATTCCGCGAAGCACGCTGATTCCTCGGGCGCTGATATCAGTGATCTGCATGAGTAGTTCGTGCGAGTTCAGTGACTCCTTGAAGTGGTCAGTGATCCACTCGGGCAGCTTTCGCGCGTTGGTTCCGGCGGATGGGCTCGCTACTTTGCGCTTTGCAGGCATTTAAGGCACCTAATGTGTTCTAGGGCGACATCAACCGCTGCTTTAGACAGCCTGCCTGCGCCCTAGAGCGGCGGCCAGCACGTTTGGCAAGCGCTTGAGTCGGCACAGAAAATCTCCCACAGCTCCGCTGTTCTATACAACACAAAATTTCCAGCAAATGCGACGCGCACTTACAAGTTCTCCGCCGTGCGTTTTGCTTGCCGTTGGCGGCTGATGATGCCAGGGGCGCTGGCGCTCGCCCCGCTTCTCCCCGCCGCTGAACCTCCAGGTTTTCCCTCGTAGTTCCACCCCTACAAAAACTCGCCGCCCCCCACGATTCCGCGACGGCGTGTGGGTTCCTAGAGTCGTTCCCATCCTGAGGAGCACTCGATGACCCACGATCCCTACGACGCCGACCGCCCACTGCTGATGCGTTGCGCCTGCGGCCAGCACGCCAGCGCGGCTGACCATGCCGCCGCCGAACTGCGCACCCGCAGCGAAACCGCCGACTTCGAGGCCGAGTCGGCCAGCTTCGTCGAGGCGTCGCTCGTGAAGGCGCTGTTCCCGCAGGACGCGCTGCGCCGCCGCTTCCTGAAGGCCGTGGGCCGCAACACGGCGATGGCGGCCATCTCCAGCGTGCTGCCCGTCGCCAGCCTGCAGGCGATGGCGCAGGGCACGACCGGTGCGCTGGAGAAGAAGGACCTGAAGATCGGCTTCATCCCCATCACCTGCGCGACGCCGCTGATCATGGCGCACCCGCTGGGCTTCTACAGCAAGCAGGGGCTGAATGTGGAGGTCGTGAAGACGGCGGGCTGGGCGCTGATCCGCGACAAGATGCTGAACAAGGAGTACGACGCCACGCACTTCCTGTCGCCGATGCCGCTGGCCATCAGCCTGGGCCTCGGCGCGCCGGCCACGGCTATGAATGTGGCCACCATCCAGAACACCAACGGCCAGGCCATCACGCTCAGCGTGAAGCACAAGGACAAGCGCGACCCCGCGAGCTGGAAGGGCTTCAAGTTCGCGGTGCCCTTCGAGTATTCGATGCACAACTTCCTGCTGCGCTACTACGTGGCGGAAGCGGGGCTGGACCCGGACCGCGACATCCAGATCCGCGTGGTGCCGCCGCCCGAGATGGTGGCCAATCTGCGGGCCGGCAACATCGACGGTTTCCTGGGCCCGGACCCGTTCAACCAGCGCGCGGTGTTCGAGGAGGTGGGCTTCATCCACCTGCTCACCAAGGAGCTGTGGGACGGACATCCGTGCTGCGCCTTCGGCACCAGCGCCGAGTTCATCCAGAAGAACCCCAACACCTTCATCGCGCTGTACCGCGCGGTGCTGACGGCCGCGGCGATGGCGCGCCAGGCCAAGAACCGCGAGCTGATCGCCAAGGTCATCGCGCCGCAGGCCTATCTGAACCAGCCCGAGACCGTCATCGCCCAGGTGCTGACCGGCAAGTTCGCCGATGGCCTGGGCAACGTGAAGGTAGTGCCCGACCGCGCGGACTTCGACCCCATGCCCTGGCAGAGCATGGCCGTGTGGATGCTCACGCAGATGAAGCGCTGGGGCTATCTGAAGGGCGATGTGAACTACAAGCAGATCGCCGAGAAGGTGTTCCTGCTGACCGACGCGCGCAAGCAGATGAAGGCGCTGGACATGGCGGTGCCGGAGGACAAGACCGGCGGCTACGCGAAGTTCAAGGTCATGGGCAAGGAGTTCGACGCGGCCAAGGCTGATGCCTACGTCAACAGCTTCGCCATCAAGCGAGCTTGACGTGCAGAAGTCTCTGACCTTCCGCGCTGGCCTGCTGTCGCTGCTACTGCTGGGCTGCCTGCTGGGCCTGTGGCATCTCGCCACGCTGGGCGGCACACAGGCTGCCGCGCCAGCAGCCATGACGCCCGAGCAGATCGAGTACGCCAAGCTGATGGGCAAGCCCATCGACGCCACGCCGGTGGCTGCCAAGAGCGGCTTCCCGACGCTGGCGCAGATGGGCAGCGTCGCGGTGCGCCACCTGTCCGAACCCTTCTACGACCGCGGCCCCAATGACAAGGGCATCGGTCTGCAGCTGGCCTACTCGCTGGGCCGCGTGGGGCTGGGATATCTGCTGGCCGCGCTGGTGGCCATTCCGCTGGGCTTCGTCATCGGCATGAGCCCGCTGATCCACCGCGCGCTGGACCCGTTCATCCAGGTCCTGAAGCCCATCTCGCCGCTGGCGTGGATGCCGCTGGCGCTCTACACGATCAAGGACTCGGCTGCGAGCGGCATCTTTGTCATCTTCATCTGCAGCCTGTGGCCCATGCTGATCAACACCGCCTTCGGCGTGGCCGGCGTGCGGCGCGAGTGGCTGGACGTGGCGCGCACACTGGAGGTTAGCCCACTGCGCCGCGCCTTCGAGGTCATCCTGCCGGCGGCGGCGCCCACCATCCTGACGGGCATGCGCATCAGCATGGGCATCGCCTGGCTGGTCATCGTGGCCGCCGAGATGTTGGTCGGCGGCACAGGCATCGGCTACTTCGTCTGGAACGAGTGGAACAACTTGAGCCTGCCCAACGTGCTGTTGGCCATCCTCGTCATTGGCCTCGTGGGCATGGGGCTGGATCTCCTTTTCGCTCGTGCCCAGAAAGCGGTGACCTATGCCGACTGAACTCGTCCAAGTCCAAGGCCTGGCCAAGCGCTATGGCGACGCGACCGTCTTCGACGGCGTCAACTTCACGCTGACCGAGGGTGAGTTCGTCTGCATCATCGGCCACAGCGGCTGCGGCAAGACGACCATCCTCAACGTGCTGGCCGGGCTGGAGCAGGCCAGCGGCGGCCACGTCTTCATGGCCAACCGCGAGGTGAACGCGCCGGGCCTGGAGCGTGGCGTCGTGTTCCAGGGGCACGCGTTGATGCCGTGGCTGACGGTGCGCCAGAACATCGCGTTCGCGGTGCGCAGCAAGTGGCCGGGCTGGAGCCGTGCCGAGGTCGATGCGCAGGTGCAGAAGTACGTCGCGCTCGTCGGCCTGACGCCAGCTCTCGACAAAAAGCCCAGCCAGCTCTCCGGCGGCATGAAGCAGCGCGTGGGCATCGCGCGGGCCTTCGCCATCGAGCCGCGCATGCTGCTGCTGGACGAGCCCTTTGGCGCGCTGGATGCGCTGACGCGCGGCACCATCCAGGACGAGCTGCTGAAGATCTGCGCCGCCACGCGCCAGACCGTCTTCATGATCACGCACGACGTGGACGAGGCGATCCTGCTGGCCGACCGCATCCTGCTGATGGCCAACGGCCCGCAGGCGCGCGTCGCGGAGATCGTCGTCAACACGATGAGTCGTGACCGCCAGCGCGCCACGCTGCACCACGACCCACAGTACTACCGCATCCGCAACCACCTCGTCGACTTCCTGGTGGAGCGCAGCGCCACGCTGTCCCATGGCAAGGCACCCGAACACCCGCCCGAAGTGCGGCCAGGCCTGGCGCCGGTCGCTGAAGTCATTCCTCTCGAATCCGTCCCCACCTCACTCAGGAGCCACGCATGAGCCGCCTCGCCGTCACCGAAAAAATCATTGCCACCAAGGTCGCCAAAGGCATCAAGTGGGCCGACGTGGCCGCCGACATCGGCCTCAGCAAGGAGTGGGTCACCGCCGGCTGCCTGGGCCAGATGACCTTCAACGACGAGCAGGCCGCCAAGCTGGCCAAGACCTTCGACCTGACCGAAGCCGAGGCGCAGTGGCTCAAGGTCGTGCCCTACAAGGGCAGCCTGCCGACCAGCGTGCCCACCGACCCGCTGATCTACCGCTTCTACGAGTTGATCAGCGTCTACGGCACGACCTTCAAGGAACTGATCCATGAAGAGTTCGGCGACGGCATCATGAGCGCCATCGACTTCAAGATGGACCTGCAGCGCGAGCCCAACGCGATGGGTGACCGCGTCAGCATCGTCATGAGCGGCAAGTTCCTGCCCTACAAGACCTACTGACAGGTTCAGCCGGCCAGGCCGGCGTAGACGTGCTGCACGTCGTCGTTGTCGTCCATCGCGGCCAGGAAGCTCTCCACCTCTTCCAGCTGTTCCGCCGTCAGGCTGCTGGCGGCCACCGGGTTCTTGGGTCGGTAGCCCAGCTTGGCGCTCAGCACCGTGAAGCCTTGCGCCGGCAGCGCCCGGCTGACCAGATCCAGGTCGGTCGGGTCGGTCAGGAAGACGGTGACGCCGTCTTCGTCGGCCGGCAGCAAGTCTTGCGCGCCGGCCTCGATGGCGGCCGCGTCGGCATCCGCGCCGGCCGCGGCGGGCTCGGCCTCGATGAGGCCGACATGATCGAAGTCCCAGCTCACCGAGCCCGGCGTGCCTTGCTGGCCCTTGCGGAACAGCACGCGCATGTCCGACGCGGCGCGGTTGGTGTTGTCCGTCAGCACCTCCACCATCACCGGCACGCGGTGCGGCGCAAAGCCTTCGTAGATGACCTGCTCGAAGTTCACGGTCTCGCCGGTGAGGCCGGCGCCCTTCTTGATGGCGCGGTCCAGCGTGTCCTTGGGCATGGACACCTTGCGCGCCGCTTCCACGGCCATGCGCAGCTTGGCGTTGTCCTTGGGGTCAGCGCCGCCGCGCGCTGCCAGCATGATGTCCTTGGCCAGCTTGCCAAACAGCTTGCCCTTGGCATTGGCCGCGATGTCTTTGTGTTTGGCTTTCCATTGCGCGCCCATGGGGAGTCCTGTGTCGTCGGGTGGGTGGGCCCGGTGCACAAGGCGTGTCGGGCGGGGGCGTTACTGTAAGTCGCCAGCCGACGCGGCCGGCTGTCAGGCTCGGCGGCGCCAGGGTTGCCACCGGCGTGTGATGGCGAGCGCGAGGCAGTAGGCCCACAACACGGCGATGGCACTCGCCTGTGCGGCCAACGGAAGGGCCGATGTGCCCGGAAAGTAGAAGCGCGTGAAGCCGTAGAACCAGATGGTTTCCGCCAGCAGCCAGCCGGCCGTCAGCACCGCGCCGACGGTGCCGACAAGTCGCGGCAGGCGGGTCGAGCTCAATCCGAACTCCCCAAGGTCGCCACCACTTTTCGCGACTGCCCGCTGCGCCACACCGTCAGCGTCACCCGCTCGCCGATCTGCCGCGTCTCCAGCAGCGACAGCATGTCGTCCAGGTCGGCCACGGCCTGGCCGTCCACCGCGGTGATCACGTCGCCCTGCACGATGCGGCCGCTGCGGTCGCGGCCGAAGGCCTTGAGGCCAGCGGCGGCGGCCGGGCTGCCGTTGCCCACGTCCACCAGCAGCACGCCCTTGGGCGCCCCCAGCGCACGAGAGAGGTTCTCCGGCCCGGCGGTCACGCCCAGCGCGGGGCGGATGAAGCGCCCATCGCGGATCAGGCGCGGCACGATGCGGTTGACCTCGTCCACCGGGATGGCGAAGCCGATGCCCGCGCTGGCGCCGCTGGGGCTGTAGATGGAGGTGTTGACGCCGATGAGCCGGCCAGCGGAGTCCAGCAGCGGGCCGCCGGAGTTGCCGGGGTTGATGGCCGCGTCGGTCTGGATGGCGCCCTTGATCGTGCGCCGCGTGACGGACTCGATCTCGCGGTTCAGCGCCGAGACGATGCCGGTGGTCAGCGTCTGGTCCAGGCCGAAGGGGTTGCCGATGGCGTAGACCTTCTGGCCCACCTGCAGGTCGCGGCTGGCGCCGACCGCAATCGCCGGCAGCTTGGTCGCAGGCGCTTCGATGCGCAGCACGGCGATGTCACGGTCGGGGAAGGCGCCCACCAACTTGGCCGGGTAGCTGCTCTGGTCGTGCAGCGTGACGGTGGCGCGGTCGCCGCCCTGGATGACGTGGAAGTTGGTGACGATGTGGCCGTCGGCATCCCACACAAAACCGGTGCCGGTGCCGCTGGGCTGCTCGCTGGTGCGTAACGAGAAGAAATCTCTCTGCACTTGTAGCGTTGTGATGTGCACCACCGACGGGCTTACGCGTTTGAACACACCGATGTTGTTCATCTCCTCGGCGTCCAGCGCGCCGCGGGCGCTCACCGGCCGGGGCTGGGCGGCCTTGTTCTGGGCCTCGGCAGCGCCGGCGGCGAGCCATACGATGAGCGAGAGTGCGAGCAGACGCAGGAACATGGCGCAAGCCGTGGCGGTGTCGATGCCGCGCATTGTGGTGGCACAGGAAGGGTTGCACATGAGGCGAGCGTTATGGGGGCTGGGGCTGGGTCTGGCGATGTCGGCGGCGTCGGCCCAGCAGGTGTGGCGCTGCGAGGTGGATGGCAAGGTCAACTTCAGTGACAAGCCCTGCCCGCAGGCCGGCAAGCCGGTGGCCGAGCGCAGCCTGCGGCCCAATGTGGTGGACGCGATCAAGCCGGAGCTGGTGGACGCGGCCATGGGCCGGGGCGCGGCGTCCGCGCCGGCCGCCGCGCCCACGCCGGGCAATGCCTGCCCGGGTGACGGCGAACTGCGCGGCATGGAGACGCGCGCGGGTTCCACCACGCTGGGCGAGCCCGAGCGCCAGTTCCTGCAGGACGAGCTGCGCCGCGCCCGCCAGTGCCGCGCGGGGCAGGGCCGCTACCGCGACGCCGACTGGGACATCAGCCGCGAGGCGCAGGCCGCGCAGACGCAGTTCAGCGACCGCGTGCGCCTGGCCGCCCGCGAGCGCGCCGAGGCCATGCACAGCGCGGCCGACCCGGTGGAGGGCGACCGCATCGCGCGCCGTCGCCTGGCCGAGGAGCGCGCGGCGCAGCGCCAGCAGCAGCAACAGCAGCGGGCCCAGAATGCGGCCTCCGTGCCCTCCCGCTGAGCCCTTGCTGCCGGCCGACCTCGACTTGACTGCCTCCCGTTCCGACCGCCTCGACGCCCTGCGCGGCGCTGCCATCGTGTGGATGGCGGCGTTCCACTTCGGCTTCGACCTGAACCACTTCGGCTGGATTCGCCAGGATTTCTACCGCGACCCCGTCTGGACCTGGCAGCGCACCGCCATCGTCAGCCTGTTCCTGTTCTGCGCGGGCGGCGGCCAGGCGCTGGCCGTGGCCGCGGGGCAGGGCGCGGCGCGCTTCTGGCGGCGCTGGGGCCAGGTGGCGGGCTGCGCGCTGCTGGTGTCGGCCGGTTCGTGGGTCATGTTCCCGAACAGCTGGATCAGCTTTGGCGTGCTGCACGGCATGGCGGTGATGCTGGTGCTGCTGCGGCTGGGCCTGGCGCGCTTGCCGGATGGCGTGCTGCTGGGCGTCGCGCTGCTGGCCCTGGCAGCGCCGCAGCTGGTGGCGCAGCGCTGGTTCGATACCCGCTGGACGAACTGGGTGGGGCTGGTGACGCGCAAGCCCATCACCGAGGACTACGTGCCCGTGCTGCCGTGGCTGGGCGTGATGCTGCTGGGCTTCGTCGTGACGCGCCGCTGGCCGGGGCTGTGGGCGGGCGCTGCGCCGCGCCCGCTGGCCGTGCTGGGGCGCTGGTCGCTGAGCTTCTACATGGTCCACCAGCCCGTGCTGATCGGGCTGTTGCTGGCCGTCCAGTTCCTGCGTTGAGGAGACCTGTCCATCATGAAGAACAAGCTGCTTGCGGCCGCCCTGGGCCTGCTGCTGTCCGCTGCCGCCAGTGCGGCGCCCTTCACCTGGCCCGGCGGCGCGAAAGCGGCCGTCAGCCTGGGCTATGACGACGCGCTGGACAGCCAGCTGGATCACGTCATCCCGGCGCTGAACCAGCGCGGCCTGCGCGCCAGCTTCTACATCCCCATCAACGGGCCCACGTTGCCCGCGCGCCAGCACGAGTGGAAGGCCGCCGCGGCGGCCGGGCACGAGCTGGGCAACCACAGCCTGTTCCACAGCTGTTCGGCCAATGGGCCCGGCCGCACCTGGGTGCAGCCGCACCGCGACCTGGAGCGCCAGACGGCGGCGCAGGTGCAGGAGCAGGTCATCGCGGCCAACACCTGGCTGCAGTCGCTGGACGGCCGCACGCGCCGCACGTTCACGCCGCCGTGCTTCGACCTGACGGCCGGCGGGCAGGACTTCGCCAAGGCGCTGCAGCCGCACTTCGTCGCCTTCCGCGCCGCGCCGCCCGCGCTGACGACCGATACCGCGCAGCTGGACCCTTATGCGATGCCGGCCTACTTCGTCGAAGGCTGGACGGGCGAGCAGTTGATCGCCCTGGTCGAGAAGGCGGCGGCGCAGGGCGCGATGGTGTCGCTGCTGTTCCACGGCGTGGGCGCCGAGCACCTGAGCGTGACGCGCGAGGCGCACGATGCGCTGCTGGACCATCTGGCGAAGAACAAAGCGCGCTTTTGGACCGACTCGATGGTCAACATCATGGAAAACCTGCGCAAGCAGGCGGGCCGCTGACAATACGGGCATGAGTTCGCCCAAGTCCGTCCTGTTCGGCTTTCACGCCGTCACCGTCCGCCTCAAGACCCAGCCGGGTTCCGTTGCCGAGGTCCACTTCGACCCCGCGCGGCGTGATCAGCGCATGCGCGCCTTCATCGAGCGTGCCAAGGAGGCCGGCGCGAAGCTGGTGGAGAGCAGCGACGAGCGGCTCAGCCAGCTGGCCGGCAGCCCGCGCCACCAGGGCGTCGTCGCCCGCGTGGCGGCCATCGCGCAGCCGCATTCGCTGGACGACGTGCTGGACGCCGTGGAAGACCCGCCGCTGGTGCTGGTGCTCGACGGCGTGACCGACCCGCACAACCTCGGTGCCTGCCTGCGCGTGGCCGATGGCGCCGGGGCGCATGCCGTCGTCGCGCCCAAGGACCGCGCCGTGGGCCTGAACGCTACGGTGGCCAAGGTGGCCAGCGGTGCGGCCGAGACGGTGCCCTACCTGATGGTCACCAACCTGGCACGCACCTTGAATGAGCTGAAGGAACGCGACATCTGGGTCGTCGGCACGTCGGACCAGGCCGAGCGCTCGATCTATGACCTCGACCTGAAGCGCCCCATTGCCTTCGTGCTGGGCGCCGAAGGCGAGGGCATGCGGCAGCTGACGGCCAAGACCTGCGACGAGCTGGTGCGCATCCCGATGGCCGGCGCCGTCGAGAGCCTGAACGTGTCGGTGGCGTCGGGCGTGTGCCTGTACGAGGTGCTGCGCCAGCGGACTGCGTCGGGCAGTCGATAATTCTGACTGTTTAGAAAAACTGGGAGTTCCCGCCATGGCCGTCATCGAAGTCAAGCACCCGCTCGTCAAGCACAAGATCGGCTTGATGCGCGAGGCGGACATCTCGACGAAGAAGTTCCGCGAGCTGACGGGCGAGATCGCACGGCTGCTGGCTTACGAGGCCACGGCGGACTTCCCGACCGAGAAGGTCACGATCAACTGCTGGAGCGGCCCGGCCGAGTGCGACCAGATCGCCGGCAAGAAGGTCACCGTGGTGCCCATCCTGCGCGCGGGCCTGGGGATGCTGGACGGCGTGCTGGACATCCTGCCCAACGCCAAGGTGTCCGTCGTCGGCCTGGCGCGCGACCACGAGACGCTGAAGCCGGTCAACTACTTCGACAAGTTCGTCGGCAGCCTGGAAGCCCGCACGGCGCTCATCATCGACCCCATGCTGGCCACGGCCGGCAGCATGATCGCCACCGTCGACCTGCTGAAGGCGCGCGGCTGCAAGGATGTGCGCGCGCTGGTGCTGGTGGCCGCGCCCGAGGGCGTGAAGGCGCTGCAGGAAGCCCACCCCGATGTGCGCTGCTGGACGGCCGCCATTGACAGCCACCTCAACGACGTCGGCTACATCATTCCGGGCTTGGGCGACGCCGGGGACAAGATTTTTGGCACGACATGAGGCCCCCCGCTCAGCCTCGCGCCGCTGAACGCGGGCGAGGCTGATCAGCCCCCCGAGGGGGCGGCGATGCTCGCGGGGCGTGCCCCGCTCGCACATCGCCCCAGGCGGGCCGGCTTGGGGCGGCCCGGCGCTTGGCCCGCAAATGCGGTCAGCGCAGCACGTCTTTGAGTGCCTGGCGCAGCAGCGCCAGCCCGTCCGCCAGCTCGGCTTCGCTGACATTCAGCGCCGGCATCAGCCGGATGAGGTGAGGGCGGGGCGCGTTGAGCAGCAGGCCGACGGGTTCCAGCGCCTGGGCGGCGGCGACGACCGCGGGGGCCACGTCCGCAGGCAGCACCAGCGCCCGCAGCAGGCCCAGGCCGCGTTCACCGATCAGACCGAACTCCCGCGCCAGCGACTTCAGGCCCGCTGACAGCTGCTCGGCGCGCGCCCGCACGCCGGCCAGGAACTCGGGGCGGCACACGGCGTTGACAACGGCCAGGCCCACGGCGGCCATCAGCGGGTTGCCGGCGAAGGTGCCGCCCTGGTCGCCGGGCTCGAAGCAGTTGAATTCTTCCTTGCACAGCAGTGCCGCCAGCGGCACGCCGCCGCCCAGGCCCTTGGCCAGCGTCATCACGTCGGGTTCGATGCCGTAGTGCTCGTACGCAAAGGCGTGGCCGCAGCGGCCGATGCCGGTCTGCACCTCGTCGGCGATCAGCAGCACGCCGCGCTCGGCGGTCAGCGCGCGCAACTCGCGCACGAAGCCCGGGTCAGCGACGACAACGCCGGCCTCGCCCTGCACCAGCTCGATCATGACGGCCGCCGTGCGCGGCGTCAGCGCGCGCTCCACCGACGCGATGTCGTTCAGTCGTGCCTTCGCAAAGCCCGCCGGCATGGGCGCGTAGATATCGCCCCAGCCCGGCTTGCCCGACGCGCTCATCATGGCCAGCGTGCGGCCATGGAAGGCCTGCTCGAAGCCGACGATCTCGTGCGCGCCGCTGCGCCGGCGGCTGCCCCAGCGGCGTGCCAGCTTCACCGCACCCTCGTTGGCCTCCGCGCCCGAACTGGCCAGGAACACGCGGTCGAAGCAGCTGATCGCGACCAGCCGCCCGGCCAGGTCCAGCAGCGGGCGGTTGTAGTACGCCGGGCTGGGGTTCAACAGCCGCTGCGACTGGGCCAGCAGCGCCTGGGTGATCAGCGCCGGGCTGTGGCCCAGGCTGTTGACGGCCCAGCCCTGGATGAGGTCGAGGTAGCGCTTGCCGCCCTCGTCGATCAGCCAGGCGCCGTGCCCGTCGGCAAAGACGGTGGGCGGCCGTTGCGTGATGGTGATCAGGTCTTGTCCGGGGTCGCTCATGGGGTGTCCTTCCAGTCGTGGTCCATCTGCCGCGCAGTGAGCGCGGCCAGTTCGTGGCCGTGCAGGCGCCGCACCAGGTGCAGGCACATGTCGATGCCCGCGGTGATGCCCGCCGACGTGAGCACCGCGCCTTCGTCCACCCAGCGCACGCCAGCCCGCACCTGCACGGCCGGGCGCAGTGCCTGCAGCGCTGCGAGGTCTTCCCAGTGCGTGGTGGCGGCCAGGCCGTCCAGCACGCCGGCCTGGGCCAGCATCAGTGCGCCAGTGCAGACCGACGCCAGTACGGGCGCCGACCGCCGCTGCGCGGCGATCCAGGCCAGCGTCTGCGGCTGCTGCAACTCGGCATCGACCACGCCGCCGGGCACGATGGCGGCGTGCAGTGGCGGATGGTCGTGCAGCCCATGGTCGGGCTGCACGCGCAGTCCGGCGCGAGCCCGCACCGGCGCGGCGTCGCGCGCCACGGTGCTGACCGTGAACAGCGGGGCGGTGCCGGCCGGCTGGCTGCGGCCATGCACCCGCGCGGCGGTGGTGAACACCTCGTAGGGGCCGGCCATGTCCAGCAGCTCCATGTCGTCGAAAACCAATATGCCGATGTGCATCGTGGGGCGGCCTCCTTGCGCCAACGTGATCGCCAGGCCGGCAGTGTGCGGCGCTGCTTGCATGGCCGCCATGACGCAGTTCCCACCTTTTCTGCCAAGATGCGGCATGGCTTGTCGCATCACCTTCGTGCTGTTCCCCGGCTTTCAGCAGCTGGACCTGGCCGGCCCCATGGCCGTGTTCGAGGTGGCTCGCCTCGCGCGGCCCGGCAGCTATGACTGGCGGCTGGTGGCGAGCGCGCCGCCGGCTGCGCACAGCTCGGCCGGTGTGGCCTGGCCGGTGCAGGGCCTGCCGCGTCAGCTGGGCAGTGCGGACCTGGTGATGGTGATCGGCGGCGACGGCGTGGATGCCGCGTGTGCTGACACCCGGCTCATCCGCTGGCTGCAGCGCGCGGGCGGCTCGGGCGCGCGCATCGCCAGCATCTGCAGCGGCAGCCTGGTGCTGGCGGCGGCCGGGCTGCTGGACGAGCGCACGGCCACCACGCATTGGTCGCGCGAGCGGCAGTTCGCGACCGACTACCCGGCGGTGCGGTTGCAGCCCGATCGCATCTATGTGCGCGAGCCTCCGGTGCGCGGCCGCCTGCCAGAGGTGTGGACCAGCGCCGGCATGACCGCCGGCATCGACCTGTGCCTCGCGCTGCTGGCCCACGACCACGGCGAGGACCTGGCCCGCGAGGCGGCGCGCCAGCTGGTGGTGGAGCGGCGCCGGCCGGGCGGGCAGTCGCAGTTCTCGCCGCTGCTGGAGCTGCAGCGCCCGGAAGGCCGCTTCGCCGCGCTGCTGGACGAGGTGCGCCGCGACCTGCGACCAGACCATGGCGTGGAGGCGCTGGCGGCCCGCGCCTGCATGAGCCCGCGTCACTTCGCGCGCAGCTTCCGCGCCGAGACGGGGGCGACACCGGCCGAGGTGGTGGAGCGGCTGCGCGTGGAGGCCGCGCGTGCGGCGCTGGAGGGCGGGGCGGCGTCGGTGCAGCGGGTAGCGCTGGACTGCGGCTTCGGCAATACCGAGCGCATGCGCCGCGCTTTCGTGCGCCGCCTGGGTCGGCCGCCGGCGGCCTTCCGCCGCGGCTGAGGCTTACACCCAGCCCAGCGCCCCCAGCACGCCGCCGCCCAGCACCAGCCACACCAGCGCCAGGCGCGTCTTCAGCGTCAGGCTGATGGTGGCGGCCATCAGCGCCAGCGCGCCCCAGCGGTGGCTGTCGTCGCGCGCGAAGGGCAGGGCCAGCAGCCAGCCGGTGGCGAACACCAGGCCCAGCGTCAGCGGCATCAGCCCGGCCGAGAACGCCCGCAGCGCCAGGTGGCCGCGGTTGGCGCGCATCCAGCGCGTGGCGGCCAGCGTCAGCACGGTGGACGGCAGCAGGATGCCGGCCATGGCCGCGGCCGCCCCCTGCAACCCGGCGACGTTGAAGCCCAGCACCGCCACGAACAGCACATTGGGACCGGGCGCCGCCTGGGCCAGCGCGATCGACGAGGTGAAGCCGGCCTCGGTCAGCCAGCCGGTGCGGTCGACCAGGAAGCGGTGCATCTCCGGCACGGTGGAGATGGCGCCGCCGATGGACAGCAGCGACAGTGTCAGGAAGTGCAGGAACAGCTCGGTCAGCATGGCGCGCTCAGCGGGGCAGGCGCCACCAGGCCAGCGCCATGCCCGCGCCACCCAGCAGCGCCAGCACGGTCACCAGCGGCCAGCGCAGCAGCGCGATCAGCACGAAGGCCAGCGCGGCCAGTGTGAAGGCCAGCGGCCGGCCCAGCGGGCTGGTCGTGAGCGCCGGCAGCATCTTGATGCCGGTGGCGACGATGAGGCCGGCCGCCACCGCCCCCATGCCGCGCAGCGCGTCCAGCGCCACCGGATGGGCGCCCAGCTGCTGGAAGCCAGCGGCCAGCCCCAGCACGAGCAGTCCCGGCACGGCCAGCATGCCCGCCAGCGCTGCCACCGCGCCGCGCAGGCCGAAGAAGCGGTCGCCCACCATCATGGACAGGTTCACCACGTTGGGCCCGGGCAGCACCTGCGCAATGGCCAGCGTCTCCACGAACTCCTCGGTGCTGAGCCAGCCCAGGCGCTCCACCAGCTCCCGCTGGGCAACCGCCAGCACACCGCCGAAGCCCTGCAGCGCCAGCCGCGTGAACGCGATGAAGAGATGGGCCGGCGAAGTCGGGCGGTTCAACGCAGGACTTTCAGCGCCTCGGGGTTGACGATGTTCGTGGGCGCGGCGTTGATGAAGTTCAGCACGTTGTCGAAGGCCGCGTCGAAGTACATCTCGTAGCTGTCCTGCTCCACATAGCCGATGTGCGGCGTGCAGACGGCGTTCTCCAGCCGCAGCAGCGGGTGGCCCTGCAGGATGGGCTCGGTCTCGAACACGTCGATGGCGGCCATGCCCGGCCGGCCGCGGTTTAGCGCCGACACCAGCGCGCCCTCGGTCAGCAGCTCGGCGCGCGAGGTGTTGACGAACAGCGCCGTGGGCTTCATGCGGCTCAGGTCCTCGGTGGTGACGATGGCGCGCGTGGCGTCGCACAGCCGCAGGTGCACGGACAGCACGTCCGACTCGGCGAACACCGCCTCGCGGCTGGGCGCGGCGCGGTAGCCGTCGGCCTCGGCGCGCAGCCGCGAGCTCTCGCTGCCCCACACCACCACGTTCATGCCGAAGGCCCGGCCGTAGCCGGCCACCAGCTGGCCGACCTTGCCATAGCCCCAGACGCCCAGCGTCTTGCCGCGCAGCACCATGCCGACGCCGAAGTTGGGCGGCATGGACGCGGCCTTGAGCCCGGCCTGTTGCCAGGCGCCATGCTTGAGGTTGCCGATGTACTGTGGCAGCCGGCGCATGGCCGCCATGATGAGCGCCCAGGTCAGCTCGGCCGGCGCCACCGGGTTGCCCCCGCCCTCGGCCACTGCGATGCCCAGCCGCGTGCAGGCTTCCACGTCGATGTGGCTGCCGACCCGGCCGGTCTGCGAGATCAGCTTGAGCCGTGGCAGCTTCTCCAGCAACTGGCGCGGGAAGGCGGTGCGCTCGCGGATCAGCACCAGCACCTCGGCGTCGCGCAGCCGCACCGACAGTTGGCCGATGCCCTTGACGGTGTTCGTGAAGACCTTGGCGTTGAGGTGGTCCAGCTTGGCCGCGCAGCGCAGCTTGCGCACGGCGTCCTGGTAGTCGTCGAGGATGATGACGTTCATAGCTCGGGCCATTGTGCCGCGTGCTACGCGGTGTCATGACGGCAGCGCTAGCATCGACCGATCGTTGAACGGAGACCCCGCGATGACCCAGATTTCCATGCACGGCGCCAGCGCGCCGGTGTTCGCCCGCATGCTGGACAACATGCTGGCCTGGCTGGATGCCGCCCGCGCCCACGCCGAGGCCAAGAAGTTCTCGACCGACGTCTACCTGACGCTGCGTCTGGCGCCGGACATGCTGCCCTTCCCCAAGCAGATCCAGATCGCCAGCGATGCCGCCAAGGGCTGCGTGGCGCGGCTGGCCGGCGTGGAGCTGCCGCGCTACGAGGACACCGAGGCCACGCTCGACGAGCTGGCCGAACGCATCCGCAAGACGCGTGACTTCGTGCGCTCGGTGCCGGCGGCGGCCTTCGACGGCAGCGAGGCGCGCGAGATCAGCATCCCGCGTCGCGTGGGTGAGCCGCTGAAGTTCGACGGCCTCAGCTACCTCAACCATTTCGCGCTGCCCAACTTCTATTTCCACGCGACAACCACCTATGCGCTGCTGCGCCATGCCGGCGTGCCGCTGGGCAAGGGCGACTACCTGGGCGCCTGAGCGCGCTGGCGGGTCTCCCGCGGCGGCAGCTGGCGGCGAAAAGTGCGCAGGCGACCCGCCAATTGAGCGGATCTGAACGCCGTTGACGGCGCAGAATCGAGGCCAACTGACACCGGTGGGCATCCCGCCGCCGGTGTGTCGCGTCCGCACGAGCCCTTGCCACCCATCCATACCATGGACATCGCCAGTCCCAGCATGCTGACCCTGAGCGTCCCGCAGGCGCTTCAGGCCGATTGGGCGCAGCTGATGGACGACGTGAAGGCACGCCGCCTGGCGCTGCCGGCGCTGATGACGCGCGCCGCCGAGCTGCAGGCCCAGGGCCACGGCGAGCTGGCCGGCGAGCTGTACCGTGCGTGGGTCGACCACGACGACAGCCCGCTGCGGCTGGCGGCGCTCTACAACCTCGGCACCGTCTGGTCGGGGCTGGGCCGGCACCAGGACGCCGAGCAGGTCTACCGCGAGGCGCTGGCGATCAAGCCCGACTTCCTGCAGGCCCGCGTGAACCTGGGCCACCAGCTGGAGAACCAGGGCCGCAAGGACGAGGCGCTGCAGACCTGGCAGGAAGCCGCCGACAGCACGACGACCGCCGAGTTCATGGGCTCCTCGGCCCACGGGCTGCGCCTGCACGCGCTGAAGAACATGGCCCGGCTGCTGGAGCAGGAGCGGCGCTTCCCCGAGGCGGAAGCCCTGATGCGCCGGTCGCTGGCGCTGCAGGCCGATCAGCCCGATGTGCTGCAGCACTATGTGCACATCCGCCAGAAGCAGTGCGCCTGGCCCGTCTACGAGCCGGTGGGCGAGGTCACGACCAACCAGCTTCTGTGCAACACCTCGCTGCTGGCCATGCTGAGCTACAGCGACGACCCGGCGCTGCAGCTGATGACGGCCCAGCGCTTCGTCCACGAGAAGGTGGCCAAGATCAGCGCGCCACCGCTGCACAGCCGCGTCAAGCGCGAGGGGCGGGTGCGCATCGGCTATCTCTCCGGCGACCTGCGCATGCACGCCGTGGGTTTTCTGACGCCGGAGATCTTCGAGCTGCACGATCGCTCGCGCTTCGAGGTGTTCGCCTTCTGCTGGAGTGGCGACGACGGCAGCGCCCAGCAAGCGCGCATCCGCCGCGCGATGGACCATGTGATCCCGCTGCAGGGGCGCAGCGATGAGCAGGCAGCTGAGCTGATCGCATCCTGCGGCATCGACGTGCTGGTGGACCTGCAGGGCCTGACCAACGGCGCCCGCCCCGACATCCTGGCCCGCCGGCCGGCGCCGGTGCAGGTCGGCTACCTGGGCCTGCCGGCCACGTCGGCGCTGCCGGGGGTGGACTGGATCATCGCGGATCGCTACGTGATGCCCCCCGAGTACCTACCGTACTGCACCGAGCGGCCGATCTACCTGAAGCACTGCTACCAGTCCAGTGACCGACAGCGCCCGGTGGGCCCCACGCCCACGCGTGCCCAGGTCGGGCTGCCGGACGAGGGCTTCGTGTTCTGCTCGTTCAACAACAACCACAAGTACACGCAGCCCATGTTCGAGGCCTGGATGCGCATCCTGGCCGCCGTCCCGGGCTCGCTGCTGTGGCTGCTGGCCGACAACGACAAGGCCCGCCAGAACATGCTGGCCCAGGCCGAGCGCATGGGCGTGGCGGCCGAGCGCTTGTTCTTCGCGCCGCGCGCGGCGCCGCCGGATTACCTGGCCCGCTTCCAGCTGGCCGACCTGGTGCTGGACACCTTCCCGTTCAATGCCGGCACCACCGCGAACGACTGCCTGTGGATGGGCACGCCCATCCTCTCCCTGAGTGGCCGCAGCTACATCTCGCGCATGGCCGGCAGCCTGCTGACGGCCGTGGGCCTGCCCGAGCTGGCGGTGAACTCGCTGGCCGAGTACGAACGCATGGCCATCACCATCGGCCGCCAGCCGGCGCGGGCGCAGTCCTACAAGCGCTACTTGGCCGAGCACGGCCGTTCGTCCCCGCTGTTCGACATGCCGGCGCTGGTGCGCGACATGGAAGACCAGTTCGAGCAACTGGCGCTGGCGCGCCGCTGAGCTGACCCGGAGACGCCCAGGTGCCGCAACGTCGCGACGACTTCTTCGACCCGCCTGGTGAGGCGGGGCGTTCGTACGCGCATCTGTCGGAAGTGCCGCCCGCGCCGCCGCGCCGGCCCGAGGCCGAGGACGCCCCGGGCGCCGCCGCTGACCTGGGCGACCCGTTGCTGCACGCGCTGGTCTGGCTGACTCAGCACCATGGCCGGCCGCGTTCGGCAGCTTCGCTGCGCGCTGACGGTGCGGTGGACGGCTCGCTGGCGCCCGAGCAGGCCGTGCGGCTGATGCGTGAGGCCGGCTACGAGGCCGCCATGCAGCGCCGCCCGCTGGGGCAGATCAACGGGCTGATGTTGCCGGCCGTGCTGCTGCTCAAGGGCGGCGACGCCTGCCTGCTGGTGCGCCAGCTCGCCGAGGGCGCGGACCGCTTCGAGGTCGTTTTCCCTGGCGCCGATGCCAAGGCCTGCGAGGCCACGCTGGGCGAGCTGGAAGGCGAGTACAGCGGCTTCTGCCTGCTGGTCAGCCCGGCCGAGAAGCCGCGCTCGCAGGCCCGCGCCCACCAGCACCTGATCCAGCTCGACGCCACCGATCACTGGCTCTGGGGCACGCTCAAGCGCTTCATGCCCTACTACCGCGGCGCCTTGCTCGCGGCCTTCCTCAGCAATGTGCTGATGCTGGGCACGGGCATGGTGACGGCGGTGATCTACGACAAGGTCATCCCGCATCACGACGCCATGGCCACGCTGTGGACGCTGGTGATCGGCGGCGCGCTGTGCGTGGCCTTCGACCTGTTCGCCAAGCACCTGCGGGCCGACCTGATCGACCTGGCCGGCCGCAAGGCCGACCTCATCATCGGCTCGCGGCTGTTCAAGCACATCCTGTCCATCCGCATGGAGCACCGGCCGGCGTCGGCCGGCTCCTGTGCGCACTACATGGGCCAGGTGGAGACGGTGCGCGACTTCTTCGCGTCGGCGTCGATGTCGGTCATCAGCGATGTGCCGTTCATCTTCATCTTCATCGGCATGGTGTTCGTCGTGGGCGGCCCGCTGGGCTGGGTGGTCACGCTGACGGTGCCGCTGATGCTGATCATGATCCTGGTGCTGCAGCAGCTGGTGCGGCGCTCGGTGCGCGTGGGCATGGCCGAGCATGCCGAGCTGCAGGGCAACCTCGTCGAGGCGCTGGAGGGGCTGGAGGACGTCAAGACCTCGGGCGCGGCGCCGCAGTTCCAGCATCGCTACGAGCTCAGCAATGCCGTGGCGGCCGACTCCGGCCACCGCATGCGCAGCATGCACGGGCTCATCAACCACCTGACGCAGTCCATGCACCAGGTCACCACGCTGGTGATGTTGCTGGTGGGCGTCTACCTGATCCGCGACGGCGCGCTCAGCCAGGGCGCGCTGATCGGCTCCATCATGTTCACCATGCGCGCGCTGGCGCCACTGGGTGCGCTGGTGGGGCTGGTGACGCGCTACCAGGGCGCACGCGCCGCCATGCAGAGCCTGGACGCGCTGATGAGCACGCCCACCGAGCGCCAGGCCGGCCAGGCCTATGTGCCGCTGACCCAGGTGACGGGCCGCGTCGGGCTGAACGACGTGGGCTTCAGCTACCCGCCGCCGGCCCCCGGCCAGATCGCGCCCAAGGTGTTGAACAGCGTGTCGCTGCGCATCGAGGCCGGTGAGCGCATCGCCATCCTGGGTCGCATCGGCAGTGGCAAGTCCACGGTGCTGCGCCTGCTGGCGGGGCTGTACCAGCCCACCGAGGGCCTGGTGGAGGTGGAGGGCATCGACCTGCGCCAGGTCGACCCGGCCGAGTACCGCGCCCATGTGGGCTTTGTGTCGCAGGAGCCGCGGCTGTTCCACGGCTCGCTGCGTGACAACGTGCTGATGGGCCGCGGCGACGTGGACGCGGCGCGCCTGGTGGAAGTCGCCAAGCTGACCGGGCTGGACCGGCTGGTGGCTGCCCACCCCCAGGGCTGGGACCTGCAGGTGGGCGAGATGGGCGCCTTGCTGTCCGGTGGCCAGCGGCAGCTGGTGGCGCTGGCGCGGGCGCTGGTCAACAAACCCAAGATCCTGCTGATGGATGAGCCCACCAGCTCCATGGACGCGCAGTCCGAGACCAGCTTCCTGCGCCAGCTCAAGCAGGCCTCGGAGGGTGTCACGCTGGTGGCGGTGACGCACCGGCCGGCGGTGCTGGAGCTGGTCAGCCGCGTCGTGGTGATGGACAACGGCAAGGTCGTGCTGGACGGCCCGCGCGACAAGGTGCTGGCGGCGCTGTCCGGCGTGCGCCCGGCGGCCGAGCAGCAGCCGCAGGTGCACATGCACCCGAGCGCCCAGCCGGTGCAGCGCCAGGCTTCCGTCTAGGCGGTTGAGAGTCGCTGATGGCGGGAGGCAGTCAACGAGACGGCATGTTCACCAGCGCGCTGGCCAGCGCGCTCGCCGACGAGCCGCTGCCGCGCTCGATGTGGGCGCTCTACCTGCTGGCGGCTGCCCTGGTGGCGGCCATCGCCTGGGCCAGCATCGCGGAGGTGGACCAGGTCAGCCGCGTGCAGGGCCGCGTGGTGCCCGAGGCGCGCGAGCAGGTCATCGCCAGCCTGGACAGCGGCCTGCTGGCAGAACTCAAGGTGCGCGAGGGCGAGGAGGTGCAGGCCGGCCAGGAGCTGGCGCGGCTGGACCCGACCCGCGTGGAAGCCCAGGAGAACGAGGGCGTGCTGCGCCGCACGGCGATGCGGGTGGCGATCGCGCGACTGCGGGCCGAGGCCTATGGCAGCAAGTTCGAGTTGCCGGCAGACCTGCCGACGACCTCCGAGGCCGTGGCGCTTGAGCGGCAGGCCTTCGAGGCCCGGCAGCGCCTGCTGGACGAGGCCGTGTCCAGCCTGGACCGCAGCGTCGGCCTGCTGGCTCGCGAGCTGAAGGTGGCGCAGGACCTGTCGGCCAAGGGGCTGATGTCCGAGGTGGAGGTCATGCGCGTGAACCGCCAGATCAACGACCTGCGCCAGCAGCGCCAGGAGCGGGTGAGCCGCTTCCGCCAGGAAGCCAGCCAGGAGCTGACGCGCCAGGAAAACGAACTGGCCGCGCTGGAGGAGCAGCAGGTGGTGCGCCAGGACGCGATGAAGCGCACGGTGCTGCGCTCGCCGGTGCACGGCATCGTCAAGAACATCCGCATCACGACGCTGGGCGGCGTGGTCACCAGCGGGGCGCCCATCATGGAGATCGTGCCGCTGGGCCCCACGGTGCTGATCGAGGCGCGCATCCCGCCCAGCGAGGTGGGCTTCATCCAGATCGGCCAGCGCGCCATCATGAAGATCACCGGCTATGACTACAACGTGCACGGCGGGCTGGAGGGCAAGATCGAGGTCATCAGCGCCGACACGCTGGGCGACAACGACAAGCCGAACGCAGCCGGCGACGCGCGCTACTACCGCGCCCTGCTGCGCGCCGAGCGCAACAACCTGCAGCGCAACGGCCAGCCGCTGCCGGTCATTCCGGGCATGAGCGCCACGGTCGAGATCAAGACCGGCGAGCGCACCGTGCTGAGCTACCTGCTGCGGCCGCTGATGCGCTCGCAGGAAGCGCTGCGCGAGCGCTGAGGCGGCCGCCGCCCGGCGCGAAGTAGCCCGGCGCAGCCCCGCTTCTCGCGGCTTCAGCGCCGCACCGCGCATGGTCTAGTGAGGGCTGACGTCTCATTGCCGTATCCGACCCATGCCCGCCTTCCACCGCCTCCTGCTGCTGGCCCTGGCCTGCGGCATCGCTGCGCCCGTCGCCGCGCAGGTGCGCTGTGTCGACGACGATGCGACGGTCGTCAGTGATCGCGCCAAGGGCGTGGACCTGTCCATCTCGTCCACCGACCCGCGCGGCCAGCTGGTCTCGCTGGTGGAGACCGCGCTGCAGCGCAGCGAGCAGATCGGCTCGGCCACGCTGCTGGCGCAGGCGGCGCGTGAGGACTGGGTGCAGGCCAGCGAGGCCTACCGGCCCAGCGTCAACGCCACCGTCAGCGGCGCCGCGGCCGGCCAGCATGCCGGCGGCCAGCACCGCCAGCAACTGCAGTCCCAACTGTCGCTGGGCTTCAGCATGCCGTTGTGGGATGCCGGCCGCGCGGCCTACACCAGCGCCTGGCGCGGGCAACTGGCCGAAGCCTCGCGCCAGGGCCTGTTCAGCGCCGAGCAGCAGATCGCGATCCAGGTCGTCAACCATTCGCTGGACCGCGGCCGGCTGCTGCTGCAGGCCCAGATCTACCGCCAGTACATGCGCCGCATGGCCTGCCTGGTCGAGGCGCTGGAGGGCATCGTCAAGGTCGACAAGGGCCGGGCCAGCGAGCTGATCCAGGCGCAGAAAAGCCAGATGACGGCCGAGCTGTCCATGGAGCAAACGGTCAGTGCGCTGCGCTCCACCGAGTTCCGCCTCAAGCGCCTGGTCGGCGACGAGCTGCCGCCCAGCGCCAGCTATGCCACCGTGCTGAACCAGCTGCCCGACATCGAGTCGCTCAAGCTCGCGGCGGCGCAGTCGCCCGACATGCTCTCGCTGCAGGCCAACTCGCGGGCGCAGCGCCGCTACGCCGAAAGCGTCAGCGCGCAGAGCAAGCCGCAGGTCAACCTGGGTGGGGCGACGGTCGCCACTGCCACCAACCGCGGCACCAAGGCCGGCGAATGGAATGCCGGCGTGAGCCTGACCGTGCCCTTGCTGCAGCCTGGCCAGAACGCCGCCGAGCAGGCCGCCGCCAAGCGCGCCGCGGCCGCCGAAGCGCAGGTGCGCGACGCGCTCAACGCCAAGGTCTACCAGATGAGCGACCTGCACGGCTCTGCCGAGGCGGCGCTGGAACGCTCGCGCCGCATCGTCGAGATCCTGCGCAGCAGCGAACGCCTGCGTGCCGCGACGCTGGTGCAGTGGCAGCAGATGGGGCGGCGCTCGCTGTTCGACGTGATGGGCGCCGAGGCCGACTACTATTCCCTGCGCGTGGCCCAGCTCAGCACGCTGTTCGAGGCCCAGCAGGCGCTGGCCATGCTGTGGTCTCTGGGGCCGGGTGTGATGGCGGCGCTGCGTTGAGGACGCTCGCCGCGACGGCGGGTGCGCAGAAGATGGCAGCTTGTGGGGGAACGGTGTTGCGGCCAGTGAGCCATGAAAGCCGGCGCGCGGCGCCGCAGCGCTGCGAGGGCACGCGATGGCCGGGCTGATTGCCGTCACCCACCGGCTGGACCTGCCCAGCGCCGCCGCGCTGCGCGAGCAGCAGCAGGCCGAGCTGCTGGTGGCCGACCCCTTGCTGTGCGGCCGCGTGATCAGCCATCCGCTGCCCGAGCCGCAGGTCTTCACGCGCGTCGATGCGGCCGTGGCCCGCGGCGCGCTGGCCGAGGCGCTGACGCGGGCGCGGGCGCTGGGCCAGGCGCTGGCGCCGTGGCTGGCGCAGCTGGTGCCGGGCAGCCGCCAGGTGCCCTGGTCCACGCATCGCTACCAGCAGCTGTTCTGGACGGCGCTGGGCTACCGCGGCGTGTGGCAGCAGGTGCTGGCGGCGCACGAGCCCGAACGCTGGCATGTGATCCTGCCGCGCCAGCCGCACCGGTACGGCGGCCATTCCTTCGTGCCGGGGCTGATGCTGCTGGAGCAGCTGGTCGCGCGCGGCAAGCCGCACGCGGCCTACCTGGTCGACGTGCCGTCGCTGGACGGCGGGCAACTGCCCGACCTGCGGCAGTTGCCAGCGGATGTGCAGCTGCTGGCCCATCTGCCAACCTGCTTCCATGACGCCGCTCACTTCAGCGAGGAGATCCTCGCCAGCGGGCTGCGCTGTGGCCTGCTCAGCGCCGAGGTGTACGACGTGCCGCTGGAGGGCCTGCCCGCCACCGGCCTGGTGGACGCCCGCGAGGTGCGCGGCCTGCTGCCGCCCGAGCGGCTGGCGGCGCTGGACGCACTGGCCGGGCCGGTCTGCGACGTGCTGCGCGAGCACCTGCAGCCGGTCATCACGCACAAGGGCTTTCGCGACACGCAGGTCACCGCGCTGTGGCAGGCGCTGGAGGCCCAGGCGCTGCTGTGCTTTTGGCTGGCGCAGCACTTCGCCGGCCGCCTGCCGCGCCGCCTGCTGCTCTCCAACCACGACGCCACCATCCACGGCGCGCTGCTGAGCTTTGCGGCCAGTCACGCCATCCCGGTCACGCTGGTGCCGCATTCCAAGGTGTTCAACCAGCCGGTGTTCAACATCGACGGGCTGGACGCGCTGTGCCTGCACCACGGCCTGCAGGACGGGCCCTGCCTGGACTTCGGCGGCCGCCAGCTGCCGGCCGGGCGGCTGGCTTACCCGGGCGGCTGGCCCGAGCCGCCGCCGCCGCCCGCTGCGCTGAAGACGGTGGGCGTGGTGCTCAACGGGCTGAGCGCCAACGGCGTGAGCCTGCTGAGCTTCGAGGACTATGCCGCTGGCCTGGCCGAGTTGCTGGCCGGCTGCCGGGCACTGGGCCTGCAGCCGCGCCTGCGTGCCCGCCTGGCCGAGACGCCGCTGCAGATGCTGGCGCAGCGCCTGGCGCTGCCGCTGGAGCCGCTGCTGGCCGACACCCAGGGCTCGCTGGTGGACTTCGCGGCCGGCTGCGACCTGCTGCTGGGCTACGACATGCCGACATCCGGCCTGCACGAGGTGCTGCGCGCGGGCGTGGGCGTCCTGCAGGCTGAGATCCGGCCGCTGGCCAGCGACGAGTGGAAGATCGTCGACCGCGCCGTGGCGCCGCGCATGCATCCGGTTGAGCTGATGGACCGGCTGCGCGTGATGGCCGCCAACCCGGCCTGCCTGCATGAGTTCCTGCGCACGCAGCAGCAGCGCGCACGCGACGCCCAGGCCGGCGCCCGGCCGCTGCGCGACTGGCTGGTCGGCTGAGCTGCCGCTCAGCCCGGTGTCAACGTCAGGTCGAAGTCCCGCAGCGTGCCACCCGGCCGCGTCGTGTCGTCCAGCTCGGCAAGCGAGAACTTGATGCGCGTGAACGGCGTGGGGCTGGTGTCCTGGTGCGTCAGCATGGGCGCGGCGGCGCAGCGCGCCGGGTCCCATTGCAGCGTCAGCACCGGGCCGCGTGCGTCGGTCAGCCGCAGCCGGCCGTCGGTGGCGCCGAAGGCCGCCGTGCTGGACACCAGCGTGGACGCGGCCACCGCATGGCTGGCTGGCCGGTCCAGCGTGAAGTGCTCCTCGGCGCCGCCCTGGCGGCAGTGCAGCGTCAGCGGCTCGGCCAGGTGCTCGTGCAGCAGCGTCAGCACGCCCACGCGCAGGCTGCCCAGCGGCCGCTCGACGCCCTCGAAGTGATAGCCCAGCCGCAGCGCAGCCGTCTGCAGCGAGACCGCCAGGCGCTTCTCCAGCACGCCGCCCGCGAACGGCAGCCGGGCGCGCAGCAGCAGCTCGCCGTCGAGCAGCGCGGCCTCGGGCTGTACCCATTCCAGGTCGGTCAGCCGCGCCCGGTTGACGGGTGACTCCAGCAGCACGCCGCCGGAGTAGAAGTCTGCGCCCAGCTCGATGCTGTCGAAATGCCCCTGGGCCAGCGTGCCGATCACCGAGCGCCAGCCCTGGGCCGCAAAGGCCAGCGACTGCAGCGTCAGGCCGCGGCGCTGGTTCAGCGTCAGTGCCGTGTGGGCCGTGCGCAGCGTCAGCAGGATGCCGGAGTCGTCGCTGCCCAGCGTCACGCCGGCCGGGGGCGTGAAGGCGGCCAGCGGCTGCCAGTTGATGGTCGCTTCGGCGGCTGGCGCCTCGTGCCGGCCCAGGCGTTGCAGCAAGGCCTGGCGGCGCTCCTGGGCCTGCGCCCAGCGCGGCTCGGTGATGTGGGTGCGCAGGTCGCTGGCCCACAGTTCGCACAGCGTGCGCCAGTCCTCGGGCACTGCGTTGCCGGCGGCCAGCAGCGCCGCGCACAGGCGGTGGCAGTCGCTGTTCAGCGCGAGGTCGTCTCGGCCCGTCACCGCCCAGCGGTTGATGTTGTACTTGGCCTGTTTCTTGACCGGGATGGGGTGGGCCACGGACGACAGCACACGGGCCTGGCGCGGCAGGCTGGCCTGCACTGCCGCCAGCGCAGCCGACGGGCTGAGCCACTGCAGGCCCAGGTCGGCCTCCAGCCGGTCGCACAGCTGGGCGAGCTTGTCCCATTCGCTGTCGCCCGTCAGCACGGCCTCGGTGGTGAAGCGGCCGGGCCGGAAGTCGAAGATCTCGGCGTCGTTGCAGTAGATCGGCAGCACCGTGCCGTCGCGCTCGGCGCGGCGCGCGACATAGGCGAGGTACTCGGCCATGGGCTTGTCGCCATGCACGACGCGTTGCAGGCTCTGGAACAGGATGGAGTCGCCCCACAGCACCGGCAGCGCCGTGGCCTGCGCCGGCTCGCCGCAGCCCAGCGCGTGGGTGGGCGTGGCGCTTAGCGGCGCACCGGCCAGGCCCAGCGCCAGCCGCACGTTGTCGCGGTCCATCACCAGGCCCTGATAGCCTGCCTCGGCATAGATGTCCACCATGCCGGTGGAATAGGCCATCTCGTTGACCAGCACGATGGCGGGCGTCACGTCCAGCAGCTCGCGGTAGGCCTGCAGGCCCAGGCGCTGGTTCCAGCGGTTGGCCTCGGGCGCGGCCAGCGGGCCGATCATCTGTGTCCAGCCGCTGCCGACGAGTTCGCAGCGGCCGGCCTTCAGCAGCGCGGCGAACTTGGTCACCCAGGCCGGGTCCAGCGCGGCGATCTGCGTCAGCGTCCAGCCGGTCAGCTCGATGCCCACGGGCAGCGTCCGCGTCTCGGCCAGCCGCAGCAGCGGCCAGTAACACTTCTCGATGACCTGCGGCCGCAGCTCTGTCTTGATGGACGAGAACGCCAGGTTCAGGTGGAACAGCAGATAGCCTTGGGGCATGGTCAGGGCAGCAGGTCCTGGAGGGCGCGAGCCAGCCGCTCGCCGCCGGGAGTATGGAGCTGGCGGCGCGCGTTGCGCGACAGCGCGGCGGCGCGTGCCGGGTCTTGCATCAGCGCGGCGAGCTGACGGGTGGCGTCGTGCTCGTCGCAGGCCACGAGGGCGATGTCCAGCGCGGCGATGCCGGCGAGCTCGGCGTCGTCCTTGCGACCGTAAGGCGAGAACACGACGGTGGGCACGCCGCGCTGCAGCAGCTCGAAGCAGCTGACGCCGAAGACCGTGACGGCGAAATCGGCCGCAGCCATCAGCGGGCCGAGCCCGGCCGGTGCGTGGTGCTCGACGACGGCGGCCAGGCGCGGCGCAGCGGGCAGCGCGGGCGCTGCGGAGAACGGCCCCGTGACCCAGTGCAGGCGGGCATCGGCCGGCAGCGCGGCGTCCAGCGCGGCGGGCCAGTGGCGGCCCAGGCCGGTGGCGTCGCTGCCGCCGGTGAGCGCCAGCACGTTGCGGCCGGGCGGGCGCGGGGGTGTGGCGGGGAGCGGGTCCAGCAGCAGGCAGTCCCACCCGAACAGAATGGGCGCGCCGTCGGCCAGGCCGGCGGGCGGCTCGAAGCGGTAGGCCGGCAGGAAGATCAGGTCCAGCAGCGGCCGCCAGGCCAGCAGGCCGTCGATGGCCACGATGCGCCGGCCGGCGGCGCGCCAGTCGCGCAGGTGCTGGGCCAGCCCGGGCGGCACGCGCTGCGGCTGCAGGTCCAGCAGCAGCACGTCGATGGCCTCGGCCTGGCAGTGCGCGTCCAGCGCGGCGCCGAGGTCGGCATCGGCCGGCAGGAAGCGGTGCGGGAACGCGGCCAGGTCATCCCGCGCGAGCGGCTCGCCCTGCACCAGCAGTTGCACGCTTGCGCCCAGACTGCGCCGCAAGGCGCGTGCGGCCACCAGGCAGCGCGTCAGGTGGCCCAGCCCCACGCCCGGTCCGGCGTGGCAGGCCAGCAGCAGCCGGGCGGCCACTCAGGCGGGCTGCCAGGTCTGGCGCAGCACCTTGAACGGGCGCAGGCCGTCCGACGGGTCGGCGCGCCACAGGCGGTCGGGCAGCTCCGACGGCACCGGCGCCTTGACGCCGTCGCCATCCGCGCCCAGTGCGTGGGCGACGTCGGTGATGACGCGGCCGATCTGTTCCGGCAGCCAGCAGTGGCCGGCGGCGTACTCCTCGCCCTGGCGGTCCAGGTCGATGTGGAACTCGACGACGCGGGCGTCGTAGCGGTGGATAGCGCGGTGGATGACGCCGGGCTCGACGGTGTGGTCCGACCAGCCCACCTCGCAGCCGGTGGCCTGGCGCAGGGTGTCGATGGCGGCGAGGTTGGCGTCCTGGTAGGGCGTGGGGTAGGCCGAGGTGCAGTGCAGCAGCGTGGGCGCGGCGCAGCCGTTGCGCTTGAGCACGTCGACGGCATGCAGGATTTCGTCCATGGTCGCCATGCCGGTGGACAGCACGACCGGCTTGCCCGTGGCCGCGCAGGCGGCCAGCAGCTCGTCCCACAGCAGCTCGTAGGAGGCGATCTTGTAGAAGTCCACGTGCGGCTCCAGCTCCGCCACCGCCTCCAGATAGAAGGGCGTGCAGGAGAACTCGATGCCGCAGTCGCGCGAGCGCTGGGCCAGCAGCGGCAGGAACTCCAGCGGCAGCTCCCACTGGCGGCGGCGGCGGTGGGTCTCGGACTTGGCGAGGATCTCCGGGGCGAACAGCTGGTCGATGCGGAACAGCTGGAACTTGACCGCCTCGCAGCCCGCCTGGGCCGAGGCCTCGATGAAGCGGTAGCAGCGCTCGATGTCGCGGCTGTGGTTGCTAGAGACTTCGGCGATGAACTTGACCATCACGCTTCCTTGATGTGCGAGCGTCAGGCGCTCAGTGCTGCACCTGCAGGCGGCCAGCCTCGCGCTGCAGCGCGACGACGGCGGAGCCGTTGGCCAGGCTGAGGTCGGCGGCCTCCAGGATGCCGGTCACGCGCTCGGACTCGGCCAGCGTCGGCAGGTGCATGCCCGCGCTGGCGCCGCCGCCGGCCAGGGCCAGCTCCACGAAGGCGCGCACGCTCTGGTAGCCGTACTTGGTTTCCAGGTTCCAGCCGCCCGTCAGCGCGCGCGACAGGTTGAAGAAATGCGGGTTGGGCGCCTGCATGCCCGGGCCGGCCAGCACGCGGCGGGTGCCGCGGTAGCGCTGGTCGGAGAACACATGGCCGTTCTCGGTCAGCAGGTGCATTTCCTGGTAGGTCATGGACTCAGTCTGCGACGGGTCGGCCCAGCCGGCCACGTGGTAGCTGACGAACTCGTGGCCGTCGGTCGCGCGCCAGCGGATCTGGGTCTGGATGGTGTCGGCCACCTCCAGCCCGTGGTGCTCGCGGATGAAGCCGAACTGCTGCGTCGCGCGCACGTCCAGCGGCTCGGCGCCCGTCAGGAAGCCGGTCATGTGGATGTAGTGCGAGCCCAGGTAATGGTTGATGTTGCAGCGCGGGTTGCGCTGTAGCCAACGGCCGTAGATCTCGATCATGTCGCGGCGCTGGCTCATCAGCGACGACACATGGTGCACGCGGCCGTAGAGGCCCTGGCGCAGGTCGTCCAGCAGCAGCAGGTTGGCCTCGTCGTAGACCTTGTGATAGTCCACCATCGCGAGCAGATCGTCGGGCAGGTGGTCCAGCACGCGGTGCAGGTCTGCCAGCCGGGTGACGGCGGGTTTGACGATGAGGAAGGGGATGTTGCGCGCGGCGCAGGCCAGCATGACCTCCGCGTGCAGTTCGTCGGGCACGGCGATGACGGCCGCGCAGGGGCGCGGCATCTCGTCCAGCGCGCGCAGGTAGGCGCCGCTGTCCATTTGGCCCGGGCCGGGGTAGGCCTCGAAGCTGGCGTCGATGCCGGGGTCGGTGCCCCAGTGCGCGATGCGTTCGCGGATGGTCTGCAGCTTGTCGCCGTTCTGGCCGCACAGCGCGATGCGCCCCACCCAGCCGCGCTCGCGCAGGTGCAGGGCGCTGGGCAGCAGCACGCCGAAGTCCTTGTCGGTGGCCTTGCGGCCGGACAGCGTGGTCTGGCCGGTCATGTAGTGGCCGCTGCCGATCAACACGAGGTTGAGCGGCTGGCCATCGTGTTCGATGCGTTTCATGCGGTCTCCAGCACCACGTCGATGGCGGCGATCGCGGCCTCGGCGCGCGCGATGGCTTCCTCGCGCGTGGCGGCCGTGCAGATCACCTGCGCGTGGCGCTGTGCGTGGTTCTGCGCCTTGTGCAGGCGGGTGCCCGGGGTGGGAAAGAAGGTGTTGAACATCTGCACGCCGGGCATGGCGCGCACGGCGTCGAAGTTGCCGGCGGCGCGGAACACCGCGTCGCCCTGCGGGATCCAGTAGCGCTGCGCGCAGCCCAGCTGATGGCGGGGCGTCAGCGCGTCGATGTCGGGCGCGTCGCCCACGGCCATCTGCAGCAGCGGCTTGATGGCGTTGACGCCGGTGGCAGCCGGGATGCTGCCGGCGCCAAACCAGCCGCCGGACGTGCGGCAGGCCATCTCGATGACATGCGGCCGGCCCTCGTGCAGGATGAGGTCGCCCTTGGCGGCGCCGAAGTCGATGCCCAGCGCGGCAATGGTGCGCTCAACCAGCGCCAGCACGGCGTCCTGGTCGGCCTGCGGCAGCCGGCTCGGGAAGTTGATGCCGTTCTCGATGAAGTAGGGCGCGTAGAAGTCCTCGCGCTCGTAGTTGCGGTCGGCGAACGCGAAGGTGTGGATGCGCCCGCCGTGCACCACCGACTCGGTGGAGATCTGCGGGCCGCGCAGCACGCGCTCCACCAGCACCTCGGGGTTGCCGGTGTAGCGCATCGCGTCGTCGTAAGCCGGCAGCAGCTGGGCCTCGGTGTCGACGCGGCACACGCCGCGCGAGCCGGCGTTGTCCACCGGCTTGAGCACCAGCGGGAAGCCGAACTCGCGCGCCACCCGTTGCAGTTCGCCCGCCGACTTCACGGCCGCGAAACCGGCCACCGGGATGCCGGCGCGCTGCAGGGCCTCGATGCGCGCATGCTTGTCGGTGCAGCGGTGCGCCGTCTCGGGCGCCAGCCCCGGCAGACCCAGTTCGCGGGCCACGGCGGCCACCACCTCGGGGATCTCGACCGCATGGCAGAACACGCCGTCAATGCGCTCCGCGCGCGCGATGGGCAGCAGCGCCGCGACATCCCGGATGTCGCAGACCCGGCCCACGTCGGCCAGTGCCAGCCCGGGGGCGGAGGCGGAGCCGTCGCAGGCGACGGTGCGGTAGCCCAGCGCTCGGGCTTGCTCGATGGCGAGGGCCTGTTCCTGGCCGGCGCCGAGCAGAAGAATCGTCTTCACGTTGAGGGGTGTTCCTGAGGTTGGGGCGTCTCGGCCGGCGGGCGCATTCTCTGGCACTTCTTGCGGGCAAACAGGACGACCTCGCGCCCGATGCCGCAGTCGGCGAACGCCTTGTACAGACGGGCTTTGAGCTCGCCCGCGCCGCCGCCCAGCAGCGCCTGCTCCAGCTGCTTGCGCTGGCCATGCACCTGGCGGCCCAGCGTGTCGTTGCCGATGTAGTTCTGGCCCATCAGCAGGAACAGGTCGATGGGGAAGGTGGACTCGACATGCAGCACCTCGAAGCCGCAGCGCGCGACGAGCGCGGACAGCGAGGCGTGGTCGAAGTAGTTCAGGTGATGCGGCGGGGCGACCCACCAGGGCTTGAAGCCCTGCTGTTCGCGCAGCAGCTGTTGCACCGGGTTGAAGTCGTTGGGCACGACGGTGCACAGCACGCCGTCGTCATCCAGCAGGCGGTGCGCCAGGCCCAGCATGCCGGCCGGGTCGGGCAGGTGTTCCAGCACCTCGCCGAGGTTCAGCGCGTCGTAGCGGCCCAGCGCGCCCACGCTGTGCTCATCCAGGAAGCCTTCCTGCACGTCCAGGCCGAGGCTGTCGCGGCTGTGCGCGGCGGCCTGTGCCGAGGGCTCGATGCCGCGCACCTGCCAGCCGCGCTCGCGGCCGTTGAGCAGGAACAGGCCCGGGCCCGAGCCCACGTCCAGCAGGCGGCGCCGCGTGGCGGGCAGCCAGCCTTCCAGGCGCTGGTAGCGCTCGGCGTAGACGGCGTCCCACCAGGGCTTGTCCTGCAGGTAGTGCTCGATGTAGGCGGGCTTCTCCTGCGTGTAGTAGTCGTGGGCGTAGACCTCGCGCAGCTGCTCCGGCGTGGGCAGGGGCAGCACGTGCTTGAAGCCGCAGCAGGCGCAGTCCACGACACTGAAGTCGCCGACGGTCTCGTGCACCGGGCCGGCGTGCACGCGGCCGGCAGCGTCCTGCCAGGACTGCTGCACGGCTTGAGGGCTGTGCGCGTTCATGGCGTCACTCCTTGGTCAGGCGCTGGAAGCCGGCGTGGTGCGGCGGCGTCTCCAGCAGGGCGTCGGCGGGCAGCGCGGCCAGCCGTGCGAACACCTCGTCGCAGGCCTGGGCGTAAGCGCTCATCTCGGTGTCGCCGTGGGCCAGCGAGGCCTTGAACTGCCGGAAGCCCAGGAAGCCGCGCTGCAGCATCTCGATGGTGAAGCGGGTGTTCAGGGCCACGGCCTGCGGATGCTGGAAGCCGAAGGCCGCCAGCGTGGGCAGGCCGGACACATTGATGGCCAGGCCGGCCTTGGCGGCCGCGGCGGCCCAGATGGCCTTGGTCTGGTTGCCCAGGGCGATGAGCCGCTCTTCGGCGCGTTCGCGCCGGTACTTGCGCAACGTCGCCAGCGCGGCCGTGGGCCCGACGCGGTCGGTCCAGTTGGTGCTGGAGATGAAGGTGGTCTGCGCGGCCTGCATGACGCGCTCCGTGCCCAGCACGGCGGCCATCGCGTAGCCGTTGGCCATGGACTTGGCGAACACCGCGATGTCGGGATTGATGCCATAGCGGCGGTGGATGCCGCCGGCGCACATGCGGTAGCCGCTGGTGATCTCGTCGAACACGAGCACGGCGCCGATCTCGTCCGCGATCTCGCGCAGCTTGCGCAGGTACTCGCCCGGCGCCTCCTCGCCGCGCGCGGGCTCGATGACGATGGCGGCGATCTGCTTTTCCTTGCCCTTGATCGTGTCGCGCAGCGAATCGATGTCGTTGAAGTGGAAGGGGATGGCTGTGCCGGCCAGGCCGCGCGGCACCCCGTTGGGCTGCAGGCCCGGCATGAGCTGGCCGTCCAGGCCGTCGGTCTCGCCGAGGTTGGCGGCCAGGTACCAGTCGTTCCAGCCGTGGTAGCCGCTGAACAGCACGATGTCGCGTCGGGTCTGCGCGCGCGCGATGCGCACGGCCATGCTCATGGCCTCGCCGCCGCTGCGCGCGTAGCGCACCATGCCGGCCCAGGGATGCAGCTCGATCAGCGCCTCGGCCAGTTCCACTTCCTCGGGGCAGTTCAGCGAGCTGTTGACGCCGCTGCGGATGGCCGTCACAACGGCGTCGTCCACCTCGTCGTCGGCATAGCCGAGGATGCAGGCACCGACGGCCATGATGGACATGTCGATGAACTCGCGGCCGTCCAGGTCCCACACGCGGCAGCCCTTGGCCTTGCTGTAGTAGGACGGCCAGACGTCGGGCGCGAACATCTCGGGCCGCTTGGACAGCAGCTGCGTGCCGCCCGGGATCATTTCCTTGGCGTGGCGGTACAGCGCCGCGCCGCGGCTGTGCTTCAGGTCGTCAAGGCTGAGCATGGTGGTGGAGCTTGTCGGCTTGCAGGGATTTCAGGTAGCCCGCATTGCGGGTGATGTCGGCGTTCAGGCTCATGAGGCCGGGCTCGCGTGCCAGCAGCGCCAGCACGTCGGCCGCGCCGAAGGGCGGGGCGCCGTCGCGGTACAGGCGCGAGAACACGGCCTGCAGGAATTCGTAGTCGCGCGGCTCGTCCAGCGTCCAGCGGTGGTGAGCCAGGCCGGTGAACTTGCGCACGGCGCCGTTCTTGAACCACTCCGGGTGGTGCTCGATGTAGGGGCCGACATGTTCGCGCTCGGACGGCAGCTGCGCCTCGCGGTGCGCGCGGGCGATGGCGCTGGCCGCGAACACGGTGCAGTCCAGCCCGTCGGGGAACTCGCCGGCCAGACCGCAGAAGTCGTAGCCGCCGGTGATGAAGGCGTCCACCACCTCGTCGACGATGGCAGGATCCAGCGCCGGGCAGTCGGCGGTGATGCGCACGATGGCGTCGGCCTGGTGGGCCTGGGCGGCCTGGTGGTAGCGATCCAGCACGTCGTGCAGGCTGCCGCGCCAGCAGGCCACGCCGGCTGCTTTGCACCACGCCTGGATGGCGTCGTCGCTGGCGTCGGTGGACGTGGCCACGACGACCGCGTTCACGCGGCGGGCATGCCGAACCCGCTCCACCACGTGGGCCAGCACGGGCCGGCCGGCCAGCGGCATCAGCACCTTGCCGGGCAAGCGCGTGGAACTCATGCGGGCCTGGATGATGGCAACGACGTTCATGGCAGACACACAGTGGCGGGAAGGCCAGTATGTCCGCGCTCGCCAGGGCAGGCGCCGGGATTTGACGGCGAAAGCTCGCCGTTTTGCTGCGATGCAGCGCCGTACGGGTGGATCAGCCCGCTGGCCAGCGGCGCGGGTCCCAGGCGTCGGGCTCGGGGCTGGCCACTTCGGGCCAGTGCAGCGGCCGGCTGCGGGCCCAGGCGCCGGCAATCTCCTGGAACTGGGCGACGGTCTCCACACCGACGACGCAGGCCGCCACGCCGGGCAGGCCTTGCGCCACACCGAGTGCCGCCTCCACCGGCGCGAGGCCGGCGGCATCGCAGTGCTGGCGCCAGCGGGCCAGCGCGGGGGCGGCGGCGGGAACGCGCTGGGCGCCGCGCTCGGGCGCTAGCAGCAGGCCCTGCAGGAAGGCCGAGCGCAGGTGCAGCTCAATGCCGCTGAAGTCGTGACCCGCGGTCAGGCGCTGGTCCAGCGCGTTGCCGGGCAGCTGGGCCAGCTCGACATCCAGCCGTTGGCGCAGCCGCTGCAGTTCCTCGGGCGCGTAGCCGGATACGCCCAGTTTCAGCGGCCGCCCGGCCTGGCGCAGCGCTGCGCGGGCCGCGGCCCACAGCGCATCGCCGCCTTCGGCCTCCAGGTCGGCGACGCTGTGGAAGAGCAGGCCATCCAGCCGGTCACCCAGGCGGGCGATGGAGCGCTGCACGCTGGCCCGCACCGCGTCCGCGCGCTCGGCGGCCGGGATGGCACCCAGCGGCGCGATCTTGCTGATGATGCGAAACGGGTGCGGCCCGCACAGCGCGGCCAGCCGCGCCTCGATGTCGCCGTAGGCGGCAGCCGTGTCCAGGCAGCGCACGCCGGCCTGCCAGGCGGCGTCCAGGATGGCGGCGGCCGTGTCGGGCGCCACCATGTGGCCGCTGCCCACGGCGCCATAGGCCAGGCCGAACTGGACGGTGCCGAGTGCGAGCTGCATGTCAGCCGGCCAGCAGTTCGCGCAGGGCGGCGACGACGCGATCCTGGTCGGCGTCGGTCATGGCCGGGAACAGCGGCAGCGAGATGGTGCGGGCGTAGTAGTCCTCGGCCGCCGGAAAGTCGCCCCGCTTGAAGCCCAGCGCCTGGTAGTAGGGCTGGGTGTGGATGGGGATGTAGTGCACCTGCACGCCGATGCCGCGCGCGCGCAGGCCTTCGAACACGGCCAGGCGGCGTGTCGCGTCGTGCAGCTCGACGGCGTAGAGATGCCAGGCCGATTGCGCGCCGTCGCGCCGCGGCGGCAGGGTCAGTGGCAGCTCGCGCAGGATGCGGTCGTAGCGCTGAGCCAGCGCCTCGCGGCGGGCCTGCATGTCGGGCAGGCGGCGCAGCTGCGAGCGGCCGAGCGCGGCCTGCAGCTCGGTCATGCGGTAGTTGTAGCCCAGCGTCTGCTGCTCGTAGCGCCACGGGCCGTCTGCCGGGGTGAGCATCTGGGCGGGGTCACGCACCATGCCGTGCGAGCGCAGCCGGTCCATCGTGCGGGCCAGCGCCGCGTTGCGGGTGCAGACCATGCCGCCCTCGGCCGTGGTCACCACCTTGACGGCGTGGAAGCTGAACACGCTGATGTCGGCCCAGTCCGAGCCCATGGGCCGACCGTGCAGCGTGGCGCCGGTGGCATGGGAGCCGTCCTGCAGCAGCTGGAAGCCGTAGCTATCCGCCAGCGCACGCAGCGCCGGCCAGTCGCAGGGCAGGCCGGCGAAGTCGACCGGGATGACGACCTGCGGCAGCGTGCCAGCGGCAGCGGCGGCCTCCAGCTTGGCGGCGAGGCCGGCCGTGCTGATCTGGCGCGTGGCGGGGTCGATGTCGACGAAGTCCACCTCGGCGCCGCAGTAGCGCGCGCAGTTGGCGGAGGCGAGGAAGCTGTTGGTGCAGGTCCAGACCCGGCTGCCCGGGCCCACGCCCAGCGCCAGGCAGGCGATGTGCAGCGCCTGCGTCGCGTTGCCGACCGCCAGCGCATGCGGCAGCTGGTGGACGGCGGCGAACTCGGCCTCGAAGGCCGGCAACTGCTGGCCCTGGGTCAGGAAGTCCGAGCGCAGCACGGCCGTGACGGCGGCGATGTCGTCGTCATCGATGTGCTGGCGGCTGTAGGGCAGGGGGCGCAGGCTCATGTCAGAGGCGCGCTTCGGGCATGTGCGTGCGGATCAGCTCGCGCAGCTGCTCCACGCTGAGGAACTCGCTGTTGCTGCCGCTGTCGTAGGCAAAGCCGGCGGGCACGCGGCTGGCGCGGGTGGTGCGGCAGTAGTCGTCGATATCGCTGCCGGCGGGCAGGATGGCGTAGTAGTCGCCCAGGTCCACGGTCTGGTAGCTGTCACCGGCGGTGATCATTTCCTCGTGGATTTTCTCGCCGGGGCGCACGCCGACGATCTCCTGGCGGCACTCCGGCGCCACGGCCTGTGCGACGTCGGTGATGCGGTAGGACGGGATCTTGGGCACGAAGATCTCGCCGCCCTGCGCGTGCTGCAGCGCCCACAGCACCATCTCCACGCCGTCCTGCAGCGAGATGTTGAAGCGGGTCATCTGCGGGTCGGTGATCGGCAGCACGCCGCTGCCGCGCTTGTCCAGGAAGAAGGGGATGACCGAGCCGCGGCTGCCCATCACGTTGCCGTAGCGCACCACCGAGTAGCGCGTCGGGCGCGAGCCGCGGATGTTGTTGGCCGCGATGAACAGCTTGTCCGAGCACAGCTTGGTGGCGCCGTACAGGTTGATGGGTGCGGCGGCCTTGTCGGTGGACAGCGCCACGACGCGCTCCACCTCGTTGTCCATGCAGCCCTCGATGAGGTTCTGCGCCCCGAGGATGTTGGTCTTGATGCACTCGAAGGGGTTGTACTCGGCGGCCGGCACCTGCTTGAGCGCGGCGGCGTGGATGACGATGTCCACACCTTCCAGCGCGCGGCGCACGCGCGGCGCGTCGCGCACATCGCCGAGGAAGTAACGGATGGCAGGGTAGGCGCGTTCGCCAAAGCGCTGCGACATCTCGAATTGCTTGAGCTCGTCGCGCGAGAACACCACGACACGGCGCACGTCCGGGTAGCGCTGGAACACCGTGTCGACAAAGGCCTTGCCGAACGAGCCTGTGGCGCCAGTGATGAGGATGGACTTGCCGTTGAGCATGGTGACGGGCCTGACGAGGTTGCGTGGCGGAACCGGGAGGTCCGGCGACGAAAGGGCGAAAGCTTGCAAAAGCCACTGTCCCAGGACTTGAGGGTGCAAATCCGGTGAAAAGCGGCCGGCGGACGATGCATTTTGCGGCCGCCGCGCACCACCTCCGGGTGCAAGGCCTGACCAGCCAGGGGAAGCCCGGCGATCTCCGCGCTTCGGTCAGCGTCATGACCTGTTAGCGTGCCGGCATGACGACAGATGCTCCCTTCATCCACGCCCAGGCCCTGGTGGAGAGCCCGCACATCGGCGCGGGCAGCCGCGTCTGGGCATTCGCCCACATCCTGCCTGGCGCCCGCATCGGGCGCGACGCCAACATCTGCGACCACGTCTTCATCGAGAACGCGGTGCAGCTCGGCGACCGGGTGACGGTCAAGTGCGGCGTGCAGCTGTGGGATGGCGTGCAGGTGGACGATGACGTCTTCATCGGTCCCAACGTCACCTTCTCCAACGACCCCTTCCCGCGCAGCAAGCAGCGCCCCGAGCAGCCGCTGCGGACCTGGGTGCGCAAGGGCGCGAGCATCGGCGCCAACGCCACCATCCGGCCGGGGCTGACGATAGGCGCGGGCGCCATGGTGCAGGACGGCGCCGTCGTGACGCGCGATGTGCCGCCCCATGCCATCGTGGCCGGCAATCCGGCGCACGTGGTGGGCTATGTGGACACCGGCACCCGGCCTGCCGAGCCGGCCCGGCGCGTGAACGCCGATGACCTGACGCTGCAGGTGCCCGGCGCGGCGCTGGTGAAGCTGCCCAAGGTCATCGACATGCGTGGCTCGCTGACAGTCGGCCAGGTGGACGCGCAGCTGCCCTTTGTGCCGCAGCGCTTCTTCCTCGTCTACGACGTGCCCAGCCGCGAGGTGCGGGGCGAGCATGCGCACAAGGCCTGTCACCAGTTCCTGGTCTGTGTGAAGGGCAGTCTCAGCGTGGTGCTGGACGACGGCGAGCACCGCGACGAGGTGCTGCTGGACAGCCCGCTGCTGGGCTTGCACATTCCGCCCATGGTCTGGGGCATCCAGTACCGCTTCAGCGCCGATGCGGTGCTGCTGGTGCTGGCCTCGGACCCCTACGACCCGGCCGACTACATCCGCAGCTACGACGACTACCTCGCCGCCGTCGCCGCTCACGGCCATGGCTGACGCGCCCATCCCCTTCCTGGACCTGCAGCCGGTCTACCGCGCGGCGCAAGCCGCCATCGACGCGGCGCTGCTGCGCGTGGCCGGCAGCGGCTGGTTCCTGCTGGGCGAGGAGCTCAAGGCGTTTGAGCGCGCGTATGCCGCAAGCGTTGGCACGGCCGATTGCGCGGGTGTGGCCAACGGGCTGGATGCGCTGGCGCTGGCGCTGGAGGCACTGGGCGTGGGGCCGGGCGACGAGGTCATCGTGCCGTCCAACACCTACATCGCGACCTGGCTGGCCGTCAGCCAGTGTGGCGCGACGCCGGTGCCGGTGGAGCCTGATCCGCACACCTACAACCTCGACCCGGCGCGCCTTGCCGCCGCCATCACGCCGCGCACCAAGGCCTTGCTGCCGGTGCACCTGTACGGCCTGCCGGCCGACATGGACGCCATCAACGCGGTGGCCGTGCGGCACGGCCTGAAGGTGCTGGACGACTGCGCCCAGGCGCATGCAGCCGTCTACCAGGGCCGCGCGGTGGGCAGCCTGGCGGATTTGTCGGCCTGGAGCTTCTACCCCGGCAAGAACCTTGGCGCGATGGGCGACGGCGGCGGCATCACCGGTGACGACGCCGCGCTGATGGCGCAGGTGCGCATGCTGCGCAACTACGGCTCCCAGGTGAAGTACCACAACGAGGTCAAGGGCCGGAACTCGCGGCTGGACGAGATCCAGGCCGCCGTGCTGGCGGCCAAGCTGCCGCTGCTGCAGGCCCAGACCGAGGAGCGCCGCCGACTCGCCGCGATGCTGCTGGACGGCCTGCACGGCGCGCCGCTGCAGCTGCCCGTGGTGCCGGCCGGGCTGGCGCCGGCCTGGCACCTGTTCGTCGTGCAACACGAGGCGCGCGACCGGCTGCAGGCCGAGTTGGCGAAGCAGGGCATTGGCACGCTGATCCACTACCCGGTGCCGCCGCATCGGCAGCCGGCCTACGCGGAGCTGGGCTACGGTGACGGTGATTTCCCGATCAGCGAGGCCATGCACCGCCGCGTGCTGAGCCTGCCGCTGTGGCCGGGCATGACGGATGAGCAGGTGGCGCGGGTGATCCGCGCGGTGCGCGCGGCCGCCTAGTCGGGTGCCTCGTCGCGCGGCGGCACCGGTCCGCGGGAGCGTGCCGGGTTGCCCACCCACAGCTCGCCCGCGGGCACGTCCCTGGTGACCACGCTGCCGGCGCCGATCAGCGCGCCGGCACCGATGCGCACGCCGCCCAGGATGGTGGCATTCGCGCCGATGGATGCGCCGCGCTCGATGACCGTCTGCTGAAACGCCGCCGGGCGCTGGCGCGAGCGCGGCACGCGGTCGTTCGTGAAGGTGGCGTTGGGGCCGATGAACACGTCGTCCTCGACGCGCAGGCCGTCCCACAGCTGCACGCCGGACTTCAGCGTCACGCGGTCGCCCACGACGACATCGTTCTCCACCAGCACCTGGGCGTTGATGTTGCAGTCGGCGCCGATGCGGGCGCCGGGCAGGATGACGCAGAACTGCCAGACGCGGGTGCGCGGCCCGAGATGCGGGCTCTGCACGTCGGCCAGCGGGTGGATCTGGGGGGCGTCGGGATCGTGGCTCATGGCTGATGGGGCGGTGTGCGTTCGCATCATCGGGCAGGCCGAGGGTTGCCGTGACAAGAAAGAAGGGCGCCCATGTGGGCGCCCTCCGGGCCGGGTCAGCGAGCGCTGATCAGATCAGCGGCGGCTGCCGGTTCAGCTCGTCCTCGTCCTGCGGCCGCGGCTTGACGAGCAGCGGCTCGACCTGCGGGACGGGGCTGGTGACCAGCGTGTCCGTCGGCGTGTCGCCCGGCAGCGTCAGCTCGCTGGGCGCGGCCAGCACATCGCTGAGCTGCAGCTGCACCGTGGTCGCATCGCTCGTCACCGGCCCGCTGGTGCTGCTGCCGGCGCTGGCGTCTCGGGTGAACCACACGTCCGCCATCTCGTGGGTGGCCCCGTCGGTGGTCTGGTAGCTGCCCACCAAGCCGATCAGGTTGCCGTTGTCCAGCGCCGTGGAGGTCTGCGACTGCAGGCTCAGGCTGGCGATGCCCAGGTCGGCCAGCGACTTCAGCTCGCCGCTGTCGGTGACGCCGTCGGTGTCGGCGTCCACCCAGATCTGCAGTTGGCTGTAGTTGATGTCGCTGGCGTCGAGCTTGCCGTCCTGGTTGCCGTCCAGCGCGGCCATCGCGGCGTAGCCATCCTTGGCGCGGCTGCCGTCGGCCAGCACAGTGCCTTCGCCGAACAGCTCCTTGCCGTCGTTGATGACGCCGTCGCCGTTGATGTCACGCACCAGCAGGCCGTCGCCGCCGCCCACCCAGCCCCACTGTTGCCAGACGCCGCGTCCCAGCAGGTCGTAGCTGACGCCCTCGGCCGCCGCGACCGTTTCGACGCCGTCGCCGTCCAGGTCCAGGATGATGGGCGAGACCTGCGCGGGAATCAGCGCATTGAGCTGTTCGCTGGTCATGGCTTGCACAGCCTCGCTGGTGAACGCTCCGGCCTGGGCCATGGACAGCTGGCCGAGGTCGGCCGCATCCAGGCCGACCACCTGCTCGCTGGTGATGGCGTGCAGCTGTTCGGTGCTCAGCGCGGTGACCTGCGCGGAATTCAGCGCCTTCAGGTCCTCGCTGGCCAGGGCAACGATGTGCTCGGTACCCAGGCCACGCAGAGCCGAGGTGCTGAACGACGCGATGTCCACGCTGTCGAAGGCAGCGATCTCGGAGGTTTGCAGCGCACTCAGCTGGTCCGACATCAGCGAGTTCAGCTGGGCCGTGCTCATGGCGGTCAGCTGGGCCGACTCGAAGCCGGCGAACTGCTCGCTGGTCAGGCTGCGCAGCTGCAGCGTGCTGAACGCCGAGATGTCAGCCGTTTCGAACACGCGGATCTGCGCGGTCTCCAGCCCATCGAGCTGCTGCGTCGTGAAGGACGCGATCTGTGCGCTGCCCAGGGCCACGATCTGGTCGGTGCCGAAGGCGCCGATCTCGTCCGAGCCCAGGCCGCGCAGGGCTGCCGTGGTCAGGTTGGCAATGTCCTGGGTTTCCAGTGCAGCGATCTGCTCAGTGCTCATCACCTCCATCTGGGCCGAGCTCAGCACCTTGAACTGGTCGGTCGTCAGCGCGCGCAGGTCCGCCGTTTCCATGCCGGCCACCTGGGTGGTCGTGAGGTTGGCCACCTGGTTGGTCGTCATGGACGCGATCTGATCCGTGCCCAGCGCGTTGAACTGTTCGGTGCTCAGCGCGCGGATCTGGGCCGTGGTCAGGGCACGCAGGTCGTCGGTTTCCAGCGCTGCCGCCTGTTCGGTGCTCAGGCCACGCAGCTGTTGCGTGGTCAGCGACTGGATCTGGGCCGTGCCGAACGCGCGGATCTGGTCGGAGCCGAAGGCATCGATGGTCTCGGAAGCCAGCCCGCGCAGCGCAGCCGTGGTGAGCACGGCCAGGTCGGCGGTCTCGATGGCCACCAGCTGTTCGCTGGTCAGCGCACCGACCTGGGCCGAGCTCAGCACCTTGAACTGGTCGGTGGTCAGCGCACGCAGGTCGGCCGTCTCCAGGTCAGAGACCTGGGCCGTCGTCAGGTTGGCGATCTGGCCGGTGGTCATCGCGGCGAACTGGTCGGTGCCCAGCGCGTTGAGCTGCTCGGTGCCCAGCGAGCGGATCTGCGCGGTGGTCATGGCGCGCAGGTCGTCGGTTTCCAGCGCGGCCATCTGCTCAGTGCTGATGCCCTTGAGCTGCTGCGTCGTCAGCGACTGGACCTGCGCCGTGCCGAGCGCGCGGATCTGGTCGGAGCCGAAGGCGTCGATGGTCTCGGACGTGAGGCCTTGCAGGGCGGCCGTGGTCAGCACGGCGAGGTCGGCCGTCTCGATGGCGGCCAGCTGCTCGCTGGTCAGCGCGCCCACCTGGGCGGAGCTGAGCACCTTGAACTGGTCAGTGGTCAGCGCGCGCAGGTCCGATGTCTCCAGGTCGGACACCTGGGCCGTCGTCAGGTTGGCCACTTGCACGGTGGTCAGCGACGCGAACTGGTCGGTGCCCAGCGCGTTGAGTTGTTCGCTGGACAGCGCACGCAGCTGCGTGGTCGTCAGCGCGCGCAGGTCGTCGGTCTCCAGCGCAGCGGTCTGCTCGGAGCTCAGGCCCTTGAGCTGCTGCGTGGTCAGCGACTGGATCTGGGCCGTGCCGAAGGCGCGGATCTGGTCGGAGCCGAAGGCGTCGATGGTCTCGGAGGCCAGGCCGCGCAGTGCGGCGGTGGTCAGCACGGCCAGATCGGCGGTCTCGATGGCGGCCAGCTGCTCGCTGGTCAGCGCGCCCACCTGGGCGGAACTGAGCACCTTGAACTGGTCGGTGGTCAGCGCACGCAGGTCAGCGGTCTCCAGCTTGGCGACCTGGGCCGTTGTCAGGTTGGACACCTGCACCGTGGTCATGGACGCGAACTGATCCGTGCCCAGCGCGTTGAGCTGCTCGGTGGCCAGGGCACGCAGTTGCGTGGTGGTCAGCGCGCGCAGGTCGTCGGTCTCCAGCGCGGCCATCTGCTCGGTGCTCAGGCCCTTGAGCTGCTGCGTGGTCAGCGACTGGACCTGCGCCGTGCCGAGCGCGCGGATCTGGTCGGAGCCGAAGGCGTCGATGTTCTCCGACGTGAGGCCACGCAGCGCCGCGGTGGTCAGCACAGCCAGGTCGGCGGTCTCGATGGCGGCCAGCTGTTCGCTGGTCATCGCCGCGGTCTGGGCGGAGCTGAGGGCCTTGAACTGGTCGGTCGTCAGCGCGCGCAGGTCGGATGTTTCCATCGCGGCGACCTGGCCGGTCGTCAGGTTGGCCACCTGCACCGTCGTCATCGCGGCGAACTGGTCGGTGCCCAGCGCGTTGAGCTGCTCGGTGGCCAGGGCACGCAGTTGCGTGGTGGTCAGCGCGCGCAGGTCGTCGGTCTCCAGCGCGGCCATCTGCTCGGTGCTGATGCCCTTGAGCTGCTGCGTTGTCAGCGACTGGATCTGCGCCGTGCCCAGCGCACGGATCTGGTCGGAGCCGAAAGCGTCGATGGTCTCGGACGCGATGCCGCGCAGCGCCGCGGTGGTCAGCACGGCGAGGTCGGCCGTCTCGATGGCGGCGAGCTGTTCGCTGGTCATGGCCGCCATCTGCGCGGAGCTGAGGGCCTTGAACTGGTCGGTCGTCAGCGCGCGCAGGTCGGCCGTCTCCAGGTCAGAGACCTGGGCCGTCGTCAGGTTGGCCACCTGGGCGGTGGTCATGGCCGCGAACTGGTCGGTGCCCAGGGCGTTGAGCTGTTCGCTGGACAGCACGCGGATCTGCGCGGTGGTCAGCGCGCGCAGGTCGTCGGTTTCCAGCGCAGCCACCTGCTCGGAGCTCAGGCCCTTGAGCTGTTGGGTGGTCAGCGACTGGATCTGGGCGGTGCCGAAGGCACGGATCTGGTCGGAGCCGAAGGCATCAATGTTCTCCGACGTCAGGCCCCGCAGCGCCGCGGTGGTCAGCACCGACAGATCGACGGTCTCGATCGCGGCCAGCTGTTCGCTGGACAACGCGCCCACCTGGGCGGAGCTCAGCACCTTGAAGTGATCGCTGCTCAGTGCACGCAGATCGGCCGTCTCCAGCTTGCCGACCTGAGTCGTCGTCAGGTTGGCAACCTGGCCAGTCGTCAGCGACGCGATCTGGTCGGTGCCCAGCGCATTGAGCTGCTCGGTCGACAGGCTGCGCAGCTGCGCCGTGGTCAGCGCGCGCAGGTCGTCGGTCTCCAGGGCCGCCATCTGCTCGGTGCTCAGGCCGCGCAGCTGCTGCGTGGTCAGCGACTGGATCTGCGCGGTGCCCAGCGCCTGGATCTGGTCGGAGCCGAAGGCGTCGATGGTCTCGGACGCAATACCGCGCAGCGCGGCCGTCGTCAGCACGGCCAGGTCGGCGGTCTCGATGGCGGCCAGCTGCTCGCTGGTCATCGCCGCCATCTGGGCGGAGCTGAGCGCCTTGAACTGGTCGGTGGTCAGCGCGCGCAGGTCGGTGGTCTCCAGGTCAGAGACCTGGGCCGTCGTCAGATTGGCCACCTGCACAGTGGTCAGTGACGCGAACTGGTCGGTGCCCAGCGCATTGAGTTGCTCGCTGGACAGCGCACGGATCTGCGTGGTGGTCAGCGCGCGCAGGTCGTCGGTCTCCATCGCCGCCATCTGCTCAGAGCTGAGGCCCTTGAGCTGCTGGGTGGTGAGCGACTGGATCTGCGCCGTGCCCAGTGCGCGGATCTGGTCAGAGCCGAAGGCGTCGATGGTCTCGGACGCGATGCCGCGCAGCGCGGCGGTCGTCATCACCGCGAGGTCTGCGGTTTCGATGGCGGCCAGCTGCTCGCTGGCCAGGGCGCCCACCTGGGCCGAGCTCAGCGCCTTGAACTGGTCGGTGCTCAGCGCGCGCAGGTCGGACGTCTCCAGCTTGCCGACCTGGGCCGTGGTCAGGTTGGCCACCTGGCCGGTGGTCAGCGACGCGAACTGGTCGGTGCCCAGCGCGTTGAGCTGCTCGCTGCTCAGCCCGCGCAGTTGCGCGGTCGTCAGCGCACGCAGGTCATCCGTCTCCATCGCGGCCATCTGCTCGGTGCTGATGCCCTTGAGTTGCTGCGTCGTCAGTGACTGGATCTGGGCCGTGCCCAGCGCGCGGATCTGGTCGGAGCCGAAGGCGTCGATGTTCTCGGACGTGATGCCGCGCAGCGCGGCCGTCGTCAGCACCGCCAGGTCGGCGGTCTCGATGGCAGCCAGCTGCTCGCTGGTCATCGCCGCCATCTGCGCCGAGCTGAAGGACTTGAACTGGTCGGTCGTCAGCGCGCGCAGGTCGGCCGTCTCCATCGCGGCCACCTGGGCCGTCGTCAGGCTGCTGATCTGGGCCGTGGTGGGCGTGGCGAACTGCTCGGTGGTCAGCGCGTTGAGCTGATCGGTGGCCAGGCCGCGGACCTGGCTGGTGCTGAGCGCACGCAGGTCATCCGTCTCCATGGCCGCCATCTGCTCGGTGGAGAGGCCCTTGATCTGCTGGGTCGTGAGCGATTGGATTTGCCCCGTGCTCAGCGCACGGATCTGGTCGGAGCCGAAGGCGTCGATGCTCTCGGACGCGATGCCGCGCAGCGCCGCGGTGGTCATCACCGCGAGGTCGGCGGTCTCGATGGCCGCCAGCTGTTCGCTGGCCAGCGCGCCCACCTGGGCGGAACTCAGCACCTTGAACTGGTCGGTGCTGAGCGCGCGCAGGTCGGACGTCTCCAGCTTGCCGACCTGGGTCGTCGTCAGGTTGGCCACCTGGCCGGTGGTCAGCGACGAGAACTGGTCGGTGCCCAGCGCGTTGAGTTGGTCGGTGGACAGGCTGCGCAGCTGTGCGGTGGTCAGCGCACGCAGGTCGTCCGTCTCCATCGCGGCCATCTGCTCGGTGCTGAGGCCCTTGAGTTGCTGCGTGGTCAGCGACTGGATCTGGGCCGTGCCGAACGCGCGGATCTGGTCAGACCCGAAGGCGTCGATGTTCTCCGACGCGATGCCGCGCAGCGCGGCGGTGGTCAGCACCGCGAGGTCAGCGGTCTCGATGGCGGCCAGCTGCTCGCTGGTCATCGCGGCCAGCTGTGCCGAGCTGAAGGACTTGAACTGGTCGGTCGTCAGCGCACGCAGGTCGGCCGTTTCCAGCGCGGCCACCTGGGCCGTGGTCAGGCTGCTGATCTGGATGGTGGTGGGCGTGGCGAACTGCTCGGTGGTCAGCGCGTTGAGCTGATCGGTCGCCAGGCCGCGGACCTGGGTCGTGCTCAGGGCGCGCAGATCCTCGGACTCCATCGCGGCCATCTGCTCGGTCGAGAGGCCCTTGATCTGTTGCGTGGTGAGTGCCTGGATCTGGGCCGTGCCCAGCGCACGGATCTGGTCGGAGCCGAAGGCGTCGATGGTCTCGGACGTGATGCCGCGCAGCGCGGCCGTGGTCAGCACGGCGAGGTCGGCGGTCTCGATGGCGGCGAGCTGCTCACTGGTCATCACCGCCGTCTGGGCGGAGCTGAGCGCCTTGAACTGGTCGGTGGTCAGCGCGCGCAGGTCGGCTGTTTCGAGGTCGGAGACCTGGGCTGTCGTCAGGTTGGCCACCTGCGCCGTGGTGAGCGAGGCGAACTGGTCGGTGCCGAGTGCATTGAGCTGTTCGGTGCTCAATGCGCGGATCTGCGCGGTCGTCATGGCGCGCAGGTCGTCTGTTTCCAGCGCGGCCATCTGCTCGGTAGAGAGGCCCTTGAGCTGCTGGGTCGTCAGTGCCTGGATCTGGGCCGTGCCGAGCGCGCGGATCTGGTCGGAGCCGAAGGCGTCGATGGTCTCCGAGGTGAGGCCGCGCAGCGCCGCCGTGGTCAGCACGGCGAGGTCAGCCGTCTCGATGGCGGCCAGCTGCTCGCTGGTCATCGCGCCCACCTGCGAAGAACTCAGAACCTTGAACTGGTCGGTCGTCAGCGCGCGCAGATCGGCGGTTTCCATGCCGGCGACCTGGGCCGTGGTCAGGTTGGCCACCTGGCCCGTGGTCATGGCGGCGATCTGGTCGGTGCCCAGCGCGTTCAGCTGCTCGCTGCCCAGCGCACGGATCTGCGCCGTGGTGAGCGCGCGCAGGTCGTCGGTCTCCAGCGCAGCCATCTGCTCGGTGGCCAGGCCCTTGAGTTGCTGCGTCGTCAGCGACTGGACCTGGGCCGTGCCCAGGGCGCGGATCTGGTCAGAGCCGAACGCGTCGATGCTCTCGGAGGCGATGCCGCGCAGCGCGGCGGTCGACATCGCCGCGAGGTCGGCAGTTTCGATGGCGGCCAGCTGCTCGCTGGTCATGGCGCCCACCTGGGCCGAGCTCAGCACCTTGAACTGGTCGCTGCTGAGCGCGCGCAGGTCGGACGTCTCCAGCTTGGCGACTTGGGCCGTCGTCAGGTTGGCCACCTGGCCGGTGGTCAGCGATGCGAACTGGTCGGTGCCCAGCGCGTTGAGCTGTTCGGTGGACAGGGCGCGGATCTGCGCCGTGGTCATGGCACGCAGGTCGTCCGTCTCGAGCGCGGCCATCTGCTCGGTGCTCAGGCCACGCAACTGCTGGGTGGTGAGCGCCAGGATCTGGGACGTGCCGAGCGCGCGGATCTGATCGGAGCCGAAGGCGTCGATGGTTTCCGACGCGATGCCGCGCAGGGCGGCCGTGGTCATCACGGCCAGGTCAGCGGTTTCGATCGCGGCCAGCTGCTCGCTGGTCATCGCGCCCACCTGCGACGAGCTCAGAGCCTTGAACTGATCGGTGGTCAGCGCGCGCAGGTCGGCCGTTTCCATGCCGGCCACCTGGGCCGTGGTCAGGTTGGCGACCTGGCCTGTGGTCATCGCAGCGATCTGGTCGGTGCCCAGCGCGTTCAGCTGCTCGCTGCCCAGCGCACGGATCTGTGCCGTGGTGAGCGCGCGCAGGTCGTCGGTCTCCAGCGCGGCCATCTGCTCGGTGGCCAGGCCCTTGAGTTGCTGCGTCGTCAGCGACTGGATCTGGGCCGTGCCGAGCGCGCGGATCTGGTCAGACCCGAAGGCGTCGATGCTCTCCGACGCGATGCCACGCAGGGCGGCCGTGGTCATCACGGCCAGGTCGGCGGTCTCGATGGCGGCCAGCTGCTCGCTGGCCATGGCGGCCATCTGGGCGGAGCTGAGTGCCTTGAACTGGTCGGTCGTCAGCGCGCGCAGGTCGGCCGTTTCCAGGTCAGACACCTGGGCGGTGGTCAGGTTGGCCACCTGGCCCGTGGTCATCGCGGCGAACTGGTCGGTGCCCAGCGCGTTGAGCTGCTCGCTGCCCAGCGCACGGATCTGCGCCGTGGTCAGCGCGCGCAGGTCGTCGGTCTCCAGGGCCGCCATCTGCTCGGTGGCCAGGCCCTTGAGTTGCTGCGTGGTCAGCGACTGGATCTGGGCCGTGCCCAGCGCGCGGATCTGGTCGGAGCCGAAGGCGTCGATGGTCTCGGAAGCCAGGCCGCGCAGCGCGGCAGTCGTCATCACGGCGAGGTCAGCCGTTTCGATGGCGGCGAGTTGCTCGCTCGTCATCGCGCCCACTTGGGCCGAGCTCAGCACCTTGAACTGATCGGTGCTCAGCGCCCGCAGGTCCGCCGTCTCGAGCTTGGCAAGCTGGCCGGTCGTCAGGTTGGCGACCTGACCGGTCGTCAGCGCGGCGAATTGATCCGTGCCCAGCGCGTTGAGCTGGTCGGTGGACAACCCGCGCAGCTGGGCCGTCGTCAGCGCGCGCAGGTCGTCGGTCTCCATGGCCGCCATCTGCTCGGTGCTCAGGCCGCGCAGCTGCTGCGTGGTCAGCGACTGGATCTGGGCCGTGCCGAGAGCGCGGATCTGGTCGGACCCGAAGGCGTCAATCGTCTCGGACGCCAGGCCGCGCAGGGCGGCCGTGCTCAATGCGTTGAGGTCGGCGGTCTCGATGGCCGCCAGCTGTTCAGAGGCGAGCGCGGCGATCTGGCGCGAAGTGATCACGCGGAAGGCGTCGGAGGTCAGCGCGCGCAGATCCGCCGTCTCGATGGCGGCGAACTGCTGGGTGCTGAGGCTGCTGACCTGGGTCGTTGTCAGCGCCGCCATCTGCTCCGTGACCAGGGACTTCACGTCCTCCGACACCATGCCCTGCAGTGCCGCCGTCGTCAGCCGGGAGATGTCTTCCGTCTCGAAGAACGCAAACTGTTCCGAGCTCAGCGACCGGATCGCGAAACTGGACAGCGTGGACACCTGCGCAGTGGTCAGGGCCCGGATCTGGTTGGACTCGAAGGCCGCCCAATCTTCCGAGTTCAACTCGCGCAGAGTCGCCGAGGTCAGGCCAGAGATCTGTTCGCTGGTGAGGCTGCTGATGATGGACGACATGTTCTCTCTACCTCAGGTTGGCGCGGCTGGGCGTGCTGACGGATCGGGCCTGTGCCGATGTCCGCGCCGTCCGCTGCTCTTGAACGAGCAGCTGGCGACGCGCGGGATTACACCGGGGCAGTGTGAAGAAGGCATAACCTGAACGGGTTTTCGGCAGACCGGCTGGCATCTTTAACTTGTGGACGAACACGGAACAGCCCGCCCCTCGGGGTGGCGCGCTTGTACCGTCGGAGTTCGGCCATGTCTCGCCAGATGGCTGCACGGAAATCCTTCAGACGTTAATTTGTCAATGGAATGCTAGGACTCTTCCATATCGGCATTGATCTGAACAGCTTGAGCTTAGTTGTCCTGTTTTTCGCTATCGGCTGGCCCGTTAGGCGCTCCAATCGCGTCGCCAAAGGGATAACTTGAGCATCCTCCATGCACGTCACGACGCTGATCCCGGCCTACAAAACCAAATACCTCATCGAGCTCATGACGGGCTTGATCACGCAGACGCATGCGCCAAGCCGGGTCATCGTGTCAGACGACAGCCCGGCGGGTGAGTTCGGTGCGTTGCTGCGCTCGCCCGCCATGGCGCTGGCCATGCAGAAGCTGCCCATCGAGATTCACACCGGGCCGCGGGCGGGGGCGTATGAGAATTTCAAACATCTCATCAAGTTGTGGGACGGCAGCACCGAGTTCTGTCACCTGCTGCTGGATGACGACCTGCTCTATCCGGACTTCTACATGCGCCACATGATGGTGCACGCCACCGGGCGACACCCCTGCAGCATCAGCGCGCGCTGGAACACCAACGAGCGCGGGCAGCCGGTGGAGGGCATGCCTATCCCCAAGGCGGTGTGGCTGTCCAACGACCGCAGCCTGCTGCTGGATGCGACCGTGCTGTTCGTCACCACGGTGCCGGACTGCCAGAACTGGCTGGGCGAGTTCTCCAACTGTGTGATGCGCAAGGAGGTGGCCGACTTGCTGCACGAGCCCTCGTTCGGCGGGGTTTCCTATGCCGGACTGTGGGACTTGGGCATCTTTCTGGCAGCCAGCCTGATCAATCCCGTCGTCTACATCCAGGACAGGCTGGGCGGCTTCCGGGCGGGCGGGGAAGGGCACTCAGCCCAGATGCTGGGCAAGCACATGAAGGCGGCCCACCTGGCCTACGCCGCGCTGGCGCTGGGGGCGTCGCGCATTGGCCGGCTGGGCGCTGACCAGGCGCGTCGCACTTACGCCGGCCTGCTGGCGCCGCTGCAGCAGCGCTACGGCCAGGAGGGCGACGTGGCGCCCTTCATCGACGTCCTGCGCCGGCTCAGCCAGGGCGATGCGGCGGCCGAAGGCGAGTTCCTCGCGCACTGGCAGGTCTTCCTGGCCAGCCACAAGTTCTGAGGAGTGCCGTGATGGACGCCCGCCAGATTCCCATCGTCGTCGTCTCGTACAACAGCCCGGCACTGATCGAGCAGCTGCTGGCGTCGCTGCGGCGCTTCTATCCCAACCCCGTGCACGTCGTGGACGGCTCCGGCGACGAGCATGTGCCCGCCATCCGCGCGGCGGTCGCGCCCTTCGACGGCGTCAGCCTGCACGTGCAGGGCTACAACATCCACCACGGGCCCGGCATGGCCTGGGCGGTGGAGCACCTGCCGCTGGGGCCGGTGGCGCTGTTCCTGGACAGTGACATCGTCGTGCTGCGCGACGGCTTCATCGAGGCCTTGCTGGCGGAGCTGCAGCCGCAGCACTACGGCGTGGGCGGTGTGGCCTACGTCAACCGCGAGGGCTTCGACATTCCCTACGCCTACGGCGCCGTGCCTTACCTGCACCCGCCCTGCATGCTGTGCAACATCGAGGTGATGAAGCGCTGGCCGCTGCCCATCAAGCATGGCGCCCCGATGGTGGCGCCCATGCTGGCGCTGCATGACGCCGGGCAGTCCGGCCTGCTGCGCCATCTGGACTGGACGCTCAACGACGTGACGCCCGGCACGGCCAAGGTCTACATCGATCATGTCGGTCGCGGCACGGTCCTCAACACCCAGGGCTATCACCTGGATGAATGGATGGCCGAGGTGCGGGCCCGCCAGGCAGGGGCGCCACCGGCGCCCGAGGTTGCGGCAGCGCCGCCGCCCGCCGCGCCGGCCGCGCTGGAGCCGCCGGGGTTCAACCCCACGGTGCTGGCGCTCATTCCGTCGGGCGCGCGTCGCATCGTGGAGGTGGGCTGCAGCACCGGCGGCCTGGCGCAGGCGCTCAAGGCGCAGCGGCCCGATGTGCATTTCATTGGTCTGGAGCTGGACGCAAAGGCCGCCGAGCTGGCCCGCCAGCGTTGCGACGAGGTGCTGCAGCTGGACATCGAAAGCGCCGGCCCCGAGTTCTTCGCCCGCCTCCAAGGCCAGGACTGCTGGGTGTTCGGCGACGTGCTGGAACACCTGCGCGACCCCTGGCGCGTGCTGGCCGAGGTGGCTCGCGTGCTGGCACCTGGCGGCTGCGTGGTGGCCAGCGTGCCCAATGCCCAGCACTGGAGCGTACAGGCGCGGCTCAACATGGGCTTCTTCCAATATGAGGCCACCGGCATGATGGACCGCACGCACCTGCGCTGGTTCACCCGCCAGACGCTGTTGCAGCTGTTCGACGGCGCCGGCCTGCAGGTGGACCGTTGCCAGCCCTGCATGGTGGTGGAGCCGCCCATGCGTGAGCGCGCGCTGGCCGGCGTGCGGCAGATGGCGACGGCGCTGGGGCGCGACCCGGAAGAGGCTGCGCGCGACGCCATGCCCTTCCAGTACGCGCTGCGCGCCCAGCGCCGTGCCGACTGAGCGTTTCTCTGGCGCGCGAAGCCGGCCTTGCGTGATGGCGGCTTCTGCGCCCAGGCGTGCGCCGGTAGTCTGCGCAGCAGCAAAACTTGCGCGTGCCGCGCTGGGCTGACCGGCCCGTGGCACACCGGAAGGCGGGGTGGCCACAAGCGGCTTCGCGGGTTCGGTCGCAAGGCTTTGCCTGGCCGATCAGCCCTCAGAATGGCCGCCTTCGCCGCGACTGCCGACCGATGCGCCACGCCCTGCTGATCCTTGCCTTGCCCCTGCTGCCCACGCTGGCGTTCGCCTGGGGCAACCACAGCCCGATGTGCTACCGGGCCTTCGAGCGCATGCCCGAGGTTGCCCAGGCGCAGCCGGTGCGGGCAGAGCCGCTGGTGGATTTCCTGCGAGTGCAGGAGCCGGCCATCGCACAGCTGCTGGACGCCCAGGAGGCCTGGGCACTTGAACACCTGCCGGGCCATGCGCCGCGCCCCGAGGCCTTGCGCTTCGTGCCCGACCCCGCCCGCAGCGACGACGATCGGCGCGCCGCCTTCCTGCGCGCGGTGCGGCTGTCATCGGACAGCCGGCTGACGCTGTACCTGCAGGAAGACCCGCGCCAGCCCGAGCCGCAGCGGCCGCCGCTGAGTGCGGCCACCGTCAGTGCCGTGCCCAACAGCAAGGGGGCGACGCAGCGCTTCGTTGCGCTGCAGCCTGGGGAGCCCGTCGCGCCGCTGGCCGTGCTGGCCTCGGCCTGCGACGAGCCCGACTACGGTCACGACCTGAACCTGTTTGACGACAACCCGGGCAGCCCGGCTGCGCCGTCCTACGGCTTTGGCCGGCAGCCCTTTGGCAACCCGTCCGTGGCCATCGGCTCGCAGGCGCCGTTCCACATGGGCTTTTTTCATCAGGGCGCGGTGTTCAACACGCTGGCGCCCAGCTTTGCGCGCACCTTCACCGAGTTGCGCGTGCAGCAGTACGGCGGCCTGGCCGTGCTGGCCTGGCAGACCGGCCATGCCTACTGGGGCTGGCGTTTCGCGGGGCTGGCGCTGCACCACGTGCAGGACCTGACGCAGCCCTATCACGCCAGCGCCGCGCCCGGGGCCAGCCTGCCGTACATGATGTGGGTCAACCTCAAGGCCCAGCTGGGCGCGCCCGCCGACCGGCAGGGCTTGGTCGTGTTGCAGAGCAACCGGCACTTCGTGCTGGAGCAGTTCCAGACCCGCTGGATCATGGCCGCTGCCCGCCGGCAGCAGGACGGCCCGCTGGAGCAGGCGCTGCGTGATGGGCTGCTGGACGGGCACTACCCGCCGTGGAGCCCGGCCTATGTGCGCGCGGTGGTGGCGGCCGAGGCGCATGCGGCCGGGCCAGTGACGGATGCCGCCGTGGTGGTCGGCGCGCCGGCGAAATTTGTCTCCGACCCCAATTTCGACTTTGCGGCCAACGAGGAGCAGCTGGGGCCGGAGCTGGCGCGCGACATGCAAGGCCAGCGCGATGCGCTGCAGCAGCAGGTCGCGACGCTGCTGGGCCGCTTCGGCGCGCACAGCCGCAACGCCTTGCGCGGGCTGTTGCGCCAGGCCGGGCCGTGAGCCCGGCCCAGGGGATCAGCCGCGGCCGATGGTCGGTGCGGCCTTGAATGGGATGGTGCCGCGCTCGAACACGATGACGCTGTCGTAGAACGAGATGCCGAAGGTGTGGCGGGCGAAGAAGTCGGATTCGATCTGGCCGCGCGAGTGGTCGGCGTTGAGCTTGTCCACCAGCGATTTGCTGACGTTGACGAAGGAGTCCGGCTGGTCCAGCCCGCCGCCGTACTCGGGCCAGTAGCAGGTGTGCAGGTCTTCCGCGATGTACAGGCCGTTCTTGGCGATGCGCGGGTACAGGAACTCGAAGGACTTCAACAGGTGCTGCATGCGGTGGCTGCCGTCGTCGATGACGATGTCGAAGGTGCCGAACTCGTCGATCAGCGACTGCAGGAACTTCGGGTCGGACTGATCGCCGATGCGCACGTGGATGCCCGGCTCCTCATGCTGCTTGCACTCCGGGTTGATGTCGATGCCGACGATGGTGGCCATGGGGCCGAGGAAGCGCTGCCACATCTGCAGCGAGCCGCCCTTGAACACGCCGATCTCCAGCACCGTGATGGTCCGGTTGCGGAACGGCGCCAGGTGCCGTTCGTAGATCGGGAAGTAGTGCACCCACTTGTGGATCAGCTTCTGGTCGTTGGTCTTGAAGTCTTGCCAGAGGTTCATGCGGCGTCTTCCTGGTGGTCAAGGGGTGAGGGGGCGGCGCAGCTCGGAGAACAGCACGTGGGCGCGCTGCTCCTGCTTCACCATGTCGAAACGGCCCTGGAAGCCGTAGATGCGCGCGGTCGGGTCGGGCCCGGCGAAGTACATCGGGAAGGTCTCGGCCGTGATGATGTTGACGTGCGTCGGGTCCTGCCAGGCCTGTGGGTGCGGGAAGCTGGGCGTGGCCGACAGGAACACGCCACCGGGCTTGAGCTTGCGGTGGATCTCGCTCATCAGGCGCACGAACGGGAAGATCGTGCGGCCGTCCACGTACAGCACGCGCGGCATGTGCTCGATGAAGTGGAAGGCGGTGATGAAGTCGAACTCCTCGTCCGGGCCGGGGATGGGCTGGACGAACAGGTCGGCCGAGCGGATGCGCGGGTTGTCGAGCTGGCGGATGTCCAGCCCGTACACCTCGTCGGCGTTGTAGGGGTTCTGCGGGTTGGGGCCGCAGCCGAGATCCAGCGTGGTGGTGGGCATCGGGTCGGGGTGCTCAGGGGTGGCGGGTCAGGCGGCTGGCGCCAGGAACTGTCGGGCGCCATCGAGGAAGTAGGGCAGCAGGTCAGGCCGTTCCTCGGACAGGCCGTTGCCCAGCGTGCGGAACAGCTGTTGGCGGTGGAACTCGTGGATCTGCGCCCGCGCCTGCTGGAAGGCGTCGGCCGGGCTCAGCGCGCGCAGCGCACCGATGTAGCTGTCGAAGAAGGTGAACTGCTGCCAGCGCGCCGCCAGCGTGCTGTAGCCGGCAATGCCCGAGGGCAGGTTGTGGCCGGTGCGCACCGGCTCGGCCGGGTGGTACAGACAGGGCGCGCCCAGCAGCAGCAGCGCCAGGCTGAAGCAGGCCTGCGGGTAGACGTTGTCGCGCCGGTTGGCCACGGGCTCGATCAGCGGCAGCAGGCGCTGGGCCCAGGCGCGGTTCAGCGTGACGCCGGGCAGATGGTTGCAGCAGTTGCGGTAGTCGTGCGGCGCGATGGGGCCGACGGCCTCGCGGCCCCGGTACAGGCTGCCGTCCGCGTGGCGGAACACCGGTGTCACCCATGCGGGCGGGGTCTGTGCCTCGGCCAGGTCCAGCGCGAGGCGCAGCACCTCGTCGGCCTGCAGCCAGTCGTCGTCGGTGCTCACCAGCAGGTAGTCGCCCGGGCAGTGGCGGATCAGGTGGAAGAAGTTGCCGCAAAAGCCGGCCCGCTGCTCGTTCTTCATGACCCGCAGCCAGTCACCGCTCCGGGCGCAGGGCAGGGCGCGCACAGCCTCGAATGCGCCGTCCGGCGAGTCATCGTCGATGACCAGCACGTTGATGCGCTCGCGGTGTGCCGGCGTGCAGGCTGCGTCCAGGCGCGACAGCACCTCGAGCAACGCGTCCTTGCGGTTGTAGCTCGGGATGCCGATGGTGATGCGCGGGGGCGTCATGGGTGCAGTCATCCTAGGGCCTGGCCTGGCCCGGCATCATGCGAACAAGCGCCTTGGGGCCGGTCAGTTGTGCGCGGTCGCTGCCTGTGTGTGCTCGGGATTGAAATTCGTTGATTGCGAAGCCTTGGTCTGTTTCTGGCGCAGAATTGGACGATTCACGAAGGCTATGCTTCAGCGGGAGACGACCATGCGCCACGACCTCACCACCCTCAATCTCGTGCTGGCCATCGAGCAGACGCGCTCGATCACCCGCGGCGCGGCCCAGGAACATCTGGCGCTGGCTGCGGCGAGCAAGCGTTTGTCAGACCTGGAAAGCCGCCTCGGCGTGCAGCTCTTCGAGCGGCGCGCCCGTGGCGTGGAGCCGACCGAGGCCGGCCGGGCGCTGGTGCGCCACATCCGCTCGCTGCACGCATCGCTCTACGCGCTCGAGACCGAGGTCATGGAGTTCTCGCGCGGCATCAAGGGCCATCTGCGCATCGCGTCCAACACCAGCGCGATTGCCGAGTGCCTGCCGCCCTACCTGGTCGAGTTCTCCCAGGCCCATGCGCAGATCCGCATCAGCCTGGAAGACCTGACCAGCGCAGAGGTGCAGGCCGCCGTCGCCGAAGGGCGCGCGGATGTCGGCATCTTCACCGCGCCCGTGCTGGACAACCGCGTGCAGACCTGGGTGTTCGCCCGCAGCCGGCTGGCTGCGCTGGTGCCGCTGAAGCACCCGCTGAGCAACCGCGAGACGGTCAGCTTCGACGATCTGCTCGCCTACGACCTCATCGGCCTGCATGCCGGCGCCAGCGCGCAGGAGCTGATGCGCGAGCAGGCGGCCGCGCGCGGCCAGACGCTGAACGCGCGCCTGCAGGTGCGTGGCTTCGACGGTATCGCCCAATTGGTGGAGTCCGGCCTGGGTGTGGCCGTGCTGCCCGAGCAACCTGCCGAACGCTTCACACGCGTCTTCGGTGTCCGCGCGCTGCGGCTGGAAGAACCCTGGGCCGAGCGCGATTACTACCTGGGTGTGTTGCGCCAACAGCGCTTGCCCACCGTGGTGCAACGCTTCGTCGACACCCTCATCCCCCGAGACAAGCAATGACTTCCCGTACCCTCTACGACAAGCTCTGGGACGAGCATGTCGTGCACTCCGAACCGGATGGCACGGCGCTGCTCTACATCGACCGTCACCTCGTCCATGAAGTGACCAGCCCACAGGCCTTCGAAGGCCTGGATCTGGCCGGCCGCAAGGTCTGGCGCCTCGCCGCCAATCTGGCGGTCAGCGACCACAACGTGCCGACGACCGACCGCAGCGAGGGCATTGCCGACCCGGTGTCGCGCCTGCAGGTGGACACGCTGGACGCCAACTGCGACCGCTTCGGCATCACGCAGTTCAAGATGAGCGACAAGCGCCAGGGCATCGTGCACGTGATCGGCCCGGAGCAGGGCGCCACGCTGCCCGGCATGACGGTGGTCTGCGGTGACAGCCACACCTCCACGCACGGCGCCTTCGGCGCGCTGGCGCACGGCATCGGCACCAGCGAGGTGGAGCACGTGCTCGCCACGCAGACGCTGTCGGCCAAGAAGGCCAAGAACCTGCTCGTCAAGGTCGAGGGCCAGTGCGCCAAGGGCGTGGGCGCCAAGGACATCGTGCTGGCCATCATCGGCCGCATCGGCACGGCCGGCGGCACGGGTTACACCATCGAGTTCGCCGGCACGGCCATCCGCGCGCTGAGCATGGAAGGCCGCATGACGGTCTGCAACATGGCCATCGAAGCTGGCGCCCGCGCCGGCCTCATCGCCGTGGACGACACGACCATCAACTACGTCAAGGGCCGCCCGTTCTCGCCGCAGGGCGTGGAGTGGGACCAGGCCGTCGCCTACTGGCGCACGCTGCACTCCGACGCCGGTGCGCACTTCGACAAGGTCGTCGAGATCGACGCCGCGCAGATCCGCCCGCAGGTCACGTGGGGCACCTCGCCTGAGATGGTGCTCGCCATCGACGACCGCGTGCCCGACCCCGACAAGGAGAAGGACGCTGTCAAGCGCGGCGCCATCGAGCGCGCGCTGACCTACATGGCGCTGGAGCCGAACAAGGCCCTCAGCGACATCCATGTCGACAAGGTCTTCATCGGCTCCTGCACCAACAGCCGCATCGAGGACATGCGTGAGGCCGCGGCCGTGGTGCGCCGTGTGGGCGGCCGTGTCGCCAAGAACATCAAGTTGGCCCTCGTCGTGCCGGGCTCCGGCCTCGTCAAGGCGCAGGCCGAGGCCGAAGGGCTGGACCAGGTCTTCAAGGCCGCCGGCTTCGAGTGGCGCGAGCCTGGCTGCTCCATGTGCCTGGCGATGAACGCCGACCGGCTGGAGCCGGGCGAGCGCTGCGCCTCCACCAGCAACCGCAACTTCGAAGGCCGCCAGGGCGCCGGTGGGCGCACCCACCTCGTCAGCCCGGCGATGGCTGCTGCCGCCGCGATGAGCGGCCATTTCGTCGACGTTCGCACGATCGCCTGAAGCCATGGACAAATTCACCATCCACACCGGGCTGGTCGCGCCCATGGACCGCGAAAACGTCGACACCGACGCGATCATCCCCAAGCAGTTCCTGAAGTCGATCAAGCGCTCGGGCTTTGGCCCCAATCTGTTCGACGAATGGCGCTACCTGGACCACGGCGAGCCGGGTCAGGACCCGGCCAGCCGCAAGCCCAACCCCGATTTCGTGCTGAACCAGCCGCGTTACGCGGCGGCCAGCGTGTTGATTGCCCGCGCCAACTTCGGCTGCGGCTCCAGCCGCGAGCACGCGCCGTGGGCGCTGCAGCAGTACGGCTTCCGCGCCATCCTGGCGCCGAGCTTCGCGGACATCTTCTTCAACAACTGCTTCAAGAACGGCTTGCTGCCCATCGTGCTGCCGGAGAGCGCCATTGCCCGCCTGTTCGACGAGGTGGCAGCCTTCCCGGGTTACCAGCTGACCGTCGACCTGCCGCGCCAGGTGGTCGTGAAGGCGGACGGCGCCGAGCTGCCCTTCGACATCGAGCCCTTCCGCAAGGAATGCCTGATCGGCGGCCTCGACGAGATCGGCCTGACGCTCCAACACGCGGACAAGATCCGCAGCTACGAGGCCCAGCGCATCGCCGCCAAGCCCTGGCTCAACCACCGAATCGTCTGACATGACCAAGAAGATTGCAGTCCTTCCCGGCGATGGCATCGGCCCGGAAATCATGGCCGAGGCCGTCAAGGTGTTGCAGGCGCTGGACCTGCCGCTGACGCTGGAATGGGCCGACGTGGGCGGCAAGGCCTACGAAACGAGCGGCCATCCGCTGCCGCCGGCCACGCTGAAGCTCGCGCAGGAGGCCGATGCCGTGCTGTTCGGCGCCGTGGGCGACTGGAAGTACGACAAGCTCGAACGCGCGCTGCGCCCCGAGCAGGCCATCCTCGGCCTGCGCAAGGCCCTGGGCCTGTTCGCAAACTTCCGCCCGGCCATCTGCTACGAGCAGCTCACGCACGCGTCGTCGCTCAAGCCCGAGCTGGTGGCGGGCCTCGACATCCTCATCATCCGTGAGCTGACTGGCGACATCTACTTCGGCCAGCCGCGGGGCCGCCGCACGGCGGTGGATGGCCACTTCCCCGGCAGCGAAGAAGCCTTCGACACGATGCGCTACTCGCGCCCGGAGATCGAGCGCATCGCGCATGTGGCCTTCCAGGCTGCACGCAAGCGCAACAAGAAGGTCACCAGCGTCGACAAGGCCAACGTGCTCGAAACCTTCCAGTTCTGGAAGGACGTGGTCACCGAGGTTCACAAGGAGTACCCGGACGTCGAGCTCGACCACATGTACGTCGACAACGCTGCGATGCAACTCGTCAAGGCGCCGAAGAAGTTCGACGTCGTCGTGACCGGCAACATGTTTGGCGACATCCTGAGCGACGAAGCCGCGATGCTGACCGGCTCGATCGGCATGCTGCCCTCTGCCTCGTTGGACGCCAACAACAAGGGGCTCTACGAGCCCTCGCACGGCAGCGCGCCGGACATCGCAGGCCAGGGCATCGCCAACCCGCTGGCTACAATCTTGTCCGCTGCCATGATGCTCAAGTTCTCCCTCAACCTGCCCGACGCCGCTGCTCGCATTGAAGCCGCGGTGGAATCGGTGCTGGCGCAGGGCTTGCGCACCGCCGACATCTGGAGTGAAGGCACCTCGAAGGTTTCGACCCGCGAGATGGGCGACGCTGTCGTCAAAGCCATCACGACCACCAAAACCATTAAGAGCTAACGCTCCGTCTCGTCTCGCCCCAACCAAACCCGGCGAACGAGCCGGGGCCCGAAGTGGATGGGGTTTGGTGAACGACAGACAAAGGATTTGATGATGACGACCTTGGTAGGCCTTGTAGGCTGGCGTGGCATGGTGGGCTCGGTTCTGATGGACCGCATGACTGCCGAGCGGGATTTCGATCTGATCGAGCCGCTGTTCTTCTCGACCTCCAACGCTGGCGGCAACGCGCCCGCGCAGGCCAAGAACGAGACGAAGCTGCAGAACGCCTTCGACATCGAGCAGCTCAAGCGCTGCGACATCATCATCACCGCCCAGGGCGGCGACTACACCAACGAAGTCTTCCCCAAGCTGCGCGCCGCGGGCTGGGCTGGCCACTGGATCGACGCCGCGTCGTCGCTGCGCATGAACGATGACGCCGTCATCGTGCTCGATCCGGTCAACATGCCGGTCATCAAGAACGCGCTGGCGGCTGGTGGCAAGAACTGGGTCGGCGGCAACTGCACCGTCAGCTGCATGTTGATGGGTGTGGGCGCGCTGTACAAGGCCGGGCTGGTGGAGTGGATGTCCACGCAGACCTATCAGGCCGCCAGTGGCGGTGGCGCGCAGCACATGCGCGAACTGCTGACGCAGTACGGCACGCTGAACGCCGCCGTCAAGCCGCTGCTGGACGACCCCAAGAGCGCCATCCTCGAGATCGACCGCCAGGTCATCGCCAAGCAGCGTTCGCTGAGCGCAGACGAGACCGCCAACTTCGGCGTGCCGCTGGGCGGCTCGCTGATCCCGTGGATCGACAAGGACCTGGGCAACGGCCAGTCCAAGGAAGAGTGGAAGGGCATGGCCGAGACCAACAAGATTCTCGGCTCCGATGGCATTCCGGTCGACGGCTTCTGCGTGCGCGTCGGCGCGATGCGCTGCCACAGCCAGGCGCTCACCTTCAAGCTGAAGAAAGACGTGCCGCTGGCCGACATCGAGGCCATGATCCGCGCCGACAACGAGTGGGTGCAATACGTGCCCAACACGCGCGAAGACACGCTCAAGCACCTGACGCCCGTGGCCGTGACGGGCACCATGACCATCCCGGTCGGCCGCGTGCGCAAGCTGGCGATGGGCCCCGAGTACGTGGGCGCTTTCACCATTGGCGACCAACTGCTGTGGGGCGCGGCTGAGCCATTGCGGCGCATGCTGCGCATCCTGCTGGATCGCTGAAACTGACAACGGGCCGCGAGGCCCGTTTCTGTTTACGGTCTTTTACGCTTGGACCTAGGGTTCACCCGGGCGTTGATATTGAAACCAAGCGACACATGAGATAGGCCTTGAGCATTTCAGCGTATATGCTTGATGTTGTTGTGTTTTTGATTCAAAACTCGACGCAGGCGATACCGTGCAGTTCCGCGTGCAAACCAGCGTGCAGACCAGTTTCGGGCAGCGCTTGCTGAAGATCGAGACAGGCGGGGCCCATTGCCCCGCCTTGTTGCTTTGGGGAATGCCTTGAAAGACCACATCCGCGACGCGTTCGAGGGCCTTCGCCCGACCGGCTTCGTCCGTCATCACCTGGCCGTTGCTGCGGCACTGCTGGTGGCCACGGGCGGTGCGCAGGCTTTGGGCCTGGGCAAGCTGTCGGTGCAGTCGGCCCTTGGCGAGACCATGCGTGCCGAGATCGACGTGACCAGCCTGTCGGCCGAGGAGGCCGCCACGCTGAAAGTGCGCGTTGCGCCGCCCGACACCTACCGGGCCAGTGGGGTCGACTACAACGCGGTGTTGAGCTCCGCCCAGGTGCAACTGGTGCGTCGAGACGGCCGTTCGGTGCTGCGCGTGTCCAGTGATCGCGCGGTTCAGGAGCCCTTTGTCGACGTCATCCTGGAACTGACGTGGTCCAGCGGCCGCCTGGTGCGCGAATACACGCTGCTGTTCGACCCGCCGAGCCTGCCCAAGCCCGCGCCCGTGATCACCGCGCCGCCGGCGGTGGCGGCGGCGCCCGCGCCGGTGTCCAGCGAGGCTGTGCCCGCACCAGCCCCCGCATCGGCCACCACCTTGTCGCGTGCGGCCGCGCCGGCGCCGGCTCCAGCGGCTCGGCCGGCGGCGCCCGC
>NZ_JAPPUY010000007.1 GCF_026712245.1 Roseateles hydrophilus
GGTTCCATGGCAGGCGACAGCCTGGCTTCTGCCAAGTCAGTGATTCATGGCGTGATGAATCAGCTCGGCGATGCCGATAGCGTCAGCGTGACCCGCTTTGGTTCCACGGTCGAACACCTGCTCGCTCCCAGTCGGGCTGTGGCCGAGGTCAAACACCGAATCCAACCAGCCATCGCGCGCATGGAGGCTGATCTGGGCGGTACGGAGATGGCATTGGCTCTGCGCGCCGTGTTTGAGCTCCAGGGTGGCACCGCCGAGGTCTCGAAGGATGTGCTCCTCCTGACGGACGGGGAGATCTGGGAGATTGACGCCATCTTGGCCAGCGCCGTGGCCAGCCAACACCGAATCTTCGTCATCGGGCTTGGCGCGTCACCTGCCGAAGGCGTCCTGCGCGCTCTGGCTGAGAAGACGGGCGGTACAGCTGAGTTCGTGACACCGGGGGAGGCGTTTGAAGCCGCTGCCAAGCGGATGCTTGCGCGCATGCGTCAGCCACGTCACTGTGAGGCTTCCGTGTCATGGGGAGAGGCACCCGTCTGGCAGACGCAGCTGCCGAGCAATGTCTACGGCGGCGACACCGTCGTCGCGTTCGCAGGCTTTGCGGCACCGTGTGTCCTGGCTCCACGGCTGCTGGCCAAGGATGACCGAGGACATGCCGTGCTCCTGTCTAGCGCCAGTGCCAGTACGGAGTCGAGCGGTGCGACGCTGTCGCGCATGGCAGCAGCCAAGCGAATGGCGCACTGTGACGAGCGCGAGGCACTGGCGCTCGCACTCAGCCACCAACTGCTGTCCAGCCAGACCCATTGCATCCTTGTGCATGTTCGAGAGGCCAACGACAAAGCAACCGACGAAGCGCAGTTGCACCAGGTGCAGTCGATGCTTGCCGCGGGATGGGGGGCCACGTCAAGCGTCATGGCTGCACCAGCACTTGGCGCCTTGGCATCCGCGCCCACGGCCTGGCGGCACAGCCGGGCTGGCATGCCCGCGCCAGACTTCATGCTCTCCGTGGCTGGTGCGTTTGACTTTTCCTGCGAGGACGAGCCCACGTCATCGTGCGCGCAGCACGACGAAAGCGGGTTCGCGACGATGCGCATGGTTGCACAGGGCATCCACGCGTACCTCCTGACCGCTGGCAACATCGATTCGCTGGACAACTACTGCTGGTCGCTCTCGATTCACAACGACTTGAGGGATGCCATCGAGGAGGTGGGGGCACTCGTTGCCGAACCATCCGTGGCTTGGCTTCTGCTGGCTCACTGGATCAACAGCCGCTCCGGCGGCCTCGGTGATCCGGAACTGTCGAACGCGCTGACTGCACCTCTGAGCAGGCTGGATCGCAGCATCGTCAACGAGTCCAAGAGAACGTTCGACAGGTCCTTGGGGCTTTACGGATTGGATGACTGGAAGAGCTCTCGGCTGCGCCGGCTCACCAGCTTGCTGAACCGGGCGGCGGGCTAGCGCACGGAGGGGGAGCTGCCGGAGCTCGTTGGCGACATTGACTAGCAATCGATGGAGCAGCTGGCCTGAAGACGCTGCGGGCGATGGAGAGCGATTTAATCGGCAGACGGAACAGCCAAACTCCACGCTATGTGCTCGAACTACAAGCCTGTGACCCTTGAAGACCGCCTGCTGGCGCACTTCGGGGTCGTACGTCCAGACGATGAGACGCCGGTTGAAACATGGCCGGGCTACCGAGCCCCTTTCATCGTGCGGGCTGACGACAAAGAAGCAGCTGGGCGCGAGGCGATGGCCGGCCAGTACGGGTTGCTGCCGCACTGGTCGAAGGACATGCTGCTCGGGCGCAAGACCTACAACTGCCGCTCGGGGACAGACGACGAACGGACGTTCCACATGCAAGAGAGAAGGCCTATGGCTTCCGAATCAACTCAGCCAACAGTGGCTCGGCAAACGTCGCTTGCCGTTTGTCAAGTTTTCCGCTCAGCAGTAGCAGTTCAAGACCCACAAGCGCCATGTGCCGACCGCCTGGACCGCCGCCACCAGCCAGCTCGGCAAAGAAGTCAAACGCGAGTGCCGGCGGGTACTTACGCGCAACCAGATCGCTTGCTGCGTGTCTCAACATTTCGTCGCCGAAGCTATCAGCCTCAGCCCCAAAGGTTTGCAAAAGCACACGGCGCTGCTCGGCGGTCAGTTTGTCAAAGTCGTTGTAAAGGCTAAGCACGAAGGCGCGCGCACCGGTTAGCGAGGTGATGTCGGTGTCATGCAGCGCACTCACGAAAAACTCGAATACCGCCTGCGGCCAGACATCCTTCGTGAGCTGTTCGTACTCGATTTCGAAGCAAAGATCGTCGAGGGCAGACTTCTTCCCGGACTTGACCGCCGCAGCCAGCTTCTGAATATAAGGAACCATACTCACGGTCAAGCTCACGGAACGGCAGCATTTGCCGGAATGGTCCACCACAGGGGTGGCAGTAGCGAAGGCAGCATTCGAACGCATCGATAGACGACGTATCCGCCGGCCACCGTGGCCACGACCGCCCCGGCGGTGCATTCAGGGCAGCTATTGCCCTCATCCTTGTCGTCGGGCTCACATTCGTCGTCGTAGCGTTTCTCCCACTTTCTAACGACGCTATCGCGGTCATTGATCAAAGTTCGATGCCCACGCATCGTTGAACGCAGCGGCTCGTTTGTCGGGCTGGCGAGGCGCTCAGGCAAACCGCCCTTTTGCAAATCCAGCCAACGATCATCCAAATCCTTCATAAGGTTGTCGATCTTTCGCTGTAGCGCTTTGCAGTGGGGACTACTCGCTTTCTGCTTGAGCCCCAACGGGTCTGCGTAGCTCAGCGGGTTGCCACCCACATATGCGTACGTGTTTATGCCGCCCGCGAGCCCGATGGGGTCAGATTGAACATATCTTCCCCAGTCTGGAATGTAGTCTCTATGCCAGTTGTAGAACCAGCCTGACTCGGCGTCATAGATTTGCCCTGGCATACGCAGATTTAGCGTGTAAACACCAAAACCGTTGGGGTTGGCATTTGCAACGTTCCGTCCGAAGGGCTCTACCGAGTCCCAACGCCAAACAATCGCATGATCGCTACTACGCGCTACTACACGCGGAGTTCCAAGGTGATCCGCGTAGACGTAGCCGAGCCCTCCTGCCGCCTTCAAAACGCCGACCGGGTACTCATTGAGATAAACGATTTCGTAGAGTGGTGCACCTGTAGCGTCATATTCACCAAGCAAGCGCCCCTCTTCGCTATAAACGTAGTGCGAAGTTCCGCTGCTAATAATCGCGACCGGCCCCGACTTGAATACACGTTGATCGAGCGCATTGTACAGGTAGGAAACCGTCCCACCGGCGCGCACGGCACTATTTAGGCGGCCGCGGTCGCTGTAAGCCAGCGTGCTATTCCCATCATTCGTAAGATTCCCGGCCAAGTCGTAGCTTTGCGCCTGGGTCAACGGGCTTCCACCGCCGGGGCTTTGCACGCTTGTATATCGATTGCTTGTAGCACTGACTGATAAGGTATAGACAGCACCGCTCACGGTGCTTTGTGTACGGTTTCCATTTGCGTCCCAGAGGTACCCGTACGAAGCTGTACCCGACTGCGCACTAATCAGTCTGTCCAGCCCATCGTAAGAAAATAGCTGATCCAAGGAAGGAATGGTCGAGTGGGTATAGCCAACGATTCTTCCCGCCGCGTCGTAACTCAGGGTGCGCAACGCTCCGGCTGACGCGCCGACGCCGCCTAGCTTGCCTAACGGATAGCTGCCAATTCGGCCGTACGCATCAAACCCGCGCTGATATAGAGTCGCGTCGCCCCATTGCCAAGTTTGTGGGCTACCCAGCCCGTGGTATGTGATGTTCGTAACTAGCGGGATTCCGTCGACGTAAATGGCGCCAACACGGCCTGTGTAATCGAAGTCGTACGTTACGGTTCTGCCGCTCGGATAGGCAATTGATTGGAGCTTGCTCGTCGCCGGCCCACTTCCACCCCAACCGTACCCGACATTGAACGTCTTCGACGTTGGTCCACTACCGCTGGTTTGAGTTTTGGAGACGACGTGCCCAAAGCCGTCGTACGCGAACGTCGTGCTTCCAGATTCATCGCTGAAACCACTCAGTCGTCCTACCGCATTGGCACCAATATCGTAAGTAAAGATGGTAGGAACGCCGCTGCTGTAATCAATACGTACTAAACGATTAAGCACATCGTAGCTGTAAGTAGAGACCTTGCCGCGTGCATCAGTGAACGTCGCGAGTTGGCCTAACTCGTTATAGGTAGCGGTACTGGCTCCAGTATCCGGACTTTGCTGCACCGAAGTATTCCCCAACCCGTCAACAACATAGGTCGTCTTCAAGTTTCGTGGATCAGTGACTTGCACCAATGCCCCACGTCCGTCGTAGTTCATGCCAATTGTGGGGCGGGGCTGACCAGAGACAGGAGCAGGCTGGGTGACCCTGGCGACCTGGTCATGCAAGTCATAGGTCCGTTCGGTGACCCCATCGTTTGGGTCGATCATCTTGGTCTCGCGGCCCTTGGCGTTGTACTCAAAATTCCAGGTCATAGCTTGACCTGGCGCTGCTCCGCTGTCGCTACTAATCAACAGCTCGAGCGACTGAGAGCTGCTGGGTGAGTTGAGCGAATCACCGTCATAGGCAGCTGTAATCGTCCGGACGCTCGGCACGGCGAAGCTTGTAGATGCTGTCGCACCAGCGCCGGTTACCGGCACAGTTGCGATGACCGCTGCTCCATCTCTGAACGTGATGGTCCCAGTGGGCGAGGTGGCGCTCAATGTTGCAATCAGCGTAATGGCTTGTCCTGGCGTTGCTGGGTTTGGGTTTCCTGCGAGTGAGATCGCAGTGGTGCGGCGACCAACGTTCTGATTAAGCGCTGCTGATGTGCTTTGCGCATTTCGCGTATCACCACCATATGTGGCGACCAGCCGATGCACTCCAACGGCTGAAAGTCGGGTGGCGAGGGTGGCCTTTCCATTGACCAGATTGACGACTCCCAATGTCGTGCTGCCATCTGTGAATGTCACCGACCCCGAAGGAGTGACCCCTGTCACCGAAGCAACAAGGGTCAACGCCTGCCCCGCCTCGGCAGGGTTCGCACTTGTAGAAAGCACTGTCGTTGTTGGGGGGAGCGTGACAACCTGAGACACCGGGCTCGACGTCGCGGTGCTGTTGGCAACGTCCCCCGCGTAGACCGCAGTAAGACTGTGGCTACCAGTAGTGGTAAAGCCTTTCGCTAGAACGGCCCGCCCAGCGCTGATGGTCGCGCTTCCAAGCGTGCTGTTGCCGTCCTTGAAGGTCACCGTGCCCGAGGGGGTGTCCCCAGTCACAAGTGCCGTCAGGTTGACGCTCTGGTTGATGACCGATGGATTTGGACTGCTGGCAAGTGTGACCGCCGCGGCGTTCTTTGCCTTAACGGTGAGGTTCTGCGGAACCGACGTGCTGACGCTGTTGACGCCATCGCCGTTGTAGACCACCTTCATGGAGTGACTGCCAGCAGTGCTGAAAGACCGAGAGAATCTCGCTTGCCCGCCGACCAAGCTTGCTGTAGCCAGCGAACTGTTGCCATCCATCAGGGTCACGGTGCCGGAGGGGCTCTCCCCGGAGACGGTCACCACGAAACTGATTGCCTGACCAACATAGGCCGGGTTGGTGCCAATCGTGAAGGAGACTGTCGTAGGCTTTCGGGGAAGAACTGTCACTCTCTGTGCGGCAGAGACACTGGAACTATTGCCCGCGTCGCCCACGTAGCTCGCGGTAACTGTGTGGTCGCCTGCGGCCGCTATACCCTTGGTCAGCGTCGCAGTACCTCCGGAGACGTTTGCGTAACCCAGCGTTGTCGATCCGTCCTTAAAAGTCACTTGCCCGGTAGGATTGGAACCAGTCACTGTCGCCACAAAAGTGATGGCCTGGGTTTCGGTGGCCGGGTTCGGGCTAGCGGAAAGCGTGGTAGTGGTCACTGTCTTCGGATTAACTACCAAACTCAGCGGTGACGAAGTCGAGCCCGCATTGGGGGCATCTCCTAAGTACTCTCCTGTCAACACGTGTGTGCCGGCAGTGCTGAAGCTAGCAGTGACTGTTCCCTTGCCGCCAGACAAGCTGGTACTTGCCACGACCTTCGCGCCTTCCATCACCCGCACCGACCCAGTGGGAGCTACGCCACCTGACACTGTGATTGTCAGTTTGGCGTACTGACCGACGAACGCTGGATTAATGTCCGAGCTCAATGTGGCGCTTGTCGCCGTTTGCGGGCTTACTGTCAGCGCCACCGCACTGGAAACGCTAGGGTCGTTGCTGGCATTCCCTGAATAGGCCGCGGTAAGGCTGTGACTTCCGCTGACACTAAAGCTACGAGTCAACGTGGCTTTACCAGCGGATAGGCTGGCGACCCCAAGTGAGGTCGCACCATCCATGAACGTCACCGTGCCCGTTGGACTCGCACCTGTAACCATCGCCGTCAGCGTGACGTTCCGATTGGCATATGCTGGATTCGGGCTGGCGACCAAGGTTGTGGTGGTCGTCGTCAAAGCGATCGCGTATGCCGTCGGGGCAAGGCACAGCACCGCTACGCGTACGAAGAAGTCCAGCGCCCGCGCAAGCACAGAAGCCCCTGCCCTTCGGTAATAGGGCACATTGGCATAAAACATAGTTGACTCCCTTAGAGACTAGCTTCGCTCGCGTCAGTTGGAAGCGCCAGTGATTTGTTGAACCCGATTTAGCGCGTCGAAAACGCGCGTGATGCTGCGCGCAAGGTCACCAGCCGAATCTCTAGCCGTTTCCGACACGCGGTTCCCTGCCTCGTCAAGCTCGTAGCTGACCGTGTTTCCTGCCGCGTCGGTCACACCAATCAGTCGATGTGCAGAGTCATAGGTGAACGACAAGACGCCCCCATCAGGCATCTGCACCGATTTGAGCTGTCCGGCCGCATCGTTCTGATAGACGGTGGTTTGCGTTGCTCCTGAACTCGTGCTGATAGTCACACTCTGGACCAGTCCTCGAACCGAGTACACGATGTCAGTCGTCGTTCCATTAGGATCGACAACTTGCAAAACCCGACCGTTCTTGTCGTACCGCGTGTAACGGACAACATGACTGGCGGCGTTTGTAGCCGTTCGCAGATCTCCAGGTGAATGATCTGTATGGGCATCTTCGAAGTAGACGTAGCTCGTCAAACGATTTCTTGGGTCAGTCTGAGATAGAACAGATCCATTGTGATCGTAGGTGTACTTCCAGACTCTACTTGGCGTCGTCGGCACCAATGAGGCAGCGAAGCCCTGAGATCCATTCGGGTCGCTGGTGGCCTGCTCCACCCTCTTGCAAAGAGCAACGATCGGTTTGCCGTCAGGTAATGTTGCGTTAGCAGGGGCGCAGGTAGCTATTGCATTCGAGCTGAACGGATCCGGTTGACCGTTATAGACGTAAGTCGTCAACAGCTTGGGCTCAGCCACCTTCGTCTGAAGGCGCCAGTCTGGGTGCCACCGAGTGCTTGTCTTCCTTGCATCAACGGGCAGGGACGCGCCAACCCCCGTCACTCCTGCACAGGACGTCGTGTTCAGTAGCCCTCGAACGGCCGTCGTCTCGAGGTTGCGACTGAGGTCATACACCTTGCATTCACGGCTACCGTTGAAGTCATCGCGACTAGTTGCGTTGCCGTTTGCATCGTACGAGATTGCACTACTCGATGCTTGGCATCCAGCACCTCCTGGCTGCGACACCCCCGTCAACCGCACCGAGCCCTGAATGGACGTGAACGTGTATACGTATTTGCTGCCACGTGGGTCGGTCAACGTCGATTGCCCGGCAGTCTTGGCCTGCCCACTCGCAGCGTCGAAGCCGATCAAGGAGTCGTAGATAATCTTGTATTCATTCGCAACTGCAGATGGCGACGGAATTTGCTGCTCACCCACAGCATGTCCCAAGTTGTTGTAAAAGTAATTGATATACCGATCGTTGTTCTCGTCTTGAATCCCGGTTAAGGCACGCGCTTGAGAAACCCCGCCATTGAACGAGCTTTCGTTGTAAAAATATCGCCTTGCGCGGCCATCTGCATACGTCACGGCAGAGATGTTTGAAAACGCGTCGTATTCCAAACCAATAGATTGGCCGTCCGGCATAATAACAGTGATGACGCGCTTCTTTGAACTGTCGTAGATAAAGCTCAAAGCTCTGCCGAAGCCATCACTAACATTCAATAAATAGCCAGGGCCAGGAGCGACCGATAATGGCGTGCTGGCATCGCTATAAGCCAACGTAAGCAACCTTCCCGACGCTGACTGAATTTTTGTCAACTTTCCGTCCGCATCGTATACCTCGATGGAGGACCGGCTAGAATCGTAGTACCTCCAGCCAACCAGGGTGCCTGAGGCAGGAAGACGGACTAAGCTATCGTTCACATCCGGGTCGGCAGCGAAAACCCCGCCGACCTGAGTGAAGTAAATAATTCGTCCATCTGGGCGCGTAGCGCTTGCGCCCAAAGAAGTTGTCGCGATAACGGCATCGTAGTTCGAGCGCCAAGTCGAACCCAGCATACTCCCCGGCGCCGCAACCGGTGCGCTGTTGTAATACCGAGATAGCGTTAGCCCGCCTTCGCCAGACTTAAAATCGATTTCGTGAAGGTACTTGTTCGCCGTGCCGATGCTTATCGGATATGGCGTACTCGGGCACTTTCCTAGATCCTTCGAGAGAGTGCCGCAATATCTAGGAATGCTCGAGTTTGCACCGAAGTTAGCAGTGCATTGAAGGTTGCCCAGATTAACGTTAGCACGAGACGCTGTGGTCGGACATTGAGGCGTCTTGGGTATGGCGCCTGCCGCTCGATATAACGGAAAGCAAACCTCATCGCCTGGGTCCGCAACTGCAAATGTTCCAATGAACGGCGCGCACACAAGAGCCAGCACGCCAATCGCGCGAGTAGCAGACGACATCGAATCCCCCTGATTCGCGAAGCTTAATGCTCTGCAGAAAGGCACATTGCCCTTCTTGCATCAGAGCGCTCACGATCATTTGTATTTGGCCAGTGTATGGACTGTCACTATTGCGGACGACCCCAAGGCTTAGGGAAATGCTGATTTATCCGGGCTGACCGCGATGCGCGGCGGACGCGGCGGCGGCAGGATCACGATATGAGTCAACGCAGCTTTGCCAGCGCCGAATACGCCCTGAAGAAGAAGCGCACGCGGCGCGAGGTGTTTCTCGCGGACATGGAGCGCATCGTCCCGTGGTCGCGACTGGAGGCGGCAATTGCACCGTCGTACCCGCGCAGTTGCCGGGTCGGCCGCCCGCCCATCGGCGTGCCGAAGATGCTGCGCATGTACTGCCTGCAGCAGTGGTACGGTCTGGCAGACGCGGCCCTGGAGGACGCGCTGTATGACAGCCAGTCGATGCGCGACTTCGTCGGCATTGACCTGTCGCGTGAGGCGGTGCCCGACGCCACGACGCTGCTGAAGTTCCGGCGCCTGTTACTGGCCAACGACCTGACCAAGGTGCTGTTCGACGAGATCAACGCCCATCTGGCCGAGCAAGGCCTGCTGATGCGCTCGGGCACCATCGTGGACGCGACGATCATCGCTGCGCCCAGTTCGACGAAGAACGCCACGGGCGAGCGCGGCCCCGACATGCACCAAGCAAAGAAGGGCAACCAGTGGCACTTCGGGATGAAGGCGCACATCGGTGTGGATGCCGAGTCAGGGCTGGTGCACACAGTCATCGGCACGGCGGCCAACGTCAACGATGTGACGCAGGCCGGTGCGTTACTGCATGGACAGGAGACGTCGGCCTTTGGCGATGCCGGCTACCGAGGCGTGGACAAGCGCGAAGAGGCCAAGGGGCCGACCTGGTTCGTCGCCATGCAGCCGGGCAAGCGCCGGGCGTTGGACATGACGAAGAAGTGGGCGCGGCTGCTGGAGAAGGCCGAACAGCTGAAGGCCGCCATGCGGGCCAAGGTCGAGCATCCATTCCATGTCGTGAAGAACCAGTTCCGCCATCGCAAGGCTCGCTACAAGGGCATGGTGAAGAACCAGGGGCAGCTGTTCAGCCTGTTCGGGCTGGCCAATCTCGTGATCGCCAAGCGATCTTTGTTGGACCTGCAAGCCCGAGGTGCGTCTTGAGCGGCCAGGTGGGGCAGCAAACGGCCCCAAAAGCACAGACGCAGCCGCTGACCGGCACCGAATTCAAGCCGCGTCGCCGCGGCCCATGCGCTGGCGGGTCGCAGATCGCTCAACTGGCCTATTGATCAGCGTGTCCCTAAGTTCTAGCACCTGCCGAAGCAGGCTTGATATGCAAGAAAACAAACAATGGTGACGACCGCAACAGCAGTGTGCGTGCATCTCCATTTATGTGCAAATGCGTCTGCGCTGTTTCTTTTCTCAACGGTGGCATGCTGGCGTTGAACTAATGAGATGAAAAGACCGTCGGGTGTTGCGCATTCGAAACGAATGCCGCTACTCGACGTGCGTCGCCAAAAAGATTGCAAGTGCACCAAGGTGAAACGCGACTGTTCGCGATGTGCGTCACTGGCGGGATCGATGACCGAAAGCTGCGGGGACCGCCCAAGAGTCGCGACTGAAATGCAACTTCGGACGCTTGCGACAACTTGTTCTCGCCGTCTACTGACTGGATGCGCGGACCGTAAAGCGGCAGACGCGCCACGGAATTTCCCAGCGCCCTACTCCGCCACACTGTCCGCTTGCTTCAAGTGCCCTGACCTCCGCAGCTTGCGCTCCAACTTGCGTCGCAGAGCGGTCAGCAGCGCGTCAGGGGTCTCGGCGGCGACCACAGCCACTACACCCGATTGCGCCACGAACTTGACCACCGTCTTGCCATTGCGACTCAGGGTTTGCATTGAAGCCCTGTCGCTCCTGGTCTCATTGGTGAACGCCTTCAGGTCGCTCATCGCGCAGGGACCTCGGCTGTAGTCAGTCGATCCCCAGCCGCCGCGCGGTACGAGCGGCGTCATGCAGGCCGCACCGGCAGGCGACACGGACCAGGCATGGCAGGCCCAACGCCAGCGTGATCGGGATCAGGATCAAAAGGAAGTGCATGCCAGTCTCCACGCGTCAGCGCGGCGATATCGCCCTCAACGCGGTGTCGTCAGAGCTGATCCGTTGCGGCTCACCGCGACGCCACCCAGCTCCTGACGCAAAGCATATCCAGAAGGCAGCCTCGCCGCTTGCACGCGCGACCACCGTCAACCACCAAAAATGCCCGCTGCAATCAAAGGAGCAGCTCCGCTGCGTCCGACCGCAACGAGGTTCACGACGTTCGTCAGAGGGTTCGCAGTTCGAAGTCAACGAACTCGCTGTTGCGGATCTGGTTCTCGACGTGGCGTGTGTTCGTGGGCCCGAAGATCACGATCGGATAGCGGTGCAGCATCTCGCCGAGCGATACGCTGGACTGAAATGCGTGCAGCAAAAGGCTCACGACACGCCCCTCCGGGGACCACTCGATGAAAGCCAAGTCGCTCCCAAACCACTCGCCCGTCCTTGGCCCTGGCACCACGGGCAAGTTGAACAGTCGGCTCAGCTTGCCCGCGAAAGCCGGCTTGTAGACCTTCACCGTGTTGCCTCGCCCCTTGCACAACGCACCGTACACCGCCGCGACCGGATCAGCATCGGCGTCAGGCACGTAGCTATTCATCATGGAGCTGGCGGTTTCGATCGGCTTGTCGGTGTCCATGCGCCTGGACAGCGTCAGCATGCCCAGGTTGACACTCTTGAGGCGATAGCCCGCCTGCACCAGGGCAGGCGTCGGGCTCTCCTTCTTTCCGTCCTCGAGCATCACGTAGAACCCATCGACGAGCGCCTTGTCGGGCATCGCCTCGTAGAGCTTCTTGCGGTTCGCCGCGGCCTTCTCTGCGATCCAGTCGAGGAATGCGTATGCGGGGCTGGCCGTCAGCAATGCGGTCGGTGCCGCCGCCATCTTCAACAGGCGTCGGCGTTGTTCGGTGCGCTGGTTCTGTGTCATGAGAGGGTAGCCTCCTTCGGGCTGGGTTGTTGGTTCAGCGATCAAAGAACATGACGACAGCCTCGCCGCCATCTCGTGCGGCCACGACGAGCCTGCCGTCGGACAGGCGGAGCAGGCCTGCACATGTGGCGTCGTTGGTGCCGGCAATCAGTCGGCGACCTTGGTAGCCGACGGTGGTGTCAGGTTTTCCGTCGGCCGTGATGTCCACGAGCGAGAGCGCTTGTCCCAGCAAGAGGCTCCTCATCACATGACCACAGCCGATGTAGCCACCGCGTCCGTGCGGCATCCACTGGGCTGTGGCCTCGGTGCTGCTGTAGCCCCAATCCCAGGTCAGGAATCCACCCGCACCAAACTCTGGCCTGAGCTGGCCGGATTGGAGGTCCATGGCCGCGACCATGCTGTCGTTGGAGTTGAAGTCCGAGCTCGTCACGGAAGAGCCGCTCGCCACGCTCACGATCACCCGGTCGCCCTCGACCAGCAGGGAGTCCGTGTTCCCGGTCCCCAGGCTCAGACTGGGATAGCGCTGCACGCCGGCTGTGCCGAACGTGGCCACCGGCAAGCCCTTGCTGTTCAGCTTCAGGAGGGCTGGCTGATAAGCCACCTGCGCGCCGGCGGAGCCAGAAATCAAGATGTCGCCGTTGCTGGCGACGGCTAGCGATTTGACGAGGAAGCCGTCCGCGTTGGGGTTGGTCGCCAGGCCGTTCGTGCCGAACTGACTGTCCCAGACACCATTGCCCATGAAGCGGCGCAGGAGAACTTGACCAGGGATGGCCGCTGCAACCAGCACACCATCGTTGCGATCGCGCTCGAGCGCGATGCGTGTCACCGTGACCAAGCCGCTGAGAGGGATGCTGATCACGCCTTGAGCGCCGAAGCTGGGGTCCGCCGCGCACGTTGCTTCATCGAAGCGAGCCACGAACACCGTCCCGGGGCCCATGAATGCCGCGTAGAAGCGTCCGCTTTGCACCGTGGTCATCGACACCGGACCTTGGCGCCGATCAAAGCGCGTGTAGATCTCGGACAGGAAGCGCAGCCCGTCGGCGCCGCAGGTATTGGCACCACCGATCTTGCGAAGGAATGGGCGTCCGGCATCGCCATCCTCGGCCCCCAGTGCCCAGACGCCGCCATCCGTGGACTGGGTGATGCCCGCCAGGCCGATGCGTACCGAACCAACGCCTTTCCAGCGCACGGTGCTGCTTGGGGTGACCGAAGTATCACGGGGGTCGGTGAGCGCTGCAGGCGGTGCAGAGCTCGTCGCCGTCTGCTCCCCTCCTCCGCCGCCGCATGCCGCAAGGCCCATGACGGAGGCAAGGCCGAAGCAGGCCAAAGCAAGCGGCGCGAGGCTGCTCTTGGGCGAGTTCTTCATCAGGCATCTTCCCTAGACCGCACTGTGCTGGGCCGATGTCATGCGCCAGATGTGCGAATTAGTGTGTGTACGAATGAGTGTACGGACGGGACAGTCCCGCCGTGCGAGCGAGTGTTCAGTTCAAGTTTGGGATGCGAGTCCGTCAGCTCAGGCTGGCGGCCGGCCTGACGCAGGAGGACCTCGCCCACCGCTGCGGCCTCTTCCGTACGTACATGAGCCGTATCGAGACCGGTCGCGCCAATCCCACGCTGACGATGGTGGACGCCCTGGCAACAAGCCTGAAGGTACCGATCGCTTCGCTGTTCGAGACTGACATGTCGGGCGTAAGCGAGTCCTAGACCGGCCCTGTCGAGGTGTGGTGTTCATCGCTTGCACCTCCGCGTCCCACGTCGAGCGATGAAGGCCTGGTTGACCGTGCTTGTGTCACGAGCGACCAACCGACCGGCCAGCGGTGCGGCGCCCATCGCGCGTAAGCGCTCGAGCAAAGCCAATAGCTGCCAGACCAGCGTACCGTCAGCCCAGGCCCGGACATGCCGCATCGGCGTGAGCTTGAGCAGCAGATCGTCGCCCTGGTAATCGATCAGGTGCACGAACGCGCCGGCGTGTTCGCGGGTCCGCCAGCGGTAGCGCTCGATGTCCAGCACCGACCAGCGCAGCGTCTCCAAGGCACCGTTCGTGTCGCCGCGAAAGCCCTGCAGGCGAATGTCATGCTGGTCACCGACGCTTTCAACAGCGACTCGGCAGCATGCCGCCACGCGCAACAGCAGGTCTTCCATGAGCCACAGCGTGTCTTGCGCGACGAACGCCGCTGCGCTGCTGCCATGGCCGGACCGATCCAATAACCGCTCTTCGGGCTCACTGAGGAACGGAACGATGGCCGGAGGCATTCGGTCATCCGCTCCAACCGGCATCTGCCGGATCAGCCGGATGGCCGTGAGATGGGCTGCGGGCAGGAACCATTCGGTGTGCCCGTCCAGCACGTGACCTGGCGAGACGCTGTAGAACGCCAACCCACGGTGCAATGCTCGTTCAAACTGCTGAGCGCGAAGCGCCGTCGGCAGCCAGACGGCATGGGAGCTCACCAGGTCCAAGGCATCCACGCTGAACTCGGGCAAGCGCTGAACCCTGACCAGTGGGTCCAATGCCCAGCCAATCTTGAAGCGCAAGCCATCACGGCGCCGCAGCAGATAGACAGCGGCGGGCACAGGCAGGTCGCCCTGCATCGACGGATCGATAGCATTCATCGCCGGTCCTCCGGATCGTCGGCTGCGACTTCGGACACACGCAGGACAAAGCCGCCAAGTGCCGCGAGGAACTCGTCGCCATCCAGGCGTCCCGCTTCGTACAGGACACGAGCGGCGAGTACGGTCAGGTCATGTTGATCGGCCTCGATCCAGTAGCTTCCGGACAGATTGGCCTCCAGCTCGTCACCTTCTCGCACGATGGGGCCGACACGAGCCTGTCGCACCGCACTGACGTCGAGCATGGCCAGCAACGCGTTGGCTTGGTCGACGGGCGTGAGTTCGCGGTCTGCCAGAACCACGAATCGCATTTGAGAACCTTCGGCGCGCAGTTCGTGGCGACTCAGCCAGTCCTCGGTGCTGCGCTGAAAGCCGACCTCATCGCTGGGGGACGCGTTGCGCCGGAGTCGCACCGAGACCGCGAAGTGCGTGGGTTGCTTGGCGGGGAAGGTCAGAACGTTCATTGAGCCACCTCCAGCGTGGAAGTCGATCCGGTCGGCCTGGGGATACCCATGCAGCGCTGCGAGTGCCGCTCGCTGAGCGCCTGGCCGCACGGCATGTGACTGGTGGACGATCGCCGAGTCAGGGTCAGTGGCACCCGGCGAACACGACGGCTGCAGCGCCTCATGCCGCGGGGCCCGCCGGGCTTGGGGCTGATATGCACGCCCCCGCGACGGATTGCGATCCACACCCTGCGCCCGCAGCGCCACCAGGGCTCAGCCATGAGCCAAGGCGGAACCTCCACGCGACACTGGCCGACAGGGCAGCGCTTCACTACGACTGTGGCCGTCCTGGATCGGCGGCACCCGGTCCGATAGCCCTGGCGGTGGACAGGGGCCCGACGTGCGAAAGGTTCGCTGTTACGCATGTGCCGGACGGGCTGCTCGCGACGGGGGTGGTTGATGTCGACTGGCATGAGGAACTCCAACGTGTGCAGGCTTTGCCAACCTGCAGGGTGCGAAGCGGCAGCTCAGGGGCTGCCGTCGTCGCCGGGGCATCTGCGAGCGCTCAGGTGGGCTGCACCCTCGCGCATCAGAAAATTTGGGTAGCGCTCCGCCGCCCCGGTGGCTTCACAAGCAGAGCCGGGGATGGCAAGTCGCAGGATCAGGCCGACGGCCTGGCGCCAAAGAGCGCTTGGGCTCAGGCGGCTTGGCGCTGCGTCACAGGCGGCGGTTGCGCGCGGCTCGCGTCGTCGTTGGCAGACTCATGGCCAGATGCAGAGGCCACGTTCCCGCTGGCGAACCGACTGGCCAGCAGGCGGTCCATGGCTGAGCCGTCACGGCGCGTCAGGTTGGGCACGTAGCGGCTGTAGACCTGGAACAGCATCTGCGTGTTGGCGTGGCCCAATTGGCGCGCGATCCACTCTGGCGCTTCACCCGAGGCCAGCCATAGGGTGGCTGCCGTGTGGCGCATCTGGTAGGGCCGGCGGCGCTCCAGGCCCAGGTGACGCAGCAAGGGGTAATAGACGCGGTCGCTGAAGTTCTTGTTGTCGATGGGTTGCCCGGCGCGGTTGCAGAAGACGTAGTCGCGCTTACCGGTGGCTTCCTGTTGACGCTTCAAGGCCTCAAAGACGGGCTGCGACATCTGGATGTCGCGCTGCGAGCTGTCCGTCTTGGTGTACTCGTCCTCGCCCAGCACGAAGGTCTCGCGGATGCCTTCAGCTTCGCCAACCGCATGCAGCAGCACCGGCAGTGCAAGGAGTTCAATGTCACTTTCGTCAGGCTTAGCTCGTGATCTGTTTTTTGGTCTGGGATCTGGTCGAGCTTGGTCGTATCCGTATGTCACGCCAATTGCAACCAGAACCGCGAGGCCACTGAAGCTGCCCCCGCCCCAGCTCGCGAGGGAATCCAACTTTGAGCCCCGAGGCTGCCTCCTCGGGTCGTCACAAGCACCAATGGTCGCGAGGAGCAGATTGCTCCGCTGTGACGACACAGAGCTCGTCACAAACCTCGACACAGGAAGCCAGAAACGACAAAGCCCGCACTTGGCGGGCTTTGCTAAGTCTTTATCAGGACTCATTATTTCTTGGTTGCGGGGGCCGGATTTGAACCGACGACCTTTGGGTTATGAGCCCAACGAGCTACCAGACTGCTCCACCCCGCGACTGAAGCTAGCAGTATAGCGCTGTTTTCGACGTGCGCGCAAGTTTCTTCAAAAAACTTCGTCAGGCCGCAGCCTGCGGCGCCTGGGTGGCCGTACGCTGCGGCGCTCCTGTTGCCGCTCAGACCCCATGACATCCCTCGCAAACGCCCTGCGCCTGCTGTTGACTGCCCTCGCCGTTGCGCTGGTGATGCCGACGGCACAGGCCGGCGAGCCGATGCGTGTGGCGACGTTCAACGTGCGGCTGAATGTCGCCAGCGACGGCCTGAATGCATGGCCGCATCGACGGGATTGGGTGCTGGCCATGGCACGCCATCACGACTGGGACATCATCGGCACGCAAGAGGCGCTGCCAGATCAGGTCGCTGACATGGAGCGGCTGGACGGTTTCACCCGCGTGGGCGTAGGCCGGGACGATGGCGCGGCGCGGGGCGAACACACAGCCATCTTTGTGCGCACGGCACGCTTTGAGGTGCTGCGCTCCGGCACGTTCTGGCTTAGCGAGACGCCCGAGCGCCCATCCAAGGGCTGGGACGGGCGCTGCTGCCACCGCATCGCCACATGGGTGGAGTTGCGTGATCGCCCGGCAGGCGACCGCTTCTTCGTGTTCAACACGCACTTCGACCATGAAGGCGTGGTGGCACGGCGCGAGTCCGCGCGGCTGCTGCTGGCGCGCTGGAAAGCCGTGGCTGGCGACCTGCCGACGCTGGTGCTGGGGGACTTCAACAGCGGCCCAGGCAGCGAGCCGGTGCGGCTGCTGACGGCCGAGTTGCAGGACGCGCGCAGCACCAGCCGAACGCCGCCCTACGGCCCGGCCGGCACGTTCCAGGGGTTTCGCATCGATGCGCCGCTGACTGAGCAAGACCGCATCGACCACATCTTCCACACCGCCGGCATCGAGGTGCTGAGCTGGGCGGCCCTGACGGACTCGATGCACGGACGCTTTCCGTCCGACCATCTGCCCGTCGAGGTGCAGGTGCGCCTGCCCGCCCGGCGCCCCTGACGGCCGCCAGTCCGCGGGTGGCAGCGGCCGGCGCAAGACCCGGCACCGCCATGGCGCGGGCAGCTTGGGCACACTGCGTGCCATGCCTGATCTGGTCACGCGCCGGCCGCAGGGGCTGTATTGCGAGCCCGGCGGCTTCTACATCGACCCCTGGCGCCCGGTGGAACGCGCCGTCATCACACACGCCCATGCCGACCATTGCCGACCCGGCCATGGCCACTACCTTGCGCAGCGGGACGGCCTGGGCCTGATGCGCGCCCGGCTGGGCGACGACGCGCCGCTGGAGGGGCTGGCCTACGGGGAGACGCGCCGCATCGGCGACGTCACGGTCAGCCTGCACCCGGCCGGCCACGTGCTGGGGTCTGCACAGATTCGCATCGAGCACCACGGTGAAGTGTGGGTGGTCGCCGGCGACTATTTCGTCAGCGGCGCGGGCGACTGCAACACGACCTGCGCGCCATTCGAGCCGGTGCGCTGCGACGTGTTCGTCACCGAGAGCACCTTCGGGCTGCCGATCTACCGCTGGGCGCCGCAGACGGCGGTGCTGGCCGACATGCGCGCCTGGTGGACGGACTGCGCCGCGCAGGGCCGGCACGCGCTGCTGATGGGCTACAGCCTGGGCAAGGCGCAGCGGCTGGTCGCCGGGCTCGCGACGGCTGACGCCCCCGGGCCGGTGCTGGTGCACAGCGCCGTGGCCCGGCTGAACGCGGCCTACCGCGACGCGGGCATCGCGCTGCCCGACGTCGAGACGGTCACGCCGGAGACGAAGTTCAAGGCGCTGCGCGGCGCGCTGGTCATCGCGCCGCCGGCCGTGCAGGGCAGCCGCTGGGCCAAGGCGCTGGGCCCGCATGGCGATGCTTTCGCCAGCGGCTGGATGCGGCTGCGCGGTGCGCGCCGGCGACGCGGCGTGGACCGCGGCTTCGTGTTCAGCGACCACGCCGACTGGCCCGGACTGCTGTCGGCCATCCGCGCAACCGGCGCGCAGCGCGTCATCGTCACGCATGGCGACGAGGGTGCGCTGGTGCGCTACCTGAGCGAGCTGGGCCTGCAGGCCGAGGCCTTCGCCACCGAGTACGGCGACGATACGCCCGGCACGGAGGCCGCCGAATGAAGGATTTCGTCGCCCTCTACCTCGCGCTGGATGCCAGCACGTCCACGCTGGCCAAGGTGGCGGCGCTGAAGCGCTACCTGGCCGACGCCGCGCCGCGCGACGCGGCCTGGGCGGTCTACCTGCTGGCCGGCGGCACGCCGCGGCGCGCGGTGCCCACGGGCGAGCTGCGCGCGCTGGCCTGCGAGGCGGCCGCGCTGCCGGCCTGGCTGTTCGAGGCCGGCTACGCGGCCACCGGCGACCTGGCCGAAGCCATCGCCTACGTGCTGCCCGACCCGGAGGAACGCCTGGACGCCTCGCTCGCGGACTGGATGACGCAGCGCATCCTGCCGCTGCGCCAGGCGGACGCTGCGGCGCGCCGCGAGGCCGTGCTGGCCGCGTGGCGCGGGCTGTCGGCGGACGAGCGCTTCATGTACGTGAAGCTGGTGGGCGGGGGCTTTCGCGTCGGGGTCAGCAAGCTGCTGGTGCAGCGGGCGCTGGCTGAGTGGTCAGGCGCGGACGCGGCCGGCATCGCGCAGCGCATGATGGGCTACACGCAGATCGACACGCCGCCGACGGCCGAGCGCTTCCAGACGCTGCTGGCCGACGACCCCGGCGGCACGCGCGGCGGCCAGCCCTACCCGTTCTTCCTGGCGCACCCGCTCGCGGCCGAACCCGCCACGCTCGGCGACCGCGGCGACTGGCTCGCCGAGTGGAAGTACGACGGCATCCGCGCGCAGGTGGTGAAGCGCGACGGCCAGGTGTGGATCTGGTCGCGCGGCGAGGAGCTGGTGACGGAGCGCTTCCCCGAGGTGACGCTGGAGGCCAGCACCTGGCCCGACGGCACGGTCGTCGACGGCGAGCTGCTGGCCTGGCGCCATGGCGAGGACGCGCCGGCGCCGTTTGCGCTGCTGCAAAAACGCATCGGCCGCACCCGGCTGTCCAAGGCCATCCTGGCCGAAGCGCCCGTGCGGCTGCTGGCCTACGACCTGCTGGAGAGCGACGGCGTGGACCGCCGCGCCGAACCGATGCACGCCCGGCGCGCGCGGCTGGAGCGCCTGGGCATCGCGACGTCGCCGCTGATCGACGCCGCCGACTGGCCCGGCCTCGCCGCGGCCCGCGCAGGCTCGCGCGAACGCCGCGTCGAGGGGCTGATGCTGAAGCACCGCGAGTCGGCCTACGGCATCGGCCGCACGGCGGGCGCGTGGTGGAAATGGAAGGTCGCGCCGCTCAGCGTGGACGCCGTGCTGGTCTACGCGCTGGCCGGCCACGGCCGCCGCGCCAACCTCTACACCGACTACAGCTTCGCCGTGTGGAACCGGGCGCCGCGCGATGCCGCGGAAGCCGAGGCCGCGCTGGATGCACCGGGCGGCGAGCTGGCGCTGGTGCCATTCGCCAAGGCCTACTCCGGCCTGACCGACGAGGAGATCAAGCGCGTGGACCGCGAGATCCGCCGCACGACGGTGGAGAAGTTCGGCCCGGTGCGGCGCGTGCGGCCCACGCTGGTGTTCGAGTTGGGCTTCGAGGGGCTGCAGGCGAGCACGCGGCACAAGAGCGGCATCGCCGTGCGCTTCCCGCGCATGCTGCGCATCCGCGACGACAAGCCGCTGCACGAGACCGACACGCTGGACACGCTGCGCGCGCTGATGGAGGTGGGGCCGCATGGCCAGCACATCGCCGACGACTGACTGGCTGGCCGCGCGCGGCTGGCAGGCCTTCCCGTTCCAGAAGAACGTCTGGAAGGCCATGCGCGCCGGCCACTCCGGCCTGCTGCATGCCACCACCGGCAGCGGCAAGACGCTGGCCGTGTGGCTGGGCGCGCTGCAGGCGCTGGCCGACGCCGAGGCGCCGCTGACGGTGCTGTGGATCACGCCGATGCGCGCGCTGAGCCAGGACACGCTGCTGGCGCTGCAGGACGCCGCGGCCACGCTGGCGCCGCACTGGACGCTGGCCGCCCGCACCGGCGACACCTCCAGCGGCGAACGCGCGTCGCAGCAGCGCCGCTGGCCCACGGCACTCGTCACCACGCCGGAGTCGCTGAGCCTGATGCTCGCGCGCGCCGACGCGCCGGAGGTGCTGAAGCGCGTGCGGCTGGTCGTCGTCGACGAATGGCACGAGCTGCTGGGCAGCAAGCGCGGCGTGCAGCTGCAGCTGGCGCTGGCGCGGCTGCGGCGCTGGAACCCGGCGCTGATGACCTGGGGCCTGTCGGCCACGCTGGCCAACCTGGAGGAGGCCGCGGACACGCTGGCGCCCGGCGCGGTCATCGTGCGCGGGGCACAGGACAAGAAGATCCTCATCGACACGCTGCTGCCGCCGCGCATCGAGCGCTTTGCCTGGGGCGGGCACATGGGGCTGACGATGCTGCCGGCGGTCGTCGAACGCATCGACGCGGCGGCCAGCACGCTGGTGTTCACGAACACGCGCTCGCAATGCGAGCGCTGGTTCCAGGCGCTGCTGGAGGCGCGGCCAGACTGGGCCGGCCTCGTCGCGCTGCACCACGGCTCGGTGGACGCCGAGGCGCGCCGCTGGGTGGAGGCGGCGATGAAGGCGGGTCAGCTCAAGTGCGTGGTTTGCACGGCCAGCCTGGACCTGGGCGTGGACTTCCTGCCGGTGGAGCAGGTGCTGCAGATCGGCTCGGCCAAGGGCGTGGCGCGGCTGCTGCAGCGCGCCGGCCGCAGCGGTCACGCGCCGGGCCGGCGTTCGCGCGTGACGCTGGTGCCCACGCACAGCCTGGAGATCATTGAGGCCTCGGCGCTGCGCGCGGCCGTGCAGGCCGGCCGCATCGAGCCGCGCCGCCCGCCCGAGGCGCCGCTGGACGTGCTGGTGCAGCACCTCGTCACCATCGCGCTGGGCGGCGGATTCCGGCCCGACGAGCTGCTGCCCGAGGTGCGCGGCGCGCCGTCGTACCGGGCCCTTGGCGACGACGCCTGGCAGTGGGCGCTGGACTTCGTGCGGCATGGCGGCGACTCGCTGCGCGCCTACCCTGACTTCCAGCGCGTGGTGCCCGACGACACCGGCGTCTGGTGCGTGCCCGACGCGCGCCTGGCGCGGCGCCACCGCAGCAACATCGGCACCATCGTGTCGGACGCGGCCATGAGCGTGCAGTTCCTGACCGGCGGCCGCATCGCGACGGTGGAGGAGAGCTTCATCGCCCGGTTGCGGGTCGGCGACGTGTTCCTGCTGGGCGGCCGCTCACTGGCGCTGGTGCGCGTGGAGGGGCTGACGGCCTATGTGCGTGTTGCGAAGGCCGACAAGGCGCTGCTGCCACGCTGGGACGGCGGGCAGTTCGCGATCTCCGACACGCTGGCCGACGCGATGCTCACGCGGCTGGACGAGGCGGCGCAGGGCCTGCATGCCGACCGGGAGATGCGCTTCGTCGCGCCGCTGCTCGACCTGCAGGCGAGCTGGTCTGCGCTGCCGGGCTCGCGACACCTGCTGGCCGAGACCCTGCGGACCGCGGACGGCCACCATCTGTTTCTCTATCCTTTCGCCGGCCGCACGGTGCACCTCGGGCTGGCCTCGCTGCTGGCCTGGCGCGTCGGTCGGGACACACCGGCCACGTTCACGATGGCGGTCAATGACTACGGGCTGGAGTTGCTGAGCGCCACCGAGATCGACTGGGCAGCGCGGCTGCACAACCTGCTCGCACCGGTGAACGCGGCCACGCTGCAGGGCGAGGTGCTGGCCAGCCTGAATGCCAGCGAACTGGCGCGGCGGCGCTTCCGCGAGATCGCACGCATCGCGGGCCTGATCTTCCAGAGCCACCCGGGCGAGGCGCGCAGCCAGCGGCAGCTGCAGGCGTCGGCCTCGCTGTACTACGACGTGTTCCGCCAGCATGACCCGCACAACCGCCTGCTGCGCCAGGCCGAGGCCGAGCTGCTCGGCGCCGAACTGGACGTGACGGCTTTGGCGCGGCTGCTCGCACGGCTGGCGAGCCAAGCATTGGTGCTGCGCCAGCCCCCGCGGCCGACGCCGCTGGCCTTCCCGCTGCTGGTCGAGCGGCTGCGCGAGCGCGCGTCGACCGAGTCACTGGCCCAGCGGCTCGCACGCATGCTCGCCGAGCTGGAGGGCGCCGCCGAAGGGCCTGCTGTGTCAGCCACGGACGTCGGCGAGCGCCTGGCCTTCGGTCGCGGCGCTGACGCCGCCGCGTCGCCGCACCCACGTCGGAGACAGCGATGAGTCTGCCGCTCGATGTTGCCGGCGAAACGCTGTGGCTGCTGCCAGAAGGCGCCGTGTGGTGGCCGGCGCGGCACACACTGTTCGTTGCGGACCTGCACCTGGGCAAAGGGGCGGCCTTCCGCGCGCAGGGCCAGCCGGTGCCGGCGGGCAGCAGCCGCGCGACGCTGGCCCGCCTGCGCCAGTTGGTCGATGCCCACGGGGCGCAGCAGCTCGTCGTGCTGGGCGACTTCTGGCACGGCCGGGAGGGGCTGGTGGCGCCGCTGCTGCGGGCCGTGGCCGACTTCTGCACCCGCGTGCCGACGACACTGGTGCTGGGCAACCATGACCGGCCGATCCATCCGCATGAGCTGCCGCTGCGCATCGCCGAACAGCCATTGGTGATCGGCCCCTTGGTCGCTGCGCATGAACCGCCAGCCACCGACGCAACAGCACCGGCCGCATTCACACTGGCCGGCCACTGGCATCCGGCGGTGAGTCTGCGCAGCCGGGCCGGCGACCGCCTGCGCCGCGCTTGCTTCGTGCACTACCCGCAGCTGCTGGTCCTGCCGGCCTTTGGCGGCCTGACCGGCGCGATGAGCCTGGACTTGCGAACGCTGGCGCGCACGCAGGGGCGGGCCGCCGTACTGGCGGAAGGCAGCATCGCCTGGCTGGCGACGCCGCGCTGACATCAGGAAAGCCAGACGCAAAAAAGCCCGCGCGAGGCGGGCTTGTCAGATCAGCGTGTGCTGAGCTTATTCGGCGGCAACGCCTTCGGTCTCGCCTTCGGCGCGATCCACCAGTTCAACGTAAGCCATGGGCGCGTTGTCGCCGACGCGGAAACCCATCTTCAGGATGCGGGTGTAGCCGCCCGGACGAGCCGCGAAGCGCGGGCCCAGCACGTTGAACAGCTTGGTGACGATGTCACGGTCGCGCAGACGGTCGAAAGCCAGGCGGCGGTTGGCCAGCGTGGGTTCCTTGGCCAGCGTGATCAGCGGCTCGACGACGCGACGCAGTTCCTTGGCCTTGGGAACCGTGGTCTTGATGGCTTCGTGCTCGAGCAGCGAAACGCACATGTTGCGCAGCATGGCAGCGCGGTGGGCGCTGGTGCGGTTGAGCTTACGGAGGCCGTTACGGTGACGCATGGTGCTTTTCCTTTCACTTCATTAATGCCGCCAGCCGGATCAGGTACTGGCGGGTGCACCGGGTGGCGTTGGTCAGCGCGCCACCCACTTAAAAATTAACGCTTGTCCAGACCTTGCGGCGGCCAGTTTTCCAGGCGGGCGCCCAGAGTCAGACCGCGCGAAGCCAGCACTTCCTTGATTTCGTTGAGCGACTTGCGACCCAGGTTCGGGGTCTTCAGCAGCTCGGTCTCGGTGCGCTGGATCAGGTCGCCGATGTAGTAGATGTTCTCGGCCTTCAAGCAGTTGGCCGAACGCACGGTCAGCTCGAGCTCGTCGACGGGGCGCAGCAGGATCGGGTCGAAGCTGCTGGCGCGCTGGGCCGGCTGGTCGAAGGCGTCGACCAGGTCGGTGCCTTGCAGCTGAGCGAACACGGCGAGCTGCTCCACCAGGATCTTGGCCGATGCACGGATCGCTTCCTCAGGCGAGATGGCGCCGTTGGTTTCGATTTCCATGACCAGCTTGTCCAGGTCGGTACGCTGCTCGACGCGGGCGTTCTCGACGGCGTAGCTCACGCGCTTGACGGGCGAGAACGACGCATCGAGAACGATGCGGCCGATGCTCTTGGTCGGCTCGTCGCCGAAGCGGCGCATCGTGCCGGGCACGTAGCCACGGCCCTTCTCGACCTTGATCTGCATGTCGAGCTTGCCGCCTTGCGACAGGTGGGCGATGACGTGCTCAGGGTTGATGATCTCAACGTCGTGCGGGGTCTGGATGTCAGCCGCCGTGACAGGGCCTTCACCTTCCTTGCGCAGGACCAGCGTCACTTCCTCGCGGTTGTGCAAGCGGAAGACCACGCCCTTGAGGTTCAGCATGATGTGAACCACGTCCTCTTGCACGCCGTCGATGGCCGAGTACTCGTGCAGCACGCCGGCGATCGTCACTTCCGTCGGCGCATAACCCACCATCGACGAGAGCAGCACACGGCGCAGGGCGTTGCCCAGGGTGTGACCGTAGCCGCGTTCGAACGGCTCCAGCGTGACCTTGGCGCGATGACCGCCCAGGGGCTCCACGTTGATGGACTTGGGTTTGAGCAAGTTGGTTTGCATGAGGTCTTTCTTTCAATACCCTCGGTTCGTTACACCGATAAGGCTGAGGACCAGCCGGGCAGAGCCTTCGAAGGGCAGGAAGCCCGGACGAGGAAACGCCGACCGCGCCCTTGCAGGCGTGGTCGGCGGGGGGAACGATTAACGCGAGTACAACTCGACGATCAGCGATTCGTTGATCTCGGCGCCGAACTCGTCGCGGTCCGGGGCCTTCTTGAACACGCCTTCCAGCTTGGTGCCGTCGACGGAAACCCACGCGGGCAGACCGATGGAATCGGCCAGCTTGAAGGCTTCGGTCACGCGCAGCTGCTTCTTGGCCTTCTCGCGCACGGCGACGGTGTCACCGGCCTTGACCAGGTAGGAAGCGATGTTCACAACTTCGCCGTTGACCGTCACGCCCTTGTGCGAAACCAGCTGGCGGGCTTCTGCGCGGGTGGAGCCGAAGCCCATGCGGTAGACGACGTTGTCCAGACGCGATTCCAGCAGTTGCAGCAGGTTCACGCCGGTCGAGCCCTTGCGGCGCTCGGCTTCAGCGAAGTAGCGGCGGAACTGACGCTCCAGCACACCGTACATGCGCTTGACCTTCTGCTTCTCACGCAGCTGCAGGCCGAAGTCAGACGTGCGCTGACCAGAGGTGCGGCCATGCTGGCCAGGCTTGCTGTCGAACTTGGCCTTGTCGCTGATGGCGCGGCGGGCGCTCTTCAGGTAGAGGTCAGTGCCTTCGCGGCGGGAAAGTTTGGCCTTGGGGCCGAGATAACGTGCCACTTTGAGTGTCCTTGTTCAATCTGACGTCAGTTGCCTGACGCGAGTCCAGCCGGTGTTGTTGTGGGCTTGGACGGTGGGCTTACGAGCAGACCTCCATAGAGATCGACTCAAAACTGAAGCCGGCGCGGCACCTGAGTGCCCGCCGGCTCCGGGAAAACGCGCGATTATCGCACCGTCATCCGAATCTGCAAGTTGCGCAGATCAGATGCGGCGACGCTTCTGCGGACGGCAGCCGTTGTGCGGCACCGGGGTCACGTCAGAGATCGAGTTGATGCGGATGCCGAGCGCAGCCAGAGCGCGCACCGACGATTCGCGACCCGGGCCCGGGCCCTTGATCTTGACGTCCAGGTTCTTGATGCCCTGCTCTTGTGCAGCACGGCCAGCCACCTCGGCCGCCACCTGAGCAGCGAAGGGCGTCGACTTGCGCGAACCCTTGAAGCCCTGGCCGCCCGACGAAGCCCACGACAGGGCGCCGCCTTGACGGTCGGTGATGGTGATGATGGTGTTGTTGAACGAGGCGTGGACGTGCGCGATGCCGTCAGCAACGTTCTTACGAACCTTCTTGCGAACGCGCTGAGCCGCCGAATTGTTGGGAGCCTTTGCCATATTGACCTTCTTTCAGTTCGGGCAGCTTACTTCTTGCCGGTCGCAGCCGACTTGCGCGGACCCTTGCGGGTGCGGGCATTCGTGCGGGTGCGCTGGCCACGCATCGGCAGGCCACGGCGATGACGGAAACCACGGTAGCAGCCCAGGTCCATCAGACGCTTGATGTTGATGGACTGCTCACGGCGCAGGTCACCTTCGATGGTCAGCTTGTTGACCTCGTCACGGATCTTCTCGAGATCGCCGTCGGTCAGGTCTTTGACCTTCTTGTCAAACGGAATGCCGCAGGTCGTGCAGATCTTCTGAGCGGTCGTACGGCCGATGCCGTAGATCGAGGTCAGGCCGATCTCAGTGTGCTTTTGCGGCGGAATGTTGATACCAGCAATACGTGCCATGGTGGTCCTCTAATTCTGTCGTGCGGCCAATCAGCCTTGACGCTGCTTGTGACGCGGGTCGGTGCAGATCACGCGCACCACACCCTTGCGGCGGATGATCTTGCAATTGCGGCACATCTGCTTCACGGATGCCGAAACTTTCATGGTCTGCTCCTTGGCCTAACTCTTCTTGCGCTCTTGACGCGTTCCCGGGGGTTCAAACAGCTCACTTCGCCCGGAACACGATGCGAGCACGACTCAAATCGTAGGGCGTCAGCTCCACAGTCACTTTGTCGCCAGGCAGGATCCGGATGTAGTGCATCCGCATCTTGCCGGAGATGTGCCCGAGGACGACATGCCCGTTTTCTAACTTCACACGAAACGTAGCGTTGGGGAGGTTCTCAAGAATCTCACCGTGCATCTGAATGACGTCATCTTTCGCCATACCTACGCTTCGTGTGGGTTAAATCAAATTTTTCCTACGTTCAGCTGGCCCAGCTGTCAGCTGGGCTTGAAGCTGGCCTTCTTCAGCAGTGACTCGTACTGCTGACTCATGATGTAGCTCTGAACCTGGGCCCAGAAGTCCATCGTGACAACCACAATGATCAGCAGTGAGGTGCCACCAAAGTAAAACGGAACGTTGTACTTCAGCGTCAGGAACTCAGGCAGCAAACACACTGCGGTGATGTAGATCGCACCAGCCAACGTCAGCCGCGACAGGATCTTGTCGATGTGCTTGGCCGTCTGGTCACCCGGACGGATACCCGGAATGAATGCGCCGCTCTTCTTCAGGTTGTCTGCAGTCTCACGGCTGTTGAACACCAGCGCCGTGTAGAAGAAGCAGAAGAACACGATCGCGGCCGCGTACAACATCACATAGATCGGCTGACCTGGGCTCACCGCACCAGCCAAATCCTTCAGCCAGCGCAGACCGTCACCCGTCGCAAACCAGCTCACCACCGTCGCCGGCAGCAGGATGATGGACGACGCGAAGATCGGCGGGATCACGCCCGACATGTTCAGCTTCAGCGGCAGGTGCGACGACTGACCGCCGTACACCTTGTTGCCCACTTGGCGCTTGGCGTAGTTCACCAGGATCTTGCGCTGGCCGCGCTCGACGAACACGACAACGAACGTCACGGCGACCACAAGAGCCACGATGAACAACGCCGAACCGTAACCCATCGCGCCGGTGCGAACCAGCTCAAAGAGGCCACCGATCGCGCTGGGCAAGCCTGCAGCGATACCGGCAAAGATCAGGATGGAGATACCGTTGCCGAGGCCGCGTTCCGTGATCTGCTCACCCAGCCACATCAAGAACATCGTCCCGGCCACCAAGCTAGACACTGCCGTCAGCCGGAAGCCAAAGCCAGGATCCAGCACCAGACCGGCCGTACCTTCCAGCGCCAACGCGATGGACAAGCTCTGGAACAGAGCGAGGCCCAACGTACCGTAGCGGGTGTACTGCGTGATCTTGCGACGTCCGGCTTCGCCTTCCTTCTTCAACTGCTCCAGCGTCGGCACGACGTAGGTCATCAACTGGATGACGATGGACGCAGAGATGTAAGGCGTGATGCCCAACGCGAACACGGTGAAGCGCGACAACGCGCCGCCCGAGAACATGTTGAACAGGCTCAGGATGCCACCGGCCTGACCTTTGAAGAACTGCTGCAGCTGAACCGGGTCGATACCAGGCACCGGGATATGCGCCCCGATGCGGTAGACAACCAGGGCCAGCGCCAGGAACACAAGCCGGCGACGCAGGTCGCCGAACTTGCCGCTCTTGGCCAGCTGATTCGCGTTGGTAGCCACGCTGGATCAGTTCCTGTGCTGAATTAGGCGACCGAGCCGCCCGCCGCCTCGATGGCCGCCTTGGCGCCCTTCGTGGCGTTCACGCCCTTCAGCGTGACCTTGCGCTCGATAGAGCCAGCCAGGATGACCTTGACCGACTTCGTCAGCTGCGGCACCAGGCCGACCGCCTTCAGCGTCGACACGTCGATCTCTTCGCCAGCCAGACCTTGCAGGTCAGACAACGTGATTTCGGCGTTGTACTTCAGCGTCAGCGACTTGAAGCCACGCTTGGGCAAGCGACGCTGCAGCGGCATCTGACCGCCTTCGAAGCCGACCTTGTGGTAGCCACCAGCGCGGGACTTCTGGCCCTTGTGACCGCGACCTGCGGTCTTGCCCAGGCCGGAGCCGATGCCACGGCCGACACGGCGCTTGGCATGCTTGGCGCCCTCAGCGGGCTTGATCGTGTTGAGTTCCATCGTCTTGTCCTCAGTGTGCGGGGCGCTTACAGCACCTGCACCAGATAGGCGATCTTGTTGATCATGCCGCGCACGGCGGGCGTGTCTTCCAGCGTGCTTTGGCTGTTCAGCTTGCGCAGACCCAGGCCGGTCACGGTGGCACGGTGCGAGGCGCGGCAGCCGATGGGGCTGCGCACCAGCTTGACCGTCACGGTTTTCTTGTCAGACATCTTGTGCTCCGCTGTGGCGATCAGTTGAAGATTTCTTCAACCGTCTTGCCGCGCTTGGCAGCGACTTCCGACGCCGTGGTGGAACGCTTCAGAGCGTCCAGCGTGGCGCGGACCATGTTGTACGGGTTCGTCGAACCGTGGCTCTTGGACACGATGTCGGTCACACCCATCACTTCGAAAACGGCGCGCATCGGGCCGCCGGCGATGACGCCGGTACCCACAGGAGCGGGAGCCAGCATGACGCGCGACGCGCCGTGCTCACCGATCACGTTGTGATGAACGGTGCCGTTCTTCAGCTGAACCTTGATCATGTTGCGGCGGGCCGATTCCATGGCCTTTTGCACAGCAACCGGCACTTCCTTGGCCTTGCCCTTGCCCATGCCGATGCGGCCATCGCCGTCACCGACCACAGTCAGAGCCGCGAAAGACAGCGTACGGCCGCCCTTCACAACCTTGGTCACGCGGTTAACCGCGATCATCTTTTCCTTCAGGCCGTCGTCGTTGCCTTCAGCCTGAGCGCCACGGGGTTGAAACTTTGCCATTTCGTATTCCTAGATGCGTCAGAACTGCAGGCCGGCTTCGCGGGCTGCTTCGGCCAGCGCCTTGACGCGGCCGTGGTAGGCGAAGCCCGAGCGATCGAAAGCGACCTTCTCGACGCCGGCAGCCTTGGCCTTCTCGGCGATCAGCTTGCCGACCAGCGTGGCAGCAGCAACGTTGCCGCCGTTGCTCACCTGCTCGCGAACCGTCTTCTCGGCGGTCGACGCAGCGGCTAGCACCTTGCCACCGTCTTCCGACAGGACTTGGGCGTAAATGTGCAGATTGGAGCGGAACACCGTCAGACGGGCCACGCGCTGCAGAGCGATGCGAGCACGGGTCTGGCGCGAACGACGCAGGCGTTGTTCTTTCTTGGTCATCATGGCGCGGCTCCTTACTTCTTCTTGGTCTCTTTGAGGGAGACCTTCTCGTCCGAATAACGGATGCCCTTGCCCTTGTAGGGCTCGGGCGGACGGAAGGCGCGCACCTCAGCGGCGATCTGGCCAACGACCTGGCGGTCAGCACCCTTGATGACGATTTCCGTCTGGGTGGGGCACTCGACCTTGATGCCGGCCGGCATGTCCTTCACCACCGGGTGAGAGAAACCGATCTGCAGGTTCAGCTTCTGGCCCTGGGCTTGAGCGCGGAAACCCACGCCAACCAGGTTCAGCTTCTTCTCGAAGCCCTTGCTGACGCCGTTGACCATGTTGGCCACCAGGGCACGCATCGTGCCGCTCATCGCGTCGGCTTCCGTCGACTCGTTGGCGGGCACGAAGCTCAGCTTGCCAGCTTCGTTCTTGATGTTCACCAGGCTGTTCACCGGACGCACCAGCGTGCCGAGCGAGCCCTTGACGCTGATGGACTCAGCGCCGATGGTCACGTCCACACCTTGCGGGACGTTGACCGGCATTTTTCCTACGCGGGACATTGTTTCCTACTCCTTCGCTTAGGCGACGTAGCAGAGCACCTCGCCACCGATACCGGCAGCGCGGGCCTTGCGGTCCGTCATGACGCCTTGCGGGGTCGTCACAATCGCCACACCCAGACCATTCATGACCTGAGGAATGTCGTGGCGGCCCTTGTAGATGCGCAGACCGGGGCGGCTGACTCGCTCGATGCGCTCGATGACCGGACGGCCAGCGTAGTACTTCAGCGAGATTTCCAGCTCCGGACGGGCGGCTTCGCCACGCACGGCGAAGTCGTCGATGTAGCCTTCGTCCTTCAGGACCTTGGCAATCGCCACCTTCAGCTTGGACGACGGCATCACAACGCTCGTCTTCTCGACGATCTGCGCGTTACGAATGCGGGTCAGCATATCGGCGATGGGATCACTCATGCTCATTTGCGATATCTCCTATCAGCCGATGATTACCAGCTGGCCTTGACGACACCAGGGATGTCGCCCTTGAAGGCCAGTTCACGGATCTTGTTACGGGCCAGGCCGAACTTGCGGAAGGTGCCACGCGGACGACCCGTCAGCTCGCAGCGGTTGCGCAGGCGAGTGGGGTAAGCATTGCGGGGCAGCTTTTGCAGCTCGAGGCGGGCGGCGTAGCGCTCTTCCTCGGACTTCTTGCTGTCGTCGATGATGGCCTTCAGATCCGCGTACTTCTTGGCGAACTTGGCGACCAGCGCTTCGCGCTTCAGCTCACGTTGTTTGATCGAGAGTTTTGCCACGGGTCACCTCAGTTCTTGAACGGAAACTTGAACGCAGCCAGCAGTGCCTTGGCTTCGTCGTCCGTCTTGGCAGTCGTCGTGATGCTGATGTTCAGACCACGCAGAGCATCCACCTTGTCGTACTCGATCTCAGGGAAGATGATTTGCTCTTTGACGCCGATGTTGTAGTTGCCGCGACCGTCGAACGAACGGCCGGAGATACCACGGAAGTCGCGAACGCGCGGCAGCGCGATCGTCACAAAGCGGTCCAGGAATTCGTACATCTGGACGCCACGCAGCGTCACCATCGCGCCGATGGGCACGTTGTCACGAATCTTGAAGCCGGCAATGGCCTTCTTCGACTTGGTCACCACGGGCTTCTGGCCCGCGATCTTGGTCAGGTCACCCACAGCGTGGTCCATGACCTTCTTGTCGGCCACCGCCTCGCTCACGCCCATGTTGAGCGTGATCTTGGTGATGCGCGGCACTTCCATGACCGACTTGTAGCCAAACTTTTCAGTCAGGCTGGGCACGATTTTTTCGCGGTAATGCGTTTGCAGACGAGCCATGTCGGACCTCTTATGCCTTGATCTCTTCGCCGGTCGACTTGAAGACGCGCACCCGCTTGCCGTCGACGAGCTTGACGCCCACGCGATCGGCCTTGCCGGAGGCGGCGTTGAAGATCGCCACGTTGGATTGATGGATGGGCATGGTCTTGTCGACGACGCCGCCGGTGGTGCCCTTCATAGGGTTGGGCTTGACGTGCTTCTTGACGACATTGACGCCTTCGACGACCACATGGTCTTCGTCAGCGCGCGCGGTCACGGTGCCGCGCTTGCCCTTGTCGCGGCCGGTCAACACGATGACCTGGTCGCCGGTACGGATCTTGTTCATGGCTTACCTCAGACAGTGGGGGCTCAAAGCACCTCGGGCGCCAGCGACACGATCTTCATGAAGCGCTCGGTACGCAGTTCACGCGTCACGGGGCCGAAGATGCGGGTGCCGATGGGCTCCAGCTTGGCATTGAGCAGCACGGCGGCATTGCCGTCGAACTTGACGAGCGAGCCGTCCTGACGGCGCACGCCCTTGGCGGTACGCACCACCACGGCGCTGTAGACCTCGCCCTTCTTCACGCGACCACGCGGGGCAGCTTCCTTGATGCTGACCTTGATGATGTCGCCGATGTGTGCATAGCGGCGCTTGGAGCCGCCCAGCACCTTGATGCACTGAACGGACTTGGCGCCAGTGTTGTCCGCGACATCAAGCCGCGATTGCATTTGGATCATGTCTGTCCCCAACTTGTCCCGAAACGCGCAGCACGCGAGTCGGTCAGTCTTGGGCCCGTAAGTCAGTCAGCTTGGCGACTTGCACCCTGCTGCCCGACGGTTGTGGGCGGATTCCGAGGCCGCAGCACATGGAGTCATGTGCCTAGCTTTCGGCGAAGCTGCGCATTATGCATTGGCGAGCGATGCGCCGTCAACACCTCTTGCGCAGAAAGTTCATTCGGCCGCAGAGGCGGCCGAGCTGTCACGAAATCAGATCGTCTTGGCCTGCGCCAGCAGCGTCGCTGCGTCGCTGACTTCGAACTTGCCGGGCGCCTCGACGTTCAGGCTCTGAACCACACCGTCCTTCACCAGCATCGAGTAGCGCTGCGAACGCACACCAAAGCCCTTCGCGGTCAGGTCGAACACCAACCCAACGGCGTGCGTGAAAGCAGCGCTACCGTCGGCCATCATGCGAACCTTGCCTGCTGTCTTCTGGTCACGGCCCCAGGCGCCCATGACGAAGGCATCGTTGACCGAAACACACCAGACCTCGTCAACGCCGGCAGCCTTCAACTCGTCCGCCTTGGCCACGTAGCCAGGCACATGCTGCGCCGAGCAGGTCGGCGTGAACGCGCCGGGCAGGGCAAAGATGGCCACGGTCTTGCCGGCGGTCGCCTTTTCGATGTCGAAACTGTTGGGCCCCAGGCTGCAGCCCTCGCCTTCAACCTCGATGAATTCCTGCAGGCTGCCGGCCGGCAGCTTGTCGCCTACTTTGATCATGCGTTCCTCCGTGAACTGGAAATGAAAAAGCCGGCGCACCAGTTCCCTAGCGTGCCGGCTTTGGCGGTCAAGTGACCGACGGTCTTAAACGATCTGCGCCTTCTCGACCAGGCGGGTCACCGCCCAGGCCTTGGTCTTCGAGACCGGGCGGGTTTCGCTGATCTCGACGACGTCGCCGATCTTGTACTCGTTGGTTTCGTCGTGTGCGTGGTACTTGCGCGAGCGGGCCACGATCTTGCCGTAGAGCTCGTGCTTGGCACGGCGCTCGACGAGCACGGTCACGGTCTTGTCACGGGCATCGCTGACGACGCGACCGACCAGGGTGCGCACGTTCTTCACTTGGGCCTCAGTCATTTCGTGGCCTCCTTCTTCTTCTGCGCCAGGATGGTCTTGGCGCGAGCGATGTCGCGGCGGGTCTTGCCCAGCTGGCTGTGGTTGGTCAGCTGCTGGGTGGCCTTTTGCATGCGCAGGCCGAAGTGAGCCTTCAGCAGGTCGGTCACTTCCTTCTCGAGGGCAGCGACGTCCTTGGCGCGGAGTTCAGTTGCTTTCGTCATGGTGTCTTCCTCAGGTACCGACCTGGCGGGCCACGAACGTGCAACGCAGCGGCAGCTTGGCAGCCGCCAGCGTGAACGCCTCGCGAGCCAGCGTTTCCGGCACGCCGTTGATCTCGTAGAGCACCTTGCCGGGCTGGATTTCAGCCACGTAGTACTCCGGGTTGCCCTTACCGTTACCCATACGGACTTCGGCAGGCTTTTGCGAGATGGGCTTGTCCGGGAAGATGCGGATGAAGATCCGGCCGCCACGCTTGATGTGACGCGAGATCGCACGGCGAGCCGCCTCGATCTGACGGGCCGTCAGACGGCCGCGCTCCGTGGCCTTCAGGCCGAAGTCACCGAAAGACACCGCGGCGCCGCGGGTCGCAACACCGGTGTTGCGGCCTTTCTGCTCCTTGCGGTACTTGCGACGATTAGGTTGCAGCATGTTTATTCTCCTTTGGCCTCACCGGCAGCGGGAGCCTTGCGGATCACGCGCTTGCCGGCGGGCTGGGCTGCGCCACCAGGAGCGGCTGCAGCGGGCTGGTCTGCTCCGTCACGCGGGCCACGGTCGCCACCCGGACGGCCACGGCCGCTAGGAGCGCCCGGACGGGCGTTACGGCGCGGGCGACGATCGTCTTCGGCGCCAGCGGGGGTGTTGATGACGGGGGCCTCGCCATTGGCCAGGCGGTCACCGCGATAGACCCACACCTTGACGCCGATGACGCCATAGGTGGTCTTGGCTTCCGAGAAGCCGTAGTCGATGTCGGCCTTCAGGGTGTGCAGAGGCACACGACCTTCGCGATACCACTCGGTACGAGCGATTTCGATGCCGTTCAGACGACCCGCGCTCATGATCTTGATGCCTTGGGCACCCAGACGCATCGCGTTCTGCATGGCGCGCTTCATGGCGCGGCGGAACATGATGCGCTTCTCGAGCTGCTGGGTGATCGAGTCAGCGATCAACTGGGCATCGACTTCAGGCTTGCGCACTTCTTCGATGTTGACGGCGACGGGCACGCCCAGACGCTTGGTCAGCTCAGCCTTCAGCGCTTCGATGTCTTCGCCCTTCTTGCCGATCACGACACCCGGACGAGCCGAGAAGATCGTGATGCGGGCGTTCTTGGCGGGACGCTCGATCAGGATGCGCGAAACAGCGGCGTTCTTGAGCTTGGCCTTCAGGTAATCACGAACCTGCAGATCCTCGGCCAGCATGCTGGCGAAGTTCTGGTTGTTCGCGTACCAACGCGAAGCCCAGTTACGGGTGACAGGAAGGCGGAAGCCAACCGGATGGATTTTCTGTCCCATAGTCTTCCTAACGCCTTAGTTGCCGACGGCCACGAAGATGTGGCACGTGGGCTTGCTGATGCGGTTGCCGCGGCCTTTGGCGCGCGCCGAGAAGCGCTTCAGCGTGGCACCCTGTTCGACGTAGATCGAGGTGACCTTCAGTTCATCGATGTCAGCGCCGTCGTTGTGCTCGGCGTTGGCAATGGCGCTTTCCAGCGCCTTCTTGATGATGACGGCCGCCTTCTTCTGGGTGAAGGTCAGGATGTTGAGGGCGTGATCCACCTTCTTGCCGCGGATCATGTCGGCCACGAGGCGGCCCTTGTCACACGACAGGCGGACGCCACGGACGATTGCTTTGGTTTCCATCGTCTCTAGTCCTTACTTCTTCCCGGCCTTCTTGTCGGCCGGGTGGCCCTTGAAGGTGCGGGTCAGTGCGAATTCACCCAGCTTGTGGCCGACCATCTGGTCAGACACATAGACCGGCACGTGCTGCTTGCCGTTGTGCACAGCGATCGTCAGACCGATGAACTCGGGCAGGATCGTCGAGCGACGCGACCAGGTCTTGATGGGCTTCTTGTCCTTGTTGGCAACCGCCTTGTCGACCTTGGCCTGCAGGTGGTGGTCAACGAACGGGCCCTTCTTCAGCGAACGAGTCATGGCCTAGCCCTTACTTCTTGCGACGCGAAACGATGAACGTCTGCGTGCGCTTGTTGTTGCGAGTGCGATAGCCCTTGGTCATCGTGTTCCACGGGGACACGGGGACCTGGCCCTCGCCGGTGCGGCCTTCGCCGCCACCGTGCGGGTGGTCCACCGGGTTCATGGCGACGCCGCGGACGGTCGGGCGGATGCCCTTCCAGCGGATGGCACCGGCCTTGCCGTACTGGCGCAGGCTGTGCTCTTCGTTGCTCACTTCACCGATGGTGGCGCGGCAGTCGATGTGCACGCGGCGAACTTCGCCGGAACGCAGGCGGATCTGGGCGTAGACGCCTTCACGAGCCATCAGGACGGCGGAAGCGCCGGCCGAACGGATCATCTGGGCACCCTTGCCAGGCTGCAACTCGATGCAGTGGATGGTCGAACCCACCGGGATGTTGCGGATGGGCAGCGTGTTGCCAGCCTTGATCGGCGCTTCCGAGCCGCTCAGGATGGTCGAACCCACTTCCAGGCCGCGCGGAGCAATCACGTAGCGGCGCTCGCCGTCGGCGTAGCACACCAGTGCGATGTGGGCCGTACGGTTCGGGTCGTACTCGATGGTCTCGACCTTCGCGGGGATGCCGTCCTTGTTGCGCTTGAAGTCAACGACGCGGTAGTGGTGCTTGTGACCACCGCCCTTGTGGCGCATCGTGATGTGACCGTTGTTGTTACGGCCAGACTTCTGCTTCTGGGGCTCCAGCAGCGACGCTTCAGGAGCGCCCTTGTGGAGGTGCTTGTGCACCACCTTGACGACGCCACGGCGGCCGGGCGAAGTCGGCTTGACTTTGACGATGGCCATTTACGCGGCCTCCCCGGAGAAATTGAGCTCTTGACCAGCCTTGAGGGCCACATAGGCCTTCTTGACGTGGTCACGGCGGCCCGGACGGCCACCGAAGCGCTTGGTCTTGCCCTTGACGTTGACCACGCTGACCGACTCGACCTCGACCTTGAACATCAGTTCAACAGCGGCCTTGATCTCGGGCTTGGTGGCGTCGCGCAGGACCTTGAACAGCACCTGGTTGTGCTTCTCTGCGACCTGCGTGGCCTTCTCGGACACGATGGGCGCGAGCAGCACGGAGGCCAGACGGCCTTCGGAATACTTGGTGACGCTCATGCCAGCATCTCCTTGAGTTGCTCGACCGCAGCCTTGGTCACCAGCACCTTCTTGTAGAAGACCAGCGACAGGGGGTCGGCGTAGCGCGGCTCGACGACCAGCACGTTGGCCAGGTTGCGCGAGGCCAGCAGCAGGTTGTCGTCCACGGTGTCGGCGATGACCATGACCGAGTCCAGGCCCATGGCCTTGAACTTGGCGGCCAGCAGCTTGGTCTTGGGGGCTTCGACCGAGATCGAATCCACCACGGCCAGGCGGCCTTCACGGGCCAGCTGCGACAGGATCGCAGCCATGCCTGCGCGGTACATCTTCTTGTTCAGCTTGTGCGAGAAGTTCTCGTCAGGCATGTTCGGGAAGATGCGACCGCCCCCGCGCCACAGCGGCGACGAGGTCATACCGGCGCGAGCGCGGCCGGTGCCCTTCTGGCGGAAAGGCTTCTTGGTCGAGTGGTGGACCTGTTCACGGTCCTTCTGGGCGCGGGTGCCTTGACGGGCGTTGGCCTGGAAGGCCACGACCACCTGGTGCACCAGGGCTTCGTTGTAGTCGCGAGCGAAGATGGTGTCGGGCGCGTCAACCTTGGACGTGGCCTGACCCTGCTCGTTCAGGAGCTCGAGCTGCATCAGTTGGCTCCCTTCTTGATCTTGACCTTGACGGCGGGACGAACGACGACGTGGCCGTTCTTGGCGCCCGGCACGGCACCGCGGACCAGCAGCAGTTGACGAGCCTCGTCAACGCGCACGATGTCCAGGTTCTGGGTGGTGACAGTCTCGTCGCCCATGTGGCCGGTCATCTTCTTACCCGGGAACACGCGACCCGGATCCTGCGCCATGGAGATCGAACCCGGCACGTTGTGCGAACGGCTGTTACCGTGCGACGCGCGCTGCGAGCCGAAGTTGTGGCGCTTGATGGTGCCCGCGAAGCCCTTACCGATGGACGTACCTTGCACGTCAACCAGCTGACCCGTGGCGAACAGCGTCACGGGGACGGTCGCGCCAGCCTTGTACTGGGCCGCGACGTCGGCGTCGACGCGGAATTCCTTGAGGATTTCACCGGCTTCGACACCCGCCTTGGCGAGGTGGCCGGCTTCAGGCTTGGTGACGCGCGAAGCTTTGCGCGTACCGAACGCCACCTGGATGGCGCTGTAGCCGTCGGTCTCTTGGGTCTTGACCTGGGTCACGCGGTTGTTGGACACGTCCAGCACCGTCACGGGGATGGCGTCGCCATCGTCCGTGAAGATGCGCATCATGCCCACCTTGCGGCCCAGCAAACCGAGACGGTTGCTCAGACTCATGTTTTTCTCCAGCCCCGTTGGCTCTCGCCTTCGAAGCTATTGCGAACACCCGACATCGATTGGCCGGGCTGACCTGTGCAGCACCTTGCTCGGAGAACCTTGCAAAACGCTGCGCGAACATCCGAGCAGGCAAGAGCCAACCCGGAAAAGCTGGCGAGTATAGCGTGCGGGATAGCCCTGACGCAAGCGCCTCACGTCTTTTGCGGAAAAGACAAAGCCCCGGCCTGTCGAAACAGGGCCGGGGCCTTCAGAACGAAGCCCGAAGGCCGTTCGGATTACTGCAGCTTGATTTCGACGTCGACGCCGGCGGGCAGGTCGAGCTTCATGAGCGCGTCAACCGTCTTGTCGGTCGGGTCGACGATGTCCATCAGACGCTGGTGCGTACGGATCTCGAACTGGTCGCGGCTGGTCTTGTTGACGTGCGGCGAACGCAGGATGTCGAAACGCTCCAGGCGCGTCGGCAGGGGCACGGGACCCTTGACGATGGCGCCCGTGCGCTTGGCGGTCTCGACGATCTCGAGGGCCGACTGGTCGATCAGCTTGTAATCAAACGCCTTCAGACGGATGCGGATCTTTTGCTTTTGCATGACTGTTCCTTAAAGAGCGAGGTCAGCACCGGGCAGAGTCCACCCGGCGCCAGGTCACGCAGTGATTACTCGAGGATCGTGGCAACGACGCCCGAACCGACGGTGCGGCCACCTTCACGGATGGCGAAGCGCAGACCGGTTTCCATCGCGATCGGAGCGATCAGCTTCACGGTGATGCCGACGTTGTCGCCGGGCATGACCATTTCCTTGTCCTTCGGCAGCTCCACGGCACCGGTCACGTCCGTCGTGCGGAAGTAGAACTGGGGACGGTAGTTGTTGAAGAACGGAGTGTGACGGCCGCCCTCTTCCTTGCTCAGAACGTAGATCTCAGCGGTGAAGTGGGTGTGCGGCTTGATCGTGCCGGGCTTGGCCAGCACTTGGCCGCGCTCGACGTCTTCGCGCTTGGTGCCG
>NZ_JAPPUY010000008.1 GCF_026712245.1 Roseateles hydrophilus
GGACAGTGAAACGAGTCAGCGCCGATGATAGTGCGGATTCCCGTGTGAAAGTAGGTCATCGTCAGGCTATTATTCAAAGCCAACCCCCATCAGTGAAAACTGGTGGGGGTTTTGCTTTTGGGGAACAAACGTAGCAAACTCAGCAGACGCAGCAAAGGGCTGTAAATGCCGAAGGGCTGACGGGCATGGGCGCGATGGATGCGCAAATGCCTGTGCGTTGCGCCTAGCCTCGCTGTTGCAGTGAATCCCGAACGAAACGCACCAGCGCGCGTGCAGTCTCTGAGCCGGCAGGGAGCGGTAGCGTCAGTGCTTGCACGGTGTGCAGCCCCATCAGCAATTGCCAGCCTGGTAACAGGTTCCGCAGCGCGGGCGTGCCGTGCGCTTCTGGCATGGCACCTCGCTCAAGTCCGAGGACGGGCTCCACTGCGAAGTCAGGCGCGACTACAACGCCAGCGCCATGCCGGGCAAGTGCGACCAGCCCGTCCAGATCGCTGCCCCAGGCCGCCGCTTGCAGGATGACGTGGTCGCGCCTGCCGTCGTGGTGTTGCCATTGGCTGGCAAACGGCTCCTCGCCCTGGCCAAGGAGCAGGATGGGGAGGTTCGCTAGGTCTAGCGGGCGCTGTAGTGCTGCTGTGCTGTTGGCGCCGTAGGCGCGAACCTCAAATTGCAGAACCGGCTGCGCGACCCAAGCATCCGGCGGTGTGCTGGTGAGGCGGAAAGCGATATCCACGCCCTCGCGCAGCAGGTCAACGCGGCGATCTGTGAAGAACAACTCGTATCGCACCGCCGGGTGCTGCGCCTGAAAGCGCGCCAGTAGAGGCGCGAGTACGTGCCGACCAAAGCTGGCTGTCGCGCTGATGCGCAACGTGCCGTCCAGCTGGTCGCGCGTGTGGCGCAACGCCAGCCGGGCGCTCTCTGCGGCGTCGCGAACGGCGCGCGCACGGGTGTGCAGCCTGCGTCCGGCCTCGGTCAGGCCCAGGCTGCGGGTGCTGCGAGCGAACAACGTCAGCCCGACCGCCGCCTCGATGGCCGCGATGCGGCGGCTGATGGCAGCGCGGGTCAGCCCGAGGTCGCGGGCGGCCTGCGCGAAGCTGCCGGCCTGTGCAATGCGGGCGAACAGCTCCAGCGCGTTGGCATCGAGCGCCTCCTCGGCGGCGGTCTGGCGGCGGCGTCCGATGCCGAGGGGTGGGCTGGGTTTTGTAGACATTTGATTGACGATCTGGCGAGCGGAGACGATCTACCGCCTCAAAAGTTGCCAATCTAGACTGCCTGCCCAGGTGCCGCAAGGGCACCGCATCGAGCTAGTTCCATGTCCACCTTGCCTCTGACGCCCACCGATGCCCGGTCGTCGCCCATCCCATACGGCGCTTCTTGCGACCGCGCCGAACCCCAAGCCGACGACGCGTGGGCGGCGCGCCAGATGTCCACGCAGTTGCGCTGCAGTGACGGGCGCTTGCTGGCGGCGCAGTGGTTCGAGCCGCCGTCGGCTGTGGGCGTCAAGGCGGTGGCTGTTATCGGCGCAGCAACGGCGGTGCCGGCCAGCTACTACCGGTATTTCGCCGACTGGCTGGCGCGCCGCGGCTATGCCGTGCTGAGTTTTGACTACCGAGGCATTGCCGCCTCGCGCGAAGCGCTGCAGCCGGGTGAGGACGTGCGGCTGCGCGACTGGGCGCGGCTGGACATGGCTGCCGCGCTGCATGCGGCGGACCGGCGTCGCCGCGAGGAGGCCAACCGCCAGCAGTGCGATGTGGGGCTGTTGTGGGTGGGACATTCGCTGGGCGGCAACGCCGTCGGGCTGGTACCGGGCTTCGCCGACAAGGTGGATGCCGTGCTGGGCGTGGCGGCGCAGGTGGCCTACCTGGGGCACTGGTCGGGCTTCGCGCGTGTGCAGGCCTGGGTGTTCTTCCACTGGATGCTGCCGGTGCTGGTGCGGCTGCTGGGCCATGCACCGGGCCGCTTGCTGGGCCCACGCGCGCAGGACCTGCCTGCTGGCGCCGCGCTGGAGTGGGCGGCCTGGGGCCGCACACCGGGCTTCCTGTTCGGTGACGAGACGCTGGCGCGCGAGCGGGCCTACGACCACTTCCCCGGCGCCGTGCATCTGTGGAGCATCACGGACGACCACCTCTTCGGCCCGGCCGCGGCGGTGGACGCGCTGGCCGCGCAGTTCAAGGCGGCGCGGGTGCAGCGGCATGTCGTCGCGCCGGCAGACCTAGGCGTGAGCAGAATCGAGCACTTCGGCCCGTTCCGCCGCGATCTCGGCGCGCAGTTGTGGCCCCGCTTGATGGCGCCCATCGAAGCCGCCACGCCGCGGCTGGCGGCGCGCTTGTCGGCGGGCTGAGCCGCGCGCAACACGTTCACGGCGGCGTCATGACGGGCCGGCAGCATGCCGGCCATGCCGACGCCGCAAGACCCTCACGACGCCGCTGACGCCGGCACCGAACGGCCCACGTTGTCGGTGCGCACCGTCTGGATTTCCGACCTGCACCTGGGCACGCCCGGTTGCCAGGCCAAGGCGCTGCTGGACTTCCTGCGCGACGTGGAGTGCGAGACGCTCTACCTCGTCGGTGACATCATCGATGGCTGGCAGCTGCGCCGCAGCTGGTACTGGCCGCAGGCGCACAACGACGTCGTGCAGAAGCTGCTGCGCAAGGCGCGCAAGGGCACGCGGGTGGTCTTCATCCCCGGCAACCACGACGAGTTCGCGCGCAAGTACGTGACGCACAACTTCGGCGGTGTGGACGTGCTGGATGAGGCCATGCACGTGACGGCCGACGGCAAGAAGCTGTGGATCACGCATGGCGACCTGTACGACGGCGTCATCCAGTGCGCGCGCTGGCTGGCCATCGCGGGCGATCTGGCCTACGAGTTCACGCTCAAGGTCAACCGTTGGTTCAACCGCATCCGCGCCAAGTGCGGCCTGCCGTACTGGAGCCTGTCGCGCTACCTGAAGCACAAGGTCAAGCGCGCGGTCAGCTACATCAACGAGTTCGAGAACGCCGTGGCCCGCGAGGCCAAGAAGCGCGGCGCGCATGGTGTGGTCTGCGGCCACATCCACCATGCGGAGATCCGCGAGATCGACGGCGTGCTGTACTGCAACGACGGTGACTGGGTGGAGAGCCTGACGGCGCTGGTCGAGCACTTCGACGGCCGGCTGGAGATCATCGACCGCGGCGACGAGGCGGCGCTGCCGGGCATGTTGCCCGCAGGCGGCAAGGCCAAGCCAGCGGTGTTGCCGGTGCCAGTCCCCGTGCCGGCCGCGGCCGCTGCGGCGGCCGAGCCGGAGTCGGCTCTCAGCTGAACTTCAGCAGCGCCTGGCCGGCGCGGATCTGTGCGCCGGTGGCAATGCCTTCGGCCAGCTCGAAACCCTTGGGCACGAAGACGATGATGGTGGAGCCGTGCTCGAACCAGCCCATCTCCTGGCCCTTCACATGCGGCGCCGCGCAGGGCATCTCGTGCGCGCCGCGGTGGCCGTGGTGCAGCAGCACGTTCAGCCAGTGCAGCCGGATGCTGGCCACCAGCACGGCAGCCACGGGCACCAGCGCGACCGGTTGCCCGCCAGCCAGCCGCATGCGCACCACGGCGCGCTCGTTGCGGCAGAACAGCCGCTCCACGCGCTTGAGCGCCACGGGGTTCACGTTCCAGGTGTCGCCGCTGAGGTAGGTCACGTGCTCCACGGTGCCGTCGGCGGGCGCGTGGAAGCGGTGGTACATCACCGACGTGAGCCGCAGCGTGATGAAGCGGCCGCCCTCGAAGGCGCTGGCGTCCTGCGTCGGGCCGAACAGCTCGGCCGTGGCGTACGGGAAGCCCTTGGCCTGGTAGACCTGCCCCTGCTGCACCGTGCCCATCGCGCCGACGATGGCGTCGCAGGGGCTGGCAAACACGTCGGGCCGGGCGTCGAACACGCGGGCGCCGTCCTTCAGCTCGCGCGTGAAGCAGTCCTTGATGGACGTGAAGTGCTGCCGCTTGGCCTCGCGCAGGTCGAGTGGTGTGAACAGCTGCCACACACGGATCGCCAGCCGCGTGAACAGCGGGCTCTCGATGTTGGCGATGCGGCCCATCAGCCGCGTCGCAGCGATGCGCGGGATGCGGTTGGTGAGCAGGAAGTTCAGGTCTTCCTGTGCGCCGAGGCGGGCCAGCCAGCCTCGGCTGTCCTTCACGCCGTCGTCCAGGGCCGGCGCTGCGTCTTGGCTCTTCATCGTCAGAACTTGTGGGAAAGCATCTCGCGGAACACGCCGCGGCGGATGGCCTTGCCCGTCAGTTCGGGCGCCGTCCACCACCAACCGTCGGCCCGCATCTCGTCGCAGGCGGCGACGAAGCGGTCCATGGCCTCGGCGAACTCGGCGTCGCCGTAGTTCAGGCTGAAGATCAGCCGGCCCGTGCCCACCCAGCTCAGCGCGAGGCCGTGCTTGCGCAGGTAGAACTGCAGCATCCAGTGATAGCGGCCCGGCTGGGTGTAGGTCACCGTCCAGATCGTCGACAGGTTGGCCATGCGCACGGGCGCGCCTGCAGCCTGCAGCCGCGCGTTGAACTGCGCACAGCGTGCATTCCAGCGCTCATCCAGGCCGTCATACAGCGCCTTCACCTCGGGGCGCTCGAGGCGCTTCAGGAAGGCCGCCATCGCGGCCACGACGTAGGGGTGCGCGTTGAAGGTGCCGCGCGCAAAACAGATGTCGGCGGGGCGGTCGTCGCGGTAGCGCTGCATCAGCGCGCGCGGGCCGCACACCACGCCCACGGGCAGGCCACCGCCCAGTGTCTTGCCGTAGGTGACGAGGTCGGCCTTCACGCCGAAGTACTGCTGCGCGCCGCCGGGCGCGAGGCGGAAGCCGACAAACACCTCGTCGAAGATCAGCACGATGCCGCGCGCCGTGCACACCTCGCGCAGGCGCTTCAGCCAGGCCGTGTACGCCTCGCGGTCGTAGGCCGCGCGCCGGCTGCCGTCGATGAGGCTGGAGTCGCCCGGCGCGTTGACGTTGGGGTGCAGCGCCTGCAGCGGGTTCACCAGCACGCAGGCGATGTCGCGCCGCGTGGCCAGCACCTTGAGAGACCGCTCGGCCATGTCCTGCAGCGTGAAGGTCTCGCGCGGCGGCAGCGGATTGCCGGGGCCGGGCTGCACGTCCTCCCACCAGCCGTGGTAAGCGCCGGCAAAGCGCACCAGGCGCTTCTTCTTCGTGTGATAACGCGCCAGCCGCACGGCCTGCATGACGGCCTCGGTGCCGCTCATGTGGAAGCTCACCTCGTCCTGGCCGGAGATGGCCTTCAGCCGGTCCAGCACATCCAGCACGCAGGGGTGATAGGCGCCCAGCACGGGGCCAAGCTCGCGTGCGGCGGCCACGGCCTCATCGATGCAGGCCTTGTACGCGTCATAGCCCAGCACGTTGACGCCGTAGGAGCCGGTCAGGTCCATCAGCCGGTTGCCGTCCAGGTCCTCGACGTGCACGCCGGAGCTGGCCTGCAGGAAGGCGCCCACCTTGAGGTGCTCGCGCAGCACCGGGCTGAACTGGAAGGGCACGCGGTAGCGGCCGGTGAACTTGAGGTCGGAGATCGCGTCGCGCGCCTGCTCGGTGGCCGCCAGCGTCTTCGCGAAGCGCGTGTCGAACTCGGCGCCCAGCCGCTGCAATGCAGCCTTGCGCTGCGCGGCGACGTCGGCGGGCGCGCCGTCCACGCCGAAGAACTGCGCCTCGTCGTAGGCATAGCCCGGCACCCAGCGCGCCAGCCGCTTGGCCATGCGCGAGTGGCCGGCCAGCGAGCGGTGCTTGGCGCGCGACAGCTCGATGCGCCGCTTGGCGGCTGGCAGCAGCGCCAGCGCGCCCAGGGCCAGCGCTGAGAGGGTGAGGGTTTCGTCCATGGATAGGTGCTCGCTGAGTTTCAACCGGGGGCCGAGCGCTGGGCCGCTCCCAAGCCGGCCCGCGGGCGATGTGCATGCGGCCCGATGCCGCATGCATCGCCGTCCCCTCGGGGGACCGACCAGGGTTGCCGGCGTTCAGCCGTGCAAGCCTGGGCGAGGGGCATGCACATGTTCCATGGGGTCGATCAACTGGCCGCGCAGCAGGTACAGCGGCGACTTCCAGTACAGCAGCACGTCGTGGAAGGGGTCGGTGATGATCTTGAAGCCCCAGGCCAGGCCCTGCATCAGGTTCTGCGTGATCCACAGCTGCACCACGCGGAACACCAGGCCCGTCACACCCAGGCAGAACCAGGCCATGCCCACGTCCTCGATGAAGCCGCGCGTGTCGGTGGCCGGTTCAATCAGCCCGCCCAGCGACGGGAACACCCATAGCACCGCGGGCAGCGCCACCCACACCGCCAGCAGGATGATCTTGCGGCGGATGTTGTAGCCCACCTTGATCTCTTCCTTGTGCTCGTCGGTGGCCTGGTTCACGTGGTCGTAGCCGCGCGGTTCGAAGAAGAAGTGGCCTGCCTGGCGCGTCGTCATCGACACGCACCAGGCCAGCAGCGCCGCCCAGGCCGGGTTCACGAACACCAGGCCGTAGGACACCAGGAAACTCAGCGCGCTGATCAGGTGCAGGCTCTGGTTGATGCGGCTGTGGTGGTAGTAGCGGTGGTCGTCCCAGCGCTGCGTCTTCAGGGTTTGGAAGAACTCGTTCACGTCGTCCCGTCCTCATGTTGGGGTGGAATGCGGGCCGGATGGTGGGGGGCGTGCGTGAAAACGCCGTGACGGCCCGGTTGTCATCGTGTTGTTGCACGCGGCGCTGACCATGCGCGCCATGAACACCCCCGACGCCGACGACATCCTGGTCGACGACCTGCCCGCGCCGCGCCACTCGCGCCGGCTCGCGGTGGTGACCGAGACCTACCCGCCTGAGGTCAACGGCGTCGCCATGTCGATGGCGCGCGTCGTCGATGGGCTCAACCGCCGCAACCATGATGTGCAGTTGATCCGGCCCCGCCAGCCGGCGCGCATGGACACCGCCGGCAGCGGTGTGCCCGCGATCGACGAGGTGCTCACCAAGGGCCTGCCCGTGCCGCTGTACCCCAACCTGCGCATGGGCGTGCCGAGCAAGCGCGCACTGGTGAAGCTGTGGTCGCTGAAGCGGCCCGATGTTGTGCACATCGCCACCGAGGGGCCGCTGGGCTGGTCGGCGCTGCAGGCGGCGCAGCACCTGTCGCTGCCGGTCACGTCGGACTACCGCACCAACTTCCACGCCTACGGCAAGCACTACCGCCTGGGCCTTTTCGCCAAGCCCATCATGGGCTATCTGCGCAAGTTCCATAACCGCTGCGATGCCACCATGGTGCCGACCGAGGCCATGCGCGCGCTGCTGACCGAACGCGGTTTTGAGCGGCTCACGGTGGTGGGCCGCGGCGTGGACACGCAGCGCTTCGACCCGGCGCGCCGCAGCGACGCGATGCGCGCCAGCTGGGGCGCCGGGCCCGACGACCTGGTGCTGGGCTACGTCGGCCGGCTGGCGCCCGAGAAGAATCTCGGCGTCGTCCTCGCCGCCTACGACGCCGTCAAGGCCCTGCAGCCGCGCGCGCGCCTCGTGTTCATTGGCGACGGCCCCATGCGCGCCGAACTGGCGGCCCGCGCGCCCGATGCCGTGTTTGCCGGCTCGCGCAGCGGCGACGACCTCGCCGCGCACTACGCCGGGCTGGACCTGTTCCTGTTCGCCAGCCTGACCGAGACCTTCGGCAACGTGACGACCGAGGCGATGGCCAGCGGCTGTGCTGTCGTTGCGTTCGAGAGTGCGGCGGCGGGTGAGCTGATCCGCAGCGGCGTCAACGGCTGGTTGGCCGGGCCGGGCCGCGAGGCCGATTTCGTCGCGGCCACACGCGTCGCGGCACTGGATGCAGATGCGCGGCGCGCGGCGGCCGACGCTGCGCGCGCCACGGCGCGGCGGCTGGATTGGGCCGACATCACGGCTCGCTTCGAGGGCGTGCTGGAGGCTGCCATCGCGCGCACCGAGCCCCGCGTCAGCCTGGGCCGCTTGCAGCCGGCGGGCTGAGCGCGTCGGGCCGGGCGCCTGCGAGTGCGCCGGCTCCCAGCAGTGCTCGTCCGATCAGGGCCTTGCGGAAGCGCCCAGGGGCGCCTCCCGGCTGGCGGGCGCTTCTCGGGAGTCCTCATGGCGCGCCAGCGCATACACGTGTTCCGTGCAGGGCTCGCCGCGGAACACGACCTGACGGCTCTCGACGAACGCGAAACCCAGGCGCTCGAGCAGCCGGATGCTTGGCAGATTCCGTGCATCGGTAATGCCGACAACGTGGGTGGCGCGGGTCGCCGAGAAGAGCAGTCGAAGCGCCTGGCGCACAGCGAGCGTGGCGAGGCCACGCCCCTGGGCGGCCGGCTGCAGCGTGAAGCCGACTTCGCCGGCGCAGCCGTCGTCCGACAGATACAGGCCGATGTCGCCGACCAGCGCATCCGTCTCCGGCTCGGCGATCCCGAGTTGCACCCAATGGCCCGGCGTGAAGAGCGGCGCACGATGCACGTCGGTAAGGAAGGCCAGGGCGTCGGCGTCGGACATCGGCGACCACCCCTGATAGCGCCCGAGTTCGGGCAGCGCGCGATAGGCCTGGAACGCGGCGAGATCCTCCGGCCGCATCCGCCGGAGTCGGCCGCCAGGGAACTCTTGGGGCAGCAGCACTGCTTGCATGACAGCCAGCCTGCGCCGCTCAGCGCGCGCCTTGTCGAAGTTGAAACACGTTGCCTTCCGGATCATGTCCATCAAGCACGGTGGCACCGTGAAACTGCCACGACTGCTCGATGGGATTCATCTGACCACCCAGCTGCGCAGCCTGAGCCGAGGCCGCTTCGATGCTGCGTACAAAGAAGACCAGCTTGATGGGTGTGTCGTCGCGACGGATGGGAGGCGCTTGAACCTGAATGCTTGCTGCGATGTGCGGCGGAACGGCGACCACGATCAACTGGAAGCCATGAGCCTGCATGGCCACGTGACCAGGTTCAGACTCGGTGATGGCCAGACCCGCGACGGCCGAATAGAACGCGCTGACCAAGCTGAGGTCTTTCGCGTAAAGAACGGCCGCAGCCATCGGGCTTTCTTGCATGAGGGTTCGATGTGGTCCGAGGCGCGCGACAGAGAACGTCAGGGGCGTCGCTGCCAAACATACGCGGCAGCATAGCCAGCCCCACCGAAGCCGAAGCACAAGACGCCGGGCCAGTCGCGCGCCAACGTCAGGGCGAAAGGCCGATGAAGCAGGCCCACGTAGATCCAGAGGCCGAGCGCCGTCGACAGCAGAGCCGCGATCAGAGAAATCGCGGTGGCGGCATGATCAGTCCCGAGTCGCTCCACAAGCCACGTCGCGGGAACCAGCGCAGCCAGCAGCAAGAGGCTGGCCACCAATGCCAAGCCGAGCAGCGCCAATTCTTCCGTGACGTAGGGCGATACCTGAGTTCCGAACTGCAGGCGAATGCTGAGCCACGAGCCGATCAACGTGCCGATGGCGACAGCGCCTAAGCGGCGGCGATCCTTGGTTGCGCGCATGTGACAGGCTTCAGAGTGCCCGCACTATGCCCGCATCACAGCCTCAACAGCGCCGCGCGCTCACAACAGGCGCGGTGATCGTTGCCGGCGCCGGGCGTCCAGGCGGATCAACACTGCGATCGCTCCGCCCACCAGCAGCCCCAGCCCGCTGAGCGTCGCCGCGATGGGCACGCCGGCCGCCTCGCAGCCGGCGTAGGCCGCCAGCATCACCAGCACGCTGAGGTTCTCGTTGAAGCCCTGCACGGCAATCGAGCGGCCGGCGCTCAGCAGCGTGGCGCCGCGGTGTTGCAGCAGCGCGTTCAGCGGCACCACCATCGCGCCGCCCACGGCGCCCACCAGGGCCAGCATCAGGGCCGCCGTGGCCACGTCGTCGATCTGCGCGACCACCGGCATCAACAGCCCCAGCGCCACGCCGGCCCACAGGCCGTGCCGGGCCTGATGCAGCGCCAGCCAGCGCCCGGCCGCCGCCGCACCGGCGATGACGCCCACGGCCACCGCCGCCTGCAGGTAGGCGGCCTGGCTCAGCGGCAGGCGCAGCGCCTCGCCGGCCCAGCGCAAGACGGCGAACTGCAGCGTGGCGCCCACGCCCCAGAACAGCGTCGTCGCGGCCAGCGACAGGCCGCCCTCGCGGTCGTGCCACAGCGTGCGATTCGCGGCGCGGAATTCGCGCAGCAGCGTGGCCGGGTCGTGCGCTGCGCTGCGCTGGCGGCGGCCGCTGTCCGGGATGCCGGCATTCAGCAGGCTGGACAGCGCGTAGATCGCCAGCAGTGCGGCCAGCGAGCCGGTCAGCTTGTCGGCAGGCAGTTGCAGCCCATCGCACAGCCGGGCAAGGTCTGACCCCAGCCACGCGGGGCTCACCAGCGCCCCGCCCAGCACCGCGCCCAGCAGCGCGGCCGACACCACGGTGATCTCGATCCAGCCATTGGCCTTCACCAGCGCCTCGGGCGCGGCGAGCTCGGTGATGAGGCCGTACTTGGCCGGCGCATAGGCCGCCGCGCCCAGGCCCACGACGGCCAGCGCCGCCACCGGGTGCAGGCCCAGCACCAGCAGCGCCAAGCCTGCCATCTTGACGAGGTTCATCGCCGCCATCACGCGGCCCTTGGCGAAGGCGTCGGCCAGCGGGCCCACCCATGGCGCCAGCACGACATAGGCCGCCATGAAGCCCACCTTCAGCAGCGGCGCCCACCAGGCCGCGAAGCCCTGCTCGATCAGCAGTGCAATGGCGACGATGAGCAGCGCGTTGTCGGCCAGCGCCGACGCGAACTGCGCGCCGATGACGAGGCCGAAGCCCTGGGGCAGCGCGGGCCGGGCACAGGCCCTGGGCGAGGTGGTGGCGGTGGTGGCAGGCACGTTCGGCGCACTGTCGCGGCGGCGCATGAACCCGCGATGAAAGCCGGTGACAAGGCCGTGACCGCCGGGTGGCTGGGGCCGGCGCAAGCCCCCCGAGCATCTGTGGAAATGCTGTATGCAATTACAGTTCCGGCATGCAAGTACAGGACAAGCTCGCCATCCTGGCCGACGCCGCCAAGTACGACGCCTCCTGCGCCAGCAGCGGCGGCGACCGCCGCGACTCGCGCGACGGCAAAGGCATCGGCTCCACCACCGGCAGCGGCATCTGCCACGCCTACGCGCCCGACGGCCGCTGCATCTCGCTGCTCAAGGTGCTGCTGACCAACTGGTGCGTCTACGACTGCCTTTACTGCATCAACCGCCAGAGCAGCGACGTGAAGCGCGCGCGCTTCAGCATCGACGAGGTGGTGCAGCTGACGCTGTCCTTCTACCGGCGCAACGTCATTGAGGGGCTGTTCCTGTCCAGCGGCATCATCCGCACGCCCGACTACACGATGGAGCAGGTCATCGAGGTCGCCCGCCGGCTGCGCGAGGACGAGCACTTCAAGGGCTACATCCACCTGAAGACCATCCCTGATGCATCGCCCGAGCTGGTGGAGCGCGCCGGCCGCTATGCCGACCGGCTGTCCATCAACGTCGAGCTGCCCAGCGCGCAGAGCCTGCAGCAGCTGGCGCCGGAGAAGAACGCCGCCGGCATCGAGCGCACGATGTCGCGCATCCACCTGCGGCTGCAGGCCGCGCGCGAGGCCAAACGCGAGGCTCAGGCCGTGCGCGCGCTGCCCGGCGCGGCGGCCCGCACGGCGCCGCCGCCGCGCTTTGCGCCGGCCGGGCAGAGCACGCAGCTCATCGTCGGCGCCGATGCGTCGGACGACCGCACCGTGCTGCAGCTGTCCAGCCGGCTCTACACGGGCCAGGGCCTGCGGCGCGTCTACTACTCGGCCTACAGCCCCATCCCGCATGCCAGCCGCGCGCTGCCGGCCCAGGCCGCGCCGCTGCTGCGCGAGCACCGGCTCTACCAGGCCGACTGGCTGCTGCGCTTCTACGGTTTCCGGGCCGACGAGATCGTCACCGAGGCCGGCTTCCTGTCGCTGCAGCACGACCCCAAGCTGGCCTGGGCGCTGGCCCACCCGGCGCAGTTCCCGCTGGACGTGGACCGCGCGCCGCGCGAGCAGCTGCTGCGCGTGCCGGGCCTGGGCGTGGGCTCGGTGGACAAGCTGCTGGCCGCCCGCCAGCACCGCCGGCTGCGCCGCGCCGACCTGCTGGCGCTGGGCCCGCTGGCGCGCAAGGCGCTGCCCTTCGTCGTTGCGGTGGACCACCGGCCCCAGCCCGCCGACCTGCAGGCCCTGCGCAGGCCGGCCGCCGTGCCGCAACAGGCGTCGCTGTTCTGATGGACGTGCCGCTGCGTCACCCCGCCGACTGGCCCGGCTTCGCCGCCCAGTTGCCCGCGCTGCTCGCCGGGGCCTCGGCCGGCTGGACGCATGACGTCGGCGCCCAGGCTGCGCTGTTCGGTGACGACGCCGTGCCGCCGCCCTCGCGCGCGCCCTGGCACCCGCCCGAGGGCTGGGACGCGCTGGGCCGCCTGGTGGCCATGCACGCCGACGACGACCGCTACGCCCGCCTGCTCGCGTTTGCGCGCCGCCTGCAGCAGCAGCCCGGCCTGTGGGACGACCGGCTGGACGCCGACCGGCGCCACCTGCAGTCGTTGGCCCGGCAGGTCAGCCGCGAGATCCACAAGACCCACGCCTTCGTGCGCTTTCGCGAGGTGGCCGACGACAGCGCGCCCGGCGGCTGCCGCCATGTGGCCTGGTTCGAGCCGGCCCACCACGTGCTGCGCGCCGCGGCGCCGTTCTTCGTGAAGCGGTTTGCGCAGCACGCCTGGGCCATCCTGACGCCGCGTGGCTGCCTGCACTGGGACGGCCAGCGCCTCAGCGGCGCCGGTCCCGCGCGCCGCGAGGACGCCCCGCCCGCCGATGCCGGCGAGGCGCTGTGGCTGACCTACTACCGCAGCATCTTCAACCCGGCGCGGCTCAAGCTGTCGATGATGAAGAAGGAGATGCCGGTGCGCTACTGGGCGCAGATGCCGGAGACGCAGCTCATCAGCGAGCTGGTCCGCGACGCCCCGCGGCGCGAGGGGCGCATGCGCGGCGTTTGACCGCTTCGGCAGAGGTCGGAGTTTTGGGCCGAGCGCCGGGCCGCCCCAAGCCGGCCCTCATGGTGATGTGCTTGCGGCTCGATGCCGCAAGCATCGCCGTCCCCACGGGGGACTGAGAGGCTGAGAGTCTTTCACCCATGCCCGCCTTGCACGCCAAAACGCCCTCGCCCGTTGTTGCAAATGCTCGCCATAGCCCGAGCTATGGCTGCGCTTTGCGCCTCGTTCGAGGGCGCTTTGACGCGCCTTTCTGGCACGGCCAAAAAACTCTCAACCTCTGACTGGACTTGCCCGCGTCCAGCGAGGCAAGACCGGGTGAGGGGCTTCAAGTTCTTTCGAACAGCAGCCCGAGCTGGCTGGCGATCAGCAGCTCCTGGCGCGTCCAGGCGCGCGTGGGGCGGGCGTCCACCAGCCACAGCGCGCCGGCCAGCTGGGCGCCGTCGTACAGCGGCACCTCGATGCGCGCCTCGGCCGCGCCGGCGAGGCCGGCCAGCTCGGCGTGGCAGGGGTGCAGCGCCGCGTCGGGCAGGGCCAGCGGCGTGCCGTGGCGGTGCAGCAGGTCGAGGTAGCGCGGGTGGTCGGCGGCGGTCAGCCCGCCGGGGCCCAGCGTCCAGCGCACCACGCTGGCCAGACCCAGGATGCGCACGCTGGCGGCCTTGAGCTCGGCCAGCGCCTCGGTGGGCGGCAGCGTGGCCAGGCGCTGGCGCTGGCCGCTCAGCTGCAGCAGTAGCTCCTCGGGCGTCACGGGGGCGCCGGCCTCATCGGCGGGCGGGGCGGCCAGCGTCGTGCGCGCCGGCAGCGACAGGCGCTTGATCTCGGACTGCAGGGCCAGGTGTTGCCACAGGTGGTCCAGCGCGCCGGCGGCGTCGCCCTGGGCCTGCAGCAGCTCGGCCAGCTGCAGGTGGGCCTGGCGGGCCTGGGCGCGGGCCTGGATGCGTTGCGCGAGCTGCAGGCCGTGGCGCGTGGAGCGCACGGCGGCCGCGTTGTCGCCACGGGCCAGCGCGATCTCCGTCCATGTGCGGCTGGCGGCGGCCTCCAGCCAGGGGTAGCCCTGGCGAGCGGCGATGTCCAGCGCCAGCCGGCAGTCGGCCACGGCCCAGTCCATGCGCTGGCGGGCCAGCGCCGCGCGCGCCAGGTGCCAGTGCGCCTCGGCCTCGAACACGCGGTGGCTGCCGCGCCGCGCGGCCGCCAGGCCGTGGCTGAAGTGGCGCTCCGCGGCCGGCAGGTCACCGGTCTCGAAGCTGCCCACGCCGATGTTCAGTGCCAGCTTGGCTGCGAGGTAGCTGTCGTCATGGCTGGCCAGGTGCTCGGCCGCATCACGCATCTGGCGCAGGCCGCGGGCCCAGTCGGCCTGCGCGTAGTGGATCTGGCCCAGGCCGATGCGTGCCGCCACGCCGGTCTGCAGGTGGCCGTTGACTTCCGACAAATCGAGCGCGCGTGACCACTGCTCGGTGGCCAGCTGGTACTCGCCCTGCTGGTAGGCAATGCGCCCCAGCGCCTCGCAGACGCGGGCGGCCTGGATGGGGAAGTGGCCGGCCGCCGCCAGCGCGCCGGCCTGCTCCAGCGCGGGCAGCAGCTCCAGCGCGCGGCCGCGCGGCTCCAGCAGGCCGAAGCGGGCGTACAGCGCGTCCGCGCCCGCCGCCGTGTCGCCAGCCTCGAAGGCCAGCGCGCTCAGGCGCTCCAGCAGCCGGTCGGCCAGCGGCGGGTGGCGCCGGGCCACACGGGCGATGCGGCTGAGCAGGTCGGCCAGCGCGTCGCTGGCGGCAGGTTGCAGGGTGAACACGGCGGGCTCAGGTTGGTTTCTCACTGGTATTCTTGTTCATCCGAGAGCCGTCCCATCCCCGGCCAGCGGGCGATGCGACGCCGTGGGGCGCAAGGTTGTAGACCAGTTTAAAACCAATTGACGCCCCTGGTTGTTGGTATTAGAGTGGTATCGACTGCTTCCTGTCGACCATGCCGCTTGCTCTCGATCCCTCTCTCGTGACCTCCCGTGACTCCGGCCGGCCCGTGCGCTGGTGGGTGGGCATTGACGGCGGCGGCACCAGCACGCGTGCGCTGGTGGCCGATGCCGAGGGGCGCATCCTGGGGCGCGGCGAAGCCGGGGCTTCGGCGCTGAACCAGGGGGTCGACCAGGCCTGGCGGCACATCGCCGAGGCCATCGCGGGCGCCGGCGTGGCGGGCTTGCAGCTGCAGGATTGTGCGCTGGGCCTGGGCCTGTCGGGCACGGGCGTGCCGGCGCAGTTGCAAGGCTTCTTGGCGGCCGATCCGGGCGTGGCGCGGTTCGCGCTGGTCACCGACGGCTTTGCCGGCCTGCTGGGCGCCCATGGTGGCGAGCCGGGCGGGCTGCTGATCTCGGGCACGGGCTCGGTGGCCGAGGCGCTGCTGCCTGACGGCTCGCACCGCATGACGGGCGGCTGGGGCTGGCAGATCGGCGACGAGGGCAGTGGCGCCTGGCTGGGCCAGCAGGCCATGAAGCTGGCCCACGCCGCCTTCGATGGCCGCGCACCGCGCGGCGCACTGGCTGACAGCGTTGGCGCCGTGGCCGGCACCCGCCGCGAGGACCTGCTGGCGTTCTGCGCGCAGGCCGGGCAGGGCGGCTACGCCAGCCTGGCGCGCCTGGTCTTCGAGAACGAGGCCAGCGACCCCGCCGCCGCGGCGCTGCTGGACGCCGCCGCCCGCGCGCTGGACGCGCTGGCCGTCGCCCTCCATCCCACCTTGCCGCTGGCGCTGGCCGGCAGCATCGCGCTGCGCCTGGCTGACCGGCTCAGCCCGGCGCTGCAGGCGCGCCGTGTCGAACCCCAGGGCGACGCCGTGGCCGGCGCGCTCTGGCTGATCCAACAACAGAAGAACCCCGCATGAGTGCTGTCTTTGATTTCAAGGCGGACCCGAACGCCGCGTCGCCCTTGTATATGCAACTGGCGCAGAGCCTGGCGACGGCCATCCGTGACGGCGTGTTCCATGCCGACGAGGCGCTGCCCAGCGAGCGTGTGCTGGCCGAGCAGCTGGAGCTGTCGCGCGTGACCGCGCGCAAGGCCATCGACCGGCTCGTGGAGCAGGGCCTCATCATCCGCAAGCGCGGCTCGGGCAACTACATCGCGCCCAAGCTGGAGCAGCCGCTGACGCGCCTGACCAGCTTCTCCGAAGAGCTGCACCAGCGCGGCTTCGTGCCAGGCTCGCGCTGGCTGCTGCGCGGCTTCACGCCGGCGGCGCCGGACGAGCAGCTGTCGCTGGAGCTCAAGAGCGGCGAGCGCGTCGCGCGGCTGGAGCGGCTGCGCCTGGCGGACTCGGTGGTCATGGCCTACGAGGTGAGCGTGCTGCCGCAGAGCGTGCTGCCCGACCCGCAGAAGGTCGAGGCGTCCCTCTACACCCACCTCGGCGAGCGCGCGCCGGTGCGCGCGCTGCAGCACATCCGCGCGCTGAACGCCGACGCCAAGCTCGCTGGTCTGCTGGAAGTGCCGTTAGGCGCAGCCGTGCTGTTCATCACGCGGGTGGGCTACCTGGCCTCGGGCCAGGCCGTCGAGCTGACGCATTCCTACTGCCGCAGCGACTACTACGACTTCGTCGCAGAAATGCGCCGCGACTGATGAAACTCGAAGGCGACATCGTCACGCCACAAGGCGTCATCCAGGGGCAGCTGCACATCGCGCAGGGGCGCATCGCCGCCATCGCGGGCGTGCCCGTCGATGCGGCGAGGGCGGGCGAGGGCGGCCGGCCGGTGCTGCTGCCGGGCTTCATCGACGTGCATGTGCACGGCGGCGGCGGCCGCGACACGATGGAGGGGGGCGACGCCATCGAGGCCATTGCACGCCGCCATGTGCGCCACGGCACGACCGGCCTGCTGGCCACGACGATGACCGCCCCGGTCGGCGACATCGAGACGGCGCTGCGGGCGCTGGGCCCGGTGTGCCGCGAGCGCGGCGCGCAGTCGGCCCGCGTGCTGGGCGTGCACCTGGAAGGCCCCTACATCAGCCCCGGGCGGCTGGGCGCGCAGCCGGCCTACGCCATCCCCGCGACGCTGGCCGAGGTGCTGCGCCTGAGCGAGATCGCGCCCATCAAGGTGCTGACCATCGCGCCCGAGATGGCCGGCCACCTCGCGTTGATCGGGCCGCTGCGCGACGCCGGCATCCGCGTGCAGATCGGCCACAGCAACGGCAGCTACGAGGACGGCGTGGCCGCGCTGAACGCGGGCGCGTCCGGCTTCACCCACCTCTTCAACGCCATGACGGGCCTGCATCACCGCGAGCCCGGCATGGTGGGCGCGGCACTCGCGCATGGCGAGCATGCCGAGCTCATCCCCGACCTCTTGCACGTGCACCCCGGCGCCATCCGCACCGCGCTGCGCTGCATTCCCCACCTGTTCTGCGTGACCGACTCGACGGCCGCAGCCGGCATGCCCGATGGCGAGTACCGCCTGGGCGAGCACAAGGTGCAGAAGTGCCTGGGCGGCGTGCGCCTGGCCGACGGCACGCTGGCCGGCAGCGCACTGACCATGGACCAGGCGCTGCGCAACCTCGTGCAGCACCTGGGCCTGTCGCTGCCCGATGCGGTGCGGCGCGTGTCCACCATCGCGGCGGACTACCTGGGCTTGTGGGACCGCGGGCGCCTCGCCGAGGGCGCGTGGGCCGATGTGGTGGTGATGAATGCGGGGCTGGCCCTGCAGCGTGTGTTTGTGGAAGGTGAAGAGATCGATGTCGTCGCTGATGCTTGAGGAGGCGCTGAGTGCGCCTGACGTGGTGGCCCGCCAGCTGGCGGCCGACCCGCTGAGTTACGCCCGCCTGGGCCAGGCCCTGCAGGAGGTGCCGCCCACCAGCGTGCTGACGATTGCGCGCGGCAGCTCCGACCACGCGGCGCATTACCTGGCCTATCTCGTCATGGCGCGCCTGGGCCGGCTGGTCACGTCGCTGCCCATGTCGCTGATCACGCTGTACCAGAGCCGCATCCACTGCGAGGGCCTGCTGTCGCTGGCGTTCTCGCAGTCGGGCCAGAGCCCCGACCTGATCGCGCCGACGCAGTTCTTCCGTGCCGGTGGCGCGCGCACGGTGGCCTTCGTCAACGCCAGCGGTTCGCCGCTGGCCGCCGCGGCCGAGCATGTGTTCGAGCTGCATGCCGGCCCCGAGAAGAGTGTGGCCGCCACCAAGAGCTACATCGCTCAGCTGGTGGCCGGCGCGCGCGTCGTGGCTGCCTGGCAGCAGGACGACGCGCTGCGCGCCGCGCTGAACGTGCTGCCCGTCGCGCTGGAGCAGGCCAGCCAGCTGGACTGGAGCGCGGCCGTGCCGGCGCTGCAGGACGCGGACCGCCTGTTCGTGCTGGGCCGCGGCACGGGCCTGGCCGTCGCGATGGAAGCGGCGCTCAAGCTCAAGGAAACCTGCGGCATCCAGGCCGAGGCTTTCTCCGGCGCCGAGGTCAAGCACGGCCCAATGGCGCTGGTGCGCAACGGCTACCCGCTGCTGGTGTTCGCGCCGCGCGGCCCGGCCCAGGCCGGCCTGCTGGCGATCGCCGAGGAGATGAGCGCCCGCGGCGGCCGCGTGCTGCTGGCCGCGCCGCTGGGCACGTCGTGCCCGGCCGGTGTGCAGATGCTGCCGCTGGTGACGACGGGCAACGAGGACCTCGACCCCATCGCCCTCGTGCAGAGCTTCTATCCCATGGTCGAGGCGCTGGCGCGTGCGCGCGGCTTCAACCCGGATGTCCCGCCCAACCTCGCCAAAGTCACCAAGACGCACTGACCATGAGTAACTTCGACCCCGGCCGCCTGGTGATGGTGGACATCCCCGGCAAGACGCTTGACGCCGAGACCGCCACCTTCCTGCGTGAGCAGCACATCCGCGCCGTCTGCCTGTTCCGCAAGAACATCGGCACCGAGGCCGAGGTGCGCACGCTGATGCGCGACCTGATCGAGGTGCTGGGCCCCGACGCCCTGATCGGCATCGATCAGGAGGGCGGCGCCGTCGTGCGCGTGACCTTCCTGCCGCAGCCGCCGTCGGCCATGGCGCTGGGCGCCAGCGGCGGCGCTGACCGTGCCGAGGCCGTGGGTGCAGCAGTGGCGCGCGGGCTGAAGTCGCTGGGCATCAACTGGAACTTCGCGCCGGTGCTGGACGTCAACAACAACCCGGCCAACCCGGTCATCGGCGAGCGCAGCTTCTCCAATGACCCCGTTGAAGTGAGCCGTTTGGCCTCTGCGTGGATGCGCGGCTCGCTGCGCGAGGGCGTGGCCTGCTGCGTGAAGCACTTCCCCGGCCACGGCGACACGCATGTGGACTCGCACCACGCGCTGCCCACGGTGGACAAGAGCCGCGCCGAGCTCAACGCGCTGGAGCTGGCGCCGTTCAAGGCGCTGGCAGGCCAGGCACCGGCCATGATGACGGCCCACATCGTCTACCCGCAGATCGACCCCGAGCGCCCGGCCACGCTGTCGCCCGCGCTGATCGGCGGCATCCTGCGCGGCGACTGGGGCTATGACGGCGTCGTCATCACCGACGCGCTGATGATGAAGGCCGTGGCCGAGCGCTTCGGCTATGCGCGCTCGGCCGTCATGGCGCTGCAGGCCGGCGCCGACATGGTGCTGGCCCAGGGCTCGCCAGCCGAGCAGCTGGTGGCCATCAACGCGTTGCGCGAAGCCTTCGCCAGCGGTGCGTTGACGGCGCACCAGGGCGAGGTGGCCAATGCAAGGCTGGACGAGCTGGCTGCCGCCTACCCGGCGCGCGCGGTGGACGACAGCGCCGCCCGCGCGGCCGACCACGCGCTGATGAGCGAGGCCTGGGCCGCCGGCCTGACCGCGCTGCGTGGCGCCACGCCGCCTGCGCTGAACGCGCCCATCCGCGTCATCGTGCAGGGCGACGTGCCCACTGACATGGTCTCCGAGGCCGGCCCCACGGGTCGCCAGGCCGTCGCGCTGTTCGAGGCCTTCACCGATGCCCAGGTGCAGATGGTGGACGACATCGCGCAGCTGGACTGGGCCACGGTGCCCAAGGACGGCCGGCTCAACGTGCTGGTGTCCACGCGCCGCGCGCGCTACGGCCTGACCGCCAGCGAGTGGCGGCCCGACCTGCACCTGTCGCTGTGGAACCCCTACCAGGCGCTGGACGTGCACGGCCCGACCGTGCTGACCTGGGGCTTCGCGCCCGGCGCGCTGGCCGGCCTGCGCGCCTGGCTGGAAGGCAAGACCCAAGCGACCGGCCGCGCGCCGCAAGGACTGCAGTGATGACCCACGCCGCCCACCCGACCCAGGCCTCGGCCGTGACGCTCGACGCCGCGGCCCCGCAGTCTGCAGTGCCGTCCAGCCCCATGCGCTGGATTCCCAGCCTGTACTTCGTGCAGGGCCTGCAGTTCTTCGTCGTCATGCTGATTGCCGGCCTGATGTTCAAGCAGATGGGCGTGGCCAACGACCAGATCGCCCGCTGGACCGGCCTGATCGGCCTGGCCTGGGCCTTCAAGCCGCTGTGGAGCCCGCTGGTGGAGCTGGCGCGCAGCAAGAAGATGGTGGTCGTGGCCATGCAGTTCAGCGGCGCGGCGGGGTTGGGGCTGCTGGCGGTGGCGCTGCAGGCCAGCCACTTCTTTGCGCTCAGCATCGCGGTGCTGTTCTTCCTGGCCTATGCGTCGGCCACGCACGACATCGCCTGTGACGGCCTCTACATGGGCGCGCTGGACGAGAAGCGCCAGGCTGCCTACGCCGGGTGGCAGGGCGCGTTCTTCAATGCGTCCAAGTTCCTGACGCTGGGCGGCCTGATGGTGCTGGCCGGGCGGCTGGAGACAAGCATGGGCGTGTTCAACGCCTGGAGCCTGATCTTCGTGATGCTGGCCGGCCTGCTGGCGCTGCTGGCGGCGTGGAACGCCAAGGCGCTGCCCAACCCCGAGCGCGTGTCGGCCGAGCCGGTGAAGCTGGCCGAGATCGTGGCCGACTTCCTGAAGAAGCCGGGCATCTGGCAGATGGTGCTGTTCATCGTGATCTTCCGGCTGGCCGAGGGCCAGGTGCAGACCATCGGCCCGCTGTTCCTTATCGAGGCACGCAGGGCTGACGGTGGGGGCGGCCTGGGCCTGACCAGCGAGCAGGTGGGCGGCGTGTACGGCACGGTGGGCACGGCGGCCTTCCTGGTGGGCTCCATCCTGGGCGGCTATTTCACGTCCTGGCTGGGCCTGAAGCGGGCGATGCCGGTGCTGGTGATCGCGATGGCCATCCCCAACGCGGTGTTCTGGGGCCTGAGCCTGGCCATGCCGACCTCGGTCTGGACCATCGGCGCCGCCGTGGGCCTGGAGATGGCCGGTTACGGCTTCGGCTTCGTCGGCATGATCCTGTACATCATGCAGGTCGTGGCCCCGGGCCGCTACCAGACGGCCCACTACGCGCTGGGCTCGGGCGTCATGCAGCTGGGCTTCATCCTCAGCAAGACCATCAGCGGCGACATCCAGGTCGCGATGGGCTACCAGCACTTCTTCCTGTGGACCCTGGTGTGCGGCGTGCCGGCCTTGCTGCTGCTGCTGTGGGTGCCGCTGTCCAGCCGCGTGAGCGCGCCTGCCGCATGAAGCGAGCCCTGACCCTGCTGGCCCTGGCGGCCGCGTGCTCGGCGCCTGCGCGTGCGCAGTCGACAGCCGAGTTCTTCGACGACTTCTCGCAGAAAGACCTCGACGCGCTGCGCGCCAACGGCTGGGTGCTGCGCGAGGGCAGCGGCCACCCCGGCCTGCCCGGCGCGCGCTTCTCGGCCGGGCAACTGGCGCTGGACGGCGGCCTGCTGACGCTGCGGCTGGACACCGACGGCACGCCCGCCAACACCACGCTGGCCCAGCTGTGCGGGGCGCGCAAGTTCCTCATCGGCACGACCTCGGCGCGCGTGCGGCTGCGCGACACGCCGGGTTCGCGCGACCCCATCGTGCAGGCCTTCTTCCTGGCCGGGCCGCTGCGGCATGACTACGACCCCGACTTCAGCGAGGTCGACTTCGAGTACCTGCCGCATGGCGGCTGGGGCAGCCCCGACACGCGGCTGTACGGCGTCAGCTGGCAGACCGTGCGCGTGCAGCCCTTCCAGCCGTTCAACCAGGCCTCGCAGCTGCCCGGCTCTTTCGACGGCTGGCAGCTGCTGACCGTGCAGGTGGAGGCCACGCGCACGCGGCATTACGTCAATGGCCGCCTGCTCGGCGAGCACACCGGCCGCAACGTGCCGGCCAAGCCCATGGCGATCAGCTTCAACCACTGGCTGTCGGCCGGTGCCGTGGCCGGCGCGCCGCGCGCCTACACGTTCGACGTGGACTGGGTGCTGCACCAGGCCGGCCGCACGCTCGCCCCCGAGGCCATGCAGGCCCGCGCCGAGCAGCTGCGCCAGCAGGGCGTGGCGCGCCACGACACCGTGCCCGATGCGGGCCTCACCAGCGAGTGCAACCTATGAAGAAGCTCTGGATCGCGGCGCTCGCCGTGGCGGCATCCCTGGCGCAGGCGCAAGCCGCCCGGCCGGTGGTCGGCACCTACATCCTGGCCGAGCGCGGCGTCGAGGTGGTCGAGCGCCTCCAGCCCGGCCGCGTGTCGCACCTGCTCTATGCCTTCCTGCTGATCTGCGGCGAGGGCCAGCGCAAGGAAGAGGCCGCTGCCTGCGCCGGCCGGCCCAACTTCAGCATTGCGCCGCACGCCGACCAGGCGACGTTCTCCGCCGCCTTCCAGCGCCTCAAGGCCCGCGACCCGCAGGTGCAGGTGCTGGCCTCGGTGGGCGGCTGGGGCGGGTCGGACCCGTTCTTCCACCTCGCCGCCAGCGCCGCCGGCCGTGCCGCCTTCGTGAAGGCCAGTACCGACTGGCTGCGCGCCCACCCGGGCTTCGACGGCCTGGACATCGACTGGGAGCACCCCGGCAACAACGGCGCCTCCAACGGCGTGCAGCTGGGCAGCCCGGCCGACGGCGGCTACTTCGTGCAGCTGCTGCAGGACCTGCGCGCGGGCCTGGACGCGCTGGGCCGCGAGACCGGCCGGCGCTATGCGCTGACGGTGGCCATCAACACCACGCAGGAGCAGCTGCGCCGCATGCCCATGGGCCCGGCCGCGCAGTCGCTGGACCTGGTGTTCATGATGACCTACGACTTCGCCGGCCCCTGGACGCGCCAGGCCGCCCACCACACGGCGCTGCGCAGCGGCAAGCCGGGCGCGGACAGCCTGGAGAAGTCCGTTGCGGACCTGTTGGCCGAGGGCGTGCCCGCGGCCAAGATGGTGGCCGGCATCGCGATGTATGCGCGCGCCTTTGACGGCGTGAAGGCCGACGGCAGCTACGCCAAGCCCTGGCCCAATGCCGACGGCTCGGTGCCCTACAAGGACGTGGCCGCGCTGAAGGCCCGCGGCCTGAAGCCGGTGTTCGACAAGGCCACGCAGGCCTGGGCGCTGGTGGGCGACGGCAAGTACGTGGGCTACGACGACCCGCGCGCGGTGCGCGCCAAGGTCGCGTTCGCGAAGCGGGCCGGCCTGGCCGGCGTGTTCGCGTGGGAGCTGACGCAGGACAACGGCGAGATCCTGGACGCGATGGCCACCATGGCATCCCCGGCACCGTGAGCGCGCCGCGCCGCATCGCATCGGTGGATGCGCTGCGCGGCCTGGCCGTGGCGGCCATGCTGCTGGTCAACAACCCGGGCGACTGGGGGTCGGTGTACGCGCCGCTGCAGCACGCCGCCTGGCATGGCTGCACGCCCACGGACCTGATCTTCCCGTTCTTCCTGTTCATCGTCGGGGTGTCCACCGCGCTGGCGCTGGGCCCGCGGCTGCAGGCCGGCGCGGCGCCGGGGCCGCTGCGGGCGGCCGCCGTGCAGCGCGGGCTGCGCATCCTGGCCCTGGGCCTGGTGCTGCATGGGCTGGCGTGGTGGTGGCTGGCCAAGCCGGAGTTCCGGCTGCTGGGCGTGTTGCAGCGCATCGGCCTGTGCTTCATCGCCGTGGGGCTGGTGGCCACGCTGCTGCGCGCGCGTGGCCAGTGGCTGCTGCTGGGGCTGCTGCTGGCGGGCTATGGCGCGCTGCTGCAGGGCAGTGCGACGCTGGACAAGCTGGGCAGCCTGCAGCAGCGGCTGGACACGGCCGTGCTGGGCCGGCTGGCCTATGAATGGCACCCGCAGACCGGCGTCGCCTTCGATCCCGAGGGCCTGCTGTCCACGCTGGGCGCGCTGGCCAGCACGCTGCTGGGCCTGGTGTGCGGCGAGCAGCTGCGGCGCGGCCGCGTGCCGGCCCTGGTGCTGACCGGCCTGGGCGCGGCGCTGGCGGGCTGGCTGTGGGCCGCCTGGCTGCCGTGGAACAAGGCGCTGTGGACGCCGTCCTTCGTGCTGTGGACCGGCGGCCTCGCGGCGCTGGCGCTGGCCGCTGCGCATGTGTGGGTGGATGTGCGCGGCCACCGGCCGTGGGGCCGGGCCTTCGGGCTGAACGCCATCGGCGCCTATGCCGGCGCGTGGCTGGCGTCGGTGGCGTTGGCGGCCTCGGGCTGGATGCCGGCGCTGTACGCGGGCGTGTTCGGCCCGGTGGGCGCGTGGTGGGGGGCGCAGGCGCAATCGCTGGCCTTCGCACTGGCCTTCGTCGCGCCGTGGGCGCTGATCGTCTGGGCGCTGGACCGGCGCGGCTGGTACTGGAAGATCTGACGGTGCCGTCCAGCCCCGAACCGTTCGCCATCCGCATGCCACCGGACATTCGCTCGGTGCGGGTGGGCGAGCACGCGGTGGTGGTCATCGACGACTTCCTGGCCGACCCGCAGGCGCTGCTGGACGCGGCGTGTGCGGCGACGTTCGAGCCCCTGCCCGGCGCGGCCGAGCGCAAGGGCTACCCCGGCCTGCGGGCGCCGGTGCCGGCGGCGTATTCCGAGCAGCTGACCGAGCTGCTGGAGCCGCTGATCAAGCTGAACTTCGACGTGCCCGAGGCGCTGCCGGTGAAGAAGACGCCCTGCACCTTCTCGTTGACGACGCTGGCGCCGCAGGCGCTGGGGCCGCTGCAGCGCGTGCCGCATTTCGACGCCAGCACGCCGCACTACATGGCCGTGCTGCTCTACCTGTGCGACGAGCGCCACGGCGGCACGGCCTTCTACCGCCACCGCGCCACGGGCCTGCAGCAGATCACCGCGGCCGAGCGCGAGCGCTTCGGCGCGGTGCTGTACGACGAGGTGGCGCAGCAGCCTCCGCCCGCGCGCTACTTCGCCGAGGGCGACGAGCACTTCGAGCTGCTGGGCCTACTGCCCGCGCGCTTCAACCGGCTGGTCATCTACCGCGGCAGCCTGCTGCACACGGCGGTCGTCAACCCGCAGCGCAGCCTCAGCCCCGACCCGCGCGCCGGGCGGCTGACGGTCAACACCTTCTACGACTTCTGAGCCGCGGGGCGGCGCTGCCGCCTGATCGGGCCAGCGGGTTGAGCGCATCAGGCCGGGTCGGCCTGATGCTCCGTGTCCCCCGGCCGCTGCGCGGCCTCCTCCTGCACCTGCGCATCAGGCCGACCCGGCCTCCTGCTTGGCGTGGCATTCGGTGTTCCCGGCCCAGCCCGTCCTGGCGAGGGCTGGCCTGTGTCGTGGCGCTGAGCCATAAAAAAAGCCCGGCGGCTGCCGGGCTTGAAGGAGACAAGCGGGAGATCAGAACTTGGCGGTCAGGCCGATCTTGTAGGTCGTCTCGCCCTGGAAGGACCAGGCCGGGAAGCCGGCGCGCAGCGGGTCCTTGATGCCGGTGTTGCTGGCCGCGGCGGCGCCGTACTGCACGTCGTCGGACTTGGTCAGGTTCACGGCATCCAGGCTCAGCTTCAGCCACTTGTTGATGTTCCAGCCCACGCTCAGGTCCAGCGTGCCGTAGGCGTCATGCATGCGGTTGCCGTACCAGAACGCGCCTTCGCGGATCATGTACTTCGAGCGCCAGTTGTAGGCCAGGCGGCCGCTGTAGGTGCTGTTCTCGTAGTAGCCCACCAGGTTCACGTTGTGCTTGGAGGCCTGCGTGAACATGCCGAGCTGGTCCAGGTAGCTGCTGGCCGGCGCGCTGCCCTCGGTGAGTGTGTAGTTGCCGATGACGCCGAAGCCGTTGCCGAACGCATGATTGGCCTGCAGCTCGATGCCGCGGATGCGGCCGCCACCGGCGTTCTCGAAGCTCTGCAGCGTCCAGTTGTCCACGCCGGTCAGCGGGTCCACCAGGCCGACCTTCTGGTTGGCCGTGGTCTTGGCGACGACGAAGTTGGAGATGTCCTTCACGAAGTAGGTGGCAGACAGCAGGTTGCCGCGGCCGTAGTAGTACTCCACGCCGATGTCGGCCTGGCTGGACTTCTGCGGCTTCAGGCCCACGTTGCCCACGGTCCAGGTCTCGTTGCCGCGGCGGTCGTCGTTGTAGCCGGACACGGTGACGCCGAACATGTTGGCGAAGTTGGGCCGCGTGATGGCCTGCGACGCGGTGACGCGCAGCACCATGTCCTTCTTCAGGTCGAAGGCCAGGTTCACGCTGGGCAGCACGTCGTTGTAGCTGGCGCGCGTGGACGTGGTGCTCTTGCTCCAGTTCAGGTTGCCGGCGTAGTCGCCTGCGGCCAGGGCCGAGCCGTCGAACTTGTAGCCGGTGCTGGTGATGTCGGTCGAGATGTAGCGCAGGCCGAAGTTGCCGCGCAGGCCTTCGGTGTCGAACTCGAACATGCCGTAGGCCGAGCGGTTCTTCTCGTTGAGTTCACCGTAGCCCGAGCGGTCCTCGTTCCAGCCGCTGATGTTGGCGGCGGTGTTGCTCAGCATCGCGCCGATGTTGGCGCGCGGCACCGTCCAGCCGCCCACGTCCACCGAGCCGTCGAACAGCGTGGCGGTGTTCACCGGGGTGATGGTGCTCTTCCACACCGGGCGGAAGGAGCGCTTCTCGAAGGTGTGGTCGGCCAGGCGCACGCCGGTCTTGAAGGCGGTGATGACGCCCCAGTCCAGGTAGAAGGTGCCGTCGATCTGGCCGTAGTTTTCCTTGTCCTTGTTGGGGCCGCGCGAGCTGGCCCAGGTCTCGGGCGCCAGCTGCTTGGGCATGGCGCTCAGGCCCCAGGACTGGGCCGACGTCGGGTTCAGCACCATCTGCTGGCCGGTGGCGTCGATCGTGCCCTGCCAGTTGGGGCGGCGGAAGTAGCCGAACCAGGCCGGGTCGGATGCGTCGCTCCACGAGCGCGTCTGGTAGTTGGTGGTCAGCGAGGTGCCGCCTTCGGCCTTGGTGGAGCCCAGCACGAGATCCAGCTTGCCGTTGGCCAGCTTGTAGTGCGCGTCCAGCGTCAGGCTGTCCGAGGTCATTTCGGCGCCGCGCGCCCAGACCTGGAAGAACTGGTTGGCCAGCGGCTTGGCGGCCGTGGTCGTGCTGTGCAGGCACATGCCGTTGGGGTTGAACGCCGAGATCACGGCCGTGTTGCGCTTGTCGCAGTTGGCGTCGTGGAAGAGGTAGTCGCTGGCGTTCGAGCCGTCGGCTTCCAGCTTCATGCTCAGCGCGGTCAGGCCCACTTCCAGGCCGTCCACCGGGCGGGCCTGCAGCGCGACGTTCAGCGCCGTGCGCTTGCGCTCCTGCACGAAGGCGGTGGGGGCGACGTCGCTGGACCAGCGGCTGTCGGCTTCCACGCCACGGCGGATGTAGTCGCCATCCGAGACGGCGGCGGCCACCAGCACGCCCAGGCTGCGGTTGGCGGTGCGCCAGCTGTACAGGCCCGAGACTTCCTTCTCCGGGTCGCTGATCGTGCCCTTGCCATAGCGCGCGCCCAGCACCACGGTGCCGGCGTCCAGGTCCAGCGGCTTGCGGGTCTTGACGATGACCGTGCCGCCGATGCCGCCTTCGGTCAGGTTGGCCTGCGAGGACTTGTAGACCTCCATGCCGCCGATCATCTCGGCCGGCAGCAGCGAGTAGTTGAACGAGCGGTCGATGTCCATCTGGTCGTACCAGCCGGTGGACGCGACGGTCTGGCCGTTCAGCGTGGTGTAGGTCATCTGCGGGTCAGAGCCGCGGATGGACACCGACGCACCCTGGCCGAACGCGCGGCCGACCGACACGCCGGGGATGCGGCCCAGGGCCTGGCCCACGTCGGAGTCGGGCAGCTTGCCCACGTCCTCGGCGGACACGGCGTCCACCACGGCCGATGCGGCCTTCTTGATCGTGGCGGCGTTCTGCAGCGATGCGCGGATGCCGGTGACGACGACTTGCTCGAGCTGCGCGGTTTCCTGCGCGGGCGCCTGCTGCGCCTGGGCTGCGAGCGACATGCCCAGCATTGCCAGCGACGCGGCGGTCGCGATACGGGTCGGCTTGACCTTCATGTTGTCTTTCCTCGGTTGGCGGGGTTCGGGCGGTGGCAGACCAGCGCGGGCTGACCCCGCAGATACCACCTTCAGTCCGGTTGCGACGCCCTCTGATGGGGCGTCAATGCAACCAGTCGCATGCCACTATAGCGATCGATAAATCCAGTTTGCTACCAATCTTGGGCGAGTAGTTTCCCGGATGGCTCATGACTTCTCCCAGGAGAATCGGCTGGTTTGCCCAGGAGGCCAGCGTGTGAGGCGGCTTCACTGGTATTGAATTGGCGTCGCCTGCGCTGTTGCATGGTGGCGACGTCGCACTTGCGATCGGTCGGCCGCTATGACCACTTTTGAGTGCTGGTCTGCAATTGGACTGTGTGGGTTGCAGGGTTTGGCCGGGGCGCGGCCGCGGCACCCGGCCGGGACAATGGCGCCGTGAAGCCCGTAGAGCACTGGTCGGCCGTTGATGCGCCGCGTCTGAAGCAAAGCCTGGCGCGGCAGGCGGCGTCGCGCCTGCGCGGCAGGGCGCGCTGAGGGGGCGCTGTGCAGCCGATGCTGGAGATCCAGGCCGTCACGCGCGAGCGCTTTGAGCGCGAGGTGCTGCCGGGCGGCGAGCCCGTCGTGCTGCGCGGCGTGGCCGCGCACTGGCCGCTGGTGGCGCAGGGCCGGGCGGGCCTGGAGCCCTGTTTGCACTACCTGATGGGGTTCGACGGCGGTCAGCCGGTCGATGCCCTGCTGGCCAGGCCCGATGCGACGCGCGCGTTCAGCTACCGGCCCGACCTGGCGGGCTTCAACTTCATGCACGACCAGCGGCCGTTTGCCGCCCTGTTCGAGCAGCTCTGGCGCTACAGCCATTTCCCCGAGCCGCCGAGCCTGGCGGTGCAGAGTGCGCTGGTGTTCCAGGCCTTGCCGGGCCTGGAGCGCGCCAATGCGCTGCCGCTGCTGGACGCCGCAGTGGCTCCGCGCATCTGGATCGGCAATCGCGCCACGGTGCCCGCGCATTTCGACGATTCGCACAACCTGGCCTGCGTGGCGGCCGGGCAGCGGCGCTTCACGCTGCTGCCGCCGGCCTGCGCGCCGCTGCTCTACCTGGGGCCGCCGGACTACGCGCCGACGCCAGCGCCGATGTCGGTCGTCCCCGACCTGCACCGGGCCGACCCGGCGCGCTTCCCGCGCGTGGCCGAGGCGCTGCAGCAGGCGCGGGTTGCCGAGCTGGCGCCGGGCGATGCGATCTACATCCCGCCGCTGTGGTTCCACCAGGTCGAGGCGCTGGCGCCGCAGCTGAACATCCTGATGAACTACTGGTGGCGCCCCGAGGCCGCGCCCGGCCGGCCTGACGACCTGCACCTGGCGGCGCTGCGCCTGGCCATGCTGGCGCTGCGTCACCTGCCCGACAGCGAGCGCGAGGGCTGGCAGGCCTTGTTCGGCCACTATGTGTTCGGCGCGCGCGGTGACGCGCTGGCCCACCTGCCGGCCGATCAGCGCCACCTGTTCGGCCCGGTCGATGCCGAGCGCGACGCGGCCGAACGCCGTCAGCTCATCGACATGCTGACGCGGGGCTGAGCGCGTGGCCGGCTACCAGGCGTAGGTCTGCAGCAGCCGGTGGCTGTTGCCCGGCGGGATGTTGGCGAGCAGCGCGCGATGGTCGGGGAAATGGCGCAGGCTGTGCGCGATGAAGTCATCGATGGCGCTCAGGTCGTGGCGGGCCTGCGCGGTGGTCGGGGGGGTGAGGTCCTCGGCGTCGGGGAAGACGCCCATGCCCGCGAGCAGCGCATACCAGGACACGGCCGGGTAGCCCTGGCCGAAGCGCTCCGCCTTCAGGCCCGGGATCAGCGGCTTGCGGGACATCCAGGTCATCAGCACGCTCTTCAGCGAGTCGGACAGGTGCATGTTCTCCGCGTTGGCGCGCCAGTACGCGGTGTCCGTGCGCGCGCTGGTCTTGTAGTGCGCGACGATGTAGTCGCGCGTGTTCTCGAAGCGCTGCCGCATCGCCTCGTTGAACTGCGCCTGCGCGTCGGGCCCGAGGGCGCGCTTCTCCAGCACCTCCACGAGCATGGACGCGGTCACCTGCACGTAGAGCAGGGCGGTGGCTTCCAGCGGTTCGATGAAGCCTTGCGACAGGCCGATCGCCACGCAGTTGCGCTGCCAGATCTTCTCCATGCGGCCCACGCGCATCTTGAGGTGGCGGGCCGGGATGTCCGCGTCCAGCAGGCCGAGGTGGCGGCGCAACTCGGTCTCCGCCTCGTCGGCCGAGCAGTGCGCGCTGCTGTAGACGTAGCCATGGCCCTGGCGGTGCGTCAGCGGGATCTTCCACGCCCAGCCGTGGCGCAGTGCGGTGGCGACGGTCTGGGACTCGAGCGGGCCGTGCAGCGGCGTCGGCATCGCGACGGCGGCGTCGTTGAACAGGTTCTCGCCGAAGCCGATGAAGGGCGTGCGCAAGGCCTGGCCGGTCAGCAGCGAGGCGAAGCCGGTGCAGTCGACGAAGAAGTCGGCCGCGAGCGTCTCGCCGTCGTCAAGCTGCAGGCCGGCGATGTCGCCCTGCTCGTTCAGCAGCACCTGGTTCACGTGGCGCTGCAGGTGGGCCACGCCGCGGTCGGTGGCCTTGCGGGCGAGGAACTGGCCCAGCAGCGTGGCGTCGAAGTGATACCCGTACCAGACGTCGAACGGGAAGTCGGCCGCCGCACGCGGCCCCTTGGCCTGGCGTGCGAGCGCGGCGGCGACGAAGAAGCGGTCCGGGTGCGCCGGCACGTCCGCGCCGTCGAGCCGTGCGTGCACGTGGTCGACGAAGGCGGGCATGGTCATGTTGTCCAGCATGGACACGAACGGGTGGAAGTAGCGTTCGAAGCCCGGTCGGCCGGACCAGCCTTCGAACGTGATGCCGCTCTTGTAGGTGGCATGGCAGGCCGGCATCCACTCGGCTTCCTCGATGCCCAGGGTCTCGAAGAAGCGGCGCAGCCACGGCGTCGATCCCTCGCCGACGCCGATGATGCCTACCTGCGGCGACTCCAGCACCGTCACCTTCAGGCGCGGGCCATAGGCCGTGGTGGCCAGCAGCAGCGCGGTCATCCAGCCCGCCGAGCCGCCGCCGACGATGCACACATGGCGCACCGGTGGCGGCGCGTCCGTGCTGCCGCCCAGCGGCCGCGCGGGCGTGTAGGGGTCGATGACGGTGGCGGTCTCGCTCATGGGATGGGCCATTGAAGAAGGGAGCGTGGACTCCACGCTCCCTGTTGATTCTGGCCAGCGAAGGGCTGCGCCGGAACCCGAGGATTCCGCCGTGCCCGGCGCCGTCAGAACTTGACGCGGGCGGTCAGGTAGTACTGGCTGCCGTTGCGGTAGATGGCGCGCGGCTGCAGCTCCGACGCGTAGTACTTCAGCTTGGGGTCGTTCAGGTTCTGGCCGTCCAGGCTCACGCTGAAGTTGTCGCTGAACTTGTAGCCCACCGAGGCGGACAGCACGCCCGTGCCCTTCTGGAAGTACTTCGTGCCGCGGTCGTTGCCGACGAAGATGTCATCGGTGTAGCTGTAATTCACCCGCGCCGAGAAGCGGTCGTTCTCGAAGAAGCCGCCCAGCGTGAACGAGTTCTTCACGTTGCCGCGCAGCACGGCGCCGGTCTCGTCCTCGCCGTCCGCGTAGGTGTAGTTGGCCATCACGCCGAAGTTCGCGGCAATCGGCGTCTCGAACGCGAACTCCACGCCCTTGACGGTCGCCTTGCGGTTGGTCGGGCCGGTCACGAGGAAGTCGCGGTTCACGAGCTGCGGGTTGCCGCCGACCTGGTTGGTGTTGATCAGCAGCGCCGGGTAGTTCGCGCGGAACGTGCCGTCGGTGATGTAGCTGCTCATGTCCATCAGGAACGCGCCTGCCGACACGAAGGCGCGCGGCGCGAAATACCACTCGATGTTGGCGTCGACATTGGTTGAGCGCACCGGCTTGAGCTTGGGGTTGCCCGCCGTGCCGCCGCCCACAACGGTGTTGTCCAGGAACATGCCCGTGGTGTTGAGCGCGGTGTAGCCGGACAGCGCGGTGTAGTCGGCCCGCGTCACGGTGCGGTTCACCGCCAGGCGCGCGACGACGTCCTTCTGCACATCGATGCGCACGCTGGCGCTGGGCAGCCAGTCGGTGTAGGTCAGGTCAGAAGTGGTGACGGTGTAGTTGCCGAAGGCCGAGCCGGTGATGGTCGGCGTCTCGCCGGCCAGGCTGGCGCGGAAGGAGCTGGACTTCTGCGTGGTGCGCACCGCGCGCAGGCCGATATTGCCGCTCCAGCCCGGGCCCTCCAGCGCGCCCTGCACGTAGGCCGCCGTCGTGTTTTCCTTCACCGAGTATTCCTGCTCGGCCCAACGGCGCACCACCGGGTCGCGGTTGGTGACGCGGCGGTTGTAGTCGGCCAGCGCGTCGGCGGTGATGTAGGGAATGTTGGTCGGGAAGCCGCTGCCCAGGCCGCTGCCGAAGTTGCTCGGGTAGGCGCCGCCGAAGGCCGGCAGCGTGTAGAAGGAGTTCTGCGGGGCATCCACCGTGGTGCCGTTCGGGCCGGGCACCGAGCAGGCGCTGGGCATGCTCCAGTCGAAGGCCGACACGCGGTACGGCGTGCCCGTCGCGCAGCCGGGGCCTTGGGCGACGATGGGGTCGGTGTAGCGCTTGTGCTGGGCGCTGCGCACGCCGAACTTCAGCGTCTTCAGCATGCCGGCGTCGAGCTCGTACTCGCCGTCGACCTGGGCCCACGATTCCTTGTCGTGCACCACCACGTTCTGCGCGCCGAAGATCCAGTCGGCGCGCGTCGTCGGGTTGGTGAAGCTGAACGACGGCGCAGTGTCCGTGCCGTTGAGCGAGTAGCTGGCGCGCGTGCTGGAGATGGCCAGCTCGACGACGTCCTGGCTGATCGTCTTGCCCTTGCCGGTCGACGTGCCGGCGTTGGCCGTAAACGTCAGTGCGTCGTTCACCTTGAGGCGGGACTCCACGCTGACGAAGCCGGTCTCGGCCGAGGCCTTGCGGCTGATCATGTCGTAGTAGCCGGCCGTCGACGGCGTGGCCCAGTTGAACGTGGCCTTGGTCAGCGTCTTGTTGCCGTTGCTGTCGGTCTTGACCTCGTAGTCCGAGATGGTCGCGGTGTTGAGCAAGCCGCCGCGAGGCGCCAGCAGGTAGTTGCGGTTGTAGTTGTCCGCATCCATCTTGGACGAGAAGGCGGTGAGGGTGGCGTCGAAGTCCGCGTTGGGCTTGATCTGCGCGCGGATCAGGCCGCCCTTGCGCTCACGCTCCTGCGTGAAGAGGGCCGAGCCGATCAGGTCGGGCGTGTAGACGCCGTTCAGGGCGGGGTTGTCCGCGACCAGCTTGGGCGCGGTCGTTGCATCCAGCTTGTTGATGTAGCCCAGCGCCTCCACGCCGTCGCGACGCAGGCTGCGCTGCTCGGAGAAGGCCTGCACCATCACGCCGAAGGTGCGCGCTTCGTTGCGGAAGTTCAGCAGGGCCGACAGCTGCGGGTCGGTCTTCTTCGGCAGGTCGGCATAGACCGCGCCCACGCCGACCTCGGCGGTCAGCGTCTTCGTGAAATCCAGCGGACGGCGGGTGATGATGTTCACCGAGCCAGCCGTGCCGCCTTCCACCAGCGACGCCTCGGAGCTCTTGCGAACCTCGACGCGGCTCACCAGTTCGGACGGCAGTAGCGAGAAGCTCACGCTGCGGCCGACGCCCGCGCCGGTCTGGTCCAGCACGAACCAGTCGCCGTTCGCGATGCCGTGGCCGTCGACCAGCGTCTGGGTGAGGCTGGGGTTGGTGCCGCGCAGGCCCACGCGATCCCGCTCGTCGAAGCCGCCCGAGCCGCCGGCGGGGCTGTTCAGCACGGTGACGCCCGGAATGCGGGCCAGCGAGTCGGCCACGTTCTTGTCGGGCATCTTGCCGATGTCCTCGGCGGAGATGACGTCAATGTGGGCCTCGGCGTTGCGCTTGACGCTCAGCGACTTTTCTTGCGATGCGCGGACGCCGGTCACCACGACCGTCTCCAGCTGGCTTTGCGCCGGGGCTTGTTGGGCCAGGGCGGCGCCGCTGGCGCCGAGTAGGGCGATGAGCACCGCCTGCGAGATGGGAGTCTGCTTGACCTTCATGTAAGTTCCTCGTGATGGCCGATGAAGTCGTGGCGGTGATGCGCGACCGACCGGTTGCATACCACCTGGAGCCCGGATGTGATGGTCTTCTGCGCGAGCCCTACACAACCAGTGTGACGCCAATGTATCAAGCGATGACGCCACTTTGCTACCAGTCATGGGCGGGTGGTTTCCCCGGGGTGCTGGCCGGCGCAGCATGTGACCGGGCTGGCTCTCTATGACCGGGTGGCTTGGCGAGCTTGTTTGGTATCAGATTGGTATCGGTTCATCGGGCGAAAGCTGTTGCGCCTTCGACACGGAATCGCCCGGCGGTGGCGTGGTGTGAGTGGCGCGTCCACGGCGGATCTTGTTTTGGCGTCGCTGGACGGGTGGCCGCGCTGACGCGCCGGTGTGATCTGTCTGCTGGCTGGGCCTGCGATGTCTTGTGCGGCCGCGCGTGAGTTGTGCGCGAGGTGGTTGCAGGCGCAAAAAGCTGTGCTATAGTTGCGGGCTTGCCTCAGGAGGGGTGGCCGAGTGGTTAAAGGCAGCAGACTGTAAATCTGCCCGCATTGCGTACGCTGGTTCGAATCCAGCCTCCTCCACCAAAGCTTGCGCTTGCATGCTGTGGAAATCTGATGGTGAGAAGCTCCCAGGGCGGGAGTAGTTCAATGGTAGAACCTTAGCCTTCCAAGCTAATGACACGGGTTCGATTCCCGTTTCCCGCTCCATGTCAGGGGCTTGGTCGGTCAGCGTCGATACCGGTTTGCCGCGCAGTTCTGCTGGCGTTAAACCCGTGCCGATGCCCTTGTGGCTCAGTGGTAGAGCACTCCCTTGGTAAGGGAGAGGTCACGCGTTCGATCCGCGTCAAGGGCACCACAACTCCTTCTTTTTTCTACTCGTCCCAACGGGTTCGCCTCAGGAGCGCAAGATGGCAAAAGGCAAGTTTGAACGGACCAAGCCGCACGTGAACGTGGGCACGATTGGTCACGTGGACCATGGCAAGACGACGCTGACGGCTGCAATCGCAACCGTGCTGTCGAAGAAGTTCGGTGGCGAGGCCAAGGCTTACGACCAGATCGACGCAGCGCCCGAAGAAAAGGCCCGCGGCATCACGATCAACACCGCGCACGTCGAGTACGAGACCGCCAACCGCCACTACGCGCACGTTGACTGCCCCGGCCACGCCGACTACGTCAAGAACATGATCACCGGTGCCGCCCAGATGGACGGCGCCATCCTGGTGTGCTCGGCCGCTGACGGCCCGATGCCCCAGACCCGCGAGCACATCCTGCTGGCTCGCCAGGTCGGC
>NZ_JAPPUY010000009.1 GCF_026712245.1 Roseateles hydrophilus
GTCAACGTGCGCGTAGTGGCGGTTGGCGGTCTCGTACTCGACGTGCGCGGTGTTGATCGTGATGCCGCGGGCCTTTTCTTCGGGCGCTGCGTCGATCTGGTCGTAAGCCTTGGCCTCGCCACCAAACTTCTTCGACAGCACGGTTGCGATTGCAGCCGTCAGCGTCGTCTTGCCATGGTCCACGTGACCAATCGTGCCCACGTTCACGTGCGGCTTGGTCCGTTCAAACTTGCCTTTTGCCATTTCTATTCTCCGGAAAGAGCGGATCGCCAGTCTGTTGGTTTAGCGTTTCCGTAGCGCCCGTGATTCCCGCCGACTGGCGAAGCGGGCGGGCCGCTACGAAGACGATTCAGTGGAAGCGGATCAGGACTTGCCGCGCGCCAGGATGATGGCGTCGGCAACGTTCTTGGGCGCTTCGGAGTAGTGCTTGAACTCCATCGTGTAGGTGGCGCGGCCTTGCGTGGCCGAGCGCAGCGACGTGGAGTAGCCGAACATTTCGCTCAGCGGCACTTCGGCCTTGATGACCTTGCCACCACCGACCATGTCGTCCATGCCCTGCACCATGCCGCGACGGCTGGACAGGTCGCCCATGACCGTACCGGCGTAGTCTTCCGGCGTCTCGACTTCCACGGCCATCATCGGCTCGAGGATGACGGGGCTGGCGCGACGCATGGCTTCCTTGAAACCCATGGAGGCGGCCATCTTGAACGCGTTTTCGTTCGAGTCCACGTCGTGGTACGAACCGAAGGTCAGCGTGGCCTTGACGTCAACGACCGGGAAGCCAGCCAGCACGCCGTTCGGCAGCGTGTCCAGGATGCCCTTCTCAACCGCAGGGATGAACTCGCGAGGCACCACGCCGCCCTTGATGGCGTCGACGAACTCGAAGCCCTTGCCCGGCTCTTGCGGCTCGAGCGTCAGCACGACGTGACCGTACTGGCCCTTACCACCGGACTGGCGAACGAACTTGCCTTCGACGTCGGTGGCGGTCTTGCGGATGGTTTCGCGGTAGGCCACCTGCGGCTTACCGACGTTGGCTTCCACGCCGAACTCGCGCTTCATGCGGTCGACGATGATTTCCAGGTGCAGCTCGCCCATGCCGGAGATGATGGTCTGGCCGGACTCTTCGTCGGTGCGCAGACGGAAGGACGGGTCTTCAGCAGCCAAACGGCCCAGCGCGATACCCATCTTCTCCTGGTCAGCCTTGGTCTTGGGCTCGACGGCCTGCGAAATCACCGGCTCCGGGAAGATCATCTTTTCCAGCGTGATGACGCTTTCCGGGTCGCACAGGGTTTCGCCCGTGGTGACGTCCTTCAGGCCCACGCAGGCGGCGATGTCGCCAGCCAGAATTTCCTTGATTTCTTCACGCTGATTGGCGTGCATCTGCAGGATACGACCGATGCGCTCCTTCTTGCCGCGGATCGGGTTGTAGACCGTCGCGCCCGACTGCAGCACGCCCGAGTACACGCGCACAAAGGTCAGCTGACCGACGTAGGGGTCGGTCATCAGCTTGAAGGCCAGCGCCGAGAACTTCTCTTCGTCCGTGCGCTGACGGGTGATCGGCTGGTCGTCTTCGTCCGTGCCCGAGACCGGGGGGATGTCCAGCGGCGAGGGCAGGAAGTCGATGACGGCGTCCAGCATGCGCTGCACACCCTTGTTCTTGAACGCGGTGCCGCACAGCATCGGCTGGATCTCGGTCGCGATGGTGCGCTGACGAATCGCGAGCTTGATCTCTTCCTCGGACAGATCACCCGTCTCGAGGTACTTGTTCATCAGCTCTTCGGTGGCTTCGGCAGCGGCCTCGACCAGCTTTTCACGCCATTCCTGAGCAACCTCAACCAGGTCGGCCGGGATGTCTTCGAACGTGAACTTCATGCCCTGGGACGCTTCGTCCCAGATGATGGCCTTCATCTTGAAGAGGTCCACCACGCCCTTGAAGTTTTCCTCGGCGCCGATGGGGATGACCACGGGCACGGGGTTGGCCTTCAGGCGGGTCTTCATCTGGTCCACGACCTTGAAGAAGTTCGCGCCCGTGCGGTCCATCTTGTTCACGAAGGCAAGACGGGGCACCTTGTACTTGTTGGCCTGGCGCCAAACGGTTTCCGACTGGGGCTGCACGCCACCCACAGCGCAGTACACCATGCAAGCACCGTCCAAGACGCGCATGGAACGCTCCACCTCGATGGTGAAGTCCACGTGTCCGGGGGTGTCAATGATGTTGAAACGGTGCTCGGGGTAGGACATGTCCATGCCCTTCCAGAAGCAGGTCGTGGCAGCCGACGTGATCGTGATGCCGCGCTCTTGCTCCTGCTCCATCCAGTCCATCGTGGCGGCACCGTCGTGCACTTCACCGATCTTGTGGTTCACACCGGTGTAGTAGAGGATGCGCTCGGTCGTCGTGGTCTTACCGGCATCGATGTGCGCCGAGATACCGATGTTGCGGTAGCGCTCGATGGGGGTTTTGCGGGCCATGGTTTGCTCCAGAAGGCAGGAGCCGCCAGCGGGTTAGTAGAAACCCGAGGCGGCTGAAAGACAGTGAGTTTAGAAGCGGAAGTGCGAGAACGCCTTGTTGGCTTCGGCCATGCGGTGAACTTCGTCGCGCTTCTTCATCGCGCCGCCGCGGCCTTCAGCGGCCTCCAGCAGTTCATTGGCCAGGCGTTGAGCCATCGACTTCTCACCGCGCTTGCGAGCGGATTCCTTGAGCCAGCGCATGGCGAGGGCCATCCGGCGGACGGGGCGAACTTCCACGGGAACTTGGTAGTTCGCACCGCCGACACGGCGGGACTTCACTTCAACCATGGGCTTCACGTTGTTCAGGGCGACCATGAACACTTCCAGGGGGTCCTTGCCGACCTTCTTCTCGACCTGCTCGAGGGCACCGTAGATGATGCGCTCAGCGACGGCCTTCTTGCCCGATTCCATGATGACGTTCATGAACTTGGACAGATCGACGGAACCGAACTTGGGATCCGGCAGGATTTCGCGCTTAGGTACTTCGCGACGACGTGGCATGGGAATCTTCCTTCTGCTTCAGTTGGAGGCGGCTCTTCGAGCCTGCTTCCGCTGGACCGCCACCAACATCTGGGGCCAATCCACTTACTCGGCTGACTGAGACATTCAGCAACCGCAACAACGTTGGGTTCAGCACAAACGCTGAGCCCGAACAACCGATTTACTTCTTGGGACGCTTCGCGCCGTACTTGGAACGGGCTTGCTTGCGATCCTTGACGCCTTGCAGGTCGAGGGAGCCGCGGACGATGTGGTAACGCACACCGGGCAGGTCCTTCACACGGCCGCCGCGCACGAGCACGACGCTGTGTTCTTGCAGGTTGTGGCCTTCGCCGCCGATGTACGAGATGACCTCGAAACCGTTGGTCAGGCGCACCTTGGCAACCTTACGCAGAGCCGAGTTCGGCTTCTTGGGCGTGGTGGTGTAGACGCGGGTGCAGACACCGCGGCGCTGCGGGCAGTTCTGCATCGCAGGCGACTTGGACTTCGTGACTTCGGCTTCACGGCCTTGGCGCACGAGTTGATTGATGGTTGGCATAAAACGACTTGTTCCCGTTTGAAGTCAGTGAACTTCACTTTTCAGGCGCGCAGCAAAGCAGCGCCCAAAAGGCGAAGAGCCGGCGATTGTAGTCCGCCACGCTTTTCGGCACAAGGGAGGGAGGTAAGCTGCAGCGATGTCCTCGCCCCACTGCACCTCGGCCACAACACCCGCCCCCCGGCCGGCCATCGTCGTCGACACCCAGGTCGTCATGGACTGGCTGGTGTTCAACGACGCTCGCGTGCAGCCACTGGCCGCAGCACTGAGCTCAGGGCAGCTGCGATGGTTGGTCGCTGCATCGATGCGCGACGAGATCCGCCACGTGCTGGGCAGAGGTGTGGCGGCGAGCTACGCGCCGGACTTGGCGCTCATCGAGTCGCAGTTCGACGCGCATTCCGAACCGGTCGACGCTGCGCCGGCACAAGCCCTGGCCGGGCGGCTTGTGTGCCGGGATCCTGACGACCAGAAGTTCATCGACCTCGCCCTGGCCGCCAAAGCGCAGTGGCTCGTGTCGCGCGACAAGGCGCTGCTGGCCTTGGCCAAGCGCGCCAGAGCGCGCGGCCTGCTGATCATCAAGCCCGAGGCCTGGGCGCTCACGCCATGAAAAAAGCCGCCCTGGCGAACCAGGGCGGCTTTCATGGTCGGTTGGCGCTGATTACTCGGCGGCGTCCGAACCCGCGTCGACATCAGCCATCTGCGCGGCAGCCAGTTCCTCGGCTTCCTGCAGGGCGATGGCACGGCGCTCCGCGTCGTCCATGGCTTCCTTGGCGCGGCGCGCGTCGTGGAAGGCCATGCCGGTGCCGGCCGGGATCAGGCGACCGACGATGACGTTTTCCTTCAGGCCACGCAGTTCGTCGCGCTTGCCCATGATGGCAGCCTCGGTGAGGACGCGCGTCGTTTCCTGGAAGGAAGCGGCCGAGATGAAGGAGTCCGTCGACAGCGAGGCCTTGGTGATACCCAGCAGCACATCGGCGTGCGTGGCGGTCATCTTGCCTTCCTTGCGGAGCTTGTCGTTCGTGTCCAGCAGCTCCGAACGCTCGACCTGCTCGTTCAGGATGTAGTGCGAGTCACCCGGGTTGGTGATGACCACGCGACGCAGCATCTGGCGAACGATCACCTCGATGTGCTTGTCGTTGATCTTCACGCCCTGGAGTCGGTACACGTCCTGGACTTCGTCGACGATGTAGCGCGCCAGTTCCTCGATGCCCAGCAGGCGCAGGATGTCCTGCGGGTCGGCAGCGCCGTCGACGATCAGCTCGCCGCGGTTGACCACCTGGCCTTCGTGCACCAGGATGTTCTTCTCCTTGGGCACGAGTTCCTCGTGGGCCTTGCCGTCCGGGTCGGTGATCTGCAGGCGGATCTTGCCCTTGGTCTCCTTGCCGAACGACACCGTGCCGGTCTGCTCGGCCAGCACGCCGACGTCCTTGGGCGAGCGGGCTTCGAAGAGCTCGGCCACACGCGGCAGACCGCCGGTAATGTCTCGCGTCTTCTGGCCTTCGACCGGGATACGGGCGAGCACTTCACCGGGCAGCAGTTCCTGGCCGTCGCGGATCTGGATCAGCGCGCCGACCTGGAAGCCGATCGCCACCGAGTGGTCGGTACCGGGGATCTTGACCTCGTGGCCTTGCGCGTCGAGCAGCTTGACCTGCGGGCGGATGATCTTGGCGGCACCACGGCGCTTCGGGTCGATGACGACCAGCGTCGACAGGCCGGTCACTTCGTCCACCTGCTTGGCGACGGTCACGCCTTCCTCGACGTTCTCGAACTTCGCCTGACCGGCGAATTCCGTGATGATCGGGCGGGTCAGCGGGTCCCAGTTCGCCAGCACCAAGCCGGCCTTGATAACCTGGCTGGGCTTGATGTTCAGGATCGCGCCGTAAGGCACCTTGTGACGCTCACGCTCACGGCCGTGCTGGTCAGAAATGATGATCTCGCCCGAACGCGAAATCACCACCAACTCGCCCTTGCCGTTGGTCACGTAGCGCATCGTGGCATTGAAGCCGATGATGCCGTCCGACTTGGCTTCGACGCTCGAGGCGACGGCAGCGCGCGACGCGGCACCACCGATGTGGAACGTCCGCATCGTCAGCTGCGTACCCGGTTCGCCGATGGACTGGGCGGCGATGACGCCGACAGCTTCACCGGTGTTGACCAGGCCGCCGCGGCCGAGGTCGCGGCCGTAGCACTTGGCGCACAGGCCGAAGCGCGTGCCGCAGGTCAGCGGCGTGCGGACCTTGATCTCGTCGACACCGGCCTGCTCCAGCACGTCGAGGATGTCCTCGTCGAGCATGTTGCCGGCGGTCAGCAGCGTGGCTTGCGTCTCGGGGTGGACGACATCGATGGCGGCAACACGGCCGAGGACGCGGTCGCGCAGCGATTCGATGACTTCACCGCCCTCGACCAGGGCGCGCATCGCCATGCCGTTGTCGGTGCCGCAATCGTCTTCGGTGACGACCAGGTCCTGCGTCACGTCCACCAGGCGACGGGTCAGGTAGCCGGAGTTCGCAGTCTTCAGCGCCGTGTCCGCCAGGCCCTTACGAGCACCGTGGGTGGAGATGAAGTACTGCAACACGTTCAGGCCTTCACGGAAGTTCGCCGTGATGGGCGTCTCGATGATGGAGCCGTCCGGCTTGGCCATCAGGCCGCGCATGCCGGCGAGCTGGCGAATCTGGGCCGCGCTACCGCGAGCACCCGAGTCGGCCATCATGTAGATCGAGTTGAAGGACTCCTGATCGACGGTCTTGCCGTGGCGATCGATCGTCTTCTCGACCTTCAGGTGCTCCATCATCTTCTTGCCGATTTCGTCACCGGCCTTGCCCCAGATGTCCACCACCTTGTTGTAGCGCTCACCCGCAGTCACGAGACCGGAGACGTACTGCTGCTCGATCTCCTTGACCTCGCTCTCAGCGCGCTCGATCAGCGTGTGCTTCTGCGCGGGCACCAGCATGTCGTCGATGGCGATGGAAATGCCGGCGCGCGTGGCCAGGCGGAAGCCGCTTTGCAGCAGCTTGTCAGCCAGCACCACGGTTTCCTTCAGGCCGCACTTGCGGAAGCTCGTGTTGATGAGACGCGAGATTTCCTTCTTCTTCAGCGCCTTGTTAATGTTCGAGAACGGCAGGCCCTTGGGCAGGATCTCGGACAGCAGGGCACGGCCCACGGTGGTGTCCACGAGCTTGGTCTCGGGCACGAACTCGCCCGTTTCCTTGTTCTTGGTCCACTCGGTCAGGCGAACGCTGATCTTGGCGGTGATCTCGACGACGCCGTTCTCCAGCGCGCGGATCACTTCGGGGATGTCCGAGAAGACCAGACCTTCGCCCTTGCCGTTGGTGCGCTCGCGGGTGGCGTAGTACAGACCCAGCACCACGTCTTGCGACGGCACGATGGAGGGCTCGCCGGACGCCGGGAACAGCACGTTGTTGGACGCCAGCATCAGCGTGCGGGCTTCCATCTGCGCTTCGATGGACAGCGGCACGTGGACGGCCATCTGGTCACCGTCGAAGTCGGCGTTGAAGGCCGAGCAGACGAGCGGGTGCAGCTGGATGGCCTTGCCTTCGATCAGCACGGGCTCGAAGGCCTGGATGCCCAGGCGGTGCAGCGTCGGGGCGCGGTTCAGCAGAACCGGGTGCTCCTTGATGACCTCTTCGAGGATGTCCCAGACCACGGGCGTGCCGGATTCGACTTCCTTCTTCGCGGCCTTGATGGTCGTCGCGATGCCCATGGCTTCGAGACGGCTGAAGATGAAGGGCTTGAACAGCTCCAGCGCCATCAGCTTGGGCAGGCCGCACTGGTGCAGCTTGAGCGTCGGGCCCACGGTAATCACGGAACGACCGGAGTAGTCGACGCGCTTGCCCAGCAGGTTCTGACGGAAGCGACCGCTCTTGCCCTTGATCATGTCGGCCAGCGACTTGAGGGCACGCTTGTTCGCGCCGGTCATCGCCTTGCCGCGGCGGCCGTTGTCCAGCAGCGAGTCGACGGCTTCCTGCAGCATGCGCTTTTCGTTGCGCACGATGATCTCAGGGGCCTTCAGCTCCAGCAGACGGGCCAGGCGGTTGTTGCGGTTGATGACGCGACGGTAGAGGTCGTTCAGGTCGGAGGTCGCGAAGCGGCCGCCGTCCAGCGGCACCAGCGGACGCAGGTCCGGCGGCAGCACGGGCAGCACGTCCATGACCATCCAGTTCGGCTTGATGCCGGACTTCTTGAAGGCCTCCATGACCTTCAGACGCTTGGAGTTCTTCTTGACCTTGAGCTCCGAGCCGGTCATGTCGTTGCGGAGCTTGTCGATCTCGATATCGAGATCCATGTCCTCCAGCAGCTTCTTGACGCCCTCGGCACCCATCAGCGCGATGAACTCGTCACCGTACTCGACGCGCTTGGCGTCGTAGTCGTCCTCGCTCATGATCGAGAACTTCTTCAGCGGCGTCATGCCCGGGTCGACGACGACGTAGGCTTCGAAGTACAGCACGCGCTCGATGTCGCGCAGCGTCATGTCAAGCACCAGGCCCAGACGCGACGGCAGGCTCTTCAGGAACCAGATGTGCGCGCAGGGCGCCGCAAGGTCGATGTGACCCATGCGGTCACGGCGAACCTTGGTCTGCGTGACTTCAACGCCGCACTTCTCGCAGATGACGCCGCGGTGCTTCAGGCGCTTGTACTTGCCGCACAGGCACTCGTAGTCCTTGATCGGGCCAAAGATCTTGGCGCAGAACAGGCCGTCACGCTCCGGCTTGAAGGTGCGGTAGTTGATGGTCTCGGGCTTCTTCACCTCGCCGAACGACCAGCTGCGGATCTTCTCCGGAGATGCCAGGCCGATCTTGATGGCATCGAAATGCTCATCCGGGGTGAATTGCTTGAAAAGGTCGAGTAGTCCCTTCATGGTGTCTTCCTTTTCCTTCCTTAGTTGCGCTCGAGCTCGATGTCGATACCGAGCGAGCGGATTTCCTTGACCAGCACGTTGAACGATTCCGGCATGCCGGCCTCGATGGCGTGCTCGCCCTTCACGATGGACTCATAGACCTTGGTCCGGCCGTTCACGTCGTCGGACTTGACCGTCAGCATTTCCTGCAGGATGTACGAGGCGCCGTAGGCTTCCAGCGCCCAGACTTCCATCTCACCGAAACGCTGGCCGCCGAACTGCGCCTTACCACCCAGCGGCTGCTGCGTGACGAGCGAGTACGGGCCGGTCGAACGGGCGTGCATCTTGTCGTCCACCAGGTGGTGCAGCTTCAGCACGTGCATGTAGCCCACGGTCACCGGGCGCTCGAACTGCTCGCCGGTGCGGCCGTCGCACAGCCAGGCCTGCGTGCGGGTCTCGGTGAGGCCCTTCTTCGCAGCGATGTCGTCCGGGTAGGCCAAGCGCAGCATGGCGCGGATCTCTTCTTCCTTGGCACCGTCGAAGACCGGCGTCGCAAAGGGCACGCCCTTGGCGAGGTTGGCGGCCATCTCCAGCACTTCGGCGTCGGACAGCTCGTCGATGTTCTCGGTCTTGCCGCCGCTCTGGTTGTAGAGCTCGTCGAAGAACTTGCGCAGTTCGGCCACCTTGGCCTGTTGCTGCAGCATGTCACCGATGCGTTGACCGATGCCCTTGCCGGCCCAGCCCAGGTGCACTTCCAGCACCTGGCCCACGTTCATGCGCGACGGAACGCCCAGCGGGTTCAGCACGATGTCGGCAGGCGTGCCGTCGGCCATGTAGGGCATGTCTTCGATCGGCGTGACCTTGGACACCACACCCTTGTTGCCGTGACGGCCGGCCATCTTGTCGCCAGGCTGCAGGCGGCGCTTGACGGCCAAGTAGACCTTGACCATCTTCAGCACGCCCGCGGGCAGCTCGTCGCCCTGCGTCAGCTTCTTGCGCTTCTCTTCGAAGGACAGGTCGAAGCTGTGGCGGGTCTGGTCCAGCGCGTTCTTGATGGACTCGAGCTGGTTGGCCACATCTTCTTCGGCCGGGCGGATGTCGAACCAGTGGAACTTCTCGACCGAGGCCAGGTAGTCCTTGCTGATGACCGTGCCCTTGGCGATCTTCTGCGGGCCGCCGTTGGCCACGCGGCCCACCAGCAGCTTCTCGATACGGTCGAAGGCGTCGGCCTCGACGATGCGCAGCTGGTCGTTCAGGTCCAGGCGGTAGCGCTTCAGCTCGTCGTCGATGATCTGCTGGGCACGCTTGTCGCGCTGGATGCCTTCACGGGTGAAGACCTGCACGTCGATGACGGTGCCGCTCGTGCCTTGGTCGACACGCAGCGACGTGTCCTTCACGTCCGAAGCCTTCTCGCCGAAGATGGCGCGCAGCAGCTTTTCTTCCGGCGTCAGCGTGGTCTCGCCCTTCGGCGTGACCTTGCCGACCAGCACGTCGCCCGGGTTCACTTCGGCACCGATGTAGACGATGCCCGACTCGTCCAGGCGGCCCAGTTGCTGCTCGGACAGGTTGGGGATGTCGCGGGTGATTTCTTCCGAACCCAGCTTGGTGTCACGCGCGTTGACGACCAGCTCCTCGATGTGGATCGAGGTGTAGCGGTCTTCGGCGATGACGCGTTCGCTGATGAGGATCGAGTCCTCGAAGTTGTAGCCGTTCCACGGCATGAACGCGACCAGCATGTTCTGGCCCAGAGCCAGTTCACCGATGTCGGTGGAAGCGCCGTCGGCAATGATGTCCTCGGCCGCCACCTTGTCGCCACGGCGCACGATCGGGCGCTGGTGGATGTTGGTGTTCTGGTTGGAACGCTGGTACTTGATCAGGTTGTAGATGTCGACGCCGACTTCGCCAGCCACGGTCTCGTTGTCGTTCACGCGGATCACGATGCGGTTCGTGTCCACGTAGTCGACCACGCCGCCACGGCGAGCGGCCACAACGGTGCCGGAGTCCTTGGCCGCCACGCGCTCGACGCCCGTGCCCACCAGCGCCTTTTCGGGGCGCAGGGTCGGCACCGCCTGACGCTGCATGTTGGCGCCCATCAGTGCGCGGTTCGCGTCGTCGTGCTCCAGGAAGGGCACGAGCGAAGCCGCGACCGACACGATCTGCGTCGGCGCCACGTCCATGTACTGGATGCGCTCGGGCGAGGTCAGCACCGACTCGCCGTTTTCACGGGCCGACACCAGTTCGTCGGTCAGCTCGCCGCCGGCATTCAGCGTCGCGTTGGCCTGAGCGATGACGTACTTGCCTTCCTCGATAGCGGACAGGTAGTCGATCTGGTCGGTCACCTTGCCGTCCACCACGCGACGGTAGGGCGTCTCCAGGAAGCCGTACTCGTTCAGCTGGGCGTACAGCGCCAGCGAGTTGATCAGGCCGATGTTCGGGCCTTCCGGCGTTTCGATCGGGCAGACGCGGCCGTAGTGGGTCGGGTGCACGTCGCGCACTTCGAAGCCGGCGCGCTCGCGGGTCAGACCGCCCGGGCCCAGGGCGGAAACACGGCGCTTGTGCGTGATTTCCGACAGCGGGTTGGTCTGGTCCATGAACTGCGACAGCTGCGACGCACCGAAGAACTCCTTCAGCGCCGCGGAGATCGGCTTGGAGTTGATCAGGTCGTGCGGCATCAGGGCTTCGGTCTCGGCCTGGCCCAGACGCTCCTTGACGGCCTTCTCGATGCGAGCCAGGCCCGAGCGGTACTGGTTCTCGGCCAGTTCGCCCACGCAGCGCACGCGGCGGTTGCCCAGGTGGTCGATGTCGTCCACTTCGCCACGGCCATTGCGCAGCTCGACGAGGATCTTGACGACGTCAAGGATGTCCTCGTTGGACAGGTTCATCGCGCCTTCGGGCGTGTCACGGCCGACACGCGCGTTGAACTTCATGCGGCCGACACGGCTCAGGTCGTAGGTATCGGTGCTGTAGAACAGGCGGTTGAACAGGGCCTCGACGGCATCTTCCGTCGGCGGCTCGCCGGGGCGCATCATGCGGTAGATGGCGACGCGGGCAGCCAGTTGGTCGGCCGTCTCGTCAGACGCCAGCGTCTGCGAGATGTAGGCGCCTTCGTCCAGCTCGTTCGTGAACAGGCACTGGACTTCCTTGACGCCAGCAGCGCGCAGCTTCTTCAGCAGCGCATCGGTCAGCTCGTCATTGGCCTTGGCGATGATCTCACCCGTGTCGGCGTCGATCATGTTCTTGGCCAGCACGCGGCCGACCAGGAAGTCTTCCGGCACCGAGATGTGCTGCGTGCCGGACTGCTCCAGCTGGCGCACGTGACGCGCGGTGATGCGCTTGTCCTTCTCGACGATGACGGCGCCGCTCTTGTCGACGATGTCGAAGCGGGCGACTTCGCCCTTCAGACGGTCGGCGACGAACTCGAGCTGCGCGCCGACGTCCATCAGGCGGAAGTTGTCGAACACGAAGAAGTGCGCCAGGATCTGCTCAGGGTTCAGGCCGATGGCCTTGAGCAGGATCGTGACCGGCATCTTGCGGCGACGGTCGACACGGAAGTACAGGATGTCCTTCGGGTCGAACTCGAAGTCCAGCCAGGAGCCGCGGTAGGGAATGATGCGGGCGCTGAACAGCAGCTTGCCCGACGAATGCGTCTTGCCCTTGTCGTGCTCGAAGAACACGCCCGGCGAACGGTGCAGCTGCGACACGATGACGCGCTCGGTACCGTTGACGATGAAGGAACCGTAGTCGGTCATCAGGGGCACTTCGCCCATGTAGACCTCTTGTTCCTTGATTTCCTTGACCGTCTTCGCTTGGGGCGACTCACGGTCATAGATGATCATCTGCAGACGCGCACGCACGGCGGCCGCATAGGTCAACCCACGCTGCTGGCACTCACGGGTGTCAAACGGCGGCTTGGCGATGTTGAACTCGAGGAACTTCATCTCGACGAAACCGTTGTGCGAAACAATCGGGAACGCCGAAAGGAACGCCGCCTGCAAGCCCTCAGGCTTGCGCTTGGCGGGGGGCACATCCTTCTGCAGGAAGGCCACGTAGCTGTCCTTCTGCATCGTGAGCAGATAGGGAACGTTGAGAACGCTCTCGCGCTTGCCGAAGCTCTTGCGGATCCGCTTGCGCTCGGTATAGCTGTAGGGGGTTGCTTGCGCCATAAACACTCCGTGTCGAGTGCGTCCCCGGCCGTGGGACGCACCGCGTCGGCGACTGGCTGGCTCACGCGCCCACAGACGGGCGGCTGCCTAGCTTGGTGGTTGGCCACTACCAACCGCTGGCGGACAACCCTGGCGTTGCACCAGAGTCCGACCAAACTGGTTCTCTGCAGTCGGATCAGAGAACACGTGAAAGAACCGCGCATCATACCGCGCGCGGTTCTTTCAGCTGTTCTCCACGGGACAAACCCGCAAAGACGAAAAAGGGGAAGCCCGAAGGCCACCCCTTTGCTTGAATCCGGCAAACCGGATTCGATCGACGGGACCAGCCCGTCGACTTGATTACCTCATCTCGGCCTTGGCGCCGGCTTCGACCAGCTTCTTGACAGCGGCTTCGGCGTCGGCCTTGGAGATGCCTTCCTTGACGTTCTTCGGAGCGCCGTCGACCAGGTCCTTGGCTTCCTTCAGACCCAGGCCCGTGATTTCACGGACGGCCTTGATGACGCCGACCTTCTGGGCGCCAGCGTCGGTCAGCACGACGTTGAACTCGGTCTTCTCTTCAGCAGCAGCAGCAGCGCCGCCAGCAGCGCCACCGGCGGCCGGAGCAGCCATCGAAGCGGCGGACACGCCGAACTTCTCTTCAATTGCCTTGACCAGGTCGTTCAGTTCCAGGACGGTCATGCTGTCCAGGGCGGTCAGGAAAGCGTCTTTATCGAATGCCATGATGTGTTCCTAAATAACAGATGGGTTGCGTGTGTACGCGGTGTTCGTCGATCAGGCCGCAGCGGCTTCGGCGGGGGCTTCGGCGCCACCACCACGCTGTTGGGCCAGGGCAGCCAGCACGGCCGCGGTGCGCTGCACCGGCGACTTGAGCAGGCCAGCGATTTGCGACAGCAGCACTTCCTTGCTCGGGACAGCCGCCAGCGCCTTCACGCCGTTGACGTCCAGAGCCTTGCCGCCGTAGGCACCGCCCTTGATGACGAGCTTGTCGTTGGTCTTGGCAAAGTCAGCGATGACTTTGGCAGCCGCGACAGCATCTTCCGAAAAGCCGTAGATCAGCGGACCGACCATGCTCTCCGCAGCCGCTTCGAACGGGGTGCCGGCGACAGCGCGACGGGCCAGGGTGTTCTTCAGCACGTGAAGATAGACACCCTTGGCACGCGCGTCGACGCGCAGCTTGTTCAAGGCTTCCACGGTGAGGCCACGGTACTCGGCCAGCGCCAGGGTCTGCGACTTCGCTGCTTGCGCTGCGACGTCGGAGACAACGGCTGCCTTCTCGTTGCGATTGAGACTCAAGGTCTACTCCTCACATTTGCTCCCTCGGCCTTGCGGCCTCGAGAGCGCCAGGGATTCAGCGACCATCTGTCAGGAACAAAATCCTGTCAGCGGGACCGCCATCTGCGCTGGTTCTCGATCACCGACGGATCGGCGACTTCGATTTAAGGGGTCTCCACCAGCGGTCTTGGATGACGCGCCGCTCCGGCGAACCGAATGCAGCGCCCCACCAATCTTTGTTGCCCGGGGCCAGACTCGCCCCGCGCAGATTCTTCGCCCCGACCCTGGGGTCGGGTCAAGCTCAGGCGGCGGTGGCCTGGGCGTTGATCGACGCGATTTCGACGCGGGCGCCGACGCCCATCGTCGAGGACACGGCCACCTTGCGCAGGTAGATGCCCTTGCTCGACGCCGGCTTGGCCTTGTTCAGGGCCTCGATCAGCGCGCGCAGGTTACCTTCCAGCTTGTCGGTGTCGAACGAGCGACGGCCGAGGGTGCCGTGGATGATGCCAGCCTTGTCAACGCGGAACTGGACCTGGCCAGCCTTGGCGTTCTTGACGGCGGTGGCGACATCCGGGGTCACGGTGCCAACCTTGGGGTTAGGCATCAGGCCGCGCGGGCCCAGGATCTGACCCAGGGTACCGACAACACGCATCGTGTCCGGCGAGGCGATGACCACGTCGAAGGGCATGTCGCCCGCCTTGACGCGCTCAGCCAGGTCTTCCATGCCGACGACGTCGGCGCCGGCGGCGCGCGCTTCTTCAGCCTTGGCACCTTGCGCGAACACGGCGACGCGCTTGGTCTTGCCGGTGCCGTTGGGCAGCACGACGGCGCCACGCACGACCTGATCCGACTTCTTCGCGTCGATGCCGAGTTGCACGGCAACGTCGATGGATTCATCGAACTTGGCCGAAGCCAGGCTCTTGACCAGGTCCAGGGCTTCCGTCAGGCCGTACAGCTTGGTCGACTCAACCTTGCCAGCCAGTGCCTTTTGCTTCTTGGTGAGCTTGGCCATGTTCAAACCCCTTCCACGATGATGCCCATCGAGCGGGCGGAGCCGGCGATGGTCTTGACCGCAGCGTCGATGCTGGCAGCCGTCAGGTCCTTGGTCTTGATCTTGGCGATCTCTTCCAGCTGGGCGCGGGTCAGCTTACCGACCTTGTCCAGGTGGGGGCGCTGCGAGCCCTTCTCGATCTTGGCGGCCTTCTTCAGCAGCACGGTCGCCGGGGGCGACTTGATGACGAAGGTGAAGCTCTTGTCGGCGAAGGCGGTGATGACCACCGGCAGCTTCATGCCCGGCTCAAAGCCGGCGCCGGACGTCTGGGCGTTGAACGCCTTGCAGAACTCCATGATGTTCAGGCCACGCTGACCCAGCGCGGGACCCACCGGCGGCGAAGGGTTCGCCTTGCCGGCCGGGATTTGCAGCTTGATGAAGCCGATAATCTTCTTTGCCATGTTTTCTCCAAACAGTGCCCGGGCGGCAAGCCTGAACACCTGAGTACTAGCGCATCGGACTCGGGCTGAATCTGGGATTCAGCACCTTACCTTTGCTCCTCTTGTCCGCCTCTCGTTGCAGACTGGTCACGGGCTGGTGCTCAGGGCGCGCCAACCAAAGCCCACGATTCTAGCGCGTCAGACCTTTTCGACCTGCGCGAAGTCCAGCTCCACCGGCGTGGCACGGCCGAAGATCGTGACCGACACACGGACCTTGGACTTGTCGTAGTTGACCTCTTCCACCGAGCCGTTGAAGTCGGTGAAGGGGCCTTCCTTGACTCGCACGACTTCGCCGACCATCCACTCGACCTTGGGCCGCGGCTTCTCGACGCCTTCCTGCATTTGGTTGACGATCTTCATGACCTCGGCTTCCGAGATCGGGGCCGGGCGGTTCTTGGCACCGCCGACGAAGCCCGTCACCTTGGACGTGTGCTTCACCAGGTGCCAGGACTCGTCGTCCATGAACATCTCGACCAGCACGTAGCCCGGGAAGAAGCGGCGCTCGGTGACGGCCTTCTTGCCGTTCTTCAGTTCAACGACTTCTTCGGTCGGCACAAGGATGCGGCCGAACTTGTCTTGCATGGCTGCACGATCAATGCGCTCACGCAGGTTGCGCTCGACAGCCTTCTCCATGCCCGAATAAGCATGGACGACATACCAGCGCTTGGGCAGGCCAGCGGGCGCCTCGGCCGCAGCGACGTTTTGTTCTTCGCTCATCTCGTTCCTTCTCAGCGCTTCCAGCCCAGGATCAGGTCGTACAGCACCCACTCCAGCGTCTTGTCAGTCATCCACAGGAATAGGGCCATGACGACGACGAAGATAAACACATAGAGGGTCATCTGCCCCGCCTCTTTGCGAGTCGGCCAGACCACCTTCTTCACTTCGCGGACCGAGTCCCGGCCGTAGGCAATCAAAGCCTTGCCATGCTCAGACGTGAAGAACGTTGCCACACCCGCCGCCAGCAGTGCGATCAACGCGCCCCACTGGGCCAGCGCGCCCTGCTTGGACAAGCCGTAGTAAGCCACCAGCGCGCCGATCAGCAACAGCACCGCAACAGCCAGCTTGGCCTTGTCAGCGCCGCTGGTCACGGTCTCGACTTGGGGAGGATTCGCCATCAGTTCACTTTCACGCGCCGCCTTCGGGCGACTGTTCAGACGCTACGACGGCTTGTAGCCATCAGCAGCAAGGCCCGCCGAGATCACTCTCGCGGGCCGATGCTTGACTAGCCAGGAAACCAACCGCCGTGATCAGTGGCGGGTGGCAGGGGCAGAGGGTCTCGAACCCCCAACCTTCGGTTTTGGAGACCGACGCTCTGCCAATTGAGCTATGCCCCTGTGGCCTTCAAAAACTTACTCGAGGATCGTGGCAACGACGCCCGAACCGACGGTGCGGCCACCTTCACGGATGGCGAAGCGCAGACCGGTTTCCATCGCGATCGGAGCGATCAGCTTCACGGTGATGCCGACGTTGTC